>NZ_KE383812.1:0-199156 GCF_000422265.1 Kaistella palustris DSM 21579
ATCGCTTTTTCGATTTTCCTGCTGGAATAGATATTATCCATATAAGCGTAAACCATTACCTTGAGCATCATCTTGGGATGAAAGCTGGGTTTGCCATCTTTACTATACTCCTCAATGAGCAGTCTCAGATCAAGTTGCTCAATAACCCCATTAACGATGCGAACAGGATGACTTTCCGGAATCAATTCCTCGATTGAGGGCGGGAATAACCAGTTTTGTTGTTGATTATAATCTTTAAATTTAATATTCATATCATTGATTATCAATACTTAAAGATACAAAACAACTATAAAATAGACAATACTTTGCAAAAAAAATCACAAAAAAACCGCCTCAGTTTTGAGACGGCTTCTTTTTTTATGCTTTTTACTTAAAGTTTTTACTGCTGCAATATTTGGCAAACGCTTTGCCGCATAAATTAGCGTCTACTTAAAGACCGCGAAATTCTTAACAATAAAAAATAAAATTATGAATGCTCCCTCACAAAACAAACAGCTCAAAGATTCGGAAATCCAGAAACAGAATCAGGATCTCCCAAACATTCCCGCTTCATCAGAAAAAATAAAAACCGGAAACGCTGCGGATGAACAGATACAGCACACCTCCCAGCTCCAAAAAGACGGCAAAACCGAAAACACCGAAAAAAATCCTAAACAGCATCGGTGAGCCCATACTGTTAAAGTATTTTAAAGTTTCTCTGGTCATGTGTTTCTGCCACAGTTTTTGATTGTAAACACGCATCACATCAATATTAACTAAAAATATAAATTATGTCTTACACCATTGTGGGAATGTTCCCAACCCCCGAAGAAGCAGATAAAGCCTCAGATAAATTAGACAGCGCAGGTTTCAAGAAAGAAGATTACCATGTCTCCCGCCATAACACCACGGGCGAATATGACGCGGCAAAAGGTTACGATTACGAGGAAGATAAAAAAACAGGCGAATTCTGGAACTGGCTTTTTGGAGATGACGAAGATGACAAAAACCGCTACAGCTACGCCGGAACCAAAAGCAACCTTGTCACTGTTTATACGGATGATCTGGACCGCGCTGAAAAAGCCCGTGATATAATGAACGATCAGGGCGCCATCAATGTCAATGATTTTACCAAAGACAGATATGAGTCAAACACCAAGGTGAGCGCCGAAGAAAAAGCCAGGATCATCGCAAAAGCAAAAAACAACCTGTATTTCACGGAGGAAACACGAAATTATAAGACCCGGCCACGTGGCATGGATTCCGATATGGACAGTCAGGGCGACAACAACACTTTCTAAATTCAGCAACTGCGGCTTCAAAAAATTTGAGGCCGTATTTTTTTGGAGCACCGAGGGTACGTATCTTTCCACTGGTACGCCTGCTCTCCACTACAATTTTTTCTGCCAGCGCTCTGGCGCTGTCAAAAAAAGATTTTCGTTTCGATCAGGGCTAAAACTTCAGTATTGTTTTCTCCGGCAGGATATTTTTTACGAATTTTCTGTATTTAATTTATTGCAAAAAAACCTTGTAGCATTAAAATAAGATTTCATAGAAAAACCTTATTTTTGCATCTTACCACTTTTTAAAATCATAATGATAAAGATTACTCTTCCCGACGGAAGCATCCGGGAGTTCGAAGGTGCGGTTACGCCGCTTGAAGTCGCAAGATCAATCAGCGAAGGATTGGCAAGAAATACAATATCTGCCGTGCTCAACGGAACGCAGGTTGAAATTACTACGCCGATCACCGGGGATGCTACGCTTCAGCTTCTGACCTGGAATGATGATCTTGGCAAAAAAGCTTTCTGGCATTCCTCTGCGCACCTTCTGGCGCAGGCGATCATGGAATTTTATCCGCAGGCCAAGCTGACTATAGGACCGGCGATTGAGCAGGGTTTTTATTACGATGTAGATTTCGGCGATGAGGTACTTTCCGAAAAAGATTTTGAAAAGATCGAGAAAAAAATGCTCGAGAACGCCAAAAAGAACACCACCTTCAGTTTATATCCCGTGTCCAAAGCAGATGCGCTGAAGGAGTATGCCGACAATCCATATAAAACAGAACTCATCACCAACCTCAACGATGGTGAGATTACTTTTTGTACCCACGACAATTTCACAGATCTCTGCCGTGGCGGCCACATTCCGGCAACAGGAATTGTAAAAGCCGTAAAAATCCTCAACGCTGCCGGTGCTTACTGGCGCGGTGACGAAAAAAATAAGCAGCTCACACGTGTGTACGGCATCTCCTTCCCGAAACAAAAAGATCTTACCGAATATCTGGAAAGACTGGAAGAAGCCAAGCGACGCGACCACAGAAAACTCGGCAAAGAGTTAGGCATATTTGCTTTCTCGGAAAAAGTGGGTGCCGGCCTGCCGCTTTGGTTGCCAAAAGGAACTGCATTAAGAAAAAAACTTGAAGAATTTCTGTCCGCCGCCCAAAAGAAATCCGGCTACGAATTTGTGATGACGCCTCATATTGGGGCAAAAGAACTTTACGTAACCTCCGGCCACTGGGATAAATATGGTGCCGACAGTTTCCAGCCGATCAAAACACCAAATGAAGGCGAGGAGTTTATGCTGAAGCCAATGAACTGCCCGCACCACTGCGAAATCTATAAAGTTGGTCAGTGGTCGTACAAAGACCTGCCAAAGCGGTTTGCAGAATTTGGAACGGTCTACCGGTACGAGCAGTCCGGTGAACTTCATGGTTTGACAAGAGTCCGCGGATTTACACAGGACGATGCTCATATTTTCTGCACGCCGGATCAGCTGCTTGCTGAATTTGAAAATGTGATCGATCTTACACTTTATGTATTTGAGTCGCTGGGCTTTGAAGATTTTGTTACCCAGGTCTCACTGAGAGATCCGGAGAAAAAAGAAAAATATATCGGCAGCGACGAAAACTGGAAAAAGGCTGAAGATGCCATAGTTCAGGCGGCCAAAAAGAAAGGTCTCAACTATGTGATCGAATATGGCGAAGCTGCTTTTTACGGTCCGAAACTGGATTTTATGGTAAAGGATGCGCTGGGACGACGTTGGCAGCTTGGTACGATCCAGGTGGATTATAATCTGCCGGAACGTTTCGATCTTTGGTACACAGGCAGCGACGGCGAAAAACACAGACCGGTCATGATCCACCGCGCACCGTTTGGTTCTATGGAGCGCTTTATAGCAATACTTTTGGAGAATACAGCCGGTGATTTCCCGCTTTGGCTCGCTCCCGATCAGTTTATCATTTTGCCTATTAGCGAAAAATATGTGGATTATGCAAAAAAAGTTTCACAATTGCTGGAAAATCACGATATTTGCGGCTTGATCGATGAGCGAAATGAGAAAACCGGTAAGAAAATCCGGGATGCAGAAATGC
Source organism: Kaistella palustris DSM 21579 (assembly GCF_000422265.1). GTDB lineage: Bacteria > Bacteroidota > Bacteroidia > Flavobacteriales > Weeksellaceae > Kaistella > Kaistella palustris. The sequence continues at coordinate 3,353 of NZ_KE383812.1, forward strand.
AGAAACTGCCGTTTATGCTGATAGTTGGTGAAAACGAAGAAGCCAATATCACAGTATCGGTTCGCCGTCGTGGTCAGGGCGATCTTGGTGAAATGAGTATAGAAGATTTCATTAATTATTTTAAAAAAGAAGCCACGATATAATTGGATATTTAACAACTTAAATTAAACACCATAGCACAGAAATTTCATTACAGAGGAAGAGGTCCACAGCGACGCGTACAGGAGGATTTGCATCAGATCAACGATAAGATCCGCGCCAGAGAGGTACGTCTCGTAGGTGATAACGTAGAACCGGGCGTATATCCTTTAGCAAAAGCGCTGGAAATTGCAAAAGATCAGGATCTTGATCTTGTGGTAATTTCAGATAAAGCAGAACCTTATATTTCCAGGATTCTGGATTATAAAAAGTTCCTTTATGAGCAGAAAAAAAAGCAGAAAGAACTTAAAGCCAAACAGGTAAAAGTCGTTGTAAAAGAAATCCGTTTCGGGCCGCAGACCGATGAGCACGATTACGAGTTTAAAAAGAAACACGCCGAAAAATTCCTCGAAGAAGGCTCCAAACTGAAAACCTATGTTTTTTTTAAAGGACGTTCGATCATTTTCAAGGATCAGGGAGAAATCCTTCTTTTAAAACTGGCACAGGAACTGGAGCATGTCGGAAAAGTTGACCAACTCCCCAAGCTGGAGGGAAAAAGGATGATCATGATGATGAGTCCGAAAAAACCTGCGAAGTAATTTAGAATATAAAATGTACGTAAATACTGCATTTAACTAATAGAAAGAGACTGATGCAGTCTCTTTTTTTATGACTTGTTTGTAGCTCGCAGGTGAATTTCTATGATCCGTGCCTTTAACATTACATAAACTTAAAAAAAATCAAAGCGTGTTTAATTATTATAAAAGCTTTCTCTTTATACTGTCTACGACGGCGACCTGCATAGTCAGCGCACAGATAAATACGTCAGAATACACCGCTGGGACACTCGCTACAAAAGAATGCGCTGCAATTCCGGGAAAAACCATGGGACAGAAAATGGAAAGTCTTCTGTTCTGGTCCCAGGCTGAAAAAGAGCGGCGCTTCCCACAGATGTACCGGATTTTCCCAAGTTTGCAGGTACAGACCGGCGATAAAGTTTTTCCTTTGAAAAAAGGCAGAGATATACGCAATCTTCTGCCAGCCGATTATCTGAAAAAGTATGTAACGGACAATCACATCACGGGTATTGTTGTTCTGCAAAACGGCAAAGTGCAGCTCGAAGTTTATGGAGCTGAATCCAACCGCCAAACAAAATGGACCTCCTTTTCGGTGGCAAAATCTGTAACTTCCATGCTTCTGGGTGCAGCACTGAAAGACGGTTCGGTTAAAAGCCTGGATGATCCACTTTCCAAATATATCGCCGCACTGCAAAATGTGGATTATGGGAAAGTAACCGTGCGCCAACTGTTGACAATGACGTCGGGAATCGCCTGGAATGAGGATTACGCCGACGAAAACTCAGATGTGGCAAGTATGTACCGCCAGCCTTGTATTGGTAAAGAAGCGCATATTGTATCTTACATGAAAAATCTACCTGCCGCGCACGAGCCGGGAACAGTCTGGAATTACAGCACCGGCGAAACCGATTTACTGGGAATTTTAATTGAGGAAGCGACGGGGAAATCACTGGCATCTTACCTTTCAGAAAAAATCTGGAAACCCTGGGGCATGGAGTCCAGCGCGTTTTGGCTGGCAGACGAATGCAGCGGTGGTAATTTTGGTGGCAGTGGCCTTTCCGCTACAGTCAGGGATTTTGCACGGTTAGGAACGGTAATGCTTTTTCGCGATGAAAACGGCCACCACCCTTTCTTCGCTGATGAATATGTGCAGAACGCGGTTTCGCTCCTACAACCGACCGGAACAGGCGGCAGCGGATACGGATATCTCTGGTGGCGAAATGCAGATGGCAGTTACGCAGCTTTTGGAATTTTCGGTCAGATGATTTACATCAATCCCAAAACAAACGTGGTAATCGCGCAGATAGCGGCCTGGCCATCTGCCGGTTCCAGAGAACTTTCAGCGAAAAGAAGTGAATTTATAAAAGCAGTTGAGAAAGCTTTGCAATAAAAATTTTCTTTTCACCGCCTAACGGAAAGCACTATCAATCCTCGGAATTATCTCCGTCTCCCATCCCGCTTAAGTATTTTAAGTAAGCATCATACTGCTCCAGCACATCGTCAATTACCTGTTGCCGCGTCAGTCCCATCAGGTCGTAGCCACCGGAGCCTGTTTGGGTAGTGACCTCAAGACGGTAATATACATCGGTATCCGCAGCCATTTTACCGCTGAAGGTCGGTGTTGGTGTCGCTACCATTGCCACCTGATAATAAAAATCATGAAGGTTGTCGGTCGATACACGAAGTAAAGGACCTGACGGCCGGCTGGGATCGATCGTTGATACGCCGTGATCGTGATCTGCGTTTTGCCGCTCGGCCTCGTAGCCCTGACCGCGAAATTCCGCCGCCACATCATCCAGCGCGGGCCGAACCACACGCTCCAGGAATTGTACAGCCTCACGTTTTGAAGCATAAGTCAGCATTTTACCCAAACGCTGCTTCCAGGTACGCTCCGGAACGTGACCTCCACTGGGCGTAATCGTGGAGCGTCGCAGCGTTCTGCCTTCCTGTTCTGCACGCTCTATCCGCAGTGCTTTGTAAAACGAAAACATGACCAGATACGCGATAACCGTCACAGGAAGTGCGAAAATCAAGGTGGCATATTCCATGGTAATTACGCCGCCAGCCAGCAGCATAGCGATCGTCAGCACAGCAGTTAACACCGCCCAGAAAATCCGCAGCCACTTGGGCCCATCTTCACTTGGGTCCGGGATTGAGGCAGAAAAATTTGACATTACCATCGCTCCCGAGTTGGCACTGGTGATATAAAACAGCAGCCCGGAAAAAGTCGCGAGACCGATTAAAAACATCGGTGCGGGAAACATACTGAGCAACGCGTACCAGCCGTGTTCAGGACTGTTCATTGCAAGTTCGGCGAATTCGGTGTTGCCGTGAAGCACTTCATACAGAGCAGAATTGCCAAAAAAAGACACAATGATAAAATCACAAAGTACAGGAACTGTAATTGCCGCGATTACAAACTCACGCAAAGTCCTTCCCCGGGAAATCCGCGCCAGAAACACGCCGACAAAAGGTCCCCAGGCTAACCAGAATGCCCAGAAAAACAGTGTCCAACTTCCCATCCATTCGCTGCTGTCGGGCACATAAGCAAAAGTTTTAAACATCCTTGAGGGCAGCGTAACTATGAAATGGCCAATATTCTCGACAAGTCCATTGAGCAAAAAAGCGGTTTGGCCTGCGATGAGAATAAATGCCATCATGGCCACAGCACTCCAGAGATTAAGCTCGGAAATCCAGCGTATTCCCCGGTCGACACCGGAAGTTGTAGCAGCAATCGTTAAGATTACAGCTCCCACAACAAGCGCAATCTGCAGGGTCAGACCTTCTTTAAAACCAAAAAGCTCCGAAAATCCTACATTCAGCAACACCACACCAATTCCCATGGTAGTCGCCACGCCGAACACAGTTCCCACAAGTGCAATGGTGCTGATGCCGTGTCCCAATGAACCTTTGACCCGTTTACCAAATAGCGGATAAAGTGCCGCGCGGATCGACAGTGGCAAATCCCAACGGTAGGCAAAGTAACCCATGGCCATACCCAAAAGTGCATATACCGACCACCCGGCAATGCCGTAATGAAACATGGTCCAGACGACTGCATCCTGCAGAGCGGCGGAGGATCCGGGCTCGCCGGAGGGCGGCTTCAAATATTGAACGACCGGTCCCGTGACCGAGAAAAACAGCAGGTCGATACCCACGCCTGCGGCAAACAACATGGCCGCCCAGGTACCGAGACCATACTGTGGCCGCGAATCATCAGGGCCCAACCGCACGCTTCCTGCCTTTGAAAGTGCCACCCAAATCACAAAGAAAATCACCAGCGCCATGGTGAGTACATAATACCAGCCCAAATTCTCGGCTATCCAGTTGACAACCAATTTCATGGTGCCGCCGGCCTCATTCGGCATCAGGATTGCCCAAACGGAAAACGCTGCGATCACGAGCGACGAAATTATCAAAACGCTCCAGTTGATTTCGGCGGTTTTGGTTTGCGACAGTTTCTGAGCACCCTTTCCCAAATCGCTTTTTGTTACGGGGACTTCATCTTCAGCCTTATGCGGCTTTACGCTGCCGCCAAACCTGCTACGCTCAAATCTGGTTTTATGTAAGGGTTTGCTGTCCCGGGCGCTTTGGTTATCTGGCTGCTGACTCATGGGTAGGTACTTATTTATTTAAAATAAATTTACAATAAAATATCTTTCTTTTTAATGATGCTAAGGTAGCAGGTTCAACTGTAAAGCGTGTAATTAGCGAAGTAGTAAACAATTGTCAGGATCACTTTGTAAACTGACCGTAAAAAATGCAGTTTCTTACAAAATTCCCCCAACATTTCCCGGACTGGTTTTCAGTGGAATTATTGAATGAAGATACAAATTTCTGGGGTGCAAAAAGATGCGGCAAATAACAAAGATTCAAATCCAGCTTAAATCCCAGCCAGAAAAGAAATTTTTTAAGGCAAAATATTCCCCCGGAATTTGTTGGGCAGAAAAGCTTTTGAGGTTTTTTGCGCCGCGGCTAAAAATATTATTAAGACCGATGACAGAATTGACCTATAAATAAGTTAACGGCTGCACTGGCTAACTATTTTCTTTAGGTTGTCTTAGAATTTTTTCCATTTTTTTCCCTTTCGCCAATTCATCGACCAGCTTATCCAGACAGCGCGTTTGCCGGGTTAGCGTGTTTTCGACTTCTTCAATGCGGTAACCACAAATTGTACCGCTGATCAAAGAGGCGTTCCGATTGATTTCTGCTTCTTTAAAAAAAGTTTCGAAAGTGACTTTGGACTCAATCATTTCCTGAAGTTTTGTTTCATTATAGCCGGTGAGCCATTCAATCACCTGATGTAACTCTTGTTTCGTTCTGCCTTTTTTCTCGATTTTTGAAAGGTAGTGCGGATAAACAGATCCAAATACCATTTCGGCAATCCGTTTATTGTGTTCGTCGGTAACTTTCATACATTTATTTTTACAGTGATATATTTAAGCGGGGCCTGCTGACTCTCAAATATAGGAACTATTCAAACCAATTCTTTTATTAGTCCTGAATAATGGGGAATTATTATAAATATTTCCGGAGAGCTTATTTTGTTTCGTGAAGACATTTCGCGGTGTCTTGCGCGGCGTTAAGTCGCATTAATGAAAAAAATGTTTTGGGCCGACTGCCGCGTGAGGGATAGGAACGGTTACCCCGCAGCCCGCCGCAGGCGGGCGAGGAGTATGAGTGGATAGCCCGGCGCAATGAACGACTGCGGCGACACGCCCAAATAAAAGTGCTGAAAAAGTATTTGCTGCCACAAACCTCGAAAACCTAAATTACTTTCATTATCCAGGGAAATTATGTACTTTTGCAGTCGGAAAATTGTGGGAATTCCCCCGGGCGACACCACGACAACCAAAACGATTGATAACAACCAGATAAAATTAAGCAAAATGCCAAAATTAAAAACTAAATCAGGTGCTAAAAAGCGTTTTAAGCTGACCGGAACCGGAAAGATTAAAAGAAAAGGTGCTTTCAAAAGCCACATCCTGACCAAAAAAGAAACCAAGCAGAAGAGAAATCTTACGCAAACTTCTTATGTGGCCGAAGTGGACAAGAAAAGCGTGCTTCGCCAATTAGCTTTAAAATAGTTTTTATAAATCAACCGGTTTATAAGAATTACAAAAATTCAAAAAATTTAACCCTGAAACGGTGCAGAAAAGTGTAATGAAATAATTTGCCGCCCTTTTCAAAAAAACAAATTTAATTATGCCAAGATCAGTAAATGCAGTAGCTTCCAGAGCTCGCAGAAAAAAAGTAATGAAGCAGGCGAAAGGTTTTTTCGGTAGAAGAAAAAACGTTTGGACCGTAGCTAAAAACGCCGTGCAAAAAGCAATGCAATATGCTTACCGCGGTAGAAAAGAGAAGAAAAGAAATTTCCGAAGCCTTTGGATCATGCGTATCAACGCGGGAGCCAGAGAACACGGGATGTCTTATTCCCAGTTTATGGGCGCTCTGAAAGCCAACAATATCGAATTGAACAGAAAAGTTCTGGCAGATTTAGCAATGAATCACCCGGAAGCTTTCAAAGCAATCGTTGACCAAGTAAAATAAGTTAAAAAAGTGTTGTTATCAATATCAGGATCTCCTACAGCGATGTAGGGGATTTTTTTTTAAATTTATGCCTCAAAAGTATTTATGAAAAAATTATTGTTTTTCTCGGCGGTCTGCCTCTCCGCGAATTTCCGCGCCCAGACTTTTACGCAAACCTATCAGAACCGCGTGAACGAGGTATCGCTGACAAACATAGTCTCCAACCTCACCGATTTCTCAGATCTGGGCGTGAAAACCACGGGTTCCGTAAACAACAATAATGCTTTTGACTGGCTGAAAGCGAAATATCTTGCGTTTGGATATAACACCGTGCAACTTTCGGAAAATGCTTTTTCCTACAACGGCAAAACCACCAAAAATCTCATCCTTACCAAAACAGGAACTGTATATCCAAATACTTACGTTATCGTCTGCGGACATTATGATACCATCGTTGGTCCCGGCGTGAATGACAATGGCAGCGGAACCTCAATTATCCTGGAAATAGCGAGAATCCTTAAAGACGTACCGACGGAGTATTCCATTAAATTCATCAATTTTTCCGGTGAGGAACAGGGTTTGCGCGGCAGTCAGAATTACGTGAACACCGTGGTAAACGGCACAAATCCTAAGATGGATATTAAACTCGTGCTCAACATCGATCAGGTGGGCGGTGTAGCCGGCGAGGTAAATAATACCGTTACCTGCGAACGAGATACGAGCAGTCCGTCTTCCAACAATGGCGCCTCAAGCACGGCAACGCAGATGCTGATGAACTGCGTGGCGCTCTACTCGCCTCTACAGGCAAATCTCAATTATGCCTACGGCTCAGATTACATGCCTTTTCAGGCCAACGGCGAGGTAATCACAGGACTTTATGAGTACAATGAAAGTCCTTATCCGCATTCCGTAAACGATACTTTCGCGAATATGGATCCGACTTTTGTTTATAATGTAGGCAAAGCTGCTTTGGGCGCTGTTCAACATTTCGCACTGGCCAGTATTTCGGCATTAGCCATTAATGATTGTCCGCCGGAAAAAATGCTGGAGTCACTGAAGATCTATCCGAATCCTGCGAACGGTTTTGTACAAATTGAGATGCTAAATTCTGATCTGAAAGATTTCAGTTTTGCGGTTACAGATTTAGCGGGGCGAACTTTAATACAAACAAAGAATGAGAAACGAATCGATGTTTCGAAACTTTCTTCAGGTATTTATTTGGGCACGATGACGGTTGAGAATCACAAAGTGACGAAAAAAATGATCATTAAAAAATAGCCCATGGAATCAGCGCGAAATTTTCTGTTTCGCAGTTTATAACATTCCTGAAATCTGTGAAATCTGTGCGGGATAAATAAAAACGGTTCTGTTACTTTTGATTCCGATTCATTAACACTTCCTCGATCTCGGTCAGCGAAAACGATTTTGCTTTCAACAGGATCAAAAGGTGGTAGAGCAAATCCGCGGCTTCATTTTTAAATAAGTCAGCGTTATCATCTTTCGCTTCAATCACCAATTCTACAGCTTCCTCTCCTACTTTCTGCGCCATTTTATTGATACCTCTTTGATACAAATCATAAGTATAAGAATTGGTGACTTTTTGATCAATTCTTTCCGAAATGGTTTCTTCTAATTCATATAAAAAGCCTTTCGCTTTTTTTTCTTCAAAACAACCGAAACTTCCGGTGTGACAAACATTTCCGGCAGGTTTCACCTGAATTAATAAAGCATCTGAATCGCAATCTTGTTTGATGCTTTTTACGTATAGATAATTTTCAGAGGTTTCGCCTTTCAACCAAATTCTGTTTTTGGTACGGCTGAAGAAATGAACGCGTCCGTCTTTCTGCGTTAATTCCAACGCTTCTTTGTTCGTATAACCCAACATCAAAACCTGCTGCGTGCGATCGTCCTGAATAATTACAGGAACTAAACCGTTTCCTTTTTCAAAATCTAATTTCATATGTGATTTTTTATTGTTTTTAAATGTCATATGCAATCGCCTTAAACAGTATTCGTATTTATTTGTAACTGGTTCCTGGCAATTTCATCATCTTATGGATATTTTGTTTTGTTTTAAATTTTCTTTTAAGTCGGAGATTTTTATTTCATTAAAGTGAAAAATACTCGCAGCCAAAGCGCCAGTAACATTTGTCTTAGTAAAAACTTCAGTAAAATCTTCCATCTTTCCTGCACCGCCTGAAGCGATAATTGGAAGGTGACAAACATCTGAAACATTTTGTAACATTCGGATGTCGAAACCATTTTTCGTTCCGTCAAAATCCATTGAAGTCAGCAGGATTTCTCCCGCTCCTAAATCGGCAACCGTTTTTATCCAGCCTAAAGTTTTCAGTTTTGTTTGAATTTTTCCTCCATTAATGAAAACATAATCTTCACCGTTGATATTTTTGGAATCAACCGCAACTACGACACATTGATTTCCGAATTGTTGGGCGATTTCCGTAATCAGTTCCGGTCGGCGAACCGCTGCAGAATTGATGGAAACTTTATCTGCGCCAGCTTTTAATAAAGCTGCAACATCTTGAACAGAAGAAATTCCGCCACCAATGGTAAAAGGAATATTGATTTCTAAACTGAGTTTTTCCACGAGTTCAATTAAAGTCTTTCTACCTTCTAAAGTCGCCGTTATATCGAGGAAAACCAATTCGTCCGCACCATCTTTAACATACTTTTTTGCAAGTTCAACTGGATCACCGGCAATTCTTAAATCTTCAAACTGAATCCCTTTTACCGTTTTTCCATCTTTGATATCCAAACACGGGATTATTCTTTTCTTTAACATTAATTAAATTTTTGAAGTTCCTGTAAACTGATTTTTCCTTCATACAAAGCCTTTCCGATAATCGCTCCGGAACAACCGAGTTCCTTTAAATCATCTAAATCTTTCATTGAAGAAATCCCACCGCTTGCGATTAAGGAAATATTTGATTGACTTAAAATTTCTTTATACAATTCGAATGACGGACCTTCCAACATTCCGTCTTTTGAAATATCTGTACAGATTACTTGATTGATTCCTTTTCTTTGATAAGCTTGAATAAACTCCAAAACATCGAAATTAGAATCCGTCAACCAGCCTGAAGTTTTCACTTTTCGGTCTAAACAATCTGCACCTAAAATTAATTTTTCAGCGCCAAATTCTTTAATCCATTCTTCACACATTTCAGGATTTTCTACTGCAATACTTCCTATAGTCACTTGATTTGCTCCTGCATTGAAAGCACTTTCCAAACTTTCGCGCGTTTTGATTCCACCTCCGAAATCAATAATCAAATTTGTTTCAGATGCGAGAATTTCTAAAGTTTTTAAATTTTTAATAGTCTTAGCTTTTGCACCATCTAAATCAACCAGATGCAAATATTGGATTCCATTTGCTTCATATTCTTTTGCAATATGTAATGGATCTTCGTGATAAATTTTCTTGGTATCGTAATCGCCTTTTGAAAGACGGACGCATTTTCCGTCGATAATATCTATGGCTGGAATGAGTTTCATTTTATATTTATTTAAAACCACAAAAGGCACAAAAGTTTTTTAATTCTTAAAGAACTCAAAAATGCATAAAAGTGTAAATGTTAACTTCATACCTTTTACGCACTTTAAACAGATCAAATTTCACCTGTACTTTTGTGCCTTTTGTGGTTAATTTATTTTAGTTTTAAAAAGTTTTGAAGAACTAAAGAACCAACATCGCCGGATTTCTCCGAGTGAAACTGCGTTCCATAGAAATTATCTTTCTGCAAAGTCGCACTGAATGGCAAAATATAATCACATTCAGAAGTTGTATTTTCACCAATCTCACAATAATAACTGTGGACAAAATAGAAATTATCTTCTTCAGAAATTCCATTTAAAAGTTGATCCCTTATCTTCTGTAAATTATTCCAACCCATGTGCGGAACAATATCTCTGCCGGGAAATTGCTTCACTTTTAAATTAAAAATCCCCAAACATTCTGTATTTCCTTCTTCTGAAAAATTACACAACAATTGTTGGCCTAAACAAATTCCTAAAAATGGTTGTTTCAAAGTCGGAATTAATTCGTCCAACATTAAAGATTTCAAATAATTCATTGCCGTTGAAGCTTCACCAACTCCGGGAAAGATGACTTTCTCCGCATTTCTAATTTCTTCCGTATTTGAAGTTATCAAAGTTTCATAACCTAGTTTCTTCACTGCATTTTCAACGGATTTTACATTTCCGGCAACGTAATCGATAATCGCTATCATAATATTCCTTTGGTGCTTGGGATGGAGAAATTATTGGCATCTCGCTTTACTGCATCACGTAAAACTTTGGCAAAAGCTTTAAAAATCGACTCAATTTTGTGATGTTCATTTTCACCTTCACATTGAATATTGAGATTGCATTTTCCAGTATCCGTGAATGATTTAAAGAAATGATAAAACAATTCTGTCGGAACATCACCAATTTTTTCACGTTTAAAACCGACGTTCCAAACTAACCAGTTTCGTCCGCCAAAATCTAATGCGACTTGCGCCAAACAATCATCCATCGGTAACGCAAAAGCATAACGTTCAATTCCTTTTTTCGAACCTAAAGCCTGCTCAAAACAAGTTCCTAAAACCAAAGCCGTATCTTCAATCGTGTGATGTTCATCAACCTGCAAATCACCATTAACCAAAACTTCTAAATCAAAATTCCCGTGTTTTGAAATCTGCTCGAGCATGTGATCAAAGAAAGCTAAACCTGTATTGATATTGGATTTTCCGCTTCCATCTAAATTAAGTTCAACAGATATTTCCGTTTCTTTTGTTTTACGATTAACTTTTACTTTGCGCGGAATTTGTTTTAAATATTGATAGATTTCATCCCAGTTGTTTGTTGTTAAAGTCGCATCATCAAAATTCCCATCAGAAATAAAAATCGATTTCGTTCCTAAGTTTTTCGCAAGTTCTACATCTGTTTTTCGATCACCGATAACAAAAGAGTTTTTTAAATCATAATTCCCGTAAATGTATTTTTGAAGCAATCCAGTTCTTGGTTTTCGATTGGGAGAATTGTCAGATTCAAAACTATCATCAATTAAAATATCTGAAAAAATAATACTTTCATTGGCTAAAGTTTTCAGCATTTTTTCCTGTGGAATTCGGAATTTTTCTTCCGGAAAAGAATCTGTTCCTAAACCATCTTGATTCGTAACCATGACCAATTCGTAATCCAGTTCCTGTACGATCTTGGCTAAATTTTGAATGACTTTTGGATAGAATTCTAATTTCTCCAAAGAATCTACTTGCAAATCTGTCGGCGGTTCAATAATTATAGTTCCGTCGCGGTCGATAAATAATACTTTTTTCATGATTCTTTTATTTCTGATAATACCTTTAATAATTCTGAATTTTCATCAGCATTTCCAACACTTATTCGAAGGCAGTTATTTAAGCTTGGATGTCTTAGACTTGTCAGAATATTTTTGTCTAATAATTTCTGATAGATCAATTGTGCATCTTTAAATTCAATGAGGAAGAAATTAGCATCGGACGGAAATATTTTCACAACGGAATTAATTCCTTCTAAACCTAACTTCAGTTTTTCTTTCTCTTTTAAAATAATTGAAATGTTATTTTTTAATACTTCCAAATTATTTAATTGTAGCAAAGCCAATTTTTGACTTTCTGAACTGATGTTGTAAGGAGGTTTAAGTTGTATGAACAAACTCGCAATTTCTATTGAAGAAAATCCAACTCCAATTCGTAAACCTGCCATTCCAAAAGCTTTTGACAACGTTTTTAAAACAATTAAGTTTGGATATTTATTCAATAATTTGACCGCAGAATCTTCTGGAGAAAACTCAATATACGCTTCATCGACTACTACAATCCCATTAAAATTTTGAATGTAAAATTCTAAATCGTCAATCGAATTCCCGGTTGGATTATTCGGGGAACACAGAAATAAAACTTTAGCCTGACTTTTAGAAACTGTATCTAAAAACAAGTCTTTCTCCAATTGAAAACCTGAATTCAGTTCCAGTTTTTCAACCTGAACATTATTCATTCTTGCATAAATTTCATACATCACAAAACTTGGATTCATGATCAAAATCGAATCTTTCGTTGGTTCGCAGAAAATTCTCATGGTCAAATCGATCAACTCATCGCTTCCATTTCCTAAAAATAAATTCTCGGTTTTTGCCTGGTTAATTTCGGCCAGTTTCTTTTTTAACTGAATCGGATCACCATCCGGATAGCGGTTAAATTCACCAAAAGGATTTTCATTCGCATCCAAATAAACCGCTTGTTTATTGATATAAGAATCACGTAAAGTTTGGTAAGATTTCACTCCAGCCAAATGTGGGCGAACCTTATTATTTAAATTAAATTCCATTCTGTAAAGATTTTAAGCGAAGTGAAACTGCATTTTTGTGAGCGATCAAACCTTCTGCAGCTGCCATAATTTCGATAGTTTTTCCAATATTCTTCAATCCTGTTTTTGAAATTTCCTGAATGGTGATTTTCTTAACAAAACTGTCCAGAGAAACGCCACTATAATTTTTAGCAAAACCATTGGTTGGCAAAGTGTGATTTGTTCCACTCGCATAATCTCCGGCTGACTCGGGTGTATAATTCCCAAGGAAAATTGAACCAGCATTTTGAATTTTAGAAATATAACTTCCCGAATTATCCACGGCTAAAATTAAATGTTCAGGCGCATAGAAATTACTCATTTCAATTGCTTCATCAATTGATTTCAATAAAATAAAACGGCTGTTCACTAAAGCAGTTTTTGCAATTTCGTTCCTTGGAAGTTCAGCTAATTGCTTTTCAATTTCATTTAAAGTTTCATTAAAAATGATTTCATCGGTCGAAATAAAAATCACTTGCGAATCAGATCCGTGTTCCGCTTGAGACAATAAATCTGCCGCGCAAAATTCAGGATTGGCGGATTGATCAGCGATTACCAAAACTTCGCTTGGTCCTGCAGGTAAATCGATTGCCACCTTATATTCCGTCGCCAATTGTTTCGCCTGCGTCACATATTGATTTCCGGGACCGAAGATTTTATCAACTTTCGAAATAGTTTCAGTGCCAAAAGTTAAAGCAGCAATCGCTTGTGCGCCACCAACTTTGAAAATTTTTGTAATTCCACACAATTGCGCAGTATATAAAATCGCGGGATTAACCGAACCGTCTTTATGTGGTGGCGTACAAAGAAAAATTTCTTTGCAACCTGCAATCTGAGCGGGAACAGCCAACATTAAAACCGTCGAAAAAAGTGGCGCTGTTCCGCCTGGAATATACAATCCAACTTTTTCAATCGCTCTGTATTCTCGCCAACAAATAACTCCTTCGGTGGTTTCAATTTCTTTGGTATTTCCTTTTTGAGCAAAGTGGAATTTGTAAATATTATTTTTCGCTTGATTAATTGCAGCATTTAATTCTTCTGAAACTTCATTAATCGCAAATTCTATTTCTTTTTCAGAAACCAGTAAATTTTCAATATCGACTTGATCAAATTTCGCAGAGAATTCTTTTAAGGCGGAATCTCCTTCATTTTTTACTTTTAAGAAAATGTCCTGAACGGTATTTCTCAAATCCATTTTCGCAAGAACGGGTCTTTTTAAAAGTATTTTCCAAGTATGTTGCTCCGGATATTTAAATATATTTTTCATTTTTACTGTTTTTGGACTTATTTTTAAAGCAAATACGCTAAGTAATTTTATTATTCTGTTGATCAATTACGATTGCAAAGGCGTTTCACTCAGCAGAGGCGTGTGGCCTTTTGTAGTAGGTTGTACATTGTACTTTTTACAAATTATTAAATTCTAACGGCTCATGTTTAATATCTAATTGTCTCATTTCTAACATTTTACAAAACCATTTTTTCAATTGGAATCACCAAGATACCTTCTGCACCAAACTTTTTTAACTCATCGATAATTTTCCAGAATTCATTCTCCCGAACAACAGAGTGAATACTACTCCATCCAGATTCTGCTAAAGGTAAAACGGTTGGAGATTTCATGCCGGGTAAAATTTCAATTATTTTTTCAATGGAATCATTCGGAGCATTAAGCAAAATGTATTTATTTTCACGGGAATTAATAACTGCCTGAATTCGGAAAAGGAAAGATTCAAGAATTATTGAAATATCATCAGGAAGATTTTTGCTGCAAATTAAAACAGCCTCACTTTTTAAAACTTGCTCCACTTCTTTCAATCCATTATGCAATAAAGTACTTCCGGAACTCACCAAATCGGCGATCGTATCTGCTAAACCGATACTTGGCGCAATTTCCACACTTCCGGAAATTTCAACGATTTCGGCATTGATATTATTTTTATCGAAATAATTTTTAACAATGGAAGGATAAGAAGTTGCTATTTTTTTCTGATCAAAAAAAGTCAAGTCGGTATACTCTTGATCTTTTGGAATTGCTAATGATAATCTGCAATTTGCAAAACCTAATTTTTTAATCAAGTCAACATTTTTTTTCTGTTCCAGAACTTCGTTTTCTCCGATAATCCCAATATCTACAATTCCCTGTTCCACATATTTTGGAATATCATCATCGCGAAGAAAGAGAATTTCTAAAGGAAAATTGGTAGCAGAATTTTTCAGTTTGCTTTTAAAATCAGGAATTTTAATTCCACATTCCTGCAAAAGCTCTAAAGATTTCTCGCTTAAGCGTCCGCTTTTTTGGAGGGCAATTTTTAATTTGTTCACGTTCAATTTTGAGATTGGGTCTGAACAAATGCTGTTATTTTCACACAAAAAAAACCGTCTTTGTTCAGACGGTTTAATTTTATTTTATTCACTTAATGCCATAAATATATCAACTCGTCTTTAGATGAGATGATGATGATGGAATAAAGCGGTTGTATTTTTCATGTTGTTTTAACTCTGCAAATATAACTGATAAAAAATTTAACGTGCAAGAAATAATTTCTTATTTGGACATAAGTTCCTGATAAACAGCCTGCAAATTTTCAGCAATATTTTTATCACTGAACTTTTGAACGAATTTTAAACTTTTTTCTGCTCTCCGATTTCTTTCAGATTCATTATTCCATAGAAATAAAATCTTGGCTTTAATGTCTTCGAAATTGTATGGATCGATATAAACAGAATCATTTCCTCCAGCTTCCGGCAGACAACTTACATTACTTGTTATGACCGGAGTTTCCGAAAAAAGCGCTTCAATCACAGGAATACCAAATCCTTCGAAAAAACTTGGATAAACGAAAATATTGGCGAGTTTATAGATGGCGGCCAATTCGTCCATGGAAACATTTTCCAGAAACTGAACCTGGTTTTCTAATTTGTTTTTGCTGAGAAATTTTTGAATTTTTTTAAAGTATTTTGTTTTCTTACCGATGACCACTAAAGGGATTTCTGTTCCGTTAATCGCATGCACGATATTCAAAAGATTTTTTCGCGCTTCAATTGTTCCGACATTCAGGATAAAACGCTCTGGAAGATTGTATTTTTCTTTAATTGAATTTAGAAATTCTTCAGTTTGATTTTCTTTAAAGGCATGATGACAACCTTGATAAACCACCCGAATTTTCTCTTCTGGCACTTTTAAAAACTGAATAATATCACGCCTGGTCTGTTCAGAAATGGCGATGATCAGATCGGCCTGTTCTGCGGCCTTCTTAAATTTCCAGAAATGAATTTTGCGGTCAAAAAAAGAATAATACTGCGGAAATCTCAGGAAGATCAAATCATGAATGGTAACGATCTTTTTAATGGGTTTATCTGTCCATTTTAAAGGCAGTTCGCCGGAAAGCCCATGGAAAATATCGGCATTGATTCGCTGCGCATCTTTACCCATTTTCAACTGACGTGCCATCGTTCCTTTGGAAGTTTCAACGAAAGAAACGTTTGCCATTTTCAAAATATCTTTGCCTTTTTGGGACCTCTTTTCATTAAAAAGGACATACTCGTTTTCAGGAACGTAACTTCCTAAAATCCGTATTAAATCCCTGGAATAGTTTCCTAAACCCGACGTATTATTAAAGAAACGTTTACCGTCAAAGGCGATCTTCATTATTAGAAATTGTTGGAACGGATAATATAATTCGGCCGGTCTTTCACCTGTTTGAACATTTTACCCAGGTAAATGCCGATGATGCCCAGGATAATCAGCTGCACGCCACCGAAAAAAACGACTGTCATGATCAGAGACGCCCAACCGGAAATTTCGGTATGCGCGATAAAGGAATGAACCACATAAATACCGTACACCAATACAGCAAAAGCGGAAAAAATAAAGCCGAGATATGCCGCAAGATAAAGTGGTTTCACGCTGAAAGCTGTTATTCCCGTAAACGCAAAACGCATCATCTTCTTCAAATTGTAACTGCTTTCGCCGGACGCGCGGTCTCCCGCCGTAAATTCTACGCCCGTTTGCTTAAAGCCGATCCAGGTGGAAAGGCCTCGAAGAAAAATATCGGCCTCATTCATGTTGCGAATTACATCAACCACGGAAGCATCCATCAAGCGAAAGTCAGAACCGCCACCTTTAACGAGATTTACATCGGAAATACCGGACAATAAATGGTAAAATAACTCCGACGTTTTTCTTTTAAAAGTTGAAATGTGTTTCGGATAAGTGCGGATCGTAAAAACAATATCAAAGCCCTTTTCCCACTGTTCGATCATTTTGGGAATAAGTTCAGGCGGATGCTGCAGATCAGCATCCATAGAAATTACGGCATTGGCGCTGGAACTGTCGATGCCGGCTTTTACCGCGGGCTGATGGCCGAAATTGCGGGAAAATTCTATAAATTTTATTTCTTCATTTTCGCGGGCCAGTTTTTCCAGGATCTGCTGCGTGCTGTCGCGACTGCCATCATTAACGAAAATAATTTCGAAATGATAATCCTCCAGCTTCGCGAAAACCTCTTTGATCCTTTGGTGGATCAAAGAAATATTGCCTTCTTCATTATGAGCGGGAATAACAACCGAAATTTTTTTCACTGCGTTCAATTAAACTAATTCATAATCTTTTTCGAAATTTTTCGTCAGTAATTCATAGATAACGTGAAACCAAACGAAACAACAAGGTAACGCTTTTAAGGAATACTTAATGACATACTCTTCTTTAATGAATTTCGGGAAGAGGTCGGAAAAGGAAAAGCAGGTTAAAATTATCACAAAAAGCAAAAGTCCGATGATCAACGGAGATTTTTTCTTTTGCATTAAAAACCAGATCATCACACCTGCAACGGCAATAATATAAGTCGGTGATTCCGAACCGGAACTGAAAAGCACGATGAATAAAAGCGTCGAAGCCAAAATCATTAATTGGAAGGGAAGGTTCTTGTATTGCTTAATCCGTAAATATGGTAAACCTAAAATCACAATTCCGGGAATTAAGAAAATAAGATTTGAAATGTTCGGATTGCCTAAAACACGGCGTACAATTCCCATTAAAGAAAAATCCTGACGCGTTCCTAAAATCTGGTTTGAAGCATTTTTCTCCGAAAGTGACTGAAACCAATCCACATAAGACTGCAAACCAAAATGTACGCTCGAGATCAACATCGGTAAAATCAGGAATAAAAGCCCAAAACTTAGAAAAGACCAAATAAATTTCCATTTGTTTTTAATGAAAAAGAAAGCAGAAAGTCCGGCAATTCCGTAAATTTTAACAAAAAACCCGATGAGAATGGAAATGGCAGACTGCTTTTCTTTTTTTTCATAAATATAAATTGCAGAAAGCATCAGTAGTCCTGTCAAAGCAATATTGAACTGCAGACTTACCGCCGCTGTTATAAATTCCTGCAGACAAAGCCAGGCAAAAAAAGCCTGTTTCTGCCTGGAAAACGGCAGCTTATAAACCGCAAAAAGAAATACCAGTGTATTCGCCACGTTCCACAAAACCATTCCGAACCAGTCCGGAAGCAGTGCAAAAGGCGCGATTAACACGCTGAAAAATATACCATAGTGGTTTGAATCCAAATGTGCTTCCGGATAGAGAAGATAAATATTTTTTCCGCGAAGCGTGTTAAAAAACACGTTTTTGAAAATCAGATAATTATTGTATTTCGCAGGTCCACCTGCATATTTTGCAAGCGCGGAAGCAACAGAAACAAGAAGATAAATCCCAAAAATATATTTGGGATTTGAGATGAATTTTGAGAATTTATCTTTCAAAATGTTTAAAAATAATATTTAAACAGAAACATTATTTTCCCGAAGTGCGTCGTTCAGAGAAGTTTTTTTATCCGTAGATTCCTTTCTCTGTCCAATGATCAGAGCACACGGAACCTGATATTCTCCCGCCGGAAATTTCTTGGTATAACTGCCGGGAATCACCACGGATCTCGAAGGAACACGTCCTTTGATTTCTACCGGACTTTCACCGGTAACGTCGATTATTTTTGTGGATGCAGTAAGAACAACATTCGCTCCTAAAACGGCTTCTCTTTCTACGTGAACGCCTTCTACAACGATACATCTGGAACCTACGAAAACGTCGTCTTCGATAATTACAGGGGCAGCCTGAAGCGGTTCCAGAACACCGCCAATTCCCACTCCACCGCTTAAGTGGACATTCTTGCCGATCTGGGCACAGCTTCCGACAGTTGCCCAGGTGTCGACCATGGTTCCGGAGTCCACGTAAGCGCCGATATTAACATACGACGGCATTAAAATAACACCCGAAGCGATATACGCGCCTTCTCTGGCCACCGCATGCGGAACCACACGAACGCCCTTTTCGGCGTAGCCTCTTTTCAGCGGCATCTTATCGTGAAATTCAAAAGGGCCGACTTCGATAGTTTGCATTTTTTGGATAGGAAAATACATTACCACGGCTTTTTTTACCCATTCATTCACTTTCCAGCCATTGTCGGTTGGTTCGGCTACGCGGAGTTCGCCCAAATCGAGTTGGCGGATGACTTCACGGATGGCCTTGCCGCTTTCTTCTGTATTTAAAAGTTCACGATTGTCCCAGATATTTTCTATGGTTTGTTGTAACATGTTTTTTATTGTGGTTGATAGTTGACAGTTGACAGTTAATTATTTGGCAGTTGCAGGATGAGGATCCATGAAAATAAAAGCCGTGCAAATTTATAAAACTCTGCGTGCGAAGAGATATGCGCTGTTCCAGTATTTCTCGTTGAGTGAAGATATGATCACACCTTTTGAGGTGGAGGCATGAATGAATTTTACTTCACCGTCGTTTCCTATATCGTGCACAATTCCGACATGTGTCACACGGCTGCCGCCGGAAGTGGCAAAGAAAAGCAGATCACCGGGCTTTGCTTCTTTTATAATTATTTCTTTTCCGGCATTTGACTGGTCTTCGGAACGCCGTGGTAATTTCGTATTATTTTCATCAAAAACTTTCACTGTAAATCCCGAACAGTCAAATCCCGCAGACGTGCTCCCGGCATATTTGTAGGGTGCGCCAAGATATTTCTCAGCATCGCGCAGTATTTCCTGAATCTGCCCATCGACCTTTCCCGAAAAACGCGATTCGAGTGTCTTGATATCTTTGGTTTTAGCGACTGTCTTGGTGGGAATGCTCCTTTTGACCACTTTTTGCGAAGTCCCGCAGGATAAAACAATGAGCGATAAAATTAGGACAAGAACGGAGTTTTTCATATCGTTTTCGGCGTTTTTCAAAAATAGTAAAATTAATAAGAATTTGTGGCCGTTTTTAAAAATTAAAGCGCAAAAAGGCAGTGCAAAAAGAAAATGACGTAAAAAGGAATTATATTTAAGGCTTAATAATTTGCAAACCTCATGACTGTTTCTGAACTAAAAAAAAATTATCTGGATGCGCTTGCCTCAGCATATTCCGAAAACGAGATCAACATTATTTTTTCGTTATTCCTGGAAAAAGTCTGTGGATTTGATAAAATAACACAACGGTCCAGAATGCAGGCGAAATTGACACCGACGCAGACGACAACTTTGAAACAATATTTGGCCCAACTGAACACAGGACAGCCTTATCAGCAGATTTTAGGCGAAACTGAGTTCTATGGACTGAAGTTCTTTGTTAATGAGCACGTGCTGGTCCCGAGACCGGAAACTGAAGAACTTCTGGAACTCGCCATCGGGAAAATCCGCGAAACTGCCGGATCAAAACGAATTAAAATCCTTGATATCGGAACGGGTTCAGGAATTATTCCCATTGTTCTAAAAAAACATTTCCCCGAAGCAGAAGTTTCGGCAATCGATCTTTCGGAAAATGCCCTGAAAACAGCAAAGAAAAACGCGGACTTACACCAGGTCGAAATTAATTTTATTCATCAGGATTATTTAAGCGAAAATTTAAATGACGTTTACGATGTGATCATTTCAAATCCGCCGTACATCGGGATTGATGAAGAATACGAGATTGCCGAGTCGGTAAAAGCGTTTGAACCCAAAATGGCCTTGTTTTCTCCGAATTCCAATCCACTGGTTTTTTATGAAAAAATTGCAGAAGATTGTAAAAAGTATTTAACACCTGAAGGTTTGGTTTTCATGGAAATTAATCAGAAGTTGGGAAGGGAAACGTTGGATTTATTTACTAAGGTTTTATCGGAAGCGGAGTTGATGGAAGATTTGTCGGGGAATGAAAGAATTGTTTGGGGAAGAAAGTGAAATTTGTTGATGGTTGAGAGTGGATAGTTGACAAGAACTGAATAAAATAAACCCAGACCAGCTGTTTTATAATCTTAGTTTCATTTATATTCTATCTTATGATTTAGCTCAATAGGATTATTATTTTCTAATAACATTTTCTGTGTTTCCATGATTCTTTTACGATAATCAATTTCCACAGTTCCTCCACTACCATTATCTTTAACAACTTTCATCCCTTTCGCTATTGCAAAGTTGTAAGGACTACCAAAATATTCTTGTAATATCTTATTGAATTGGTTCCAAGTTATTTGTTTACCACCATCTATTTCAAACAAAGAATTATTCGCTAAGTTTTTGATTTCAGTGGCTTTAAAAACATAATCTTCCTGGTCATCTTGAATCTGCAAAATAAGACCTGGAAGTCCATGAAAATAATACGGACCTTCTGAAACTGGAATTTCTTTTGTAAACCACGCCGACCAATTTCTACCGCCATATTCCACTTCTGCTTTTTGGCAATTGATATTTGCGATTACTGCGGTTTCAGGTAATATTTTCCAACTTAAAACGTCATCAATTTTAATAAAAAATTTATCACGACTCATTGGTGAAACGAAATGTTTTTTAATAACTGAATGATCGCGGTCTTTCGTTAAATAGAATTCATGGTTAGGATCTGTATTATAACCCAAACCAAATCCTGTTTTCGCAATTAGTGAATCAGATGTTCTACGGCTTTCAATACGAAAAATTGATGTTCCGCCTAAAATATCAAGCTTATAATTCTGCTTTTTTATTTTGTCTTTTTGAGTCGGATTGCTTTTATAAATAAGTTCGTAGGAAATACTTGAATTTTGGGCGCTTACTTTATTGACAAAACAGCACAATACTACAAGTCCTATTTTGAACGAAAAAGGTAAGTGATAAATCATGCCTCTAAATTAATAATTATTTACAATTATGGATAGAACCTTTTTCAACCTCCAAAATATAAAGTAAATTTTGTCAGCAGTAAAGAAAAACCGCCTGAACTTGTAGCCCAGATTGAAACGGCATCCTTTTTTGAGGAGGAACGACGAAAAAAAGATATAGTGGAAAGCTGGACTGATTTCGCAAAGAAGTGATAACCTTTATGCTCCTAAAAATACTACCCCACCCTCTTTTTTACGAAAACCATATACGCCATATACATTAACGGCAGAGCCATTACGGCCAGATACAGTCCGTTTTCAATCGCCCGTTGCGGCTGCAGACCCACTGCGTAAACGAGGCCGAAAAAGGCACCACCCAAATGTGCGGCATGACCGATATTATCATGCTGCTTCGGATTAAGCATCATATAAACGGAATATGAAAAATAAGCAAGTCCAAAAAGATAGCCGGGAATAGCAATCGGGATAAAGAAAAAGTAAATTCCCAGATCCGGTATCATAGCAATGGATGCAAATAATATCCCGGAAACTCCGCCGCTCGCACCAATCGCTGAGTACCATGACTGATCTTTGTAAAGGTAAAGTGAAAATATATTTCCCAAAAGCACCGATCCAAAGTACACAACCAAAAATCCAAGGTCGCCAAAGGCACTCACCACAATAGGACCAAAGAAATAAAGCGTCATCATATTGAACAGCAGGTGCATGAGGTCGGCATGCAGGAAGCCCGCAGAGAGTAAACGGATGTATTCCTTCCGCTGTAGGATGGCACCTACATTAAATTTATATTTTTCGAATATCTGAGGATTGTTGAACGCCACAAAACTGATAAGTGCCGTAGCGGCGATAACAATTAAAAGAACTGAACTCATAAGCTAATAAAAAATAAAAGTTTCGGATCCGAAACTTTAGTTAGACAATTTCTGAAGTTAAACTTCTGGAAAGTAATTTCTCGTGCATGGGCTTCAGGACATCTAAACTACCGGTTTTCACAGTGCATTTTCCTTTGTAATGTACAAGCATTGTACACTGCTCTGCCTGCTCAAGCGTATGGCCACAAATCTCGATAAGCGCCTCTATCACGTAATCGAACGTATTCACATCATCATTCCAAAGCACGATTTTATATACTTCGTCTTCCTTCTCGAGCAACGCTACTTCTTCGTCGTATTCACGTTGCGGATTTTCATAATTTTTATAAATGGATTTCACAATAAACATATATTGAAATTTGGGTTTAACAGCTGACTCCTTAAAAAAAATATTCTTTAAATGTCATTCATCTCTTCCGCCAGATCATTTACAATATTGGGTTCGATATATGAAAGTTCAACCAGATCTACACTTTTGTTCTGCATTTTCAGGATTTTGACATGGTAATCATTAATGACAAACTCCTGGTTTTCTGCCGGAATATCTTCAAGTCCGTGTAGAATATAGCCTGCAAGTGTATTATATTCACCATCATCCGACAGCGGAAATTTTTTGGGTAAATGCTCATTGATCTCATCCAAGGGCTGCGTGGCCTGAACCCAATAAACGTTCTCACCAACTTTATCTACGATCTTGGCTTCTTCATCTTCTTCATCCTGGATCTCTCCTACAAGCTCCTCAAGAATATCCTCCAGCGTGATAATACCTTCTGTGCCACCAAATTCATCGATAACCACTGCCAAATGTTGCTTTTTCTGTTGAAAAACCTTCAATAAGTCAGAGATTTTTTTACTGCCAACCACGAAAAATGCTTCACGCATTAATTCCTTCAGCACATCGTGGTCGATCTGGCCGTTTCTCTTGATATATTCGCGGATGATTTCTTTGGCATAAAAAATTCCTATCACATTATCAATCGAATCCTTATAAACCGGAAGCCGGGAATATCCGCCTTCCATAATGATACTGATAATATCGGCAACGGGCTCTTCGATATCGATAGAAGCGATATTCTGTCTCGGCACCATGATCTGTTTGGCAGAATGGTCTGTAAAATCGAAGGCATTTTTAATGATCTCGTAATTCTCCTCTTCAATCTCGCCGGAATCTGCGGACTGTTTCACCAGTAACTGCAGTTCTTCTGTGGAGTGAATTTCCTGTTCGGACGCGGGATGAATCTTCATTAACCTTAAAACCGCGTTAGACATTTTATTCATTGTCCAGATAAAGGGTTTGAAGATCGTATAGAAAATCCGGAGCGGCATGGCAATCGCCATTGTCGTAGATTCCGACTTGCGGATCGCAATGGACTTGGGGATTAATTCTCCGAAAACAATATGCATCACGGTAATCAGCAGAAAACTAATTACCAGCGAAACTGTAGTAATGGTAGCATCGGCCACTGCAAAATCGAAATAGTGGAATATATTTTCGATGACATGGTGCATGGCACTTTCACCCACCCAACCTAAAGCCAGGGAAGCAAGCGTAATTCCCAGCTGCGTAGCCGACAAATACTCGTCTAAATGTTTGATAATGTGCTCAGCCTGCTTGGCCATTGAGTTGCCTTCGGCGGCTTTGAGCTGAATTTGTGAGTAACGAACTTTAACGATAGAAAATTCTGCGGCTACGAAAAACCCATTGAGTAAAACCAGCAATAATGCCAGCAAAAGCTTGACGACGTCTGAGTCCATTTAAATTAAAAAATATTTGATGCAAAGATAAAGAAATTAAAATTACCGTTTCTGCATCGACGCGCACAATATTAAGCACTTATAAACAGGGAAGCACCCAACCGACGGGTGCTTCCCTTGTAAAAAAATTTCTAAATCTACTTTTTAATGAACTTAATCGTTTGTTTACGTACACCATCCTGGATAGGAACCAAAAGATACATTCCGGGTGACAACGTTTTAACGTCTATGGAGAAATCTGTTTTGGAGTTCAGCATATTTTCTTTTTTAATGACCTGACCGGCGGCATCATAAATTTCGAAAACCAGGTTTTTGAACCCAGTTTGGACATTTAATCTGAGATAATCCTGCACCGGATTTTGCTGTAATGAGATTTCACTGCCATAAATACCGCCTTCATTTGTTTTTAATAAAGCTCCTGCCCCTACAATAATTTGCCAGGAATTGATATTGCTTAATCCTGACACTCCATAATCATATATGATGAGTCGCCACTCACCATTAAGCGTTCTTCCGTTTAAAAATGTAGTCATATTTCCGGGGTGATGCTGTGGGAAAGGAGCAGTTCCGTAAGTAGGCGCATAATTACCTGCGGGGATCGCTACACCAGATGCATACGCGGCTGCATCGATCAGGGCGGTATTGCTCGAGTTAAATCCCAGAATATTGGCGGCGATAAAAGATGATGAATCACCACAAGAGCTATTATTACCGCCACCGATTCTGCGGATCAAAGTCAGTGCCTGTCCTGCAGGACTTACCAACTCTATTACAACGTCGCCCAACCACTCAGCATTCACAGATAAGTTGACCGTAATTTTATTGGGATCTGCAATCGTTCCCACCAAAGGAATAGTAATTGCAGACATAGTGACGCCGGGCTGCGTGCCAAATCCACAGGCGCTTATTCTCGCGGTGGCATCTGAAGCTACAGTCGCCGTGGTATTCTGATAAGTCTGCGCATTCAGCGAGATGCTGACCGCCAGGAAACTCATTGCGAATAGGTAAAGATTTTTCATAATGATTGTTTTAAAATTAAATTATGAATAAATCTACAGACATATCACGCAAAGTAATCAAGTAGAAACACCCCATTAGCCAACGTGAGATAACCCTTTAACTAAAAAAAGACCATGCAAGCATAGTCTTTATAATATTTCAAAAATAGAAGTCTTAAGAATTCTTCAATGCCTCCGCACCCGAAACGATTTCTAAGATCTCGTTTGTAATCGCGGCCTGACGCGCTTTGTTATAGAAGATAACAAGGTCGTTTTTCAGTGCCTGCGCATTGTCTGTGGCTTTGTGCATTGCAGTCATCCTTGCACCGTGCTCAGAAGCTACAGAATCAAGAATGGCTTTATAGACCTGCGTTTTAATGGATTTCGGAATCAGCACGTTTAAGATTTCTGCTGCGTTGGGCTCGAAAAGGTAATCTGTATTTAAGGTTCCCTCTTTTTCTGCCATCACCAGAGGCAAAACCTGCTCGGTCTGTACTTCCTGCGTTGCAGCATTGATGAATTTGTTATAAATCACATACACTTTGTCGAATTGGCCTTCTTTGTACGATTCCATTACACGCTCCATAAAATTGGAGACGACCTGGAAGTTCATGCCATCAAAAAGCGCACTTTGGTTGTCATAAACAGTTCTCGACCGGCGCACAGCATCGTATACTTTCTTCCCAACTGTAAGGATTTCCACTTCATGACCGGCATTACTGACCACGTTGTTCAGTTCCTTGATCACCGACGAGTTAAAAGCACCCGCAAGACCTTTGTTGGAAGTCACTACAATATAAAGTACTTTTTTAACTTCGCGCTCCGCAGTAAAAGTAGAAATACCTTCGAGATCAGTTGTGGAACTTACGTTACCTATAATCTCCTGGAGTTTTTCCGAGTACGGTCTCAACATTACAATCGCATCGGTCGCTTTCTTCAGTTTCGCGGCGGAGACCATTTTCATAGCGCTCGTAATCTGCATTGTAGAGGAGATCGAAGTGATCCGTGCCCGTATTTCTTTTAAGTTTGCCATTTATTAATTTGAAAATTTGAAAATTTGAGAAATTAGATAATGACTTATTTTGAAATCATCTCATTCTCAAATAACCTCATTAATTATACTTGGAAGCCAGTTCTGCAGCTGCCTGTTTCAATACGCCTGTAATATCGTTGTCGATCTTTCCGGATTTAATCGCAGCCATTGTTTCAGGATGCTTGGATCTCAGGAATGCTACATATTCCTTCTGGAATTCCTTTACTTTAGCAATAGGAACATTTCTCAGTAAGTTTTCAGTTCCTGCATAGATCATCGCTACCTGAGAATCTACCGGAAGTGGTGAATTTACAGGTTGTTTCAGAATCTCTACGTTTCTCTCTCCTTTAGAAATAACCGCCTGCGTAGAAGCATCAAGGTCAGAGCCGAATTTTGAGAACGCTTCAAGTTCTTTGTACTGTGCCTGATCAAGTTTCAGCGTACCTGAAACTTTTTTCATCGATTTGATCTGAGCGTTACCTCCTACACGAGATACAGAAATACCTACGTTGATCG
Source organism: Kaistella palustris DSM 21579 (assembly GCF_000422265.1). Classification (GTDB taxonomy): domain Bacteria; phylum Bacteroidota; class Bacteroidia; order Flavobacteriales; family Weeksellaceae; genus Kaistella; species Kaistella palustris. The sequence goes on from NZ_KE383812.1 coordinate 30,275, forward strand.
CCGGACGAACACCTGAGTTAAATAAATCGGTTTCCAGGAAGATCTGTCCGTCGGTAATCGAAATTACGTTGGTCGGGATATATGCGGAAACGTCACCAGCCTGCGTTTCGATGATTGGAAGTGCCGTTAAAGAACCGCCACCTTTTACAATAGGTTTTAAAACCTCAGGTAAGTCATTCATCTGGGCAGCAATCGTATCATCTTTAATGACTTTCGCAGCTCTCTCCAATAATCTGGAGTGAAGGTAGAAAACGTCTCCAGGATAGGCTTCACGGCCCGGTGGTCTTCTTAGTAGCAAAGAAAGCTCACGGTAAGCAACCGCCTGTTTAGACAAATCATCATAAATGATCAGTGCCGGACGACCAGTGTCACGGAAAAATTCTCCAATAGAAGCTCCCGCCATAGGTGCGTAAACCTGCATCGGTGTTGGATCGGAAGCGTTAGCAGCTACAACAACTGTGTAAGCCATCGCTCCTTTGTCCGTTAAAGTTTTTACAATTTGCGCAACAGTCGAACCTTTCTGTCCGATCGCCACATATATACAGAATACAGGCTCGCCTGCATCATAAAATTCTTTTTGGTTCAGGATGGTGTCAATCGCAACCACCGTTTTACCGGTCTGGCGGTCACCAATGATCAACTCACGCTGACCTCTTCCGATTGGGATCATAGAATCGATCGCAACGATACCGGTTTGCAAAGGCTCAGTTACCGGCTGACGGAAAATTACACCCGGCGCTTTTCTTTCCAAAGGCATTTCGTAAAGATCACCGGTGATCGGACCTTTACCGTCGATTGGATTACCTAAAGTGTCTACAACTCTGCCTAAAAGACCTTCGCCCACTTTGATGGAGGAAATTCTTTTGGTTCTGTTAACCGTATCACCTTCTTTTACCAGTTTGGATTCTCCAAGTAAAGCAACACCCACATTATCTTCTGCAAGGTTAAGAACGATACCCTCGATACCGCTGTCGAATTTTACCAATTCACCGTACTGTACATTTTCTAAGCCATATACCAAAGCGATACCATCACCTATGGTCAACACCGTACCAACTTCTTCTACATTGCTCTGCGTATCGAAGTTTGCTAACTGTTGTTTAAGAATTGCAGATACTTCTGCCGGATTTATTTCTGCCATTTTATGGTTGTTTTTGTCTTAATTAAGTTGGAATTCTTTTTGAAGTTTGGTCAGTTTGTTTTTTACAGAAGCATTGATCTGCTGATCACCTACCCGTAAAATATAGCCACCCAAAATTTTAGAATCGATAATGGTTTTTACATCAAAGGTTTTGTCGTGGTTTACCAGTGCCGAGGATTTAAGGATCTTCTGAATATTGTCAGCTGAAAGTGCCGATGCTGAAGTAAGCGTAATCCGCTGTACCCCATTCTGATCTTCCACTTTATTCACATATTCCTGCGCAATATCCTGGAGTTGATTTTCTCTGCCATGTTTGATGACAAGCTGAATGATGTTTTGCGCCACAGGAGAAAAACTTTTGAAAATCTCTCTGGAAATGCTGATCTTTTTCTTTTCATCGATCACCGGTGAGGCGAAAAAATTCTGCAGATCTCTTGAATTTTGGATCGTCTTCACCACATCTGCCATCTCCGCTGCTACAGAAGCCGTATTACCGGTTTCCTGCGTGAAATTCAACAGACCCTGTGCGTATCTTTTTGCTACTTTACTTGTAAGCATTTTAGTTCAGATTTGAAGAATTTAGAATATTTTCAACAAGGGCATTCTGTGCATTATCATTATCCAGTTTTTGTTTTAAAATGGATTCTGCAATGGTTACAGATAAAGTTCCGATCTGGTTTTTGATATCCGACATTGCTGCCGATTTTTCTGCCTGAATGGACTGTCTTGCCTGCTCGATGATTTTGTCGCCTTCGGTTTTCGCAAGATCTTTCGCTTCACCTACAATGCGCTCCTTGATTTCTCTGGCTTCTTTCAAAATATTGTCGCGCTCTACTTTCGCTTCGCGGATGATCACTTCGTTTTCAGCTTTAAGGTTCATTACTTCCTGCTTTGCCAATTTTGCCTGGTTCAGGGAATCTACGATGGTCACTTCTCTTTCATTAACAGCATCCATAATTGGTTTCCAGGCAAATTTCTTCAGCACAAATACCAGGATCAGAAAAATGATACTCTGAATGATGAATAAACCTGATGAAAAATTTTCTAATAATCCCATACGAGTTATAATAAATAATTGTAAATAATTTCGAATTTTTTAAAAATAATCACCTGCCGTAACCAACCGTTCCCGGCAGGTGATTGTAGTGTTGAAACTTCTTAGTTTACTGCGAAAAGCGCAGCAAAAGCAACCCCTTCTACAAGAGCTGCAGCGATAAGCATCGCTGTTTGAAGTTTACCAGCCTGTTCAGGTTGTCTAGCCATACCTTCCAAAGCAGCTGCACCGATTTTACCGATGCCGATACCTGTTCCGATTACTACTAAACCTGCCCCGATGATTTTTGGCATTTCTTGCATAATATATAATTTTAAAAAATTAGTTTCCTTTTTAATATAATTGACTGTTGGTGATTTAAAACTGATGCTTAGAATTCAATATCCATAATCATTTATCACTCATCATCTTTTTCTAATGCGCCATTCCTTCTTCGCCCTCGTGGCCGTGTTCTTCATTTGCCATTCCAAAGTAAACCGCGGAAAGCATGGTAAAGATATATGCCTGTAAAAATGCCACTAACACTTCCAGCAAATAAATAACAAATGTGAGGAAAGGGAAAGCAACACCAGCGATGATATTTTTAAAGTAAAAAATCAAGGCGATCAAACTCATTACAATAATGTGTCCTGCGGACATGTTTGCAAAAAGACGTATTAAAAGCGCGAAGGGCTTAATAAAGATTCCCAGCAATTCGATCGGCATCATAATGATCTTCATCGGCCAAGGCAAGCCAGGCATCCAGAAAATATGTTGCCAGTAGTTTTTGTTTGCAGTGAACTGCGTAATTAAAAATGTAATCAGCGCCAGTGCAAAAGTGATCGCAATATTTCCGGTTACATTGATACCGAAAGGCATTAAGCCAAAGATGTTTAAGAAAAGGATAAAGAAAAATACCGTTAATAAATAACTCATGTATTTCTTGTAGTTCGGTCCGATGTTCGGTTTTGCGATTTCGTCGCGTACAAAAAGTAGTACAGGCTCCATAATTTTTCCGATACCTGAAGGAACCAGGCTTTTCTTATAGTTTCTAGCCATGGATCCGAAGATCAGTAACATCAAAATGCCTGTAACGATAATCATTGACACACTCTTCGTGATAGAAAGGTCGAGTACTTTTTCGTTGGTCGCATGACCGTGCTCATCTACATTTAATGTGCCGTTGGCATCAGTCTTATAAATTTTTTCGTGGGAAAGTCTGTAATGTGCGCCGTTGCTCTCCACTGTCGCGTCGTGTTCAAATTTCGAACTCATGAAAGTGTGAAGTCCGTTGGCACTGTCATAAAAAATTACCGGCAGCGGAAAACCAATGTGATCTACGGTTCCGTCGGCCTTTTTCACGGCCATAATATCAAAGCTGTGACCATCTAAAAGGTGATGGCTGATGTATTCTTTGTTTTCGTTTTTTGTTTTCTCAGCTTCAGAAACAGATGTGTTCACTTCCTGCGCCGCTGTAACCTGGTGCGTAACTGTGGGCACATTTTCGTGCTGCGCCGAAACCAGCGAAAACGTCGATAAAAAACCCATTACAAGTACTAATCTTTTCAGCATTGACATATCTTATTTTAAAGTTTTGCAAAAATAGGACAAATAATCATAATATAAAAATCAATTTTTACTGATTTTATTCATCTTTTACCGGGCGCTCCGCCTCCTCAGTTTTAATGAGTTTTACTGCATAAAGCGTTTCCAACAGCAGTGAGATCAGGTATGGTAAAATAAAATGAATTTTGTAGGAAGGGACTTCGTTCAGATTCAGTTTTTTCATGATCAGAAACATGACCATCAGTTTAAACATCACCAAACCCATAAAGGCAAAACCGATGTACTGCGGATAAATTTTCTTGATCAGGGAAAGTATTGTGAGAACCATGGTGAAAAGCACCGTTAGGAAAAGATAATATCTAATGAAAGTTGCTTCGAAACCAAGCCCCAGAAACTGCCAAATTGCAAAATGGACAAAAAACATGAGGAAATAAAGGATAATGTAACGGGTATTAGTTTTTATCTTCATTCTTCTGAATGTTTTTTAATTGATGTAAAAGATTATAAAAAGCCAGTCCCATTCCCAGGAAACCCACGGCCACAATTAAGATTTTGCCATGGAAAGCGAAATATTCATTCAGCCAGTTCCCGCCCCAAAAAGCGAGTCCCATGGTCGCCAGCATCTGAAATACAACGGCCGAATAAACGCCGTACTGGCGAAGACCATTTTTCTGAAACTTCTTTTTATCTTCCGGCGAAAAATCCTGCTTCGGGGAACTTTCTTCAGCCATGTTTTAATTTTTGCAAAAGTACGGAAAATCGGGAGAGCGCAGGCAAATTGTAATTATTGGCTCTTCGTTTTTTAGAGACCTTTAGCCTTGACAATGTTCCTAACTTAAAAAATAATCAACTTTTATATTTTTTGGAGATAAGCCTTATCAAGGTTCCGAACCTTGACAAGGATAAACAAAGTCCGAAAAATTCAAAGGTGTAAGTTTGTTGCACTTAATGGTCTGTGTCCTTTGAGCCGCTGACGCGGAATTTTAAACAGATCTGAAAATCCATTCAAAATTTATTCTAATCATTTTTAATGCCTTTTAAAATCCCTTTAACCTTACCAAGGTTAAATTCGAAACGCACGGAGATTATAAGCGTGTAAATTTGTTGCTTTGATGACTAATTTTTTTTATTCCGCTGACGTCGGGAATTAACCAGACTCAGAAGTTCGTAACTCAAAAACTGATCATTTTTCATATTTTTTGGAGACCTAACCTTGTCAAGGTTTAGAACCTTGAGAAGGTTAAACAAAGGTTTTTTGATGCAGACTGGAAAGCGCCGTGTTAAAAATTATTAAATACTTTCGGTTGTTAGCGCTCTTAACATTGACAAGAATTTCAAACTCAATATTTAGCGACAGCGATCACTTGTTTGAAGACTCCCGTTTCACTCTTATAGAAATCCAATTTTAAAAAACGAAATATTTCCTTATTTTTGCCAACCATACAATAAAATTATGTTCAACAGTTTACAGGATAAATTAGATAAGGCACTTCATAACATTTCCGGACGCGGTAAGATCACGGAAATCAACGTTGCCGAAACCGTAAAAGAAATTCGCCGCGCGCTCGTAGACGCCGATGTGAACTACAAGGTCGCAAAGGACCTGACGAAACGCGTGCAGGATAAAGCGCTGGGACAAAATGTACTTACAAGTTTAAGTCCGGGCCAGCTGATGACCAAGATCGTGCATGATGAACTTGTAACTTTGATGGGTGGCACGCACGAAGGCATCGACCTTTCCGGCAAGCCGAGCGTAATCCTTATTGCAGGACTTCAGGGTTCGGGTAAAACTACTTTCTCGGGTAAGCTGGCAAACTATTTAAAAGTAAAAAGAAATAAAAAACCGCTTTTGGTGGCGTGTGACGTGTACCGTCCCGCAGCGATCAAGCAGTTGCAGATCCTGGGTGAGCAAACAGGAATCCCGGTTTACACCGAAGAAGGCGCCATGAATCCTTCTGTTATTGCAGAAAATGCCGTAAAGTTCGCGAAACAAAATAATCACGATGTGGTGATCGTGGATACCGCAGGCCGATTAGCGGTCGATGAGCAAATGATGAACGAAATTAAGTCGGTTCATTATTTCATTAAACCAAATGAAACCCTGTTCGTAGTCGATTCCATGACGGGGCAGGATGCGGTGAATACGGCGAAAGCTTTTAACGATGCTTTGAATTTTGATGGCGTTGTGCTTACAAAACTCGACGGTGATACGCGCGGTGGAGCTGCTCTGACGATCCGTTCCGTCGTTGAAAAACCCATCAAATTTATTTCTACCGGCGAAAAAATGGAAGCCCTGGATGTTTTTTATCCGGAAAGGATGGCAGACAGGATTCTGGGAATGGGTGATGTTGTTTCTTTGGTTGAACGGGCTCAGGAGCAGTTCGATGAAGAAGAGGCAAAAAAACTTCATAAAAAAATTGCCAAGAACGAATTTGGTTTCGATGATTTTCTGAAGCAGATCAACCAGATCAAAAAGATGGGAAATATGAAGGATCTCATGGGCATGATCCCCGGTGTGGGAAAAGCGGTGAAAGATATTGATATTCAGGATGATGCCTTTAAACATATCGAAGCGATCATTCATTCCATGACACCCGAAGAAAGAAGACGGCCATCAATCATCAATACGCAGCGTAAAAACAGAATCGCCAGAGGTGCCGGCCGGAAAATCGAAGACGTAAACCAACTGATGAAGCAGTTTGAACAGATGGGGAAAATGATGAAAATGATGCAGGGACCGCAGGGAAAACAGATGATGGAAATGATGAGCAAAGGAATGCCGAAAATGCCGGGAATGGGCGGCGGCAATTTGTTTGGCAGATAGATCTATACCACAAAATAATAATAAAAGGCGCTTCAAAAAATGAAGCGCCTTTTATATGGAGGAAAATTTGGCTAGAACTTGTATCCTAATCCTAAATTCAAATAGTTGGCTCTAAGTGTATAGTCCGACGGTGCATTTTTCAAGTGGTTATTCACTTGGAACGAATATCTGCCTTCTACGAATAACTTCTCAGTAAATTCATAAGCAGCTCCTAAAGCGATTCCGAAATTTGTAGAGTTGTACGCCTCCGGTAACGGATTATCCTCCAGGTCAAAAGTAAACTGCGGACCAAACTGCAGATTAAATTTCGGTGCAGCGTAATATTTCACCATCACAGGGATCTGCAATGCACTTGCATTTTCGATGTTTGCATAATTTACAGCGGGCTGTATTTTAAACTTATTTCCTGCATTAATTTCTGCAAAGAAACCTGCGTAGAAACCCGTACTGTTGTCGGAGTCATTTCCCATTGGAGTTTTCAGAGAGGCGAAACCTGTCAGCATTCCGGCATTTGCACCAAAATTTACATTCTGAGCGTTTACAAGGCCACAAAGTGCTACAGCTCCGGTTAATAATAATTTTTTCATAGTTTTTAATAATTTAATCTGCAAAAGTATCACTTCTGCTTTTCAAAAAAACATGAGTTTTATCATTAAAAAATCCCGCAGTAACGCGGGATTTCGAGTAAATTGATATCAGGTTATTTTACAAATTTGTAGGCAAGTCCGACTTGGAAAACATTGTTTTTCACCGAGTCGCCGCCATTATCTTTTATCACATTCATCAGACCAGCTACATAACGCGCGGTTAAGCCCAACTGTGGAATGAAATAATATCCTGCGCCAAGACCAAGACCTACATCAAAACTTTCGGTACCGTCTTTAAAATCTACACTCAGTCCGCTGCCTTTAAACTTAGAGCCGACAACAAAACCGAATTCAGGACCTGCTTCCAGGTAGAACTGTGGAGTTGCATTATATTGGAACATCACCGGAACAGAAATGTAATCAATATTAATTGTTCCGTCACCACCACTTTCCTTTGCGCCCTTCATATTATAAAGCAGTTCCGGCTGAATGCTGAAGTCAGCGGCCAGCGGTGCATTCATAAAAATGCCCGCATTCAGGCCTACTTTTGATTTGGAACCGTCGAAATTAGAAAGGCTGGAGATGTTCATTCCCGCCTTTGCACCGAACGTCTGAGCATTGATTGCCCCACAAAGTGCGATTGCACCGATTAAAAAGATTTTTTTCATAACTGTTAATTTTTAAAATGTAAGTCAAATATAAAAAAATTTATTTAATTAACAACTTATTAACATTTTAGCTGAAAAATTTCTATTAATTGACGCCGACCGCTAAATTATTCAGCATTTAGGTAAATATGAGAAATGTTGATAACTTACTCCTCACGTACTCTCTGTTCTTCCAGGTTATAGGACTGGATGATCTTCCGCACGACAGGATGGCGCACTACGTCTTCTTCGGTCAGGTGAACGAAGCCAATTTCCTGCACGTCTTTCAGGATCCGCATCGCCTCCTGCAGACCGGACTTTTGTTTCAGCGGTAAATCCACCTGGCTGGGATCCCCCGTGATAATAAACTTCGCATTCATTCCCATTCTCGTCAGGAACATTTTCATTTGCGCATGTGTGGTATTTTGTGCTTCATCTAAAATAACAAAAGCTTCATCCAAAGTCCGGCCCCTCATAAAAGCCAAAGGCGCCACTTCAATGGTTTGTTTTTCTATCAGTCCTTCAAGTTTCTCGTGCGGAATCATATCGCGAAGCGCGTCGTAGAGCGGCTGTAGATAAGGATCGAGTTTTTCCTTAAGGTCGCCCGGGAGAAAACCAAGACTTTCGCCCGCTTCCACGGCAGGTCTTGTAAGAATGATCCGTTTAACTTCTTTATCCCGCAAGGCACGTACAGCGAGTGCTACGCTGGTATAGGTTTTTCCTGTTCCGGCCGGACCGATCGCAAAGACCATATCTTTGGAATCAGTCGCTTTTACAAGTTTTTTTAAATTGGTGGTTTTTGCTTTAATGATTTTGCCGTTGACCCCTTTTACAATAATATCCTGATCGAAGACAAGTTGCTTCTCGTTCTCATCTTTAATGACAAGAATATTTTCGACATCTTTCAGCGTGAGCGAATTGTTTTTATTGATGAACTGCACAATGTCGTCAAGCTGATGTTTCAGAACCTCCAGGGTTTCCTGATTTCCTTTTGCGTGCAGATGCTGATCACGTCCCGTCACTTTAAGCGTCGGAAACTTGGATTTCAGCAGGTTGAAATATTGATTGTTAACTCCATAAAAAACTTTGGAATCTATGCCTTTTAACTCATAACTTAATTCAAACATCTACGGTCTATTTAGGTTTATATTTTTATTAAAAGTATCAAATAAATTTGAAATGTCTCCTTTTAATTTTCCACAATGCTCCCGTACATCTATTATTTACCCTAATTTTGCAGTTCCCGAAATTTTTTAATGGCAGTTATTACTTTTACCTCAGATTATGGCCTGGTCGATCACAGAGTTGCCTCTGTGAAAGGCACAATTTTAAGTTTGAACCCAAACTTACAGGTTGTTGATATTTCTCATCAGATCGAAGCCTATAATCTTCTGCAAACTGCATATATCGTAAGAAATGCTTATTCCTATTTTCCCTCCGGAACAGTACATATAATCTCCGTAGACAGTTTCTTCACCAAAGACCGCAAAGCCATTCTTTATAAGGCCGACGGTCATTACTTCATCGCAGCCGACAACGGCGTTTTATCGCTTATCTTCTACGATGTGAAACCTGAAGAAGTTTATGAAATCACACTCAACAACAGATTCGACGACGAAGTAAATTTCACATCCACGGATATTTTTGCACCCGTCGCGGTACATCTTCAAAACGGCGGTCTGCCGGAAGTGATCGGCCGAAAATTTAAAACACCTAAACAGCTCTCCTTTCCCCGCGCCGTTTACAGCGAAAATGAAAGGATGATCATTGGTGAAATTATGTACATTGATAATTTTGGAAATGTGGTGTCGAACATCAGCCGGAAATTTATCGAAAAACACAATCTTGTCCTCGAAAACTTTATCATTAAATTCAGAAATTTAGCACTGTCGAAAATTTACAACCAATATACAGAACTCGTTCATGACTGGTCCCGCGAACACGAGTACCACGGGAAATCTGTAGCGGTTTTTAACGATGCCGGCTTACTGGAACTTACCATTTATAAAGGTAACAGCGAGAATGGCGCACGGTCTTTGTTTGGCTTAAAGGTGGGAGAAAATATTTATATAGAATTTGCATAATATTCTCCATCAAAAAAAATAAAAAAATAGCCGGCTCAATTGAACCGGCTATCATTATAAAAATGCAGTAATTATCTGATCACTTTTTTGGTTACTGTTTCTTTCGCCGTGGTTACGCTGATCACGTAAGTTCCCGGCGTATAAGATGCCATATCCAGTTTCTCGGTAGTCGAGTTCAGATTTGCGGCCTTTTTAAGGAGTTTTCCTGAAACATCAAAAACAGAGTAAGAAAGGATCCTATCTTTCGAAGTAAGCGCGAAAATCCCTTTGGCAGAAGTCTGCGCTACGGTTACAGATTTGCTCAGTGCGGTTTCACCTGTTGCCAGTGTAATACATTCCATCGTGGCGATCCATCCGGCTCCGGCTTCCCCGGCATCCGACATAAACCGTACTGTAATTGCACCGGTTGCGTGTGTAGACTGGAAAGGTCCGGGAATGGTGTTTCCACTGATCTGGGTTCCACCGGGGAATCTCGGCGATGCAATATTTGGTCCGTTGTATATATTCATAAAATCGTATCCGGCTTCGGTATCAAACTGGCTGAAGGTGAGCTTCACCTTATCGCCTTCGTTTGCAGGATAAAAAGTTTTGATCACTGACTGGTTGTCACCGTAATTCGCGTCGGCGCCGCCGGGATCAGTAAACTGAACACCTGCACACCAATCCGCTTCTGTAAGAATAAGCTGCTCGTAAGAATAAGCCTGCGGACCTGAACAGTCAGTTCCTACAGCCACGGTATAATAAGTTCCCTGGTCCAGGTTGGTAAAGTTGAGCACCTTATTGGTGGTAATTCCGGAGTCGATAACGGTGCCGTCCATTTTCGATAATTTGTATTTCCAGCTGGTAGCCACAGGATCTACGATTGTTGCTGTAAATGTAGTCTTGGTAAGGTCTGAAACTGTAAGTCCAGAAATGGTAAGTTCACAACCTGATATACAGTCCATACCCAAACAACCTTTGGAGTTGATGGTATTTCTGATCAAAGCGCCGGGTTGCGGACCAAATCCTTTACTGAAATTAATTCCTACACTTGGAACAAGGTGACAGTAGCTCATAATTGTTCCACCACCGGTTGGCAACGGTCCGTCACAACCTTCGTTATTTCCGGAAGCAGGGCCGCAACCGTCGATAGCGGTATTATTGCCATTCCATTTACAAGCATGTGTATGCGGCGAGCCCAGGTTATGCCCGATCTCATGCGTCATCGCCTCGATATTCCAGGAATAAGTCGGCACATTGGAGTAAGTGAAATTAACACCGGAATAGGAATATTTGTAAGTGGTACAAAGTGCGTTTACATATGCAATACTTGTAGTTGCAGGATTTCTTAAGAGCTGCGCTACATCGCCATTGAAACTGGTACGTGTAGTACGGAACTTATTTAATATTTCTGAAGGCGTTCCTGTGAAGGGATCTACAGATGTCCATACAAATACTTCACTCAGTGCCACGGTAATTCCGTCGTTGGTATATAACGTAGAGATATTGTTGTGCATTGCACTCACCCAGTTAGTCGTGGTGGTTACATTAGAGCCATTCTGTGTGTACGGACCAAAGCCTACTTCGTAATAAATTCTTACGCAGTTGTCGGTTTTCTTAGCCGTCATCGTTTTCGGGTTGAAGGATTCACCTGCTAACTTCTGATTTTCGATCAGGTCATCTGCGCCACAGGTAAATGGATTTTCGCCTTTCAGTTTGTGGTCGTTGTAAGAAACAAAATCTTCGGAGTTCTTTGCCCGCCCGATTACTATATTTCCCACATCTGCCACAGAAGTTACACCGATCACGTCATCATTAAAAAAACTGATAGCCACTACAGATTCGTTATCACCTTTTACAATCCCGTGATAATAAACGCCGGGGGTGTAAGTAGCGTAACCTTTATCTGTATTTACTTTAAAGTTTTGCGTGAAGAACTTGTTTTTCACCAGTTCTACGGTGATGTTTTTCCCTTCGAAGGGAAAATTCATTTCCAAAGCTTCCGGTCTTTCCAAGGTAATCCTTTGAATTTCAGAAGTATTCAGTTTCATTACAGTAATTCCCTCTGCAGCACTTTGGTACATCTGCTGTTTTTGGGCAGAAGGATCTACACTAAAGAGGTTATACTTAACAAACGTTTTGTTTGCAATTTGTGCCTGCTTAACTTTTTCGGCAATCGGCCGCAGGTTCTGCGAAAAGCCCAGTGCAAAAAATGCCAAGGTGAAACACAATTGGAAAATTCTTTTCATAATCATTAAATTAAAATTTGTTGTGGTGCAAAATAACTAAAAAATTTTCAGATTCCTTCCCGAAGTAGGAATAATGGCGGTAAATATATTCATCCCAAATAAGCCGTGGAATAAACAAGGTATAATTCTTTATATTTGCACTTAAAATTTTCCGATGCTTTATTCTGTGGTCAAAGCGGTTCACCTCATTTTTATGGTCAGTTACTTTGCGGGTATTTTCTACCTGGTACGCCTGTTTGTATACTATAAAGATACCGATGAGTTCGATGACACAAAAAAGCATATACTTCGCGAGCAATATGTTTTTATGGCGCGCAGACTGTGGAATATTATTACCGTTCCTGCCGGCATCATTATGCTTACCAGCGGTCTCGTTATGATTTTTTTGAATTTTGGACTGATGAGAACGCCCTGGTTTCACCTTAAACTTACTTTTTTAGTCGGCCTTTTAGCATACCATATTTGGTGTTGGAAAAAAGTATTGCAGATCCGTGACCTACAGGGTGACACGATTCCAACCGCAAATTTAAAACTGCGCCAGGCTAATGAGATTGCCACTTTTATACTTTTTCTTATCATCTTTACTGTTATATTAAAATACATGGTCATCGATTATTGGTGGCAATTAATTGTAGGATTCTTCGTTTTGGTATTCTTAATAATGGCAACGGTAAAACTTGTCAATAAAAAGAAATCCCAAAAATCACCTGAATGATCCCCACATTTTACAATTGATGAATGACCAATAAATGCAATGTGAATCTGGAAATTACTTATGATCGCAATATTTAAAAAAGAATTATGGACCTATTTCGGTAACTGGAGCGCCTGGCTGATCATAGCGGCATTCAGCGTTATCGGTTCACTGTTTTTGTTTTTCTTTGAGAATGATTCCAATATTTTCGACATTGGAACTGCGAGTCTGCAGAGTTATTTTACTTTGGCGCCCTGGCTTTTAATGTTCATTGTTCCCGCGGTATCGATGAAAACCCTGGCAGAAGAAGAACAGTCGGGAACGCTGAACTGGCTTTTTTCGCAGCCCGTGAAAATATCAGGGATCATCACCGGAAAATTCCTCACGGTTTGGCTGGTCGGTGTTTTGTGCATCGTTCCTTCCCTCGTTTATCTTTACACTGTTTTCTTATTGGGAGTTCCGGCAGGAAATATAGATTTGGGAGCAACTGCCGGCAGTTATTTTGGGCTTGTTCTGTTAATTGCGACGTTTGCTGCAGTAGGAATTCTTGCATCGTCTCTCTCGCCGAATCAGGTCATGGCGTATTTGCTGGGCGTATTTCTGTCCTTCATTTTATATTTCGGCATTGAGCAGCTTGCGAGTTACAAATTGCTTGGCGGTGCAGATTATGTGCTGAGCAGCCTGGGATTTTATCAGCATTTTATTGCGTTCAGCCGCGGGCTGATCGATACGCGTGACGTTTTCTACTTTCTGCTTGTGATCGGCATCTGCCTGTTTCTGGCTAAAAAAATCGTGCAGAAGAAAAAGTAAGCAAGCTTATAGAAGTCATTAAAATGAATAAAAAGAATATCATCTATATCATTCTTGCCGCCCTGCTTCTTTTGGGCGCTTTTGGAATATTCTCAAAACGTTTCGACCTTACGCAGGAAAAACGGTATACCCTTTCCGAATCAACAGTAAAAGTGTTAAAGTCGGTCACAAAACCTTTGACGGTTGATGTGTATCTGGAAGGTGATTTCCCGGCGAGTTTCCGTCAGCTGCAGAACGAAACGCGTTTCATGCTGGAGGAATTCCGTAAAATAAATCCAAAGGTTGACTACAAATTCATCGATCCCATCAAAACAAAAATGAGCAAGGAAACGCTGGCCGCTATGGGCATGCAACCCTCGGTCCTTCCCGATATGAAAGATGGCAAAATATCCGAAATCGTGATGTTTCCGTACGCGGTTTTAAAATATAAAGACAGTAGTTTTTCAGTCCCGCTCATCATTAACCAAAACGGAATCGACGCTTCTGAGCAGCTGAACAGATCGATCGAAAATCTGGAGTACAACTTCATTTCCAATATAAAATTACTTACCGAAAGCCAGAAAAAAACCGTAGGAATCCTCATTAACCAGGATGAACTGGGTCCTGCTCAGTTTCAGGGATTTATGGATATGGCGCTTGAAAATTACAACGCTGGCCCGATCATTCCGGCTAATCAAACGGAACTCTCGATCGCCGATATTCCGAGGTTAAAACAGATGAATGCGCTGGTAATCGCAAAACCACGAAAAGCATTTACAGAAAATGAAAAAGTAATTCTGGACCAGTATATCATGAACGGCGGCAAAACGCTGTGGATGATCGACGCCGTAAATGCCGAGATGGACACGCTTTTCCGGTCAAAAAAAATCATGGCCTACCCGATGGATACCAATCTCACTGATTTCTTTTTCAATTACGGGCTGCGCATAAATGCAGGTTTGGTAAAGGATATGAAAAAATCTGCGCTGCTGCGTATTGTGTCTGGCGAGGTAGCTGGCAACCCGCAATACAGCAGTTTTCTATGGCCGTACTTTCCTTTGGGAATTGCCGAAAATTCCAACGCGATTACCAAAAACATCAATCCTGTCAAATTTGAGTTTCCAACATCGATCGACACTTTGGGCCGGAAAAACATCAAAACAAAAGTACTTTTTGAATCAAGTGATGAAACCCATTTGAAGCAGGTGCCGAACTACGTATCACTTGCCGAGATCGTGCGCACTGATTCACTTAGCGAATTCGACCAGCCTTCGCAACCCAAAATTTTTGCCGTAAGCCTGGAGGGAAAATTCAGATCTGCTTACGCCACGCGCAGCGAGAGAAATTCTTACCCCAACTTTAAAGCAGAAAGTATTCCCAATAAAATGATCGTGATCGCCGACGGCGATGTGGGCCGAAACCAGATATATAAAGGAAAAGCTTTGCCGCTGGGTGAAGATCTGCTTACCAAACAGGCTTACGGCAACGAGCAGTTTCTCAGAAATGCACTCGATTATCTTCTGGATGATTCAAATCTTATGGAATTGCGAAACCGAAACATCGCGGCGCGTCTGCTCGACCGCCAGCGGATTGATGAAGAGAAAAGCAATTGGCAGTGGATCAATTTGCTTCTTCCCTTGGCAATCGTGGCGCTTGCAGGGGGATTATTCTACTTGTGGCGGAAAAGAAAATTCAGTTAGCGTTCTTAATCCGGGTTACACGTCTTTAATGAAATCCTCATATTCATAAAAGAACCGTTCGAAACCCTCCATCTTTTCTACAAAAAATTCGAAAATTTCGCGCCAGGTATTTTTGTTGAAAAGGGAAACGTTTTCTTTAGTCACCCAAATCCGGGCAATTACTTTTCCGTTTTCAAGTGTATAATATTCTTCTTTCTGAAAATCGCCCACTTCTTCCCTCAACATATCTTCCAGCGACCATATCTTTTCGTAATAGGCATTGCGAAAGAGTTCATCTTTCATTTCAATGTCTAATGAAACTTCGGCTTTTCTGGAATCTGCGCTGAATTTAAAGGAGAAATCCTTGATCCTGGTATTATAAAGCAACCACTTCCGCGGAAAACTCTTGCCAAAAGCAGTCCAGAATTCTTTGGTTAATGCAGCTTTTTCTTCTTTTGAAAACATGTATTTCAGTTTTAGTCTGAACTATAATAGCACTTTTTTACGATCTGCAACTTATATGAATATTAGATGAATTTAAGTCTGAGCTTCAAACATAAAAGATACACACCCGGAATTAAAAGCAATATCCAAAGCGCGAAAATCTGGTTCGAAGTTAATCCCTGGCTATTGCTTTCAGTTTGGATGACATTGTGCGTCACATAAAAAAATATGTTTCCTGACCAGTGCATAAATCCCGTGATCCACAGATTTTTGGTTAAAAGTAAAGGAATTACGAACAGGATTCCCAGTAGAAATATGTAACTCAATGTATCCCAACCGTCTGCCAGTCGGTAAATATGATTGCAAAGATAAACTGAAGCAGACACAACTGCAATCCAACGCATTTTAATTTTCCCTTCAAAAAAGTTGAAAACTGTGGCACGCGTCAGTATGTCTTCCGAGAAAGATGAAAACAGGACACCAAACGCAAATGGTGCGCTTAACTTCAGCATTTCGGTACCTTCGGGAATTTTTGCTACCTTTTCCACACCCAAATACAGGGAAATGGCAAGTGGAACGGCGTATAAAGTGATACCCAGAAAAGTACCCAACAAAAAATGCCTTAACTTTAATTTTGAAAGGGAAAGTCGCCAGAATGTAAAACCATTCTTACACTGCCAGTTGCCAAGAAACCACGCCGCGATAAAAAAAAGCAGCTGAAATATGAAAAATCCAGCAACGCTGTTTTCAAACAGCAGCATGTATTCGGCGGCATGATACATGCAAAATAAGACAATAAAAGAAATTACTGTTTTCAATAGAACGGCTGTTTATTTAGAGATCATTAAAAAAAATCGGTTTTATAACTGTTGATCTTTAAATCAGGACAATATGCAATAAAGCCGCCTTTCCGGCCAGGATCTCATTTTGTTTAAATGACGCCAAGTTCCTTTCCGACCTTTGTAAATGCCGCTATAGCTTTATCCAGCTGTTCTTTGGTGTGTTGCGCAGAAAGCTGTACACGGATTCTCGCCTTACCTTTCGGCACCACAGGAAAAAAGAAACCGATCACATAAATTCCTTCATCCATCAGTTTTTCAGCCATTTTTTGGGCTAAAGGTGCATCGTATAACATAACGGGAACAATCGCCGCATCACCATCAGGAATATCAAATCCTTTCGCTTTCATTTGGGCGCGGAAGTATTCTGCGTTTTCCATGACCTTATTCCGAAGCGTGGTATCATCCGAAATCATATCCAGAACTTTGATTGCCGCACCTACAATTCCCGGTGCCAGAGAATTTGAGAAAAGATATGGTCTTGAACGCTGTCTCAGCATATCGATAATTTCTTTCTTACCCGAAGTAAATCCGCCAAGCGCACCGCCCAGAGCTTTACCGAGTGTAGACGTAATAATATCTACACGACCGATCACATCGCAGGCTTCATGCGTGCCGCGGCCGGTTTCACCAATGAATCCGGTTGCATGCGAATCATCGACCATCACCAGGCAGTCGTACTTTTCGGCCAAATCGCAAAGGCCTTTGAGATCGGCAACAATTCCATCCATGGAGAAAACGCCATCGGTAACAATGATCCGGAAACGGTGGTTTTGTTCAGAAGCTGCTTTTAACTGGGCTTCGAGATCCTCCATATTGTTGTTTTTGTAGCGATATCTTGCTGCTTTACACAGGCGCACTCCATCAATGATTGAGGCGTGATTAAGTTCATCGGAAATAATCGCATCTTCCTCGGTAAAAAGTGGCTCGAAAACGCCGCCGTTGGCATCGAAGCAAGCCGCGTACAGAATTGTATCTTCCATACCTAAAAATTTCGAGATCCTGGCCTCGAGTTCCTTATGAATGTCCTGCGTGCCACAAATAAAACGTACCGACGACATACCGTAGCCGTGACTTTCGATCATATCCTGCGAAGCCTTCATCACTTCCGGGTTGTTGGAAAGGCCAAGATAATTGTTCGCACAGAAGTTGAGCAACTTTCTGCCGTTGGCTTCGATCTCAGCGGATTGCTGGGATGTAATGATTCTTTCGGTTTTAAAAAGTCCGTCGCTCTTAATATTTTGAAGTTCGCTCTGCAGGTTCTGCAGATAATTTTGTGAGATCATAATTGAAATTTTTAGAAATGCTAATTTAAGAAAAAGCCCTCATTTCCGAGGGCTTTGAAATTAATCTTTGATAAACTTAAGATTTTGATCCTGTAATTTAAGAAGGTAAACACCTTTCGGAAGCGTACTGACATTCAGACTATTTTGTGACTGATAAACCCCGCTTTTCAAACGTTTACCATCCAGACCATAGATTTCGTACGGTTCATCTTTAGTTATACCGGAAACTGAGAGTTCATTTTTAACCGGATTCGGGTAAATCTGCACGGCTTCTTTTTCCGTATTTGATACGGCAAGAATACCGGTATCTTTTGTCACCGTAGAATTCCTTTGAATGATCTGATACTCGTAATTAAACTGTACCGATGACACAGGGAAACCGACAGTTTTAGCAAAGTTTTGGTTGTTGGTGGTATTATCTAAAACCATATAGGCGACCTGACCGCCAGTTCCCGTCACTTTTATCGGAAGCGGAAGTTCAAAGAAATTTACAGATGAATTGCTTTGTGTCTGACTAACCTTAAACCTTAAAACCTGATCCGAAGTCTGGTTCCAGCGGATCTGATATGTTGGGTAACCCTGGCCGTAAATCCAGTCATTGAAAAATTCTGTAAAATCTTTTCCTGTAGACTGCAGAAGTGAAAGGCGGAAATCTTCAGTCTTTGCGTAATTATAAGCAAGATTCGGTCTGTTGTGGTAATCTTTCAGTGCAGCGTAAAACGCATCGTCGCCCAGGATCCATTTGATCATCCGCAACACGTAACCGCCTTTTGAGTAAGTTAATCTGCCATCGAAAAGCACATTGTTATCGCCCAAATATGGATCTGCAACATATACACTTCCACCGCTTGAGCCTGTGATGTAACTCATTTCAGACTGCAGGTAATTCATAAACTGTGTGTTGTTCATAAGCAGTTTTTCATTGGCTAAATGTTCCCCAAAAGTCGCAAATCCTTCATTAAGCCAGATATCGTTCCAGGAGCCGCAAGTGACTTTGTCGCCAAACCACTGGTGCGCAAGTTCGTGTGCGATGATTCCTCTGCCCCATGAACCCATGGAAGACATGGTAGCATGTTCCATACCGCCGCCCCAGCCAAATTCCATATGGCCATATTTTTCGTTTCTGTAAGGATAAGTTCCAAAATATTCTTCAAAAATGTTCATCGCAGATTTTGTCCAGGCAATATTTCCCATGATGGTACCATTGGACACCGTCGACGGATAAAGATAATTCACGAAAGGAAAAGCCGGGCTTCCCATTGTGTCGTTCAGTTTCATATAATTGGTAATCCCAAGCGCTACCAAATAAGCAGGTATTGGATAATTGGTTTGCCAGAACGTAACCTTTTTTCCACCGGCAATCGCCGTTTCAGAAACCAGCAAACCATTCGAAGCGACATTATATTGCGAAGGTGTGGTAATTTTAATATCAACTTTATCGATCTTATCGCTCATGCTCTGTTTTGTCGGGAACCATTCCTGCGCACCATAAGGTTCAGACAAAGTATACAAAACCGGATTTCCGCCCTGTGTAGAAACTGTAAAAGCATCGCCCGCGCTGCCCACTGTAGACGGCGCACCGGAATATTTGATCGACAGCGAATCCAAAGCCCCCGCCGGCAGAGCAGTGGTGAACTCAATCATCACCTCTTTTGAACTAAGCTGAGTGAACGGAAGATTCGTGCCGTGAAATGTAACTTGGGATACCGCCAGATTATTGGCAAGATCAAAATAAATGCTGGACATGCTTTGGTTAGGAATAAAATGACTTGTTACGGTGCCGCTCACGAACTGCTGCGAGGGGTTAAGGTCAAGTTCCAGCCGCTGATATTTAAGGTCGTAATTCAGCGTATTCGGGTTTTCATTATAATTGATCATCTTCGAGTATTGTCCAAGCTCGTTTTTGATCATGCTTTTCCGTTCTGCTTCTTCATTTTTCTGTGAATAGATCTGCACAAAAATCAGCGCCAGAATAAGGACATAAAATTTTTTCATTTAAAGTTGTTTAGAAGTTAAAGATAAAAAAAACCTCACAATAAATATTGAAGGTTTCCTTAAGATTTGTAAAGTTGAATTTAAAGATTAAGAGCCGGTTGCAGCAGCTGTTCCATTTTGCTTTTCACCTGATCCACGGAACCCGCATAGTTATTGATCAGAAGCGAGAATACAAGTGTTTTACCGGTATTCGTTTTCATATAGCCGGCAAGGGTTTTCACCTTATTTAACGTGCCGGTTTTAGCGAAGATCTGGCCGTAGCCGTCGCCGGCAAACATGCGTTTCAGTGTACCACTCTGCCCGCCTACAGGTAATGAGGTGAAATAAGTTTTGTAAAATTTTTCATCCATTACGCTTGTCAGGAATTTAACCTGAGAAAGTGGCGTCACGAGGTTGTTTCTAGAAAGTCCGCTGCCATCGATATAACTCAGGGACGCTGTATCGAATCCCATCGATTTCAAATGTTCCACAACCACGCTGCGACCTGATTCCAGGGACTGATCGCCTCCTTTCTGAAAACCAACCATCCGCAGCGTAGCTTCTGCCAGTGCGTTGTCACTGTGCTGATTCGTATAGAAAATGATCTCGCCCAGCGTTGGTGACTGGTAAGTTGTGATAATTTCCCTTTTCTCCGGGGTTGGATCTGTGGTCCTGGTCACCACTTTTCCGCTTACCGGTATTTTACTTTTTAATAATGTAGCGCGTAAAGTATTGGCAAGATATGCCGGCGCATCCGGAAGTTTGGTAATAAGACCGTGACCTTCGAATTTATCTGCATAAACCATCTGACCGATATAGGGCGAAATATAATAGTAGTTCTTATTTTCCGCAAAAGGGTTGGATTTTTTAGCGATCAGCTTTTCATTTGCCGGATTAATTTCATAAGTTGATCCGACAGGCAGGTAATAATTTCCGTTTTCGAGCCACACGATATTTTCCGGCAGTTTCTGAGATTTATTGGCTTTGAAAACGCCGGTCTGAATGATGATATCGCCATTAACTTTTTTAATGCCCTTCTGCCCCATTTCAGAAATAAAGTCGGAAACTACAGTTCGGTAAGAAGCCGCTCCCGCTTTATTGGTTCCCAAAGAAATATCTCCACTTCCCACAATATACAGGTTGCCCTGCAAAACGCCATCAGCATCGATCTCACCGGAATACTCCAGCTGCGTCATCCAGCGGAAATTCTCGCCGAGCAGATCAATTGCAGTTTCCGTAGTCAGGAGTTTTGTAGTAGATGCCGGAACCAAAGGTGTATTCTCATTATAAGAACTTACAATCTTTCTGGTTTTCGGATCATAAATCACAAAACCCCAGTTTGCGTTTCGAAGAACAGCATCATTGGCAAGAGAATTGATATTAATGTCGACAAGCTCTTTTGCGGTCATCAGTTTTTCGGTAGAACCGAAATCTTTCGCACTGTTAGCATTTTGATTGTCGTAAGACTGAGGATAATTATTAGAAGTAAAAGTGCCCTGGCTGAAGGCAAAAGTAGAAAATGCCAGTGCCGAGGTTACAAAGATTTTCTTTAATCTAATCATTTAAAATTATTTATTTGATTATGCTGTAATTCCTTTTCTGTTGAATCTTAACAGAAAACATATTTCCAACGCTCAAAAGTATCATTTATTGTTGAATGTGAAACTCTTGCGCATCTTAAAAAACAATTATTTATGTTAATTTCTGTTAAAAGTCGACAAAAATCAGCTTTTTAATACTGCCGTACGCCGTAATTTCATCGAATTCCTCAAAACTGCTCACTACCAGATTTTTAAGGTCGCTGTATTTTTTACCACGTGGCAACTTCAGAAGGATCTGATACTGATAAAGTAAATTGATCTTCCCAACAGGGGATTTTTCAGGGCCAAGTACACACTCCCCGGGAAGGTACTTTCGTAATACAGAACCAAGAAACTGTGCCGCACGATTCACCTTATCTTCTTTCCGGTGTTTGAGCTCGATCATGATCATCTTCACAAATGGCGGATAAAAGAATTTCTTCCGCTCTGCCAGAAAATGACCGTAGATATTTTCGGTATTATTTTCTTTGATCAGCTGAAAAACTGAGTGCTGCGGATTATAAGTTTGAATCAGCACTTTTCCTTCACCGGACTTTCTTCCCGCTCTGCCGGAAATCTGCGTGATGAGCTGAAAAGCACGCTCCTCTGCCCGGAAATCCTGCACGTACAACAGCGCATCGGCTCTGGGAATCGCCACAAGTTCGATATCGTCGAAATCGAGCCCTTTAGAGATCATCTGCGTGCCCACAATTATATCACTTTCTCCCGCTTCTATTTTCTCATACAGTTTTTCGTACGCGAACTTTTTTCGCATAGAATCAACATCCATTCTGTCAACCTCAGCTTCGGGGAAAATACGCGACACTTCCTCGTGAATCTGCTCCACGCCAACGCCTCTCTCGTTCAGCTTTTCGGAGTTGCATTTGGGACATACTTTGGGTTTTGCCGCTTTCTGACCGCAATAGTGGCACTTCATTTCATTCGAAAACTTATGATAAGTCATCACCACATCGCAGTTGGAGCAGTAATTTACGTAGCCACAGGTTTCGCATTCAATTACATTGGCGTAGCCGCGCCGGTTATGCAGCACCATTGTTTGCTTGTGTTTTGCGATCTGCTCTTTAATATCCTCAATTATCTTTAACGAAAAATTGCCGATTACTTTTTTTGAATTCTGTTCTTCCTTGAAATCGATCAGTTCAAAATCAGGAACCTTCACTTTGCCGAAACGTTCTGTGAGCAAAACGTGTTTCAGTTTACTTTTGACCGCCATATAATACGATTCCACCGATGGCGTGGCCGAACCGAGTATCACATTTGCACCGTACATTTTCCCCAGCATAAGCGCGGCATCTTTTCCATTAAAAAAAGGGGAAACTTCCTGCGGTTTATAAGCGGCATCATGTTCCTCATCAACCACGATCAATCCCAGATTGGTAAAGGGCAGAAAAAGGCTGTTCCGTGTGCCGATCAATATTTTTATCTCATTGTTTTTAACCCTTCGCCACACTTCTACCCGTTCAAAATCGGTAAGTTTCTGATGATAAAAACCCAGTTGCCGACCATATTTTTTTTCCAGCCGCTGTACAATTTGTTTTGTTAAAGCGATCTCGGGCAGCAGAAAAAGTACATTTTGTCCTTCTTCGACTGTTTTTTCAATTTGCTCCAGGTAAATATGCGTCTTGCCGGAGGAAGTCACGCCATGCAGCAAGACATTGATATCCGATTCAAAAGCCTGCGTAATCTGCTGGTTAGCAGTTTCCTGTTCCGGAGTCAGTTTTTCAAGTGCTTCAGTCTCGCCTTCATAGACTTGCAGTCGGTCCTTTTGCAGATAATATTCCTGCACCAGTTTTTTTTCTATTAATGATTTCAGCTGCGCATGTGCGAAAATACCTTCTTCAAAAATGTCTGATTTCTTAAAGTGAACTTCGAGATCTTCGGTATGTTTCTCTAGAAGCAGTAAGAAAAGTTCCTGCTGTTTCGGTGCTTTTTTCAGCGAAAGTAAAATCTGCGCCAGACTTTGTTGCTGAAGTACCTCCTCGGGAATGCGCAGGTAGGCAACTTCCCTGGCTTTATACTTTTCTGCAATTTTTTCATCGATCTCAATATACTGCAGGTCGATCAGCGAATTAACTGTTTTTACGATTTCCTTTTTAGGAATAAATGCTTCAATCTCCGTCAGATTGATGAGTTGCCGTACCTCCAGTGCCTGAATAAGATACATTTCGTGAACATCCAGATTTTCAAAATCAACCTCAATATGTGGCTTCAGTTTAAGGTAAGTCTCACTCTCAAGCTTTAGTGAAGATGGAAACGCAAAGCGGTAAATTTCCCCGATATTGCACATGTAATACTCTGAAAGCCAGTGCCAGAACGAAAGCTGCTCGGGTGGTAAAATAGGAAAATCATCCAGAATATTGATCACCTCTTTCGGTACAAATGTCTGCGGCTCTTCATCATGAAGGTCAGAAACTATTCCCGTGTATATTTTCTTGCCGCGGAAGGAAACCAACACGCGCATTCCAGTCTGTATTTTATCTGCCAAATCTTCAGGGACTTTATAGGTAAAAGTTCCTTTTAAATTCAGGGGTAAAATAATCTGTGCAAAATTCAAGGGAAATCAGATAAAAATGATGAGGTGAAATTTGAAAAATATTCCACAAATTTAGAAAATAAATTACCGCTTTCCCGATATTGAACTTCAGACATAAAAAAAACGGGCCGTAACCCGTTATGTGTTTCATTTTTTCTGAACTTTCCTCCGCTGAAGTTCTTTGCTTATAAGTCCGAGTTCGCGCCCGGTCTGCCCTGCTACCGACGTATTTTCCTGCGCCCGCCGCGTGAGATAGGGCACCACATCCCGCACAGGTCCGTATGGCAAATACTTACACACATTATAGTTCTCGGCACCTAACACGTAGGTAATATTGTCGCTCATCCCGTAAAGCTGACCAAAATAGATCTGCGGGTGATCATTGGCTAAACCCTTGGCTTTCATGTGGTTCATCACAAGTAATGTAGATTCTTCATTATGTGTACCGAAAAATGCCGAGACACGGTCAAGGTTGGCCAAAACAAAGTCTACGGCAGCATTATAATTATTGTCAGAAGCTTCCTTATTCGGCTGGATCGGATCCGGATAATTCATTGCTGCTGCGCGTTCCCGCTCTTTTTCCATATAGGCTCCGCGTACAAATTTATAACCGAGGAAATAATTTTTTTCTTTGGCTCTCTGCAGGTCTTCGGCCAGATATTCCATTCTGCCCGTGCGGTACATTTGTATGGTATTCCACACGATGGCTTTTTCCTTATTGAATTTTTCCATCATTTCGTTTACCAAATCGTCGGTTGCATCCTGCATCCAGCTGTCTTCGGCATCGATCATGAGAATTACATTGCGGTCAAAGGCCATTTGGCAGACTTCTTCATACCGTTTTACCACGCGCGCCCATTCTTCCTGTTGAGCGGTTGAAAGTGCCGTTTTTTTACCGACCGCTTCGTAAATATCAATCTTACCAAATCCTGTTGGTTTAAAAACTACGAAAGGAATTGCCGGATTTCCCTCGGCAAATTTGATGTTCTGTTTTATTTCTTCACAAGTATGATCAAATGATTTTTCCTCGGCTTTACCTTCGATTGCATAATCGAAGATGCTGCCGACATGTCGTTTAAACATCTGTTTCACCACCTTCATACTTTCTTCCCGGGTTTCGCCACCGCAAAACTGCTCGAAAAGTGTGTTTTTTACAATGCCTTTCACAAAAGGCAGATTGGCCTGTACGGAAAAATTCAGGGCAGAAATTCCCATATTGGTTACGAGTGGCTGCTCAATAGCTTTGAACATCCAGTAGGCTTTTTTCAGTTGGGAATCGGTTTTGTCTGCAAAGGCAATCTGGGTATTGTCGAAAATGCTCATGTCGAATTTAAATTGGTCAAATTTAGCAATACTCCCCGAATCCGTAAACTAAATTAATGTTTAATTTTGTGCAAAATATCAGTATCATGATTTCGATTTTAGACGAAAATTTCAGTACACTCAACAACTTCCTTACTTATCTTCAACCGACGCAAATTTTTATTCTTGTTGATGAACACACGCACGAATACTGCCTCCCAATTCTATTGGGAAATCTGGAAACCGAAATACCTTTCGAGATCATCGAAATTGAAGCGGGTGAAGACCTGAAAACCATCGAAACCGCCACACAGCTCTGGGAGATTCTGGCAGAATTCTCAGCCGACCGCAAATCGCTTTTAATTAATCTGGGTGGCGGAGTGATCACTGATCTTGGCGGATTTGTGGCCTCAACTTATAAAAGAGGAATTCCTTTCGTTAATATTCCTACAACACTGTTGGCAATGTGCGATGCATCGCTGGGAGGCAAAACCGGAATCGACCATCTTTTTCTCAAAAATATCGTGGGCACTTTTTCCTCAGCAGAGGAAGTCTTCGTTTATCCGGGATTTCTGACAACACTTCCGTTTACCGAGCTTAGAAGCGGATTTGCTGAAATGCTGAAACACGGTCTTATTGCCGATGAAATGCACTGGACAAAACTTACGGCGGTTACCAAGCTATCGCCTGAAAACGTCGCGCCACATATCGAGACATCAATGAATATCAAGCAAAATGTAGTTGAGCAGGATTTTCGGGAAGAGCATGTTCGCAAGATCCTGAACTTTGGACATACAGTCGGACATGCGGTGGAAAGCCTTTTCCTGCAAAAAGGGCAGATCCTGCCACACGGCGAGGCGGTGGCACTGGGCATGATCTGCGAAACCTACCTTTCTTTTCTTGAGAACTTAATTACAGAAAAAACGGCCGATCAGGTTATAACTGAGATCCGGAAATTCTTCCCCCATGTTTCGATCAGCGGATGGGACACTGCTGAAATCTTGTCCTTAATGAGAAACGACAAGAAAAATGCCGCCGGTAAAATCAATTTTTCTCTGCTCACAGACATCGGAAAATCAAAATTTAACTGTCAGGTTGAAGAAAAACACATAAATTATGCGTTGCATTATTATCAAAATCTGACCTAAAAATCTAATTTTGACACAATTGGCAGTATGTGCAAAATTTTTAAAAATTCCACTTTTGCAACTTGCATTTGCTTGTAAAAGATTAACTTTCACTGTATTACAAATACAGCTCACTAAACGCCTGTTTAATTTTTTTGGCTCTTAATAGTTTTTGGCACAGCATTTGTGATGTTAGTTGGGTAAAACAAAATTTAAAAGCGCGACTGAACGAGGTTTTTTAAGGTTTAGTATGACAGATGAAAATTTTAGTACGAAAACTTTTTGCCTTTATTAAATTCGCAAAAAATTAATTAGAAAAATTTAGAATTATGAAAAAGTTATTTTTAAGTGCAGCAGTAGCAGTAAGCTCATTAACATTTGCACAACAGTTCGGAGTTAAAGCAGGTATGAATGTTTCATCATTATCGAAAGATGCTTCATTAAGCGACCAGGGTTCAAAAATCGGTTTTAATGCCGGTGTATTTATGAATGCGCCTTTGGCCACAAACTTCAGTATTCAGCCAGAGATTCTTTATAATAATCTTGGATCAAAAGTTTACTTAAGCGAAACCGACATCAACGGAACAACTTACAGAAATGAATACGCCAGACATTTGGATTATATTACAGTTCCTGTGATGTTCCAGTATAATGCCACACCAGCATTCTATTTAGAAGCAGGTCCGGAATTTGGACTGATGGTCAGTGCAAAAGATAAATTTAAGAATACCGAAAACGGAGTTGCACAAAACACCGTAGAAAGTGACATCAGTACAGATAATTTCAACACCTTCAACTTCGGTGTAGGTATTGGTGCAGGTTATTACTTTACACCAAATGTAGGTCTTACCGCACGATATGTAGCAGGTGTTACAGATATTGCCAAAGACAGACCAAACGGTTCTGATGCAGTAAGAAATAATGTATTCCAGGTAGGTTTGGCTTACAAATTCTAAAAGGGAGTAACATATAAAATTAAAGGTTGAGAAATTTCTCAACCTTTTTTATTTTACTCATCGGTATAATCAGGATCGGGTCCTGCAGGTACAGGATATTTTTCGGTAAAGCAGCCAAAACAGTGATTTGAACTGCCCAAAATACCCTTCAGATTATCCATACTCAGAAACTCCAGGGAATCAACTCCCAGGTAATCCCGTAATTCATCCACACTCATATTTGCCGAGATAAGGTCGTCCTTCGAAGGCGTATCGATTCCCAGATAACACGGCGCTATGATGGGCGGAGAGACGCTTCTGAAATGTATTTCTTTTACGCCCGCATTTTTCAGAATCTTTACCAACCGTTTCGACGTTGTGCCACGAACGATGGAATCATCGATGATTACCACGCGTTTTCCCCTAATCTCAGAAATAATGGGGTTCAGTTTTAAGTTTACGATACGTTCGCGCATTTCCTGCGTAGGTACGATGAAGCTCCGGCCAATATATCTGTTCTTAATGAGCACCGGGCGGAACGGAATTCCCGAGGCGATTGAAAAACCAATAGCCGCCGGAACACCGGAATCCGGCACACCAATCACGATATCGGCTTCCACGGGAGCCTGCTCCCAGATCTTCATGCCGGATTTTTCCCGGATTTCGTGCACATTGATTCCTTCCAAAACAGAATCGGGACGTGCGAAATAAATATATTCGAAAGCGCAAATCCTGTTTTCACAATTTTCTTTCACCAGGAAACTTTTTAATCCAGGTTCATTTTCATTAGTGTAAACAATTTCACCCGGTAAAATATCGCGGATATATTGCGCGCCAACCGCATCGAGTGCCACAGATTCCGAAGCTGCAACATAAGTTTTCTCATCGATCGCACCCAAAACCAAGGGCCGGATCCCATGGAAATCGCGGAAAGCAAAAAATTTGTTCCGTGTCATTCCCACCACCGAATAAGCACCTTTGATTTTATCCATGGTTTCCCTGATCGCACCTCTCAGGCCGAGATCCAGGTTTTTTTGGATGAGCCGCAGGATGATTTCTGAATCGGAAGTGGCTTTAAAAACAACTCCTTCTGCTTCAAGTTCGCTTTTCAACTCGCGTGCATTTGTAAGATTCCCATTATGAGCGATGGAAAGAATAATCTGATCATATTCGTTTTTAGCAAAAAATGGCTGAAAATTATATTTCTTTTTGTCACCGGCCGTGGTATAACGCGTATGTCCGATGGCGGAATTTCCCATAAAAGTTTCGGGGTTTCGGATCTCTTTAAAAACATCCAGCACCAAACCTTCATCTTTTAAGTTAAAGATTTTACCATCTTTCATTACGGAAATTCCACAGGCTTCCTGGCCGCGGTGCTGCAAAGCAAACAAGCCAAACTGCGACAGCGAAAAGGTGTCGACATCATTTTCGGAATAGAGGCCAAAAATTCCGCATTCCTCTTCCGGAGCGTCGAAAGGATCCTCATTTTTCAGCAGATTTCTGCCATAAGGTCTTTCTTTGAACTGATTCAAATAATCTCTACGCTCCTTTTCTAAATCTTTCATTTTTATTTTATTCGAAAAAAATTATTGCGCTAAAACTTTTTTTAGTCTTTCGTAAATTTCCACGTAAGCTTCGGTAACCTCACCAAGATCACGTCGGAAACGGTCTTTATCGAGTTTCTTCATGGTATCTTTATCCCAGAGTCTGCAGGTATCGGGTGAGATTTCGTCGGCCAGAATTATTTTGCCGTCCGGCAGTTTGCCAAGTTCTATTTTGAAGTCGACGAGAATAATATTCATCTTATCGAAAAGATCGGTGAGAATATCATTGATATCCGACGTAAGCTCATACATATCGTCGAGTTCATCATAAGTTGCAGCACCCAGGAAAACCGCGTGATGATCATTAATAAGAGGATCGCCAAGTTCATCTTTCTTGTAGCAGAGATCGAAAATAGTGACGGGTGATTTTATACCTTCAGCAACACCGAGCCGCTGTGCCATGCTGCCGGCAGTATAGTTCCGTACAACCATTTCCAAAGGTATAATTTTCACTTTTTTCACCAGCTGCTCTCTTTCGTCGAGTTTTTTAATGAAATGCGTTGGGATTCCTTTTTTATTTAAATAATCGAAGATCAGTGTAGTAATAGCGTTATTCATCTCGCCTTTCAGATCCACGCTGCCTTTTTTCTGCGCGTTGAAGGCGGTTGCATCATCTTTGAAACGGACAATTACCTCATCGGGATTTTCGGTTTCAAAAACTTGCTTTGCTTTTCCTTCATAAAGCAGGGCTCCTTTTTTCATTTTATTTTTATTTGATGGTTCTACGTTTTTAATTAAATTTTCACAAAAATGCCGGTCAGCACTGCGATTCCGAAACTCAACAAAGTTCCTATGAGCACATATTCTGTGAGTTTTCTCTGTTTGGCTTCGGCCAGGTCGCTAAACCGGAAAACTGATTTCGCGGCGATCATGAAGCCCACACCTTCCCAATGGTTTACGAGTATGAAAACAAAAACCAGCAGTCTTTCCAGAATACCGATGTATTTGCCTGCATTCACCAGGGATTCTGTCTGAATTTTACTGTGTTCCACAATCACCGGAGTCCAGAGAGAAATTAATGTCTTTATGAAAATAGACGAAGGTACGGTGAGAAATATGAGTGCTGTAAATATTTTTAAATGTTCCTGATTCAACACGTCGCTCCACGTAAAATAGGGAAAATAAAATACGGAAATTCCTGCAATAACCAGGAGATGCAGAAGCTGATCGATAAAGAACCAATTCCTTTTGGTTTTGGCCGTTTGAAAATGAAGTTTTGCGGCATCGATTAAAAAATGTGTTACACCGATTATTAGAGCGATCCACCATAAATTCAGATCCCATAAAAAAATAAAGGTGAGCAGCGTGTGAACCAGCACATGGAGGTAAAGATAAATGCTTGCGCTTTTTTTCTTTTCTTTGGCCAAAACCCATGACGTAGGCTGAAGAAGGAAATCTCCGAGTAAATGTGCCAGTATGAGGTTGGTAAAAATCATTTACAGTTCTGCAATTTTTTTTCTGAAGAACAGGTCGGTTTCCTGAAGAAGTTCATAATTTGCGCGCTTCATCCTTTGGCTGACTGATGACTGGCTGATGTTGAAATCTTTGGCCAGTTCATCCTGTGTGAGGTCTGGCTTTGTAAGAAGCCTGTGAATAATTTCTGCGGTCGCCACCGTCCAGCTGTTGAAGTCGATCGACGCCCATTTAAACAGAATATTCAGGTCCCGGTTTACTTTTTCGTTATCGGTTTTTATAGCCAGTGTCCTGCCTTCGTTCTTGATCGTATTGAGTAGTCTGCCGGAATTCACGTAGGCTGAACCATTTGATTCTGTAATTTTTTCGGAGGAGAAAACTTCATTGCCGATTCCGACCGCTATTCGTACATCTAAATTTTCAAACGTTTTGATGAGCGACTTTAATATCAATGCGCGCTGAAAAACTTCATCAACACCACATTTCAGCTGAAATTCGTCGCCCCGGTAAACTTCCCAGTTGGCGGGAGCCGTCGAAAATGTTCCTAAAACTTCTTTCAGCTTTGGCATCCAAAGTTCCGAGTCGGTATTTTGGGAATTTATAATGTCGCCGGTAATTATTGCTATCATAACACAAATATAAGCATTAATACTTATAAAACTCAAATATAGACTAAACTGCTTATATTATTCCATTATTAGCGATTGGACTTATAAAACTCGCATTTACAAAGCGAATAAATATTCATTATAAGCGAATCGCCTTATATAGATTATTATAATTTAAAGAGCCTTTAACGGAAATACTCCACGCCGTTCCTGAAAATATTATGATAATTTGCTCCGGGAATGTTTTTCAGCAAACCCTCTGCAAAACGTTCAGGATGGCCCATTCTGCCGAAAATTTTTCCGCTTTCATCGCTAATTCCCTCAATGCCGAAGAGCGAATTATTCGGATTGAACGGCATTCCGTGCGCCACTTTTCCCTCAAAATCAATATACTGCGTAGCGATCTGCCCGTGCTCGAATAAATTCTGAATTACCTTTTCCGAAGCCATAAACCGGCCTTCGCCATGTGAAAGCGGAATAGTGAACACCTGATCCCTCATTCCCTTTAACCATGGTGAGTCATCACTGACGACTTTCACATCAACCATTTGAGAAATATGTCGCCCGATCGCGTTATGCGCCAAGGTCGGTGAGTCTGCCGTGAGATCGCGAATTTCACCATAAGGCAAAAGTCCAGATTTAACCAAAGCCTGAAAACCGTTGCAGATGCCGAGGATTAAACCATCGCGCTGCAGCAGATCATGAACCGCGTTTCTCATCCTGTCATTTTTCAGCACATTCACAATAAATTTTGCGGAACCATCCGGCTCATCACCGGCAGAAAAACCTCCGGAAAAAACCAGGATCTGAGCCTGTTCGATTTCTGAAATCCAGGCATCTAAACTTTCATTAAGCAAACCGTGATTGAGATTGATCAAAGGCAAACTGGTGACCTCTGCACCTTCTTTTCTGAAGGCATTCTGGGTTTCATATTCGCAGTTCGTACCTGGAAAAACGGGCACAAAAACTTTAGGTTTTGCGAAGGAATGTTTGCGGCCGCGAATATTTCGGGATTGTGTCGAATTGAGATCAGGGCGGATTTCGAGCACAATTTTTTCTTTTTCCCTGGTCGGGAAAATTTCTTCAAACCTGCCGGTCCACACCTGAATCAATTTCGAGATACTTAAATTCAAACTATTGATTTTCAAATATTCCTGATTCGAAACCTCTCCTATTGCTTGAAGTAAATTGCTATTCAGTTCTCCATCAGATTCGATGATAAAACTGCCGATATTTTTAGTAAGAAGTAAATCCTCAGCTGCTGTAATTTCTGCACCCAGCCCATTTCCAAAACTCATTTTAGCCAAAGCCACAGCTACTCCACCATCCTTAACCGTTTTCACAGAAACTATATTTTTTGATTTAATATTTTCGTGAATAAAATCAAAGACCTGTTTTAGTTTTTCATAATCCGGCATGCCATTTTCGGCAGAACCATGCTGAAATAAATAAAGTTTATTTCCGGCTTTTTTGAATTCGGGTGAAATTATATGTTCTTTTTTTCCATTGGCACAGGCAAAAGAAATAAGCGTTGGCGGCACGTGGATATCCTGGAAACTGCCACTCATAGAATCTTTGCCACCTATCGCTGCCAGACCAAAATTCATCTGTGCGTTATACGCTCCAAGCAGTGAGGCCAGCGGTTTACCCCACTTATCGGGCTGTGTTCCCAATTTTTCAAAATATTCCTGAAAGCTGAGCCTGATATTTTTATAGTCGCCGCCCATGGCAACGATTTTTGCTACACTTTCCACCACAGCTTCTGCTGCGCCAATCAGGGAATTCTGCGCTGATCTTTCCGCATCAAAACCCCAGCTTGCCAGCGAAACCGTTTCCACATTTTCAGCATTTAAGACAGGTAGTGTCTGCACGCTGCCTTCCATTTGGGTAAGTTGGTATTTCCCACCGTACGGCATGGCAACGGTAGTTCCACCCACGGAAGCATCGAACATTTCCCCTAAGCCCTTTTGTGAAGCCACATTTTTGCGGGCTAATATATCCAGCAAATTATCTTCAGTGAAAGCTATTTGCTCCACCTGGATCGGTTTTAAATGAGAAATTTCTACGTTCTGCTTTTTTGCGCAACCGTTTGTATCAAGGAAATTACGGCTCAGATCCACGATCTTATTTCCCTGCCAGAACATCTGCATTCTTCCGGAATCTGTAACCTGCGCCACTTCTACGGCCTTAATGTTTTCTTTAATGCAATACTGCAGGAATTTTTCCTTGTCCGCCGCAGCAATAACCACGGCCATTCTTTCCTGTGATTCGGAAATAGCGAGTTCGGTGCCGTTTAGCCCCTCATATTTTAAAGGCAGAATATCAAGGTTTATTTCCAGCGAATCGGCGATCTCACCAATTGCGACCGAAACTCCGCCAGCACCAAAATCATTGGATTTTTTTATTAACCCGGTGACAGCAGGATTTCGGAAGAGCCGCTGGATTTTCCGTTCTTCTACCGCATTGCCTTTCTGCACTTCGGTGGATAAAGTGTGGATGGAGCTTTCGTCCTGCTCTTTGGAACTTCCTGTGGCGCCGCCAACTCCATCTTTTCCCGTTGCGCCTCCTAAAACGATTACAATGTCACCCGGGACAGGTTTTTCTCTGCGCACCCAATCTTTTTTTACAGCGCCGACCACGAAGCCGACTTCCATACGTTTTGCCCGGTAACCTTCGTGATAAATTTCGTTTACAAGCGTTGTAGCCAGACCGATCTGATTTCCATAGGAGGAATATCCGTTTGCGGCCTGTTTCGTAATTGTCCGTTGGGGAAGTTTCCCGGCAATTGTATCAGAAACCGGCTCCAAAACATCGGCAGCACCTGAAAGCCGCATGGCCTGATACACAAAAGCGCGGCCCGACAAAGGATCGCGGATCGCACCGCCAAGGCAGGTTGAAGCACCACCAAATGGCTCAATCTCGGTCGGGTGATTGTGCGTTTCATTTTTGAACAGTAAATACCAAGGTTCTTTTTTTCCATCGAACTCTGCCTCAATTTCTATGGTACAGGCGTTGATCTCTTCGGAAACCACAAGGTTCTCGAGTTTTCCTGTTTTATGGAAATACCGGGCGCAAACCGTGGCAAGATCCATAAGCGACACAGGCTTTTCTTCGCGCGCCAGAAACTTTCTCTTCTCCAGATAATCATTAAAAATATTTTCCAGAGTTTGCTTGAAGGAATCATTAAACTGAATATCAGTAAGTTCTGTCTCAAATGTTGTATGCCGGCAATGATCGCTCCAGTATGTATCCAGAACGCGCAGCTCGGTTTCTGAAGGATCCCTGTCTTCTGAGCGGAAATAACTCTGGATAAATCTTAAATCATCCAGATCTAAAGCAAAACCATGTTCCGTATAAAAACGGCTGAGTTCCTCATCTGAAAAATCTTTAAAACCTTTGTGAACAATAACTTCGGTAGGTATTTCTTCCTCGGGGAAACTAAGTGTGGAAAGGTCCTTTTCCTGCGACTCCACTTTATTGATGAGCAGGCTTTTTAAACTTCCCAAATCACCGGCGGAAACGCCACTCAGATCAATGAGCTTGCCGGTGCGCACCTTACTTTTTTCATTCCCTGTAAGTAAACTTATGCATTGCTGCGCGGAGTCTGCACGCTGATCATATTGTCCGGGCAGGTATTCCGTTGCGAAGTACAGATGCCGTGCGGGAATTTCGTCATGTAAAATATCCGCCACCGGATCAACAAAAACATTGTGGACAGTCTTTGCAAACTCTTCGTCATCAATGCCAAAAATATCATAGATATTATACACTTTCACGTTTTTAATACCGTGAACAACGTTTTTAATTTCGTCAAAAACTGCAGGACTTTCCACATCGAAAATTCCTTTTTTTTCTACGAAGATTCTTTTACTGGACATATATATAAGATAGTGCTCTCAGGAGCTTTAGATGATTATTAAAGTTTAAAAAGCGTGTATTAAAACGCGGAATTATATCAAAAAAAATGCAGCCAAAAAGGCTGCTTTACTGTTATACTTTAAGGTCGGCGTTGAGCCCGATCATGTCCGAATACTTATCCAGAAGCGGCTGGACTTCGTTCTCTATAAACTCCGCGGTCTGAACCGGTGCAAAACCAATAAAGTTATTTGGGTCCAGAACCTCCATTAATTTAGATTTATCAAGTTTCAGGGAATCATCGCTTAAAATTCTTTCGAGCAAATCATTTTCCATTCCTTCCTCCTTTACTTTTTTAGAAGCCTCCATGGAATGAACGCGGATGGTTTCGTGAATTTCCTGACGGTCACCGCCGGCTTTCACCTCTTCCATAATGATATATTCCGTCGCCATAAAGGGAAGTTCTTCCATAATATGTTTGCGGATCCTGTTTTCGTACACTACGATGCCATTTAAAATATTATTCCATATCAAAAGTATGGCATCTACAGCCAGAAAAGCCTGCGGAATCACAAGCCTTTTGTTTGCAGAATCATCTAAGGTCCGCTCAAACCACTGGGTAGACGCGACCATTGCAGAACTCGTCGAAAGCGACATTACAAACTTTGCCAAGGCGCCAATCCTTTCGGAGCGCATGGGATTTCTTTTGTAGGCCATCGCCGATGAACCGATCTGATTTTTTTCAAAAGGTTCCTCAATTTCTTTCAGATTCTGAAGAAGACGAAGGTCATTTGTAAACTTATGTGCAGACTGCGCGATGTTGGAGAGTAAGGCAACTACCTTTGCATCGATTTTACGGTCGTAGGTCTGACCGGAAACGCCAAAGACTTTTTCGAAACCAAAACGTTGGGAAAGTTCTTTATCCAGATGTTTTACTTTGGAATAATCGCCACCAAAAAGTTCCAAAAAACTTGCTGCTGTACCTGTAGTTCCTTTTACACCGCGAAAACGAAGCGTATCCAGAAAAAACTCAAGCTCCTCAAAATCCAGAAGTAAAGACTGCAGCCAGAGCGTGGCGCGCTTTCCAACGGTCGTTAACTGCGCGGGCTGATAATGCGTAAAGCCCAATGTAGGCAAATCTTTATACTCTAAAGCAAAATCCGACAGATTTTTTATGACATTAATAAGTTGCTTCTTAAGAATTAACAGTCCATCGCGCATCTGGATAAGATCTGTATTGTCGCCTACAAAAGCCGAAGTGGCGCCAAGGTGAATAATTCCTTTTGCCAAAGGTGCGGCATCGCCATACGTATGAACATGTGCCATAACATCGTGCCGGAATTTCTTTTCATAGGCAGCGGCTTTTTCGTAATCTATTTCTTCGGCGTTATTTTTCAGATCGGCAATCTGCTCTTGCGAAATATCCAGTCCCAGATCCTTTTCGATCTCTGCCAGGGCGATCCACAATTTCCGCCAGTTGCGGAATTTGTTATTCGGCGAGAAATTATAGAGCATTTCAGGACTCGAATAGCGTTCTTCCAGCGGATTTTTGTAAGAATTCATTCTTTCTTTTTTACGTTTAAAGCTGCACAAATTTATATAAAATTATCGAACCCTAAAACTTATTTCCGTCCCCGAAAATCTTTCATGGTGTCATAAATTCCAAAAACATGTTGCATCACCCAATCGAATGCCGATACCGGCAGAATTCCCTGAGACAACCGTATAAACCAATATGGCATCGGCATTGCGAGCAGTTTGCTTTCGTTTTCGATGGCGGTCATAATCTTTTCTGAAGTCTTTTCAGGTTCCAGAATTGGCAGGATCTTCGATTTCACGCCATCGAACATTCCGGTATTTATGAAGAAAGGCATAATTGTACTCACGGAGATATTTTTCTTCAGTTGCTGCATTTCCAGACGCAAACTGTCGCCCCAGCCAACAACCGCCCATTTTGAACCTGCGTACACAGACATTTTCGGATTTGCGATGAGACCTGCGGATGAAGCGATATTACAAATGGCGCCGGAATTCTGCGCGATCATGCCGGGAAGGAACTCCAGCGTAATGTGCATTAAAGCTTCGGAATTGATGGCCATGCTTTTATGAATTTCATCATGCGTGTGCTCATGAAAATATTTACCCACGACAATGCCGGCATTATTAATGAGAATATCTACGGCTTCAACCTCGGTGCGGACGCGCTGTGCCTGCATCTTAACTTCATCGAGATTACTTACATCCACTTTAAAGGTGAAGATCCGGCCGCCAACTGTCGCGAATTCCTGTTGAGCAGTGGCAAGGCTGATTTCATTGATATCCCAAAGGACCAGATTAGCACAACCCCTTTCCAGTGATTTTCTTGCCATGATTTTACCGATTCCTGAGCCGGCACCGGTGATAAGTACAGTTTTATCTTTAAAATTCATGAAGTAAAGATGTTATTTTTTTAAGGTAAATTTGAACTAATTAATTTATAAAGATGATGAATTTTCAAGAGATATTAGTGAGCCAGCGTGAATTTTTCGGCAGCCAGAAAACGAAAAGTGTCAGCTTTCGGAAAATCTATCTGGAAAAACTCAAGAAGACGATTCTTCAAAATGAAGAACTTCTGTATGAGGCGATTTACAGCGATTTCGGCAAATCAAAATTCGATACTTACACCACAGAAATATCTTTTGTGCTGAAAGACATCGATTATTTTCTGAAAAATCTGAAATCATTAACAAAACCCAAAAAAGTCCGGACCAATCTGGCCAACCAGTTCGGTTCGAGCAAAATATACCCTGAACCGCTGGGCAATGCTTTGGTGATCGGCGCCTGGAATTACCCGTACCAACTGTCGCTTTCGCCTGTTGTTGCCGCACTGGCCGCCGGAAATACATGTATTCTTAAACCAAGTGAAATCGCCGCGAACACGATGCGGGCAATGGCAAAAATCATTAATGAAAATTTTCCGAAAGAATATCTTTTTGTGGCAGAAGGCGGTGTGGAAGAAACTACAGAAATTTTGAAATTGAAATTTGATAAAATCTTTTTTACCGGAAGTCCGAAAATCGGAAAAATAATTTACGAAGCTGCAGCCAAGCATTTGACTCCGGTAACGCTGGAACTGGGCGGCAAAAGCCCCGCGATCGTTACTTCGACTGCGAATTTTGACGTTGCCGCGAAACGGATCGTTTGGGGAAAATATTTAAATGCCGGCCAAACCTGCGTAGCGCCCGATTATATTTTGGTCGATGCTAAGGTTAAGGACAGTTTCCTGGATTCTTTAAAAATGTACATAGAAAAATTCCGGTACGAAGCAGATTCCGAGCATTATACCAAAATCATTAATGACAGAAATTATGTGCGGCTTGCAAGAATGATCGATCCGGAAAAGGTGTTTTTCGGTGGAAAAACTGACGCTGCGACACGCTTCATACAGCCAACTATTTTGAAAGATGTAACCTGGAATGACGCAGTGATGCAGGAAGAAATTTTCGGTCCGATTCTGCCGGTTTTAACTTTTGATAATTTTAATGAAGCTTTACATCAGATCAGCGAACATGAGAAACCGCTGTCTGCATATTTGTTTACAGGAAATTCAGAAGAAAAAGAACACTTTATTTCGAAAATTTCGTTTGGTGGCGGCTGTATCAACGACGTGGTGATGCATCTGAGTAACGATTATCTTCCTTTTGGCGGTGTGGGAAATTCAGGAATTGGAAACTATCACGGCAAATATGGTTTTGAAGCATTTTCGCACCGGAAATCTATTCTTGACCGGGCAACGTGGGGCGAACCGGATCTCAAATATCCGCCTTATACGGAGAAGAAACTGAGCTGGATCAAAAAATTGATGTAAAAAAAGCGGGAAAAAATTCCCGCTTTTATTATGACTTCGGTCCCCACTTGGTGAAGAATGCTTTCACTTTTTCTAAACTGTATCCTTTACCTTCTTCCAGAACTGCGCTGTCCTGCGTATGAATGAGCTTTCCGGACTGATCTAAAACCAGAAAAACGGGATAGCCAAATTTTTCTCCGGGATTACCGTACTTGGCAAAAACTTTTTCATTTTTATTTTCCGGCGAATAATTTAAGTGGTAATACACGTAGTTTTTATCAACAACTTCCTTTAGCTCCGGTGTAGTCTGCACATAATTGTTGAACCTTAAACACCAAATACACCAGTTGCCCCCAGCCTGGATCATCACGTTTTTGTTTTCGGCCTTCGCCTGCAGCACAAGTTGGGCAATTCTTTCTTCCGCATTTTCCTTATCATTGTAAGGTTTTGGCAGTTTAGCGAGTTCTGCGGCAGCGGCTTTTTTCTTAGCGGCCAGAATTGCGGCGCTGTCGGTTTTTACAATATTTGATGAATCCGTTGCTGCAGTATCTGCCTTTTCTGCTTTTTGGGAACAGGCAATCCCTGCGACCAGCAGACAGGAAAGCAGCGATGTTCTTAAATATGGCTTTATCATTTCTTTTCTGTTTAATATGAGTTGCAAATTAACGAAAATAGAGCGATTGCTAAAGTTTATTATCGCTAAATTTGCAAACTGTAAATATGAAGTTTCTATTTAAAATCATTCTGCTTTTTTCGCAACTTCCGCTTCGGATCTTGTATGTTTTGTCGGACATGATTTTCTTCATCATATATTATCTTGTAGGTTACAGGCGCAAAGTGGTTCTGGCCAATCTGCAGAATTCTTTCCCCAAAAAATCTGCAACAGAGATTAAAAAAATCGAGAAAAAATTTTATGTTAATTTCTGCGACTATATGGTAGAAACCTTCCGTTCATTTACCATTTCCTCCACAGAATTGCGGGTTCGTGTACAACATCTGAATCAGGATATTTTCCATGAAGCAAAGGCTGAGAATAAAAATGTGATCTTACTGGCTGGACATATTTTCAACTGGGAATGGTATACGGCGCTTGCTACAATTATTCCGCAAAAGAACTGTTTCCCGGTGTACAGAAAAGTGCAAAGCAGTTTTTGGGAAGAAAAAATAAAGAGCATCCGAAACCGCTTCGGAAATCACGCCATAGAAGCCAAAGAAGTCATTCGCCACATCTTCCGTAATCCCAACGATGGCGATTCAGTTTATATGTTTGTGGCCGATCAGACGCCGCATTTTTCCGAAGTGACCTACGGCCTTACTTTTCTGAATCAGAAAACGCCGGCATTCGTGGGCTACGATAAACTTTCGACAAGAATTGATATGGCATTTGTTTTCTGTGAGATGAAGAAGGTGAAACGTGGTTACTACCAGATCAACTATCACCGTATTTATCCTGATGGCGAAAAATTTACGGAGTACGAAGTGGTTCGCAAATTCC
This sequence comes from Kaistella palustris DSM 21579, assembly GCF_000422265.1. Taxonomy (GTDB): domain Bacteria; phylum Bacteroidota; class Bacteroidia; order Flavobacteriales; family Weeksellaceae; genus Kaistella; species Kaistella palustris. The sequence continues at coordinate 70,389 of NZ_KE383812.1, forward strand.
ACAAGCTTCTGGAGAACACCATTAACAAAAGACCCGACAATTATCTCTGGTCACACCGCCGCTGGAAATATCAGGATTCCATAAAAGTGATGGGCGAATAACTTTATCAATTAATTACGGTTATTAAATTGGATTTAGCGATTGTCATATTAAACTGGAACGGTAAGAACTGGTTGCAGAAATTTCTGCCCAATGTGCTTCAGCATTCGGGTGAACACGCCGTGTATGTGATCGATAATGCGTCGACCGATGATTCAGTTTCTTTTTTGCAAGCGAATTTTCCTGCCGTACATATTATTATTAATGAAGTCAACTTTGGTTTTGCGGGCGGTTACAACCATGGACTGCAAAAGATCGGTGCGAATATTTTCTGTCTTTTGAACTCCGATGTGGAAGTAACTGAAAACTGGTTGCAGCCGATCCTGGCGCTGTTTGCCGAAAATCCTAATGTTGCGGCAGTTCAACCAAAAATTCTGGATTACAACCGAAGAAACTTTTTCGAGTTTGCCGGTGGCGCGGGTGGATATCTCGATAATCTCGGATTTCCGTACTGCCGCGGAAGAATTTTCGAAAACATTGAAAAGGATAACGGTCAATATGACGACGTGCGCGAAATTTTCTGGGCGTCTGGTTGCTGCTTTTTTATCCGGTCGCAGGATTTTCGAAATCAAAACGGTTTTGACGAGCGGTTTTTTGCACATCAGGAAGAAATCGATCTGTGCTGGCGTTTAAAGAATACCGGCAGACAGATTTTTTACACTTCCAGATCCGCGGTGTATCACGTTGGTGGCGGCACACTGAACAAACAAAGTCCGCAAAAAACTTTTCTTAATATGCGGAACAACCTTTCGATGCTGCTGAAAAACCTACCATTCGAAACGCTTTTCTGGCTTATTCCACTTCGGCTTGTTCTCGACAGTTTTGCTGCAGTTTATTTAGGTTTTAAATATGGCTTTTCCCATTTTACAGCTGTTCTTCGCGCTCACGGCTCCTGGTACGGGCAAATTCCCGGCACACTTCAGCGGCGTGGTAAGTCGCAGGTCCAGCAATACTATCAGGAAAAATGGTTGGTTTTCAAAAGCTTTCTGTAGTTCCCGTTAAAAATAACCGCATTTAATTAAATATTTATAGCAAATATATCTACATTTATACAACTGTATGAAAATAGATATCTACTTTATCGTGACAATTATCGTGGTGGTGATACTGATCATAGGTCTCCTTATCTATTTCTTTCAGCACAAATTTTTCTTTCAGCCCGAAAAACTTTCGCCGGATTTTAAATTTGCGTACGACCATCTGATGGCAGAGGAAAAAACTGTGGAAACAGAACCTGGCGCGAAGATCAACTATCTGCATTTTCAGGTGGCGGAACCCAAAGGCGTGGTGATTTATTTAAAAGGCAATACCAAAAGTATTAAAGGCTGGGGCAAATTTGCCGTCGACTTTACGAGGTTGGGTTATGAAGTGGTAATGATGGACTACCGGGGTTTCGGGAAAAGTACCGGAAAGCGGACTGTCGAAGCGATGAAACGCGATTCACAGTTTATTTACAATATTGTAAAAGAGGAATTTCCCGAAAATAAAATCGTGGTTTACGGCCGCTCGCTGGGTTCGGGTTTTGCCGCAAGACTGGCTGCGAAAAACAATCCACGAATGCTTATTTTGACCTCGCCGCTTTATTCGCTGCTGCGAACTATTCACCGCTATCTGCCTTTTATGCCCGCAAAACCCTTTCTGCGGTACAACATCCCGACTTTTCAGTATCTGAAGGATGTGCGATGTCCCATTAAAATAATTCACGGCAGCGACGATAATCTGGTTCCGATCAATACGGCGGTCGACCTGTCTGAAATCAATCCAGAATTGACACGCCTTTACGTAATTTTAAGAGCCGGCCACATTAATATTCATCAGTTCGAGGAATATCACCGCGTGATGGAAGAAATTTTCAACGAGAGGAAGGTCTTTATAGATGCGGAAACCACAAGCCTTGGTTATTCTCACCGCAAATGAAACGGTGCTAAAGTCAAAAAAATTACCTTTGTAAGACCTAAACATTTCAATGGAACTTCTTATAATCATTTTACTCGTTCTGCTCAATGGAGTTTTTGCCATGTCGGAAATGTCCCTCGTTTCGTCCCGAAAATTTAAGCTCGAAAATTCTCAGAAGAAAGGAAGTGCCGGCGCAAAGAAAGCCTTGGAACTCTCGGAAAATCCCACAAAATTCCTGTCGACCGTGCAGATCGGCATCACGCTTATCGGGATTTTACTCGGGGTGTATTCCGGCGAAAATCTAACCCATAATTTCAGGGGTTTCCTTGACCATTTTTCTTTTCTCCAACCCTATTCCAAAACCCTGGCTACGATCGGAGTGGTGGTTTTCATCACCTATCTTTCGATCCTGCTTGGGGAACTTTTGCCCAAGCGAATCGCAATGACTTTTCCGGAGCGCATTATTACCATGCTTGCAAAGCCGATGCATATTCTGTCTAAAATCACCTCGCCCTTTGTCTGGCTGCTTACCACTTCAAATAATTTGCTACTGAAACTTTTTGGCATTAAAAGCACCTCAGATACCATCGTAACCGAAGAGGAAATAAAATCAATCGTTCGCGAAAGTGCCATGGAAGGGCAGATTGCTCAGATTGAACATACTATTGTAGAGCGCGTTTTCGAACTTGGTGACCGAAAAGTAAACACGCTGCTGACCCACCGCAATGCCATGTATTTTTTTAATGTCGATGATGACCTTGACCAGATACTTCAGAAGATCGACACACAGAAACATAACGCCTATCCTGTCACGGAAGGCCACAGCCTGGATAATATCGTGGGAATCGTACTGATGAAAGACCTTTTTCCAATCAAAGATCGATCTTCATTTAAGCTGAGAGATCATTTACGGCAGCCGGTTTATCTGAATGAAAATTACTACGCCTATAAAGTTTTAGAAATCTTCCGCAAAGAGCAAAACCATTATGGAATTGTGATCGATGAATACGGAAATACGGTAGGTATGGTGACGCTGCACGATGTTTTAGATGCGCTGGTGGGCGATACCGTGACAGATGAGAATTTTGACTACCGCATTACTCAGCGCAGCGAAAATTCCTGGCTCGCCGATGCGCAGTTGCCTATCGTGGAATTCATTAAATATTTTGACCTGGAATATGAGTTTGAAAACAAGGATAATTATACTACACTTGTAGGCTTTTTCCTCAGCCAGCGCAGCGGTTCTACCAATGTTGGCGACAAAGTGAATGTAGCAGGACTGCAGCTGGAAATCATCGATAAGGACCGGCAGCGCGTAGATAAGATCCTGATAACCCGCAACGCGTCCTAACAACTGAAAGATGGGAAATCTGTTTCAATATTTGCAGGAAAAGGTGGTCTTTTTGCCGGTCACGCTGCCGGCGGACCATGAATTTATTTTCGAAAATGATTTCGAGGAATATTTCTGGGAAACACCACACGGCGGCCGGATCAACGCAGTGCATTTTAAAACGGCTGCACCGAAAGGCGCCATTCTTTATTTGCATGGTAACGCAGGTAACCTTGAGCGCTGGGGAAAAATTGCCGCGGAATTTACAGAATTTGGTTATGATATACTGGTACCGGATTATCGTGGCTATGGAAAAAGCGTCGGTCCGCGGAACGAGGAGTTTTTGTTTTCGGATGTTCAGTTTTGCTATGATTTCCTTAAAGAAAATTTTGGTGAAGAATGCATAACGGTTTACGGCAGAAGTTTGGGTGGCGCATTTGCTACAAAAATCGCCGCCGACAACAGACCTGCAAAAGTGATTCTGGAAGCAGCTTTTTTCAATCTTCAGGATATGGCCTCGAGGTGGATCCCCTATTCTGCAACCGAAAAAATTTCGCCAAAAATGACCTATCACTTTCTGTCGGATCAGTATATTAAAAAAACTGAAGCACCGCTATATCATTTTCACGGAACTAAAGACTTTGTGGTTCCATTAAAATCCGGCAAAAAACTTTTTGATATGCTGAAAAAGTCAAAACCTCATACAAAGAAAAAATTCATCGAAATATCCGGTGGAAGTCATGAAGACCTGGCAACATTTGAAATATATAAAAATGAACTTAGGAAAATCTTAGACTGAAAAAATTTAAAGTATAAACAAATAACAATATACCAGTGATAGATTTCTGCGCGATTGATTTTGAAACCGCTACGTACGAGCGAAATTCCGCCTGTGAAATGGGAATCTGCGTAGTGGAAAACGGACAGATCGTAAAGACCGAAACCTGGCTTATAAAACCGCCCAGTTTTCCTTACTTTCATCCGAGAAATATCGATGTACACGGTATTTGCTCCGCCGATGTAAAGGATGCACCTACCTTTGACGAAATTTGGCACGAAGCCGAAAATCTGATGTACGGTAATTTAATGGTGGCGCATAACGCAGGATTTGATGCCGGCGTATTGCGAAGCTGCCTGGAACATTACGGTTTCTTCAAGCCAAAACTCAACTATCTCTGCAGCATTTCATTAGCCAAAAAATCCTGGAAGGGTTTACCTAAATATGGACTAAGATCGCTTGCGGACTTTCACGGCATCACCTTTAACCACCACAGGGCTGGTGCGGATGCTGAAGTATGCGCAAAAATCTCCCTGCTCGCTTTCGAAAGGCTGATGGTTACGCGCAATGATGAAGTAACCGAGGTGATGAAAAAAAATCTGAAAATCCTGTAGATAATCAGATCAGTTACTCAACACTTCGGAAACGAGATTAAATTTCGGGATTTCCAGTTCCACGGTTTTACCTGTAGGAATTTGCGTGCAGTAGTATATTCCCGTCATATTTCCTACTCCCGACCGCAGCACCACATTAGAAAAATATTTAAAGGTTTCACCCGGTTCAATTTCTGGCGTGAGGCCGATTACACCATCGCCGGTTACTTCGGTGAACCCAAAACCCACATCGAAGATGAGCCATTTCCGGCGCAAAAGCTTTATTGCTGTGCCGCTTAAATTTTCAATGGTAATGTGATAGCGGAAGACATAGCGGTTTTCTGAGGGGAAACTGTTTTTAGTATCGTACTCAGGAATTACGGAGACGCGGATATCGGAGGTAGTTGTAGAGTACATTTTCCTGTTTATTGTGATGAATACAAATATCCCGCCTTTTTGGGACGGGATAAGATTTTATTTTAATGAAAGTATAATCTTTTAAAGTTCAAGGCCTTTTCTTTCATCACCGTCGAGCAGGAACTCCACAGGATTGTCTATCCCTTCTTTTACCGCAACCAGGAAACCTACAGATTCTTTACCGTCGATAATTCTGTGGTCATAAGACATGGCTACGTACATCATCGGGCGGATCACCACCTGACCATCTACTGCAACCGGTCTCTGAATAATGTTATGCATACCCAGGATCGCAGACTGTGGCGGGTTGATGATCGGTGTGGAAAGCATAGAGCCGAAAACGCCACCATTAGTAACAGTAAAAGTTCCGCCGGTCATTTCGTCAACAGTGATTTTACCGTCGCGCACTTTCTCAGCCAGTGATTTAATGTTTTTCTCTACGCCGCTGAATGACATTGTTTCTGCGTTGCGAAGTACAGGAACCATCAAACCTTTCGGTCCTGAAACGGCTACAGAAATATCGCAGAAGTCATAATTTATTTTGTAATCGCCATCAATAGAAGCATTTACATCCGGATACATTTGAAGTGCACGGGTAACCGCCTTGGTAAAGAATGACATAAAGCCCAGACCAACGCCGTGTTTTTGTGCGAATTCATCTTTATACTGCTTTCTTATTCTAAAGATCTCCGACATATCAACTTCGTTAAAAGTCGTGAGCATTGCTGTTTCGTTTTTCACAGTCACCAGTCTGGCCGCAATTTTTCTTCGCAAAACCGAAAGTTTAGTCGTGCTGCTTGCGCGTGAGCCTCCCGAAACATTTGCGCCCATTGCAGGAACTGCCGCTTTATTGGCGTCATCTTTTGTAATTCTGCCACTTACTCCCGAGCCGGAAACCTGGGAAGCCTCGATGCCTTTTTCGTCCAGGATTTTTTTCGCTGCCGGTGAAGGAGTTCCTGTCGCGTAGGAAGTCGGAGCCGGTTTTTCTTCTTTCTTAATGTCTTCCTTTACGATCGCTGCTTTCTCAACCACTTTTTCTTCGGCTTTTGGAGCCTCCGCATTTTCGGTCTTTGCTTCTGAAGTTCCTTCGGGTTTTGAAGCTGAGGTATCAATAAGACAGACAACCTGGCCCACTTCCACCACATCACCTTCTTCAGCTTTCAAAGTAATAATACCGCTTTGTTCTGCAGGAAGCTCAAGTGTAGCTTTGTCGGAATCCACTTCCGCGATGGGCTGATCTTTTTCTACGTAGTCGCCGTCCTTTACCAACCAGGAAGCAATTTCGACTTCTGTAATGGATTCTCCCGGCGAAGGGACTTTCATTTCTAATATTGACATCGTGAATATTTTTGTTTATTATTTTTAAAATTTAAGAAAAAACCTACGCGGTAACAGGTCGTTTTGCAGGTGCATCTTCGCGGTCGAAAACCTGATTGATTACATTATTCTGATTTCTCTCGAACATTTTGTGACTTCCCGGCGCCGGTGAACCACTGGCCACAGGTGAAATTACCTGGATTCCTGTTTCGCGGAAATTTCTCAGGATGTAATTCCACGCGCCCATATTTTCCGGTTCTTCCTGAACCCAAAGCAGCTGCTTTCTGTTCTTATATTTCGCAAGTACTTTATCGATCGCATCGTGCTGAAGCGGATAAAGCTGCTCCATACGTACCAATGCAATATTTTCGCAGTTCAGCTCTTCCTTTTTAGCTAAAAGTTCGTAGTAAATCTTACCGCTACACAACACCAGTTTCTCCACTTTTTCTGCTTTACCTGATTCATCATCAATTACAGGTTGAAACTGTCCGTTTGCAAAATCCTCAAGCGGGGAAACCACTTTCGGGTGACGTAAGAGGGATTTCGGCGTCATTACCACCAAAGGTTTTCTGAAATTCCATTTCAACTGCCGTCTTAACAGGTGGAAATAATTTGCCGGTGTGGTCGCATTTGCCACGGTCATATTTTCATTGGCACATAAACCAAGGAAACGCTCCAGTCTGGCAGAAGAATGTTCTGCACCCTGCCCTTCGAACCCATGTGGTAACAGCATTACCAAACCATTCTGAATTTTCCACTTCTCTTCGGCAGCTGCCAGATATTGGTCTACCACGATCTGGGCACCATTAACAAAATCACCGAACTGCGCTTCCCAAACTGTTAAAGTATTAGGCGATGACATGGCATAACCATAATCAAATCCGAGTACGCCGTATTCTGAAAGATGCGAGTTGTATATATCAAAACGGTTTTCCGAAATATGTCTCAAAGGAATGTATTCTTCTTCAGCATCCTCGGTCTTTACCACGGCATGGCGGTGAGAGAAAGTTCCTCTTTCCACATCTTCGCCGGAGATCCGCACGTTATTACCTTCTGTAAGTAAGGTCGCATAAGCCAACCACTCACCAAGCGCCCAATCGAGCGAGTTGGCTTGTATCATTTTCAGACGGTTTTCGAAAAGTCTGGTGATCTTGCTGATGAACTTTTTATCTGTTGGCAAAGTCGTCATTTTTACAGCCAGCTCCTTGAGTTGCTGCAGATCGTAACCCGTCTTTACCGGCTCCAGCATGGCATCTTTGCCACTCAGCGGATAATTGGTCCAGTCATCGGACATAAAAACATCCATGGTGTTTTTTTCAATCTCCTTGGATGCATCAAAATCAGCATCGAGCAAAGATTTGAATTTAGATTCCATCTCCTTTAAAACAGCTTCGGAAACTACACCTTCCTTAATGAGCAATTCTTTATAGATTTCCCTCGGATTCGGATGTTTAGAAATGATTTTATAAAGATGTGGCTGGGTAAAACGAGGTTCATCACCTTCATTATGCCCGTACTTTCGGTATCCTAAAAGATCGATGTACACATCTTTACCAAACCGGGCGCGGAAATCCGCGGCAAACCGAATGGCATGTACCACCGCCTCTACATCGTCTGCATTTACGTGCATCACCGGAGATTCGGTAACTTTGGCAATATCTGTACAGTATGTTGATGAGCGCGCATCAAGATAATTTGTGGTAAAGGAAACCTGGTTATTGACCACGATATGGATCGTACCGCCGGTTTTATAACCCTCCAAAGTCATCATCTGGGCAATTTCATAAACGATTCCCTGACCGGCGATCGCACCGTCGCCATGTATAACAATCGGTAAAACCTTTTTATAATCTTTGTATTTGTTATCAACTTTCGCACGGCAGATTCCTTCTACCAAAGCGCCAACTGTTTCCAGATGCGAAGGGTTCGGCGTGAGGTTGATCGAAACTTCTTCACCGGATTCGGTCTTTATTTTTTTGGATGAACCAAGGTGGTATTTCACATCTCCGGAGAACACATCCTCTTCAAATTCTTTTCCTTCAAATTCTGAGAAGATCTGCTTGTAAGACTTGCCAAAAATGTTTGTCAGCACACTAAGTCTCCCACGGTGTGCCATACCGAGCACCACTTCATCGACACCCAACTGAGACGAACGTGTGATCAGTTGATCGAGTGCAGGAATTAGAGATTCACCACCTTCCAGCGAGAATCTTTTCTGCCCCACGAATTTGGTATGAAGATAACTTTCGAAAGCAACAGCCTGATTGAGTTTTTCTAGTATTTCCGTTTTTTCCGCTGCTGAAAGGTCAGCGTGATTCTCATTCACGTGAATCCACTCGCGTATAAACTTTTTCTCGTCTACATTATTTATGTGCATATACTCTACCCCTATAGATCCGCAGTAGATCTTTTCAAGGTGATTAATGATCTCCTGAAGTGTTGCTGCGGCCGGCATTCCGGTTTCTGTAGCAGAACTGAATTTTTTGTTCAGATCTTCTTTGCTAAGCCCGAAATTTTCTATATCAAGCGTAGGCTCATGATGACGGCGCTCGCGTACAGGATTGGTATTGGTGAACAGATGGCCTCTTTGTCGGTAGCCTTCAATTAAGTTTAATATTTTAAATTCTTTTTTGATGTCTTCAGGAATTTCTCCGGAAGATATCGCCTGAGTTGCGTACTGCACGGGACCCGGCACCGCGGCCGAAACATCCTCTGAATTTTCGCCGTAATTTTCCAGCGCAAAATCAAATCCCTGGAAAAAGGCTTTCCAGGAAGGCTCTAAGGAATCGGGATATTTGGTATACTGCTGATATAAGTCCTCGATAAGCTGCGAGTGAGCAGCGTTCAGGAATGAAAATTTATCCATTTTTTACAGATTAACTCTTGGTTTTTATTAAACAACAAATTTAGCAAAAAAAAGTGGAGTACTAAAGATGTAAACGCCTTAAAAATAGTTAAAAGATTATCTGAAAACGGGCAGTGAGAGTTTCAGAACGGTGTTGTTTTCATTGTCGGGTTCCTCCAGAAAAGTCTGGTGCAGATCACCGCTTCTCATGGTGTCCTTTTTTGCCTGCGCAAGCAGCTGCTGGATCGCTTTTATGCGGCCGGAATAGGCGCCACGGTAATAAATTACGTAAGCTTTGGTATCATTTAAAGTTCTGAAACTGAAATTATTATCTGCTACAGCAATTCTTTTCGACAGCGGAATACCGTAATAGTAAGAAACCTCTTTATCCTTAAAATTGTCGGCATCGGTTATTAGTATGGGTTCACCATATTCATCTTCTTTTTTACCGAGATCCATTCTCACGTAATTCAACACCTTATTATGGTTCATCACGATATTTTTGAACAGGGAGTTTTTCTCGTTTCTGGAATTCACATTTACACCGAGAAGCAGTTGACCTTGCTGCTGCTCAACCATGAGACTGTCGAACTTAAGACTTTCCCGCCGGCGGTCCTTGTCTACCTTGTTGCCCAACACATTGGCAAGATTTTTCATACTCTTCTCCATGCGGTCAGCAAACTCATCTTCAGACAGCAGATTGACCGACCGCTTCAGAAATGGCTGTTTTGGCGAATGAATGTACCAGTTGATACGGGTTCGGTCGCCCAGATTCTCAAATTTGACGTCGATCAGGTAGGGTGTACTTTTTCTGCCTTCGAAAAGCTGATAACGCAGCGTACGGTTCGGATTATCGTAGCGTATAAAAAGTTCACCAAAAACATCATCATCTTTTTTATCATGGTACGCAAGTGAACTGCCTTTGCCCTCGTACGGCGTAAAGTAATCGAAGACAAAATTGGGATCATCTGCAAGGAAAGCGTTCCAGTGACTGAAATTCTGAAGATTATTAAACTGCGGAAAAACTTTGTCAACAGGATAACCGATTTCTTTCTGAAGGGTAAAATCTTTGTTTTCCGGCACAAATGTCATCGAAACTGCATAAATCCCGAAAATAAAAATCAAAAAAATAATTCCGTACTTAAACCAACGCATGCGGCAAAAATACAAAAACCACGGTATAAAAAAACACGACATATCGGCCGTGTTTTGATTTTAATGAAAGCTGGTTCTAAGGAATGATCGTTCCCGGGTAGATGACTGCGTTTTTCTTCACCACCACCACGCCATCCTTAATGGAATGCGCATCGTAATCGCCATCGGGCAAGTGTTTTCCGCCAATGATCCGTACATTGTCACCGATACAGCAGTTCTTGTCGAGAATTGCATTTTCAATATAACAGTATTTCCCGATGCCGAGGTTAGGTATACCGTTCTCATCATTAGAAATAATCTCCTTGGTGTTTTGATAGAAATCTGCACCCATCATATATGTATTCATCAGTGTACTTCCTTTGTCCACGCGGCTTCTGTTACCCACAATTGAATTTTCTATCTTGTCGGCCATTACAATGCAGCCATCGCCAAAGACAGCCTTGCTTACGTAAGAACCAAGTATCTTGGAAGGAGGCAACATACGCGCCCTGGTGTAAATGGGTGCATTGCTGAAAAGGTTGAACTTGGGAAAATCTCTTGTAAGATCGAGATTGGCATCAAAAAATGAATCTATCGTCCCAATATCCGTCCAGTAGCCATCGTACTGAAAACTGAGGGTTTTGTATTTGCCAATTCCATTAGGAATAAGCTCGCCGCCAAAATCATCACCGGGATCTTCGGAGAACATCTTTTTCAGCACATTTTTACTGAAGACATAAATTCCCATTGAGGCCAGATAATCCTTGCCTTCGGAACGGCTTTTTTCGGAAACTTCAGAAGTCCATTCGTGTAATATATCGGCACCGGGTTTTTCAACAAAAGATGTAATATTTCCCTCTTCATCAGATTTTAAAATACCGAAACCCGGCGCATCTTTCGCTGTGACCGGAATAGTGGCAATCGTAATATCGGCCTCATTGTTACAATGGTATTCGATCAGTTCACGGAAGTTCATTTGGTAAAGCTGATCGCCGGAAAGAATCAGGATGTAATCATATTCATATTTCCCAAGATGCTTCATCGACTGGCGCACGGCATCGGCCGTACCCTGATACCATTCTTCGTTCTCTACATTTTGTTCGGCAGCCAGAATATCTACAAAGCCGCGGCTGAAAATATCGAAATGATAGGAATTCTTGATATGCGAATTCAGCGAGGCTGAATTAAACTGCGTAAGTACCAGGATCCTGTTAAAACCCGAATTAAGGCAGTTTGAGATCGGTATATCGACGAGTCTGTATTTTCCTGCAATCGGTACAGCCGGCTTGGAGCGGGTGTAGGTAAGAGGGAAAAGCCGGGTGCCCCTGCCACCACCTAAGACTATTGATATTACGCTGGGTTTCATACTGAAGTGTTTTATAGATTTAGAATTGCTAGCTGTATAACAATATTAGTGCTATTTACGCAAAAAAGCAAATTAAAAACCCTGATATAAACACAATTTAACCCACGGAAGATTTAAATAAGACCACAGAAAACCGGATATTTACTGCAGTAAAAGAAAAGTTGAAAAAGCGACTCTAAGACAATGAACTAATTTTGCTTATAAAATCAAATTATTTCACCAGACCGCAGGCTAACCGGAAATTTTAAAGAAGCAAAAAAACTGGATATAGTTTTGCGCGAACCTCAGCACGATAGTCTATTTGAAAGTTTAAAGAAGCCTTGCCGATAAATTTAGACACCATCAACCAAGTGTGGCAATTACAGCTTACCCCTGAAAAGCAAAATCTCCCAAATAAATTTGAGAGATTTGTGCGATCCGGACGGGACTCGAACCCGCGACCTCCGCCGTGACAGGGCGGCATTCTAACCAGCTGAACTACCGGATCAATTTTTTATTAAAAAGCCAATTGATAAAGCTTTATTTTATTTGTAAGACTGTTTTTCGCTACGCTGTCTAAACCTCCTGATATCAGCCGCCGGAGCGGATTTACCAGTTTCAAACCTCAGGATATATTTCCCTTTGTTTTGATGAGTGCAAAGATAGCACTTTTCCCTTATCTACAAAATATTTTTGCAAAAAAAATGCCTTCTAATATAGAAAGCATTAAAAACCAAAAGGTTATTTTTTATAAATGTGCTGATAATTTTTCTGCGATCGTCTCTTTTGGGGCTACTCCCACGATTTTATCAACTACCTGACCGTTTTTGAAAATTAAAATAGTCGGTATATTTCTAATTCCATAATCCACAGAAACCTGCTGATTATTGTCAACATCTACCTTACCCACAAGCGCTCTGCCTTCGAAATCGGCTGCCACTTCTTCTACGATCGGGCCCAACATTCTGCACGGTCCGCACCATACTGCCCAGAAATCTACCAACACAGGCTTATCTGAATTCAAAACCATTTCCTGGAATGATTGATCTGTAATCTCTACTGCCATTTTTTATATTTTATAATTATTTAAACTTTTTTGAAAACCAAATTTACGACTTTTCCCTAAACTTAAAGCGTTATCTGTCTATCCGCAATATTGGTTTTTTCTATGCCGAAGGTATTCGCAATTTCTTTTAAAGCATCGGTCAGCGCATCTATTTCTTCTTTGGTGGTAAGATGGCTGAATGATACACGAAGCGGCGTACATTTTTCCATTTCCTCCTCGGTCAGCAACATCATCATCACCATCGACGGTTTTGACGCTCCCGACGAACATGCGCTGCCCTGAGATATTGCAATTCCTTTCATATCGAGTTTTAAGCCGATCATCGGATCTTTGAATGGTAACAGGACACTTAAAACTGTGCAGAGACTTCGGTCTTCTTCCGCGCTGTGACCGTTGAATTTTACGCCTTCAATTTCCGATTTAAGTCGTTCGACTGCATATTTTTTAATTTCTTTAATGTGACTGATATCGCGGTCCATGTTTTTCAGAGCCACTTCCAGTGCTTTCCCCAGACCTACTATCCCGCTTACATTTTCTGTACCTGCACGCAGACTCCGCTCCTGTGGACCACCGGTAATAATTCCCTTTAAACCTGAAGCTTTGCGTACAAATGCAAAACCGCTTCCTTTGGGACCGTGGAATTTATGTGCACTGCACGAGGCAAAATCCAGCAGGATTTCATCAAAATTCATTGCCATGTGCGCCATAGACTGTACGGTATCTGAATGGAAAAGTGCACCATTTTCATGGCAAAGTTCTGCTACTTTCTTAATATCCAGAAAATTACCCGTCTCGTTGTTGGCGTGCATTAAGGTGACCAGTGTTTTTTTGCCGGATGATTTTAACTCTTCTTCAAGCTTAGCCAGATCGAAATCTCCTTTTTGATCCGGCCGCAGATAAACAACCTCAATTCCTCTCCGTTTTTTCATATCAAGCACCGTTTCGGCGACACATTTGTGCTCCATCGGCGAGGTGATGATCCGTTCCACCCCAAGATGATTGACGCAGGATTTGATGATCATATTATTGGACTCTGTACCACAGGAAGTGAAAATAATTTCAGCGGGAGTTATGTGCAGATAATCTGCTACCTGGCGTCGCACATTTTCGATCAGAATTTTGGCCTCCTGACCCAGCGTGTGCGTAGAGGAAGGGTTACCGTAAGTGGTTTTCATTACGCTTACCATTGCATCGATCACCTCTTCGGAAAGCGGTGTGGTAGCTGCATTATCAAGATAAATTCTGTTCATTTTTTTAAGATCTTTTTTAGGAATTGTAGATATACAAAATTAGTGAAAAAATTCAAACTGACTTTCATCTGCCCACTCCATCATCGGCCTGTCTCCTGCTGTATCGCCGAAAGCAATGGTTTTATCGTATTTTTTATCCCCAAGCTCAGCTTTTATTCTGTGGAGCTTTTCTTCGCCATTGCAGTTGCTGCCGACGAACCGACCGGTAAATATGCCGTTTTCAAACTCTGCCTGCGTGGCCAGAAGTTTCATTTTAAAATGATCCGCAAACGGCTGTACCCAAATGTCGAGCGAGGCACTTACAATATAGCAGTCCACTTTTTCGCGGTTGATATTTGAAATGAATTCTAAAGCATTTTCGCGGATAATCTCCGGATAAAACCGAACGAAAAACTCCTGCGATTTCTTTTCAATGGTTTCTTTGCGCTGGCCTTTTAATACCGAGGAAATGAAACTTTTCTTTACTTTTTCTGCATCGGCCAGGCGAAGTTTGAGTAACAGGAAAAGCGGTACATGCCGCACGAACTGAATCATAAACTTCTTTGCATTATAGAACTTCAAATATAAAAAGAGCGTGTCCTTATAAGTTAAAGTCCCGTCGAAATCAAAGAGATACAGTTTTTTCATTTTTTTTATTAAAGTCTTTAAAAACGCTTTATAACTTCATTTTCTTAAAGATAAATTCCGGAATATTCCTGATGACAAGCATGATCACCGCCCAAACTGGCAAAACGTACGCTACATTTTTTTTACGTTTATACGCTTTATATATTGCGTCTGCAGCCTGCACCGGTGAAGCGGTAAGTTTTGGGTTCAGCGGTAAACCTTCGGTCATTTTGGTATCCATAAAACCGGGCTTTACCGTGAGAATATGTACATTCCGGCTAAACATATAATTCCGGAGACCGCTCAGGTAGGCCGTGAGTCCTGCTTTGGCACTGCCATAAATGAAATTGCTCTGCCGCCCGCGCTCACCCGCGACAGATGACAGTACAATCATGGTCCCCTGGCGCTGGCGCTCAAGCTTTTCAGCGAAAAAATTCAGAACGGGAACAAGCTTCGCATAATTTACGTCAATTATTTTCGCTGTGTTTTTAGGGTTAAATAACGCTTCTTCCGTGGATTCGCCCAGGTAACCTGCAGCGCAGAAAACGAGATCCGACGAAATATGATCGAACCGTGCGTAATCCACATCTCCCAACAGATCAAGTTCCACGATCTCGGTCTGCTGCAGAAACTTAACATCCAGATGTTTTGCGAATTTCAAAGTCGTTTCTCTGTTCGAGGTAAAAAGATACACTGTAGCGTATTTCCCGCCTTCATCCAGCATCTTTTCAACAAAAGCCTGTGAAATTTCCGAATTGCTGCCCAGAACTATCATTGTATATTCTTAATTTTTTGATTTCTGCCTGTTCCGGAGCTGTGACTTAAAATTCTTTTGTGCTGCAGCGAAACAAATTTGGAACTCTGTACATTCTGCAGATAACCGGTCAGCGAGGATTTACTCATACTGTCTTTCGTGAGGTAAATTCTGCCGCCATATTCTTCTACAATACCGTCTAATTTTTGCACCAGATCTTTGAGTTTACGGTTTACTTTAAAATCAAGTGCAAGCGTATATCCTTCCTGCGGAAAAGAATTATAGGCCAGCGGATTATTCTTCCCAAAAAGTTTCAGAACCGCCAGAAAAGAACCGTTACCGCTTTTCGCGATCGTTTCCAATATTTTTTTCATGCCTTCTTTTCCATGCGCTTTTGGAATTACAAACTGGTATTGTATAAAACCGCTTCTGCCGTAGATCTTATTCCAGTCATTAACCACATCCAGCGGATAAAAAAAAGTTTCATAATCCACGTAGTTTTTTACCGTTTTCTTATTCTGTTTAAAGAAGTACAGCAGATTAAAAAGCTTTACTGTAAAGGTATTGAGGGCAAAACCGGGAAAATAAAATGGAACTGTGGGTGCAAATTTCTTTTTCAGTCTTAATGGTTTTTCCTGCAACTCGGCAGGCAACTGATGTCTAAAAGCGTGTTCGCCGCGGAGCAGAATGCTTCGGCCAATATGTGTTCCTTTCTGCAAACAGTCGATCCAGGCGACGTTGTACGTCCATTCTTCACTTTCTTCGAAAAGCTGAAAAACCTCATCCAGATTTTCGGCTTTTATTTTTTCCTGACGGATGTAAGCGGTTTCAATATTTTTCAGGCTGAATTTTGCCGAAAGAATAATGCCCGTTAATCCCATTCCGCCGATGGTGGCCCAGAACTTATCAGCATTCTCGGATCTTGAGCATGTAAGAACTTCGCTCGACTCATTAAGCAAAGTAAAAGAGATCAGGCATTCGGAAAAACATCCTTCTACATGGTGGTTTTTCCCATGTACATCGGAAGCGATGGCTCCACCGACCGACACAAACTTCGTACCCGGTGTGACACACAAAAAGTAACCCTGCGGCACAATCACCTCCAAAACCGAAGAAAGCAAAACGCCGGCTTCACATTCGAAAATACCGTTGAGCCTGTCGAAAGAAATAAATTTATTGAGTCTTTTGGTAGAAAAAATATGTTCCGCCAGCGAGGCATCGCCATAACAGCGGCCGTTTCCACGCGCAAT
Organism: Kaistella palustris DSM 21579; assembly: GCF_000422265.1. Lineage (GTDB taxonomy): Bacteria > Bacteroidota > Bacteroidia > Flavobacteriales > Weeksellaceae > Kaistella > Kaistella palustris. Next base: position 87,069 of record NZ_KE383812.1, read on the forward strand.
GATTTCATTTTTGCTGCGGACAAGTTCCTGAATTTTCTGCAGTGAATCTTCCGACTTTATTTCCTTTTCCACCACGGGGAAATTTCCCCAGTTGGCAATTTTTTGTATAAAATTCGGCTTCATCCGGTTGAATTATTTTTTTTGAATGTCAGATTTAACCGTATATTTTTCCTCATTCGTGTTATTATTTTTGAACTGCAACATATTATTTAAAATAAATCTGCAGTAAAAAGGCTGCGATCCAAAGAACCAGTGTCACCTGGATATATTTGTCTCTGTAAATTATTTTGGTGGGCGATTCGGTTTTATTGTACACCAAGGTTTGCTGCAGATACCTGAGAATAGCAAAAACCACAAATATTACGGTATAGAATACCCTGGCGTGAAAACGCTGTTGTACTTCCGGCGACAATGTGAACATCAGATAGCAGACAATTACCAAAGTACAGCTTATCGATAAGGCAATATCTGCGAACTGAACATTATAGCCATCCAGCGACCGCCTGGTTTTCCCGGAGGTTTGCGCGTTGATGAGTTCACCTCTCCGCTTGCCGATTGCCAGAACAAGTGCCAGGACAAATGTGAGCAATATTGCCCAGTGTGAAATGTAAATTCCCGTTGCGTAGCCACCCGCAAGCACCCGCAGTACAAATCCCATGGCAATGATACTTACATCGATGATCGCCACATGTTTCAGCCTGTAGGTATAAGCCAGATTCATCAGGAAATAAAAAATAATGATTACCGCAAACTTCAGCCAGTTCCGCTCAAAAACAAATTTCCCACAAACCATCAAAATAATGCTGATTACCATTAAACCAAAAAAGATAGCAAGTGCCGTTTTCTTTGAAACTGCGCCGCTGGCGAGTGGCCGGCGCCTCTTGACCGGATGTTTCTGGTCAGATTCTATATCCGAATAATCATTAATGATATAAACTGCACTGGCAGTAAGGGAAAATATGATAAACGCAAAAATACTTTTGCCCAGCAGATCTGTATTGGTAATGTTTCCCGAAAAAAACAGCGGTACAAAAACAAAAAGGTTTTTGATCCATTGTTCCACGCGGAGCAGTTTAAAATATTTCGTCATTCGTGAAGATAATCTTTCACAAAACTAGTAATAATAAAATAAAAAATCCGCCCAAAAGGCGGATTCTACAGGTCTGTAGATTTATAATTTATTGCGAGGTTTTCGCGTCATTGATCATATCTTCATTTGCAGTTATGGCAAATTCAACACGTCGGTTCTGTGCTCTGCCTGCATCGGTATCGTTGGAGGCAATAGGATCGGCTTCACCCATACCCATGGTATTCATTCTGGAAGCTGAAACTCCTTTCATTGAAAGATAGCTTTTCACCGCGGCAGCCCTTCTGTCGGAAAGCGAAAGGTTGTAGGAATCTGTTCCTTTGCTGTCGGTATAACCGTAAATATTGATGTTCGTATCGGGGTTATTTGCCAGAATGGTAGCCAGTTTATCGAGATTCATTTTTCCTGCTTCTGTAAGGTTGGAGGAATCGAAACCAAAATTGACCATATTTTCTTTCAGGGTTACTTTAATGCCTTCTCCTACTCTTTCCACTTCGGCACCAGGCAATGTTTCTTTAATTTCTTTTGCCTGCTTGTCCATTTTACTTCCGATCACGTTTCCGGCCACACCACCGACTACGCCACCAAGTACAGCGCCAAGAGGTGCGTTTTTACCTTTTCCGATATTGTTTCCTAAAATACCGCCCAGAACTGCACCTGCAGAAGCGCCGATCACGGTTCCTTTCTGTTGGTTATTTGAATTTTTTACAGCTTCACAGCTTGTCATCATAAGAGATGCTGAGATGAATAATGCTGCTATGTTTGTTTTGTTAACGAGTTTCATAATATACTTATTTGTTAGATTTCTATTTCATTCCGGTTCTGGCAAAATTGTACACGATACGCACATTTTGTCCGTCGGCAGGTACATTCTGCTCTAAAGAAAAACCATCTGCGGTCTGGCTGATCAGATTAAGTGAGTAACCTTCGGTCACAGCTTTTGCTTTTGAACCTTCGAGCAATTTTTTAAATTTAAATTCGTTTCCGTTTACCACTTCAAATTTAATGGGCTGAATTACACTTGGGCAGGCACCGCCACCATTTAAGGTATAAGAACCCGTCCAGTTATTGGGGATAAGTCTCCAGTGACTGCCCACGAAGCACTGGGCATCGGCACCCTCGTCGAATGGCTTCACCTTATAATTTTTGTCGTAATCGACGCTGGTCACTTCCCAGTCGCCTTTCAGTTTTAAAAATTCAGCTCTGTTGGACTGCGCAGTTTTTGCGGTGGAACAGGATACGGTCATCGCCGCACCTAAAATTCCTACAAGTATTGCATTTTTCATAGTAGTAAAATTATTTAATTAGACTAACAAAAAACCGTGCCAAGCACTTTTTTTAACAAAAAAAATCCGGATTTACCGGATCTTTTATAATTATTTAAGAAATTCTTAGCGTCTGCCCGCCTTCACATTTTTCTTTCTTTTGAGAACTTTTGTATTTCCCTGCGGCGTAAAGGAAAGCGGTTTATAGAAGTTTGTAAATGCATATTCGGCCGCTTTTCGCACATCGATGACGCCACCTGCTTCAGAGATCATATCGAATTTGTTGTTGGTGTTGGAATTGATCATTGCGTTAACCGATGACTTATTCACCGTTTTGACCAGCGATTCGATGACCTGTGCCGGCGTAAGGTTCGGCATATACGCCATAAGCACTGCTGCAGCACCAGCTACGACAGGTGAAGCCATAGACGTTCCCTGCAGGTATTCGTATTTTGAACCAGGTACTGTGGAATAGATCTTTTCGCCAGGTGCAAAAACATTTACCATCTTCTGGTTGTAGTTGGAGAAGCTTGCTCTCAAAAACTCATTGTCATTAGTAGAAGCACCAACCACGATCATATTATTTATGAAAGGCTTGGCATCGGCCACATCTTTGTAGTTGGTCGGATAATACACATTTTCAGCTACATTTTCGTTATCGTTTCCGGCCGCTTTAACGAGCAAAACACCTTTGTCCTGCGCATATTTAAATGCATCCCAAACCACATCTTTGCCCGGAGAAACCGGTTTACCGAAACTCATATTCAATATTTTAGCACCATTATCAACCGCATAGCGGATCGCGTTTGCCACGTCTTTATCGCGCTCGTCACCGTTCGGAACAGCCCGCACTGCCATGATTTTTGCTACTTTATAACCTACTCCATACTGCACTTCATCGCCTTGTGGAACACCTGCAATAATTCCGGCTACGTGAGTTCCGTGCTCACCTTTGGGATCTGCATAATGGTTATTCCCGTAATACTTCTCAGCATAGTTATCATAATCATCGCCAACGATGGAAGCACGCGGATCAAAATTCAAATCGTACTGTTTTGTAGCCTGAACTTCGTAATAATCAACGGCCTCTTTCATTTGCTTGGTCAGAAATGCCTGCACGTCCGCCGGTGATTTTCCTTTAACTTCGGGGTCTTGCGCCACCTGACTCAAAACCGAGGCTGCCATTGCCTGCTCCTGGGTGGTCGGTTTAATGGCGGCTAATGTTTCCGGTGTCAGATTTTTGCCGTCGAGCATTGCAATCATGGTCGGGATCATTTGCTGTATACGCTTATAGGTTTCATAGCCCTGTCTGGCCTCTACACTTTTTTTGGTGAAGATATCCTTCGATTTCATATACATGGCAAACTCTTCGGGCATTTTTGCCTGGTTTGCCTTGTTGGTCGTGGAGTTTGGACCTTCGAACACATTCTGGTATTTTTTCACCACTCTGGTTACTTCCAGATTGTCATCGTAAACATCACCGTTTTTACCACCGATGAAATTCCAGCCGTGGATATCATCAATATATCCGTTTCCGTCGTCATCTTTGCCGTTACCGGGAATTTCGTTCACATTGGTCCACATATTTTTAATGAGACCGGGATGATCCACCTGCACGCCACTGTCCAGAACACCAACAATTACAGGCGTGGGCTTTAATCCTTTGGATTCTAAATATTTGTAAGCATTCTGGGTATTTACACCATACACATTCGTAGAGGCAAAATCCTTGTGATACCAGGTCATTAAGTCTTTATCCTTCATAGGATCCAACGCTGTATCGGCAGTTTGTGCAAATGATACAAAGCCTGTCATAAAGCAGGCTGCGATTAATATTTTTTTCATTTCAATTTATTTGGTCTGAATATTTTTAATATAAGTCAAAGATTCCGGTCCTTTGTTACAAATGAGATCCACGATCGAGAGGTCCTTCTGAAACCCAAACTTATCGGTAAAGGTCTGGTAGTACGCTTCCATTTCCACTTCTATATCGTGTTTCGTTGAGAACTTGCTGCGGTAATCCACCTGTTCCGGATTTTTTATATAATGACTGGTTAAAGCAAATGTCTTCTCTGATTTTAAAATTTTCCGGATCACTTCCAAAGCCTTTAAATTAAAATCCAAAAGCGAATTGGTTTCAACAGTAAAGATCTCCTGGAGGCGATCCTCATAAAACTCAAAATAAGGTGACCTGCGGTATGCATTCTTTATAGACTTCCAGTGCTGTTCCTGCCAGTTTTCCCGCTGCGAAACCGCGAGCTCATTCAATGGTCTTCTACCGTTATGGCAGATTGGGATTATCAAAGGAAGTCTGCCGTTGGCGCCAAGGATTACTGTGCGGTTTCTGTAGGTCTGCTTGGGAAAATTCTCGAAAATCTCCAGGGTAATTTCTGCATCATTTTGCAGGAACACAGCAAACCAGGAAACCGGTGGTAAATAAAATACAGGCAACAGAACCTTCATCTTCCTATTAAAATTTAACTTCGGAAAGATCAGTCAATATCTTCGTTCTTTTTTCTGAAAAGATTTGCGAAAAAATCCCAGCCGAAGAAAAGCACCAAAATGATCACTGCCACCCACCAGTAACTTCTTTTATCGGTTTCACCGGTATTGGTCGCTTTAAACATACGGTCCCAACGCACACGTTTGCCCTCGGGCTGATACGTGGAACTGGTGTCGGCGAATAATCCTTCCACACTTAACCAGGTAAACATTGGCGAACCTACGATGTTCTCTTCCGGTACGAAGCCGAAGAAACGCGCATCCAGCGACGCATCGCGGTTATCACCGATCATCATGTAATAATCCTGCTGAATGGTATACTGCGAGGTTTCTTTGCCATTTACAAAGATCTTTCCGTTTTTATTTTCGAGCTTGTTGTGTTCGTATTCTGAAATAATCCACTGATATTCCGGGAAAGTTTCCTGGTTCAGCGTAACAACGTCACCTTTTTTTGGAATTCGTAATGGGCCGTACCAATCCTGGTTCCATTTTTTATTGATCGGGAAAATGGATTGTGTGGTATCGATATTTTTGGTGAAAAATTCATGCGTCGAGTTCAGTTTGTAGGAAATGGCGGCTGTATCCTTCGGCCAGATATGTTCCTTTAGTTCGATGATCTGCGGAAGTTCCCGTATTTCTTTAGCCGTTTGATCTGTTAAACCCTGAAAATCGTAAATGTAGCCAGTGTTGGTCTGTTCCTCGCGGACCGGCAAAAAACCGTATTTTTTATAAAGCGCGGGTACATCAAGCTGGCTACCCGTGGTCGCAATGAATTTATGCTGCTCCTGCTGGTCGCCCATAATTGTTTCGGGTTTGCCATTAACAAAAAGTCTTCCCGCACGCATTTCCATTACATCGCCCGCAACTGCTACACAACGTTTTACATAAGGGTCTTTTCGGTCTGTGGCTGTATGAACTGAATCCTGCGGATAGTTGAAAACGACGATATCATTTTTTTGTGGTTTATTGAACTGCATGATCCGCGCGTACGGTAATTTCACCGCGTCCACATAAGATTTGGGATCATCTTTCGGATTACCTTTTTCACCGGTATCCATAATGGTTCCCTGCAAGAACGGAATGGCGAGTGGCCGCATAGGAAGTCGGTAACCGTACGTCCATTTATTTACAAAAAGAAAATCGCCTACAAGCAAAGTCCTTTCCATGGATCCTGTCGGAATTCCGAAAGGCTGTGTAATAAAGATGTGAACAATAGTCGCAAATACAACGGCAAAGGTGATGGAACCGCCAAATGATTCCTTTTTCTTCGCAGATTTCTCTTCATCTGTAAGGTAAAGCGTATCTTCTTTATATACTTCGGCATCTTTGGAATAATTTACAAAAGCCATGTAAACGAAAGGAAGGAAAATCGTTAGCAACGCTTCGAAAAAACTTTTCTTGCCAAAGTGCTTCATGAGGAACAGGTGGAAAACCGTCATCATCACCGGACCTACAATGGGCAGATAGGCCAATGCAATCCACCATTTCGGGTGGCCGGTTTCCTTCTGTATGATATAGTAATTGTAAAAAGGCACAAACGCAAACAGCGGATTGTAGCCCATTTTTTTAAAGAGTTTCCACGTGGAAATTCCCATCAGCACCGAGAGAATAATTACATACAGTAAATAAGTAAGAAAGTAATTCATATAGTTTTGCTTATCGCTATTAGTTGGTGTAAAGCCGTTTTTGTTACAGACTGCTGCAATTGGAAGCAGTTACTGCGGTGCGCTGAAAAGTACATCCTTCATCGAAAAGTTACCTTTTTTTCCGCGGATCCATTCAGCGGCTACAACTGCACCCATCGCAAATCCATTACGGTTGAAGGCTGTATGGCTGATCTCGATTTCATCGACCTCACTTTTATAGGAAACACGGTGTGTCCCAGGAACCTCATCTTCGCGTACCGCAAAAATGCCGAGTTGGTTTCCGGAAGTCTGCTCAAGTTTCCAGGCATCGAAACGGTCATCGTTTTTAATGATTCCTTCGGCCAGGGAAATGGCAGTGCCGCTTGGTGCGTCTTTTTTCTGGGTGTGGTGTACCTCTTCAAGCTGTACCAAATAGCCGCTGAACTTTCTCATGAGTTGCGCCAGCTGTTCATTCAATGCAAAAAATAAATTAACACCCAAACTGAAGTTCGAACCATAAAGGAAAGCCGTGTTATTTTCCGTGGCAATTTTTTCGATATTTGCTTTTTTAGCGAGCCAGCCGGTCGTGCCACAGATGACGGGAATCTGATTCTCGAGGCAAAGTTTTATATTGTTAAAAGCAACTTCCGGATTCGAGAATTCAATTGCCACATCCGGATTATTGAGTGTAGCAGTAGTTGGCGTTTCATTGAGCCGTGCCACGATCTCGTGACCTCTGTCAATGGCGATCTGCTCTATGATCTTTCCCATTTTACCGTAACCGACAAGTGCTATTTTCATATTGATGGTGTATCGATTTAATTAATGTAATGGTTATTTTAAAACTTTTAAAATAAATACTTTAAAACCTGTAACTTAATTTCAGTCCCGTTTTCGCATTCTGCTGCGCAAGTTCATCATAAATGATTGCCGGTTGCAGGGCGAGATCGGGATCTTTTCGGCCTTCATACAAATGGGCGTCAACCACCGCATCCACGATATTCAGTACATACACCAAAGCGGTAACAGCGATTGCGTAGTCGCGCTGGCGTTTTGCGCGGTCCTGGGTGCGGCCCAGTGCATCCGCCGTAATTCCTGGTATATCTGAAAATTCATGTGGCTGACCGTTGAGTTCCGCTATAAATGCGTCTCTGTATCGGTTGTATTGTTTTTGGTTCCAAAGTGTAATTCCGATTCCCGTGCCGATCCCGCCCCAAACAATAGGAATTTTCCAGTATTTTTTGTTGTAATACTGGCCTAAACCCGGCAGTACGGCGGAATAAAGTCCGGCTTTTGTCGGGTTAAATTTCATTTCAACAGCAGGAGCATTTGCCGTGTTGATATCGCTGAGCACCGCGACTTCTGATTTTGGAGTTACGGTCGATACAGAATCTTTCGGATAATTCTCTACGCGTATGGTATCGTTGGGATTGACCTGCGCGAAACCTTTAGCACAAAAAATGAAAAGTAAAAAAAAGAGGAGTTGCTTCATTTAGCTGAAATGTGAGAGAATATTCTGCAGTTCTTCTTCATTTTTAAAATCCAGGATGATCTTTCCCTTTTTTCCGTTGGCTGCAACCTTCACTTCTACATTTACATCCAGCACATCGGCAAGGTTTCTTTCTGCTTTCTTGAAGTAATTGGGAAGTGCGGTTTTCGCGCGGGGGATGGTTTTTACCGGATTTTTGAGCTGGCTCGCAGCCTGCTCCGTCTGGCGTACACTTAAATTCTGTGCCAGTATATCGCGGAATAGTTTTTCCTGTTCTGCGGTTTCATCTAAAGTGAGAAGTGCCCGGCCGTGGCCTGCAGAAATCTCGCCGCTGCGGATCGCGTTTTGCATCAGTGGATTAAGTTTAAGCAGTCGCAGAGAATTTGTAATGGTACTCCGCTCCTTGCCAACACGCTGACTGAGGTTTTCCTGCGTCATGCCAATCTCTTCAAGTAACCGCTGGTAAGTCAGTGCAATTTCTATGGAATCAAGATCCTCACGCTGAATATTTTCAACAAGTGCCATCTCCAGCAATTCCTGATCATTTACCAGACGGATGTAGGCGGGAACAGTCTGTAGTCCTGCTATTTTACTGGCGCGGAACCTGCGTTCGCCGGAAATGATCTCAAACTTGTCACCCTCTTTCCGTAAAGTGACCGGCTGTATCACACCTAAATTCTTAATGGACTGTGCAAGGTCATTCAGTGCCTTTTCATCAAAATAAGTTCGGGGCTGCGTGGCATTGGGATAGATATCATCCAGATCCACTTCTACAATATTACCGACAAATTTATCGGCGCCTTCATCGGTTGCAGAATTTACGGAGGCTTTGGATTCGGCACTTAAAATGGCACCCAAACCTCTGCCCATTGCTCTTCTTTTATCTTTCATATTCCAAATGTGATTCGTACTTCGCTGTATATTTCAATTAAATAGTACAGTTCTTAATTACTGACTAATTTCTCGTTTTTGAGTAACACTTCTTCGGCCAACTGCAGATATTGAATGGCACCTTTGCTCTCGGCATCGTAATTTAAAATGCTTTCGCCAAAACTCGGCGCCTCACTTAAACGTACATTTCTGCTGATAATTGTTTCAAAAACCATTTCCGGAAAATGGGAATTCACTTCTTCTACTACCTGGTTCGACAGTCTCAACCGCGAATCATACATGGTCAAAAGCAGGCCTTCGATATCCAGATTCTTATTGTGGATTTTCTGTACATTTTTAATGGTGTTGAGAAGTTTGCCCAAACCTTCCAAAGCAAAATATTCGCACTGTATAGGAATGATCACAGAATCTGCTGCCGTAAGTGCATTGATGGTGATCAGCCCCAGGCTCGGAGCGCAGTCGATAATAATATAGTCGTATTTATCGCTGACGGACTTCAGTGCTTTTTTAAGCATATGCTCACGGTTCTGCCTGTCGACAAGTTCGATCTCGGCGGCAACCAGATCAATATGCGAGGGAATAATATCGAGGTTTGGTGAGGCGGTTTTCTGTATGCACTTTTCCGCATCAGCACTGTGTTCCAGAAGATTATAGGTTGAGAAATTCGACTCCTCCACTCCCAGGCCCGAAGAGGCATTTGCCTGCGGATCTGCATCGATCAGGAGAATCTTTTTTTCTAAAACGCCCAGTGCTGCAGCCAAATTCACCGCAGTTGTAGTTTTCCCGACACCACCTTTCTGATTTGCGACGCCTATTATTTTAGCCATTCTTTCAATTTAATTCCCAAAAGTACACTTTTTTATATATTTTCAGCTGACGCTGCAACTGTCATTTTAACATAAACGGCTGCAACGCAAACCATTAGTACAAAAAAAAATTATCCACAAAACCAAGCCGTTTGTGGATAACTGTATATAATGAATAAATATACATTCCTTATTCGAACTGCATAGCGATTGGAAGTTTAAAATAGCTGCGTACAAATTCGCCGTTGAGTTTTGCGGGAACCCATTTTCCTTTAATGGCTTTAATGGTTTTTTCGGCTTCCGTATTAAATTTACCGTCTTGTCCCACGGCCTTTACGCTCGAAATACTGCCGTCTTTTTCCACGATGAAAGTCACCGTTGTTTTCATAAGGCCACCGCTTCCTTCAAAAGCGCCGGCATCAAAATTATTCACCACTTTCGCCCGGAAACTGTTGATCCCCCCAATAAATGCAGCTTCCACATCTACGGCAGTGACCGGATTATTGTTCACCGCTTTCGGGAGCACGGTTGCAGGCGCTGTATTTACGGTTGGTGGCGCAACAGGGATATGATCCGAAACCGGGGTTTCTCCTGCAGTATTTTCCAGACCTATTCTGGCCTCAGAAGTTTCGGTCACGGTGGGTGCGGGCACCTGCTTCACGGCATCGCGCACGGGTGTAGGCAAGTCGAGTTTTACAGTTTTCTCAATAATTTTAACCGGTGGTGCTGGTATATTCTGTGGAACATCCGGTGTGTACTGATCAACGGGCTTTAATATATACGGGCCAATAGGCGCTTTTACGGTAACAGGAGTTTGAAAAGAATTTATTATTAGCGGCGAAACTGCTATAGCGGCAAAAAATGCCACGCCCGCAAAGAGCGATTTTATAAGCACGCTTCCTTCTTCATTTCGGATGGCGTACGCTCCGTAAGCCTTGTTCCGGTTTTCAAAAATGACTTCATTGAAACGGAAATCTTTATTAAATGTAATTGGATTTTTCATAGTGGCGTGTTTTAAAATTAAAATGATTTTATAAATAGATAAGATTTTTTAGTATTAGTTAAAAAGTCATCAAAAACTCAACCATTTTATTGACAAATAACCGTAAATATTATTCTTTCCATATCAAATAAAAAAATTAGTTGCTTTAACTCAAATTCATTCCCATTAATTTATTCCACCCGCTGTGGATTTTAAACTCCTGAAAAGGTGTATTCCCGAAAAATAAACAGCCTAATCACGCGTATAAAAAAGGACAAAACACTTGAAATTAGGGCAATGCGCCTGGCTACATTTGCACAGTTAAAAATAATAAGGCGCCGCTGAAAACCAAAAAGAGTAAGCAAAAACTAAAAAATAAAATAATCATGCCCACAACAACTGAAGATGTAACCAAGGATTTTATGGGAAACCTGATCGCCAAAGTGTACGGCGAACTCACCAAAAACAATCCCGAAAGTCTGGGACCAAATAATTTCATCGCATTCGATCCAATCGGAAAAGTGCTGATGGATAACTCCTTCGATTTTGCGATCAACGGCATATTCGGCACCCCGCCCGCACCAAAAATGGTTGTAGACACCAAGGGTGCTCACCACGCCGGATATTTCAATCATCGGGTACAAGTGCAGGATTCTGCCAAAAGCACCAAACACGGATCCGGGCATCAAAAAATTCGTCAGCGGCAAAGAATAACCATCAAAACCGGTCAGCAGAAATCATTTTGGTTTCTGCTGATTTTCTAAATAATAAAACCATGAAATATTATATAGCAGTTTATCAGAAACTCCGGGACATTTATCTCGCACGGGGTTCCATGGAAAACGACCTGCCCATGATCTGTCCTTCTTTGCGGATGTATGAAAATGACGACCTGGAACTTCTGAAACCCGTGCAGCTTCTTGATGACCAGCAGAAAAAAATTGAATCGATCATCAGGAAACAGAATATTTCCTACGAACTCAATTCGGTTCCCGTATCACCGTATTTTTGGGATCTGAACGTGAACACCGCGCTGTTCGACATTTACCGGGATATTCTGCAGTTCAGCAATATCAAAAGTTTTGAAAAGAATTTCGATAAGATCCTTACAAATACCAGCACAATCCTTAACGATGACAAAGGCGCCGACACCAGGGAATACAAGAGTTATAAGAAGTATAAGCTTAATTACGACCTTGCGCTCGAGAAGATTTCGGAGCACCTTCTTCTTTTTGATGATCTGGATTCCGAGGCAGAAAAACTGAACTGACAGGACAGGCTTGTAAGTCTTAATAACCAGAAAGACCTCGCCCTGTCTGAGTGGAAAGTCCGTGGTTCGAAAGATCTTATCGACAAAGAACTCCTGAAAATAAATGCCGGTTCCGATGCAGATCTTTTTCTGGCTCTTTCGCAGGATGCAAAATTTACTTTCGATGCAGCAGAAAAAACCGATATCACCACAAATTCCTCCATTCACGATATCAATTTCATTCCGTTTGATTTTATGGAAAACGAATCCGGCTGGAATTCCTTAAAACTCGAAAAGCAGGAACTGGAAGATCTGTATCTCACCGCCAAAAACGCCAATGAGAATCTGCCGGCCGAAATTTTATCCATCGATTACGATGAAAAGGGCATCGACGGGATTGAACTTGAATATACCTTTGTACACCTGAAGCGATCCTGGTTTAATAAGAATGTGATGTTATCGGATTATTTCGAATGGAAGGAAGCAAAACCCATTTCCGACGGCGAAACAATTTCTGATTCTTACAAACTGCCGGCCTTTCCCAAAACGATGATGCTCATTAAAAACCTGAAGATCATTCTGGATTCTTCGGTGAGCGATACCGATGTAAACGCGCCAAACAGCCTGATATTTTTCGGTCCGCTGGTGATGAAGCAGCAGCTCTTCGTAAACCAGAACAGTAAGGAACGATTCCTGAAGGTCGTAACCGATAAGCGCACTTTGCAGTCGGATCAGTTTTCTTACCTTGCAAAGAAAACAGCTCCGCAAACCATCAGCATCCAGCGGCCACCGGTGCTGCGCTCCCGGGTTTTCGAAAGTACGTCCGGCGATCCGGTAAAACCCGGCGTAACTACTGTAACAATGGACCGCATGAAAATGGGGACAGTCCTCTCGTCCCGACCGATCATCCTCAGTGCGCTGCATCCCGCTGAACCGGTGAAACCTCTGTCTCCAAAAACTGAGGTTCCACCCATGCGACCGCCACGTCCGATCGTGATCACTGAAACCAAACTTCCACAGGGCATATTTATACCAATCCTTTTGCCGCTGCCACAATCGGTTGCCAACGTTACTTTCAGGATTTCCGACAGCAAAAACAGTGAACCCGTGTACAAATGCAGTATTTCACTTATCGGCACCAACAGCAATAACGAAATGAACAGGATCTACAATATCGAAAGCGACCGGAACGGCACCGTGTCCCAAAACCTGCCTGTAGGTGAGTATAAAATCAGCCTCCGCGCCGACGAATATGCTGTGGTCGACGGCACCTTGAGTGTCCCAAACACCAATCCAATCATCCGCGAGTATAAACTTCAGCGCGGGGAAATAAAATTTAAATCCTTTTTTCTCATTGGTATGGTTTGCGAAAAAATGCCCAGAATTCCTTTTGTTTAATTTAAACTAAAAACCATGATTGCTTTAAAATACAGAGCCAAAGCACCCGAAGTCTTCACCCTGTGCGAAATGCTTCACAAGATCGGCTATTCACTGAAAATAACAGATTCCTTCACCCTGGAAGTTGACGCAGCGGTAAAGGATTTTCAGAAAAAAAACAACCTCGTCATGGACGGTATCGTCGGGATGAAAACCTGGCAGGTCCTTTTCGATAAGAGTTCGAAGATCTTCAACATCAATGATCTTTTCCTAAGCGAGCAGGACCTGAAAGATTTCGCCAAAAGTTATAATCTGGAACTGGCAGCCGTAAAAGCGGTAAATGAAGTTGAAAGCTGTGGCAAAGGTTTTCTGATCAACGGAAAACCAAAGATACTTTTTGAAGGCCATGTTTTTTGGCAGCAGCTTCAGAAAAGAGGCATAAAGCCTGAAAGTTTAGCCAACCCTCAAAACCGAAACGTGCTTTACCCAAAATGGACAAAAGTTTTCTATAAAGGCGGCGTTCAGGAATATGACCGCCTGAACCAGGCCATCGCGATCAGCCCGGACCCACTTGTAAAAGAAGCGGCGCTTGCATCGGCTTCCTGGGGAAGTTTCCAGATCATGGGTTACCACGCCAAAAGTCTGGGATATGCGTCGGTACAGGCCTTTGTAGATAAAATGTATCTGCACGAAAGAGAACATTTAAAAGCGTTCGGCAAGTTTCTGGAGGTGAATAATATCCTTACGTATCTCAGGAATAAAAACTGGGCGAAAGTTGCCGAAAAATACAACGGCGCAGCTTACCGTAAGAACAAATACGACGAAAAACTGAAGAAAGCCTACGAGAAGTATGCATAATAAAAAAGCTGTGAAAAAATTCACAGCTTTTGGTTTTTAAAATAATTCTTTGCGAATGATGTTCTGGCTTCTTTCCGGGCCTACTGAAACTAAATATACATTAATGCCCAGATATTTTTCGATAAACTCGATATACTTTTTAGCATTTGGCGGCAGTTCATCGTAGCTGCGAACCTTGGTGATGTCCTCGTCCCAGCCTTCAAGTTCTTCGTATTGAGGTTCGTAATTGTAGAGTTTTGTGGTAGATGACGTGAAGTAGTCGATGATTTTTCCGTCTTCTGTTTTATAACCTGTAGCTATTTTTAATGGCGATATTCCCGAAAGTACATCCAGTTTGGTGATCACCAGATTATTGATACCGTTGATCATGGTCGCATGCTTCAGTGAAACAAGGTCAAGCCAGCCCGTTCTTCTTGGTCTGCCGGTGGTGGCGCCAAATTCAAAACCGATCTTGCGGATCTTCTCACCCAGTTCATCGTCGAGTTCGGTAGGAAACGGACCGTTGCCGACACGCGTAGTATAAGCTTTCGCCACACCGATCAAGTTCTGGAGACTTGTCGGCGGAACTCCCGCACCGGTACACACACCACCTGTGGAAGGTGATGACGAGGTCACAAAAGGATAAGTCCCGAAATCAATATCGAGCATTAAAGCCTGAGCACCTTCAAATAAAATATTTTTACCCTCATGGATGGCCTGATTCAGTTCAACTTCGGTATCCACAATACGGTCTTTCAGTTTTTCACCGATCGCTAAAAATTCCTCATAAATTTCCTGGAATTCCAAACCTGGTTTTTCAAAATATTTTTCAAAAAGGGAATTTTTGGTTTTAAGGTTTTTCTTGATTTTTTCTGCCAGCACTTCCGGATTCAGCAGATCTATCATTCTGATGCCGACTCTGGCGATCTTATCTTCATAACACGGCCCGATTCCTTTTTTGGTAGTGCCGATCTGGGTGCCACCTTCCTCCTCCTCGCGGTAGGTATCAAGTAAAATATGGTAAGGCATAATGACATGGGCTCTTCTGCTGATAAAAACGTGGTCGGTGCGCATGCCTTTTTCTTCGATCTGGGCAATCTCGCGCATGAATGATTTTGGATTTACGACAACGCCATTGGCAATGATGCATTTTCCTTTGCACTGCAAAACTCCGGAAGGCAGCAGGTGAAGTACAAATTTTTCTTCGCCCACATATACCGTGTGACCGGCATTGTCGCCGCCCTGATAACGCACGACATAATCTGATTTCGCCGAAAGCACATCGGTGATTTTTCCTTTGCCTTCGTCACCGTATTGCAGGCCTACAACTACATAAGTTGCCATATTTTATAATTTTATTAGGTTGTTACAAAAATAGATTTATTAAAAATGCTGGGCAAAACTTTAGAAAAAATAAACGCAACTTTTACAAATGTGACTGCAATATGACACCGGAAACTTTTAATTAAAAAAAATTCCTTAAAAAACCTTATTTTTGCTTTTTCTTAATAATTATATGGAATCCATTAAAATTCACGACAAGACCTTTGTTCCCTATCTGAAAGATGCGGAAATTCAGGAAATTGTAAAAGAGACTGCCCTAAAGATCTACGAAGATTATAAAGATGAAGTACCCGTTTTCATCGGTGTGCTCAATGGAGTAATCCTGTTTTTTTCCGATCTTCTGAAACATTATCCGGGACCGTGCGAGATCGCTTTCATTCAGATGAGTTCCTACGCCGGCACGCAGTCGACAGGGATCGTGTACCAGAAAATGGAACTGACCAAAGACATCAAAGACCGCCACATCATACTGGTGGAAGATATTGTAGATACGGGAAATACGGTGGAGAGCCTATTTCAGTATTTTCAGGAGACACAGCGTCCGAAATCCGTTCGCCTGGCCTCTTTCCTGCTGAAGCCCGATGTGTATAAAAAAGACTTCAAACTGCACTATATCGGCAAGGAAATTCCGAACAAGTTCGTGCTTGGCTACGGTCTGGATTACGATGAACTGGGCAGAAACCTAAAAGATCTTTATCAGCTGGAAGACGGCCGAATCAACGAATAAATTACTCTTTTTGGAGCAGCCCCAATAAACCGCCGCTTCAATTCAAATTTTAAAATATGATCAATATTGTTCTCTTCGGTCCTCCCGGCAGCGGAAAAGGTACGCAGGCACAGAATTTAATTAAGAAATTCAACTTGAAACAGATTTCGACGGGTGACCTCTTCCGTTTCAATATGAAAAACAACACCGAACTCGGCCGGCTGGCGAAAACTTACATAGACCGCGGTGAACTGGTTCCCGACGAAGTGACCACCGAAATGCTGAAAGAGGAAGTACAGAAAACCGGCAACGTGAACGGTTTTATTTTCGATGGCTACCCAAGAACAGCCAACCAGACCGAAGCCCTGGAGAAAATTGTGAAGGAAGTGCTGAATGATGAAATCTCGGTTTGTCTTTCTTTGGTTGTTGAAGATGAAGTTTTGGTTACACGGCTTCTGAAAAGAGGCGAAACCAGCGGCCGCACCGACGATTCAAACGAGGAAATCATCAGAACCAGAATTGCCGAGTACTACGCTAAAACAGCGGAAGTTGCGGAACTCTATAAACAACATGGCAAATATGTTGAAATAAACGGTGTGGGCGATGTCGATGAAATTTCAGAAAAACTTTTTGCCGCCGTAGGAAATCTTAAATAACGTTTCCATTAATATTCAAAGTTCAAAAATTCAGGGTTGGGACTTTGATTTTACTTCCTCAACCCTGAAAGTCAGATTATGTCCAATTTTGTAGATTACGTTAAAATTCATTGTAAATCAGGTCACGGCGGCGCAGGTTCGGCGCACCTCCGACGCGAAAAATATATTCCCAAAGGCGGCCCCGATGGTGGCGACGGCGGACGCGGCGGTCACGTGATCATGCGTGGCAATGCTCATGAATGGACACTTCTGCCCCTGCGCTACACACGCCACATCAAAGCCGAACGCGGACACAACGGACAGAAAAATCAACTGACCGGTGCTTACGGTGAAGATGTATATATCGACGTGCCTCTCGGGACGATCGCTAAAAATGAAGACGGCGAGGTGATCGCTGAGATCCTGGAAGACGGTCAGGAAATCATCATCATGCACGGCGGCAAAGGCGGTTTGGGCAATGAGCATTTTAAATCATCTACGAATCAAACGCCCCGTTATGCACAACCGGGTATGGAAGGCGAAGAAGGTTTTGTTATTTTCGAACTGAAACTTCTTGCCGATGTGGGTCTTGTTGGCTTTCCAAATGCCGGAAAAAGCACGCTTCTTGCGGCAGTTTCTGCGGCCAAACCGAAAATCGCCAATTATGCCTTTACCACTTTAACTCCCAACCTGGGTATTGTAGATTACCGGAATTACAAATCCTTTGTTATGGCCGATATTCCCGGTATCATCGAAGGTGCCGCCGAAGGAAAAGGTCTGGGCCACCGTTTCCTGCGCCATATCGAAAGAAATTCAATTCTGCTTTTCCTGATCCCCGCGGATTCTGAAAGTCATTTTCAGGAATTTAAAATACTGGAGAATGAACTGAAGGAATATAATCCCGAACTCATCGACAAGGATTTTATCATTTCAATTTCTAAAGCCGACCTTCTCGACGAGGAACTGAAAACCGAGATTTCCAAAGAGTTTCCCGAGCACAGACAGCCACTGTATTTCTCTGCGGTTACGCAGGAAGGTCTGGCGGAACTGAAAGATGCCATCTGGAAGAAACTTCACGGCTAAAGCTTTTTCCTCCTGCGGCTGAGTCCGGCTTTACAGCATTGAACATGTATTTTTGGCGTAATAGTTGAAGGGTTTTCCTAAATTTATTTATGAAATACCTGATTACGCTGTTGATCGCCGCACTTTTGGTTTCCTGTACCACCCAAAATTCTTCGAAATATTCAAAAATCCAATATGAAGCAGGTGCCTGCTTCGGTTTTTGCCCTGTCTTTAAACTTACCGTAAATCCTGACAGGACGGCCGTGATCGAAGCCGAACATTTCACCTTTTCTGAAGGACACTCTAAAGATGAATTCTCTAAACCTCGTGAGGGTACCTTTAAAACAACTTTAAAAACGGAAGATTACAACCGTCTACTTTCACTTTTGGAAAACGTGAATTTAAAGTCGCTGCCGGATCTGTTTAAAAACAAAAATGTGTCCGACCTTCCTACAGCTTACCTGAGAATTAATTACACCGACGGCACTTCAAAAAATATTGAAGACTACGGAAAAAACGGCACTCCAAAACTTCGCGAGCTATATAATTTCCTTGAAGGTTTAAGACAGTCCCAAACCTGGGAGAAGGTAAGCGACTGATTCGGTTCTGTCTGCCACCTGTTGGCTTAACGACTTCTGCATTTTTAACAAAACTCAACCATGAACACGACAGAACCTCTGAAAACCGCCCATAAAAAACTCAACGAGCTGCAGTCTACCGCAATTTCGGGCAACGACATCAGCTCTTCCTGTCTCTACGTTTCGGCGCTCACCGTAATGTATGCGGGGCAATATGCCTGGCTGTCACTGTTGGTAGTGGCACTGGTGCTTTTCCTTTTCCGGAAAATTTATGTGGAAGTGGTAGGTGCCTTGCCGCTGAATGGTGGCGCTTACAATGTTTTGCTGAATACCTCAACAAAAAGAATCGCTTCCATTGCGGCTACGCTTACCGTTTTGTCCTATATGGCAACTGCCGTGATTTCCGCCAGCGAGGCCATGCATTACCTCAGCAATCTTTTACCCTGGCTCAATGTAGTCATTGCAACCGTAGTGGTACTGGGCATTTTTACGTACCTCACCATTTCGGGGATCGGTGAATCCGCAAATGTGGCCGTGGTTATATTTCTCATACATCTTGTATCATTAAGTTTACTTGTCATAGCGGGCGTTTGGTTTATCGCGACTCACGATTTCGAAACCTTACACCTGAACTGGAGCATGCCGCTGAAATCGGGTGGCGTGATTACCGCGCTGTTTCTGGGTTTTTCCGCAGCCATGTTGGGAATCTCAGGTTTTGAAAGTTCCGCAAATTTTGTGGAAGAGCAGGAACAGGGTGTGTTCAGCAAAACCCTGCGGAATATGTGGGGAATCGTAAGTTTTTTCAACCCTGTCCTGGCGTTGATCATTATCTTTGTGTTGCCGCTCTCTACCGTGGGTGCGCACGAAACTTCGCTGCTTGCTTATCTTGGTGAAATGACGGGCGGAAAATGGCTCGCCTACCTCATTGCTGTGGATGCGGTACTGGTGCTTTGCGGTGCGGTGCTGACATCTTTCGTCGGGGTGTCGGGACTGGTAAACCGTATGACGCTCGACCGGATCTTACCGAACTTTTTCTTAAAACAAAATAAAAAAGGTGCGTATTACCGTATTGCGGTGGCTTTCCTGATCCTTTGTGTGTCCGTACTTTTTGTAACTAAAGGTGATCTGACCTCGCTCGCCGGAGTGTACACTTTTTCATTCCTTTCGGTAATGGCGCTGTTTGGCATCGGGAATTTACTTTTAAAAATAAAAAGAAGAAAACTGCCGCGACCTGTGCGGGCTTCGATATTTTCGGTGGTAGTGGCCGTATCTTTTATCGTCATTGCCTTTTACGGAAATATCCTGCTGAACAGCAACGCGTTTTTCACTTTTCTTAAATACCTCTTCCCTGCCCTTTTACTTGTAATCATCATGTTGAACAGAACAGTCCTCATAAAAGCGGTGATCGAAATCCTTGAAAACATGTACAACCCTTTCCGGAAGTTTGCCGTCATCAACAACAGAAAACTGCACCGCCTGCACCGCAGGATCAACGAACAGGAATTTGTTTTTTTTACCAAAAAAGACAACGTGGCGATTTTGAACAAGGTCATGCAGTATGTGGAAGACAACGAAACCACGCGGAAACTGAAAATTGTAAATGTAATGAAGGAAGGCGAAAACAATGAGGAATTAAAGGTGGATCTTCGGGTTCTGGACCGCGCTTATCCGGATATCGATATCGATTTTGTGGAGATTTACGGCGAGTTTACGCCCGACCTCATCGAGAAATTGTCGAAAGAGTGGAACATTCCAAAGAACTTTATGTTCATTGCCTCGCCCAGCAACCGTTTCAGTTACCGCGTCGCCGATCTGGGTGGTGTCCGGCTGATCATGTAATTTTAAAACCCTTTTTTTTTTGACTTTTCTTAATGGAAAACAGAAAAGCAAGCCAATTTTAACTGCCGAACTTTTTAATAAATATTCCGCATTATTTTTAAAGTTTAAAGGATCGAACTCAGCAAGACGGAAGCATATATTTTCTTTTTGAGCAGTTTCTAATTACTAAATTTGTCCTCAATCAAGATTTTAAATGAACAATATTTTCAACCTTCACAACGGTGAAGAGGACAAGCAAAAGGTCTTGACCACTGTTAAAAACAACATTTCCTTCAGCGGCCCCAATCTCTGGATCTTAGCCTGCGCCATTATGGTCGCTTCTGTCGGTCTGAATGTGAATTCCACGGCGGTGGTGATCGGTGCCATGCTTATTTCCCCTTTAATGGGACCTATTGTGGGTGCGGGTTTTGCGCTCGGTATGTTCGATTTTCATCTCCTTCGGAAATCGCTTAAGAATCTGTTGCTTTCGACCATTGTAGGACTCGCCGTTTCCTTCCTGTATTTTTTTCTGAGTCCGTACAAAGAAGCGCATTCTGAAATCATCATGCGTACATCGCCCAACATTTACGATGTGCTGATCGCGTTTTTTGGCGGTCTTGTCGGCGTGATCGCCGTAACACGTGTTGAGAAGGGAAACCCGATTCCGGGTGTGGCCATTGCAACCGCTTTGATGCCGCCACTCTGTACCGCCGGCTTTGGTTTGGCTACAGGTAATTTCGCCTATTTCGGGGGCGCGCTTTTTCTGTATACCATTAACTGTGTCTTTATCTGTATTGCTACCTACATCATTGTAAAATTCTTAAAATATCCGGCCGTAGAATTTGTTGATAAAAAGAAGTCCGACCGCATCAGACTGTGGATATCTGTAATAATTGCGCTGATGATCATTCCGAGTGTTTTTTTCGCTTACCGTTTCATCACTCAACAAAATTACGAGCAGAAAGTAAACCATTTTATCGCCGGCGAGTTCGAAGATAAAGGAAATACCATCGTGTATAAAAAGACCACGTACTCCACAAATCCAAAGAAAATCGAACTGGCATTTCTCACCCGGAAATTTTCCGCAGCGCAGATTAAGGAAGTCAACAGCAAACTGAAAGATTACAACATCAGCAATACCCAGGTCATCATACGGCAGGACAGTGCCTTTCTCGCCCAGGCCAAAACCAGTAACCTGGAGACCAACGAAATTACCGATCAGAATACTGCCGCCATACAGGAACTGCAGAATCTGCTTAAAAAATATACTTTCGGGCAGCAAAACCTTTACCCCGAAGCCAAAGCCATCCTTCCCGACCTTAAATCCATTTCAGTGGCAAAACAGGAAGTGTACCCACAGACGGATTCTTCGAAAATAATTCCCGTAGCGTTCTATGAAGCCGACAGGAGATTAACCGCTCCGCAAATCACCACGCTCCGTAACTGGCTGAAGATAAAGCTGAAAGCCGACACTTTAGAAATATACAAACGCTAAATGCCCTCGTACAACTACATCATCATTCTCATTTCGCTGTCGGCATTTTTTGCCTACCTCAATCAGCGTTTCATCAAACTGCCGTTTGTCATCGGCCTGTTCTTTCTGTCCTCGCTTTTTTCACTTGTCGCTCTTGTCCTTAAATCGTATTACAGTGTACCTTTCGATCAGATCAGGGAACTGGTGATTAATACCGACATCAGTAAATCGGTTTTAAATATATTCCTGGGCTTTCTGCTTTTTGCAGGTTCCATGCATACGAACTGGTTTACCTTAAGAAAATATTTAAAAGACATTACGGTATTGGCGCTGGGTGGTGTTATATTTTCCACGCTGTTTGTAGCAGTCGCTTTTTTCTATGTCGCGCACTGGCTGGGGCTGGAAATACCATTTTTATACTGTCTGATTTTTGGCGCGCTAATTTCGCCCACCGATCCAATTGCGGTGTTAAGTATCTTAAAGCAGGCCGACGTTCCCGAAAAAATAGAAGTCACCCTCGTGGGAGAATCTCTTTTTAATGACGGCGTGGGTGTCGTAATTTTCATCGCGCTCACGCAGATGATCTCTGCCGGTGCAGTTGTTTTTGATTTTCCGCATTTCGGATTTCTTTTCCTGCAGGAAGCCGGCGGTGGGATTGTGTTTGGTTTGGTATTAGGTTACATATTGCATTACCTTTTGAAAAGCATCAATCACTATGAGACGGAGGTCTTACTTACGCTCGCTTTTGTAATGCTGGGTTATTTTATTTCTGCACAGATCCATATTTCCGGTGCTTTGGCTATGGTGATCATGGGTTTAATGGTGGGGAACTTCCGGAAAGATGTCGCCATGAGCAATGAGACCAAGGAGTATGTCGCCAAATTCTGGGAACTGCTGGAGATCATTCTCAATGCACTGCTCTTTTTACTGATCGCTCTGGTACTCGTTGTGCTCGACTTTAATTTAAAGTACATGGTATTAGGTGTGCTTACAATTTTAATATTAATGGTGTCCCGCTATTTCACCGTAAACATTCCGCGGAAAACATCACTCACTGTTCTGAAAATGCCCAAACCTGAAGCCGACGTTATCATCCTGGGTGGCTTACGCGGCGGACTTTCACTGGCACTCGTACTTTCGCTGCCGGCCTCCGAAGTCAAGGATGTACTGCTGATCGTCACATATATCTGTGTGGCTTTCAGCGTGTTGGTTCAGGGCACTACGATTGGAACCCTGGCAAAAAAGATACTGAGAAAAATGCAGCCATCATGGGAAAAGTCAGCACGACATTAATCCGTATTTTCTGCGCAGAAAAGATTATCTTTGCACCATATTCCGCGGCATTCCAAAGCCATTTCAGTAATTTACCGTTACTCAAATAGAAAACAGTAACTCCTTTTCAGGTTGTTTTCAAGCTAAAAATGTAGAAGTAAACCGCTTCGTCCGCATCATTTTTAATACTTAAAAATTTGCTATTTACAGACTTAAACTTAATTAAGCCCATCCTCGATGCGCTTCAGCAGGAAGGTTATACCAACCCCACGCCCATTCAGCAAAAAGCCATTCCCAGTATTTTACAGGGCCGCGACCTTTTGGGTACTGCACAAACAGGCACCGGGAAAACCGCAGCCTTTGCGATTCCTATCTTACAGAATCTACACCAGAAAAACATCCGTAACAACAATATTAAAGTACTTGTTCTTACACCTACACGTGAACTCGCGATTCAGATCGAAGAAAGCTTCAATGCCTACGGCAGAAATTTAAAGCTTCGGAATCTTGTGGTTTTTGGAGGCGTGAAACAGGGCGCACAGGAAACGGCACTACGCCGCGGTGTCGATATTCTGGTGGCCACACCGGGCCGTCTGCTCGATTTTATTTCTCAGGGCATCATTTCCCTCAAACATCTCGAAGTTTTCGTATTGGATGAAGCCGACCGGATGCTCGATATGGGTTTTGTACACGATGTGAAACGGATCATCAAACTGCTTCCGCCAAAAAGACAGACTTTATTTTTCTCCGCGACTTTCCCTGCAGAGATCAACAAGCTTGCTGATTCCATGCTTACCAATCCTGTGAAAGTGGAGGTTGCCCCGGTTTCTGCTACGGCAGACACCATTCAGCAGAAAGTGTATTTTGTGGAGAAAGATGACAAGCTCGATCTGCTGACGCATATCTTGAAGAATGACATTTCCGATTCAGTTCTGGTGTTCTCACGGACAAAGCACGGTGCCGATAAGATCGCGCGGAAACTCCAGAAAGACAAGATCTCCGCAGAAGCCATTCACGGCAATAAATCACAGAACCAGCGACAGAACGCGCTCAATAACTTTAAGTCAGGAAAAACCAGAATCCTCGTGGCCACAGATATTGCAGCACGTGGGATCGATATTGATGAACTGAAATACGTGGTGAATTACGAACTTTCAGATGTGGCTGAAACCTATGTGCACCGTATCGGCAGAACCGGAAGAGCGGGCGCCGAGGGAAGTTCAATTTCTTTTGTAGATGGCCTCGATCTTTTGAATTTAAAGGATACCGAAAAACTCATCGGCAAGAAAATTCCGGTTGAGAAAGATCACCCTTATCATACGGATAATCTGGTGGTTCAGAAAAGAGATTCCAACAACAAATCTTTTACACCGCGACCCCGACCGCAGACTAAGGAAAACATTGGCTACAAAAAGCCGAACAACAAAAGCAATTTTTCCCGGAACAAGTAAGCGAAACTTTATAACCGGACCTTTTTACGGGGTCCGGTTTTTTTTGTTTTAAAGATTATTTGCCGAAGATCTTCAGCGCGTTTTCGGTGGTGATCCTGTCGATCTCCGAAAAATCTTTGCTATAAATGTTGACAAGTTTCCCGGCAATGAGATCTAGATACGAACTCTCATTGCGCTTTCCGCGGTGCGGCACCGGCGCCAGATAAGGTGAATCTGTTTCCAGCACGATTTTTTCCAGAGGGATTTCCTTTAAGAATTGGTCGATCTTTCCGTTTTTAAAAGTGACCACGCCACCAATCCCCAAACTGAAACCAAGTCCGACCGCGCGGTTCGCCTGCTCAAGGTCGCCCGAAAAGCAGTGGAAAATACCGCGCAGTTTCGGATGTTTCTTCCGTTCCAGAACTTCAAAAACTTCATCAAAGCTTTCGCGGGTGTGGATCACGATCGGCAGATCCATTGCTATGGCCCAGTCAATCTGTTGCTCGAAAGCTTTGGTTTGGATTTCCAGGGTGGAGTTGTCCCAATACAGGTCAATACCGATCTCGCCGATCGCCGGAAAAGATCTTTTATTCAGATGACTTTTTACAAGCTCCAGTTCTTCAGTCCAGGTGTCGGCTTTTACATAACATGGGTGAAGGCCCATCATCGCAAACATCTTACCCGGAAACTGCGCTTCAAGCTCGAGCATTTTATCATGCGTTTCGGAATTGATCGCGGGCAGGTAGAACTGCGTTATGCCTTTGCTCAGCGCACGCTGAATCACTTCATCGCGGTCGTTATCAAACTCTTCAGTATATAAATGGGTATGTGTATCGATCATTTCTTAACTTATTTCAGGGCGGGGATTTTTTTTAAAGAGTAAAAACAAAGTACAGAACTGCAAAATTACGGAAATCAGCACAATTAAAATCTGCAGAACATTTCCGCCTGCTAAATAATAATCGGGATCTCTGATTATACCCCAGACTTTTATCGCGGTAAAAATCAAAATTACATATTTGATCCAGCTCACCTTTCACAACATTAAAAAACCAAATAAAACAGTGAGCGCCGTGGCCACCAATATAATTAGAAAATTAAGCACCGATTTAGGAAGCTTTTCATCTGAAAAGAAGGAAACAAAAGTGACCGCTGCATTTACAAATGTCAGTTTTGCGGCCAGCTTAAAATTTTCCGGAGTGGCTTTTATCATTCAAAAATCCTGTGTTTTACTTTCGCCTGCTGTAATTTCATTTTTTCTTTCAAAAGTTCTAAAAACTGCTGATGTTTCAGCGATTTATCATCAAGAGGCCGGTGCGCCAGGGCTTTGGCAATTTTAAAATTTTCAGTGATAAAATCTTTGGTTTCATCCGAAAAATAAGCAGCGCCAAATTTTTCCCAGATATATTGTATCGCCTGCGAATTGGGATGAATGAGGTCATCTTTGTAAAAACGGTAATCACGAAGGTCATCGAGCAACATTTCATAAACGGGAAGATAATGGCAGTTGTCGAACTGCAGAATAATTTCGTGCAGTGCCGTGAACAGTTTTGCTTTGCTCAGCGTATTTTCCGTCATGCCGTCTTTGGTGTGGCGCACGGGCGAAACCGTGAACAGGATCTGAACATCTTCGCGGCAGATATCTTTTAAACTGACGATCGTTTCGTAAACAGAATCGGTGAGCTCCAGATGCGTGAGGAGTTTTTTTTCGAAATATTTCCCGGGAATTTTATGGCAGTTCGCGGCATATTTTTTCTTTGGCAGAAATTCATAAATAAATGAGCTGCCATAGGTGATCAGCACCCATTTCGTATTTTGAAGAAAATAATTACCGCGCTCAATCTGCGTATTGATCTTCTCCAGCGTCTGATGAGCAAATCCTGTGGTGAACGAGGTATGATGATCGAGCGAGATAAAAGCATCATTGTAAGCGATCAGATCCTCTTCCGTATAAAAGGCGGAATCGTGCAGTTTCCGCAGCGCTGTATTGATGGAATACGGGTTAAAAAGCGTACCGAAAGGATTGCATAAACTCTGCAGCTGACCTGTCTCAAACAGCGCACTCATCTCACTGGAAAAACACGAACCGACCGAAAAAATCCGGTCGTCCGGTTCTATCTTTTCAGCGGAATTTTCAATACTGACTTCAGTGCGGAATTTCATGGGGTAAGAATCATTGGAATTTTGCGGTTAAAGACAATAAATGAAACTTTTAACTTTCCCGGCGCAGGAGATAGTTGGCCAGCTCGATGAACGGTTTTTTCTTTTCGTCGGGCACATTGATCTTCTTCAAATACTCCTGTGCAATCTCATTGTGTTTCTGGATCAGGTGAAGGGTTTTCTCATCAACTTTTGCCAGCCGGAAGATTTTTTCGACGCTGTAGATCTTGTCTACGTTATCTGTTTTTTTCGAATACCAGTAATCGAGTTCTTTGCGCTCCTCTTCCGACGCATGTTCGCGCGCCAGAAGGTAAAGAACGGTTTTTTTATTTTCGTAAATGTCGCCGGCATGTTTTTTTCCAAACTGTTCCTGATTCCCGAAGACATCCAGATAATCATCCATGATCTGGAAAGCAATGCCGATATGTTTCCCGAAATTGAAGATCGCCTTGGCATCTTTAAAGGGTGCACCGGCAATCAGCGCACCGATCTCGAAAGAAGAAGCGCTCAAAACGCCGGTTTTATAAGTGATCATGCGGATGTAATCCTCGTAGGTCACATTCTCCAGCGTTTCAAAATTAATGTCATACTGCTGCCCTTCGCAAAGCAGCAGCCCGGTATGCGTAAAAACGCGGATACAGGCTTTGAAAAGTTCGGGCTCCAGATCCTCGAAAAATTTATATGCTTTAATGAGGAGCGCGTCCCCGGAAAGGATTCCCACGTTGATGCCGTGCAAGGTGTGAATGGTGGGCTTTCCTCGGCGAAGTGGCGCTTCATCCATAATATCATCGTGGATCAGCGTGAAGTTGTGAAAGAATTCGATGGCAAGTGCAGGTTTCAGCGCTTTTTTCATTTCGCCGCCAAACATATCATTGGCCATCAGCACCATGATGGGACGCAGGCGCTTTCCACCGTGTGAAATGATATAATTCATCGGTTCATACAGTTCCTGTGGCTTGTCTTTGAATTGATATTTTTCAATGGCCTTCGCCACTATTTCCTGGTACTCATCTAAAAACTGCATAAATTTCTTGTTTTGACAAAAATACAATTTAATAAACTTTTAAGCGTGAAATTCGGAAACAAAATATACGATCTCCGGCAATAAAATCGGCATTCACGCAGTTCTTACTTCTTGAGGACAGATGACGCAGATATTTTTAAAAATAGTAAAAAAACCTGCGTCAGTACTGCCTGAAGGCATTTTGTCAACAAGGTAAAGAGGCAAATCCCAGCCGAAAAATGCATGGCGAAAACTTAAAAACCGATTTTTTTACCTACTTTTGCACGCAATTATAATTAATGATTATCAATTTGAAAAAAATATTCATCCTCAGCACATTGCTGTTACTGGTTTTCTCCTGCAAACCGAAAGAAAACATGGTGTACATGGATAAAGATACGTCCGGCTACGAACAACAGGTGAAGCAGGCCGTATTCGAAGGCTCCCATTTACAGACCGGTGACCTTTTAGACATTAAAGTAACGGCCTTCGATGAAAATGCAGTGCGGCCCTTTAATCTTCATTCCATGAATCAGTCCGGCGATATGACTGAAACCAGGATAACACAAACACCGCAAAATAATCCGGTCGGATATTTGGTAGACAATGAAGGTTTTATTCTTTTTCCGGTTCTGGGAAAGATCTTTGTACAGGGCATGACCATGTCCCAACTCCGACAGGATCTTGAAAAAAGACTTTTGGAATATCTGACCGATCCTTTGGTTTCGATCCGGCAGCTGAATTTTAATATCACCGTTCTTGGTGAAGTTAAAAAACCCGGCCAGTACACAAGTCCTTCCGATAAAGTCACCATACTGCAGGCTCTGGGTATGGCAGGCGATATGACCGATAACGGCGACCGTACCAATGCAAAACTCGTGCGTCATGAGAATGGTATTGACAATACTTATACGGTGGATTTCACGGACAAAAACATCACTGCTGCACCTTATTACTATATGCAGCAGAATGATGTATTATATGTACAACCGGATGACAATAAAAAGATCATCGCGGGTATCAATCCCAACAGGAATCTTATCTTTTCAATCATTGGAAGCGTAGTGGCGATTACTTCCATCCTCATCAGTACTTTAAAATAACATGGACGAATTATATGAAAAGGAAAGCAGTTCTTTTGATCTGCAGGCTGAATTAAGTAAATATTTAAAAAAATGGCCCTGGTTTCTATTGTCGCTTCTGGTAGCGCTCGTTTTAGCCTGGCTTTATCTGAGGTACACGCCAAAACAGTATGCGACTTCCGCCTCCGTTCTGATCTCCACAGCAGATAAAAAATCCAGTTCGGTTTCTTTGCAGGATTTTACAAACCTGTCTTTGGGTGGTGATTTAGGTGGGAATAATTTACAGGACGAAATCGCCATTATGAAATCGAAACCACTTCTTTTTGATGTGGTGAAGAAATTAAATCTGGATGTGCAGGTTGCTAATGAAGGGCGGGTAGTAACGACGAACATTTATGACCAGACACCCATTTACGGCATTCTGAAAATTTCGGATCAAAAAAAATTTAATGCTAAAACTTTTAAGATTTCTCCTGTAAATGCACGGCAGTTTAAACTGAAGGAAGAAGGAGTTGCGGATAAAACCTACGCGTACGGCCAAAAGATCAGTGTACCGTTTGCCGAATTTACTTTGTACCGTCGTCCGGACCTGGAATTCAAAGACACAAAAACCGTCACGTTGCTTCGTCCCGTCGAAGTCGTCAACAGGCTCGAGCAGAATATCATTGCAAATCAGGATTCCAAAAACAAGTCGAGTATCATTACCCTGACCCTGAATGGGAAAATCCCTGAAAAATCTGAGCATATACTGAATGAACTGATCAAACAGTATAACAAAGACGCCATCGACAACAAAAATCTGGAGTCAGAAAATACCGCAAACTTCATCGACAGCCGCCTGGACCTGATCACCAGGGAACTCGGCAATATTGAGGAGCAGAAAGCCACCTTCAAAAGAAACAACCAGATCACCGATCTGGCTACGCAGGCCCAGCTTTCAGTAGAAAACGCCAACGATGCGACTAAGAAGATCATGGATGTCGGCACTCAGCTGGAGATGGTCAATTCGGTCCTAAGCTATGCGAACTCCGCTAATAACGAACAGCTCTTACCGACCAATCTTGGCATGCCTTCAGGTCTGGATAATGTGATCAATGAATATAATCAACTGGTCCTGACCAGAAACAAGACTTTGCGACAGGCAACCCCTACCAATCCCGCGGTGATCCAGTTTAACCGTGATATTTCCTCTATGCGCGGACTGATTAAGGAGAACCTGCAGAAATCACGCATTTCACTCCAGTCGAAAATGGGCGAACTGCAGCAAAAGGTGAATGAAAGCAAAGCTGCGGTCGGTAAATTCCCCGGACAGGAGAAAATTTTCAGAAATATTGACAGGCAGCAGAATATTAAGGAAGCCCTGTACCTTTTCCTGCTTCAGAAGCGCGAGGAAACCTCCATTTCACTGGCTGTTACGACTCCAAAGGCAAGGGTTGTAAATCCGGCTTATACCAATACAAATCCTGTTTCGCCCCAGAGCTCAAAAATATACCTGATTGCCTTTGCACTCGGTCTCGCTTTGCCTTTTTTACTGTTCTACGTCTACTTCTTTTTTGACAACAAGATCAGCAATAAGACCGACATCACCCGCGCCCTACCCAATATTCCCCTGCTCGCTGAGATCCCAACGGCCAATCCCGAAACCGGCGACCTTGTGATGAAAAACGACCTGTCGATTTATGCCGAAGCGTTCCGCATCCTGACAACCAACCTGAAATTTATGATCAATAAAATTCAGGACCGTGCGCCGGTTATTCTGTTTACCTCCTCTGTTAAAGGTGAGGGTAAAACCACCGTCTCAGTAAATTCAGCCATGACTTTGAGCAGCAAGAAAAAAGTCATCCTGATTGGCTCCGATCTGCGTAACCCCCAGTTGAAAAGATATACCCCGGCAAAAGGTCTGGGCCTGGCAGATTATCTGGCCGATCCTGAAGTGCAGATTTCAGATATTGTTAATCCTTCCGGGCTTCACGAAAACCTGTCGATCATTGATTCCGGCACCATACCGCCGAATCCGACTGACCTGCTCGAAGACAACCGTCTGAAAGAGTTGATCGACAGTTTAGTCACCCGGTTTGATTATGTTCTGATCGATTCCGCGCCCATGATGATGGTAAGTGATACTTTCCACCTTCTTTCCTCGGCAGATGTGGTGGTATATGTCACACGTGCCAAATACACACAGAAACAGCTGCTCGATTATGTAAACACCGTCGCGGCGGACGAAAACGTCGCTAAAATTGGTGTTGTGCTAAATGATGTAAACAAAGATGAGCTGCGATACGGCTACGGCGGCAAATATGGGTATGGTTATTATAACGAAGATCAGAAAGGTTTCTGGACCCGGCTTCGTAATAGATTTTAACTGCGGTCAGATCAATTTATACAAGGTAATCTTCAGCGCGGAAAGAAGCGCTAATAAATAATATCTAAAAATGCCCGACTTTTCAAATTTAAAAAGCAAAAAAGTACTCGTCAGCGGCGGTGCAGGTTTTATCGGTTCAAATCTGTGTGAGGCTCTGCTGCAGCACGGTGCAAATGTCACCTGCCTGGATAACTTCGCCACCGGCAAAAGAGAAAATATTGAACCTTTCTTTTCAAACCCCGAATTTACATTAATTGAAGGTGACATCCGAGATGTTGAAACATGCCGGAAAGCCTGTGAAAACCAGGATTTCGTACTTCATCAGGCGGCTTTAGGCTCGGTACCCCGCTCGATAAATGATCCCATCACCAGCAATGAAGTCAATGTTGGTGGTTTTCTTAAAATGCTGGTCGCAGCAAAAGATGCTGGTGTCACGCGGTTCGTATATGCTGCAAGTTCATCCACCTACGGCGATTCAGAAAGTTTGCCTAAAGTAGAAGATGTCATAGGGAAACCTCTGTCGCCGTACGCCATTACCAAATATGTGGACGAGTTATATGCAGATGTTTTTAAACGGACGTATGATTTTGATACCATCGGTCTGAGATATTTTAACGTTTTCGGACGACGTCAGGATCCAAACGGCGCATATGCTGCGGTCATTCCAAAATTTGTAATGAAGCTCATGGCGAACGAGTCGCCCGTCATTAACGGCGGCGGTGAATATTCGCGTGACTTTACCTATATCGACAATGTGGTGCTGATGAACCTTTTGGCTTTGACCTCGGACAATCCCGAGGCGCAAAACGAAGTCTATAATACTGCTTTCGGCGAACGAACAACTTTAAATGATCTGGTAAAATACCTGAAAGAATATTTATCCGAATTCGATCCTAGAATTGCAGACGTCGAGGTAAAATATGGAGATTACAGAAAAGGCGATGTCCCCCACTCTTTAGCTTCGATTGATAAGGCAAAAATATTATTAAATTATAATCCCCAGTTTTCGATGAAGGAGGGTTTAAAAGAAGCCGTGACCTGGTACTGGAACAATTTAAAATAAAAGTATGCAGCATAAAATAACAGTTTTAGGTTTAGGATATGTCGGTCTGCCTCTAGCAAGACTATTCGCCACCAAATTCCCCACCGTAGGCTTTGATATCAATCAGGGTCGCGTGAACGAACTTAATGCGGGACACGACGATACCCTGGAAGTTTCAGATAAACTTTTGAAATCCGCTTTGGTCAAAAATAACCCTTCAAAGCAGGAAAAAGGTCTTTATTGTTCATACGATCTTAAAGATATTGAGGACTCTAATATTTACATCATCACTGTTCCGACACCCGTTGACAAAAACAACAGACCTGTACTGACGCCGCTGATTAAAGCGAGTGAAACGGTGGGTAAGGTTTTGAAAAAGGGAGATATTGTTATTTATGAATCAACGGTTTATCCGGGAGCGACCGAAGAAGACTGTATTCCCGTCGTCGAAAGAGTTTCAGGCTTGAAATTCAATGTCGATTTTTTTGCCGGTTATTCACCGGAACGGATTAATCCCGGAGACAAGGAACATACCGTAGAAAAAATCCTGAAAGTGACTTCCGGTTCTACGCCTGACGTAGGTATTGTTGTCAACGACATTTATAAATCTGTAATTACCGCAGGAACGCATCTGGCACCCTGTATTAAAGTAGCTGAAGCGGCAAAAGTGATCGAAAATTCGCAGCGCGATATCAACATTGCTTTTGTGAATGAACTGGCAAAGATCTTCAATTTAATGGACATCAATACGCACGATGTATTGGAAGCTGCGGGAACCAAATGGAACTTTCTTCCCTTTAAACCAGGTTTGGTTGGTGGGCATTGTATTGGTGTTGATCCTTATTACCTGGCCCAGAAAGCGCAGGAATATGGTTATCATCCGGAGATTATTTTAGCAGGACGAAGACTCAACGATTCTATGGGACAATATGTCGCGTCACAGGTGATCAAAACAATGATCAAAAAAGATATTGCTGTTAATAATGCAAAGATATTGATGCTTGGTATTACCTTTAAAGAAAACTGCCCGGACGTACGAAATACGAAAATTGTCGATGTTATCGCAGCTTTAGAAGATTACGGAACCACTGTAACCACCTATGATCCGTGGGCGAATTCCGAAGAAGTAAAGCATGAATATAGTATTGAAAGTACATCAGAAATTCCAACCGAAAAATTTGATGCTATTATTTTAGGCGTTGCTCATAGACAATTTTTGAATATAGATCTGGCTTTTTTGAAAAAAGAGAGAGCTGTTATATATGATGTAAAAGGTGTTCTGAATAATGCAGATAGATGTTTATAGAAGTCGCAAATAAGACCGCAAGATTTATCATTTACAGGAGTAATAATCTACAGAAATGAGTTTAAAAAAGAAGGCTTTATCTGGGGTGTTTTGGTCATCTATGCAGTTATTTGGGACGCAGGGTATTGGCTTCATAGTAACAACGATTCTAGCACGAATTTTATTACCTTCAGAATTTGGATTAATTGCAATGCTTGGCGTTTTTATAGGATTAGGAACAGCTTTAATAAACAGCGGCTTAACTCAATCTTTAATTCGAACGCAAAATTTGGATGAAGAAGATTATTCCACCGTGTTTTTTTTCAATTTATTAGGTAGTTTTATAATATATGGAATTATTTTTTTTGTAGCGCCCTTTATTGCTGAATTTTACAATCAAAATTTGTTAACATTAATTATTAGAGTTTATTGTGTAACCTTTATCATAAATGCTTTTTCAGCTATTCAAATTACGCGGTTAACTAAAACGATGGATTTTAAAACCCAAACGAAAGTCACGGTACCATCAATAATCGTCGGAGGTATTGCGGGAATAATAATGGCATATAATGGATATGGAGTGTGGAGTTTAGTATGGAGTGGGATCATACAGTCATTAGCGGCGACCATTCAATTGTGGTATTGGACAAAATGGAGACCTCTGCTGGCCTTTAATTTGAAAAAGTTTAGATATCATTTTCATTATGGCGTAAAACTTATGTTTTCAGGAGTCATTGATATTGTTTTTACTAACGCTTATACATTAATTATTGGAAAATTTTTCATGCCAGCTCAAGTTGGTTTTTATAATCGTGCGGATAGCTTACAAATGTTGCCAGTAGGAAGTATAAGTTCCATTATAACGAAAGTATCATTTCCAATGTTTTCCGCTATACAATATGATGATGTGCGATTGAAAAATGTATACAAGCGAATTATGCAAATGGTTATTTTTCTCGTTGCACCTGCTCTTATTTTGATGGCTGTCTTAGCAGAGCCATTATTTCGTCTGTTATTTACGGAGAAATGGCTGCCAGCAGTACCTTATTTTCAGATTCTTTGTTGCAATGGTATACTATATCCTATACACTCCTATAATTTACAAATATTGAATGTAAAAGGCCGAAGTGATTTATTTTTAAAATTGGAAATAATTAAAAAAATCGTAGCTGTTTTGGTAATAGTAATCTCTTTAAATTTTGGCATTTATGGATTATTATATGGAAGCGTTATAACATCTGTTCTTGCCTTTTTTATCAACACTCATTATAGCGGGAAATTTTTGGATTATACCGCATGGGAACAGTTTAAAGATTTAGTACCGACCATAATATTAAGTCTTTCTGTAGGAGCAATAATTTATTTTTTTGATCAGGTTCTAGTAAATAATTTTTTTTATGATTTTAGTAGATTAATTTTCGGAGGTCTATTTGGAGTCCTATTATTTTTAGCAACATCATATCTTTTTAAAATAAGTTCATTAATTGAATTAATTCATATAATTAAACGAAAATGATACCCGTAACAAAACCTTTCCTTCCTCCGCAGGAAGAATATAACAAATACTTGACAGGTATTTGGCGACGCAATTGGCTCACCAATATGGGACCATTAGCCAGCGAACTAGAAATGAAATTAAAAGAACATTTGAAATTAGACCATTTGCTATATGTAACTAATGGGACAGTTGCCTTACAAATGGCCATAAAAGCATTTGATCTGAAAGGCGAAATTATTACAACCCCTTTTTCATTTGTTGCTACTACCAGTAGCATTGTTTGGGAAGGTTGCGAGCCCGTTTTTGTCGATATTGAAGAAGAATCTCTCAATATTGATACCTCTAAAATTGAAGCAGCCATTACCGAAAATACCACAGCTATTCTAGCAACACACGTATATGGGAATCCTTGCGATGTCGTGGCGATAGAAAAAATAGCTAGAAAATACCATCTTAAGGTTATTTACGATGGAGCTCATGCTTTTGGAGTCCAAATAAATGGAAAGTCAATTTTTGAATATGGGGACATTTCGATTTGTAGCTTACATGCCACCAAATTATACCATTCTATAGAAGGTGGTTTAATTATAACGAAAGATGCTACGCTACTCAAAAAGCTGGCTTATATCCGCAATTTTGGCTTCAATGGACCCGAGGCATTTGCTGAATTAGGAATCAACGGGAAAAACTCTGAATTTCATGCTGCCATGGGATTGGCAAATTTGGAATATATTTCACAAATCACTGACCAACGTAGAAAATTAACTTTGCAGTATGATGATAAATTAAAAATGCTACGGGCTAGGCGACCATTGTGGCATTTGAATTCAGAAAATAATTTTGCATATTATCCCATTGTTTTTGAAAACGAGACAACGATGTTAAAAAGCATGGAATATTTAAAAACCCATGAAATTTTCACCCGCCGTTATTTCTATCCTTCGTTAGCCAATACCTTACCTTATTTGGAACCACAAGATTTTGAAATAACCGATAAAGTGGCTCAGTGTGTTTTATGTTTACCATTATATCCAGATTTATCTTTGGAAGAAGTAGATTTTATTTGCAGGTTATTATTAAGAGTTCAAAATAATTAAGATGAAAGTAGCGATTATGCAGCCTTATCTTTTTCCATATATTGGTTATTTTCAATTAATAGCTGCTGTAGATAAGTTTGTTGTTTATGACGATGTAAACTTCATTAAAGGCGGTTGGATTAACAGAAATAATATTTTAGTAAATAAAAAAAGTAATTTATTCACAGTACCTTTAGATAATTCTAGCTCTTTTTTCTTGATTAATGAAACAAAGATAAATTTAAAGCTCTACTCTATTTGGAAAATTAAATTTTTAAGAACTATAGAACAATCTTATAAAAAAGCACCTTTTTTTAATGAGGTTTATTCTTTAATAGCGAATGTTTTAGATAATTATGAAGGAGATTTGATTAGTAAATTGGCTGTAGCTAGCATAAAAAGTGTTTGTGAACATCTTAAGATCCAAACAGAAATTATAGCAACATCAGAAACTTATAATAATAAAAGATTAAGTGGACAAGAAAGAGTATTAGATATTTGTAGCATTGAAAATGCTACATATTATATTAATCCAATTGGAGGACTACAATTGTATTCGAAAGAAATCTTTAAGTCAAAAAATATAGAATTAAATTTTATTAAATCATATTCCATTGCATACAAACAATTTGATAATAAATTTGTATCATGGCTATCAATCATTGATACAATGATGTTTAATTCAGTTGAAGAAATAAATATAATGTTGGATAAATATGAATTAGTATGAAAGAAGATGTTTTAAAATTACTTGCTGGTAATAATACTAAAGAAGATGGAATTTACATTCCCCAAGATTTAGAAAGTTATGTGGATAAACTAATCCAATTTTCTAAAATTATTGCCGTTCATGAACATGGAGCATTTCAAGGATTTATATCTTATTATAAAAATGACTCTCAAAAGAAGCTTGGTTATTTATCTATGCTTTTAATAAATAAAGAATCTCAAAGTTTTGGAACAGGATCTTTCCTTTTAAAAACTGCAATTGAAGATCTCAAGAAAGAATTGTTTTCTGTTTTTCAGTTAGAAGTGCTTAAAACAAATAGTAAAGCGATTAATCTTTACAAAAAGTTTGGATTTAAAACTATCAAAGAAAATGGACATTTATTACTAATGGAATTGGAATTAAAAACATATGATTAAAGTTAGTGTTCTGATGATCACCTATGGTCACGAAAATTATATCCAAGAAGCAATTGAGGGAGTTGTAATGCAAAAATGCGGTTTTGAAGTAGAATTAATTATTGCAAACGATAATTCACTAGACAAAACGGATGAAGTAGTTGTTAATTTTTTAGCTAATAAAACAGTACCCGATAATATTATTATAAAATATACAAAACACGAAGTTAACAAAGGAATGAATCCAAATTTTCTTTGGGCAACGCAACAAGCAACTGGGAAATACATTGCACTTTGCGAAGGGGACGACTACTGGACTGATCCGTTAAAACTACAAAAACAAGTCGATTTTTTGGAGGAGAATGGGGACTGTTCATTATGCTTTCACGGCGCAAATTATATAAATGACAATTCAGAAATTTTATCAATACATCGCCCGCTACGAATCCCAGATAATTTTAAATTTGGGATGAAAGACGCTATACTTGGAGGTGGAGGATTCATAACTACAAACTCCATGGTATTTCATACAAAATATATAGAAAAATTTCCTCGTTGGGTGAATGATGCGCCAGTTGGTGACATTCCGCTAATGTTGGTGTTAGCTTCGAAAGGTAAAATTGGTTATATTGATCAAGTTATGAGTGTTTACAGAGTTGCTAGTGTAGGCTCTTGGAGTAGTATTATGGCTGATGATAGACAAAAAGTAAAAAAACACCACTACGCTATTGCAAAGATGTGGTCTGAGTTTGATAAATGGAGCCACAACAGATACTTTTTTTATATCATCAGAAAAAAAATAAAGAATGAATGGCATTTCCAGAAAAGCAATTTGAAATTTTTATTAGGTAATTTTAAATAATAATCGTAATGTTTTTAAAATAGAATAATCTTAGCAAAAATTCCAAAATACCTTTTAAAATAAAAATACTAAAAAATGAAAATACTTATTGCAGGCGACTTTGTAATAACCCATTCTTATAGCGCTTCAAAAATAAATAAAAATGTTATCAGCTTATTTGCAGATTCCGATATAAATATAATTAATCTAGAAGCACCAATTACCGAATCAAATTCTAAAATCCTTAAAACGGGACCAAACCTAAAAGTAGATAAGCAATCTACGTTAGAAGCTCTTAAAGCCTTGAAGGTTAATGTTGTTACTTTGGCTAATAATCATATTCTAGATTATGGTGAACAAGGCGTGAAAGACACTTTAGATTTGTGTGAAAAAAATAATATAAGAACCGTAGGGGCAGGATTGAACTTAGAACAAGCATCTACAACTTTACATTTTGAAGGTAAAGATATTAAAATTGCAGTTGTTAATTTTGCTGAAAATGAATGGTCTGCGGCCGAAGAGTCTTCAGCAGGTTTTAATCCGATGGATATTATTGACAATGCCGAACAGATAAAAGCTGCAAAAGATATAGCGGATCATGTAATTGTAATAGTACATGGCGGACATGAATACTATAATTTGCCAAGTCCTAGGATACGTAAACAATACCGATTCTATGCAGAACAAGGAGCAGATATAGTTGTGGGGCATCATTCGCACTGTGTAAGTGGTAATGAAATACATAATGGTATTCCTATTTATTACAGTTTAGGTAATTTTATTTTTACTAGTCCTAGTAATTATGAAGACTGGTATGAAGGTCTAATACTAGAAATTAATATTTGTGATGGAAAAATAAACTGTAATTTACATCCTATAGAGCAAAAAAAAAACAGTTATGAACTTTCACTACTGTCCGGAAAAGAAAAGGAAACCGTGTTTCGAAAAATTTCTTATTATAGCTCCACTATTACCAATGATTTTAAAATTATGGCAAATTGGGATGACTATGTTGCAATGCAATCAAAAGAATATTTAAACTATTTATCGCCATTATCTTTTATAAAAAACAGATATGTTTCCGGTTTTTTAAGAAAATTAAATATTAATTTTTCTGGTATAAAGGGTAGTGCTTTACTACTAAACATGTTAAGATGTGAAGCTCATCGCAACCTATCGATAGACGTAATTAAAAATTTCCTAAGAACAAGAAATTATTAATTAGAGTTATTTTAATGGAAAAAATAAGATTATTCGTTTTATATTTATATTTATTTGGTTTGAGTATTGAAAACTGGTCGCCATGGGGTAATCAAACTAGTTTGCTCCGTCCTACGCTGATATTTGGGATGCTTTATGTCATTATCTCATTAAAAGATTTGCGTAGAAATTTTAGAGTAGGAAAAATTAAAAATTTGTTATTTCCTGCATTATGGGTTTTTTTTTGGATTTCTTTTGTATCATTCTTCAACGCATCTTTTAAAGGGTACGAATATAATTTTAATTATACTCTTTTATCTTGTATTTTATCATTTTGGCTGTTATCAAATGATTTAAGTCGGTACTATTTTTTACGTAAACATTTTTTATATATTATCTTAATAAATGGAATATTCATTTCTTTTTTATCTTATTTCCAAATTGGGATTGATAAAGGTTATATGGATCGACAATCATTATTAGGAAATAATTCAAATATAATCGGTTTGACCTCATCTATTTCCCTTCTTATAATATTATATATAATTATAGAGAATTTAGAAAAAATTAATAAAAAAAGATATTTACTGTTATTTTTTATTCCATTCCTATTGCAGACAATTGCTAAAACGGGGTCAAAAGGAGCACTAATATCATTAAGTGTAAGTTTAATAACATACTTTATCATTCTCAGAAAACCAATCGGTCAAAAAATTCCATTAATAATATTAGGTATTGTTGGTTTTATTATTGGAGCTTTCTATATGCTTCAAAACGAAGTTTTAGCTGAAAGATGGCGTGATTTTGTAGAAACAGGAGATACTACAGGTAGAGCGGAAAGGTGGGAATTAGCATTTGACGTATTTTTACATAATCCTATTTTTGGAGTAGGGGAAAACGGACTTGCGACTATAGCAAAGGCAGAATTTGAAGATGAAGGATATGATCCACATAATGTATATTTATTTGTAATGGCAACAGGAGGTATAATAGCAACTGTACCATTTGTCATTTTCTTATGTAGAATTTTACAAAGAGGTTACAATAATAAAAATATATGGAAATCTAATTTACATCTAATTTTATTTTTAATTATGCTAATATTTTGGTTTAAAGCAGGTGGTGGTCTAAACTCTAAATTAGCATGGGCGTATTTCGCATTGATTTCTTATACTCCATATAAATCTATTAAATTTAAAAAATTATGATCCTTGCAATACACAAAACTGATATCAAGGGATACTTTAGTGATCGCTGGATTGAATACTGTAAAGTCAATAATATTCCCTATAAAATTGTGAATTGTTATTCCAACACTATCATTCAAGATCTTAATGACTGTGACGGACTGATGTGGCATTTTTCCCACGCTCATCCCATAGATTATCAAATCGCTATAAATATTTTAACTAGTTTAGAAGCTGGCGGAAAAAAAGTATTTCCTAACGTAAATTCTTGTTGGCATTTTGATGACAAGGTATCACAGAAATATTTGTTAGAAAGCATAAATGCACCGATTATTAAATCATGGGTTTATTATTCTAAAAAAGAGGCACTAGAAATTATGTCTAAAATTTCATATCCAAAAGTGTTTAAACTAAAAGGAGGTGCTGGGTCAGCTAATGTAAAGCTAATAAAAAATAAGAACGAAGCCGATAAGTACGTTTGTAGAGCTTTTGGTAGAGGTTTTCGACAGTTTGATAGGTTAACTCTTTTTAAAGATACTTTCACAAAATTCAGAAGAAGGGAAATTAAAATCAAAAATTTAATTTTAGAATTTGGTAAAATTTTCGTTAAATCCGACTATGAGAAGGTAAAAGGAAACGAGAGTGGATATATATATTTTCAGGACTTTATACCAAATAACGATTCTGACGTGAGAATTATAGTGATAGGAGACAGAGCTTTCGCTATAAAAAGAATGGTCAGAGAAAATGATTTTCGCGCCTCAGGTAGTGGATTAATACTTTATGATAGAAAACACATTGATGAAAGGTGTGTACAAATTGCATTTAATACTTCTGAAAAATTACAATCTAATTGTCTAACATTTGACTTTCTATTTGATGAAAATAATCAACCGCTAATAGCTGAGATAAGTTATGGTTTTTTTCAAGGGGCATACGACGATTGTACCGGTTATTGGGATAAAAATCTTAAATGGCACGATGAGAAATTTATTCCACAAAATTGGATGGTGGATGATCTACTCGCGGAGATAAATCTTAAAAAATGATAAAAATTTTATTTGTAGTTTCTCATCTTGATCCTCAAGGTCCAAATAAGCAATTATATTACCTTTGTAAAACTTTGGATAAGAATCGCTTTAAACCTATTGTAGTAACTACATCACAGATAAATTTTGAAAAAAGTTTACATAAAGAGCTTCGAGCTGAAGAAGTAGAGATACATAATTTTCGTTTAGGAAAAATAAAATCTTTATTCAATGCAAAAAAGAAAATTCGAGAGATCATTAAGTCTGAAAATATTGATGTTATTTTAAGTTACGGATTTAGATCAGATTTTATGTGCTCTGGCTTAAAAAACGTTATCAAAGTTACAAGCATAAGAAATACTTTACTGGTAAATTGGGAATTTACGTGGGGTCCTTTTCTAGGTAAAATTTTAGGTGAAATTAATTTGTATTATATTAAGAAATTCGATTATATCATTGCTTGTTCTCAATCAGTTTCTACATATCTATCTACTCTAAATCTGAAAACTACTATCATAAGGAATAGTGTAGATACAAAATCTGTTTTAAAAAATCTCCCTTATTCTAAAGAACTTGTATTCGAAAAGGCTAAAAAATTCGCGACATTTATTACAGTCTCAAGCAGATTGAAAGGAAAAAACATTGAATTTCTTCTTGAATCTTTCGTAAAACCAGAATTAAATTTATACAATCTTTTTATTGCTGGGTATGTGGAACCGATATTGAAAAATAAATATTCACATTATCCTAATATTTTCTTTTTAGGCCATGTAGATAATTTACAGCATTATTTATATACCTCTGATTTCTTTATATCATCTTCTTTGCATGAAGGTATGCCAAATGCTGTGTTGGAAGCTTTAACTTTAGGAATTCCCGTTATTTTGTCGGATATAGAACCACACAAAGAAATAATTTTTCATCAAAATTATAAAATTGGCGTGGTCTTTAAGAATGATTCTTTTTCTTCCTTACACAAAAATGTTGACGTTTTGGTAAATTTAGATTATGATAAACTCTCTCAAAATTGTAGAGTATCAATGATGGAAAATTTTTCGGTTGAACAAATGACCATTCATTATGAAAATTTTTTTTCGTCAATAGTCCGGAAATAATAATAATAATAATAATAATAATATGAAGATAAAAAATAAAACACTCCTCATTACTGGTGGAACCGGTTCCTTCGGAACCGCAGTACTCAACCGTTTTTTACACACCGATCATTTTAAAGAGATCCGCATTTTCTCGCGCGACGAAAAAAAACAGGATGATATGCGTAATTTTTATCGAAACGATAAAATTAAATATTATATCGGTGACGTAAGGGATTACACCAGTGTAGAGCCGGCTACCAGAGGTGTCGATTACGTATTTCATGCAGCAGCACTAAAGCAGGTTCCATCTTGTGAGTTTTTTCCTATGCAAGCGGTAAAAACAAATGTAGAAGGTACTCAAAATGTAGTTAGAGCAGCATCATCTAATGGGGTAAAGAAAGTGATTTGTCTTTCGACCGATAAAGCTGCTTACCCTATCAATGCGATGGGAATTTCTAAAGCAATGATGGAAAAGGTAGCCGTTGCAGAATCCCGAAATCTTAAGAATACTGTGGTATGCCTGACCAGATATGGTAACGTAATGGCCTCCAGGGGTTCTGTAATTCCCCTCTTTTTAGATCAAATTGAAAAAGGCCAGGAAATTACCATTACTGACCCGACAATGACCCGGTTTCTAATGTCTTTAGACGAAGCTGTAGAACTTGTTTTATTTGCTTTTGAACACGGTAACCCGGGTGATTTATTTGTCAATAAAGCGCCAAGCTCCACCATAGGTGATCTGGCGAGAGCTGTTCTGGACTTGAAAAACGCAGACAACGCCATCCGCATAATCGGCACCCGACATGGTGAGAAATTGTATGAAACGCTTTGCACCCGTGAAGAGATGATCAAAGCAGAAGATATGGGAGATTTTTACAGAATTCCGGCGGATAACAGAGATCTGAATTATGCCCAGTATTTTTCTGAAGGCAGCGAAATTTTACCTGAATTGGTAGATTATAATTCTCACAATACAAAGAGGGAAGATGTTGAAGGTGTAAAAAAATTACTAAAAAATTTGGAGCTATTTAATTAATAATTAAGTTTTTATCAACAATGAAGAAACTAAAAGTAGCTACTATATTAGGCACCAGGCCGGAAATTATACGTTTGGCAGAATGCATCAAAAAGTGTGATATTTATTTTGACCATGTTTTAATTCATACTGGACAGAATTACGATTACGAACTGAATGAAATTTTTTTTGAAGATTTAGATCTGCGAAAACCTGATCATTTTTTAAATGTAGCGGGGAATCATTTAGGCGAGACCATCGGAAATGTAATTTCCAAGTCTTATGAAATTTTGGCTCAGGAAAAACCAGACGCACTTTTAGTATTGGGAGATACCAATAGTGTTTTAAGTACGATTGCTGCAAAAAGATTGAAGATTCCTATTTTCCACATGGAAGCTGGAAACCGATGTTTTGACCAAAATGTACCGGAAGAAATTAACCGTAAAATCTCTGATCATATTAGTGACATCAATCTCACGTATACAGAAA
The DNA here is from genome assembly GCF_000422265.1 of Kaistella palustris DSM 21579. Taxonomy (GTDB): domain Bacteria; phylum Bacteroidota; class Bacteroidia; order Flavobacteriales; family Weeksellaceae; genus Kaistella; species Kaistella palustris. The sequence goes on from NZ_KE383812.1 coordinate 130,991, forward strand.
ACAGCAGGCGGTATCTGCTAAGCGAAGGTTTCAGAAAAGACCATGTTTTTGTAACTGGATCTCCTTTAAAGGAGGTATTGGAGAAATATAAAAGTAATATTGAAGGGAGCGATGTGGTAAGTACATTAAAATTAGAGGACAGTTCTTATATTGTAGTGAGCGCTCACCGCGAGGAGAATATCGATCTGGGCGATAATTTTGAAATATTGGCTGCTTCTTTAAATGCCGTCGCTGAAAAGTACCAAATGCCGATAATATTTTCTACCCACCCGAGAACTAAAAACAGAATAGAAAAAAACAACATTCAATTCCATCCGCTCATTCAAAACATACCTCCGCTAGGTTTTTTCGATTATGTTAAACTTCAACAGCGTGCATATATCGTTTTGTCTGACAGCGGTACTATAAGTGAAGAATCCGCAATGATGAAATTTCCTGCTGTTAGTATTCGTACCAGTACAGAAAGGCCTGAAGCAATTGATGCAGGGACAATTGTATTGGGAGGTATCGAAACAAACCAAATGATCAATTCTATTGAAATTACAAGAGGATTGTTTGACGAAAACATTGTTTTACCCAATGAATACGAAGTCACAAACACCTCAGATAGAGTTGTAAAAACGATGCAGAGTTATGTGTCAATAATTAATAGAGAAACATGGAGAAAGTAATGGATAAGAAGAAGGTATTAATTATCGGGACAAAAGGGATGGCCGGTCATATGATTTTTAACTACCTAAAAGAAACAGCATCTTTTGAAGTCTTTGGGATTGCCCGAAATATACCGAACGCAGAAAACATTTTTAACATTGATGTCTCCAATACTGAAGAACTGAAGAAAATATTTGAAGATATAAAATTCGATTACGTAATCAACTGCATTGGAATTCTAAATAAGGATGCGGAAGATCATCCTTCAAAAGCGATTTGGTTCAACAGTTATTTTCCGCATTTTCTGGAAGAAATAACTGAAAACACATCTACAAAAGTAATTCACATCAGTACAGACTGCGTTTTTTCTGGAAGCAGGGGCGCGTATACTGAAAACGATTTTAGGGATGGTAAGGGATTCTATGCACAGTCAAAGGCATTAGGCGAAATCATCAATAAAAAAGATGTTACGATACGTACATCTATTATTGGTCCTGAACTTAATAATGATGGTATTGGTTTATTTCACTGGTTCATGTCGCAGCCAACTTCAGGCAAACTGAAAGGCTACTCAAAAGCGTATTGGTCTGGCTTAACTACATTAGAACTCGCGAAAGCAATTGTACAAATTATTGAACAAGATATTACGGGTTTAATTCAAATTGCTCCTCAAGAGAAAATAGATAAATTTAACCTCATATCCCTATTCAATACCCTTTATCTACAGGGACAAATTGAAATTAAGCCTGATGATCAATACATCGTAGATAAAAGTTTAAAAAGCGTACGTAAAGATTTTAACTACAAAGTACCTAATTACAAAGATATGCTGGCTGAGCAGAAAAAGTGGATTCAGGAACATCAACACCTTTATTCGTACCGAATCGTTTAGGAAGTAATATGAATATACTAATACTTAGTCAATATTTTTGGCCGGAAAACTTCAAAATAAATGATATTGCCTTAGGCCTGAAAGACAAAGGACATGAGGTGACGGTTTTAACCGGAATACCTAATTACCCTGATGGGAAGATATATCCCGGTTATAAAAACAAGGCATCAATTGAGACTTGGGAAGGAATTAAAATCTATCGGGCTAATCTTTTTCCGCGCGGCAGCGGGGGTGGTCTCAGATTGTTCTTAAATTATTTCTCCTTTGCTTTCTTTGCAACTTTTAAAATATTTAAGGTAAAAGAAAAAATCGACTGCGTATTGGTTTTTGAACCGTCCCCAGTGACAGTTGGTGTTCCCGCCATCTTTTACAGAATTTTTAGAAAAATACCGTATGCGTTTTGGGTTCAGGATTTATGGCCAGAAACATTGACAGCCGCAGGAGGAATAAAAAACAAAGGAATATTAGGCTTTTTCAATTGGCTGACAAAAAGTATTTACAGAAAATCAAGTGTTTTATTTGTACAATCTCGAACTTTTACCGATTATATCGTAACACAAGGAATAAAAAAAGACAAAATTGTGTACTTGCCAAATTCTACTGAAGAATTCTACAGATATATCGACAAATCTGATAAATACGACTCATTATTACCGCCGGGCAAAAAAGTGATGTTTGCCGGAAACATAGGAGAAGCACAAAGCTTGGACACTTTTTTGCACGCAATGAAAATAGTTGTAGAAAAAGGGAATATCTTCAATTGGATTATAGTCGGAGATGGGCGCTATAAAACGGATCTTGAAAAGAACGCGGCGGACTTAGGATTAACAAAATTCATACATTTTGTTGGCAAATTTCCCTCTGAAGAGATGCCCCACTTTTTTTCAAATGCTGATGCTTTATACCTTTCTCTAAAAAAAGACTATATATTTTCTTTGACTATCCCCTCAAAACTCCAATCCTATCTTGCTTGTGGCAGGCCAGTTTTAGCCAGCCTGGATGGTGAAGGTGCGAAAATCGTGCAAGAATCGGCGGCAGGATTTGTAAGTCCTTCCGAAGATTTTAACGAGTTAGCGGTTAATATTGAAAAAATTATCAATTTAACTGAAGAGCAAAAGGAGTTACTCGGTCAAAACGCATTACAATATTATAATGCAGAATTCAAAAGATCAATCGTGCTGGAAAAATTAGAACAAAATCTCCAAGGAATACTGCAATGAACATCACCATCACAGGAGCATCAGGTTTCGTAGGCCAAAATCTCACCACTTACCTGAGTGACCTGGGATATTCCGAAACAGCTTTATCACTGCGCAGTGACAATTGGATTTTTGAAAAGGATGCAGACGCGATAATTCATTTAGCAGGAAAAGCGCATGATACCTCAAATACCTCCGATCCGCAATCTTACTTTGCGGTAAACAGAGATTTGACCATACAGCTCTTTGATCGTTTTTTAGCTGGTGATATTCGGGATTTTTTCTATTTCAGTTCCGTGAAGGCCGTCGCCGATACAGTCCACGATACCTTGAACGAAGATCATATTGCAACTCCGCAGACACCCTACGGAAAATCAAAATTGGAAGCCGAAAGGTATTTGCTCGCCCAGGATCTCCCCGCCGGGAAAAGACTTTTCATTATTCGCCCCTGTATGATTCACGGGCCGGGAAATAAAGGCAACTTAAATCTGTTATATAAAGTAGTGCAGAAAGGAATTCCCTGGCCTTTAGCTGCTTTCGATAATAAGCGTTCTTTTTTAAGTATTGACAATCTTAATTTTCTGGTTTCAGAAATGTTAAAGAATGACAGTATGCCGTCAGGAGTATATCAGTTTGCGGATGACGAAAGTCTATCTACCAATACTTTGGTTAAAATTATTGCGAACGTCTCGGGCAGAAAACAAAAGCTTTGGAAAATCAATGCAAAATTCATTTCAAGCTTGGCAAAGGTTGGTGATATGCTGAACTTACCGCTGAATTCCGAACGCTTAAAAAAACTGACAGAAAGTTATGTCGTATCAAATACCAAAATAAAAGAAACCCTGGGAGTCAACAGGTTACCCGTTTCTGCGGAAGAAGGCCTGAAAAAAACCATCAAAAGTTTTCAAAATTAATGGAATACCTAATAGTCATAGCCGTTTTAATTATAAGCATTCAAATCTATTTCGCCATCGCCAAAAAATACCGCATCATTGATAAACCCAATGAGCGCAGTTCTCACCGTCGTATTACCCTGCGGGGTGGCGGAATTATTTTTCCTTTTGCCTTTCTGATCTTTATGGGCAAAGAAATCCTCTTTAACCACTACCCACTTTACCTGGAGCCGGAACCGACACCCAATTTCTGGCTCTTTGGCCTCGGGTTGCTGATCATCTGCACCATCAGCTTTATCGATGATATTGTCGATCTTTCTTCCAGGATACGCCTGGTCTTCCATTTTATTGCGGTCACCCTGCTGATGTATTTTTTAAATGCTTTTCAGCTTTTTCCGGTTTGGGTAATACCGGTCTGTTACATTCTGATCGTCGGCATCCTTAATGCCTATAACTTTATGGATGGCATCAACGGTATTTCCGGCCTGTACAGCATGGTATTGCTCGGTTCCCTGTGGTTCGTCAATGAATATCTGGTTGAATTTGTAACTTCAGATTTCATTGTCTACCCTATTCTTGCGGCGGGTGTCTTCCTTTATTTCAATTTCAGGAAAAGAGCGAAATGTTTCCTCGGCGATATCGGCAGCATGGGCATCGCTTTTTGGATCCTTGGCCTACTTGGCCTTTTAATTATAAAAACCGGTGAACTGAAGTATCTGCTTTTTCTTACGGTGTATGGTATTGATGTCATTGCCACCATCGTGGAAAGGCTGAAAATGAAAGAAAATATTCTGAAACCACACCGGCGGCATTTGTATCAGATGTACGCCAACGAACATCAGATCGATCACCGCCTCATCAGTTTTGCCTATGCCTTCCTGCAGGTCATCATCTGTATTTTCGTGATCAAACAGGAGCAGCTCGGCTACCTGATTTTTCCTGTGGTGGCCATACCGGCCCTCGTTTTATATATCATTTTAAAATTCAGAGCCAAAGATCTCGAAACAATGTAAGGTTTTGCCCCAAATTCCGCAGAAGCAGTACTGCTTTCGTTTGACCGTGATGAAATATGAAATGGCGAACTCAGCAAACTGAATTTTAGTGCATATTCCTCCAGCCCCCGACTTCATCAAAAACGGGCAAAAACCAAGGTAGTTTCTGTGAAAGCGTTCAAGTCAAAACAGTAGCAGCAATTCTTATAATAAACCTTTTTTCGTTCCGCGGCAGCCACCCCGGAAATACCCAATTGTTAACTCCCACTTCCTTCATGCTTACTTCATGGATACTTCATGGATACTTCATGGATAGTTCATGAAAATCAATTTCAAAAATCGGTCTTAATTGCCATCCTGAACCCCCAAAAAAAAGACCTCATCACCGGACTTTTTTCGAAACCTTTCCTGGACTTTTTAAAACTCCGGTAACCCACAAAAAAAAGCGATGCAACCATTAAAGATTACATCGCACATATTTAATACCGGCGCAGAACCGGCCGCTTAAATTTTCTAACTCACCCACATCACAAGCAAATAAGTAATTCCCGCCACCATCGCCGAGATTGGTATGGTCAGGATCCACGCCCAAAGCAAACTCACCGTAATGCCCCAGCGTACCGCCGAAACCCTCTTGGTAAGGCCCACACCGATGATCGCTCCGGTAATGGTGTGCGTGGTGGAGACCGGTATTCCAAAATGTTCTGAAATGAAAAGCGTGATTGCACCAGAGGTTTCCGCGGCTACACCTTCCAGCGGCGTTACTTTGGTGATGCGCGTTCCCATGGTTTTTACGATCTTCCAGCCACCACTCATGGTTCCCAAAGCGATCATTAAAAATGACGTAAACGGTACCCAAAAATAATGTTTTACAAAGTAATTGAACTGGTGCGTACCGTCCAGCGCGAGATAGACCGGATCGTGCAGCGTCTGCACATGGTGGTAAATAACGGCTGCACCGATGATTCCCATCACTTTCTGCGCGTCATTGGTACCGTGGCCTAAACTGAAAAGCGCCGAAGAAACCAGCTGTAACTTTTTGAAGACGTTATCGGCTTTCCGCGGACTTGTCCGTTTGCTCACATTGACGATGATCAAAGTGATGATGATCGAAATGACGGAGCCGATGACCGGCGCCAGGAAGATAAAAAGAAAGATAGGGATTACCTTGTCGTAGCGCACCACGTTCTGGGAAAACAGCTGCTTAAAGGCCAGGATCGTCTTGTCAAAAGTCGACAGGTCGGGCTGTGCCGCGGCAATAAGGTGATAATCCGACGTGAAGGCAAACATCAGCGCAGCGCCCAGAAAACCACCAATCAAAGTGTGCGATGATGATGAGGGAATCCCAAACCACCACGTCAGCAGATTCCATAGGATCGCTGCAATAAGACCCGAGAGGATGACTTCCAGATTAATGAAATCCACATTCACCGACTTGGCGATCGTGTTTCCGATCTTGAATTCGCCGATCACATAAGCCGCCAGAAAGAAGGCCGCAAAATTCCAGACTGCCGCCCAGAGAACTGCCTGAAAAGGCGTAAGTACTTTTGTGGAAACAATGGTCGCGATCGAGTTCGCTGCATCGTGAAAACCGTTGATATAATCGAATATTAAAGCAAGAACTATAATAACGATGAGTAAAATTGGTAAATCCATTCTGTATTTATATTAATTAAAGAACAGATTAAGCATATTTTATCAGGATGCTGTCGATCGTGTTGGCCACGTCTTCCGCTTTATCGGTCACGTTTTCCAGATATTCCAGCACCGCTTTAATTTTCATGATCTTAATGGCGTCACCGCTTTCGAAAAGTTTTACAATACCCTGACTTAGCACATCATCGGCAAGGTTTTCAAAAGAATTGATCTTGATGCACGATTCTTTTACCGCTTTGGGATCCTTAAAATCCTTTAGGTTGAAAATAGCGTTCTGTACCTCGATACAGGATTTGTAGATCAGCAGTGTAAATTCGGTGTAAGCGGGATCCAGCGGCGCTTTGTAGAGGTAAATATATTTTGCGGAAGCATACATAAAATCAGCAATATCATCCAGGCCGCTGGCGAGATGGCTGATGTCTTCACGGTCAAATGGCGTAATGAAATTTTCGCCCAGCTGCACGAATATCTCGTGCGTAAGGTCGTCCATTCGGTGCTCATAATCGCTCATGTGCTGCAGCATGGTGTCATCATTAATATCGAAATCCAGCAGACTTTCGTGAAACTCCTTCGACATATCCACGAGTTCCTGTGCCACCTTTTCGAATAAAACAAAAAACACCTTGTCTTTTGGTTGGAACATTTTAAAAATATTTCCGATTCCCATGATAATTCATTTAATAATTAGTCCTGCAAATTTCCGAAAAAGAGTTGGAGCTTTTCCTTTTTAATATTAAGTTTTATTAACATTGCCGATATCTTGCGCACAAAAAAACCGGCGGAAATCAATCTGCCGGTTCTGTATAGTTTTCAGGAATGAAGTTTAAGAGGCTTCTTCAGCTCTCATTTCTTTTCCTTTGAATTTCTGCGTCTGCAGGCCTTTCAGCACCTCATCTTTGTAAGATTTCTCTACTTCAAAGAACGAGAATTTCTCCAGGATCTCGATCTGACCGATATCCGGTCTTTTTTTCGATTTTGCTGTGGATTTGTTAATGATCTCCAGCATATCGATTTTTTTCAGGTGATCTCTTTTTCCTAAATTAAAGAAGAACCGCACCATATCACCGCTGTCTTTGCGCGGTTTTCTGAACTCGCGGTTGCCACCATCGCGCGATTCACGGTTTCCACCGTCTCGGTCTCTGCCAAAATCACGGCCGCCATCCCGGCCGCCACCAAATCGGTTGCCACTGTCGCGTCGGTCTCCACGGTCGCGGTCCCGGCCTCTGCCACGGTCGCGTCGGCTGTCACCTCTGTCGTCACTGTTGAATTTCTGGTCTGCCAGATCATCTTTATCTTTATAATAAAGCGCCATTTCACGCAGCTGCAGTTGCAGAAGCTGATGTACCAGCTCTTCTTTGGTAAAGGCCGAAAGGTCAGGAATCAGTTCACTGTCGAACTCCACCAGGCTTTCATGCTCGGTAAAAAGCTTTTCAAACACACCTGCGACCTGCGCTTCGATGATTTTCTTGCCGGTCGGGATTTTCTTTTCTACAATATCGATTTTTGTCGACTGCTTGATCTGCTTTAATTTACGTGATTCTTCAGGTTTAATTAAAGACATTGAAATTCCGTCTTTCCCCGCACGACCTGTTCTTCCGCTTCGGTGTACGAAAACTTCAGGATCATCCGGAAGCGAATAATGGATCACGTGGGTAAGCGAATTTACATCAAGTCCACGTGCTGCAACGTCGGTCGCTACGAGGATATCAATATTTTTCAACCGGAATTTCTTCATCACCGTATCACGCTGCGCCTGCGAAAGGTCACCATGCAGTGCATCGGCGGCATAACCGTTCTGCATCAGGAAATCGGCTACTTCCTGCGTTTCCATACGCGTTCTGCAGAAGAGGATCGAATATTGGTTCGGATTGGCGTCGATCAGCCTTTTCAGAGCTTCTTTTTTATGACGGTATCCCACCACGTAATATTCGTGCTTGATGTTTTTCTTCACCTCATTGATCGAACCTACCGAAATTCGGTGCGGACTGGTCAGGTAATTCTTGGAAATTCTTTCCACCTCTTTGTTCATCGTCGCCGAGAACAGGAAGGTTTGTTTGGTTTCCGGTGTTTCTCTTAAAATGGTTTCCAAATCATCTTTGAATCCCATTGAAAGCATTTCATCAGCTTCATCTAAAATCATCCATCTGATCTCCGAAAAGTCAAGTGCCTTCCGGTTGATAAGGTCGATCACACGGCCCGGCGTGCCCACAATGATCTGTGGTTTGTCCCGCAGGGATCTGATCTGGTCAGTAATACTGCTCCCACCATAAACCGCTGTGGTTTTGATGTTCTGCATGTACTTCGAGTAATTTTTAATGTCTTTGGTAATCTGCAAACAAAGTTCTCTGGTTGGGCACAGCACCAATAATTGGATTTTGCGACTCCCGTCGTCAATCATATCCAAAATCGGAAGCGTAAAAGCTGCTGTTTTGCCTGTTCCCGTTTGCGCAAGTGCGATTAGATCGCGTATATCTGTAGAGATAAAAGGAATAGTCTGTTTTTGGATTTCTGTTGGGCTCACAAAGCCCAGTTCGCCAATTGCCTTCAGGATTGCAGGACTTAAATTGGTCTCCGTAAATAAATTCATGTAAAAGATCGTCTATAAATTGGGTGCAAAGATAAGTTTTTATTTTTGATAATAAAACAGGGCTTTTATTAAATTACTGTTAATAAACTCTCCGCCGCATAACCACAATCCAGCCGTAATTGCAACCACGGTTTCCACCACAAACAACTGTTTTTCACCGTTAATTCCACTTCACATCTCCGTCTTTTTCTTTATTAATGAGCATCTGCCGTAATTAGCCGGGCGCTTGCAAAGAACTGCCGCACATTTCTTATTTTTGTTGAAACCCCATGCATGAAATCTTCAACTTTGCAATTCCTGAAAACTTTAGAAAAGAATAACAACCGCGACTGGTTCAACACCAATAAGGATTTATACACCGTGGCACGGCAGGATGTGATCTCATTTATCGAAGAACTGCAGACAGAGATTTCCGGCTTTGATCCCGAAGTTTTAAAGATGGATGCTGCAAAATCGCTGTTCAGGATTTACCGCGATACACGTTTTTCGCTGGACAAAACGCCGTATAAAACCAATTTCGGCGCCAGTCTCGGTATGGGAAAAGGCAGTCAGCGCGCCGGTTATTATCTGCATGTCGAACCGGGCAGATCATTTGTCTCCGGCGGTTTGTACCAACCGGATTCTGCCGTGCTGAAAACACTCAGAAAATTCATTTCCGCAAACAACGATGCTTTTCAAAAAATTCTGGGAGCGTCCGGTTTCCGGAACAATTTCCGCGGCTTAAGTACCGAAAGCAAACTGCAGCGCGTTCCCGCAGGATTTGAAAAAGAAGATCCTGTGGCCGAATTCCTGAAACTGAAACAGTTCGTGGTGAGCCACCCCGTTTCCGACACCTATCTGCTCGATAAAGATGCGCCCCAAAAACTCGCCGGCATATTCAAAAGTATGAAACCTTTAAATGATTTTTTAAACAGCGCTTTCAGCTAAATCACTGCTTCAGCGCGTTGATCACCTTTTGAATGTCCGGATCCTCCGGCGAGACCGCGTAGTATTTTGCTATGCCACCGCGCTGATCAACAACCATAAATCTTGGCACCCAGTTCAACTCGATGTAATTGTTGAAACTGTTTTTCCAGCCTTCATCAAACCAGTAATTTTCCTGTCCCGCGAGCTCATATTTCTCTAAACCCCGTTTCCACTGTTCATACGAACGGTCCAGTGAAAAATATACAAAATCGATCTCGGGATTTTCTTCTTTTAAAATTTTTGTGGCAGGCAGCGCTTTGATGCAGTCCCGGCACCAACTCGCCCAGAAATCGATGATTACGATTCGGCCCGCATGTTTCTCAAGAACATCATTGATGGCGGTCTTTTTTCCCTGAAGTGCCGTGACCTTCTGCGCTAAAGCTTCTTCGGAAAAAGATGTTTTCGAAACTGCCGGCACCTTCTGGGCAAACAGAAAGAAGGAAAAGCTGAATAAAAACAGCTGAAGAATTTTTTTCATTTTTAAAGTCTTTCAAATAAAACAAGTGAAAAGTCCGTCGTAATTTCGGCGTATCCGTTCCGGACTTTGGTGTTCTTACCGGAATACGCATCGCGCAAAACTGTACCGTTTTCGAAAATTCCATTCACGTTGACATTCTTTTCGCCGGAAGCGAGATCCAAGCCGACAAGTACTTTATCCTCTTTGTAAATGCGCGTAAACCAATAAGGTTTTTCAGAGATCATTTGATGCACGCCCGCTCCTACCGCCGGATGTGCCGCACGGAATTTTCCTAATTTCTGGTAGTGCAGGAGCAGTTTCGCGGTTCCCGGATTGTATTTCACGTCGCTCCAGTTCATATTCGAACGCAAATTCGCATCACCTTCTGCACCCGGAATGATCAGCGGTCGCGCGGTTTCATCGCCATAGTAGATCTGTGAAATTCCGGGCGACAACAGTAATTTAGTAGCTGCTTCGTAAGTCCGTGTGCGGCTTTTGTCGAACGGCGAACCGTCATCGTGCGAAGTCAGATAATTCATTACCGTTTTGCCGTTCAGGTCCGAATTCAGGATTTTCGAATAGCCTGAAAAAAGTTCCTCGTATGTTTTGTTGGCATCTCCTTTAAAATCAAAATTGATCAGCGACTTGAAACCGTTCTCATAATAATTCACTTTCTTATCGCCAAAATCATAAGTCTGTTTCTGGGAAATCCCATAACCGTACACTTCGCCCACATTGAAAAACAGATTGTTGTCTAAAATCTTTCCGGGATTGTTTCTTTTGTAAATATCAAAAGCTTCCTGACAGACCTGCCGGAAATCCTTCCATACATCTTCGTTGGTATGCTTCACCGTATCCACGCGGTAACCGTCCACGCCATAGTCCTGCACATAATCGGCGAGCCATTTCATGATATAATATTTCGGTGCTCTGGGATAACCTGTACGGGCAAAAAATTCGTCCAGCGATTTCATTTCCGCTTCGTATCTTCCTTCCTTTTTCCATTTATTGATGAGCATTTCGGGTACATCGACCGGCGCATTTGATTCAGTCAGCACATCCGGCAGATTTTTCACCAGCGTGCAGGCAGTCGTATGTTCATAGCTGTCATAGGTGCATTGCGGCGAAGTCCGCACCCAGCTCGACGGATAAACAGGATCATCCTCGGTTACCGGTCCTGTATGATTGATCACCGCATCGAGTACCACACGGATTCCCTTGGCGTGCGCCTTTTCGACGAGTTCTCTCAGGTCCGCTTTGGTGCCGAAATTGGGATCAAGGGCTGTCCAGTCTTTTGTCCAGTAGCCGTGAAAACCGTAGGTTTTTCCCGTTCCTTCGTCGGTCGCGCCGTGGATCTGCTCCACCAGCGGTGTCAGCCAGATCGCGTTTACTCCCAGATCCGTAAAATAATTGCCGTCGATCTTTGAAATGACACCGCGCAGGTCGCCGCCTTCAAAACCACGCAGAACTGCTGCCTTTTCTGTTCTGCCAAAATTGGTATCGTTGGTTTTATCACCGTTTTCAAACCGGTCGGTCAGTAAAAAATATACATTGGCACCTTCCCATCTAAAATCCTGCTTTGTGCCGGTGTGAAGTGCATTACAGGAAGTTAGGACCATAAATCCCGTTAGCCACAGTAATTTTTTCATAGTAATTTTTAAAGGCTTAAAGGTACATCAAAGCCAGTTGGATAGAGAAGTATTTGAAGATGCCTGAAATAAAATTAACATTTATTTAACACATTTTCCTATATTTGTTCTCCGCAATGAAAAAAAAGGTCCCTGTTCCTGATTTATCATCAGACAGCAAACGCATTTTCAACAAACAGAAAACCATGATTCAACTCTCAAATATAAAATTTCAAACGCCTAAAACTCCGCAAGGATGAGCGTTGTAGCGCGCCAGGGATTCAAATATTCGCTGATCGGGTATTTCGGTTTTTTAATTGGAACCTTTTCTTCGATCTTTATTTTCCCCCGCGACATGGAATTTTACGGGAAACTGCGCTACGTGCTTCCCACCGCAGAAATGCTCTTGCCGGTTGTGGTGTTCGGTCTTTCCTTTTCAAACGTTAAATTCTTTAATAAAACCAGTCAGGATGGGAAACAGCAGAACTTCCTGTCGCTTTCACTTGCCGGCGTACTGATCAATTTCATTCTGTTTATTGCCGGATATTTCGCCGTAAACCTGCTGTTCCCGCAGCTGCAGCAAACCGAAATGTGGCAGATGAAACGCCTCATATTACCGTTGATTTTGGTTTTGGCCTTCAGTGCGATATTCAATAAATACCTGTCGAATTACAAAAGAATTGTAGTTCCCAATATCTTCGAAAATCTGTTGCCGAAACTCGCAAATCTCGGCGCATTCTCACTTTTCTTTTTCTTGGGTTTCCCCGAAAAAGCCGCCTATCTATTTTTCATCGGCATGTTTGTAGTCGGTTTGATCGGTTACGTGATCTACACCAACCGCCTGGAAAAGATAAAACCCGATTTTTCCACCGATTATGTAAGGAAAGACGGCTTGTGGAGAGACGTTTTGAATTATAGTTTTTATGGCTTTCTGGGAAATATCGGGAATTTTGTCGCAGTGCGGATCGACAGTGTAATGATCGGTGAATTCCTGGGTTTTGAGCCCAATGGCGTGTACAATACGCTTTACGCAATCATCTCCCTCATTACCGTTCCGGCTATGGGACTGTACAATATTTCCGCGCCCATCATCAACAAAAACATCATTGAAAATGATTTCGAGGAGCTCGACCGCTTTCATAAGAAAACTTCACTTTCACTCTTCTTTTTAGGTTTGGTCCTACTTTCCTGCATCCTCGTCGGATTCCCCTATCTGACGGCATTTATGAAAAACGGCGACCTCCTGCGCCAGGCGGAACCTGTCATCTGGGTTTTGGGTTTTGCCCTGCTTTTCGATCTGGCGACCGGTTTCAACGGACACATTATTTCACTGTCAAAATTTTACCGTTTCAATATCGTAGTGATGCTTTTTCTCGCCGGCACCACGGTCGCGCTGAACATCTACTTTCTGCGCCATACCAACCTGCAGCTTTTTGGTGTCGCAATTGCCACCTCAATATCGCTTACACTTTTCAACATAGCAAAAATTGCCTTCAATTATTACAAATTCAGGGTGTTCCCACTTTCTGCCGAGATGATGTATGCCGCCATCATCGGCACCCTCGGCATGACGGTTGCGATCATTCTGCCTGATTTCAACAGTAATCTGGTAAATCTGATCTACAAACCCGGCGTAGTTCTGCTGCTGTTTTTTATCGGAAATCATTTCCTGAATATTTTTCCCGTCGGCGATTATCTGAACAGACGTTTCCTGAGCAGCATTTTTAAATTCAAATAAATTGCGCTGCTTTCACCGACTTGTTCCAACTTATCAAAAACGACACTTCTTCTTTTAAAAATTTAACAAAACCTTTATGAAAAAAACTTTCTTCTTTTGTTTTGCGGCGCTGCCGCTACTCTCCTTCTCCCAGGTTCTCAATCATCAGAATGGCATGAATGGCGCCGCGGAAAGGCATCTGCAGTTCAAGGTGAGCGATACGCCAAATGATGTGATGGAGATTGGTAATTCCACCTCACAGAACAATCAGTTTCAACCCTCGATCTGGATTCACAAGGAATCATCGCCGGGACCTGTAATGGTTTTGGCCGGCCATATCACCTCTGCTGTGGATATAGGAACGGTTCCGGTGATCAATCTGGTAGCCGGAAAAGGAATTTTCGACAATTATGCACCGTACTCGTCGCAGTTTCCCTGGGGCGAAGGCGGCACCACGATGCCCGTGCTCAACCGTCCGGTTTTTGCGGTTTCAAATGCGTATGTGAATTACCTGTCGGTAGCGGCCAATGGGAATTTTGGTATCGGTACCACCACGCCTTTGGCTAAACTGCACAACATGGGAACGGTACGCTTCCAGAATCTCCCGCTGGCGCCATTGCGCGGAACATGCCGTATCGTCACGAACTACAGCAGCGGTGAACTGTTTGCCGACTGTTCAAATATCGCAGTGAAACCTGCAGTAAACGCCGCCCCCATCATCAGCGCACTGAATACAGTAAAAAGTATCGGAACTTTCGAAACCCAGGAAAACGGTAAGAAAACCGCCTTCATTAATTCAGAAACACTCGAAAACAGCGGTCTTTATAAGGATATCGACTACGCGAAACTTATTCCTTATCTCCTGGAATCCATTAAAGAACTCAACATAAAAATTGAGGACCTGGAGGTACAACTCAACACGCGGAACGAAAAGCTGAATGGTACCGAAGTAAAAGTGTATCCAAATCCGGTCAGTGATTATTTTAACCTGTACTTTGAAAAAGCCAATAATGCTACGGTTACCGTGAAGATTTACGATGCACCGGGAAACCTGGTTTCCACAAATTCGGCCTTACCCATACAGGGGAAAATGACCTTGAACGTGTCTAATCTCGCCACCGGCACTTACTATTACGAAGTAACTGAACCGGGTAAAACTTCAGTAAAAACAGGGAAATTCATCAAACAGTAAACAGCAAAGCTCACCGAAAAGTGAGCTTTTATTTTAAAAGGGAAACCGCTCGCCGTAGTAGCTCCTCACATTCCGCAGCTGCTCATCATTGAGGCCCGCTTCCCGGTTGGTTTTCCACAAGGGTTCGTCTTCCTGGGTGTTGCCATTATTTTTAATGCGGTACACGTTGTTCTTCGCGATTCTGATCTTTTTCTTATTTAAAAGGATCATCGACCAAAACCAAATATCATCCGCGAGCGGGCATAATTCCAGAAAAAGATCCTCACGCGCCACATCTTGGTAAAAACAGTTCGGCGGAAAAAGCACGCCACCACCTGTTGTAAAAAACAGCACATCATTTTCCTTTTCCTGTCCTTTGATCAGACATTTGTCCCACTGCTGATACGGCAGGATTTCATTTGTATTGTTAAAGGTGATCCGGTGCACACGGTGGCAGAAAATTGATTCAGGATCGCTCAGGTAACTATCGTACAGGTCGCGCAGCCAGTTTTTCGGATAATAGATATCGTCATCGGCGGTGACCAGCAGTTTATCATTAAATAGATCCAGCGCCGGCAGCAGCTTTTTGTAGGATTTCAGGTCTTTGCACCAGCGGATCTCAAGCCCAAGTTCACGCAGCTTTAAGATCCGGGTAGGCAGCTCATTTTCTTTTTCAGGAAACTGTTCTTCGGCCAGCCAAAGCACGATTTTTTCCGGCCGAAGGCTCTGGTTTAAGAGTGAAACCAAAGTATCGGAAATCGTATAAATCCGTCCCGGGAAACTGGTCAGCGTGACGATCAGGTCTTTGGTCCGCGTTCTTTTTCGGTCGTAAAGCAATATCAGTTTCTGATACCTCAGTTTCGACCTTTCGCGGTACACGAAACTCTTCAGCGGTTTGCGCCAGCTTTCGCGCACGAAAAACCTAAATATCTTAACCTGTAACTCGCGTTTCTTATTTCTTTCCATTCAAAATTTCCGTATGAATACTGCCTGTCGGTAAATCAGGTTAGTTTAGCCTTACTGATAACTTTTAACGTGATTTTATATAATTTCATTTCTGTTTAAACATTTCCGACCACCGCAGATGGCGGATGAAGCGGATTTCTTCCGCAGACAGTTCCCGCTTTCCCTTCTGTTTTAAAAATGATTTCATGGTGTTGAAAAATTCGGAAAGTGAGCGGTCCTTAACAGAGGATTTTGCAGAAGAAATGACCGCGAGCGGCAGATTCAACCCGATATTATAAAAATATTCGCCCAGCTTCTGTGCTTTCTGTGTCCTGTACTGAAATGCCGTGGGCCGCAAATGCTTTACCCACAGATCTTTGAGTGTAAACACTTCCCAGCCGTTCTTTTTAGTCAGCATTACATCGATATTATCCCAGCCCAGCACCGGCCGCAATCCTTTCATGTCCTGAAAGCATTCTTTGCGATAAGACTTGATCGGTCCGCGCACATGATTTTTGGAGGAGATATTTTCAAATTTCCACTGGTGTTTTTCGTCTTTAAAATCAAATGCAAGCGCAAGTTCGTACACTTCCTTCTTGATCTTTACAATTCCCGATACCATACCGGCTTTTGGATTTTCTTCATACACCCGATGTATTCTGGCCAGATAATCTGCCGGGAAAATGATATCGGCATCAAACTTACAGATGATGTCGAAATCAGTCAGGTTACTTGTGGCGAGACCTTTGTTGAAAGTGCGCACCACCTTTGCGCCGGGTTCATGATGCGACTCCCCGAGATTGAGGAGCGAAAATTGAGACTCAGGATTCTGCGCTATAAAATTTTCGATAATCGACTTCGTTCGGTCGGTAGAGCCGTCATTTACCACGACGCACCGATAATCCCTGAAAGTCTGTCTTTCAAGAGACTGGAGCGTGAAAAGGATATTTTCCTCTTCATTGTGCGTGGGAATGATCAGCAGGAATCTCATGGTTTAAGCCAGCTCGTCATTCCATTCCTTGATGGTCACTTTTGCGATCAGACCTTCGGCCACGAAAGGATCCCGTTTTACAAACTCTTCTGCTGCGGCTTTGTTGGTAAAGATCGCCATGGCACCTTCGCCCGGATTGGCAAAAGCACCGGTTCCCAGCACTTTGCCGGCTTTTATAAACTCCTCCTCCATTTCCTGATGCTTAGGGAAAACTTCCATAAATCTTTCCATTGGCGCTTCGCCGTGCTCGTAAAATACTACTGCTTTCATCTTATTGTGTTTTAAATTATATTGATTTTGGTATATTCTTTCATTAAAACTGCACAGATCCAACTGCCCGTTTCGGTTTTAAGAAAATTTTAGTGTGCCTCCAGCCAGTTGCGGCCGGTACCAACTTCGACCAGCAAAGGAACGGTGGTTTGGTAAGCGGATTCCATTTCTCTTTTTATAAGTGCGGTGACTTCTTCCACTTCGTCTTCGGGCGCCTCAAAAACCAATTCGTCATGAACCTGCAGCAGCATTTTGGTTTTCATATTCCGGGCCGTGAGTTGCTCATCGATCCTGATCATTGCAAGTTTAATGACATCTGCCGCGCTGCCCTGTATCGGTGCATTTACGGCGTTTCTTTCGGCGTGTGCCTTCACTACAAAATTTGCGGAATTGATATCTTTCAAATGGCGCTTGCGCTTCAGAATGGTTTCCACATAACCCATCTCCTGTGCTTTGACCACCTGTTCGGCCATATATTTCTTCAGTTTCGGATAGGTTTCAAAATAGTTGGCGATCATTTCCTTCGCTTCTGTCCTCGACAAACCTGTCTGTTCGGCCAGACCAAAAGCGCCCTGTCCGTACAGTATCCCAAAATTGACCGTCTTTGCCTGCGAACGCTGCGTTTTGGTCACTTCCTCCAGCTGTACGCCGAACAGTCGGGAGGCGGTTGATGCATGGATATCCTCACCGTCCTGAAAGGCTTTGATCATGTTTTCCTCTTCCGAAATTGCAGCGATCAGCCTGAGCTCGATCTGCGAATAGTCAGCCGCAATGATCCTGTTTCCCGGATTTGCGACAAAAGCACCGCGGATCTGCTGCCCGCGTAATGTACGGATCGGTATGTTCTGCAGATTGGGATTTACACTCGCCAGCCGGCCTGTAGCAGCGGTGGTTTGGGAAAAGCTTGTATGAACGCGGTTATCATTTTTGTCAATCTGCAGTGGCAGTGCATCCACATAAGTCGATTTCAGTTTCTGGTAAGTTCTGTAGTCCAGAATATGTTTAATGATGTCGTGCTTTGATGAGAGTTTCTGCAATATATCCTCAGACGTGGCATATTGTCCCGATTTCGTTTTCTTGGCTTTGGGATCGAGCTGCATTTTTTCAAATAAAACTTCGCCCAGCTGTTTCGGTGAATTCATATTGAATTCCTCGCCCGACATTTCGAAAATGGTTTTTTCCAGCCCGCGCAGATCGTTTTCCAGGTCTTTGCTTTCCTGTTCCAGCCAGTTTTTGTCGAGCGCAATTCCCTCGAGTTCCATTTTCGCCAGAACTTTCATTAAAGGCATTTCAACCTTAAAGAACAGTTCTTCCAGATTTTCTTTTTTCAGCTGCGGTGCAAAAAGTTCGTACAGGCGGAACGTAATATCAGCATCTTCCGCGGCATATCTGGTCTGATCTTCCAATGGCAGTGAACGGAAAGTGACCTGACTTTTCCCTTTGCCGATCAGCGTTTCAATGGCCA
The DNA here is from genome assembly GCF_000422265.1 of Kaistella palustris DSM 21579. Classification (GTDB taxonomy): domain Bacteria; phylum Bacteroidota; class Bacteroidia; order Flavobacteriales; family Weeksellaceae; genus Kaistella; species Kaistella palustris. Next base: position 149,471 of record NZ_KE383812.1, read on the forward strand.
CAGGTTTATAACCGAGATACATTTCCGAAAGATAATCCATCATATGGCGGCCATCCGGATTTAACAGATAATGGGCGATCATGGTATCGAAAATGGCACCTTCGATCTGAATGCCGTAACGCTTAAGAATCTTGTAATCCACTTTTAGATTATGCACGATTTTCACGATATCCTCTTTTTCAAAAAATGGCCGGAAAATCTCCAGGGTTTCCAGGACTTCTTCTTTATTTTCCGAAAACGGTACGTAGTACGCCAGACCTTTGCGGTAACAGAAACTCATGCCTACCAGTTCGGCGTCCATCTCGTCGAGCGAGGTCACCTCCGTATCAAAACTTACGGCAGTCTGTTGCAAAAGATTATGGACTAAAACTTTCTGGGCTTTCGGCGAGTCGATATACTGATAAAGATGGTCGCTGTCGGAAACCGTATCTTTAGTAGTGGTAGCCTGATCGAGTTCTTCAAAATTCGCGAACAGATCCAGCTGCATCGAAGGATTTACCGCTGTGGCGCCGGAAACTTTCGGTGCAGCCGCGGCATTACTGGTTGCAGTAGTTTCGGGTGCAAAAGCGCGGTACAGGTTTTCATAAAGACGGCGGAATTCAATCTCGTCAAAGACTTCCTTGACTTTTTCAAAATCCGGTGTTTCCAGGTCATACTGTTCCTGATGAAATTCGATCGGTGCATCGCAGATGATCGTCGCCAACTTTTTCGAAAGTATACCGCGCTCGGCAGAATTCTCTACCTTTTCCTTGAGTTTTCCTTTGAGGTCGGCGGTATTGGCCAGCAGATTTTCGATGCTTCCGTACTCTTTCAGAAATTTTTTCGCTGTCTTTTCACCAACACCTTCCAGACCGGGAATATTATCCACGGCATCGCCCATCATCGCCAAAAAATCAATGACCTGTTTCGGGTCTTCGATCTCATATTTTGCCTTCACTTCTTCCACACCCAAAATCTCGAATTCGGCACCTTTCAGCCCGGGCTTGTACATTTTGATCTTATCGGTCACCAGCTGCGCAAAATCTTTGTCGGGCGTCACCATAAAAGTAGTGTAGTTTTCTTTTTCGGCTTTGCAGGCGATCGTACCGATGACATCATCGGCTTCATAACCTTCCAGGCCCAGGATGGGCACATGCATGGCTTCTAAAATGCGGTGTATATAAGGAATAGCATTTTTAATGGCTTCCGGGGTTTCACTCCGGTTGGCTTTATACTCGGAAAAATCTTCGGTACGCACGCTGGCCTGCCCCACATCAAAAACGACAGCAAGATGTGACGGTCTTTCGCGGCGGATAAGTTCGATCAGCGAGTTTGTAAATCCAAAGATCGCGGAAGTATCGCTTCCGGTGCTGGTGATCCTCGGACTCCTGATCAGCGCGTAGTATCCGCGGAAGATCATGGCATAGGCATCAATAAGAAAAAGGCGTTTGTCGTTGTCTGCTGTCATAGGAACAAAGATAATATTTTTGGCGCGAAGCAGTAAGCGCGAAAGGTTAAGTTTTATTGCAAAAGATCATTTAGCCGGATAACATTAACGGAGAAAAAAAGATAAAAATTTACGACGCGTTTGGTTGGGCTCGCCGTTGCTTACGCAGAACGTTTTGAGATATGGTGGCAAAAAGTCCGCCGAGCAGGAAACCCATAGCAGCACCCATCAGCACATCCAAAGGAAAATGTACGCCGAGATAAATCCGGCTGTAGGAAACAGTTAGCGCCCAAAAGAAAAGGATATACGGCAGAAATTTATAAGTGCGCCACAAAAGTAAACTCATAAATGTTGCGATGAAAAAAGTATTGGAAGCATGGCTGGAATAAAAGCCGAACTGACCGCCACATTTAACCGACCGCATCACATTCATCAGTGAAGGATCATGACAGGGCCGCAACCGGGCAACCCCAGTTTTGAAAATGCCGGCCAACTGATCGGAAACGGTCACACCAAGTGCCACAAACACCAGAATAAAGAGCAGACTTCGCAGTCCAAAATTTTTGAAAAGAAGATACAGGAAAATGAAATAAAGCGGAAACCAGATCCAGGTTTCGGAAAGGAGAATCCAAAACTGATCAAAGGTGGAACTTCCGAGGTTATTGAGATACAGAAAAGCCTGCCGGTCGTCCTGAACAAGTTCGTACATATCAGCGGCTTACAGGTCCTTCATGGGTATCATCGGCGGCGAGATCCACTTTTGGGATTTCGCGTTCGGCAAGTGCTTCTTTGTTCAGGCTGGCCATGGGATCGTAATCCTGGGCGGCCTTCTTCACGCGCTCGATCTCTTTTTTTATTTCGGAAACCGGATTGTCGGTCTCTTTCAGGATCTCGGTCTTTACATCTTCCATAGCGCCGCGCATTTTACGTACGCCCTGACCTAAGTCGCGTGCGATCTGCGGCAGTTTATCGGGACCGAACAGCACCACGATGGCAACTGCTACCAAAAGCATTTCTCCTATACTTAATTCCATGGCGTAAAATTACAAAAGTTTATAAGATGAAGTTTAATTTCGAAAATTATTATTTCCCATTCATTTCCGTTAATGCTGTCTTTTTTTATGAAAGACAAAATACACAATAACAACACTGGTCAGCATTAACAAAAAACCAAGGAAGAACGGTGCCCCGGGAAATTTAAACGGTGCCGCATCGTGGGTAAAGTAATAAAAAGTGTTGGTCATAAGCGGTGGCCCGACAATCGCCGTCAGACTTACGAGACTTGCCAGCGCACCCTGCAGTTCACCCTGCTCGTTTTTCGGAACCTGTGCCGAAATTACAGACTGTAGCGCCGGCCCCGCGATTCCGCCCAGACCGTATGGGATCAGAAAGGCAAACATCATCCAGCTTTCCGTGGCAAAAGCGAACAGAATCATTCCAAAGGCGTAAAGCACAAGACCGTAGAAAATACTTTTATGGTTCCCAAGCCGCGGCTGGATGAACCTGATGAGATAACCCTGGACAAGTGCCGCCATAAAACCGGAAACGCCAAGCGAGATGCCCACCATTTTTTCGGACCAGTTGAATTTGTACATGGTAAAGAATGTCCAGTTGGTCTGTACCGCGTGACCGGCAATGTACACAAAAACCAGCGCCGCAATAAGGCCTAAAATTTCCGGATGCTTGCGGAGCTGTAGCAGGGAGCCCACAGGATTGGCACGCCGCCAGTTGAATGGCCGCCGGTTTTCCTTGCCCAGACTTTCCGGCAGGATAAATAAACCGTAGAGGAAATTCACCAGACAAAGCGCCGACGCCGCATAAAAAGGAATCCGCGCACCATATTGCCCCAAAAACCCGCCAAGTACGGGACCCACTATAAAACCGACTCCGAAAGCCGCACCGATCATTCCGAAATTTTTGGCACGGTCTTCATCAGTCGAGACATCAGCGATGTATGCACTTGCAGTGGTGATACTTGCGCCGGTAACTCCGGAAAGTATGCGGCCGACAAAAAGCCAGAAGATACTGGGCGCCAGCGCCTGAATAAGAAAGTTGAGTGAAAAGCCGAGCAGTGAAAAAAGGATGATCGGTCTGCGCCCAAACTTATCACTGAGGCCACCTAAAACCGAAGCAAAAATAAACTGCATGCCGGCATAGGCGAAACTGAGCCAGCCGCCATACTGCGAAGCGACACTCAGATCGGCGGTATGCACGAGTTCCTGTATGAGTTTGGGAACCACCGGAATTACAATTCCCCACCCCGTAATATCGATCAGCAGCGTGATGAAGATAAATCCAACGGCCGCAGATTTTTGATTTTTTTTCATTGCAGTGGCAAAGATAGTTTTTTAGCAGATTTTGCGGAGAAATTTCTAATGTCGGCACACCTCATTAAAACACAATCGGTTCTGCAGCCCGGCTTTGAGTGATCCCGAAAAAGCGCGAGGGAGCGGAAGATGGAAACAGCTACAAATAAAATACAAAAAAAATGTCCCTCTTTCGAAGGACATTGAATATAATAAGTCAATTATTTCTTGGTTCGTTTGTCGATCACCTCTACATCGACGGTGGTTTTACCGTGCGGATTTTCTTCTTTCCGGCGGCCTTTCAGGAAATCATAAGCGATTGCCGAGGATACGAAGATCGATGAGTACGTACCAAACGCAATACCCAAAAGTAACGCAAACATAAATCCTCGCAGGTTCTCACCACCGAAAATAAATATCGCCAGGATCACAAGAACGGTTGTAAATGAGGTGTTAAAGGTTCTGCCCAAAGTACTCGAGATTGAATCATCGAATAGTCCGGCAAGTGTAAGCGATTTTTTCTCACGTAAATACTCACGGATCCTGTCGAATACGATCACCGTATCGTTAATGGAATAACCCAGAACGGTAAGGATCGCCGCAATGAAATCCTGGTTGATCTCCATATTGAACGGCATGTATTTATGAAGCAGCGAGTAGGTTCCCAAAATAATGATCGCATCGTGCGCCAAACCAACAACCGCTCCCAGTGAGAACTGCCATCTGCGGAAACGCAGTAAGATGTAAAGGAAAATACCGCCAAGTGCTGCGATCACCGCAAACATACCACCGGTTTTAATATCGTCGGCTACGGTAGGTCCTACTTTAGTAGAGGACACGATTCCGGCGTGACCGGCATCAGCAGATTTAAAATCCTTCAGCGAAAGGTTGGCAGGAAGATCCTGTTTCAGTCCCTGGAATAATTTTTCCTCGATGGTCTGGTCAGCTTTCAGTGATTCGTCATCGATAAGATAATCGGTAGAAATTTTCAGCTGATTGTTGTTACCAAATGTCTTTGCTTCAACTGCCGAGTTCTTGCCATCTTCTGTCTGGAAGAGTTTTGCAAGGCTAGCTTCGGCTGCTGTAGCATCAACAGGTTTTTCAAATTTCACCACGTAGTTTCGTCCGCCGGTGAAATCGATACCATATTTAAAGCCATTAACGGCGATAGAAATAATACTCGCAACGGTAAGGAATGCAGAGATCATATAGGCGTATTTTCTTTTTCCGATAAAATCGATCCAGACATTTCTGAAAAGATTTTTCGTAGGTGGCGTCCATACAGAAAGACTTTTTCCTTTGTTCAGTCTTGCAAAGATCATCACTCTGGATAAAAGAACGGAAGTAAAGAAGGTCATTAAAATACCGATGATCAGGGTAACTGCGAAACCTTTGATCGGTCCTGTTCCGAAAATATACAGCACGATTGCGGTAAGGATCGTGGTGGAGTGACCATCGATGATTGCGGAAAGTGCGTGTTTGAAACCATCTTTATAAGCTTCGAGAATATTTTTCCCGGCAAAGAGTTCTTCTTTGGTCCTTTCGTAAATAATTACGTTGGTATCCACCGCCATCGCCATAGAAAGTACGATACCCGCTATACCAGGTAGGGTTAAGGTCGCATCCACAGAATCCATGATCCCGAAGATGTAGAATAAGTTGATGATCATGGCGATCACCGCATAAATTCCGGCACCACCATAATAGAAAATAATGTACGCAACCACGACAAGGAATGCGATGAAGAAGGAAAGCATACCGGCGTTGATGGATTCAGCGCCCAATGAAGGTCCGACCACATCGGCCTGTACGATCTTGGCACTGGCAGGCAGTTTACCCGCACCTAAAACATCGACAAGATCCTGCGCTTCCTGCTGGGAGAAATTTCCGGAGATCTGCGTTCTTCCGTTTGGAATTTCGTTGACCACATTTGGCGCGGTGTACACCACATTATCCAAGGTTACGGCTACAGGTTTGTTTACGTTTTTCGCTGTTAAAGTTTTCCAGTCTTTGGAACCTTTGGAATCCATCTGCATATCAACCACTACCCTGCCCATTTCGTCGTAATTTACGCGGGCAGATTCTACAGCACCGTCAACCGGAGCTTTCTGGTTAATGTTTCCACGGATGGCGTAAAGCACCAAACTGTTTTCGTCGTTGGCTTCGGGCTTGTAACCCCACACAAACTGCGAATATTTAATGTTGTTCGGACGAAGTTTCTTGGCAATATCTGAATTCAGAACTTTGTTTACCACGGCAGTATCTGCAAGTTTGATATTCCCGACACCGTTTGAACGGAGTGTACCAAGGTTCATTAAGTTTACAAAATTCGTGGTTTTTGGAATTCCAAGAGAATCACCTTTCAAGGCGATTACCGCATTCAACTGTTCGAAGTAAGGTAAGATTTCCTGCGGCTGCTGCACTTCCCAGAACTGAAGTTTTGCGGAAGTCTGAAGCATTTTCTTCACACGGTCGATATCTTTGATACCCGGCATTTCCACAGAAATCCGTCCGGTTCCCGGCACGCGCTGAACGTTTGGCTGTGTAACACCCATTTTATCGATACGCGTTCTGATCACTTCATAAGCTGCGCCTTCAGATGCTGAGATTTTTCTTCGGATGATGTTTTTTACCTCTTCATCTGTTGAATTATATTTGATCTCGCTAAGGTTGGTATTCCCGAAAATTTCGGGATCGGCAAGTTTAAGGTTGGTTCCTTTTTCCTTGTTTACGGCTTCGAATTCTGTAAAGAAATTATCGATGTAGCTTTTGGTAGAATTTTTCTGGGCTTTATCGGTTCTGTCCAGCGTTTCCAAAAGAATAGGATTGGTAGAATACTGGGTAAGATCATTAACAAGATCTCTGTGGTTGATTTCCAAAAGCACGTTGATACCGCCTTTCAGATCCAGACCCAACTTCATTTCCTTTTCTTTCGCTTTGGAATAATACAGTTTTGTAAAACCGAGATTCAGGGTGTCTTTGGAAAGACGGGCCATCTCTTTTTGATATTTTACAGGATCGTTCCCTGCGTATTCTGTGGCCTGTTTTTCAATTTTACTTGCATACCAGGTTGGTAACAATTCATTAAGACAAATAAGTCCCAGAATAACCGCAACGAGCGTAATAAGTCCTTTTCCTTGCATTGTTAATAGTTTACAACATTAAAATTATAGTCGGCAAATATAATGATTTTCACTACAATTAAGAATTATTTAACAGTTCATTTTAAAATTTCCTTCATGCTTGCAGGCCAAAGGGTTTCAGTTCCGCAAGAGCTGAATTATATTACTGAAAAATCGTTAAGCTTTTGGTACAAAAGCGCAGTAAAACAACAATAAAATAAAACATGATCCCGCCGGAAAGTCGCGGTGTTTGTTATGAAACCCGAATCTCGAAGTAGCACACCTCTGCATCCTGATAGTGCGCCTGCAGGCCGGAGCTGTCCTTCAGTTTACGCATACCCAAAAAGCCGAAACCGCAGCTTTTATAATGATTGATGAGCCGGTCGTTTTGGCCGCAGGTGTCCATACGAACAAACTTTTTCCCCGTTTCATTCGCAAAATCCTTCGCCCAGTCTGCAATGAGCTGCACAAAATTATTGCCGCGGAATTCGGGATTGGTTGCAATGCGGTGAAGGTAGATGGCATCACCGTTTTCCCGGTCTTCCCAAATCTGCGGATCGGCAAAAGTGATGGCCCAGATACAGGCGATTTTATTGTCGATCACCATTTTAAACTGGCGGTTTTCAAGAACTTCGGCAGCGATAAAATCCCGATCAAATTCCGGCCACACATTACCTGGGAAATGTTCTTTCTGGTAAGCGGTTGCCAAAGCACAGAGCCGCATGATTTCGGGAATATCATCGGGTGTACTGTTCGTTATTCGCAGGTTTTCGGTCATCGAAATATTTATTTAAAGAAGTACTTTTAAAGGTTTAATACCTGAAATTTCAGGTGAAAGATAAATTCTTCCGGTTTTCGTAAAGATAGCAATTCCGGACACAGAAAGAAAACCTACCAATTTCCCGGCTGTCGGTAAACGCCGATAAGTTTTTAAACCAAAAAAAAGCAGCTCCTGAAAGCTGCTCCTGTAATACTTACTCCTTATATTATATGGTCATCGAGAAAATGCGCGTTTCGGGTTTGTTGCGCATCATTCTCAGGTCAAAGGTCATCGCCACGTTTCTGGTGAAAGCACGGCCTTTGTCGGTGATTTTTATTTTATTGTCTGAAATTTCGACCAGACCGTCGGTTTCCATTTCTTTTAATGCGTCCAGGGCATTTTCGATCTCCGGAAAACTGGTCTGCAGGTCCCACGATGTTTCCAGGCGGCACATCAGATTAAGGATGTGTCTGCGGATCACCAGGTCTTCTTCGTTAAGGATATGTCCGCGTGTTACCGGAATAATTCCCTGAGCAACGGTCTGCTGATATTTCTCCACACTTTTTTCGTTCTGTGCAAAAGCGTACCAAGAATCGGAAATCGCTGACATGCCAAGCCCAACCATCAGCTGGGTTTTGCTGGATGAATATCCCATGAAATTACGGTGGATATCGCCGGAAATCATCGACTGATAAAGGTCGTCGTGCGGCAGGGCAAAGTGATCCATGCCGACTTCGATATAACCTAATTCTTCGAGCAGGCGTTTTCCGTTTTCATAGAGTTTTCTTTTCTCTTCGCCGCTTGGCAGGTCATTTTCATCGAAACCCCGTTGACCAACGCCTTTGATCCAGGGCACGTGGGCATAAGAATAAAATGCCAGACGGTCAGGTTTGAGTTCGAGCGTTTTACGGATCGTAAATTCCATTTTTTCCCAGGTGTGAAAAGGAAGGCCGAAAACCAGGTCATGCGAAACACCTTTGTAGCCGATCTCGCGTGCCCAGTCGGTCACGTTCTTTACATTTTCGAAAGGCTGTATCCTGTTGATGGCTTTCTGAACCTGCGGATCGTAATCCTGCACGCCAAAACTCGCTCTGCGGAAACCAAGGTCATACAAAGTCTGCAAATGATCGCGGGTGGTATTGTTCGGATGACCTTCAAAAGAAAATTCCGGATTCTCAGCGATCTCGGCTTTTGCAAAGATACCTTCCAGAAGCAGCCGGAGATTTGCCGGCGAAAAGAAAGTCGGCGTACCGCCGCCTAAGTGCAGCTCCTTGATCTTGGGTGTCCGGCCGAAAAGTTTTACGTAAAGATCCCATTCCTGCAGTACACTTTCGAGATACGGCGTTTCTACGGAATGCTGCTTCGTGATTCTCTTGTGACACGCACAGAAGGTGCATAACTGCTCACAAAAAGGCAGGTGAATGTAGATCGAGATCCCTTCGGAATCATTGGTTTCATTAAATGTTCTGATCACAGACTGCTGCCACAGTTCACTGCTGAAACTGCTGTCGTCCCAAAAAGGAACCGTAGGATAAGAGGTGTAGCGCGGTCCTGGAATATTGTATTTATCGATTAAAGAACTCATTCTGAAATTTATATTTTTAAAAACATGAAGTAAACTCCCTGTGGAATTTCATGGTGCAAAAATACAAAATATGTAAAGAGGAGCGAAAGTTTTGGGTATGACATTTAAAAGGGTTGAAAAGCGGATCATACGTGATCTTTTTTCCAGCTCACCATTTTTATTTTAAAGTCATTTTGATGATGCGGTTTTTTCCGGCGAAAACCACGGTGTTTGAATCGATCCACTCGCAGACGTAAAGGCCTTTTTCTTCGGAGATGATTTTCCAGGTTTTGCCGTAATCGCTGGAAAATTCAATGTTCTGATCACCGACTGCAATGATGTCTTTCCCTTTCGATTTCGGCCGGAATTTCACGCAGGTTTTATAACCGCCGTTTGTTCCGGATGCCTGGATCTGCCAGGTTTTTCCACCGTCATTTGTGGTTGCGATATTGTTGATGTTTTCGGCCTGTTTCGTATAATCTCCGCCAACTGCGATGCCGAAATTTTTGTCGTAGAAGTCGAGGGAATATATTCCTGTGGAAGAAGTTCCCTGGATGAAAGGCGTTTCAAAAGCTTCCCAGGTAAAAGGGTCACTCCAGGAAAATTTGAAAATTCTGGCTCTCATTCCGCCGGTGGCGATCCAAACTTTACCGCTTTTCATGGCGATATTGGTATTGCTTGCCGCGAAATGTGCTTCACCGGGAGAATATTTGGGGAAGTCAGGCCTTACTATTTCATGAGGATTTGCAATATTTTTAAAAAAAATTAGAGGATTTGCACTTCCACTCTTATTGGGATCACTTACGGCTATTCCTCTGTCGAACTTATCAAAAATAAACGCATCATAAAAAGCAGTTTTTGCAGTATCTATCTTTTGAACTGAATGATTCAACGTCTTCTTATTAATTTTAAAAAGGAAAGCCGGACTTAAAATATTTATGGTATAAAAGTATTTGCTGTCCTGCGCCAGTGTTCGGAATTCGAATTTTTCCTCCGAAAGTTTTATCTGCTTTTTATCCGCAGGATCTTTTAAACTCACATAACCGAACTTAGAATCGGTTCCGGAATACCAGACTTTATTGTCCCAGACCTGCAGGGCCCGAATGCTGATTTTATCCTGAAGTAAAGTCTGGAATTCGACTTTCTGGGCGAAAGCGACCTTTAAAAATAAAACAAGTACAAGCGCAAGATACTTTTTCATACGTTTTTAAACTTTAAAAATAAAAAAATCCCGCCACATGGGACGGGAAATAAATAACTCAATCTTACTTTTTCTTATACTTAAAGAAGTAGTAACCATAAACCACAGCGTGAATCACGACCATAGCAATGGAGAACATGATCAGTCCGCTGTCATCGGTTTCTGCATTCTGATGGTGCAGATAAGCCAGTACAGCCAGAACCACCGTAAGCGCCGCGCCGGAGATAGCCGTAACTGAATAATTTTTGGGATCGCCGGTCGTGTTGTTTGCTTTACCCAGGAAGGAATTTTTGATTCCGCGGTACAGATAAACATCGAGGCCGATCATCATCCAGCAAACCAAACGGATCCAGGTGTCGAAGGGCAGAAATGCCATCATGCCGAAACATACCAGAACTCCGAGCACAGGAATCAGCGGCACCAAAGGCGTTCTGAAGGCGCGCGGTGCATTGGGCTGCGTTTTTCTTAAAACCAAAACACCGATGCAGACCAGTATAAAGGCAAACAGAGTTCCGATACTGGTCATTTCGCCTACAATTCTACCGGGAATAAATGCAGCGAAAAGACTTACAAAAACGAGGAAGAACAGATTGGATTTATAAGGAGTACGGAACTTAGGATGAACTTCGCTGAAGACTTTTGGCAGCAAACCGTCTTTACTCATCGAATAGAATACGCGGCTCTGACCCATCAGCATCACCAAAATCACTGATGAGTAACCCAACAGAATCGCCAGGATAATAGTCGTATTCAGCCAGGGATAAGCGGGAACCATCTGGCCGTTGACCACACTTCCCATGGCTTCGATCGCTATGGCAACCGGCGCAAGGTGATCGCCACCGCCACCTGCGGTAAATTCTTTATAATGTACTACACCAACCATCACGTAAGCAAAAACAATATAAAGTACGGTACAGATCAGAAGTGAGCCCATGATGCCGATCGGCATGGATTTTTTGGGATTCTTGGTTTCCTGCGCGGCAGTTGAGACCGCATCGAAACCGATATAGGCAAAAAAGACGACCGCGGCAGCCCTTATAATGCCGGACCAGCCGTACTCGCCGAACTTGCCGGTGTTTTCGGGAATTAATGGCGTAAGATTTTCTGCTTTTACATACTTCCAGCCCACCACTATAAATGCGATGACAATGGCCACTTTTATAATAACTATCAGCGTATTTACAAATGCGGACTCACTGGTGCCTTTAATTAAAACCAGCGACATGATCACCACGATAAAAATAGCAGGCAGGTTCACAAGACCCATACCGCCCGATGAAGTGACATCAAAAGGGGTGGTCATCAAGTTTTCGGGTAATGCCACACCAAAACTGCTCAGGAATTTCCCGAGATAGCCCGACCAGCTCGAGGCAACAGTTGCGGCTCCCACGGCATATTCCAGGACTAAATCCCAGCCGATGATCCAGGCGATGAATTCGCCCATAGTGGCGTAAGAATAGGTATAAGCGGATCCCGCAACAGGAATCATCGAGGCAAATTCAGCGTAACACAAGCCTGCAAAAGCACAACCGATTGCGGCGATTACAAATGAGATCATAATTCCGGGGCCTGCATAATTTGCTGCAGCTAAACCGGTAATTGAAAAGAGTCCGGCACCAATAATTGCACCGATTCCCAGCGCAACAAGGGAGGCGGAAGAGAGTGTTTTTTTCAACCCCTTATCAGACTCGTCAGATTCTGTTAAAAGCTGCGAGAGGGATTTCGTTCTCCAAAGATTTGACATTTTTTGTTTTTTTAAGATTCCCAAAAATATAAAAATTTAGGTATGATTAACTATTTTTCCTCAGGTTTCTTTTTTGTAAAGGGAAGCGAACCCTTTAAAATGATGCCTTTTGGTTCTAAAGAAGCAAAACTGGCCTCTCATTTTACTATTTTCAAAACGAACATATTTGGTTAGCTTTGAATAATGATTTTAAAAGATATTTTCCAGTCTGATCTTGTCAAAGAAATTGAAGATTCCGGTAACCTGAAAAATTATGAAGCAGGTGAAACCATCGTGAACATGGATTCTTATATCAAACATATCCCGGTGGTTATTTCCGGAAGTATTAAAGTTATTCGGACCGAAGAAGACGGTCGCGAAATCCTGCTCTACTATTTAACGCCCGGTGAAAGTTGCATCGTTTCTATTTTTGCGGGAATGAAAAATGACACTTCTAAAATTAAAGCCATCGCAGAAGAAGATGCGGACATTATGCTGATTCCAGCGGATAAAGCCAAAGAATGGGTGAAGAAATATCCGGACTGGACAGAATTTATTTTTGACCTTTATCAAAAACGATTTGAAGAATTATTGGATGTTGTGAATTCGGTGGCTTTCCAAAAAATTGATACGAGACTTTTACACCTCATCAAACAGAAAACTCAACTGTATAATTCCAAAGAAATTTCGGTAACGCATCAACAGTTAGCCGATGAATTGGGAATTACACGTGAAGCAACGAGCCGAGTTCTGAAACAAATGGAAAAAGACCATCTTTTAATTCTCTCCCGAAATAAAATTGAACTTCTGTGATATAGATTACTGTAGTCCCAATTTGCCTAACCTAAATTTGCAGTATTAAATCAATCAAATACTCAAAATTATGTTAGATACCATTAATAATCTTTTCGGATTCAAAAAAACAGATTATGCTGACCTTGTAAAAAAAGGTGCAATTATCCTTGATGTTCGCAGCAAAGGTGAATTTGCGGGTGGCCATATTAAAGGTTCCATCAATATTCCGGTGGATCAACTTCAGAATAATCTTGGCAAATTAAAAGACAAAAACAGAACGATTATTACGTGTTGCGCTTCCGGGATGAGAAGTGGTTCTGCGAAAACAATTCTTTTGAATAATGGCTATACCGACGTTCACAATGGTGGTGGTTGGGGAAGTTTAAACGGTAAAATTTAAACGCATCATTATATTCCATTCTTGAAACCTCGATTTTTCGGGGTTTTGCTTTAGCACGAAACCTTGAGAATTTTTTCTGCTAACGGATTTCACAGACTTACACGGATTACCCTTTTAAGTGAGAATGACAGAGTTACTGATTAAAAACCTGTGCATATCTGTTGAATCTGTGTGGGAAATGCATTTCAAACTTTTAATAACACTTAACCTTGTCAAGCTTTGGAACCTTTAAAAGGTTGAATTCATCTGTGTAAATCTGTAAAAGCCGTGCGAAAGAACACTGCTAACTTTCGATGTTTGTAGACTCTGTAACATTTGTCACTGTGCAGGATTTTTTACTGCAATACTTTTGTCATCAAATAATTTACACTTGAAAAAAGTATTATTTCTCCTTTTTATTTCTACAAAATTTTTCGGGCAAGACACCATTCAAATTTCTAAAAAAGATTTAGAATCCAGAATTGAAGGTCAAAACCTCTCCGTAAAATTAGCGAATGATGAAGTGAATTCTGCGCAAGCCGGTTTATTGCAAACCCGCGCGATGTATTTGCCAAACGTCACCGCGTCCTACACGGGAACTGCGACCAACAGTCCTTTAATAGCATTTGGCACAAAACTCAACCAATCCAGAATTACGATGATGGATTTTATGATGATGATCCCTATTCCACTTTCGTTGGTTGGAATTGTACTCGGACACTGGTTATTAGGCGCTTTCTTTACGGCAATATCCTTTATCGGAATGATTGCTTTAGCCGGAATTATGGTGCGAAACTCGATTCTTATAATTGACTTTATTGAAATCCGTTTGAAAGAAGGAGCACCAATAAAACGCGCAATTATTGAAGCCGGAGCAGTCAGAACTACACCGATTCTATTAACAACTGGAGCAGTGGTGATTGGCGCAGTGGTGATTTTATTCGACCCGATTTTCCAGGGATTGGCAATTTCATTGGTATTTGGAGCTATCGTTTCTACGCTTTTGACTTTGATCGTGATTCCACTGATTTATTATATGTCTGAAAAGAAAAAATGGACACACAACGAACCTGCGGTCATCGAAGCAGAATCTGTTTCAATTGAAGAAGATCTTCAAGATTAATTAATACAAAAAATTTGTCATTCCGCAGTTTGTCACGCTGAAAGCGTCTATGCGTTGAGATTGACTTCGTCGAACCACTTCGTTAGGTTTCCTCCGGAATGACAAATTCTAATCTAAATAAACAACTAATTATAAAATTATTACTCATCCCCGCAATCAAGGAATTTGAAAGCGAAGTCAAAAATATTTTGGTAAAATCAGGAGTAAAATCTTTTACCTACAATGTGGCAAAAGGTTTCAAAAATGACGCTCAAAGCAACGCAGTCAATAATTGGTTTGCTTCTTCTTATGCAGAAACAGACTCCTTACTATTCACTGTTTTTGTACCGGAAGAAAACACGCCTTTAATTATTAAAAAAATTGAGTAAATCAATTCAGGAAAAGAAACATTATCCAAAGTGCACATTGCTTTGATCAATTCGGAACAGCAATTTTAAAAAAATAAATATTAAAATACATAAAATGAAAACCAGAATAAAACACGCTTTTGCGGGAACAATGATTTTGACAAGTACCCTTCTGTCCATTTACGTCAGCCAAAATTGGTTGTGGCTGACGGGATTTGTAGGAATTAATTTACTACAATCTTCGATAACGAATTGGTGTCTGTTGGATAAAATCTTAGGAAAACTGGGAGTTCGTAATGAAGGTAATTCTTGTGAAGTTTAAATTTGTACAAACTTATGTAAAACCTTGTCAAGGTTCAGAACTTTGAAAAGGTTAATCTTAGCAATTCCCTTCAATTAATTTTGCGGGGGATTTTGTCATTTACACTTTTGTCATTCCGAAGGAATTTCTACGTAGAGACGCTTCCAGCGTGACAAATATGGTGGTTTTGTAACGGTAATTGTCATTCCGAAGGAATCTCTGCACTATCAATAAATCCTTTTATCCTTCCGTAGGAATCTCAAAATGCCAATTCAAGAATTTTAAGTCAGGATTTAAACTTTTAATCAGATCTAATTTTAATTCTCTTCGTAAATCTTTGATTTCTTTTTCTCTTGCAATAGCAAGTTGAATCCAGCCAAAATGTTCATAGTAAATTAGAAACTCAACATTATATCGAGCAGTAAAACTTTTTGGATTCTTTTTTTCTCGATGTTCTTTCAACCTTCGTCTGATATCGTTTGTAACGCCTGTGTATAAAACGGTCCTGTTTCTATTGGTTAAAATGTAAACGTAGAAATCATAAATCCCTTCTGTAAATTCAATCATGGAAATGTGTTTTTACTAAATTAATAAATTACAGTTTACTTTCAATTATTTTATCACCAATAGTTCTTTAGTTTACTCTTTATTGATATGTCAAATCCTTCTGACGCATGCTTTTGTCATTCCGGAGGAATCTCTACACGGAAACGATTCCAGCGTGACAAAAATAGTGGCTTCTTGACGATCATTTGTCATTCTGAAAGAATCTCTTCGTCGGTTGTGTATGTGTGTGAGACGCTTCCAGCGTGACAAACTTTGTGGAAACTAATTATTCAATGCTACATTCGTCATTCCGGAGGGATCTCTACGCCGAAGTGATTCCAGCGTGACAAAAATAGTGGCTTCCTGATGATCATTTGTCATTCTGAAAGAATCTCTTCGTCGGTTGTGTATGTGTGTGAGACGCTTCCAGCGTGACAAACTTTGTGGAAACTAATTATTCAATGCTACATTCGTCATTCCGGAGGAATCTCTACGCGGAAACGATTCCAGCGTGACAAAAATAGTGGCTTCCTGATGATCGTTTGTCATTCTGAAAGAATCTCTTCGTCGGTTGTGTATGTGTGTGAAATGCTTCCAGCGTGACAAACTTTGTGCAAACTAATTATTCAGTGCTACATTGGTCATTCCGGAGGAATCTCTACGTAAAAACGCTTGCAACGTGACAAAAATGGTGGCTTTTGACGACCATTTGTCATTCTGAAAGAATCTCACGCCGCAATTTCATCACCTCTTATCGCAATTCATTGAGAAGTTGACTTTCAGACAACTTCTGAGACTAAAGTTTCACTTAAATTTTATTTTCAGAAAAACTTATCTTTGAGCTCATGAATTTCCATGATCTCTTCCTGACACCTTACGAATCTTACGAACCATATCAGATTGTTCTGGAAGCAATCGCGACGATATTCGGTATTTTAAGCGTTTATTTTTCCATTAAAAAAAACATCTGGGTTTATCCGACAGGAATTATTTCAACGGCACTTTACGTTTACATTCTTTTTAATTTCGGTTTGCTCGGCGACATGATGATCAACTTCTATTACACCGTGATGAGCATCTACGGCTGGATTCTTTGGTCGAAAAGTTCCGAAGACCACATTCACGTTGAAGTTTCCTGGGCGACAAGAAAAGAATGGATCTTCGCCGGAGTTTTATTTCTCGTAAGTTTAATTTTAGTCACTGTAGTGTATTATTATAAACCATTTATCGACAATCATTTCGCAATGGAAAACGTCAGGCTTGGCCTGTACCATTTGGATTGGGCGAATTGGCTGGATGTTTTCACCACTGCAATTTTCCTGGTCGGAATGTGGTTGATGGCAAAACGGAAGATCGAGAACTGGATTTTCTGGATCCTGGGTGACCTGATCTGCATTCCCATGATGATCTATAAAGGCTTGGGGATCACCTCTATACAATATCTCGTGTTTACCGCGATGGCTGTTGCCGGCTATATCGAATGGAAAAAGAGTGCTCAACCTCACCATGTTACACCGTAGAAAAAAATAGTTGTAACAGTTTCACTCTTTCTCAAATTTATCGTGAATGAGAATATGTTTGCTGAAGTAACCGTATTTTAAAGACACTGTACTGAACATCCCGAACTCTTCAATTTCAGAACTGCAAAATGGATATAGTTTAAGGCTGCAGACGCTCTCATTAAGTTTTCAGTATCTTTGCACTCCCCAAATTTTGGGCTTAAATTACTTAAGCAATGCAGACTACCATAGAATTTTATAAATATCAGGGTACAGGAAATGATTTTGTACTGATAGATAATCGTGACCAGACTTTCCCCAAAGAAACAGAATTGATCAGCCAGCTTTGCGACCGAAGATTCGGTATCGGAGGCGATGGTCTCATCCTTTTGGAAAATGACGAAAACGTCGATTTCAAAATGGTGTATTACAATTCCGACGGCAATGAAAGTACCATGTGTGGCAACGGCGGCAGATGCATTGTCGCTTTTGCTCACTTTCTGGATATTTTCGAGGACAAAACAAAGTTCACCGCGATTGATGGACTTCATGAAGCGGAGATAAACAACGGAATCATTAAACTCAAAATGATCGACGTTGATGTCATTAAAGAAAATGAAGGAAATTTCGAATTGAATACAGGCTCGCCGCATTACGTAACCTTCGTGGAAAAGTTAAAAGATTATAAAGTTTTCGAAAACGGTAACAAAATCAGAAATTCTGAGTCTTATTGTCAGAACGGAATCAATGTGAATTTTGTGGAAGAACTTGGCAGTGATCAGCTTTTTGTACGAACCTACGAACGCGGTGTTGAAGACGAGACCTTCAGCTGCGGAACAGGCGTTACCGCCTCGGCGCTGGTTTATTTAAAAGACAGAGATTCCCAGTCAGTTGAAGTACGTGTTTTGGGCGGAGACCTGAAAGTTTATGCGGAACGAAACGGCGAAGGCTTTAGAAATATCTGGCTGGAAGGTCCCGCAAAACAGGTTTTCAGGGGAAAGATCAATTTATAAGCGTTTTTGAAAAACAGATGAATAAAAACTCAGGAATAATTTCAGCTATAGCGTTGCTTTTGCTGCTTGTCGGTGGTTATTTCGGCTATCAGTTCTACAGCAAATACTTCGGAAACAATGTGGCAAAAGAAGGTTTTGTTCTCATTCCCCATTCTGCAAATTTTAACTCAATCCTCGATTCTATCGGGCCGTATTTAAAGAATAAAGACCAGTTTGCCGAAGTAGCGAAAAGTAAAAACATGAACCGCTTTTTCCAGGCCGGCCGCTATAAAATTACAGACGGTAACAGCAATACCGATCTTGTAAATATGATTAAAGCCGGAAACCAGACTGAAAACACTTTCCGTATAGGCGATTTCTTTACGGTTTACCAAATGGTGGGCAAAGTGGCAAAGAAAACAGAACTCGATTCACTGCGCTTTGCAACAGACCTCAATAAAATTGCAGTCGGAAAAGGCCTTTCAAATGCCGAAGATCTAAAAAAATACTTCTTTATCGATACCTATAACTTTTTCTGGACAGTCACACCTAAAGAGTTTTTCAAAAAGTTTGAATACCAGTACACCGAATTCTGGTCGGCAGAACGAAAAGCCAAGGAACAGAACGCAGGTTTAAGCCGTGATCAAATATATGCACTCGCTTCATTGGTATATAAAGAAACAGGCGGCAAACCCGATGAAATGCCGACTGTTGCCGGACTTTACCTGAACCGTTACCGCAAAGGCATGAAGCTCCAAAGTGATCCAACCGTTATCTATGCAGTCAGTAAAGCCAGTAATTTTAGAGATGCGCCGCTGAAACGTGTTATGTATAAGCACCTTCGCCAGGATTCCCCTTACAACACATATGCAAATGTTGGAATTCCGCCGGGACCGATTTGCGTGGTCGACAAAAATTCAGTTGATGCCGTTTTAAATGCAAAGAAGAATGATTTCATTTATATGTGTGCAGATCCGGCGCGACCGGGTTTACATAAATTTACCGCCAGCGCTGCAGAACATGAAGTAAATGCCAGGGCATATCAAGACTGGCTGAACTCCAGGGATATCAGGTAAATAGTAGGGAAAGTCAAACTTTATAATGGAATTATCGGTCTCATTATGAAGTGCATGGAATTTTAAACAAAAGTTTAATTTAACTTTTAAAGTGAATAGCAATCAGTATATCAGAACAAAATAATATTATGAGGAACAGGATGGAGATGTCATCAATCATCAGAAATAGGACGATCGGATTAACGTTCGTTTTAGGGGCTGCAAGTTTAGCCTTTGCGCAGCAGAAAGTAAATGTAACCGGAAAAATTGCAGACAGGCAAAATAACTTTGTGCCTTACGCGTCGGTAACTTTCAGCAACAAAGCCAACAAACTCTACAGTGATGCGACACTTACCGATGAAAAAGGAAATTACCAGATCGCGCTGACGCCGGGTAATTATGATGTGATTATCGAGGCTATTGATTTCAAAAAGTCCACAGTGAACAAGCAGATCTCTTCAGCAGGAAATCTGGGAACCTTTACCGTGGAATATGAAGGTTCTGCCACGAACGCAAAAACCCAGGATATCCAGGGTGTAACAATCACGGCGCAGGCAGTGAAAGCGTATCGCGTAGAAATTGATAAGAAAGTCTACGATCCGTCATTGGATATCGTGGCAAAAGGAGGAAATCTTCAGGATGTTTTGGCCAATGTGCCTTCGGTAGATGTTGATACAGACGGAACTGTCTCCATGCGTGGCAATACGAATGTGCGGTTTTTAATTAATGGTAAACCTTCGTCAATGCTTGGTATTGATGATGGTGCCAACGCTCTGCAATCGATTCCCGCCGATCAGATCGAAAGAATTGAGGTGATCACCAACCCTTCATCTAAATATGAAGCCAGCGGAACTGCCGGAATCCTGAACATCATCCTGAAAAAATCAAAAAAAGTAGGTTTTAACGGAAGTGTGGAGGGAACTTTGGGATATTTACCCACAAGCAGATTAAACACCAATCTAAGCTGGAGAAAAGGGAACTGGACGTATTATATTAACGGCGGTGGCGGTTACAGCAGAAATAAATCCACAAACAATTCTGAATTCAATTCATTCCTGGACCCCGAAACACTGACCGACGGATTCTCGGTAAGATCACTCCAGAACAGTGAGAATAAAAGTGAAAACAAATACTACAACGTCACAAGTGGTTTCCTGGTAGACCTTACAGAAAAAGCCACGCTGAACGCCTCGGTAATGTTCAGAAACTACAACAACGAATCCACGGGAAATACTGCGTATTTTGATCATGTGATCATCAAAAACAGAACGGCGGCGGGATATCCTAATGTTCCCTACACCTTTGAGGACCAGTTTACCAACCGCTTAAATGAAGGTACAAATGTGAACAATTCCTTTCAGGCAGATTTAGGTTATGACCAGAAAATCGGTGACAGCGGCCAGCTTCTGTCACTTGCCGGAAGCTATCAGAAAAGTAAAAGCGACGGAAATTCTGTGACTACCGAAAATGGTTTCGATAATGAACTCGACATTCCTACAATTGCCCTTAACAATATTCTTACGGCCTCCGAAAACACCAAATATCTCGCGAAAGCTGATTATGAACTTCCGATTGGCGAATCATCAAAATTTGAAGCGGGCGCAAGATTCGACGCGAACAAAAACGATTATGATTATTTTGTAGACGAAAGCAGAAACAACGGGCCGGTTGCAGTACTGCCCAATTTTACCAGCCAGACTTCTTACCAGGAAAATATCCTTGCGGCTTACGCGCAGTTTAAAAGTAAGATCGATAATTTCGGTTATCAGTTGGGTTTAAGAGCTGAAAATACTGATATTGATGTCAACTTCAAAAGAATCAGCGATGCTGAGCAGATCAATGTGAGTAAAAATTACCTTAAATTTTTTCCAAGTGTATTTTTGAGTTATGATCTGGATAAGAATAATCAGCTTTTACTAAATTACTCCAGAAGGATCAACAGACCGAGGTCATTTTTCCTGATACCATTCATGTCGTATAACAACAACAGAAACCTCTTCAACGGTAATCCTGATCTTAATCCGACTTACGAGAATTCCTTTGAACTGGGTTATAACCTATCAAAAAATAAACTCACCATTAATCCTACCCTTTATTACAAAAAATCACAGGATGAGGTGAATATGTATCAGTACAGCGGTCTGAATGATGACGGAAACACGGTGATCTACACCATGCCGGTCAATGCAGGAACCGAGGCGCAATATGGTTTGGATATTAATGCGACTTACGATCCCTTCAAGTGGTGGAAAATCATGGGAAGTGCAGATCTTTTCGGTTATAAAAATGAGGGCAGTTATAATCTGTTCCCTGGCAATCCCCTTACTGAGATCGATTTTTCCGGTGATGGTTTCTCTACGCGCTTCCGTTTGACAAACACCTTTAAACCAACGAAAACAACCAGCTTTCAAATCCAGGGCTTTTACCGTGGCGCACAAAATACCGTGCAGCAGAAAAGAGAGCCAATGTACGCGGTTAATTTAGGTGCCAGCCAAACAATATGGAAAGGCAACGGTACGATCTCATTTAATATCCAGGATATCTTCAACACGCGGGCGCGGGAAAACTTCCAGACTACCGCAACTTATTCCCAGTACAGCTATATGCAATGGCAGCCACGACAGTTCAGTATTTCACTGAGCTACCGTTTCAAACAGGGAGACAAAGTAGAGGCGCCGAAACGTAAGAAAGACATCAACAGCAATTCCAGCGGAGATGATGATCAAGGTCCACCAATGTAAAAATCAGTTCACAACTGACAGCTGACAGTTGACAGTTGATAAAATTATTAAACCATAAAAAAATCCTGAAAATAATTTTTTTCAGGATTTTTCAGTTGTAATCTGATGTCTCGTGTCTCACGTCTCGTGTCTCGTGTCTCACGTCTCGTGTCTCACATCTCGGGTCTCGTGTCTCGTGTCTCACGTCTTGTGTCTCGTGTCTCGTATCTGCCTCCTAACCGCGATTCACCAGATATTTCTGCCATTCCCAGGTTGTTCTTAAAGCTTCTTCCAAAGAAGTTTCCGCTTTCCAGCCTAATTCTTTTTCGGCTTTATCGGCGTTTGCGTAAGCAACAGTAATATCTCCTGCTCTTCTTTCGCAAATTTGATACGGAACTTTCACATCATTTGCAATTTCAAAAGCATTCACCACTTCCAAAACTGAAGATCCTTTGCCCGTTCCGAGATTGTAAATATCTATAACTGTTTCGGACGTTTCATTAAGCAGTTTCTGCAGCGCCTTTACGTGCGCCTTTGCCAGATCGACCACATAAATGTAATCGCGGATCGCCGTACCGTCTGCCGTTGGATAATCATTTCCCCAGACCGATAGTTTCTCACGAATTCCAGACGCGGTTTGTGTAACGTAAGGAACAAGATTATTAGGTACTCCAATTGGTAATTCTCCTAGCAAAGCAGTTGGATGTGAACCGATTGGATTAAAATATCGAAGCAAAGAAACTTTCTTTTTGTAAGCCGTAGCAAAATCTTTCAGGATCTCCTCGCCCATCTGTTTGGTTTTTCCGTAAGAGGATTCCGGAAGTTTCAGCGGAGTATTTTCGTCAATTGGCATTTCGTCTGCCTGTCCGTACACCGTACAAGACGAACTGAATATAAAGTTGGAAATATTTCTGGTTTTAAATTCCTGTAAAACATTGATCAGAGAAAACAGATTATTTTCATAATAATCCAAAGGTTTTTCCTGACTCTCGCCTACTGCTTTGTAAGCGGCAAAATTAATGCAGCCATCAATTTCATAAGCATCAAAAACCTGGGAAAGCAATTCCTTTCTTTTTAAATCAAAGGGAAAAAACACAGGTCTTTTTCCTGCTACTTTCTCAATATTATCAAGAATAAATTTTTCTGAATTTGACATATCATCAACAATGATGACCTGAAAATTATTTTGTAAAAGTTCTACAACAGTGTGAGAACCGATATAACCGAGACCGCCGGTAACGAGTATTGTCATATTATTAAAGTTGATAAGTGATGATTTATTGATTTTATGATTTTCCTATTTCGTCGATATCACTGTACAATTCCTTATATTTAAACAGGTTAATAAGAATTAAGTACGATCCAATAAACACCGATTTCTTAAAACTTTGATCACTGAAAATCCCAAAATATAAATTCCAGCAAACCATTGAGAAATACCAGATACACAGCGGTAAGAAAGTGATGTTTATTAAAAGAACAGTTTTACGGAATTTTTCAAATAAGGAAACCGTTATTGCTAAATTTAAAATAAAAAAAATCAGGTCAAAGATGAAGCCTTCTAAAATAAATGATGCCTTTCTAAATCTAAGTAAAACCAAAGTAAAGAGCAGAGTAATTGCAGTGTGAATCACGACCGAAACTATAAAAAGCCATTTAAACTGAAAGATGCTTCTTCTTAAAACTGCTTATTCATAAACTCCAGAACCGCATCGGTAATATATTTCAGCTGCTCCTCATCCAGTTCTGTATGCATGGGTAAAGAGATCACCTGATCGAGCAGTTTATCGGTATTTACGAAATCTTTCGGATCGCTTTCCTGATAATAGGCTTTTTGCTTTCTCAGAGCCACGGGATAATAAATCATTGCGGGAACTTCCTTCTCTGCGAGGAACTGCTGCAGTTCATTCCGTTTTCCGTTGGTAATCCGAAGTGTGTACTGGTGGAAAACGTGCGAAGAATATGCTGCCCGTTTCGGCGTGAGAATGTGTTGATGTCCGGCAAAAGCTTCATCGTAAAAATCCGCTGCTTTTCGGCGGGCTTCGTTATAGTGATCCAAAAGCGGAAGTTTTTTGCGCAGAACGGTAGCCTGCACACTGTCTAAACGCGAATTTACCCCGATCTCATCATGGTAATAGCGCTCATACATGCCGTGGTTTACAATTCCGCGTATTTTATGGGCGAGTTCATCATCATTGGTAAAAATTGCACCGCCATCGCCGTAGCAGCCTAAATTTTTCGAGGGAAAAAAAGACGTGGTTCCAATAATTCCCATTGTTCCGGATTTCTTCACAGTTCCGTTTGCAAAGGTAAAATCGGCACCGATCGCCTGTGCATTATCTTCAATTACATGTAAATCATTTTCCTCGGCGATCTTTAAGATTTCTTCCATATTCGCGCACTGCCCGAAAAGATGTACGGGAATGATGGCTTTTGTTTTTGCAGTAATGGCCGCTTTCAGTTTTTCGGTGTCCATGGTAAAAGTGTCATAATCAACATCTACTAAAACCGATTTCAGTTTTAAGAGCTGAATAACTTCCACAGTAGCAGCAAAAGTAAAATCTGCAGTGATGACTTCGTCTCCCTCCTTTAAATCCAGTGCCATGAGTGCGATCTGCAAGGCATCGGTTCCGTTTGCACAGGGAATTACGTGTTTTACACCGAGATACTGCTCCAGCTCTGTTTGAAACGATTTAACTTCAGGCCCATTAATAAAAGCTGCAGAGTTCAGGACATTGAGCATCGCATTATCTACATCTGCTTTAATCTTGTAATACTGACTCTGCAAGTCGACCATCTGAATCTTTTTCATAAAAAATATTTGTTCAAATTTAGCGAAATTAAATTTTTGAAAAAATTAAAATTCTGTCATTCTGCCGCCTTTAATTTAAATTATTAAAATCCCGGCCGGCTTTGTAAAATAGAACACCTTACCATTGATAACAATTTTGGAATACAGTGTAATTTTTTAATAAATAGAAATTAAATCATGTTTTGCATAAATATTTTTTATCAATTGTTTTACATTTACAGCACTTTAAAGAATGATCAATATGAAAAAACTACTCTCTCTATTTGCGCTTGTGCTGTTTGTAATTTTGCAGGCACAGACGGAACTTGTCTTTGTTTATTTTAAAGACAAACCAAATAAAGCAGCGTTCTACGCAAATCCAGCCGGTGAGCTATCCCAGAAATCCCTGGACCGCCGCACAAGGCTTGGCATTGCGCTCAACGACCAGGATGCGCCGATCGAACCTTCTTACATCCAGAATATTGTGGACCTTGGTTACACGGTAACAGATTACAGCAAGTGGATGAACGGTGTGGCAGTAAATGCTACGACCGCGCAGATTGCAGATTTAAAAACTAAATCCTACGTAGCCTCCGTCGAAAGGTTCATTAAGCATGACGGCGGAAAAGCAGAACCACACAAACGGAATAAGTTCGATGAGTTTAACAACACCACCGGAAAAACAGAATTTAATTACGGCTCGGGCCTTGCGCAGATCGAGCAGATCAATCTCCGTCCGCTGCATATCGCCGGCTATACCGGCACGGGCGTTACTATTGCCGTGATCGACACGGGTTTTCCCAAAGTAAATACCGGTTCTGCTTACGCGAGAATCCGCAACAATGGGCAGATTAAAGGCGGCTATAATTTCATTAATAAAAGTACCGACATTTATAACTCCGGTCTTAATAACCATGGTTCCTACTGTTTAGGCACCATTGCGGGATATGTGCAGAATTCATTTGTAGGATCAGCACCCGATGCTGATTTTTACCTTTATGCCACGGAAGATGCCGTAAATGAAATTCCCGAAGAGCAGCTTTACTGGACCGAAGCTGCCGAAGAAGCCGACCGGAAGGGCGTTGATGTCATCACGACTTCCCTGGGTTATTACGAGTTTGATGATCCGCGTTACAATCTGCTGTATTCGGACATGACGGGAAGCGTTTCCTTTATTGCCAGAACCGCACAGATCGCCACAGAAAAAGGAATCTTTGTGCTCGCGGCTGCCGGAAATGAAGCCGAAAACTCCTGGCATTATATCATCACACCGGCTGATAACGAAAAAGTATTCAGTGTGGGCGCGGTAACATCTTCGGGTGCAAGCTCCAGTTTTTCATCTTTTGGTCCAAACGCCCTGGGTGTGGTAAAACCTGACGGCAGTGCGCGTGGGACAAATACGTATATGGGCTATAATAACGGTGTTACTTCTGCCAGCGGAACCTCATTTGCAACGCCGCTTTCGGCGGGCGGTGTGGCCTGTCTGCTCCAGGCAATGCCCACAAAACCTTTACCGGAAGTGCGGCAGTTACTCCGCGGTTCAGCTTCACTGTACCCGAGTCATTCGGATCAGCTGGGCTATGGCATTTTGAACTTTGGTAAAGCGCTTACTGATTCACAGCTTGCCAGTGCAGAAATCTCGAAAACTGAAATTAAGATCTACCCGAATCCGGTACGTACAAATTTCACGGTGCAGACTTCAGAAAAAATTCTTTCCGTAGAACTTTATGATTCGCTGGGCAGAAAAGTAGAGACATTGTCTCCTTCAGCAACTCATGACATTCAGCAATTGGCGAAAGGCGTCTATTATGTAAAAGTTAAAACCGCGAAAAACGAGTATATTGAAAAACTGCTTAAACAATAAAGTTTACGGTAATTCTTATTTTAAAGACCTTCGTAATGAAGGTTTTTTTATGCCGAATTCCGGCTGGCATTAATGTTTCCGAAAAGTGAGCGCATCACGAGTTTTTCGTACGCCTCCCGGTTGCCTTCTTCTTTCTGGATTTTAATTAAAGCAAACTGCTGTATCGTGAGCAGCGGCAACACAATTTTCTCGCGGATCTGCACCGATTTCTGAGAAAGCGGCTCCTCTTCCATAAGTACTTTAAAACCTGTAAGCTCAAGCATCATGGTTTTTGAGAGTTCGTATTCCTCAAAAATGACCGTCCAGAATTCACCGAACTTCGGGTTGTTGCGCATGTACGAGGTGAGCGGGAAGTAAGATTTGTTCATGCTCATCATTGAATTAAGCACCAACGTTTTAAAGAAATCCGAACCCCTGTAAAGGTCTACCGCCTCCTGAAAACGGCCTTGGTCTTTCAGTGTCTTCAACGCAAATCCGAACCCGAAAAAGCCCGGCACATTCTGCTTGAGCTGACTCCAGGAACCTACAAAAGGTATGGCGCGCAGATCTTCGAACCGCAGTTCACCGCCGGCACCCCGCTTGGTGGGGCGGCTGCCGATATTGGTTTTGCCGTAATATTCCAGCGTGCTCATTTCCTGCAGATACGGTACAAACCGCGGATGAGCTTTCAGCGCTGCGTATTTTTTGTAACTGATTTCTGCAAGTTCACCCATCAGCTTTCTTTCAGTTTCGGTAAGGTCTTTTTTTGAATTTTTGAAAACGGAATTCTCAATGCCGGCGGTGAGCAACTGTTCAAAATTATACTTGGCCTGGTCCTTATTTCCAAAAACGCTGGTGATGGTTTGCCCCTGAATGGTGATTTCGATTTTGTGGTTGGCGATGGTCTTCCCCTGCGAGGCGTAGAAATCGTGTGTCTTGCCGCCACCGCGCGCCGGCGGTCCACCGCGGCCATCAAAAAAAACAACTTTGATGTTATGTTCATCCGACACCTTTGTTAAGCGTTCTTTCGTTTCATAAATTTCCCAGTTTGCTTTCAGATATCCGCCGTCCTTGGTGCCGTCGGAAAATCCCAGCATGATGGTTTGTGTCTTACCGCGTTTTTCAAGATGCTTACGGTAAACCGGCAGCTCATAAAGTTTTTTCATCACTTCCCCAGCTTCGTCCAGGCCTTCCATGGTTTCAAATAACGGTACGATATCGATATTGATGTCTTCCTCTTTATAACCACACATTTTAAAAAGTGCAAAAACATACAGCACGTCCTGCACTTGTGTGGAGTTTGAAATGATATAACGGCTCAATCCGCGCTCACCGTTTTTCTGCTGTATATTTTTTACATTGCTGATATTTTCGAGTGTATCTCTTGTAATTCCTTCAAAATCTGCGGGATCTAAAACCAGCCTATTTTCCAGAAACCACGCGAGCTGCTCTTCGGAAGAAGTATTGCCCAGAGCTTTACCGGATTTTTTTTCAAAGATTTCATTCGTCACCTGCTGATGGACTTTACTGTCCTGGCGCAGATCAAGAGTCGCAAAATGCGTCCCAAAAATCCGGACGCGGTCGCGGAATTCCTCCAAAAGACTCAGGAATAACCCGTTATGCTGTTCTACGATAATTTTTTCGGCTTCATCAAGATGTGTGATGATCCGGGCTGAAGTGATATCAGCATCTGCCACAAAAATCGCGGCATAAAGCTCATGGCTCAGCGTTTCTAAAATTTCGGACACACCGCGGAAACTCAGTCGTCTTCTTAGGTTTTTCAGGTGTTCATAGTAGGACTTTAAAATAGAAGAATGAAGTTCGGCAGCCACCTTCCGGGTAATTTCAGCGGTGACGAACGGATTACCGTCGCGGTCACCACCCGGCCAGAAACCCAGTTGGATCATATCAGCTGCCGGATGAAATTTCTGAGTACCAAAAGAACTTTTGATCTTTTTATAAAGTTCACCTATTGTGTCATAGTATACATAACGCAAATAAAAAATAATGCTCATGGCTTCATCCAGCGGCGTGGGTTTTTCTTTATTTACAAATGGCGTTTTGCCGAGCTGCTGAAGCAGCATGTCGATTTCCGTAACAGAATCTTTCATGATCGCGGTGCGCAGATCGTGCAGGATCCGTTGAACAGCGTTGGGGTAAAACTGGGTGGGATGCGCCGTGAAAACCACTTTAATACCAAAATCCGCCATCTTTTCGCGCGTAGCCTGAAGCTGGTGTTCCTGTGAAGCACGCTCATGGAGCTGCAAAACTGTGCCCGCATCGTTTTCTGAATGCAAACCCGGGAAAGCCGCATCTTCGATACTGTCGAAAAGCACCACCTGGCGCTCGATGTACTGTATGATCTTGAAAAGAAGTTCTGTGCGCTGCGCCTCATTTTCAAGTTCGGTGTGCTTCGCGAAGAATTCCTCCATGATCGTTTCGGGACTTTTCCCTTCTTCATAACCGGCCTTGCTCTCTTCGTATAAAAAAGGCAGCAACATACCGATGTTACTCATTTTATCGTAAGGCAGACTCATAAAAAGTGAATTATAAATCTGGAATTTATTTTCCACCAGCTGCCGGAATTTTTCTGTTTTTTCTTCGTTTTGCATCAAACAAATTTAGACTATTTAAATTTTTATGTGAATGAATTTTCTTACTTTTAAAACAGATTACCGCGGGCAATCTACCGTTTAAGATGAAATTATTTAAAGTTCTAACCTTTTTTCTCTGTATTGGTATTTTTGGGCAGGATGGCTTTAAGATTTCCCACCCGGCAAAAACCGTGATTCCTTTCCAGCTCATCAATAACCTTATTTTTGTGCCGGTTAATATAAATGGTGTGGATTTAACCTTTCTGCTGGATTCGGGAGTGAATGAAACGCTGCTCTTCAGTCTGGAAGACAAAGAAATCAACTTCAATGACATTGCAAAAATAAAATTTTCGGGTCTTGGCGAAAACAGAGATGTGGAAGGTTTGCGGTCGGATAATAACATCATCAGAATTGGAAAAGATTTTAAGGATTTAAAGCAAACCGTATTTATTATTCTTGATGAAAGCATTAATTTCTCTTCGCACGTGGGAATTCCTGTAAATGGGATCATTGGTTTTCAGTTCTTCGAAAATCATCCTGTTCAGATTGACTATATCTCTAAAAAAATTACCGTTTTCAATGATGAAAAGCGCTTCCGGCAACGCCTCAAACGGTTTACGCCCTTCCCAATCACGCTGGAGGCAAACAAACCTTATCTCCAGGCGGGCATTGAACTTACTGATCACAAAGCAGATTCCAAAATGCTTCTGGATTTGGGAAACAGTGATGCGGTCTGGCTTTTCCCAAAACTGATCAAAGATTTTGTGTACAACCGCCCAAACATCGATGATTATTTGGGCCAGGGATTTAACGGTGATATCTTCGGGAAACGCAGCCGCATTCATCAGCTTTATATTGGCGATTTTGTTTTCGATAAACCACTTGCTGCTATGCCCGATGAATATTCACTACAAAATCTTCGGCTGGTTCCGGACCGGAAAGGTTCGGTAGGCAACGAAATTCTGCGCCGCTTCACCATAATTTTCAATTACCCTGAAAAAACACTTTACCTAAAAAAAAACAAAGACTTTGATGATCCTTTTCTGATCAACAAAAGCGGTCTGGATATTCAGCATGACGGCATGACTTGGGAAAAAGATATCGTGCGTGTGGAAACCACGCCCAGGCAAACAGAAACTGCGGGCGAACCTGTTTATGCTGCAGAACAGAGTTTTAAATATAATTTTATCCTAAAACCGCAGTATTCCATCGCAGGCTGTCGGAAAGATTCGCCGTGTTTTACGGCCGGCATAAGGAAAGGTGACCGCATCATTAAAATCAACAGAAAAAAAGCCGGCGAATATACTTTACAGAAAATCACCGATCTGCTGAAGCAGCCTGATGGCACCAAAGTTACCTTCGAAATTGAACGTGACGGCAAGACTTCAATCTTTGTGCTTACCCTTATAGATCCCATACCTTACCGAAATGGAAATTAAAGAAACCCTGTTGGATTCGGTGAGGTCGCGACCAAGATTTAAAATTTACAGCAACCTGAGCCGTGAAAAATACACACAGTTGCTCAAGGATTTTTTAACTGAAAAGAATCATTCCTACACCGGAAATATAAATTCCGAAACTGCACTGATCCGTGTAAAAAATAACAATACACAGTTCTGGAAACCCTGCCTGGCATTGCGCACGGAAACCGAAGGAAACAAAACGGTACTTCGCGGCGTTTTTGGTCCTACTTCCGCGGTGTGGACATTCTTTATGTTTCTATATTTTATTCTGGCAATTTGTTGGATGGTGTGCATTACCCTTTGGTACGTGGAAAAACAGATCAAAAGCAGCGATTTCCCGTGGGCACTTACCGGTTCCTTCATTGTACTTTTTCTACTCGCCATAACTTATGCCGCCTCACAGGTAGGCAAAATCCGGGCGAAGAGCGAAATGCAGAAACTTCGGGACTTTGCAGAGGAATCCCTGCGAACTTTTGAAAAAAATCAGGCTGCGGGATTTTCCGAAGTTTCCGACGAGGCGAGCTGAGACTTTACTTTATCAGTTTTCGCCTGTTCCTCCAGAATTTTATCGAGATGCGGTTTAATGATCTGCTCAAATTCGGGCAGCGCAATGTCGTTGGCTTTCGAATCCTTCAGCAGATTTAGCCACGGTTTTCTGCCGCCCCACGGATAGTCGCCGTATACGATCACCGGCGTTCCGTTGGCCTTTACCGTTGCACCACCTTTATTCAGTGTCCACTGATCTGCCCAGTTATAAAGAAATTTAGCATCATCCTGCAGAAGCCTTAAACATGAGTGCGACGCGGGGAAACCCGGCAGATCATATTCGTGCCAGCCAATCCCCAAACTGTTGTGAATATTGAAATTGTAGGGCAATTTCCAGTCGCTGTCGACAGTGGAGATCGCCAGTTCTTTTTTCCAGTTGGCGAACATGAGACCACGTTTTGTCTGCGCACTTTTTTTACCCAGACTTGTCGGACCCCACTTCACGAGTTTTCCCTGTTCATACAGCGCATACGCCTGCACAGGATAAGAAAAGAAGGCAATTTTGTGCACGTCTTTCAGCATATCTACATTTCGCGGAAATGGCGCATAAATCGCTAAAGTTTCATCGAATTTATCGGGAACGGCAAGCGTATCGGCACGCCATTTATTTTTGGTATCCAGCCGGTTAAGTGCAAGGATTACCGCACGCTGAGCGGCAGTGTAATTTTTATTAAAAGCTGTCGTCGCCGAATCTTTCTTCTTCTTTGGAAAAACAAATGGTGTATAGGTGACTTTTTGCTTTTCAAGTTCTGCCTGAACTGCAGAATCCTTTTTGGCAGCCGACACCGAATCTTTTCGTGCCTGGATCTGCGCATCTTGTTGCGACTGTACCTCATCTTTTTTACATTGAAGGATAACAGTAAGCGAAATAAAAGCAAAAGATAATTTAAGAACTGAAAATTTCTTCATTTTTAAGAACATGGATATAATTTGCGTACAGTTTGCAAGAATAATACCATTGGTCCGCAGATGTGGCTGTTAAAGGAAAGTTTGACTTTAGATTATTCCGCAGATTCTTCCTGCGACTTCATCTGCCTTTCTACAATTTCGTGGTGGCGCTTATGTTTGATTTCCCTGCGCAGTCTGAGGTCATGAAAATGCTGATGCAGTGTATTCACGAAGATCAAAATCAGTATCACGCTCAGAAACATATAGAAAATATTAAAGACTTTGCCCCAGTCAGACTTTGGATAGATCTCTGTATTTCCGGTCGTTACCATGGTTGAGACCGCGTAATTCACACAGTCGATCCACCGCCAGCCTTCCAGAAAACGGTAGCCGAGGATTCCCACAAGTAAGACACCAACCGTCGTGAGCGTGAGGTTACGGTATCGTTGTTCTCTGAAAAAAGCACGGAAAGCAGAATACAGCATTTTATTTTTTTATAGAATAAAAGTAGTGTTTTTGAAAACATAAAGCGCAGAAACAGCGATATTTTACTCTGTACCGCAGGAATGAAACTGTAATTTGCCGGGAATTTTTCCGAAACAGAAACTTTGAGATTCATCCAAAATACTATATTTTTAAGCGCTGTTAAAAAAAATTATGTGGGAAATTTACCTGGGTGCAGTCGCATTTCTGACTGTCCTGACGCTCTTACCAAAAATACCAAGTTCATACTGGATCTTCCGGGTTGCTGACTTTGGTAAGATTCAGATTAATTTTTTAGCTGTGCTAACATTCCTGTCTGGCTTTTTTCTTTTTAAAAATGAATTCTGGTGGTACACGCAAATAGTGTTGGCACTGATCATCGTATTCCACAGCATAACATTAATTAAATATACGCGGTATTATCCTGTTAAAAAGTTCGCACATTCACCTGAAAGTTCCTCTAAAAACATTAAGATCATATCTGCAAATATTTATCAGTTTAATGAAGATTACGGGAGGTTTATCGCACTTATCCGCAAATGCAGTCCCGACATTGTCCTCACCATGGAAAGCAACAGCGCCTGGGAAAAAGCGCTGGCAGCCCTGGAAAAAGAATATCCTTTTCAACATAAAGTTCCGCTGGAAAATACGTACGGCATGCATTTCTATTCTAAACTGAAGATCGAAAAAGCACAGACCCACTTCTTTGTAGCGCCGGATATTCCGAGTATTGAGATAGATCTGAAAACTACAGATGGTTACCGTTTTGTGTTTTTCGGTATTCATCCGCCGCCGCCAAGTCCGACAGAAGAAAAAACCTCGAAAGAAAGAGACGGTGATCTGCTAAGCGTAGCCAAAAGAGTGAAACAAATTCATAAACCTGTGCTTGTGACTGGTGATTTCAATAACGTTGCCTGGTCAAAATCTTCAAGACTTTTCCGAAAGGTGAGCCACCTGATCGACCCACGGGTGGGAAAAGCTTTTGTCTCCACTTTTCATGCAAAATACAGACTTTTCCGATTTCCTATCGACCTTATGTTTCACAGCGAAGATGTTTTCATAGTAGAGTTAAAGACACTGGAAAATTTCGGTTCCGACCATTTGCCGGTATACTGTGAGTTTTTTATCGATTTGAAGAATACGCAACAGACAGAACTTATAGAAACTGCTGATACCGAAGAAATCGCCGAAGCGGAAGAAATGATTGCGGCCGGAATCGAAGAAGTAGGTGAGCGACCGGCTGTAGCCGTGGAAAGCTAACTATCTTCGGTACATCTGCAGATATTTGAACGCAGAGTTTTCCCACGAAAAATCGAAATTCATATTTGAAATCACAAGTTGATCCATGAGTTCCCGGTGATGGTAAATGTGCACCGCTCTGTGCATGGCATTCACGGTGTCATCTGCCGTTGCGGCACCAAAATTGAGTCCGCTGCCGCCGGTGGAAATATCTTCTACCGTATCGCGCAAACCACCAATATAGCGTACAACAGGTACAGTTCCATACCTCATTGCATACATTTGATTAAGGCCACAGGGCTCCACCCGCGAAGGCATCAGAAGAAAATCAGATGAGGCGTAAATTTTGTGCGACAGGTATTCCTTATAACCCAGATCCAGCGCAAAGTTCGAATATATGGCACTCAGTTCCCGCAGTCGGTTTTCAATCACCGGATCACCGGAACCTAAAATGATAATATTTAATGCGCCGTGAGTTTGGTGTATGCTTTTTTCTACAATATCCGGGAGTAAATCTGCGCCTTTTTCGCCGGCAAACCTGCCTATAAAACTGAATAGCGGCAGATCCGGATTCAAACCGTATTCTTCGCAAAGTGCTTTCTTATTTTTCCACTTTCCGGTAAAGACGTCATTCCTATCAAAGTTAAAATCAAGGAAAGCATCGGTTTTTGGATCCCAGACTTCAGTGTCGATACCGTTGATAATGCCGTACGCTTTGGAACCTTCCTGACGGACCAAACTTTCGAGGCCGCGGAAACTTTCGAAAAGTTCCTGCATATATCCGTTAGAAACCGCATTGAAAGCGTGGCAACATTTGATCATTGCAGCAAGCGGATTGATGAAGCCATCCCAATCCAGCAAACCCCAGTTTTCGCTCCTGTACCACGGGAAATACATTGCCATGTCCCAGCTCATCTGTCCCTGATATTCACCGTTGTGAATTGTACCGACGGTTTTAAGGCCTTTCAGAAAACCAAACTCGGGGCAGTTTTCAATCATGAAAGGCACCAGACCGGTGTGATAGTCGTGACAGTGCAACACATCGGGGCGGATTTTCATTGCCGACAGCCAGTGCAGAACACCATGCTGAAAAGCCAGGAACTGTTGGCTTTCATCCCAGTAACCATAAGGATTATCGCGGTCGAGAAGGCCGGGAACCTTGATGAGATACAAATCAAAACCTAAAGTTTTACCACGCTCCTTCAAAACCTGAACCCGGAATTCATGTATATTCTGATGAATAAAACCATCGAAAACAGTTTCGAAACTGTGGTCGTGTACGAAAGGTTTGTTGTACCACGGCATAACGACTGAAGCTTCCACGCCTTCGATCTTATTTAAATATTTCGGTAATGCACCCACTACATCAGCCAAACCACCAACTTTAGCTACCGGATAACATTCCATAGAAAGATTAAATATTTTCATAAATTATTTTTAAAGTTGAACTTTAAAACCGTGAATCTTTATTTTTCAGAAACTGCTTTTTCTGCTGCAAGTGGCTTAGTTACTGTTGCCGATTTTTTTATGCCTGACTTTTTAACTTCTTTCTTCTGTTTCAATATAATGCCGGAAAGCGGTGGTAACTGTACGATGATCGCATTGGGCCGGTACATCCATTCATCATCTTCTTCATCAACAATGGTGGCCGCTAATCCGCTTCCGCCATATTTTTCGTCATCGGAATTCAGGATCACTTCCCAGTTCGTACCTTCATCGACTCCGATTTTATAATCGAAGACACGAGGCGTTAAATTTAAAACAGTCATTGTAACGTCGTCTTCAGCGTTGCCTTTTCTCAGATAAATGAAAATGGAATTGTACTCATCATTGGCCTCAACCCACTCGAAACCCTGGCGGTCGAACTGGTTTTCGTACAGTGACGTTTCTGTGGTATAAAGGTGATTTAAATCCTTTACAAAATTCTGTAAACCTTTGTGCACCTCATACTCGAGTAAATGCCAGTCGAGCGACGCCGCAAAATTCCACTCGCGCGTCTGACCAAATTCACAACCCATAAACAGGAGTTTTGCTCCCGGTTGGGTAAACATATAGGTGTAAAGTGCGCGCAGATTTGCAAATTTCTGCCACTCATCGCCGGGCATTTTATAAATCAGACTGGCTTTGCCGTGTACCACCTCATCATGCGAGAGCGGCATCATGTAGTTTTCATTAAATACATACATGGAGGCAAATGTAAGTTTGTGATGCACCTCTTTTCTGGCGACGGGATCTACTTTAAAATAATCCAAAGTATCGTGCATCCAGCCCATCATCCATTTCATACCGAACCCAATACCGCCGTCGTGCACAGGTTTTGTAAGAAGCGGGAAGTCAGAACTTTCTTCCGCTATCGTCATCACATCCGGAAATTCTTTATAGACCTCAGTGTTGAACTCCTGCAGAAACTGTTTTGCTTCCAGATTTACATTTCCGCCTTCTATGTTGAGTTCCCATTCACCTTCGTTCCTGGAATAATCGAGGTGAAGCATGGATGTAACTGCATCAACCCGCAGTCCGTCGGCATGATACCTGTCGAGCCAGAAAAGCGCATTGGAAATGAGAAATGATTTCACTTCCGGCCGGCCATAATTAAAAATATAGGATTTCCAGTCGGGATGAAATCCTTTGCGCGGATCTTCGTGTTCATAAAGGTGAGTACCGTCGAATAAGTGAAGTCCATTGGCATCGCCCGGAAAGTGCGAGGGAACCCAGTCTAAAATAACCCCAATATTATTCTGATGAAGTTCATCAATCAAAAACATAAGATCCTGTGGTGAACCAAAACGGGAGGTAGCGGCAAAAAAACCCGTCACCTGGTAGCCCCAACTCGGATCGTAGGGAAATTCCATCACCGGCATGAACTCGACATGTGTAAATTCCATTTCCTTCAGATAGGGAACAAGGCGCTCGGCAATTTCACGGTAACTGAAAAACCTTTCGGGATCATCTACCCCACGCATCCAGGAGCCCAGATGCATTTCGTACACGGATATAGGCGCCTGCAAGGAGTTTTTTTTATAACGCTCATTCATCCAATTCCTGTCGCCCCACTCGTACCAGGTAGTGGAAACCAAAGAACTTGCCTGTACATTCTGTTCCCAGCTTAGCGCAAAAGGATCGCCCTTCTCCAGCAGAACATCTTTATTGGTACGTAGGGCATATTTGTAAATGTCGCCCCACTTTAGACCGGGAATAAAGCCTTCCCAAATGCCGGAACTGTCCCAACGGGGAAATAAAATATGCGATTCGCTGTTCCAGCCATTAAAATCACCGATTACGGAAACCTGCTTTGCAAAAGGCGCCCAGACTGCAAAATACACGCCCGTTTGCCAACCGATCTCCAGGGTATGTGCGCCGAATTTTTCGTAGAGTTTAAAATGTCTCCCTTCACGAAAAAGCCAGATGTCATGGGCGGTAAATAAAGAATGGGGAATTACTTTTTCCATGGTTTCCGATGTTTGAATAGTTACTTTTCATGAAGGCACAAAAAGACAAAGCGTTCTGTTCCTCAAATATATTTAAAATAATGCAAAAACCGCGATGGAATGGCTGCAATAAACAAATGCCGGAGATTTACAGGAAATTGCAATAACTAGATCCAGGAGATCCAGCTTTTAAATTAACCTTGATGATGAGAACACTTATACGATTGTTATTCCTAAAGAGAAACTGAAAAGTCGAGGGAATCCCAGTTCGGTTAAGATCGATATCAAAATCAGCATTAATCCTGAAGGTAAACCTCAGGAGTTTTACTGGTTTAAGGAATTTCCCCGGGCCATGAATGGCTGCTTTTTGAGTCGCAGCAGAATCCCGCAGAAATTTCAGAAAAAAAGAAATCATCCGCCAGGCCACTCCGTCACTTTAAATAATGTAGAAAAAAAATCCGGCAACGGTGAATTGATGCCGGAATTATGTTCTATTTAAGTGAAATAGCGTCGTCGCGGGTTGGAATTTTTACCGCAAGTTCATATACATTGCCGCCCATCAGATATTTTATTCTTTCGCGCGTAGTCACTGTATTGACTTCATTGTTTTTAAGAATTATAATGTGGTCGCCTGAAGCTACATTTTGGTCAGACATCCAATCTTCAGGCAAAACATCGCCCTGCAGTTCTTTCATATTGGTCTGAAGTTTTTCGGCCATTTCCTCAAAACGCGGGTCATCAGAATAAAGCACCTCATATTCGGGATCAAGACCTACGCGGAATGTGCGCCGTGATTTTATAAGGTCAGCGTCTGTATTTAATGCCGGATTATCGGATCCTTCGGTAAAACCCACCTCTACAAGTTTGCCGTTCCTTTCGGATGCATAATTTTCGGCATCTTCAAAATGTTCGAAATTGGTGATAATCGTATACTCATCAAATACATATTTCTGCAGTCTTTCAGTGTTTTTCATAATTTATTTTTTAAATGTTATTTATTTTGAATCTCTTCCTTTACTTCATGCCATTCATTATCCTTAAGGTTGGCTTCGAGTTTTTCAGATTTTAAACTCTGGCGCAGATAAGCGAACAGGCTCATATATACATTTGCAACAAAAACCACGGCAAAAAATGAGATCAGGTAGCCGCGCCAATCGGCGAAAAGCAGTTTGTACCCTGTGATTACCAGAAAAAGCGCAGTCACGTAATGACTGAAACAATATTCGCAAGTGAAAAGATAAAAGAACTTCCGCTGCACTAATTTCCCACATTTCTGTGATTTTTCACTGCAATATGTACGAAGTTCCTTAAAAATTTCTTCGTGTGTAACCGTCCATGCCACACAGGCCACAGGAATTGCAAGGATAAAAAGCCAGATAATCTGTACAGAAAGCGCCATATTTTATTTTGATTTTAGCTTATTCAAAAATTGTACCTGCAGCGATTTTAAAAATAATTCAGCGCGGCAAGCCGTATATCCACAGAAAATCCATTAGGAAAAAAATCGCTATTTTTAGCGCAAATTTTTAAAATGAAAAGAAAACATATTTTACTCTCTGCAGTATTATTTCCGGCGGTAATGGCTTTTGCACAGCAGTACGGCGGTATGTGGATTCCCACGGAACTCAATGAAAAAGAAATGAAAGATTTGGGTATGAAAATCTCTGCAAAACAGATCTTCGACCCCTCAAAACCAAGTATTAAAGATGCAGTGGTACAGTTTAACGGCGGCTGTACGGCGGAAATCATATCCCCCCAAGGTCTTCTTCTTACCAACCACCATTGTGGTTACGGCCAGATCCAGAAACACTCAACCGTAAAAAACGATTACCTTACCGATGGTTTCTGGGCAAAAGATATGAACGGTGAACTGCCGAATCCCGGCGTTACTGTAGATTTCATCGCCGACATAAAAGAAGTGACCGCCGAAGTTCTGGCTGGTACAAAAAATTTAGACGAAAAATCGTCCGAAAATTTAATTGCTAAAAACATCGAGAACGTAAAATCGGGTTTTAAACTAGAACCGTGGCAAAAATTGGTTATCAAACCGGTTTATTACGGCAATAAATATTACGCTTATCTTATAGAAACCTATAAGGACATCCGCCTGGTAGGTGCACCGCCAAGCTCTATCGGTAAATTTGGTTCGGACACCGACAACTGGGTTTGGCCCAGACATACGGGCGATTTCTCAATGTTCAGAATCTATGCCGATAAAGACAATAAACCTGCGGAATACAGCAAAGATAACGTTCCATACAAGCCGAAATACTTTTTGCCGGTTTCCCTGAAAGATAAACAGGAAGATGATTTCACCTTCGTTTTCGGTTTTCCCGGAAGAACGACAGAATATTTACCCGCGATTGCCGTGGAACAGGTAATGAAAGAAACCGACCCTGCTATGATTGCTGTACGCGAAGTTGCCCTGAAAACATTAAATGAAAAAATGCGTGCCGACAACGAAACGCGAATCAAGTACGCTTCGAAATACGCCTCTGTAGCAAACTATTGGAAAAAGTGGATCGGCGAGGTTGAAGGTTTGGAAAAATCCGATGCCGTTGGAAAAAAGAAATCCTATGAACAAAGCCTCATCGCCAAGAATCCGCAGATCAAACCCACCATTGACGGACTGAACAGCCTTTACAAAGAACAGTCGCCTTACGCACTGAACAAAGCTTATTACACGGAAACCGTCCGCAATGCGGAAACCTTCACCCTGGCGAACTATTTCTACAATTATCTACAGGCCGCAGAATCCGGAAAACTTGATGAAAAAACCACCGAAAACTTTAAAACAAGACTCGCCGGGATCTATCAGAATTATGACGGTGAGCTGGATGCAAAGGTGACGGCTCAGTTGCTGGCCCTCTATGCCAATAAAACGCAGCCGAAATTTCTGCCCGAAGGTTTTGACCGCTATAAAAATGAAGCACAAAACATCTCTGCAATCGAAGAGCTTTCAAAAAATTCGGTGATTACAGGTCGTGGTAATATAAACGGAGCTACCACTTATTCTGACATCAACAAAGTTTTTGCAGACCAGAATGCGCTCGTAGCGAATTTAAAAAAAGACCCGCTGATGAAACTGTTCAGCAGTTTCAGAGAATCCTATATGAATACGACGGATAAGCAGTTCACCGACCTTCAGGACCAAATTGATGTGCTGCAGAAAAAATTCATGGCTCAACAGATGGAAACCGATAAAAACAGGACTTTCTTTCCGGACGCCAACTCCACACTCCGCGTAACCTACGGAAAAGTAAAAGGCTCCAATCCCCGCGATGCCGTATATTATGGATACCAAACCCATATCGCAGGCATTATGGAGAAGTACGTTCCCGGAGATTACGAATTTGATGTTCCCAAAAAACTCGTACAGCTCTACAATACGAAAGATTACGGGATCTACAAAGATAAAACCGGTGACGTTCCGGTGAATTTTACGGCAACCAACCACACAACCGGCGGAAATTCCGGGAGTCCAACACTTGATGCCAACGGAAATCTTATCGGTTTAAATTTTGACCGCCAATGGGAAGGAACGATGAGCGACATTAATTTCGACCCACGCTTCAGCCGGAATATCATGGTGGATACAAAATATATTCTTTTCATTATCGACAAATACGCGGATGCGAAATGGCTGATCAATGAAATGAAAATTGTGAAATAAATTTTTCTGAAGAATGTAGGAACGTGCTGAAAGGCACGTTTTTTTTGGTTAAAAGCTAAAATAAATGCAATAAAAAATTCTGATAAACTACTGAATATACGCAGCTCATTATTTATCAAAGCTGATCAAAAGTTACAGTAACATTTTAATTACTCGTGGAGTATCGCCTAAATTTATTAACTTTTCGATAGAAATGTTATCCACGCCGCGGCGTGGTCCTTACAAAACACTTATGACCTGGAAATACCATAAACAGTATCGTCTGCCGGAGTTTGATTATTCTTCGAACAATATTTATTACATCACAGTTTGCACAAAAAATCAAAAACATTCTTTCGGGGAGATCATCGGGGAGAAAATGCTTTATTCGGAAATCGGGTTAAAGCTAATTGATTTACTTAAAGATCTTTCCGAAAACACGGATTACTTAAAATTGCATGACTTTGTAGTGATGCCAAACCATATTCACTTTCTCGCCGAAATCTTCATTGAAGGTAATGACTTCAAAATCCCCGAAAAAGGTCTTCATCCGTTAGTTCCAAAATCTATTTCCTCCGTGACAAACCATTTAAAAGGCAATCTAAAACGGTGGTGTAATGAGAATAGCCTCACCGATTTTGAGTGGCAGGCACGTTTCCGTGACAGGATTGTGAGAAATTACGAGGAATTTCAACAAACGAAAAAGTATATCGAAAATAATATATCCACCTGGAATTGCGATCCGGAGAATGAGGCAGTACACAGGCACTGAAATCACCGGTCACAGTCGCACTTTTCCCTGCGGTGCCGCTTCATTTCGTTGTCCCAAAACGGATACAATTTTATGGCAATATAAAAATCTCCGGAGTGCAGTTTTTTCTGTTTAAAAATCAACGGAAAGATATTCTCGCTGCCAAGAATCAAAGGTCCCACTCTCAGGTAGCCACCGAATTGAATACTTCTGTATTCATAAAGCGATGTGGATGCGCCAAATCCCACAACAGCTTTTTGAACCGTATATGAGAGATTAAAAATATTGCTTCTTTTCAGTGCGTTTTCAAAAAGCGGCAGACGCTGGATCCAGTCGGCACTCAGAAATTGATGGTCGCCGATATTTTTGCTGGCATTTATATGTAAACTTGTTGGTAAACCAATAGAAAAATCGGATCCACGAAGAGACGCCGTATTGCTACCATAAATTTCATTACTTAAAAGCTGCAGAAACTGTTGCGGACTGTTGAAACGCGTATTCTTAAAATTCTGGTTGTTAACGACTTTCACTCGGTCGCCTTTAAAAATATGATTCTCACCAGTGAAATTTATACGGCCTACATCTAAAATATGAATACCGGCCTTGAAATTATATTCATCGGAATTTTCTGCGCGGTCAACCATCATAATTCCCAGATCTAATCCAAAACCTTTTCCCGATGGTTTAAGTGCATATTCTTTTGTTTCAAAGTTATAACCGGTAACAAAGGCCGCACTTAAATCGAAATTTGAAGCATATATAGCTTTCTTTGCCACACCGTCATCCGTTTCCGAAAGACGGTTTAACTGCAGCGGCGATTTACTGTCAACGTTAAAGGCATCAAATCCTGCCAGGTATTTTACATTACCGCCCATAATCCACTGATGATCAGAATAAGGAAAAATCTCCGTCGCTGCATTCAAGCCAATCTCGCCCCAGTTCATGAAATTGATTTTCAGGGGTTGCAGAGTGTAGTTTTCAGGTTCGATCTGGTCCTGGTTTCCATATTTTAAATAATTATCAACAGCAAGTGCTGAGGTCTGCGTGCGAAGTCGCGAAAACAATCCGGCTCTGAATTTTTTGCCGCGGATCTGCGTCATAATACTTACCGAAGGACCATAAATATCAGAACTGAAATGGTAGCTACCGAAATCTTTATTAAAAAAATCGAGTACGCCCGGTGTATTTTCTCCGGTAACATTATTTTTA
The DNA here is from genome assembly GCF_000422265.1 of Kaistella palustris DSM 21579. Taxonomy (GTDB): domain Bacteria; phylum Bacteroidota; class Bacteroidia; order Flavobacteriales; family Weeksellaceae; genus Kaistella; species Kaistella palustris. The sequence goes on from NZ_KE383812.1 coordinate 192,217, forward strand.
ATTTGGGCTGATTCTATCTTCGAGTTCCTGAGGCCAATAAAACTTTGCTGCGAAATGTAAGCATAGTCATTCTGCAGAAAAACATCTTCTGAAATTAAACTGATATCCCACGGGTTAGGCTATAGAAAGGGCTGCGCAGGTGAAATTCCTGCGGAACTGATGCCACTGTAAATGTCGTTGCTGAACAATAAATTTTCCTGACCATAAGTTGCTGCGGTCATCAGGAAAGTAAGAATAAGCGGAAGCGGTCTTAGGAACAAAAGAGAAAAGTTTTCACTTAAAACTCAATTTCCCGCCATTTATTTTTAATAAAACAAAAAAAATGCACTTTAAATCATACAGCAGCTATCAATAACCGAAAATCTGAGATAAACTTACTTCCTCAAAATCGCCTAACTTTTTTAGTAGCTCTATGTCGAGATTTTCTTTCTTACCGATGAGCGCGGTGTTGTATTTCAAAGGTTTAACCTGTTCATTATAAAATTCTGTGACATCATTTAAGGTAAGTTTTTCAATTTCGCTGTAAATGTCTTTGCGCAAATCGTAGTCAATACCAAGTTTCCGCAGTTTCAACTGATTGAAAAAAATGTTTGTCCGGTTCACGCGGGCCGCAGCTATTTGTTTCAGCGCAGCAGTTTTTGCGTTTTCAAACTGGCCCATAACCTGTGGCAGTTCACTCATCAGCTCATCCATCGTCTGTATCGCCTGTGCAAGCTTATTGGCCTGGGTTCCAATATAGGTAGTGACATAATCCGGCCTGTTCAGCTCAGCGTTTGCCGAATAAGACACGTAGGCCGAGTATGCGAGACTTTTGCTTTCCCGGATCTCCTGGAAAATAATCGACGACAGACCGCGCCCAAAATACTCATTGAATACATTGATTTTCCCGAAATTTCTCAGGTTTACGTTTGCACCTTTTGCCACTTTGCTCATTTCCGTCTGCACCATATCGTAACTGGCAAAAAATACTTTTCCTTCTGCTGCGGGTTCGGGGTAAATCTTCCGTAGAGGAACCGGAACCGTTTCTTCCTCTAAAAAAAATTTCACATCATCTTTGAAGGAAGCGAAGTCAATTCCATAAAAGAAAATCTCATACGGCATATGCAGGAGGTTCCGCATCTTTTCCGTCATTTCCACAGACCGTATTTCGCGCAGCCTTTCCGCAGAAACCACATCGGTAAAACGGGAAATGGGGCCGTATTTCGCATAACTCGTGAGCGCCTGCATGATCCGGTTCTTGTCTTTTTTCCCCACTTCGCGGCTCTGCAAAATTGTTTCAACATTTTGGCGGTACACCTCCTCATCAGGCTTTGCGTTTTGCAGCCAGTTCCTGAGGAGTTTTACACCGCTTTGCAAATTCTCTTCCAGACCGCTGAGCGAAATAACGAGCTGATCCGCGGTAGTACGGAAATCATGGCTGATGCCAAGTTTAAAGAATTCTTCCTTCAGTTCGCCCGCATCAAGGGAATAGGTTCCCAAATATTGCAGAACCTGCGTAGCCAGGCCGAGTTCTTTGTCATGGTCGCTGCCAAACGGAAAAATGAAGAAAACCTGCGCAACGTCGTTGTATCGGTTTTCAACAAAACTGATTTTTTTGCCGCATAGATTTTCTACTTTAATGGCTTTTGCATAATCAATGAACTCGGGCTGAATTTCCGGTGATCTCTGACTTATAATTTCTGTTAAAAAATCAGATTGTGCTTCTTTATTCAGCTGTACAGGTGTGATTGCCGGATTTTCCACCCGCACCAATTTATCATTTATTCCTTTTTCTTTTTTGATGGAAACGTAATTATCCTGAAAGAAATCATTAGCAAAAGCAACGATATCCTGTTTTGTTATACGCTCATATTCTGCAAGTTCACTCAACTCATCCGCCCATTCCTGATCATTAATGAAACTGCTGTAAAGTGCCGTCGCCAATCCATCGGCAGTTTCGAAAGATTTCATCCGGTGAATCTTCATATCATTTGTAACAGCCTTCAGTAGCCATTCCGGAAAAGCTCCTTTTTTTACCAGATCCACCTGTTCCAAAAGCAGTTTTTTGGCCTCATCTAAAGTCTGGTCGCTGCGTGGCACAATGACCAAAGAAAAAACACCGTAATTCTTGAAAGGCGAAGCGTAAGCCATCGCGCGCAAAGCCTTTTGACTTTGATTAATGTGAAGATCGATCAATCCACATTCACCGGCATTACTCAGGATATTGGCGACCATATCAGCGAGGCGCGCACCTTTGGTTCCGTAAGAGTCGGTACGCCACGCCAGCTGCAGCCGTTCGGCAGAAGGACTTTTAACCGTTCGCGCCACAATCTCCGTCATCGGAACTTCATACACTTTTTCTTTTGGGGGCAACGGATTGAGCTTAAATGTGCCAAAAGTAGCATCAATCTGCTGAATGGTTTTTTCAAAATCAAGGTCGCCAACCAAAACCATCGCATAGTTATTCGGCACGTAATAAGTATCGAAATATTTGTGGATCGCCACCATTGAAGGGTTTTTAAGATGTTCCGGCGACCCGATGGTTGTCTGCTGACCGTTCGGATGTTTCGGAAAAAGCGCATCCACAAGTTCGTAGTTTACAAGTCGTGCATCATTATCCTGAGCACGGTTGAATTCCTCGTACACCGCTTCGAGTTCGGTATGGAAGAGGCGCAGGGTGAGTTCCGAAAAACGTTCCTTTTCAATTTTAAGCCATTTCTGCAGCTCGTTTGCCGGGATTGCGTTTTTATAAACTGTTTCATCCAGCCACGTATGAGCGTTTGTGCCCGAGGCGCCAAGCGATGAGACCGCTTTGTCATATTCGTTGGGGATCGCGAATTTTGCAGCTTTCTGCGACACGGCATCGATTTTTCTATAAATCGTTTTCTTTTTCTCCGGATCTTTTTCCGCTTTATGAATTTCGTACAGTGCAGAAATTTCATCGAGTAGCGGTTTTTCCTTTGCCCAGTTTGCGGAACCGAGTTTAGAGGTTCCCTTGAACATCATGTGTTCCAGATAATGCGCCAGGCCGGTATTGTCGGCAGGATCATTGTTACTGCCGGTCTTTACAGGAATATAGGTTTGAATTTTCGGAGCGTCGAAATTTTGTGCAAGGTAGACTTTCAGACCGTTATTGAGCGTATAAACGCGTACACCATTTTTATCGTTAACTACAGATTCGTAAGTATATCCGGCTGAATCTACGTGTTTTACGGTTTCCAATTTTGAAGATAAAATCATTTACAAATGCTTTCAATAATTTTTTTTAAAAGCGGTTTTTTTTAATGGCAATTCCCTTTAATGATCAATTTTAAAACTGATGCGGTTTAAGCATATTTTCGGGATCCAGGATTTCATCGAGTTTTTCCTGAGACAGAATTCCTTTTTCCAACACAAGATTATACACACTTTGGCCGGTTTCCAGCGCTTCTTTTGCGATTTCTGTAGAATTCTTGTAACCGATATATGGATTCAAAGCTGTTACTATTCCTATGCTGTGTTTCACCATGTTCAGGCAGTTTTCTACATTGGCCGTAATTCCGGTGATGCATTTCTCCCGCAGCGTATCGAGAGCATTTCCCAGGAAGTTAATGCTTTCCATAATCGAGTGCGACAGCACAGGTTCCATCACATTTAACTGAAGCTGGCCTGCTTCTGCGGCAAATGTCACCGTGAGATCATTGCCTATTACTTTATAGCATACCTGATTCACCACCTCGGGAATAACCGGATTCACCTTTCCGGGCATGATAGACGAACCGGGCTGCATTGGCGGCAGATTAATTTCGAAGAAACCGGCGCGCGGCCCTGAGGAAAGCAGTCTTAAATCATTACAAATTTTTGAGAGTTTCACAGCAAGTCTTTTCATGGCTGAAGAGTAAATCACGTATGAACCTGTATCCGGAGTCGCCTCCACCAAATTAGGTGCAGAAACAATTTGGAAACCTGAAATCTTGCTGAGATTCCTGGCGCAGAGATTTGCATATCCCACCGGCGCATTGAGTCCCGTGCCAATCGCTGTAGCACCCATATTGATCTCGACAAATAAATTAGCGTTATTATTCAGTTTTGAAATGTCTTCTTCCAAAGTCGCGGCAAAAGCCTCAAACTCCTGCCCAAGAGTCATGGGAACGGCATCCTGCAGTTGTGTTCTCCCCATTTTTATGACTTTACCGAATTCTACACCTTTGTCTCGGAAAGCCGCGATGGTTTTTCTAAGTTTGTTTACAAGCTCATCATTCATGTGCAAAAGCGCCAGTTTAATTGCAGTCGGATAAGCATCATTGGTAGATTGTGAGAGATTGATGTGGTCGTTTGGCGAACAGAACTGATAATCGCCTTTTTCTTTTCCTAGCTTTTCGAGAACGATATTGGCGATGACCTCGTTTGCGTTCATATTTACAGACGTTCCGGCGCCGCCCTGGATCATATCAATCGGGAACTGATCATGCAGTTTCCCTGCAATAAGTTCGTCGCAGGCCTCGGCAATTTTTTTATAAAGTTCCTCCTGCATCAGTCCAAGTTCATAATTCGTTTTGGCTGCGGCTTTTTTAACCATTGCCAAAGCTTTGATAAAATGAGGATAAGAAGACAAATGCTGACCGGAAATTTTAAAATTGTCGATTGCACGCTGCGTTTGTACGCCATAATATGCATTTGCGGGAACCTGTAAAGTTCCTAACAGATCACTTTCATTCCTGAAATTTTCCATAAAAAATATTTGTTGAAAAGTTAAGATTTTTTTGTTGAATTCGCCACTTCAAAAGACACCGATATCAAAATCGAAACCGTTGGGATTTATAAAAATCTCAAGCTGTTTAACTTAAAGTGTCGGCAGATTTACTTTGCGGGATATTTCTGGTTTAGCGCCTGCAGGATAGCCCAGGTTTCGGCATCCATTACACCATCATAGTTAGCCGGCCGGAAATGATACTGAAACGCTTCGATGGTTTTCTTTGTAGCGTCATCATATGTTCCGGAAGGCTCCAGTCCATAACCCAACATTTTTAGAGCGGTTTGATATTTAAATATAAACTGCGCGTTGGTCATCTGCAATCCAAACTCCTCGGGAATAATCTGACTGTAAAAACTCTGTTTTACAGGTTCATCATACCACATTCCGATCTGGTATTCATCATAGAGTTTTTTCCACGGAAATTTAGGGCCGGGATCCTGTTTTCTTGTCGGCGCTATATCGGAGTGACCTAAAATATTAGTTGCAGGGATCATATACCGTGTTGCAATATCTTTTACTAGGGCTGCCACTTTTTTTATCTGCTCATCATCAAAATCCGGGAATATCCTGTAGCCGGACGAATCTGTTGTGTAGCCGCTGTTCACGATCTCGATGCCGATGGAAGTATCATTAAGCATTTTGTCGGTACGCCAGGAACTGACACCGGCGTGGTACGACCTTTTGTTTTCATCAACCAACTGGTAGATGTCGCGGTCACCCAGATCATTTACAAGGTAATGCGCACTCACACCCTGCTGCGTAAGGACCATTACCGATTTATCATCATCCAGGGCGGTATAATGTAAAATGATGTATTTCTGCCGGAAATTCTGTGCAAGTGCAGGAAAATAAGTCTTTACGACTCTGTAACCCTGTGGATTTGCAGAAACTATGGAACCATAACTTATGGTATTATCATTATTCGCGGCGTTGGCAAGATTTACTTTAAAGAATTCGTTTTGCCCTTCATGTTTGATCACCGCATTTGGCCTTGTAGGCGTTTGAGGTTTTGCTGGAGTTGTAACCTTTGTTGGCGAAGGTTTTGGAGTTACGGCAGATTTCTGTACAGATTTCTGAGAACCGCAAGAAATAATTGCGAAACTTAATCCGATGACATATAATGAATTACGCATATGAGCTGAGTTTTAATGGATGAATATTCAAAAATACAAAAAAATTTAAGTAATTTTTTTTGGTTAATAATGAAATGTCCATTATATTTGCACTCGCAAATACAGAAAAGAAGTTCTTACAAATACATTGCAAAGGAGGGTTGCCAGAGTGGTTAATGGAGCAGTTTGCTAAACTGTCGACCCGCAAGGGTCGCGTGGGTTCGAATCCCACACCCTCCGCAACCTTCGGCAAAAATTTTATTCGGGGCGTAGCGTAGTCCGGTCATCGCGCCTGGTTTGGGACCAGGAGGTCGCAGGTTCGAATCCTGCCGCCCCGACTTCAAAGAAAACTCTTTCGGGAGTTTTCTTTTTTTTAAACTTTATCTTCCCAACGGTAAGTTTAAAACCCTTTAAATGGATACGTAGCTCAGCTGGATAGAGCATTCCGATTGCGATCGGAACGGTCCCAGTTTGAACTGATAGAATAATGTATAGTGTGCGTAGCTCAGCGGGACAGAGCATTCCGATTGCAATCGGAACGGTCCCAGCTTGAACTGATAAAATAATTTTTAGGGTGCGTAGCTCAGCTGGATAGAGCATTCCGATTGCAATCGGAACGGTCCCAGCTTGAACTGATAAAATATTGTATAGGGTGCGTAGCTCAGCTGGATAGAGCATCTGCCTTCTAAGCAGACGGTCATAGGTTCGAATCCTATCGCGCTCACTTAAGAGACTGAGATTTTTCTCGGTCTTTTTTTTGTTTAAATTTTCCCACCATGTTCACTTGCTATATTTTGTACTCCAAATCATTAGATCGCTATTATGTAGGTCATACGGGTGAAAATATCGAAGAAAGATTACGCAAACATCTCTCAGATCATGCAGGTTTTACCGCAAAGGCAAAGGACTGGAGTTTGGTTCACTATGAACTTTTTACCGAAAAATCCGCTGCATATAAAAGGGAACTGGAAATTAAATCCTGGAAAAGTAGAATTAGAATTCAAAAATTAATCGCAGCGAAAGCCGGATAGCGCATCCCGATTTTTAATCGGGACGGTCCCAGAGCCTGTGCCGATTCTTCGGCATTCGAATCCTATCGCGCTCACTTAAAAGA
>NZ_KE383812.1:200090-545610 GCF_000422265.1 Kaistella palustris DSM 21579
AATTCAAAAATTAATCGAAGCGAAAACCGGATAGCGCATCCCGATTTTTAATCGGGACGATCATAGGTTCGAATACTATCGCGCTCACTTAAAAGACTGAGAATTTTCCCGGTCTTTTTTTATTTAAATTTTTCCGCCATGTTTACCTGCTATTCAAAAAAGAATTGGAAAGCCTAATCTGGTTAGAAAGTTTCATCAATTTTTTCTGCTAAACCTGTTTAATGATTGAAAAATCATTAATAAGAAAAAAAGGCCACCGATATTTCAGAGGCCTTAACAATTTTATGTAAACGGATACTTTTAAAAGGTAGTATTGATATTTAGGGTAAAACCGGTATTCTCCGGAACCATTCTGCAGACTCCACCGACGCAAAGCAGACCGCCCCGCTGTCTGCCGTAAGAGGCCTGTATACGTGTTGAGTTTTTCCGAAAAACGCCGCCAAATGTGTAATAATGCATTTGTTTGTCTGCTTCTTCATTATCATAATTATACATATCACTTACAAAAACCGACCAGTTCTTTTTAAAATTATACTCGGTGAGTCCCGCAGCCCAGTTTCTGTACGAGGAATCCGCCCACTGATGCTGCAGTTCAACTTTAAGGGAACTTTTATTAATTTTAAAAATATTATCCCAAACTGCAGTTGTGGCAAACACGCGTCCGGAGGTTTCCTGAATGCGGTCGGTATTATAATCCTGATAGATGTAAATCAACGCCGTATTCCATGTACTGGAAAATCTTTTTCTGATATCTACATTGAAATCGGAATAATAACGCTCGCCCAAAGCAAATGTTTCTGTTTCTACCGTGTTATAATCCTCGTAGGTGCGGTATTTACCTTTCAGTCCGTACCAGTTCGCAAAATTAAGCGCAATATCAGTTCCGTACTTTCCGCCCAGAGCCGTACCTTTTTTCAACTGATAATTAAGGTCAAACTGCGAACCTATTTCGCCCGCTTTCCTTTGGGGGAAAAAAGTGAGTTGCGGCTGCGACTGATACACATAAATATTCGCAAGACTGTAATCATACTGTTTAGTTAACGCCGGTGTATAATTCAACAGTGCCTGATTATATTGATTGCCAACCATTTCGCGGTCTGAGTAAAAATTAAAATTCTCCAGACGTCTTAACGTACCGCTGAAGCCAAGTCCTTTTTTAGCAAAACCCAAAACCAAGTTCATGGCATTCCCCGAATACACGTTGGTTGGATCTACCAAAGTCGCCATTTTTATCACGTCTTTTGATTTGTACAGATATTCTGCATTCAGGTAAAAGTCGCGGTATTCATTATTAAGCCGTACGCCGTAAATGTTTACATCGGCAGGAGCGTTTATAAAATTGGGATCTACAGCTTCGTGCTTATTTACAAAACTCATCCCAAGATTTGATTCAAATTTGTCTGTACCCAGAGCTGTGGCCAGCTGAAACTCGGTGTCCAAAGCGGCAATATTGGCATCAGAAAAATCAAAACCCATCCCAATTCTCTGTTTTCCGTACAAAGCTTTTACATTTACAAAATGACCGGGTGTAGAATATTTTACGCGCGCTCCTACCAGCGAATTTGCAATTCCCAACTGCCGGTCTTCCCAGGTTCTAAGCGCCAAACCCGAACCGAATTGCTCATAGAAATGACCAAGCGTTACATCAAGTCCTTTGTCATTGTTGTAATTTACATAATAGGTTCCCAGATTTACATCTTTGAAACCGGGATAATAGTTTAGCAACGCTTTCGGTTCATAAGATTCTACCTGAGCGCCCACCGTAAAATGCTTATACCGGTAAGTCATGGTGAGATATGTATTGGATCGAAACCGGTCCTGCGCTTCCGTTTCGTCTAATTTAATCTTGGCATCATCTACATAATATTGGTTATTGGATTCCAGACTCGCATTAAACTGGGCGTGAATAGCTGTTTGTGCACATAAATAGACCAGAGGCAGTAAAATTTTCTTCATACGGATTATTGGATCTGTTTCAGTTTTTCAAATAATTCATCTTCATCTCCGGGTGCATAGCCCACATGGGAATACACGAGTTTGTTTTTGAAATAAACAAGTGTTGTCGGTACATTATTCACGTTAAGTTGCCGCTTGATGGTCTGCGACGGATCGAAAAGTACCTGATCAAAATTCCAGTTTTTACCGTTCACTACAGTTTTTACTTTATTCACGGTTCGGGGATCATCTGTAGAAACTGCCACAAAATCGAAATCGCGTTCCGCTTTCCAGTCATCAAGTTTTTCATTAATGCTGATAAGTTCCTCCATACATGGCAGGCACCACGTAGCCCAGAAACTGAGTACCAGGGGTTTTTCGTTACTCATCGTCTTCAAGGCAATATATTCACCCTTCAGATTTTTAGCAGAAATATTTTCAATGGATTGCGCGTTTAAGACAGCACAAAAACAAAATGCCAGAATCAGCAGCGTTTTTTTCATAGTCAGAAAATTAATTTGGATTATTCGGATTTTTAAAAACACGAAACTATTAATAATATCTTATACATTCAAAGAGAATTGCCATTTTATTTCAATTTTTAATATCAATAATAAAGTTTGCGATAATTTTATGAAATAATGTGCGGTTTTTTATAAAAATACGTATTTTTACCACAATGTTTAAAGTGCGATTTATACCATGAAGAAACTTCTACCTTTCCTATTTTTGTTTGCGTTATTGTTAAATTCCTGTGCAGGATCTGATAGTGATGAAGGACGCAATATCGTGACCTACGTGAAACTTTCGGCCGCAGAAAATTCGGTGTTGTTGGGGAATTCGGTAAAGTTTACCCTGACGGACAATTTGAATAATGATGTGACCCAGGAAGCCACTTTTTTTGTCGATGGCAGTGAACTTAGCGGCAACTATTTCGTTCCGGTGAAAACGGGCGAATATCAAATCACAGGAAAATATAAAACCTTCAGCAGTAAACCTTTAACAATAAAATCCATTGCGCTTACCGGAGTCAATTTCGTGCACCGTATACTCTATGAAGACTTTACAGGTACGTGGTGTGGCAACTGCCCCATCGCAAGTGCGCGGTTTGAGAAACTTACTGAACAGAATAACAAAGCGGTTTTCGTGGGAATTCACGGTCCGACTGTGGGAACAGATCCATTTACAAATGCTGCAGGCACTGCGATAATCAACAATTTGGGGATCTGGGCCTACCCTACTATTTTAATAAATCACAAGCAGGAGTGGAGCACAGCTAATAACAACTATACCGATGTCTCATTTGCGCTGCAATACATAAAACCTTACAGTAAGATCGGTATCGCCGTAACAACCAAGCTGGAGGGCAACACGCTTTCCGGCGAATATAATATTGCCTTTGCAGAAAACTACAGCAACCTGAAAACCATGGTTTATGTGGTAGAAGACAATATTGTGTACCCGCAGCATAATTACTTTAACGGCTCCGGTGGAAAACCCATTCTTTACGGGGGCGTTCCTATCATTGAAAACTACAGCAACCACAATGTGCTCCGCGCTCTGCTTACCGCTGCGACCGGAGATGCGATTCCTTCTGCGAACACGCAGAATAATACCACCTATCACAAAAATTTCAGCTTTGGAATACCAGGCGGTTTCAATATAGAAAACATGAAAATTATCGTCGCAGTATTTAATGATCAAAACGAAGTACTCAACGTAAGAGAAGCTTTGCCGAATACAACCAATGCACTGGAAACTTTATAAAAAACAACAGAAAAATTTGATATTATGAAAAAAGTCTTACTCCTTTCAACACTATTGGGATTTGCAGTTTTAAACGCGCAAATGCTGGTTAAGAAGCTGGATGGTACAATTATTAATGATGGCGCGGTATACTCTTATAATACCTACGATACAGACGAAAGTATGCTCAATTTTACGGTTGTAAATACTTCTGCGACACAGAATATTTCAGTAAAAGTTCTGGCAGAAACATTTAACAATACTGCTGGTGAAAACTTCGAATTCTGTTTCGGAGGAAACTGTATGCCTTTTGTAATGCTCGGTTTTAATTATCCGCCAAACGGTTATACCATTGCTCCCGGCTCCGATTCAGGTGATTCCGACCACTTCTGGAACAAAATGGATTATGCTGATCCCATGAGCATTACCTTTAAAATTTATCAGGTTGATGAATTCCAGAATGAAATTGGTACACCGGTACGTGTGACCTACGCCTACGACAAAATGTTGGCGGTAAATAATGTGAATGCTGCGAAAGAAGTTATTTTAAAGAGCACGATCGTAAATAACAGCATCGAATTATCTTCAAAAAACGACACTACTTTCCAGCTGTTTGATATGAATGGAAAACTGGTAAAAAAAGGAACCTTAAAATCCGGAGAAAATTCGATCAACGTTCAGAATTTGACAGCTGGGATTTACATCTTCAATACCCAAAACACAGGCGGCAAAAGCCAGACACAAAAAATAATTAAGAAATAGCATTCACCACCAAATCACAATGTATTAATTATGACAAAACTCTATACTATTGCGGCGGCTTTTCTGCTTGCGTCGTCACTACACGCGCAGGTGCATTATTCGCAGAATTTTGAGACAGTGGATTTTTCCACATGGACAAATTCGGATCTCGACGGCGACGGCAAGAAATTCGCTTTGGTGAATGCCAGCAGCGTTTATCCGACGGCAGGTTTTGGAACCAAAACCCTGATCTCCTATTCTTACCAGAACACTGCATTAACACCTAATAATTTAATCACCTCCACTCCGATCACCTTGCCGGCGGGCACCAACAATTTATTCTTAAAATTTCAGGTGGCCTCGTATGATGGTGATTATGGTGCGGAACATTATGCGATTTACTTATCACCTACAAATATTCCCTCAGAAGTTCTTGCAACAACTCCCGTAAAAGAAGAAACACTGCCGTTTGAAGGTGGTTTGCATGAGGCGACCGTAGATGTTTCCGCTTACGCAGGGCAAACGGTTTATCTTTCATTCCGGCATTTCAATACGGTTGATATGTATTATCTTTTGTTTGATAATGTTACCGTAGAGACATTAGCACAGAATAATTCCAAGTTAGTTTCCTCAAAAATTGACAAATACATCTTGGCCGGTTCCCAGAACGATCTGAAATATACAGTAAAAAACGCCGGTGCAAATCCAATAACCTCTGTAGAACTTAACTGGAACGATGGTACGGACCACATTGCCACCGTCGCTGCCAATATCGCACCAGGTGCCTCAGCAGTTATCACCCATCCGACTAAAGTAAGCTATACAGATATAGCTTCTAAAAATTTCAGTTTGAACATTACCAAAGTTAACAATGTGGCAGATTCCGATCCTACAGACAACATAGGTACTGCTTCAACTTCGGTAGCATCGCAAATTGTGGCCAAAAAAGTTTTGTTGGAAGAAGGAACCGGAACCTGGTGTGGATGGTGCCCAAGAGGCATGGTGGGCTTAGATAAAGTGAACCAGGATTATCCTGATGATCAGATCACAATAGCAATTCATAATAATGATCCCATGGCAGTTGCAGCGTATAATTCGGGCGCCGCATTTTCGGGCTTCCCCGGAATGAATGTGGACAGGGAAATGAAAAATGTTGACCCGGGCCCAGATGGTATCGACGGTTATGTTACAGCCAGAAAAAACCTTCCGACACCTGTAAAGTTAACGGGTGAATACAGCATAACAGGTTCAGAACTTACAGCAACTGTAAACAGTAAATTCTTCATCAATAATCCAAATGCAAATTATAAAATGGCAGTGGTTGTGGTTGAAGATGGTGTGAAAGGCACTGCGAGTTCATACAATCAACGTAACTATTATTCCGGCGGCGGCGAAGGACCTATGGGCGGTTACGAAAGCAAGCCCGATCCTGTGCCTGCGTCTCAAATGGTTTATAACCACGTTGGCAGAGCATTGCTGGGAGGATATAACGGCCAGGCCGGATCGGTACCTACTTCTATTACAGATGGTTCTACGGCGAGCTACACTTTTAATTACACCATCCCCGCCACTTCCATTGCAGATAATATGGGTGCTGTTCTGTTACTGATTGACGGCAACGACGGTACGATCGTAAACGTTGCGAAACTTACCAAAACTAACCTGGCAGCCAATGATGTCACAAAAACCGGTGCCAATATTTCCATTTACCCGAATCCTGCCAAGTCTGAATTCAATATCAAAGTCGCTGAAGACGGCAAATACGCGGTAAGTATTTACGACATGACAGGCCGCGAAATAAAAAATTACGGCACACGGACTTCAAGTTTCAAAACAATAAACCTTGGCGTAAATCTGACTCCCGGCAAATATTTGGTCAACATTACCAAAGACGGTGTCTCATTCACCAAAGAATTATTAATTAAGTAAACCAAACAAAGTATAATTATTATGAAAAAAATTTACTTTCTGGCAGCAATGTTTTTCTTCGCCAGCAATGCATCTGCCAACGTATACGCTGGAAATTCAGCCACGCCCTCTTCGGGTAAAAGCCCGCAGACCCTTGCAGGCGGCGACGTACAGCTGTTAAGCGTAAAGCTGACTAAATTTATGGTCGCAGGTGACCAAACGATGATTAAGGTTACATTAAAAAATAATGGAACCACTAACATCACTTCCGTAGAATTGAACTGGAATGATGGTACCGGAGACCACAAACAAAGAGTGGTGGCGTATTTAAATGTAGGTCAGCAAAGAGAGATTGCGCACCCCGTGCCACTCACCGCCGACGGTTCTGTAATAGAAACTAAAAATGTTACCGTCACCGTTACTCAGGTAAATGACGGTCCCGATACAAACCCTGCGGATAATACACAACAGGCTCCCATAAGTATCGTTTCCCAGTCAATTTCGAAAAAAGTTATTTTCGAGGAAGGAACAGGAACATGGTGCGGTTGGTGTCCAAGAGGAATGGTTGCGCTGGATGCTGTGAACCAACAATACCCCGATGATCAGATCAGTATTGCAGTTCACAATAACGATCCAATGGTACTGGCACCGTATAATGCAGGTGCAGCATTTTCCGGATTTCCGGGAATGAACGTTGACCGGGAATTAAAGGGTGTTGACATCAATCCAAACAGTATTGGCAATTACGTGACGACCAGAAAGCAGCTGCTTTCGCCCGCACAGCTGACCGGAGACTTCAGTATCACCGGTTCAACCCTGTCTGCGAACGTAAATGCTAAATTCCTTATCAACAACCCAAATACAAATTACAGACTTGCTGTAGTTATTGTTGAAGATGGCGTGAAAGGCACTGCAAACGGATACAGACAGAGCAATTACTACTCAGGTGGCGGAAATGGACCGATGGGTGGATTTGAAAATCTACCAAACCCGGTTCCTGCTGCGCAAATGGTTTATGATCACGTGGGACGCGCTTTACTTGGTGGGTATAACGGTGAAGTAAACTCAGTTCCGGCTGCCATTACTGATGGTCAGAATGTCGGATATACTTTCGAATATACAGTTCCAGCAGAATATATTAAAGATAATATCCACGCCGTACTCCTGCTTATCGACAGCAGCGACGGAACTATTCTGGATGGTGCTAAACTGACAAAAACCAATCTGGCTGTTAATGATACCAAAGCAAATGCAGCAGAATATACCATTTATCCAAACCCTGCTAAAACTGATTTTAATCTAAAATTCCCTGCAAACGGGACTTATACTGTTACAGTTTATGATATGAATGGTCGCGAAGTCAAGAATTCCGGTGCCGTTAATGTAATGAACAAAACAGCTCTTTTAACCATTAAACTGCTGCCGGGTAAATATTTTGTAAATATTTCCAAAGACGGAAAATCAGTAACAAAAGACTTACTGGTAAAATAATTTCTCCGGATTTAATTAAAAGCTGTCTCACACGTGCGAGGCAGCTTTTTTTCTTTTAAAGGTGACTAAACATTTCGAAACTTTTGAAAAGCTCAAAAACTGCTGCGGTCAACTATATTTCTTCATGTTCTGTTCATTGCTTAAATTTGATTCCGCATAAATCCACAATATGTCTTTAGATATACAAAATCTTACCAAAAAGTTTGGCAACCAGACTGCCCTGAACAACATTAATATAAGCATCAGCGACACCGAAATTATCGGTTTGCTGGGTCCAAACGGCGCAGGAAAATCTACGCTGATGAAATCCATTGTCGGTGCGCTGAAAATCGAGGAAGGCGCAATTATTTTTAATGGAAAGAATATTGTGGAACACGAAATTGAATGCAAAAGAAGAATGGGTTTTCTGCCCGAAAACAATCCACTTTATCCCGAAATGTACGTAAAGGAATATTTGGCATTCGTGGCCGATATTCATCAGGTTTCGAAAGAAAGGATCGATGAAGTGATAGAACTGGTTGGCATCACACCTGAAAAATCAAAAAAGATCTCTCAACTTTCCAAAGGATATAAACAGAGAGTCGGCCTCGCACAGGCAATTCTGCATGCGCCGGATTTGCTGATTCTCGATGAGCCCACTAATGGCCTGGATCCCAACCAAATCCTCGAAATAAGAAACGTGATCCGCCAGATCGGGCAGGAAAAAACGGTAATTCTTTCCACACATATCATGCAGGAAGTGGAGGCGCTTTGCTCACGCGTGATTCTCATACACGAAGGAAACATCATTCAGGATTCCCCTGTGCGTGAGTTTAAGGGAAAGTATGAGAGTCTGGAAGAAGCTTTCGCCAACTACACGCACTCATAAAAAAACCCTGCAACCAATAAGTTACAGGGCATCAAAATCGTAATCAAACTGTTACATTTTCTCAATATTGTCGGTAAGTGAGTTGAGGAAATTCTGGAGCGGTTTTTCGACCATCATTTTAATGAAAGGATTAAATTTCCCCTCAAAAAGCAACTGTACAGAAGTTTGGTTTTCGCTAACAGGTTCCATGGCGCCACGCAGAGAAAAATCCAGACTTGAGCTTGCAGATTTGAGCACCACTTCGTTTTCGGACACATTTTCGATCTGCAGTGCGATTTCGGGCATGCCTTTTAAACTGAATTTAAAACCGTTGTCCCGCGCTTCAAAACTCTGGAGTGAATCAGGCATCAAATTTTTATAATCTGAAGGATTTTTTAACATTTCTGTCAGTTCTTTGGCGGATTTATTAACAATAATTTTACGTCCTTCTAAATTCATTTTTATATTTTTGTATTAAATAAAGCGCTACAAATGTATAAAGTTTTTGTGAATGAAAAAAAATTAACTTTAAGTAAATACCCCGAAGACATTCAAAAAAACTTACGTTTCGAAGGATTTGCGACTCTGGAAATCGCCGTAGATCTGTTAGAAAACACTTCCTGTCCCGAGATGAATGTATATGGCGAAAACATAGAGGAGATTTGGGAGGATTTTACACACATGTTCAAAGTTATAGAAGCTGCCGGCGGTTTGGTCAGCAATAAAAATAACGAAATACTGTTCATACGCCGCCTGGGCAAATGGGATCTTCCGAAAGGAAAAGTAGAAAAAGGAGAATCGCTGGAACAGGCCGCACTGCGCGAAGTTGAAGAAGAAACAGGTTTGCGGGAACTTATTCTGGAGGAATTCTTAAACAATACTTTCCACATTTATAAAGAAAGAAACGGTGAAAAAATCCTGAAAACCACGTACTGGTTCCGGATGAATCATGTAGGTGACGAAACTCCCGTACCGCAGACCGAAGAGGGCATCTCCGCCGTTTGCTGGAAAGACCGGAGGACAATCACCGCCGATGTCTTACCCGAAACCTTCAACAACATTAAATTAATACTGGACGATTACTGGGATCTTGTTTAGGAAATAAACTCCAAAATCCTTTCCAGCGCGATCCCGCGGGAGCCCTTCAATAAAACATTTTCTGAATTGATTGGCTGCAGTTGAAGGAAATTTGCGAGATCTGTGGCGTTTGCAAAAGCCTGAAATTCCGAATTACACTTCTGAAAATGCGCGCCTACCGTAATAATTTCATCAAAATGCAGAGATGCTGCCAGGTTCAGAATGTCGCGGTGTTCCTTTTCGGAATCAGCTCCCAGCTCCAGCATATCGCCCATAATAACAGTTTTGGTTCCAGCGAAAGTACTGAAGTTCTTTAATGCTTCCGTCATCGAACTTGGATTGGCATTATAAGTATCCAGCACAAAGGTTTTTCCGTTTTTACGAAGGATTTGAGACCGCATATTAGTGGGTTCATAACTTTCGACCGCGTTTCTAATTTCTGTAAAATCCACGCCAAAATGCAGGCCTAAAGCGGCAGCTGCACAAAGATTAGTAAAGTTGTAATTTCCTGTGAGTCTCGACCGTGCTTTTGCTCCTTGGTAAATTAAACCCACAAAATGATCCGCTGAAAATTCCTCAAACCGGTAATCTGACGCTGCAGTACCGAAAGTTATTTTCGGACTGTAATTAATGGTCTTTTCAACCTGAACGGCATCTTTTTCGTTAACTAAAATTGTTTGCGAGTGAGTCTTCAGATAATCATATAACTCGGACTTGCCTTTAATGACTCCTTCTACACCACCAAAACCTGCAAGATGCGCTTTTCCGAAATTGGTAATGTATCCGATGTTGGGCTGTGCAAGCGCGCAAAGCTGTTCTATTTCCTGCTGATGATTGGCGCCCATTTCCACCACCGCAATTTCATGTTCCGGCTTTATAGAAAGTAAAGTCAGCGGCACACCGATGTGATTATTGAGATTTCCGAAAGTATACTGAACATTATATTTCCGGGAGAGTACAGCATGGATGAGTTCCTTGGTGGTTGTTTTACCGTTGCTTCCTGTAAGGGCGATCACGGGAATTCTCAACTGACTCCGGTGATAAAGTGCAAGCTCCTGTAAAAACTGCAGGGTGGAGGGGACGCAGAATATATTCCTGTCTATATTCTCAAATGATTTCTGCTCCACGATTACGGCAGCAGCACCATGAGCAACTGCGCTTTCGGCTTGTTCGGCCGCGTTGAAATTTTCTCCCGAAAAAGCAAAGAAGATATCGCCTTTTTCAATTTTACGGCTGTCTATTGTTACTTTCCCGGCCTGTAAAAAAAGCGGATAAAAGGTTGCTGCATTCATATTTCAAAAATAAAAAAATCCTTCTGCATAATGAGAAGGATTTACTGAATATTATATAATTTTCTTATCTCTTTGTTCTGCCTTTCGCGGTAGATTTAGCGTCCTGCGCTACACGGAAACCAACCCAGCCATAAGCTTTAGCTTCATCCCGGTATCGTCGCTGACCCGGATCCAGCCAGTAAGCTCCATCCAGCCAGGAACCGCCTTTAACCACTCTTACTTCGTTTGAAATCCTGGTTGTTCTGGATACAGGATCTTTTTGTAATACTACTCGGCCACGCTCATCTACGATAAATCTTTTCTGCTTGGAGTTGTACATATTGTATCCTGCAGTCGTGCTGTCTTCTGCCCTGCCATAACCGGCATCCAGAGAGGACTGAAAATCACCGTCGCGGAAGTTTCTGTTATCTTCTACGGTTTCTCTTTCGTAAGAGCCCGGTAGACCTTTGTAAACCAACCTTCCGTCAACAAGCGTATCGTATTTTGCAGTTTCGATTTTCTTAAAGGTACCGTCAGCATTCTTCACTACTTCCTGTGGCATATTTCCACGGTAGTAATTAAAGTCACTAGCTTCCTGATCAATGATCGGGCGGTAAATATCTGCGGTCCATTCTGCTACGTTGCCGAACATACCGTAAATTCCCAGATTGTTCGACGGATATTGTTTTACGTCGGCAGTTGTAGGCGAACCGTCATTTTTCCAGCCGGCTACACCAGAGTAGTCGCCACGTCCCTGTTTGAAATTCGCGAGATACATGCCGCGGTCTCTCCCTTTTTTACCTTTCAGTTTTTCGATTTCAGGCTGCTTGTTGGTATACAGGTTATATTCTCTTTCCTTTTGCATGCCAAGTGCGGCAAATTCCCACTCCACTTCAGTTGGAAGTCTGAATTTCTCTACAACTCCAGCCGTTGCGTTGCGGTTGGCAGCCATAATTCTTTGGTTTGAAGTTTTGATGCCGGATTTCTGCTGCAGTCTCTGCGTATTGATGTAGGCTTCCATCTCTGGATCATTCGCTTTAAATTTATCTAAATTAAAGGAATTAGGCCCCTGATTGTTGGCGTCATTGGTATAAAAATCCTTTGAAATTATACCCTGCTCCATGAGTGCTTTTTCATTTGCACGGTCGGTAAGCCAGTCACAATATCTGGAAGCCTGAAGCCACGACACTCCTACAACCGGATAATAATCATATTCCGGTCTGCGGAAATAGGTTTCAGCAAAATCGTTTCGGGAAAGTTTATTGTTCCATACAAGTGTATCAGGCAGAGCACCTGTGTAAATATCTTTAAAACTTGGATCTGATGGTGGGAAGACAAATTTCAGCCACGTTACATATTCGCGGTATTCGTAATTCGTAATTTCGGTCTCGCCTATAAAAAAAGAACTCACCTGCATTCTGCGCGGTGTATTGTTCCAGTCGTGCATTACATCATCCTTAACCAATCCCATGGTGAAGGTACCACCTTCTACATAAACCATTCCCGGCCAGCCTTTCTGTTTCTGTTGTTTTCCGGTAAAGAACCACCCTTTCTGATCGTTGGGTTTCCAGCCGGTTTTGCTTGTAAAACGCTTCGTTCCGCCGCCTTTCTTGCTGTTGCCGCCACCGCAGCTCACAAGAAAAATAGTGGTGCTTAACGCTATTAATGAAAACAACTTTATTTTATTCATAGTCTATATAGATATTCGTGGGTACAAAGAAAAAATAAAAAATTTAATAAATCAAATTAATAGATTGATTTTTTGCAAAACGTCAGCAAATTAATTTTATTGCATCATATCATTATTTATTATTTTTCGTTTAATTTGTAACCGTGAAATTTTACACCATATGAAACGCATTTTAACTATCGTTCTTTTCGGTTTATTTTTGACCTTTTCGCACGCGCAAACCATTGCTGTGAAGTGGGAAGGAACCAAAGCCATCGATTACGGAACGTATAAAGTTACCGTTCCTTATTTTAACAGTCCGGGCTTTTCTTATGAGAATGGTTCAGTTTATTACCGTGCTTCGGAAAAATATGTCGGCAGCAATCAGAAAATTACGAATCTGGTCTGGGAAAAGATTTCACCCAAAGATATTTACGATCTAAGCAGGTTCAGTATTCCCAATTCCGAAATTGCGGGAGTTGGATACTCTACAAATCCGTATACCCAGGAGAAAACCACCAACATCAGCGTATCTGCCTTAAAATTTGAAAATGATATTCTTTACCGCCTCGTTTCTTTCAGTATTGTGAAAGGCGGTCCGGAGAACGTGACGGCAAAATCCGTGTCCGAAAAACTTGGAACGACAGAAAATCCTTTAAAGTCAGGAACTTTCTATAAAATTAAGGTCGACAAATCCGGAATATTTAAAATCACCTCTAAGTTTCTGCGTGATAACGGTATTAACCCGGCGAGCATTTCCCCAAAAAATTTCCGGATTTATGGAAACGGTGGCTTAATGCTGCCTGAGCGCAATACTGATTCCCGCTATTCCGCCCTTCAGGAAGATGCAATAAAAATGCAGGGAGAAGATGACGGAGTTTGGAATGAAGATGATTACGCACTTTTCTACGCACAGGGTCCCAATGGATTTAATGTGTATAAAGCGGCCGGAAACGGCACCGGAAACCGACGGACAGAAACGCGGCTCGACACACCATCGAACTTCATCAACCTTTATGATGATTTTGCCTACTATTTTATCAATTTTGATATTGGCCCGGGCAAAAGGGTTGTAGAAGTAGATGCTGCGGCTTCCGGCCAGACCATATCCCGTTATGATGCCTATCAGTTCATTAACGAAGAAAAATACAACCTCATGAAAATCGGGCGGATCTGGACCGGTGACGCCATCAATACCACAAAAACGGTTTCATTTACCACGGGTTCAGCAATCCAGCCGACAGATATAGTACGGTTCCGCAGCAGATATGTGGCTTATCAATCGGCTGGAAATACCATGACGACTAACATTAACAATACCAATGTCCGTAATCAGGTCATTCCTTCCGCTGAAACCAACGAATATATACCGATCGTGTACAGCGGAACTACCACAGGTTTGCAGGGAAACCAGCTCACTTTCAGTTATCAGCCAAATACTGCAGCAAATCCCAATGGGAAATTTTATTTTGACTACGCCGAAGTTCAATACAAAGAAGACCTGAAATTCAACAGCAAACAAATGAATTTCCGGAGTTATGATATTGCTGAAGGAACCGGCACGACCTACACTTTTACGATGGCTGATACAAGTTCGCTGGATTATATTTGGGATGTGTCGGATGTTACAAATGCAGTGAGCAAAAAAAACAAATCCGGCAGCAGCGCGACGTTTACATTTGGCTATAATGCCAGCAGCCCGACTTTTGTAAATGAATTTGTCGCCTTCAAAAGCAGTGAAGCGTATGAACCGGCATTTGTAGGGAAAATTCCCCCACAGGATCTGTCAGGTCTGCAGAACATTGATTATGTGATGATCACGGTTCCGGAAATGATGGGACATGCACAGCGGCTTGCCACTTACTATCAGGATAAATACAGCGTGGCCGTAGTTGATGTGAATAAAATTTACAATGAGTTCAGCAGCGGCGGCAAAGACATTACAGCCATCCGCGATTTTACAACCAAACTGAATACACCAAAAGGAAAGCTGAAATATATTTTCATTTTGGGCGATGCTTCGTTTGATTACAAAGGCAAAGGAAATCCGGGATCGGATATTGTTCCGTCTTACGAAAGCGAAGAAAGCGGAAATTACTCTTCATCCTTTGTGACCGATGACTACTATGGCATGACTGCACCGCAAACCGGCGACAACCCGTCAATACTCGCAAACACACTGCCCGACGTTCCTGTGGGCCGGCTCCCAGCGGCCAATGTGTCTGAAGCAAAACTCCTCATCGATAAAACGCTTGCCTACAATAATGCGCTGCCGGGACAGTCGACACCATTTGGCGAATGGCGGATGAAACTCGATTTTGTGGTCGATGATGATGCCGATAACCAGGTGCCTTTTCATAACACGATGAACGCCTCTTTGGTCAACACGTTTGAAACAGGAACTGTACGCAACGAATATAATGTGCGGAAGTTATATCTGGATGCGTTTCCTGCGCAAACCTCTGCGGGCGGTCAGCGCTATCCGCAGGTGAACCAGGCAATTTCAAATGATGTGGGAAACAGCCTGTATCTCTTCTACTTCGGGCATGGCGGAATTAATGGTTGGGCTCAGGAAAGGGTACTTTCATCCACAGAAATCCAGAACTTTAATAATTATAACAACGTATATTCCCGTTTTCCACTGGTTTCCACCATCACCTGCGAATTTACTCTGTGGGATGATCCCAATACATTTTCTGCCGGTGAGCAGGTCATAAAATCCAAGCAGGGCGGCGCTTCGATGATGCTTACCTCCAGCCGTGCAATCGGTGTGGGTTACGGCGAGGAATTCACTACCATTTTCACCAGGAATTTATTTAAACTTGTTAATGATGACTTCGTAAATATTGGGAACGCTTTTTTACAGGCTAAATATGACAAGGGTTTACACTCCGACCACCTGAAAGTAAATTTACTTGGTGATCCTGCGACCAAATTGAGTCGCCCAAAACCGCTTCTTGTCATTGATGAAATTGAATCTCCAAATGCCGATCACCTTCAGGCGCTGGATTTTGTGAAGGTCAAAGGTCACATCAGAAAAGCAGACGGAACTGTTGACGAAAACTTTAACGGCAGAGTGGCAATAAATATTTTCGATAAAAGGATTAACAAAGAAACACTGAACAACGACAAAGACCCTAGGATGACACCTGTATTAAAATATACAGAGGAAAACGGACCTATCGTAAAGTCTTCCGGGCAGGCGGTAAACGGTGTTTTCAGCGTTGAGTTTTATGTGCCAAAAGACATCAATTATGCAGTTGGCAACGGGCGCGTTCTTGCTTACGCCGATAACAAAGTGTTCGATGTATTCGCAAACCAGGTAAAAAAAATCGGTGGTATAAATCCCGACGGGATAACCGATAACGATCCACCGAAAGTAAAACTGTATATGAACAACATCAATTTCGCCGATGGTGGAATCACGGACCAAAACCCACTTCTCCTGGCGTGTGTGACTGATGATAAAGGAATCAACTCAACCGGCTCGGGAATTGGGCACGATATTACAGTAATCCTGGATGGTAAGATCATCGATACAGTTGTTCTGAATGATTTCTACTTTTCAGGTGACGGAAACGGATGTGCAGATCCCGGCCTGAAGGATTACCAAAAAGGAAATGTGAACTACCCTTTCAGAAACCTCGCGCCCGGCGCGCACCAGCTCACATTTAAAATATGGGACATCAACAATAATTCAACAACGGCTACGTTAAACTTTATAGTTAAGGATGAGGCAGACCAGAATTTGATCGTCAATAAACTTTTAAACTGGCCCAATCCCTTCACCAATAAGACCTACGTACAGTTTGAGCACAACTGCGATGATATGCTTGATGTAAATGTGCAGATCTACACCATCACCGGTAAACTGGTAAAAACCATTACAAGTGTTGTTACCGCAGAACCTTTTTTACAGGGATACCGAACACCCAGAACAGCAATCGAATGGGACGGGAAAGATGATTTCGGAGATGCAGTGGGAAAAGGTACTTATATTTTTAAGATCTTTGCCAAAAGTCAGAATCAGGAAAAATGCAAGGGAACAGCTACAGCAGTAGAGAAAATGGTCCTGTTGAAATAAAAATATAAACGATTAAAATAGACTTTATGACATTAACTAAAAAACTTTTTTTAGGCGTAGGATTAGGAATGAGTGTAGCAGCTTATTCACAGGTTCAGCCGGTACTCACAGGCGCACCCTTCCTGAGGATTTCCCCCGATGCACGTGCAGGAGGTATGGGTGACCAGGGTGTAGCCACAACAACTGACGCTTTTTCTCAGTTCTGGAATGCGGCAAAATATCCGTTCAGCAAAACAACATCGGCGATCGGTGTTAACTATACGC
Organism: Kaistella palustris DSM 21579; assembly: GCF_000422265.1. Classification (GTDB taxonomy): domain Bacteria; phylum Bacteroidota; class Bacteroidia; order Flavobacteriales; family Weeksellaceae; genus Kaistella; species Kaistella palustris. The sequence goes on from NZ_KE383812.1 coordinate 217,124, forward strand.
CGTATTTGGGCAAACTTACCAATGACGTTTTCCTGCTTTATGGTGCGTATCACCAGTTTCTAGGTGATGAGGAAAGATCTACTATTTCCGCAAGTATCTATTATTTTAATATGGGCTCCGTAGACCTTACCGATATTGTAGGTTCGGAAGTGGTACAGCTGGGAACGGCAAAACCAAACGAGTTTTCAATTGATGTAGCTTATGGTCTGAAACTGTCGGACACCTACTCCATGGCGGTAACCGGGCGTTTTATCCGGTCGGACCTGTCCGGTGGATTTAACTCCAACAATACGCTGCAGGCGGCAAACTCTTTCGCCGTAGATGTATCCGGATATTTCATGTCTCCGAAACACGCGAGCATCAATGATTTTGAAGGTCGCGCAAAAGCAGGTTTTGCAGTGCAGAATTTAGGACCGCGGTTAGATTACACGGGAGATGATGAGTCAAGATCTTATCTGCCAACAATGGCCCGGTTAGGTGCAGGTTACGATTTGTTTATTGATGATCTGAACCGTGTGGGTGTAAACTTCGAGGCATCCAAACTTTTGGTTCCAGGTCCGGACAATACTGGTAATGTTCCCAATGTGGGTGTTATCGAAGGGATCGGAAAATCTTTCAGCAATCAGAAAAGCATGATGTTCAGCGGTGCTGTGGAATATGAATACGACAATGCATTTGCGATCCGCGGCGGTTACTTCCACGAAAGCGAGGAGCAGGGAGCAAGACAGTACGCTACAGTGGGTGTTGGCTTAAAATATCAGTCTTTTGGGCTGGATATGTCTTACCTCATCAACACATCCAAAGTAAATTCGGCACTGGACAATACCCTGAGATTTGGTTTGACCTGGAACATCGGCGAGGAATCATCGAATGCACAGGATTATTAAGCGTAAAATCTTTTATAAAATCTCGGAAAGTCTCAAGAAATTGGGACTTTTTCTTTGTTCAAAACTTGTAAATTTGTGAAATGAATTACGCCACAGAATTTAAGAAATTTGCAACGAGCCAGTACATCTTTTCAGCCGTGCGAATTACTTTGGCGATTGTAGTTCCCAGTATCATCCTTGCTCACTTTGGATTGTTAAAGGAGTATTTCCTCTTCCCGCTCGCCACCAGTTTTGTAGGACTTACCGATCAGCCGGGTCCTTTTGTACGCCGCAGAAACTCCCTGTTGCTTGCGACCGTATGTTTTCTTTTTGTTTCTGTTGTAGCAAGTCTGCTTCAAAACTTTCCCATACTTATCTATTTCGAAATCATTGTATTAGGCATGTTCTTTTCAATGCTTGGTGTTTACGGCCAGCGTTTCGCCGCGGTAGGATCCCTATCGCTTGTTGTGATGGCGATTTTTATTAATGGACATCTGACCGGTAACAATATCGTTCAGAGTTCTGTTATATTCTTTGCGGGATCGGTCTGGTATATTCTTATTTTTATGGTGGTTTCCCGGATTCAGCCTTACAAGCTCGCGGCACAGATGATCGGTGAAAACTACGTAGAACTGGCAGATTACCTCAGCATAAAATCAAAATTTTATCTGCCGGATCCCGATTTCGAAAAACTTAACATGCAACTGATCGCGCAGCAGGTAAAAATTAAAAATCTGCAGGAGGACACGCGCGAAACTGTCTTCAAAACCCGTAAAATTGTAAAGGAAGCCACCACTACCAGCCGCCTTCTTATGCTGATGTTCCTGAATTCCATAGATCTGCACGAGAAGCTGATGACCTCCGACAGTGATTACCGCAAAATTCAGAAAAACTTTGGCGACAGCGGACTGCTGATTACCTTAAGCGAATACCTGACAACTCTGGCAAATGAACTTACAAACATAGGAATCGCACTGCAGGGTGGAACAAAGGCCAAACCTCTGCGGGATATTGATGAACAGCTAGATATTGTTTTCGGGCAGTATTTCGATCTGCGAAACCGGAAACTCAACGACCAGAATCTGGAGCATTTTATGGTCCTGCGCCTCATTCTGGTGCGCATTACCGACGTGACCGAAGAACTGAAAATGATGTACAAGGTTTTCAGTTCTGACCAGAAACTCGCAAAAAGTCTTTCTACCGGTTTGGATCTCAGTGAGTTTATCCCGAGCCGCAACAAGCTTAACTTTCAGGTTTTCCGCAATAATTTTTCGCTGAAATCTTCGCAGTTCCGCCACTCGATCCGGATTGTACTTGCGCTGCTCATCGGTTATTTCATTTCAACATTTGATTTCCTGGGACTGGGACATTCCTACTGGATCCTGATTACGACCGTCGCAATTATGCGCCCGGCGTACGCAACCACCAAACACCGGAATCGGCTGCGGTTTTTCGGCACGGTTGCGGGTGCGGTATTGGCTTACGGCATGCTTATGACCATTCACAGTGGCACCTTGCTTTTTGCACTCCTCATGCTGAACATGATTTTGTGTTTCAGTTTTTTGAAGGCAAATTATTTCTGGGCGGTTTTATTTATGACCGTGTATATTTTCCTTAGTTTTAATTTTCTGCGTCCGGGAAATGTAAATATGATCTTCAAAGACCGGATCCTGGATACACTTATAGCAGGAATTGTGGTATTTGCGATTTCTTATTTTGTGCTGCCCGTCTGGGAACACACCCAAAATCTTGAGTTTATGCAGAAATCGTCAAAAAGTAATCTGCGCTATTTTGAAACTGTAATGGAGTTTTTCAAAAATAAAGATGCCTCGCTGCAGGAATATAAACTGAGCCGTAAAGATGCGATCATAGATCTGGCGAACCTTTCCGATAACTTCAACCGCATGATCTCGGATCCAAAAAATCAACAGAAAAAGATGGAGCATATTCACCAGTTCGTGAATACGGCACACCTTATTACCGCCTACACCGCCTCCTTTGCCCAATACCCCAAATCAGCCAAAGATTACCCGGAAATTGATTTTGACGGTTGGGCGCGCAAGATTTCGGCTGAACTTGGACGTACCGACAAAATCCTACATCAGGAGAAATTTGATAAAGAAATTGCAAAGGAAAGTGCGCTGCAGCCTGAGGATTCTGTGGAACGGCTGATGGAAATACGGCGCCGGGAAATCCGCGAAAACGAGATCTCGGACCGGCGCGACCAAAACCGGATCACTCACCTCACCGAGCTGAAAAACCTGCAGGAGATCCTGGAACTGATTTACGATGCCGCAAAAGAGCAGCGTAAAGGCACAGAAAAACTCGAGCCCGAAATTCAGTCTACAATAGTCAAAACGTAATTATCGAAAAATTCTACTCTCGCCGTATAAAGGTCAGAAACATTTTCATCGTGAACTCTACAAAGAATCTGGTAAGGAGAATCCAGCCGAAAAGGTTTTACTTCATAATGTTTTTTCAAAGACCAATAGTTGGAATGGTGGATTTTGTACAGACTTTCCTTTAGCGACCAGATCACCGTCAGATATGCGACTTCCTTATCTGTTTCTATAAATGCAGTTTCACTTTCCTCTACAAACTTATGCCGGATCCTTTTAATTTTTGGATTGAAGGGTTCGATATCGATTCCCACTTTATTCTTCGATATCGCCAGCGCAGCAAACGGAAAGGAATGCGTGATAGAAATTTCGAAATCATTGGGAAATAAATACGGAACTCTCTCTTTATAAAGGATCTTATGACCTGGCAATACAGATTTGAGGATTTTGCGGATGAGAAGCAATTCTTTTAGCTTTACGGGATGGTAACCTTTTACGCGTTCATGGTTTTCTTCCTCGAGCAGTGCCGCCGGATTTAAATCTTCGTGCTCATCATATTTCCAAAGCAGAATCTTCGCATTTTCATCGGAAAAATCTCTGTAAAGCGGCATATTTTGTAGTGGAGAATTTAGTTTGTAAATTTGCACAAAATTTTTGAATTAGATGAATACCACTACACAATACATTCCTTATAAAGTTAAGGACATTTCCCTCGCAGACTGGGGCAGAAAAGAAATACAGCTTGCGGAAGCTGAAATGCCCGGTTTAATGGCGATCCGCGAAGAATACGGCCCGTCTCAGCCTTTGAAGGGTGCACGGATCGCAGGCTGTCTTCACATGACGATCCAGACCGCCGTACTGATCGAAACCCTGGTTGCCCTGGGTGCCGATGTTACCTGGTCTTCCTGCAATATATTCTCCACTCAGGATCACGCAGCTGCGGCAATTGCTGCGGCAGGAATTCCTGTGTATGCCTGGAAAGGCATGAATGAAGAGGAGTTTGAGTGGTGTATCGAACAGACCATTTTCTTCGGCGAAGACAGAAAGCCATTAAACCTGATCCTGGACGATGGCGGCGACCTTACCAATATGGTTTTCGATAAATATCCGGAGCTGACGAAAGACATCAAAGGACTTTCTGAAGAAACAACCACGGGCGTTCACAGACTTTATGAAAGGATGCAGAACGGCACTTTGGTGATGCCTGCCATCAATGTAAATGATTCGGTTACAAAATCGAAATTCGATAACAAATATGGCTGTAGAGAATCCGCTGTAGATGCGGTACGTCGGGCGACTGATGTCATGTTGGCCGGTAAAAGAGTTGTTGTTTGCGGTTACGGAGATGTAGGCAAAGGTACAGCGGCGTCTTTCCGCGGCGCGGGCTCGATTGTAACGGTTACCGAGATCGATCCGATCTGCGCACTGCAGGCTGCTATGGATGGTTTTGAAGTTAAAAGACTGGAAACTGTTGTGGAAAATGCTGATATCATTATCACTACAACCGGAAACTACAATATTGTACGTGCAGAGCATTTCAGGAGAATGAAAGACAAAACCATTGTTTGTAACATCGGACACTTCGATAATGAACTTGATATGGCCTGGCTTAATGAAACTTACGGTGATACAAAAACCGAAGTGAAACCTCAGGTCGACATCTATAATATCGACGGTAAAGATATCATTATACTGGCAGAAGGCCGTTTGGTAAATTTAGGCTGTGCTACAGGACACCCTAGTTTTGTAATGAGTAACTCCTTCAGCAACCAGACCTTGGCACAAATCGAACTTTGGACCAACAGTTCGGCGTACAAAAACGAAGTGTACACATTGCCGAAAAAACTGGATGAAAAAGTAGCGATGCTCCACCTTGCGAAAATTGGTGTGGAACTGGAAACACTAAGCGACGCGCAGGCAAAATACATCGGTGTAGAAGTTGAAGGTCCGTACAAACCTGAATACTACAGATACTAAACTTTAATTTGCGAAAGCATTTTATTGATAATAAGCTTCGGATTTCCGGGGCTTTTTTTATTCCTGTTTTTAAAATTTGTCCTTTTTTAACGGAAATATAAAACAATCCTACAAGATATCTGAAATGTAGAATTCCCTCTACTGTTCAGAAAGAAAAGGTGTTTTCACGGTATTGAATAGGTGATTAAACAAGAACCATTTTTCATTAAGGAAAGTACATTTGTAATACACAAAATGAAAATGATGAAAAAAAATCTATTACTGGGATTCCTGGTATATTTTGGTATATACAATGCCCAAACAGGAATAGGCAATAACGTCACTTCAATCAGTTCCTCTGAAGCGCTCAGGATTGCATCTCCTAACAAAGGAGTTTTAGTACCGAATGTTTCAATTCCCGATTTAAATGGTCCGGCACCAGTCACCTTGCCCACAACTTCACTATTGGTATACAATACAAATACAGCTACGGGAAAGGGGTTTTACTTTTGGAATGTGACCAAATGGGAACCCTATCTGGATACCACGAATATTTATAAATATCTGAAAATACTTCGCTCCGAAAGCTTAGTATCAACCGGCGGCGTACAGGACAACACTCCAATTACAGGTGTCTCTTATACACTTGGCGAAGCACCGGCAGCACATGAGTTTCAACTGATTCCGGGACTTTCGCAAACAATCTCGCTTTATTCTCCGCAAAACTCGGTTTCTATCACGGGAAACGGCGTCGTGCAGATCAATTCCACTGCATCCGACAACACATTTATGAGTTATTCCGTAGGCCTGTTTGTAGATTCCAAGTTAGCAGGGGTCAGAAACTTTTTGATCAGCGGCAACGATACGTGCCTGTACAACGACTACAATGTCTTTTTCAATTTAAGTAATCTGTCTACCGGTGGTACTCATCTTATTGAACTTAGGGAAACACTTCGGGTTTCTGAAGTCAGCGGCCAGACGATTACCTTCGGCAGCGCACAGTCCGGATGCAGCAATCTAAGCCCACTCATGGGAAAAAGCCTGATGAATATTCAAATTTCACAACAATAAAAACACTACGATGAAAAATATATTTATCCTTTTGTTTCTGCCCGCAGCCTCCGCGCTTTTCGCGCAGGTAGGGATTAATACCACAGCGCCTGACCAGTCGGCAGCCCTGGATGTATTTGCGACAAATAAAGGCGTATCCCTTCCTTTAATCGCGCTCAGCAGTAAAACCGATGTGGCTACCGTACCTGGACCACAGGAATCCCTGCTTGTTTATAACACCAACGATGCACTTATCGGAAAAAAAGGCATTTATTTCTGGGATGGTGCAATGTGGAATTATTTCTTTAATGACCTGAACCAGATCAGTTTGTTGAATCAGACGGTATACTACTCTGCAAATTCATCCGCAGCAGAAACTTTCAGCAGATCCCCGTCCAATCAATTCTACGGATACAGCGCTCATGCGGCTGGCGAACCCCTTTCCGCACAATGGACTGTATTGGGAGGACTGACCAAAACCATCACCGTAGACCGGGCTGTAAATGATGTGCTGATGAATGCCAACGGAATGTTCCAAGCTAATAATACCTCATCTCAGAACACCAGCGGAGTCGCCACAACAGTTGGTTTTTTCGTAGATGACAAACTGGTTGATGTAAAGCCTCTTTTTCTGGATTTTCAATCTCCGTGCTCTTACAGGCAGTTTGCCACTTATGGCATCGCAAAAAATCTGAGTACAGGAACACACACCGTGAAATTCGCCATCCGGAATATTTCATCACCAGCCATCTCAACGCTGACAGTTACATATGGTGGGCCTAACCCAGGTTGCTCACCTGCCACAATTTCGAGCTTCGAAGCTGCTTTCAGCAGCACGATCATCATTAACCAACCTTATGCATTCTAAGATGAAAACACAAATATATTCAGTTTGTCTAATCCTGGCACTCAGTTTTCCGGTGAAATCACAGGTATTGATCACCTCGAACAGTTCGGGATTAACTACACCCGATGCAAGTGCAGTTCTGCAGGTGCAAGATGCAAACCGTGGTATACTTCTACCCCGAGTGCCCTTATCGGGCCCCGCGGACAACAATACAATTCTCACGCCGGTTCAGGGTCTGATCGTGTATAACACCACTCAAGGGCAACTCAACTTTCGGGATTCCAGCCAGTGGAATAAAGTATTCGAAACAGCAGACGGCCTGGCGCTCATCAAAGCAACAGAGAACTTTTCGGGAGCTTCCACGGTTAGCAATACAATCACTACATTTCCGAGCACAATGCCTTTATTTAATTTAGATGATTCCCCAACCGGCTGGACTAATCTTGGATCTGCCTCTACAATTAATGTAACAAAAGCAGTAAACACCAATTATATTATAGCAGAAGGAATGGCCCAGATTAATAATGATACGGCGACGAACCAGGAATTTCAGTTTGCCATAGGTGTATTTGTGGACGGCAAGCTAAAAATTGCCCGAAAGTATACAGCAGTAGGTAAGAATTTCGTCTGCAACTGGAAAAAATTCAGTCTGTCCGGGGTTTTCGATAACCTTTCCGTTGGTTCCCACACCGTTTCCATCTACGGCAGGAACTTACCCAAACTCACGACTGGGTACAGCTCGATTACCTACGGCGGAAATACCTCTAACTGTTCCAATATCAATAATGACATGGCCAGAATTTTTATAACAGCACAGTTAACACAATAGATTTCTCTGAACACAAATGATGATGAAACTCCGCAAACTCCTGTTTGTGGGGTTTTTTTTTCAATATCGCGAACTAACTTCTAACTCGGGACCGAACGATTTTCTTACAGAAATATTTTTGAAAATCCACCGACGAAGAAAACGCCTGATACATTTTGGAGTCAGCGATTAAATTCCTTAAATTTAGAAATGAAAAATTTCCCCGTATATTTTATTTAAAATAATTTGTTTACTGAAAAACATCTGTTTGGTGGGGGAAAATTGATAAACAAAAATAAATAAATGAAAAGACACGAAGCACTTGTACAGTTAAGCCGCGATCACCACTTTGGTCTTCTGCTATGCTGGAAATTAAAAGAAGGGTTAAAAAGGAATATTTCTCCGGAACGCATGTCGAAATATATAAACCTATTTTACCTCCAAAACTTAAAACCACATTTTACAGAAGAGGAAGAAACGATCTTCAAAGTTTTAGGTGAAGAACATCCGCTGATTAAAGAAGCTGTTTCGCAACATAACACCTTTCACGACATGGTGGAGAAAGGCTTTTTGACTCCTGAAGAAATAGAAAATTTCCGTGCTTTGCTGGAACTTCACATCAGAACCGAAGAAAGGCAGATCTTTCCCGAAATAGAAAAACAGGCGACCGATGAGCAGCTGCAAAATCTGCTAGAGCAGCACTACCCGGAACTGAAAGAACCGGATTACGATGATATATTCTGGAAAGACTGATAGACGCTACTTTTTCCGTTTGGCTTTTGACTTTGCTTTTTCCTGAGCGCGGTTTGCACCGATCTTTTTCGGAATCTTTCGGGCATGTGGACCACCCCAGTTTTCTTTTTTATTCTTGTCTTTTTTCTCGTGGAATGCACCGCCGCCTTCTTCCAGTTTTACAGTGTGGGCATTCTTCATCTGGATCTCGTCTTTTTCAGAAGCAATTTTAACCGGGTTGACCTTTACTTCGGCAGGAAAATCGCGGAAGGTCAGTTCCTTGTTCATCAGCACTTCTATTTCCAGCAACTGCGCTTCCTCTTTGCGGGTCACAAACGAAACCGCCACACCGTTTTTGTCGGCACGGCCGGTTCGCCCGATACGGTGGATATACTGTTCAGGAACATCAGGGATTTCAAAGTTAATGACATGGGTAATATCTGAAATATCCAGTCCGCGCGCCATAATATCGGTGGTGATCAGCCCGCGCACTTCGCGATTTTCAAAACTGCGCATCGCATTGAGACGGTAGTTTTGGGATTTATTGGAATGAATCACATCAAATTGTTCAGGAAAAAGTTCTTCAATTTTTGTGTGAAGTAAATCCGCGTGCTTTTTATTATTGCAAAAAATTAAAACTTTAGAAAAATCCGCATTGGTTTTCAGCAAATATTCGAGCAGATTTATTTTTGTGTTAAAGTTTTCGACTTTGTATGCGATCTGCTCAATTTTTTCCAAGGGAGTTCCTGATTTTGCGAGTGAAATTTCTACAGGTCCCGCGAAATATTCCTCCAGCAAAGCATCTACAGCTTCAGTCATTGTCGCGGAAAAAAGAATGTTCTGGCGCTTTTCCTTCATCATCTGGAAAATGTGCGTAAGCTGCGCCTTAAAACCCAAATTAAGCATTTCGTCGAATTCATCAATGATCAGTTTCTGCACTTCTTTTAGTGAAATTGCGTTATCGATGGCGAGATCCATCACGCGGCCCGGCGTGCCCACCAAAATATCGCAGCCGTCATTAAACAAAAGCTTTTGCGTATTGATGTTTTTACCGCCATAAATTCCGATAACACGCGCGGTCATATTTGCGGTTAAATTTTGCACAATTTCTGAAACCTGCACCACAAGTTCGCGCGTTGGAACCAGAATAAGAACGGTTGGATTTCCGCTTTTGTTGAATTTCCAGGATTTTAAAACAGGCAGCAGGTAGGCCAGGGTTTTTCCCGTTCCCGTTTGCGCAATTCCCATGACATCGCGCCCGGAAAGGATCGGTTTCAAACTTTTTTCCTGGATCGGAGTGGGTTCAAACAGATTTGAATCGGCGAGTACATCGAGAATTTTTTCCGGCAAACCGAAATCGGCAAAAGTCGTTTTTTCCATGGCGCAAAGATAGGTTTTTTGACAGGATTTAAATATTTTGTACTTTGGAAGCATGAGAACCTTGCTTTTTTTCGCTTTTTTTTTAATGGTTTCGTGCAACGATAAAGATAATAAAACATCAACTTCACCGGGAACGAAACCATTGCCGGATGCTGTTTCAGCTGCTAAAACACAGGACAGTTTACTGATCAAGTGGACCGATTTTTACAAAAAAGAGAATCCGGATTTTAACGCTGAGTCATTTGAACTGCAGGAAACCGTTCCTATTTCCTTCGCAGAATCATCAGTAAAAATCTTAAATGAAAAAGGGTTCAACGAAATTTACAAACCTTTTCTGATCTTTAATAAAAGCGGAAATCAGTATCTGGATTTCGACAGTTATCATTGGTTCGCAGCCAAAGACGGTTTTGCCAGCTTCAGCGCCGACCAGGAAGTTGCGCTTATCGATCTGAAAGCAAAGTCGGCAAGACAGATCGCATTCTTGGGACCATCTTATCAGGTAGAGGAAGCTTACTGGAAAGGTGATTCGGTCGCTGTAATACTTGGGAACTCATCAGAGAAAATACCTTTTAAAACCGAATTCAACTTTAATAATAATACGCGGCGATATTTTAAATATCCCGATACGCTGAATTTTGCGTCGTCTTATTATCAGTCGAGGCTAAAAGGAAAAGGGATTAAGACCGATCAGTTCTAATTATTTCTGTTCTGCCTGGTAACATTCAGATTTTATGTTACACTCATAAAAGTCCTGTTAAGATGTAACAAAAGTCTACACGGGATTGTCTTTAGAACATAAACTATTGAATGAAATTTATACTTTTTACCGCTCTATTTTTTTGCTCAGCAATCTCTACAGCACAAACGAAACACGACAGCATAAAACAAAAAAATCTGCAGGAGGTTGTTGTAATCGGTAGAAAACCGACGGTTGAAAGTAAAGCCGACCGCACGGTCTTTAATGTAGCCAACAGCTCAGTTCTGTCGGGAAACACAACATGGGAAGTGCTGAGAATGACTCCGCTGGTCAGCATCGATAATAATGACGTGATCAGGGCAGAAGGTGAAAGTGTAACAGTTTACATCAACGACAGAAAATCAATTTTCAGCGGCAAAGAATTAAAGGAGTATTTACAAACCGTTCCTGCCGAAAATCTGATGAAGATCGAAGTGATCACAAGTCCCTCTGCTAAATATGAAACTGCAGGAGAAGTGATTAATATTGTTTTGAAAAAGCTGCTGAATGAAGGCGTAAAAGGAAGTCTGACCTTCAATAATTCACAAAACGCCAAAAACTCCCAGTATTCCAACCTGAATATCAATTATCATAAAGGAAATTTCACCCAGTCCATCTCCGGCAGTTACAGCGACAATACACGGCTTTCAAAAAGTGAAAGTGAAAATTTTATTTACAACGAACGTTCATTAACCAAAATTTCAACGGAAAGCACTGAATTGGGAAAATCGCCTTCCTTTTCAACTGCCGCGGAACTTGAACTGAACGAAAAAAATACGATCGGACTCATTTCGGAATTTGCGCAAAACAACAGAAATTCTTTTGCCTCTGCTTTCGGAACTGTGTATGCAGACGGCAATCTGCAGAATTTCTATTCGCAGGAACAGAATCTCAGCGGCTATAACCGAAATCTGGGAAATAACATATTTTACAAATATTACGACAAAGAGAAAAATAAAATTTTAGATCTGAACGCGGGATTTAATTACGATTCCAATTCAGATACCAACGATCATATTTTAAACCGCAGCAATACGTTGATTCCTTCCGGAAACCGAATTATGGCCAATAATGAGAACCGGGAATATTACCTGAAAGCTGATTATTCGCAACCTTTGGGTAAATCTGAAAGTCAGTTGGAATTTGGCGGAAAAATCGATTTCAGAAATAATGTTATCCCTTACGGTTATTTTTCGCTTAGCGATAATTCGTTTGTATACGACGGAAACAGGAGCAATAACTTCCACTACAGCGAGAATCTGAATTCGGTCTATATGAACTTTTCGAAGACCTATTTTCAAAAACTCGAAACGAGAATTGGTTTGCGTTATGAGTACATTTATTATAAAATCAGGCAGGATGTTGGCGGTATTGAGAGGACAGATTCCTACGGAACATTTCTTCCCAATTTATTGCTGAAATACACATTCAGCGAAAATTACAATTTAAGTGCGACCTATAATCACAATTTGTGGCGGCCCTGGTATTCGGAATTCAATCCTTTTTTACTGCCCAATGATGACGGCACATTTTACCGCGGAAACCTGGAGCTGCAACCGAATCCAAGCGACAGGATCGGCGTGAAACTGGGATTGTTTAAAAAGTATTTTGTATCTGCCAACTATTCATTTACCGACCGGGATTATTGGGACAGTTATTTTACCGAAGACGGCAAAACCATTTCGATGCCGGTTAATTTTAATGGGAAATCCGAGCGATATTCTTTTAATCTGCATACCAACCAAACCTTCTTGAAAAATAAGCTGAACATCAATTTAAATTTCGGTCTTACTTACAGCGACAACAGTGATTTTAATAAAAGGAATGATCTGGAGATCCAAAGTTATTTTACCAATCTTAATGGCTCTTCGAATATTTCTTATACCAATCTTTTTAATAAAGACATCAACATCAACGCGTGGGTTGGCGTTTTTACACAAAACAACGGCAATACCTTCAACAATAAACCGAATGTTTTTCACAACATGTCGGCCACTAAAATATTTAAGAAACTTGGTTTAGAAACCACGCTTCGGCTGGTAAACCCTTTTGCAAAGCTGAAATTCGACAATACGACCTACGCACCGATCGGAACTTTCAGAAACCGCTCCCAACTCGACTATCACGGAATTTCGGTTTCAATCGTAAAGCGTTTCGGCAATCAGAAAGTAAAGGAAAATACAAAAACCGACGTTGAAAAAGAAAGTGGCGGCGGAAAAAATTAACAAAAAAAAAGAAGCAGAACAAGCCTGCTTCCTTATTTGTTATTTGTAATCCAGATTATTCCCACTCGATGGTTGCCGGCGGTTTGCTGGAAATATCATAGGCCACACGGTTGATGCCGCGAACTTCGTTGATGATGCGGTTCGACACATCTTCCAAAAAATCCCACGGAAGTTTACTGAATGTGGCAGTCATAAAATCGGTGGTATTTGCAGAGCGAACAACTGCGGTATATTCGTAAGTCCGCTCATCGCCCATGACGCCGACTGATTTTACAGGCAGCAAAACCACGAAAGCCTGCGAAACGGTTTCATACAGTTTGTTTTTGTACAGTTCTTCGATGAAGATGTCATCTGCCTCCTGCAGGATCCTAACTTTTTCCTCATCAACTTCTCCCAGAATCCTGATCCCCAAACCGGGACCAGGGAAAGGATGGCGGTGAACCAGATGATGCGGAATGCTGAGTTCCTCTCCTACTTTGCGAACTTCATCCTTAAAGAGTTCCCGCAAAGGTTCCAGTAACTGAAAATCCATTTCCTCGGGAAGTCCACCCACATTGTGATGCGATTTAATGACAGACGACGGTCCTTTTACGGACTGGCTTTCAATCACATCGGGGTAAATTGTTCCCTGTGCCAGGAATTTTGCACCTTCAATCTTATGTGATTCCTCATCGAAAACCGAGACAAACTCATTGCCGATGATCTTTCGTTTTTGCTCGGGATCAGAAATTCCCTGTAACTTCGACAGAAATCTTTCGGAGGCATCAATCATCTTAATCTTTAGATTGAAATGTTCGCCGTAGTTTTTCATCACCTTTTCTCCTTCCTCTTTTCGCAGAAGTCCGGTATCCACAAAAATGCACTGCAGCTGATCACCAATCGCCCTGTGAATTAAAACCGCCGCCACAGAAGAATCTACACCGCCGGAAAGTCCCAGGATCACTTTCTGGTCGCCTACTTTTGCTTTAATGGCCGCAACAGTTTCATCGATATAGTTGGTGAGTTTCCAGTTTTTGGGTGCGCTGCAAATTTGGAACACAAAATTTTCGATCATCCTTGCGCCTTCTTCGGTATGCGAAACTTCCGGGTGAAACTGTACACAGTAGATTTTTTTTGATTCATCGGAAATCGCAGATATCACATCGGTGGTTCCGTTGATCACGAATCCTTGCGGGGCGGTTTCCACTTCATCGAAATGGCTCATCCACACCGTAGAAAAACGGCTTACCCCGGAGAGTAAAGCGTTTGATTTCTGGACCTGAAGTTTGGCTTTGCCATATTCACCTTTAATTCCTTTTTTTACTTTCCCGCCTAATAAGTGCGCAGTAAGCTGCATACCGTAGCAAATTCCCAGTACAGGAATTCCCAGGTCGAAAATTGCTTTATCTACAAGATGGGCATTTTCTATATTCACCGAACTTGGTCCGCCGGAAAGAATAATTCCCGAAGGCTGCCTGGCGCTAATTTCGTCTAAAGGTGTATTAAAGGGTAATACTTCTGAGTACACGCCCAGTTCGCGAATTCGCCGGCCAATGAGCTGGTTATACTGTGATCCAAAGTCGAGGATGATGATTCCGTTTTGCATATTTTGTTATTGCTGATGAGTGGTGAGTGATGAATTATATTTAAAAGGTAAAAACGCCTTTCGGGTTGATTTAAAATGTTGTTTCTTACGTCTTTTTTTGATCTTTTCGGTTTTATTCGCAGAATTAATTCTCAGTGAAAAACCCTAGCCCTGATCGCAGCGGAAATCCCGGAAGGCCGCGCGATCCGCCGTGGCGGAGAGCGCGGACTGAGGAATTGCAGCGGAGAGCAGGAAAAAGCTCCAAAAAAAAAGACGTGAAATTTCACGCCTTCTTTTATTAAAATTTTCCGATGTCGTGGCGGTAAAAACCGTAATCGAATTTTATGGTCAGCGCATCTTTATAAACTTTGTCGCGCGCCTCCCCGTAAGTGGCGCCCGTAGCGACCAGACTTAAGACGCGGCCACCCGAGGTGAGGATCTTATCGCCAAGTGCTCTTGCGCCCGCAAACAGAACCTCACTGTTTTCTACTTTGTCGAGGTTTTTGATCTCAAATCCTGTTTCGATCACGCGCGGATATCCGCCGGAACACATCACAAGACAAACTGCTTTTTCATTTTTCCACTTAAGGTCGATCGGTTTGCCTTCCAGGCAGTCGATGATGACATCATAAAGCGAGTTTTCCATCAACGGGAAAATTACCTGCGTTTCCGGATCACCCAGGCGAAGATTATACTCCAACAGATAGGTTCCGTCAGCAGTCACCATTAATCCAAAGAAAATAAAGCCTTTGAAGTGGATGTCGGCCGCATTGAGGCCGGCAAGTGTAGGTGCCAATATGTTTTCCTGAAAATCTTTGTAATGCTCGGCCGTAAATTCCGGACTTGGTGCCACGCTTCCCATGCCGCCGGTATTTGGACCGTAGTCACCGGTCTCGGCTTTTTTGTAATCTTTTACAGGAATGCACGGAAAAAGCTCTGTTCCGTTAGCGAAAGCGATTATAGAAGCTTCAAACCCACGCAGATATTCTTCGATAACCAGCTGAATTCCGGCGTCCCCGTAAATACGCTCGATCATAAATTTGTGAATGGTGGCTTCTGCTTCGTTAAGATCCTCGGCAATCACCACGCCTTTGCCGCCGGCAAGTCCGCTGGCTTTGATCACGATTGGGAATTTCAGGTTCCTCACATAGTCGATCGCATCGTGATAAGCATCAAAAACAACCGCTTTTGCAGTTTTAATATTATTGGTCTGCATGAACTTTTTGGAGAAAGCTTTGCTGCCTTCTAAAAGTGCGGTCTTTCTGCGCGGACCGAAAATTTTGAGATTATGTTTTTTGAATTCATCTACAATCCCTTCTACCAAAGGCGCTTCGGGACCTACAATGGTAAGGTCGATCCGCTCTTTGATGGCAAAATCGCGCAGACCTTCCACACTGTCTTCATACACATTCTGTCCCAGTTTTGCAGTTGTAGGATTGCCTTTGGCAAAATACATTTTAGAAATCCGTTTATCGTCTTTCAGTTTTACAGCGATTGCTGATTCTCTACCGCCGTTTCCTACGATTAATATTTTCATGTGGTCTGTTTAATTAGAATATTACAAAATTACGAATTTGAAAACGTATTTCAAATGCAGGTCTAAATAAAAGTTATTAAATGTTGCCCTAAATACAGGTTTTCATCTACGCTCCTGCAAAGCTCCGGCCATCAGTGCAAAAAGTGGCGCATGCCGGTGAACATCATGGGAATTCCATGTTCGTTGGCGGCTTCTATGCTTTCTTCGTCACGCATGCTGCCACCGGGCTGGATGATGGCTTTTATCCCTTCCGCCGCGCAGAAATCCACCACATCACGGAACGGGAAAAACGCATCTGAAGCCAATACGAGGTCGCCGGAAAATTTTTCCTTTGCCCGTTCCACAGCCTGTTTGGTCGCCCAGATCCGGTTGACCTGACCGCCGCCGATTCCCAGTGCCTGACTGCCGTTGGAAACCACAATGGCATTTGATTTCACATATTTTACCACACGCTGCGCAAACAGCAGTGCTTTTTCCTGCTCGCCGGAAGGTTTGAAGACGGTGACCGTTTGTATATTTTCAGAAAACTGTGTATCATTATCCTGCACCAGGATTCCCCCATCGGTTTTCACCCACGTCTGACTGTCGGAAACGGGATTTTTTATTTTAATGATCCTCAGGTTTTTCTTTTTCCTTAATATTTCCAGCGCATCTTGATCAAAATCCGGTGCCATTACAATTTCCAGAAAAGTGTTATTCAGCGCTTCGGCAGTCGCGGCATCCACCGTAAAATTCATACCGATGATTCCGCCGAAAATGGATACAGGATCACACTCAAAAGTTCTTTGGTAAGTTTCCAAAGCGGAACTTCCCACGGCAACACCACACGGCGTAGAATGCTTAACCGCACAGCACGCGAGTTCTTCTTTAAACTCACTAACCACCTTCCAACACAGATCCATATCGCGCAGATTATTGAACGACAACTCTTTACCACCGAGTATCTCAAAATCTTTCATAGCGCCA
The DNA here is from genome assembly GCF_000422265.1 of Kaistella palustris DSM 21579. Classification (GTDB taxonomy): domain Bacteria; phylum Bacteroidota; class Bacteroidia; order Flavobacteriales; family Weeksellaceae; genus Kaistella; species Kaistella palustris. The sequence continues at coordinate 234,130 of NZ_KE383812.1, forward strand.
TTATCGGTCGTAGACACATAATATGCAGCACTCTGATGGGGATTTTCGCCGTAACGCAGATCGGAAACTTTTTTATAGGAAGCGTTCAAATATTGTGGATAAGCTTCGTCCAAAAGCATTTTGGAAATCGCCCCGTCATATGCCGAAGTCAGATTGAACACTTTTCCGGCGAGTTTCTTACGGGTTTCCAGGGTCGTATTTCCGCTTTCGGCAATTTCGTTTTGTACGGTTTCATAATCACCAACATCAGTAATGACTGTAACGGCAGTGAAATTTTTGGCTCCCGAACGCAGCATTGATGGTCCACCAATATCAATAAATTCCACTTTATCATCTAAAGAAATGTTGGAATTTGCATGTTCGAAAAAGGGGTAAAGATTCACAATGACCATATCAATCAGTCCAATTCCGTGGTCACGAACAGTTTCCATATGCTCCTCATTGGTTCGCACCGCAAGTAAACCACCGTGTACTTTTGGGTGTAAAGTTTTCACACGGCCGTCAAGCATTTCAGGGAAACCGGTGAGTTCATCGATTTGCACCGGATTTAGGCCCGCGTCTTTTAAATGTTTAAATGTTCCGCCGGTAGAAATTAATTCGTACTGGTCGGATTCTAAAAACCTTGCAAAATCTGCCAGTCCGGATTTATCGGAAACGGAGATGAGGGCTCTTTTTTTTGACATTTTCTTTCTTTTTACTTTTATTAATGGTGTTCAATTTTCTAATGACCTTCCCCTCTTTTGAAAGAGGGGTGCCGAAGGCGGGGTGTTAGTTCAATCTTTAAATAATCGGTTCCAACTTTATTTTAGTACCAGCTTTTCGTTCACGAAAAGTTTTTAATAATATAATCCTCAAGTTCTTTCATCACATTTGCTAAGTCATTCTTAATCCTGAAATCTGAAATTCTGTAAACTTTTAAATTCAAGCGCTCCAGAAAATGTCCCGCGTCACCGCAGTCTTCTTTATCGTCAACGCCTGAGCCATTGATTTCGATTACAACTCCCAAAGATTTAATATAAAAATCTACGATGTAATTCCCGATAATTCTCTGTCTGTCAAAATCAATATTATGAAATCCGCTATTCCGAACTTGTTTCCAAAATAAAACTTCCGACAGTATATAGCCTTTTCTTAGGCTTCTTGCTTTGGCCAAAAGTTCCTTATTCTTGGGAAGAACATCTATTTTTCTACGAAAAATTTCTATCCCATTAATATGCGTCAAGAGTTTTTTTTCCATAATAAAAGATACTTCCTCGGTTTAAACTTCAGCTTCTTTGGAAATTGCGGTACCGAGTGCTTGTTAAATCAGGTTACTTAGCTCAAATAATTTTCTCCCAAGTTTGTATGCAAATTTCATTTAATATACCCGGTCAAATCCAATTTCAACTTTTCACTGAATAGGATTACCGACACTTGGCGTCACATTGTTTTTATTCTTAATAGTTATCTAAATCATAAGAAGAATGTTAACATATTCCTATTAAAAAGCATACACACCCCGTCCTTCGGACACCCCTCTTTCTAGAGGGGAAATTTCAGCACTTTATCAATCGCTTCCGGAAAAATCTCAAATTCTACATCGTGCACCTTTGCCGCCAGACTTTCTATAGTTTCATCTGCTGAAACTTCAAACGATTTCTGCAGGATAATCTCGCCTTCATCAATCCCCGAAGTCACAAAGTGCACGGTAGCACCACTTTGTTTTTCCCCGCCCTCTAAAACCGCTCGGTGTACGTGCGTTCCCCACATTCCTTTCCCTCCAAATTTTGGTAATAATGCGGGGTGTATATTGATGATCTTTCCCGAAAATGATTCACAAAACTCTTTATTTAAGATCGACAGAAAACCTGCAAGAACAATAAGATCTGTATCTGGCGGCAAAATACTTTTTAAATCTGCTGAAAATGCTTCCCCACGAGGAATGAGATGTGCAGCAATCTGGTGATCTTTGGCACGCTCCAAACCCAAACACTGCCGGTCGGCAACGACCATAGAAATTTTAGCATCCCCGATTTCACCGCTATCAACGCCGTCTATTATCCTTTGCAAATTCGTTCCGGTTCCGGATACTAAAACAACAATATTTTTCATTTAAAATAATAAACCATTAATCATTATTAAAGGTCACCGCAGTATTTAAACAGTTCTTTTAAATTTGGTGAAGAAATTCAATTATTAAAAGCTAACCATTCACCAACTGGTTATCTTCGGTCATGTCAGATTAATTTTATTTTCTCTGCGTCTTCTGTAATTTCCCCTATTTCATACGCATCTGCAATCAGATCAAGCACTTTTTCGGCGCGGTGTGCATCTACAACCACCACCATTCCGACGCCCATATTGAAGGTTCCATACATTTCCGTACGGTCAATCTGCCCCCGTTTTTCAAGTTCCAGCATTACAGCGGGAATTTTAATTGTAGAAGTATTGATCTCTGCACACAGATTTTCCGGAATTATACGTGGTATATTTTCGATAATTCCGCCGCCGGTAACATGTGCGATTCCACAAACATCCATCTCTTCCAGAATTTTACGGATCGGTTGATAGTATAACTTTGTAGGCTCAAGAAGTGTTTCATACAGAGGTTTTTCTTCAAAAATTTCATTAAAATCAGTAAAAATCTTTCTAACCAGTGAAAATCCGTTGGAGTGGAAACCGGAGCTTGGCAATGCAATGATTTTACAGCCTTTTTTAATACCTGAACCGTCGATAATACGGTCTTTTTCTACAATGCCTACACAAAATCCCGCCACATCATAATCGCCTGGATTGTACATTCCCGGCATTTCCGCGGTTTCACCGCCAATCAGTGCGCAGCCGTTATCTTTGCAGGCCTCTACCATTCCAAGTACAATCTCGGCAGCAATTTCAGAATCCAGTTTTCCGCAGGCTAAATAATCCAGAAAGAACAGCGGTTTCGCACCATGACAGATAATATCATTTGCGCACATAGCAAAACAGTCGATGCCGATGGAGTCATATTTTCTGGCATCCAGCGCAATCTTCAGTTTTGTGCCTACACCGTCGGTTCCGCTTACAAGTACGGGATTCCGGTAACCGCCGATCTCGTAGAAAGCACCGAAACTTCCCAAATTATTGAGCACGTATTTGTTATGGGTCTGCGCAACGGCATTTTTTATTTTGTCAACGGTTTTGTAGCCTTCCTCTTTGTCGACTCCGGCGGATTTGTAGGTATTGCTCATCTTTGTTTTTTGTTTCAGGTTTAATCTCAATTTATTTTCGTGAACAAAAAAGCCGACAATCATTCAGAGAGTCGGCTTTTTTTTATATTTCGGCGTCAATTACATTTCCTGTTGGCAGGAATTTTTCTTGTGGTGAATGGAATTTCGACGTTTTCACTTTAAAAAATTTTGTTTTGCGAAAATAGGATTTTAAAATGACTTTCTGAAATCGTTTTTAAAAAACTTTAGTTCATTAATTTTTAAAAGAGAAAGTTTGAACTAAAAAGTTATTTTTGTGAAAATAAATAAAACAGTGTATGGCTTCAGGATTTTTTGCAATACTCGATGATATTGCTGCGTTGATGGATGATGTAGCAGTTTCGTCCAAAATCGCAACACGGCAGACCGCAGGAATTCTGGGCGATGACTTGGCAGTAAATGCCGAAAAAGCCACCGGTTTCCTGTCGTCCCGCGAAATCCCGGTGCTGATGAAGATTATGAAAGGTTCCTTCATCAATAAACTGATCATTTTACCGGTTGTTTTTCTGCTTCAGTTCCTTTTTCCGCCTGCGATCAAAGTTATACTGATTCTTGGCGGGCTTTATCTGGCGTACGAAGGTGTAGAAAAAATCGTTGAATTTCTCTTTCACCGAAAAAAAGAAGAGGCTGTCGTGGAGGAGATCACTGAGGATTTAACCGCTGAAAATACAAAAGTAAAATCTGCCGTAACCACGGATTTTATATTGTCGCTTGAAATTGTAATAATTGCACTCGGATCCGTAATGGGCAAAGAACTGCCTACACAGATCATCACCGTTTCTATAGTCGCTATTCTCGCTACAGTAGGAGTTTACGGCATTGTTGGCCTTATTGTACGGATGGATGATACAGGCTATAACCTCATGAAAAAATCCGGCTACAAAGGTCCATTAAATACACTGGGAGTTTTTCTTGTGAAAGCTTTGCCGATAATTATCAAAGGTTTAGCGGTGGTGGGAACAGTTGCGTTACTTTTGGTTTCCGGTGGAATTTTTGAACATAATATCGAAGCGGTTCACCATTTACTGCCTGCTGTTCCGGGAATGGCAAAACAGTTTATATATGGCATTATCGCGGGATTGATCATGGTGGCGCTCATTTCCGGCGGCAAAAAAATCTGGAGCGCCGTAAAGAAGTAAGGATAAAAAAAACGGGCGGACCCGTTTCATTTTTTAAATGACTTTCATTTTTTACGGCAATTCCATAGGAACCTCCATCAATAATATTTCAGAATCTTCTAAGGCTTCTAAATTGAATTTATCGGTTTCCCAAACTCCGAAGCCGTCTCTGGTTTCTAACGTTTGGTCTCCTACTTTTGCCGAACCCTTTAATACAAAAATGTAAACACCATTTTTTGGATCGTGTAATTTGTATTCCCTGGAAAATCCTTTTTCGAATTTCGCCATATTGAACCAGGCGTTCTGGTAAATCCACACTCCATCATCATCGGCATTTGGCGACAGAATCTGCTGAAAATCATTTAGTTTTTCACCTTCTTTAATGCTGATCTGATCGTAACGTGGCTCTACATTCATTTTGTTTGGAATGATCCAAATCTGAAGGAATTTTACAAGGCCATCTTTATTTTTGTTGTACTCGCTGTGCATTACGCCTGTTCCGGCGCTCATAACCTGAATTTCTCCGTTTCTGATAACGGCAGCCGTGCCCATAGAATCTTTATGCTCCAGATCACCTTCCAGCGGGATTGAAACAATCTCCATATCGCGGTGTGGGTGGGTGCCGAAACCCATTCCGGAAGCAACCTGATCATCATTAAGAACACGGAGTACACCGAAATTCATTCTTTCCGGATTGTAATAGTTGGCAAAGCTGAAAGTATGATGAGATTTTAGCCAGCCGTGATCCGCGTAACCGCGGGAATCTGCTTTGTGATAAACTGTTTTCATATTTTTTATTTAAATGTGAACTGTAACTCCTTAATTGTTAGACAAAAGTACAACGCTGCACATTAAATAACATTGATTTAAGATAAGAAACAAAGTATTGAGGTTGTGCAGAAAATGCAATGATTATTCCGCAAAAAAATCCGCCGTAAATGGCGGATACTAATGTTAATGAAGATCCTGTTTTTTAAAAATGGACCTGCTTAATTTCTTCTTCTATCTCCTGCGGAGTTTCATTCGCATCATTTTTTATGAGGAACATCGTTACGGCAGCGGCGATCAGCATACACACGCCACCAACAACCACGTAATCCATCGCCAGGTTTCCAAACAGATTTTTGACAACCGGCCCGCCAAAAATACCATTGATAATTTGCGGAACTACGATGAAAAAGTTGAAAATTCCCATGTAAACACCCATTTTTCTTTGCGGGATCGCATCAATCAACATTGCATATGGCATGGCTAAAATACTTGCCCAGGCAAATCCGAGTCCGACCATTGAGATCCATAGCATGTTAATATCTTTAATAAAAAACATAGAAATTAAGCCCAACCCTCCGCAAAATAAGGCCAGGGCATGCGTTTCCTTTTTACCGATCTTCTTTGCAATTGGTGTTAAAAGAAAGGCAAACGGAATGGCAAAAAGATTATAAAGTCCAAATAAATGTCCGGTTAAATCACCGGCTTTATTGAATTCCAGCGATTTGGTGTCTTCAGGCGAAAGACCAAACTGGTGGGTTGCCAAGGCGCTCGTTGTAAAAACCCACATGGTAAAAAGCGCAAACCAGGAAAAGAACTGCACAATTCCGAGTTTTTTCATTAATGTTGGAATTGCAGAAAAATCCCTGAACATCTGCGAAAATTTCGATGGTTCTGCAATACTTTCCTCGCCTGCGAATTCTGCAAATTCTTTGGGTGAATATTCCCTGGTCGTGAAAATAGTGTACAGAATAGAAATCATTAAAACTGCTGCGCCCACATAAAAGGCATAAATCACATTATCGGCTACATATCCTTCCGGTGCTACATTAGAAACGCCCAATTTCGTCAGCCAGTTCGGCATTTCAGAACCAATTACGGCACCAACACCAATTAGAATAGTCTGGATTGAAAAACCTAAAGTTCCCTGATGCTTCGGCAACATATCTCCAACTAAAGCACGGAAAGGTTCCATGGCGATATTGACGGAGAAATCCATCATCGCCAAGAAAATTACGGCTAACAGTAAAACATTCGCGGCAATAAGATGTGTAACCGACGCAGCATTTGGTAAAAGGACCAAACCGATTGCACACAAAACAGCACCAATTAAAAAGTAAGGTTTTCTGCGACCGAGTGGACTCCACGTATTATCGCCCATGTGCCCGATGATCGGCTGCACAATTAAGCCGGTGATCGGCGCTACCAGCCAAAACCAGGAAAGTTCATGAACATCAGCACCCAGATTTGCGAGGATTCTGCTGGCGTTTCCGTTCTGTAATCCGAAGGCCATTTGAATTCCGAGAAAACCCATGCTCATGTTGATGATCTGAGCGATGGAAAGGTTTGGTTTTATTTTATGAGCCATAATTTTAGTTGAGAGTTGACAGTTGACAGTTGACAGTTGATGGTTTGGAAGTTACCTCTTTAGGCCGGAAATGACAGCGTCTTCAATGGGCGTTTTTATTTTGATCACCGCTTCATTCACCTCATTTGGAATAGTTTGAGATAGAACGTATTGCCTGATCTTCCACTGGTTACCTATTTTTTCGAGAACGCCGCTGCCACGGCAGAGTTTCATTTGCGTTTCGAGCAGTTCGTCGAACCAGGCATATTTTCCGTCGGCGCTGAAAGTGATGTTTCTTTTCAGTGACGTAAAATTCCAGGGTTTCTTGCCGTCGAAAAAGGGTTTCGACCAATCCATAAATTCCTTTTTATTCCATACTTCTGTGGCGTCGGTCCCGATGTAAGTGGATTCTTCGGCGAAAAGGTCGAAATAATTATTAAAGTCGGCATTCGCCGCATAAGAATTCAGATCATCCAACACTTTGCTCACATTTTTTTTCTGAACGTTTTCATAAAAACCCTTTTTCTGGGAGAAAAGCGTGTTTGAGAAAAAAAACAGGAAGGTGACGATAGTAAGTGTAATATTTTTTTTGATTTTCATCCCTTTAATTATTGAAAGTGCCGCAAGTATGCCGGCGCCCGTTGACGGCAATTATTGAAGTTCTAAAATTAATGAAGATTTCGCGGAAACCGTCATTTTATTTTCTGGCGAAACCAAAAATTCCTTTCCGGAAATCACATCTTTGCCTTTTGTTACACCACTTAAAGATTCCGCAAACCGGCCCAGATCAAAGGTCTGTTCTTTGTCGTTATTATTAATGATGACCATTACCTTATCATTATCGTTGTAGCGGAAATATACATATACATTTTCCCGCGGCATATAATGTTTGGTTTTGCCGGAGTGAATCACTTCTTTTCCCTTTCGCCAGTTCAGTAATTTCTGCGTAAAACCGTGAAATTCTTTCTGTGCCGCAGTCTGGGTTTTAGGATCAAAGGCATTTTGGGCATCGCCTTTCCAGCCGCCGGGAAAATCTCTGCGGATGTCGGCATCACCGCCTTTATTTTTATCGCCCTGCATTCCGATTTCGGAACCGTAATAGATCTGTGGAATGCCGCGAACGGTTGCAATTAATGACATTGCCATTTTATAATAGCGCACATCATCTTTAAAAATTTCGTTGAATCTTTCAGTATCATGATTTTCGAAAAAGACTAAAATATTATTGATGTTTGGATACAAAAAATCATTGCCGAAAGAATTGTACAGTTTCATCATGCCACTGTCCCAACTTTCCTGCTCTTTTAATGCATTTGGCAAATCTGTATAAAGTGGAAAATCCATAACCGAGGGCAGGTAAGAGTTGTAATTTTCGATCTCTGCGATCTTGGAATCTTTCTGCCAGAAAGAAATGTGTGCGGGATTCTGCATCCAGGCTTCGCCGACAATATTAAAATTAGGGTACTCATCGGTGATTGCCTTAGCCCATTTTGCCATAGCAATCTTATCGTTGTAAGGATAAGTATCGACGCGTAAGCCGCCAAGTTCCGCATATTCGATCCACCAGATCGCATTTTGCGTGAGATATTTTAAAACCAAGGGATTGCTTTGATTAAGATCCGGCATCGTCGTATCGAACCAGCCGTTCAGAGCTTCCTTCTTATCGATTTCTGCAATGTTGGTATCGAACTGGGAAGTAATTCTGTAGTTGGATCTTTTGAAACCATACTTGCCTTCGCCATCTTTGAACTGATGGATCCAGTCCTGCGTTGGCAGATCCTGAATCATCCAGTGAGAGATTCCCCAGTGATTCGTTACGTAATCCTGTATGAGCATCATTCCTCTTTTCTGAAGGTCCCGCGAAAGTTCGAGATATTCTTCGTTGGTTCCGTAGCGGCCGTCGATTTTGTAGAGATCGGTCTGGGCGTATCCGTGGTAAGAAGTTTTCTTTTCATTGTCTTCATTGGCAGGGGTAAGCCAAAGCGCCGTGACTCCGAGATTCTGCAAATAATCCAAATTATTTATGATACCGCGCAAATCTCCACCATGTCTGCCGCTGGGTAAATTTCGGTTTACTTTTTCAGTCAAATCCGGCTGCGAGTCGTTGGAAAGATCACCATTTGCAAACCGATCGGGCATAATAAGATACATGACATCTTTTGATGAAAATGAGTTTCGGCCGGCAGAGTGGGGATTTCGCTTTTTGAGCTCGTAGGTATAAGAATCAACTGTTTTCTTTCCATTTTTGAAGTTAATTTTAAAGGAAGAATTATTTACCCCGTTCGTATTTACGGTAATGAAAACGTAATTAGGATTTTCGGTTTTTGTGAGGTCCTGCACTTTGATATTATCTGAGAGTTCGACCTGATATTTTGCGATATCCTTACCGTAAACCAAGATCTGCAGTTCAGGATTTTTCATTCCGTGCCACCAGAAGGCGGGTTCCACTTTTTGAATTTGGGCGAATGAAATCGCCGCTACTAAAAGAAGGAGAAATATTATGTGCTTTTTCATAAGTTACTTTTTAAAATAACCCTGTCAAGTTTTGAACCTTGACAAGGTTGTTCAGAACATATCTGTTATTTTTAAAACTTTGTTTTACAATATAAACTTTAATAAGCAGACCGGAATTGCCAGCCCCGATTGCAACGGTATCCTTTTGTGCAGCAACGCGGAACAAAAGATATAGTGGAAAGCGGGATTAAGCTCCTGGAAAATACTTCTAACAACCACCCCGTCAAAATTCTCCGAATTTCGCCACCCCTCCAAAGGAGGGGAATTTCTAACTCGGCCGTATTATTTCGCGGGCTCCAGGGAAATTGCATAACCGCCGCTGCGTGCCAGTTTCATGGGAAGTTTCGATTTGTTGGTCACCGTTTTTTTGTAGATTTTATAAGACTGTGGATTCTTGATGTAATCGGCATCATCGCCGTCGGCGTAAACTGTGGCTATGTATTTTTTACCTTTTGGCAGGAAGGCGAAATCTACGGTGTAATTCCTGGCATTCTCATCTGTAATTCCGCCGACAAACCACTCATCTTTTCCTTTGGTTTTGCGCGCGGTATGAATGTAATCACCCGGTTCGGCAGACAGAATTACGGTGTCATCCCAATCGAGCGCGACATCTTTGATGAACTGAAAAGCATCCATATGTCTGGCGTAATTTTCGGGCAGGTCGGCGGCCATTTGCAGCGGAGAATACATGACCACGTACAGCGCCAACTGTTTTGCCAAGGTCGTTTTCACAAATCGGGTGTCGCCCGGGAAATAGTAATCCAGTTTTGTCTGAAAAATCCCCGGCGTATAATCCATCGGGCCGCCCATAAACCTGGTAAAAGGCAAGATGGTCTGGTGATCGGGATTATTTCCGCCAAAGGCTTCGAATTCCGTTCCGCGGGCAGCTTCGGCACCGATCCAGTTCGGGTAAGTTCTGCTGAGACCTGTAGGGCGGATGGATTCGTGAGAGTTGACCATAATTTTGTAATCATTGGCTTTTTCTACAATTCTTTGGTAATGGTTGATGGTCCATTGCGAAAAATGGTGCTCGCCGCGTGGAATAATATTGCCGACATAACCTGTTTTTACAGATTCGTAACCGTATTTGTTCATGAGTTTAAAAGCATCGTCGGCCCATCTTTCATAATTGGTGGCAGAACCGGAAGTTTCGTGGTGCATCATCAGTCTGATGTTTTTTGAATGCGCGTAATCATTCAGCATTTTAATATCAAAATCCGGATAGGGTGTGATGAAATCGAAAACAAATTCTTTGCTGTGGCCGAACCAGTCTTCCCAGCCGGTGTTCCAGCCTTCCACAAGTAAAGCATCGAAACCGTTTGCAGAGGCAAAGTCGATGTATTCTTTGACCTTGGTGTTATTAGCAGCGTGTTTACCGTTGGGCGTCAGTTTAGAAAAATCAGTTTTGCCAATATGTACGTTATTCGCGGTGGAATAAGACCAGTTAGATTTTCCGATGATCATTTCCCACCAGACGCCCATGTATTTTGTCGGGTGAATGTAGGAAGTGTCTTTATATTGCGTAGGTTCGTTTAAGTTGAAGATCATTTTTGAAGCCAGAACCTCTTCCGCTTTCGGTGATACGATAATGGTTCGCCAGGGCGATACCGCAGGTGTTTGGATGTAACCTTTAGCGCCCTGGCCATCGGGAGTTAAATGGGTTTTGAATTTGAAGTTTTTGGCGTCGAGTTCCAGATTTGCGGCGGCATAGTTTATGAGAGCCGCTTCGGAAATGTTCATGTACAATTGGTCCTTACCTTCTTTTTTAAGCATTAAAGGCATTTGCACCGCGTTTTTAATTAAAGTCTGCGAGGCGTTACCATCGTAGGAAGTTGGCCATTTTGCGGGCACCTCAGAGAGATTTGAGGTTTGCGTTTGATATTCTTCGGTATCATAATCTCCGGCCATCCACCATGCTTTCATATCTGTAGGCAGGTCGATTTCGGAATCTTCCTCTTTAATGACGAAATAATTCAGATTTTTCTGTTCCGGAAATTCATACCTGAAACCTAAACCATCATTAAACAGACGGAATTTCACTACGATATACCTGTCATTTGCCGGCTGATTCAGGGTAACTGCGAGCTCATTATAATGATTGACATACGATTTCTTTTCGCCCATCACCGGTTGCCAGGTTTCATTTTTAGAATCATATTTTTCCGCTGTTTTTGTAAAACCGTTATCTAAATCTTTGCCCTGCTGATTTTTATTTTCTATTTCCGAAGCGAACTGAATATCGCCGTCTTTCAACAGTCTTAATCCTAATTTAGAATCTTCAATCACCGTTTTACCCTGATATTTTAAATCGTAATACGGAACTCCTTCCTTTAAGTGAAAGTTCATTTCAAATTTTCCGTCGGGGGATTTTAGCGCCTGTGCATTGAGAGTGAAACTTCCTAACAGAAGGAAAAGTACAGATATTTTTATATTTTTCATAATGATTTTTTCGAATCAATAAAATTAAAGAAAATGGCAGTGAAAAGCAATTATTTACAGTCTCTTTCTTATTTGCATAAAAAAAAACTGCTGCTAAAAAAGCAACAGTTTCATTTCTATCAAATTAAAAAATTCTTATTGAGGAGTTACCTTATAAGTTCCCAATTTTATGTTGGCGGTAATTTTGTACATCGCGTTACCACCGCTGTATTTTATGTTATCATTGTCGCCTTTGGGACCGAGGAAACCTGAGTTTCCGCCGGTATGGATATTCGCCCATTCCAAATCGCCCCAGGCCTGCTGACCGATAAATTTAAATTCAGAATTATCCGGAATTGCGATCGTATATTCGTATATGCCATCGCCAACCTGCTCCATTGGGATCGCAGTTGCAGCATCCCAACCCTGAAGTGAACCTACCAGATAAATATTGGTCGGTAAGGCAGGGATCGCCGAAGGAGTAACGGTAATGTCACGCGAATTCTGGTCGATTGTAATTTTGTAAAGTCCGGAATTGCCTGTGAATTTAATATTCTCGCTTCCTGAAGGTTCCAGGTTTGCTGACCATGTTGCAAAATACTTGTAAGAATCATTGATCCCAGAAGCATTTAAGCTGTAGTTAATCGGATTCCAGTCCATCTGCCCCAGAAAACGGAATTCACCGTTGTTTTCGAGGTAAGTATAGATTTCAGAAATCTCGTTATTTTGGTTCAGCAGCTGTGCATGAGGCGCATCCCAACCCACTGCAGTTCCGCCACCTACAAGATAGAAAGGTACGTATGCGGGTTGGTAAGGAGTTACCTTAAATGTTACCACGTCGGAAGTTTTGGTAATTGTTCCACCCGCGGACACAGTTGTTGCCGTCACCCGGATATCCATTTCAGATGCTACACCGACAGGCAAGCCCAGTTTCAGTACGGCGTCATTCAGATCAAAATTGGTCCAGACCAGCTCCTGTACATTCTGGGTAGTTCCGGCGGATACAAAATCACTTGAGCCTTTCGGTGCGATCTCCACATTGTAGTCTGCATTTACGCCATACATATAATCCACCCACGTTACGGTAGTTGCTGTAGCCAATGGATTCGCAGCATCCAAAACCAAATTGAGTCCTGCGGTTGGGTTGGTGATCACAGGTTTATCAACCGGATAAGGTGTGATATTAAATGAAACCGTGTTGGATACCAGTTTTGAACCATCGGTTGCGGGCACTTCAACCCTGAAATACACCTGCTTTGCTTCATAAGGTGAAAAACCTGCCTGCAGCAATGCATTATTGAGTTCACCAACAGTCACAGCGAAAGTATGGTCTTTGGTGGTACCAAATGTAACCGGAGTTTTAAAGTCTTCGGTTGCCGACATCATAATGGTATAGTTCTGGGTAGATCCCACACTTTCGTCCCATACAAGGCGGAATGTATTATTCTCCATGGTTGGATACAGCACGTTGCTTCCCAAACTCGTATCATAAAGTTTAAAGGAAGGTTCCGGTGAACCTGTGATGGCGAAATCATCATTTCTACACGAAGTTAAAAACATGGGTATCAAAAGAGATACAAGTAAAAATTTTAATATATTTTTCATAGTGGTTCGTGTTATAATTTAACGATTGAGTAAGTTCCGGCTTTCAGATTCACGGTTACTTTGTAATTGGAACCGTCGCCCTCGAAAGCTATATTTCCGTTGTCGCCTTTTGGTCCAAGGAAACCGGAATTTCCTGAGTTATCTTTCAGGATATTTCCCCATTCCAAATTACCCCAGGATTTCTGGCCAAGGAATTTAAATTCTGTACCTGCACCTAAAGTAGTGGTGTACTCAAAAACTCCTGTAGCCGTTTTGGTCATTTCCAACGGGTTGGCTTCGTTCCAGCCATTTACAGTACCTACCATATAAACTGCAGGAACATCATAATCAAATACCGGCGAAGCAGAAATATCCAAAGTCTGTTTTCCTGTTGCCGCATCAATAGTAATTTTATAAATTCCGGTCGCGCCGCTGAATTTCATATTTTCCTCGCCGTCTGCAGAAATTGTCGCCGGAACCTGCTTGAAGTATTTGTAATCATCTTTAATTCCGGGCGCATCAATACTGTAATTGATAGGATTCCAGTCCTGCTGGCCCAAAAATCTGAACGATTTACCCTGTTCCAAATAGGTATAAATATAAGAAAAGCTCGATTCCTTGTAAAGCAGCTGTGCATTCTGAGAAGTCCAGCCCACATAAGAAGCATCACCTACCAGATAGAAGGAAGGATAAACCAATTCATACGGAGTCACCATCATAGTGGTCACGTTGGATGTCGCAGTTAAAAAACGTGGAGTGGTTCCCAAAAAGGAAATCACCCGCAAATACATCTTACCGGCTACATTAGCAGGAAGACCAATCGCCTGGGCAGCTTTATTCAGCTGTTCTGCGGAATAAGTAACCGTTCTCACAGACTGGTTTACAGTTCCCAGTTCATAAGGTGCAGTAAATTCGGCATCGCCGGACGCCTGTATCGCATAACTTACTTCGGTTGGAGCCGAATAAGTTGCAGTTTGCCACGCCAGCGTAACAGCAGGGTTATTGGCAAAGTTACCGTCTAGAACAACCGATTCCGCAGAAAGGTCCAAAATCATAGGAGCTCCCTGGTTTTCGACTGTCAACATATCTCGATCCGAACACGCATAAATGCTGAAAACCGCAATTAGCGCCAGAATCATTTTTGTGAAAATATTTTTTTTCATTTTAAATTCAATTTAAATATTAATAACCGGAATTCTGCTCAAGGTTAGGATTTGCAATAATATCTTTTGCAGGGATCGGGTACAGATTGCGGTAACTTGCCACAGAAGCGCCGTCTTTTACACCTCCTTTCCAGGGCCATAAGTAATCACCTGTGGTGAATTTTCCGAAACGGATAAGATCTGTTCTTCTGGTCATTTCCCAACTAAGTTCACGTGCTCTTTCATCAAGAATATTGCTTAGCGTGATGGAAGTAAAAGGAACCGCGTGGGCTCTTGTCCGGATCGCATTCACGTAATTCAAAGCTGTAGTGGCTGAACCGTTTCCGCCGCGCAGCGTTGCCTCAGCATACATTAAATATATATCTGCCAATCGGTAAAGTGGCATATCGGCATCTACGTAGTTCCCGCCCGGATCATTTCCAGGCTGCCCGTTGCTTTTTATGTTTTTGTATTTAATGAAAGCATAACCATCGGTAAATGCGCCTAGATCATTGATCTCCAAATTCTGGCCATCGGTAAAGAATCTTCCTCTGACGTCGGAACCATCCGCAGGAAACAATCCTACAAAGGCTTTGGTCGTTCTTAAACCACCCCAACCTCCGGTAGGAATCCCGAATGCTACAGGATCCATCTTGGCACCACCAACTGCAGCGTGAACCATATAAGTAGTACCGCCATTGGTTCTGGTATTTACGCCATCAAAATTGATTGAAAGGATGTTCTCGGGATTATTAACGTCATTGTCTGCAAGGAAAAGACTTTCGTAGCTGATGTCTTTCGGGATTGTGTTATCCGGATTATTTGGGTCATCAACCTGAATAATTTTATTCTTTAAAGAATATCCGGCAGCAATAACTTTGCTGGTGTAGGTAATAACCTCATTGTTCCGGGCCTGACCTGTATAAACAGTTGAATTTAGATAAAGTCTTGACAGGAGCGACCACGCAGCGGCTTTGTCTGCTCTTCCGTACTGGTTCGTTCTGGGATCTTTTAATTCATCAGCACATGCAAGCAGTTCGGCCTCAACATATTTAAAAAGGTCAGCTCTTACGATTCGTTGCGGCGGGGTTGTAGATCCCGGCAAGAAGTTCTCGTCCACAAAAGGAACGTTCCCAAAAAGATCCAGCGCGTGATAGTACGACTGAGCCCTCAGGAATTTCGCTTCTGCACGCATATATTTGGCTTCTTTCAGATTGTCGCCGGTTATACCGTTTGCGGCAAGTTTTTCGTCGCTTGTATTTCTGATGAACTCGTTGGCAGTAGCGATTTCTGTAAAAATTCTGTAATACAGGCCACCGATGAATTCGTTGGATGAATCCCAGCTCATTTTGTGAATGGTTTGCAAAGTACCATCATTCCAGCCAATTACAGCTTCATCCGTAGGGATCACCTGCATGGTGAACAGCAGTCGTGTATATTGCGAGAAACCACCATCAATTCCATTGATATCGGAACTACCGTCGCCGCCTTCCTGTCCGCCTACAGCTAAACCGCCATAAACTTTTGCCAAAGCATTGGGATAATTTGCAAAATCTGAATAAACACTCAGGGAAGTAACATCTGTGATAGGCTCTCTGCGGAGATCATCCACACAGGATACTGCCGAAAACAACATTATGGCAGAAGCTGCTCCCGCAATAATATTTCTAAAATTTATTTTATTTGATTTCATTTTTTGTTTTAATTAAAATTGAAAATTAAGACCTAGTGAGTACACTCTCGGCATTTGATAGTAACCGTTGTCGATTCCATTGAATACTTCAGGATCAATTCCTGTGTAGTCTGTAATCACGAATACGTTCTGTGCCATGGCGTAAACTCTCAGGTTACTGCCCGCTCCCATAAACTGACCAAAGTTATAACCAAGGTTCACATTATCGAGTCTGAAGAACGAAGCGTCTTCCACAAAAATATCGGAATAATACTGTGGAACCGCAAACTTATAATTCACTGCTGATGAATAAACGTTTTGTAAATAATCATTTGTAGATGCAGACTGCAAAGAACTGTTGGCTGCAGGGTTATTGTATACATAATTGCCTAAAACCGCTCTGGCACTTAAACCAAAATCCCAGTTTTTGTGTGTGAGCTTGGTATTAAAACCCAGGATCGCATCCGGTGTGGTAGATTTGTAGTAGTACATATCATTTGCATTTACGACGCCGTCCTGGTTTCGGTCTGCATATACTCCCGACATCGGTTTGCCGCTGGAATCATAAAGCTGCTGATATACAAGGAATGAGTTTGGCGCATGACCTACTGCCTGAGCCTGGATCGTATTTCCTACCCCGCCGGAAATTCCACCGACCGGAATAAGGAATGTGTCATTGGCCTGTGCAAGAAGGTTGGTGATCTCGGGTTGGTAGTGCGTCGCATTGAAGCTTACCTCCCACGTAGTGTTCTCGTTTTTCACAGGAACTACAGTGATTGATCCTTCAATACCTTTGTTCTCCATATTACCCACGTTCAGTAAGTTGTGGTTACTTAAATCACCTGCTGCGATAGGAGAATCTACAAGAAGATCTTTAGTTTTCTTCTGGAAGATATCGATCGATCCTGTAATTCTGTTATTGATGAAACCAAAATCCAAACCTAAATTTTCGGTGGTAGTCGTTTCCCACGTGAGGTTTGGGTTGTAAATATTCGCGCGGTACATATTGTAAAAATTAGTCCCGAACTGGTAAAGTGCACCGGTTGCACTCAGGTTATAGGCAGCAAATGCCGGATAGTTGTTTGGATTATTTCCTACACCCAATTCCTGCTGACCTGTTTTACCCCAGCCCGCTCTCAGTTTAAGTGTGCTGATGGCAGAAACGTCTTTCAGGAAGTTTTCTTCGTTGATTTTCCACGCTGCAGAAACTCCTGGGAAATTTCCCCAGACATTATCTAAAGTGCCGTTGTAAAAACGTGAAGAGCCATCTCTTCTTATCGAAGCCGATACGATGTATTTGTTATCAATAGTAAAGATTGCACGGCCGTAGAACGAAAGCAGGGTATTGTTGGTTTCAAAGTCTTTACCTACCGTATTTTCGCCGGTTCCCTTAAAAGTTGCCGCACCGGGAATGCTTGTATAGAAATCCTGATAAGCGTAACCCGCGGTTAGATCAACGCCTGTATTAATTGCGTTGATGGTTTTAGTATAGTTAAAATAAGTTTCCAGCAACTTATTTTTCTTCTCCATCGTATATTGGCTAACACTGCCTTTGTCATTGAAACCTGCTCTGTAGAGGGCATTGACTTTTTTCTGACCTGTACTTTTGGTATAATCATAACCGGCATTCACATTAAAATGAAGATCCGGCAGGAAATGCAGTTTATAATCCAACTGCACATTCCCAAGTCCGCGCCATACCGAAGAAACATCATGAATTCCATTTAACAGAGAAATGGGGTTTGAATTGGAGTTCGCATTGAAACCTGAACCCAAAAGCCACTCATAGTAACCTCCGTAATTAGAATTACCCGAGTATACATCCTGCGTAGGATCGAAGTATGTCGCATTGTTGATGACTCCGCCGTCTACAAATCGGTTATCGGTAAAAGTACCTTTCAGATTTACGTTCACGGTCAAGTGGTTATCAAATAATTTTGGGCTTAAGTTTAAACCTGCAGAGCTTCTCCGGAAATTATTTGTTTTTACGATACCGTTCTGCTCATTGTACCCAAGCGACAGTCTGTACGGCAATTTTTTAATACCGCCCGAAAGCGCAATATTATTGTCAGTTCCCCAGGCAGCCTGATAGATCAGATCCTGCCAGTTCGTATTGGCAGTTCCTAAACGGTCTTTATAAGAATCAGCGGCGTAAGAATTTACGA
Source organism: Kaistella palustris DSM 21579 (assembly GCF_000422265.1). Lineage (GTDB taxonomy): Bacteria > Bacteroidota > Bacteroidia > Flavobacteriales > Weeksellaceae > Kaistella > Kaistella palustris. The sequence goes on from NZ_KE383812.1 coordinate 252,302, forward strand.
AATCCCTGAACTGATCACCCGTCAGCACATCAGCTTCGCCCATTTTTGTGGAAACCGACGCAAGGCTTGAAAAGTTAACTTTCAGTCTTCCTGCCGAACCTTTTTTGGTAGTGATCAAAATAACACCATTGGTAGCTCTGTTACCATAAATGGCTGTAGATGACGCATCTTTCAGAATGTCGAAAGTCTCGATGTCATTTGGGTTGATCAGCGAAAGCGGATCCGAAGCACCGTTGACACCAGTAAAATCCTGTGGAACTCCATCGATAACGATCAGCGGAGAATTGCTACCGTTCAAAGAAGAAGTACCTCGCACCCGGATAGATGATCCTGCACCCGGCGCACCACTGTTTGACGTAATTTGAACACCGGGCGTTTTCCCCTGGATCAACTGCGCAGGAGAAGTGGCTCCACCGTTAAAATCTTTCGAAGAAATAGAAGAGATCGAACCGGTTACGTCGGTTTTCTTCTGTTTCCCATAACCAATCAGCACAACCTGCTCTATATCGGCGGTCTTAACTGAATCTTGGGTTTGTGCCTGTAACATTGATCCCGCGAATAGTAAAAAAGCGGGCGCAATTTTCAAAACTGTCGTATAGTTTCTCACAAAAATAAAATTTAGGATTAATATTTAGTACATATCAACTGCTCGTAAAGAAGCGTTGCAATTTAAACAATTTTCCACCCATTTTTCGAATATTGGTAATAATCTTCAGTTTTACTGACTTGAATCATATAAGGAACGTTAATTTTAAACTAAACAACGCCCTGTTTAAGAAATTTTATAACGCTGGCCGCACTTATTTATTTGATTTTATCCCGAAGTTAAACCACCGTTTAACAAATTATGATCGCTGTCCCTGGGATTTGCTCCGAATTAAAAAACAGAAACCCTTATCTTTGCAAAAATTAAGAAAAATGAGGTCAGGAAAAAAATTAATAACCGCTGCATTGCCCTACGCCAACGGTCCTGTTCATATCGGTCATTTAGCGGGAGTTTATATTCCGGCGGATGTATATGCGAGGTTTCAGCGCAGGCTCGGCAGCGAGGTTGCCTTTATCTGTGGTTCCGATGAACACGGAATTCCAATTACCATACGCGCCAAAAAGGAAAACGTAACTCCTCAGGATATTGTTGATAAATACCATGCGGTTATCAGGAAATCGTTTGCCGACCTCGGGATTTCCTTTGATGAATATTCGCGGACAACTTCTGAAAAGCATCGCGAAGTAAGTCAGGATTTCTTTACAACACTTTATAATAAAGGCAAATTCTCCGAAGAAACCTCTGAGCAGTATTTCGATGAGCAGGCCGGGGAATTTTTGGCAGACCGCTATATCGTGGGAACCTGCCCAAACTGCGGCAATGAAAACGCTTACGGTGATCAGTGCGAGAAATGTGGCACTACCCTTTCGCCATCAGAACTGATCAATCCAAAGTCGATGTTGAGCGGAAATGTTCCTGTTCTTAAGGAAACCAAGAACTGGTATCTGCCGCTTAACGAATACGAAGATTTCTTGAATGAATGGATCATCGAAGGTCATAAAAACGACTGGAAACCAAATGTATACGGTCAGGTAAAATCCTGGCTGACAGAAGGTTTGAAATCACGGGCCATGACGCGTGACCTGAACTGGGGCGTTCCCGTTCCCCTGCCTGATGCCGAAGGAAAAGTGCTTTATGTTTGGTTTGATGCGCCTATCGGATATATTTCGTTCACCCAGGAATGGGCAGAAAAGACCGGCAAAAACTGGAAAGATTACTGGCAAAATGAAGAGACGGAACTCATCCATTTCATCGGGAAAGATAATATCGTATTTCACTGTATCATTTTTCCGGCAATGATGAAAGCCCACGGCGACTATGTAATGCCGACCAATGTGCCGGCCTTTGAATTCCTGAATTTAGAAAATGAAAAAATTTCCACCTCCCGGAACTGGGCGGTTTGGGCACACGAATATATTGAAGAGTTTCCCGGCCAGCAGGATGTTTTGCGCTACACGCTGCTTTCATCGGCGCCGGAAACCAAAGACAACAATTTTACGTGGAAGGATTTCCAGACCAAAAACAATTCAGAATTGGTGGGAATTTTCGGAAACTTTATTAACAGAGTTGCCGTTTTGATCCATAAATATTACGACGGAGTTGTTCCTGCCAGTAATGAAAATGCTGAGGAATTAAATGAAATCACCAAAGCAGCGACAGAAATTGAAAATTTCCTGGAACATTATGAATTCAGAAATGCTTTAACTTCAATGATGAATCTGGCCCGTTTTGGAAACCAATACCTTCAGATCGAAGAACCCTGGAAAACAATTAAAGACAATCCGGAAAAAGCCGCAGGCTCATTATTTGTCGCAGCACAGATTGCAGTGGGATTGGCACAGATCTGTGAGCCATTCTTACCTTTCAGCGCGGAAAAATTACAGAAAATGTTTAGCGTTCCGCAATTAAGTTGGGAAGAAATTAAGAGTCAAAAAATATTGATCCCAACCGGCCATCTTATTAATCCGGCGGAATTATTATTCTCAAAAATTGAAGATGAAACCATTGAATTTCAAATTCAGAAATTAGAGAACACCAAAGAATCCAACAAAAAAACAAATCCAAAAGCCAACCCGATGAAAGAAGAAATTCAGTTTGACGATTTTACCAAAATAGATTTACGAACTGCCACTATCTTGACTGCTGAAAAAGTAGAGAAAGCAGACAAACTTTTAAAATTCTCTGTAGACACGGGCGTCGACGTGAGAACGGTAGTTTCCGGTGTTGCTGAAAGTTTCGCACCTGAAGAATGTGTGGGGAAACAGGTGATGATTTTATTAAATCTCGCACCACGCAAAATCAGGGGGATCGAGTCTCAGGGAATGCTACTTTTAACAAACAACGCCGACGGAAAATTGGTGTTTGTAACTCCTACTGAAACTGTTGAAAACGGTGTTGAGATTGGATAATCGCTTTCTCTTTACTGTATTTTTTTTTCGCAAAGGCGCAGTGAAAACTTTTCTGATTCGAAGGTTTTTGCACTGCTTTTAAGGATGCGAGGACGTTTCACTTAGCAAAAACAATAAATACAAAAAGACCCGAAATTAATTCAGGTCTTTTTTCGTTAATCTTGCCAGGAAAGAGTCATCTTGCTGCAGTATTTTTTCGATTTTAAATCCATTGTTTTCCGCGGCTTTCTTCAAAGTTTCAAAGTCCAGATAAAGCCATTTAATGGGGTTTTCTGTATCGAGTTTATAGTGTACAAAATAATCTACTTCGCCATAATAGTGATCAGCCGGAACCATAAAACCCCCGTCATCTACCCGATCGTACATATAGAGAATATCTGTGCTGTCGATTAATACTTGGCCGTAATTGTTTAATAACGAATATAATTTTTTAAGGTACACATCGATCTTGTTCAAACTCTGAAAAATACCCGTTCCATTCATTAAGAGTAGAATGGTGTCGAAAGTTCCAGCTGAAAACTGAAGGATATCCGCACACACGCTGTTTCTGACACCCCGCAGTCGGCAAACCTCAATTGATTTGCGCGAAAAATCTAACGCCAGCACATCCAGCTTTCTTTCCTTTTGAAGATACAGACTGTGTGAACCTGCGCCCGCGCCAATGTCCAGCACACTGCCGTTCGCCAATGCCAGCGCTTTCTGCTCAATTTGGTTCATCTCATTATAACTTCGGAAAAAATAGGCCACCGGCAACTCGTCAATTTCTGAGATCGAGGTTTCAGTAAGCAGATCTTCGGCAGTTCCTCCGCGGTAAAAATCCCAAATTGCCTGTCCCATCAAGTCTTTCATCATAATTATTCTTTGTGCAAAAATATACAATCTCCCAGAACCGAATTTTTTGAATATTTTTATAAAAAAAACAGCATGAGAAAGATTGAAAGTTTATTTGCAGAATATGCCGAAAGCCACCGCAACAAAACCAATAAAGCCATACACTGGCTTTGCGTTCCCCTTATTTTCTGGGCAATGCTGGGATTTGTTTCACTGATTCCTTCGCCACATTTGTACATCCGGAATTTTGGTGCGGTCAGCATTGTTTCGTTAGTGGCAGTAGCGGCAGTAACCGTTTTCTATTTCCGACTTTCGGTGAGGTTAGCCATCATTATGTTGGTGATCATGATAATTTTGGAATATTTTGTGTATTCAGTGAACGTGCATATGCAGCACAGATCCTGGATATTGTTTCTCAGTGTTTTTATTATCGCCTGGATTGGCCAGTTTTACGGACATAAAATAGAAGGTAAGAAACCGAGTTTTCTGAAAGATTTGCAGTTTCTGTTGGTGGGACCCGCCTGGTTGCTGAGTTTTATCCTGAAAAAGTGCCACATTAATCTTTAAAATAAAAAACTGATTGATATTGAAGCATCTATACAGTTGTTTTAAAAAATTTAGTGTTTAATCTAAAATTATAAGTCATGAAAAAGTTTACACAAGCACTTGGGGCAGTTTTAATTCTACTTTTGGTTTTCGTTTCCTGCAGCACCCGCGAAGATGATCAGCTCGCCAATGAGCCCTTCGTCGGTACGTGGAACTGGGTCTCTACTGATGGCGGGATCGCCAATACACACGACACGCCCGAAAGTACGGGCATCACCAGAACAATGACTTTCACTGCCGATAATCATTTTAAAGTAATGGAAAATAACGTGACTGTAAATGAAGGTACTTACCAAATTACTCGCCAGGTCACAAATACGGATCACGTAGAGCGGACTTTCATAAATTTCAGCGATTATCCCGACCTAATGGTGAAAAGTGTGGATGCAAGTGATTTATTCCTGGCGGAAGATGCCAATGATGGTTTTAGCTATCATTACAGCAAATAAAAAGAAGCGATCCGGTTTGGGGTCGCTTCTTTTATAATTTTAAGATTTACTCTTTAAAATGCGTCTTTACTTTTTCTAAAAATTGCTCGTCACTCATTTTCTGATCGGTATCCAGGGTAACTTTTAAATTTTTGAACTGTGGCGTTTCTGCCAGGTGATTTTTAAACTGTTCCTGAATTGTACCCGTACCGGTGAGATAGAGTTCTTCGGTATTGGTGAGTAAATGTTCCAGGTCCTTAAAGAATTTTGCAGTATTGGTCTGCTCCACATTGTTCGCGTTTTTTTCGCTGGAATTCCCGTGCTGCACATCTCGTTTTACCGGATCGCAAAGGAAAAATTTATAGGCACATTCTATATCGTGATTTTTAACAACCGTTGCATTTTCTGAATCCATCCAGATTCCTGCTAATTTTTTTTCTGACATAATAATTTATTTCCGGCATTAAAATCAACAATAATGCAAAAGCACTGTTAAGGGTTGTTAATGTTATTTGCCAAGCACGAAGACTGCAGGAATCTTATGCAGCTGCGGTGGATCTTTATGCCACTCCTTTATGCTTCGCGTTTTGATCATTTCATTTTCAGGATCATTGATATTGGCGGCTATACACAGCTGGGTCTGCGGTGACAGAAATTTGCACAGATCCTCGAAGAGCGGGTTGTTGCGGTAAGGCGTTTCCATAAATATCTGCGAATACCCAGTTTTTTGAACCGCTTTTTCAAGATCCATGATCCGTGCTTTCTTTTCGCTCCTGTCGATGGGCAGATAACCGTGAAAAGTAAACTCCTGTCCATTGAAACCGCTGCCGATCAGCGCAAGAATGATCGATGATGGTCCATTAACAGGAATAACCTGAACATCATTTTCGTGACACCACTTTACCATCACATTTCCGGGATCGGCTATACAGGGCAAACCGGCTTCGGAGAGTAGACCAAAATCCTGCCCCTGCTTCATCAATAGCTGCGCTTCCTGTAGATCCGCTCTTTTGGAATATTTGTCAAGAATAAACAGTTTCAGATTTGGCTGGCATTTTTCGGGGGCAAAATATTTAATGACTTTGCGCGCGGTTTTTTCATTCTCCACAAAGAAATAATCGGTCTTCAGAATATACTCTTTGATCGCCGGCGCAAAATAGCTTTGTGGTGAATTTTCCGACAGGTAAGCGGGTATTAGGAAAAGCATTTTAAATGGTTTTTAAATTAATCAACTCGCGGACTGCGAAGTAAGTTCATTAGCAATATGATCCGCACCCTTGTCGAGGAGCTGATATACGTCATCAAAATCTTTTATATCGCCCCAGTAAGGATCTGGAACTTCGCGGTCGCCCAACATTAATGAAACCTTTTTGCGCTGTTCTTCAGTTTTGGCCAGAGACAACACATCTGCAAGATTTGACCGGTCCATGCAGTAAATATAATCGTAATTATCGAAATCCGCCGCGGTGAAAGGCCTCGAAGACTGTTTTGAAATATCAATACTATATTTTTTGGCGGTCTCTACAGAACGGTGGTCAGGCGCTTTTCCGGCGTGCATATCGATTGTTCCGGCGGAGTCTACAGTAAAGTTTGCGGGAAGTTTGGATTTTAAAATTCCTTCTGCAAGCGGACTTCTGCAAATATTCCCCAGGCAGACCATTAAAATTTTCATATCAGTTTCTTATTTAGCCTTAACATACAAAATAAAAAAAGGAAATCGTAAAATTTCCTTTTTAACTTTTTTATCTCCGCAAAAACTACTGTCTTATTTTTTCGCCGAGTTCTTTCACATATTTCTTCAGTTCCTTGTCAATCTTAGAAACATCTTTTATTGTATCACACGCATACATTACGGTTGAGTGATCTTTGCCGCCCATTTCCTCGCCAATTTTTGTAAAGGTGGCGTTGGTAAGTTCCTTGGCAAAATACATAGCGAGCTGCCTTGGAAGTGCAATTTCGCGTTTCCTTGTTTTTGAAAGAAGCTGCTCGCGCTGAATACCGAAATATTCGCAAACCACATCCTGAATATAAGGAATGTTGATGACCTTTTTCTGGTTTGCTGCGATCTTGTTGATGGTTTCCTTTAAAAGCTCCAGACTTAATTCGGATTTGTAGATCGTAGAATAGGCGATCACAGAATTGATGACGCCGATCAGTTCCCGCACATTGGTTTTAACTTCCGACGCAAGAAAATCGAGCATATCTTCAGTAAGTACAATTCCGTCGCGGCTTAGTTTATCAACTATGATTTTTCTACGCGTATCAAAATCCGGTGATTTAATTTCTGCCGACAGTCCCCATTTAAAACGGGAAACAATACGGTCCTGAATATCCAGAATATCTACCGGCGCTTTATCAGACGTCAATATGATCTGTTTGCCGTTCTGGTGCAGGTAATCGAAAATATGGAAGAAACTGTCCTGCGTAGATTTTTTACCGGACAGAAACTGAATGTCATCAATAATAAGGACATCTACCATTTGATAGAAATGGGCAAATTCTGTTTGTTTATGCGCTTTTGCTGCAGACACAAACTGCTGTATGAATTTCTCGGAAGAAAGGTAAAGAACGACTTTGTCGGGATAAGAATTCTTCACTTCCAATCCTACAGCATGGCCCAAGTGGGTTTTTCCCACACCGTAGCCGCCGTACAGGAACAATGGGTTGAAAGCTGTTGCACCCGGTCTTTTTGCAATCGATTTCGCGACTGTAGATGCAAATTTGTTGCTTTCGCCTTCCACATAATTATCAAAAGAGAAATCAGCTTTCAGGTTGGAATCGATATTTACTTTCTTCATTCCCGGGATCACGAACGGATTGATCAGATTGGTTGGGAAAGAAGGCGGCATAGTTTCCTGCATTTTCGGCGTAGGAATGCTCTTGCCTTTCACGTTCACCGTGATCGGCGCTTCCTGGCCGCTCGGTTTATTTTCCATGACAGAATACCAAAGCTTCACGCCTTTTCCGATATTCTTTTTTAAAGCAGATGAAAGTAAAGAAAGATAATTGTCCTCTATATATTCTTTATAAAAATCACTCGGCACCAAAAGTGTCAAGTTGTTATCAACCAGCGAGACAGGACGCACATTATCAAAAAGTAAGTCAAAGGAGTTTTCTAATTTTTTCAGGTCTGTATTGTCCTCTGCAGCGTTTAGATTATCCCGCATAAACAGTAGACAATTTTCCCAGATAAGTGTTAAATTTTCGTTCATTTGCTTTAGTAATTTGGCCTCCAGATTTGGATTGTGGCGAGTAGACAAATATCGAGTTTATAATCCTCAAAAAAAAATAATTGCAGTATTGATTATTAACAAATATATTTGTATGATTAATTTAAAACTTAAAAATGATACACACAACTCATTCAATACGAGTACGTTATGGCGAAACAGATCCCATGAAATATGTGTACTATGGCAACTACGCAGAATATTTTGAGGTGGCCCGTGTGGAGCTTTTTCGCGGTCTCGGTATTCCGTATGATGAGATTGAAAACCAGGGAATTTGGCTGCCCGTTTCGGAGTACAGCATTAAATATCTGAAGCCTGCTTTGTATGACCAAATTCTGCAAATCCACACCTACATCAAAAAACTGCCCGGCGTGAAAATTGAGTTTGAATATGAAATTTATAACAGTTCTAAACAGAAAATCACAGAAGCAAAAACCACCTTGTTTTTTCTGGATTCTGCCAAAAATAAAATCATAAAATGCCCTGATTTTTTAATGGATCTGCTTGTTAAAAACTGGAGGACTTAGAGCAAACTTCCCGCTTCGAGTTCGTAAGGTTCTTTGTCTTTTTCAAAAATACGCGTAAGTTCACTGCCCTGTACCGTGGTTCTTTCGCCAATTTTTCGGATCCAGTTTCCTTCCCTCAGACCGACAACCCTGGTGTTATTTTGGGTAAGAAATTCCAAGATACGGGTTTCCCGCGTTTCGCCGTTGTGTTTTAATTCCGGATTTGGATCGAGGTAATGCGGATTTATATTAAAAGGAACAAGGCCCATAGTTTCAAAACTCGGCGGGTAAACGATCGGCATATCGTTGGTAGTTTTCATATTAATGCCACCAATATTGGAGCCGGCACTTGTCCCCAGATAAGGCTTCCCTTTTTCTACATTTTCTTTTAACACGCGCATCAGACCTTCTTCGTGCAGCGTTTTTACTAAGAGAAATGTATTGCCGCCACCTGTAAAATAACCTTGTGCTTCATTAAGCGCTTTCTTTTTGTCAGAAAATTCGTGCAGACCTCGAACACCGATTTCAAACTGCGCAAAAAACTCCTTAACTCTAAGTGTATAATCTTCGTGCGAAACTCCGCCCGGCCGCGCAAACGGGACGAAGATGATTTCACCAATACCGTTATAAAGTTCTGCAATCTCAGCAGTTAAATATTCCAGATATTTTCCGCCATAAAGCGTCGAGGTCGATGCAAGTATAATATTCATAAAATCTTCATTAAGAAAGAGCAAATGTATTTAAATTATTAATGATCTCTTAACTGCAGAAGTTTATTTCAGGGAAAGGAAACAGTGGTTTTTTGCTGAAGGAAAAAATCAATTCAGCAGAATATTCATTTAATAAAAAAATAGATGATTTTTGTCAATTTTTTGTTAATAAATTAAAAATATGATTTAATATCATAATTTGAATATATCTTTGCATAGAAATTAACAACAAAAAGCAATATGAAAAATTACACAGTTATCGGCCTTTTTCCAAGTCAGGAAAACGCCACAGCACTCTCTCAAAGTTTAGAAAAATCCGGAATTCAGAACGAGGATTACATTATATATAAGACCGAAAAGAAAATCATGACCGGTGAAAAACGCAATTTCTGGAAAAAACTGCTCGGCGCCCAGGAAACACCGGACCATTCACGAATCGATAAACTGATTACCAGCGTGGCTGTTCGCAGTGAAGCCGAACTGGATTCGATCAGAAAATCTTTCAGGCAAAATGAAGTGGTTCATATTTACGAGTTTCAGGACATGACTTTAGATGAAGCCAAAAACCTGGATTATGTAAAGAAAATAGTGGAACTGCGGGCAAAATCACAAATCTACGCGATGCCCCGAACAACACTTTCCAGAAAAGGAAACTCCGAAGGCATCAGCACAGAAGTAAAAGCATAATATCAATTTAATTTTTTCATTACAGAAAAATCTACGCTTTGGGTGTGGATTTTTTTGGTTAAAAACCATGGTACACGATTTTACCGGTCCACTTTTTTGCACGAACTTTTTTTAGGTTCAAAAGATTTCGCCCTCATATAATTTTATCGCCGAACCTGCCGTTCTATATATTCTTCTGCAAACTAACCGACATGAAAAAACTTTTACTGCTTACGGTACTTTCCCCGCTTTTCTCTTTTGCACAGGACATTTCATTAAACCTGAAAAGAGACATGTATCCGCTGTACATTATTAATGGGATCATTTCAAATGAGGTGCAGTCCAAACTTCTGAAACCTACTGATATTTCGTCCGTAAGCATCTATAAATCCGACAGTTTACCGGAAAATCTTACAAGTTTCAAAAATTTTGCAAGCGACGGAATTGTGGAGATTTCATTAAAGGAAAAAGAAGAAAACCCCACAGTTTCACTGGCACATCTGAATAAGAAAAACAGTCTGGATGAAATAAATCCTGTATACATCAACGGAACTTTGCTGCTGAATACCGACACCAAAGTGCTGGAAGAAGCCATCATCAAAACAGAGGTGATAGAAAATAAAGGCCAGAAATTCCTGAATATCTGGACCGTTGCACCGAAGAGCTCGAAAGCGGTTTCCTGAACAAACCGGCAGTCTATCCGATTACGGGATTTTTTCAGCTTACAAGGAAAATCAGCTATTCTTTTCTGAATTTGAGATTCTTCCCGGCGATTTTCAGGAAATATACGCCGGTCGGCAGCTCTTTCACACTGATCATATTTCCGGCTGTATATTTTCCTTTTTTAATGATTTGGCCGCTGACACTGTAAATTATAAATTCCTGATTCACAGCAATTCCTTTTAGAAGAAAGGCGTTGTGAACAGGATTGGGATAAAGTAATACTTCATCCTTCTGACCTGAAAACACCGCCAGTGCCGGATCAAAAACCACCACCGAATTCTTTTCAATGATCTGACATTCTTTATTGAATTCCACTGCCGCCACCGGAAAATTTACCGTTTTTGAAAATGCCTGACTATTGGAAGTATTTTCTAAAATAAGTTCGGCTGTTTCGCCGTTTGTGCCTGTAACAGTTACCGGCAGCGGTAATTCGAAAAAATTTACTGAAGGATCGCTCTGGCTTTGCGAAACAAGAAATTGCACATTGGGATTTCCTGCAGCTTGATTCCATTTTATAATATAACCCGGATAACCTTCGCCATAAATCCAGTCATTAAAGAATTCCGTAAAATCTTTTCCCGTGGATTGCAGGATCTGATTTTTAAAATCTTCGGTTTTTGCATATTGGTACGCAAATGCAGGATTTGCGGTGTAATCTTTTAACATCTGATAAAATGCGGCGTCGCCCAAAATCCATTTCATCATTCTAAGAACAAAACCCCCTTTCACGTAGGTCAGCCGGCCATTAAATACGGTGGAGACATTGGATAGATCACTGTCGGCTACGTAAATTCTACCATTTGGCAAACTCGTAATATTGCTTATCTGACCAGCCAGATGCGCCATAAATTCACCGTGAGTCATCAGATTTTTTTCAAAGATGAGCTGCTCTGCGAAGGTGGCAAAACCTTCGTTTAGCCAGGCATCATTCCACGCGCCGCAGGTAATTTTATCACCAAACCACTGATGGGCAAGTTCGTGCGCAATTGTCGATCTGGCGAATGAATTCATCGACGACATGGTCTGATGCTCCATGGCCGCACCATTCACAGCAAATTCCATGTGGCCGTATTTTTCCGCAGAAAAAGGATATGGCCCAAAGTAAGTTTCAAAAACAGTCATTGCTTCTTTGGTCCACTCCAGATTACTTTGCACTGCAGGCGAGGACGACGTGTCGGGATACAGGTAATTGAGATAGGGAAAAGATGAGTTGCCGATCTCGCCATTTGTTTTAATGAAATCACCAAGCGAGAAAGCAATAAGATATGCAGCAGTAGGATATTGTGTACGCCAAAAGGTAAGCTTTTTATTTCCCGGCAGCACAGTTTCAGACATGAGCTTTCCGTTTGCGCCTACACTGTATTGCGCCGGGGCCGTAATTTTAAGATCAAACGAGTCAATCTTATCATTCATGCTCTGTTTTGTAGGAAACCAGTTTTGTGCGCCGTAAGGTTCGGAGAGTGTGGACAAAACCGGACTTCCGTTGTGCGTGCCCGCGTAGAAAGAAGTTCCCGCTGAACTGTCCGGCACACCAGAATATTTTATTGTAAGCGAATCAAGCACATGGGCGGGCAACGCTGTATTAAAATTTATTTTCAGTTCTTTTGTCGGCAACTGCTCAAAAGTCAGCGCTGCACCGTGATAAGTGACCTGCGAAACTGTGAGCAAATTTGTGAGGTCGAAATAAATTTGTGAGAAGGATTCACTTGGCAGGAAATGCGAGGTTACTGTACCTGAAATAAATAGCTGTGCCGGATCCAGATCTGCCTCCAGTCGCTGGTATTTCAGATCGTAATTCAGCGTATTCGGATTGATGTTGAAATTGATCATTTTCCGGTAAGCGCCAACTTCTCTGTTGATAAGATTTTGATCTGCATGATTTTGCGCGAAAGTGAAAGCGAAACAGAAAATGCCTAAAACCGAAAAGTAAAATTTTTTCATCAGTTTAAATTTAATTTAAAGATAAAAAAAACACCTGACAATCAGCCGGATGTTATGGTTTTAATGCTGTAAAATGGTTCTCATACTGTTTGACAAGATTACTATCTGTACTTATCTTTCCACTTTTTGCGCAGTTCTTCTGCAATTTTGTTTTCTGTGCTGTTTTTTCCCGGCGTATAAAAAGTGGTTCCTTTAATGTCCTCGGGCAGAAATTCCTGGTCTACAAAATTTCCCGCTTGCGAATGCGCGTAACCGTAATCTTTGCCGTAATCCAGATCCTTCATCAGTTTCGTAGGCGCATTCCTCAGATGCAAAGGCACAGGCAGGTTCCCGGTTTTCTTTACAAAAGACATCGCTTCGTTAATTGCTGTGTAGGTGGAATTGCTTTTCGGTGATACCGCAAGATACACCGCAGTCTGACTCAATATGATCCGCGCTTCGGGATTACCGATCATATTAACCGCCTGAAAACAGTTGTTCGCCATGATCAGAGCGTTTGGATTTGCGAGACCGATATCCTCCGAGGCCAGAATTACCATTCGCCTTGCAATAAATTTTATGTCTTCGCCACCCACCAACATTCGTGCGAGCCAATACACGGCACCATTTGGATCGGAGCCGCGCATGGATTTGATGAAGGCGGAAATAATGTCGTAGTGCTGTTCGCCGTTTTTATCATACAGCGCCATTGTTTCCTGCAAGACTTCGAGCACATCTTTGTTGGTAATGGTTTTCTTTTTTAAACTCTTAAAGTGGTTCAGTACATTTTCCACTGAATTAATGAGTTTTCTCGCATCGCCACCGGAGTACTGTATAAAGGCTTCTTTGTCTTTAATGGAAAAGGCAGTTCCTTCAACTTCATTGAACTTGTTTAATGAAATTTCCGCCAGCTCCTCCAGTTTTTCGAAGCTCAGGGATTTTAACACGTACACCTGACTTCGGGAAAGCAACGCTGAAACAACCTCGAAAGAAGGATTTTCCGTAGTAGCACCAATTAGTACGATCCAGCCTTTTTCCACCGCATGCAGCAGTGAATCCTGCTGTGATTTATTAAACCGGTGAATCTCATCAATAAACAGAATCGGGGATTTCCCGGAAAAGAGGTTTTGCTTTTTGGCTTCTTCTATAACCTCACGCACATCTTTTACACCGCTCGAAACGGCCGAAAGTTTAAAGAATTTACGCCCGGATTTTTCTGATATGATTTCTGCAAGCGTGGTTTTTCCCGTTCCCGGCGGCCCCCAAAGGATGAGCGAATTGAGTGCATCATTCTCGAGCATTTTCCGCACAGTTCCGTTCTTTCCGGTGAGGTGTTCCTGGCCCAGAACCTCATCCAGCGTTTTCGGACGTAGTTTTTCAGCAAGTGGTGTATTGGAGCTCAAAATAGATTCAGATTTTTGATAGGAGGTAATTCTGTAAGCGTAAGATAAAACAGAAACTTAAAGCAAATTTAAACTATTTGGTTATTTTTGCAACTCCATGTTCAACAAAATCATCACTTTTCCACTGGTCGTTCTCATCAAAATCTATCAGTGGTTTATATCGCCGATTTTACCCAGCAGCTGCCGGTACGAGCCAACCTGCTCCAGTTATATGGTGGAAGCACTGCAGGTTCACGGCATTTTTAAAGGCTTCTGGCTGGGCCTGAAAAGAATTGGGCGCTGCCATCCGTGGGGCGGTAGCGGCGATGATCCCGTGCCTCCGAAAGCAATATAATAAAGATATTTTGCTGCTTAAAACATTAAACCGATAAATTTTAGATATTAAAATTATGCTGAATTTTTTATACACGACGTGGGATCCATCCACCGGGATTCATTTGGGACCTGTAACACTGCACTATTACAGCCTTATGTTTATTCTGGCCTTTGGTCTCGGTTATGCCATCATGACGAAGATCTACAAGATTGACAATGTAAATACCAATTATGTGGAGCCGCTTTTTACATGGACGCTGATCGGTACCATTTTCGGAGCCAGACTCGGCCACGTAATTTTTTATCAGCCCGAACTTTTTCAGCAGGATTTCTGGTCGGTTTTCCTGCCGATCCAAACGAAACCCGAATTTAAATTTACAGGTTTCTCCGGTCTGGCCAGTCATGGGGCCACCATTGCGCTGATTTTTACCACACTTTATTATTCCTATAAAATCATTAAGAAAAATCCTTTCTGGGTATACGACCGGATCGGTATTGTAGTAGCTCTCGGCGGCGCTTTTGTCCGTATCGGCAACTTTTTCAACTCCGAAATCATCGGTAAGCCGGCACCTGAAAATTCCCCTTTCGCGGTTTTATTTCCTCAGCAAAGTTCCGAATACGGCAGCATTGTTCCGCGCTACCCTACGCAACTCTTCGAGGCTGCAGGCTATTTTCTGCTTTTCGTGCTGTTGTGGATCCTTTACCGCTACACCAATAAGAAATATCAGCAGGGCTGGCTTTTTGGGCTGTTCTTCATTATTCTTTGGGCAGTAAGGTTCTTTGTGGAGTTTTTAAAAGAACCGCAGGGTGATGAATTTATTCACTTCGCCGGTTTAAATACAGGTCAGGTCCTTTCAATACCGTTTATGATTGCAGGTTTTGTAATCATGTTCACAGCTAGGAACAGACCGATTACCGCAGAAGAAAATGCAAAACCGGAATAAGCTTTAATTTATAATAAATTCATCCTTTTCATTTATTGAAAGGGATTTTTTTTGAAAGGTATTTGAAAACATTTCCGAGTTCATTTATCAGATCACCTGGCAGCATGGCTTCTTTTGAGAACTTCTCTGCTGCGAGATCACCCGCTGCGCCATGCAGCCACACACCAAACAGGGCGGCGTCGCGGGGCGAATAATCCTGCGCAAGCAGAGAGGTGATCACGCCAAGCAGCGCATCGCCGCTGCCACCTTTTGCCATTCCGGAATTTCCGGTGGTATTGTAGTAAACCTTCATTTCGGGAGTTACGACCTGCGTATGGTGATCTTTCAAAACGATGTAGATCGCAAGTTCGCAGGCTTTTTGCCGCGCCAGTTCTAAACGCTCGAAAGAATTTGCAGTCTCACCAAAAAGCCGTTGAAATTCTTTGGGATGCGGCGTAATGATTGAATCCTTCGGAACAGCTTTTAAATATTCCGGATTTTCAGCAATGATATTCAGTGCATCGGCATCAATTACCAGCGGTTTTTCATAGGTTTTTAAAAAAGATAAAAATGCGGCGACAGTTTTTTCTGATGTACCAAGTCCCGGTCCAATCCCAGCTGCAGCATTTTCTTCAACAAAAAATTCTGTGAGTTCCGTTTTACCACCCGATACGAACATCGCTTCGGGACAGGAGATCTGCAGAATTTCATATCCACAGGTTGGCGCCAGCGTTACAGTAAGACCGCTCCCCGTTTTCAGAGCGGCTTTTGTAGCCAGAACTGCGGCTCCCATTTTTCCGAAACTTCCCGCGGCTATAAGTGTTTTGCCAAATGTTCCCTTGTGCGAAAAGTCATCGCGTTTCCTGTAAATCTTCTGAATCAGGTCTTCATCAATTGTGAAATATGGCGTTTTTTCTTTATTAATGAATTCGGCACTTAGTCCAATATCCAGCAGGTGAACTTCGCCGCAGAATTTTCCGCTTTCAAAATGCAGAAAACTTCTCCTCCAGAACTGAAAGGTCAGCGTATAATCGGCTTTAAAAATAACCGCGGAATGGGACACGAGCTGATCGGCAAGCAACCCGGAGGGGATATCAACAGAAATTTTTGGTACCTGCGCCGCATTCAGCTTTTCGATCACCGTTGCCAACCAACCTTCAATCTTGCGGTTCAGGCCTGTACCTAACAATGCATCAATAATTACAGACGTTTCACTAAACTGGAAAGTCTCCGCTTCCTTAATATCCAGAAAGGCTACACCTTCCACCGCTTTTAAGCGTTTAAGATGATGGGAGGCAGAATCCGATAAGTCTGCAGCAAAATCTCCAAATACAATTACATTCCGGCATCTATCCGCAAGAATACGTGCGAGTGCAAAACCATCACCACCATTATTTCCGTTACCACAAAAAATACAGAATTTTTCATTTCCGGTAAATCTCGCAGAGATCCAGTCTGCACAGGCTGTAGCCGCGCGCTCCATTAAATCAACCTCACCAACAGGTTCGTGCTGAATGGTAGACGCATCACATTGTCGGATTTGAGCTGCCGTAAAAACTTTCATCGTAAGTGTATTTAAACATTAAATTTAAGAATAATAAAAGCCCAATTACACTTATTGTGCAGAAAATATGATTTTTAAATGAATGTTCTAAAAAATATATACATTTGTTACATAAACATTAAAATATAAAACAATGGGATTTGTAAAGGAATTTAAAGCATTTGCGTTCAAAGGTAACGTGGTGGATTTGGCTGTCGCAGTGATCATTGGTGCGGCCTTTGGAAAAATCGTAACGTCGCTGGTTGAGGATGTAATAACACCGCTGCTGCTGAATCCGGCCTTAAAAGCAGCCGGCGCCGAAAATATTGCGAAACTTTCCTGGAACGGAGTCACTTACGGCAATTTCCTCTCTGCGGTGATCAGCTTCCTCTGTATTGCAATCGTGTTGTTTATCATCGTCAAAGCGGCAAACAAAGTTACAGGTCCCGCAGAAGTTCCGGCCCCGGCCGGTCCTACAAAGGAAGAAGAACTTCTGACCGAGATCAGGGATTTATTAAAAACTAGATGATCTTATTTTAGTTCTATCACGGTACGGAACTGTGAGGTTTTTGGTATACTGCGAACTGCAGATTCCGCTTTTGCCGAAGTGTGATCTCAAAAAAAATGAACGTCTCCACAAGCGTTCATTTTTTATATTATTAAATTGTATTTAGTGAACCTGCAGAATACTGCTGATCTGTTCCGCAAGCGAAATGCCAATGCGGTCCTGCGCTTCAAGCGTCGAAGCGCCGGTATGCGGAGAAAGCGAAATTTTCGGGTGATTCAGAATTTCTTTTGAAGGCGTTGGCTCGTGACTAAAAACATCCAGACCGGCAAAAGCAACCTTCCCCGAACTGAGCGCAGAAAGTAAAGCCTCCTCATTGATCACACCGCCGCGCGAGCAGTTGATGACCGCTACCCCGTTTTTCATCAGGGCAAATTCTTTTTCTCCGATTACAGCACCATTCTTTTGTGCAGGAACGTGAAGCGTGATGAAATCGGCATGTTTCAGAACACCTTCCAGCGGCTCCGTTTCAATATCTACGTTGATGAACTGATTGTTATAGAATTTCACTTTGATGCTCGCACGGCCCACATTGCTGTCTGCAGCGATCACACGCATACCCAGTCCCAGCGCAATGCGCGCCACTTCCTGCCCAATGCGCCCCATACCGATGATACCAATGGTTTTGCCACGAAGTTCGATCCCGTTGGAATAAGATTTTTTTAACTGCGCAAACTGGCTGTCGCCAACAGCCGGCATTTTTCTGTTTGAATCCTGCAAAAATCTGGCGCCCGAAAACAAATGCGCAAACACCAGTTCGGCCACCGATTCCGATGATGCCGCGGGCGTATTGATTACATGGATATTTTTGGAGCGTGCATAATCCACGTCAATATTATCCATGCCCACTCCGCCACGGCCGATGATCTGGAGCGACGGGCACGCGTCAATGAGCTCTTTGCGCACTTCGGTAGTGCTTCTCACGAGCAGTGTTTTTATTTTATATTCGTTGATGTAGCCGATCAGAAAATCCTGAGGGACCTTTTGGGTAATCACGTTGAAACCCTTGGCGGTAAGCGCCTCTATTCCGGACTGATCTAAACCGTCATTTGCAAGTACATTCATCTTTTTAGTCTTTAAAAACTTCTATGGTTACCTGTTTCTCGACCATATCTGTAAATTTCCCTTTATATCTTGTGGCTTTTACAAGGTGGTTATCGATCCAGTGGTAGTTGCCGCCACGCGGTTTGCCGCATAAAACACTGTGGTATTTAAAACCGTGCTTATCGAGCCAGTCGATGGTGATCTGTTTTAAATTTTCGGTTCGTGAGGTAAAAAAGCAGATAATGTGACCTTGGTCGTACCAGCGGTTAATGGTTTCCAGCGCATCCGGATAAGGCTTACAGTCGATCATTCTTTCAGGTTCCTCGTTGGGAACATCGTCGGTAATGGTGCCGTCGATATCAATGAGGTAATTCTTTATATCGCCTTTCAGCAGCGGACTCATGTGGTCCTTATATTCTAACTCCATCCCAAAAATTTTAAGAGGCAAAAGTACGATATTTCACCTATCCGCTGTAAATTATTTATAACCAGCATCTTATTTTTGGGCAAGCCCGCGCCTGCGCTGTTTCCCGGGCGCGGGCCGGGCTTTCCGCTGCAATTCCTCGCCCTTGCCCTGCGGGCAAGGGCTCCGGGATTTCCGCTGCAATCCCTCTTGCAGCAATTATATAAAAATTAAATTTACGGTTCTTATAAAAATTTCAGCAGGATTCTTTTTGTTTTTTCCTTTTGAAACATGCTTCAAAATCCGCCACCTTGCCAAAGTTTTCATAAAAATTTGAGTACATGACTATTTAAACTTAATTTTGTGTACTATGGAAGAACAGGTAGTTTTAGTCTCCGAAAAGGATGAAGTTCTGGGTCTGATGGACAAAATGCAGGCACATGAAAATGGGATTCTGCACCGCGCTTTTTCGGTGTTTTTATTTAATGACAAAGGGGAAATGCTTCTGCAGAAACGCTCGGCCACCAAATACCACTCACCCAACCAATGGACCAACGCGGTCTGCTCTCACCCACGAGCACACGAAACTTATCTGGAAGGCGCCAAACGCCGCATGAAGGAGGAACTTGGCATTGAAGCAGAACTGAGTCCAAAATTCCATTTCCTGTACAAGGCAGATGTGGGCCAGAATCTTTGGGAACATGAACTAGACCATGTATTTACCGGCGATTTTAACGGAGAAGTTCAGCTGAATCCTGAAGAGGTTTCTGAAGTCCGGTTCATCACCATGCAGGACCTCGAAAACGAAATGACGCAAAATCCCGGAAATTTCACCGAGTGGTTCAAGATCATTTTAAAGGAATACAAACAACACTTATAAATAGATTTAATAGACCGGAAAAAACCTTCGGGAAAACAGGGATTGTGGTCCTAGCCCCGATTGCAACGGCATACCGCCCAAGCGGTATACAGTGGAAAGCGGGTACACACTTCGATACAGCACAAATCCCGGTGCTCCTGAAAAAACGCAATAATTAATTAAAAGATATAAAATGAACAAGACGGCTTTGTACGAAAAACACGTTTCTCTGGGTGCCAAAATGGTGCCTTTTGCAGGTTTCGATATGCCTGTGCAATATTCCGGCGTCACCGAAGAGCATTTTGCAGTGCGCGAAAAAGTGGGCATTTTTGATGTGTCGCACATGGGACAGTTTTTTGTGGAAGGCCCGGCGGCAAAAGATCTGCTGCAGTTTGTAGGCACCAATAATGTAAACACGCTGGAGGACGGTAAAGCGCAGTACACCTGTCTGCCCAACGGTAACGGCGGAATCGTAGATGATCTTATCGTGTATAAAATGTCTGATGAAAAATATTTTGTAGTGGTCAATGCCAGCAATATCGAAAAAGACTGGAACCATATTTCAAAATACAACGAAAAATTCGGTGCGAAACTCACCAATGTCTCGGACGACATGTCGCTGATTGCAATTCAGGGTCCGAAAGCTACGGAAACTTTGCAGAAACTTACAGATACTGATCTTTCCGCTCTGCCCTACTATCATTTCACCGTGGGAACGGTCGCGGGTGTGGAAGATGTTATTATTTCAAATACAGGTTACACCGGGAGCGGTGGTTTCGAGATTTACTTCAAAAATATAAGCGCCGTAAAGATCTGGGAAGCACTTACCCAAGCCGGCGAAGAATTCGGCATCATGCCCTGCGGTCTGGCCGCGCGCGATACCCTGCGACTGGAAAAAGGCTTCTGCCTCTACGGCAATGATATCGACGACACCACCTCACCACTCGAAGCCGGTTTAGGATGGATCACCAAATTTGATAAAGATTTTGTGGATAAGGAATTTCTCGCGAACCAAAAAGAAGAAGGAATAACCAGAAAGCTGGTCGGCTTCGAAATGCAGGAAAAAGCAATTCCACGGCACGATTATCTGATATTTGATGCAGAGGGTCAGGAGATTGGAAAAGTTACTTCCGGCACCATGAGTCCGATGAAAAAGATAGGGATTGGTTTGGCGTACGTTGCAAAGTCGCACATCAAGCCAGACTCCGAAATTTTCATTCAGATCAGGAATAAGAATATTCCTGCGAAAGTGGTGAAAACTCCATTTGTATAAATAAGAAATCCAGCGAGAAGCAGGCAGAACAAGTGCCTGCTTTTTTTATGTGGCATTATTTTCGCACGCCTTTTCATCAACAAAAAAAATAAATTATGTCTTATATTAACAGAAGCATTGCAGGTTTAGCCGGCTCCCTGGCGCTGACCGGCGTTCATCAGCTATTTAAAAAGTGTCTGGATGGCGCTCCCAATCTGGATCAGGTGGGTGAAAAAGCAGTTGAAGCAACACTTGAGAAACTCGACGCACCAAAAACCGATGAAGAAGAAGTCTTTGCCGCGGCGATGACGGGAAATATCCTTTCGAATGCGTTGCTGTTCTCCACACTCGCCACATCTACCAATACCACGCAGATCATTGGAAAAACACTGGGAACGGGACTTTTGGGCGCGGCCGGAACCTTAGGTCTGGCCGATCAGTTGTTGGGCAAGAATGAAGCAACCAACACCGACCAGAAAAAATGGATGACCACGGGTTATTATCTTCTCGGTGCAATCGTAAGTATCAGCGTGTACAATTTACTGGAAAGCAGAAAAAGCAAATAAGCGCACCCCATAGAAAACAAACGGCGTCAGAAAATTTCTGCCGCCGTTTTAGGTAATAATTGGAATCTTGAAGTTTACTTCACTTCAATTCTCTTCTGCATCTGGGTCTGCGTTTCTTTCTTCGGAACGGTAATCTTCAGGATCCCGTCTTCGTATGTTGCTTCTATATTTTCATGTTCAACCACATCGGGCAATGTAAATGAGCGTTGGAAAGAGCTGTAGTTGAACTCACGGCGGGAAAAGGTGCCGTTGTCATCTTTCTCTTCATTTTCAGCTTGTTTTTCGCTGGAAATGGTGAGGATATCTCTTTCAAGATTTACATTAAAGTCATCTTTTTTCATTCCCGGTGCAGCGACCTGAATTTCGAAAGCACGTTCCGTATCTTTTACATTTACTGAGGGTGCGGTAATTCCGGTATTTGAAAAACCGGAGTTGTTGAAGTCGAATAATTCTTTGGTAAAGAAATCATCAAAAAAATTATTTCTTCTCATTAAACCAGTCATAGCATTTAATTTTTAAGGTTAAACATTAGTTGATTTGTAAAAGACTTCACCAAAAAGATACCATGCGGAATATACTGACAGGATTTCATAAACAACTAAGGTTCTGGAATTTATGTCAGGAATTCACGGTTGAATTCTGTGGGAAACTGAAATTTTGACAGAAACTATTTTGGAACGTGCTGAAAGCAGAATCTATTGCCGATCTGGGTATTCCTTTTGCAACGTAAGCCTTTCTTTGTTATTCCGCGGCATTGTTCTGTTTGTCCTACGCCTGGCGTTTTCTTCGGTGGCGTAGTGCCAGGACCTGAACGGTAAGGTGGCCGGCAGATTTTACAGGGCTGCAAACCGTTTTGAACTGCCTTGTCAAAGGCTAAAGCGGAGGAAACATTTTTCACCATTCTGCAGCTGCTCAAATGATACTTCGCGCCCGAAGGTGTTTTATAAACGGTCTGCGCAGATAAACCGACCGACATTAGAAATAAGAAAAAAACTTTAAGCATTTATAAATTGTTCCAGATTTCCGACCGTTTGTTTGTCATTACCAACAAAGATGAGTTCATCTGTCAGAAAAACCGGTCTTTTCAGAAAAGAATAGTGAGTCAAAAGGAGTTTTTTATAATCCAATTCTGTTAAGTTGTTCACATCAATACTGCGGGCTTTGAGCTGCGTGGATCTTCGGCTGAAAAGTGCTTCATAGGATTTGGTGTGTGCATACATCTCCGCGAGTTCCTTTTCAGTTAAAGGTGCGCTTTTAAGTTCGCGAAATTCCCAGTCTTTAAGATCAAACCTTTTCAGGATCTTCATACAGGTGTTACACGTTTTTAAATAAAATACCTTTTGCATATTTCAAATTTACCTATAAATTCAGGATTTTGGAAATTAATATTTACCTTTAAAAAAATAAAAATCAATGCAGCAGAAAACGGTTTTCCAGTTTATATCCGAACCCAGCGACGTAAATTACGGCGGCAATGTACATGGCGGCAGCGTAATGAAGTGGATCGACCAGGCCGGTTATGCATGCGCAAGTTCCTGGAGCTCGAGCTATTGCGTGACTGTTTATGTAGGGGGAATCAGGTTTTATTCGCCCATCAAGATCGGGCATATCGTAAAAGTGGAAGCCGAAGTCATCTACACCGGAAAAACGAGCATGCACATTGCGATCAATGTATTTTCCCGCAATATCAAAAGGAAGGATTTTGAAAAGAAAACGCACTGCATCATTGTTTTTGTCGCGGTAGACGACGATGGGAATTCCGTAGAAGTTCCAAAATTCAGTCCTGAAAACGAGCAGGAAAATCAGATGGAAAAATACGCCGTGAAGTTGATGGACCTGCGGAAACAGATCGAGGAAGAGATGAAACCGTTTATGTAGGGCTAAACTTTTTCGTAAAACCCCAAAATTTTAAAGTCCATAAAAACAGAAACTCCTTTCAGCACTGAAAGGAGTTTTCTTAAATAGTTGTTTGGAGTATTTATCTCGCGATATTCACCGCTCTCGTTTCGCGGATCACGGTAACGCGAACCTGACCAGGATAAGTTAATTCGTTCTGGATTTTTTCTGAAATGTCATACGAAAGCTGAGACGACTGATCATCATTGATGCGTCCGCTCTCAACCATCACACGGAGTTCGCGCCCTGCCTGGATCGCGTAGGCACTGGAAACACCGTCGAAACTTAGCGCTGCGGCTTCCAGATCTTTCAGTCTCTGGATATAAGACTCCAACACCTGACGTCTTGCCCCCGGTCTCGCGCCGGAGATCGCATCAGCTACCTGAATGATTGGCGACAATAAAGAGATCATTTCCACTTCGTCATGGTGCGCACCAATGGCGTTAACTACCTCGGGATTCTCACCGTATTTTTCTGCCCACTGCATACCGAGTAATGCGTGTGGCAATTCAGATTCCTGTTCCGGAACTTTTCCTATATCGTGGAGTAAGCCTGCTCTTTTGGCCAGTTTCACATTCAGCCCGAGTTCTGCTGCCATCGTCGCGGCGATATTCGCTACTTCCCGGGAGTGCTGCAAAAGGTTTTGCCCATAAGAGGAACGGAATTTCATGCGTCCCACGATCTTTACCAATTCAGGGTGAAGCCCGTGAACTCCAAGGTCGATCACCGTTCTTTTTCCGACTTCTATGATTTCCTCTTCAATCTGGCGTTTGGTTTTGTCGACAACTTCCTCAATTCTTGCAGGGTGAATTCTGCCGTCGGTCACCAAACGGTGAAGTGAAAGTCTTGCAATTTCCCGTCGGACCGGATCGAAACAGGAAAGAAGGATCGCTTCCGGTGTATCATCTACGATGATCTCTACGCCTGTAGCTGCTTCTAATGCACGGATATTCCGACCTTCGCGGCCAATAATACGTCCCTTTACCTCATCGGATTCAATATTAAATACAGAAACTGAATTTTCGATTGCCTGTTCAGTTCCAATCCGCTGAATGGTCTGGATGACAATTTTCTTAGCTTCCTGCTTCGCATTGAGGTGCGCTTCCTCCATAATGCTTTGTACGTGAGCCTGGGCGCGGGTTTTGGCCTCTGCTTTCAGCGCTTCTACAAGTTCATGTTTGGCATCTTCGGCAGAATAGCCGGAGATTTTTTC
This sequence comes from Kaistella palustris DSM 21579, assembly GCF_000422265.1. Taxonomy (GTDB): domain Bacteria; phylum Bacteroidota; class Bacteroidia; order Flavobacteriales; family Weeksellaceae; genus Kaistella; species Kaistella palustris. Next base: position 276,859 of record NZ_KE383812.1, read on the forward strand.
AAGGATCTCCACTTTCTGCGCCACTACAGCATTCAATTCCTGCTGTTTGCGCTCTATGATTTCATTTTTCTTGCTGTAATCAGCGATCTGGCGGTCAAGATCTTTCTCAAGTTTTCCTGTTCTGCTCAGATCATCATTTAGCTTCTGCTCTTTATCTTTTACCCTTTTTTCAGCATCCAGCATTTTTTTCTCGCGCAACTGAATATCAGCATCGTGCTGGGATTTCAGTTCCATAAATTTTTCCTTGGCCTGCAGATGCTTCTCTTTTCTGATGGATTCTGCCTGGTCTTTTGCTTTTTCCAAAAGGTTATCCGCATTTTTCTTGGCATCGTCGATAATGAATTTGGCTTTTGTATTCAGCGAGCTTTTGGAAAATACCATTCCCGCGACTGCACCGATCAAAAGACAAACAATGCCGACTAAAACAGCTATCATTGTTGTTGTCATATATTTCTATTTTTAATGTTCATAATTTTATTTTATTAGGTTATTCACTATTTTTAAAGTCCTGCTTCGATATTTAAATCTATCAGGTTAATGATAAGTTTATGAAGGAACTTCAGTCAAAAAAAAAGCCCACAACAGTTCACTGATATAGAGTAAACTCCTAATCAACACGATTTGAACTGATTTTCACTTTCTGTAATCCGAGCAAGTCGGCACGCCATTAAGTGAACATTCGTCCGGTTATTGTTTAGCGTTGAGTTTACCTGTAATGTGTTAGAACCATTGTAGGCAGTTATTTTCGGAAAAGAAAAATCTACTTTTCCATTTCTTCCAGCAGGCTGTTGAGCTGTTTCAACCGCTCGCAGGAGGCATTAATATTTTTTTCGTTAGTGATCTGCGCTACTTCGGCATTGGTTCCCAGTTTCAGGGCACACATGGCCAAAGCATCCTGTTTATCTCTAACATCAAAATTTTGTTCAAAATCTTTAATCATCGCTTCAATGGTTTTACCGACTTTGCGGAGTGTTTCTTCCTCTGCGGAAGGCACATTCAGTGGGTAATTTCTGCCGGCAATGTTGATGGTAATTCTTCTTACTTCCATTACAAACCGGTGTTTTGAAGTTCTGCAATACAGTGATCCACTTCTTTTATCAACCTGTTGATGTGGTTTTTCATCAGGCGGTTATGCGCGGGATTACCGGATATTGCGGAATAAAGTTTTATATTTTTCTGTTCTTCTGCTAAAACCTGATTTTTCTTTTTCTCCTCATCATACCGCTGCTTCATTTCTTCGTGCTCCTTTGCCAGTTCCAGATATTTTTCGGTAAGATTCTGATAATTTTTCCGAATGACCAATATCTTTTTTTCTAAAACCAAAAAATTATTTTCTAAATCTGTGAGCATTTTCAGGCTTAATTAATTCTAACTAAGTAGCAAAAATATAAAATTTAAATTTGAATTTGGGACTATTGAAAAAGTAATTTTGGAAACAGGACGCAAATCACCAGCACAATTCACGCCGGAGAGTTTAAAAAGGAAAAAAACAGTGATTTACTCGAACTTTAAAACAAACATAAGTGCGCGAGTTTTTGCACCCGAAATTGCAGCAGACCAGTATGGCGGTGTATCCGGATTGTCAGCTACCATTTCATTATTCATCATAAAAGTACCGCGGAAACCGGGCGTAAGTTTAAATCGGCTGAAGTAAAACTGTATTCCTATTTCTGCAGACCATGCGAAATTGCTCGATGTGGTGCGAAACAGGCCTTGGGAATTGTCATCGGCGGCAGTGCTGTTGGACTGCAGATTCAGCAGCCAGTTCACACCCGCAGCGGCATAGGGCCGGGAATTATACCATCTGTCACCATGAATTTCGATCAGAAATGGCAGGTCCACATAAGTTGATTTTACATTTCGAACTTTATCTGCATCGGTCAGTTCTCTGGGCGTAAAAGCCGGATATTGTGTCGTACCGGCAGCGTACTTGTCGTTACTTTGCGTATCGAACATTATTTCGCGTTCCACGAACTGCAGACCTGGCTCGAAGCGGAGATCAAAATTATCATTCAACCGAAACTTTCCAATTAAACCTGCACCGAAACTGTATGAAGATTTGGTCTGAACAAGGCTTTTCTGCCGGTCCATTCCATATTTGGGATCCAGCACAAGTTTGTAATCAAAGTTGTTTCCGGCAAGGTAAAATCCGTAACTGAATTTCTGGTTATCGAAACCCTCCAGATTATCCATACGGTCTTTGGTTCGGAACAGCTGTGCACTGGCGAGGCCGGCAATACAAACTGCAGTCAGGATATTCGTCTTCAATAATGTGTTCCGCATATTACTTTGTTGCCTTATAAATGGTTGCGATTCCGAAACTTAATTTTTTGTATTCCACGTTTTTGAAACCTGTTGCCAAAAGAATGTTTTTCATTTTTTCGCCAAAAGGAAAAGCATTTACTGAATCCGGAAGATAGGTATATGCCCTGCTGTCTTTGGAGATCAGTCTGCCGATTCGCGGCAGGATATTCTTAAAATAAAACATATAAAAAGGACTCAGAATTCCTTCGACCTTAGAAAATTCAAGTATAAAAACGCTTTTATTTTCTTTCACCACACGTCTTAATTCCGCCAGACCTTTTTCCAGGTTCTCAAAATTTCTAACTCCAAATGCAACGCAAACAGCATCAAATTTATTGTTTTCGAAAGGCAAATCTTCGGCATCACCTTTCTGCATGGATATTTTATCGTTCAGTTTAAGTCTCGCAATTTTCTCAATTCCTACATTAAGCATGAGTTGTGACAGGTCGAGACCCACAACCTTCGCGCCAGTTCCTTTCTGCACGGCAACAGCGAGATCACCGGTTCCGGTGGCCACATCCAACACGATTTGCGGCTGGTCTTTATTCATCCATTTCACCAGCGTGTTCCGCCAGAGAACATCAATCTTCAAAGAAAGGACGTGGTTCAACAGATCGTACTTTGGCGCAATATTATCGAACATTTCTTCGACTTCGCGCTTTTTGCCGGCCTCTGTATTGTATGGGGTTACCTGTTTCAAGTGGTGATTTTTAAAATTTGTAATAGTCCTTATAATAATTTAAGAAATCCTGTTTTCGGAAAATCTTTTTGCGCGATTCAACCGCCTGTACATTTTTTATTACTTTGTCGTAATCTTCGTCCACATTAAAGTAAAAATCATCTGTATATAATTTATAGAAATGCTCGGGTGCATTCAGATAATTCTTCTGATCGATCACTGTGGCTTTTCTTGCGGCGAGTAAAGAATCCTTGTTGAGATTATAGCCGTAAAACTGTTCATTAATATAATAATCCTGGTGTGCAATATTGAGTAAACCTCGGTCTTTATTTACCACAAAGCCAGAATCATAAAGCGGTTTTTTCTGCGCGTCGAAAACTTTTATCTGGTTTTTTCCTTTGTTGAGATCTACTTTTACCTGTTGTCCGGACGCTATGATGTTCTCGGCGCCGTTGTTAATTTTAAAGTAGAATGTATTTTCTGTCGGATTATCGACAAGGTAATAATTCTTCTTCGCCAGAAACAGAAAGTAAATTCCAAAGGCCAGTATAACTGTTAAAACCGAAATAATCAGCCCTTTTGTGGACGCGCTTAACTTCATAAATTTATAAAAAAACTTTTGCAAATTTAATAATAATTTTGTTTTATCCCGATACAATATAATTGTTAACTTTGCGCTAAATTTTGCAATAAAATATGCCCAACACAATCATAATAGGTTCCGGAAGTTACATTCCTACACAGGTTATCGGCAAAGACCATTTCATGAATTCTGTTTTTTATACAGATGAAGGCGACAAGATTACCAAACCTAATGAAGAAGTCATTCAAAAATTCGTAGATATTACCGAAATTGAAAACCGCAGATACCTTGAAGATGACGAATTGAATTCTGATCTTGGATACCGTGCGGCAAAAGAGGCGATTTCTGATGCCAACATAGACCCTGAATCGTTGGATTACATCATTTACGCCAGCAATTTTGGTGAGGTAGGAAAGAACGGCCATTCGAATTTTATGCCTTCCATGTCTGCGAGACTTAAAAACAAACTTGGCATCACCAACAGAAAGTGTATCAATTACGACATGATCTTCGGATGTCCAGGCTGGGTTGAAGCCATGATTCTGGCCGATACTTTAATTAAAGCGCAAAAAGCAACCACAATTCTTGTCGTGGGTTCCGAAACACTGAGTCGGGTTACAGATCCTTACGACAGAAATAAAATGATCTTTGCTGATGGCGCCGGCGCTGTAGTGGTAAAGGCAACCGATGAGGAAAACGTAGGAATTATAGCAGACAACACAGTGTGCGACAACAGTGCCGAACTTAACTATCTGGAGCACGCCCCATCATTAAAAAAAGATGAAGACCGAAACGCCATGTATATCCGCATGCACGGCCGTAAGATCTATGAATATGCGCTGAAATATGTGCCCGATGCCATCAAGGAAACCATTGATAAAGCAGGATTAACATTAGATGATATCGATAAGATCCTCATCCATCAGGCCAACGCCAAAATGGATTATGCCATGATCAGCCGACTGCATAAACTGTACGGTAAAACCGGTTATGATCACGATATTGCACCAATGACGATTCAGCAGTATGGCAATTCTTCGGTAGCCACGATTCCCACTATGTTTGACTTGATCATTAAAGGAAAAATGGAAGGCCAGCAATTCAAAGAGAAGTCAAACATACTTTTTGCTTCTGTAGGTGCCGGAATGAATATTAACGCGCTTGTCTACAGATTTCCTTAATCATTAATAAAAAATAAAGAAGAAGCACAAATTTGATTTTTGTGCTTTTTTGTTGAAGATAATATATGTTAAAAAATTTTCTCATCGCGACAGGAATTCTATTCCTTCTGGAATTTTATGTCTTCGGAGCTATAAAAACTGTGACTGCCAATTCATGGATACGGGCAGGTTACTGGATTTTTACTGCGTTGATCTACGGGTTTTTCGTTTTCGAACTGTTAAATATCAGCCGCTCGGATCCACGGCCACAACGCATGCAGATCGCTGTTTCGATTTTTTTAATGTTTATACTGCCAAAACTCTTCATCGCATTTTTTATGCTTCTTGATGATTTAGGCCGCGTTTTTACTTATGCGATCCATTCTGCCTCACATGCAGAAACCGTATATCCGGGGCGGCGGAAATTTCTAAGTATCGCCGGTCTGGGGCTGGCCGCAATTTTCTCGGGGTTGATCCTGGATGGAATTGTTTTGGGTAAATACCGCCACCGCGTAAGAAAAGTAAAACTGAAGCTGGCAGGTCTTCCGTCGGCATTTAAAGGGTATAAAGTGCTGCAGATCTCCGATGTGCACAGCGGGAGTTTTCTGCATCCCGAAAAACTTCAGCACGCAGTCGACCTTATCAATGCGCAGAACGCTGATCTGGTGGTTTTCACCGGTGACATGGTCAATAACTTCGCTGAGGAATTCAGACCTTTTGTTCCGATGTTCTCGACCATTAAAGCAAAAGACGGTAAATTTTCGATTCTGGGAAATCATGATTATGGTGATTACGCAGAATGGAATTCCCCCGAAGAAAAAGCGCAGAATATTCCCAAACTTACGGCGCTGCAACAGCAGGCAGGATTTAAGATGCTTCGCAATGAGCATACTTTCATTGAAAAAAACAGCCAGAAACTTTATATTCTCGGTGTTGAAAACTGGGGCGAAAAACCATTTCCGCAGTTCGGCGATCTGAACAAGGCCTCTGCAGGCGTACCGCCGCAAGCCGCTAAAATCCTGCTGAGTCACGATCCAACCCATTTTGATGCGATCGTAAAGAAACATCCGTCGAATGTTCAGCTTACACTTTCGGGACATACACACGGCATGCAGTTCGGTCTTGATCTGAAGAATGTGCGCTGGTCGCCGGTACAGTACAGGTATAAAAAATGGGCAGACCTCTACGAAAGCGAAGGGAAATTGCTGTACGTAAACCGTGGTTTCGGCGTAATCGGTTATCCGGGTCGTGTAGGAATAGAACCGGAAATCACTTTATTTGAACTGAGTTAACGGTTTTTTAGTATGATTTCTTTTCACCAGGCCTCAGAAAATGACATTGAAACTTTGCGGGATCTTGCCGAACGATCCTGGCAAAGCGCCTATGCGGAGATACTTTCGCCACAACAGATCGCGTACATGCTCGAAAATATGTATTCACCTTCTGCCCTTTTAAATGATCTTCAGAATACGAACTACCGCTATTTTTTAATTAAAGACCACAACTCTGCTTTGGGCTTTATCGGTTTTGAATTCCATTATGAAAGAGTTACCACCAAACTTCACCGAATTTATCTACTCGCTCAAGCAAAAGGCAAAGGCATTGGAAAAAATGCGCTGGAATTTTTGAAGAACCAGGCCAGTGACGTAAACGACAGAAGGATCATACTGAATGTAAACAAGAACAATCCCGCGCAACATTTTTACAAAGCACAGGGATTCAGCGTTTATGCAGAAGGTATTTTCGATATTGGATCCGGTTTTGTGATGGATGACTATCTGATGGAACTCATTCTTTGAACCGCATTTTTCCGGCGTGCTGTTTTTTTTGGTATGATTTTAGGTTCCTCTGAATTATAACTATTAAAAAATAAAATTATGACACGCATTAATTTACTCTCAAAGATTCAAATGTTTGCCCTGGCAGCAATGGCAAATTTCGCTGTGGTTCTTGTAAAAGCGCAGGAGAAAGCACCTGATTTAAAAGTAGACCTCGATGTAAACAAAGGCGATAACATGGGCGCTGACTGGATGAGCAATCCTCTGGTTTGGGTAATCGGAGCACTTGTACTGATCATCATCATTGCAATGGTTGCCAGAGGCGGAGGAAATAAAGCGTAGTATTACACTTATATAAAGCAAATCCCGAAAATTAATTTTTTTCGGGATTTTTTGTTTTTGTTAAAGACCTGCGAACTACAGCGCCAGCGCTTTTTGATATGCATTTTCAATACCTGCGGGATTTTTACCACCCGCAGTTGCAAAACCGGCATTGCCGCCACCGCCGCCCTGAATTTCTTTTGCCAACTCCTTCACAATACTGCCGGCATTGTAGGTGTTTTCCAAATCAGCAGAAACTCCTACCGTAATCAAAGGTTTTGAATCGGCATCCGAAATTACGACAACCAAAGCGTTGTCCATTTCTTTCTTCAGTTGAAAGACAATATCCTTAACACTTGCTGCGTCCAGAGACACCTTTTTTACGAGCAGCATTTTATCACCGGACTGCACGAAATCACTTTTCCAGTTTGCAGTTTCGCCCTTTGCCTGTGCTTTTTTTAATGAGTCGATTTCGGATTTCAGCGTTGTGTTTTCGTCGAGCAGTTTCTGCACAGATTTCGCAAGATCCTTTGATTTCAAAATGATGGAAATCTCCTTCATTTGATTTTCGAGCTCACTGTAATATTCTGCAGATTTATCGCCGGAGATCGCTTCTATCCTGCGAATTCCCGCTGCCGTGGAACTTTCGTTACGGATCTTGAAATGACCAATCTCGCCGGTGGCTTTCACATGCGTTCCACCGCAAAGCTCACGCGACGAACCAAACTGTATCATGCGCACTTTATCACCGTATTTTTCACCAAACAGAGCCATTGCGCCTTTTTCCATGGCTTCAGCAATCGGAATTTCACGGAATTCTTCCAACGCTATATTTTCCTTGATCTTAGCATTCACTTTCTCTTCCACAAGCTTTAGATCCTCGTCGCTCATTTTAGAAAAATGCGAAAAATCGAAGCGCAGGTAATCGGGCCCTACAAATGAACCTTTCTGTTCCACGTGCGTGCCCAAAACCTCGCGCAGCGCCTCATGTAACAAATGCGTAACCGAGTGGTTGGCCTGTGTATTTTTCCGTTCCGAAGAATTGACTTTCGCGTAAAATACCGCACCCGCATCTTTTGGCAGATCTTTAATTAAAGAAATGATGAGATTATTTTCTTTTTTAGTTTCTAAAACTTCAATGATCTCTGCGCAGTCTGTAATATTAAATACATTTGGTGCCGAAATATCGAAACCTTCAGCATAACTTGGGATCAGTATTCCCTTGTCTCCGATCTGGCCGCCACCTTCCGGGTAAAACGGCGATTTCGATAACACGATTTGGTAAAATTCACCTTCCTTGTTTTCTATTTTTCGGTAACGCGTGATATAAGTTTCGGTTTCTGTCTGATCATAACCCACAAAGGATTCAGGTTTTTCCTCCAGAATAACCCAGTCGTGAACTTTCTGCGCCGAAGATTTTTTCGAACGCTGTTTCTGCTTTGTCATTTCTTCTTCAAAACCCTGCTCATCAACGGTCAGTTTTTTTTCTTCGGCAATGATTCGCGACAGGTCGGCCGGGAAACCATAAGTATCATAAAGTTCGAAAACGGCAGCACCCGGCAGCGTAGATTCATTCCGTGACAGTGTTTCACCGATTACGAGATCAATTCTCTTCAGGCCGTGTTCAATTGTTTTCAGGAAAGATGTTTCCTCTTCTTTAATGACTTCTGTAACGAGTTTTTCCTGCTTCACAAGCTCGGGGAAAAATCCGCCCATTTCATTTTTAAGGATGGCCACGAGTTTATAAAGAAATGCTTCTTTCATATCCAGAAAACGGTAGGAATAGGAAATCGCGCGCCGCAGGATCCTGCGGATTACATACCCTGCACCACCATTAGACGGCAACTGGCCATCGGCGATTGCAAAAGCTACTGCGCGGATATGGTCGACCACCACGCGGATGGCGATGTCTTTCTCATTTTCCAGGACCGCGGTATATTTCTTACCGGAAAGTTCCTCCACCTTAGCGATCAAAGGCGTAAAAACATCCGTATCGTAATTTGATTTTTTATTTTGAAGTGCCATGCAAAGCCGCTCGAAACCCATTCCGGTATCGACGTGCCGTTGCGGTAATTTTTCCAGACTACCATCGGCTTTACGGTTGAATTCCATAAAAACAAGATTCCAGATTTCCACAACCTGCGGATGATCGTTGTTTACAAGCTCAAGGCCCGAAACAAGTGTTTTTTCCTCATCCGAACGCAGATCGACGTGAATTTCGGAGCACGGGCCACACGGTCCGCTCTCGCCCATTTCCCAGAAATTATCTTTTTTATTTCCGTTGATGATCCGGTCTTCTGCGATATGGGATTTCCAGAAATTGTACGCTTCCTCATCGCGACCGAGATTTTCCGAAGCATCACCTTCAAAAACAGTAACATATAAATTTTCTTTCGGGATTTTATACACTTCAGTAAGCAGTTCCCAGGCAAAACCGATGGCTTCCTTTTTAAAGTAATCACCAAACGACCAGTTTCCCAGCATCTCAAACATCGTGTGGTGATAAGTGTCGCGACCTACATCATCCAGATCATTGTGTTTTCCCGAAACGCGCAGACATTTTTGCGTATCGGCGATTCTGGGCGCACGTGGCTCGCGGTATCCCAAAAAATAATCTTTAAACTGCGTCATGCCGGAATTCGAGAACATCAGTGTAGGATCATCCTTCAGCACGATGGGCGCAGACGGCACTATAAGATGTTCTTTTTCTTTAAAATAATCTAAAAACTGCTGTCTTATCTGTTGGGAAGTCATCATTAAAATAGGCTTTTATAGTTGGCATCACGGCATTTTCGTGAGCACGCAAATTTAAGGAAATAATCACAAAAATTTCAGGTAATATTTGGCGTCGTGTTTTGGATATTTTAGGTTTAAAAGCGACAGCTCCGCATGAAAAATCCGCGCTTTTAAAAAAGGACGGATTTACTGATTTTTTATTTTGCCAACCGGGATCATTTCTGTTCAAGAGCCTTTATGAAAATCTGAAGATTTACCTCATCTTTGATTATTCCGTTTGCGAGTGGCAACTGAAACTTCACTCCAAAATCTTCGCGCTTAACGTCTTTCGGCTGTGTAGCAATACTTATTTCGCCATCTTTCACCGACACATTGGCGTGGAACTGTACCGGTTTGGTGATTCCTTTTATGGTCAGATTTCCATCGAGAACTGTATTGTAATCGCTGCCTGCGGCATTTTCGGCGACGCCGGTAATCTCGTAGGAAGCGGTTGGAAATTTTTCAACCTCGAAAAAATCACCGCTTTTCAGGTGGGTGTTCAGTTTATTCAGATTTTCAGCATCATCTTTCAGGTCCACAGATGTTAAAGTCGTCATGTCAGCAACAAATTTTCCGCTCTCCAGTTTCCCGTCTTTCACAGTTACGTCGCCGCTTTCGAACCGAATTGTTCCAAAATGACTCGTATTGTCGGACTTCACCACTTTGAATCCGCGCCATTCAATCTTGCTGTTGAGCGTATCTACCGCATACACACTGCCGTCTTTGGTTACAGTAGTTTCGTTACTCTCGCTGGTCAGGGGCTTGTCCTTGCCACAGGAAATCAGGAATGCTCCTGCAAATACGGCGGCTAAAACTGTAGCTGTGAGAACTTTTTTCATCAATGAATCTTATTTAATGGTTGCCGTGCTAAAATAACAAAAAATTCAATAGTAAAGGGCAAAATCCTTATTTTTGCCGTATGCTTTTGGAAATTAAAAATTTAGATTTTTCGCACAACGAAGAGAACAGTCTTTTCCGGAATTTCAATCTGCAGATCGTTGCCGGAAAGGTAGTGGCGCTGGCCGGCGAAAGCGGCTGCGGAAAATCCACACTTCTCAATTTAATTTACGGGCTCCTTGACCGGCAGAAGGGTGAAATTATTTTCGATGGCAGGTTAATTTTCGGACCCGAAAAAAACATTGTTCCGGGCGAAAGCGACATGAAACTCGTGGCGCAGAATTACGATCTGATGCCTTACGTCACCGTTGCCGAGAATGTGGGCAAATTTATCTCCAACATTAATTTAAAGGAGAAGAAAGAAAAAGTAACTGAACTGTTGCAAGTGGTTGGCCTGGAAATGTACGCTGATGTATTGCCGAAATACCTGAGCGGTGGCCAACAGCAGCGCGTGGCGTTGGCGCGCGCACTTTCTGTTTTACCCAAACTTCTGCTGCTTGACGAACCTTTCAGCAATCTGGATTTTTCGCGAAAGATCGAACTTCGTGAGCGGCTTTTTAATTTTGTTAAAGAAAAGAACATTTCACTGCTGATTTCCACACATGAGATTCAGGAAATCATGCCGTGGCTGGATCGGATCGTGGTCTTGCAGCAAGGGCGGCTCATTCAGAACGACAGCGCCGAGGAAACGTATAAGCAGCCGTACAACGCATACGTTGCTGCATTGTTTGGTGAAATCAACATTTTCACAGATGAAGAAAAGGCCAAATTTAACCTGTCGAAAAATATTTGGTATGCGCCTGAAATAAAGATTTCTGCCGATGGTCAGGAAGCCCAGGTTCTGGAAAGCCGTTTTTCCGGCAATCATTACTGGAACAAAGTTTTGCTGGATGATAAACCACTTGTCATCTATACGCCCGGACCAATCTCCGGTCAGGTAAAACTTCAATTTTGAAGAGAAGGCAAACAAGAAATACGAATTGAAAAAGTACAGGCAATCTGTTGACAAAAGTCATTTTGCTTTTTTACTTTCGAAAATATTCTTAGCTTTGTTCTTTACAACGTAAGGAAATTTTTGGTTAATTCTCTTTCTGCCCCTGAGACGAAATTAGTGCAGTTCATCTGTACAACCAAGTCTTTGAAATGGAACACTGTCCAAATTTTTCCTTTTTCTTTTTTTGAATTATGCCTTTTTTACAAACTCAGATTTCAGTGCCATAGAACCGAAGCCATCGATTTTGCAGTCGATATTATGATCGCTGTCCGGGCGAAGTCGGATATTTTTCACTTTGGTTCCGGCTTTCACGGGTTTTGGCGCACCTTTTACGGGAAGATCCTTTACCACTACTACTGTATCGCCATCCTGCAGTTCGTTTCCGTTGGCATCTAATATTTTATCTTCTTCCGCTGTTTCGCCTGGTTTCCATTCATTGAAGCACTGGGAACAAACCATCAACCCATCCTGTTCGTAGGTGAATTCGGAATCACACTTCGGACAATTTATAGTATCGCTCATTGTATTAATTTGTGCAAAGATATTATTAATAGACACACTCTACAAGCAATACAACGCTGGTGCTTCACAAACAAAATAAACTAACTGCAATCAGGCTTTACGGGAGCAAAGGAGTCTGCGCCCCGGCTTGAACGGAAATCCACGGTGCTGCGCAAAGCGGCACCGTGATTGGGAGTGGAAGACGGAAATGTGCGCCCAAATCCCAAACATGTAATTAGGTATAAAAACCTTATTTTTGCAAAATTGTAGCCCGGAGATTCGAGGCGCATTAACCAACAAATAAATCCTAATGGAACTCATTCACAGAAACTTACTGATCGGAATTCACGACGCACTGCAGGAAACATTTTTCGAAGACCGGAAATATGCAGACAAAGTGGTGGAAAGACTACTGAAAAGCCACAAACAATGGGGCAGCGAAGACCGAAAAGTTGTTGCACAGATCTTCTACGACATCATCCGCTGGAAAAAACGGCTGGAATATTATATGGGCGAAGGCGCAAAGCCCACGAACATTTATAAAATGATCCTCGCCTATTGCCTCTGGACCAAAACACACTACAAGAAATTTGAAGAGTTCGACGGTATAAAAACCGCTGACATCATCAATAAGCTGAAGAAAAACACCGTTCCTACGAAGGCAATTGAACACTCGATCCCCGAATGGCTGGCTGAAACCCTTGAAAAAGAATTGGGCAGGAAATGGGAAAAAGAAATGAGTGCGCTGAACGAACAGGCACCGACGGTACTGCGTGTAAATACATTGAAAACAACAGCCAGAGAACTGATCTCTGATCTGCGCGATGAAAATGTGGAAGCATTCGCGGTTCACAATTATCCCGATGCCGTGCAGCTGCAGGAAAAGAAAAACGTGTTTTTAACTTCTGCCTTCAAAGACGGACTTTTTGAAGTTCAGGATGCCTCTTCACAGAAAATCGGTGAACTTCTCGACGTTAGAGAAGGCATGCGCGTGGTGGATGTCTGCGCGGGCGCAGGCGGAAAAACGCTGCATTTGGCGTCGCTGATGAAAAACAAAGGTCAGATCATCGCACTCGATATATATGAATGGAAACTCGCGGAACTGAAAAGACGCGCAAAACGAGCTGGAGCGCACAATATTGAAACGCGCTTTATCGACGACAATAAAGTCATTAAAAGACTGCATGGCACCGCCGACCGCCTGCTCATCGACTCGCCGTGTTCCGGCTTGGGTGTCTTAAAAAGAAATCCCGATTCCAAATGGAAAATCGATCAGCAATTCATCGACCGCATTAAAAAAGAACAGCAGGAAATTTTGCAGGATTATTCTAAGATTTTGAAAAAAGGCGGAAAAATGATTTACGCAACCTGTTCTATTTTGCCGAGTGAAAACAACGAACAGGTAGAACTTTTCCTGAAGAACAACGAAGGATATTCGCTCATCAAGGAGGAAAAGATGATGCCGAGCGAAGGTTTCGATGGGTTTTATATGGCGTTGATCGAGAGAAAAGCCTGATTTTTCAGGAGCAGAAAATTTTAAGATTTTCCGAAGGGTACGCCCGCTGTACGTTACAATTCCTCGGTGCGGCTGGCGCCGCGCCTGCGGGATTTTCACTGCCATCGGGGCTAGAATTGAGGTTTCATTTTATTCCGCGGGGAAGTAGAAAAACGATGCGCTATTTTCGGGCGCAGTCATTTTCAGTGGAGAATTTTATAGATAGCGTTCCTACGGAACGCCTGCGTTACCCCCTCACGCAGTTTTTTAAACACAGATAGCGTTCCTACGGAACGCGTGCGCAATTACCAATTCTTTGTTACACAGATGGCGTTTCTACGGAACGCTTTTTTACACTCATACAACTACGCTACACAGATAGCGTTCCTACGGAACGCGTGCGCAAATTGCAAATTCTTTGTTACACATATAGCGTTCCTACGGAACGCTTTATTGTACGGCGCAATCAAACAGATGCAACACAGATGGCGTTCCTACTGAACGTCTTTTGCCGAGGTAATTAAATATTTCACACAGAAAGCGTTCCTGCGAAACACCTCTTTTACACTTCAAGCAACTTCTTTATAAAGATAGCGTTCCTACGGAACGCGTGCGCAATTACCAATTCTTTGTTACACAGATGGCGTTCCTACGGAACGCCGAGCTACAGCAGCACTGTTTTCGATTACCGAACTCAACGTTCTATCGGCAATACTTAGCCGGAAAAAAAACCCAACTGTACTTTAAATTAAAAAAAAAGAGATGCCACCCACAATAGTTTTTATTTTTGTTCCCTGTTGCAGTACGCTTCTTGCTTAGAAAGGTGCATGAATCGCAAAGAATTTATACAGACAGGCAGCCTCGGCGTTGCGGCACTTTTCTTTTTGGGCAGCAGCAGTTTATTTGGAAACACTCCCCATCCGGGAAATCAGAACCGGGAAAATAAAACCATCATACTGCAAAAAGATACCGTTATCATTGGTTCCGGTTATGGCGGTTCTGTCGCAGCATTGCGTTTGTGCGAAAAAAATATTCCCGTAACACTTCTCGAAATGGGTTTAAACTGGGAAAAATCGGGTGAAAAATTTTCCACCATGATCAATCCGGGACATTCTGCAGCCTGGTTAAAATCAAAAACGATCGCGCCTTTTTTCAATCTTTTCAGTTTAGAAAAATTTACAGGAGCTTTAGACCGACTCGATTTTGAACATATCAAAATCTGGCTTGGTCGCGGAGTTGGAGGCGGTTCTCTCGTCAACGGCGGAATGGCAGTAACGCCGAAAAAAGAATATTTCCGGGAAATTTTCCCGACTTTAGATACTGAAAAATTTTACTCCACATATTTTCCTTTAGCCAATAAAGAACTCAAAACAAATGTCGCTTCGGAAGAATTTTTAGAAGATTGCGACTTTTATAAATTTACCAGAGTCGGGGAAGAAGAGGCAAAAAAAGCCGGGTTTAAAACTGTTTGTGTTCCAAATGTGTACGATTTTAAATATATGGAAAAGGAATATAAAAATGAAGTTCCACGTTCCGCTTTAGCCGGAGAAGTGATTTATGGAAATAATCACGGCAAAAATTCTCTGGACAAAACCTACCTGAAAAAAGCTTCTGACACGGGAAATTTAGAAATTCTGGATCTTCATCAGGTGAACTACATCACGCAAAATCCGGACAAAACTTATTCGCTGGATGTTTCGGTTATCAATACAAAAGGTGAGGAAATTCAGCACAAGATCATCAACACAAAAAAATTAATTCTTTCCGCCGGAACAATGGGTTCAAACGAATTGCTCCTCAAATCAAATGCGAAAACTCAGTTTCCCATCGATGAAAATGTGGGCAAAGAATGGGGAAATAATGGAAATTTTATGACGGGAAGAAATTGGGTCAAAGCATTTTCGGGCGGAACCGGATTTCAGCAATCCACCATTCCTGTTGGCGGAATTGATCATTGGGAAGATGAAAAAAAACCATTTTTTGTGGAAATCGCACCTTTACCGATGGGAATGAATGTGGCGACTTCACTTTATTTAATGGTGAATAAATTGAAAAAATTTGGCGACGTAAAATATGATCTGAAAACCGACAAGCTTCAATTAAACTGGAACGAATCGCACACTGAACATATGAAAGACAACGCAAAATATTTTCTGCGAACCATGAATAAAGCCAATGGTGGAACAAGATCGCACCTGCTTTTTGACAATGGTTTCGGTGCAGATGTTTGCTATCATCCTTTGGGTGGAATTGTTTTGGGAAAAGCGACAGACAATTTCGGAAGATTAAATGGTCATGAAAATTTTTACGTCGTGGATGGCTCTTTAATTCCGGGAACAATTGGCGTGAATCCTTTCATAACCATTACTGCCCTTGCAGAATATTGTATGGAAGAAATTCTGGAAAAGGATTTTAGTTAACTTTTTTTTAAATTTTTAGATATAAAAAACACTTCCAAATCGGAAGTGTTTTTGATTTTAAAAATAGAAGAAATCTCTAATTCTTAATAAATTTAGAGTTCACCACACCACTTTCTGTGTAGATTTTAATCAGATACATTCCTTTCATCAGATTCGAAACCGAAACGTTTTTCGCTTTACCGTCAGCAGATATTACCAGCTTCCCGCTCAGGTCAAAAATCGCTATTTTAGAAATCTTTTGCTGGGTTTCGATATTTAGAATATCGGATGTTGGGTTTGGATAAAGTGTGGTGACAAAAGCTTTTGTTTCCCCTGAAGCAAGAATCCGGGATTGTGTAACAGCGATTGTTTTAGAAGAAACACCTGTTCCGGAAATCATCACGTTGGCGGTGCGGTCCACACCCGAAACATTTGCCGTGGCCAACATGATGATTTTTGCGTCACCATTTCCGTTGATTGAATTTTTAAAATTATTTTTTTCAGTTAAACTCATGAACGAAAGATTCAGCCAGGACTGATCACTGCCGGCAATCCAATCTACGTTATTTAGAAGATCGAAACTGAAAGTGTTGCTGTTATCGGGATCGTTCCCAATGGTAATATTGTTGAGCTGTAAGTAATCTTTCGTCGGTGTTAAATAGTACGTGTCTAAATCACCAAAAGTCGCAATATACATGCTGGAAGCCCTGTTGTACGCAATCGGATAATTTAAAAGGTTATCTTGAGTGGTGAAACCGGTCACATTTATTTTATCATTACCCATAACATCAATAAAGTTGGAACCGTAGGGCGCAAAATCTACAGGTTTGAAATATTTCAGATTACCGGAAGTATCAAGTTTCATTAAAACTTTGTTTCCAGAAACCGCATCGAAAGTGTATTCTGTACCGTTAAGGTTGAGTTTATCCTTAGCGTAAAAATACGAATAGACGTTTTTATTCTCATCCAGTTCTATATTCGTATAAGCGCCCGTGTTAGCCTGGCTGGTGTGAAAGGGTTCCTGCCATATCACATTTCCTGCCGTAGAAACCTTTGCCACAAAAGGCATATATGTTACATTGGGATAAATTCTGGGTACCGGAAGTAAATCGAGTCCGACAAAATCTGTGTTTTTGTCCGCAAAATAATTTCCCATAACTACAAAATCACTGCCGTCGAAAACGACATCATTTGGCCACGCATAATTATAGTTAGCGGAATTGGCGTAGAAATTTTTGCCCCAGATCACATTTCCGGAATTATTAAATTTCAGCATAAGGTGATCTGTGTGATCCGAATTGGTAGGAATCGTAATTCCATCGAAGACATAGTCGTCACCGGAATAATTGATAGGCTCAGAGAAAACATACAAATTATTCTGTGCATCGAATACAGGAATAAAAGAGTAAATACCTACATCATAACTTTTGCCGTAAATATAATCACCGGCCGCACCAAGTTTAACCATTGAGAGATTTCCCTGCATTTGATGGCCATCTAACATAAAACCCCCATCGCCCACAATGTAAACATCGCCATTTCCATCGGTTGTAACACTTGCGCGCAGCGATTCGGAGCCTGCAAATTGTTTGGTCCACAGAAGCAGGCCCTCTTTGTCTACTTTTATCAGAACTTTTTCATTTGGTTGCATCTGCGCGGTGAAATTCACCACAGTTCCTGCAGCGTCTGTAAATGAAGAATTATAACCCCCAAGATTGGCCAGCAACAAAAGGTTATCATATTTATCAACAGCTGCAAAGTCGCCTGAAATTCCTAGTTCTCCTTTGCCGCAGTCACGCGTAAAAGTCGCGAACCACTTCGGTAAACCATCAGCCCCCAATCGGGTGACCGCACGCGAAAACATGCCCGGCTCCATACCATATTGCTTGCCAAAAAAGTTCGCGCTGCCTTCTGCGAGAGCGGTTACGAACATATCGCTTTTAGCAGAGGAGAGATGCTTCTGGAATTGATAAGAGAAAGTTCCACCCACTGCGGCATTCTTTGCTTTTGTCCACATTTGACTGCCCGTGGTCGCTTGACGTATGGATGTGACGAAAACCCTTTTGTTTAGCACGATCGTTTCCGAATATTGATTTTTATTCGAGCTCAATTTAAATCCGTAAAAAAGAGGCTGCGCTCCGCCCACATAATTTCCGGCATTATCGGACTGTAACAGAAAAGAGTAAGGCAGATTTGCCGAAGCCGGGTCAGGCGTAGTGATTGAAGAATTGGAATTAGTAAAACCGGCCGCAATTCTATTCCGGTCATTAGCGGAAATTAAAAGATTAAAGCCCGCGGAAGTCGCAATAAGTTTAGATGAAAAAAAATCCGCCCTTGGGAAAGAACCGGCATCTCTGCTAAAAGCCCCGGAGGAACGGAAAAAATCTACGGTTTGGAGGTTAGCATCTATTTTTGCCGTAAAGTAATAAAGCTTATTATAATCAAAGGAAGCATTAGGATTGTACGTATAAGACACGGTCTGGTTTCCTGCGATAAGATTTAGTGCGGATTTATTAAAACCTGTGAAAATCAACTTTTCATCGCTGCCAAAAGTGATCTCGCTAATGACGGGCGAAATGGTGTCTTCTGACGTTTTACAGGCAGCCGTGAAGTTTGCATTCTTATCACCCTTTACGATGAAAGCTGTGCGGTAGGAGATAATTTCTGAACCCAAAACTACGTCGCTGAGATTGGCTGCTCCCGAGATATATAAATCAGAATTGCGCAAAGCGACAGACTGAATCTCTGCACCATAATTTTTTTCAAAAATAAGTGTTCCTGTTTGATCATTAAGCCTCGTCAGTTTATTGTTGTTGACTATAAAAGTGTCTACACCATCACTTACCACTTTAGTTCGCGACAAAGAATTATAACCGTTCTCGAAGTATTGCACCCAGACTGCATTACCGCCCGGATTAATTTTCATTAAAAAAGCATCATTCGGATTTGCAGACGTAACCGTTTCAGCGCCCGCCGTAAGGCTTCCTTTAAATTGCCCGAAAACATATAAATTCTCAGCAGCGTCTACAGAAACATATCTCGGCGTTACGATGCCGTTTGCTCCGGCATTAAAAGTTTTAAACCATACATTGGATCCGCCTGTAGCGTCCGATTTCAAAATAAACAGGTCATCCAAACCAACAGATGTTGCAGACAAACCATCAAAGCCCACTTCCGAGGAATTCATGGTGCCGATATGGTATGCAAAGTTGTCTGAGAGTTCTACCAAAGAAAGTTCGCTGCCTCTCACCGTATTCAACTGGAATAATCTGGTATTCGACGGCGCAGTTTGCGAAAATGAAAGTGTTGAGAAAACACAGAGGAGCAGTAGGGAGAGTATATTTTTGGTCATTTTATAATTTTTAGAGCGATAATAATTTAGTTTTTCATAAATTTAGAGTTAACAACGCCCTTTTCGGTGTACAGCTTGATCAGGTACATTCCTTTAGTAAGAAGCGCTACAGAAACCTGTTTGGTACCTCCGTCGGCAGTTTTTAAAAGTTTTCCGCTTAGGTCGAAGATTTCTATTTTCGAAATTCTCTGCTGGGTTTCGATATTTAAAATGTCTGAAGTGGGATTTGGATATAAGGTGGTGACAAAAGCTTTTGTTTCTCCTGTCGCTAAAATTCCTGACTGAGTAACAGCGATTGTCTTGGCAGCCACAGCGCCGTCTCCGGAGAGTAAAACATTAGCAGTTCTCGTGGCGCCTGTATTATTTGTTTCCGCAGTTAATGAGATTTTTGCATCGCCAAAATCAGAAATTGTATTTGAAGGTGCATTTTTCTCGGCGAGTTTTATAAAAGTTAAACTCAGCCGGGACTGATCGCTTGCTGCAGTCCAGTTAACATTGTTGACTGAATCAAAAGAAAAAACATTGTTATTTTCTGGATTATTGGTTATTTCTACGTTAGATAGACTTAGGAAATTGTCTTCAGCCGTAAGATATTTTGAATCTAAATTGCCAAATGTCGCCAGATAATATTTTGGACTGGCAGTATTGGTTAGCGTATAATTTAAAAAACTGTTCTGCCACGTTACTGCGCTTACATTCAACTTGTCGTTCCCCATAACATCAATACTTCTGGAATGGTAATAGTTTACACCTGCGCCGCTTTCTCCGCCCGAATCTACCGCTCGCAGATATTTAACATTTCCGTTGGAGTCAAATTTTGTAAGTACTTTATTCCCTGCAACTGCATCGAACACATATTCTGTATTATCGAAAAATATTTTATCTTTAAAATTGAAGTAACCATAGATATTTTTATTTTCATCTACATTAATATTTGTGTAAAAACCTGAACTTGTGCTTTTCGACGTTGCTATCGCTTTCTGCCAGATCACATTGCCTGAAAAATCAATTTTAGCGATAAAACCCTGCACGTTCGAAGTCAAATATGTTGCAGGTATTAGCACATTCCCAAGTCCTACATAGTTCTCATCGGTAACCGAATCTTTAAATAAATTTCCCATTACTACGAAGTGAGTTCCATCACATACCGCATCATTCATCCAGCTGTAAGAGAATTTCGCGTTATCTGTATAGAAGTTTTTGCCCCAGATCACATTTCCATCTGCATTAAATTTCAACATAATATTATCCAGCGCATTTGGATTAGACGCGATAGTAACTCCATCAAAAACATAAGAAATTATTGTTGAATCATTCATCGGTTCTGTAAAGACATATAGATTATCCTGGGAATCGAGCACCGGGATAAACTGGAACGTCTGCAAACCGTACGATTTACTATACAGAATATTTCCAGTGTCGCCGTTCAATTTCAGAATGAATGTTTTGCCGAGATACATCCCGTCGGTCGCAGTACCTTCACCGCCCACTCCCACTACATAAATATTACCACTACTGTCGGCTATTAAGGAGGCAGCGATACAGTTGGCAATTTGTTTAGTCCAAATTTTGTTTCCGTTTTTATCTAATCTCACAATGATTTTTTGGAAATTATTTCCATTATTAAATGTAAAATTTTCGACGATTTCGGCAGCATCTGTGAACGCAGAACTGGGTGATGACGTGTTAAAAACTACTGTAATATTATCTTGCGGATCAACACAGGCGAAATCCGACCTCACATTGCTGCTGACATAATTATCATCCTGACCGATGAATTTTGCATGCCAGATCGGAATGCCGTCTTTTCCTATTCTGGTAATATATTTTGTATTAAAGATATTGGCAGCTTGCCCGTAATAATTATATCCACCATTTGAACTGACGGTTTGATAAATTTCATCTGGTGCTGAAGTAAGATGTTTTATAAAAGAATTGGCATAATATCCCTGCGTTTTAGTCGGCTGAAATAACCGCGTATTTGGCGGAGCAGTTTGCGAAAACATCAATGTTGAGAAAACACAGATGAACAGTAGGGAGAGGAAATTTCTTTTCATAAATAAATTTCGGTAAATATATTGTTTTATACCCCTCAACCTAATATTTTTCGCATCAGTCACAGGATTTACGATTCTAACTTAAAATTTTCCTTTTATAAAAATAATACGCGAAAAATATTAACCTATTTGTGTTTTTTCTTTTCTTTTGTAAAGTTTTACAATATGTTTGCAACAGAATATTAATTATTAATCATCAACCCATTATAGATATGTGTGGAATTGTATGTCTCTTCGACGCCAAACAGAAAACCGAAATTCTAAGACCGCAGGTTTTAGAAATGTCCAAGAAAATCAGACATCGCGGTCCGGACTGGAGCGGGATTTTCCAGAATGAAAAAGTAATTTTCTCCCATGAAAGATTGGCAATTGTAGATCCAACTTCCGGGAAACAGCCACTTTTTTCGAAAGACAAAAAAATCGTTTTAGCCGTTAATGGTGAAATCTATAACCACCGTGAGTTACGTCTGGAGTTCCCGGCATATGATTTTCAAACTGAATCTGATTGCGAAGTCATCATTCCTTTATTTCAGAAATATGGAAAAAATTTCGTGGATAAACTGAACGGAATTTTCGCCTTTGCGATTTACGATATCGAAAATGATGTTTATTTTGTAGCGAGAGATCATATGGGAATTTGTCCTCTTTATCAAGGTTGGGACAAAAACGGAAATTATTACGTAGCTTCAGAATTAAAAGCATTGGAAGGCGTTTGCAAAACCATCGAAAATTTTTTACCGGGACATTTTCTTTTCAGTCTTGATGGCTACGAAATGCAGCAATGGTACAAAAGAGATTGGGAAGATTTTGAAAACGTAAAAGACAATAAAACTGACATTGCAGAACTGCGAAAAGCTCTGGAAGACGCAGTTCACCGACAATTAATGAGCGATGTTCCTTATGGAGTTTTACTTTCGGGCGGTTTGGATTCGTCTATTATTTCCGCAGTTACGGCAAAATATTCCCGAAACAGAATTGAAAGTGGCGATACGCAGGAAGCTTGGTATCCACGTTTGCACAGTTTCGCAGTTGGTTTGGAAGGAAGTCCGGATTTGGCAGCGTCAAAAAAAGTTGCCGATCATATTGGTTCCATCCATCACGAAGTTCATTTCACCGTTCAGGAAGGTTTAGACGCAGTTCGCGACGTCATTTATCATTTGGAAACCTATGATGTGACGACGATTCGAGCTTCAACTCCGATGTATTTATTGGCAAGAGTCATTAAATCGATGGGTATAAAAATGGTGCTTTCGGGAGAAGGTGCTGATGAAATTTTCGGCGGCTATTTATATTTTCACAAAGCGCCAAACGCAAAAGAATTCCACGAAGAAAACGTTCGAAAACTGAACAAACTTCATCTTTATGATTGTTTAAGAGCCAACAAATCCTTGATGAGTTGGGGAATTGAAGGCAGAGTTCCTTTCTTAGATAAAGAATTTATGGATGTTGCGATGCGCCTGAATACAAAAGATAAAATGGTAGCTGCACACGAACCGAAAATTGAAAAATGGGTTCTTCGAAAAGCTTTCGAAGATCTATTGCCGGAAAATATTACGTGGCGACAAAAAGAACAGTTCTCTGATGGAGTTGGATATTCCTGGATCGATTCTTTGAAAGAAGTTGCAGACAAAGAAATTTCGGATGAAATGATGACGAATGCGAAATTCCGGTTTCCATTAAATACTCCTCAAAATAAAGAAGAATACCGTTACCGCACCATTTTTGAAGAACATTTTCCAAGTGAAACTGCGGCTGCAACTGTTCCGTCTGTTCCTTCCGTTGCGTGTTCTACGCCAATTGCTTTGGAATGGGACGAAGCTTTTAAAAATGCAAACGATCCAAGTGGA
Source organism: Kaistella palustris DSM 21579 (assembly GCF_000422265.1). GTDB lineage: Bacteria > Bacteroidota > Bacteroidia > Flavobacteriales > Weeksellaceae > Kaistella > Kaistella palustris. The sequence continues at coordinate 300,001 of NZ_KE383812.1, forward strand.
AGAGCGGTTTTATCGGTGCATGAGGATTCCTATTAGTAAAAAAGAAATCTTTTTTAAAAACCTGCCGTTGACTTCGGCAGGTTTTTTTCATGCTAAAGATTTTATCCACAAATTTTTTCTTTTTATCTAAATCTTACAGCATGTCTACAGATCTCCACATTTTCCACAAAACAATTTCACAGGAAGACTACGATGCGGCGGCGAAATTCCTGAACCTGCTTTATACGCCGGAGCGTGTCGCAAAACTCGTAGAAGGACTTAAGAAAAGTCCGGTCCAGGTGAATAAAGCAGTGGACATTCTACGCGCCGCTGAGTTGGAGCTCCTGCCCATCGAGAATCCCAACGTTCAGAAAAACCTTTTCAAAGCCAGAAAGAACGAAAAAATGGCGCCGGTCGTTTTAGTCCGAGGCGAACATAAACTAATTGTTGCCGACGGTTACCACAGGATTTGTACCGCATATTACCTGCGCGAAGATGTGGAAATTCCCTTTATTATCGCTTAAGGAATCTATAATTTTAAATTAAAGCAGTTTATTACGCAGTCAAAACTTATATATGAACTTTGCACCTTTTCCGAACGCCGATTCGCCCATTAAAAAATATCTGCCCATCATTCTGGCGACGTCCATTTTTATGCAGATGCTGGATTCTACTATTTTGAATACCTCCCTGCCCTCCATTGCGAAAGATCTGCAGGAATCTCCACTTAATATGCAGAACGCCATCATCAGTTACGTTCTTACACTCGCACTGTTTATGCCGGTCAGCGGTTTTCTGGCGGATAAGTTTGGGACCAAAAAAGTTTTTCTGTTTTCACTGGTCCTTTTTATTTTGGGTTCTCTTTTTTGTGCTTTGTCTCAAAATCTTACACAACTTGTACTCGCACGGATCGTACAGGGACTTGGCGGAAGTTTAATGACGCCTGTCGGCAGGCTTGCATTAATAAAAACGTATGAAAAGAATGAACTTGTAAAGGCGATGAATTACGCCATCATTCCGGCACTCATCGGGCCGGTGCTGGGACCGTTGGTTGGCGGATATATGGTGGATTATCTTTCCTGGCACTGGATTTTTCTGATCAATATTCCCATTGGTCTGGCCGGGATATTTCTTTCGCTGAAATTTATGCCGGACTACAAATCGAGCGAAATTTCCTTTGATTTGAAAGGCTTTCTGATTTTTGCCTCCGCCTCGCTTCTGCTGTCAGTATCGCTGGAAATGCTTGGGAATGCAAGACATACAACGCTGATCCTCCTCATATTTACTTTGGGATTTCTGATGATCTATTATTACTACAAACATGCAAAGAAAACGCGCAATCCCATCTTTCCGCTCAACCTCTTTAAAGTAAGAACTTTCCGCGTGGGAATTATAGGAAATCTGGCGACACGTCTGGGAATCAGTTCCGTACCGCTCCTGCTCCCGCTTATGGTACAGATCGCGTATGGTGAAAGTGCGGTGGTTTCGGGCTGGATCGTGGCTCCCATGGCACTCACCGCCATGGTGGGGAAATCGATTGTCATTAAGATCCTCGATTTTTTCGGCTATCGCAGTACGCTTATGACCAATACATTCATCATCGGAATATTAATTACCTGTCTGGGAATTCCGGGGATCAACACTTCCATTTACTGGTTTATACCGATCATTTCAGTACTTGGTTTTTTTAATTCCATTCAGTTTACTGCAATGAATACGATTGCGATTGCCGATCTGCGCCAGTCGCATACAAGCAGCGGAAATTCCCTGCTCGCCGTAAACCAGCAACTTGCTTTGGGTTTTGGTATTGCTTTGGGACTTATTATCTTAAAGCTTCTGGAAAATAATTCAGTATTTATTGGCGGCGATACTCATCAGGCTTTCCGTTATACATTTTATATTGTGGGATCTTTGACGGTTTTATCTGGTGTTGTTTTCCGGAGACTGCACTCCAAAGATGGCGACAATATGAAATCGCAGATCTAAATTCCGGCGGCAGTTTTTCTTCACTTTTCCTGAAGTTTCCGGCATGTTCAGAAGTCTCAAATACTTCCTGAAGAGGAAAGAATCATCCATTAAGGAGCGATATTTTAATACTAAAATATTCCTTTTTTCAAATGTTTGTTCGTGGTATAGAAACCATTAAAAGAAAATATCAAAATCATTCATTATAAATAAGATAGCCATATTAGACAGAATAAATGATAACCGTCGGTTTTAATTCCTAACTTTATTTCATTAATAAAAATAAAAATCATGGACGACAGGAAAAAACTTACGAGACAGACCGGCGCACCCGTTCCGGATAATCAGAACACGCAAACCGCAGGACCAAGAGGTCCGTTACTGATGCAGGATTTTTGGTTTTTGGAAAAAATGGCCAATTTCGACAGAGAAGTCATTCCTGAAAGAAGAATGCATGCCAAAGGTTCCGGTGCTTTCGGCACTTTTACCGTAACACATGATATTACGCAATATTCCAAAGCCAGCATCTTCAGCGAAATTGGAAAGAAAACAGATTTGTTTGCGCGCTTTTCAACAGTTGCAGGCGAAAGAGGCGCCGCCGACGCCGAAAGAGATATCCGCGGTTTTGCTTTAAAGTTTTATACCGATGAAGGAATTTGGGATATGGTCGGCAATAACACACCGGTTTTCTTTTTCCGCGATCCCATGAAATTTCCCGATCTGAACCACGCCGTAAAACGCGATCCGAAAACCAATATGCGCGATGCCAACAACAACTGGGATTTCTGGACCTTACTGCCCGAGGCGCTCCACCAGGTGACCATTCTGATGAGTGACCGCGGACTGCCGCACGGCTATCGCCACATGCACGGTTTCAGCAGCCACACTTACAGTTTCATTAATAAAGACAATGTTCGGCATTGGGCAAAATTCCATTTCAGAACCCAGCAGGGAATTGAAAACCTGACCGATGAAGAAGCCGGAAAAATAATCGCTGCAGACCGCGAATCAGCGCAGCGTGATCTCTTTGAAAATATTGAAAAAGGCAATTTTCCGAAATGGAAAATGTATGTACAGATCATGACCGAAGAACAGGCCAAAACCTACCGTTTTCACCCGTTCGATCTCACGAAAGTTTGGTCGAAAAAAGATTTCCCTTTAATTGAAGTCGGCGAATTCGAACTCAATAAAAACGCAGAAAATTATTTTGCTGATGTAGAACAGGCCGCCTTTAATCCCACCAATATTGTTACCGGCATCGGATTTTCTCCCGACAAAATGTTGCAGGGAAGACTGTTTTCCTACGGTGATGCACAAAGATATCGACTGGGTGTAAATCATTATCAAATCCCCGTAAACCAACCGAGATGTCCTTATCACGCTTTTCACCGCGACGGTCAAATGCGCGTGGATGGAAATTATGGCGCCACAAAACATTATGAACCAAACAGTTTCGGCGAATGGCAGGAACAGCCTTCCGCAAAAGAGCCGCCCCTGGAACTTTCCGGCGACGCGTATGCACATAACTTTAGAGATGATGACGACGATTATTATACCCAGCCCGGCGACCTTTACCGCATCATCAAAAAAGACGGCAAGGAACAATTGCTTTTCAACAATACCGCGGCGAATGTAGGTAATGCTGAGAAATTCATCCAGATCCGCCATATCCGGAACTGCTACAAAGCAGATCCTGAATACGGTGAAGGTGTAGCAAAAGCACTGGGAATGAGCATGGATGAAGTGAACAGTTTTGATCTGACGCCATACGATAAGTGGGCACCGAAAAAATCGATGTAATTGAAAATTTTAAAAAGTGGAAAGATATCTTTACTAATGACTTTCCACTCTTTTTTAAATTTACCCGCACTTTAAAAATAAAAATATGACAAAAGGAAGGCTCGAAGCTTTCAGCGACGGCGTTCTCGCCATCATCATCACCATCATGGTTTTGGGTTTGCAAATCCCCGGCGGCCACTCTTTTGAAGATCTGAAACCGCTGTTCTTTAAATTCCTGTCGTACCTCTTTAGTTTTATTTATGTAGGAATTTACTGGAATAATCACCACCATCTTTTTCAGGCGACCAAGCGCGTCAACGGCAAAATACTGTGGGCTAATCTGCATCTTCTGTTTTGGCTGTCGGTGCTTCCTTTTGCCACTTCGTGGATGGGCGAAAATAATTTTGCTGAAAACCCGGTGGCACTTTATGGTTTTGTATTATTAATGGCGGCTGTGGCCTTTAATATGCTCGAGAAATTCTGTGTTCAGAGCGACGGATACGATTCTGCCATCGCCAAAGCGCTTCGGTCGACACTCAAGGAAAAACTTTCGATCCTGTTCTATGCTTCGGGCGTTGGTCTGTCTTTTGTTTTTCCTGTCGTGGCCGTGATCTTGTATTATGTAGTCGCGATGATGTGGATCATTCCGGATCTTCGGATCGAAAAAACCTTAGAATAACTTTTAAAAATAGAAATATGAGCGAAGTAAAACTCAACGGAAACAACTTTGAACTTTTTGTAGATGGTGCAAAAGCGGGTGAAATGACTTTTCAGAAGAAAGATGACGGATCAATTGACATTGTCCATACCCAGGTCGATGAGAAATATTCGGGTCAGGGGTTGGGAAAAGAACTTGTAAAAGCAGGAACCGATTACGCCAAATCCCAAAATCTGAAAGTGACAGCATCCTGTCCATATGCACACAAAGTGATTTCATCGACACCAGAATTTCAGTAATTTGCAAATGTGATATTGGAATCTTTCAATAACAGCAAACCTTTCTGTCAAGCAGAAAGGTTTTTTATGTATAAATATGAAGCTAGGGCGTTTTCATACTAAAACATCCGATTCTGAAGGGATTTGTGTTTGAAATAAAGACCTTTAATGCTGTAATTAATAATCCATAAAATACTGAAAGAAGCGGCAATATTCCGACTGGCAATAAATTGTTTACGGCCGGTCGTATGGCTCCGAAATCACCTCAAAAAAACTATATTTGTCAAAATTTTTAAAAATAAATTCTATGAATCCCATCGTGTTGCTGTTGATCATCGTTGCCTATTTTGCACTTTTGCTCTGGGTAGCTTACCGAACCGGAAAAAACAGTAACAACGAGAGTTTCTTCATCGGAAACCGAAAAAGTAACTGGATGCTTGTGGCTTTTGGGATGATCGGAACTTCACTTTCGGGCGTAACATTTGTGTCGGTTCCGGGTGCGGTTGGTGCGGATTCCTTTCATTATCTGCAGATTACGATCGGTTATCTGATAGGATATGTTATTATCGCTTACGTACTTTTGCCACTGTATTACCGCCTGAAACTCACGTCAATCTACGGTTACCTGCAGGAACGAATGGGACAGATTTCCTATAAATCCGGTGCCTGGATCTTTATCGTTTCGCGTTTGGTCGGTGCAACAGCGCGGCTTTATCTCGTTGTAAATATTCTGCAGCTTGCTATTTTAGACAGTTTTGGTGTCCCATTTATCGTAACCACGCTGGTTATACTGGCAATGATCATTCTTTATACTTACGAAGGCGGCGTGAAAACCATTGTGTGGACCGATACGCTGCAAACCACCTGTATGCTGTTAGGCCTTATTATATGTTCAGTATATATGATGAATCACCTTGGATTAAATTTCACCGACAGCATCACGCAAATGCAGAAATCCGGTTACACAGAAATCTTTAACATAGATGTAAACAGTAAGGCTTTCTTCTTCAAACAGGTATTGGCAGGCGCTTTCATCACCATAACAATGACGGGGATCGATCAGGAGATGATGCAGAAATCGCTGTCGGTAACTAAACTGAAAGATTCGCAGAAAAATATGGTTACACTGGGATTTGTACTTGTGCTGGTAATTTCCCTCTTTCTTTTTATGGGTGGGCTGCTGCACCTTTACGGGCAAACTGAGCATGTGGTAAGTTCCGGCGACCAACTATTTCCCGATATTGCGCTTAACCACATGCCGCCATTTATTTCGGTAATATTTATCATCGCGCTGATCTCCGCGCTTTTTCCGAGTGCCGATGGTGCAATGACCGCTTTAACCTCATCACTCTGTATTGATATTTTCGGCTTGAAGGAGAAAAAAATTTCCGATAAAGCACAGGAGAAGTTCCGGAAACGCATTCACCTCATTGTGGCGTTTTCATTTTTAATCATGGTGATCATCTTTAAACTGATCAATGACAATTCGATGATCGGTCTGATCCTGAAGCTCGCAGGCTTCACCTACGGTCCGCTTCTTGGCTTATTTGCTTTCGGAATTTTTACAAAATTCCGTGTTCAGGACAGACTTGTGCCATATGTCTGTATTGCGGCGCCGGTGATTTCGTATTTCATCGATAAGTTTCAGGAAAATATTTTCGGTGATTTCAAGATCGGTTTGGAACTGCTCATCATTAATGGTTTGCTTACTTTTCTTGGGTTGTGGTTGATAAGGAAGAAATAAAAACTTTTAATATATAATTCACTGCTCCGTAGTACTGCTTTTGTTATATTTGTAACAAAACCAAAACACAACTATGGATTTGAAAATTAAACTCCAGCAGTTGCATCAGCGAGTAGATGCATTAAAAGACCAAATTAATACTGAGGAAGCTACAAAAAATGCTTTTGTAATGCCTTTTATCCAAATTTTAGGCTACGATATATTTAATCCTACTGAGGTAATTCCAGAATATATTTGTGACATTGGAACAAAAAAGGGTGAAAAAATTGATTATGTCATTAAAAAAGATAATGAACCGATCTTCATTATTGAATGCAAACACTGGAAAGAAAATGCCGATGCTCATAATTCCCAACTTCACAGATATTATCACGTCTCCAGAGCTAGATTCGGAGTGCTTACCAATGGGCATACATATAACTTTTATACCGATTTGGAGAAGCCTAATATCATGGACGAAAAACCGTTCTTTACTTTGGATCTAAGCGATTTGAAAGATTCATCATTAAAAATACTAGAAAACTTTACCAAGACAGACTATAACCTTGAGAGTATTTTGGATTCTGCAGAAGCAATGAAATACATTAAGGCCATTAGAAAAGAGTTCGAAAAAGAACTTGTTGAACCAAGTGATGAGTTGGTTAAATTATTGGTAAATAAATTTTACGAAAAGCCACTCACAGCCTCTAGAATGGTCACTTTCCGGGAATACACAAAAAGGGCAATCGTTAATTCCATTAATGAATCAATAAGTATACGGCTAAAATCTGCACTGAGTATTAATGATGATATTAGCAAAACACCTCCAAAACCGATTGATGAAAACATTGATTCAAACGCTGATGTACCAAAATACATTACGACTGAAGATGAACTGGAGGGATATCAAATCGTTAAAGCTATTCTCCGCGAAAAAATTTCTTCAGATCGAATCGCTTATAGAGATACTCAATCATACTTCGGTATTTTGCTGGATGATAATAACAGAAAACCAATTGCCAGGCTACATTTTAACTCTGCAAATAAATACATTGAACTTTTCCATAAAGGAAAGGATCATGGGGAAAAGATACTTTTAAATTCTCTTGATGAAATTTATGAGAGTAGAACCGAGCTTCACCTGACTCTAGCAAATTATTGATTACTTTAAATCGATCTCAAACCTTAGATCAAATCCTGCCCAAAAGCGGGATTTTTCATTTCCCAAACCCATCTAAAATCCGTAAATTCGCCTGCAAATAAATCATGATAATGAGTAAATCGATTGAAGAGCTGAAATCGCTGACAACACAGATCAGAAGAGACATTTTGCGAATGGTACACGCCGTAAATTCCGGTCATCCCGGTGGCAGTCTGGGCTGTACCGAATATTTCGCCGCCCTGTACGGCAAAGTGATGAACTACAAACTGCCCTTCACTATGAAAGGCAAAAACGAAGACCTTTTCTTCCTTTCCAACGGCCACATTTCGCCCGTCTTTTACTCCACTTTAGCCCGGTTCGGATTCTTTCCCGTTTCAGAACTCGCCACCTTCCGCAAACTCGATTCCAGACTGCAGGGTCACCCGACCACGCACGAGGGTTTACCCGGCGTTCGCGTAGCTTCAGGATCTCTGGGCCAGGGATTATCCGTCGCAATCGGTGCTGCTCTCGGAAAAAAACTCGACGGCGACAAAAGCCTCATTTATACCATGCAGGGCGATGGCGAACTTCAGGAAGGTCAGAACTGGGAAGCCTTCATGTACGCTGCAGCCAAAAAAGTCGATAACATTATTGCAACCATCGATTACAACGGCAGACAGATCGACGGCGATACCGATGATGTTTTGAATCTTGGCGACCTACACGCAAAGCTCGAAGCTTTCGGCTGGAAAGTCCTCAACGAAAAAAATGGTAACGATCTGGAAGCGGTTATCGCGATCCTGGAAAGAGCCAAAGCAGAAACCGGTCAGGGAAAACCAGTAGTGATTTTGCTCAACACAGAAATGGGATTTGGCGTTGATTATATGGTCGGAACCCACGCCTGGCACGGGAAAGCACCCAACGATGAGCAACTCGACACGGCCTTCAAACAATTATATTTAGAAGCACCGGCGGATTATTAAACTCATTTGGGCAGACATTTGACGTTGTCGAATGCGCCTTTTAAATTTTTTTATGGCAGACATTTCCGTCTGAGTTTATCCTGAGCTTGTCGAAGGACTCCCGCTTTTTTAATTGCTGGCTTCGACAGGCTCAGCCACCAATTAAAAAGAGCTCCACTCAGGCCGGGCTGCAGATCAGTTATCATAAAAAACTTGTTATTAAAAGCAAATATCTGTAATTAGCAATAGATTACATTCTTTGCGAACATTGCTAAGTGAAATTGAAGATTCGACGAAGTCAAACGCCTTTGCGAACGTAATTAAAAGCATGTAGTTAAAGAGAACTTTGCGCCCTTTGCGTTAAAATTTTTATTAGTTAAAAACGGAAATACAAATTAAAATTCGAAGAAATTCGAGAAATCAAAACATCAAAATGAAACCGCAAGGTTCCATAACAAAAAAGTAAAAATCCTCATGAAATATACTTATACAGAACAAAAAGATACAAGAAGCGGATTCGGCGCTGGATTAGCAGAATTGGCAGATAAAAACCCAAATGTCGTAGCACTTTGTGCAGACCTTATCGGATCTTTGAAAATGGAGAAATTCATTGAAAAAGCACCGGAACGTTTTTTCCAGGTCGGGATTGCTGAAGCCAACATGATGGGAATCGCAGCCGGTTTAACCATCAACGGAAAAATTCCTTTTACCGGAACTTTCGCCAACTTCTCTACTTCAAGAGTTTATGACCAGATTCGTCAGTCAATCGCTTACTCCAATAAAAATGTAAAAATTTGTGCTTCCCATGCAGGATTAACTCTGGGTGAAGATGGCGCAACACACCAGGTTTTAGAAGACATCGGAATGATGAAAATGCTTCCCGGAATGACTGTGATCAACACTTGTGATTACAACCAAACCAAAGCAGCAACATTGGCAATCGCAGATTTCGAAGGACCGGTTTATTTAAGATTCGGACGACCGGTTGTTCCGGTATTCATTCCGGAAGATATGCCTTTCGAAATCGGAAAAGGAATTATGCTTCAGGAAGGAACCGACGTCACCATCGTAGCAACCGGACATTTAGTTTGGGAATCTTTATTGGCAGCAGATGCTTTAGAGAAAGAAGGAATTTCTTGTGAAGTCATCAACATTCACACGATCAAACCTTTAGACGAAGAAATCATTTTAAAATCGGTAGAAAAAACAGGAAGAATCGTAACAGCCGAAGAACACAACTACATCGGTGGATTAGGCGAATCCGTTGCCGGAATGTTGTCCAGAAAAAGACCAACCATCCAGGAATTCGTAGCTGTAAATGACACTTTTGGAGAATCTGCAACCCCAGCAGAATTAATGAAGAAATACGGAATTGATTCGGATGCGGTACAAGCAGCGGTGAAAAGGATTATGAAGAGATAATTTCAAAAAGACGAAGAGATGATAGATCGCTACGCTTTTAGAAAATAGACCAATCCACTGATGATTTCAGTGGATTTTTTTGTAAAACATTTCCAGTTAACTATTATACCCCACGCTGCCGCACGAATCCTTTCGTGTGGTTTTTAGAATTTAAAAATTTTAAAAGGTAAATTTAGAAGTTTTGATTTTTCAAAATTTAAATTATGTAAATTTGAATTAAATATTTGGACAAAATGAATTTAGAAGCACGTAAAATATCACTGGTTCAGGAGTTTTTGAGAACTGATAACGAAAAGTTGATCGCTGCTTTAGAAAATTTACTTTACAAAACAAAAACTGAATTTTTTGAAGAGAATTTGAAACCAATGTCTTTGGCAGATTTCAATAAAGAAATTGATAAAGCCATCAATGATGACGAAAACAATCGTCTTATTCCAGCAGAAGATCTAAAGGAAAAAATCCAGAAATGGAATTAGAATTTTTATGGACTCAATTTGCAAAAGACAAACTGCAGGATATTTCTGATTACTACAAGGTAAAGTAGGAACTAAAACTTCAAGAATAGTAACTACAGAAGCGTTGACCCGCCAATCAATTTAAATAAGAATCCCAGAATTAGGCCGAAGAGGAGTTGTTGAAAGACCGCTTACCGGAATTTAGACCTTTGGTATCAACAAATTACAAAATAATCTGTTACATCAATTTTGAAACGAAGAGAATTGTTATTGCAAATGTTTTTGATGTAAGACAAAATCCTGAAAAACTACAGAAAACAAAATATTAAAACCCTGCAGCTCGAACCCGATTCCATTTAGGTTAGCCTTGTCAGGGATCCCCAATCCTTTCAAATCTGTAATTGTAAACCGAAACGCTTCGCAAAAAAGCCGACAGAATTCGAATTCAAAAATTGAATTTGATAAAATATACTTTGCCAAAGCTCATTTCTAATTTCCCGCCGTACTTTTGCTTTCTAAAACTTCTTTATGGAGCTCGCCATTCCCTTCAACTACAGCATTTGGATTTTTATTGCTTCCGTGGTTTTGCTGTGGCATTTCAGCAAAAAACTTTCTTCCGTTGTTAATTTTATCGATGATCAGTTCAGGCTGGGAAGTTCTTTTGGCGGCACCATAATTTTATCGGTCGTCACCAATCTGCCCGAAATTGCCATTACCATCAGCGGCGCTCTGAAAGGAAATATTGATCTGGCAGTGGGTAATATTCTTGGCGGTATTGTAATCCAGTCCATGCTTCTGGTTCTTTTTGATTTTGCTTCCCGCAAAGAAAAAGCGCCACTGAGTACGCTGGTAAGCAACAAAGCCAGTATTGTTCAGGGACTATTTCTGATCATCATTCTCGTGCTCGTTATTTTAGGGAAAGAGATTACATCTTCAGGTTTAATTTTCCGGACCACACCGCCGGAACTGCTGATCTTGATTTCCTGGATCACCGGCATCATCATCCTGAAAAAAGTACAGCCTAAAAAAGAACCTGCAGTAATTAAAAACGCAAAATCCAGCCAGAATAAAATGACGCGCAGATCCGCCATCGTCTGGCTCATAGGAATCTCAGCGGTCATATTGGTGTTTGGTGTTCTGCTGGAAGATACCGGAAACACCATTGCGGCAAAGTTTGGGATGAATGGTTTGATCTTCGGTGCCACCGTTCTTGCCTTCGTCACGTCGCTGCCTGAAATTTCAAGCGGACTGGCCTTCGTGAAACAGAAAACTTATCAGCCGATCATCAGTGATATATTTGGCGGAAATGCCTTTCTCCCGGTTTTATTTTTAGCCGCGACGGTGATCACCAATAAACCGATTCTGCCGAAAGCAAAAAATGTCGATCTCTATCTGACGGTGATTGCCATTCTGATTACTTCAATTTATTTGATTGGGATGGTTTTGAAAATACCGCGCCGCAAAAGGGGTTTGGGTATTGATTCCTGGATCGTTTTAGGCCTTTATATTCTCTCGGTTTTGGGGATGGTGTTTGCGCTGCGAACCTGAAAAAGCCGCCGCCAATTTTTTTTGAACATTTCTAAGAAATCAGTTCTGGAAGGTCTTCGCTAAAAAGTAATTAAATTTCTGGCCGTTTAAGCTCAGTTTCAAAAAATCACTTTTAAAAGATATATTTTAAAATCGCTAATTTTATAATCCTCAATTTCTGAAAACGCTCCTATGTCAACTCCTGAAAAACCTGTACTGTACACCATCGGTCATTCCACGCGAACGATCGAAGAATTTCTGGACCTGCTTTTTTCATTTGACATTAAAATTCTTGCCGATATACGCAGGCTGCCGGGCTCACGAAAGTTTCCACAGTTCGATCAGGATCAGCTGAAAAAATCCCTGGAGGAAAACGGGATCGAATATATTTATCTGGAAGATCTTGGTGGCCGGCGAAAACCTTCCGCAAAGTCGGTGAATACCGTTTGGCGCAACAAATCGTTTCAGGCGTACGCCGACTATATGGAAACTGATACTTTCGCCGAAGGTGCTGCAGAACTTGCGGTACTGGCTGCAGAAAAACCGACCGTCATCATGTGTTCGGAGGCGGTTTGGTGGCGTTGTCACCGCTCGATGGTGGCAGATTATTTTAAAGCAAAAGGCTGGGAAGTCCTGCACATCATGGCGCTTGGGAAAGCGACCGAGCATCCGTATACTTCACCGGCAAGAGTTGTTGGAGATCAGGTTTTTTACACTGAAAAATAGAAAAAATGGCTGCAGAACTTAAAATTGGTGATGAAGTGACCTGGAATTCCCAGTTTGGGCTCATCACTGGCAAAAGCGTTAAAAAGCATACCGCCGACTTTGAATTTATGGGTCGGCAACGTCGCGCCTCGGCAGATGATCCGCAATACGAAGTTCAAAGTTTTAAAACAGGAAAACTCGCGGCACACAAACCCTCAGCCTTAAAAAAATCAGGAGGTTCAGCGTAAACCTGCATCATCTTTATGCACTGTAACCACCGACACAAATTTATAAAACATAAGATTTAGTCCGTTTAGCAAGGTGTTTTTTAAATTTTTTTACTTATGAACTTCAAAAAATAATGCTGAATTAACCTTGACAAGGTTTTTTAAAAAGAAAGTTTCAAAAAGAAAGTTCAATAAACTCTGTAAAAGATTTAAAATTAGACAAAGTGCAAAAACCTCCTTAAAAAATAGATGATTTAAACTAAATTTAAAGTCGGCGAAAAAGTAAAATGCGATTCTGAAGCCGCAAAAGTTCAAGGAACAATCGATAACCTTGTCAAGGTTTGAAACCTTGACAAGGTTGCGCAAGAAGAAAAAGAGGTGAATTTAAAATACGAGGATTTCATAACTATGTCAGGATTTGGAACCTTGACAAGGTTGTGCAAGAAGAAACGAGATCGGCTTAAAATACGAGGATTTCAGCTCTACATTTGAATTATTAATTCAGTAAGAAATAACAAAATGGAAAAAAAATTTAAAACCGGCGACAAAGTGAGCTGGAACTCCGAAACCGGCAAAGTTTCCGGGACCATCATTAAAGTGCATACCAAAGATTTCGATTACAAAGGTTACACGCACCACGCCACAGAAGACGATCCGCAGTACGAAATCAAAAGCAGCAAAACCGATCATATCGCTGCACACAAGGGTTCGGCTTTAACGAAAACAAAAGATTAAAAAATAATATGTTCGATTACCGGCTCAAGGTTTTTTATACCGTGGCACTGCGCCTGAGTTTTACCAAAGCGGCTGAGGAACTCAGTATTTCGCAACCCGCGGTCACCCGGCACATCAGGGAAATCGAAAACCAGCTCGCCACCAAACTTTTCGACCGCAACGGCACCACCATACAGCTCACCGCCAGCGGCAATGCACTATTCGCTTACGCTGAAAAAATCCGTAATCTCAGCCGTGATCTGGAATTTACCATTTCCGAACTGAACAATAAGAAAACAGGGCGGCTCAAGATTGGCGCGAGTACCACTATTGCGCAGTATATTCTGCCCGAAATCCTCGCAAATTTTAAATCACGCTATCCGGAAATCAACCTGGAACTGGCCACACACAACACCGAAGACATAACGGCCTTGCTGAAAAATGGGCGCATCGATTTGGGCCTCGTCGAAGGTGAGTCGCAGTCGTCGCTTTTTGAATATACTGTTTTCAAAGCCGATGAGATCGTGCTCGTTTGCAAATCCGGTCATCCGCTTGCTGACCAGGAACTTTCCCTTGCCAACCTTTCCAGTATTGAATTTGTGGTTCGCGAACCCGGCTCCGGCACACAGGAGTTTATACAGAACCAACTGAAAAAATCCGGTGTCGAACTTCATCAGTTAAAAATCGCGATGCAGTTAGGCAGCAGCGAAAGCATTAAGAATTATCTGCTTCATTCGGAAAGTATGGCTTTTCTTTCTGTAAATACTGTTCTTCAGGAACTTAAAAATAAACAGCTCAGCGTGGTAAAGGTCATTGATTTTCAGATCAAACGGAATTTCCATTTTATTACTTTAAAGGGCGAACACTCAGAACTCATCAGTCTGTTTCAAAAATTCGTTGGTTATAACTAATGGTTATAGCCAAAAACAAAATATGATGAAAATATGAATAGTAAATTGTGGAAATTTGCAGAAGTAAAATCATCCAACTATGCAGTCTGCCCAATCGAATTTCAAAAAAGATCATATTTTTTGTCCTGGTTTTGTTTTGTCTCTCCCCGTTTGCGTCGTCGCCGGTTGCGCTGGCTTCGGGAATTGCCTTCACGATAATTATTGGAAATCCTTACGAGCAAAATGTTCAGAGATATATTCATCTTCTGCTGCAGATTTCGATCGTCGGTTTAGGCTTTGGCCTTAAGCTGGATGAAGCCCTGCATGCGGGAAAGACCGGCGTGATCCTCACCGTTTTAAGCATTACCACGGTAATGGTTTTAGGTTATCTGCTGGGGAAACTCTTTAAAATCGAACGGCCGCTTTCTTACCTCATTTCCGTGGGAACTGCAATCTGCGGTGGCAGCGCGATTGCTGCAGTTTCGCCCATAATCAAACCGAGCACCAAGCAGATATCGCTTGCTTTGGCAATTGTATTTACGCTGAATTCCGTGGCTCTGTTTATTTATCCGCCGCTCGGGCATCTTTTAAAACTGACTCAGGAACAGTTCGGTCTGTGGTGCGCCATCGGGATTCACGATACCAGTTCGGTGGTAGGTGCTGCCAGTAAATATGGTGATGTGGCGCTGAAGGTAGCAACTACAGTTAAACTGTCGCGCGCACTTTGGATTATTCCAATGTCGCTGCTTACCATGTTTTTTTTCAAGACTAAAGGAGCTAAAGTGAAAATCCCATATTTCATCGGCTATTTTATTCTTGCGATTCTCCTTAATACCTATGTTCCAATATTCGGCGGATTGAGTGCTGTAGCCACTACTGCGGCGAAGGCCGGTCTTAATTTAACGCTGTTCTTTATCGGTTCCACCATCTCGGTACAAACTTTAAAAACAATCAGCTGGAAACCTTTGGCTCTGGCGATGATCTTATGGATCACCATCAGTGTGGGCAGTCTGTTGCTGATTATGAAATAAATTTCTGCCGCCATCGACTTTAATTTTATTGCTTTTTATTTCCTTTAATGACTTATTTCGGATTTCAGTAAATTTGCAGTACATCTTCAGATTTTAATTTCCATCAACGGAAAAATTTCTGAAAAGCACTCCACCTTTATTTACGCAAAAAAATCCCTTTGGAAAGAAAAAAGATAGTAACCCAACATTACCTGCGTCTGATCGCTGCTTCTGCCATGGTCGGTCTTGGCAGCGCGCTGCTGGCTTTTGGCCTGAAACACCTGACCGAATATTTCGAACATCACATTTTCAATACAGTACGTTCCACCAACGCCGTGCTTTTTATAGTTCTCCCAACAATAGGAATTACAGCGATTTATTATCTGCGGAAATACGCCTTTAAAAACAGAAGGAATAAAGGAATTACCGAAATTTATAAAACCCTGGACCAGCGGAAAGATCACCTGCCGCTTTTTAAAATTCCTTCGCATTTTATCAATGGATTTCTCACGGTGATATTCGGGGGCTCTACAGGTGTTGAAGTTTCTACGGTGGTCGCTACGGCCACGCTCGGGAATTATGCCTATGAGAAGGAGTTCTCGGCGAAGATGTATAAGCGTGAACTTATTTGCGCCGGAGTTGTGGCTGGTGTCGCGGTTTTGTTTACAAGTCCTATTGCGGGCTGGCTTTTTGCTCTTGAAGTTATTGCGCGCAAGATGCGTACTTCCCTTGTCATTTCGTGCACTGCTTCTGCGGCCGTAAGCTGGATCTTCATTAAATTTTTCGATTCCGAAAGAATTCTTTCCCACGCGGTGCTCAACTGGACTTATGCCGCACTGCCCTTCTTTTTGATCCTCAGCATTTTAGGAGGTATTCTGTCTGTTTATTTTACTTTTCTGGTGACGAGAATGAAGCGCCTTTTCTCTAATATTACCAATAATTTTCTACGTGTGAATATTGGTGCGGTTGCGGTCGGAAGTCTGATCTATTTCTTTCCCGCGTTATATGGTGACAGTTATCACGGTTTGCGCGAGGTGCTGCAACATCCCACAGAACTGCCGGCAATTTCTTTTATTTTCCTGTTAACCGTCGCCATTCTGAAACCGCTGGCGGCATCTTTAACTCTCGGTGCCGGTGGGGACGGTGGTGTTTTCGCGCCGAGTATTATCGGCGGGGCTTTTTTAGGACTTGCTGTAGCGTGGATCGCGAATACCTATTTCGGCACCAACCTTATTCCGGTGAACTTTGCTTTGGTTGGTGCGGCAGTTACTTTATCGGCGTCTTTGTACGCACCATTTACGTCTGTATTTCTTATCTGCAATCTTTTGCCTGATGGTTTTGTACTGTTTCTGCCAATATTGGTTTGCTGCCTGATTTCGCACCGGTTTGCAAAGATTCTTTTGCCTTACAATGTATATACCTACGATTTCTGGCTGCAGACAAAAAACGGCACTGTCTGAAAATAGAAATCCACTCCGGCAAAAAACCGGAATGGACTTCAGTAAAAAAACAGAAAATTTAGTCTAAAATGTTTTTTCGAGTTCTATTGCTTTAGGGAAAAGGATGTTATTCTCTAAATGAATATGCTTGTGAAGATCGTTTTCAAAATCCTCGAGCATTTTGTAAGTCACCTGATAAGTTCCGCAGGCATCTTCAGGAAACTGATAGTTGTTGGTTAATTTCGCAATAACTTCAAATCTTTCACCTTCCACGGTGTGCTCATCTTTCATCATCGCTACAGGACTTTCAACAGTACCGAAATGTGGTCTGTCGATAGTTTCACCTTTCTGTTTTGCAGCTACCATTTTTTTAATGAAGGGAAATAAGATCAGTTCTTCTTTCTTCATGTGTGCAGCAAGCTCCTGTGCGCTTTCTGTAAACAGTTTCGTAATCTCGAAAAGTTCCGGATGTCTGTCGCCATGAACTTTGCACAACTTGTTCAAATACTGAATAAGTACGGTAGAATTTTCTTCTACATAACGGTGATGGGTTTTTTCTACATAATCTGCCAAAAGATCCAACGGCCAGGAATTAAAATCGATATCACCGGATTTCTCTTTTCCAATATTTTCAAGGTCGCTGTACACATCAGCAACATTGTATTTCTTGTTTTCACAAGCTTCTTCTATTGTTCTGTTGCCTTTGCAGCAGAAATCAATTTTATATTTCCGGAATACGGAGGCAGCTCTGAAATCTTCTGCTACCATCTCGCCAATTGTTCTTTCTTTCGTTAACATTGTTCTGTGATTTTATATTTATAGTACAAATGTAAACATATTTTTTAATTCGGACAATTTTATCCTATTTTAATTTAAATATTTTTTAATGATGCTTTTAATCATCATAACGGCTTAGGTTTTAAAAAAAAGGATTTGAAAAAGATTATTTGAGCCAGGCCAGGCCGCTTTCCGTTTTTTGCGCGAGGTCGTAAAATGAGTATTTCTGCGTCATGAATATCAAGTTTTCGCGCACCTTCTTAAAATCATCATGTACGGGACAGGGATTGAGTTCTGAACATTTGTGAAGCCCAAGACCACAATCGGTAAAAAGTCCTTCGCCATCAAAAATGCGAACCAGGTCGTAGATTTTGATCTGTTTCTGCTTTTCGGGATCGAATATAAAGCCACCCTGTTTACCACGGTTGGATTCCAGTATATCTTCGCGGCAGAGCTGCTGAAGAATCTTTGCAGTAAATGCAATGGGTGCAGCTACAGAAGCAGCTACATCCTTTACATTTACCCGCCGCTGCTGTAAACTTTGCTGGGCAATATAAATCGTGGCTTTTATGGCGTATTCGCAGGCTTTTGAAAACATCTTCTTTATTTAAAAAATTTCCATTTCGGAATAAACGCCAGGAGACCTACGGTGATAAAGAGGAAAAGATTTGTCACATCGGTATATAAAAATGTTGAGAGATAGTAATTGTGCAGAATATAATGCAGCAGTACAGCGGCTGGAAAAATGAAAACACCAATCCTGCGGTAGAAAAATATCAGCACCAAACCCGCGATCATGAGCGCATCAACACCATAGATCAGAAAGAAATAATTCTGCGGTATATTCAGTTCCACGCGCTGCAGAAATTCATCGGTATCAATTCCGATGCCCATTAACGTAAAAATGAGCAAGGCTGCGAGCGATAAAATAAATCCCAAATCTTTTTTGGGACTTTCGTATTTAAAGTCTTCCATAACGGTAAAAATAAAAAAAACTTTCGAAGAAATCTTCAAAAGTTTTTTGTGGCACGCTGCGGTTTCTCCTTAAATGGAAACTGCGTCGATCAATCTGTTTTTATCGGAAATATATTCTTCCATAGAAATCATACTTTCTGTGCGCATAACATCCTGTATATCATCGATCTGATAGATGATACGTTTTGCATCTTCGGTATTTTTCGCCTTGATTTTGCAGAAAATATTATATTTCCCGGAAATTACGCTCGCTTCGATCACATTTGGGATCGTGGTAAGCTCTTTCAGAACTTCCTGTGTTCTGTTTGATTTGGTAAGTAGAATTCCTATGAAAGCGGTAAAGTGATAATCCAGTTTACCGTAATCAATAGTCAGTGATGAACCCAGAATAATTCCGGCGTCCTCCATCTTTTTTACTCTCACGTGAATGGTACCTGCAGAAACATCCATCTGTTTTGCGATTTCTGTAAAGGGCATTCTGGTATTTTCGACGAGAAAATCGAGGATCTTTTTGTCGATTTCGTCTAGTTGATAATTCATTGTCGTACTTTTATAAATTTACTAATACTTACTGTATAATTTTGCAAATTTACGAAAAAATATTAAAAGTAAAAGTATTCGGTAAATATTAACAACATTTAACTAAACCTTTTACTTTTGCACCTAAATCCCTATTTTAAAGTATCTTTCTTAAAAGATTCTTTTTTAAACAGCGATTTCGTTGTATTTGAATTTTTATCTTTTTTCTTTCTTTTAAAGATGGTATTAAAACTTTTACTATACACCACTCCCACTCCATAACTCTGGTTTGCACTGGCATTGGCCGCGCCCGCTCCGTTGAGGCCTATATTGGTTGGTTTAGAGTATGCACGCAATAATCTTGTACCGTCATTCTTTTTGGACCAGTCATATTCTATAATTCCTTCGCCCGAAAGGTAATCAGCGTTTGTATTTTCCGACTTCGAGATCGGAATTCCCAAGCCCGTTTTTACCGTAACCCGTGGCGAAAGTGCAATACTTACACTCGCATTGGCCCGATCGCCCGTATTGGAATTTGCATCACCGTTCAGATAATTTAAATCCACCTGAAACTCATTGCTGATGGTATTCAGTACCGAGCCGAGTTGCTTGAAAAGCATATTATAACCAGAAGTTTCCAGCGTATTGCCAAGGTTGATATCGAAAGCGGAATTACCCACATTAAAGCTGTTCATTACAAGCACAGAGCCGAACTGAATGATCTTTTCGTCTTCATTACTCATTTTCTGGGCAAGTGTGGCTTTTAAATCACTCGACACATCCTGTGCTGATATGCCCAACTCAATTTTGGGATTATCCAGAGTTTGTGTAATATGTGTTGAAAGCAGGACATTGATGGGCTGCAGACTTCCCATATTCAGGTATTGTCCGGCATTGGTTACTGTCCGCAGATAAGTTGCGTCAATATCAAGGTCCGGGGAAATGGGATCGCCATCCCAGCGGATACTGCTGCCTTTCGATATCTGGAATGTTCTGTTGAGGATCGCTTTGGATACAAAAGTTCCGTTATCTACAAAATAATCACCGTTCATTGCCACAGCACCTGCTCTTGTCATCCGGAAGCGCAGTTTCTCGGCATTACCGCGTACGGAAATATCGCCGATATCATCGCCCACAAGCACGTTTACCGTAGTACCTTTGTCAACAGACAGGGTGAAATCTACATTGATATTGGCACTTGATTTTTTCTTTTCTTCCACCGAGATCATTCCGGATTCATCGCGTTTCAAAAAACGGAGCATCTTAAATTCCTCGACGTTTGAAGTAGAATTTGAGTTGAAGGTGAATACGCTGTTATTCAGCGCCTTCATTTCCGGAGTTGTAATATTCAGCGAGGCTACGGGTCCATCAACATACAGCGTACCGGTACCGTATACGCGACCCCAGAACAGATCCAGATCTTTCTGTGTGGTATTCAGCAGCATCAGATTATCGGCACGCATCACAAGGTTGACCCCCATTGATGATAATGTCTCAAACTGTATCGCACCGGAGATGGAACCTTTGGAATTAGACCGGCCATCGCTTACGCCAATATCATTCAGGATTGCCAATCCTTTGGAAAGTGAAACTACAGTGTCATCAAAAGAGTAATCCACTCCGGTAAAATTAAGTTTTAATCCGAAATTGCTCAACGCGATATCTCCGCTGTAATCCACATCATTAAGTTTTCCGGAAATCTTTAAGGCGCCTGAAGCTTTACCTCTGATATTTCCGAAAACGCCCTTCAGGAATTCCTGAGCGAAAGCAAGGTCGAATTCCTTCATATCGGCGACCAGGTCAAGCGTTGGAGAAGAAGTATTGTTGTTGACAGTTCCCGACAGGTACAGGCTGTTATTTCCAATTATTCCGGCTTTGATGACTTTGGCTTCAATATCAAAAATATTTGGTACCGCACTTTTCTTTGCAGAAATCACCACATCTCCCATATCATTGCCATTCATAAAAATATCGGAAACAGTAAGGTCCACGAGCGGTTCCAGATTGTTTTTATCCATTCGGATATCAAAGGTTCCATTGGCTGTTCCCTGAATATCCATGCTGTTATCATCTTTGGTAAAGGCAAATATCTTGGCGATATTCAGGTTTTTTACCTCGCCTTCTGCCGAGAAGTCTTTCGCAGATTTAAATATCGATTCTTTGAGCAGAAGTTCACTTTGATCGGAATACAGCCGCAGGTTGTGAATTAGAAAGTCGCCGGTAAGTTTGCGGTACGTGATGGAATGGTCAAGACCGGCAGAAGTATCCACACTCCACGCCACGTCATTTATTTTAATGGTCGTGGGCTCAAAACGGAAGACGTAATCGCCCGAACTGTTTGTGGTTTGGTTCAGGTTTACCGCATATTCCTTCATGGTCTGCTTCACCTCCTCTTCAGGTGTGCCGAGTTTGAAATCGGCGGCGATATGCAGCAAGCTGTTGTTCTCATTTCTGCCATGCAGTGTAACATCTTTTAAGACATTGTTGTTATATTCTGCGCGGTCTACTTTTACAAAAATTTGTTCATCCAGATTTGCAGTATTGATGCGGACCATAATATTATCGACCATGGCACTGTCGTGTGTGATCTTGTCCCGCTCAGTTATTTTATAGGCGGGATTTGCTTTGGCCAGCGCCTGATCAGCATCGGTAATTTCCTCTTTTTTGGTCATCAGATATTTCAGGGACTGCGCATCGATATTCAGAATCAGGTTATTGGAATTTCCATCATAAGCGCCACTCACGGTGGCTCCATTTGGAATCCTGACATTCGGCTCAAAATAGCTGATGAGATCCTGCTTCACATCAAAATTCATTGTAAAGTTCTGGCCGCGGTATAATTTTCTCGGTGGCGGATTCACCAGTATTTTACCTAAGCCATTTTGTATCATTCCTGCAAGGTCGCCCAGATTATATTTTCCTGAAATCTGTCCGTTGACCGCACCCGGCGCATTTACATCCACTACACGGTTACCATTTTCAAAAAAGGCTTTCACTTTTGCGTTTGGAATTAAATATTTTTGTGAGGCATTATTAAAGGTCACATTTTGCAGATCAGCGTCCAGAACCAGATCATTAAGATTTGTCATTGCGATTTTGCCGTCCACATTTCCACTGACGATCTGGCTGCCTTTGCCACCGGTGAAATAGTTCAGATTTAAATACTGCACATCTGCCTTTATATCTGCCGCAATTTTAGAGGTATGGAAATCAATGAAACCGTTTACTTTTGCCTTTGCCTGTTCGTCATTAATATTTACAATGCCACGATAGGTCTTATGATCGAGCAGCCCTTCCAGATAAACGTTGTTAATTTCCCTGTTCATGATCTCCACTTTGGAGATTTGCGAACGTGTCCGGAGCCGCATGGTATTAACGTCGAAACTCTGACCCTGCACATTGAATATCCCGGAAATCAGTCCTACTTCATTATTTTTGGTAATAACAGAAGTGTTCAGATCGTTAACCTCGGCAAAACCACGGTATTTCGGCATATTCGAACTGTAATCTTCCAGATAAAAGTTGCTGATCTTCGCCTGGCCGATTCCTGTAATCAGGCGCGCATTCGGCACATAAACCTGTTTGGGAGTTACGCGTGCGGCACCGTTGAACTTTAACCGTCCAAAATCATCAGCGAAATTTTTCATCTTTGATGAAATGAAGGTCGGCATCATCGCCTTGAGATCTTTGTATGTAAAGTCCGTAGAAATGGTATTGGATTCGATCTGGAAATTACCTTTAAGCAGGTTAGAGACCTTCATTGTATTGGTGTGGATGTTGACCTGCGGGTTTCGGACCAGGAAATTATCCAGGTAAAACTTATTTAGCGGACCGGTCATATTTCCTGAGATATTGATGGGTTTATAATTATCCCAGTCGGTTACAAAATAACTGATGTCGTAGCCGCTGATCTGGCTGCCGGGCTGCATCTTCATATCCCAGCGCACGCGGTCGGCGAACTGAGACCAGGAACCGTTATTCAGACCAAACCTTATGTTGCCCTGTAGCAAACTGTGGTCTGTATTTAAAGTAAGATCTTTCAGCGACAGATAATCGGGAGTCATGGAAAGCTCGGTCGAAAATGTATCGACATAATGTGTTTTGCCCCATCTTTCTGTGTAGAAGCTCATGTTGTTGATCTGTCCAAAGATATTGCTGCCATTAACCTTGACCTGTGGCGCATGCAAATTAAACTTCGTGGCGGTTAACCATTTCCCGTCTTCACCTTCGCTGTTTTGGTTCACGATGATCACTTTTGAATCAATGATGTCAACACGCGAATTCAGCTGGAATGGTGGTTTGTTGGGATCTCTTTTTTTTCCGGATTCAAAGTTCTGGGTGTAGCGGATGAAGTTGGAAATACTGTCGCCCCTGTAAGTAATTACCTTGATGTCGGCATTGGTAAGTGAGAGTTGGTCGAAACTCAGCGCGTTGCTTTTCCCGGTGATGGCGTTGGACGCGAGTGAAATCCAGTCGGAGTTTGCACGAAATTCCCGCGCTTTGATGAACTCCATTCCTTTATAATCTTTAATGCGGAGACCTTTGATCAGGATATCGCCAAAGTAATCTACACTAACACTTTCGGTAGACATTTCTGCTTTAAAATCCTGGTTCAGAACCTGGAGCGCCTGGTTGGCAGCCCATCTTTTCGTCACATTCAGGTTGATGGCGATAAGCGCGAGAAGAACTACGGAAAGTGCGGTCCAGAAAATGATAAGAATAAGTTTTGCCCACCATTTGTAACTGGTCACATCTTTTCTGGCCTGTTTGCCAAATTCCTTAGCTGTTTCTACAGGATGCGTAATGGCGTCGGAAGCGAGCTGCGTGGCATCTTTGAGGGTTTCCTGAACCTTGCCGCTCACCTGGTCTGCTGTATGCTGCAGCTGGTCGCCAAGGTCTTCGGCAACCGACTTTTTGTTTTCGTTATCGTTATTATTCTCTAAATTTGCCATTGTTATGAGCGACTCAATAATTTTAGGTATAGAATCATCCTGCGACGACACCTCGGCAGCTGTAATACGGGGAAATAAAATCCTTTCCAACATTGCAGCCAATCAGGAGATCCACAATGAATATGGCGGTGTAGTTCCCGAACTCGCTTCCCGTGCGCATCAGCAAAACATCATTCCCGTGGTCCAGAAGTCTGTGAGGAAAGCAAATATACAACAAAAAGATATTTGTGCTGTCGGTTTTACGCGTGGTCCGGGACTTTTGGGTTCGCTCCTTGTCGGCACTTCATTTGCAAAATCTCTGGCAATGAGTTTACAGGTTCCCTTAATTGAGGTTAACCACCTGCAAGCCCATATTTTAGCCCATTTCATCGACGATGCAAATTTAATGCCTCCCAAATTCCCTTTCCTGTGTCTCACAGTTTCCGGCGGACATACCATGATCGTACTCGTGAGAGATTATTTTGACATGGAGATCATCGGAAAAACCATCGACGATGCAGCCGGTGAAGCATTCGACAAAATCGGGAAGATCTTCGATCTTGATTATCCCGCCGGACCTATTGTCGACCGTTTGGCCAAAGAAGGAAACAGCAGTGCTTTTCAGTTCAGCAAACCCCGTATCGACAACTATAATTATTCGTTCAGCGGTGTAAAGACTTCCGTTTTATATTTTATTCAGAAAGAAATTCATAAGAATCCGGATTTTATTAAAGAAAACCTGAGAGACCTCTGTGCCTCGGTGCAGAAAACAATCGTAGAAATTCTAATGCATAAACTAGAAAAAGCGGCAAACGATCTTCAGGTCAATGAAATCGCAATCGCAGGCGGCGTGTCGGCAAATTCAGGACTGCGGCAAGCCATGAAAGACAGGGCAGAAAAACTCGGCTGGAACATTTACATCCCAAAATTCGAATACACGACTGATAATGCTGCAATGATTGCAATGGTGGCAAAACTGAAGTTTGACCGCGGTGAATTCGCAGACCTTTCGGTATCGGCCACAGCGCGGTATGATATCGAGGAAAGCTTTAAAAAGAACAGTCAAATCCTGGATTAATCAACTGAAAACATCCTGATGAAAATTTTACTGGAAGAAAAAATTCTCGGCACACACTCCAAAAAAAGTTCGCGCTATTACTGGATACTGGAAACGGTGACCGCAAAACGACCTCCTTCTGACCGGGGAAATGACTTTGAGGCGACCAGTTCTGAAAAAGGATACATTCAGGATATAAAAGCGGAAATCATCGAAAAGATGAATTCCGAAAATGTTTTCAGCTTCCCCTATACACCAAAAGAAGGCGACTATCTGGCCATCAAAAACAATTTGCGGAAATTTGAATATCTGAATCTGATTTTTATCAACGACAAATGGATTGAAGAAATATTTCCGTGCAGCTACCGGGAATGCGATACCGACATGTACAGCACACTGAAAACCGGTGTGGCCTTTTTCAGCGACAGTGTGGCATAAAAGCGCACTATGCCGAACATCTTTTATTAATAAAATCCGAAGTTCAGATGAAATTATTTTACGGAGAAATCTCAGATAACCAAGTATTTATTGACGCTGAAGAGCAAACACACATTGTGAAAGTCTTGCGCATGCGCGACGGAGAAGATATTTTTGTAACAGACGGAAAAGGTAAACTCGCAAAAGGAAATCTAAAGCTAGAAGGTAAAAAAGTCCTGCTGGAAACAAAAGAAATAAACAGCAATCTGCCGAACTTCTCGCCCCAACTTCATATTGCGATAGCGCCGACTAAAAATATAGACCGTATTGAATTTTTTCTGGAGAAAGCCACCGAAATGGGAATCTGTGAAGTTACCTTTCTACAAACCGAGCAGACCGAACGCAAAAATATCAACATCGACAAACTGCG
The DNA here is from genome assembly GCF_000422265.1 of Kaistella palustris DSM 21579. Taxonomy (GTDB): domain Bacteria; phylum Bacteroidota; class Bacteroidia; order Flavobacteriales; family Weeksellaceae; genus Kaistella; species Kaistella palustris. The sequence continues at coordinate 325,981 of NZ_KE383812.1, forward strand.
GAAACAAAGCATTGCCGCCTCCAAGCAAAGTCTGAGATTTCACTTTCCGAAAGTTAACGGTTTGCTGAAATTTTCTGATTTTATTAAAAACGTTGATCCGGCAAATACCTTTGTGGCCCATTGTAATGAAAATCTTATAAGATTTGATCTGAAAGAACTCCAGCACAATCAAAACATGAGACAGCAGAAAATCACTTTTCTCATTGGTCCTGAAGGTGATTTTTCTGAGAAGGAAATTCAGCTGCTCGCAGAAAAAGGAGTTAAAGCCGTGTCACTCGGCAAGCAGCGCCTGCGTACCGAAACCGCGGGTATATTTGTAGCGGCCTGGAATTATGGACTGATGGACTGAGCGCATGATAAAACTTTTCATAACAAAGTTTTATGTTCACCAAGAAATTTCGCCAGGATCTGTTTTCCACTTTTGATGGAGTTTACGGCCCAGCGCACCTTCATTTCCCAAAGCTTTTCTTCCGTAAGCTTATAATTGATACCTGAAGCGATCAGTTTCTGCTTCATGGCGTACACGCAAATCGCCGCGGCGACAGATACATTGAAACTCTGTGTAAAACCGTACATCGGAATAGCCAAAGTTTCATCGGCGAAATTTAAAATCTCATCTGTTACACCTTCGGCTTCTGTACCGAATACGAGCGCCACGGGATCTGTAAGCTGAAAATCCGGTAAAAGCGTGGCATTTTTTTCGGGTGATACCGCCACAATCCTGTACCCGCGGTTTTTTATTTCCTTTAATGATTCCAGCGTGTGTGGCAGACGCTCCACTTCCACCCAGGTTTCCGCTCCTTTGGTCACGCGGAGATTGGGATTAAATTCGTGCTCACTTTCCATAGCCACGATTTTATGAAAGCCACAGGCTTCGACCGAGCGCACAATCGCCGCGGCATTACGGAACTGAAAAACATCTTCGATTACCGGCAACACGAAACCGGAACTTTCGGGCGCAATACGGTTAATCTTTTGGAGTCTTTCGTCGGTAAGGAACTGCTGAAGATAATGGAAGATTTCGCGGTTTTTCATGAGGGTAAAATTAGGGATTTATTTGGAAAGCGGGTTGGGGCGCGAGCGAAGCGAGCGCCGAAAAGTATAGCTGGAAAAAAGTGTAATTAAATAATTCTGAGAAGACTTTAAACTTGGAAGTTGTCGCGAGCGAAGCGAGCGCCGAAAAGTATAGCTGGAACAAAGTGTAATTAAATAATTCTGGGAAGACTTTAAATTTGGAAGTTGGCGCGAGCGAAGCGAGCGCCGAAAAGTATAGCTGGAACAAAGTGTAATTAAATAATTCTGGGAAGACTTTAAATTTGGAAGTTGGCGCGAGCGAAGCGAGCGCCGAAAAGTATAGCTGGAACAAAGTGTAATTAAATCATTCTGGGAAGACTTTAAACTTGGAAGTTGGCGCGAGCGAAGCGAGCGCCGAAAAGAGTGGCAACCTAAACGCGAAGTAAGATTCTGTAAAGCTTAGAGTAACGGCCGCTGTTTAATCACAAATTCAGGACCTGTGCGCGGAGCTTTTATTTGAGGTAATTGTTCAGCGCTGTTAGAGCTTCGAGCTCTAACAGCGCTCTATATGCGCTTCATTTTCGCGGGAGGGATCGCAGCGGAAATCCCGGACCCGCCCGCGGGGAGGAATTGCAGCGTAGAGCCCGGTTTTTTAGATTCTGCCGCGGCTGCCGCCGCGGCAAAATCTAAAAAACTCGCCCTAATACTACACGCCATTATTCTGCAAAATACACTATTTTTGAGCCCATGAAAAGAAAAGTACTTCTGATTTATACCGGCGGCACGATCGGCATGGAGAAGGATTATGAAACCGGCAGTCTTCAGGCTTTTGATTTTGGAAATATTTTTAAAAAAATACCCGAAATGAAACTGCTCGAATGTGAGGTTTCCGTGCACCCTTTTAAAAAACCGCTTGACTCCTCGGATATGGGTCCCGAAGAATGGAAAATTATTGCCAATTACATAGGTAAAAATTATCATAATTTTGATGGTTTCCTGATTCTGCACGGCACCGATACGATGTCTTATACCGCCTCTGCGCTGAGTTTCATGCTGAAAAATTTGGGGAAACCTGTAATACTGACCGGTTCTCAACTGCCGATCGGTGATCTGCGCACCGATGCAAAGGAAAATCTGCTCACCAGCTTGAATTACGCCAGTCTCTACGAAAACGGAAACGCTGTCATTCAGGAAGTGGCCGTCTATTTTGAATATAAACTCCTGCGCGGAAACCGTACGCTCAAATATTCAGCGGAATATTTTGACGCGTATCAGACGCCAAACTATCCGGTTTTGGGCCAATCAGGCGTGCATTTGAATATACAGAAAGATTTTTTGTGGCGAAACACGACATCTGAACCTTTCCACGTTGACAACCACATCTCCCAGGAGGTATTCTTCTGGCGCATTTTTCCCGGTATGCATTTGAATCATTTTTCAGAAATGCCAAAAGTGAAGGTACTCATCCTGCAAGTCTTTGGCTCCGGGACGATTTTCAATACGCAGAAAACGCAAACTATGCTTCAGAATCTGCGAAAACAGGGAACTGAAATCGTAGTGATCTCGCAGTGCGTTTCAGGCGGCATAACTTTTGGGAAATATTCGAATTCCAATATTTTCACAAAAATAGGTGCGATAAGCGGTCGCGACATCACGGCCGAAAGTGCACTCACCAAAGCGATGCATCTGCTTGACAATCCTAAATATGAAGGAACTTTCGCCGAAAACTTTGCCAAGAATCTCTGTGGTGAAGTATCAGTTGAAACACATGCTGAACACTATTGAAATAACTTTTTCAAAAAATCAAGATTCTGTTTTTAGAAGTCAATAAATTACGCTATTTTTGCAGTCTTCAATTAGAGAGGTGTCCGAGTGGTTGAAGGAGCTACCCTGGAAAGGTAGTATACGGGTAACTGTATCGTGGGTTCGAATCCCATCCTCTCTGCAATATTTTCAATAACCTGCTGTTTTCAGTGGGTTATTTTTTTTAGCTTTACTTAAAGTTTTCACTGATTGTCGTGGTCGTGAATCTATCATATACCGCCCCTGAATAGATGAAATAAAAATAAAATCTTTGATGATTTAAAAAAGCCCATTATTTGCGAAAGCGCGTTACATCTACTTCCGGCATTAAATCTTTCCCAAATTCGATATGTTCGAAAAGTTCACGTGCGAAATAACAGCCGTTTAAAATTCCGCGCGCACCCAGACCATTATAGACGAAATAATTGAGGTGTTCCGGATGATGACCTAAAATGGGCCGCCGGTCTTTTACAGTAGGGCGAAAACCGTAATTCACTTCCACGGTCTTAAAATCATGGAGATAAAAAGCTACCAGGCTTTCTTTCAGTTCCACTTCTTTAAAATCATCAATTTCATTTTCCCTTTCGTTCGGATCATAAGTACCACCGTAATAGTGAAAGTCATCATTTAACGGAAAAAGAAAATGCTTCTTTTTGATCGTGTATCTATTGGTTGGTTTTTGCTCAAGCTGAACTTTCAAGTGATGACCTTTATTAGGAATCACAGGTATGTCGCAGAAAAAAGGATTATCCCTGACTCCCATTCCTTCGCAAAAAACTATATTTTTAAATTTAACATCCTTATATTGATCTCCGGAAATCGATTCGTGATAAAAGCGCTCATTAATCAGAATGTACTTTTCTGAAAGATATTTCAGAAAATCAGTAAAAAAATCATCTACATTTACTCGTGCAGATTTCTGTACAGCCCCTGTTCCAAATGGATTTTCTACGACATCCAGCTGCTCGAAACATGGATCAAGAAAAGGCCGCAGTTCCTCGGTTTGTGACTTTTTCAGCCAGAGCTCTTTTTCGCTCTCATCGTGAAAAATCCGATGAATCCGCTCGTTGACAAGATAGTTTTTACCGGTATATATTGCAATTTCGGCCATAGTTTGGCTGAGAAAGTCTATCTGTTCTTCAGCGAGCCAAAACGTGGTAAATTTCTTCAGCACAACCGGATTTACAATACCTGCAGAAATATGGGAAGCACTTTTCAAACCTTCAGAATACATTATGAAAGACTTGCCATGCTGCAGCAGCTGATGCGCAAAAAAAACGCCCGCATAACCCCCGCCAACAATTATATAATCAACATTTTTCATTTTCATTTTACAAAAGTTTTCAGAAAAAAACCTGAGCAAAAATACTCAGGTTTTTATTGTTCTTGACAGGAACTCTTAGTAATTCCACATGTCATTCTCCATCTGAAGGATTTGCGCTTTGATGGCTTCACTTTCTTCAAGCTGTGCATCGGCATCGCGCGGAATGTAATCCTTGATCACGCCGTTGCCTAAACCGTTATCCGATTTATATATCACCGTTGAAAACCGGCGCGCATTGAGCAAATCATCAAAAGTAATATCGGAAGAGAGATTTTTATTATTGAAAACTACAGAATTTGCAAGAACTTCCCGCGCATCCGGATAATATACCCAGAAGAGGTCGATCAGTTCATCTTTTGAGGCTAACGGCTGACCGTCGGGTCCATACTGTCCCATTGTGGCAGGATCCTGACCCATAGCCGCAATCCCAAGAAGGCGGTATTTCATCTGGCTGTCGCGACGATCGATGTACCACATTCCCTTGATTTTCAGAACTTTTACATTTTCAGTCTTGGTTTCGTATACATTAGTATATTCCTTCTTTTCCTCTTCCGTTAATGTGCCGGTTTCGTTAAGTCTGTCAATACCGGCATCGCTCATCACCGCGTTTTTAATTCTTGCCTGGATGGCTTCGGGATCGAGACGGACAGTGAACAGTTCATCATCATAAACTTCTTTAATCCGCCCATCGTTAATGGCATCGAAAAGAATTTGATAAAGTGATTTGTTCTGAGAAACCAAACCGTCTTCATTATGGTAAAACGGCTGATTCAACTTGTCATTCATGTCGATGATCTCCCAAACGACCATACTTTTCAGAATGTCTTTGTCTTCGATGAAACCATATTTTAAAGGAGTTACCTTGGTTGAAACCATAGAGTCTCCCTGCTTGATCATACCAAGTTCGCGGTATTTTCTAAAGGATTCCGGAGATTTTGCATTCAGGATCGACATTGAGTTGATCGGAGTATCATCGACCTCACCACCTGCTGCGGGAAGTTCCTCTGCAGGAATCTCTACAACCGGAGCTTCCATTTCCGCTTTTGGAGCAGGAGCGGTAGTTTTGGCTTTCTTTCTGGGTTTTTTCTTGGTCTGTGCGCCAGCAACGCTGAAACTTAAAGCAAGAACTATTAATAAGACCTTTTTCATTCTGAATATTTTAAAAACTATAGAAGAGTTCTTCTATCGATTACCAACGTATTTATTGTACGTTTATTATCACGTTTCCGATGTTTTTTAATTGTTGGTTACCAAGCCCCGATGCGGTTGCCTGAATGTTGAACACGTATGCAATATCACCTGCGCGCAAACCTTTGGTCAGGTTTGAAACGGCACCCAAGGAATTTCCGTTTACAAGCATCGCTGCTTTGCCCGGCACTTTAAACATAAAGCTGTTCACCGTAAAACTAACCGGGAAATCAAAGTCCGGCATATCTGCTGTTACATGCTGGTTCGGAATTGAACTTGCCGGCATGGAAACCACATTTTTACCCTGAATCTCACCGATTGGCGGCGGCACGTTTTTAATTCTGAAAGGGAATGCCTGCGAAATCAGACCGCCTTTTGGATCACGTCCGGAAATGGTAAGTGTAACTGTATTACCTCCACCAGGAGTTACCGTCCATTTTCCGCCACCACCACTCACAGAAGCTCCTGCAGCAGATAAGGATATTCCCGACATGTCTGCACCTAAGATGGAACCTGAAATAGGATTCGGTAAACCACGGTACAACACATTCATTTTATCAGCGGTTAAGATTGCGCCTTTCTGAGCTTTCAGTTCCTGAGCTCCGGCGATTACTTTATAGGTATGATCGTAGGTCAAAGGTATTTCTTTTCCGTTTACATCTTTAAATGAAATTGTTCCGCGGAAACTGTGGTCACCCAGAGTTCCTGTATTTAAAGTCGTGGTTCCCTGACCATTCACTACAGTTAAGCCCGGCATCGAAAGTCCCGGAACATTGCTTGAATAATTTCCAATGGATACTTTGGCAGGTGCGCTCTCACCCTGAATTACAGTTGTAGGAGCAGAAACTATTGCCTGGTATGCGTCAAACTTGATATCCGCATCTACTTTTTCCTGAAGCATTACAGAAAGTGCATCGCCCTGAATACCTCTGGCAGACGACTGAATCACTTCCAAATTAGAAAGTGCAGCGATCAAAGGCTGGTTATAAAACTTATACTGCACCCAGTTCTTACCGTTTTTCTTTTGAGGAAATTCGGAAACCATCTGCTGGTTCGTACGTTTGATCAGTTCGTTCATTAATTTATTTCCCGCAAAAGTCTGAGTAATATAACTTTTGAAAGCGTCGATCTTTGCTTTCAGATCCTGCGCTTTTTTAGAGGGAATATTTTCATCGCCACCATTAAAGAAAAGATTTGTAGAGGGTTCTGTATTGTTCAGCGCGGCGAAACTTTCCTGGATTTCCTCTTTCTGATCGTATTCTGCCTCCTTACTTAATTCGATCTTTAAGCCTTCGATATAAGTTACAAGGTCATTAGCTTTAGCTTCAAGGCCGCGATAATTGTTCAGCGGTGTTTCAAAAGTTTCCGGTGTATTTTTAGCCTTTGCTTCTAAAGTCTGCTTGAAGATGGAGTTGTTATTTTCTGTCAGTGTTCTGGTATCTTCCAAAGATCCCGTGGTATCTTTGTAAGAGCGAATGATCTCCTGATCGATCTGCATTGCAAGCATTGCAATGAAAACCAGATACATCAAGTTGATCATCTTCTGACGAGGCGTCTGTTTTCCCTGTGCCATTTTTTAGTAAATTTTGTTAATAGTTTAAATTTTTAAATCTAAATGGTAAGGAATTAAGATTTCATCGCGCTGAGCATACCGCCGTAAACTCTGTTAAGACTGTTAAGGTTTGAAGTTAATCCGGATAATTCTTCGTTGAATTTCGCAGAGTGTGCAGCAGATTTCTGCATGTCTTCTACGTATTTTTTGCTGTATTCTGTCTGGGATTTACCGTGCTCCAACTGCAGTGCGTAGAGCGCATTCATGCTTTCGAGATGACTTGATGCCAATAAAAGCTGGTCATTGTATTTTTGGGTAGATCCTGTAACATCTACAGTTTGGTTGATCTGATCTACAGAATTGGAAAATTTGTCGATTCCTGTTCGCAGTCTTTCGAATAAGCTCACGTCGAGTTTCGCATCCTGCAACATTTTGTCTAATCTGTCTGAAAGTGAAGTTTCCAGTTCCTTAACTTCTGCAGACTGTAGTGTCATAGAAGAATGCTTTGGATTTGGATTTGCCTCCTTGTCGAGTAACTCGGGATATACATTTTCCCAGGCGTACATTTCCTCTGATTTGGGAACATCGAATGCAAAAATGGTAAAGATGATCGCTTCAGTTATTAGACCTGCGGCAAGCATCACGTTTCCGGAAAGTGGACCTATGCTCCAGTGCGTCATCTTAAAAAGAGCACCTATAATCACGATCGCAGCACCAATTGAGTAGATGAAGTTGTATGTGGCTTCTTTAGTTTTAAACATGTGTTGAAATTTGTTTGTTGGAAATTATTGTTATTTGGTTTTTTTCTGAATTTAATTCGTTCTTTTCTTGAACTTGGCGGTTCCTTCCGGAATATCCTGCACAGTACGGAAGCCAATATAACTTCGGGCAGAATCTTTTCTTTCCCAGTCACGCGAACCGTTCATCAACAGATAACCTACATCTTTCCAAGAACCTCCTCTTACAGATTTTTTTACCTCACGGTAAGCCTGGTTAGACAGATATGGATTTAAAGTAGAAGCGAACTGATAAGTGGAGTTGTTATAAGGTGACTCAGTCCATTCGGCAACATTTCCGGCCATATCATAAAGTCCAAAACCGTTTTTACCAAACTGTTTTACCGGTGCTGTATATGTATAAGTTCCTTTCTTTTCGTCTTCAATATAATTACCGCGCTTTGGTTTAAAGTTGGCAAGGTAACAGCCGCGGTCATCCTGCAGATACGGTCCGCCCCACGGATAAGTCGCATTTTCTTTTCCACCTCTGGCCGCATATTCCCATTCCGCCTCAGTTGGAAGCCTGAATGCCATTGGTTTTTGTTTTTTCTTCTTTAATGACTCGTTGTAGTCTGATTTCAGTTTGGATTTGAAATTACAGTAAGCTCTTGCCTGATCCCAAGTCACACCTACAACCGGATAATTTTTGTACGCAGTATGCCAGAAATATCCATCATATAAAGGTTCGTTATACGCATAGTTGAAATCCTTGATCCAAACTGTGGTATCCGGGTAAACAGCGATACTTTCTTTTTTCAGATATTTTTCGCCTCGGGATTTATCTTTAACTGCAGACTCAATATCTTCCCAATTATAGGCATACTTCAGTTTGCGCGTATCGATTATTCTTTCGTTATTAATTCTTTCTGCAGGTGGAATATAAACAGATTCCAGAACTTCGGCATATTGAGCGTCCGGATATTCTGAAGTTTTCCAACGGATCGGAACACTCCAGTCAAGTTTCTTGGATTCATCATAGCCGTCTCTTCCGCCCTGCGACTCCAAAAATTCCTGATAAGCAGTTTTGTCTTCACCCGCTTTTTTAGCCAGGTAGGCAAAATCTCCAATTGAACCGCCATCTCCTGTTGAACCGCCGTCTCCTGCTGCTTCGGCTAAAAGTGTACGAACGACTGAATCCCGAACATAATTTATAAATACACGGTATTCTGCATTGGTGATCTCAGTTTCATCCATAAAAAATGATGAAACAGTAACTGTTTTTAGGTTCGCTTTTTCCGGAGTGTTTGTGAAATCCTGGTCGGCAAGTCCCATTACATAGGAACCTGCAGGTATGGCAACCATGCCGTAAGGTCTAAGTGAAACGAAGGATTTGGATTTTCCTTTAGGAACGAGTTCACCTTTTATTCCGGGTTTCCCGGCTGATGAACCTCCCCTCTTGGAACAGGAAATAATAAGGGTGGCAGACATTAATACAAGAAATATTCTTTTCATGCTATTCATTGGAAATTAAGCGGTAAATATATAATTTTTTTTAAAAAACAATTATGTTTTTTTTTGCAAAACGGAAAAACGATTGGATTATTTTATCGAATTTAACATTTATTTTATTCTACAGTTACCGATTTCGCTAAGTTTCGCGGCTGATCCACATTGGCACCGCGGTAAACTGCAATGTAGTAAGCCAATAGCTGCAAAGGAACAGATGCAATAATTGGCGAGAAACATTCTGAAGTTTCCGGAATTTCAATCACGTAATCTGAAACTGAAGAAACCTGCGTATCTCCTTTATATACAACCGCAATTACTTTACCTTTTCTTGCTTTAATTTCCTGCACGTTGCTTACGATCTTATCGTAATGCCCGATTTTTGGCGCGATGATCACAATCGGCATATTCTCATCAATCAGTGCGATGGGGCCGTGTTTCATTTCCGCCGCAGGATAACCTTCAGCATGTATATAAGATATTTCTTTCAGTTTCAGGGCACCTTCCAACGCTGACGGGAAGTTATACCCTCTTCCCAAATAAAGGAAGTGCTGCGCATCGACGAAATGTTTTGCTATTTCTTTGGTGATCTCATGAGTGCTTTCCAAAACTTCCTCAACTTTTTTCGGTAAAGTATCCAATTCTGTAATTAACCTCATGAATTCCTGATTGCTCAGATTACCATTGTGTTTCCCCAATTTCAACGCGATGAGCGAAAGTACGGTAAGCTGCGAGGTAAATGCTTTTGTAGAAGCAACGCCGATCTCGGGACCAGCATGGGTATATGAACCTGCATCTGTAACTCTGGAGATCGATGAATCGACCACATTACAGATTCCGTACACAAACGCACCTTTCTCTTTTGCCATTTTAATCGCGGCCATGGTGTCGGCAGTTTCACCGGACTGGGAAATTGCAATGACCACATCTTTTTCGGTAATGATCGGATTCCGGTACCTGAATTCAGAAGCGTATTCGACCTCTACCGGAATTCGCGCGTATTCTTCAATCAGATATTCGCCGATAAGTCCAGCGTGCCACGATGTACCACAGGCAATAATTGTAATTTTCTGCGCCTGGTTCAAACGTTCCAGGTGATCCCAGATTCCCGCCATTTTTATAATTCCTTCTTCAACAAGTAAGCGTCCGCGTAAAGTATCGTGGATAGATTTTGGCTGTTCGAAGATTTCCTTCAACATGAAATGTTCGTAACCTCCTTTTTCGATCTGCTCCAAACTCAGCTTTAATTCCTGAACCTGCGGCGCAATCTTTTCATTATCCTTGATATTTCTGATGTCAACACCTTTATCCAAAGAAATGGTAGCCATATGGCCTTCTTCAAGATATACTGCTTCTTTAGTAAATTCAACAAAAGGTGATGCATCCGAAGCTATAAAATACTCGCCGTTGCCCAACCCTATTGCCAGAGGCGAACCCAGCCGCGCTACGACCAGCAGTCCCGGGAAATCTGCATGCATTACTGTAATTGCATAAGCTCCGTAAACTTCATTTAAAGCATATCGAACCGCAGTTGGAAAATCAATATCGATATTGATATCCATAAAATACTGAATAAGGTTGACCAAAATTTCGGTATCGGTTTCCGACTGAAATGTAAATCCTTTTTCAGTAAGCATTATTTTTATAGTATCATAATTTTCTATAATACCGTTGTGAACCAAAGCGATCTTACCGTTATTTGAAAGGTGCGGATGCGAGTTTCTGTCGCTGGGAACACCATGTGTCGCCCATCTGGTATGGCCCATACCGACTTGAGCTTTCCCGCGCAAATTTTCGGAAATAGCCACAAGATCATCGACCTTACCTTTGGTCTTAGCAACTTCGAACCGGCGATCCTCTCCCTCTAATACGATTCCTGCACTGTCATAACCACGATATTCCAACCTGCGAAGGCCATTGATTACAACTTCATAAGCATCCTGAAATCCCGTATATCCGACTATACCACACATATTTTAACTCTTTTTATATTATTATTTTTTTCCGTAAGTCAGAATAAGCTTTGCGCTTTTCTCGTTACCAGGTTCTGTTCCCACAAATACAACTCTGTATGGTGTATAAGTTCGGGTATTGAAATTTTGCGATCCAAGTGAAGGATAGGACGCTCCCAATAAATTTCCGTCCACATCAGTAGTGTACTGTCCTACATTAGCAATAAAATGCCCGGTTTGCGGATTTTGTAATTCTATGATGTTCTTGAAGGTCTGCGTAATGCCGATATCATAATATGCAGGATTTGCATTAAGGTCGTGACCTTTTACAAGGTTATAGACGCCGGTATAAGCAAGTGTACGCATATCATCAAGGAAAGTGTCCAGACCTTTTTGTTTCACTACGAAATAGTCTGGTTTTTTGTATGCATTGTTCCATGTGGCAACATCGGTATAGATCCGCAGTTTTGCCGAAATGATCCCGATTTTTTGAGTGTCGTACAAATCCCGCACTGCTGCAATGGTTTCACCCGGGATCCGCAGACCAATACCGGGACCGCCCATTCCCTGCATATAGAGTTTTGGCGCACCATTGATGGTATCCTGTACAAGATTTGCAGATGGCGTACCTGCTCTGTCGAAAGTAATCTGGTTGAAATGCGTATTAGAAGAACCCAAGTCAAGTATAAAATTACCTGCTTCACGGGTAGTTGTACTTCCATCAACCTTGTCTTTTTTGTAATACAGGTTAATGACTACGCTATTGGGATCAAAGCTGAAAATATAACCGTCGTTCTCGTTAACCGATAATTTAATTCCGCGGAAATAACGGATAAATGAGGCTGCATCCGTCAGGTCAGGTGAAGAACCTTTCTTAATGATCTTATTCTGAAAAAATGTAGAATCCAACGGGATCCTGATCGATGGTTCACGCTTATAAAGTTCGGTATTGTCGGCATCTTTTGTAATGACCACAGCACTGATGTCCCCTTTAAAAACCGTGGAACCGATTAAACTGCCGGTCGTTACGGATCTGTTGGATCTGATTTGGTCGGTATTTGCACCAAGAAAATCCGTTACCTCATTCACTTTTATATTGAAGACCGTTTTGGAATTAAGCTTCGTTTTACCATATTTAGTTACAGGATAAGTGCTTACTACCTTTTTCGCAGGCACTGCACCATCCGGGTATACATAATCATCAACAGTAGTGGTAGTAACAGAATCTGCCGGGTAAGTTGGCTTTAATACCAAAACAGCAGAATCCAAAACAGGGTTAGTTCCAAAATCCGGGGCGTAAGAAGACAGCCGAACCTGCGACACATACGCAGATTTCTGCAGCCCAAACTGAGGCTCATCAAAAGCACCTAAGGTCGCACTCTGCAGGCGCGCCGCATCTGTACGTATAGAATCACCATTATCTACATTATAGGCAATAACAGGATATGAACTTTCGGTACCCACAGCACCATTCTGAAAAAACTGGGATCCGAGCTGATCCGCATCCGGCTCACAACTCCACAGGATTACACTCCCAATTACCAATGCTGCGGTAATTTTGAATAATTTTTCTATCTTATTTATCATTAAAAATTAAATTGATTTGTATAATTTATCGAAAGATTCGCTATCCAGATATTCGGATTTGGCGGTTTTTGTATTGGCGAAAGCCTGGTCGAGATTATCCTGAAGGAACTCATCACCTTTATGTACCACGTCGACCAGATCCATACTTTCGATAACGAACTGCTGAAAACTTGGCTTTTTAAACGCAGCAAGACCGGTAATATTGTCGAACTTCAGTTTTTCTTCAATAGAATCCGAAAGTGGCTGATCCTCTTCATTATAAACGGAAAGTACGAGTTTGGAATCGTTGAAGTAAGAATCGTTTTTGTAGAAGGTCTTGAGGTAAATCGGGATGAAAGAAGCCATCCAGCCGTTTAAATGAATCACATCGGGCACCCAGTTCAGCTTTTTGATTGTTTCTATCACACCTCTGGCAAAGAAAATGGCGCGCTCATCATTATCTGTGAACGTTTCTCCATCGTCTTCGTTATAAAACTCTTTTCTTTTGAAATACTCTTCATTATCAATGAAATACACCTGCAGACGCTCGCCGGGAAGCGAAGCTACTTTGATGATTAACGGCTGATCAAGATCATTAATAATAATATTCATCCCCGAGAGGCGAATAACTTCGTGAAGCTGAAATTTACGTTCACTGATCTGTCCAAATTTGGGCATGAAAACCCTCACGTCATTACCGTCCTGATGCATCTTTAATGCCATTTTGTTTACCATGGCTCCGATGTTGCTTTCTTCCTGATACGGGAACATCTGGGTCGTGACATATAAAATCTTTTGATTCGGCATAAATTCTTTCGTTGTTCGTGTACTTGCAGAAAATTCTACAGCGCAAAATTACGAAATTTTAATGTAATATTTTTTAATTAACATTAATTAAGAATTATAAACGTATCACGCAAGTTGCGGGTGAAAAATATTTTTTTTCAAGCATTCTTTTTTTCCCGGAAAAACTTACTTTTACCCTGCTAATAATAAACTATGGAAATTTTCAGAAACAAAGAGCCGCTCCGTGCGTATGTGGAACGGCAGAAGGAAATGGGAAAAAAGATCGGGTTTGCACCCACCATGGGCGCTCTCCACAGAGGCCACATTTCCCTGTATGAAGTGGCGCGCAAGGAGAATGACCTGGTCATCTCATCTATATTTGTAAATCCCACACAGTTTAACAATGCCACAGATCTGGAAAAATATCCGCGCGATATCGAAAGAGATTTGAAAATATTAAAAGCAAGCGGTTTTGTAGATGCAGTTTACGTGCCGCAGACCACAGATTTATATCCCGATAAAGTGGAAAGCAAATCCTATGATTTCGAAGGACTGGAAACCGAGATGGAGGGCAAATCCCGCCCCGGGCATTTTGATGGCGTGGGAACTGTGGTAGAAGAACTTTTCCGGCAGGTGAGGCCAGACAATGCTTACTTTGGCGAAAAGGATTTTCAGCAGCTTGCGATCATCAAAAAGCTTGTTGCGATTTTAAAACTTCCGGTGAAGATCCATGGCGTATCCATTTACCGTGAAGAAAATGGTCTTGCGATGAGTTCCCGCAACCAAAGGTTAAGCAAACCACAGAAAGAAGCCGCCAAGGTGCTTCACCAGACGCTCCTGAAAGTGAATGACTGGTTTCGGATCATCACTGTTCCCGAAATTTATGACAGAGTTAAAGATATATTTGATGATCAGGCAGGAATGGCCTTGGAATATTTTGAGATTGCGGACGAGGACACCCTAAAGGAGACCGATTTTTTCTACAAAGGGCACAATTACCGCGCTTTCATCGTGGTGAACGTGGGAGATGTGCGGCTTATCGATAACCTGCATCTGGACTGATGCCGGATTGGACCTCCGTTTTTGAAACATACATTCGTTCTTTCAAAAATAGAATTTTAGAAAAAATTAAAAGTCTTCCGTTGCGGGAAGACTTTTAAACACCAAATCACAAAAATATTAATATGAAAAAAAAATTACTTCTTGCAAAGTAATTTTGTGACCCGGCTGGGATTCGAACCCAGGACCCATACATTAAAAGTGTATTGCTCTACCAGCTGAGCTACCGAGTCAAATGAAAATTTCAGATTTTAAATTATAATTTAAGTATGCAAAACAAAACTTAAAATATACCCAATCATTTAAAATTTAAAATTCAACATTTAAAATTTTTGGTGCCTGCGACTGGACTCGAACCAGCACATCCATAGGAAACCACCCCCTCAAGATGGCGTGTCTACCAATTTCACCACGCAGGCAAAAAAAAACCGTCACGTCGTTAAAAAACGAGACGGAGTTATTTTGCTTGTGACCCGGCTGGGATTCGAACCCAGGACCCATACATTAAAAGTGTATTGCTCTACCAGCTGAGCTACCGAGTCGGCCACATTTATAAAACAAATAATCCGGAGGTTGAACCTGCTTACTTTCTGTTTTTAAAGTGGTGCAAAGATAAGGATATTTTTAAATTTTCAAAATATTTTTAGTAATTTGTAGAAAAGTTTAACATGAAAATTTCTCTAATTGGATACATGGGCAGCGGTAAATCACACGTTGCCAAAATATTGAGCCGGGAAATGCAGATAAAATTAATTGATCTCGACAGGCAAATTTCTTCGAAAAATAATCTCACAATCCCCGAAATCTTCGAAAAGAGAGGCGAAATATACTTTAGAAAAGAGGAAAGGGAAACCCTGGAAGAAGTTTTGGCCGATCCCGAAGATCTTATTTTAAGTCCGGGCGGTGGTACACCTGCATACTTCAACAATATGGAACTGCTCAACCGGCACACCGAAAGTATTTTTCTGCGCACCTCGGTGATGACGCTTACCGAACGGCTGCTGCGAAATAAAGACCGGCGCCCGCTCATCGCTAAAATTCCGCCGGAAGGTCTTCCGGAATTTATTGCCAAACATTTATTCGAAAGAAATGCATTTTACGCACAGGCAAAATTTACAGTGGATACAGACCGCAAGACCATCGATCAGATTGTAGCGGAGATCAAAAAACTGTTTTAATCCTCAACTTCGCGGAAAAACAAATCCCAGTCACCGCTGTCGTCGGCCTCCGTTGGTTCACCTTCAATATAATCATCCATTGCTCTGCGGTCTTTCTTGGTAGGCCGGCCTTCACCTTTGATGCGGTAGTAATCCTGAGTCAGTTTACGCTGCTGCAGAATTTCGTACTGTTCTTTATCCGTTTTATCTTCTATAAACAGCGGTACGAGTTTTGGCCCTACTCTGCTCTTGGGAATATCTAAGATTTTTATCTGATAGTCGATCTGGTTTTTGCGCACCTTTACAACATCACCTGGATGTACCTCGCGCGATGATTTTACAACCTGTGTTCCTACTGAAACCCTGTTTTTCTTAATCTCATCAGCGGCAATACTGCGGGTTTTATAAAATCGGACACACCATAAAAATTTATCGATTCTCATATTTTATTTATACTTTTGCTGCATTAAAAATTTTAAGCAATTTAATGATAAAATTCAAAATGAAAAAGACATTCCTGTATCTTGCTTTGGCATCACTCACCATCGTGTCCTGCCGAAAGGATGTTGAAGAAATAATTCCCGAAGTAAGTATAGAAACCCAGAACACATATGATGATCAGGCCGCACAGGCTTTTTTACAAAATCATTACCTCGACGAAAAAGGAAACCTGCAGGATCTGGTTGCTACAGATACAGTGCATGTAAAGCTGGCTGATATGATTCCAGCGCCGGTAACTTTGCCTTCAGGTGTAATTTACCTCGTTCGCGCAGGTGCGCAACCCGATCCCGGCACGCCGGTCGGCACGTACGATGAACTTCATTTAATGAGTGCCTCTTATTCTTACTTAGCCGAGGAGTTCGAGGGGAAAGCACGCTTTGGTCCGCCATCCCTTTTCAGAAATACCATTTCCGGTACCGGCATCCCGGAGACTGATCCTTCGTATTACTATGTAAAGAAAAGCGTTTTGGAAAAGGCAACATACGCTCCTGCAAAAGAGCGTAAATATTACGAGATCGAAGGATTTCAGGAAGGTTTAAAGCATTTCGCCGCGTTTAACTTGCCTGATGAGAGTAACTATAACCTTCAGGGTGTGATCATTGTACCGTCCAGAGCTGCGTTTGCACGGGACGAACATTATAACTACACCGGAATCAGTTACCGAAACCGCAGTTTTGTTTTTAATTTCCAGATTTACAAAAGTATTTTTTCAGCAGAGCCGCGATAAACTATGAAACACCACAATAACTTCGATTTTCTGCGGTTTTTATTCGCGTTTTTAGTTGTTATTGGTCACACGATCATTTTAAGTGGCCGGCCGGAATTTCAAAACGATTTTTTTGCCGCTATGCCGAATTACAGTGTTTTCTGCTTTTTTATCATCAGCGGTTTTCTGATTTATTCGAGTTTCGATAAATTTAAAGATATTAGAAAATATACCATCAACAGAGCGAGAAGGATACTTCCCGCTTATTTTTTTGTGGTCATATTCTTTTCCTTCTTTCTGTATTTTTTTTCGGATCTTACTGTGAAGCAGTATTTCTCAGCTGAATGGATAAAATATCTGGCGGCGAATCTGGCTTTCATGAACTTCTTTAAACCGTGTTTAAATGATGTTTTTAATGGAAATCTCACATGCGCCGTCAATGGTTCACTTTGGACGATCAAGGTTGAACTCATGTTTTATATTTTTATACCTTTTTTGTTTTTGCTGTTACAAACAAAAAAACGGTACTCAAAAAATATAATACTTATTTCGATCTATGCACTTTCAATCACCTACTCCGCAATACTGCTGCACAACGGGAAACATGAGCTCGCCAGGCAGTTACCGGGAGTATTAAGTTATTTCTGCACCGGGATCCTGCTGTATGTGAATGCGGATTTTTTTAAAAGAAAAATTAATGTGCTGCTGCCTTTTGCAGTGCTGGCAGTTATTTTGGAAAAAGGTGTTTTCTCACAGAATTTATTCACTCCGTTTGCTTTAGGTATCTGTATATTCTGGTTCGCGTACCTGAATGTTCCGCTAAAAAAGTTCGCGAAGTATGGTGACTTTTCTTACGGCGTATATTTGGTTCACTTTCCAATTGTTCAGATCTTTGTACAGGAGAGGTTATTCGAAAAATATTCTTTCGCAGCGTTTTTTGCCTGCTTATTTCTGGTGGTGCTCTCCTCAGTTTTTATATGGAACGTTATAGAAAAACCGATGCTGAAGAGGAAGTTTAATCATAAATCTGTTGTATAACCGCTAATGAAACAGGTTCCCGAAAGCCCTCGTAATGAAGCTGGTAGTACTGCATCAGCGAATCTATCATTTTTTTTCTGATGTTTCTGGAGAGTTTTATTTGATAGATGTTTTCCTCAGCAATATAGTTTTTCCAGACACCGGAAAGTTCTTCATCAAATAACTGTGCACTCTGCACCGAGCCAAAATTTCCCTCTTCAGGATTTAAAAAAGGTAAATCAGAATGCAGCGGAGAAATGCCCTGCTTTTGCAGGATTTTGAAAACCAATCCGATATGCGCATCCAAATTTTTCCGGTAAAGCTGGCCAAGAAAGTTTGATATTTCCGTGTAAATTGCCGCATGATTCTGTTCTTCCCTCAAAACCTGGTGTAGAAAATCTGCGGCAAAAAAAAGTATGGAATTTATATTTATGTCACTGTATTCGTAGGTACTGTTTACAGTTTCTATTTTGGAAATGGTTTGCAGCGAATTTCTACTTCGCGCGGAATTGAGCGTGATCTGCATTTCGCGGAGCGGAAATAAAAAGGATTTTTTTTTATTTCGCGGCGCATAGATTTTAGAGATAAAAAAACTTTGGTAGCCATGCTTTTCTGAAAAACAGTTCACAACTGCTCCATCATCGCCATATCTTACATGCGAAAGTAAATAACAAATGAGGGTGGTCATTAATTTACGACTGCGATTTTAGCAGTGGCTGTATCGGTACCGTCTGCATTGGTCATTAAAAGGAAATAAATGCCTGAAGCTACCCGAACGCCACGGTGGTTGTTAAGATCCCACTCATAATAGCCCCCGCGCGAAACTGCCTGATGAACCAAATTACCCGCGGCATCAGTAATGCGGATATTTGTTTTCTGAGCCAGACCTCTTATGCTGACATTCCCTTTAAAGTTGGAGTACACAACGGGATTCGGATAGACCAGTACATCTCCGAAATTTTCCGTAACCTGCAGTACGTCCCCCTGGTACACCATCACACCATCCAGGGTAACAAAGTACACTTTTCCGGTTTTATTATCCACTTTAATATCTGTGACACTGTTACTTGGCAGCGGTGAATTTTCTTTGGTAAAATGCCTGATCGTCTGCTCCCCCGTGGAACTTAGATAAAACACACCGCCATCATCAATAGAAACCCATTTCTGGTTTCCGGCATCTACTTCTATCTGAAGTACATTACTGTCGCGGAAAAGTTCCTCGCCCACTCCGTTTTCCTCAATGATGATCGGCTCGGCCTGCGGATTGTCGTCACTTAGGATTGCCGATGGATTACCGATTATTCTTACGCCCACACGCGTACCGATCCAGATATTGTCATTTTTATCAATTGTTGCAGCGACTACCCCATCCGCAGGAAGATTGTTGGATTTGCGCAGAATCTTAAAACGGTCATCATTAAGTGAAGACGGCGTATTGTTATAATCATATATGATTAAACCGCCGCCAGTGAAAACGGGATCCGGAATGTATAAAATACCATTTTTTGTAAAGGGTTTTTGTGCGCGGCCTGCCGTTACAACATTTACCAAAGAAAAACTGTCTGTTGCAGCATTATAAAGATAAAAGCCTGTCTTGTTATCGTTAAGGGCTTCGGAAACAAACAGCTGATTGTTCTCATCAAAAGTTAACCCTATTGATAGGTTTAAAAATCCACCTGTACTCGCATAAATTTTAGCCAGCTGGCCATTATCCATTTTATAGATTCCTTTTGTACCGTCAAAAGAAGTATAATTTACAAAAAAAACTTCGTTGGGCTTGGCTGGATTTATAACCGCATCAAGGACATTATAATTAACGTTTGTGTTTTTAAAAAGGTCGGGGTAATTCCATTTAAGTCCATCAAAATAATAATAACCTAAATTCCGGTATACCGGCACGTTAAATGCATCTCGGCCACCCGTAGAAACCGCAAGCTTATCGCCCTGTATATCGATTTTGTAAGAGATATTACTGTATGGCCCGTCCGGTTTGATCGATTCACCATTTTCATTTTTAATGCCGGATACTTTTGTTCCTGCATAGATTTTACCGGTCGTATAAAATCCCGTGTTCACCACCTCATCGGCGCTGTATGATTTTATAAAATTTCCCGAAAGATCGAAAATGTAGACAATGCCGGAATCAGCAACAATCAGGTTTTGAAGTGTAACCACTACATCCTGCACATTTGAAAATGATTGCGGCAAAGCTGAAAATGATGCACCATCACCATATTTCACAGTATTGGCATTTGCATACGCAAGAACGGAGCCGCCGGCGATTTGGGTAAAACTCCCTGCTTCTACGGTTTTCCAGCCAATCTCAGGATTTGAATATATGGGGAAATTAATATCCATCACGTGAGATTTTAATCCTGTGGGTGTCACTACGTACACCGTGTCGCCCGTGATGGTGGCCTCGAGTGCTTTTTCGAAACCGCTGCTGACGGTAAAGAACGCAGAATCACCAAACTCCTTCCTGTCCAGATTGTATATTGAGACTCCATAGTCAACGGATATTACCGCCTTGTTTCCCGTAATTGAAATATGGTTGATCACTTTACTGCCGTTATAACCCGAAGCCAGCGGAATATCAACTACATACGTGATACCTTCCGGCGTAATTACGTCCATTGAACCATTTTGGTATCCCACGAGACCTGTTTTTGTCTCAGGATTATAATCGTACGCGGTAATCTTTACATCATGAAGACCGTTTGCTTTGGAAAGTTTTGTGAGCTCACCTGTAGCAGGTGTATAGAAAAATATTCCGCTGTCTGTTGCTGCAATAAGTTTCCCGTTATCTTCGCGGATCGCCAGAACATTGTTATAGGAGAACAGATCCGTCCATTTGCTCGATGAAATAATCTGCGCAGGAAGACTCAGCGTGAACAGCAGGAAAAGGAACGGTAATATTTTTTTCATCTTTATTAAACTATAATAGTATCATCTATAACTTGATTATGCCATGAAATATTTTTCACAGATTTATTGCGGTCAAAATAAAAATCGAGTTTCCCCAATAACAGACCTGCCCAGCCGACCTGATTTACAAGTACATTTTTACCTTTACGGTTGAGGAATGTTTGAGGTTCCGGCAGAAAAGTATGCGTGTGACCACCCAGAATCAGATCAATACCATCGGTTTTTGCGGCAAGGATCTTATCGCTGACTTTATTGGGAGCATCTTTATAATCATATCCAATATGCGAAAGGCAAATAACCAGATCGCATTTCTGTTCATTTCTTAAGAAATCTGCGTAATGCTGCGCTGTTTCGATGGGGTCGTGATAAACTGTTTCGCCATAATCTTTTTTGCCCACAAGCCCAGCCAACTCGATTCCGACACCAAAAATTCCGACTTTAATTCCGTTTTTATTAAAAACTTTATAAGGGATCGTGTGCCCGTCGAGTATGGTATTTTTAAAATCGTAGTTTGAGCAGATAAAAGGAAATTTTGCATTGGGCTGCACTTTTTTAAAACCTTCCAGACCATTGTCGAAATCGTGATTTCCCATTGTAGAGGCATCATAACCCATCATCGACATAAGTTTTAATTCCAGTTCACCACCAAAAAAATTAAAATACGGCGTTCCCTGAAATGTATCGCCGGAATCCAACAGAAGCACGTTGCTTTCTTCAGTTCTTATTTTCTGAATTAGCGCAGCGCGGCGTGCAAATCCACCCTGATTCGGGTTTCGGGTATAACTTTCATCAAACGGTTCAATTCGGCTGTGCTGGTCGTTGGTATGTAGAATGGTGAGTTTGCGTTCCGTGGGTGCATTTATCTGCGCAAGATTTTCGGCGGACAATAAACCGGGCGCCAAACTAAACGCCAGAGTGCCACCGCCAAGAGTTTTCAGAAACTGTTGTCTGTTCATCGCTTTACTGTTTTTTGTTTTTAAAGTTGATGCGCACATCTGTAGGAGCAATAATTTCCGGTGTTGCCTTAAATTTCTCCAGGAAGAGATCGCGCAGTTTAATACCGGTGGGAATCATTTCACCTTTCCCAAAGAAAGTCATATTATCACCGCCCAAAGCCAGATAATCCGACGTCGCGATGTAGTAAGCTTTCAAGGGATCAACTTCTTTCCCGTTGATGAGTTCCTTTACGGTCATGCCGTTTTCAGTTTCAATATATAAATGGGAAATTGGGTTATTCTTCTGCGTTTTCAGGTAATAATCGAAAAGTCCTTTCAGGTCAGCACCTTTCATCTTCACAATGATCACTTCATTTTCGAAAGGCATTACTTCATAAATACTTTTGGTTAGGATATCGCCCGCACCAATCGTAGAGCGGATGCCCCCAATATTTATAACCGCCGCATCCACACCGTTCGGAAGTCCGTTTGATTTCGCCCACTCATCGGCACCTTCAAAAGTATAATCTGCCAACAGATTGCCCAGATTACTGTTATCGCCGTTTTTATTTAAATCTACTGAAGTATAGGAAATCTTTTTATTCATTTTTCCTTCCAGTTCTTCTTTGTAGGGTTTTACCACTGCGGTTATATCAGAATCTTCCGGTAAAGCCGGCGCTATAGAAATATTCTTTTCGGTCTGTATATTGGCAATGTTCAGAGGAACTTTGCAAGCTGTGAGGGACAGCGCTGCCAGACCGATTAAAAGAATTTTGTTTTTCATAAAAGTAATAATCTAGTGTTGCAAATATAGAGATATGAATATAAAGTTCGGATTTTTTTTAATAATTTCTCGCATTAAATTTCGTATTTTTGAAACATTAATTTTATAAGAATGAGCAATTTAAAAGGAGTTGGCGTAGCGCTTGTAACGCCGTTTAATGAAGATTTATCTGTTGATTTTGATTCGCTGAAAAAATTGGTGGATTACAACATAGAAAACGGCACGGACTATCTTGTGGTCCTCGGAACTACTGCCGAAGCAGCTACCCTTTCGACTGAAGAAAAAGAGCAGGTGATTGCACATATCATTAAATATAACAATAAACGTGTGCCATTGGTCTTAGGAATTGGCGGTAATAATACCATGGAAGTAAAAAAGCAGATTGAAACCACTGATCTTTCTGATTTTGAAGCAGTACTTTCCGTTTCCCCTTATTATAACAGACCAAATCAGGAAGGGCTTTACCAACACTACAAAGTTCTGGCGGAAACCGGCAAAAAGATCATCATCTACAACGTTCCCTCGCGCACCGGACAAAACATTGAGGCAGCAACTACTTTGAGACTGGCAAAGGAATTCC
The DNA here is from genome assembly GCF_000422265.1 of Kaistella palustris DSM 21579. Taxonomy (GTDB): domain Bacteria; phylum Bacteroidota; class Bacteroidia; order Flavobacteriales; family Weeksellaceae; genus Kaistella; species Kaistella palustris. Next base: position 349,052 of record NZ_KE383812.1, read on the forward strand.
CGAATCTGATCATGATCAAAGAAGCAGCACCAAATATTTTGCAGTATTTTGATATTTTACGTCAAAAACCAGAGAATTTCAATTTGGTTTCCGGTGATGATGAATATACGCTTCCCGTAACACTGGCGGGTGGAAACGGCGTAATTTCTGTAATTGGACAGGCTTACCCGAAAGATTTTTCAACAATGGTTCAGCTCGCTTTCGAAGGGAAAGTGAAAGAAGCGTACGAAATCCATAATAAACTGGTCGAGATTACAAGACTGATTTTTGCCGAAGGAAACCCCGCAGGAATAAAAACAGTTTTGGCGCAGAAAGGCATTGTAAAGAATTACTTGCGACTTCCCTTAGTCGTTGCCAGCGACGGTTTACAGCAAAAAATAAAATCAGAAATGGCAAATATATAAGTTGATCGCCACCAGCTAAATTAAAGGTCTTTGCAAAAAGATCTTTTTTTTATTCAATGTCTTCAGATATTAGCGCTTTAAAGTAAGCCGAACATTTGGCTAAGTGCGTGCCGTACCACGAAAACGCTTCACCATCAACAGGAATAATTTTTGCAGTCGGCAGCACATCCTGCAGCTCGCCGGCGTGCTTTTCATTAAACGGAAAAGGTTCCGAAGAAAGAAAAATGTAATCTGCACCGCTCATTTCCCCCACCGAAATTTCGGGATAACGCGTTCTGCATCCAAACATATTTTCGAAGCCAAGTTTTTCTATAATGTCGTGAATGAAAGTATCCGAACCCACGGTCATATAAGGATTTTTCCAGATGAGATAGGCTACTTTTTTAGGTTGATCAACATTAAAACCGGAAAAAACCCCGTCAATTTTTCTGTTGTAGTTTTCAGCCGTTTCCCGCTTGTTCATGAGTTTTCCTAAATGGGTAAGGAAACTCCTGTTGTCTTCCAAAGTTGCAATATCGGTTACCCAAACTTTGAAATCTCTCATAAGTTCTTCAACCTGAAACTGATCATTCTCCTCCTTACTGGCGAGAATCAGATCTGGATTCAAAGCCTTAATTTTTTCCAGATGAAGGTTTTTGGTTCCGCCAATGACCTGTACATTTTTCACCTCCTGCGCCGGATGAATACAGAATTTCGTTCTGCCCACTACATCTTCGGAAGTGAGTCCAAAATCGAAAAGTGCTTCCGTGAGACTGGGAACAAGAGAAACTATCTTCATATCAGGAATTTAGAACAGAAAAAACAAAATCAAAGCATTTTACCCGAAAGAAGTAAACCGGCAATGGTAAAATAAATGATCAATCCGGTCACATCCACCAGAGTTGCCACAAACGGCGCGGAAGAAGTTGCAGGATCCAGCTTCAGGCGTTTCAGTACAAAAGGGATCATGGAGCCCGAGAGTGTTCCCCACAAAACGATCAGCACCAAAGAAAATGAAATACTTAAGGCCACAAAAACCCAGTGTTCACCGTAATCGAAAAGCCCCGATTCCTGCCAGACCGCGATCCTTATAAACCCAATTATTCCCAGAATTCCGCCGAGGCAAAGACCGGAAACGATTTCCTTGCGCATCACATACCACCAGTCTTTCAGCGTGATTTCCTGCAGAGCCATAGCGCGGATGATTAATGTTGCGGCCTGTGAACCCGAATTTCCACCACTCGAAATAATAAGGGGTACAAAAAGTGCCAAAACCACGGCTTTCTCAATTTCTTTTTCGTAGAAACCCATCGCCGACGCCGTAAGCATTTCAGAGAAAAAAAGAATCACAAGCCAGGTAGCTCTTTTCTTGATCATTTCCGTCCATGAAGTTTGAATGTATGGCAGATCCAACGCTTCCAAACCCCCGAATTTCTGAATATCCTCGGTATTCTGTGATTCGATCTGATCCAGAATGTCATCGATCGTTACAATTCCAACGAGTACACCGGCTTCGGTAACGATGGGCAGTGCAGTGCGGTCATATTTTTCGAAGTACTGCACGGCATCTTCCTTTGATGTTTTTGTAGAAATGGCCACGAAATGATTATCCGTGATATCGGAAATCGGCGTATCTTCTTCTGCCAGCAGTAAAGCGCCAATTGCGATATCATCAATCAACTTGTTGCGCTCATCAACTACATAAAGGTGGTTCATTGTTTCCATCTTTTTCCCCACTTTTTTTATCTGCTCCAGGCACCTCTTCACCGTCCATTCCTTACGGATCTGGATGTAATAGGGCGTCATAAGACGGGCAATGGAATCGGAATCGTAACCCAAAAGCTTCAGCGCGATACGCCGTTCCTGCGGATTAAGATGATTAATGGAGTATTTGATAAGCTCGTCGGGAAAATCTTCAAACAAGGCAGTCCTGTCATCCGGAGTCATGGCGTTCAGGATCTCAGAGACCTCATCACTGCCAATGCTGCGAATGGTTTCCTCCTGAAAATCCGGATCCAGGTGCGAGAAAACATCGGCTTTATATTGCTTGGGAACCTTCAGAAACGCAAGCAGCCGCTGATCGGCGTGTAGACCGCTGAGCGTTTCGGCAATATCCGCAGGGTTGAAGATGAGTTCCTTATTTTGCAAGCCTTATTTTTTAGTACTGCAAAATTAACTCAAAAAGTGAAGATTAACGAATAATCCCCGAAAAATTAAATCAAAACAGGTTTGCATCTGCCGTGGGAGCACCGGTCTTGGTTCTGGTTCGGGCGAGATATTTAGTCATATTTTGTATGGCGCCGGCTGTTCCTATTTTAATGGAATTTTCGGCTGAACCTAAAAGTCGCGCATTCTTTTTATAGGTATCGTAACTGGTTTCGGTCAGTAAATTTCCAGAGGCATCATAAAGCTTCATGCTGATGATCACCTGATTTGAAAAAATATATTTACCGAAACCTACTTTAAAATATTTGACCTTGGGAACTACGGCAAGCTCCGCATTATTGTTTATGCAAAACTCTTTGATTACAGAAGCCTGCACAGAATCGAATGGCATCGGCGAATCTACACGAAGCATTTTGAGGTTTCGGATGTGATTTTCTTTTTCGGAAACAGCTGCGTAAAAGGCTGTGTAGGTCGGTTCGCGAATTTCGAGGATATCGGGAAAGATTTCGGGATTAAAGTACAGAATGTTCTGGATCTTCGCATTTTTTGCTGAAGCAAAGGTCGGTATAACGGCTGAGCGGCAACCTGTCAGCGAAATTATCATTAAAGAAAAAAATGATAAAAAGTAGAAATTTTTCATTATCGTGTGTGGTTACAAAAATACTGCCATTCGACGGAATATCAATAAAAATTTTAAGAAATCTTTAACATTTATAAATCATTTATTTTGAGCTGAAAATCAGGAATTTATTTTTCGCGTTAAGAAATTAGTTGTACTTTTGCAGCCGTTACATAATAATCATTAAAATAATATTGGAATGTACTTAACAACTGACAAGAAGAAAGAAATCTTCGGAAAACATGGAAAGTCTGATACAGACACCGGAAGCGCAGAGGGACAGATTGCCCTTTTTACCTTCAGAATCAACCACCTTTCAGGTCACCTGAAAAAAAACCACAAAGATTATGCGACTGAGCGTTCTTTGGTACTTTTGGTAGGTAAAAGAAAAGCACTTTTAGATTATCTTAAGAAAAAAGATATTACTCGATACAGAGCTATTATTGCAGAACTTGGTTTGAGAAAATAATCTCATTTCACCACACAAAAAAAGCAGTCCATAACGGATTGCTTTTTTTTATTCAGTTAAACGAGGTTCTTCTAAACCCTGCCCCGTGTAAAAAGATTCACAACCGCGAGCAAAACAATAGCACCGATCGTACCTGTAAGGATTTCGCCTACAACGCCGTCGCCAAGTCTGCCGCCCAGCAGCCAGTATCCGATAAAACCACCGACGATACCAACTACGATATTACCGATGAGGCCAAGACTTCCGCCTTTAAAGATTTGCGAACCCAGCCAACCTGCGATTGCTCCAATAATGAGTGTCCATAAAATTCCCATAATTTTAAATTTTTAAATGTTAATTATTTGTTGTCTGGTAACATTCCAATTTTGTGCCGAAAATTTTTCCGATTGCCCTGCGTCGCGCCTTTGCAAAGTTTATGGACATATTTTTTATTCAGAGTTTACCTTTACACTTTATAAAGACTTATTCTACTTCCGGCTGAAAACTCATTTTACAGTTAATGAATTCCGGGAAAATTAAATTGCAATACCCTATTATGCAACTTCCCGATGCACTCGCGAAAATTCCGTACATTTGCCCACGAAAATTTAAATAGATTAAATACTAACTGCACTCAATACGGAGTGCCAAAGACGAACAAATTTTATGAATGCTCCACAAGCAATTATTGAAAAAATTCAATTAAGCGATGGCAGAGAAATCACCATCGAAACGGGAAAACTGGCCAAGCAGGCCAACGGATCCGTTGTAGTAAAAATGGGTGGCACCATGCTCCTGGCCACAGTTGTAGCCAGCAAAGAGGCAAAGGAAGGTGTAGACTTTCTGCCACTGACAGTAGATTACAGAGAGAAATTTTACTCCGCAGGTAAAATTCCCGGAAATTTTTTCAGGAGAGAAGCAAGACCATCTGATGAAGAAATTTTAACAATGAGATTAGTCGACCGTGTTTTACGTCCGCTTTTCCCATCAGATTTTCATGCAGAAGTTCAGGTGATGATCTCCCTGATTTCTTATGATAAGGAATGTATGCCGGAATCTTTGGCCGGACTGGCAGCATCTGCAGCGATCGCACTCACTGATATTCCTTTCAACGGACCAATGTCTGAAGTAACTGTTGCCAGAATCGACGGAAATCTTGTTGTAAACCCAAGTATGGAAAATTTAGCGAAAGCAGATTTAAATATTATGGTTGGTGCAACAAAAGATTCTATCGTAATGGTAGAAGGTGAAATGGAAGAAATTTCTGAACAGGAAATGATCGAAGCGATTAAATTTGCACACGAAGAAATTAAAGTTCAGGTTGCCGCACAGGAAAGATTAGCCGAGAAAGTTGGCAAATCACTACCAAAAAGAGAATACAGCCACGAGAACCACAACGAAGAAATTCGTGAGAAAGTTTGGGCTCAGACTTATGATAAAGTTTATGAGGTTGCAAAATCTCCTTCAGCAAAAGAAGAAAGACATGAAAACTTCCAGGCAGTTCTGGAAGAATTCCTGGCACAATATTCCGAAGAGGAATTAGAGGAAGTGAAGCCATTCGCAAAAATCTATTTCCACGACGTGGAAAAAGAAGCGATGCGCCAAATGATCCTTAACGACAAGATCCGTCTGGACGGCAGAACACCGGAAACCATTCGCCCGATCTGGTCAGAAGTTGATTATTTACCGGGAGCACACGGTTCTGCGATCTTTACAAGAGGAGAAACTCAGTCATTGACTGCAGTAACTTTAGGTTCTGTAAAAGACGCCAACATGGTGGACACGGTTGCCATTAATTATGATCAAAAATTCTTCCTACACTATAACTTCCCACCATTCTCAACCGGTGAAGCAAGACCTTTAAGAGGAACTTCAAGAAGAGAAGTAGGTCACGGAAACTTAGCTCAAAGAGCTTTAGCGAAAATGATCCCTACAGAAAATCCTTACACCATCCGTATCGTTTCTGATATTTTAGAATCAAACGGTTCGTCTTCAATGGCGACGGTTTGTGCCGGAACTTTAGCTTTAATGGATGCCGGTGTTCAGATTTCAAAACCGGTTTCGGGAATTGCGATGGGCTTGGTAACCGATCCAAAATCCGGTAAATTCACCGTACTTTCTGATATATTAGGTGATGAAGATCACTTAGGTGATATGGACTTTAAAGTAACAGGAACTGCAGACGGAATTACGGCTTGCCAGATGGACATCAAAGTAGAAGGTCTGACCATGGACATCATGGAAAAAGCGCTACTTCAGGCGAAAGACGGAAGACTGCACATCCTTAACGAATTACTGAAAACACTTGACGCACCAAGACCGGACGTGAAACCGCACGCACCGAAAATGGAAGTTCTGGAAGTTCCAAAAGACTTCATCGGCGCCATCATCGGACCTGGAGGAAAGATCATTCAGCAGATGCAGAAAGATTTCGAAACCGTTATCGCGATTGAAGAAATCGGTGAAATCGGCAGAATCGAGATTTCAGGTGTGAACAGAGAGAACATCAACGCAACCATTGCAGCGATCAACGAGATCTGTTTCGTTCCTGTAATCGGAAGCGTGTACAACGGTAAAGTTGTGAAAGTAATGGATTTCGGTGCATTCGTAGCGATTGCGAAAGGTACCGAAGGTTTACTGCACATCTCCGAGATCGAATGGAGACGCCTCGACAATGTTCCATACAATGAAGGCGACATGGTAGAAGTAAAATTCATGGGTTACGATGACCGTAAGAAAATGAAACTTTCACGCAAGGTTTTATTGGAAAGACCTCCAAGAGAAGAACGTCCGCAAGGTGACAGACCTCAAAACAATGACCGGCCAAGACGCGATAACAGTCGTGACAACCGTGACAACCGCGGTAACCGCGACAACAACGGTCCAAGAGGCGACAAACGTGAAGGAAACCAAAATGGCGGAAATAACAGACCTCAGCAAGACTCGCAATCCAGCGAGCGTTCGGCCGGCGAAGATAATTTCAAGCCTTTAAACGAAGGTGAGAATCCAGGTAACGAGAAGCCGGAAGGTTTCTAACAAACAGAAATATAATTAGTGATCCGCTGAATTTTTTCAGCGGATTTTTTTTATGGTTTAAGCTTCCCGCGCTCGCGAAGTGCTGGCTAGAAACGGTATTTTATGATAATACAAATTTGCCCAATTCGTCATCGATGCTTAAGCCATCTATTCCTATGAAGGCACAAAGAGATTAATTCGCTGATTGTCGGCAGAAGTATTACTGGGTTTAGCGCGTTTGTTTAAAATTAATAACCTGAAAACAAGTTGTTTTTTCTAAAAATCAATTGTTCTTTTTCTTGTAGAGAATAAGATTTTCCCTAATGTAATATGCCTTTGAAGAGCCGAGATTAATCATCAAATTTAAAAACCATAAGAATTCATCCAATAATGAGTCATCTTCTTTGATGGTTTTAAACTTGTTTTTAAAACTACTCATTACTAATTTTTCTCCATAATAATAATTTATTTCAACCATCTTATTAATATCAGATTTTAAATGCTTAGTTAAAATTTTAATCCCATAAGGCATTAAACTTTGAAAACCAATACCAGATAAAAGTTGCATTAAAGAACTTATATTAACATAATTAAGTTTCTCTATTTTTTTTAAATAAATATTTGATCTTGTTTCGTCCTGTAATATTATCCAATTATCTGCGTCAGACTTCCAATTGCCATAAAATAGAAATTCTTGATTGAATAATTTTGTTTCATATTTAACTTTTGAATAAAGTATTTCCCAATAGACCCATAAATTATCTAACATTTTTTCAGAGTCGCTATTGCTATCAACTTTGTAATAGAACCATTGTATTATTTCTTTGATAAATTTTATAACATCATATTGTTCACGGTTTTCAGGTTTAAAATTAATCCCTTTATCTATTATAAACTCAACAAATAGTTTTGCATTTTCATTTGAAGGAATTTCAAAAAGAAAATCAACAATAATTCCTTTGATAGAAGATCCTATTTTATGATAAATATATCTTTCTTTTCCAAATAAATAAGATTCGATTTGGGCACTAAATACTTTCTCAAGAAAGTTGTACGAAAAATTATATTCTTTATAAATCGGGAAAATATGTAATGCTTTATCTAAATCCCAGTGAGAATATTTGAGGTAAGTTAGATCTGTAAACTCATAATCTTTATCATTCTGCTGAATAAAATCTAAAATTTCTCTTTCTTCATTTTGATTTTTTTTTATTTCTTTTTCTGAATATTGAACGTGTTTTTTATATTTTTTGTTAAATTCAGAATATAAAATTAATCCTATGAAACAATTATAAGCAAATTGGTAATCTATGTCCCAAACAACTTTATTAAATGATTTATGAAGATTTTTTAAATGATGGTCTTTTTCAGGATGAATATCTCTGAGAAACAAAAAAATAAGATTTCTAATTTCATCAATTCTTATGTCATTAAATTTATTTTTAAATAAGAGTAAATTAGGTAGTGAATGATATATCGAGTCGTTATCATAGATACTTACTTTAGAATAAAGATTTTCATAATCGCGCTCATTTGTTTTCCTTTCATATAGTTCTTTAGCAATTTTTAAAATCGTATCAATACAAAATTCAAATTCATCATCGTTTATTTTACTGCTAAACAAATCCAATCCTAATGTTGCCAAAGTACCTACTGGAAATACATTAAAAAAGTCTAATTTGGATTTGTCATAATTTTGGTAATATTTAAAACTTTCTTTCCAATATTCATAAGAAACATTTTCTTCTGACTTCTTTTGAAATGTTTGTGCAATCCATAATGTATATTTTGAATATTCATTCTGAAAATCACTTTGTATTTCATTACGCTGCATTTCCTTTTCTAAAGAAGCATCGACTGAATAATTAGGAGATATTTGTATAACTTTTTTACCTTCATGTTCAACTTCTTCTATTTTTTGTTTTCTACGATCGATTTCGGATAATAATTTTAAAAAGTAAACATCTTGTTTGTCATGTTTATATTCTAAAGTATCAATCATTTCAAAAATTCTTCCATCTAAATTTCCATAGAATAACTGATATTGAATTAAGAAGCCTGTTAAACCCTTATGATATTTTTGTCTATGCTCCCATTTCAATGCTTCTTTTCTTTCATTATCACATAAATCTGCTTCCCAAGAATAATTCGGCAATCCGAGTAATGATCCTGCCATAAATTCATTCGACCATCTATTTCTATCCCAATCGAAAATATGCTTGTCAGACAAAAGGGGTAAAAATTTATCTCCTACTTTTGTAGGATAAGCCATAGTTATACTTGAAAGAACAGAAACAAGAATTACAGAGTTAGATTTTGTGTATATATCATCAAAAAATGTCTGAATTAATTCATTAGCTTTCTCTGATTCGATCTCCCCTATTTCATGTAAATATCTTTCCAAAGCAACAACTATTGATTGCAATAAATATGGAACAGTGGTATTTCCGCCTCGATTTACAGACCACAAATAAGTAGATCCATAAATTGAATAACTTTTGTTGTTATATAAAATTTCAATTGTTTTTATATCATCTGCAGTCCTTGCAAAACCATCATCTTTTAAAAAATCTGATTTAACATAATATTCAACACAGTAATTTGTAAATTCTATAATAAAATCTAATGCTTTCCAAGGATTAGTTTTGAGAAGTTTAAAAACGAATGTTTGATAAGCGCTTTGGGGAAAATAACTAAAATCATGTCTAGTAGTTAAACCGAAATGTTGTTCTATCCCGGAATCATGATGTTCAAAGCCAAACCGACTTCTAGATTTAACTTTTATATATTTCCATTTAAAATTGGCAAGTTTTATAAGTTCATCGGGAAATAATTCTGGTAATGTACCTGAATGGAAATGAGATAAAGCATATTGCGCCTGTTTTCTCTTTCTATCTTTTATTTTGTAATTTTCTTCTGCATCTTTAATAAATAAATTATCAAGTAATACTTTTATTTCCACAGGAATGTATTTTGTCAATTTATACAGTAATTTTATTCCTTTTTCTGTTAAAGAACTGCTTTCACCTGCATTCATCCAATCTGCCCCTTCCTCAAAATTATTTAGAATCGTGTCAACAATTTTACCTACATACTTTGGTGTATCTAAATGGGTAATTGTTCCAAAATATAAAATGTTTTCCCAGTCATATAAAAATCTTAATATTTGAACGTCTATTCCTGAAATCTCGTCAATATTTTCAAACAAAAATTTTATGACAACGTCCCACCCCTTATTATTGGGACATTGATTAAAATCTTTCCCACTAATTTTAAGTAAGTGGATTACTTTTTTAAGTAGATTTAAATCATCTTCTAGAAGTTCATCTTTATTCTCAATAAAAAATTTATTACATAAGTCAGACTTAATTATTGCGATTAAAATCTCATCTTTCCAATGGTTTTCAATTGATGCATTGTTAATTGTTTCAATCACAAAGTTATAAATCCAATTTTCAGATTCTTCTACTTTAGATTCAATCCATAATCTATATCCTCTTCTGATAGCAGGTTCATTAGACAGTAAATCATAAAAAATATTAATTTTAGGATTGTTAACTTTTAAATTATTTATATACTTAATCAATCCCCAATCCTCAAATATATCGTGTGATGGAGCATATAATTCGTTTTCCTCAAACAAAATTCCATCGGATTTCAATCTATGTATAATATCTGAATCAAATTCTTTTACAGTTGTTAGTAGGGTAAGATTTTTTGCCCTCTTCACAACAACATCAATAAATGTGTTTTGTCTATTTTGTTCAAAAAGTATATTACTTCCACCAACCACATTATTCCAAAGCTGCTTTTTAAACTCGGTAATATTAATGACAGATAAATCTTCATCTGTCACTGAAATTAGTTTTTCAGCTAAGGAAAGATATTTCGGAATTCTAACAATTTCGGAAAGATGTTCATTTTTTACAATGGAATCTAGTGCAGGTATATATTTAACAAAGTGTTCCAATTCTTCGATAGTAAGTGGCGGGACTTTTATTATTGTTGAATTATTCTGTAATAATTTTTTGTCGACATAATTAAATAGTAATTTATCTAAAGCATAACTCCTACAAGAAGTAATCAATTTTACAGTCTTATTTTCTGCTAAAATTGTCATTAATTCTTTAAATGCTTCCGCATCTCCTTCCAACAATTTCTCAAAACTGTCTATATAAATTAACTTATTAGGAAACTCTTTAAACTCATTAAATATTTCTGTAATACTTATAGAAACACTTATTTCGTGCAACGTGTTTAAAAGAGAACTTCTTAAGAATTGATCTGCTGCGAAAGATATTATACAAGTGTTTTCAAGTGATTCCAGAATTTGTTTCGCATATGCAGATTTACCTGAGCCTGCTTCTCCGTCGATGAATATAAATTGGTTTTTATTCAACAACTCTGCAATAGATAACTGAGTAAGATTTCGTCCTATTTGCACGCCCGATATATCTGATTGAATTTTATTTATAACATTTTTGGTTTGTTCAATTATGCTTTTTAATTTTTCTTCCTTATTTTCAAGATTTATAATAATTTTCTGAATAAAATTATTGTCGCCATTTACAAAATCTCCACCTTCAGTTTTAATTATAGAACTATCAATTTTATTTTTGTCAACTTGCACTTTTATGATATTTGGTTATTGTCCCCAGTTATAAAATTCCCACCTCCTGTATTCACATTGCCCGTAACTACATTTTTACTATTTGCTATAACATTGCTGATTTTCGGCAAATTTTGTAAAATATCTTTTAAAAATTTTTCATTTTCCGGATTATCTTCTATCGAGTTCTCTACAATTGTTTTGACAGCATTTTGATGATCGACACTTTCAGGTTTATCTACTAAATTTTTTAAAGCATTTTTTGGTTCGCCATATTTAAAGAATAAAGATTTTAGCCAACTAATACTTCCATTTGTTAAACTTTCACTACTCGTTTCGACGATTTTCTCTGCACCTTTTTTGGCCATTTCTATTAAGAAAGGGTATAATACTGCTAATGATGAAATTGTTATTGGGTCCATAAACTTATTTTTAATTAGTTTTCTAAAATTAATAATAAAAATCAAAGTACTACCAATAAAACCAAAAAACCACCTCTCTCAAGGTGGTTTCCATTATTTTAAATTTGTTCAAATCTCGCCTGGAAAAACCGCAGGTATTTCGGTTCGTAGATCATTTTCAAACCTTTGATGGAATTTCGTCGTTCATAAACTCTGGCGGTAGATTCCGCGATCACATCCATGTGCGCCTGGGTATAGACGCGGCGGGGAACGGTAAAACGCACGAGTTCCAGTTTCGGATAGTGATTTTCGCCGTTGGATTTCCTTCCGGCTGAAACAATTCCTCTTTCCATGGTCCGTATTCCGGCATCCAGATAAATTTCCGCTGCTAAGGTCTGCGCCGGAAATTCATCCTGCGACAGATGTGGTAAAAACTGTTTCGCATCCACAAAAATCCCATGCCCGCCAATAGGTTTTACAATCGGCACACCGAATTCCCGCATTTTATCGCCCAGATAAAATACCTGACCTATTCTGGCTTTCATGTGTTCATCCTGCACACTTTCGTGAATACCAATCGCCATCGCTTCCATATCTCTTCCCGCCATACCGCCGTAGGTATGAAGTCCCTCATAAACAACGACCATATTGCGCGCTTCTTCGAAAATACCTTCATCACGCAAAGCCAGGAATCCACCAATGTTTACAAGCGCATCTTTTTTCCCGCTAAAGGTGGCGCCGTCTGTTAAACTGCAGATTTCCTTCACGATTTCCGCGATGGTTTTCAAACGGTAACCTTCTTCTTTTTGCTGGATGAAAAAAGCATTTTCCGCAATACGCGTCATATCGAGCATGACCTTAATGCCTTTCTTTTCCGTATATTTCCGGACTTCTTTCAGATTGGCCATACTTACGGGCTGCCCACCTGCCAGGTTTACGGTCACTGCCACGCAGAGATACGGAATTTTTTCCGCGCCAAATTCCTCAACAAGTTTATCTAGTTTATTAAGATCGACATTTCCTTTAAAGGGAAAATCCGACGTGGAATCATGTGCTTCATCAATAATTACATCGTGGAAAATCCCGCCCGCCAGTTCCTGGTGAAGTCTCGTAGTTGTAAAATACATATTTCCCGGCACGATATCTCCGGCTTTGATCATGATTTGTGAAAGAATATTTTCCGCACCACGACCCTGATGTGTGGGAATCAGATACGGATAACCGTAAACCTCTGCGACGGCTTTTTCGAGGTTGTAATAATTCTTACTTCCCGCATAAGCTTCGTCACCGTGCATCATGCCGCTCCACTGATCATCGCTCATTGCGTTGGTTCCGCTATCCGTGAGCAGGTCGATATATACATCTTCGGATTTTAGGAGAAAAGTGTTATAACCGGCTTCGGCCAAAGCTTTTTTCCGTTGTTCAGGTGTCGTCATTTTGAGCAGTTCCACCATTTTAATTTTATACGGTTCTGCCCAACTGTTTCTTTTTGGTACCATTTTTTAAGTTTCTTTTTAAAGTGTTTTTGTTTTTTTATTAAAGGCGTCGGCGCCTTCGGGACAAAGTGCTGAAAAAGAAACTCAGGTCGGTTTTCGAAGAAATTTTTTGTAGAGAATCATGGTAAACTGATCCCGAAAAGATTCAGAATATTTCAGGACTTTCAGTTCGGCGTCTTTCATACCACGATTATATAAACAAAGATAGCGATTGTGGGCACGCAGAAAATGTGATTATACTCATACGGAAGCCTTATACTTTCATCAAAAATTGCCTTTGATTCAGACTTACAGCTCATTCAAAAGAAGCTTCAACGCGGAAATGATCCGTCATAGTTCTACAGCTAAACTTTAAATAAAATCATAAAGCCCATTTTTCCAGCCGAGAATCTTAGAAGAATCGGCGCCCAGCCAGCTTTTCAAGACGGTCGCATATACTTTCCGGAAATCTTCAGTATAGATCAGGTCACCATCATTCAGTTTCTGAAGGTCCGGCAATGCATTAAGCAATCCTTTCTTTTTTAAACCGCCGGAAGCGAAAAACATCTGATTCGCAGTACCGTGATCCGTTCCTTTGCTCGCATTTTGGGAAACCCTTCGGCCAAATTCCGAAAAAGTCATTAATAATACATCTTCAAACCTTCCATTGGATTTCAGGTCCTGAACAAACGCTTTCACGGCCTCATTGATCTGCGTAAAAAGCTGTGTCTGTCTTTGGTTTTGATTCACATGCGTATCGAAACTCCCAATAGACAGATAGTACACTTTGGTGTTGATATCTGAATTAATAAGTGAGGAAACAGTGCGGAAATCTTTTGCCAAAGCGGAATCCGGATAAGTCGCGCTGCTGGCCTTTGCCTTGCTCTTCGCGAAAATATATCCGGCATTATCAATGGTGGAACCCATGGTCTGGTAGAGATATTCTACCGTTTCGTCGGCGTGGTTGTGGGAGTCGTAAAGTGATTTAAAATACTTTTCCTGAGAGGTTTCGTAAAGTCTTTTCGGTTCTTTGAAGGCGAAAGCTTTTTTATTTTTTCCCTTTAAGGTCAAACTCAACATGTCGTCGATTTCCAGTGCCTGCGTGGGATGTGCGCAGTCGTAGCAAGCTTCATCCAGATAGCGCCCGACCCAGCCGGTTTCCAGAAACTCATCGCTTCTGCTCGCAGACTGCCAGATATCCATACTTCGGAAATGCGATTTGTCCGGATTTGGGTAACCGACATTATTCAAAACGGCCAGTTCACCGTTATCAAAAAGCTCTTTAAAATAACTCAGCGAGGGATTAATGCCGGCTTCCTCCGTTAAAGACAGTGAATCAGTGATCGCGATTGCAGATCTTTCCCTAAAGTAAATATCATTTCGCGCCGGAATGACTGTATTCAAACCATCGTTTCCACCCGTCAATTGAAGGATAACGAGAATACGTTTTTCACGATCAACTGCCTCAGGCAGAGCCATTGCTTTTAAAAAATTCGGCATCATGAGCGAAGCTGTTGCCAACGAGGATATTTTGAGGAAGTCGCGTCTTTTAAGTAACATAACTGGAGATTTGAGATGGGAGATGTGAGATGTGAGATGGTGAGAAGTGAGATATGAGATATGAGATATGAGAAAAGTAAATTTTAAACTTGGATTTCCTTCCGTTTAACAAAGCTGATATTCCGGCGTCGACATTACGTTGATGATTTCCTGTTTCACAGAACTGTCCGAAAATTTCTGAACCGTATCCTTTGAAAGTGAGGCACTTTTCTGCAGGAGCAATTCCTCGATATTTCTGTTTTTAAAAACAGACTCAACCAAATTCCAGTCGATGGTGATATTTGGGTTCTTAAAATTTTTCGCGGAATTAATTGCGGTTTTCATGCCCATTTCTATATCGTCGTCACTTTTTGGTTCCAGTTCCAAAGGCCGCAGCCCCGACCAGATCTGCGGCATCTGAAGCCGCACCATCAATGTAGAACTGTCGATCCAGGATTTCCCCGAAGGCCAGCCCGCTACATTCGGCGGATACAGCAGCATTTGCCCCAAAAGTTTCTGGTAGACAATTAAATTTTCGGGTTTCCCAATCTTCATCGGCAGGATCCGCAGCATACCGACCATCAGTTCAACCGGCGATTTAATTTTTGCACCGATATTATCTTCTGCGTAGAACCATTTGGCCGTAAATATTTCCGAGAGCAACTTTTTAATATCGTAATTCGAGGCGTAAAATTTTTCACTCAAATCATTTATAATGGATGTGTTCAATTTTTCATTAACAAAAAATCTGTAAATTTTGGAAACGATGAACCGCGAAGTTGCTTTTTGTTCCAGGATTATTCTCAGAATATCACTGCCATCGAAATTTCCGGTTTTGCCGAGAAAGGTTTTTGGTCCGAAATCGTGCGTTTTGGGGCGCTCGAAAAAAGTTCCTTCAGGTCCGAAACTCCAGCCTGTAAAAGCTCTCGCACCTTCCTGAACATCTTTTTCTGAATAATTCCCGCGTCCCATAGTGAAAAGCTCCATGACCTCGCGCGCAAAATTTTCATTGGGATGGTCCTTTTTGTTTTGCTGATTATTCAGGAACTGAAGCATTGCCGGACTTTGCGAAACCGCCTTCAAAAGCTCACCGAAATTACCGAGCGCATTTTCGCGGATGGTATTCAGCAACTGTAAATTAAAGAGGGAATTGTTGGTGCGGCAGGCAAAATGGCCGTGCCAGAAAAAAGCCATCTTTTCGCGGAGCTGATCTTCGGACTGAACCATTTGATTGAGGAACTTCAAATTGAGTTCTATATTGCTGCGGCGGTTTTTCCTGGCGGCTTCTTTTTTCGAGGCGGCATCCAGATTACCGAACTTTTTATAATCAAGATTTTCAGTGGGTTCGCTGAGCTGCAGAGGCTGAAAAGGATAAGTTGAAGATAAACTTTTCCCGATTTCCTGCAGCGAAAGTTGCTTTGAATTTTCTATCTGCGAAAGACGCGGTCCAAAACCCGCCCGCCAAAGTAAGTGATTATTTTTCTGGAGCGCTGAAACAGTCATCGGATTATTTCAACCTTTGATGACAGGAATAAAACAAGGTTAAAGCAAAATCTCCGGATTTTAAAAACTTAAAAATCGCTTACGGAGGCGCCGTAGTATTCCTTTAAGATATTTTCGAAAACCTTTTCTACCGGAAGAATTTCCTCAATTAAAGCGGAAACCTGTCCGATCTCAAGTTCGCCTTCCTCCAGGTCGCCTTCGAACATGCCGCGTTTGGACCGCGCTCTGCCAAGTGTTTCTTTTAAGGCATCGACATTGCGACCGGTCTCATACAGTTTTTCGAGATCGTGGTAGAATTTATTTTTGACCATTCTTACGGGCGCAAGTTCCTTTAAGGTTAAATGAGTATCGCCTTCATTCAGCGAAATGATCTTATTTTTCCAGTCATGGTGTGAACTTGCTTCCTGCGTGGCAGCGAAGCGCGAACCGATCTGCACACCATCTGCGCCCAAGATCATCGCTGCTTTCATTTGCGAGCCTAAGGCAATGCCACCCGCTGCAATCAGCGGTGTTGAAATATGTTTCCGGACGTTTGGGATAAGACAAAAAGTTGTAGTCTCATCGCGCCCGTTATGGCCGCCGGCTTCAAATCCTTCCGCAACAACCGCATCTACACCTGCCTGCTCACATTTAAGGGCGAACTTTGTGGAGGAAACGACGTGAGCCACTTTCAAACCTTCTTTCTGAAGGGTTTCAGTATAGGTTTTGGGATTTCCGGCTGAAGTGAAAACGACCTTTACTTTTTCTTCAAGGATTATGTTAATGACTTCATCAAGGTTTGGGTAAAGCATAGGCACATTTACACCGAAAGGTTTATCTGTCGCGGCTTTGCATTTCTGTATATTTTCGCGTAGAGTATCGGGATACATACTTCCGGCTCCAATAAGACCTAAACCGCCGTTATTCGATACCGCTGAAGCCAGACGCCAACCGGAATGCCAGATCATGCCACCCTGAATAATTGGATATTTGATCTGAAATAAACCGGTAATCCGGTTTTGATTTTGCGACATGTCCTTCAGCTTTTTTGCAGCTCCGAAATCTATAAAACTACTCATTGGGTAAATTTAGAGAATAAATGAGAAAAAGAAAAGTGGAAGCCAAAAATTTCCCGTGCGAATACGACCTTGAATACTGGCATTTGCATTCCCGGCGAACGCCATTAAGAAAGACAAAAAAAAATCTCCGTCAAAAAAAACGGAGATCTTATATTTTAGTTTGAGGCTGATACTTTTCGCCAGTCTGTTTTAAAAGTACAGTTCTTATAACGGTCATTAATGGAGATAAAAACATTTGGCAGTTTTTCTTTCACCCATTTCTCTACCATTTCATTTTTCTTTTTATTTAAAGCCATCTGCTTGATCCTGTCATAATCGGTCGCGATATCCAGCTGGTGCGCAGCGATCACGTCATCGATCTTTACAATTGAAACTGCTTTTCTGTCCTGCGGCACGGTTTCTTCGAAAACTTCGGTGATATCACCTTTATTTAAACCTGCAATCTGATAGGCGATCGTAGGCGGAAGATTCAGTTTTTCAAGCTTATCGGAACCGTCTTCTGCGGTCAGAACGCCGGCGTTGAATTTCGTGTGTTTATCATCGGAAAAGCGGAAAGCTGCATCTTTAAAAGTCATTTTCCCTTCTGTGATCAAAGTTCGGATGCTGTCGAGTTCTTTCTTAGCCGAGGCGATCTCTTCTGCGTTGGGTTCGGCTTTTAGTAAAATATGTCGCGCATCGTACTGCTTTCCGCTTTTTTTCACGAGTTGTATAAGGTGATAGCCAAAATCGGATTCTACGGGATCAGAAATTTCACCTTCCTGCAGATTTAGGGCGGCAGCTTCGAATGGTTTTACCATTTTCCCTTTGGAAATATTGGTGTACAATCCACCTTTCGCGGCAGAACCGGGATCTTCGGAATAAATCCTTGCCTGACTTTCAAAGGATTCGCCTGCCAAGATATCGGCCTTTATTTTGTTGAGGCGTGCAATGATCTCATCTTTATGCGCATCAGTAAGTTTGGGATACATCATAATTTGCGAGAGACTCACTTCATCTTTAACTTCGGGGAGCTGTGATTTATAGGTGGTAAAGAAATCGGTTACCTCGTTTGGCGTTACGTCGGCTTTATCGGTGATACGGCCGTATTTCATCTGTCCGTAATAATTATCGGCATCAATTTTCTCGATGGCGTTTTTCATTTCAAAAGAAGTCCGGAATTTGTACGTAGCGAGCATTGTTTTCTCATCGGGGAACTGCCCCAGGATCTGATTGTACTTTAATCCTGCCTGCTCTTTGATGGCAGCCGACCGGTTTTCGATGAGGGTATCGCGCTTAGCTTCGTAGATCAACAGCTTATTGCTCACAATACTTTCTATGAATTCACATTTATCAGAAACATCTGCGCCCTGCTGCTTCGCATAATTGGCCTGGTCCTCGATATCGGATTCCAAAATAATTTCGTCGCCTACGACCACGGCAATACCGTCGACCAGATCCCCGGTTTTTAACTGGGCGTTCATCTTTACGCCAAAAAATCCAAGTATAAAAGTAAGTAGTAAAGCGAATTTTATGTTTCTGTTCATGTTCAATTTTTATCGATTTGCAAAATTATCATTCTTAGGGAGATAAGCTGCATGTTTTATTATAATTATTTCTTAAAATTAGCCTCCAGATCGCTTATAAATTCAGGCTGCACCACGATATTGGTTTTTGCCCGCTGCTGCGCGATGAGCTCCTGCAGTTTCTGTTCAGTTACCGCATCTTTCAGCATCTCGGCAGAATCACTCTCCGACATTTGTGAAGGCGTAAGAATCTTATCAATGGCGATCACAAGAGAGCGGGCTTCCATTTTGGTTTGGTGAACTCCGGTTTTAAACGGCACTTTGTATTTTGTAAATACATCGGCGTTTTCTGACATTTCACCTTTTTCAAAATGAACCAGGATCTGTTTTTTATCGTTGAGCTTACCGTAATATTTCGCATTCAGCGCGTCCCATTTCTTTGGATCTTTAATGCTTTTGGTGATTTCCGGGATCAGGCTGTCATCGGCAATTATGGCCACGCGGCCTTCTGCCCTGTTCCCCCACATAAAGTCACCTTTGTTTTTATTGTAATACGCCGTAAGCCACTCTGGATGTTTTGCAATTTCATCATTCAGATAGTTCGAGAAAACGTAGCCTGAATACAGTTCTTTTTTATATTTATTCAGTTCTGTTTTGATGGCTTTCTGATTGGTAAAATCCAAACTGTAGAAACGCATCAGATCCTGCGACTGCAAACCCGAAAGTGCATCGCTCCAGAAAGCCGGTGTCATTTTTTTGGCCTCAGCCTTTTTGTCACCGATCAGTTTTTTCACGTCGGCAATGGTGGTCTTATAATTTTTGTACTGGTAAAGAACAGCCGCATCTTTGGCCGCACTGAAAGCCTGATAAGATTTCTTGACCTGGGCAAATTCCGGAAACTCCTTATAGCTCTGGTCTTTCTTAATGTAGGCCAGCATTTTATCCTGAAGGATCTCAGCGTATAAAGAAGCGTTCAGATCGCGCAGAAAGAAATCGCGGTTTTTCTCCGTCAACACATAAGGTTCTACATTATAGATGGTGAAAATAAAGTAATTATCACCATAAAGTATGGGCTCGGGTGTATAAAATCCGCCTTTTTTACCTTTCAGCATTTCATAGACATCCTTCGGAAGTGTGGGCGAACCCATAATCATACCGCCATTTTCCTTTTCCTGCTCGTTGGCGCCATACATCTTTGCGACCTCCTGAAAGCTTTTTCCGGTTTTTAACTCGGCGTAGATTTTGTTTCTCATCTCTTCGGATTTCTCATTTTTAGGATAAGAAATTGTTCCGAAGATCATATAGCCCAAACTTGGGCGTGAATCTAAAACTTTCGCAAAGGTTGCATAAGTAGTGGCATCGGTAAGTTTAGTGAATGTATTGTTCGGCAGCGATTTCAACTCTTCGTACAGTTTACTGTCCACGCTTCCCGGTTTTATGAAAATTGGTGCAGGATCGGTTTTCGCGTACCTGGTGATCGCCTCTTCCATCGTCATTTTTCCCGATTTCACATCATTGTAGACCTGTGTGTAGTTTGTGGTGTCGCCGGCTTCCTTCCGAACCAGAAAGATCTGAACCTCCCTTTCGGTCTGGTTATCTTTCATATAGGAATTCAGAACAGGATCGATAATTTCTTTTGGAAAAAAGAATTGTTTGCGCAATTCCCTCTCCTTATCACCCATTTTTTCACGGAAAGCAGCAGTGGTATCCACTTTTTTCTCGGCAGCAAACTGCTGTAGCAGCAAAAAATCCTGCGTGGAACCGATCGTTTTTTCAATACCGTTATGATCTAATCCGTATTTATACTCTTTTTTGAAATCAGCCAGTGAAATGCTGTCTTTCCCAATGATCATATATTGTGCAGACAAAACATTGGCAACAAAAACCACCATGGCAGTGGCAAATAATCTTTTCATAAATATGTCAGGTTAGGAGTTTGAAGAGAAGTTTTCAGTTTTTGGATATTTGAGCGCAACCGGAACAGCACGGTTAAACGTTTACCTCAAACGTGGTAAGGTCCTTAAAATTATTAATCCGCGCAACTATTTCACTTTCGGTAATTTCCTGCAGCCTTTCGGTACCGAATTTTTCAACGGTGAATGAAGCCATGGCAGAACCAACGCTTAACGCAGATTTCATGGTTTCGAAACTGAAATCCTCCTTTTTAGCAAGATAAGAGGCAAAACCACCCGCAAAAGTATCGCCCGCACCGGTCGGATCAAAAACCTCTTCAAGTGGCAAAGCCGGTATTGCGAAAATTTTTCCGTCATGGAAAAGTAATGCGCCGTGCTCACCTTTTTTAATGATTACAAAATCAGGACCCATTTCGTGGATTTTTTTAGCAGCTTTTACCAAGGAATATTCACCGGAAAGCTGTCGAGCCTCTTCATCATTAATGGTGATCACATCTGTTTTTGCAATTACACGCATTAGATCATCCCATGCAGAATCCATCCAGAAATTCATGGTATCCAGGATTACGACCTGCGGGCGGTTGGTCATTCGCTCCAACACAGTCATTTGAACAGCGGGATGAAGGTTGCCCAACAACAGAATTTCCGCGTCCTGCATGGAAGCCGGAATTTTAGGATCGAAATGTTCCAGCACATTCACTTCTGTAACCAGCGTATCGCGCGAGTTGAGGTCGTTGTGATATTTACCGCTCCAGAAAAAAGTTTTTCCATCTTTCACGATTTCAATACCTTCAATATTTACCCCTCTGCGGGAAAGCATATCCAGATCAGATTGTGGAAAATCGCCACCCACAATTGAAACAATACCGGAATCTACACCCAATACGGAAGACGCCAGCGTAATATAGGTGGCGGCACCGCCAAGGATTTTATCTGTTTTTCCGAAAGGCGTTTCAATGGCATCAAAAGCGACTGAACCTACAACTAATAATTTCATTAATGATTTAATTTAAATTTAAAATTTCTAAATTCTCCGGTTTCATTTCCACTCGAATGTATCGATGAGGTGAAGGAGATCTTTTTTGATATAATCAACGGCCGGCGCCAAAGAATCAGGTTTCGGCCGTGAGTTAAAATAGAGGTTTGCGGTGACGTAATGCTTCGTGGAATCTGTCACAAAAAACTGCAGATTCGAGGCTGAGGGACCTTTCAGTTCATAGAAATTTCCGAACACTTTCCGTTCCGGATAACTGAAGGTCTTAGTATCGATCGAGCTGGCTTTTATGGTATGTTCGTACACCATTTTCTCAGATTCCTTCACATGCAGATCCAGGTCGTTATTCACGGGGAAGTAAGTGATAAATACTTTCGCCTTCATTTTCGGATAGTCAATATAATACCAGCAGGGATTTTTTGCATCTTCAATCTTTGCAAAAGTGGAATATTCAAACCCGAAATTACAGGGCGATGAAAATTTGGAATAAGTTGGTGCAGGATATTCTAACCGGAGTTCACCTGAAGGTTTCGGCTGCGTTTCCTTCGCACAGGAAAGTACAGCGAGCCCTAAAAAAGTGAAAGCGAGTTTTTTAAACATTTTGCAAAAATACGAATTAGTTTTAATTTTTAACCGACGCTTCGGGTGTGCGCGGGATATTTGTTTTAATGATTTTAATCCTGTCGGAAATGTAACGCAAGATAATCCTGAAGAGGTTTCGGGAAAGATTTACCCTGCGACTCGGAAAAACTTACTGTTTGAAAACCGTTTACTCTTTCGAAATCCTGAAACAGCGTCGCACTGGGTACACTTACGCCGGTCAGATGAATTGTAAGGTTTTTGTGCGTGAGCTTGTGGAAGATGGTTTTTCCGGTTGTGCAGAAACTTTCGAAGTCATTGGGAATCTGAGTGGGGAATTCATAGAGTTTCTTCCAGATAAAGTCTTCGCCGCGTTGCCGTATCAGGAATTTATCTTTAAAGTGAACGAAATAGTAAAACAGTTCCAGATCGCTGACTTTGGTTTTTTTTGTTTTTACAGGGAACAGCGGGATTTTCCCGAGTTGAAATGCTGCGCAGTCGTTATTTAAAGGACACTCACCACACAGTGGATTTCGCGGTTTACAGATTCCGGAGCCGAGATCCATCATGGCTTCATTAAAATGTCCGGCTTCTTCATCGGGCATCATTCGCACAGCCAGGTCCGAAAAATAATCAAATGCTTTGGAAGCTGATATATCAAAATCATCGGCAAAGACACGCGATAAAACTCTGTAGAAATTCCCGTCGACCGCTGCGATCTTCTTTCCGAAACAGATGCTTGATATTGCTGCAGCGGTATACTTGCCTACGCCTTTTAAACTTAGAATATCGTTGTAATCGGTCGGAAATTCGCCATTGAACTCATCCCTGATCTGTTGCGCTGCTTTATGCAGATTCAAAGCGCGGGAATAGTAGCCGAGACCTTTCCAATACAGTAAAACCTCATCGGTTTCAGCTTCGGCCAGGGAGCGGACTTCGGGGAAGCGCGCAATAAAATTCTGATAATGGACTAAACCCTGCTCAATGCGGGTTTGCTGAAAGATGATTTCGCAGATCCAGATATGGTAGGGATCACTGGTTTTCCGAAAGGGTAAATCGCGGCCATGGATCCGATACCAATCCAGCAGTTTCTTACCAACATAAAGAAAATCAGCATTTTGATTTTTTGTTTTCAAAAATAGTTATTATATTTGCACACCAAAAATATAAATAAAAAAAGGAAATGACAAAGGCAGAATTGGTTAACACCATCTCAAATAAATTGGGAACTGAAAAGAATGAAACTCAGAAAGTTGTAGAAGCATTCATGCAGGAAATTAGAACTGCAATGTATGGTGGGGAAAATGTTTATTTAAGAGGTTTCGGTTCGTTCGTCATCAAAACCAGAGCTGCAAAAACGGGAAGAAACATCAGCAAAAACACTGCAATCGAAATTCCTGCACACAATATTCCGGCTTTTAAACCTTCCAAGACTTTTGTGGAAAAAGTAAAAACCAAAGTAGCAGTTAAATAACAAACAACGAATATATAAGTTTACACATTAAAAATTAAATTATGCCAAGCGGAAAGAAAAGAAAGAGACACAAGGTTGCCACTCACAAAAGAAAGAAAAGAAGAAGAGCGAACAGACACAAGAAAAAATAATCTCTTCGCGATTTACAATATAACGATATAGTTGGTGTTTTTATATGTTTAAAAATTTCACCGACTATATTTTTGTTTTTAAGTAAGATGGTGTTTACCCAAATTCCTTGCCCTCCTGAGCAAACCGAAGCGGCTTACATATAATTTATAACAGCCGGAAAACTGGTCCAGAACCGCAACGCATAAAATGTATTTTATGTTTGGGAATTACTGAATCTCCGGGTTTCTACATCTTTAATTCCTTAGTAATACAATGAAGAAAGAACTGATAATTTCACATGAAGATGCAAAATCAAAAATAGCCCTTCTGGAAGACGGGCGCCTTTTCGAGCTCCATGAACAGGAGGACAAAAGCGATTTCGTAGTAGGTGATTTATTTATCGGTAAGGTAAAAAAGCTTGCACCCAACCTAAACGCTGCTTTTGTTAGCATTGGTTATGAGAAAGATGCCTTCCTGCATTACCAGGATCTTGGGCCGCAATTTCTCACTTATAAAAAGTTTCTGAAGGATACTGTTTCCAAGAAACAGCACACCTCGTCGCTGAAAAACTTCGAGATTCAACCCGAAATTCACAAAAACGGCCTCATCGATAAAGTTCTGGCGAAAGACGACAGCGTAATTCTGCAGATTACCAAAGAGCCGATTTCAACGAAAGGTCCGCGCATCTCTACACAGATCTCACTCACAGGGCGTTTCCTGGTCTTGATCCCTTTTGACAAAAGCGTTTCCATTTCCAAAAAGATCGCCAGCGCTGAAGAAAGAGAACGCCTCCGCACACTCATCGAAAGCATTAAGCCCGAAGGTTTTGGCGTGATCATACGCACGGTTGCCGAAGGAAAAAAAGTCGCCGAACTGCATAACGACATGAATCAGCTCATCCAGAAATGGGAGACTACCTTCAAGAATCTGCAGAAAAGCAAGGTCCCGAGCAAAATCCTCAGCGAGCAGGATAAAGCCTCGTCGATCCTGCGCGATAATTTTAATTCAGATTTCGTTTCAATAATTTGTGATGATGAGCAGATGGTTGATGATATGCGGAATTACCTGGAAGTAATTGCTCCTGAAAGAAAAAACATCGTTCAGTTTTACGACAAACCTATTCCGCTGATGGAATATTACAATGTCGAAAAACAGCTGAAACAAAGTTTCGGGAAACACGTAAACATCCCCAGTTCCAAAGGCGCTTACCTCGTCATCGAGCATACCGAAGCCCTACATGTGGTTGATGTAAATTCCGGTAATAATATTTCATCCGCCGGCAACAATTCCAACAAAGAACATGCGCTGCATGTGAACAAAATGGCGGCAACGGAAATTGCACGTCAGCTGCGGCTCCGCGACATGGGTGGCATCATCGTCGTGGATTTTATCGATATGTCGAATCCCGACCACCGCCGCGACCTTTATGAGCATTTAAAAGCCGAAATGGCGCGTGACAAAGCCCGCCACAAAATTTTGCCGCCAAGCAAATTTGGTCTTATACAGCTGACCAGACAAAGAACCCGGCCGGAAAACCAAATCGAAACAAAAGAAGAGAATCCGAATATCGACGGTGAAATCCTGGCGCCAATCGTAGTGGTGGAGCGTATGGAAGAAGTCATCCGCAACATCATTCAATCCGAAAAGGGAAAAATATTTCTTCACGCCCACCCTTTCGTAGAAGCGTATCTTACCAAAGGTCTTGTGAGCATTCAGACAAAATGGTATTTGAAATACAAAAAATGGGTCACCATTATCCCGCGGGATTCCTTCAAGTACCTGGAATACAAAGTGCTGAATTCCAAAAAAGAAGAATTAATGAGCTATTCCAATTAACCGGACAGCCACATTACACCAAACATCAACTCCTGAATTCTCGGGAGGTTTTTTTTTAAAGGTTTCGGGATTTATGTGGAGAATAGTTTTGGTAAATAAATTAACCTTTCTTTAAAACAGAATAAATATTCTATTTTGTAAATTTGAAAATGGAGATTTTCGGAAGAGATTTATTAAAAAAGATACAGAACGCGGAACTGCTGGGCGAAAATGCGCACTGCATATATTCGCCGCCTTACCGCCCTATTTTTTCCTATGACGAGATCCTGACACGCAACCCAAAATTTGCAGCCGTAAATATTCTGCTGTATTTAAAGGATAATGAATGGTATTTCCCCCTGATGGTAAGAAGTACGAACGAGCGCGACCGACACAGTGGACAGATCTCGCTTCCCGGTGGCAAAAAAGAGGAGTTTGATGAGAATTTTGAACAGACTGCAAAACGCGAAACTGCTGAGGAAATGGGCATCGAAGAATATTATAACAGGATCATCCGCGAGATGTCGCCCATTTATATTCCGCCAAGTAATTTCTACGTACGGACTTTTGTGTCTTACACGCGAAAAAATCCGGTTTTCACCCTGCAGAAAACCGAGGCGGTGGAACTCATAGAATTTCCTGTCACCACTTTACTCAGTCTTTCAGAAACACCGGAAATGATGGTTTTGCCGAGTTCCCGCGGTGTGGAAGTTCCGGTGATAAATTTTAACGGGTATATTATCTGGGGCGCAACTTCAATGATACTGAGTGAATTCAGTTACTTGCTGAAAAATTTGTAAATTCGCGGCTTATGGCGAAGAAAAACATTTTTACCGATGCATTCGGTAATATTTATTTCCTGAAAAGACTGATCATTTTCGTTTTGGGAATGATTTCTTACAGAAGGTTCAACGGTTTTAACAAACTTAAGATCAGCGGAACCGAAAATCTGGTAGACCTGCCGGATTCCAACGTACTCTTTGTCTCCAATCACCAAACATACTTTGCGGATGTTGCGGCCATGTACCACGCTTTCTGCGCGGTAAACAACGGTTACCTCAACACCATCAAGAATCCGATTTATCTGCTGAATCCCAAAGTGGATTTCTATTATGTTGCTGCGGAAGAAACCATGAATAAAGGGCTGATGACCAAGATATTTAAACTTGCCGGCGCAGTGACCGTAAAAAGAACATGGCGCGCTGAAGGTCACGATGTGAACAGAATGGTCGACCTGACGGAAGTAGAAAATATAATGAAAGCGCTGGATAATGGTTGGGTGATCACCTTCCCGCAGGGAACAACTTCCGCTTACGCACAAGGCCGAAAAGGAACAGCGAAACTTGTAAAAAACCAGAGACCATTAGTAATACCCATAAAGATCGACGGTTTTCGCCGTGCTTTTGATAAGAAAGGTTTGCGCGTAAAAGTGACCGGCGTAAAACCTACCATGGAGTTTAAAAAACCGCTCGACATTGATTATGACAAAGATGATGCACACAGCATCATGAAAAAAATCATGGTCGCTATAGAACAAACCGAGGAATTTAACGTTTTACATGATTACGATCTGGAGCTTAAAGCCCAGAAACAGGAGACTGAACAATAAACAACAGCAAATGAAGAACCTAATTTTTGTTTTTTTAACCTTATTATTGGCAGGTTGTACAAGTCAGAAGAAGTATTCGGATTTCGATTACAGTTATGCAAGAAGCGGCGGTATTGCACCGATCTACGAAAACCTTTACATCAAGGGAAATTCAGCGCATTATATGTTTGAAGGTCAGGGAAAGAAATACAAAAAAGATTTTAAGGTCACCGCGCAGGAACTGTCGGATATTCAGACTGCGATCAGCGCGAATAAATTCCGCAGCATTCAGGAAGATTATAAAAAGGTTTACGACAATATCTCGACGATAATTAAGGTAAAACACGGCGATAACTCTTCAGTAAAAAGCGATGCTTCATTTATCATGGAAAAGGATAAACCGCGCTGGGAAAATGTAGTTGCAGTATTCCGCCAGGTTATCGAAGCCCACGTTCCCGCTTCTGCCCAAAATAAATAACAGATTTATGGCGACGCTCTCGAACATCCTCGATTATTCTTCCGGTAAAACGCGCGTATTGATTTACAGTACGCATTCTTCCATCTCAAAGCTCGTACTTCAAACTTTAGCAGACGCCGGCCGGAACGTTGATTTTTTTTTAGCTGATGGAACTTTTAAAAAAGAGGAAAACGATTTTGTAATCCTGGAAACAGCAGATGTATATAAAGCCGCACAGTTTGAGCCCACAATTATGTTTGCGTCGAATGAAATGTCTGTTGAGGATATACTTTCGGTTTCCAGAAACATTACACCTGGTGGCGCACTTATTTTTCCACTTACGATGGAAAATGATCTGGATGATTCAGCGAATTTCTTCCGGAAACTCCCTTTTTCTGCGGCAACAGTTGAAAATAAAAACGGCCGGTTTTTTCTCAGTACCGAAATGGGTCCCGTTCCACTTGCCACAAAAGAGGAAATCCTTTTTCAAAATTTCGACGGCATACAGATATTACTCCAGCAATTTGGAGTTTTGGCCGGCGATTTTTTCGAGGTTCTGCTGACTTTCGAGTAAGACTTTAAAGCTCTTTGTAATTGTCTTATTGAAGTTTGAAATTTTCAGTAAATTTACCTTACCTCAAAATCAAACAAAATGAGATATCACCATTCCGGGAAATTTCCCCAGAAAAGACATACCATATTTAAATCCGACGACGATAAATTCTACTACGAACAGCTTTTCGGTACCGAAGGTTTCCATGGTATTTCGTCTCTGCTTTACCATATTCACAGACCTACGCAAATCAGGTCGATCAGCGAACCAAAGGATGTAACGCCCAAAATTGCAGTTGCAAAAAATGTGACGCCCCGCATGTTCAAAGGTATGAATGTGACGGCTGAAGACGATTTTCTGGAAAGCCGCAAAGTGATGATGCTGAACAGTGACCTGAAAATGGGTTTGGCAAAACCGAGAAAATCCCCTGATTACTTTTATAAAAATGCCGAGTGCGATGAGCTCTTTTTCGTGCACGAGGGAAGCGGCACCTTAAAAACTTTTGTGGGAAATCTCGAGTTTTCGGTGGGCGATTATCTGATTATTCCGCGGGGAACCATTTACCAGATGGATTTTCATACCGAGAAAAATGTATTTCTCTTTATTGAAAGTCATTCGCCGATATATACGCCAAAACGCTACAGAAATGAGTTTGGTCAGCTGCTGGAACATTCGCCCTTCTGCGAGCGGGATATTGTGCCGCCGACTTTTGTGGAACCCATCGATGAAAAAGGAAATTTCCTCATTAAAGTAAAAAAAGAAAACCAGGTCTGGGATTTTATTTATGCCACACATCCTTTTGATGTTGTCGGCTGGGACGGATATTTTTACCCGTTTAAATTCAATATCAAAAACTTCGAGCCGATCACCGGTCGCGTTCACTTACCGCCGCCGATCCACCAGACTTTTGAAGCGCACAATTTTGTGGTGTGCTCCTTCTGTGCAAGAATGTATGACTACCATCCGCAGGCAATTCCGGCGCCTTACAACCACTCCAACATCGATTCCGACGAAGTTCTCTTTTATACAGAAGGTGATTTTATGAGCCGCAATCATATTGATCTGATGGATTTTACGCTGCACCCGGGCGGTATTGTTCACGGTCCTCACCCCGGCGCTATGGAAAGAAGCATCGGCAAGAAATCCACTGAGGAATATGCGGTGATGGTCGATCCTTTCAGACCTTTTCAGTTGACGGAAGAAGCGATAAAAGTTGAAGATCCCACGTACAAGACTTCGTGGCTGGATAAGGAGGAAAATCAGCTGGAAGACCGCTCACAGGAATAAGAAAACCGAAAAACCAAAGCCGACATCTGCTGTTGGCTTTTTTTATTTTTAAAAATTTCAGGCTGAAAAATAAAGCTGAAAAGTTCGGGAAAACTGATTTTCCTCATTTCGGCTTGCGGCAATTATAAGTAAATTTGAAACTAATTAGTAAATCATTAACCTTAAAATATTACAATGAGTCAATACGTCAGTGCCGAGGAAGCTGTTTCACTTATACAAACTGGCAACCGTCTTTTTTCTCATGGCAGTGCCTGCACCCCGAATCTTTTTATAGATGAACTTGCCCGCCAGGCACCGCGCCTGCGGGACGTGGAGTTCGTTTCCATCACGCAGCAGGGAAATGTGGAGATCACAAAACCGCAGTATAAAGACAGTTTTTATATCAATTCACTTTTTGTGTCCACGCCAGTACGCGAGGCTGTAAACTCCGAACGCGGCGATTTTGTTCCGGTTTTTTTAAGTGAGATCCCTACACTTTTTAAAAAAGACATTCTTCCCTTAGACGTGGCAATGGTTACGGTTTCGCCACCAGACCAGCATGGTTACTGCACGCTCGGCACGTCCGTGGATGTAGCCCGAAGCGCTGTAGACACGGCAAAGACTGTCATTGCTCAGGTAAATCCACGCATGCCTAGGACTCATGGCGACGGTATGATTCACATTTCTAAAATTGATAAACTGGTTTGGCACGAAGAAGAACTCCTGACTGTAGACTATGGCGCAAAAGTAGGCGAAGAAGAACTGCAGATCGGCAGAAATGTAGCGGAACTCATCGACGACCGCTCAACGCTGCAAATGGGGATCGGCACTATTCCGGATGCGGTTTTGAAATGCCTGCACAATCACAAAGATCTCGGCATTCATACCGAAATGATCAGCGACGGAATTGTAGATCTTGTGGCAAAAGATATTGTAAACAATAAGTACAAGGGC
Organism: Kaistella palustris DSM 21579; assembly: GCF_000422265.1. GTDB lineage: Bacteria > Bacteroidota > Bacteroidia > Flavobacteriales > Weeksellaceae > Kaistella > Kaistella palustris. The sequence goes on from NZ_KE383812.1 coordinate 379,474, forward strand.
ACCCACAGTAACAGAACGATTACGAGTTTTGCTTTTGGCACCCGGAAATTATACGATTATATTAATGACAATCCTGCCTTTTCTTTTATGGATGTGGAGCACGTGAATTATCCCATCAACATTATGAAAAATAAAAAAATGGTGGCGATCAACTCTGCAATAGAGATCGATCTGACAGGTCAGGTTTGCGCAGATTCCATAGGAACCTTTCAGTTCAGCGGAATTGGCGGGCAAATGGATTTTATGCGTGGTGCTGCGCTTTCAGAAGGTGGAAAACCCATTATTGCGATTTCCTCCAGAACAAAAAAAGGTGTGCCGCGGATCGTACCGTTTTTAAAACCCGGCGCCGGCGTTGTAACCACAAGAGGTCATATCCACTGGGTTGTTACCGAATTTGGTGCGGTAAATCTCTACGGCAAAAGTTTAAAACAAAGAGCGAAAGCACTTATCAGCATTTCCCACCCCGATGACCGTGAAATGCTGGAGAAGGCGACTTGCGAAAGATTCAAATGCTGACCGACCAAATCCTGAACTGTTTTCAGGATTTTTTGTTTATAAAACTCAATACATTAGGTGGCACCACCTATTATTGCTGCAATCCTTTAAAGAAAAGATAACGCAAATATTTTCCCGAAGCGCGCATTTCACGGTCATCGCAAGGATGTATTTTTGGATGTACACAGTACCTTTTTCCGTGGGCGAATAGGATGTGTTTTTATAAAACCCAAAATTTTTGTACTTTGGCATATCTAAAAATATGAAAATGTCAACACTTACTTTCGCCGAAAAAATAGCACAGGCAGAGAATTTCCTTCCGATCAACGGAACAGATTATATTGAATTTTATGTAGGAAACGCCAAGCAGGCGGCTCACTTTTACAAAACCGCTTTCGGCTTTCAGTCGGTCGCTTATGCAGGTCCTGAAACGGGTGTTCGCGACAGGGCTTCCTATGTGGTACAGCAGGGCAAGATTCGGCTTGTACTCACTTCCGGTTTAAATTCTGACTCCCCGATCTGCGAACATCAGAAAAAACATGGCGATGGTGTGAAAGTTCTGGCACTTTGGGTTGATGACGCTTACTCCGCTTTTGAAGAAACCACCAGGCGCGGTGCAAAACCTTACCTTGAACCTAAAACTATTACCGACGAACACGGTGAAGTCCGTATGTCGGGGATCTATACTTACGGTGAAACCGTGCACATGTTTATCGAAAGGAAAAACTATAACGGCGAATTTATGCCGGGTTTCAGAAAGTGGGAAAGCGCATATAACCCAACCGAGGTAGGACTGCTCTACGTGGATCACTGCGTGGGAAATGTAGATTGGAACCGCATGATTCCCGTGGTGAAATGGTATGAAGACGTGATGGGATTTGTAAATATTTTAAGTTTTGATGACAAACAGATCAACACCGAATATTCTGCCCTCATGTCAAAAGTCATGAGCAACGGTAATGGTTTTGCAAAGTTCCCGATAAATGAGCCCGCGGAAGGAAAAAGAAAATCTCAGGTAGAGGAATATCTGGATTTTTACGAAGGTGAAGGCGTGCAGCACATTGCGGTAGCTACGAAAGATATCGTAAAAACCGTGACCGAACTCAAAGCCCGCGGCATAGAATTTTTACCTGCGCCGCCGGATGCATACTACGACATGGTTCCCGAGCGTGTGGGCACGATCGATGAAGATATTAAAACACTTTCCGACCTGGGAATCCTGATCGACTGTGACGAAGAAGGTTATCTGCTTCAGATCTTTACAAAACCTGTGGAGGACCGCCCCACACTTTTCTATGAGATCATCGAGCGGCATGGTGCGCAGAGTTTTGGCGCGGGAAATTTCAAGGCCTTGTTCGAAGCTTTGGAAAAAGAACAGGAACGCAGAGGGAATCTTTAATAAAAACTAACCCGCAGGTTTCGGTATCACACGACTTTCAGCTCAAATACAATTATTATGAAAAAAATACTTTCGCTAACTATATTCTGCATTTGTGCAGGAATGGCAAGTGCGCAATATGGTACCGTAAATGCGATACTGGACCGTCTGGAGGCGCGCAGAGGTATTAATCAAGATCTGAAAGATGTAAATATCGACGATGCGAAATTTGTTTTGATTAAGGATTTCGATGACCATACAGAACGGAGTTTCATCATCATCAAAGGTAATTTGGCGACGTATGTCGAAATGTTTGATGATAAGAAAACCGGTGAGAGTTCGTCGAACGTATTTTCCGGTGACGTGGTGCGCACGGAACACAATCTCATTTCACTGCGTGCAGATAAACTGGAAGGTGAGAAAATTGCGCTTCCGGTGACCAAAACGCTGCTGATGACTAAGCAGAAGAAAATCCTTTATTTAGTAGATGTTAATACAAAGGATCGCTGGGTTGAAGAAAGCGCCCTCACTAAAAAATAAAACTCTTCAATAACTAAAAAGGTTTAGATTACAATTGCATCTGTACTCTGAACCTTTACTTTTAAAAATAAAAATATCAATGAGATCATTTATAAACTACAGTTCAGACTCAGACTTTTCAATTCACAATATCCCTTTTGGCGTTGCGGTTTTCGAAAATGAATATATTGCTTGCTGTACAAGGATCGGCGATATGGTGATCGATCTGGCCACGCTTTATGATTATGGCTTTTTCGATGATATTGCAGGTTTTGATGAAAATGTTTTCGAATCATACACGCTGAATGAGTTTATAGAACTCGGAAAACCGGTGACAAACGCAGTGCGCCTTAAAATTCAGGAAATTCTGGGCGAAGACTCGAAACTCGCTTCGGATGAAAAAACCATCGCAGAATGCTTTTACAATATAAGCCAGGTAAAAATGATGATGCCGGTGCACGTACCGAATTACACCGATTTCTACAGCAGTATAGAACATGCCACCAACGTCGGTAAAATGTTTCGCGGCGAAGACAATGCGTTGCTGCCGAACTGGAAACATCTGCCGGTCGGTTATCATGGCCGTGCTTCCTCTATCGTCATTTCCGGCACGGATATCATTCGCCCAAAAGGGCAGATGAAACCACCGGAAGCCGACACGCCGGTATTTGGCGCATGCAGGCAATTGGATTTTGAACTGGAAATGGCTTTTATTGTCAACACCAATACAGAGATGGGCGACAGTATTTCGGTTGCAGACGCTGAAGATGCAATTTTCGGCATGGTTTTATTTAATGACTGGTCGGCACGCGATATCCAAAGTTGGGAATACGTTCCTTTAGGTCCGTTTCTCGGGAAAAACTTTGGCAGTTCCGTATCGCCCTGGGTAGTGACGCTGGAAGCGCTTGACCCTTTCCGCACCACATCTCCGGTTCAAAACCCCGAAGTACTGGATTACCTGAAATTTGAAGGTGACAAAAACTTCGACATCAACCTGCAGGTTTATTTACAGCCAGAAAATGGTGCAGAAACCTTGATCAGCAGCAGCAACTATAAATTTATGTACTGGAATATGGCGCAGCAACTCGCCCACCACACCGTAAATGGCTGTAATGTGGAAGTCGGTGATATGTACGCGTCGGGCACAATTTCCGGCGAAAATCCAGATTCATTTGGCTCCATGCTCGAATTAACCTGGCGCGGCACAAAACCATTGTACCTGGAAGACGGCCAGGAACGGAAATTTATCAATGACAATGATACGGTAATCATGCGCGGTTATGGAGAGAAGGAAGGCGTAAGAGTTGGTTTTGGCGAGGTTTCCGGAAAAATATTGCCGGCAAATTAAGGAAACCACAAAGGTTTTGCTTTACACATAAGTTTTTTCTAAGTTTCTATTACAGCAAACATCAGCACACATTACAATGGAGATAACTCAGAAATATATCAATGAATTAACATACAAAATCACAGGTGCCTGTATTGAAGTTCATAAAATTTTGGGTCCCGGGCTTTTCGAAAATGTATATCACGAGTGTTTAGAAAAAGAATTTGAATTACTTGGATTGGCATTTCAATCTGAACTTCAGATTCCATTAAATTATAAAGGAAAAATAATCAAATGTTTCGTAAAATGTGATTTTTTAATAGAAGGTCAAATTGTGTTAGAGATAAAATCCATTTCAGATTTAAATAATGTTCATCGTGCTCAAACAATAAATTATATGAATTTATTAAAAGTTCCCAAGTCGATCTTAGTTAATTTCAATGTTAATAATTTATATTACGAAGGTCATGAAACTTTCGTTAGTAGCTATTTCGCAAATCTAAAATGAGACTATTTTCAGTAATGTGAACTACAATATTTTCAAAGCATAAAACTAAAAGCCCTGATGTGACTCATGTGTTAAAAACAACACAATCCGTACATAATATGAAAACACTCGCTCCTGAAGATTTAAATAACTTCGACCTTCAGACTCTGCTTCAGACCGCAATTGCACCGCGCCCGATCGCGCTGGCTTCAACGGTTGGGAAAGATGGCCACATCAACCTGAGTCCGTTCAGCTTTTTCAATATGTTCAGCTCAAATCCGCCGGTAGTTATTTTTTCGCCGGCGCGCAGAGTGCGCGATAATACCACCAAACACACGCTGGAAAACGTGCTGGAGGTACCGGAAGCCGTTATAGGAATTGTAAATTACAGCATCGTACAGCAAATTTCACTGGCTTCCACCGAATATGCAAAAGAACAGAATGAATTTGTGAAAGCCGGACTTACCATGAAAGATGCGGAACTTGTAGCACCAAAGCTCATCGAAGAATGCCCTGTAAATCTGGAATGTAAGGTACTGGAAGTTAAACATCTGGGTAAAAAAGGCGGCGCAGGCAATCTGATCATCTGCGAAGTTGTGAAAATTCACGTTCGCGAAGAATACTTAGATGAAAACGGAAAACTTGACCAGATCAAACTCGATCTTGTGGCGCGCCTGGGCAGCAACTGGTACGCCCGGAATAATGAAAACAACCTGTTTGAAGTTCCAAAACCATTAATAACGAAAGGCATAGGCTTCGACAGATTGCCGCAGGAAATCAGGTTCAGTACTATTTTCACCGGAAATGACCTCGGCATGCTCGCGAATACCGAAAATCTGCCCGACGGGAAATATTCTTCGGATGAAGAAATTCACCGGGAGGCTCAAAAACTTTTGGCTGACCATAAAATCAATGAAGCCTGGCAGGCCTTAAAGCAGCAATAACAGCCAGAAGGACGGCAAATCCATTATTTAAATTAAGCAATCACGTATGAAAGACCGTCCACACCAAGCAGCGAAACACGACTTTCAGGTCGAAAGACTCATATTTTTCAGTGATGCCGTTTTTGCCATTGCGATCACATTACTGGTCATCGATCTAAAAGTCCCAAAAATCGAAGGAGCCATTTCAGACCAAAATTTCATGATTGCCTTAGCACATGAACTGCCCCAACTCAGCGGCTTTATTCTGAGTTTTTTCATCATCGGATTATATTGGACCGTGCATCACAATATTTTCGGATATGTAATTCGAAATTCTACCAAACTGGTTTGGATCAATCTGGTTTTTCTGTTTACAATAGCTTTAATGCCTTTTTCAACGGCTGTTTACAGTGAATATTCCTTTTCCGGGAAATACAATAACTTACTTGCGCCATTCGGTGTATACGTCATCAATATCGGCTTGATCGGACTGATGAATTATATTTTGAACCGCTACATTTTCGATCCAAAAAATAAAGCCGCCGAAGGATTTTCGTCCAACTATGTAAAATTCGGGAAACTGCGCGCCATCGCAATACCGGCCGTTTTTGCCTTTGCCCTGCTGGTCGGTTTCTTTGATGTAAATATAGGCCGTATGATGCTGTTTCTCATTCCTGTAGTAATGGTTATCCTGCACAGAAAGCAGAAGAAAGAGGAACAGAAGCACATCCACGGCTTTCAAAAATGACCAGCCGGATATGATTTTCGTATTCCATTTTTTCCGTGATACAATTGTAACAAACTGAATTTCAAACGGATTTGGAAATATCATAAAAATTTCGTATATTAAAAATATTACCGAAGGCGCCCGGCCAGCGGTTGAATTAAGTGAGAGACACTTGGTTCTGAATCATTTTTAAAAATTTACCGTATGAATACAAAATTTAATGAACTGCAAAATGCGAAAGCTAAAAACTGTGTCACCATAATTTTAAACACGCACCGTACTTTGCCGGACAATGAGAAAGATCCACTATTGCTTAAGAATTTACTGAAAGATGCAGAAGAGCAGCTGCTGAATTCTTTGCCTAAAAAAGACGCTGATTCAATCCTCGATAAACTCACAGATCTTGAAGCGGCGATCGATCACCGGCACAACCTGGAAAGCCTGTTGCTGTTCGTAAATGCAGAACTCGGAATTTCGGAATACGTTCGCCTGCCGTTTGGTGTAACCAACCGTGTTGTTATCGGTGACCGATTTGCAACCCGCGACCTGCTGCGTGCCCGGAATAAAACAACCGGCTACTACGTTTTGGTCTTAAGCCAGCAGAAAATACGCTTTATGGAAGCTGAGAACAGCCGGCTTGTAAAGGAGTTTACTGAACCCTTCCCTGTCATCAATACAGACTTCCAACCGGAAGTTGGGGTTGAAGGTTCAAATGCGAACCGACAGACCAATCTAATCGCAGAGTTCTTCAACCGGACAGATAAAGAAGTGAATAAGATCCGTGCAACGAAAAAGCTTCCCGTTCTTATTTGCAGCGAAGAAGAAAATTATTACGAATATTTAAAAATTGCTGATGAAAAAGACAGTATTTATCAGACTTTTGTAAAAGGTAACCGCCTTGACGAAAAAGCCGAATCACTCGTAGAAAATGCCTGGCCACTTGTAAAGGAACATATTAAGGATGCTAATCTGAAAAAGTTGCAAAATGTTAAAGATGATCCCATAGCGCACAACCTGATCACCGACATCACCGAGATTTACCGCGCCGTGCAGGAAGGCCGCGTGCAGACATTATTCGTAGAGGCGGAAAACACGCAACCCGCAAAAGTCGAAAACAGTGCTGTAACCCTGCTCAATTCAAATGACAAGCTCTCTGGCGCCACAACTGCAGATATCTACGATGATCTTCTTCAGATGAATACCGAAAAAGGTGGAGACGCAGTCTTTTTACCAGCCGGTTCCTTAAAAGACTGGAACGGTTTGGGAGCGCTCCTGAGATATTAATAAAATCCTCAACCGGTTTCCCCGCACCTGTTTAAAGATGCTTCCTCAGGAAATCTATTGAAAGCTCAGTCGCTGTCTGCAGATCTGCAGGCAGCGATTTTTCTGTCCATGGTTCCGAAGCGCCAAATGTGTGATTCGCACCTTCAATCAGTTTAAGTTCCGATGTTTTGCACCATTCGTTGAGCAGTAAAGCTTCCTTATCTTTTACAGCATCATCTTCCGTTCCCTGGATTATTAAAAAAGGTTTTTCCAGATGTTGCGCTGCGTACTGAACATCGAAACGGGTTTCATTTTGCTCAAAATCTTCAAAAAACTGAAAATAATGCGGCATCTGCTGGTGTGTTCTTTTATTTTCAGAATACATTACGCCGGAGGTTTTCCAGTCGTCAAACCGCTGCTGCGAGGGGAAACGGTAACGGAAATTACTTACGCCGGCCAGCGTTACAAGTGCTTTTACACGCTCGTCTTCAAAAGCTTTTATCACCGTTATGCCGCCGCCACGGCTGTGACCGATCACCGCGACCTTATTCCCGTCAACATTTTCTTCCTTTAAAAAGTGGTTTAGAACTGTGTCGTAATCGGACATTTCCTTACTGAAGTTATTATTTCCAAAAGCTTCAAGATCTGCAAATTCTTGGGGTTTGTCGGGCGTGGTTCCGTTGTGCGAAAAATTAAATTTCACAAAAAAGAAGCCGGCTTCCGCAAATTTTTCCGCCATCAGCTCCCAGGCTCCCCAATCTTTATATCCTTTGTAACCGTGTGCAAAAATTACGAGCGGCAGCTTTTGCTCGTTTATAGGGTAAAAAGCATCAGCCAGAAAATCGCGTGTTGCACTGTTATTGAGTTTTATATTTTTCTCCGATTTAATGTTTTCCATTTTTTAATGATTTTCAGGATTATTGGCGCCAACCAAAATTACTCAATTTATGGGCGCACAACCGCTACATATTTGTAACTTTCAATAAAGTTTGCATTTTTAAAGTTTAGTTTCTCTCAAAAACAATTTCATCAAACGCAAATACTATTACGTATTAGGTGTTGTCGTAAAAATCACATCTAATCAGCGGCAGCTTCATTTTCGAAAGCAACCAAATAAAAAAACGCCTGAAAAAAATTCAGACGTTTCAAATTTTACCAGATCTTAATTCTTTGTTCCGGTGCTTTGTAAAGCGCATCACCCGGTTTAATGTCGAAGGCGGTATAAAACGCATCCTGATTTACCAACGGTGCAAAAGCCCGGAAATATCCCGGCGAGTGTGGATCGGTTTTCACCTGGTTTACCATATATTTTTCCGTAGATTTTGTTCTCCAGACTGTGGCCCAACTCATAAAGAAGCGCTGATCCTGCGTAAATCCGCTGATCTTCCCGGGATTGCCATGATCTTTCAGGTACATCTGCAGTGCAGTATAAGCCACTGCTACACCACCAAGGTCGCCAATGTTTTCACCGCTCGTAAATTTCCCATTAATGAAACTGCCTTTTACAGGCTCATAAGCATTGTACTGGTTTGCGAGTTCACCCACTTTGGCATCGAAATTCTTACGGTCCACATCAGTCCACCAGTTATTCAGATTTCCATCACCATCGAAGCGGGAGCCGGAATCATCGAAACCGTGTGAAATTTCGTGGCCAATCACCGCACCGATCCCTCCAAAATTCACGGCCGGATCTGCCTTAAAGTTAAAGAAAGGCGGCTGTAAAATTGCGGCTGGGAAAACAATTTCGTTATTGGAACCACTGTAATACGCGTTCACTGTTTGCGGCGACATTCCCCACTCGGTTTTATCTACAGGCTGACCAACTTTCGCAAGATTTTTGGCATACTGCCACGCAGTGATATTCTGTAGGTTCTTATAGTAAGTTCCACCTTCATCTTTACCTGCAAGCGTCAGTTTAGAATAATCTTTCCACTGATCCGGATATGCAATCTTTACCGAGAATTTTGAAAGTTTTTCCTGGGCTTTCACTTTGGTTTCAGGCGACATCCAGTCATTGTCGGCAATATGTTGTTTGAAGGATTTCTTCAGATAATCGATGTAGGTTTCCATTTGCTGCTTAGCTTCGGCAGGAAAGTATTTTTCCACATATAATTTCCCGAATGCTTCGCCCAAAACGCCATTGATCACTCCCAAGCCACGTTTATTCATAGCTCGCTGCTCCTGCTGTCCCTGTAAATATTTCGAATAGAAATCAAAATAAATATCGTCCAGATCTTTGCTGAGATTCCCCGCGTTTGATGAGATCATGCGTGCCTTCATATATTCTTTAAGCAGAGGAAGCGTGCGCTCATTCATCCACGAATCCATATTTTGATAATACTTCAGTTCGCTTACGATCACTTTATCAGTTTTCACACCCGCATCGCTCAAATACGCAGGCAAATTCACATGCGTGACCAGTTTTGAAAGTTCGGTCAGCGTTTTCGGGTTATACCGAAGGTTTGCATCGCGGTTCTGCTCGTTGGTCAACAGATCCTGCGCGAGTTTTTTCTCAAAATCCACCACACGCTGGGCAGTCTGATCTGAGTTGCTGTAACCTACGGCGCCGAAAAGCTTGGCAAGGTAATTTTTATATTCGGCTAAAGTTTTGGTGTTAGCCTCGTTTTCTTTCTGATAATAGTCGCGGCCCAAACCTAGAGATGCACCGCCAAGATACACGGCGTTCATGTTTGAGTTCTTCATATCTGCGCCCACGCGCCACGCGTAAAAAGGATTATCGCCTGTTTTAGTAGCTTCGGTAAGATATTTCTGGAGTTGCGCTACATTTTTAATATCATCGATCTTTTGAAGATCAGCTTTTATAGGATTTATTCCGTCGGCATTTCTTTTGTCCCAGTCCATAAAAGTGCCGTAGAGGTTCTGGATTTTCTGCCCTTCGGAATCGGGTGCAAATTTATCCGTAAGGATCTTATTCAGGATATCAAGCGACGAGTTGTCCACGTCTTCGCGCAACGCGTTGAAGCTGCCCCAGCTTGATTTATCGGCAGGAATCTCTGCAGTTTTCATCCAGTTGCCATTAACATAATTAAAGAAATCATCTTGTGGGCGAACAGTTGTATCCATAAATGAAAGGTTCAGACCTTCATCAGCAACTTCTGCATTTCCTACGGAAGACTGCGTAGTTTCGGGTGTTGCGCTTTTAGTCGTGGTACAGGAATTAAGATATACTATTCCCGAAAAAGCGAGTACCGCCAGTGTCAGTTTTTTCATAAAGTAGTGGTTCATTTTTGATTAAAATCAAAGATAGGGAAATTTTCGGTGCAGAAAAAGGTCTGGTGGAAAGGTCTGCAGCTCAGGCGACCGATTTTCTGCTCACAAAAAATCACCCGGCAATGCGGGTGATATATTTATTAAATTAAAAAAAATTTTACCAGATCTTAACTCTGTCTTCCGGCGCTTTGTAAAGTTTATCGCCTTCCTTCACATCAAACGCTTTGTAGAAAGCATCTGTATTTACGAGCGGAACGAAAGCTCTGTATAATCCCGGTGAATGTTCATTGGTTTTGATCTGATTTACAAGTGCAGCTTCTTTTTGAAGTGTTCGCCAAACAGTAGCCCAGTTCATAAAGAAACGCTGATCCTGTGTGTAACCGCTGATCAGTCCCGGATTACCATGGTCTTTAAGATACATCTGAAGTGCATCATAAGAAATATTAACACCTCCTAAATCAGCAATATTTTCGCCATTGGTAAAAGTACCGTTCAGGAAAGTTCCTTTTACAGGTTCGTATTTGTCATACTGTGCCGCAAGGGCTTTGGTGACTTTTTCGAAATTGGTTTTATCTGCAGGCGTCCACCAGTCTACAAGGTTTCCTTCGGCATCGAACTGCGCGCCGGAATCATCGAAACCATGTGTCATCTCGTGACCGATCACTGCACCGATCCCACCAAAATTTACCGCCGCATCTGCTTTTGGATTAAAGAATGGCGGCTGAAGTATTGCGGCAGGAAAAACGATCTCGTTATTAAGCGGATTATAGTATGCATTCACCGTTTGCGGAGTCATTCCCCACTCTGTTCTGTCTACCGGTTTGCCGATCTTGTCCAGATCTTTCTGATACTGCCATGCTGCTACGTTCAGCAGGTTTTGATAAAGCGAGCCACCGTCTGCCTCGGAGTTTATGGTAAGTTTTGAGTAGTCTTTCCACTTATCCGGGTAAGCTACTTTTACGGTGAATGTATTGAGTTTTGCCAGGGCTTTTTCTTTGGTCACCGGCGACATCCATGCAAGATTGTTGATGTGCGAAGCGAAACTTTTTTTCAGGTAACCGATGAGTTCAACCATCTGCGATTTGGCTTCTGCAGGGAAATACTTCTCAACGTATAATTTCCCGAAAGCTTCGCCTAAAACGCCGTTAATGAGTTCATAACCACGCTTGTTCTGTGCTCTCTGTTCCTGCTGACCACGCAAATATTTACCGTAAAAATTAAACTTCTTCTGATCCAGGTCCTGGCTTAAATGGCTTGCACTGCCTGAAAGCTTATGAAATTTCATATAGTCTTTGATCAGCGGCAAATTTTTAGTATTCAGAAACTTATCTAAATTCTGATAATATTTCAGTTCGCCTACAATTACCCGGTCAGCATCAACGCCAACAGCCGTAAGATATTTCGGCAGGTCTACATTCTTCACCATCTTGGCAAGTTGCGCGCGGGTTTCGGGGTTGTACTGCAAGGTCGCATCACGGATCTGCTCATTGGTAAGGTAAGTCTGCGCGATGCTCTTCTCGAAGTTTACTATATTTTGTGCTGTGGCGGATGAATTTTTATAACCCAAAACATCCAGCATAGATGCTACATATTTGGCGTATTCTGCAAGAGCTTCGGTATTCTTGGTGTTCTGCTTCTGGTAATAATCCCTGCCCATTCCCAGCGTAGCATCATCCATATACACTGCATTCATTTTAGAATCTTTCAGATCACCTTGAACTTCCCAGCCATAAAAAGGGTTTTCGCCGATTTTTGTCGCCTCGATGAGATAGTTCTGCAGATCGCTCATATTTTTAATGGCGTCGATCTTTGTAAGATCCTTTTGGATTGGTGCCAGACCATCGGCATTTCGTTTATCCATGTCCATGTACGTGGCGTACAGGTCCTGAATTTTTTTACCTTCGCTGCCTTCTGCAAATTTATCATTCAGAAGAGAATTCAGAATGGTCATCGAATTATTGTCGGTGTCTTCTGCAAGTTTGTTAAAACTTCCCCAGGTTGATTTATCCGAAGGGATCACGGCTGTTTTCATCCAGTTCCCGTTCACGAAATTGTAAAAATCATCCTGCGGGCGTACAGATTTATCGAAAGTGGTAAAGTCTAAACCGTGGTCTGTAATTTCTTTTGGTGTTTCCATAGGAGTAGCCGGAGTTTCCGGTGAGGGTGGTGTTTTGGTAGCGCACGAGCTGAGTGCGACCATTCCTGCGAAGGCAAGAACACTTATATTGAATTTTTTCATAGGTGAATTTTAATGAATAGGTAGAAAAAAAAGCTAAATTGTTTCAATAGTATAAAAAATAATTCAAGTCATGCGTATTAAAAGTTATTCTTGATCATTTTATCCTGAAAACCGGAAAAGAAGATCAGAGCGCATAACCCGCCGAGGAACGCCGCAAATATATCAGTCTGGGTATCCCAGATGTAGCCCTGTGTACCGAGAAAACTGTCGCCGGAATCACCAGAAAATACAGAAACTGCCCATTCCAGCAGTTCATAAGTTCCGCTGATGGCAAGCACAATGCACATAACGAGGAACGGTAGCCAGGAGATTTTATTAAGCACTTTTTTTCGGATCAGAATTTCGCGCGCTATCAAGGCAGGCGAAAATCCCTGAACAAAATGCCCGATCTTATCGTAGTTGTTTCGGTTGCCACCCAGAAAATTATTCATCCAACGGAAACCCGGCACTTCTGCATATGTAAAATGCGCACCGAGAAGGAGCACCAGAAAATGGAGAAATATAACACAGTAAACGAAGTTGCTGAATTCAAACTTCCGGAAAATAGCAAGCGCTAAAATTCCCAGAAACACCGGAAAAGCCTCAAGCCACCAGGTGAAACTTTCCTTTGCGCCCACAAAGGAAAACAGGACTGCGACAACGGTAAGTAAGAGTAAGATATATTTGAGCCTCATTTTATGAGTTTGCCTTCACCAAAATTTCAATGAGATCCTGAAGCACCCTTTGCGAAACAAAATTCGCAAAATCATTGCGCTCGAGATGCGGCAGAAAAAGCCGGTTTGTCTTTTCAAAATCTTTGACCCGAATGGAATAATACACCAAGCCGACCTCATTTCCAAAATCATCGGGATCGGGACCTGAAACACCGGTTGTTGAAAGGGCAATATCTGTATCGAAAAGTTTGCGGCAGCCCAGCGTCATTTGCTGCGCCACTTCTGCGGACACTACGGTTTTTTCCTGCACGGTTTTTTCGGAAACGCCAAGTATTTTGATCTTTTTCTGGGTTTCATACGGAATGATGCCGCCCAGAAACAAAGCCGAAAGTCCCGGAACCGAAGTAATAAGCCGCGCGAGTTCACCACCGGTGCAACTTTCTGCCGTAGAAATGGTAAGCTTTTTGGCGAGTAAGATTTCTTTCAGGATTTCCTGGATTTCATTTCCGGTCCAGGAAATAACTTTTTCGCCGATGAGCGGTTTCAGCTTTTCTGATTCCAGATCGAGTTGTTTTTCAAGCGTCCGCGCATCGTTTCCTACGGCTGTTAAGCGAAGTTTCACGCGGTTACCGATCGGCAGGTAAGAGAGCGAAATATTTTCCGGCAGCGCAAGTTCCCAGTCTTCAATGGTTAAAGCCAAGAGACTCTCGGGGAAATGCACCACAGAAATCATACGGGAAACAATCTGGCTGAGTGAAAATTTTTCTTTAAGGTAAGGTATGATTTTATCTTTTATTAAAGGTTTTACCTCATACGGAACGCCCGGCAAACAGATGGCGATCTTACCACCTCCCTCAATAAGCTGGCAGGGTGCGGAGCCGTTTTCGTTCTGAAATATTTTTGCCCTGCTTAGAACAACCGCCTGGTTACGGTTAATTTCGAGAAGATTTTCGCGGTTGCGTTTGATTAAATAGCGGCGTAAATGCGCGAATGTCTGCCCGTCGAATTCAAGTTCATCATTAAAGAATTCGGCGAAGGCAATTTTGGTCTTGTCATCTTTTGTAGGTCCCAGACCGCCGGTTGTAATTACAATATCGCCAAGGTTAAAAGCGTGCTTTAAAGTTTTTTTAATGGTTTCGAAAGAATCGGAAACGGTAAAGATCTGTACCACGGGAATCCCGATGTTTTTTAACTGGTTGGCGATGTAATTGGAATTGGTATCCACGGTGTTCCCCGAAAGAATTTCGTCGCCAATGGTTATGAGCACTGCTTTCATTGAAATATATATCATGTAAAATTAAAGAATTATTCTACCGGTCTGCCACAAGTTTCCGAAAAAAAAGCCAACAAATTCTGTGCAGAAAAAAGAACTTTTTTCATGTGGTTCAATTATTGTTGAGATAAGGCAGGGCTTGCCGGAAAAAAACGAAACTGGATTATAGCCCCGGTTGAACGGCCTATCTGAGCTCTCCCGCTGCGCGGCAGCGCAACGGGAAGCGAGTAGTGAAAACGGGTACAGTTTTCGGAAAGTGCCCACTCCCGATGCTCCAAAAAAAACATTAAATAAAATACATATGATTACCTTAATTCCTGACGTTCCCGACAACGTAGCCGCGTTTAAAGCGACCGGCGATATTACCAAAGAAGATTTCGAAAACCTGGTGATTCCTACGGTAGAAGCCAAAACGAACACTTTCGGTGAACTTAATTACCTGTTTTATATAGATACCGACCTGGATCAGTTTACACTTGGCGCCTGGTTTCAGGATGCACTGCTGGGTTTAAAAAACCTGATCAACTGGAATCGCGCAGCAATTGTAACGGACAAGAAAAGTGTGCAGCGCTTTACAGATATCTTCAGTGTGGTGATGCCCGGCGAGTTTAAATCCTTCCCAAAAGAAGATCTGGAAAATGCCCTGTTTTGGTGCGCCAATGGAAATGAAATCAACGATTAAACCTAAATCTAAAAATATGTCAACAGAAAATTTAACCCAAACCGAAGCGGTAAAAAAACTGAAAGAACTCTCGGAAAGTGCACGCGTCTGCATGTTCTGCACAGAACTGGATACGTTACCGATCGCGGCCAGACCTATGAGTCTGCGCGAAACCGACGACGAGGGAAATATGTGGTTCATCAGCAATTCTGAGAGCAACAAAAACTTCGAGATCAGGGAGGATAACCGTGTGCAGCTGTACTTTATGAATAATGGCAGTTCAGAATATTTGTCGGTATATGGCAAAGCGTACATTTATAAAGACCAGAATATGATCGAAGATAAGTGCCCGCCTATTGCAAAAGCCTAGTTCGAAGATGGAAAAGACGATCCAAACGTTTCGGTAATCCGCGTGCAGCCGCAGGAAACGTACTACTGGGATACCAAAGCCGGAAAACTTGTTTCTATGCTGAGTTTTGCTGCAGCGGCTGTTACCGGCAACAAATCCGATAATGATGATGGTGTGGAAGGAAACCTGAATGTATAATTAAACAAATAAAAAATATTATGAAACCGGACTTAGGAATTACAGTCAAAAATTTAAATGCCGTAAATGCGTTGCTGAACAAAGTTTTGGCAGACGCAAATGTACTTTACATTAAACTCAGGAAATTTCACTGGAATCTCTCGGGTGACAATTTTATGGAACTGCACCTGCTTTTTGAAGATCAATACCAAAAAGTTGCTGAAGCCGCCGATGCCGTGGCAGAAAGAATCAGCACGCTTGGGGGCGAAGCAATTGGAACTACCACCGAATTCGCCAAGGAATCTCAGCTGCAGGAGAATCCCGGGAAACTTCCCGATACGCAGGGAATGCTGAAAGAACTTGTGAATGACCACGAATCTATCGTAAAATCACTGAGAAAATACGTGGACGATACAGAAGAGAAATATGAGGATAAAGGAACGTCTGATTTCTTAACAGCACTGATGCAGGCACATGAAAAAATGGCGTGGAAACTTCGAAAATATTTCAAAACTTCATAAGTAACTTTTTTAAAGGTAATGTTAATGAAACATCAATTCCTGATAAACAGATTCCCCGGTTTTTACCGGGGAATTTTATTGTACGAAAACGTGTTGATACTTTAGCGAAAGATTTCCTTTAGAAACGCGCTCATATCACTCCAGGATCTTTCATCAGCTGTTTTATTGTAAGCGATCTTCATATTAAATTTTCTGCCCAGCGCCGTGGAACCCGGGTTGGTAAAGGAGTGCAGGGCATTTGGGTAATTTATAAAAGTATATTTCACCTTCGCCGAATCCATTTCTTTTTTAAAGGCCGCGATTTCTTCTGCGGAAACGTAGGAATCGGCTTCGCCATTGCAGATCAGCATCGGCACGCGGTTATTCCTGGGTTTAACTCCGGTCATCAGATTTCCGTGGAAACTTACGGCACCTTTCAGATCGCTTTCCTGCCGCGCCATATTCAGCGCCTGCGAACCACCGAAACAGTATCCGATCACCGCAATTTTTCCGTAATCCGCTTCGGGATATTTTAAAAGCTGGGCACGCGCACCGTCAAAAATAAGTTTGGCATTTACTGGAATTTTATAAAACTGTTCCGATAGAGTTGCGGCCTCTTCGGGCGTTTCTACAACTTTCCCGTCGCCATAATAATCTACTGCAAGCGCAAAATAACCAAGCCCTGCCAGTTGCTCAGCGCGTTCTTTAACGTATCCGGTAAGTCCCCACCATTCCGGAATAACCATTACCACTGGTCTTGCTTCAGCCGAACTGCTGTTAAAGGCCACAAAAGATCTGTAATTTTTGCCGTCGATATTGTAGGTGATCTCTTCTGTTTTTATTCCCTTTTTTTCTTTTGCGGCTGTTGCGGCGTTACTTTTATCGCTACATGACAAAGAAACGAGGAAAAGGAAAAGTGTAAAATATGGAATTAACTTCATCTCAGGATTTTAGCTTATAAATATACTGAAAAATGACCATAAAAAAAATACAGCCGGAAGAATCCAGCTGTATCGGGTTTGAGTTTATATAAATTAATCAAAGAAAGTTATTCTTTAATAAATTTCACAGTTTGAAGCGAGCGGTCAGTTTTTACTTTAAGAATATAAAGACCTTTATCGAGTTTAGACAGATCGATCTTACCGTTTACAACGGCTGGAGCTGAATCTACGATTTGCCCTACCATATTATAGACAGCAGCAGATTGAATTTTTTCTGTAGTGTTGATGCTGACGATATCTTTCACAGGATTTGGGTAAATACTCATTTTAGCGTTTGCCGCTACATTATGAGATGACAGATTCCCATCTGGAAGTTTTATGAAAAATCCTTTGGCATCACCTTCGGTGAAGTTGGCACCAAGCCCACCAATATATTTGCCGTCTGCGGAGATCGCGGTCGGAACCGAAAAGACAATATCCAGATCATCAAAACCTAAACCGGCAATGTAATCATTAAGATCAACTTTGCCACCTTCTTTGGTCCAGATAAATCCTCTGCCCAACAAAATGCTTTGTGTAGGATCGAAAGAAAGACCGAGAGCTGTTTTGCCGTCATCGGATATCACCGACATACTGGTAATATAATCGGGATTGTCGCTGGAAAGGAAAACAGTTCCTTCGGTTTCGTTCCAGATATAGCCTTCACCGGTGGTATTTTTTATACCGATAACGGTTTTCCCGTCGGCACTAATGGCGGAAGCTGCACCGAGTATATTCCCGTCATTATCTTTCAAAAGTTCCTGCACGCCGTTTCTCCAGATCGCGCCCTGGCGTACGCCATTGCTTGCATCCTGCCAACCTGCGACAACGGAACCGTCGGCACTTACGGCATCAGCACGTGAACTTCTGGTGGCCACGGTACTGCCTAAACCTACGATTGGCGCGCCATCCTTCCAGAATACAGCTTCACCTTTTGAGGGTGTATTCCAGGCAAATCCCACGATATTTTTCCCATTAGAGGACATTCCCCACGCCGAAGAAGTATCGCTGCCGGAGGAAACACCCAGATAACCAAGGAAATTAAATTCCTGGGTGGCTACAGTATATAAAGCGGCTTCTTCTTTATCAGCATTTGCAGGATTGGGCAGCGAAAGGGAAATTACAGTGCCATCTGCAGTAATATTTGAATTTCCGGAAACACCGTTCTCACCGGATTCAGCGATAATTAAACCGCTGTCTGCCTCAGACCACATAAAAAAGGAACTCCCGTACACATTTCCTACAGCAATCCCGTTATTAGAAATATCTGTGACCTGCACGTAACTGCCAAGATCCGTAACCTGAGCATTGGTTAAGGCGAATGAGCAAACGCCAAGAGCCAGTGTGTAAATTTTTTTCATAAGACAATAAGTTTGATTTTGATTATTACAAACCTAACTGTAATATGCGCGCTAAAAAAGAAAACCACTTGCAAAATTCACGAAATAACATAATATACAAAATACAGTCAGTTGAATATCAATCCATTAATCACAAAAATTTAACAGCGGTTACTTTTTAAACGTTCCTTTAAAACAATTAAATTACCATTAAACAAAGGAAATAACAAAGACTTAAAAAGAAAGGTGCACCCAGTAAAATTCATTTAATACCACTCAAACTTGCAAACGAAATATTTATAATTGACAAAGCACGCTGTAGTTTAAATGAGCAAATATTAAAACCGACTTTTAACCGAAACGGGAATTTTGGGCAGCAAATATTGCCACCTTTAAAAAAAAAGCAGGAACTTTTATAATCAACCTGAATTTTAATTCAGACCCAACTTTTTGTTAATGGATATGTTTTCCCGCGTGGTACGAACTGCGGACGAAAGGGGAACTTTCCACATGGCGGAAGCCTAAACTGCCGGCAAATTCTTTATATTCCGCAAATTCTTCGGGATCTACAAAGCGCTTTACAGGCAGATGCTTTTTTGTCGGCTGCAGATACTGGCCGATCGTGACGACATCTACACTGGCATTCCGAATATCTTCGATGGTGCGGAACACCTCATCTTTGGATTCACCAAGACCGAGCATCAAGCCTGTTTTGGTACGGTGCTGGCCGGCTTCTTTCAGATATTTCAACACATCGAGGCTGCGCTCGTACTTCGCCTGAATACGAACTTCGCGTGTCAGGCGTTTTACGGTTTCCATATTATGAGAAATAACTTCCGGTGCCACTTCGATCATGCGGTCCAGATGTTTTGCAATTCCCTGGAAATCCGGAATCAAGGTTTCCATGGTAGTCCCGGGAGAGATCCGGCGCACGGCATTTACCGTTTCACTCCACATGACAGAACCCATATCTTTCAGATCATCACGATCTACAGAGGTGAGAACAGCATGCTTAATTTTCATTAATTTTATAGAGCGTGCAACTTTTTCGGGTTCTTCCCAGTTCACATCCAGTGGTTTGCCGGTTTTTACGCCACAGAAACCACAGCTGCGTGTGCAGATATTTCCCAGGATCATAAACGTGGCGGTTCCCTCGCCCCAACACTCGCCCATATTAGGACAGCTCCCACTTTGGCATATCGTGTTCAGCTTATATTTATCGACAAGAGTCCGCAGTTCGCGGTAGTTTTTTCCTGTCGGAAGTTTTACGCGGATCCATTTGGGTTTTTGCAAAGGAGTATCGGGAAGCGTTTCGTTCATTTCAAATAGATAAGGTACAAATTTAGGAATTTAAGCGCAGCCCGGCTAGTCATCGAACTCATTTGTTTTCAGCAGTTCGGAAAGCACTTTCTTGGCACGCATGATGCGAACTTTTGTATTGGCGACGGTAAGCTGAAGTTCTTCTGCAATTTCCTTGATGCTTTTTTCTTCAAAGAAACGCAGGCGTATAATGTCGCGGTAATTGGAATCTAAACTTTCTATTATAGAATGGATTTGCTTTTGATCCTCCTCGGAAATAAGCAGTTCTTCGGGCGAGCGGGCGAACTGATTTTTATAATCATCAAAATTATCGGTAGAATCTTCGTTTCCGCGACTTTTCTTGCGCCAATAGTCGATCACAGAATTCTGGGCAATGGTCAGAATCCAGGTTTTAAACTGGAAGTTGGGATCGTAAAGGTCGAGCTTTGCCAGTACTTTTGAGAACACAGAAACAGTGATCTCATCTGCCACATTTTCATCCTGAACTTTCTTCATCACAAAACTGAAAACATCAATCCAAAATGAATTGATGAGTCTTGTCTGCGATTTCTGATTCTTGCTTTTGGCAAGCGCGATCAGCTCCAAAAGTTCGGTTTTTCCCATTGCAGAAACAAAGGTAAGTAATTTATCACACGTTGAATATTGCGATAAAACAGCAACAGAAAACCGCAATTCAATAAAAATCCTTACTATTGCAGTAAAGAAAAATCATTAGAATGAAAACGAAGAAAAAATATAAAAAACAGCTGTTAAAATCATTGAAAGAACTTGCAGTGGCAGAAAATACACTTTTGGAAACCATGACGAATCTAATGCTTCTGAAAGAACTTAAAGACAATAACATCTCTTTTAAAGAAGGTGACACCTTTTCTTTTGAAGACAATATCTTTGATTACAGTGAAGACAAGAATATACGCAGACTGGCAAAACTGCGTCATAAGATGCTGAAAACAATGATAAAACTGGTTGATAAAAACGATTTCAAAGACAAGGAAATTGAATTTCTGGCTTAAGTAATTTTTAGAAAAATATCAGTATATAAAAAAGTGGACATTACGTTCACTTTTTTTATTTCCCCTCTTTATAATTAATGGTATCGCTGCTTAATTTATTGTACGTCAGCACCCTGGATTTCACATTTTGATGAATAAATCAGAAGAAAATGTGGCACAGCTGAATATCAATCGATATTGCAAATTACGAATATTGATAGAAACAATAATTTCCATAGAAAAATTAAAAGATAAAGAGGTCCTTTATTATTTTTACTGCATTAAATTAGCGATATGTTTTCGAAGTCCTGTGAATATGCGATACGGGCATCTATATATGTTGCCAAGCAATCTTTGAAAGGCAGAAAGGTCAGTCAGAAAGAAATTGCGAAATGTATCGACTCACCGGAAGCCTTCACCGCGAAGATCTTACAGAAACTGACAAAAACAAATGTGCTCCGTTCTGCAAAAGGACCAAACGGCGGTTTTTTTTTAAATATACCGGAACTCGACAGTATAAAGCTGTGGCATATTATTATAGCTGTTGATGGCAACAGTTTACTCGAGGACTGCAGTTTGGGACTTCAAAAATGTAATGCACTTAAGCCCTGCGCGCTGCACTTCAGTTTTGTAAACATCCGGAAGGACATTCGCAAGACTTTGGAAGGCACATCGCTCCGCTTTCTGGCCGACGGCGCCGCCGGTACGACCGCTATCTTGAAAAGATAAATTTTCTTATAATAAAGGATGAATTCGTCCGCTAACATTATCATTTATGAATAACTCATTATTTGGAGAATCCGGGATTCAGATGACCTTACTGCTGATCTTGATACCGGTATTGGTGGGGCTGCTTATTGCCGTTGTAAAGACCTATTCCACCTACAAGAACCTGCGGAACAGGCGCAAGCTGCTTGAATTTGAGAAAAGGCTGGAGAGTCTTTCGCCGGCCGAAGAAGCGGAATACGAGCGAAGGAAACTGGAGATGGATTACATCATTCCCCAGCGCGAACTTTCAGGTTCGCTGCCGCCTGCCGATCAGCGCGGCCTGATTTCCAATGTGAATAAAATAGATGAGATCCGCTTTCTGCCGCATAAAAAAAGTCCGCTGGCGCAAAATAACATTTCGCCCGAGCTTACTAAACTTGTCCTTTATTTCCTGGGATTTTCTGTTCTGTGGCTACTTGTGGGCACCACTGTGGGAGAGTATCTGGGTATAAAATTTGTTGCGCCGGATGCGGATCATGTGAGTTGGCTGAGTTTTGGGCGACTTCGCCCGGTTCACACCAATATGGTTTTCTGGGGTTGGGCATCTTTCGCAATGGTAGGTCTTGCGTATTATGTGATCCCACGTGTAAGTAATGTTGAAGTCTTCAGTCTGAAAATCGGCTGGTACTCTTTAATATTGATGAATGCAGCAGTAATTCTGGGTTCACTTTCACTGATGTACGGCATCAATAACGGCGGCGGTGAGTATCGTGAATATATCTGGCCGATCATGGCCCTGTTCGCGATTGCAATCATTATTTCGCTGTACAATTTCCTCCGTACCATTGCCCGGCGAACAACCGAAGAAATTTATGTTTCTAACTGGTATATTGTGGCTGCAACCATGTATATTATCGTCATTCTGGTAGTGGCCTATTTGCCGTTTTGGCAACATGGGCTGGGAGAAACGATCATTCAGGGTTACTATATGCACCAGGGCGTAGGAATGTGGTTCATGTTCCTGAACCTTGGTTTAATGTATTACTTTCTGCCACAACAACTTAACCGCCCAATTTACTCGTACAGTCTGGGAATCCTCGCCTTCTGGACACAGATCTTATTTTATACCCTAATCGGAAGCCACCACTTTATATTCAGCGCAATTCCGTGGTGGATGCAGACTGTAGCTATTGTTGCCAGTGTAGGAATGGTCATTCCGGTCGTCGCGGGTACCACCAATTTTATTTTAACCTTTAACGGAAATTGGTATCAGCTGAAAACGAGCTATACCTTACCTTTTTATCTGATAGGGATTATTTTTTACTTCACCGGCTCTATGCAGGGAACAGTTGAAGCTTTCCGCTTTACCAACCTCATCTGGCACTTTACAGATTTCACGGTTGCGCACTCCCACCTTACCATGTATGGTATTATCACCTTCATGCTGTGGGCATTTATTTATACGCTGGTTCCACGGCTAACCGGCAAGGAACCACCAAAAGCCCTGGTAGGTATGCATTTTTGGTTCGCACTTTTAGGTTTATTGTTCTACACCAATTCACTGATGATCGGCTCAACCGAAAGAGGACTGCTTTGGATGGCCAAAAAACCCTTCATTGAAAGCGTAGTTGCTATGGCTCCGTTCTGGCTGTGGCGGGCGATAGGCGGCACAATGATGTGGATCTCACATTTCGTATTTGCTTACAACTTTTATAAAATGGTCAATGGCAAACCGGATATAAGAATCCCAACCACACCGACTGAAATTCTGCAGGCCAAGAGACAGCTTCAGAACACCGAATCTATTCCAACCAAATAAGACTGAACATGAAATTTTATAACAATCAAAATTTGCTTTTCGGAACTGCGCTCGCGTTCTTCTTATTTCTTACGCTGAATATCGCGATCTTGCCGGCAATTCAAAATCAGCAGGTTTACAAACCGCTGCCAGATGCGAAACCTTTAACTAAA
The DNA here is from genome assembly GCF_000422265.1 of Kaistella palustris DSM 21579. Taxonomy (GTDB): domain Bacteria; phylum Bacteroidota; class Bacteroidia; order Flavobacteriales; family Weeksellaceae; genus Kaistella; species Kaistella palustris. Next base: position 402,987 of record NZ_KE383812.1, read on the forward strand.
GAAGAAAGAGCCGGCAAAGCTCTGTATGTAGCCAATGGCTGTATCGCCTGCCATACACAGCAGGTACGAAGCGTGGAAATGGATAAGGTTTTCGGAAGCCGCCCCAATATTCCGGCAGATTATGCGATGAACCAACGCATGGACGTCTGGAGAAATACAGCAAACCTGTTAGGTTCTGAGCGTACGGGCCCCGATCTTACCAATATCGGTGCACGACAACCCAGTACCGACTGGCAACTTTTGCACCTGTACCAGCCACGGGCGGTAGTTGCAGAATCGATCATGCCGGCTTACCCTTACCTTTTTGAGGAAAAGGATTATCTGGCAAAGGGCGATGTAGAAGTAAAAGTACCTGAAAAATTTCTCCGCCGTAAATTCACCAAGATTGTCGCAAAAAAAGAAGCACTCGATCTTGTGGCGTATATCCTTTCTTTAAAACAAATAAAACTGCCAGACGGAGTTGTTGCGCCGGAATTCCTGTACAAACAGAAAGAAAAAGCAGATGCAGCAGTAGCTGCAGGTAAGATGCCAGATGGTGCAGAACTGTACAACGGAAACTGTGTGGCCTGTCATCAGGCTACAGGTGAAGGATTACCGGGAGCTTTCCCACCGTTAAAAGGAAGTCCTGTCGTGACTGGTGATGATCTAAAAGTGTACGTGACCATCATTATGAAGGGTTATAACGGCAGGCCGGGGTTCGGAGTTATGCCGCCCGTTGGTACCAATGCGAATTTCACACCTGAAATGGTAACCGCGCTGATGAACCACGAAAGATCCAGTTGGGGCAACTCCGCAAAACCGGTCACTTTAGAAGAAGTTAAAAAAATCTACGACGAGATCAAGTAATCTTAAAAAACAGCATTATGAAAAACTATAAAAAAGTTATTTCCATTATATTCGTTCTCGCGGCAAACTTTGCATTTGCCTGTGAAGCGTGTAAACTGCAGCAACCAAAACTCACGCAGGGCTTTACGCACGGCGGCGGCCCCGACAGCAAGTGGGACTGGCTGATCATCGCTGTCATCGCAGTAATCACGGTCTATACCCTCATCTATTCGCTGAAATATTTGATAAAACCCGGTGAAACAGACAAGAATCACATTAAGCATTCTATATTAAACTAAACTACAAAAAATGGCACAGGAGAAAACAAACGTCGTTTTATTCATTGACGATGCCGAGCAGCCGGTGGCAGAGCTGGAAACGCCGATCGTTTTCGATTTTGACACCAGGAAACTCACGGATGGCGATCATACCCTGAGGATTGTCAGCCGTGCACCAGATGGGCGCGAAGGCATCCGGCTGATCAACTTTACCGTGAGAAACGGTCCGTCAATAAGTATCGAAGGGTTGAAAGACAATGCCACAGTCGACGGCTCTTTCCCGCTGATGATCAACGCCTATGACAAAGGCAGCCACAAAGAATTTGTAATCGAAGGCTCTGAAACACCACGAACTATACCAGTGTGGATGTGGGTTATTATCCTGATCATTACCGGTTGGAGTGCCTATTATATCATTACTTATTTTAATGGTCTTCCTTATTAGACTTTTCTGTATTTTTATAATTGTTAAAGCCGGCTTCTTTATGATTAAGAGGCCGGCTTTTTTTAAGGAAAACATGATATGGTCCTAAAGATGATACATCATCAATTAAAAATTTTAGAATTGACTGCAATCTACGTCAAAACTGAAGACCTGCTCTTCATCATTGGTGGTTATAAACTGTTTCTCTAAAACATGGGTGAGGCTATAATTTCCGCCCTCAAAATAGTAAAACCTAATTAACATATCAGACGAAGGTTTTGCGAGCAGTTGCACTGCACTCGCACCATTATTTTGCACGGTAATACTGTTGAATGTCCCACTTTCACTGTTTAAAAGCGTCGATACAATAACGGGAGGCGAGGTACAGTCTGTAATATTTAAGTTAAAATTTACCTTGATTGGTTTCCATGCGTTTACGTCACGGATATTTTCTGCTCCTGCAATCAGATTTAAATTGGATACCGGTTCAGCGATATAGCCATCCGAATTTTCAGCAGATATACAATAACTGTAGTTTTCCTTTGCAGTATCTAGAATATAGTTGAAGGGTATTGTGTAATTGCCGTTCCTGTCGGTTTTAACGCTCGCGATATCTTCTGTTTTTGTGCAGCCCATATATCCACAGAAATCCCGGTAGCTGCGCTGGACGGTTACCAAATAATCCGGCACCGGAATATTGCGCTGATAATCATAAACTTTTCCGGAGACTATAGTCCTTACTTGGAACGGTGAGCCTTCGTTTGCTGTTCTGTCTGTACAGCAAATCATAACCAATGTCAATAGCAGAATCAGAAATTTGAATATGCCTGCTTTTTCTAAAGTTTTCATATTCTCATCGTTTTCTTAAAAACCTCCTGATTTCAAATATATTTTTGAACCAAAAGCCTCCCGACTGATTCGGATTCAACATTTAAAAGAACAGGATATTACTACGCTTCACAACTTGAGCAACTCACAAAATTCACCATCAATTCCTTGGAAACTGATGAGCTTCGCTGATAATATAACGTCTTCACTCCTTTTTTCCAGGCCTCGATATAAAGGTAATTCACGTCTTTCACAGGCATAGTGGAGGGAATCTGGAGATTTAGGGACTGGGCCTGGTCAATGTACTGCTGCCTTTGTGCTGCCTGAGAAATTATTTCCATCGGGGAAATCTCACGGAATGTTTTAAAGACGGCTTTTTCCTCCTCGCTCAGTTCTTTCAACTGCTGTACAGAACCGTGGTTCAACATGATGGTTCTCCAGGTATCCTCATTGTCAATACCTTTTTCCTGAAGCAATTTTGCCAGATATTTATTCTTCCGCATAAAGTTACCTTTTGCGAGACCTGCTTTATAGTAGTTGGAAGCAAAAGGCTCTATTCCCGGCGAAGTCTGGCCCAGAATCGCTGAACTTGAGGTGGTAGGAGCAATCGCCATTGTAGTCGTATTTCGCATTCCGTATCCTTTGAGCAATTCGGGCTCGCCATAGATGTTGGCAAGCTCCTGGGAGGCCGCCAATGACTGCTCTTTAATCTGACGGAAAGCTCTGGCATTAAACTGCGTCGCCTCAAAACTTTCGAAGGGAATCATGTTTTTCTGCAGGTAAGAATGGTAACCGAGAACGCCCAAACCAAGAGCTCTGTGGCGCAACGCAAAATTTCTGGCACCAGTCAAATAATAGTTGCCCTCAGTTTTTTCAATAAATTCCGACAGTACTGCATCCAAGAAATAAATGGCAAGCTTCACGGCATCAGTATCCTTCCATTCGTCATACAATTCAAGATTCATCGAGGACAGACAGCAGATGAATGATTCTTCAGCACTTGAAGGCAGCATAATTTCCGAACACAAGTTGCTGGCATTGATGGGCAATCCTAAATCTTTATAAACCTGTGGTTTGTTCCGGTTCACATTATCTGTAAAAAGGATGTAGGGCAAACCTTTCTGCTGGCGGCTTTCCAACACACGGGCCCAAATCTTGCGCTTATCCATATCGCCGTCGATCATATCCTGCATCCAATAATCCGGCACGCAAATTCCCGTAAACAGATTCTGGATCGGACTTCCGATATCTTTAATGGACAGAAATTCTTCAATATCGCCATGATCTACATCAAGGTAAGCGGCAAAAGCACCACGGCGAACGCCACCTTGTGAAACCACGTCCATCGCGGTATCATAAAGTTTCATAAAGGATACGGCGCCTGAAGATTTTCCGTTGTCCGTCACGGCCGTTCCACGGTTCCTGAGTTCCCCAAAATAGCCGGAAGTGCCGCCACCAATTTTGGTCTGCATAATGACCTCGCCAAGTTTGTGCGTAATACCTTCGATATTATCGGGCACATGCACGTTGAAACAGGAAATCGGCAGGCCGCGCTCCGTTCCCATATTCGCCCAGACCGGCGATGAGAAACTGATCCAGCCTTTTCGGATCATCTCTTCGAAGGCCGGCTGTAACTCAGGTTTATATAATCTTTTTGCTGCGGCTGTAGTTATGCGTGATATTGCGCCATCCACAGTTTCACCTTTCAGGAGGTAGCCGCGGTTAAGCATTTGTTCAGATTCTTCGTTGAGCCACCAGATTTTCGATTGTTCTTCCATATTTTTTTTCTGTAAAATGTACATTGTACATTGTGTTTTTATTTTTTTTTCAGAAGCATCACATTGCTTTCTTCTTATTAAGTAATTACCCGCTTTCCGTTGCAATCTGCCCTTGCGCGGAGGGTCTTCATTTTTAGAAGATCCGGCTGCGCAAGGTCAGGATTTCCACTGCAATCGGGGCTAGGAGCCGGGGCGTTTTGTCTTTCGAAGTTTGAAAAACTGCGGAAAGATGTCGCGCCTTCGGCGCTTTGCGGGCGGTTGCCGATGCGGGTGATTACGCCACTTCGTGGCTTCTTTTCTATTGTCTCTTAACATGTCATCGGGTTTCACCCGATGCTGGTGATTTCGCCACTTCGTGGCTATATCTTCCCTTTTATAACGAAATTATAAAATTCTTTTGGCGCTCCCTCGCTCGCGCCTTTGTTCGACAAATTATGTCCGCTCACCTTGTCATGGTTTTAGATGATAAGAATGACGCCACTTCGTGGCTTTTTTTTCTATTGCTTCTTAACATGTCATCGGGCTGCGCCCGATGCTGATGATTACGCCACTTCGTGGCTATATCTTCCCTTTTATAACGAAATTATAAAATTCTTTTCGGCGCTCGCTGCGCTCGCGCCTTTGTTTGACAAATTATGTCCGCTCACCTTGTCATGGTTTTAGAAGATAAGGATGGCGCCACTTCGTGGCTTTTTTTATATTGCTTCTTAATATGTCATCGTGCTGCGCCCGATGCTGATGATTACACCACTTCGTGGCTATATCTTCCCTTTTATAATGAAATTATAAAATTCTTTTCGGCGTTCGCTTCGCTCGCGCCTTTGTTCGACAAATTATGTTCGCTCACCTTGTCATGGTTTTAGATGATAAGGATGGCGCCACTTCGTGGCTTTTTTTATATTGCTTCTTAACATGTCATCGGGCTGCGCCCGATGCTGATGATTACGCCACTTCGTGGCTTTTTTTCTTTCACTTTCTTTTTAGAAATCCCCGCGCCCCGACTTGAACGGAGCTCTTTTTTGTTCCTGTCTGAGCACAGGGGCGAGGACAGGAACAAAAAAAGCGGGAGTGGAAGGCGGAAATGTGCGCCCAAATATAAATTTTAAAATAAATCGTTCTCCGTAATACTCTTATCGTGTTTTGTGTAATCCACCGGTCTTTTGGCAAAAAAGTCATCCATTGAATTGGCAAAAACTTCCTCCTCAAACCAAACCATTGGCCGGTATTGTTCGGGTGTAATATTGTAGCGCGTCTGCATGCCGATTTTCTTCAAACTGTCATCAACGCGGTATTTCATAAAATTGAGCAGGTCTTCCTTACCTATATTGTCGATTTCGCCAAGCTCAAAAATCCAGTCCAGAATTTCTTCTTCAACATTGATCGAGTGATCGACCAGCGTATAAATATCATCGATATCCGAATCTGTAAGCAATTCGGGTTGCTCTTCGCGGATCTTGTTGATGAGATAAATGCCGGCATTGGCGTGAATCTGCTCATCCACGGAGGTCCAGGCGATAATATTGGATACATTTTTCATGTAACCCTTAAACCTTGTAAATGATAAAATAATTGCAAACTGCGAGAAAAGTGAAACGTTTTCGATCAGGATACTGAAAAGCAAAAGTGAGGAAACGTACTCTTTTGGCGTGGTGGAATTGGCATGACGCAAAACATTGGACAGAAAATCGATCCTTTTTTTAATCGCGGGGATTTCCACAACCTGGCCGAATGAATCGTTGTAACCAAGGACCTCCAGGAGTCGCGAGTATGCTTCGGAATGACGGAATTCGCACTCTGCGAATGTGGCACCCAAACCGTTGAGTTCAGGTTTTGGCATATGACTGTAGAGATTTCCCCAAAATGTCTTCACCGAAACTTCGATCTGCGCGATCGCCAAAAGTGCATTTTTCACCGCGTTTTTTTCGTGAGGCTCCAACTGGGACTGGAAATCCTGAACATCCGCAGTAAAATCGACCTCGGAATGAACCCAAAAAGATTTATTAATGGCTTCTACAAATTGTAGAATCTCAGGATATTCAAAGGGTTTGTAACTTACTCTTTTGTCGAAAATTCCCATATTCAGGTCGTTTTAATAAATAATATGAATAATACTTTTGGAAAACACGGTGGGTAACTTTTTCATTTTCTGACATTTAAGCAAAAGAAAACGCTGCGCCCGGAATCACCTTTCAGAAGAAGGGTGAATGACAAAAATAGAGAATAGAACCTGATCTGGAAAGGCGCAATGATTAAAAGGCTGAGGATAAGATGTAAAAGTTTTCCACAAAGACACAGAAGTGCCGCCCAGATTGACTTACAGCAGTTTGCAAAGAGATATTTGCCATTTTAGGCGGTTTGCGGCTAAACAATTCTCTGTAAAACATTACATATTAGATGAGTTACAACTAAACAGCCGGATTAATATATCCAGTGAAAATGCAGTTCATAAAAAGAAAAACGACAGCCTTTATTTAAGACTGTCGCTTTTTTCATCATTGTGTGTTGAGAATCAGGATGGTTTAGAATCCCGAGGGTTTTGGTACAGAATAGGTATTTGAAGTCCCGGCTGTCCCATTGAGGTTGGTGGATTGCGTTTGACTGATTGCTTTGGTTATGAGTTTTTTATATACCAAAAGCTGAAGCTTTATGGTGTACCGGTCCGCTCTTATGGTACCGTCATTTTCTGTAAATTTAGAATCGAGGTATCGTGCACGGACCCACCATGTTTTCTGGGAATTCGCATCGCCAGGATCGGTGGGTGCCACATAGCAGACAAAGTCCGGGCTGCCCTGATAAAAATTAGCCTGTGTGTTTGATATATTCGAATTGTGTGTCAGGTAAACCTCCAGCGTGGTCGGTACACCACCGGCGAATTTTGCCAGACTGAAACTTCGTACTGCGGCCGTAAACTCACTAGCATCAATTTTTGTGTTGTACGAAACTACACCTACGTTGGATACATTATTAAAATTTAGATTCAGCAGGTTGACCAGCGAAGAACTTTCCAGAGTAGGATCATAGATATCAAGCTTCACTGCCTGCGATGCCATGAAATTAATTGGCAATTCCAGCGGTTCTCCGGGTGACCTTAAGTAAAGCAGGTCTCCATGGGCAATTCCGTTTACATCCAGCGTCTCAGTTGGCGAGTTCGTATTGATCCTACATTTCCTCCCGAAACCTGTGCGTGGGCGCCGTAGATGCCCGCAAGTATACACAGCAAAAATATTTTTTTCATCATTTGTGTGGTGTGTTTTATTGCAGGCCAATCGGCGTATTTGTAGAAACTCCGGAATAGCTGTTAGCCTGAGTTACCGAACCGGTGTAGTTGCCCCAATCCTTTACCAGTGTTTTTTCAAACACAATGAAGGAGAGATCCCAATTTCCATTGGAATTGGTTCCAGAGGTCGTGGCATTGTTAAAATTGAGGCTGATCACATACTTGCCGTTTTTCTCCTTTACAGCTGTAAAATAAGTTCCGTAAACCGGATCACCGTTGTAGTTCGAAGCACTCATTATGGTTGCTCCACTGAAAACTCCTTCTGCCAGGCCCAGGTAATATTTACTTACCTCAAGATTGGTACTAAGTTCAACGACACTCAGTTTGTTTACGTTTTGGATCTGCACACTATACTTGTTGATGGGCCCTACATTCCGCACATCTACATCAAGCCGCTTAACCTCGCCTACCGGCGAAGATTCTGTTGACCGCACCAGAAGCCTGTAATCGCCTGTGGCAGCAACCGTATTATCAAGAATAAGGTAATTTTCCAGCAGAATATTTCCTACCACATCCAGTGCGTCACGTGGCGTTGTGGTTCCTATGCCAACCTGCGCATAGCCCGCAGCTGAGCACAACACCACCAGAGTTGTAATTAGTTTTTTCATCAGTACTGTGTGTGTTTATTTGAGGATCAAAGGTGAGGGCGCTACACCAGTGGTATTACCATTGAAATCCACATTCGTGGTGAAACTCTTGGCAAATGTCTTATCAAAAACCATGAGATTGATATCCCAAACCCCGTTACTGCTGTTTGCCGGTGGAGCAAACCCATGATAATCCGCTTTAATCCACCAGGTGCCGTTTTTTTCGTAGGTAAAGACTTGCGCTGCAGGTGAGACTTTTTTCGAGGAACCAACAACAACCGGTAAGTTGAAATTAAAGTAATTGAGCACCGCGATGTATTTCGTTGCATTGATTCGGGTATCGTACTCGTTCACCCAGTCTTTATCATTGGGGTCGGTACTTATGGTAAAGCCAATTACACCAAAAGGTGCAGGGAATGAATTCCCTCCACTGGACTGCACATTGTAGGTAGTAATCCTTTTTGCACTGCGTGATTTCAGTAAAAATGAATAGTTTTCCGTAGGTCCCAGGCTGGGAATGGTCTGGAGATTTGTGTTCTGGTCCAAAAGCAGATCTTTCGCTTTCATGGAACCTTTCACGTGTAGTCTTTGCTCCGGCTGGTCGGTATTAATACCCACATTATTCTGGTATTGCCCATAGCAGAGACTAATGGCAAAAGCCATTAAAATTAATAAAGTTTTTTTCATCATTTGTGTGTTTGAGGACAGAAAAACGGTATCTGTGTAAACCCGAATTCCTGAGAGCGAAATTAGAATTCAAAACCAGACAAACAAAAATTAAGGTGGGGACAAAAGGGGGGACAAAGTATAAACAATTGATAACCAATATATTAATTTACAAAGTCCTTTTTTCAGTTCGTTCAGTGTAAATGAAAACTCATCGGCAATTAGAAAGATTGCGGCGAGATCTGATCTTTTTCAGATACTTTCATATAAAAACCATTTTATCTAAATTTGTTTAAAACCAAACACTTAAATGATCATAAAAAATTTATTCTTTCTGCTCTGCGTATTTATATCAATGCATTCTTACGCACAGCAGATAAAAATTTTCAAATCCTTTAATTCTATAAAAGACGCCGAAAGAATTCTTCTTCAGGAGAAAACTTTTGTAAAAGATACTGTTGCCTTAAAAAATTATCTGCAGCCGCTTCTCAACAGCGCCAATCAAAGCCACCGGATTTTCTATTACGGCTTGCTGGCAAATGGCTATGCAGACTATTTTGAAAGGGACAATACGCATAGTCTGATAAACTCGCGAAAAGCTATTGAATTGGCAAAAGCTGCTGCAAACCCCGCTCTCATGGTTTGGGCGGAAATGAATTACGCAAAATACAGGTACCGTTTTAATCAGTACACGCAAATGCTTCCCGTTTTCACTTCTGCGGTAAAAACCGTGGAAAGAATGAAGCGCAGCCAAATCATTCTGCCCAATGACACTTACCGGCAGATCGCCTTTGTCATGCAGACCATAGGCGCACCAGACGAAGCTATTGCTTATTTTTTGAAAGTTAAAGATTACGTTGGTTATAACACATCTGAGAATGCAGCGATTCTGGATAATATGGGAATATGTTTTCTTCAGAAAAATGAGCTGGACCGCAGTCTGAAACTTTCCAGGGAGGCAAATGCTATTGCATCTCTCGTAAAAGATTCACTGCGGCTGGCAAAAACATTTGGCAACATCGGCAACGCACTTTTCGAAAAGAAACTGTACACGGAAGCTGAAACTGCACTGCTGAAAGACATTCAGATTTCGGAAAAGCTCGGTAACCGCAAGAACGCTATGTTTGCCTACCAACTTCTGGCGAAAAATTATATTGCACAGGGTAAGATGAAGCAGGCGCTGGCATTCTTGGACCAGGCACAGGAAGTAGCTGTCTCCAGTCCCTATTTCAAAAGCGAAGAACTAAATATTTTAAAAATGCGCCTGAAAGCGCTGGATGACAACAGCCCCGATGAACTGTCGATCCGAAAAAGAATTGCTGAACTCGAAGATTATGGTAAACAAACTGATGGCGAAACCGTAGTAAATACCGCACAACTCCTAATTCAGAAAGCCAAATACGAGAGCCAGATCGACAAAGTAAACAGCGACCTGCAGGATGCGGCTTTTCAAAAGCGGGTTTTTATCGGAGTTTTGTTTGCCCTGCTTATAATTGCATTATTTCTCTACAAATTTTTTAAGATCAAACTGAAAGTCCGCAAGCTTCAGAACGAAGAAAATCTCCTGCGCTCGGAACTGGCAAAACAGGATTACGAGCGTAAACTCTCCGAAGTTGAAGAAAGCATCTCGGCGCAGATCGAACTTCTGAAATATAAAAACACACACATTTCTGCCCTTAATTCTGAGATCGGACTTTTGAAGAAACAGGAGGAACAAAGTGCACAGGAAAAACAGGATGATCTGGAGAAACTGCTTGAAAGTCACCTGATGACCGATGAAAACTGGTCGAACTTCAAGAATGCTTTCGAAAGGAAATATCCGGGATTTTATACAGACCTCAATGAAAATTTTCCGGAACTGACTGCCTCCAACCATCGTGTGATCCTGCTTCATAAACTCAACTTTAACAATACAGAAATTGCCGGTCTCCTGGGTGTTTCGCCGGAGGCTATAAAAAAATCAAAACAGCGCCTGCGCAAAAAGCTCTCGGATCGCAAAGAAATGTTTGAGGAACTCATCACACCCTTCTACTCAAATAATTGATTTTCCTGTAACAATACTTTTCCAACGCCTACTTATAAGGTAAATCAATCCGCATCTGAATGTTATTAATAAAGGATTTACACAAATCGTACGACACGGGCAAAAGTAAACTGCATGTTCTGAAAGGCATTGACCTGCAAATCGGTGCGGGCGAATTTGTCTCGATCATGGGAAGTTCCGGCTCGGGAAAATCCACGCTTCTGAATATCATTGGTATTCTGGACGAAAAAGATTCCGGCATTTATGAACTCGACGGAATTCCTATTGAACATCTTACAGAAATAAAAGCCGCCGAGTACCGAAGTAAATTTTTGGGATTTATCTTTCAGTCCTTTAACCTAATCGGGTACAAAACCGCTCTGGAAAATGTGGCACTTCCTCTCTATTATCAGAATGTTGCCCGCAAAGAGCGCAATCAGCGCGCCCTGGATTATCTTGAAAAAGTAGGCCTGGCAGACTGGGCAGCGCATATGCCGAATGAACTCTCCGGCGGACAAAAACAAAGGGTGGCAATTGCCCGCGCTCTGATCACGGACCCCAAGGTAATTCTAGCCGATGAACCTACGGGTGCACTGGATTCCAAAACGACATATGACATTATGAAATTACTGCAGGAAATTAATAACAGCGGGAAAACCGTGATCGTAGTGACACACGAACCCGATGTGGCTGCAGAAACAAAACGCAATGTTATATTAAAAGACGGTATCATCGAAAGTGATGAATTTATCACCCAAAGAGTTTTAGCCTAATAAGACCGGCGATACTGCAATACAACCTTAAAAAACACGAAAACAAATATATGTTCGATCTGGACCGCTGGCGCGAAATTTTTGAATCGATCCGAAGTAATGTTCTGCGGACCATACTTTCGGGCTTTACAGTAGCGCTTGGACTTTATATATTTATAGTGCTTTTCGGTATTGGAACAGGTTTGAAAAATGCTTTTACCGAAGGTTTTGCGCGGGACGCCACGAATTTAATTTCAATCTTTGCAGGTAAAACATCCGTGGCATATGGCGGCCTGCAGGAAAACAGACAGGTCGTTCTGAAAAATGATGACTACAGCCAGGTCATTAAAACCGATCCGGAAAAAATTGAAAGTTCTACACCGCGATACTCCACCAACATGACAGTGAAATATGGAAAAGAAAGCGGAAGTTACCAGATCAGCGGTGCAAATCCTGATGAACAGATCATCGAAAACCGAAAAGTTACCGATGGCCGTTATATTACAAACCGTGATTTGGACCTGAAACAAAATGTAGCTGTTATCGGTAGAATGGTTCAGCGCGATCTTTTAAAAACCGGCAGCCCGATTGGGCGGGATCTGGATATTAACGGTACTTTTTTTAAAGTCATTGGAGTGTTTTCAGATGACGGCGGCGATTTTGACGAACGGATGATCACTGTTCCGATCACCACCTTGCAGCAACTTAAAAAAGGTTCGGATACGGTGAGCACGATCTTCCTGACCTATAATACCGATATGACTCCCGCGCAGGCCATTGCGTACGGAGATCAACTTCAGAAAGAGCTCAAAGCCAAGAATAAAGTTTCTCCGGATGATGAAAATGCGATCGTGGTTAGGAACAATGCCAAAAATATGGACAAGACCTTTCAGTTCCTGTTTATCATCACGCTGATCGTAGGTTTCATAGGTATGGGAACTTTGCTCGCGGGCATTATTGGGATCAGCAACATCATGGTTTATATCGTAAAAGAAAGAACCCAGGAAATCGGTGTGCGCAAAGCCATTGGGGCAAAACCAAGCAGCATCGTAGGTCTCATCATGCAGGAAAGTGTAGTTATAACTGCCATATCCGGCTTAGTGGGTGTTGGGCTCGGCGTACTTACCCTGAAACTCATCGGCGACAGTTTAGAAAAGTATTTTATTATGGATCCTTCGGTTGGCTGGGGCCTGATCGCGGTAGCTTTTATTTGCCTTATCATTTCGGGTCTTGTGGCAGGATTTGTTCCGGCCTACAGGGCGAGCCGAATAAAACCGATCGAAGCGCTGCGTGCGGAATAACGGAGTTTTGGAATGACTCAGTATTTGGGTTGTGGAGTGAATAAGTGATTGAGAAATTGTGTTTGAATTAATGAATATTTGACTTAAAAAAATAAAAAACAGAATCTGCAGAGCAACTGCATTTTTACAAAGTTCGGATGAAAATAATTTTTAAAATAGATACCTGGCAGGAAATTTATCATTCTCTTCGGAATAATAAATTGCGCACCTTTCTTACCATGATCGGTGTGGGTTGGGGTATGTTTTTGTTTGTCGCACTTCTGGGCGCCGCCAAAGGTCTGGAAAATGGTTTCGACAAGGCTTTCTCCGGCTTTGCAACGAATTCTATTTTTCTGTGGGCACAAAACACAACGATTCCGTACAACGGTTTCCCAAAAGGCAGAAAAATGGACCTGCATTTATCCGACCTGGAACTGCTGCCGCGAAAGATCAGCCAGATCGACTATATTTCCCCCCAAAGTTCGCGCGGAAAATTTGGCAGTCCAGGTGAATCTTTTTCCAGAAATGGCAAAAATGCAACTTATACATTAACAGGCGATTTTCCTATCGGCAATAAAATCTCGGAGAAAAAACTGATTTTCGGCCGGTATATTAATGATGCTGACATCAACGGAAACAAAAATGTAATCGTGATTGGCGAGGAGATTTATAAAAACTTCTTCGATGCGAAAAAAAATGAAGACCCTATCGGAAAGTCAATTACTGTAAAAGGTATTTTCTTTAATGTCATCGGCGTATTCCGCGTGAAGAAAACCGGTGGGCCCGATAATGACCAGGCAGCTTTCATTCCGTTCACCACCTACTCGAAAATGTATAACGAAGGCGATAAGGTTGGCTTCTTCGCAATCGTGAGCAAACCTGATGCTGACCTGAATGTGGTAGAAGATGAAGTAAAAAGCGAACTCAAAGCAAAATATAACGTATCGCCTGATGATACCAATGCATTCGGCAGTTTTAACCTGGGCAAGGAGTTCGGTAAACTGACCGGCTTTCTTACGGGAATGCAGATTTTAACAATTGTGGTAGGAACGCTTACAATCCTGGCGGGCGTCATTGCAATTTCGAATATCCTGCTGATCACCGTAAAAGAGCGAACCAAAGAAATCGGGATCCGCCGCGCCCTGGGCGCCAAACCGGCAGAAGTACGTAACCAGATTCTTCTAGAAAGCGTGGTGATTACTTTAACCTCCGGCATACTGGGATTTATCTTTGGAATTTTCCTGCTGATGATCGTAGATATGTTTACAAGAAACCAGGATACTTTCCCTTTTTATAATCCCACGATCAATTACGGTCAGGTTTTTGGAGCAATGGCGATCATGGTGATTTTGGGCCTTATTATAGGAATGATCCCGGCGCAGCGCGCGGTAAGAATACGGCCTATTGAAGCACTTAGATCCGAGTAGATTTTGAGTGATTGAGTTCGGGTTGGGTAAAAAAGTTGATTCCGAACTTTTAAAAATTGAAAACTTTAAATGATAAGAAAGTTTGATATAAAAAACAATCTGCGACCCGACCTGAATGGAGCTCTTTTTTGGTAGTGCAAACGGCATAAATTTTCAGCCAACGCAAAATTCCCATGCACTACCAAAAAAAGCGGGAATGGAGGGCGGATGAAGTCGCCCAAAAAAAACAGAAAAAAATAAACTGATAATATGAAAAAGAAGTTCACTGTAAAAAAAGCCATTTATATATTTCTGGGTTTGCTCCTGGTAGCGGCTTTAGGCATGGGTATTTCCTACCTGATCAAATCCAACAGTTCGGAAAGTGAGGCTTTCCTTACGCGAAAACCTGTTGTGCAAAATATGGATGACAAGGTAATGGCAACAGGCGATATCGTACCGCGCGAGGAGATCGAGATCAAACCGAATATTTCCGGCATCATCGATAAGATTCTGGTCACCGAACGCGATCATGTTACTGCCGGTCAGCTGGTAGCAACCATCAGAATTGTGCCGAGCGTGCAGACCATCAATGCAGCTCAGCAGGAAATTAACAGCGCAAACCTGCAGATCAGCAACTCCAGAATTAATATGGATACGCAGCAGAAGCAGTTTGCCATGCAGAAAAGATTATACGACCAGGGCGTGATCTCGAAACAGGAGTACATTGGCGCTCAGCAGCAGTTGCAGAGTACGCAGCAACTCCTGAAAAATGCCCAGCAGCAACTGCAGACCGCGCAGAAAAATCTGCAGATCGCGCGAACGGGCGCGACACCTGAACTTGCAAGTTTAGCCACCACGCAGATTCGTTCCAAAGCGACAGGAACCGTGCTGGAAGTTCCGGTAAAAGTCGGCAGCCAGGTAATTGAAGCCAACTCATTTAATGCCGGAACCACGATCTGCTCCATCGCGGACCTTAATTCACTGATCTTTCAGGGAACAATTGATGAGGCGCAGGCGGGCAAACTGAAGGAAGGTATGGAAATGAATATTGTGATCGGTGCACTGCAGAACAAAAGTTTCCCAGGCCGCGTGACTATGATCGCACCAAAAGGAAAAGATGAAAACGGAACGATAAAATTTCCTATCGAAGGCGACGTGTTCAATAAAACCGATGAATATATACGCGCAGGTTTTTCGGCAAATGGGGAAATCATCCTGAGTTCGCAGAAAAATGCTTTGTTGCTGGATGAATCACTGATTCAGTACGAAAAGGTAAACGGCCAGGATAAATCCTTTGTAGAAGTAAAACAACCCGACGGGAAATTTAAGAAGGTCTACGTAAAACTGGGCGCGAGCGACGGAATCAATGTGCAGATCCTCTCGGGACTTACCAAGGATTCCGAGGTGAAGGTATGGAATCCCTCAGATAAAGATAAGGAAACACTAAAAGAACAGAAAGGAAAATAGCATCTTAGTTTTTAACTGTAATAAATCCTGGCTCCGGCTGGGATTTTTTTGTTGACTTACGCACCAGCAAAACAATATTCAGGAAAAGCAGCAGAAAATCGAGCGTGATCCAGATCGCAGTTTTCATATTTTCGAATTTCATAGCGGTGATCTGGGTTTTGGCAATATCGGCAAGTTTGATGCTTTGCTTGATGTAGTTGCGGACTTCTATGATCTGATCCTGGTTTTTATTCGGCACTGAATGTTGGGAAAAATACACGAGGTCTTTTTTACCCATGAGACCGGCGATCCAAAACTCATCGGAGTTTTTCATGTCTATATATTCGATCCGGTAATAATTACTGCGGATACTACCAATATGCCGGGCTTCATATTTATCATCGGGATCGGCCCCGCTGTTGATCTTCACCATATAAAAATCAATGGGAAACGGCAGTTTGTTGACGACCTGAACGGTAAGTGAATTTTTCTGAAACTGGCTGACACTTTTACGGATGAACAAAAGTGCAAAAACAACAAGTGACAGACTCACCACAGTGATTCGGAAAGCTTTGGCCCAGATAATGAACCTGCCATATTTTACAGTGGAAAGTACCAAAGCCGAAACCAGCAAAACCGCCAGCAGCACAAACAAATAATACATGGGGTAAAGTTAAATGAAATAATTAAAACTGTCGCCTACGCGGATTGTGAAAAAAAGTACTCCTGTTATTTTTGGTTCATCCTGTGCACAGCCAGGATTTGAAAAGAGATATTTCTTACGCAAAAAGCTACAGCCGCTACCGCGAAGACACAGTAAAACGGTTTTAAATAACATTAATTGAATAAGCGTTATGCACCCTAACTGCAAATTCTTGCTGTCTTATCACTTTCTTTAAATCTCTGCCTTCCATTCTTTATAGAATTCCTCCAGAAATCTCAACATAAAATCGTGTCTTTCCGACGCGATTTTTTTTGCGGTTTCTGTATGCATAAGATCTTTCAGCAAAAGCAGCTTCTCGTAAAAATGATTGATGGTGGTACCGTTGCTTTTCTTGTAAGCTTCCTTTGTCATATCCAGTTGTGGAGGCAGCCCGGGATCGTACATTATATTATTTTTGAAGCCGCCAAAATTGAAAGTTCTGGCAATTCCGATCGCGCCAACAGCATCCAAACGGTCAGCATCCTGTACGATCTTTAATTCAACCGGGATTTCTTTCGGCGTTTCGTTCCTGTTTTTAAAGGAAATATTTTTAATGATAAATAAAACCTGCCCGATAATTTCTGATGGTACATCTTGATCAGTTAAAAATTCCGAAGAGATTTCCAGCGCCAGTGACTCATTGCCGTTATGGAATTTGGGATCGGCAATGTCGTGCAGCAGTGCAGCAATTTCTACCACATCACTATTGCAGTTTTCGTTTTCAGCAATTTTTGTAGCAAGTTTCCAGACACGTTCGGTATGAAACCAGTCATGGCCCGCTTCTGCACCGCGCAGTTTTTCCTTGACGAAGTTTACGGTATTTTCAATTAAAGGAGATGGCATATAATTTCAGTGAGAATTATTAATTTTTTCAGTTCAGGTGCCTGAGCTTTTAAGGCGTGTGCCGAATGTGAGCCGGTTAAAAACTGTTTAACACTTTTTATTTCTTAACTTCTACAAACTGATACACCATTTGCGATTTTGGATTGTAGATGACTGTACTGGCGTTTGGGAAACGCTTGATCTTATAATATTCGATGTTCTTGTCATTTTTAATGTCGTCCAGAAAACTCATGTCTATGGAATTTGCGGGAAGGAATTTCTCAAAAAAGGTGATTTTCTCAATGATCATACGGCCGTCAACTTTTTGAAAGTCTTTGTTCGATTTTCCTTCATCTGTTGTGGGTTCTTCGACCAAAGTTTTCAAGAGCACATCTTTATCGGCCACTTTGTATTTGAAAACATAAAAAGGTGTTCCGTTCGGGAACGCTACTTTTTTACCGACTACATTCTCGATCTGCAATGAATTGTCGTGGGGAAATAATTGCTGAAACTCCACATTTTCTGCGTTCACAAGTTTTCCCAATTGCTCATTTACGGTTTCCTGCACGGTTTCACGGGCTTTTTGCTCGGCTTTGTTTTTGGTTGCAGTTACAACCGTGGTAATGCTTTCTTCCACTTTCTGGCAGCATATCACAGACATCAGGACAAAAGCGCTCAGTATGGTATTTTTCATATTTTCTTTAATGTTTTATAATCTGTTCCTAATTAATTTTCGCGGTAGGAACTCAGCAGTTTATCCAGATTCAGGCTTCTTGCCGACGCATCGAAAATTTCGCGGTAAGTTCCGTGCAGAGCAATAAGTTCGTCATGCGTACCACTTTCCACGACCTGTCCTTTTTTCATCACATAAATCCTGTCCGAATCCAGGATCTGCGAAAGTGAATGGGAAATGATCACCACCGTTCGGCCTTCCTTTATAGCATCCAGCGAATTTTTGATCTGTTCGGTCGCCACGGCGTCCAGACTTGCGGTAGGTTCATCCAGAAAAATGATCGGCGGATCTTTCAGGAAAAGACGCGCAATCGCAATCCGCTGTTGCTGTCCACCGGAAAGTTGCGTGGCGTCGTGCTGATATTGCAATGGCAAATCTGCAATCTGGTCGTGTAAATAGGCTTTCTTAGCAGCTGTTTCTATTTCTTCGAAAGTTGCGTTCATATTTCCGTATCGGATGTTGTCTTCAATACTACCCTGAAATATGTGATTTTTCTGCAGAACAAGCCCTATATCGCCGCGAAGTGCTGTATTTTCGAAATCGTTTAAATTGGTATTATCAAGGAAAATGGAACCCGATTCCGGCAGATAAAACTTGCAGAGCAGATTGATCACCGTGGATTTTCCCGCGCCGCTCAGCCCAACAAGCGCAGTGGTTTTGCCGCTTTCTATGGTCATCGATACATTATCTAAAGCTTTGGAACCTTTCGGATAAGTGAAACTTACATTTTTAAGTTCAAATTTTCCTTTGATGTTTTTCTCTGTATAAGTTCCGTTGGGTTCAGTTTCGTCGTCAGCATTTAAAATATCGAAATAACCTTCTGCATAGATCATGGCATCATTCATATCATCATAAATCCTGTGCAGCTGGCGTATTGGCGATGAGACATTATTAAACAGAAGAATATGCAGCATAATTGCACCAATCGTCATCTGCTGATCGAGCACCAGAAACACAGTGAGCAGAATGATCATCACCACGCCAAACTGTTCTATAAAAGTTTTCAGACCGTCGTACACAAAATTGGTGCGGCGCGTGAACATCTGGCTCGCCATCAGCTGCATCTGCAGGTCATATTGTTTCTTACCCTCAAACTTTTCGCGTATAAAGCTTTTGATCACCATGATCGAGTTGATGAGATTGAGCAGTCCAGAAGTTTTCTGCTCCCTTTGGTTTCGCAAAGTCCGCCTTACACCGGAAAGTTTTTTTGCCTGCAGCGAACTGATGGCGAAATAAATCGGCACGACTACCGTGGAAACCAATCCGACATACACATTCTGCATATACATGATTATCAATGCAATAAACGCATTTGAGAACAGCGGCAAAATATCAATGAAAAAATTCTGGACCAGTTTTGTCAGACTTTCGATGCCACGGTCGATACGGATCTGAAGTTTTCCCGATTCGTGATTCTCATCATTAAAATATGCTACTCTGTACGTAAGAATTTTATCAATCGCCGACTGCGCCAGGACTGAACTGGTACTGATGCGAATCTTTTCGCCATAAAATTTCTGACCGAACTGAATGAAGATATTTAAAAGTTCCTTGCCAAGTAAGATGGCTGAAATTATAACCAATACGTGAATTCCCTCGGTCATTGGATCGGGCAGCTGAGTAAGTTTGGTCACCTCATCTACCGTGTATTTTAAGACCAGCGGATTGACCTGCGCCATTAAAGCACCAATGAAAGTAAGGAACAGAGTGCCGTAAATCATTACGCGGTACGGTTTTATAAACGGAACGAGCTGTTTATAGATGTGATAAAGCGTGATGGTCCTGTTGAATGGTTTCGGCATATTTCAGCTAACTTTTAATTTGGTTTTAAAAGAAAATCCATACTTATCCTTCGTACGTAAAAGTGGTAAGGTAGTGCAGGCGTTCGGTGCTGTGGGTTTTGGCGTCGGCTTCAGCGATAGCGGTTGAGTAGGAATCTGAAAGTTCCTTCTTTTGAAAAACAAAAGCGTTATTGGCCGTTTTATCCACGACTTCTTTAAAAATATGTTCGATCTCAGAATTTGAAAGTGAGGCAAAACTGATATCTTCGAAACCGTACATCAAACGCAAATTATCCACGCCGCGGAAATGTTCTTCAACAAAATCTGTAAAACGCTGTTTAGTGTCGAAATTTCCTGCCCAGATATTGTAAACCAAAGACTTTTTCTTCGGCCTGTTCAGAATGTCCTGATAGACAAAGTTTTCGCCGAGGTAAGCCTCACGAACCTGTGGATCGTTGGCGAGATCGTGCGGCAGACCTTCTTTCAAAATCCGCCCTTCAAACATAATATATGTTTTGTGCGTAATGGCGAGGGTTTGCTGTACATTGTGATCAGTAATGAGAATGCCGATATTCTTATCCACAAGACTTCGCACGATTTTCTGAATATCTTCGACCGCAATCGGATCTACACCTGCAAAAGGTTCATCGAGCAAAATAAAATTCGGACTTGTCGCCAGGCAGCGTGCGATTTCGGTCCGCCGCCTCTCACCTCCTGAAAGCAGATCACCGCGGTTTTTACGCACGTGCTGCAGAGAAAATTCTTCGATGAGTTCATCGCATTTCATCCGTTGTTCACGTTTTGAAAGTTTGGTCAGCTGCAGAACGCCCAGAATATTATCCTCGACGGAAAGTTTCCGGAATACCGAGGCTTCCTGTGCAAGATAACCGATTCCCTTTTGTGCGCGGCGGTACATGGCATCGCTGGTAATCTCCTGATTATCAAGAAAAATTTTACCGGAGGTCGGCTTTACCAGTCCCACGATCATATAAAACGACGTTGTTTTGCCGGCGCCGTTCGGACCCAGCAGGCCTACGATCTCACCCTGTGCAACTTCTACTGAAACGCCTTTCACCACCCTTTTGGGGCCGTATTCTTTTATTAAATTTTCTCCGCGTAAAATCATAAGGCAAATATATCATTTTTGTGCCAAAGTTGATGTGGCAGTAACCGAACCAAAGGCCGTGTAAACTGTGGATTAACCCATTATTTTAAAGCAAAAAAACTTATCTTCGCTCCTACAAATTTCCAGAGTTTTGAGCCTGAAAGAGAAAGAGTTTGCGAAACTGATCAAGGATAATCAGGGATTGATTATCAAAGTTTCACGTCTCTACACCAATTCTCTGGAAGATGAGCAGGATCTCTTTCAGGAAATTGTGTTACAACTTTGGCGTTCTTACGACTCATTCAAAGGGAATTCGAAAATATCGACGTGGATGTACCGCGTTGCCCTGAACACGGCCATTACACTTTTCCGAAAAAAAACAAAATCACCGCAGACCGACGAGCTGAAAGACTATCACCACCAGGATTATCTGGAAGATGATGATGAAAAACAGAATCAAATTACGCTGCTCTATAAAGTGGTGAAAATGCTTCCGAAAGTGGAAAGAGCCATTGTAATGATGTATCTTGATGATCAGCCGTACCGGGAAATTTCGGAAACTCTGGGAATTACTGAAGTCAACGCGCGCGTGAAAATGAACCGGCTGAAGAAAACTTTAAAAGAATTAATGGAAAAACATGCCTGAATTCGATATAGACCATTTTAAAAAAACCTGGCAGGAACAGCAGGTTCAGCCAAAATACGACAGCGCCGAGATCGAAGGAATGCTGAATAAATCGTCACGCAACTATGTAAAATATATTCTTGGAATCAGCGCGGTTGAATTCCTGGTGATCCTCGCACTAAATTTATATTATCTTTTTCGTGGCGATGATTCCGACAGCGTGATGAACGTGCTCTCGAAACTTGGTGTCACAAGTTCCGCAGGTTTGGAACACAGCTTCAATAATCTTTATCTGGCGCTGAAAGTCGTAAGTTTAGCAATAACTGCTTTTTTCGTCTTTCTGTTTTACCGCAACTATTCCAAAATCCATGTAGAATCGAATCTGAAAAAACTTATCCTTCAGATCATTAAATTCAAGAAAACCGTCAACCTCTTCATTCTTGCAAATATCATCCTGATGGTGCTCTTTATGGTAGTTTTGGGCGCGTTTACGCTCTGGGTCATTTCACAGCAAAACATACATTTGGATCATCCAACTCTCATCGGGTTTTACGTGGGTTTCGGTGTGATGATGGTTTTGAGCGTAGTACTTATCTGGATCTACTACCGCGTGGTCTATGGAATAATTCTGAAAAGACTCGGCAAAAACCTGATGGAACTGGAGAAAATAGAAAGACAGCAATCTTAAATTGCTGTCTCATTAATTATAGTTCTTTTCGGAGCCTTGCTACCGGAATACTCAGCTGCTCGCGGTATTTCGCAATGGTCCGCCGCGCAATGTTATAGCCTTTCTCTTTCAGAAGTCCTACCAGCGCATCGTCGGTGAGTGGTTTTCTTTTATTTTCATTGTCGATGATGTCGCAAAGGTGGTTCTTGATTTCTTTGGTCGATACTTCTTCACCGTCATCATTGGTAAGTGAATCTGAAAACAGATTTTTCAGATAGATAATTCCGCTTGGCGTATCGGCATATTTGCTTTTAACAACACGTGATATTGTAGAAATATCGAAACCGGTAATGTCTGCTACATCTTTCAGGATCATTGGTTTTAATGATTTCTCATCGCCGGTGATAAAGTACTTTTTCTGCAGCTTTACAATTGCGGAGATCGTTTGCAGCAAAGTATTCTGTCGCTGGTTGATCGCATCAATATACCATTTTGCGGCATCGAGTTTTTGCTTGATGAAAAGTGCTGCCTGCTTGTGTTCCGCCGATTTCTTGTCGTGGGAATACGTTGTAAGTATATCTTTGTACTGATCAGAAACACGCAGACTTGGCGCATTTTTACTGTTAAGTAAAGGAATTACATCAACTTCACCATTCTTAGATTCCTTGATCTGAATTACAAAATCCGGAATAATTTCCTGATTGATGGTGATTGTTTGGGTATCGAAGTTACCGCCGACTTTCGGCGACAGTTTTGAGATCACTTCCAGAGCATCCTTCAGATCTTCCTCCTCAATATCATACTTTTGAATGATCTTATTATAATGCTTATTCGAAAGCGCATCGAACTGGCTTCGCAGGATGTTTGCTGCCAAAGTCACCGCTTTATCCGCGCTTACTTTCTTCTCGATCTGTAAAAGCAGGCATTCCTGCAGACCGCGTGCGCCAACTCCGGGCGGATCCAGTTTCTGCACATAGTTCTCCAGAATATCTTCTGCTTTTTCCTTTGTCGTATAAATTCCCTGGGAAAACGCAAGATCGTCCACAATCTGCTTGATCTCGCGGCGCAAATAGCCATCGTTGTCCAGATTTCCAATGATGTATTCGGCGATCTTCAGATCATCGCCATCAATATTTACAAGATATATCTGCTCCAGTAAGTAGTCGTAAAGCGATTGGCCTTCCGTCAGCAGAGATTCGTTGTCGAACTCCTCGTCATCTGCCGAAAAGTTGCTGGAAGCAGTTTTATACGCAGGTTCATCGTCGAAAATATATTCATTAACATCAAAATCGGTATCGATGGATTCGTTGCCTTCGTCTTCATACTTATCATCTGCAGCGGCATAATCTTCTTCCTGCGTGGTTTCTTCCTGCACCTTTTCCAGCGCGGGATTTTCTTCAAGTTCGCGCTCGAGTTCCTCCTCAAACTCCAGTGTATGAAGCTGTATGAGCTTCATAAGCTGAATTTGCTGAGGAGCCAGTTTCTGGCCGAGTCGCATTTGAAGGTTTTGTTTTAACATATATAGAAGCTGTTTTCTGTTTTTTTTAAAAAATTCTGTTCCGGGTTTGAGTTACCAATTTAGTGAATAATTTAGAATTCCGCGTTGTGCGGCGTTCTTGGGAAAGGTATTACATCGCGGATGTTGGTCATTCCTGTTACGAAAAGCACAAGTCTTTCTAATCCCAACCCAAAACCGGCATGCGGGACCGAGCCGAACTTCCGGGTGTCGAGATACCACCACAGTTCCTCTTCATCCACATTCATGGTTTTCATTTTATCCTTCAAAACCGAGAATTTATCCTCGCGCTGCGACCCACCGATGATTTCGCCAATGCCCGGGAAAAGCACATCCATTGCTGCAACCGTTTTTCCGTCTTCATTCAGCTTCATGTAGAACGCCTTGATCTCCTTTGGATAATCAAACAAAACTACAGGACTTTCAAAATGCTTTTCTACCAGGAAACGCTCATGCTCACTCTGCAGGTCTGCACCCCAGTCTTCGATCGGAAACTGGAATTTGCCTTTTTTGTTCTCTTTTGAATTTTTCAGGATCTCAATCGCTTCGGTATATGAAACGCGCTTGAATCTTTTCTGAATGACATTCTGCAGTTTTTCAATAAGTCCTTCCGCAGCGCGGTCTTTCTCCGGTTTCTGCTTTTGTTCGTCGGCAAATCTTTTGTCCAGAAAATCCAGATCATCTTTGCAGTTTTCCAGCACATAACCGATGACATATTTTAAGAAATCTTCGGCAAGGTCGATGTTATCTTCAAGATTATTAAAGGCGACTTCAGGCTCCACCATCCAGAATTCCGCAAGGTGGCGTGTGGTATTCGAATTTTCTGCCCGGAATGTGGGACCGAACGTATAAACGCGGCCTAAACCCATCATGGCAGTTTCTACATTGAGCTGTCCGGAAACGGTAAGATTGGTTTTCTTTCCAAAAAAATCATCCTCATAATTAATGTCTCCTTCTTCATTTCTTGGAATATTGTCGAGGTCAAAATTTGTCACGCTGAACATCTCACCCGCGCCTTCGGCATCTGCACCGGTAATTACGGGCGTATTCATGTAGAAGAACTGGTTTTGGTTAAAGAACTGGTGGATGGCAAAACTCACCGAACTGCGTACGCGGAAAACAGCACCGAAAAGATTGGTCCTGAACCGCAAATGCGCCTGCTCACGCAGAATTTCAAGTGAATGCTTTTTGGGTTGCAGGATTGTTTTGTCTCTTTCCTCAGTAAAATTGTCGCCGAGGATGATGATTTTCTTTGCAATGATTTCTATGCTTTGTCCGGCACCCTGGCTTTCTACCACTTCGCCCAAGATTTTTAAGGAAGCGGCGGTACTGATATTCTTAAGGATATTTTCGTCGAATTTTTCAAAATCTACAACGATCTGTAGGTTATTGATGGTGGAACCGTCATTCAACGCAATAAACCTGTTGGAGCGGAACGCTCTTACCCAACCTAAAACGGTAATATCGTGGTGCAGCAGTTTCTTGTAATCTGAAAGTAATTCGTTAATTGTCGTTCTCATTCGGAGGCTTTCGTTTTCTTTAATAAAAATAAGGAATTTTATTTTATTCTGGCAGGCAGAATCAGTACATGCAAACTTACTAAAAATTGGTTTAATTTTTGATGCAGGGGAATTTTTTTCAGAAAGTATTTATCCTGTAAAAAGCAGTATTTACAAGCCTGCAGGTTTTATACAGCCATTCCGAAAAAGGAATTGCTTTCTATGCAAAAAGCGTTCGAATAAGTAAAGGTGAAAATTTTAAAGAAAACTACTCGTCTCTCTTCGAGGGAATCAGAAAAACATCCATCAAACCTTCTGGTAAAGACATTCTGATAAATTTCTCCTCCCGGTTGAGTTCCAGGATCCAGTCTTTGATGATGGGAATTACGATCTGCTTGCCGGCAAGATCCAAAAGAAAATAATGCTGACCGGTTTGATCATTGATGGATTCGATGGTCCCGCAGGTTTTGCCGTCCTCTTCGCGAATCTCAAATCCGATCACTTCGTGGTAATAAAATTTATTTCCGGTAAGTTTTGGTAAGGTCGCGAGCGGCAGATATACATCTTTGCCCAAAGTCTGGTTTACGAGCGCTTCGGTAGAATTTTTGAAGGCGATGATCAGTGTTTCGCCTTTGCTCCAGGATTGTCTGGAAACAAAAAAAGGAACCAATAATCCGTTGATGTCAACGAATATTGATTCCAGTTTATTGTACATTTCGGGTTGGTCGGTATCCAGTTTAAGATACACATTCCCCTGAAGGCCGTGTCTGCGTGTGATTTTTCCTAAAAAATAGCAATCTTCTTTACGCATGCAACAGTTTTTTTTGATTAAGCTTTAGCTTCGTCTCCTTCAGCAGTTTCGTCGGTACCTGCGATTTTTTCAGTAACGTTTGCCACGGTTTCTTTTACAGAATCCACAGCTCCGGCAACTGCAGCAGCTGCGCCGCCTAAAGTTTCCGCTACTGTTTCAACTACTGTTTTATCTTCTGCAGGCGCTTCAGCAACTTCTTCTGCAGGTGCATTTGCAGCCTCCTCGGCAGCTTTTTCTTCTGCAGCTTTTGCATCAGCGGCAGCCTGAGCTTCTGCTTTTTTAGCGTCTTCTTCAGCTTTTGCATCAGCTTCAGCTTTTGCAGCAGCGTCAACTCTCGCCTGGTTTACTTTTGATTCTGCTTCGAAAGCGGCTTTCTTAGCATCTTCTTTAGATTTAGCAAGACTGTCTTTTTTCCCCAGAACCTGTTTTTCTTTACCTTCCATCCAGGTGGTAAATCTTTTCTCAGCTTCAGCTTCATCAAAAGCACCTTTGGCAACGCCTCCAAGCAAGTGTTTTTTGTAAAGCACTCCTTTGTAAGAAAGAATCGCACGGGCTGTATCAGTTGGCTGAGCTCCGTTGTTTAACCATTTTACTGCTGAATCTACGTTAAGTTCGATCACTGCAGGGTTGGTTACAGGATTGTAAGTACCGAGTTTTTCGATGAATTTACCATCTCTGCTTGCTCTTGCATCGGCAACTACGATGTGGAAAAAAGGTTTTCCTTTTTTACCGTGTCTTTGTAATCTAATTTTTACTGACATAAATGTTTGATTTTGTGGGAACTCGTCCCGATTAATTATAAGGGTGCAAAGATAATCAAAATTATGAATTCAACAATCCGTTAATGTGATTATTTTGTGTGCCAAATCTATTTTTTCAGGAGTCGGGAACCTGCTTTCACTACTCGCTTCCCGCCGCTGCTTTCCCCGGCTCGGGAGAGCTCAAACATGCCGTTCAATCAGGACTAGGGGTTTCCGTTTTGGTTAATTGAGTTATCATTAATTCAAGACCTTTAGTAAAAGAAAAAACCTTACAAGAACAGGATCGTGTTCTATCGAAATCACTGCTTTATTGAAAAAATACCATGATCAGTGCCAAAACAAATCCGACTCCGGCGTAGATCATCCCACGACGGAATGCTTTAGATTTGAAATTAAACATCCAGAAAGAAGATATCACAAAGAAAAAAAGCACCAGTCCAAATACCGTATTCAAAGAAGCATAACGATGTTTCGATGTTGATTTATGCAACTGATTGAATTTTTCTAACACCAACGGCAATTGCATTTTAGTGTATTTTGCCTCACCCGTTTTTGCATTATAAGTTCCGTCTTTAAATGTTTTCAGTTCGCCTTCGCCAGGTTCAAATTCTACATTTCGCATCTTGATTTCTTTTGCCAGTTCCTTTTCCGTCATATTGGGTTTCAATACGATCTCGGTTTTATTTTCCTTTTTCAGGAAATTGGTATCACGGTAAATGAGCAGTACGCCGCTGAGCGCATAAACTGCCATAATTCCGGCGGCGAAATAACCTAAATAGCGGTGCGTGATCCGCATGAATGATTTGGTGTCTTTGATTTTCGACATAGTTTCCTGTTTTTTGTTTTGTTTTTTCTGCTTTTTGATAAGGAATCAAAGTTTTAATATAATAAGACCTTATAACTTGGCTAAAGCCAGTAAAATATTATTTTCAGAAAACGGGCTAAAGCCCGCTTCTTCAGAACTTTAAATATATTACCAATAAATTTCCATCTTTAATAACAGAAGTGGAAACCGAAATCTCCACTGCCATTACTCTAAAATTAAGATGATCTGAATTGTATTCTTTTAAAGTTTATACGTTAACGTTACGTAGAAATTTCTTGGTGTAATTGGGTTTACCGAATAATTCTCGTGGTAGTTATAATCCACCGCATCGAATAAGTTACCCACTTTACCCATCACAGAAAATTTATCCCAGTCGTATCCTAAAGATATTGCTGCGGTTACATAATCGCCCACTTCCAAAAATCTGGAAACTCCATTTCTTTCTTTCAAGGTTTTCTTGGTGTCATTCCAGCCGGCAATCCGATCCCCTACATAGTAAGCGCTCGCTCCTATTTTAAGTCCTTTTACATAATTATTGAAGGTATAAAAAACCGAGGCATTTGCCGTAGTTGCAGGCGTTCTTACCAATCTCTGATTTTCGACATAGCCGAAATCTGCAGGCGTATCTAAATAAACAGAATGGTTATAGGATGCTCCGGCGATAATGGATAAATTCGGATAAGGATTCCCGGTAATGTCCAATTCTACACCCTGGCTTCTCATTTTACCGGCAAACTCTTTAATATCTTTGCCCGACGTGTTTCCCTCAATAGCCTGGTAAAAGTTGCGGTTTTCAATCTGATAGAGAGACAGGTTTAGTGCCACAGCATTGTTCCAGAAATTCTTCTTCATCCCCACTTCAAACTGGTCGATGATCGAAGGTTTCAGCGCATTGTCATTAATGTCAACGCCCGAGTTCGCACTGAATGAATTGGTGTACGTTGCGAACAGTGATAAGTTATCATTTGGCATATAAACCAATCCTGCTTTTGGGGAGAATGCGCGGTTTGCGCTGCCGCTTGAGAAAGCAGTTTCGTTATTTGCGAAAGTTTTCTTTTCGGAATCTTTATTTTCAATGTAGGAATATCTTAAACCGGCCAACACTTTAAATTTGTCTGAAAGCTCAATGAAATCCTGTGCATAGATCCCGAATCTCTGCGTCGGGATTCTGTTTCTGTCTCTTATTTCTGCGGTGGGAGCTGCTCCCGAAACCCAGGTCGAGGGATCATCTAAATAAATCGTGCCGTCGGTACTTCCGTTGGTTCCGTAAAAGGCTTGCGAAAGATTGTACCCATAAGAGTCACTTGTTCCATAATCACCATCGGTACCGACCAAAATTTTATGGTTTACACTTCCGGTTTTAATTTCTCCGTTCACATTAATTTGGAGTGAGGTGTAATTCTGCTCAGCATAGGATCTCCCGACCGGTCTTTTCCAGTTCAGCCGGTCAGCTGCGTCATAAGACCACTGCACCCTTTCGGTAGAAAAATAATCCTTGGTATAATTCTGATAAGAAGCCACTGCATTCAAAGTCCAGAAATCATTGAACTGATGATTAAATGTAATTCCTGCCGTGGCCTGTTCCACATTCTGATATTGCCAGTCTGCGCCTACAAAAGCGTTTCGCGGCAACAAATTATTTACCGAGTAAGAACCGTTCTTATTGGTAATTGAGCCAATTCCGAAATCGGGCGTAAAATCATTTTTAAGATAATCTGCTTCTACAATCAGTTGCGATTTTTCACCGATATTAAAAGCGAAAGACGGATTGAAATAATATTTCTGGGATTCTACCACATCGCGGAAACTGTCTGCAGTTTCAAAAGCACCGTTAACACGGAAAGCTACATTTTTCGAAAGCGGTCCGTAAAAATCTACGGTAGGTTTATAGGAATTCCAGCTTCCGGCGCTAAAACCCACACTTCCGCCAAAATCAAATCTTGGTTTTTTAGTAATTAAGTTTACAACGCCACCCGCTGCTACATTTCCGTAGAGCATTGCGTTACCACCTTTCAACACTTCAACTCTTTCTAAACCGGAAACTTCAGGAAAAACGCCGCTGTTCACTCTTGCACCGTTCTTAAAAATATTGTCATTTCCAAAATTAAAACCCCGGCCACCGAAACTGTCCTGCGAATTCCCACGCGAGGAGGTAATGTATAGTCCATTCACGTTCTGCAGAACATCGCTCAACTGTTTGGCCTGCTGCTGCTCGATGATTTCGTGGGTAACGATCGCTACCGGCTGCGGGTTTTCCATAATCGTTAAATTCGATTTCGAGGAAAGTGGGCGCGCCTTGTTGGGATTCCCGGTTTTGTGAAGATTAATATCTTCGATCAGCTGAATCTTAATGGTGTCGCTCACAGGCTCATATTTCATCTGAGCATGCGCCGAAATGGTCACCGCAAGAACGCCGAGGGTTAAAATCTGTTTTTTCATTTTAAACTTATTTAGACTAATTTTAAATAACGGCTCAAAAGTAGAAAACCGTTTTTATACAGCCAAATCTATTTGGACTAATTCTAAATAAAATTAAAACAATTGTTTAATTCCCTGAAAATGAAAGAGCGAGAAAAACTGATATTTATCAGGTTTTACATTTCACCAGAAAACCGGCGGCAATAAAAGTGACATTAATGAAGAAATATAAAAGACCGTTCGGCGCAAAAGCAGTTCCCGCGAGAACAATTAAAATTCCGAAAACCGCAAAAACTGCCATTATCCTTTTTAAGAATAAATTACCCGGAAATATTCTTTGGTTGAACAGCCTGAAGAGTCCCAGAAACAGCGCACCATTTACACAGTAAATAAAAATAATTGGAATGGCAGACAGGTCGAAATTGCGCTGGTTAAAATAGGAATTGGTGTTGGTAAAATAATATACAAACATATAAAATACAACAATTACCAAGCCCAGAAACGCACTGTTGACCGGCATATTTGTCCTCTCGCTCAATTGGTTAAGGTTCCAGAATTTTCTTGATTTTTCCAGATTGGCAAACTGAAAAGGAACTCGGATTGTCGCCAAAAGCAAACCGTTTGCAGTTCCAAGAACAGAAATAATAATGAAAAGCTGCATGATCAAAGCACCGATATTCGAAGCAGTTTTCCGGGCAAATTCCGTTATGTAAGTATCTTTCAGTTTAATGATTTCGTCACTGCTCATGCGGAAAACAATGCCCAAATAGTACGAAATGTAAATCACCATTACGGCAAATGTGCCTATAATCAGAGCTTTCGGTAGATTCTTCGCTGAGTTCCTGATCTCACCGGAAATTTGGGTGGCAATATACCAACCATCAAAAGCAAAAGAAATCGGTATAAATGCTGCGGACAGCAGAAGCAAAAAAGACAGGTTATTTGTCGCACCTCCGGCGCTGGCTGAAAGTGTGCTGCCCGCCGCCACATCACCTTTCATCAAACTTAAAATACCGAGCGAAGCAATAAAAATCAGCGGTAAAACTTTCAGTACAGTTGTGAGTTGCTGGAAAATTCCACTGGCTCTGGGCCGGAGAATATTCAAGGCAAAAAAGATGAACAGATTCGCTAAACCAATCACGGTGAAATGCAGAAATGTAGGTTCAAAATTCAGGAATTCCGCACACAGGTGCGCGATGTAAATCCCGGAAACCGTAAACAAAACTGCCGTAAGTACCGGATAAAACAGGCTCATATACATCCACCCCACAAAATAACTGGCCGTGGTTCCAAAGCGGTAATTTACATAATTCAGGATCCCACCGTCCGTGGGAAGGATTTCTGCATAGTTTGCCATAGAAATACCCGCAAATACAACGCTGATCCCGACAATCACAAAACCAAGCAAGCCGGCTAAAACATTTCCCTGCGTGGCGAGAAGTACATCATCAACCTTAAAGAAAATGCCGGAGCCGATCACCTGACCGATGACCATAGAAATCGCGGTGAAAAGGCCGTATTTAGCTTCCAGCTTCTGTTCGTTCTTCATTTTTTCACCACAATTTTTATGAGTTTTTTAGCGGTTGTTATAAATGATTTTCATTAAATCTAATAAAACTGATTTACGTTCATTAATGGTTTTTAACAATCATTCATGTAATTCCAGCCAGCGCATTTCAAGATCCTGAATTTTTTCAGTCAAACTTTCAAGTTCTTTGGATAAGGCCGCGATTTTTTTATAATCGGTTTCTTTGTTCAGCTCGGCGAGGATTTCCTCCCTTCGCTTTTCGAGTCTGGGAATTTCCTTATCAATATTTTTTAATTCCTGCTGCTCATTGAAGGTTAATTTCTTGGCGGTGGAGTTTGCAGGAGTTGTAGTTGCAGCAGCTTTGGGCGCAGGCACGGCGATTTCTGCAGGTTTCTTATTCTGCTGCTGTGATTTCTTTTCGCGGTATTCGGTGAAATTCCCTACAAAATCTTTTATAATACCCTCACCTTCAAAAGCAAGAACGTGATCCACAATTCGGTCCATAAAATACCTGTCGTGAGACACGATGATCAGGCAGCCCTGGAACTGCAGCAGGAAATTCTCCAAAACGGTGAGTGTCGGCAGATCAAGATCGTTGGTCGGTTCATCAAAAATCAGGAAATTGGGATTCTGATAAAGAACGTACATCAAATGCAGTCTTCGCTTTTCGCCGCCCGAAAGTTTAGATATCGGCGCGTACTGCGTCTGGTCATCGAAAAGGAAAAGCCTTAAAAACTGCGAGGCAGAAATCGTCCGTCCATTGGCAAGCGGAAAATTCTCGGAAATATCTTTAATGAAATCTATGACGCGCTGATCCTCTTTATACTGCAGACCTTTTTGAGCAAAATAACCGAACTTGATCGTTTCGCCGGTTTCTATTTCTCCGGAATCATAAGGCTCCAAACCCTGAATTATATTTAAAAGTGTCGATTTGCCGGCACCGTTTTTCCCGACGATGCCCACTTTTTCGCCGCGCTGAAACTGATAAGAAAAATTTTTCAGCAGCAACTTATCACCAAAACTTTTGTTGATGTCTCTTAATTCAAGGATCTTGTTTCCCAGTCTTTTCATTTCAAAATCGAGTTCGAGTTTTTCTTTTCGTGTATCGGTTTTGGCTATTTTTTCAGTTTCGTAAAAGTCTTCCTGCCGTGATTTCGATTTTGTAGTTCGGGCTTTTGGCTGGCGGCGCATCCATTCCAGCTCTTTTCGGTAAAGGTTTTGCGCTTTATCGATGGTGGAATCCAGATTTTCTTCGCGAATGATCTTGTTTTCCAGATAAGTGGCGTAAGATCCGTTGTGCACATAAAGCTGGTGATCTTCCATCTCCCAGATGATATCGCAAACAGCATCCAGAAAATAACGGTCGTGTGTGACCAGAAGCAAAGTGACCATAGCTTTGGACAGGTAATTCTCCAGCCATTCCACCATATCCACATCCAGGTGATTTGTCGGCTCATCCATGATAAGAAGGGTGTGGCGGTGTTGCGCGCGGGTTTCCACCAACAGTTTTGCCAGCGCAACCCTTTTGATTTGGCCGCCGGAAAGGGTTTTCATTTTCGCTTCCAGATCGGTGATTTTCAACTGCGTGAGTATCTGGCTCATTTCATTCTCCAGATCCCAGGCTTCATGAATTTCCATTTCATTCAGCGCTTTATCCATATCATCGGGATCACCGGAAAGTAATGCATAATGGTAGTTTTTAAGTGCCATGATCGGTGCCGAATCCAAGGTCATCATAAACTGCTCCACATTCAGCTCACCTTCAAAATCAATTTCCTGATCGAAAAGCACCACCTGAATATCTTTATTAATGACCACAGTTCCGGAATCAGCGATTTCCTTTCCCATTAAAATTTTCAGCAACGTGGAT
Organism: Kaistella palustris DSM 21579; assembly: GCF_000422265.1. Lineage (GTDB taxonomy): Bacteria > Bacteroidota > Bacteroidia > Flavobacteriales > Weeksellaceae > Kaistella > Kaistella palustris. Next base: position 436,222 of record NZ_KE383812.1, read on the forward strand.
TTTCCCGAGCCGTTCTTAGCTACAATTGCAATTTTATCGCCTTCATTAATATGAAAGGTAATGTCTTTGAAAAGCGTTTTCACGCCATAGGATTTCGAAAGGTTTTCTGTGGTAATGTAATTCATTTTCAGCGGGATAAAAGCAGGTATTTTAAAGCCGCAAAAGTACGCAATTTTGGCGTCTTAAAATCCGGCAGAATAAACACCAGGAAAGCCAGGTCGCATTTTACTTCCGTTAAACTGTGTTAAAACATTCTTTTTGTCAGTTTATGGAATGTTTTCTGTACGTTTTTAGCAAGTAACCACAAAAAGTACATAAAATGGAAAACGAAAAAGTAGTTGATCTGCTCAACGATTTGCTCACCAAAAATTACGACGCTGAAAAAGGCTATAAGGAAGCCGCAGAAAAAGTTGAACATCAGGCATTGCGCTCCTATTTCACAGCGCAGGCAAAAAACCGTTATGATTTTGGCCACGAAATAAAAGGTTTAATTGCAAAATACGGTGGCGAACCGGACAAAGGCACGAGCGTGGCCGGTGACATACACAGAACGTGGATTGCAATCCGCGATGCGTTCTCAAGTGGCGATAAAAACATTTATGAAGAATGCATTCGCGGCGAAGAAACATTTTCTGAGGAATACGGCGAAGTTCTAAATGAAACCGGCATTCCGTCCGATGTTGCTGAAACGGTTCGTAAGCAGAAAGCTTCCGTAGACAGAGCGCTCCTTTCACTAAGAACGATGGAAGATTTTGCTTAAAGAAGAACTTATCATTCAGTGGTTTTCAGTTTTGGAAACCATTTTTGTTGTGTTTTACAAGCGATTCAGTCCAGCGTCATTCTTTTTAAAGACCATAAACTTCCGTTATAGACATTAAGGTCGACCTTGGTATTGATGCCGTATACAATTCCGTTCTCCGTAAACTGCCAGATATCCCAGTCATCATCCGGCGAGGGTTGCGGTACATTATTATAGTTCGCAAGCCAGATCGGATAACCTTCGAATTCGCCACGCAGGAAATCTTTGTAGTAGTGATAATACGTGTATATGATTGGCTTTTTGCCGTAAGTTTCCTCCACAATGCGGCACCAGATCTTTAAATCATCCAGCAGTTTTCTTGTGGATTTGCGCCGCGGAATCTTTTCGATATCCAGAATCGGTGGCAGATCTCCGGATTCCAGCTTTACGTTGGCGAGGAAATTATTAGCCTGCATCACCGGATCTTCATCGGCACGGTAAAAATGGTAGGCTCCGCGAATAAGGCTGTTTTTTTTGGAGAGTTTCCAAAACTCCGCAAAGTGTTTGTCGGCTGAGCGGTTTCCCATAGTAGCACGTAAAACGACAAATTTTATGGGAATCGAGCGATTGGCAATGGTTAAACTGTCCCATTCAATATCTTCTTTTCTCTGATAATGCGAAACATCCATACCGAAAGTCTTATCGGCATAATCTGCAATGATCCCATTGATTCGGTCTTCTTCGGCTTCGGTATTTGAAAGTTTTTTGTGGGTAAACCTGTTGAAGTACATGGCGTAATAAAAGCCGATCTTCTGCTTTAAATAAAAGCCGGTCCCTAATAATGCAAGAGTGAGAAACAGTAGAAGAATTTCCCTGCGCAGCAGAAAATGTCTGCGGCGTTTTTTATGAATTTTACGCGCGGTTTTCCGTTTAATTTTTCGCTTGGCCATGGTTTGCAAAAATAGATTTTTTGCTACAAAATGCCTATAATTTGAAAGCTGATATCTCCCTTTGTCAGGCTTTAGTTCAAAAAAAATTCTTTCATAGAGAAAGAATTTGTTGTTTATTAAATTGCTTAATTACCATAAGGGAAATTACGCGAAACTTTTCTCATCATATGTTCCACTACGTCATCGGTTGACGTCATGATATTATCATCTAAGGTCTTGAAAAATCTCCACAGCAAATCACCACTTTGTCCATCATTAACGCTTAGTGTCAGAGTTCCTGTACCAGTTTTGCCACCAAAGCCGCCTAACAGTACTGCTGATGCAATTGCCCCAGCTTCAGATTTAGTCTGCTCAATTTCGTACTTTCCTCCAATCACTGCATCCACCCCAAGAATTTTCGCAATTTCATCTGCAGTCGTTTCGTCAAGTTTTTTATCTATTCCTGCCTTCTTTAACAATATATTTGTCTTGTCAACGTCTTGAAACTGTACACTATATTTATCTTTTTTCCTTAATAAAAAGGTATACATACTGCTTTGTATATTTTTGGACATTTTTTGTTCCTGTGCATCATTTTCCTCCTTGTTAAAATTTTTAGGAATTTTTTTGTAAGTTATTGTAACTAAAAACGGTACGATTGCAACCGTTTTTTGTTCTTTAATTTTTGTCTGTAATTCGGGAGCTTCAAAAATCTGCTTCTGGCCATTAATAGAAACGCCAACCATCAATAAGACAGCAATAAATAAAATTTTTTTCATAATTTATAATTTTTTTACAAAAATAATTTAATTTGGAAATGACGCAAGTTATTTTTAAAAAAAATCGCAAAAATGTTAGACATAATTTTTGTTATAAACCAAAACATATTTACCGGAATTTTATATCCTGGCCAAAAGCGTTAATTTAGAGTTAAAATTATTTCGCGGCTGAAGTTGGCTTAAAATGTGAAATTGATTGTAAATTCAACAAAAATATTTATCAGCAATGAAAACGAAATTATTAACCTTAGGAGCGCTCACCATATTTGCGGTTACAGTTTCTGCACAGGAAACAAAACCGACTTTAAAACAGGAAGTGAAAAAAGATGCAAAAGCAGTGGGCACAAGTGTGAAACAGGGCGCAGAATGGACGGGTGAAACCATAAAAAAAGGCGCGAAAGCCACTGAAAAAGGCATTAAAAAAGGTGCGAAGTGGACGGAAAAAACCGCGAAAAAAGGAGGGAAAGCCGTAAAAGAAGGGTACGAAGACACCAAAGATTATGTGAGAAAGGAAACGAAATAATGTCCAGAAAGATTAATAAAAAGAAAACCACGCGGACCGCGTGGTTGTTCTTTGATGTTTAAATCTTAAGCTCCGTAAGGAATCCAGATATTTTTAATTTCAGTCGCGTGGCGCAGAAATTCCGGACCTTCGCCCTGGCGCACATCGAGCCAGTTCCTGTACTTCCCGAAATTCACCCAGGAGCGTTTCATAGAATCCGTGGACAGCAGTTCCACATTCCGGCTGCCTTCTTTGGTACCGAAATACCAAATACCTTCAACATTATAATGTTTGGCGAGTTCCGCAGAAAGTTCTTCTTTTGGACCTGTTACAATATTTACCGTTCCCGCGGGAACATCTGAAGTTTCCAGAATCTGGTAAAAATCAGTTGCCGACAGCGGATGTTTTTGCGAAGGGACCACCACTACCCTGTTTCCCATGGCGATTGCCGGGATTACCGTCGAAATAAATCCCAGAAGCGGATTTTCTTCGGGGCAGATAAGCGCCATCACACCAACTGCTTCCGGCATGGCCAAAGTCACCATCCGCTGCACGGTAGAATGTGCGGCACCATCGTATTTATCGGCGTAAGCAGCGTAGGTATAAATTCTTTCAATGGATTTTTCAACCTCATCCTTTGCGGACTCCAACGATTGATTGGTCATCTCTACAATTCTTTCGGCAAATTCTTCACCACGGACGGCGAGGTTTTCGGCGATATAATAAAGGACCTGCGCGCGGGCATGACCGGTCATTCCACTCCAGGACTTTTCGGCATGAGCCGCCTCAACCGCATTTCTGATGTCTTTTCTGTTTCCTTCTGAAACTTCGCCGATATAGGTTCCGAAGGCATTTTTAATTTCCATGCTGTAACCGCCATCGGGTCGGGCCTGCTTGCCACCGATATACATTTTGGTCGTGCGGTCGATATCTGCAAGGCTGTTTGCGGTTTTAGCGGAACTTTTTGGTTTTTCAGTTTTTTGGTTGATGGGTTCTGCTGTAAATTCAGCTTCTACTTTTGGTTTGATGTATTCATATAAACCTTCTTTCCCGCCTTCGCGGCCAAACCCCGACTCGCGGTAACCACCAAAGCCGGCAGCGGCATCGAACTGATTTGTACAGTTGATCCAAACGCTTCCTGCCTTAATTTTGGGTGCAATATCCAGAGCCAGATTTATATTCTCTGTCCAGACGCTGGCAGCAAGTCCATATCTTGTATTATTCGCCAGCGCCAAAGCTTCGCCGTGTGACCTGAAAGTCATTGCGACCAAAACGGGTCCGAAGATCTCTTCCTGTGCGATTACTGCACTGGTAGGAACATCGGTGAATAAAGTCGGCGGATAGAACCAGCCATTTTCCGGCACAGCGTGTTTCGGTTGGTAGATATTGCAGCCTTCGCTGATGCCCACGTTCACCATATCGGTAATTGTTTTGAGCTGAACTTTATCGACAATAGAACCCACATCTACCGTTTTATCCATAGGATCGCCGATGCGAAGGGTATCCATTCTTACACGGAGTTTTTTATAAAATTTCTCAGCAACCGATTCCTGCACCAGAAGTCTGGAGCCTGCACAGCAAACCTGCCCCTGGTTAAACCAAATGGCATCCACGATTCCTTCGACTGCTGAATCCAGATCGGCATCTTCAAAAACGATGAAAGGTGATTTCCCGCCGAGTTCGAGAGAAATTTTCTTTCCGGTTCCGGCGATGTTCGTCCGCAGGATCTTGCCGACTTTCGTAGAACCTGTAAAGGCAACTTTCTGGATATCCGGATGATTTACAAGTGCATCGCCAGCGACAGTTCCCAAACCGGTGACGATATTAACCACGCCTTTCGGCAGGCCAATCTTTTCGCAAATCTCGGCAAATAGCAACGATGTTAAAGAAGTGTATTCCGCAGGTTTTAACACAATGGTATTTCCCATTGCCAGAGCTGGAGCCACTTTCCAGGCTAACATCATGAGCGGGAAATTCCAGGGAATGATCTGACCGATGACACCCACTGCCTCGTAATCACGAAATTCTGTATCCATGAGTTTTGCCCAACCTGCGTGGTGATAGAAATGTCTCGCCGCGATGGGAATATCGATATCGCGCGTTTCACGAATGGGTTTGCCGTTGTCCAGAGTTTCCAGAACTGCGAAAAGACGCGAATGTTTCTGGATCTGGCGCGCGATGGCATACAGATATTTTGACCGCTCGAAACCGCCGATCGCCACCCATTCCGGCAGCGCCCTTTTGGCTGCTTTTACAGCGCGGTCCACATCCATTTCGTCTGCGGCTGCAATCTTTGCGAGAAATTCTTTGTTGGATGGATTGGTGGAATCCATATATTTTTTCGAGGCTGGTTTTACCGATTCGCCACCGATGAAGAGTTCAAAATTTCGGTTGTGATTTTCCAGGAACTCTACAGCAGGAGCTGCACTTTCGGGAGCGGGACCGTAAACCATGGTGTCGTATATTTCTTTGATTTCCATTTTAATGAAGGTGTTGATGTGATGATTTGAGCAAGCTTAGAGACACAAATGTCACAATTCTGTTATTTTCAATTTTTCGGGAAACAGAATATTTAGTTTTCTGAAAACCTTATATGCTGTTTAATTATCCCTTTTCTGTTTAACTTTCCCGACTGCGCCCCGGCTTGAACGGAGCTCTTTTTGTGCAACGCAGTGGAACAAAAAAGCGGGAGTGGAAGACGGAAAAAGGCGCCCAAATTTTTACAAATGTCTGCCGGATCACGCCATCGGATGTCTGAAACCTGCACTGTAGCGGCCGGTGACGTAATGCTCCAACTGTCTTTCTATATCGCCCAGCAGGGAACTGGCGCCAAATCTGAACAGGTCTGGAGTTAACCAGTCGTTGCCCAATTCTTCTTTGATGAGCATCAGGTAATCCAGCGCCTGCTTGGCTTTCTGAATTCCGCCCGCCGGTTTGTAGCCCACTTTCACGCCGGTAAGTTCGTAATATTCCCGAATGCAGCGGATCATGACGAGACTTACCGCCAAGGTCGCATTTACAGATTCTTTTCCCGTGGAGGTTTTTATAAAGTCGGAACCGGCCATCATGGCTACCCACGAGGCTTTTGCTACTTTGGTATAAGTTGGAATTTCGCCGGTCGCAAGAATGGTTTTCATGTGTGCGTTTCCGCAAGCTGCACGGCATAATTTTATTTCGTCATAAAGTTCTTTCCACTTGGATTCGAGAACGAGGTCGCGTGAGATGACAATATCGATCTCAGAAGCGCCTGCTGCAACAGATTTTTTAATTTCGGTAATTTTATCCTCAAGAGAAATCTTACCGGCCGGAAATCCTGTGGAAACGGCGGCAATAGGAATGTGAGTTCCACGCAAAGCTTCTTTGGCAAATGGAATCAGGTTGTGATACACGCAAACGGCACCTGTTGTAAGGTGCGCGTCCTGCATACCCAAGGCACGGAGAATATCAGCACGCACAGGATTTTTCGCTTTTTCGCACAGCCGCAGCACATTGCCGCGCGTATCATCGCCTGCGAGAGTGGTTAGGTCGATCATAGAAACCGCCTTTAAAAGCCAGGCTGCCTGAAATTCTTTCTTCACGCTTCGGCGGCCGGGAAGTGTGGCGACCCTACGTTCCACTGCACTCCGGTTAATGTTGATCGCGTCGAAATACCGTGTGTTATAGGGCAAACCTTCATTTCGGACTTCTTCTGTGTGTGAAGCAGTTACGGAATGATTGTCCTCTAATATTTTATTCATAATACGGAATTTACTGTCATTTGTTAACAGTGTAAATTTAACCATTTCTGATTGAATGGAGTAAAATTTTATAAATTGTTGTCCTGCACAAATGCAGAACCTACAATGTGGCAGAATAAGGCAAACCGGCCTGGCGGGCAGTTATACTTTTAGCTGTCGGTTAATGCTCTGCTCCAGGGAAATGAAAGTTTCGGTTCTGGTAACACCTTTCAAATGCTGAAGTTTGTTCAGGATCTGCATCAGATGATCATTATCGCGGCAAAGCACCTTCAAAAAAATAGTATAGTTTCCCGTGGTGTAATGTGCTTCTACAACTTCATTTACATCGCGCAATGCCTTTACTGCTTCGGGATAATGGCTGGGCTGCTCCAGAAAAACGCCGATATACGAAACTACATTGTAGCCAATCTTCCGCGGATTTAAAAAAGAGATAGAATTTTCAATGACTCCCGCCTGCTCCAGCTTTTTGATCCGCTGGTGTACGGCGGTAGTGGAAATTCCCACGTTTTTGGAGATATGCGCCAACGAGGTCTTTGCATTATCCATTAGCATATAAATAATATCTTTATCGATAGGATCTAAATAATAACCTGAATTTTTCGCGCTTTTCATTTATTTTATTTTATTCGTAATTACTGATTAATTTTTCCCACTCCACGACAATCGGAAAATGGTCACTGTATCCACCTAAATATCTTGTGCCGGCATATGTACGGAACGGACGGCCCTCAAATTTCCGGTCCCAACTCGCGAGCTGCGGTGGGTTAAAAACTTCTGCAGCTCTGTACTGCAGCGGAAAATCTGAATTAAAGAAGTTATTGGACAGCACCACCTGGTCAAAAAGCAAGCCATCTTCCCGATGGAAGGTGGAGAAATTCCTGCTTTCGAAAAGATCGTAGAAAGGGTTTTTTAAAAATTCATTTTTTTCATCATCGTAACGCAAATCTTTTATATAATTTTCATCAGGGTTTTCGTTAAAATCACCGCATATCACTACGGCTTCATTTTGACCGGAAGTAAGCTGTAAAACAGTTTTACGCAATTCCCGGAGCATATATTGCCGTTTCGGCAGGTTCACATCATCTTCTCTTTTTGAAGGCAGATGAAGCACGAATACATTCAGAATCCTGCCTTCATACTGCAATCTGCAGTGCAGGATATCTCTGGTGGTATCGTAGTTTGCCGGATTATTGTCGGCTATTTCGAAGAAGTAAGTAAGTGGCTCCGAAGAAAGGAGCTGAAGTTTGGCTTTATCATACAGCAGGGCCACATCAATACCACGCTCGTCGAGCGAATCGTAGTGTACAACACCATAATTTGAATCGAAAGGCGCCATCGCCGCCAGTTCATCAAGGGGTTTCTGGCCCTGTATCTCGGAAAGGCCGATGAGCATGGGAAGTACGCCGTGTTTTTCCTGTATTAAGCCAAAAACATGCGCAATCTTGAAAAGCTTATTGTCGTATCTTTTTTGATCCCAGTTCCGTAATCCCGAGTTGGTGGGATCCAATCTATGTACCGGCGGAGGATCCGGTGAGAATAAATTCTCTACATTATAAAAGGAAATAAGTTCCTTGGAATCTGAGTATGGCATCAATTGAGACTTTCCTTTTTAGCAACGGTAAAATTAGGAAAATAATCCCTGATAAACCATACTATTGCAGCATATCAGGTCTCTTTTCTGCAGTAATTTTTACGGCTTGCTCATGAAGCCAGTCTTCAATTTTCTTTGAATTGCCGCTGAGTAAAATTTCAGGAACACTTAAACCCCGGTAAGTCGCAGGTCTCGTATAGATCGGCGGCGAAAGTAAATCATCCTGAAAACTGTCTGTAAGTGCGCTCTGCTCATCATTTAAAACGCCTGGTAATAGCCTGATTACCGCATCTGCCAGGACGCAAGCCGCCAGTTCACCACCTGTCAACACATAATCGCCAATGGATATTTCTTTGGTAATATGCAGTTCGCGGAGCCGCTGGTCAATTCCTTTATAATGACCACACAGGAAGATCAGATTTTTCTTTAGTGAAAGTGTATTCGCGATCTTTTGATTCAGTGTCTGTCCGTCGGGTGTTAAGTAAATTACTTCATCGTAGGTCCGCTGGGTTTTTAACTCCGAAATGCACTTGTCTATAGGCTCGACCATCATGACCATACCCGCACCGCCACCATACGGTTCATCATCGACCTGACGGTGTTTCCCGAGACCAAAGTCTCTGAGCTGATGAAAATGAACTTCGGCAACGCCTTTGTCTACGGCTCTTTTTAAAATAGATGTCTGGAACGGGCTCGCCATAAGTTCCGGCAGTACACTAATTATGTCTATTCTCATTGCTCGGTATTATTCTTATTGTTCGGAATAATGATGAGGCGCAGTGAGGAATCTTTATTAATGTAACTCCACATCCAGTTGAAGAAAATTGCAATTTTATTTCGGACAGAAAGTATCAGCATCAAGTGAAGAAACATCCAAAAATACCAGGCTATTACTCCCTGAAATTTAAAGTTGGGCAAATCGACTACCGCGCGGTGTTTCCCAATGGTCGCCAGACTTCCGCGGTCTATATATTCGTATTCTTTCCAGTCTGCGGGAGATTTTTTCAACAGGTTAGAAGCCAGATTTTTTCCCTGATTGATTGCTACATTAGCCACCTGTGGATGCGCGTCGGGATATTTTGGTGTTTCCATGTGGGCAATGTCGCCGATGGCAAATATATTTTCATAACCTTTTACACGGTTATATCGGTCGGTTACATATCTGTTTCTGATGATATATTCGGGCTTGATGCCGCTTATAATATTTCCGGTTACGCCGGCGGCCCAGATCACATTGTTGGAGGGAATTTCCTTTCCGCTTTTCATTACCACGCGGTCACCATCATAGCCTGTTACAAATTCATCTTTTAGGTATTCTACGCCAAATTCCTTCAAGTATTTCTCCGACATTTCCTGTGACTGCTCGCTCATATTACTCAGCGGCTTGTCGGTAGAGCTGATCAGGATTATCTTGAGATCGTCAAAATTCATGTTTGGATAGTCGCGCGGCAGAATATATTTTTTCATCTCGGCAAAAGCGCCCGCCAGCTCTACACCGGTGGGGCCACTACCCACGATCACAATATTCCAGTTACCGTCGTCGCTACGGCGGCGTTCGATGATCAGTTTTTCGAAAGTCAGCAGCACGTGATTCCGTATTGCAATTGCTTCCTGCGTATTTTTCATGCCAAAAGCAAGATGCTCCATCTGTTCATTACCAAAAAAATTGGTGCGGCAGCCGGTTGCGATCACCAGTTTATCGTAGGTAAATTCAGCATCGCAGGTAATGATTTTATTTTCTTCGGGAACTATTTTTTCCACTTCGCACATTCGGTACTGAATGTTGTGAGAGCGCTGGAAGATTTTGCGGAATGGGAAAGATATATTGCTCGGCTCAATCCTGCCGCAGGCTACCTGATAGAATAAAGGCTGAAACATATGGTGATTCACCTTATCGATGACGATCACTTTTTTTCTTTTACCGTTGAGTTTTTTTGCAAATTGCAAGCCTGCAAAGCCTCCACCGATCACTATAATTTTTTCCCTGGTTTCCATAATAACAAAATTACAGAATATTTTAGACTTTTATTATTCAGCGTAAAGCCATAAAAGCAAAAATCCCTGATTGCTCGGGGATTTTAGTTATTGTTGTTTTACGATTTGCGTCACTTTCTGCGTGTTGTCACTTAGCGTGTAGCGCATGAGGTATTTGCCGGGTCGGAGTTTATCCAGACGGATTTCACCTGAATTCATATTCACAGCGTATTCCGCAACCTGCATTCCGAGGATGGAATAAAAGGTAACTGATTTTATTTTTAAACCGTTGTCTTTGGATTTTACAATTATAAAATCCTTGGCAGGATTAGGATAGGCTATAATCACACCGTCATCGGACTTCTGTGTAGCAGAAATCTGATCCCGACTGACAGTTTGTGCGGAAACTTTTTCCGAGAAAACTGTTAAACTGCCGATAAATATTAAAGAAAATAATAATTTTTTCACCTTATAAAGATTTGATTTTATAATTATCCCTACAAATGTAAGAATTAGATAGAAATATACAATAGCTTTTTTAATAAAGTATATTTAAATTTGCAGAACCTAATTCAAATACTATTCCAAAACAATGATCATATATTCCAGAAACCGCAGATTACGTACGACTCCCGCTCTCAGAGCCTTGGTGCAGGAAACCGTTTTAACTACCAGCGATCTGGTCATGCCACTTTTCGTTATGGAGGGAACGCAGACCGAAATAGCTATTTCCAGTATGCCCGGCATCCTGCGCCGGACTATGGATCTCACGGTGAAAGAATGTAAAGAACTCTTTTCATTAGGCGTAAAAGGTGTCAATCTCTACATGAAAGTCTCGGAAAATTTAAAGGATAACCTTGGTACAGAATCCTGGAACAGAAACGGTCTCATGCAAAACACCATCAAAGCCATTAAAGACGCGGTTCCGGGAATGGTGGTCATGCCTGATGTAGCCCTTGATCCCTACTCGATTTATGGCCATGACGGAATCATCAGTAACGGAAAAATTGATAACGATGCCACTAATGACGCGCTGGTAAAAATGTCGGTGTCGCACGCCGAAGCCGGCGCAGATATCATCGCACCAAGTGATATGATGGATGGCAGGGTTGCCGCCATACGAACCGGCCTGGAAGAAGGTGGATTTACTGATGTTGGAATTCTGAGCTACGCGGCAAAATATGCAAGTTCATTTTACGGTCCTTTCCGCAATGCGCTCGATTCGGCACCCGTTGATAATGTAGAAATTCCGAAGGATAAAAAAACATATCAGATGGATTTTCACAATTCCCGCGAAGCCATGGATGAAGTGATGAAAGACATAGCCGAAGGCGCCGATATCATCATGATCAAACCGGGAATGCCCTATCTGGATATTGTATCAAAAGTTCGCGAAGCCATCGACCTTCCAATTGCTGTCTATAACGTAAGCGGAGAGTACGCCATGTTGAAGGCAGCTGCCCAAAACGGCTGGCTCGATAATGACAAAGCGATAATCGAAAGCCTAACCTGCATCAAGCGCGCGGGCGCAGACATGATCTTTACCTACGCCGCAAAAGAAGCGGCAATACTGCTCAACGGTTAACAGACCGACTTACAGGACATTTAAAACCAGGATTTTTTGTTCTGCACATAGGTCCGGTCAAACTGTTCGTCGCTCATGGTGAGGTAAATGATGCCTTCGATCAGTGGTACTACAGTTGCGATGCCGCAAGTGACAATATTCAGTACGATCTGAATAATTCCTTCAGTTATATACCCCAGGAAAAACTTGTTTGCACCAAAGGCTCCGAGCAGAATTCCCAATAAGCCAGCTGCAAGCTTTTTTTCGGATTTGTATGTATTGTTTGAAACAGGATTTGGACCTGTGTTTGGGCTGTTGTATCCGTAAGTTTCCATAATATTTTTTGTTAATAGTTTCAGGATCAGTCGAACACACTCACAGATTGTTACATCAAATATTTCCCAGATAGAAGAGGCCCAGGCATTTTTGGTTTTCACCGAGACCTAAAAAAGGGTTCAGATATTGAATCAAACCAGGCGAACTCCAGTAGCAGCCAATTTGATTGGCATTGCAGGTGAGATACATGTTTTGAACGGCCATCGCTGTAGAGGCGATCTCCTCCCATTCGGGAACTAAACCGCTGAAATTTACCGAAATAGTGATGATCGCCGCGGATTTGCCGATTTTTTCGGGAATATCCAGGTATTTTTTTTGAAGAAAATTTTGGGGTAAGACTGTTTCTTTGTAGATATCCGCGAGATGCCGGCCCAGCAGATCTTTTTCTGCGCCGCGAAAAACACGGAACAGCGATGGGTTTGTGCGCTTATGTTGTGGCGCAAACTGCGCCGAATTTAAAATTTCCTCTAAAACCCTATCTTCAATTTCACCACCGGCATAATTTTTTGGGAAGGTACTTTTGCGTGTTTCTATAATTTCTTTTAAGACTTCGGCCTTTTCCATTTTCATTTTTAAAAGATTACATGATGCTTTCGATTGTCTGGCTGATATTATTAAGAATAAAGGAATCACCCGGTCGTTTGCCAAACATGGTTTTGGCCATAGGACTTTCTTCGGAGATGGCGTAAAAGCGGTCGCCCTCGTAGAAAAATTCTCCCAGGGACACAGAAATGTAAAAGCGAGCTTTATTGGTAAAGACCACGGAACCGACCTGCACATGATCGGTGGGCGTATTTAAGACTTTGGTGAGTTTTTGCCGCAAGCTGTTTAAAAAGGCAAGCTGTTTCTGCATGCGGTAAATTTCCTCCTGCATTTCCTCGCGTATAGAATCGTATTTGGGCGTTTTCTTAACCTCCCGACTGGCTTCCGATGTGAACTCCATAAATTTCTTAAGCTTGTCGATCTTCCCCGCGATAATATCTCTCACGTGGTTTCGGACATCTGCTTTCAGAATGGTTTTGTTCTGCATTAACTTTAATTTTTAAATAAATATATAAAATTCTTTTTCAAAAAGCAGAAGTTGAAAAAATCAGGTCTGGCATTTTCGGAAAAGGAAAATCACAAAAAATAAAAGTTTAGAATAATTGCAGAAGTATTTAATATCGATTTAAGAAACGCCGTGCAGTTTTTGTCGCAAAGCTTCATAAAGTATTGCACCACAGGCCACAGACACATTAAGCGATTGTGTTTTGCCCTCTATCGGCAGTTTGATCTTTTCGTCGGAGTGATGCAAAACTTCTTTCGAGATTCCCGTTTCTTCATTACCCATCACCAAAGCGCAGGGTTGTGTAAAATCAACATCATAAATAAGTTTTTGCGCCTTTTCGGAGGCGGCAAAGATCTGAAGCCCCGACTGCTGAAGGAAATCCACCGTATGCGCAAGATTTTTTTCTTTGCAGATCTTCAGATTGTAAATTGCGCCGGCAGATGTTTTTATCGCGTCAGAATTAATGGGTGCGGCTCCCTTTTCCGGCAAAATCACGGCGTGCACGCCTACACATTCTGCGGTCCTGCATATCGCGCCAAAATTTCTTACATCTGTTAACCTGTCCAGAATTAAAAGAAAAGGCGTTTTTCCTTCTTCAAAAAGTTGGGGCAGAACATCTTCGATGCTTTCGAAAGGAACATCGGAAATAAAAGCGACAACGCCCTGGTGGTTTTTACGCGTGAAGCGGTTAAGCTTCTCTACCGGAACATAATTCGCGCGGATCTTATGCTTGGCCAACAGGTTCTTCAGTTCATGATAAATCTCGCCCTGCAGCGCATTCTGCAAAAATATCTTGTCGATGGTTTTTCCTGCTTCCAGCGCCTCCATAACGGGACGTAAACCAAATATAAAATCGTCTTTCATTTAATTCTTGTAATTTTTTTGATGAAACTTTCATCATATTAAAATTCGGAAGGACTTAAAATTCCTCTCCTATCAATGCCCGCTTTTGAGCCATCGCATAACCCAGGTGTTGGGACTCGTGCATGTTGTTGAAAATAATGGCGTCCTGAATGTTTTTCAGATCCAGTCCGAAACTCGTAGTATACGGCGTATAGTCTGAAAAAAAATCAGCATCGTAATCCTTCATGAGGATCTTTGATGTTTCTGTAAGCAGGAAAGCGAGATCATCGACTTCAGACTGCTGTACATTCAGGTTTGGCAAAGTTCCTTTTTTATAAGTTTCGATCCAGTACTTATCAATCCGGAAAGGATTTCCGCTGAGGTAATAATGGAGCAGTTGCTGTGTGGCCACGGTGTGCGCAATATTCCAGTAAATATTGTTATTGAAACCGTCGGGGATCAGCATAAGATCCTGCGCCGAAGTATCCTGTAAAATTTCGAGCAAATTTCTGCGAACCTGGCGGTGTGCCTGAAAATGATAATTCATTTATACTGGTTTTAATGGGTCAAAATTAGGTTAATTAACTGAAAAAGACAATAATGTAGAACTCAATTAACCCGCTGCGCGGTTATTCAGCAACAATCACAATGTTTCTGTGCTCCGGCTTTTTCTTTTCTAAAGTTAATTTGGACTGAACACCTTTAATAAAAGAGAATACAAAGGGCTTTAAAACAGCTTACCTGAAAAGTAAGAAAACAAAGATTTCGTCCAGCTAAACACACCCACTTTGATGCTCAACCTACTTCTGATAGCTTTTAGGCAAAATCCTTTTAACAAACTTTAACGCATCCTTGGCATTAATTGTGTTGACTGGTCAGCGTATTTATTGGAACTTTACACCTTAAACTCTTTATTAATAATGTCAGAATTACATCAGGCGGAAGATATCAGACAACTCACCGAAAAAGTACGGGAACAGAATTACTTTTTCACACTACTGAAACAGGAAATCAACAAAGCAATCATTGGCCAGGAATATATGGTAGACCGCTTACTTATCGGTTTGCTGGGCAACGGCCATGTTTTGTTGGAAGGTGTTCCCGGTCTTGCCAAAACCCTGGCGATCAAAACCCTGGCCGACGCTGTGGAAGGTGAATATTCGCGAATTCAGTTTACACCCGACCTTTTGCCTGCCGACGTAGTTGGAACCATGATCTACAGCATCAAGGAAAATGATTTTTCCATAAAACGCGGTCCCGTATTTGCCAATTTTGTACTTGCTGATGAGATCAACCGTGCTCCTTCCAAGGTACAGTCGGCGCTGCTCGAAGCAATGCAGGAAAAACAGGTAACTATTGGCGATGAAACTATGGCGCTGCCCAAACCTTTTCTGGTCCTGGCTACACAGAATCCGATCGATCAGGAAGGAACCTACCTTTTACCCGAAGCGCAAAGCGACCGTTTTATGCTGAAATGCAACATCACTTATCCTGATTTTGAAGACGAAAGAAAAATCATGCAGATGATTGCCACATCGCATATGCCGGAAATACGGCCGGTCATTTCCCTGCAGAATGTTGTAGAAGCCAAGGAACTTGTAAACAAGATCTACCTCGACGAGAAGATTGAGAAATATATCCTGGATATGGTTTTTGCTACGCGTTTTCCCGAGAAATACGGCCTGCCGGAATTAAAAAATCTGATCAGTTTTGGAGCATCACCCCGGGCGTCAATCAATCTTGCGATCGCTGCCCGGGCAATGGCATTTCTGAAAAACCGCGCTTTTGTAATACCGGAAGATGTAAAAGAAATTGCCAAAGACGTGCTGCGACACAGGATCGGATTAAGTTTCGAGGCGGAGGCCGAAGAAATAACTGCTGATCAAATTGTTGATAAAATTTTAGCGAAAGTTCAAGCTCCTTAAAAAATTCTAAATCGTAAATTCTAAATTTTAAATTTTAAATCAATTCAGATCGATCATTTAAAATCCAGAAATCAAAATCCAAAATAATTTCAGTGCAGATAAAAGACATCATTAAAAAAGTAAAGCAGATCGAAATCCGCACAAAAAGGAAGTCGGAAGCTACTTTGATGGGTCAGTATCACAGTGCCTTCAAAGGTCAGGGAATGACTTTTTCCGAAGTGCGCCCCTACCAGTTTGGTGACGAGATCCGCCGCATCGACTGGAATAAAACAGCGCGTTTCCGCGAACCTTTTGTAAAGGTGATGGAAGAAGAGCGCGAACTCATCATCATGCTGCTGGTAGACATTTCTGCTTCAATGGATTATGGCACCAAAACACAGCTCAAACGCGAGTTCGTGGCCGAGATCGCCGCAAGTCTGGGTTTTTCCGCCGCCGGCAATAACGATAAGGTTGGCCTCATTTTGTTTGCTGACAAAGTGTACAAAGTCATTCCGCCGCAAAAAGGGCGCAAACATATTCTGGCTATTATCAGCACAATTCTGTCGGCAGAATATGTTCCTGCACCTTCTAAATTTGATGCGGCTTTGCAGTACATGATGGGTATTTTCAAAAAAAGATCCTTCATATTTTTATTCTCAGATTTTGAGGATTCTTATGACCTGAAAATCCTGCGCGTAGCCTCGCAGAAACATCAGATCCTCGGCATGCGGATTTACGATGAAAAAGACAATGAGATTCCTGATATCGGTTATGCTCTTTTTCAGGATGCTGAAACCGGGAAACAGATTTATGTAAATACCTCCAATGCAAGATGGCGCTATGAGTTTGCCGAAAAACAGAAACAGAAAGTGAAAAACCTTGAGGAAGACTTCGCCAGTTCCGCCGGAACACTCATTAATATAAATACCGGCGAAGATTATTCTAAAGTACTTTACCGGTATTTTAAAAAATAAGACTGGAAGGGATATTGAAATATCCGCCGATTTTCCCTCCTTTAATAAATGTCATTAGTTTTGAAAAAAATATTATTACTCGTTTTCATTCTCAGCTGTTCCGCGGCCTTCCCACAAGTCCTGGGCAGCAGGCTCGACAAGGAAACCCTGGCTCTGGGCGAAGTTGGAACCTTCAGGATCTCAATTTCCGATCTGCAGGGCAAAGATGTAGTTTCGGCCCCCAAGAATGAACTGCTGCCTTTTCATTTTGAGGAAATAAAAGACAGCATCGATAAACAGGCTGACAGTTACACCAGGATCATTGAGTTTGCCGTTTTCGAAGAAGGTAAATTCACCATTCCCGCGTTGGACTTCCGCATCGGCGGAAAGCTTTACCACACCATCCCTTACGAAGTTGAAGTCGTGAACACCGCTCAAAAAGGTGATCAGATCAACGATATCATGAAGAATAAAGAAGTCAAACTTGTTCTTCAGGATTACTGGCAGTTATATAAATGGTATATTTTAGGCGCCCTGATCGTACTTGCGCTCATATTTATCATTTATCAGCTCATTAAATATGGCAAACGCAGAAAAAGTTCGCCCGTAGTCATGACAAACCAAACGCTGAAAGATCTTGAAAACCTAAAGAAGAAAAAATTCATCGAAACCGGAAATTACCGCGCTTTCTATGTAGAGCTTCTGGACATTTCCCGAAATTTCCTGACCAAACAATACAGGATTCCGGCAGATGTACTGCTGACCGATGACCTGATCGGGGTCTTGAAGGAAACAAATTCCGTCTCCCCGGAAAATGAGCAGTTACTTTCGGATATTTTCCTTCGTGGCGACCTGGTGAAATTTGCAAAAACTTTCCCCGGCGAAGCGGACATGCAGAACGATTTTAATGGAATTAAGAATTTCGTGAAACGCTCCGCAAAAGATCTGGAGGCAGAAACTTTAAGAAGCGGTGTATAACCTGTAGAATATGGCATTTAATTTATTTAATTTTGAATTTTACAGTCCGTGGTTTTTGCTGCTGTTCCTGGTTTTTCTTCCCCTGATCATTCGCGATACGCGGAAAAATGAACGCACAGGAATTAAGGTGCCTACGATCAACAATATGCAGGAAAGCCGCGGTATCAGCGCTGTGCTGTTTTTCCTGAAAATATCGAAATACCTCCTGCTTTCCGGACTGATCATTGCCATGGCGCGGCCGCGGACATTCACCATTTCTCAGAATGAAGACGACAGCAAAGGCATTGACATCATGCTTTCCGTAGATGTTTCACTGAGCATGCTCGCAAAAGACCTGGAACCTGACCGCTTGACCGCACTGAAAAATATTGCCAAAAAATTTGTAAGCCAGCGGCCGGGCGACCGAATTGGACTTGTAACATACTCAGGCGAAGCTTTTACCAAAGTTCCGGTCACATCCGATCATACGGTGGTTATTGACGAACTCGAAAATCTGAATCCGCTCGAACTGCAGCCGGGAACCGCGATTGGCGAAGGACTTTCCGTAGCTGTAAGTCACCTTCGGAACAGCAAAGCCAAGTCTAAGATCATTATTTTGATGACCGATGGCGTGAATACCATTGAGAACGCATTGCCGCCGCAGGTAGGCGCTCAACTCGCTAAGACAAATGGTATAAAAGTGTATGCAATTGGTATTGGCACAAATGGTTACGCGCTCATGCCGACACAAACCGATATTTTTGGCGACCTTGTATTTACAGAAGCTGAAGTGAAAATCGATGAACCTGTACTGCGCGAAATTGCCAGTACCACGGGCGGAAAATATTTCCGTGCAACTTCAAATGAAAGTCTGGAGGAAGTTTATAACGAAATTAACCAACTGGAAAAATCTGAACTCAAAGTGTCAAAACTTTACAACTATCAGGAATATTTCCGGATGTTCCTTTGGTTTTCGCTGGGAATTCTGCTTTTAGATGCACTTTTGCGTTGGGTCGTTTATAAATTTTTAAGTTAGAATGTATTTTTTTAGGAGCAACCAAAAGTGAGTTTCTCCGCGGACCGAGCCCGTCTTCCGTTCCGCCTTGCAGGCTCACTGCACCCGGGGCTAGAAGTTCAGGTAGTTTGTCTCCCCAAAAGAAATTAATAATAAAAGCTGAAACTCAGATTAAAGTTCGGTTTTTTGAAAAAATAAAATGAACTGGTATTTAGGAAATTATTGGTATCTCTTACTGCTGCTGCTTTTGCCGCTGCTTGGATTTCTTATTGTGAATTATCTGCGCTGGAAAAGCCGCAGGAAAAATGCTTTCGCAGAAGCCCGTTTTCAGGAAAATCTTTTCGAGAAAACATCGCGCTTCTCCGGGATCTTTCCACTGCTTTATCTTTTAGCTACTTTGTTTCTGATTCTTTCCATTGTCGATCTGCTCAGCGGCAACGAAGAAATAAAGACAAAACAGAAAATGAACAACGTCATTTTTCTGCTCGATGTTTCCAATTCCATGAATGCCCAGGATGTTGAACCCAACCGTTTGGATGAGGCCAAAAACATCATCATCAACACCATGGCGAAAATGAAAAACGACAAAGTGGGAATTGTAGTTTTTGCCGGCGAAGCTTCTTCGATAATGCCTTTAACAACAGACCTTACTGCTGTAGAAACGTATATCGGAGCGGTTGAAACAAATATTGTAAAAATTCAGGGAACGGATTTTCTGGCAGGGATGAAAACTGTGGTTGATAAATTCAGGAATATTCCGAAAGGCGCGCGAAAAGTCATCATACTGAGTGACGGCGAGGATAACGAATCCAATGCGAAACCTGCCATGAAATTAGCCCGGAAAGAAGGCATCAGCATACTTTCCGTAGGAATTGGAACAGAAGAAGGCGCACCTATTCCTGAGTATGTGTTCGGTCAGTTGATGGGTTACAAAACCGATGTCAATGGCCAGACCGTGATCTCCAAAAGAGAAGTGAACGCACTGCAAGAGATGGCCGCTGAAACCGGCGGCTCCTATGTAGACGGCAACAATCTGGAGAGCGCTACCGCCCAGATCATAGATGATCTCCAAAATAACAGATCATCTTCGGAAACGTACGTGAAATCGCAGAACGCCATTCATTATTATGCCTGGTTTCTTGGGGTTTCCATTTTATTTTTTCTTCTTATCTTTCTCCTCAATCCGAAGAAAGACTTTAATATCTAGCGTATTAATCGGACTTTAACCCAACTTTAACAATTTTTGACAAAAACCTTAACAATAAAAGGAATAATTTTGTGGCAATGAACTGCAAATCAATTTTTTCGGTGTTTCTTGTGCTTATGGCGGGACTGTTTTTATCGGCCCAGGAAAATTACAATACCCTTGTTTTTGAAGGTAACAAAGAATTCAACAAAAAAAATTACGAAACCTCCGCTTCCAAATACACCGAAGCTGTAAAACGCAATGATAAAGATTTCACTGCGCATTACAATTTGGGGAACGCTCTTTATAAAAGAAAGCTTTATGAGGAAGCGAAAGCCGAATATGAGAAAGCCGGTGAACGTGCTGCAACACTTCAGGACAAAGCTGCCGCGCTTTACAATTTAGGCAACGCAAACATGCAGCTTAATGACTCTAAAAAAGCGGCGGACCTTTACAAAAAAGCATTGAAGCAGGATCCATACAATGAGAATATTCGGAAGAATTATGAAATTGCCATGCTGAAAGAAAAAGAAAAGGATCAGAAAAAAAACGACAAAGATCAGTCCGGTGGCGGTGGCGATGATAAAAATAAAGATCAGAACAAAGGCCAGGACAAAGGAAACACGCCGGATACGCAGGGAGGCAGCGGCAAGAAAGATAAAGGCGAAGGCCAGGGAAACGATCCCAATGAAAATAAAAATGACAATGCCGGCAAAATGCCGAAGGATCTGGAAAACTCCCTGATGAACCGGATTGAAAATAAAGAACGGGAAACCGCAAAACGGATCCTGAACAAAAACTCCTACTCGATGCCGCAAAGCAACGAAAAGGATTGGTGATGAAAAAATCTATTTCTTATATAACATTTCTTTTCTTATCTGTTCTCAGTTACGGGCAGGTCACTTTGGCCGTGTCTGAAGTGAAGGATCCCAAAGTGAACCAGCGCTTTAACTTAACTGTGCTGCTGGAGATCAGCGGTGAAAATATGGAACAGGAAACACCCCTTAGGATGCCGGATCTGTCCAAATTTGAAGTCATAGGTTCAGCTTCCGAACAGAACACGATCGTTGTCGACGCTAAGAAAGGCGATGTCATCAACCAGATGATCTATCAGTGGGTGCTTACACCTAAGCAGGCCGGTCGGGTTAAATTTGGTTCTGTGCTGGTGACCGTAAATGGCAAGATTTACAAAACCGAACCATTCGACATCAATGTAAGGGAAAACGAAAAAAAGGCTTCGGTAGCCGCGGTTGATGATGATGTGTATCTCAATCTGGAAGTTGACGACCGCACAGTGTACGCCAATCAACCCGCAATTGCGGTCTTGCGCGCTTACAGCAGGAATTACGGAAGTTTCCGGAAAGTGAGCGGAATTCATTATCCTACGCAGAAAAACATCAGGATCAAACCGATTAGTTTTGCGAAATCTGAAATTGAATCAACTTCGGGTATCGCTTCGCAGGTGATCGCTGCCTTCATGATTTTTCCTTCGGAAGCCGGAAATATCGAAATAAGTCCTGTAATTGCAAAATATTTAAATGCATCGAAAGAAAACCGAATTTCTTCTAACCGTATAAAACTGAATGTAAAAAAACTTCCGGCCGGAATGCCGCTGGATTTCAAAAATGCAGTAGGAAAATTCAATGCTACGGTCACCCACACCAATGCGACAGAGATACCGGAGGTAGAAAAACCTGTGAATATAAGTCTGCGACTCAACGGTACAGGAAACTTCGGTACGATGCAGATCCCGACTCTAAAACAATCCGAAAATTACACTTTTTTTCCGCCGCAGATCTCCACCAAAACCACGGCCAAAGAAACCGGGCTGGCGGGTGAGATCATCGCCGATTATGTGGTGATACCTAAAAAACCCGGACTTATTTCGATCGCATTTGAACCGTTTTCATTCTTCGATCCCAATACAAAAAAATACGTGGACCTTGGTGAGAAATCAGTAATGCTCAATGTAAAAACCCACGCCGAAATCCTGGACGGAAAATCGCCGCTGGAAAAAATGAATGACTACACCAATACCGTGCTCGAGACAGTGAACACGCCGGTCTTGCAGACACACAATCTTAAAATTAAAAGTAAAGACGAGATCAACTGGAAAATTGTTTTGGGAAATCTGGCACTGCTGACCGGTGTTTTTGCGATGTTCTTACTGGTGCAGAAAAAAGTGCGGAAGCAAAGACTGAAACCGGTTCCTGCCGTGAAAACTGTCACTACAGTTGCACAAACCGAAGAACTTATCCGCGATCAATGGGATCCGCATTTTGATGATCACTTGGCTTATTTGAAAAAACTTGCGGAAAATAAAGATTTCGATCAATTTTTTGCAGCGTACGACGAGCTTAAAAAAGACACCAAAAGATATTACAAACTCGCCGGCGAAAGCGATTTCAAAAACTGGCTCGAAGAAAAAGGCGGCACTCAGTATCTGGAGAAATACAGGTCGTTAACCGAACAGATACAGATTGAAAAGTTCGCACCTTTTCATACTGAAGAACATATCGAGACAATTCTCAAAACGATTGAAATGCTTTACGCAGAAATTATAAAATAATCAATTTATTTTTATATTTTTGCGAAATTAATAATTCCAGAAAAAATGCTTGATGAGTTCTCTTTAAAAGAAACGCTAACCGCGACTATGGTTCTTTTCGCTGTCATAGATATTGTCGGTTCCATTCCTATTATTGTAGGTTTGAAAAAAAAATTCGGAAAGATCGAGGCTGAACGTGCTTCGATCGTGGCAGGTATTTTAATGATCGCGTTTCTTTTTATAGGTAACAAAATTTTGAAACTTATCGGAGTTGATGCCAACTCTTTTGCGATTGCCGGCGCATTTGTCATTTTTATCATCGCTATAGAAATGATTTTGGGAATTGAAATCCAGAAAAATTCCGAATCGAAATCGGCCTCGATCGTGCCGATTGCTTTTCCGCTGATCGCCGGTGCCGGAACTCTTACCACTACCCTTTCACTCCGCGCAGAATATCATGACATCAACATTATCTGCGGCATTATTCTGAACACAATTTTCGTATATTTGGTGCTGAAATCTGCGAACTGGCTCGAAAACAAACTGGGCGACGGAACACTTCAGGTTCTTCAGAAAGTTTTTGGAATAATTCTGCTTGCGATCTCAATTAAACTGTTTACCGCGAATTTCGCACAACTTTTTTCGACTTACGTTAAATTTTAAATAAAGCAAAATGCAACTCTTCTATAAAATATTCCTCATTCTTTTCGTCATCTTCATCGGTTTCAATCTTTATGTAATGGAATGGGATTTGGGTTTCTGGCATGAGGAAAACGCCAAGTTTATCTTCTCGATCTCGGCAGCTGTAGTGGGAATCATTATTGTAGGGATTATGCACCAGATGAGTAAGCTGAGTGCAAAAAACAAATAGACTGCGGCAAAATTTCTTTAGAAATTCATTACATCTTTTACCACGCCATTATTTTGTGTAAACTGTAACAGTTCTTTCACAATAAATTCCTTTATCCTGTCTTCCTGTTTATTGGCCGGGAAAAGCAGATGCACATTCGCACCGGCATCAAGGGTAAAAGATAAAGGCAGACCGGTTTCTTTTCGGAATTCCCAGATCTTGTTGATGACATTTAATGTACCGCTTTTCATCAGTATAAATGCGGGCTCACTCATCATCATCATCGCGTGCAGGGTTAATGCTTCGTGTTCTACAAGCTGAAAAAAAGCGGTAAGGTCGCCCGTTTTCAATATTCGTTTCAATGTCGAAAAATTTTCGTGCGCTTCCTGAAAACGCCTTTCTGCGTACGGATTGGTATTCATTAAGGAATGTCCGACTGTGGAACTCACGGATTTTTCGCCCTCATGAATGAGCAACACCCAGTCATTGAAATTCCGGAAAACATCGTGAATGTCCGAATCCGGATAAGGTACTGCGTAGAGATCAGAACTTCCTGCAACCTCCCTGGTTTCCCCCCACACCACCAAACCGTCATAAAGACTACGGCATGCACTGCCGCTGCCGAGTCTCGCCAGAAAACTCTCTTTTCTAAGTTTGGTATCGCAGTCTAAACTTCCCGAAAAAATTTCATCGAGTGCCATAAGACACTTTGCTACGGCGCCAAACCCAGAAGCCGAACTCGCGATGCCGGAACTGTGCGGAAAAGTGTTTTCAGTTCTTATGATGTATTTCCCTTTTAAAATCCACGGCAGATACTCCTCAATACTTTTAAAATATTTTTCGATTTTTGATGCAAATTTTACTTCTTCTTTTCCCGCTAAAAAAGTCTGCACCGAAAACTTGTCTTCTGCAATGAATTCCAGTTCCGTATTGGTTTTGCAGTTGCTTAGCGTATAACTGATGCTGGGATTTGCAGGAATCTGGCCGGCATATTTCCCCCAGTATTTGATCAGAGCAATATTCGACGGGCAGCTTTGCGCCACCTTTTGAGATGAGATTTTAAAGTAGGTATTTCCGGAAAATTCGGTCATTTTTTTGAGGTTTAGCAGTGATTTTTATTGTTCCACATTTAGGAACTGTACATTTTGTCGATAGTGTCGGCGTATTTCTGAAGCACGACTTTTCTTTTCACTTTGAGCGTAGGTGTAATTTCTCCGCTGCCGACTTCAAATTCTGCAGGCAAAAGCACAAATTTTTTCACCTTCTCAAATCCGGTAAAATGTTTCTGAATACTGTCGATCCTCGCCTGATAAAGGTCACGTATTTTATCCATTCCTACAATATCTGTCCAGTTGGTAAAAGTAATGTTCAACTTCGGAAGTTCTGCCTGCAGCGATTCAAAATTCGGAATAATCACCGCAGTTACATACGGTTTTCCTTCTGCCACAAGCATCACATGATCGATTAAACCGTCATTGGAAAGAAGGTTCTCGATAGGCTGCGGTGCGATATATTTTCCGTTGCTGGTTTTCATCAGATCTTTGATCCGGTCGGTGATGAAAAGATTTCCGGCATCATCAAATTTTCCGGCATCGCCGGTCTTAAACCAGCCATCGCCGGTAAAAACTTCGGCGGTTTCCTGCGGTTTTTTGTAATATCCCTTCATAATACCGCTTCCTTTGGCCAAAATCTCGTCATTCTCACCAATTTTCAGCTGCGTGTCACCCAAGGGTATACCCGCAGAACCGTGCACATAATGGTGAAAAGGAAAGGCCGTGAGCGTGGCCGTAGTCTCGGTAAGCCCATAACCAACGGTCATGTGGATTCCCAATGCATCAAAAAAGCGCGTGACTTCCGGCGAAACGGAAGCACCGCCACAAGGCATGAACCAAAGCCGGCCGCCCATTTTATTCTTGATTTTATTAAAGACGAGTGAACCTGCAATTTTATTTTTGATAAGTAAAGGCAGCGGAACAGGTTGATCCAATCGTTGGAGTTCAGCCACCTGCGAGCCGATTTGAAGCGCCCAATCGAAGATTTTCTTTTTGGTAGGCGACCCTTTTTCAACTGTTTCAAGTACACCGGCGTAGATTTTCTGATAAAACCTCGGCACCGCGCACATCATGGTCGGTTTTCTTTCCGCCAGCGCGCTCGCGATCAGTTTGGTATTTTCCAGGAAATACACCTTAGCTCCGCCATACAGTGCAAGGATAGTCCAGCTGCGCTCAAATACATGAGTTAATGGTAAAAAGGCGAGCGAAGTTTCATTTTCAAAATTTTTAAATTTAAAGAAATCGAAATGCGCCTCTACGGAAGTGTAAAAATTTCCGTGTGTGATCATGACGCCTTTCGGCACGCCTGTAGTGCCCGACGTATATATGATCGTCGCCAAATCCGCGTTTTCTTTTTTTGAAATCTCAAAGTCTTCCGCACCATCAGCAATAAAATCACTGAAATACTGGCTGCGGTCTTTTTTGATCCAGATCGATTTTTTAGCGGCAACGATCTCCTTTAAATAAACACTATCAGTTAAGATGCCGTAGGAATAATCATACTGCTCCTGATTCCCGACAAGTATAAGCCTGCACTCAGATTCGTGGAGTATATAAGCCGCCTGTTCCTGGTTGTTGGTTGAATAGATCGGCACCGTGATTGCTCCCAATGCCAAAATTGCCAGATCGAAAACGATCCATTCCGCGGAGTTGTCGGAAAAAATAGCAACTTTGTCGTTTTCCTTAACACCGGCGGCCTGAAGCGCGTTGGCTGTTTTAAAAACAATGCGTCGGAAATCTTTCCAGCTGAGTTCGGTCCACCGGTCTTTTTTCTTGAATCCAATCGCTGATTTAAATGGAAATTTTCCGGCGTTTATATTTAATAATTCTGCAATATTCATTTTAAAGGTTCGCTTTTTTATGCGAGATATAGTTTTTTAAATGAAAATCTATACTTTCGGAAACCGGTATAAATTTATAACCGAGGCGCTCTCTGAGCTTTTTGCTGGAGACCTCGTGGTGGGAAGTTACGGCTTCTACATTTACTTTTGTCAAAAGCCGCAGCTGTGGAAAAAGCCAACCGAAAAAGAAGTTTATGATCCGGCCAATTTCCAGCAAAGTTTTGGGAATTACTCTGGCCTGGGATTTACCGAGTTTTTGTCGGACTTGATTGGCGAGCTCAATGATTTTTTTATTTTCTGAGACCAGAATAAATCTTTCATCCACCATATTTTTCTCCATCAATGTAATGGCTATTTCTGCCACGTCACGTACATCCACGTAATTTGAACTGCCGCTCATGGCGTAAGGATATTTTTCGAAAGCCTCGAAAATCTCGCCGCTGCTTGATTTCCAGTTGCCGCTACCCAAAATCACACCCGGATTTACAATCACGGTTTGAAGTCCTTCTGCAGAGGCGCGCCAAACTTCCATTTCTGCAAAATGTTTGGATTTGGCATAGGAAGAGTGTGGGACTTTTGGGTTGAACTCTGAATCTTCGGTGACATTGCCCGTTTCATCAACACCATCGAAAACCGCAATTGAGCTTATGAAACAAAACTTCTTCACAGTGGAATTTTCACAGGCATAAAGCAGATTCCGCGTGCCGACTATATTGGAGTGATACATTTCCTGCCGGTCATCGGGATGAAAACTGACTTTAGCGGCGCAGTGATATACTTCTGTCACACCGATCAAGGCTTCCTGCAAAGAAAATACATCATCAAAATTAACCTCAATCCAGTTTATCTGAGCGAAAAGTTCCTCAGCATTGTCGGTGTAAAAACTGAAAGAACTTTCAACGTCCTGAAGGTTGCTGGTTTTCCGTTTCGTGGCGCGCACGGTTTTTCCGCGCTTCAGCAGATCCAAAACGATCACTCTTCCGAGGATTCCTGTAGCGCCTGTAACTAAAACCATTTATAATTTTAAATAAAATATCGGGTACAAATTGCCAAATTAAGCTTCGTCTTCGGAAAGGAAATTTCTTACCGCTTCGCTGAAATCCTTTGGATTTTCTGCCTGTACCCAGTGTCCGGCATTTTTCACAGTCACGATCGAAGAGTTCGGAAACTGCTGTTTTATCTGATATTCATCCTGCGGTAAAATATACTGGGATTTTGCCCCGGCAATAAATAAAGTTTTCCCATTGAAAACACCAAATTTAACTGCATTTGATACAAACTCATGATACTTTGCCGCAAGTGTGTCCAGGTTAAACCGCCAGGCAAGTTTTTTATCATCGGTCCAATAAAGGCTTTTAGTCAAAAACTGAATTACCGATTTCTCGGGAATGTAGTGCGAAAGGACATCCTCCGCTTCCTGTCTGGAAGTCACTGTATTAAAATCTACACTTTGGAGCGCCTTCAGAATTCCCTGATGATGCGGTGGATATGATTTTGGTGAGATATCAACGACAATTAACTGATGCACTTTTGAAGGATAAGTTAATGCAAACTGCATTACGGCCTTTCCGCCAAGCGAATGACCGAGCAAATTTGCCTGCGATAAATTGTGGAACTCCATATAGTGCAGAATGTCCTGCGCAAGATCATCGTGCGACATTTCCGAAGAGTGAAAACTCTTGCCATGGTTTCGCAGATCAATAAGGTGAACGGGAAAAAGCTCGCCCATCTCCTTGCCGAAACTTCCCCAGTTATCGAGCATTCCAAAAAGCCCGTGAAATACAAGCAAGGGCATTCCCGGTTTTTCCCCGCCATAAATCTTTGAATGTAAAATATGCTGCGTTTCCAAAAGCTAAAATTTAAATAATGTTAATAAAACTTCATCATGAAAGTTTTAAAAAAGAATTTCAAAGATAATTATTAATTGTGAAGAACCTCGATTTACCATTTTGCCAGCCGCTTCAGATATGCCTGAACCGTATTTTCCAGGCCCATGTACAACGCCTCCGAGATCAGGGCATGACCAATTGAAACTTCAAGAAGATTCGGGATATTATCGGAAAAATATTTTAGGTTTTCAAGGCTCAGGTCATGACCGGCATTAATGCCAAGTCCGTATTTATCGGCTTCTACTGCCGCTTCAATATACATTTTTATCGCGTCTTTCTTATTTGCCGCATAATTTGCAGCGTAAGCTTCAGTATATAATTCAATGCGGTCGGTGCCGGTTTCTTTTGCAAATTTCACCATTGCCGGATTTGGATCCAGAAAAACCGATGTTCGGATACCGGCGTTTTTAAATTCAGAAATCACATTCTGCAAAAAGCCAAGATTTTTTTCGCAGTCCCAGCCGGCATTTGAAGTGATCGCATCTTCGGCATCGGGAACTAAGGTAACCTGGTCCGGTTTTATCTCCAGAACCATA
Organism: Kaistella palustris DSM 21579; assembly: GCF_000422265.1. Classification (GTDB taxonomy): domain Bacteria; phylum Bacteroidota; class Bacteroidia; order Flavobacteriales; family Weeksellaceae; genus Kaistella; species Kaistella palustris. The sequence goes on from NZ_KE383812.1 coordinate 464,995, forward strand.
TCGATGAAAGGACGGTGCGGATTGCCCTCAATATTGAATTCGGTGTGAACAAGCGGTTTCAGGTCATAAACATCTTTCCGCGTGATGTGCCGCTGGTCAGGTCTCGGATGAATTGTAATTCCCTGCGCACCAAACTCCTGAAGTTTTACTGCTGTTTCAGTTACGCTCGGCAGATCGCCGCCCCGCGCATTTCGAAGGGTTGCAATTTTGTTGATATTGACACTGAGTTTCGTCATTTTTTAAAATTTTGTAAACTGTATGATTTCCAGATCGAAGTCCTTGGAAGCCACTAAAAGGTGATCGAAGATATCTGCCAGGATCGCCTCATATTTTTCCCAGGCAGAATCGTTTGTAAAGCAGTAAATCTCCAGCGGCATGCCGTGCGGCGTATTCTCGAGCTGGCGAACCATAATAGTTCCTTTTTGATCTATATGCTCACTGTTCTTTAAGTAATTAAAGGCATACTCACGGAAAACGCCAATATTGGTCAGCTGCCGGCCATTGATCACCAGATCTGCATTCTCCAGCGTTTCTCTTTCTTTTACGATCTCTTCTTTCTTTTCGGTAAGATAACCTTTAATTAAATTAATCTTGGAGAGGCGGTTCACCTCATCAAGATTTAAAAATTTAAAAGAGTTAATATTAAAGATTATAGCACGTTTAATTCGGCGGGTATTACTTTCGGACATCACCTGCAGATTCCTGATCTCGGTTGTCAACAGGTCGTAAGTGGGAATCGTAGAAATCGTTTTATCGAAATTCTGGATCTTTGTTGTTAACAGATTCAGATCTTCAATCGTACCTTCCAGATTATATTTCGGGATGCCGATCCAATCGCCTACCTTAAGATTTTTTGAGGTTGCTACGTGAATCCCGGTCACAAAGCCCAGGATCGTATCGCGGAAAACCAATACCAGCACTGCGGTGATCGCTCCCAAACTCCCCACAATTGCCGAACCGCTGATGCCGAAGATAACACAGATCGCAATGACTGAAGAAACAAAAATCCCGAAAATCTTCACGGTCTGGGAAACAGCATTTAGTGCGATAATTTTGTAATAATCCTGCTTCAGTACGAAATAGTTCCGCAAGGCTGTAAGTCCACGGTAAAGCATGCCGGCTACCACCAATACGATTACCAGACTCACCATCCTTTCAAGGAAGATAAAACTTTTCGGGTGTCGGTAAAAAATCGAGAACAGCGCAAAGCTTCCGACCAGTAAAGCGATCAGGTGGGCAAGGGAATTCGTAATCCGCGACTGATAAATCGATTTAAGTACCGGATATTTTTTATTGTCGAAGAAAACTCTGAAAACAGTGTTAATCAGAAGCGCAATAAGAAAATCTACAAGATAGATCAGCGCAATAAGAAAAAGGAATTTGAAAAGGATCTGAAAGAACAAAACCCAACTGTCGGGGAAATGATCTTTGACAAAAAAGTGAATGGTATCACTCAGTGTCTGCAGAAAATCTTTGGTATCTATAAATTCCTTTTTCATCCCTGCAAAATTAAGAATATTGTTTGTCTTTCCCCGATTTATAACTACTTTTAACAAAATTTACCATTCATGGAGAGTTCACTGATAATCCTGGTTTGTGTCATATTATTAATTCTTGGGATGGCCGGTACATTTCTGCCTGTACTTCCCGGACTGCTGCTGAGCCTGGCCGGTTTGCTGATTTACAAGTTCGGTACCGATGCGCCTTTGCCGATGATTTACATCTATATTTTTATTGCGCTCACTATTATTTCTACCATACTCAATTACGTAATCCCGGCACGTACCAACCGCAAATATGGCGGCACGCGCTGGGGAAGTGTGGGGTCTGTCGTAGGAACAATCGCAGGTATGTTATTTATTCCGCTTCCGTTTGGTTTTTTGATCGGTATGTTTCTGGGTGTTTTTCTGGGCGAGCTTCTGCACGATGCTTCAGATAAAAAGAAAGCCTGGAACTCAACCAAAGGAGCACTGATTGGCTTTTTGTACGGTACGGGATTTAATTTCATCGTGGCTTTGGCAATGTTTTTGGTTGTTCTTTTCGATATCTTTAAAAGTTAAACTTATGATACACAGACTGATCCTTTCCACTATAAGTATGCTCACACTTGCAACCTGCCAGAATCAGGCAGTCAACACGCAGAGCAGCAGTGAAAAAACCGAAATTAAAACAACGCCAAAATCCACGCCCATTAAACCTTCAAAATCAACCGAGCCGGAAATGTCCACAGGATTGCCGCCCGATAAAGAAGCAGTGAGAATTGCAGAAGAAGAAAAAGCGAGTGCTGCATCCGCTCAGGCCGGAGTTGTCTATTTAAAGGAGGGCGAGAATAAATTCCTGAAGGCATATGAAATGAATGTCACCTTTAAAAAAATGATTGAGGACAGCCGCTGCCCCAAAGATGTAAATTGCGTCTGGGCAGGAGTTGCCACGGCAGAAGTCGAACTTATAGGTCTTGCCACGCGGCCGGTCACCGTAAAACTAAGCACTGTGAGCGATGCAAACCGCGGCTACAGCAAAGCTGAACAATTCAACGGTTACCAGATCTCGCTCGTGAATGTAGCGCCGGAAACTACCGCAGCCAAAGGTTACAGTTCACTTAAAGGCAATTACCAAATTGGAATTAAAATTCAGAAAGAGGGCGCGGGGACTTCAACTACCGAACGCGGCGGAACTACCACGAAATAGGCGCTCTGTTTTTTGACTTTAAAAAATCATTGATACTCGAGAAAGGCTTGCTGCCGTAGAAACCACGATAGACCGAAAAAGGAGAAGGATGTGCAGCCTTTAATATAAAATGTTTGGTCCCGTCAATAAGCGGGGCTTTTTTTTGCGCAAATGCACCCCAGAGCACAAAAACTACATCTTCCTTTTTTTCTGACACTTCCTTGATGATGAAATCTGTAAACCCTTCCCAACCGAGATCTTTGTGAGAATTGGGTTCGTGCGCACGAACCGTAAGTGTTGAATTTAACAGTAAAACGCCCTGTTTTGCCCAGTCATCAAGCTCATGCCTGGTGCGGATAATTCCGGTATCGTCCTTTAACTCTTTGAAAATATTCTTGAGCGAAGGCGGCGCCGCAACCGACTCCGACACAGAAAAGCATAGACCGTTGGCCTGACCTGCATTGTGATACGGATCCTGCCCAATGATTACAACTTTTACCTTATCAAAAGGAGTAAGATCCAAACTACGGAAAATCTGATGCTCGGGCGGAAAGCAGATATTTTCAGCATATTCGCAGCGGACTTTTTCAATAATATTTTTGTAGAAAGCTGTGTCTTTGAAAGGTGAAAGAACTTCGTCCCAGGTCATACTGATGGAGATTTTGGAAATGAGAATTTTAAATTTTGAATTTTTGATTTAAGTTACGAATCCATTTCGTTCAAAAATATGGTTTTATGATCAGATTTCAATGGCCAGATCTGCTTTGAAGCAGGAATTTTCGGGTGTTTCCACAGGATAGCGGTTAATTTGCTCCTCAAGCACTGAACTTTGTAACTGTTGAACTAAATAATTAAATTTGCATGTGCATATAAATAAAGATGAACTAAATGAACTTGAATTTCCGGAACTTCTTGCGGAAATCTCACCCTTTGCCTATTCCCCAAAAACTGCGCAAAAAATTGCTGAGCTGCGGCCAATGCCACGCGAAGAAGCTAAACTTTCCCTGAAAAAAGTGGCTGAGTTCCTCTCAAGTTTCGAAAGTGATAATGCGATCCCTTTTAATGAATACGAGGATATTGACCAGGAGTTAAACCTGATGCTCATTGAGAATTTCAGGTTAGATAATCGCGCTTTCGTGCGGATCAAAAGCCTTACAGAACAGATCGGGCGGCTGCAGAAATTTTATCCCCAGTTTGAAGATCTTTTTCTAAACCTAAACAATGATGTGAAAGATCTGGATTTCCGAAAGGAAATTATCGACAGGATCGACCGAGTCCTGAACCGGTTTGGTGAAGTTAAAAGCGATGCGTCACCCATATTGAAAACCTTAAGACAAGACATCTCGCATGCCCGAAAAGCCATTCAGGAAAATTTCAACAGAACACTCACCGCACTTTCCTCCACAGATTTTCTGGATGACATCCGTGAAAGTATAATGGATGACCAAAGGGTTCTGGCCGTAAAGTCTGCCTATAAAAAGCGCGTGCCGGGCAGGGTTTTAGGCGTTTCAAAAACCGGCTCCATCACTTATGTACAACCTGAATCCGTAGTTAAGCATCAGTTCAAACTGCGCGAAGATATAGAAGAGGAAAAAAAAGAAGTCGATAAAATCCTGCGGAAACTCACCGCGGAAATCGCTGAATTTCACACTGAACTTTCAGCTTATCAGAACTATATTTTCGGACTCGACCTTACCCGTGCCAAAGCAAAATTTGCCGAAAAGATCCATGGCGTTCTGCCAAAAATCAACGCACATAAAACCATGCGCCTGGTTCAGGCGTATCACCCGCTGCTTTGGCTGAGGAATCAGGCTGAGAAAAAAAAGATATTTCCGCAGTCCCTCACTTTTACCGAACACAACCGGATCATCTGCATTTCCGGTCCAAACGCCGGCGGAAAATCCATCACGCTGAAAACTGTCGGGCTTTTGCAGCTGATGTTGCAGAGCGGCCTCCTGGTGCCTGTACACCCGAAATCGGAAATGTTTTTCTTTGGTAAAATCATGACGGATATCGGCGACAACCAATCGATTGAGAATCAACTTTCGACCTATTCATCGCGGTTAAAGAAAATGTCGAAGATCATCCGCGAGGCCGATGCAGAAACACTGTTGCTTATTGATGAATTCGGTACGGGATCGGATCCTGAACTGGGCGGCGCGCTGGCGGAAGCTTTTCTGGAATTTTTTTACGATAAAAAAAGTTTCGCCATCATTACCACGCATTACACCAATATTAAAATTGTGGTCGAACAGCTGCCCAATGCGCAGAACGCCGCTATGCTTTTTGATGAGCATTCGCTGGAGCCACTCTATAAACTAGAGGTTGGCCAGGCCGGAAGTTCGTTCACCTTTGAGGTTGCTGAAAAAAATAAGATCCCACAATTCATCATTAATTCCGCCAAAAAGAAAGTGGAACATGACCTGCTGAATCTCGATAAAACGATCGTGAAACTGCAGCAGGAAAAATTTGAAGTTGAAAAACTCAAAACCGACCTCACCGAAAAAAGAGATTCTACCCAAAACAAAAAAGACAATCTGGAAAAACTGAATGAGCAGCTTCAGCAAAAACTTTTTAATTTCCAGAAACTCTACGAAGATGAACACCGGAAACTCCAGTTTGGAAATAAGATTGAAGGTTTTATAGATTCTTACATTAAGGGAAAATCCAGAAAACTTGTGGTAGGTGATTTTGTGAAGATCCTGGAACAGGAAAAATTCCGGAAACTCGGCGCCGATAAAGATGAAAATAAACGCCTGCAGATCGTAAAACGTAAGATTACGCAGCAACTAAAGAAAGTTGATGTTCAGGAAAAAATTGTAGAGACGCACGGAAAACTGGAAAGCAAACGCCAAAAAGAGCGTGCGGTTTGGATGAAAGTCGGCCAGCGCGTGCGGATTCCCGGCTCCACAAGTGTTGGTACAATTGAAAAAATTGAGAAAAACGGAAAGGTCTCGGTAAACTACGGAAGTTTTAAAACGCAGATATCAGGTGATGAACTGGAGCGGATCTAGCGGGCTCCGCGGTGGGCAGTTGACGGTGGAGAGTTGACAGTTGACAGTTGACAGTTGACGAAAAAATTTTAGATTTTAGATTTTGAATTATAGACCTTTCGGTGTTAATCCCGGGAAATTTTGCTACAATAAAAAAAGCGCTTAGAAAACTAAACGCCTTATCAAATCTTAAAAGTGGTTTCTCCAGGAATCGAACCAGGGACACATGGATTTTCAATCCATTGCTCTACCAACTGAGCTAAGAAACCTTTTGGTTATTGAGTGGTGCAAAAATAGCATCTTTCTCTTTCTCCTCCAAATCATTTTTGAATATTTTGCCAAAAACCGCGAAAATTACTGATTCTCAGCGGCAATATTTTCTTCTTTCTGAATTTGCTCACTCATTTCTTCAAGTACAGGCTTGATTGTGCTTTCCGGAAGTTCACTGATTCGGATGTACATCAGGCCATCGATCGCATCATTGAAGTTCGGATCTACATTAAATGACACGACTTTCGCGTTTTGCTTGATGTATTTTTTAATTAAAACCGGCAGGCGCATTTCGGGTTCAAGATCGTCGATGATCTTGTCGAGCTTATTCAGATCAGATTCCACCTCATCAAAAAACAGATATTTGTCGCGCTCCCGCAGTTTTACTTTAAATTCTTTTTTTGGGTGTATATACTGCGCTACGGCTGAATCGTAGTAATTAGACCGCATAAATTCAATCATAAGTGATTTCGAAAATTCCGAAAATTTATCTGAAATACTTACACCACCCATTAAAAATTTATGTTCGGGATTTCTGAGACATACATGTACGATGCCGCGCCACAAAAGAAAGAGCGGCAAAGGTTTCTGCTGGTATTCAAAGGAAATATAGGCGCGGCCCATTTCAATTACCTTTCGGAAAAACGGGCGCAGTTCCTGATCAAACTCAAAGAGCGAACTTGTATAAAACCCTTCTATTCCGTGCTTCTTCATCACTTCACTGCCCAATGCCATGCGATATGCGCCGGCGAGTTTTTCTGCTTTATTATCCCACAGAAAAAGGTGATGGTAATGCTCATCATACTCATCCAGATCAAACGGCAGGTTGCTGCCCTCGCCGATCCTGCGGAAAGTAAGTTCGCGCTGCCGCCCGATTTCGCGCATGATCGATGGAATCTCGCTGTAAGAGGCAAAAAAAACTTCGTAATTCCCATTTCTGAAAAGCATTTTATCTTTCTCTGTCAGCGTCTTTATTTCGTTTACGAGATCTGCTTTTGGTGTTTCGTCGATGATATTCTGCACCACGTTAGCCTCTTTTCCGATGGGAAAATTCAGCTTTAGATTGACGAGTTTCAGGTTTTCTGCCAGCGATTTTCTCTTTTCATAATACGACTTCAACATGTAGATTTTCTTCTGCAGAAAATTGCCAAGTTCTTCTACAGACTCGTGATCATCTAAAATCTTTACCGAAACGGGTTTGCCGATACGCACACGAATGGGTTTCTCGCGGTTATGCATCATTTCTGACGGCAGCAGCAGCGTCTGCAGATCGGGATGAACCTTTGAAACCTGGTAAAAAAGCCGGCTGTTCTTTGCATGAAAGTACATCGGAACCACGGGAACTTTGGCCCTTTTTATCAGTTTTAAAACCGGTGTGGCCCACGCTTTATCCAGAATCTCATTAAATTCATTGTTCTTATTTGAAACTTCACCCGCCGGAAAAATCCCGACGCAGCCGCCGTTGGCGAGATGTTTTAAAGTTTCGCGCATTCCCGTGGCGCTGTTCTGCATCTCCTTTCTGGTTTCAAAAGGATTTACAGGAATAACGTAAGGTTTCATCGGTTCGATTTTCTCAAGCAGAAAATTGCCCATTACCTTAAAGTCCGGCCGGATCTCGGTGATGATCTTGGCCATCAAAATCCCGTCGATGGCGCCAAGCGGATGATTTGAGACCAAAATAAATGGCCCTGTTTTCGGAACTTTTGCCAGATCTTCTTCGAAAACGATATATTTTAATTTGCGTAACCGCACGAAGGAATCGAAAAAATCTTTGCCGGATTTATTTTTTAACTGGTCATACAGTTTATTGACTTCGGTAATTTTTGTAAGTCGCATGATGGCGGAAGCTACAGGGTTTTTCAGAAATCCCACTTTGCTTAAGCCCGATGCTTTTATTAAATCTTCCCTGGAAATGAGACTCATGCTGCTAGTTTGTTACGATCTGTATGGTTTTTTTGGAAATTTGCTCCAACAGTATATTTTTGTTCGCGTAAAATTTATTTAAATCCTCTAATTTAGCATTTCTCAGCGTATAGAGTGACACGCTTTTTACCACGTCAGCATTGAAACTGATCTGAAGTTCCTGCAGCAGTGCATCTAAAGTTCCATATTTATCCTCCAGGCAAAGTGCAAGTGAAATTGCAGAATTCTGCATGAGGGAGATTTTAATTTTATTTTTTGCGAGCAACGCAAAGATCTGACTTAAATGTTCCTCGGCAATGAAGGCAAAATCCCGCGTCGAGATATGCATTAAATGTTGATTCTCCTTCAGAATATACGATTCTGCGCCCGCTGACTGCGAAAGACTGCCTACTTTGGTACCCGGTTTTTCAGGTTCCAGAAAAGACTTTACATAAAAGGGAATATTTTTTTGTTTTAAAGGCTGCAGCGTTTTCGGATGGATTACTGAGGCGCCGTAATATGCCATTTCAATCGCTTCTTCATAGGAAATATCCGAAATAAGTGAAACATTTTCAAATTTTCGGGGATCGCCGGTCATTACGCCGGGAACATCTTTCCAGATCGTCATTGCTTCAGCATTTAAGCCGTAGGCAAATATCGCGGCAGAATAATCTGAACCTTCACGTCCCAGAGTAACTGTAAAATTATTCGCTTCTGCACCGATGAAACCCTGGGTGACATAGCATTTTTTAAGATCAAGAGCCGATATCCTTTTCTGGGTTTCGTCCCAGTTGATGTTGCCCTCCCGGTAGCTGGTATCGGTAATAATATATTTACGCGCATCGAGCCACAGATTTGCAAACTGAATTTCATTTAAGTACAGACTCACGATTCTGGAGGAAACCATCTCGCCGCAACTTACCACCTGGTCGTACACGAAGTTGTAATCGGGAACTACATTATTCTGCAGAAACACTTCAACATTTTTAAAATAAAAAGAGATTTCCTGAAATACCGGATGCTCATCAGAAAAGAGACCGCGACATATTTGGAGGTGAGCGTCCTCTACTTCTGCCAGTTGTGCACGGAAATCGGATTTCTCGAAATAAACCTGCACCACTTTCTCCAGCGCATTCGTGGTTTTTCCCATAGCAGAAACTACGAGCAGGCAGTTTTCAAACTTTTGCGAGTTCAGCACAGCAGCCACATTCTTTACACCATCGGCATCTTTTAGTGATGCACCTCCAAATTTAAAAACCTTCATTAATTTATTACCTGTCAAGTGGTTAAGTGAAAACTTTTCATTAATGAAAATTTCCAGAGGTCAAAATTATCATTTTAGCCTGAAATAAAAAAACATGCAGGCTTAATGCCCGACTGTTAAGATTTATGTGCCGTAAAAAAGTTTTGTCCGGAATAATTCTGGCGGTGCACAGAAGCGGAGATGTGTACATCTTAACTGAAAGAAAAGCCACGAAATTCAAAGAATTTTCCGAAATTTGTAAGAATCCAAAAAGCATAAATATGTCAGAACAGAATTTTCAGACACTCGGTGAGTTTATTATTGATAAGCAGGAAGACTTTCAATATTCCACGGGTGAACTTTCCCGACTTCTCAGCGCAATAAGGCTGGCCTCGAAAGTGGTAAACCGCGAAGTAAATAAAGCAGGAATTGCAAATATTATCGGGAAAGCGGGAAATGAGAATATTCAGGGTGAAGAGCAGCAAAAGCTTGATGTACTTGCAAATGACATTTTTATCGAAGCACTTTCGCAACGGGAAGTTGTGTGCGGAATTGCTTCAGAAGAAAGCGATGATTTTATAGAAGTACGAACCGGACCGAACGCCCACTTAAGTAAATATGTGGTGCTTATCGATCCTTTGGATGGTTCGTCGAATATTGATGTAAATGTTTCTGTAGGAACTATTTTTTCGATTTACCGACGTGTTACCGAGCCCGGAACTCCCGTAACCCTTGCCGATTTCTTGCAAAAAGGTGTTAACCAGGCCGCTGCAGGATATGTTGTTTACGGCTCATCGACAATGATCGTATATACCACCGGTAATGGCGTGAATGGTTTTACACTCGATCCAAGTTTAGGAACGTTTTATCTGTCGCATCCGTGCATGAGCTTTCCCGAAAAAGGAAATATCTACTCGATTAATGAAGGAAATTACGCGAAATTCCCGCAAGGTGTGAAGGATTACATTAAATACTGTCAGCGCGAAGAAGGCGACCGGCCTTATACCTCGCGATACATCGGCAGTCTGGTTTCCGATTTTCACCGGAATATGATCAAAGGAGGAATTTACATTTATCCATCAACATCGCAGTCACCGAACGGGAAACTGAGGTTGCTTTACGAATGCAATCCAATGGCAATGCTCGCCGAGCAGGCAGGTGGAAAATGCACCAACGGCTTTCAGCGAATCCTGGAAATTGAACCGACCGAACTTCACCAACGGGTACCGTTTTTCTGTGGGACAAGTGAAATGGTGGAAAAAGCCGAAGAATTCATGGAGAAATACAATCAATAATTAATGACTGCGGATTTCAAAAGCCACATTTTACAATTTAAACGCCCGGGTGGAACTTCCCGCGGCGTTTTGCATACCAAGGAAACATATATTCTTACCGTAGAAGAAAACGGCCGAAAAGGTATTGGCGAATGCGCACTCTTTCGTGGCCTAAGCTCCGACGATGTTCCCGGATATGAAGAAATCCTGAGCTGGTTCTGCGAAAATATAAATGCTGAACCTGAACTTCTGGAAGAGCGGCTGAAGCGTTTTCCCTCCATCTGGTGTGGTTACGAGCAGGCGCTTTTAAATTTGAAGAACGGCGGTAGTCTCTATTTCCCAAGTGATTTCACCGCCGGAAAGGCTTCTTTAAAAATAAACGGCCTAATCTGGATGGGCGACGTACCATACATGCAGGCGCAGATTCAGGAAAAACTTGCAGCGGGTTTCGACTGCATTAAACTGAAGATCGGTGTAGACTGGCCGGCCGAGAAAAAAATCCTGACCACCCTGCGCCGGGAATTTTCGCGAGATCAGATCGAACTGCGTGTTGATGCCAACGGCGGTTTCACTTCTGAAGAAGCAAAAACAGTGTTGCGCGAACTTGCGGAGCTGGAAATACATTCTATCGAACAACCCATCAAAGCAGGCAACAGAAATCAGATGCAGACGCTCTGCCGTGAAACACCAACGCCAATTGCACTGGACGAAGAGCTGATCGGCGTTGTAGGTATCTCACAAAAAAAGCAGCTTTTAGAAAAAATAAAACCACAGTACATTATTCTGAAACCTTCGCTGATCGGCGGTTTTTCCGGAACGGACGAGTGGATTTCGATCGCTGATGAGATGAATATCGGCTGGTGGATCACCTCCGCGCTCGAAAGTAATATCGGACTGAATGCCATTGCCCAGTACACCTTTACAAAAAAGCCGAAAATTCCGCAGGGTTTGGGAACCGGTGGTTTATTTACAAATAATTTCCCCTCGGATCTGGTGCTGACTGGCGATCAGCTTTCCATGGTATAGAATATTTTATTTTAGTTTCTGTCTTTAACTAAAACCCAACCTGTATAAGTCCTGCCATCCGGTAAAGTGATAATATACCAATAGCTATCGGTATTTACAACGCGCGACAGCGTGGTTCCGTCCCAAACAAACCGCGTTGAACTGTCCTGTTCGAAAACTTTCTGCTGATAGCGGTTGAATACTTTTAAGTTCGCCGATTTTCCGTTGAAAACATTCAGATCATCAATGATCCAGGTGTCGTTGTAACCATCAGCGTTTGGAGTAAAAGCGTTTTTAATGTCCAGGATCAAGCCCTCTTTTTTCTCGGGAAGACATGTTGAACCTTCAAACTTCACATAAAAAGTGGTGACACCAAACGGCAGATTTGGAAATACATTATTTTCGCTGAAGTTGATGCCGTCTTTCGAATAAAGGATTTTTTGACTTCCTGTGGCGATTACAGTAATTGTGTTTCCACTGGCCACCAGATCGGTGATTACAGGAACCTCATAATACTGAACCGTAAACTTCGTGGAGAATGTACAGTCATTTTGGGCAGTTACATTAATGGTATAAATGCCGGGAACCGTCACTTTTGGAAGCTGATCTGAAGTGGAAACTATTTTCCCGGAAGGGTCGAGCCATTCAAATTTCTTAATATTCAGCTTGGTAAAATCCGGTTTTATATCAATGGAACTTTCTTTACAGAAAAAATATTCCGGTAATGTAAACATTGGCGTTTTTTTCAATGTTAGATTGATTTCCGCTTTTTCCGGGCAATATCCTGCCGCAGACACCTTCACAAAAATTTTCTGAGGTCCGGCATTTTCATCATACAGGAAAGCTTTTGGCGACGCTATCTTATTGGTAGAATTCTGTAAATCGATTAAGCTGGGGTAATATTCAAAAGTTGCTGCACCAGCATAAATCGTGTTTTGAAACTGGGTCAAGTCTACATTCTCTTTACCATCATTCCCAATATCGCAGGTATTCGTAACCGTATATAAACTGCCGTTGAGCGTTATTTTTGTTCCCGGTCCCAGATCAACAGAAGCCGTATCAAAACATCCGGGAATATTTTCAACGCGCACCCAGATCTTCAGCGGCAAAGAGGCAAAAGAAAAATTAGCAGGATCTGCAATTGGATTGCTATTCATATCTGCATCTGCCTTTGTTTTAAAAAAAGTGAAAATATGATTTGCACTTTGTGTGTAGACCATGTTTGCAGTATATTTCGTGAGATCTACCTTATAAAGACCATCGAGATTATCATCGCATATATCAGTGATCTTGGAGTTGGCCGCTTTCGGTGGGTTAGATGTAGAAAGTTTTATTGGCGCCACAGAATAACAGCCGGTGGTTTTGGAGGTAAATCTCGCCCATACAGTTACTTCGGATCTGGTGGTCGTCACCGGCGAAGAGATCTGCGTGGTGACAATTCCGGCGTTGGCTTCGTTTTCAGTTTTATAGTAGGTAATTGCAATATCACTGATTGGAACTGAATTCTGATCCTGTGCAAAAAGCTGTGGTAAAGCATCGGTGAGGTTAAATGATTCGTTAAGATTAAAATCATAATCACATTTCTGCAGCAAAGCAGGCTTTAAAATGATTACCGGTAAAAAGTTCAGGGTAATATTGATGGTGCTTACGGAATAACAGCCACCTGCAAAGGAAACTTTAGCATAAACCGTACTGTTTTTCGGTATTACAAAGGACGTGGGATTACTGATCAGGCCCGACAAAGAATTGTTTGTGGCGTTATAATTAAGATAAAACTGTACGGTAACCGCGTCGCTGCCTGAATAGATTTGCGGCTGCAAGGCGGTAAGGTCAAAAGGTTCATTACCGTCGTTATTATTATCACAGATTGAATTCCTTACCACGTCAAGAGTTGTTTGAACCACCGGTGTGGGAACCAGATTTAAATTGATTTCAAATACCTGGGCGCAACCGTAAGAGTCAATTCTCACATAGAGTTTGGTGCTGCCCTGTACGTTAAATACTGTGATTGAATTAGTGTTGGTGTCAGCATCTGCCTGGGTTGCAAAGTACGTGACACTTGCATTTTGCGGACCTTTGATTTTGGCACTCAGGTTAGAAAGAGTGTAGATTTCGGAACCGTCATTATCAAAGTCGCACACATCGAACTGGGTTTGATGAATGATGACATGTACCAGATTAAATTTTATTTCCTTCACGGCGTAGCAACCGGTTGCATCGGTAAACCGCACGTAAAAAGTTCGGGTCACAAAGCTGCCATCCAGCGTAACGGTTTGGAGCGGCGAAATTTCATTTACATTATCATCTGCATCGGCTGCAGAATTAAAAAATCCGAACGAAATTCCTATGGGAGACTGCAGCAACATATCCAAAGATGCGGTCTGCAAATTTACAGAAATATCTTCGGTGCCATCAAAACAGATGTAGAGCGACTTGTTTTTAGCTACTACTTCCGTAAATGTGATTTCCATGTTTACCGTCGCAATACTGTAACAGCCACCAGGAAACTGAACCCGCACAAAGATCTGGTAATTTCCTTCCTTAATGTGCGTCATACTGCTACCTGCGCCCGATACAGCTTCACCGTATGTATTGTAAAAGCTGAGCACCACATCAGCTTCTGAAGTAACCAAAGGCCCAAGAATCCCCTGAAAATCGAAAGGCTCCAGGAGATCATATTTATAATCGCAGGTGGTAAACTGATAAGTAATCGGTGAATTTACAAGTGGACTCGGTAAAAAACTGATGCTGATCGGTCCAAAGACCTGGCTGCAGGTTGCAGTTTTATAAGTCACGTATAATTGTGTAGTTGCCGTAAGTGTAGTAGCAGTCACCTCGTTCGTTTGGGCCGCAGCGTCAGCAGCAGTCAGAAAATAGTGGATCGAACCGTTAATGGGCGCATTAAAAAGTTTATAGTTCAACCCGGAAAGCTGAAAGTTATTTTCCACACCATCGTTATTGGCATCACAAATTTCCACCGTGTCTGTAAGCAAACTGTTGGAGATCATGGTCAGGTTCAAAACAGAAGTTCGGTAACAGGTTGGATCTGAAGGATTCTGAACCCGAACATAAAACTTTTTGTTGGCAGTAATTTCCAGATTTTTGGGTTGCGGATTGGCGCCGCTTTGGGCTTCTGCCAGCGTATTGTGAAAGCTGAAAATTAAGTTACTGGGATCCTGAGGCGTGAGTTCACCTGCATAATCATCTAAATTTATATTGAAGGTGCTGCTGCCACATAGAATTTTATTGAAATTTCTGGCTAAGGGATAATCCGGTGCAAAACTTACACTTGCCGTATCCTCCAGCGTATACTCGAAATTTCCACAAAGGGGATATTTTACTTTTACGGTGTAAATTTCATTCTTTTCGGGACACACACTTACCGTGGCGCCGCTGCCGACATTTTGGCTGGCGGAATTAAACCACGTAACCTGCGGCATAATCGGAGCGCCGGCCGGGCTGAATTTCCATGCTTCGTTCTGTGCCGCCCATTTACCGGTATTTCTTCCCTCAGGCGAATAGCCGATCGTTCGGTCATCATTAATGATACCCAGGAGGGAGTTCTCGAATTTCGCGGCTGAACAGGGCAGCGGTTTGTTTTCTACAAAAACTTGTATAATATTTGAACCTTCGGAAAGAACAATCTGCGAGGTGGCAGTTTCGTTACAGCCCAGCAGGCGTCCTTTGTAGAAGTTGATGATGAGTTTTCTGCAGGGAGCACTCCCAACGATGCTGTAATAAATTTCGGAGTCATTGTCTCTGGAAAAAACCATGTCATTGTATACACCGAAAATGCTCGAGCGCGGCAAAGTGGCACTGGGATTAAGCCCGTCAATATTTGGATAATTGATATTTCCCAACTGTGAAGTGTTGAAAGAAACTACACCATTGGTCCCGATGATCACCGAACTGTAATTCTGGCCGAAAAAGCAGAAATTAAAGGGGATCTCAACTTTCGTAAAAAACGAATCGTCGCCGTCAGCGAGCAGCGGCGTTCCTGCATTAAATGCAGCGTATGGCGTAAAATCTTCAGATGAAACCGTGTAGGAATCGGTCTTATGAAACTCCGGATAAGTTGCTGTGAGCTGAAGGCAAGAGCCAGTCAGCGGGTAACTGCAGTCGATCAATGGATTTTCGTTTCCGGAGATATCAGTGATTTTTGCTCCTTCACAAAACTGCTGGCCGGCAAATGGGGTACAAAAATTTATTAAAGCACAAAATAGAAAAAGTAATTTCTGCTGCATAATTACAGTGAATTTTTGGGTTACTTTTCAAAATTTGTGTTTTTTTTAGCGGAGGTATGCTAAAGTACATGCACGGAATATCGTGATAACTGCAGCAATTTCAATACCAGTTAAATGTAATCGTTTTTTTGCAAAACTTTACTTAACATAATAATCTGCAAAAATAAGAATATTCTGCTGATTTGCCAAACAGGTTTAAATAGTTTCGTGAATGACATTTGTCAGGTAAAAATATTCCGATTTATTTCCCCGAAAAATCGCCTGAGCACCGGCTTCGAACGAATCTGCGGACTGAATTCTCTAACTGCGGGAGTTCTGTTTCACGATGATTTACTGATCGTCGTGCAGATCACCGACATTTTCGGTTATAGTCGATTCAATATCGACCTTCAAGCAGATGTGCAGACCTTTATCCACAGGCAGAAAGCTAAATTTACCGCAAACACCTTCCATGCGTGAGCGCATATTTTGCAAACCGTTTCCGTAAGCGGTGTCCGCCTTCAACCCAATACCGTCATCTTTAATATCAATATAAAAAGACCGGCCTGTCTGCTTAAAATGTAAGGTAACGTTTTCGGCTTCGCTGTGTTTATAAATATTGTTCAAAATCTCTTTAACGCAGAGAAAAAGGTTGCGCCGCTTATCGGCGGAGATCAGGTCGTACCCCACTTCATCCTTAAAAGTATAAACCTTGATATCACTTTTGGCGAAAAATGTGTGGGCGTACTGGATCACATAATCTGTAAAATCCTGCAGGTGATCATTTCCGGGTTTTATATTCCACAGCACCTGTCGGAGTGAACCACTGAGGTCGGCACAGGACCGCAGCAGTTCCTGCACATCATTGCGAATTTCCGGATCGCTGACCTTATGTTTAATGAATTCTGCCTGAAGTTTGATCGCAGATATTCCGGCGCCCAAATCGTCGTGCATATCGTGGGAAATCCTCTCCTGCTCCTCTTTTGCTTTATTTTGAAAATCGATCTCCTTTTGCAGCAGCTGGGTGCGGTATTCCATTTCTTTCAGCATTCTTTCTTTTTGAAAAAGCGTCTGCCGGCGGTTATATAAAACCGTGATGAAAATCAGAAAAACCACGACTGTGACTACGACCATGATGGCAATAACAATGGTGATCTTCAGTTCCAGAGGTACCGTTTTCATAGCGCAGTTTTCGGCGTTTTTCTTGTGACACCCACCAGAAATGCAAGATACGTGAGAACAACTGCGGCTTTAAAGATCTTATCTATCACAATTAAAAAACTAAGATCATTTTCCGCAAGCCAGTACATAAATGAACTTCTGAACAGAAAAATAACGCTCCAGACCAAAAGCGCGGCACTGATCCAGAACGCCTGCTTCTGCAGTATGTTTTCATTGTCAGTATGCGCGGTTTCTTTTAACAGCCATAAAAGCGATAGAAAAATATAAAACAGCGAAATTGTAAAACCCAGTTCGGAGGCAAAAGGCTGCGCGGAATTATAAACAAAAAACGAGCTCGAAACGAGGGTTGCCAAACCGATTCCAATTATTAATTTAGCGTGAGATGATAACTGCACCGCGTAATAATAGGTGAAATACGCAATATAAAAGAAAGTCGCCAAGGTATAAACCA
Organism: Kaistella palustris DSM 21579; assembly: GCF_000422265.1. Classification (GTDB taxonomy): domain Bacteria; phylum Bacteroidota; class Bacteroidia; order Flavobacteriales; family Weeksellaceae; genus Kaistella; species Kaistella palustris. Next base: position 482,205 of record NZ_KE383812.1, read on the forward strand.
AACTTTTATCGGCGAAAGGCTTCATTGCCATTGTTTCGGCAAGCACAACAACCCCAAAATAGAGATAGAGATAATCTTTGCTTTTGCGACCGTGTATTACGGAGAAAATAAGACACAGAATTGCTGTAACGAAATAAGCACCGAAGAGGATAGTTCCAAGCATAAGGCCACAGATTAAGCGATTGATCAAATTCTTCTACCTGCGGCAGCTCCCTGGCAAAAAATTACTTTTTTACTGAAACTCTCATCATTTGCAGTGGATAAATTTAGTAAAATTTTGAGTGTTTTCACCTTTTTTAATCCGGATATTTTGTGTAAAGTTTTTCTTATAATTTATCTAAAACAACAGCCAGCATTCAGACTGTTATTGTGTTAGATGATTTGAATTAAGGTTGTTTCCACCATGATCATTACTCACTAATTTCCCACGGCCGCTGAAAAAATTTTATTAAAAACGATAACCAAACGAAAGTCCCGACCGGATCCCTGCCCACGGACCATCAACCTTGACTGTCGCGCCGCCGGCATCGGTAGTGGTCGTGTATTTTACAAACGGAATATCCAGATTTGCGATGCTGTCCTGTAATTCCGCCTGCTCGGCCGGGGTTAAAGTCTGTGCAGAATTCCCGCGGAAGTTTCCTGTTCCTTTACCGTAGTGTGCACCTACGAGCCATAGATCCAGCACCCAATTATTGGCTTTTCCCAAAAACCACTGCACGCCAACCATCAGACCGCCACTGTTTCCGGTGGCTTTTCCGCTGAGCGCCAAAGGAACAGTGCGGGTTTCATAATCCTCATCGATCACCACACGGTCGAGGTTGAACGAAGTGTAGCGGTAATAAGGCGCGATATAAAAACCATGGCCATATCCTGAACCCAGATAAATCCGCGGTTCAACGGTAAAATTTGTAAGCGAAACCTCTGCATTCTCAAAATCGGTATCTTTTGTAAAGCTTTTGCTGAAAGGCGCACTTCCTTTTGGCACCGTACCAAAGCCTACGGCAACCGAAAATTTTCTGCTAATAATGCGTTCGTAGGTGAGATTAATGTTTCGGAAAGCATAAGCCGTAACATTTGTTTTCACAATGTTCATTCTTTCGGGTGCAGTTTCCTGTGAAAAAAGTGCAGCCGAAAACAGCAGGGTAAAAAATAATTTTTTCATGGTTTTTAGTTTTTTAAAATTTTAGTTTAGGTCATTACATCGTATTTTATATTTACATTAAAGAAATACCGGATTATCGCTCAAATATATAATTAAAAACTCAATAATACGTGATATTCACAATATTTCATCATCTTGAATTAATTCACACCTAAAAATAAAATAAATACTCTCTTCGGTTGCGCAGTAAACCATTAAAGGGTGGAAAATCGGTGTGAGAATAAGTTTTTCCTTTCCGCAACAATCAGTAAATTTGCCTATTACAAGAATCAACAATGGAAGAAGAAAAAAAGCCCCTCAACTTTATTGAGCAAATTATAGAAGATGATCTGGCAAACGGTTTCAAAAAAGAAAATCTGCGTTTTAGATTTCCGCCCGAACCCAATGGTTATCTGCACATTGGCCATACGAAAGCCATCTGCATCAACTTTGGTCTGGGGCAGAAATATAATGCACCCGTAAATTTGCGTTTTGATGATACTAATCCCGAAAAGGAAGAGCAGGAATTTGTAGATGCGATAAAAGCCGATATCGACTGGCTCGGTTTCGAATATGATAAAGAAGTATATGCTTCCGATTATTTCGGTCAGCTTTATGAGTGGGCTGTGCAGATGATCAAAGATGGAAAAGCCTACGTTGATGAACAACCATCTGAAGAAATCACCGCGCAGCGCAAAAACCCGTTCGAAGAGGGAATTGAATCTCCTTTCCGAAACCGACCTGCGGAAGAAAGTCTGGCGCTTTTCGAAAAAATGAAAAACGGCGAATTTGAAGAAGGTGCTATGTCGCTGCGTGCAAAAATCGATATGTCGTCGCCAAATATGAACATGCGCGACCCGGTTATGTACCGGATTCTGAAAAGACCGCATCACCGGACCGGCAACCAATGGAAGATTTATCCCATGTATGACTGGGCGCACGGCGAATCCGATTATATCGAACAGGTTTCGCACTCACTGTGTTCGCTGGAATTTGAAAACCACAGGCCGCTGTATGACTGGTACCTCGATCAGGTATATGAAGAAAATACAGTGCGCAACAAGCAGCGTGAGTTCGCCAGAATGAATGTCACTTATATGATCACCTCCAAAAGGAAGTTACAGCGGCTTGTCGCAGAAAAAGCCGTGACAGGTTGGGATGATCCGCGTATGCCGACAATTTCGGGCTTGCGGCGACTTGGCTATACACCGGCAGCGATCAAAAATTTTATCGAAAGAGTGGGCGTCGCAAAACGTGAAAACCTGATCGAAATCCAACTGCTGGAGCATTTTGTGCGCGAAGACCTCAACAAAGTAGCGACACGTGTTATGGCCGTTGTGGATCCCGTGAAACTGATCATCGAGAATTATCCCGAAAATGAAGAGGAATTGCTCGACACGGAAAATAATCCGGAAGACGAAAACGCAGGGTCACGGGAGATCCCTTTTTCACGGGAACTTTATATTGAACGGGAAGACTTTAAAGAAGAAGCCAACAAGAAGTTTTTCCGGTTGAAACTGGGTGGTGAAGTACGGCTGAAGTCCGCATACATCATCAAAGCGGAACACGTAGAAAAAGACGAGAACGGTGAAATAACGACCATCTTCGCCACTTACGATCCTAAAAGCAAATCCGGCAGCGGAACGGAGGAAAGCTTAAGAAAAGTAAAAGGTACCCTGCACTGGGTTTCCGCAAAACACGCGCTTCCGGTGGAAGTCCGCATTTATGACCGGCTCTTTACCACGCCGCAACCCGATGCCGAAAAAGAAACCGATTTTCTGAATTATTTAAATCCCGACAGCTTAAAAATCGTGCAGGGATTTGCAGAACCGAGCCTTCAGCACGCTGAAACGGGCCGGCCTTATCAGTTCCAAAGAATCGGCTATTTCACCAAAGACCGTGATTCTACAGGCGAAAATCCTGTATTTAACCGCACGGTTACTTTAAAAGATTCGTTTAAACCTGAATAAACATTACAACTCAACTTAAAGACTTCGGATTTCTCCGGAGTTTTTTTTTCCCAATATAGCTGCTTAAAAATGTAATTACTTTCGGAAATACCCGCCATTAAATAAATACAAAAAGCCGCCTCATTGCTGAAGCGGCTTCATATATAAAGGTCTTAAAAATTATTTTTTAATCGCTTTGAAGGATTTTACAGTACCGTCTTCCATATGAAGCGTTACAATGTAAAGTCCTGATTTCAATTCTGAAAGATTAAGCTCAGCCGAAGCTTTCAAAGTTTTGAGCTGTCTTCCGGAGACATCGCTCACTGAAACTGACTGTACACCTTTCACATCAGAAATCTTCAACACATCCTGGAAAGGATTCGGGTATACAGAAAGATCTGCTTTGTTTACACCGACTGTAGCCATTCCCGGAGTCGTAAGTGCAATTGTATAATCTTCTGTCTGACCGTTGGTCATATTCGAACAGCCATCAGCCAAAGCAGGATTCAGAGCTGTAGTAGAACTGCTGAAGTTGTACTTGATTCTCATTCTCTTGTTCCCGGCCGTAGCGTTCGCTGGAATTGCGATGTTGCCGTTCAAAGTGATCGTCGCGCCTGTTCCACCTTTGAAGTTTGCAGGATCTACGAAATACTGCTCACCGGCATCAGTGAAGTTACCATTGCTGTTCCAGTCAATAAATACAGTCATACCAAAACGGTTGGCACCAAGACCAGTACCCGTTACAGTTAGCGGATAAGTGGCGCCGGCAACTGCGTTGAAAACGTAGCTTGTAAAATCTTCGTAAGCAGGTGAGCCTACTGCTGCAGATGACGTATTCGGTCCTTTACCCGCAAAAGTCACAGCTGAAATTGGATAGGTACTCGCTGGAATAGTGGAAACGATTGGTCCACAATAGGAAACCTGATTGTTTGTTGAGAATGAAATTTCAGCACAACCCTGTGCATCACCAATAGTATTTGAAGGGACTAACTTGGCATAAAGCACCGAGTTTGCAGGCAGGTTTACATTTACTGAAGTTCCTGCTACAACATTATTATAAACATCTGTACCACCTGGAGTAGTTCCAACGGTCAGTTTATAATTGATGGCACGTTGGGCAGACGCCCAGCTGAATAATGCAGCTCCACTTGGAACTGTAGAACCGGCTGCCGGTGCGGTAAGCACTGTACAGTCCGGCACTGTGGTAACGCTCGTATCCTGCTCAATGTTGATATTATCTACATATACAGCACCTGCGGCAGAACCTTTCACCATCCATACACCTAAACCGATTGTACTGTCTGGCTGTAAAACGCCTGCAGGAATAGAAGCACTCAATGGCTGACATGCAGTGACTGCTGCCGCAGTTAAACTAACTGTGGTACCCACAGGAAATACAGACCAGCTTCCGGTCACTTTGTCTTTGATGAAATATGCAAGACTGATCGTACCCACAAATCCAGCAGGTTTTTTATAGCTGGCTGTTAAACTTACACGCTGTCCGTTGCTTGTCTGTGGAATTCCGCTGGTGTCGATCATCCATCCGGAGCTCGCTATTGCAGAAGTAAAAAGGGTTTGACCGCCGTAGCTGCCGGAACAGGCTGCCGCAGCCTCTACAGAACCACCACCAAACTGACCGTACTGAGCACCTACATCCTCGAAATCACCATTGTAATTAAACTGTGCATTTGCACCTATTCCTAAGGCCAAAAAGCACGATAGTAAAAATTTGTTCATAAAACTGTATTTATTTATTTGCCGACAAAACTAGCGATAAAAAACCAATTAACTCCGCAATAAAATACATTATCAGTGAAGTTTTGTAAAGTTCGTTTCATATTAAGTAATCCGCAGGATTTCGGAGTATACAACCCGACGTAAGTTGATACGACAGGATTTTTCCTGCAATATTTATTTAATGAATCTTTATTAGCATTTTTTTAGTTTATGAAATTGCTCAGGTATTCTTATTTGCTTAGCCAAGCGGTTTATTTTCCGAATAAAAAAGGCCTCTTAAGCTGGAATTATCTTTTTGATATCACCGCTTGTTTTTTTCTGTTTAATGACTTTGATGAAACTACCGTTTCCAAGAAAAACGAACTAAAGTCTGTGCAAGTGTTTTTTTATATTTACCTTCGCATCAAATTTTTTTTACACATGAAAAAGTTATTTTCATTCCTTATATTATTTATTTCTGTACTTATCTTTTCTCAGGAAACCATAGACTTTCAAACTTCCAGCTTTCAGGACATTCTGGCAAAAGCCAAAAAAGAAAAAAAACTCGTTTTCATCGATGCGTACGCCTCCTGGTGCGGACCCTGCAAACTCATGGAGAAAAACATATTTCCCCTGCCAGCGGTGAAAGAATATTACAACGCCAACTTTGTAAACGCGCGTTTCGATATGGAAAAAGGTGAAGGTCGCGATTTGGCTGCGAGATACGGCATCCGCTCCTACCCCAGTTTTCTTTTCCTGAATGGTGATGGCGAAGTCGTGCTCCAGAACTACGGTTATATGGGCGAAGCAGATTTTCTGACCATCGCCAGGGAAGCCAACGACCCGAAACTCCGCACTGCCTCCTATAAAGAACTATTTGAAAAAGGTGAAAGAGATCCGGAAATTCTGCTGAATATGATGCGTGTGTATGCTACCAGCGATTATGATCTGGCTAAAAAAGTATCTGAAAGATATTTTGAAGTAAAAAAAGACACTCCTTTAACAAAAGATGATCTGGGACTTTTGCTTTATTTCCTGAAGTCGCCGCAGGATGCCAACTATAAAACTTTTGTTGCCAAAAAAGCGGAGATCGAAAAACTGATGTCTCCGGATATTTACGAACAGTTCGATGCCAATATCAAGATCTCGAAAATTTTGGAATCCGCGCTCGATTTAAAAACCGGCGTGATCAATGATGCATATTTTTATGAAAATGCCACGCCATTAATAGGAAAAGTAAATGCCGAAACGGCGCTTAACCGTATGAAGGTTCTTTTTTACCCTACCGTAAATAAATATGCGGAGTATGAAACTGCGGCACTCCAGTATTATAACGTGTCCGAAGACTTCGATACCGAAGAACTGTTGAAGGCGGCGTGGATCCTGAGCGAACACAGCTCCAACCTGCCTGCACTGAAGAAAGCCGAAGAATGGGCCGAAAAATCGGTCATGAAAAGCGAAACCGCCGAAAACACCTATATACTTGCAAAACTTTATTCCAAAACCGGAAATATGGCAAATGCGAAAATGTATGCTGAAATTTCCCGGAACCTTGCGGAAAGTCAGGGAAAGGATGCAACCATGGCGACACAGCTTTTAAAAACTTTAAAGTAACCTACATTTGAGAAAACTAATCTTCGCCCTGGCGGTCGCATTTACATCGTTGCTTCCTGCGCAAACGGTCGATTCATCTACCGTTCCGAAAAAACTTTACATAAAAGCGAACGCACTTTTTCTTCCCGTTGGCATGCTGAATGCGGGTGTGGAATACCAGCTGAACAAAAGATATACGGTGCAGGCAGAAGTTTTCATCTCGCCCTGGAAATCATTCATGGGAAAATATGCACAGGTGTATATGATAGGATTTGACGGCCGATATTATTTTGATGAAGCCTTCAAACACTGGTATGTGGGAGCCAATATTTCGGCTGCCAGAATCAAAATCCAGAAATATAATTACTGGGGCGATGAACCCTTCCAATACACCGAAACATCTCCGGTTTATACCAACAGCGACCTCTATCAGAATGGTTATTCCCTGATGCTGGGAGCAGTCGTTGGTTACCAGTTCCAGCTTGCACACAACTGGAATATAGATCTATTCCTGGGCGCCGGCACGGTTCAGAGTTTCTACCGCGGCTGGCACAAGGAATTGGGCATCCGGTACGATCTCGATCCCACCCGTGATTTCAACCGCAGTGGCGAATTCCTGCCGTACCGTGGTGGCGTAATGATCTCTTACAGACTGAAATAATGAACATCCGCAGTAAAAAATATCTGGTGATCGCCGTAATCACCTTCATCATCTTATTTTTGATGAACTATCTTGGCAACACCAATCCCGATAAACTCGAACGCGCGCTTATGACCGCAGTTGCCGGCGTGATCGGACTCACGATCGGTATGTGGTTCGTGTACCGAAATTCCAAAGACGATACGCACCACGATTTCGACTGATAAGCTGCAATCTTTTTGGGCGGACATTTCGCGCTTTCCGCTGCAATCTTTTTGCTCCACTTCGTGCCGCAAAAAGGATTTCCGCTGCAATCGCGGCCGCGGGTCCGCATGTAGTAAGTAAGCGCTAAAGTTGCAGGAAAACCCTTTGTGATTTTTCTCCGGCCCGGGTTTGTTTCTGCTTATTTCTACTAAACTCATAATTATTATCTTTGCACCATGATAAAAATCGGCAATATAGAACTGCCCGAATTCCCGCTGTTGTTGGCGCCAATGGAGGATGTCTCGGATCCACCCTTCCGCAGGCTGTGCAAAATGCACGGCGCAGATCTCATGTATTCCGAATTTATTTCCTCCGAAGGCTTGATCCGCGACGCCATGAAAAGCATGAAAAAGCTCGACATCTTCGATTATGAAAGACCGGTTGGCATTCAGATCTTTGGCGGCGATGAAGAAGCCATGTCACTCTCCGCAAAAATCGTGGAAGCGGTAAATCCGGATATCGTGGACATTAATTTCGGGTGTCCCGTAAAAAAAGTAGTTTGCAAAGGTGCCGGCGCCGGTGTTTTGAAGGATGTGGATCTTATGATCCGTCTTACAAAAGCGGTGGTAAACTCCACACATCTGCCGGTAACCGTAAAAACCCGTTTGGGTTGGGATACCGAAAGCATCAATATTATGGAGGTTGCCGAACGATTACAGGAAGTCGGTGTTAAAGCGCTGACCATTCACGCCCGAACCCGCGCACAGATGTACAAAGGTGAAGCAGACTGGAATTACATACACGCCGTAAAGAATAATCCCAATATCGAAATTCCGATCTTTGGAAACGGCGACATCGATTCGCCGCAAAAAGCGCTGGAATACAGAAACAAATACGACTGCGACGGTATTATGATCGGTCGCGGTGCCATCGGCTATCCCTGGATCTTCAATGAAGTGAAACACTTTTTTGAAACTGGTGAAATTCTGCCCGAACCTACGATCACTGACCGTTTGGAAGCAGTTCGCCAACATGCCGAGTGGAGCACAGAATGGAAAGGCGAGCGCCTGGGTCTTATTGAAATGCGCCAACATTACAGCAACTATTTCCGTGGGATTCCGCATTTTAAAGATTTCCGCAAACAGTTTCTGGAGGTTTTTACTTTAGAAGAAATGGATGTGGTGATTGAAAAGGCTGATCAGTTCTACGCGGACTACTGTTTTGATGCATAAGCGTTCGCTCAAAATCAATCCTGAAACTTTACCGACAAAATTTCAATCAGCAACTTCATCATATTGGAAAATGAAAGTTGATTTGAAACGGTCCCGCCTAGCCCTGATTGAACGGCCTGTCTGAGCTCTCCCGCGGCAAACTGCCGCGGGAAGCGAGTAGTGAAAGCAGGTTCCCGGCTCCTGAAAATTTGTCTTAAATTCCGTAACTTTCGGCCTGTTTACTGGACTAATCTTACAAAATTTACTTGATGCTAAAAGCTGAAAATGTAACCAAAACTTACAACGCCGGAAAAAAGCTCGCGCTCAGCGACTTTTCGATCGATGTTCCCAAAGGCAGTATTTATGGGCTTCTGGGTCCGAACGGCGCCGGAAAAACCACTTTTATACGCATCATCAATCAAATTACGCAGGCGGATTCCGGCAAGATTTTCATCAATGGCGAAAACCTGAATCCGGAACACATACGCCAGATCGGTTATATGCCGGAAGAGCGCGGCCTGTACAAAAACATGTCGGTCGGCGACCAGATCCTGTATTTCGGTGAGCTGAAAGGCATGAGTAAGAGCGATGCGCTGGCGCAGGCAAAATACTGGTTCGAGCAACTGCAGATCGATCAGTGGTGGAAAAAGAAACTCAGTGAACTCTCTAAAGGCATGGCGCAGAAAATCCAGTTTGTAGTGACAGTGCTGCACCGCCCAAAACTGCTGATCCTGGACGAACCTTTCTCGGGTTTTGATCCGGTGAACGCAAATTTGATTAAGGACCAGATCCTGAAATTAAAAAATGAAGGAACTACGATCATCCTGTCTACCCACCGCATGGAAAGTGTGGAAGAAATGTGCGATTATGTGGCACTGATCGACAATGCAAAAAAAGTGCTTGACGGAAAAGTGTTTGATGTACGCGAAAAATTCAAGAAAAATATTTTTGGAATTACCCTGGCTGAAATTGATGACGAGAAATTCAGTCTCTTTCGTAATGAATTCGGCATCACGGATTTCCGTACAGAAAACCAGCTGGTGACCTTCGATCTGAAAAATGACCGCAACCAGAATATCCTGCTGAATGAACTGATGAAAATTGGAAAAATACGGTCATTTGATGAGAAAATACCGAGTATGAATGAGGTGTTCATCAACGCGGTGGATAAGTCTTAAGAGATCACGAGACACCCGCAAAACTCTACCTAACCAATCATTTACTTCTCTAATGAAAAATATATTTCTTATCACCAAACGCGAATATCTTACGCAGGTCAAGAAAAAATCATTCGTCATCCTGACGCTTCTGGCACCGGTTTTAATGGTTGCATTTGGCGCTTTGATCGCGTTCATGTTCAAGGCTAATGAAAGTTCGAATACCTTCAATGTAGTAGATAAAAGCGGACTTTTCCTTGGAAACCTAAAGAGTGATAAGGCCGTGAAATATGTATTTGTGCCGCGGGAAAATGAAAGAGCCCTAACATCCACACTGAAAGACATGACCGGAATAGAAGGTCTGCTCATCATCCCCGAACTGAAAGATAACAATTTTGAGGATCTTGAGAAAAACTCGAAATTACTCCTGAATAAAAAGATAGGCTTTGACACCAAAAGCAAGGTTGCAGCAGACCTCTCGAAAGTCATTAAAAAAGAAAAAATTAAAACGCTCGGCATTTCCGAAACTGAACTCGCGAATCTCGACAAAGGTTTTCAGCTGAATACACAGAATGTTGTTGACAACAATAAAGGAGATTCTGATCTGGATTTCGGCGTAAAATCGGGACTGAGTATGGTTTTGATGTACGCTGTTTTCATGTTCATCATCATTTACGGTGTTCGCGTTATGCGTAGCGTGCTCGAGGAAAAAAACAACCGTGTGGTCGAGATCATCATTTCCTCCGTTAAACCTTTTGAACTGATGATGGGAAAAATTCTGGGTGTCACCCTGGTGGCGGTTACGCAGTTCAGTATCTGGATCACCATGTCGGTGATTGGCGCACTGTTCCTGAATACGGGCTTTTCTGCCATGCAGAAACAGATGCCGGGTGGCGAACAGTCGGCGGAAATGCTGCAGAAATTTGACATTAAGCAGACCGCGATGGAAGTTTCGCATATCCTTCTGGACATGAATTTTCCGCTGATCATTTTTGTCTTTATCGTATTCTTTCTTTTGGGATATATCTTTTACAGTTCCATGTATGCGGCGATCGGTTCTGCTGTCGACAATGAAACCGAGACACAGCAGTTTACCTTGTTTGCCATTATCCCTCTGATGTTGGGCATGTACGGCAGTTTCACGATCATGAACAATCCGGAAGGTCCGCTGGGATTTTGGCTTTCGATAATTCCGTTTACATCGCCGGTGGCGATGATCGCGCGGATTCCTTTCGGCGTTCCGGCCTGGCAGATTGCGCTTTCTATGATTTTACTGGTTATTTCCACTTTACTGATGATCTTTCTGGCGGCAAAAATTTACCGTGTTGGAATTCTGATGTACGGCAATAAAGCCAGTGCAAAGGAACTCTGGAAATGGATCAGAAGTTAGGAACTGAACTTGTAAATGTTAATGAAACCTCGATAGGGTTTAAATCCACTAATTTCTAGCCGCACAAGTACAAAAAATTCCCCCAAAAAAGTTTCGAGGGAATTTTTATGCTAAGAATTAAAATTTACTGAAAAATGTAACTGAGACCGAGGCTCAACACTTGCTCAGACTTATTCTTTGTGATATTGGGATCGCTGGCAACTTCATTCATCAATCCTTTGTACGTATTGCTGAGTCCGAAATCATACCGCCCGGTAATTTCCAGTTTACGCCTGTACGAGTAACCTAAACCTACACCGACCGCGAAATTAAAACTTGCAGCCTTACCGTTTATTCCGGTCGCAGGATCGCCTTCTATGGTATATCTTAAAGGTGCATCAGTCACTTTTTGACTGATCAGGAAATTAAATTTTGGTCCCGCAAGCGCAAAAAACTCCGATTCTGCTTCAGAAAAATAGCCTTTAAAATAAATCGGCACACTGATGTAATTGTTGGCGTAAACCGCATTGTAGCCGACCGCATTTTTGGCGTCTTTATCTTTCCCGCTTTCGCCGGCTCCCAGATATTCCACTTCGGGCTGGATGTAGAACTGGTCGTTACTGTCGACCGGGATCAATGCCAAAAATCCTGCGTAGGCGCCATAAAGCGGACCCGAAGGATTATGGGCATGGCTGACGCGGGAATACGTGCCACCGGCAGTAATTCCGAAGCGCGTACTGCTGAGATCGATCTGCGCCGAAAGCAATGCAGCTGCGCAAAGTGCGGCACTTGTTACTAATTTTTTCATATTTGTGTGTTTTAAAAATTATCCAAGAATCTTGGCGACAGTCACGCCGATATCTGCAGGAGAATCAACGACAGTAATGCCATTCTCGCGCATGATCGCCATTTTAGCCTGAGCAGTATCTTCGGCACCACCAACGATTGCGCCGGCGTGGCCCATGGTTCGACCTTTTGGTGCAGTTTGTCCTGCAATAAAACCGACAACAGGTTTTTTGCTGCCGCTTTCTTTGTACCATCTTGCAGCTTCAGCTTCCAGGTTACCGCCGATCTCACCGATCATTACCACGGCATCAGTTTCAGTATCATTAATGAAAAGTTCCAAAGCATCTTTGGTCGTAGTCCCGATAATTGGATCACCGCCAATTCCGATCGCTGTAGAAACTCCGTAACCTGCTTTCACTACCTGGTCAGCAGCTTCGTATGTTAAGGTTCCGGATTTTGAAACGATCCCTACTCTTCCTTTTTTGAAAACAAAACCTGGCATGATACCGATTTTAGCTTCGTCGGAAGTAATGATTCCCGGGCAGTTGGGACCAATTAGGCGACAATCTCTGTTTGCAATATAAGATTTTACTTTGATCATATCTTCTACAGGAATACCTTCGGTAATTGCAACGATCACTTTAATTCCTGCGTCGGCAGCTTCCATAATAGCATCAGCAGCAAATGTCGGCGGTACAAAAATAATGGAAACGTTTGCACCGGCTTTTTCGACAGCTTCAGCAACGGTATTGAAAACAGGTTTTCCCAAATGCTCAGAACCACCTTTTCCCGGAGTTACACCACCTACAACATTGGTTCCGTATTCAATCATTTGTTCTGCGTGGAAGGTTCCTTCGTTTCCGGTGAAACCCTGTACGATTACTTTCGAATCTTTGTTTACTAATACTGACATTTTTTATTTTTTAAAAATTGTTTATAATCTGTTTTTGACCATTTTAAATTGTGGCTCATTGGCCATAAATAAAAAGGCCGGCTTAAGAATTCCTTATAAATTTTTAAGCTTTATTTCTTTTCTTAAATACTGTTTAAACTCCTCTGCGATCGGGCCAAAGTAAGTTCCCTTCTTCAGATCTCTGTTTACGCCGCATTTTGCCAAAAGTACGGTTCCTGTTTCTACACGAACGCCGGAAGCCATACCGACCTGTCCCCAGATCGTGACTTCATCTTCTATAATACAACAGCCTGCAATCCCCGTTTGGGACGCGACAAGGCATTTCTTTCCAATAATGGTGTCGTGGCCGACCTGGATCTGATTATCGAGTACGGAACCTTCACCAATTACGGTAGAATCCGTAACACCGCGGTCGATGGTGCAATTGTTACCGATCTCTACATTATCTTCAATAACGACGTTTCCCACCGAAATCAACCGGTCGAAACTGCCACTGTGTTTTCTGTAATAAAAGGCATCACCGCCTAAAACTGTTCCGCTCTGGATCACTACATTATCGCCAATTACCGTGTAATCACCGATGACGACATTAGGAAAAACAAGACAGTTCTTACCAATCCGCACCTCGTTGCCAATGACTGCCGAAGGGTGAATCTGTGTGCCTTCGCCTACTTCCAGGTCATGCAGTTCCTTGGTGAAATTAAAGATCCGCCGGAAATGAGTGTTGATCATATTGAAATCCCGGAAAGGATCATCGGAAACCAAAAGGGCTTTGCCGGGCGGACACTCCACTTCTTTGTCAATAAGAATTATGGTTGCAGGAGAATTCAGTGCCTTGTCGTAATATTTTGGGTGATTTACAAAAACAATCTCACCATTCTGCACGCGGTGGATCTCATTGGTCCCAAACACGGGAAGGTTTTGGTTGCCAATAATTCTGGCACCAATAATTTCAGAAATTGTTTGAAGTGTTTGTGGCTGCTGAAATTTCATAAATTCAAATAAAATCTTTATATAGGAAAAAGTTGAAATACGGTTCCGCCCAATCCGGTGGAATTATTTTACTCTTTCCAGGTAACTTCCGTCTTCGGTGTTCACTTTAATCTTATCACCGGCTTCGATGAAAAGGGGAACCATTACCCGTGCGCCGGTTTCTACGATCGCATTCTTCAAGGCATTTGTCGCGGTATTTCCTTTTACACCCGGATCTGCTTCGGTCACATCTAAATAAACGGTTGGTGGAATTTCGGCAGATAAAGGACTTTCGTCGGCTTCTTTCAGAATAATGGTCACTTCTTCGCCAGCTTTCATGAACTGGGCGTTTTCGATCATTTCCTTATTAAGGTAGATCTGCGAGAAATCGTCATTATTCATAAAATGAAAACCATTGTCGTCTTCGTACAGGTACTGGAATTTGCGGGTAATTACTTTTACCTCATCGATCTTGTGTCCTGCAGAGAAGGTGTTATCCAGCACTTTACCGTTGGTCACAGATTTCATTTTTGTCCGTACGAAAGCCGGGCCTTTACCGGGTTTTACGTGCATAAACTCAATGATCTTAAATATATCATTACTGAATTCGATACACATTCCCTTCTTAATATCGTTGCTTGTTGCCATTTATTTTAGTTGATGGTTGAAATTAATTTTTAATCTTTAATCCTTAACTCTTAGTTCTTAATTTATTTATTCTTCTCGGTACCGTACCCTTTCACGATTCCGCTTGGGGAGTTTTTGATAAATTCTAAAATTTCATCGCGTTCTGCCGTTGGGAGCATTTCTTTTTCGATGTAGCCCATTGCTTGGGAAACATTCATTTTCATCTGAAAAATCGCTCTGTATATTTTTTGGATCTCGAAAATTTTGTCATTGGTAAAACCTCTTCTCCTGAGTCCTACTGAATTGATACCTGCATAAGAAATTGGATCGCGGCCAACTTTTACATATGGCGGAACATCTTTTCTGATGAGTGATCCGCCGGAAATCATGGCGTGTTTACCGATCTTGCCAAACTGCTGTATGGCAGAAAGACCACCCATAATGGCCCAGTCTCCAATTTCTACATGTCCGGCAATACCGCAGCCATTGGCAATAATTACATTGTTTCCCAGCACGCAGTCGTGTGCAATATGCGAAGTCGCCATAATCAGGCAATTTTCTCCTACTTTGGTATATCCCAATGCTTTTGTTCCGCGGTTTACGGTCACACATTCCCGAAGGGTTGTTCCATCGCCGATCATGACCTGTGTATCTTCGCCTTCAAACTTTAAATCCTGCGGTATGGCAGAAATTACAGTTCCGGGGAAAATGCGGCAGTTTTTACCAATCCGGCTGCCATCCATAATGGTGACATTGGGACCGATCCAGGTACCTTCGCCAATCTCGACGTCGCCGGCTATGGTTGTAAAAGGTTCTACTGTGACGTTTTTGTGGATCGTGGCGCGTTTATCTACGGCGGCGAGTTGATGTACCATTTAGTCCGTTTTGTTTTTTGCAACCTGCGCCATCAGTTCAGCCTCTACAACTACGCTGTCGCCGACATAACCGTAGCCCTGCATGTGTACAATTCCGCGGCGGATTGGCGATATCAGTTCTATTTTAAATACCATGGTATCACCCGGCACTACTTTTTTCTTGAATTTTACCTTATCCATTTTAATGAAATAGGTAGAATAGTTTTCGGGATCCGGAACCGAAGCCAAAACCAGGATACCACCGGTCTGCGCCAGCGCTTCAACCTGCAGAACACCCGGCATTACAGGTTCTTTGGGAAAATGTCCCACAAAGAAAGGTTCGTTCATGGTCACATTCTTCAGTCCAACTACATGTGAGTCTGAAAGTTCCAGGATTTTATCGATCAACAGGAATGGCGGACGGTGCGGCATTAAACGCATAATACCGTTGATGTCGTATACCGGCTCTTTATTGATATCGATATCGGGGACGTTCTTCTTTTTCTGAAGTTTCCACTGGCGGTTCAGTTTTTTCGCAAACTGTGTGTTTACAAAATGTCCCGGTTTATTTGCAATGACTTTACCTTTGATCTTAACGCCGGTCAAAGCAAGATCGCCCACTACATCCAGAAGTTTATGACGCGCGGCTTCGTTCGGGTAATTTAAGGTCAGGTTATTTAAGATACCGTTTGGCCGGATCGCAAGATCATCTTTGCCAAAAGCGGATTTAAGTTTTTCTTTGGTATCGGAAGTCAGATCTTTGTCCACATACACGATGGCGTTGGAAATATCTCCGCCTTTAATCAAACCGGCATCCAGAAGCATTTCCAGCTCATGCAGGAAACTGAAAGTACGTGCGGAAGATATTTCTTCTTTAAATTCGGAAATATCTTTTAAAGTGGCATTTTGAGTCCCCAAAACTTTGGTACCGAAATCGACCATGGTAGTGACTTCATAAGTATCCGACGGAATTATGGTGATTTCTGAACCCGTGGTCGTATCAACATAAGAAAGGACCTCCTTTACAATTAAATATTCGCGCGCAGTGTTCTGTTCCTGGATTCCTGCTTTTTCGATAGCTTCTACAAAATACTTTGAGGAACCGTCCATAATTGGAGGTTCGGCACTGTTCATTTCAAGGTAAGCATTATCGATATCGCAGCCAACCAGGGCAGCAAGCAAATGTTCACAGGTGTGAATTCTTACACCTAGTTTTTCCAGGGTTGTTCCGCGCTCGGTCGTCGTTACGTAATTTACGTCGGCTTCAACCTGCGGGTGACCTTCCAAATCGGTACGCACGAAGACAAAACCTGTGTTCTCTTTTGCAGGTTTAATCGTTAACTGAACTTCTCTGCCGGTATGGAGGCCTATGCCCGAAAGCGATACCTCTTCCCGCAGCGTTTTTTGTTTATCACTCATTCATTTTATCTCTGGTGTCGCGCTCGAGGTTGTTGAGCCGCTTCACGATTTCTGTAAAGTTTCTGAAATGCACATAGTTTCTTCGGTATTCACCCGCATTTATAGCAGGTGAGCCGTAAAGGATATCGTGGTCTTTAGCACTGGAATTCACGCCGCTCTGTGCCTGAATCTTCACCTGGTTGCCGATTTTGATATGGCCTACAATGCCTGCCTGACCACCGATCTGATTCCAGTCGCCGATTACGGTAGAACCTGCAATTCCCGCCTGCGCAGCAATTACATTGTTCTCGCCAATTTTTACATTGTGGGCGATCTGTATCAGGTTATCTATTTTGGTACCTTTGCCGATTACAGTGGAACCGAGAGTACCCCGGTCAATACTGCAGTTGGAACCCACTTCCACATTATCTTCCAGTACCACGTTTCCGAGTTGGGGGATTTTCTGGTAGCCTTCTTTGGTAAGCTGAAAGCCGAAACCATCAGAACCGATCACTGTGTTTGAATGGATGATGCAGTTGTCGCCAATTACGCAGTAATCGTAAATGCGAACGCCGCTGTAAAGCACACAGTTTTTACCGATCTTTACATTTTTACCAATATAAACCTGGGGATAAATCTGACTTTCATCACCAACCGTCACCTTTTCAGAAACACAGGTGAAAGCGCCAACGTACACATTTTCACCAACCTTTGCGGTTTCATGGAATACTGCGCCATCTTCAATGCCGGATTTACGGTCCTGCATCTGCGTATAAAGGTTCATTAAAACCTGAAATGACAGATAGGCGTCTTCTACCGCAATAATGGTCTTGTCGTAATTGTCTTTGGTAAGTAACTTTTCGGAAACGATGAGAACGGAGCATTTTGTGGACTCAATATATCCTGAAAACCGCTCCTGAGACACGAAAGAAAGGTGACCTTCTTCACCGCTTTCTATGGGTAAAACGCCGGTTATTGCAGCATTTTCATTGCCGATAATTTTTCCATTAATAAAACTTGCAATCTGCGACGCTGTAAATTCCATATCCCGCAAAGATAGGAAATTCCCAAATATTGTCTGTTTATTTGCCTGAAAAAAAAATCTGCTAGATTTCCCTGGGGAAAGATAAAATATACTTAGTATTCATCTGGCTGATAAACGAAGACAGTATCTGGTTCTCGGAATCCTCGAGTCTGAGTGTATCGCCATTTTTTTGCAGCAAGAGTATGGGTTGCACTTCGCGGTTATACGGCAGCAGACTCCGCGAAATTTCTTCAACAAAATCTGAACCGTTGGAAATATTAAAAACCTCATTCGTTTTCGATATTTTTTGCTGAATAAATACCGGATCAAATGGTTTAGATGAAATAATTGTCTTGGGTAAATTCCGTTCCATGACGCATTTGCATAAATAGGACAGCATAAAATCATCATTTTTTGTCCAAAATTTCATGGCCTGAATAAAATCATTGTCGTCGAGTTCTGTAAAACGGCGTACATCTTCGGAAGTTGCGTACTCGAAATGGTTTTTATAAAGAAAATATTTCAGGTTTTCGGAAGCCGGCAGATCTTTGCCTTCAGCCGAAAGCGTTTTGGCGCGGTGCAGAATTTTAATCAATAGGTGCTCAGCAAGTACGGACGTTTTATGATAATACACCTGCCAGTACATGAACATACGCGCAGTGAGGAAATTTTCTATGGAATAAATTCCTTTGGCATCGATCACAAGTTCATCCCTGCAGACATTCATCATCGAGATAATGCGCTGGGTATTTACATTTCCTTCAGCAACACCGGTATAAAAACTGTCTCTTTTCAGATAATCCAGGCGGTCTACGTCGAGTTGCGATGAGATCAACTGGTTGAAAAACTTCCGGTGGTATTTACCCCGAAACATTTGTATAGCAACCACAAGTTCACCTCCAAATTCTTCGTTCATCTTCTCCATTAGTAATAAGGAGAGTTTCTCGTGGTGCCAGTCATCCATCAGCATATTTTCCAGGGCGTGGGAAAACGGGCCGTGACCTACATCGTGCAGTAGGATCGCCAGCAGGGCAGATTTTTCTTCTTCCCTGGATATTTCTACGCCTTTCAGTTTTAAAGTTTCCAGGGCGGTAAACATAAGATGCATAGCCCCGAGCGCGTGATGGAAACGGGTATGCGTGGCGCCGGGAAAAATAAGATTCAGCAAACCGGTTTGCGAAATCCGCCGGAGCCGCTGGAAATACGGATGTTCTATAACATCGAAAATAATTTCCGATGGTATCTTTATAAAACCGTGGACGGGATCGTTGATGATCTTGAGTTTATTGGTCATGTGGGAAAAAACTTTGTTAGAAAATTCAGTTAAACTGAAATTCTGCACAAAATTAATTATAATAAAACAAAACCTTTTTCGCGCAGCGACATTAGGAAAGAAAAAGCGGCTGTATTATTAACTGACAAATGTTTTTTCTGCAATTGCGGCGGCCGTACGCGATAACCATAACTCAATTAACTCAAGTTTAACTTTTTACACCGGCTTTTTGGGCAAAATTTAAGAACATTTGGTTGTATTTTTGATGCCTTAATACAGGTTCAAAAACATTGAACCTTTTCCTAAAAAAACTGAAACGATTTTATGACAAAACTGATTTGGATAGATGATGAAGTAGATTTACTAAAACCTCATATTGTATTTTTAGAAAACAAGGGTTACCAGGTTTCCGCGGTGAATAATGTGAATGAAGCGCTGGAAATGATAGAAAAGGAAAATTATGTCCTGGCACTTCTTGATGAAAATATGCCGGGAATTTCCGGTCTGGAGGCGATTCCGATGATCAAAAACATCGACTCAGCGATTAAGATCGTAATGGTAACCAAGAATGAAGAGGAACAGATCATGGAACAGGCGATCGGGTCGCAGATCGCGGATTATATCCTGAAGCCTGTGAATCCCAATCAGGTTCTGCTTTCCCTGAAGAAAAACCTACAGGAGGACACACTTGTGGAACAGAAAACGATCCTTGAATATCAGCAGGAATTCCGGAACCTCTCGATGGAGCTTTCCTATCTGCGCACGTACCAGGACTGGGCGGAGTATTATAAAAAGATCCTGAACTGGGAGATTAAATTCGATAAGGTTTCCGACAATGAATTCATGGATCTGCTGCAGTCTCAGAAAGAGGAAGCCAACATTCGGTTTTCCAAATTTATCGAAAGGAACTATGAGGACTGGCTGAATACGTCCGATAAACCGATGATGAGCCACACGCTCTTCAAGGACAAGATCAAAACGGAAGTTGAAAAAGAGAAAGTATTGCTTCTGATGATCGATAACCTGCGCTATGACCAGTGGAAAGTCATCGAACCGCTTTTTACGAAATTCTATAACAAGACCTCGGAAGATTACTATTTCAGTATTCTGCCAACTGCTACACAATATGCGCGGAACGCTTTTTTTGCAGGTTTACTGCCTTCGGAAATCGAGAAACGCTTCCCGCAATATTGGTTTAATGATAATGAAGACGGAAATAAAAACGAACACGAACGCGATTTTCTGGAGGATCAGATGAAACGCTTGGGCCTTTCCGCGAAAAGCATGAAATACCTGAAGATCCTGAACTCCGATTTTGAAAGAAAAATTCTCGACGATTTCAACCAGCATAAAAACAATGATCTGCTCGTTATCGTCTATAATTTTATCGATATCCTGTCCCACGCCAAAACCGACAATCACATTGTAAACCAACTGATCCGTGACGACAAGACTTTCCGGTCGCTCACTTACAACTGGTTCGAGAATTCTTCTTTGCTGAAGATCATCAAGCAGGCAGCGGAAAGTGGATTCAAACTTGTCATCACTACCGATCACGGAACGATTTATGTGAAGAAACCCAGCAAGGTTGTGGGCGACCGCGAAACTTCTACCAACATCCGGTATAAAACCGGCAGAAGTTTAACTTACGAAAACAGTGATGTTTGGGCAATTTCCAATCCCGAAAAACTATTTCTGCCCAAAGGCAATTTAAGTTCTAAATATATTTTTGCCAAAAATAATATATTCCTGGCGTACCCGAAAAATTACAATCACTTTGTGAATTATTATAAGGAAACCTACCAGCACGGTGGAATTTCCCTGGAAGAGGTTATTATTCCGATCAGCATTTTAGAACCCAAATAGTTTTTTTTCATAGTTTATTTGATTTGGGCTCTGTTGGGCGGGAAAGATCTAAGATTTTTCCCGCCTTTTTATGATTAAAAATTTCGTACCCCACCCCAGTCTTGGAAATCACCGCTCGAATTGGTATTTTTGAAAAAACTTTCCATGAAGATCATTTCTTATAACGTCAACGGCATCCGCGCAGCTTTTACTAAAGATTTTGTGGGCTGGCTGCAGGTAGCGAATCCCGATATAATCTGCATTCAGGAAAGCAAAGCCGGCACAGATCAGATCGATATCGCAAGTTTTGAACGGATCGGCTATCACAGCTTCTGGCATTCGGCCCAGCGCAAAGGATATTCAGGCGTGGGAATCGCATCCAAAGTTCAGCCGAACTATGTAGAATATGGTTGCGGAATCGAGCATTACGACAGCGAAGGGCGAATTATGCGCGCCGATTTTGATGATTTTTCAGTAATCTCGGTCTACGTTCCGTCGGCTTCCAACATTTTGCGGCTGGAATATAAAATGGCTTTCTGCTATGATTTTCTGGACTACATTAAAAACTTAAAGAAAACCATACCCAACCTTATTATTTCCGGCGACTTCAATATTTGCCACCAGGAAATTGACATTCACAATCCTGTGGGTTTAAAAAACACTTCAGGTTTTCTGCCGATGGAAAGGGAATGGCTTACCAAATTTATAGAGGAATGCGGCCTTATCGACAGTTTCCGGCACTTCAATGATCAGCCGGATTACTATTCCTGGTGGAGTTACCGCCAAAATTCCCGCGAGCGCAACAAAGGCTGGAGGCTGGACTATAATTTTGTTTCCACTGAGTTACAGGAAAAATTGCATCGCGCTGTAATTTTAAAGGAGGTTTTTCATTCCGACCACTGCCCGGTACTTGTTGAACTGAAATAAATTCCGGGTTTCATTTTTTTAAACCTTTATCAAATTCCTATCATCGTACTGAATTTACTGATGTAAAAAAGACATTCTCTTCCTTTCACATACTATTCCGCATTCATAACCAAATTTATTGTTATGCATCCAATTGCAGTGGCACATAATTTGGTTCGTATTTTTTACCTGGATAAAGCTCTGTTTTCCCCTGCAACAGAGTAAGCCGGGAACCTTTCAGATTTTTACCGTTTACAGGATTTACCTGCTCTTTTTTTCTACATTTCCAGCCGCTGGTTAGGTGGAGAACAAGAAAAGTCTGAATATATAGTACGCAACAACATTAAAAATAAACGATATGGAAGCTAACATTAAAAACCGAAAATCATATTCTTTCGATATGATTGTTTTTTGCCACCTGCGCTGGGACTATGTTTATCAGCGGCCACAACATCTCCTCAGCCGGCTTGCAAAGGATTACCGGATCCTGGTAGTTGAAGAACCGGTTGCACACACGCCTCATTCCAAAGGCTCATTTAACCTTCGGGAAGTGGAACCGAATGTTCATGTATGTCAACCCGCAATTGATGATATTGAGAATTTAGGACCCTACCTCAAAAAGCACCTTCACAACACGCAGTTCACCGTTGGCTGGTTTTATTCCGCCGCCTTTGTTTCGGTTTTGGAAACGCTTGAGTTCGAAACTGTAGTTTACGACTGTATGGATGAACTTTCTCTTTTTAAAGGCGCCTCAGCCAAACTGATCGAGCAGGAAAATACGCTGCTGGCCGCGGCGGACACCGTATATACCGGCGGTAAATCACTGTATGAATCAAAAAAACTGAAGCACCACAATGTGCACTGTTTCCCAAGTTCAGTGGATGTCGGCCACTTTTCCGGTGAATCGAAGACCGGGCAGGAAAAGCCGGCAGATCTGAGAAATATCGCACAACCTATCGTCGGTTATTACGGCGTGATCGATGAGCGCATTGATCTGGAACTCTTGCGCAAAACAGCAGAAAAAGCACCCGACTACTCTTTCGTGATGATCGGTCCTGTTTGCAAGATCGAGGAATCAGACCTTCCGCGCGCGGCAAACATTCATTATCTGGGCATGAAATCATATGATGAGTTACCGCAGTATCTGCAACATTTTGATATCGCGATGATGCCTTTCGCACTGAACGATTCCACTAAATTTATCAGCCCCACTAAAACGTTGGAATACATGTCGGCCTACAAACCGATCATCTCCACACGAATCCGAGATGTAGAAAGGGATTACAGCCACTGCATTTCGCTTATTGATGATGAAAATGACTTCTGTCGTGCGTTGCAAAACAACACCGCCGAAAAAGTGGCTGCTTACGACGAGATCCTGGAAAAGACTTCCTGGGATGCAACTGCTGAAAAAATGAGTACCATAATTAAAGGAGTGTTGGCATGAAAAGTATTGATATTCTAATAATCGGTGCCGGCATTTCCGGTGCCACTTTAGCAGAACGTTACGCTTCGCTTGGGAAGAAGGTATTAGTCCTGGAAAAACGTGACCATATCGCAGGAAACTGCTACGATTTTATTAATGAAAACGGCATCCTGGTTTCCAAATACGGCGCGCATCTTTTCCATACCAATGACGAGGATGTCTGGGAATATGTAAACCGCTTTGGCTCCTGGTATCCCTGGGAGCACAAAGTGGTGGCCCGGGTTGATGACAAAACGGTTTCCATTCCGGTGAACATTACCACTGTAAATACTTTATTTGATGAAAATATCTCTACTGAAGAGGAGATGAAAAACTGGCTCGACAAAAACCGCGTGGTTTATGAGCCTGCAAAAAACGGTGAGGAAGCGGTACTGAACCGCGTGGGACCCGTACTTTATGAAAAGATGTTTAAACACTACACAAAAAAACAGTGGGACAAATATCCGGCGGAACTTCATGCCTCAGTTTTAGAAAGAATTCCGGTGCGTACGAATTATGATGACCGTTATTTCTCCGATAAACACCAGGCTTTGCCAAAAGGCGGCTACACGAAGATCTTCGAAAAAATGTTGGATCACCCAAATATAACAGTTCTTCTCAATACCGACTACTTCGACGTTAAAGATCAGTATTCCGGTTACGAAAAGCTTTTTTATACAGGTCCGGTCGACCGTTTCTTCGAATTTAAAGAACAACTCACTGAAAAACTGGAATACCGCTCCATTAATTTCATTACTGAACATCTGGATCAGGAATATTATCAGGAAAACAGTGTGGTAAATTATCCTGGCCAAGAAGTGGATTTTACCAGAATCGTCGAATACAAACATTTTGGTGATCAGAAATCGGATAAAACGACCATCGTTAAGGAATTTACCGTTGACCAGGGCGAACCTTATTACCCTGTTCCAAACGAAAAAAATCAACTCATCTACGAAAAATACAAAGAAAAAGCCGATGCTTTGAAAGACGTATATTTCGTAGGCCGCTTAGCAAACTATAAATATTTTAATATGGATCAGGCCTTTAAAAATGCTCTGGATCTGTTCGCAGAGCTTGAAGCTGAAAATTTACAGGAATATGAGACCGCAAAAGTTATTTAAAAGTTTCTTTATGGGCGGTTTCGAATGTGCCGATCACATCAACCGCCATGGCGACAGAGTAAACCTATTGCAGGAAACCCAACATGACATCCGTGTAGCAGAAGATTACAGACTGCTCTCAAATCTGGGAATCAGAACTGTGCGCGAGGGAATCTGCTGGAGCGAGGTGGAGAAGCAACCCGGCGAATATAATTTCCTGGAAGTTTTGAACCGTATGAATGTAGCGCGGGAATTTGGTATACAGCAGATCTGGGATCTGATCCACTTCGGTTACCCGGATGGTCTTTTTCCTACACATCCACATTTTGGCCGCCGCTTCGAAGGACTTTGCCGTGCACTTGCGAGATTTTATAAAAAACATTTTGCAGAGCCGCTTCTAGTCGTGCCGGTGAATGAGATCAGTTTTCTTTCCTGGCATTCGGGCGAGAACCGGGGAACCGTTCCCTTTGCTTCACACAATGGCTGGGACATTAAATATCATTTATGCAAAGCCGCCTTGCAGGGAATACGTGTCTTAAAGGAAGAACTGCCGGACTGTAAAATCGTTTTGGTAGAACCGCTCATACGCATCCACGCCTGCGAGGAAAACGAAGAAGTGCATCACCGCAACGAATATCAGTTTGAAGCAATGGATATTATTGCGGGAAGAATGTGCCCGGAACTTGGTGGCGATGAAAGCTATCTGGAAATTCTGGGATTTAATTATTACTGGAACTGCCAGTGGCGTGGGGAAGCCGAAAGTCTGGAATGGCCTGATCACCGCCGCGAACGTGTCCCGCTGCATCAACTTATTCTGGATGCTTATCATCGGTACAAAAAACCTGTCTTCCTTTCAGAAACGGGGCATTTCGGTGATGGGCGCGTGGACTGGTTAGAGGAAATTACTGAAGAGTGTTTCCTGGCGAAAGAAGCCGGTGCAGATTTTCACGGAATTTGCATTTATCCGGTCACGGACCGCCCGGATTGGGATGATCTGACGTCTTATCCGAAATGCGGCCTATTTGATCTGGATGAAAATAAAAACCGGATTGCCGAGATTCCTTACATACAGTCACTCATCAATCAGCAGGAACGCCTGAATGTTTTGCACGAATTTTAAGTAAAAACAACACTAAAAATAAACACTATGGAAAATACAACTAAAAAGGTCGGAATTACTTTCAGCTGTTTCGACCTTCTTCATGCCGGTCATATCCGCATGCTTGCGGAAGCGAAAACCCAGTGCGATTATCTGATCGTGGGACTTCAGACGGATCCTACAATCGACAGACCGGAAAAAAACAAACCTACACAAACTGTTGTCGAACGGTATATTCAGTTGAAAGGCTGCAAATATGTCGATGAGATCATTCCGTATGCCACCGAAAAAGATCTGGAAGACATACTGAAGCTGTACAAAATAGATGTGCGGATTATAGGTGTAGAATATAAAGACAAAGACTTTACGGGAAAAGACTTTTGCGAAAAACAAAACATTAAATTGTATTATAACGAGCGGCACCACCGTTTCTCGAGTACCAATCTGCGCAAAGAAGTTTACCAGCGCGAAAGCCAGAAACTGAAGAAAGTTTCCGATAAAGTTGTAGGTATTTAAGCAGTTTCAATTATCAGTATTCAATCTAATATGGCAATATGAAGAAATTTTTGCGCGAAAACAGTTTATCGGTCGTCTTTTTTGTTTTATTTCTCTTCTCAATAGCAGGACAGATCTTTTTTGGACTCCACGAGTACAACAAAGATCTTGAAGAATGGGGCGGAAAGGCTGTAACACTGACTTCATATTTAAAGTCGGGCCACTTTTTCGAAGCTACTTTTGAAAACTGGGAAAGCGAATTTCTTCAAATGGCTCTTTTGGTCTGGTTCACTATCTTTTTGCGGCAGAAAGGCTCCTCGGAATCCAAAAAACCTGAAGGCGGCAATGATGTCGACCGCGAACCGTCGGCGTTGAGAAAAGGCGCGCCATGGCCCGTAAGGAAAGGCGGAATCTGGCTGAAGGCTTATAACAATTCATTAACGCTGAGTCTGTTTGCACTCTTTATAATCTGTTTTGTGCTGCATGTGTATGGCAGTTTAAAGGATGCCAACACCGAAAACATGCTGCAGGATAAACCTCTGGTGAGTCTGGGCGATTATCTGACAGGCTCCAGACTTTGGTTTGAATCCTTCCAGAACTGGCAGAGCGAGTTTCTGTCGATATTCTCAATTATTGTGCTGTCAATTTTCCTGAGACAAAAAGGTTCGTCGCAATCGAAGCCGGTAGATGCACCACACGATCAGACCGGCGACTGAATTTATAGCGGATAAATACGGCGGTAGGCTTTCTGTTGGTCTTATTTTTGTAAGTTTTAAAAACGGATCACACTTTCATTAAAAATATAAACATTAAAAAAAATTATTATGGCAAAGTCAACAAGCTCAGATAAAAAATCTGCAGCAACTTCAAAAACTAGTTCAAAATCCGCCGGCAGTACTACGAAAGCGCCAAAGAAAAGCGCATCTGCAGGAAAGATCAGACCAGAAAAAGATGCAGCTGAAAACCTGCGCGAATTTTTAGTTGACGGAATTAAGGACCTGTACTGGGCAGAAAAAGCCCTGGTAAAAAATCTGCCGAAAATGGCCAAGAACGCCACTTCACCGAAACTCGTGCAGGCAATTAACAAGCATCTGCAAGAAACTGAAACTCAGGTAACGCGTTTGGAAGGCGCTTTCAAAGCCTTAGGTGAAAAAGTTAAAGCGCAGAAATGCGACGCGATGGACGGGTTGCTGAAGGAGGCCGAAAGCATCATGAAAGAAACCGAACCGGGCGCCGTAAGAGATGCCGCGATCATCGCAGCTGCGCAGAAAGTGGAGCATTACGAAATTGCTTCATACGGAACCATGGCGACCTACGCTAAACTCCTCGGTGAAAAAGAAGCCTTAAACCTTTTAAAAGAAACATTAGGCGAAGAAAAAAACTGTGATACAGATCTTACAAAATTGGCGATAAGCGAAATCAACATCAAAGCGAAAAATTCGTAAAAAGCGCCAGAAAATCAAAAAGCCGTTTCGATTTCCCGAGACGGCTTTTTTTTGTTAAAATTTAATTTAATCGTTGTCGATAATTTCGTATTCTATGGGCATCGTACCTCTTGCAGGATTTCCGATGGCCTTGAACGCTGCTTTGGAGAGATCCAGTGCTCTGGAGGAGTGGAAGGGACCGCGGTCATTCACTTCAACTTCCACACTTTTTCCGGTTCTCAGGTTTGTGACCTTCAGGCGGGTTCCAAACGGGAGCGTTCTGTTTGCGGCGGTCATTTTGGAGTTACTGAAAATGTCTCCGCTCGCGGTTTTTCTACCATTAAACTTATCGTGATAGAACGATGCAAAACTTGTTTTGGCATCTTCGGCATTATACTTGTTAAATGAGTACATACCGAGTGTTGAAATCATCATCATGATTACGAGAGTTGCTCTTTTCGTCATTTTGAATTTATTTTTTGGGTTTTGACTCTGCAAATTTATTCCTAAAATGAGTTTTACAACAGTCGATAGGTTAAACTCCGTTAAGGAATTGTTAATTTTTTGTTAACAACACCCGCATTCCCACTAATAGCGCAAGTTTCCAAAGGTTCTTAATTTGTGTTAAAATCATTGTGTAAATGTTAATTTTATTAACTAATTACCGCATAACATCACTACTTTTACCAATTCAACCTATTGATATGCAAACCATTAAAGCAAAAAACCTCCGGAAAAATCCGAAGGTTTTATCTATTGGGTTCACCAATACTTTTTTAGAAGTTTTTTCCTTAAAAACTGTCGATTCTTAAATGAGTTCCCCATACAAATCAAATTCTTCCGCTCCGGTAATCCTGATATCTGCAAAACTACCGACGGATAAATAGGTGTTTTCTGCCGGCACCAGAACAGTATTATCCACATCCGGTGAATCGTATTCTGTTCTGCCTACGAAATAATTTCCTTCTTTCCGGTCGAATATGCAGCGGAAGGTTTTGCCGATCTTCTCCTGATTCTTCTCCCATGAGATCTGCGCCTGCAACTCCATGATTTCTTCGACACGCGCATCTTTTACTTCCTGCGGCACGTCATCATTTAACACAAATGCAGTGGTATTTTCCTCGTGTGAATAGGTAAAGCAGCCAAGCCGGTCGAAACGCTGCGTGCGGACCCATTCTTTCATTTCCTGAAACCGCTCTTCCGTTTCGCCCGGAAAACCTACAATTAGCGTTGTACGGATTGCCATATCGGGAACTTTTTCACGGAACTTAGCAAGCAGCGCATTGGTTTTCTCATGTGTGGTACCACGCTTCATGGCTTTCAGCAAATCAGAATTTATATGCTGCAACGGAATGTCGATATAGTTGCAGACTTTGGGTTCATTTTTAATGATTTCGAGTACATCTTCCGGGAAGCCTGTCGGAAAAGCATAATGCAGGCGTATCCATTCGATTCCCTCTACTTTTACCAGCCGAAGAAGCAAGTCACCAAGCGCCCGTTTTTTATAAATATCCAAACCGTAATAAGTAAGGTCCTGCGCGATTAATATAAGTTCTTTCACACCTTTTTTAGCAAGCTTTTCCGCTTCAATGACGAGATTTTCTATAGGTGTTGATATGTTTTTTCCGCGCATTAAGGGAATTGCGCAAAACGAACAGGGGCGGTCGCAACCTTCGGCGATCTTTAAATAAGCGTAATGTTTAGGAGTTGTCGTCATGCGTTCGCCGACCAGTTCATGTTTATAGTCTGCGCCTAAATGCTTCAATAAAATGGGGAGGTCGCGCGTACCAAAATACTGGTCTACATCGGGAATTTCTCTCTGCAGATCCGGCATATACCTTTCCGAAAGGCAACCGGTCACAAAAACCTTTTCCACCTCGCCACGGTTTTTTGCTTCTACAAAATCCAGAATGGTGTTGATGCTTTCTTCTTTTGCGCTGTCGATAAACCCACAGGTATTGATTACAACAATGTCTCCGCGGTCTTCGTGCACGACTTCTTTACCGTTGGCCTGAAGCTGACCCATAAGTACTTCGGAATCGTATACATTTTTGGAACAACCCAGAGTAACAATATTAATTTTCTTTTTTCCGACTGATTTTGTGCGCATTATAAAAATTTTGTGGGCGCAAAGATAGTGATATTAATGCGAAATCAGTCGGCACCATGCTCATCTTCTTCGAAACTGTGTGCGGAAAGCTGTTCTTTTTTAGCTCTTTTTTCAAAAAGCAGGCCGAGCATCATTACAAATGTAGTGAGCAGAATAACCTGTATAACCACCGATTCATTAAGGTAAGGAAAGCGGTCTTCCGGAGCAATGCTTAAAAACAGCAACACAGTGATCAGACCTCGTGGGGCGATATAAAACAACGGCTGCATATCCATTTTCCCAATCTTTAAAAACACAGCGCGCAACACATAAATTGCAACTACAATTGACAGTGACCACACCAGCGAATCCTGATTGATGATATCCTCGGTCTTCAACACAAAACCGAAAACTATAAAAAACAGCGTCCTAACAATAAAAGTGGCTTCTATAACCACATCTTTAAAATGGCGGACCTCCCGGGTTAGTTTTGTAAACCTGAAATTCCGCATCCACTTTACATTTTTCAGTTCATCGACATTACCAAGGACAAGCCCGAAAAAAAGAATAAATATAAGCGCAGGCAAATGATAAATTTTTGAGATCTGGTAGATCAGAATATTAAGAATAATGATCGGCCCATATTTGATGTGATGATCAATCTTAGCCAATAAAAAAGCCAGGACCAGCGATGCCACGACCGAAATCAGCAACATGAGCAGAAACTGCAGACTGAAATGAAAAACACCCGCAAACGTAATTGCAGTGCCGAAAGTCGCAAAATTGAAAAAGATAACGCCAATAATATCCGAGAGACTGCTTTCGTACGTCACAAACTGCCGCTTGTCGTGGGTGAGATTAATGGCACTCGGTATAGCAATAGAACTGCTGATGATACAGAAAGGAATGATATTGATTAAAGCTTGTTTAAATGGAATGCCCCACTCCACGCTCAAAAATATTGAAAATCCCACGGCGATTATAACGACCGGGACCAGGGCAATAAGCGCGGATTTTTTGATCACCGTTTTCGTCGATCTGTTAAGTTCGAGTTCCAGGGAACCTTCCAGAACGATCAATATCAAACCAATTGTTCCGAGAATCGGCAGAATAACATTGAGATTGGGAATGATGATGTTGAACAGCCCGCCGACCTGATTCAGAAACCAGCCGAGCACCAGCAGGAAAATGACCGACGGAACTTTTGTAAACTTCGAAGTAATGTCGAAAACATATGACAGCAGCAGGATTACGCAAATTCCAATGATAAAGATTTCAGCCATAAAGTAAATATATAAAAAAAAACCGCAAATGGTTTTTGCAGTTTTCAGAACAGGTTATTTTAATGATTAACTTTTTAATAATTATCTGACAAGGTCTTTCAGGTAATTGCCGTAGCCGCTTTTACCGTATTTCTCCGCGGATTTCAGCAGCTGTTCTTCATTAATGAAACCTTTGGAAAAAGCAATTTCTTCGATACATGAAATTTTGAAACCCTGTCGCTTTTCGAGCACTTTTACAAATTCTGATGCTTCGTGCAGAGAATCGAATGTTCCGGTATCCAGCCAGGCCGTTCCGCGACTCATCACGCCTACTTCGAGTTGATTTTTCTCCAGATATATTTTGTTGATGTCGGTAATTTCCAATTCACCGCGGGGCGACGGTTTTAAATTCTTGGCATATTCAACCACCGAATTATCGTAAAAATAAAGGCCGGGCACGGCGAAATTGGATTTTGGATCTTCAGGTTTTTCCTCAATTGATACCGCCTTCAGATTCTCATCAAATTCTACCACGCCATACCGTTCCGGATCGGAAACCTGATAAGCAAAAACGCAACCACCTTTTACCGTGGTCTTACTTGCTAAAAGTTTCGGTAAACCCGCCCCATAAAAGATATTATCACCCAAAACCAACGCTACAGAATCGTCGCCAATAAATTCTTCACCCAAAATAAAAGCCTGCGCCAAACCATCGGGACTTGGCTGCACTTTATACTCAATTTTACAGCCGATTGAGGAACCGTCGCCCAGCAGTTTTTCAAAACCGCCAATATCGTGCGGTGTAGAAATGATGAGGATTTCCCTGATCCCTGCCAAAAGCAAAGTCGACAGCGGGTAATAGATCATCGGTTTGTCGTAAACCGGCATGAGCTGTTTGCTTACGGCAATGGTTAATGGATAAAGTCTTGTTCCGGAACCGCCGGCGAGTATTATTCCCTTCATCTTATGAGTATTGTTTGTCGTAATATTTTTGATAATCGCCAGAAGTGACGTGTTCTAACCATTCCTTATTTTCAAGGAACCAGTCAATCGTTTTCCCCAATCCTTCTTCAAAAGTTACGGATGGTTTCCAGCCCAATTCTTTATTTAATTTTGTGGCATCGATGGCGTAACGCAGATCATGGCCGGGACGGTCTTTTACGTAAGTGATCAGTTTTTCGGAATGACCTTCGGGATTGCCCAGTTTCGCATCCATTTGTTTGATGAGTTCTTTTACCAGATCGATGTTTTTCCATTCATTCCAGCCACCAATGTTGTAGGTTTCGCCTGTTTTTGCTTCGTTAAATATCTGGTGAATAGCTTTCGCATGATCTACTACAAAAAGCCAGTCACGCGTATACTTGCCGTCGCCGTAAATTGGAAGCGGTTTTCCATTTAAAATATTTGAAATACAAAGCGGGATTAATTTCTCGGGGAAATGATTTGGCCCGTAATTGTTGGAGCAGTTGCTGATGATAAACGGCAGGCCGTATGTATTCCCGTAGGCGCGCACCAAATGATCGGAAGCGGCCTTGCTGGCGGAATAAGGAGATTTCGGATCGTAAGCCGTATCTTCCAGGAAAAATCCGGTTTCACCTAAACTTCCGTACACCTCATCGGTGGAAACGTGGTAGAAAAGATTCGTTCTTTTTTCATCCGGAAAGTTTCCGTGTTGATGGTCTGGGTTTAAGGTCCAGAATTCTCTGGCCAGATTCAAAAGATTTGCAGTTCCGTTAACATTGGTATTGATGAAAGCGTTCGGATCCGTAATACTCCGGTCCACATGGCTTTCAGCAGCTAGATGTACGATTGCATCAGGTTGGTATTTCTCAAAAACCTTTCTTAATTCGTCGGGTTTTGTGATATCAGCCTTTTCAAAAACGTAATTCGGTTCGCTCTCGATATCTTTTAAATTCTCCAGATTTCCGGCGTAAGTCAGCGCATCCAGATTGATGATTGTTGAGTTCGGATTATTTTTTACAAACTCCCGCACGACATGCGAACCGATAAAGCCGGCACCACCGGTGATGATTATATTTTTCATGATTTTTTAAAAATTTCCTTCTGCAAAGGTAGGTTGAATTTTATCTTTGTCGGAAAGCACCACATCGGCAGCAGCCAGTCTCCAGTCGATCTGCAGGTCACTGTCGTTCCATAGCACGCCGCCTTCGGATTCCTTATTATAGTAATTATCACATTTATAGGAGAATACCGCAGTTTCCGAAAGCACAGAAAAACCATGTCCGAATCCACGCGGTACATAAAACTGGAGTTTATTTTCACCGCTAAGCTCCACGCCAAACCATTTGCCAAAGGTTGGTGAATCTTTTCGCAGATCTACAGCTACATCCCACACCGTGCCTTCCAGACAGGAAACGAGTTTCGCCTGGGCATGCTCCCCTTTTTGAAGATGAAGTCCACGCAGCACGCCATAAGTTGATTTCGAAATATTATCCTGAACGAAATGTCCGTTTAAACCCGTAAGGTGCTCAAACTTCTTTTCATTGAATTTTTCAAAAAAATAGCCGCGCTCATCTTCGAAAATTGTGGGCTCTATAATGCAGCAGTCTTTGAGAGAAGTCTCAGTTACTTTCATTTTTTTAATGCTTAATAATCGTATAAAAGGTATTGAAAATAATTTTTATGTCTTTGAAAACACTGTTATCTGCGATATATTTCAGATTCAGATTCAGTTTTTCGGGCATGATTTCTTCGATATATAGTTTTTCGGGCTCAGAGCTGGCAGAGAGCAAATCATTTTCATTTCTGAATTTAATGGAAGCATAATCTGTTATTCCCGGCCGTACGGTGAGCACTTTCTGCTGTTCCGGATTATAGAGGTCTGTATATTTCTGAACCTCAGGCCGCGGGCCTACAAATGACATATCACCGAGTAAAACATTGAAAAGCTGTGGCAATTCATCCAGTTTATACTTCCGGAGCGTATAACCGACCGCGGTAATTCTCGGATCACGGCTGCCTACAGTCAGGGCGCCTTTAGAAAACGAATCAGGACGCATGGTACGGAATTTAAATACCCGAAATATCTTGCCACCTTTTCCGGTGCGGGGTTGGCGGTATAAAATCCCTCCTTTACTGTCTGCCAAAATTAAAACCGAAATAATCAGGAAAAAAGGCAGCAGAATTAAAATGCCGGAAAAGGAAAACACAACATCGAAAATGCGCTTCATTATTTAATTTTATGGTAGGCCTTCTCCACCGATTCGCAGATATAATCAATCTGTTCATCAGTGAGCTGCGGATATATCGGCAGGGATATTTCGCGAGCGTAATTGTCATAAGACACCGGATAGTCTTCTATCTTATAGCCCAGATTTTTAAATAAAGTAAGCATTGGCATCGGAATAAAATGAACGTTCACTGATATTCCGTCTTCGGCAATCGAAGCCATCATGTCATCCCGCTGTGTTTCTGTAATCCCATTGATCCGCAAAGCATACAGGTGATAGCAGGCAGTTCGTTTTTTATCTTTCATCACCGGGATCTGCGCCCATTCCTTTGACTCAAAAAAAGCATGGTACCTTTCAGCAACGCGCTTTCTTTCCGAAATAATTGCCGTATCGTGTTTTCTGATCTGCGCCAGACCTAAGGCAGCACAAATATCTGGCATATTAACCTTCAACCCCTGGAATATAATGTCATACTTCCAGTTATTGGAACCGCCCTGAGCTTTTGTAAATGCGTCCTTTGTCTGACCATTCAGCGTCCAGAGACGCATGGTCTTATATTCTTCTGCGTTATCGAAAGGCGCAGGAAGATTGATGCAGATGGCGCCACCTTCAGCCGTGGTAATATTCTTTACAGCATGAAAGGAGAAAACGGTAATATCGGTTAAAACACCGGTTGGTTGGTTATTATAAAAAGCGCCAATAGAATGTGCGGCATCTGAAAGCACTAAAATACGGCCGAGTTTTTTCTGATTTTCAGAATGCGGTTTAAAATTCCTTACAGCATCCGCGGAGTGAACCAGTTCGTTGATCGCGTCGTAATCGCAGGTTAAACCTGCAATATCCACGGGCATGATGACTTTTGTATTTTCAGTCAGCGCAGCTCGTATTTTCTCTACATCTACGGTAAGGTCTGCATTTACATCGACCATTACAGGTGTACCTCCGCAGTGTAAAACTGCCAACGCGGTGGCACTGTAAGTATATGCAGGTATGATCACTTCATCTCCTTCGGAAATCCCGAACCATTTTAAAACCAATATAGCGCCCGAGGTCCAGGAATTTACACAAAGAGCTTCGGCCACGCCAGTGAGTTTTTTCACTTCATTTTCCAAATCTTTCACTTTAGGACCCGTGGTGATCCAGCCGGACTGCAGTGTATCGATTACCTCAGAAATTACGTCCTGATCAACGAAAGGAGGAGAGAAAGGAATTTTCATTTAGTTTTATTATAAATATTTTAAGCGTTCTTCTTCAGAAACCTGTACATTTTTCTGTGCTGATAACTTTCAAAAACTTCGTGGATCTCATAGCCACAGTCTTTGTAGAACTGAACCGCTTTTTCATTATCGTCTACATCTGTCGTAAGGGCAACAGGCAGATGATCCGTATTTTTTCGGGCCACTTCCTTTTCAAATTCGTCGAGAAGGAATTTGCCGTAGCTTTTTTTATTTTTTAATGTCGCTATACTCAGCAACTCGGCAAAAATAGGATTATTTTTTGATGATGTACGGGAATTAACCGCCATCCGCTTCAAAGCGGCGGGATTTGAGAATAAAATACGGATACCCACGAGGAAAAACCTGGAAAAACTGTTCAGTAACAGCTTCCTGTAAAATCCCCTGTTATCTCTGCTGCCCGCTGCAAAACCTTTTATGGCTCCCTCATCTTCAAGTACCAGAAGAATTGCGGGTTCCTTAAGAAACGCGCCATAAAAAACCCTGAGAAAAGGCTTCCCCAGTGTAGACAGAAAAAAACCGGAAAACCGCTCAGAATGAATATCTACTATTTTCTGAATATCGTTTTTGACCGCTTTCCTAACCCTCATAAATATTTTCTCATAAATTCATCAACCTTGCTGCTCCCGCTGAGCGTAATACATTTGTGTAAATAAAGTTACAAACTTTCTATGATTTTTGTGATTTTTTTAAGATTTCCGCTTTTGGAAAAATTTTCCATGGCGTACTTAAAACCATTTTCTCCTTTCTGCTGGATTTTTTCGCTACTCCAGGAGGCAATTTCGCGTATAGCGCCCACCAGTTTTTCGGGATCTTCGGGTTCAACCACTATTCCGGCATCGGCATCAGAAATAGCTTTGGCGGTATCACTATCCACATCCAAACTTCCAATAATAGGCTTTTTGGAGAACATATATGCCGGTAATTTAGAAGGTATGGAACTGTATGCGCCATTCTTTTTTACAGGCAGCAACATCACATCGGCAATAGCCTGCGTTTGTGGAACCTTCCCTTCGGGCACAGACATAAATTCCACATTATGTGCATTCAGACTTTTTGCCAGATTTTCGCAGTCTTCTTTTTTGGAGCCGCTGCCTGCAATAACCAGACGAGAATTAGGAACTGCTGCCTTTACAAAACATTCAATCAGAAATTCTACGCCGGCAACGGGACCGTTATTTCCCAGATACATATAAGTAAAAGGAGTGTTTTCCGTATGTTTTGCAGCCGCAGTACTTTCATCCAGATATTGAATAAAAGTATTTTCATCCTGCCAGTTGACAATAACGGAAAAATGATCTAAAGGCAGATTGCGGGTCTTTGCCAGATACGCTTTCATGTTATCGGAGATACATAAAACCTTGGTTGAGTTCTGCAGAATAAACCGGTCTTTCTTTAGTAATATACTTTGTATAAGTCCTTTTCCTACAGGCAGTTTATTGGTAAGAGATTCAGGATATATGTCCTGAATGATCGTCACACAGGGAATATTATATTTTTTCGCAGCCTTAATGATTGCTTCCTGGGAAAACAACGGCCACGCATTCATATAAACCAACTCTATGTCTTTGTGATTTTCTGTAATATAATCGTAACACCATTTACCAAAGCTTTTGCTTTCTTTGTACCTTCCCAATAAAGTCATCTGCGGACTTGTAAAAGAATCGGTCACTAAATGCTCAAAGTTGTGACTGGCCACGCGCTTTTCATCAAACTTAAAATTAAAAGGACGCGTCGGTTTTGGTGTTATTACTTTAACCTTTCCTGTTTCCGACAACGCTGTAGCCACATCAAACATAACCTGTCCGGAGACGGTAGGTTCTGGCGGGAAAACGCAGGAAATAATTAATTTGTACTTCATATCATTAAATTATACAGCCAAAATCTGCAAAACAGTTGCAATTAACTGCTTGCAGATCATGATTTTTAGACGGATTTCTTTGCTTGCTCATTAATCCAGTCGAAAGTTTTCTTCATTCCTTCAACCAAAGGCTGACTTACTTCCCAGCCAATTTTTTCGCGGTATAATTTATTGTCGGAATTTCTGCCTTTTACGCCGAGCGGACATTTAAAACCATATTTGTCCACAAATTCCTGTCCTTCGATATTGTGGATGGAAAGATCTTTACCGGAAATATCAATGGCGATCTGTGCAAGCTGGTTGATCGTCACCATCTCCTCACTACCAATGTTCACCGGACCTACAAAATCTGAGTGCATTAACCGCAGAACGGCCTCCACACATTCATCGACATAAAGGAATGATCTGGTTTGTAAACCATTTCCCCAGACTTCGATCTCGTCACCTTCTGCAGCTTCCACCACTTTTCTGCACATCGCAGCGGGGGATTTTTCTCTGCCACCTTTCCAGGTTCCCTGTGGGCCAAAAATATTGTGAAATCTTGCTACACGCACATCCAGGTTGTAGTTTCTTTTGAACGCCAGAAAAACTCTTTCCGAAAAAAGCTTTTCCCACCCATATTCAGAATCCGGATTTGCAGGATAAGCGGATGACTCTTCACAGTTAGGATTACTTGGATCCAGTTGGTTATGTTCCGGATACATGCAGGCCGACGAGGAATAGAAAACTTTCTTTACCTTTTTGGTTACGCTTTCTTTTGCCACATTTAAATTGATCATCGCTGAATTGTGCATCACGTTGGCATCGTTCTCACCGGTAAAGATATAGAGTGCACCGCCCATGTCAGCAGCCAGCTGATACAATTCATCAACTCCCTCTTCAATCACCAGTTCTACGACTTTTGGATCGGTAAGATCGCCTAAGATAAATTCGTGACAGATCTCCTCATGACGGAAATACTCATGATTCTTGATATCACAAATTCTCACGTGGTTTCCTTCGTCTTTTAATCTTTTAGCCAAGTGACCGCCGATAAATCCACCGCCACCTAAAACTACAATTTTTTTCATTTTTAAATATACTTTTTGTTATTGCTGTACCATTCGTACGTTTTGCAGAGGCCGTCCTGTAATTCTACAGAAGAAGACCATCCTTTATTTTTTAATTTGGACACATCCATTAATTTCCTGGCAGTTCCATCGGGTTTAGATGAATCCCAGAAAATTTCACCGGTATGGCCGACTATATTCTGAATAAGTTCTGCTAGAGCTTTTATCGTTAAATCGGAACCTGTCCCCACATTGTACAGGTTTTCCTCCATTTTATTTTCGATGGCAAATTTCACGGCATCTGCCAGATCATCCACATGGAGAAATTCCCGGAAAGGCCTGCCGCTCCCCCATAAAGTCACAGGAGTATTTCCATTAACCTTAGCTTCATCAAACTTCCTGATCATTGCAGGAATCACGTGCGACTTTTCCGCCCCAAAGGTATCAAAAGAACCATATAGATTGGTGGGAACTAAGCTAAAAAACTGTTTTTGATATTGCTGTCGGATGGCTTCACAGGCTTTAACACCGGCAATTTTTGCCACCGCATATGCTTCTGTATTATTTTCCAGAGGACCGCTGAGCAGATTCTCTTCCCGTAAAGGTTGGGGTGCCGACTCAGGGTAAATGCAGGAACTCGCTATAAAAATAAACTTTTGAACGTTATGATCAAGCGAACTGTCTATTAGATTATTTTGAATCTGCAGATTTTCCATCAGGAATTGATAGGGGAAATTACGGTTCGCCAAAATGCCGCCAACTCTGGCAGCAGCATCAATTACAATGTCGGGTTTTTTTGTGGCGAAAAACTCCTGTACCGATCTTTGGTCGCGAAGATCGATGGTGCAACGGTCTGCGGTAATGACATCGCCGTAACCTGCACGCTCGAGAGAACGTACTACCGCCCGGCCGACCATGCCCGTATGTCCGGCAATGTATACTTTACACGATTTCACAACTGCAAATCAGAGGAATTAAATTCTTTGATAATCATCCTCGATCCTGACAATATCATCTTCGCCAAAGTATGTTCCGTGCTGCACTTCTACGAATATTACTTTT
Source organism: Kaistella palustris DSM 21579 (assembly GCF_000422265.1). Classification (GTDB taxonomy): domain Bacteria; phylum Bacteroidota; class Bacteroidia; order Flavobacteriales; family Weeksellaceae; genus Kaistella; species Kaistella palustris. Next base: position 521,118 of record NZ_KE383812.1, read on the forward strand.
TCGGTTGTAGGATTTTCGATCCGGTGTGTCGCTCCCAACGGGATGATTACTGTTTGTCCCGGCTTACAGGATATCTGCTCACCGTTAACAGTTACAATGGGGTTACCCTGTATAATCGTCCAGACTTCTGCTCTGTGCTTGTGATACTGCAAAGAAAGTCTACCTGCGGGGTTAACCATAATTCTTTTTACCTTATGGGTTTCGGCATCTTCCAGCACCCAATATTGACCCCACGGCCGAACATCATGTTCCATAGCTTTCTTTTAGTTTCGTTTAGCGAGTTCTCTGTACAGTTTAAAAAAACCCAGTCTCGCCTTGAGTTTTCCCTGGATATTCCGTTTCAAATTACTTGTATTGTTCTGATGAACGCGGTGATACAAAGTTTTCTCCTCAATATGAAGGTTGGCTTTCATATAGTTAGCCGCCATCGCAATCCACAGGTCATGTGCCTCCACATATCCAGGAATCGGCAGAATAACTGAAACTAAATCTCTTTTAAACGCCATCGCACAGCCGAAATATCCGATTTTCCCGGTAAAAATAGAAATAATATTCTTTCTGTACTGAAAACTGCCTTTTGCAGACACCTTATTCAGATTGTTCTTCACGATGTCACCTTCATCATTGATGCAGTTAAAATTACTGGACACCAGCATAACCTCGGGAAATTTACGGAAATAAGTTTCAAAAACCTCTAAACGCCCTTTTTCCCACAAATCATCCTGGTCGCACAAAAATATCAGCTCTTTCGTACTCAGTGAAATTGCTTTTTCAAAAGTTTTTACATGACGCAGATTTTTCTCATTCTTATAAATTTTTATTCTGCCGTCGCTGTAATTATTTATTATTTCAAGCGTATTATCTGTAGAATAGTCATCAACAATAATTATTTCGTCATCTTCATTTAACTGTGCAAGAACAGAATCCAACTGCTTGGCGATATATTTGCTACCATTGTAAGTTGTTATGCAAACGCTTTTGGTCATCAATGATTTTTAAATTGATTATATTGTGGTTTACGTGCAAAAATACATATTTTAAAATAAAAAAAATGAGCCGTTTCCTTTTAATATTAAGCGTTTTAATCTCAAATTTTATGTTCGGTCAAACGCTGAGCGTCCTTCAGTTTGGAGCGAATGGGAAAGATCTGAAAGATGACACTTTTGCTTTTCAAAAGTGCGCTGATCAGTTGGCTGCAATGGGCGGTGGCACTATGGAAATTCCACTTGGCACTTATTATATTTCCCACGTTAAATTTTTTGGTAAAAAGTACAGTAATATTACTGTGAATGGTAACGGCTCTGTTATTAATCAACTTGTACCCAAAAAAAGGGTTTCTGTAGAAAGCGGAAAATGGTTCACGTTCGCGGAAAGAAAAGGTGCGGACGGCTGTTTTGTTTTCGATGCACAGGTGAGCTACCAGACCAACGATAATTTAAGCATCAAGAACATAATTATCCGGGATCTAAAGTTTTTTTCAGACGTGAAAAAAAATAAATTCGATGAATTGCTCCACCAGATCTCTGCTCACGGCGTTTCAAATTTCAAAGTGCAGAACTGTCAGTTCATTGGTTTCCTGGGTGACGGCATTGCGGTAAATGCTTCTACAGATTATAAACAGTTCAGAAATGCCTATAATAAGGATATTGAAATAACAAACTGTACCTTCGACGGGGTTAATAATGATAACAGGCAGGGAGTGAGTATATATTATGCTGATGGTTTCCGGATTGAAAACTGCACTTTTAAAAACATTACAAGGCCAGACATGCCCGGCGCGATTGATATTGAGCCAAATGATGACCTGCAAATCGTAAGAAACGGCATTATAAAAAACTGTACGTTCGAAAATATTGGCGGTTTGGGTGCTATATGTTTTGTACTTCAGAAATCATCGGCGAAAAACGATTTTTCAAATAAGAATTTTTCAGTAGACAACTGCACATTTACTAATGTCGTGAGTCCGTTGACCGTCGTCGGAAATGACGGATTTAAAAATTTTGAGGGTCCCGACATTATAACTTTCAGCAATTCAACGGTTCAAAATACCAAATCAGTGGCCAACCTAATCAGCGCGTACGGGGTTAAGTTTTACAACGTGAAATATAATAATATAACAAGTGAGAACTTAAATGTGGTATCGGCAAATGGCGCACGTAATATTACCTTTGAGGATTGCGACTTCAACACGACTGCGAATCCCAATGGCCTGGGATTTTTCGGTGACACAGGCATGATCAACTTCATTAGATGTACTTTCACAAATTTTAAAATAAACGCAATTACCATCAACAGTCCCCAAGGTATTGGGACCATATCGAATAACAGATTTATTTCTACCTCATACCGCGGCGGGAAACCTTTGGTGACCGACTTCTTTAATAAAAAGTCCAGACTCAACAAGAAAGTGACGGGAAATATGAATTACGGCAATTTCACCAATCTGGATCTCTCCGTTTTCGAGAGATAAATTTGCCTAAACTGCCGATCTCACTTTTAAAAAAGCAAAGGTTTTATATTGAGCAGTCAAACGGAGTAAATGCGGAAGATCCACTGTAAAGAAAATCAACTTGCTGTTGTGGTGAATTTCTCGATACGCTTTCAGATCTTTCATAAACAGCCCATATCGGAATAATGCCTTCTCGAGATCATTGGTATCTGTGGAAAAGTTCTGGTCGAGCCGGAAATTTAAGAGATGAAGTCGGTCGATTTTTTTAGATGCCCTTTCAATAAATTCATGATCACAAAAATCAAGACGCAGTTTCTCACTATAGCCACCGGCCCGAAAATAATCGCTGACATGCACCATAAGTCCTGAGTTAATGCAGCTCACATTATTAAATTTCAAACTGTCCTCCAGCGGTTCTAAGATAAGTGATGAGCGGAAAAACCTGTAGTAACTCGGCGATATCAGTTTGTTGTTGGCAAAAACTTTGGGAGCCGCAAGACCTTGCGAATTTCGCATGGCAAAATCCTCATAGATTTTATAGGCATTCTTCGGTAAGTTCGAATCCTGGTCGAGGAAAACAAGCCATTCGAATTTATTACCCTTTGCAAAACCGGCGATGTAATTATAAGCGAATGCAATCCCCGGATTGTTTTGATAATGCACATAATTTAATTTAACATGCTGGGAATATTCTGGTAGCGTTAACACCCAGTCCTGTAAATCTGTATTGTCAAATATGAAGATGTTGATTTCATTATTCAAATGATCGTCATTAAAGGAAGCCAGCAGACTTGTAAATGATTCACATTCCCAAAAACGTTCCCTGAAACAGACAATACCAAAAAGTAAATCTTTCATAATTAAAAAAGCCAGGAGCGGTACGGTTTATAAATTTCGGAAACATCAACTAAATAATAGAGCTGCAATAACGAACAGGAGATGATCAGTATCCACGCAAACACTTTATAATTATCTTTAAAAAGCCGCAGGATCATTGGGAAAAGCAGTATCTGCACGACCGACAGAAGATCGAAACTTCTTGCCGAAAAAACCATTGCCGTATTACTCAACGCGAAGAATATAACCAGCGCCATGATGTTGATTCGAAACAGAACCTCGAACCATCTGTCATCCTTCAGTTTTTTATAATTAAAGGCGAAAATGAGAAAGAATAAAATCGATATTAAAATCTTGAAGTTGAAAATATTAAGTGCATCTTCCTTTGACCACTGCATGATCTCCAGATAAACTGCTACTCGGGGGAAAATGCGGTCCAAAAATAAAATCTGCAGCAGGTTTTGGTTGGTGATAATTATTAAAAAAGAAGCTCCAAGGGCGTAATAGTAATATTTTATTTTCAGGTTGAGCATGATCATAATCGAAACCAGCACAAATAAAACCGATGAATTATGGAAAAAAAAGGAAGTCAGGATAATCAGGAAAAACTTAAAGTAATTCTTATCAATAAGATAGGGCAACGACAGCAAAAATATTCCCGCTGCGATCCCGGCGCGGATTGTGGTCATCTCCTGCATGAGGAAAAGATAGCTTACATATAAAAAAATACTTAAAATATAGTTGACTGAATAGCGGTGTATAGCGATCATTTTGGTGGAAACGCCCAGACAGGCGAACACAAGAAAGCTAAAATTAATTACGTCGGTTTTAGAGTAAAAGATAAGTCGGGCGATTTTGTCCATAAAGAATATACAGTACTCCACGTTTATCTTTAAGTTATAAAATTCCTTTATACTTCTGAAGCGTGTACCAAAAAGATCTTTGTACATCCAGTAGTCATTATCTATATTCAGACGGGTTCCGGCAAAAACAGCAAGGATAATGGTGGCGATGACAGTAGCAGCCAACTTTTGCTTATAGAACAGGGCGGCTATAAAACACACAGATAAAATCACAAAATAATATATCATTCTGCTGTATTTAATTTATTGCTGTTATTATAAAGTACCATCGTCTAAAAGCTGTAACTTATTTTAAATCAATTTGGTTTTATTGTTGTCAAACTGTAATATCTATTTGACATATCTTTTTATGCGCATCAGACATAAAACATTTATTAGTATTAAAATTTCCGCTTAGCCAGCATGAACGCACCGTACATCACTACACAAAGATATAATTCTGAAATAAACACCGAAACTGCTGTGCCATAAAAGGAGTACTTGTAGGTGAGAGGCACAACCAGTAATACATTCAACACTGCTGTGGATAACAATACGTTAAAAAAAACTTTGTCTTTGCCCATATTCAGAAGCATTTGAGTTCCTGAAAGGTTATTAAGAAAAATAAATAAAGGAAGCAGACTCAAAATTCTTACAATTTTCTCGGCGCTCTCCATGCCACTGCCAAAAATAAAATACACCACGTCGTGCGAAAATATAAATATTAAAACAATAACAGGCACATACAGAATACTCCCCAGTAATGCGATCCTGTTTACATTTCTGTACGCTGCTAACTTATTATTCTTCAAAAGGTTAGAGAAATATGGATACAATGATGCCACTACAGGAACCTGAATGATGGCCAGCGCCCTGATCACTTTGTCTGCGGAGGAAAAATAAGCCACCGCCGTATTGCCGGCAATAAAACCAAGTACAATTATATTGAAACTGCTGAAAAACGATATTTTAACCTGCGACAGAAAGACATACAAACCGGATCTGAGCTGCTGCTTAACTGCTTGCAGTGAGCTGATCACGTACCTTAACCGGTATGTTCGGTAAGCATGAAGATATGAAAATAAAAATGCAAATAAAAACCCCAAACCGGTCAGAATGGGAACAATCCAGTAGTCTGCCTCTTTTTTGACCAACAGAAAGATCAGTAATGTAAAAAACAGCTTAATGATGGAATTCTGAATGGTAATTCCCTTTAAATTCTGCATTCCCTGAAAAAACCAGACCGGCAGCAGATTCTGAAAACATACACCGGCAAAAATGACCAGATACAGCGAATAATATGCTCTGAACTTAGGGACTGCCAAAAGCAATATGCATAAGATGACTGCAGAAATTAAGATCAGTACAATTTTCGAAGTGGTCACACTGTTGAAAATCCTTGCGAGTTCTTTGGGGTTGTCGGAATTCACGGCTACTTCCTTCGTAGCGGTAAGGTTGAAGCCATAATTCACAATAATCCCAAAATAGGCAATGGTTGCTGCGGCAAAATTAAGCAGGCCCACTTTATCTAAACCAATATGCCGAATCAGATAAGGAATGGTCACCAGGGGCAAAAGCATGTCCAATCCGTACATTACGGATAATGAAAAAAAGTTTTTCATTATGACCCGTAGATTGCTGCTCAGCGTTATTTTTTTCAACAAAAGATTTTTAGAGATTCAAATGATAATTTAAAATATTTCAAAATGTCAGATGAGTAATTGGAGAGGTATACCTTTCACAGATTTTGGATGGCGAAAAATGATACATTTTAATTGATGGTAGTTTTTAGGAACAAGCCGCGCTTAACTAAAAAAACGCTGCTTCAGCCTGCCAAAAAATGAGAGCTCCTCCTGGCCATAACCATAACCGTATTTATTTCCATACCCATAATTCTCACGGCTCACATCATTTAAAACAAACGCCACATTTTTAATTTTCTTGGCGTCGATCTGCTTATTAGCAAAATCGATAAGTTGGTTTTCCGTAAATTCAGATCTGGTGACATAAATTGTGGCATCTGCCAGCTCGCTGGTGATGAAGGTATCTGTCACAAGCATCAGCGGCGCCGTATCCACAATAATATAGTGGTAGGTTTCTTTAAGCTGATTCAACAGAACTTCATATCTGCCGTTTTCCAGAAGGTCGGTTGGGTTCGGTGGTATTTTTCCCGAATAAATAACATCAAGGTGTGGATTAAAAATCGAGGTATGAATGATATCTTTTACGGTTTCATCAGCATTATATAAAAATTCTGTAAGGCCATCCAGTCCTTTCCTTGCGGCATTATATCGCTGCAGTTGTGGATTTCGGATATCTGCACCAATTATGATCACTTTATGTGCCGGCGAGGCTAGAGTCAGCGCCAGGTTTACTGATGCAAAAGTTTTACCTTCTCCTTTAATAGTGGAGGTCACAAAAACAACCTTGCCCATTTCTTTCTTCGGCAGCAGGAATTTCATATTCGTAATCAATATCCTGAAAGCTTCTGCCATAGGCGAAAGGTCATTGATCTCTACAATTTCGCTCTGCCCCTTTTGTACCCTTGGCAGTTCACCAATGATCGGATTGCGCGTCAGTTTTTCAAGATCATGTTTGGAGGCAATGGTATTGTTGAGCAGGTTTCTAACATAAACAACAGCAAACGGTAACAGTAAGCCCAGGAATATTGCAATTCCCACCGTAGTAAGAAACTTCGGACTCACAGGCTTTTTAGACGCGTATGAGTAGTCGAGCGTACGTGCTTTCGGTGCAGTCATAGCAAGCGTAATCGCGGTTTCTTCCCGCTTTTCCAGAAGTAAAAGATAAAGATTTTCCTTTATTTGCTGCTGTCTTTCGATGCTCCGGAACATTTTTTCCTGTGCCGGTATTTTAGAAATACTGGAATTGATCTGGCCCTGTTCATTGTTGAGTTCGGATAAAAGCAGATTGATGGACACTTTATACTTGGATAAACCGTCGGCCACACTTGCCCGAAGATTATTGATCTGCTTGGTAAGATCAGCAACTACGGGGTTTTGTGGCGTCGCGTTCTCCAGCAGATTGTTCCGTTCCAGCACCAGTTGGTTATAAGCCTGTATATTGGCAGAGGCAGTCGGATTGCTCAGACCTACGCTTGAGGGTAACGTCTGGTTATTACCAAGCCGCGACATATAATTGATCAGATCGTTGGTGAGGCTCAGTTGCGTTTCTGCTTCCAGCATTTTCTGCCTTGCGTTGGCGGATTTATTTAAGTTTAATGAAGCTTCGGCCGGAATATCAGTAATCTTATTAGCCCTTTTAAAATTTTCTTTCTGATTTTCTACAGCGCCAAGCTCATTCGCGATAATGGATATCCGGTCATCAATGAAATCCATTGTCTTCTTGGACTCGGAGTTTTTATCATTGATTGCATCATTATTATACGACTGTACCAGCACATTAAGCAAATTTTTTGCTTTCTCAACCTGCTCGTATCTTATCGACAGTCCTATAACGGTCGCATCCTTATCGACCAGATCCACCTGCATTGCTTTCTGATACGCTGTTACCGCATCTTCAACAGTAGAATAGCTAAACATGAGTTTGCCTAAACCATTTTCCTTCTTTCTAGGTTTTACAAACTTTGGGTTTTTACTGATGATGATATTTGCATAAGGCAGACTGATGGTCTTATCATAAGTCGTTACGATTTTTTGCGGCAACTCCTCGGATGAAAGGGTGATCTTATCGCCGGAAATTTCCAGATCAATGGGCTTCTTTATACTTTCGTCATATTCCTTTTCATTGACTACGCGGATGAGCACCGGTGAAGTTTTATCGTACAACTCTGTTTTTCGCAAGTTCTTCTCAGAATATACGGCAGTTTGCAGACCGAGTCTTTTAACCACATCGCGCATCAGTTTTTTAGACTTGAAGACTTCAATTTCATTTTCAACACCATTTGAAGACATTCCCCCGAATCCGGAAATATCAGAAAGCATACTTAAGTCACCCATTCCGGATTTCTTCGCATCCTTTATCAATACTGTAGAATCGATCTGATATACAGGACTGGTAGTTTTAAGAAAAAATATGGCCAGTGCCAAAAACAGAAATACGGACAATAAAAACCATGGCCATTTTCGGAGATATGGTTTTAATAATTCTCTCATGTTTCTATTATCAGAAGGCTTGAACTCCGATTGAACTTCTTGACTCATCGATTGAAGGATAATGTTATTTTTTGAAAATGGTGATGAAGATACCGGCTAGACCGATGATCGTTCCCGCTACAGCGATGTAAATGTTGGTGTTCGGATCTAGGCGCGCAATTTTCTCCCGTGTTGGGTTGGCAGATACATAGATCACGTCGCCCTGTTTCAACTGGTAATAAGGCGAAGATATAAAAGAATCATCCATCAGGTTAATTCTTTCTTTGGTAATCTCGCCGTTTACATTGCGTACGAGCAATACATTATCCCTTTTCCCGTAAATGGTGAGGTCACCTGCCATACCAATGGCGTTTAAGATTGTAGGGTTAATATCCTCCAATGTGTACTGCCCCGGTCTGGATACCTCGCCGAGCACGGTCACACGAAAGTTAGCGAGCGTAACAGAAACAACCGGATCTTTTACATATTGTGAAATGCGGTTTGTGAGCTCCTCTTTTAATTGTTCAAGGGTTTTTCCTGTCGTGCTGATGGTTCCCAAAACCGGGAAGTCAATATTCCCTTCAGAATCTACCAGATAAGGCTTGTCTTTAATATTGGTATTGGCGGAACCGCCTGGTGTCATTGCATTTTGCGAGGAGTAATAGGTCTGATTAAAAGGCTTTACCACATCCATATTCTTTGCAGAAACAAATATTTCAAGCTGGTCACCTTTCTGAATTGTGGAGATTGCGGTCTTATTGGAGGCATCTACGGCAATCTGTTCTCCGCTCTGCAGATAGTTGTATTCGTTTACTTTCTGTTTGGGCTTACAGGACACGGCAAAGAAAAGGAAACTGACCAACAACAGTACTGTGTTTTTATTCATTTTAATCATTTAGAAATAGAATCCTGCAAATATACAATTCTAAATAACTTCTCCAAACTTCGGAAACCGATTCATAAACGCCGAAGCATCATGCTCTAATCGGATTAAGTTCAATTTCTGGAGCCTGGTATTGCAGTATAGAAAATATTATAAAATGATGATGAGCTTTTCCGCGGAACTGTCACCAGTCCAACCCTGACGGAACGGCCTCTAATATTATAATTCGTAAAAAATTTTCTTTGGGTTAAAGATTTAGAAAACACCATTGTTTGGACCACCGGCAAACTCAAGCATTTACTTATCCAAAACCTCGTAGATTGAATTGTTGCTTTTATACTCCGGCACAATATTTTTCAGGATCTGCACCACTTCAACTTTCTCGCGGCGCAGCGCCGCTTTGATGATATTATTACAGAACTTTTCAATGTGAACGAAGTCCATATTGGTGTCCTTGGAAATCATGATTTTCTCGTGGTGTGTCGGCAGCGTTTTGGCATCGTCGCTCAAAAGTTCTTCATAGAGTTTTTCGCCCGGACGCAGGCCTGTATAGATGATTTTTATATCCACGTTTGGCTCTAACCCGGAGAGTTTGATCATACGCTCCGCCAGATCCAGGATTTTTACCGGCTCGCCCATATCAAACACAAATATTTCACCGCCATGCCCCATTGCGCCTGCTTCCAGAACGAGATCACACGCCTCGGGAATCGTCATGAAATACCGTACAATTTCGGGATGGGTAATTGTTACAGGTCCACCCTTTTCTATCTGTTTCTTAAAGTGTGGGATTACAGAACCATTGGAACCAAGTACATTTCCAAATCGTGTGGTAATAAACTTTGTTTCGTTGCTTTCTGTATTCTGTAAAGCCTGTACAAAGAGCTCCGCCGTTCGTTTGGAGGCGCCCATCACGTTGGTCGGCTTTACAGCTTTATCCGTAGAAACCATTACAAAACGGTTGACCCTATATTTTGAAGCTAAAGTAGAAAGATTTTTACTCCCTAAGATATTTACGAGTATGGCCTCATGTGGGTTTTCCTCAATAAGCGGCACGTGTTTATATGCTGCCGCATGGTAAACCATGGAGAACTGGTATTTCTGGAAAAGCGGTTCAATGCGGTGCCTGTTGGAAATGTCGGCGAGCACAAATTTAAAGTTAATCGAAGGATAAGCCGCGCGCATTTCCATTTCTATTTCGTAAAGCGGAGTTTCGGCCTGGTCCAGGACCACGATCATTGCCGGCTCAAAATGGGCCACCTGGCGCACGATCTCACTGCCGATCGACCCCGCCCCACCGGTAATAAGAATAGTCTTATTATGATGGCGGCGTTTCACGTCCTCGTTGCCGATCTTAATCGGTTTCCGGTTCAGGAGATCTTCAATCTGCAGGGTTTTAATGGTGCTTTCCTGATCCGCGCTTTTCAGTTTTTGTAAGGATGGTGATTTAAAGATCTGCATGTCCTTCTCCAGAAAGAGCGTTACCCACTTGTTCATTTCCTCCTTCGACATACCTTCCTGGTCCAGAAGCACACCATCCACAATAAGATCATCTTTGCTGAGCTTCAGTATTTTTTCTTTCGTGTAAATGGGTTTCCCAAGCAAACTGGCACGTTTGGAATCGTGGCGTTGTGTTAAAAATCCTACCACGTGGAATGGTAAATTTGGATTGTCCAGAACCGCTCTGGCCATAGCGACCGAAGGTTCATCGATCCCCAGAACCAGAATTCGCTTTCGAAGTGTGCTTCGTCGGAAGTCCCGTAAAACGTTGAAGAACTCCTTTACAAAAAGCCGGAAAAGGAAAGACAGCATAAAAGCGGTGGCAAAAAATATCACCAGAAAGGGCACCGACATGAAGATCATGCGCTCACCGCTCCACATATAATAGCCGAAACTCACGATCGCCACTACAATAGTGGTACTGAAGGTGGACAGAAATAATTTGAAAAGATCGATAAAGGTGGAATGCCGGATGATACCCGCATAAGTACGGAACGCAAACATGGAAACCACACTGATCGCGATGATCATCAGCACCACCCTGCTGCCGTGCGGAAATACTTCCTGCGAACTGAAGCTCAGTTTTTCAATGAGGTATTTTGAGAAATAAATCGACAGTCCTATGAAACAGATGTCAATCATCAATATGACCCATCTCGGTAAATAACGTACATCGCCCAGGTTCATCAGATTGTCTCCGCTGTAAATTCTGTTTCTGATACTTTTACTCAAACTCATTGATCGAAAAGGATTGTATGTAGGCCTAATATTTACCTCTGAAGCTTATGATTTTAAACTCCCTGTGCGGCAAAAATACGATTAAAATGCTAAAAGATGAAAAAAAATGATCAGCGTAATGCCTTTCTCAGCACGTCTGCAATACGGTTTTTATCGCTGTCGCTCAGGTTTGAGCCCGATGGCAGACAGATTCCGCGGCCAAATAAATTCTCGGCAACATCATTCCCAAAATACGTTTTACCTTTAAAAACCGGCTGCAGATGCATCGGTTTCCAGATGGGGCGCGTTTCGATATCTTCTTCTTCAAACCGCTGTCGGAGTCGCTCTGTTGAGCGGTCAACACCCGGCTGCAGATAAGCCACACTCAGCCAGTAATTCGAAAAGTAATCACTGCTCAGCTCTGAATGCAACCCAAACTCCGGATAATCATTAAAGATCTCTCTGTAAAATTCATGGTTGGCGCGGCGCTGGCGGATTCGCTCCTCCAAAACCTCCATCTGTCCCCGGCCGATCCCCGCACTTACATTACTCATGCGGTAATTATAGCCGATCGTGGTATGCTCATAATGTGGTGCATCATCTTTTGCCTGGGTCGACAGAAACACGGCCCTGTGTTTAACGTCTTTATTTTTCAGGATCAGCACACCGCCACCCGAGGTGGTAATGATCTTATTACCGTTAAAACTCAAAACAGAAATATCACCAAAGGTCCCACACTTCTGGCCTTTATAGGTACTGCCCAATGCTTCTGCACTGTCTTCGATGATCGGAATACCGTAGCGCTGCGAAATTTCCGTGATCTCAGCCACCTTAAAAGGCATCCCATAAAGACTTACCGCAATGATCGCTTTGGGTTTTTTGCCTTTGGAAATCCCGAATTTCACGGCATCTTCCACGGCAGTAGGACAGAGATTCCACGTGTCCTTTTCACTGTCGACAAACAATGGTTCTGCACCCATATAGATGATGGGATTTGCCGAGGCAGAAAAGGTCAGGCTTTGGCAGATCACAAAATCCCCGGCTTCAATCCCCAACAGTACAAGCGCAAGATGCAGCGCTGCCGTGCCGGAACTCAAAGCTGCCACATGCACGTTTTCGCCAAGATAGTTCTGCAGGTCCTCCTCCAGTCCGTTCACGTTTGGTCCCATCGGGGCGATCCAGTTTTCTGCGAACGCCTCCTCAATATACTTCATTTCAGAACCTCCCATGTGCGGAGACGAGAGCCATATTTTCTTATTCATGTGTCATAAAGTTCCAAATCTAATAATTCTTCCGGGATTACCTACCACTACGGCATGATCCGGCACATCACTCAGCACCACTGCCCCGGCACCAATCACCGCATTTTCTCCGATGGTGATACCCTGGATCACATTCGCTCCCAGTCCGATATGTGCACCTTTCTTTACGGTAATGTTTCCTGCCAGCGAGGCAGACGGTGAAATATGTACAAAGTCCCCGATCACGCATTCGTGCTCTATAACGCTTGCCGTATTGATGATGCAGTGCATACCTATGGAAACTTCGGCATTAATGCACACTTTGGGCATGATCACACTGCCGTCTCCGAACTCGGTAAACCTCGAAACGTACGCGCTGTAATGCTGCATGATCTCAAAGCTGCACCATTCCTTTGTCTTGTCGTATATCATTTCACGGATCCGGTTATCACCGATCGCGATGATCACTTTTTTATCCAGCAGCAGTTCGCGCGAAGGCAGGTAAATGGGGAGGTGGTGCGGAAAGTCAGCGGGCGGATTGTCGTCCACCAGATATTCCAGGAGTTGGTTGTTGGAGAGGATCAGGTCGTACATTACTTTTGCCTGCCCCCGGGCGCCATATAATATCATGCGGCATTATTTCCTTTAAAAGGCGTCATTGTCATGTAATTGTTCACATTTACGCCCTGTCTGCGGATCACTTTGTGCAGTGTGGTGAAAACAATGCGCGCATCCAGCTGGGGCGACAGTCGCTCCACATATTCAACATCAAGCCGGAATTTTTCTTCCCAGGACAGTGCATTACGGCCGTTCACCTGGGCCCAGCCCGTAATACCGGGTTTTACAAAATGTCTTCTGGCCTGCTCTTCACTGTACAGCTCAAGATATTCGGGCAGCAGTGGCCGCGGACCGATCAGGCTCATTTCGCCTTTCAATACATTGATGAGTTGTGGAATTTCATCGAGTGAGGTTTTGCGTACGATCTTACCTATAAACGTGAGCCTTTCGTAGTCAGAAAGCAGGTTGCCCTGCGCGTCACGCTGGTCGGTCATGGTTTTAAACTTGATGATCTTAAATATAATCCCATCCTTACCCGGCCTTCGCTGGACAAAAAAGGCGCTGCCGCGGTTGCTGTGGGCAAGCAGCAGAGTAATTACCGCAAATACCGGACTTACCAGCACCAGTGCACAGAGCGCAAGTGAAAAATCCAGTGCAGGTTTCAGCACATGCACGTACAGATGCAGGTTTTCATCATCTGCGCAGCTGCGGTCCCTGCCGGCAGCCAGGTACGTAAAAACTTTGGAGACTACGATAGGGCTTTATTTTTTTTCCGGATAGTGTAAATGATGATACCGGTTGCGGTTACAAAAAGGAGAGGGAGATAGTCGTCGATGGGGGCTGGATCGGCTGGGTTACCTCCGCTATAAGCAACTTCATGGTCTTTAGCCGAATTCCAATTGCCTTCCTGTTGTCGATTAAATTCCTGATCAGCCTCTTCAAAACGGTTTGCTGACCGCTCCTGGGAATAACTCTGTATAAAAAAACCGAGGCTCAGCAAGGTAAATATCGTTTTCATGCATTGTGTCTAAAATTCCAAACACCCATCGTAAAAGCAAAGAACCGTAAGCTCTATTAAGATGTTAGAATGCAAATATAAATACTTTTTTTAATTGTGCAATTTTTCAGTTTCACTTTGCACTAATTCGGTGTTCATTAATAATGAAAGACATATATGTGAGGTTTATACCGGTTCTCAAAAATTTGTAAACAATAAACTGCCCTTTTAGATTTATGCATGCTTGATGCTACACGAATTACTGAAAGGGCGGTATGTAATTTTTTAAAAACGCTCCAATTGTTTAATTTGTAGGGTTTCTATTTTACAATCTTCTTATTAATTACCTCTTCCTGGCGTTTTATTTTCAAAATATACATACCGTTAACCAACCTTGTCGCGTCAATATTAACTTTAGCACTGTTGGTGTGCAGTTTATGGTAAAGACGGCCGGAAGTATCGAAGATCTCGACTTCAGTAATTTTTTTAACTGCGGAACTGATGACAAAATGATCGCCGCTGCGGTAAACCTGCAACTCGTCTTTCTGCGCAGTACCGGTACCCAAAGTGGTTTCGGGCAGGTAGACGATTTCGAATCTGCCTGTACTTTCACCCGAATTTGCCATAAAAGTGTAATTACCTTCGGACAAGTCAGTGAGGATACCCAGTTCTTTATCTTTAAGATAAATGCTTTGTCCATTGGCAAAGATGCCTTCCTTATTTCCTAAACGGAGCTGGTAAATTCCACTTGAAAAAAAGCGGTTCCCAACTTTCAGGACATCACTTTCTCGGAAAGTGCTTCGACCATTAATTACAACTTTTTCGTCGCCGGCATTTGTGAACAAAGCATCTGAAACTGTGGATTGCAATTTAGAATCATCCGCGGCAAAATCGTCATTACCTTCATCAAAATAAACGACGGCGTTGCTCACTAATAAATTAGCGGGCGTGAGCATCTCCAGCCAGTATCGGTTGCCCGCAGAATCGACCGCTGGTTTTCCGAAAAATTCTGCATCGGTCTGCGTCGTGATACGATCACTGTTTCTAAAACCAACTGAAGAAGCATTACTTGTCGCTTTCACAAGCATACCCTGCCCAACTTTTAAAATATGATTCGGTTGTTTAAGCCCCGCCAGACTGGTAGGGTCACCATTTATATTTCCTGCGCTGCCCGTTGCTTTAACTCCCGCATTAGTAACCGCATTATAGGTTGCGTATGCATAACCCTGATAGTTTGACCCTTGTTGCTGACTGATGCTGTTTGCGTAATTATCCCAGAAAAGAAAAGTGGAATCCAAATTGGTAGAATTCACATACAACTGAACCAAATCTAAATTTGAGGGATACGGATTCCCGACAAGATTATAGCCATGTGCTGCATCGGTAAACTGCAATGTATAATCGAAATCCCCCACAAAAGGTGTTCCGGTAAATTCTGCGGTCAATGTTCCCGGAGTTGTGACCGGATTACGGACTGCCAAAGCGCGGCCGGTAATGTTGGCGCCGGAGGAAGTGTAAAATTTGTCGTTGGTTTCGTTATAATACAATGCTGAGGTTGGGTACCCGGAAAATATGTCTTTGAAATTCTGCTGGTTTACCGGTGAACTGAAATAAACGTACTGATAAAAAGTACTGTTCGGAACGGTTGCAATACGCGTTGCGGTAATTTTTCCTGTATTGACGGCATCACCGTCCTGCATGAGTTGTGCGTTATTCTCCAAATTTAATATTCCGTTTCCTAAAACCTGTAGCCCTTTTTTAGGAGTGAAGACATAACCCGCAACACCTTCTGATGTTTCGGGTACGGTTAATTTCCCGGTGTTGGTAACGGTAGCTGTTTGATTTACTGTTAAATTCTGTCCACTTGGTTTTACACTTTTCCCGGAAACGATAATTTTCTCATATGTCTTAGAAACTTTAATTTCAGTTGCAGAGTCATTTTGAAATTCTATAGTAGAAGTGGGATCTAAAGCATAAGCTCCATTCGCGTCCGGTTTACCACCGGAGCCACCTGTTTTAAACAGAGAATTGATATCCATCAGTAAATTTGTGGTGCTTTTTCCAACGGTAAAGCTTTTACCATCTAATGTAGTAGCATTCATAATACTAATAAGACCATTAATTTCTGATGTCCCGTTAGACAATGTTTTTGAACCACCACCTGAAAAAGTTAAATCATAGTACGCTCGTGACCCTCTTAATGTTTGAAATGAATCCGAAGCTCCGTAACCGGCTAATTCTATTTCACCTCCAACTAAAGTATATGTTCCCTGCATTCTTGGGATATATATTCCACCGTTACCGCCCTCACTTGTTTGCTCTGTAGCATCACCTTTCACAACTTTATATTTTGTTCCAGTCGCCATTTTCAGACCACCTGTTGATCCAAATATATAATTGGTTGTAGTTTCCAGAACTTTTCCTTTTCTAATATCTAACAATCCAGCTCCACTAAGACCAAAAGGTACATCTAGAGATAAAGTTTTACCATTGTCTGCCAATTCCGCAATTACTGTTTTGGTATTAGCTGTTGTAGAGAATGTAGAATTTGGAGCGTCTCCCGTTTTTTGGTCTAATTTACCAATATACCAGAAAGTTCCTAAGGTGTTGATTGTTCTGTTGCTTTTTGGCAGTCTAAGATTACCTGTTGCTGCAGTTACGGTAGAGAATTTTGTTGTATTCCAATTTCCATATAAACCGTCAGGAGAAGTGATTTTTAAAATACTGTTCTCTGCAGAGGTAAAGGTATTGGTACCCGTTGGAGAAGCAGGTTGACCAATATAAAGCCCACCAGTTCCGGCTCCATTAACTCCGTCATAGCCAAAATCTAACGTTGCGCCACCTTCAACTGTAAATGCTGAACTATTGTTGATAAGTAGATTATTGTTAACTAATCTTACAGAGGAACCAGACTTTACTAAAAATGGAATTCCACTGAATGAATTAGCTAAAACAGATGCTGCATCGAGAGATTGAACTGTATTTCCCACAAAATTAAATTCCGTTTCTGTAGTTGGACATCCTGATTGAATTTTGCTATTTGTACCTGCTATAAAGTTTCCTTTTAAATTTAAAATAGCTTTTTTAACCGGATTATTTACAGAGGTATATTGCGCTTGATTTATATTAAAAGTTCCAGTGCCTGATACAGATAAATTACCATCCAAATTTAGAGTGGTGTCACCTGTCGCATTTTGTGATGCCCGAACTGAAAATGCACCAGAATTAATTGTTAGATTCTTTTTAATATTTAATGTGAAATTTCCAATTGTCGCACCATATATATTACCAAAATATGTAGAATTGAGAATCAAATTACCATATATATTAACAACATAAGGGTCTCCATTTGTGTCCCCCATAAATCGCAAAGTCTGATATTTATCGGTAAATGTATTATATGCTACGTTATTGATCTCAACATTTCCAAATACAAGATTAATTGGCGAAGTGTTATCCTTTCCTATCATATCCCAAGCTTGCCTTGCTATTCCAGTGTCATAATCGCCATTATTTGTATCAGGATCTTGTCCTGGGTTATAATAAATATTTCCAAACATTGCTGAAATTCCATTCTCAGTAAACAAATCAACATTGCTATTTACTAATGGTTGTCTTGTATCCCAATTCTTAATGTAAAATTTTGATAGTGGATGAAATTTTTCAGTACCGTCCCAAATTGCAGCAGTAGGATCATTCCCATAAGAATGATCGATAGTAACTTTAGCGTTGTCTTGCACCTCAAATAACGCGGCAGAATTATTCATATTAAAATTGCCTTTAATTGTTAATGCTCCACCATCCTTTACTAAAGCTAGATCTGATACGGGATAATTATTATTAATTATTAATTCTCCGCCAGCAAATATTGTCAATTCTGCCGCACCATTAGAGCCCGTATTATTTACAACACTTCTAATGTAAACTGTAGAAGTATCAATAGGCAAGCCGTTTCCACCATAAGCAGACCACCCACCTGAACTTGCACTTGTTCCTGTGCAACCACCGACTTGCCCACACTTAATCCAAGTTGTCTGAGTTGTATAAGATAAAGGGCTTGCTATTGTTCCCGATGTATTAGACATAAACGCACCTTTCGCATACACTTCATTCACAATATTAAAAGTATTGGAAGTTCCTGCCAAGGACGGACTTGCAATAGAAGCCGATAATGTGATTCCCGTTTGCGGTGCAACACTATACTTAATTCCAGAATTTATCGATGCTACTCCATTATTTAGGGTAAATGATCCTGTAAATGTACTTCCTGTTCCTGTAGTTGTGAAATTGACTGTTTGTCCTGTTATATCTTTATCAATTTTATTATTGGCATCTGATGTTGATACTGTGAAAGCTGCTAAATCGACATTAAATGCACCATCATTCACTGTGGAGAAAAGTAGTTTTGTAGCAGTAACCACAATTCTGTTTCTATTATTTGAAGTTGAAATATCAGTTTGTGCCCCACCTCCGTCGGTAGCAGCAAAGGCAGAACCAGAAGCAGCTGCGGTTGCTTCTACAACTTTGTAGATGAGTTTTGTATTATCAATGATATCTTGAGTCTCATCGAAAGCAACTCTTAAATGAACAATCTTTTCACTATGGGTAGTAGCCGTAACATTGGTTCCACTCATTCCACTGAAAATAAGTTGTCCTGCATTAGTAGTTGCCGCAGCAATATAAGTTCCACCAGAAGTGGTCAAAATTGCTTTCTTGATCCACCCACTTCTGTCGATACCATCAGTATCTTTTACGGTAAACTTAATTCCAGTTAATATGGTAGATAAACCGTCGGCATCAGAAATGCCATCAACTATTTTAAACTTCAGTGGAATATATTTTCCCGTAGAAGTATTTGAATTATCTGTGAAATCTATGTATTTAGTGCTGATATTAAATTCTGGCGTAGTACTAGAATAAGTACCCGTATTATCTACGATGGTTGATTCTGCACTATTGCTTCCTGTTCCCGTAATGGTAAAAGTATAATCTGCACCTGCATTGTTTGGAATGGTAACTGTTGCGGTCTTGCTGCCTAAACTGGTAGGTGAGAATGTACCTGAAAAAGTTGTAGTAGATCCACCTGCTACAGGACTTGTTGCCGCCTGAGTAATAGAAAACTGATCGGCATTAGTTCCCGATAACGCAATTGTACCTAAAGTTAAATCTGCATTCCCCGTATTTTCTATTTTAAAAGAAACAGGCGAAGATGAAGTATTGACCAATTGATTGCCGAAACCATAAGTTCCGGTGCCACTTGAGATAATTGTGGTGTTTTGCTTGATGTTAATTGCGGGAGTTGGGGTACTAATAACTTCTACAAATAAATAAACATCTGCTTGTCCTGTTGTATATGCAGAAAAAATGCTTGCTCCGCTATTATTATATTTAATCGTTCGGCTTTCTGTCGTTGTTGCTATTGTAGCAATGTTGGAAGCTATGGAAATACTCCAATTATAATTATTTGAACCTCCCGTTCCATTTTTTAAATAGTTTGAGCCTGAAGTAGGATATAAGAACCCTCCATTCACTACATCTTTAAAAGTCCATGAACCTGTTGATCCTCCTAAGGTTAATTCAAATGGTTCTGTTCCTGAAGATATTGATGCCGGTGTAACTGAAATTGTATTAGGTGTTCCACTAACGATCGTAACAGAAGACTGAGATCTATTATTGGCAGCTTGGGTACTTAAAGCCTGTCCGCTTCCTGCTGATGGTGTATTAACTATCAAATATTTCTTGCCAACTACTAAATCTGCTGTTGAAGTAACCAACTTATATGTTTTCACAACCGGCCCCACATAAGCCTTAAAATTAGCAACAATTGTATGACCTGCAGTAACATTATTAAAAGGATAACTTGTTACTGCTCCTACAGAAACTCCATCTACCACAACATCATCTACCGCAAAACCAGGGTCGGGAGTGATGGTGTAAGTTCGGTTAGTGCCACAAGTAATAGATGTCGCGCCGGTTGGGGAAATCGAACCATTTGCGCCAGCTGAAGCTGTAATAATATAAGTGTTTTGCGCAAAAACTGCGGTTAGGGTATGATTGGCTGTGACGTTAGAAAAGATGTAGGGAGACGCATTACCCGCATCAACTCCATCTGCAATCCAATGATCAAAAGCATAACAGGAAGAACTTGCAGTTGTGTTAAAAGCTTGACTTCCTCCCTCGGTAACTACAACAGTTCCTGATGGAGAAATACTTCCGCCCGACGTTGGTTGCGTGACGACAATATTGAAGGAAGGTGCAGCGGTAGTGAAATTCCAGGTTGTCGCTCCACTGATTCCTGCAAAATTATTTCCTGCAGTATCTTGAATTACTCCAGAACCAAGTTCTACATAATAACCTGTGCTGTTTGCTAAATCGGTAGGTGGATTTACGGTAACAACAGCTCCTGAAACACCTACATCAGTAGAAGTAGCATCTATCGTTTGTACAATTGTACCATCAGAAGATTTCTTGATTAAAATATTACCAATTCCTTTTTTTACGTTCTCATCAAATGTCATCACCAAATTGCTATTTATAGCAACATTGGTTGCATCATCTAAAGGTGATAGAGAAGAAATTGTTGGCGGCGTGCTGTCAGCTGCGGCTAAAGCAACCGTTCCTCCAATTGCTAAACCGTTTGTACCTGCAGTTGCTGCTGATAGAAATCCCCAACCTCCTGTTGCTGTTTGTCCACTTGCATAATAACGTAGTGTTACAGTTGTTCCTGCAACTACGTTTTGAAGCGCAGTAATTGCCGACAAATCAATTTGAGTCATTGTCAAATCTGTCGATGTGACAGGACTACCAATTAAATTAAAGGTTGATCCATTAAGACTATATGCAAATTGTGAAGTCACACCGGGAGATGCATAATAACTAAGAGTACCCCCAAATTTTGCATCAATTGTAGAAAGTGAAACCTTATATCCTGTTGCTGCTGTTAATGTAATTTGAAAATAATCTGTATTAGTTGTTGAAATTCCGTCATTTTTAAAACCCGTTGTTCTAAAGGAATTATTTGCTGAGGAAGTTGCTGCTTCAGAACCTCGCGAAATGTCGCTTGCTCCACTCGTCGAAATTAAATTAGAATGAAACGTTGTTGCAGCGACAGTTACAGGCCCTGTATTCTGACCTGCAAAATCCCATGCCGCTATCTGCCCCCAAACTCCCACCGGGTTCAGCAGAAAAACAAACAGGAAAAAGTATTTTTGGACTATGCCTAGGACTGCGGAGAACGCACCGGCTTGCACGCGGCAGGACCGCGAAGAATATATATTTTTTTTCATCATCAAATTTGTTCGATAAATCTACAACAATTACTCTATAACTTTAATTATTTTTATCAATATATTCGGTATTAAATGTGCCATCAGTTAACTGCCTTTCAAACCTTTAGATAAAATTTTTTAGCGGTAACGGCAGTTTTTCGAGCCGGTGCACCGATCGTGGGTGTGCGGATATTTCGGGCTTTTTAGATTGGATGAAATTGCGGAGATTTTAAACTGTAACTGGCTTCTAAATTTTAGATTCTAAATTGTTGATCCTAAATTCTGACTTTATAATAGGGAGAGCGGATTTCGTTAATATTGCCTTTCTGGTGCCGCGTCGGCATCAAAAAAATCAACGAGAGAATGGCTGAGTCCAAAAGACCCTATACTTTGGGAACTTTCATAATTCAGTTTTGGCCGGTTGTTGTCGGAAGCACATCAATTTAATATAATCCTGCCATAAGATTGGCTTGAAAACACCGGCGGGGATTAAACAAAAAATCCCGGCTCAATCAAGAACCGGGATTATATAATCAGTATTTGAATTATTTCATTACTTTACGCACAGTGACCGTATCGCCCTGCTTGATCTTCAAAATATAAACACCTTCAGTCAGCATTTCCGCATTGATCACGGCTGTCGTACTGTTCGGTGATAGGCTCATGATAAGGCGGCCGCTTAAATCCACCACATCAACCGCTGTGACTTTTTTCGATGGTGCCTTTACCACAAAGTCAGAACCGTTTCTGTATACTACAAGTCCTTCTTTTGCAGCACCCTCCGTTATCAGAACGGTTTCCGGTTTATAGATGATGTCGAATCTACCGGTAACTTCCCCGGCTCCTGCCTGGAAAGTATAGCTGCCCTGTGACAAATTGGCAATAACGCCAGTCAGCTTATCTTTAAGGTAAATGTTCTGTCCGTCTGCAAAAATTCCGTCTTTTTCATCGCTTAATGAGATCGTGTAAGCACCATCGGCAAAATGATTTGTTCCTAATGAAAGAACATCTGTCTGAGCAAAAGCGCTCTTGCCGTTGATGGAAAGAAATTCTCCATCAACAATACTGTATATGGCATCCGAGCCTAAAAGCGAGCGTGAATCTTCGGGAGTATAGGCATCATTTCCTCCTTCAAAATAAACCACCGCCATCTGCGAGGTGATTTGCGCCGGACTTGTCAGATTCAGCCAATACCGGTCAAATGATACGGATTCCTGCGTTCCTCTTCCAAAGAATGCTTCTGCCGGTGCACCGGACCGCATCGTATTGGAAAAGTTAACTACCAGGCCGTCTACTGCAGTTTTTGCCATAAAACCCTGACCAACTTTAATGAACTGTGTAGGAATTTTACGACCGGTTAAGGCCGAATTACCTTTTGCCGGAGCAGTCGCACCTGTACCCTCTCCCGGTGGCGTGGCCGCATTAAACTGCGCGTAAGCCTGGCCGCCGTAAGCGTCTCCCATTTGCGTAGTTTGCGAGTTGGCCGTGCTGTCCCATAAATTAAAGGTAGGGCTTAAAGCTTTGGTAGCAGAATTGGCGTTGTAAAAAGCAACCAGGTCTAAATTGGAAGGATACGGATTCCCGATCAGATTGTAACCGCGGCTATTATCGGTAGGTTTTGAATTGGCGAGTGTATAAGAAAAATTTCCGTTCATTGGTTCACCCTTAAATGTGGCGGACATTACTTGGCCGTTTCCGCCGGGAAAAGCCGCAGCAGTTGCTTCCTTTACCGCTAAAGCCCTGCCCAGAATGTAAGCACCGGTAGAATTATAGAATTTATTATCAGCCTCATTGTGATAGAGTACAAATGGAACTGTAACCGGCGCACCGGCGTCGTTTTTGTAAATATCTTTCAGACTTACATTTTTCACAGGAGAGATCAAGTAATTATACTGCTGTCTGCCGGTTGAAAATTTCAGGTCCCGTTTTACGGTAATAATTCCGCTGTTTACGGCGTTAGGATTAACCTGGATTAAATTCGCATCGGATTCTACAGTCAGCGTTCCGGAACTCACATCGAGACCATTTTGGATTTTAAGATAAGTTCCTGACTTTATCGTAACATTCGCCTGTACGGTGCACGAACAACCGTCGATATTTACGTTTGGATCAACAGCCGGCGGATACTTTCCCGTAAAAATTAATGCTTGAGTACTGTCTGGTGTACCCTTCAACCAGGTTGATCCGTTCCAAGTATTTGTAACAGCAGGATGAATAATTACGTTTCCTGTATTCCCTGATATACAATAACCATTTATGCTTAAAACCGCAAATTGATACGAACCCGCAGCTAAACCCGAAATGGTCATTTTTGTTCCCGTAATTGGATAATCAGCCACTACGGTTCCCGTTTGTTTAATCGTTCCCGATTCTGGTAACCCAGTTAGAACTACGCTACCAGTATTCGCGCAATCAGTTTGTGTATTAGTGTTCACTAGGGGAATGGATGGAGTTGCAGTAGAAAAACTGATTATATTAGAATTTCCTGTAACGCCACAATTGTTATATGCTCGTAGTCTATAGTATAAAATACCTGCCGGGAGCCCCCCTGCATAAAAATTTGTTCCATTATATCCTATATTATAATTATTGTAGCCTGATACAAAACTTGTAAAAGCACTATCAGTAGATATATCCAAATAATACCCAGTAGCATTTGCAACAGTTGACCAGTTGACCACGATTGCTGAGCAATCACCATTGGGTGATACCGCCTGCGCGACGGGAGGAACTGTAGGTACCAAGGAAGTTGAATAATTCATGGTTTGCGAATTTGCACTCGTCCCACAGCCCGAAGCCCTAACCCTATAATAATACGTTGTAGCCGGATTAAGCCCCGTTAATGTATAATTTGTTACATTCCCTACATTAAAATTATTATACGCCGATACTATATTTGTAAAGCCGCTGTCTGTTGCTACATCAATAAAATAGGTTGTGGCATTTGATGCATAACCCCACTGAGCAGTAAAGCCGCTGCAGGTTGGACTATTCGCCGTGGCTGTACCTGGAATTGTAACTGAGGAAGTTGAATAATTCATGGTTTGCGAATTTGCACTCGTCCCACAGCCCGAAGCCCTAACTCTATA
>NZ_AULL01000012.1 GCF_000422265.1 Kaistella palustris DSM 21579
TTTCATAATATCGTTGTATTTAATTTTTTCATCTACGTATTTTTTCAGTTTAATGTAACGTGCTGGCTAAAATACCAAAAAATTCCTCTCGAAAAATCAAAAGGAATTATATAATTCATTAAAAGAGAATGTTTTACGCAATCACGCCACTTCCCACCAACTCATCTTCCAGATACCACGCAGCAAACTGTCCTTCTGCAATCGCACATTGTGGGTTTTCAAACTCGATATACAAACCTTCTTCAAACTGGTAAAGCGTCGCTTCTTCCAGCGGTTGTCGGTACCGGATCCGGGCCTGAACTTTCATCGATTCGCCGTTTTGCAAACGCAGATCCTCGCGAATCCAGTGAACTTCGGGGTTTTCAATTTTTAAAGCCCTGCGGAACAGTCCGGGGAAATTCCGTCCTTCGCCTACGAAAACCGTATTCGTCGCCATATCGCGGGAAATGATGAAGCAGGATTCTGCGTGGCCGCCGATGCCCAGACCTTTGCTCTGACCAATGGTGAAGTAATGTGCGCCGGAATGTTTGCCAATTACTTTTCCGTCCGATTTTTCGTAACTGAGTTTTTGAGACAGAAACTGCAGTTCTTCCAGTTTTGAAGAAAACTGAGGCGTTTCCTGGTGAAAACCGCTGAAATCTTTAAAAATCTCTACAATTTCGCCTTCTTTCGGTTCCAACTGTTGTTGCAGAAAAGTCGGTAAACTCACTTTTCCGATAAAACATAAACCCTGCGAATCTTTTTTATCTGCCGTCACCAGTTCCATTTCTCTGGCAATGTCGCGGACTTCAGGTTTTGTCAGTTCACCAATCGGGAAAAGCGATTTCGAGAGCTGATCCTGACTCAGCTGACATAAAAAATAAGACTGGTCTTTATTATTATCTTTTCCGGCTAAAAGGTGAAAAATTTCCTTGCCGCTTTCATTAAAAGTAGAGCTCACGCGCGCGTAATGTCCCGTTGCAACTTTCTCAGCACCAAGCGATAAGGCTGTTTTCATAAAAACATCAAACTTCACTTCGCGGTTGCATAAAATATCGGGATTTGGCGTGCGGCCGTTCTTATATTCGTCGAACATATAATCAACGATCTTTTCCTTGTACAGCTCGCTCATATCGATGACCTGGAAAGGGATTCCCAGTTTTTTGGCCACCATCAGCGCATCGTTGCTGTCCTCGATCCAGGGACATTCATCTTCCAGCGTCACCGACGCATCGTTCCAGTTCCGCATAAATAATGCGACAACCTCGTGACCCTGTTTCTGCAGCAAATATGCCGCAACACTCGAATCTACACCTCCGGAGAGGCCAACTACAATTTTCATATTTTCATTTTATAAAGCATTTCAAGGATGCTCTTTTATTGAGGTGCAAATTTACGATATTAAACATCAACCGGAATCTAAGAGGGCTTTATATTAGAAGAAAAGCCAGTACAGAGATTTTGTGATTTTCAAAACTATTGCTTTATGACTTTTTTGGTAATCATTTGATTACCGGTATCAATGCGGATCAGGTAAATTCCAGACGGAAGAGAACTTATATTTAATTTATAGTTCTGTTTATCTTCATTTTCGGTTTTTATAACTTGTCCAACCTCATTTAGGATCGTTATATTTTTTATTTTTTTATTAGATTTAATATTAATTTCATTTTTCACAGGGTTTGGAAATATATTGATAGATACTTCCTCTATCTCTGAAGCCGACATTTCGCTACAAGCATTTAATACCGCCTGTTCTGTAGTACAGTTTCCGGTATTCCCACTAATTTCTCGCAAATGTGTTTGAGAAGGGTTTGACAAATAACTACAGATATTTGGTAAATTACATACTGAAACATTGGGATTATTTACAATGACTAATTGCATTCCATCAATTTCTGTAATTGAATTTGGATCAATATTTCTCAAACCTATAATATTGTTTAAGGAAGCATTGTTTATGAGACGAAGGAACCCCGCAATATGAGTGATATTAGACAGAGCATTCAAATTGTCAAGGGATAAATTATCTCGAAAATTGAGAAAGCCATTGATGTTTCTAAGATTGCTTAAAGCATCAACATTTGTTAAAGATGAGTTCCCAATGAAGCTTAAATCTCCGTCAACAGTAGTCAATCCATTCAGACCATTTAGGTTTGATAAGGAATTATTTTGAGTAAAAATTAAACCTCCAATTTGACTTAGTTTGTTTAAATTGCTTATATCAATTAAGGATGCGTTACCCTCAAATCTAAAGAAACTTACAATATGAGTTAAATTGTTTAAGCCGGTTAAACTCTGCAAGTTTTGATTATTTCTGATTTCAAAAATTCCAACAGAATTGAGATTGCTCAATCCTTCAAAATTTATCAGGGGGATGTTATCACTAATTTGGAAACGACCTCCAATAGAATTTAAATTATTAAGTCCCACAAAATCCTGCGCAGCATTTGCTACAAAATCAAAGTCTTTTTCAATGCGACTTAATTTATTTAATCCGGTAATATTTGAGAGGGACCCATTAGAAATAATTTCCAAACTGCCATTAATATTTGTCAAATTAGAAAATCCGTTTAAATTAGTTAGCGCAGGATTTGCAGTGATGGTTACATCATCATCCACCGTTGTTACATTACTTAATCCGTCGATATTTGTTAGTGAATTATTCTCGAATAAATATAGTGTGTTTAGATTAGTTAGATTTGCGAGTGCATCAATGTTTTGTAATGCATTGTTTATAGAAATATCAACAAAGGCTATGTTTGGTGAATTATGCAGCCCATTTAAATCATGAAGGATTGGGTTTCCCTGTATTGTTATGTTCGTAACAGTGGTCACTGTACTTAAACCGTTTAAGTTTTGTAATGCCGCATTGTTTTCAATATCTAATCCTCCTCCCATTACATGAATTCCGATGGTGTTGAGTTTAATTAATGGATCAACATCTGTAATCCCTGTATTCAAGATTCTCAAGTTTCCGCCGATAGATTCTAAATTGTGTAATCCCTGCAGGTTAATAATTTGATTTCCGTTTATTTCTATATCACCTGTAATATTCTTACAGTTTGGATAATTAATGATAAACTGATCTACACTTGACTGTGACCCAAAATATAAATTTGAAAGAGAAGGACACTGCGCAATTAATAAATTTACATGAAGGGACATAACCAGTAGGAAAAATAATTTTGTAAACTTTGTTATAAATAAAGAAAAAAAATATTGCTTTTTCATTTTAATAAAATTTTTTTGATAGAACTCAAATGTAAACATAATCTACATATTTTTCCAGCAAAAATTATAGAATTCTCTATGAGCAAAAAGTTTTCCTGCTAATATTTCAATGGTTAAACCTTTCACTAATTTAAAATCTTAATAGAAATCATAAAATTATTATCATTAATAAAAATCCTTAAATTGTAATTCAAATCATTAACACGAAAAACAATGGAAAAACTTATTCTACTTTCTTTAATTACGATCGGTTTTGGAGTAAATGCGCAGATAGGAACTTCTGCAACTGTGGGCAGTACAGATTCCAAATGGACTTTTGGAGGCTATGCCGGCGTGGGTGGCTCTTTCGGGAGTGGTGGTTCTACCTCTATTTATCTTTCGCCGCGTGTCGGTTATAAAGTCACCGAAAATTTTGAAGCCGGTTTGGCAGGGAGTTTCAACTGGACCAATTCCAGTTATTATTCCTCGAGTACTGTGGGTGTAGGGCCTTTTGTGAACTATTATTTCGCGCGGAATTTCTACCTCAGCGGTTTATTTCAGGAATATTTTTTCACCCAAAAAGATAAATACAATAATGTAAAATATACCGGCCAGGAAGCGGCGCTCTATCTCGGTGGAGGATACATGCAAAAATTGGGGGAGCATACTTATATGCAGATCGGCGGTTTGTACAATGTGCTTTACGATAGAAATAAATCCGTTTTTGGCGGCGGTTTCATCCCCAGTATTGGGGTGGTTTTCGGGCTTTAAAATTTTCTGGTTTTATCGGATCAGCTTACCCGATAAAAAACTCCCGGGGATCCAGGAGTTACATTTCTTTATAAAATACGGATCTACGGCTTACTTGCCAGAAAATATTCTGCTTCGCCTTTTCCCCAGTTCGGATTCAACTCACTTTTAGGTTTATACGTTTTATACTGGTCCAGTGCTTTTTGAAAAAGTTCCAGACCTTTTGTCTTGCTGCCGCCAAACTGTTCAGGCGTATAATACGTGTCTTCTGCCTGCAGCAGCGTAATTCGTGGGTTTTCGGGCTCCAGTTTCTGCGCTTTGCTCAGCGCGTCGGCGCCCAGCATTCCTTCGCTCATGAACCGCGCCTGCGGATTCACCATCATCCGCAAACCATGAATCATTTTTTGAAGAATCAGGATTTCCGCATTATCTTTACTTAGATCCGCAGCTTTATCCAGCGAACGCTGCGCCTCGTCGGCCACGTTATCCAGTTCGGCGAGCTTGCCTTCACGCATCATGATCCGGCCCTTCTGAACGGAGGCAAAGGCGGCGTAATAGTAGGGGAGCCACTCCGTTTTTTCCTTGTCGGCGATTCTGGTGAAATCATTGGAAAGCGCCGTAAGGTCGTCGGCATTTTGGGACTGTTCAACTTTAGCGATTTTCTCTCCCATTGTTTTTTCAAAGCCTGTCTGGCCAAAAGCTGTTACTGCAGTCATCAGCATAACGGTCAAAAGTAATTTTTTCATTGTAATATTTTTTATTGTTAAGGTTGTTTGTGATGGGTCAAAGGTATTTTAAAAGCAGGTTTCAGAAAATATTTTCTTGCTGAAAGGTCGTTTTGACTTTCTGAACCGCGCCTATAAATTATTATTAATGGCGTCTTCGGTACGGTCTACACCAAAACTGATGAAGGCACCGATAAAAATAAACGTGTTGGTCGAGGGCAGAATTGCTTTACTGCGAAGTCCGTCTTTTGAAAAGTTATAACCGTAGATATTTTTTTGTCCAAGCACATTATTGACCGATAATACAAATACGGTGAAGGCTTTTGAATCTTTTTTACCCAGCCACGGCAGGTAATTTAAACTGAAATTCAACGCGTTATAATCTTTTGCTTTTCCTTCTGCGTTAAGGTGGTAGTTCCCGTCCGTGTCTGTCAGGAAATTATAATATGGTCTCCCCGAAGTATAGGTGTAAGAGAAATTAAATCCTGTCTTCCAGTTGGTTACAAACTTTTTCGCGACGAGTGAAACCGTGTGCTTCGCCGCAAAATTCGGGAAAAGACTTCTGTCGTAGTTTTGAAAATCTCTCCTGGAATCCAGGAATGAGTAAGAAATCCAGTAATCAATATTAGGTAAGGTTTTTTTATCGTGCCAGAAAACTTCCAGGCCTTTTGCATAGCCATCCCCGGTATTGTTTATGGCAACCGGGCGGTAATCTAAAACTTTAGTTTTAATGAGGTCGCTGTAGTTTTTATAAAAGAGTTCCAGCCTTAAACTGCGCGCTTCCTCATTTCTTTGAAACTGCAGGACGTAATGTTCGGCCTTTTGGTAAGAAAGAGGATAAGGACCGAAAAACTGGCTTTCGGGATTCTGGTAGAAGATTCCGTAAGCAAATGAACTCGTCCATTTTTGCGACAAGCGGTAAGCCATTGCAGCGCGGGGCGCAAGGTTCCATTTTTCCAGTGCTGAAGAATATTCTGAGCGCAAGCCTATTTTCGCCGAGAGATTATTGCTGAATCCCAGATCAGTTTCGGCAAATACAGAAGTTGTTTTATCTCCAAAATGATAAGGAACTTCCGCCAAAGCCACATCGGTTTTTTCATCTGCCTGATTAAATTCCACGCCGCCGCGAATTGCCGATATCCGGTTAATTTTTCTTTCCAGGACGGCCTTCGCATTAAAATAATTTCCCTGACCGCTGATGTGGTTTGGATTGATGATTTTGTCCTGAAAAGTATTGCTGAGGCTGAGCCCGTTCGAATTATAAGTGTAGGAACTGCCGGCATTTAGCAGATATGCGCCAAATTTCTGCTTGAAGGACAGATTATGGAAGGTGTTTTTCCCTTTCAGATCTGTATTGTCGTAATCTGCGCCGGGTTCTAAACTTTCCGCCTGAAGACCGATCCTGTTCGTGTCGAAACTACCGTAATATTTTAAGATGCCGCCGGCTTTATTCTTCAGCCTGAAGTTAAAGTTTGTCATAAAACTTTCCGGCGCTTTTGTAAAGTCATTGTTGAATTTAATCAGCTTGGTCATCAGTCCGATGTTTGAATAGGAGGCTCCAATACCGAAAGATTTAGTTTTAGCATCGTTCACATTTTGAAAACCGGCGTTCAGAAATATCGGTGAAATCCCGATATCTACAGAATTGCGGTCCGGGAAATCGATACTTTCCAGCGCCAGTACCGACGACAACGCCTGGCCGTAAAGTGCCGAATAGCCGCCGCTGGAGAAGACATTGCCTTTAAATAAAGATGTATTCAACCGGTCCATTGATTTTACGCCTGGAACGGAATTGCCGAAAAAATTATTGACAAGGTTTCCATCCATAAAGAATTTCGTTTCCGTTCCTGTACCTCCGCGTACGAAAAGGCCCTCCGTTTCGCCCACTTTCTGCACGCCGGGAAGCGTTTCCAGTGCCGAGGAGATTTGGCCGTTTGCACCCGCAGTCGTATAAATGTCAAGTGGCGTCAGTAAGGCGGTAGCCCTTTTTCTGTCACTTGCTTCGATAGATCCCGCTGAAATGACAACTGAGGCAATTTCCGAGATCTCCTCTTTCAACTCCGCATTTACCGTCAGCGGTTGGGAATTGATATTCAGGCTTTTTTCAACTTCCACAAATTTGGGATTTGAGAAAACCAGGTAATGTTCACCTTTCTCGGAAGTTTCAAATGAATAATTTCCCTTTTCATCGGTAGTAGCACCGTCGTAGGTGTCTTTCAGCGTCACTGAAATGTTTTTAACACCTTTGCCTTTAAAGGAAACATTTCCCGAAATGGCCACTTGCGCATTCAGAATGATGCCAAGCAGAAAGGCAGTTAGCAGAAGGACTTTGGAAATAATAAAAGTTTGCATGGGTTTATTTTTATACTGCAAATCTATTGCGGAATGAGTTTTGCTGAAAAAAATACTGACCGAACGGTTAAAATTCTTTACTGAATTGTTTTTGGTAAATTCCCTGCGAATTCTATACACCGCAAAGGTGTTCACATTAAAATAAACTATTATGAAAATTGCAAAAATTTCTATGCTCTTTTGCAGTGCAGTTCTCGGTGTATCGTGCACGACTACAAAAAACTACACCGTAAATTCCAAAAGCGGAACCATGACTCAGGGTACCGCTGATTTTACTCAAAAAGGTAAGACGGTTTCGCTGGATCTGAATGTATATAAACTGACACCGGGAATTCATGCCGTTCACATCCACGAAAAAGGTGACTGCTCGGCAACTGACGGCAGTTCTGCAGGTGGCCACTGGAATCCTTCGAAAAATGATCACGGCAAATGGGGTTCCGAGCATTTCCACATGGGCGATATCGGTAATTTGGTTGCCGATAAGGACGGAACTGCAAGACTGACCTTTAAAACTGATAAATGGTGTATGGGCTGCAGCGATGAGAGTAAGAATATAATAGGAAAATCACTCATCATCCACGCAGACAGAGATGACTTTAAAACCCAGCCAACCGGAAATGCCGGCGGTCGCGTGGGTTGTGTAGAAATTAAATAATAAACTGTTTTTGGGTTTGGAAATCATGTTTTCAAACCCATTTTCTTTAACGGTAGTATGCTTCCAGGAAATTCAAAAACTCCTCCATCCTGAACAGGTTATTTAAGGCAAGATAAGCGAACAGTACAGAAATCAGAGCGGAAAGTCCTGTAAGTATTTTTGGGGAATCTCTGTACGCATGAAACAGCCAGCCGAGCAGCAGCGGAAATACGAATATAAAATGTCCGCCGTAAATGTAGGCGGTATGCAGACCAAATTTTAAAACGCAGTGAATGACAATATCTACGGCGAATGAAAGTACCAGAAGCTGCACAAATTTATTCTTAAAGTTCCTGAAAATACTCCATAAAATAAGAGTTGTAACTACTCCCACAAACACGTACGGGATCCATGACTGATATACATCCATAAAAAGGGCTTTGAAATAAAAGCCTTTTTTGCTGTGGTAATCGCGCAGTTCGTAGCCCGAAAGCAAGATATTTCCCCCAAAAAACCAGGAAGCAATCATATCCCAGACCGGTGTAGTTTTCGCGTCTGAAAATTTCTCGTACTGCGCAGTCGACTTTTGTAAAAAGTTGAAATATTTAAAATCCATGCGGTACATGTACAGCAGAATAATAGCTGCCACAGAAATCAGGATCCGCACCAGGCCATTGAACAGTTTCTGCCACGACCGGAAAATATTTTTTTCAAAAAGAAGAGGGATATAAACCTTTATAATGTTGGTAATGGTAAGACCACCCACTGAAATCCCCGCCAGCACAAGGGCAACCGTATTCATCTTTTCCTGTTTCCTCAATTTTAATGCTGCGTAATAATTAAATAAAATGAGGAAAAAGAGTGTATAAGTGTACGTTTCCGGTGTAAAAGAAAGTAAAATGTTTGTAGAGAAAATCGAGAAAAAACCAAGAATCAGCACAGAAATGCCTGTCGGTAGCCCAACGATATTCTTTAGGTATTTGAAGACCTGAACCAGACTTAAGCTAATGGCAAAGTTGCTGCACCAGGCTAAAACCAGCCGGAAAGTGTCATTTTTACGGCCGTCTGAGAAGAGGTAGGCAAATTCCCGGATCCAGTTGAAAAGATAGTTCGCCAGCGGATGACGTTCGAAACCGCCGCCGGTCATTACGATCGCACGGTTGTCAAAACTGAAATAGGCATCCCAGGGAATCCGGTCATCAAATATGATGCGGTAGTTTAAAGCAATGTAACCGCCCAAAATTCCGTAAAGTGACAGAAATATAAAAAAGAGCAGAAGCTCTAATTTAGTCGCGGGGAAAACTGTTTTCAGAAAAGCACTAAATTTTTTTTTAAAGTCCACAAGGCAGTTTTCCGCAAAAGTACATTATTTCAGGAACTGCACGAAAGGGTAGAACAGCCGCTTTGACCATTGTAAATCGCAGGTCTTTTTTTTGAAAACTCCGGATAGATTTCGTCATAAGGGTTTTGCAGCGCAGTAAGTAGCTTTTCAAACAGATCTTTGTTACCTTCGTTCAGTTCTGCAATAGCCTCGAAAAGCAAATAATTCCGCAGTATGAATTTCGGGTTGGTCTTTCTCATAAGCGCCGCCGACGCTTCCGCAGAAACGGAATTCTTTTCTAGCCTTTCACGGTATGTTTGCAGGAAAGTTTTAAAGCCGGCCTTATTTTCTTCTGAAGGAGTTTCGTAAAAAATATCGGAAAAATGGGAATCAGCATCGTGATTTCCTGTCCATGATTCGAGTTTGGTAAAGAATAATGTATAATCGATTTTAAGTTCCTCAAGCATCTGCTGGGCCAGGGTAAAAAATTCACCATCCTTCCTGAGAACGGAATCGAAACCAAATTTTGAGGCCATCATCCGGTCATGTTTTTGCCAGAAGTTATCCGTAAAACTGTTCAGAATATTTTCTAAAGTTTTTTCGTCTTTAATTAAAGGGAAAAGCGCATTGGCAAGTTGCCAGAGATTCCATTGTGCAATTTTCGCCTGCTTTCCAAATGCGTAACGCCTGCCGGGCAGATCGGTGGTGTTTGGTGTGAAATTTAAGCTGTATTCATCCAGAAAAGAGAACGGACCATAATCAATAGTAAGGCCTAAAACCGACATGTTATCGGTGTTCATCACGCCGTGAACAAATCCCACACGGTACCATTCTGCCATAAGGTTGGCCGTTCTGTCTGCCACGGCTTGAAAGAATTCAGCATATTTCGCGGCGCCTGTTGAGGTGATTTCGGGGAAATAATTTTCGATGGTGAAATCTGTAAGTTTTTTTAAGGTTTCAAATTCGTTTTGGGCAGAAAGCAGTTCATAATGCCCGAAACGCAGAAAACTTTCGGCTGTACGCATCATGACTGCGCCTTTTTCGTATTCTGGATTTCCGTCGTACATCATGTCGCGCATCACTTGCTCGCCACTCAGCGAAAGTGAAAGTGACCTTGTGGTAGGAATTCCCAGATAATGCATGGCTTCACTCATCAAATATTCGCGCACTGATGAGCGCAGCACGGCGCGGCCGTCGGCGTGCCGCGAGTACGGAGTGGCTCCTGCGCCTTTCCACTGAAGTTCGGTTTTTTTTCCGGCGGCATTTTGAATTTGACCGGCAAAAATAGCGCGTCCGTCGCCGAGTTGTCCTGCCCAATTACCGAACTGGTGGCCGGCGTAAGCAGTTGCGTAAGTTGTAAGTGTATCGGGAACGGCCGAGGCATTCAGAAAGGCCAGATCTTCGCTGTTTTCAATTTTTCCCAGACCAATTTCTTCGGACAGCTTTTCATTAAAAAAAAGTAATTCCGGTTTTTCAAAATGTGCGATTTCTGCGGCTGCGAAAACAACTTTTGGAGTTTGCCGCTGCATGGGATTGCCGGAAAAGTCGCCGGGAAAGTATTTGATGAAAGGCTGCGTAATATTCTTAAGATTCATCTTTCAAAGTTCGGCAAAAAAAATCCTTTCAAAAAATTGAAAGGATTTGTGGTCGCGATGTAATATATCTATTTATTGAAATCAATATCGTCGCCTGTATTGATTTTTTCATTTACGTTTTCCTCCGGTTTGTTGGTCGGTTTTTTTGGTACATAATCGGGTTCCACAGGTTTTGGATTTTTAATCTCATCAATCGTCTGCAGGCCACCCTCGTCGCCATAGCCGCCAAGTCCCTGCAAATCGGAGCAGCTGCCGGTCCAGTTTGAAGGTTTTACGAATTTATCTTCGGGCGAGACACCGAGCTCTTTATCTGCCCAAACTTTTTTCATATAAATTGCCCAGATCGGTAAAGCCATTTTTGCACCCTGGCCTTCGCCGGTTCCACGGAAGTGCGTGGCGCGATCCTCCCAGCCGACCCAGACGCCGGTAGCAAGATTTGGCGTAAGTCCCATGAACCAACCGTCGGAGTTATTTTGGGTTGTTCCGGTTTTTGCGGCGATCTCTATACTTTTTTCCACACCTCTGCGCGAGAGTTCTCCGGATGCAGTACCATATTCGGCGACACCTTTCATCAGGTCGATCATGGTGTAGGCATAAAGCTCATTCATCACTTCCTTCAGTACAGGTTTTACTTCTTTGATCACACGGCCGTTTGCGTCTTCAATACGCCAGATCATTTCGGGTCTTATGTAATTTCCATAATTCGCAAAAGTACTGTAGGCGCCCAACATTTCGTAAATAGTAATGTCCGATGAACCTAATGCTACTGCGTATTCGTTTGGAATTTCCTCCGTAACACCCAGATCCCGCGCGGTCTGAATAACGCTTTTTGGCGTCGTCATTTCTATAAGCCTTACCGCGACCGGGTTTTTGGAATGCGCCAGGGCATCTCTTAAGGTTAACATGCCTCCACTTCCCTGTACAGACCAACTTCCTTTGGTATAAGTTGCATTAGAGACGGTGGAACAGGGCGTCATTCCTAATTTCATAATGGCAGTCGCATAAACGAAAGGTTTGAAAGTGGAGCCGACCTGTCTTTTACCCTGCTTAATATGGTCATACTGAAAATGCTGCCAGTTGATCCCACCAACCCAGGCTTTGATTTCTCCGGTTCCGGGAACCATCGACATCAGGCCTGCCTGTGCAATCTGCTTGTGATAGCGGATAGAATCCCAGGGCGACATTTCAACTTCCTCTTCACCCTGCCAGGTAAATCTGGAGGTTTTGATCGGTTTGTGGAATTCGAGCATGATGGAATCTTCGGGAACGCCCGCATTTTTCAACTGCTTATAACGGCCGGTTCTTTTCACCGCGCTCATCATGATAGAATTGATCTCCTTATCATTAATCAAATAAAAAGGTCGTTGTTTACGGCCGCGCTGCTCCGCATCGAACCTTTTTTGCAGGTCGGTAAGATGTTCTTTAATGGCTTCCTCCGCGTAGTTCTGCATTTTAGAGTCCAACGTTACGTAAATCTTAAGACCGTCTTTATAAAGGTTCAGTGTTTTACCGGTTTTCTTTTCGTAATCCTTAAGATAGCTGTCGATCTCCTTTCGCAGATAGTATTTGTAATATGCCGAATAACCTTCATCAATAGATTTTACAGGATGGAAATCAATCTTGATCGGTGTTTCTACAGCCTGCTCATAAGTTTTCTGATCGAGGTAACCTGTTTTCAGCATCTGATCGAGCACTACATCGCGCCGTCGTTTTGCGCGTTCCGGATTCCGCATAGGATTATTTGCTACGGGAGCTTCGAGCATGGCGACAAACATGGCGGCTTCGGGTAAAGTGAGCTGCGACGCTTTTTTGTTGAAGTAAATTCGCGAGGCCATTTCGATTCCGTTGGCGTTATTTACAAAATCGAATTTATTGAAGTATAGCGTAATGATCTCTTCTTTGGTATATCTTTTTTCCAGGCTTACCGCCACAACCCACTCTTTCAGTTTCTGAAAAGACCGCTGCAGGGTATTCTGCGAAGCCGCTCCCGTAAACAGGAGTTTTGCCAACTGTTGGGTAATGGTAGAACCGCCGCCGCGCTGTCCGCGGAAAGCTACTGCCCGTGCAACAGACTGCAGGTCAATTCCCGAGTGTTCTTTGAAGCGCTCATCCTCTTTTGCCTGAAGCGCATAGATCAAATAGGGTGGCAGCTGATTATAGGTAATGGGCTGGGTTTTTTCTTTTTCGAATTTTCCCAGAAGTTTCCCATCGGAAGAATGAATTTCTGAGGCGACATAGATGTCGGGATTTTCGAGTTCCTTCACATCGGGCATTGAGCCGAAGAAACCTTGTGACACACCGAAAAATACAGCTGAAATTCCCAGGACCAGAATCACAAGTCCCATCCAGATCAGTTTCACCCACTTTTTCCAGCCGCGATTTTTAATTTTTTTTGGAGGAAGCGGGAACGTCTGCTGAGGTTTGCGTCCCGGACTTTTTTTGTTTTCCATAAATGAAATTACGGTTTTGCTGTTTCTATTTTTACGCCAATATCTTCAATTCCCGGTAATGTGTCGGCTCTCATCGCCTGGATCATACCCAAAGTATAGCTGCCGTTGCGGGGAAATTTGTAATTCAGTTTATACTGAAAAAGAGTCTCCTTGGTCTCGCCAAAACCCTGTCCGATCCATTCGCCATTGGGTTTTGCCAGAATATAATTCAGGGTATCCACTTCTTTCTGTTTCGTCTGGTCATTACGTAGATCAACGATGAGCCGAATATTGCTGTAAGGGTACTCATTATTGTTCCTTACAACAAATATAATATTTTTTAGGTTTTGAAAATCCGTCACTTCAAACCGGAAGTTCTGAATCTCTTTTTTTCCCCATTTGCCGTTGAGTTCGTTCATTACCACTTTTTCTGCATTTTTGTTGCAACTGAAAAGCAGGAGTATAACGGAGCAGCAGGCAATAAATTTAGGCAGTGTCATCGCGTCTTGGCTGAGGTTTCTTTTTAAACTTTTTCGGTCCCTGGTTTTGTTGGGGGCTTCGGCTTTCAGGCGTTCCTTTCTTCGGTGCTTGTGGTTTGCGGTTATCAGGTCCTTTGGCAGAGGGTTTCCTGTCGCCTTTCTGTTGGTTATTCGGTTTTCTTTTGTTGGAATTCTTGCCTGGGTTTTTCCCCCGCCGCTCAAAACGGTCGATGGTATTTTCCTGAATTAGGTCCACAGATTTCACCGGAATATCAGTAATATTAAATTCTTCCAGAGGTGGAGTTTTCTGGCCGCTTTTGTTTAGTGCAACCATTTTCTTCACATCCTTAACTTCCAGATTAAACCACGCCATGGAGCGCTCTACATAGGCAAACCACATTCTCTTTTTAAACACATCGATCTTAATACAGAAAGCTTTTCCGTTTTGGGTATCCAGTGTGGTCGAAGAAGGTGGGAAATCACTCAGGGCATCCAGATAGCTGTCGAGTTCGTAGTTGAGACAACATTTCAGTTTTCCGCACTGGCCGGCCAGTTTCTGAGGGTTGATACTTAACTGCTGGTAACGTGCTGCATTAGTATTTACAGAACGGAAATCCGTGAGCCAGGTAGAACAGCAAAGTTCCCTGCCGCAGGATCCTATACCACCGACTTTTGCAGCCTCCTGCCGAAAGCCGATTTGTTTCATATCGATCTTCGTACGGAATGCCGCGGCAAATTCCTTGATCAGCATACGGAAATCCACACGGTTATCGGCTGTGTAATAAAAAGTTACTTTGCCGCCGTCGCCCTGATATTCCACATCGGTGATCTTCATATCGAGATTCAGACCATAGGCGATTTTTCTGGCCTGCATTTTTACGGTTTCTTCCTTTGCGCGCGCCGCCTGCCAGACCTCAATGTCTTTTTGG
Source organism: Kaistella palustris DSM 21579 (assembly GCF_000422265.1). GTDB lineage: Bacteria > Bacteroidota > Bacteroidia > Flavobacteriales > Weeksellaceae > Kaistella > Kaistella palustris. The sequence goes on from NZ_AULL01000012.1 coordinate 14,407, forward strand.
TTTGCTAATCGGTATATTTTCAGGGGGTTATCTTCAGTAACGAATTTCTTCTTCATCTGAATTTTCACCAATTCCCCGGTGAGGCTTACTACACCTATATCATGTCCCGGACTGGATTCTACTGTGACCACACTCCCCATATGGAGTGGTAACTGATGTACGTTTTTATAAAAAAATTTACGATCGTTCTTGAATCTTACTTCTACAAAATCAGTTTGGGTAGAAGGATTATTGATATTCGAGAGCCAATCGAAAACGCTTAATTTATAGCTATTTCCGCAGGTATCTACACTTTCACAGCCATTCGCGGATTTTGTTCCGCAGGAATGGGCAGAATCGCCGGATGTCTTACATCCACAACTCATATTTTTTGTTATTAATGATGCAAATTTAGTATAAATTTATTTTGTGGCTGCCGATTTGAAATTGCATTGCCACTACTTTGATAATAATTAATAAAATAATTGAAAACTTATAGAATGTTTAAAGAAGTATGTAATATTATGCTAATCATATAATTTAGTTTTATTTTAAAATGTGGCGCAGGAGCATTATTATTTAATTTAAACACAGAGCGCAAAACCTGATGTAAAAATGTTCTGAAAGGCAGGCTGTATTAGATTCAAACTCGATTCTCATGAAAATTAAATTCAAACAGGAAGGGCGAAAAACGCATTGTTTGAAAAAGATTATGGTTTGTTAACAATTGTTTAAAAAATAATTTTATATTTGGGACATTAATAATCATTATATGAAAAAAATAGTTTTAACAGCAGCATTGTTAGGTGGTGTTCTTGCGCACGCCGGAGGCTTCAGAGTTTCATTACAGGGTGTTAAGCAATTGGCAATGGCACATACCAGTGCCCATGCAGAGGATGCTAGTGTAACATTTTTCAATCCTGCGGGAATGTCCTTTATTCCTTCGAAATTCAGTATTGCAGCTGGCGGTTTCGGTGCCAAATCGATAGTTACCTATCAAAACCTCGAAACGCTTAATTCTTATGAAACAGACAGTCCGATCGGAACGCCTCTTTATGCAGCCGTTGCGTATAAGGTTTTAGATAATTTTTCAGTCGGGTTCAACTTCTCTACACCTTTTGGCAGTACCATCGAGTGGCCGTCTGACTGGGCGGGGCGTGAGATTGTGCAGCGTTTGGAGCTGAAAGCCTTTTATTTCCAGCCTATGGTTTCCGTGAAATTGGCGCCGTGGGTTTCGTTTGGTGGTAGCTATATTTATGCAAAAGGAACTGTAAACTGGGATAAGGCAGTGACTCAACTGGGTGGAACACTCAACCTGAAAGATGATAAAGCTTCAGGCAGCGGTTTTGGGATTGGGTTTTATTTTCAGCCTAATGACAAGCTCGACGTAAGTATTGCTTACCGCTCACCGATTGATATGGAAGCTAAAAACGGAACGGTGAGTTTCGATATTTCCCCTGCTTTATATCCTTCTCTCGGACTCAACGCTTCCGGTCAGGATAATTTTAAGGCAACTTTACCGTTGGTAGATGAGTATACGATCGGTGCTACTTATAAAGTGACACCGAAATGGTTGATCTCCGGAGATTTTAATTACAGTGGTTGGGACCGGTACAGCAGACTTACCCTGGATTTTGAAAATGCACCTATCGGTAACCAGCCAAGCGACCCAACTGTTTTGGTCAGCCCGAAAAACTTTAAAAGTACACAGACCTGGAGAGTGGGCACGCAGTACCAGATCAATGACATGATCGCGGCGCGTGCTGGGTACTACTATGATCAGTCACCTTATGATGACGAAAATTTCCAGGCAGAAACTCCGTCTTTCGATTCAAATGTAATTACCGCGGGTTTAGGATTTAAATTTGCCAAAAATTTCGGCCTGGATGTAGCAGGTGGAATTGCACTTCCGAAAAGCCGAAAAGTGGAAAACGCTTATAACAACTTCTACGGACAAGCTAAAGCCAAAGCATACTATTTTGGTCTAGGTTTATCTTACAACGCATTTTAAGATTTAAATTTAATTATGAAAAAAATATTAATTTCAACGATAGCTGTTTCAGCATTGTTTTTTACAGTAAGCTGTAATACAGACTTTGATACCGATGTGAGCAGTATTGCGGTTTCGCCGGGCGAGGCCAACTTTGCAAATTACGTTGCACTGGGAAATTCCCTTACCTCCGGTTACCGGGATAATGCACTTTATCTCAGCGGGCAGATGGAATCTTACCCGAATATGATTGCCCAGCAAATGCAGCGTGCCGATGGTGGCGCGTTTGTACAGCCGCTTATGGCTGATGAAAACGGAGGACTTGTACTTGGTGGAAATGTAATCCAGGGCACAAAACTTTACATAAAATCCTTTACCAATGGTGCACCGGATATTGTGAATGTTGCAGCGACTCCAACCACAGATGTAACAAAGAAAATCACAGGACCACTGAACAATATGGGAGTGCCCGGTGCTAAATCTTTTCACCTCCTGGCTCCGGGTTATGGCAATATCGCCGGCGTAGCGACAGGTCAGGCAAATCCGTATTATGTGCGGTTTTCCTCAAGCGCCACTTCCTCGGTTCTGGCTGATGCCGTAGCACAGAAACCTACCTTCTATTCATTATGGATTGGTAACAATGATGTTTTAAGTTATGCCACCAGCGGTGGAATGGGTACCGACAGAAAAGGAAACACCGATCCTTCCACTTACGGACCAAATGATATTTCAGACCCTGCCGTGGTAGCCGGATCCATCCAGACAATTTTGCAGACTATGAAAACGGCGGGTGCAACACAGGGAGTTATCGCGAACATTCCTTACGTAACTTCAATCCCGTATTTTACTACAGTACCTTACAATCCGTTGTCCCCTGCAGCTTTAGGTGCAAACCTGGCTACACTTAATACCAGTTTGTACGGACCGCTGAAACAGGCGCTGACTGCTTTTGGAGCTGGTGACCGTATTAATCTGTTATCGGCAACTGCTCCTAATCCTGTCTTAATTAAAGATGTTTCGTTAACAAATCTTTCAGCGCAGATCACGGCAGCACTTACGCCAGCCTTGGGATTACCAACAGCAACTGCATTCGGACAGATTTATGGACAGGCAAGACAGACCACCGCCGAAGATTATGTTTTACTGACTTCAAAATCCGTGATTGGATCTGCAGTACCGGGTGCGCCGGCAAGCATTAATGTATACGGCATCTCTTACCCGCTGGAGAATCAGCATGTTTTAACCAAAACAGAAGCTGCAGCTGTAAAAACCGCTATTGATTCATATAACGCATCCATTAAATCACTTGCAACAACTTACGGATTAGCCTTTGTAGATGCAAATGCAAAAATGGTAGAATTAAACGCAATGTCGGGAATTCAGTTCGATGGTGTAAAATACACAGCGAAATTTGTAACCGGCGGAACTTTCTCTTTAGATGGGGTGCACCTTACAGGTCGTGGTTATGCCGTGGTAGCCAATGAATTCATCAAAGCGATCAACAAGCAGTATAAATCAACGTTGCCTATGGTCAATGTGAATTCCTACTCCGGAGTTAAATTTCCATAACCGGTAACTGAACTAAAACTATTTTAAAACCACTTGAATTCTTCAAGTGGTTTTATTTTTTTTAAATTTGTGCAACAAAAAAATTAAAAATGAGCGACCAGGCGAGCTATTTATTTTCCACGAGAACGAGTAAGGTTTTAGCGGAAAAAATAGCACAATTTTATGGACAGGAACTTGGAAAAATTAAAGTTCAGGAATTCAGCGACGGCGAATTTGAACCTATACTCGACCAGTCTGTCCGGGGTGGACGCGTGTTTTTAATAGGATCCACTTTCCCACCGGCCGACAATCTGTTGGAGTTACTTCTGATGATCGATGCGGCAAAACGTGCTTCTGCGAAAAGTATTACCGTAGTTCTCCCATATTACGGTTTGGCGCGGCAGGACAGAAAGGACCAGCCCAGAGCACCGATCGGTGCCAAACTTGTGGCTAATCTGTTAACAGCGGCAGGCGCCACCAGAGTCATGACTATGGACCTGCATGCCGATCAGATCCAGGGCTTCTTCGAAATTCCGGTGGATCACCTTTATGCCTCAACACTGTTTATAGACCATATCCTTTCCTTGAATCTTGAGAATTTAACCATTGCGTCGCCCGACATGGGTGGTGCGAAAAGGGCAAAGAATTATGCCGGCCACCTCGGCGCCGAAGTAGTGATTTGCTACAAGGAAAGAAAAAAAGCGAATGTAGTGGATGAAATGTTCCTGATCGGTGATGTAGAAGGGAAAAATGTAATCCTTATTGATGACATGATCGACACGGCCGGTACGCTGTGCAAGGCAGCGGATATCCTCGTTGCAAATGGTGCCAAAAGTGTGCGGGCGATGGCGACCCACGGTGTACTTTCGGGAGATGCTTATAAAAACATCCAGAATTCGCAGCTTTCCGAAGTTATTGTAACTGATACCATCCCTGTAAATACCGAGATTACCACCAAAATAAAAGTTCTGTCCTGTGCAGAACTTTTTGCTGATGTGATGAAGATGGTTCATGAGCACAAATCCATCAGCGAGAAATTTATTATTTAAAAAAAATAATCTATCTTTGCAGCCTTAAAATTTTTTAATATATTATAATGAAATCTATCACAATTCAAGGTACAAAAAGAGAAAGCGTGGGCAAAAAGTCTACTAAAGCTTTACGTGATGCTGAATTAGTTCCTTGTGTTGTTTACGGAGGTGCCGAAACCCTGAACTTTTCTGCTGAAGAAAGAGCGTTCAAAGGTTTGGTATATACTCCTGAAGCACACACGGTATCTATTGAGGTTGACGGAAACACAATTCCTGCCGTACTTCAGGACATCCAGTTTCACCCCTTAACAGACAAAATCCTGCACGCGGATTTCTACCAGTTGGCAGAAGACAAGCCTGTAGTTATGGAAGTTCCCGTAAGACTTACCGGTCGTTCAAAAGGTGTTGTTGCCGGTGGATCGCTCCGTCAGTCATTCAGAAAACTAAAATTAAGAGCCCTTCCGGGGAATTTACCAGATGAGATCGTGGTAGATGTTACAGCTCTGAAAATTGGAAGTAAATTGTACGTTGGTGATATCAAAACCAACAACTTTACATTTATGCATCCTGAAAATGCAGTAGTTGTTGCTGTGAAGATGTCTAGAACTGCTATGAAAGGTGGTGGTGCAGATGAGGATGAAGATGAAGAAGAATCAGCAGGTGCAGAAGGTGAAACTCCTGCAACAGAAGAAACAAGCGCAGAATAAATTTCAAGCATATACATTGAAAATCCCGTCTTTTATGGCGGGATTTTTGTGTTTTAATGAGATGCATTCCATCAAAATAATTATTTGCGTTCGGGAATCTGGCAAGAAATGCCTTTTTGCCAGCAGTTCATTTTATTTAATTATTTTTACAGCCATACTTGAAAACAATGTCGGGAAAATTTTTTTTACTTCTACTGTTATTCAGCGCAAAGATTACTTTTGCACAGCAAAACGAGGAGTTTATTTCAGCGAAGAAATATTTTGATTATCAGCGGTATATGTTAAATTCAGAATTTAAAAAAAAGTTTGATAAAGAAAAAGACCGCTCTGCAAAAGTCGCCATTAAAGATGATTTTTCAGAATTCATGAAGAAGCTGGACAGCATACAAAATACTGCATTCATCGGAACTTTAATTAAAGTAAAAAACCGGGAAGACCTACAACGGCTTTCTTACACAAATCATGGGCAGTCTGCCAAAAACAATCCGCCAAAAACTGTGGTGAATGCCGAAGCTAAATATCCGGGCGGTTTTGAAACACTGCGGAAGCAGGTCGCAGAAATCTTCTACAGTGATGCGATATTGCCCGACCAGAAGTATATGAAAACCAACGTGGTATTTGTTGTGGAGCGCGACGGCAGCATCAGTTCCGTACATGCGGAAGGCGATAATTTTACCTTTAACCGCCAGGCAGAAATCGCAATGTACCTTTTGCCCGAAAAGTTCTCACCCGCAATGGTCAATGGAAGCGCGGTCCGATACCGGTTCCGACTGCCGCTTGCCATGCGGTTTGAATAATTTTTAGTTAAGTTTAAAAACTTTTCGGCTAACATCTTTACATTAAATTTTCTACATGTTTACAGACGAATATTATATGAAAATGGCCTTGCAGGAAGCAGGCACTGCCTTGGATAATGATGAGGTGCCCGTCGGCTGTATTATTGTCTCTCAGGACCGCATCATTGCAAAAGCGCACAATCTGACCGAAACCTTGAACGATGTGACCGCACACGCAGAAATGCAGGCCATCACTTCCGCGGCGAACTTTCTCGGCGGCAAATATTTACAGAACTGTACGATGTATGTCACGCTGGAGCCCTGCGTGATGTGTTGTGGCGCGCTCAACTGGTCTCAAATCTCAAAAGTTGTGATCGGCGCGCGTGACGAACAGCGAGGCTTCATCAATAAAAATTTGTCGCTGCATCCGAAAACTGAAGTAGTAACCGGGATCCTGGCGGAAGAATGCGCGACAGTCGTTAAAGACTTCTTTAAAAATAAAAGATAAACCGCAGATTATTTATTAATGATGACAAATCTGGGGGTGAATCTAAAGGTCTTTGCCAAGAAAATATAGGCCTTTCAAGGTATGAAGTCGGTCGGCCACCTGGATTTTTTCTGTTAACGGTTGGTAGACATGCGAAACACCACCGGTTGCGATTACAAAACAGTTGTCCTGTACTTCGGCATTGATCCGGTCAATAAAACCTTCTACCATACCCAGATATCCGTAGACCATGCCGCTTTGCATGCACGAAACCGTATCCAGGCCAAGCACTTTTTTGGGTTTGATGAGCTCGATCTCCGGTAGTTGTGCCGTATCGTGAATCAGTGAGTTAAGTGCGGTGATAATGCCGGGTGCGATGATGACGCCCAAGGTTTCGCCGGACTCCGTAACGCAGCTTGCGGTGAGTGCAGTGCCAAAATCAAAGATGATCTTCTTGCGGTCCGGATACAGATTATGTGCTGCAACCAGATTGGCGTAAATATCTGTTCCCATCTGCGAGGATTTCGGCTGAACTCCCGAAGGACTGTTTCGGTCAACGATAACCGGCCTTTTACCGTGCATTTTCTGCAGCGCACGGGAAATATCGTAGGTCAGCTGCGGAACTACAGATCCTATGATCACCTTATCGATGTCCTGTGGAGTAATTTGATGGGTTTGATACATCATGGTAAACTGCATCTGCAGCTCATCACTTGTACGGTAAGGTTTTGTATTGATGATCCAGGAGATCTCGCAGTCCGCATCCTGAAAAAGGCCAAACCGGATATTGGTATTCCCGATGTTAATTACAATCGACTTCATACATTAGTTTTACTGATCCTTAAAAATAGTTTGGAAATTTTACTGGAATTATTACTTCACTTCTACAAAATTATCTTCGGGGTTCACATCTGCAAGTCTTTGGGAAAAATCAATACCAAGTAAAGCAATTTCGGCTTTTGTGTAGGGTATTGTAAAACTGTATTCCTTCTGCGTCCAGGGCCAGTAAGCCAAAGTTTTAAAATCACCGTAAATATCTTTTTTCTTCCACACATGTGTCATGTTTAACGGGATCTGGTAATTGATTACTTTTTTATCCTTAGTAAGAATAGAAAAATCCACAGGCATGGGCACCGAACCTTTATTCTCTAAAGTGATCGTGGTGGAATTTTCACCATAGCTCACATCTTTTACAGCATAATCGATGGTTTTTGTGGTATTAATCCAGTAATTCTGAAACCACTTAAGATCCATGCCCGAAGTACGCTGCGCAATATGCATAAGATCCCTGTCGGTTGGATGTTTTAGTTTCCAGGTGCGGTAAAATTCCTTTAATGTTAATGACAGATTCTCCTCGCCCATGATATAGCCAAGCTGAACCAAAAACAATTCCCCTTTAACATACGATGCAAACGAATAAGCAGATCCGTTATCGTGGTGGTCGCCAAACCACACGGCCGGTTCTTCAATACCGCGTTTTACGAAATTACGGTAACTGTCTATTGTTCCTACAAAAGGATTTGCGGTGGCTTCCGCAGGTGGGAAGAGTTGGTGCATAACCATGCTCTCGAAATAACTGGTGAAACCTTCGTCCATCCAGGGGCGCACCGCTTCATTATATGCCAGGATCTGCTGATTCCAGGAGTGGCCGCCTTCGTGCACCATCAGACCAAGCAAACCCTGCAAACTCGTTGCTTCACCCAGGATCATAGTGCACATGCCGTATTCCATACCGCCGTCGCCTCCCTGGATAAATGAATAAGTGGGATACACGTATCTGCCAAATGCCGCATTCATCAGCTGGAAGAATTTTGAAACATAAGGTTTTGACTCCTCCCAAAGTTTTGTTTTTTCCGATTTCTGATACACGAAATATACTTTCGGCCCGTCTAAAACAGTAAAATTTTCTACGGTGTAATCTTTATCTGCGGCCCAGGCAAAATCGAGAATGTTTTTTGCGGTCCATTTCCAGGTGACTTTATTATTTTGATCTGCTTTAATCTTTGCGTTGCTGTCGTAACCTTTTACGTCTAAAGGATTTTGCAGCGTTCCACCTGCGCCGATGACATAATCTTTATCGATTTTAATATTCACATCGAAATCAGCAAACGGCGCATGAAATTCACGGCCGATATAATCAAAGGTCGCCCAGCCGTCGTAATCATATTCCGCAATTTTCGGATACCACTGTGTAACGGTCATCGCAATTCCCTCGCGGTTATTTCTGCCGGCACGTCGTATCTGCATGGGAATTACGGCGTCCCACTCCATGGTGAATGTTGTGGAAGAGTTTGCTTTCAGCGGCGTGTTCAGATTTACTTTCATCACCGTTTCCTGAATCTCGAAAGTGAGGTCCTTGCCATTCTGCTTGATCCAGTGAATATTCTGCGCACCTTCCTCCTCTTTGGGAATTGACGCCAGGCGGGAAATCCCGTCTTTCTGCAGTCTGGAGTCGCCGTTTTTTCCCTGAGATGCGACCCGCTGATCCATCAGGGAGCCGGGCTTGAAAGCGTTCCAGTAAAGGTGAAAATATACCACATTCAACTCGTCGGGCGAATTATTGGTGTAGGTTAAGGTTTGTTTTCCCTGGTAAGTAAAATTCTCCGCATCTACATCAATGTCCATTTTGTATTTGGCACTTTGCTGATAATACGGGTTTTGCTGTGCTGAAATAATTCCGATAATAAAGGTGAATAGTACAAGAAATCCTTTGCTCATATCAATTAAAAATTTAGAAATGGAAAGATAACAAAATTTAAAAAAAGAAAGCTTTTCCGCGAAGGGAAAAGCTTTTGTTGAGACCAATTCTAAAAGGAACGGTTTATTTATCGAGGGTTTTGTTTTTTCCTGCGGATGATAAAATTTTCTCTAAAATCCTCAGTGTAATCAAATAGGTAGGTTTAACTCCGGTGAGTCCAAGACCGCCCGACGAAAGTGTAGATCCTGTTTCCAACGGATTATCGGAAGCGTAATAGGCGTACATTACGAAAAGGTCCTCCGAGATGTGATGGCGGATTTTCGACGCCACCTGGATCGCTTTCTGATAGTGAGCACCTTCCATTTCGAGACCGATGGCTTTCCAGGAGGTTTCCATAAAATATTTTAAGATGTCCTTATTCTGAAGTGAGGTTCCGAGCACCGTGATCATGCCTCCCTCAAAGGCCTGAAGTTCATCATCGATGAAATCATCAAGATGAAGCGCATTTTCAAATGAGTAATTGTCGGCAGTACCTTCAAAAACATGCGAAGTCGGTATCATGATATCGCCCTTACCGCCCATTAGGATTCCGGCTTTACCCATGATCGAAATAGACTTCACTTTCATGGTATAGATCTCCCCATTAAAATCGTAGGGACGCAGAAGTTCATCCATCACTTCATAGGCCTGTTCACCAAAAGCATAATCGAAAACCATCACTACATCATCACCCGAAAAGTTTAAGCCGGCAAACGGTGTATTTCTGAGGTCTGTTTTTGCAAGATCAATGATCTGTACATCGATATTACTGCCGCTTTGGTCGTCTATATATATAAGTCCTGCTTTTTGGGAATGGGTAAGCACCTTCTCCTGCAGGGATTTCTTGTTGGAGATTTCCTCATAAAGCTTATAGTCAACCGCTTTAGTGGTCTTTTTTCCCACGGCATCATTCGCATACAGCATATTTTTCACCGAGTGCATATTTGCGGAGATAATATGCAGAGGCCGCATGTGCAGGTCATTTTCCGCCAGAACCTGTTTAACTTTATTTGCCCACTTTTCACCAAAGAAATGGTGACCGACTCTCTCGCGCAGAATGGCGGAGAAGTAAACTTCGCGTTCGCGGATCTTTTTATAGTCGTTAAAGCTTTCGTTACCGAGGTGATAAATGATTTTAAACAGGCGGTCCGGATTGGCATCGTCGCCAAAACTGTTGTAGGCATTCAATGTTTCATCGAAAGTTCGTCCCAACAGCGATGACAGGTGGATCAGGGCCACTTCCTTTTCTTTTCTGCTGAATTTTTTCTCGCCTTTGGCAACTTCTTCAATAATTTTCCAGGCACGCGTTGGCTTATCACCTTCATCGGAAATGAAAGCGAGTTCGCGGATCTTGTCCGCTTCTATATAAAGAAAGGTAAGGTGTGTAAGGATATCATAAATTTCCGAACGGCCGAGTAAAACTTCAATATTCATCTGATGCTCGTCGATCCGGTAGCAGTTCCGTCTTCTTTTCTTTGGCACGATGACTTCAAAACTTCCTTTTTCAAAACCTTCATCGGAGGTTAGGTGTATGAAGGAGCATTCCTCAATACCTTCCGGTAAACGGTCGAGTACATAGTGCAGTCCGTTGAGTTCTATTTTGTTCGGAACGCCCATGGTTCCGTAAATTTCTGGATTAATGACTGTGAGCAGTGAGCGGAGACTTTCGCCGGAGATCCCGGATGGTTTGAAAAAGCCGCGATAGAATAAGTGTCGCATAGAAACATACAAACGCTCGATTGCTTCTGTCGTTTCTCTAGCACGTGAATTTACCATAGTGTATCTTTTAGCAAAGATAGCACATATCTGTTAAATTCCCGAAAACAGACATTATTTCAGGGGAATGATATCCATCACTCCAAATCAAAAACAACAGTTAGAAGGTAACTAATGACTTCGCTTTTTTACATAATTTAAAAGTTTTTATACAACACCCCTAAAAAATTAGGGGGTGTGTGATAATTTATTTTGTTTTTTGCGTACTTTTGCCGAACAAAACACTACCACTATGGCATATTTACGATTCAAGGCACTAGAAATGCTTTCGTTCAAAGATTTCAGAAAAGACAACGCGGTTGAAGTTCCGGCGAAATTATCGGAGCTTTTTTGCCAGAATGTTTTTTCGGAAGAGACCATGCGTTCTTATCTGACGCAGGAAGCTTTTAAATCCATACAGAATGCGATAAAATTTGGAACAAAAATCCAGCGCGATGTAGCGGACCAGATTGCTGTAGCAATGAAAGACTGGGCGCTAAGCAAAGGAGCTACACACTATACACACTGGTTTCAGCCTTTGACGGGTTCCACAGCCGAGAAACACGATTCTTTTTTTACGCCTTTTGAAAGTGACCGCGCTATCGAAAGATTTTCAGGCGGCATGCTGATCCAGCAGGAACCCGATGCTTCTTCGTTCCCAAATGGCGGAATCAGGAATACTTTTGAGGCCAGAGGATATACGGCCTGGGATCCGTCATCACCGTCATTTATCATTGGGACCACACTTTGCATACCTTCTATCTTCATTTCTTATACCGGTGAAACACTGGATTATAAAGCGCCTCTGTTAAAGGCTTTACAGGCGGTCGACAATGCGTCCACAGAAATTTGCCGTGCGTATTTTGATAAAAATGTCACCAAAGTTACCGCAACGCTGGGTTGGGAACAGGAATATTTTCTTGTAGATTCTGCGCTGTACCAGTCGAGACCGGATTTGGTGATTACAGGCAAAACGCTGCTCGGGCATTCGCCGGCAAAAGGGCAGCAGCTCGATGATCACTATTTTGGATCGATCCCGACACGCGTAATGAATTTTATGAAGGAGCTCGAGATCGAGTCGATGAAACTAGGAATTCCCGTTACTACCCGACACAACGAAGTGGCGCCGAACCAGTTTGAACTCGCGCCGATGTTTGAAGAGGTAAACGTGGCCGTGGATCATAATTCCCTGTTGATGGATATTATGGCGAGAGTTGCACACAAGCATCACTTCCACATCCTTTTTCATGAAAAGCCTTTTGCAGGTGTTAACGGCAGCGGAAAACATAATAACTGGAGTCTTGCCACAGACACCGGAGAAAACCTTTTGAGCCCGGGAAAAAATCCGAAGAAAAATCTTCAGTTCCTTACTTTCTTCGTGAATTCAATTAAAGCGGTTCATGATTATGCGGATCTTCTGCGCGCCAGCATCGCTTCCGCCAGCAATGACCACCGGCTAGGCGCCAACGAAGCACCGCCGGCAATCATTTCTGTTTTTATTGGGACACAGCTGTTCAGCGTACTCGAAGAACTTGAAAAAGTAACCGACGGCAAACTCTCGCCCGAAGAAAAAACCGAACTTAAATTAAATGTGGTAGGCAAGATCCCGGAGATACTTTTGGATAATACCGATAGGAACAGAACTTCGCCATTTGCCTTTACCGGAAACAAGTTCGAGATCCGCGCTGTGGGATCCTCTGCGAACTGTGCAGAAGTAATGACTGTTATGAATGCAATTGCCGCGAAACAACTGCAAACCTTTAAAAAAGAGGTCGACGCACTGATCGCAGAAAAAGGTCTTAAGAAAGATGAGGCCATATTTAATATTTTACGTGAATATATAAAGGTGTCAAAAAATATTCTTTTTGAAGGCGATGGATATTCTGACGATTGGGCGCAGGAAGCCGAAGAACGTGGCCTCAACAATCTGAAAACCACTCCGGAAGCGCTGGAACGGGAAATGGATCCGAAATTTATTTCACTTTATGAAGACCTGAATATTTATACGCACCGTGAAATTGAAGCGAGAAACGAAGTGAAACTTGAAAAATATTCGACCGTAATTTCAATTGAAGCTACTGTTTTGGGCGATATTGCACGAAACCACATTATTCCCTGTGCTTTGAATTACCAGAACAGGCTTATTGAAAATGTGAAAGGACTTAAAGAAATATTTGGCGACAGTGAGTTCAAAGCTCTGGCAAAGGAGCAGATGAATATGATCGCAGAGATCAGCGAACACGTTTCTATTATGAAAGTAGGCGTGGAACAATTGATTGAGGCTACTGCAAAAGCAAAAACCAGTACAAATTCGCAGGAAATGGCGGAGGTTTTCTGTACCGAAGTCAAGCCACTCTTTGACCGTATCCGGGATTCATCGGATGCGCTGGAAATGGTGGTAGACGACGAATTATGGCCGATGACCAAATACCGCGAGCTACTATTTACCAGATAAATAGCAAGCAATCCTGTAAGTTACAATCCTGCAAATGTCGCAGGATTTTTTTTGATGTAATGGCCAGTTATAGAGCTGCTAAATTTAAGATATAGATAACAATTATAAATGTTAACGAATCTTAATATAAACAAAAACGCAATCACCAAAATAGGGCGATTGCGCTTAATCTAATATTAACATTAATAATAAAAATGTTAAAATGTGTTAAAAGGACTTTGCAGAATAGGTGTTTTAACCCCTCCCCGAAGTGTAATACTTAATTTTGCCTTGCATTTAAAACCAAATATGTCTTTTAACACTGATAATTAATATATATGAATAAAAGAGTTCTGTTTTTAGTCGTAAGTGTTTTAACTACTTTTTCTCTACAGTCATGTGTCAGTAATTACGTAGTTTCAGCTCCCACAACTTACTCTAATGAATACAAAGCTAATGCCAAACTTTCTGCTCTAGATAATAAAAAATTAGAAACAGCAAAATTACAGCTCCTCAACAGTTTTAAAGATCAAAATATCGTTGCCGCCCAGGTTCTTGAAGCTTCACTGAAAAATGACGAGATCGCCAAGACTGTAAAATTCACCAAAAAAATCGATGATATCTTAATAGAGGCCGAATCTTATTTAGGAACACCTTACAGATATGGCGGAACTACAAGAAACGGAATCGACTGTTCTGCTTTTGTACTTTCAGTTTTCGGTGCTGTAGCAGGCGTAAACTTACCAAGAGTGGCTGCATCCCAGGCGCAGGAGGGTGAGAAAATCGAAAAAGGGAGCTTACAGAAAGGAGACCTGGTTTTCTTTTCCCACAGCAGAGGCAGAATTTCCCACGTAGGTATCGTAGAAAGTGTAGATGAAAACGGTGAGGTGAGATTTATCCACGCCGCGACTTCCAGAGGAGTGATGATTTCTTCGCTTAATGATTCTTATTGGGGACCAAAATTCAGATTCGCAAAGAGAGTGGTATCGCAGGAGAACTTCAGTAACTTTGCACAAAACTAGACACAAGCACTTAAATAATTGATCAAAACCACCACTAAGGTGGTTTTTTTATGCATCATCTTCTAAGGAAATCTTTTTTTGATGACTTGAGACAGTTAATAATTTGTAGTAGAGACAGTCGGGAAACGCTGTGACCGTCGTTGTATTTTTAATGGAGAGGTATACCGTTCCGTAATTTCTATAAGTTGAACACAAATGTTCAGGGATGAGATTTGAATCCACCAAAGCGTGGTGTCTGGTAAGTCAGCAGAAAACGGTTAAATACAAATGTATTGTGCAAAACCTTCGAAAAAAATAAATGGCAGATCACATCTTTCATTCGATACCACTTCGAACTCCCTAAGAATCGGGCCCAGCCGGCTTTTCTAATTCTGGAGTGGAACAAGGGAAAGAATGTTGCTTTCAGGATTATGACCTCGTTGTTATGCGTCCAGCTGGGGATTGAATGTCTCGGGGTGCCGAGGATTTTGCCCAATTATTACACCAGACTGTTTCGGTCCGTATAATTGAGCTTAAAGAAAATAAAAGTCATTATAGAAAACGCCAGCAGCGATGAACCACCATAACTGAAGAAAGGAAGCGGAATCCCAACCGTGGGGAAAAGTCCCATCACCATACCCAGATTGATGGCGAAGTGCACAAGCAAAATAGAGGCGAAACAATAGCCGAAAACACGGTTAAATGTGGATTTTTGCTTCTCGGAAAGATAATAGATGCGCCCGATAAAAATCGCGTAAAATAGGATAAGCAGCGAGGCGCCCAAAAAGCCCCATTCCTCACCAACCGTACAGAAGATGTAATCGGTTTCCTGCTCCGGCACAAATTTACCGCGCGTTACGGAACCTTCCATATATCCCTTCCCAAAAAAGCCACCGGAACCGATCGCCGTTTTTGAGTAAAGCAGATTGTAACCGGAGGTGTCGCGGAATGCTTTTTCTCCTTTATATAATACTTCTATCCGTTCGCGCTGGTGTTTCGGCAACTTTTCTAAAATGGTTGGTGAGCCATAAGCCAAACCACACAGCAAAAGAAAAGAGCCAAGAAAACCTGCTATCGAAAAAACATGCCAGTGGATCTTATAGTAATTAAGAAAAATTATAAACGCATAAATTAAAGCAATTCCGCCAATTACATACAAAGGGTCAATCGCCAGGGCAACCAGGAATACTGCCGCAAAAATGCCGATGACGCCAAAAAACCAGCCTGACAAACCTTCCCGAAAAAGCGCAATAAAAAAAGCAAGAAATACCAGCAGCGAACCCACATCGGGAATAGCCAAAACAACTGCACCGGGAATTGCGATAATGGCCAGGCAGGTGTAAAGCGACTTGCGCGCTTTCAGGTTAAAGTCCGGTCCGGCGACATAGTGGGACAGCATAAGCGAAACACCGATTTTGGCAAATTCTACGGGCTGCATGGTAAAGCCACCGAAACGGTACCAGTTTTTCTGCCCGAGAATTTCTGTCCCGAAAGGGAATAAACCGATCAATAACAAAACACCCACCACATAAAATATACTCGAGAAATTCTCAAAAAACTTGGTTCTCATTAAAAAAATGATCATTCCCACGAAAACAGAAATACCAAGAAAAATAAGCTGTTTCTGTCCCAAAGCCTCATTCACACTGTAGATGTTCGCTACCGCAAAAAGTGAGATTGCGAGATACAGAAATATGCTTAATTTATCGAGACCTTCCGTCCACTTCATTTTTTCGGCGTTTGAATTTTTAATTTAGACCGCAGCGAATCTCTCTTCAATAAAAGTCTGGCGCGTATCTTTTGGTCTTTAATAAATTTTAGACTGTCTTCAATATTTTCGATCTTCGCAGAATCGCGGTTGGGTTCTTTATAAAGGCCTTTCCGCTTTAGTTCCACTGTCCACTGTCTTTTATACTCGGGCATGAAACTCGCATTCACCAGTTTTTTATAGAGTTGCTCACGCTTCAGATCGCCCAGCAAATATTTTTCTGCAATTGCAACTGCCGCCGGTCCCGCCCAGGTAGCACCGAAACCTGCATGCTCCATCACCGCGGCGACTACGATCTTCGGATTCTCCGCAGGTGCGGCAAGTACAAAGATCGAGTTGTCTTTTCCCTGCGGCACCTGCGCTGTTCCTGTTTTCGCAAGCATGGTAAAATCGCTGGACTTAAGACCACGAGCGGTCCCATTGAGTACAACCGCCTCCATACCTTTAATGATAGGCTCAAAATACTTAGGTTCAACCAGTGTTTTGTGTTTTACTTTAAAGCGCGGATCCGGATTAGGTTTCCCATCGATGGCGCGCACAATGTGTGGCGTGTAATACCAACCGCGGTTTACAATTGCTGCCACAGCATTCGCCATCTGAAGCGGCGTAAGCAGCACGTCGCCCTGTCCCATACCATTAAAGATCGAACCATTCATTGTATATGCAGAACTCCAGTCTTTCTTACCGCTTCGTTTTTCATAGAAAGCACCTGTGGGAATCCTGCCTTTGGACCCTACCGCAATATCGTTATTCAGATATTCACCCACGCCAAAACTGCTCATGATCTTTTTCCATTCATCCACACCTCGCGACGGGTCACCGGGATATTTGTCCATGATCGAGATGTAAGCATGGGAAAAATAGCAGTTGCTAGAAACCTGAATAGCGGGAATCAGCGGATCTGCACCGCCGTGCCCCTTAATTCTTAGGCCGCGGTAGAAAAATCCGCCACTGCAGGGATATACCGTGTCAGCAGTCATCACGCCCATCTGCATTGCTGCTGCGGCAGTCAGTAGTTTAAACGTGGAGCCAGGCGGATACGCGGCCTGCACCGATCGGTCGAAAGTTGGACGATTGTTATAGATCGTATCCATCTGCAGGCGGTAGAGGTTTTTTGTTTTTTCGGATCCTACGAAAAGGTTGGGATCGATGTCGGGACCGGTGGCCAGCACCAGGATTTCGCCGGTCTTCGGATCTAGCGCAACTACCGCGCCCTGTTTATTGACCATCATTTCTTCCGCCATGCGCTGCAGGTCATAATCAATGGTCAGTGTCACATCTTTTCCGGTAACCACATCTTTATCCAGCGCGCCGTTCTTATAGGAACCGATATTGCGCAGGCGTATATCTTTTTGAATATACTGAATGCCTTTTTCGCCACGAAGGTCTTTTTCATACGACTTCTCGATTCCGGTCTTTCCTATGAAATCGCCGGGCAGATAATACAGTGAATCTTTGGCAATTTCCCGGTCATTAACTTCATTCGTATAACCCAGTAGATTTCCGGAGGTAGAAACTTCGTACTGCCGCTGAGGTCGCGAAACAATATTAAAGGCAGGATATTTAAAAATGATTTCCTGGATTCTGGCAATTTCTTCGCGGCTCAGATTCTTCATAAAGGTCATCGGCGTGAGCTTCGAGTAGTATTTTTCTTTTTTAATGGCGGTCAGCCTTGCCGTGAAGTCCTGCGGTGTAATCTTCATTAAATTACAGAATCCCACCGTATCGAAATCTGCTTTTAAAAGAGCTTCTGTAAAAGAAATTTCATAAGCCGGCTGGTTTCCCACCAGGATCTTACCGTTTCTGTCGAAGATCACGCCACGCTGCGGAATAATGTACTCGGTTTTGATGGAAGTGTTTGCGGCGTTTAAAGCATAACGGTCGGTAAACAGTTGTAAATAAGATAGTCTTGCAATAAATATTAAAGCAATAACCGATAATATAACTGTGATTTTAAGGTATTGTGATTTCAAACTTTTTGTTTGATTTTAAAGGCTAATGAGTAGAGTAATATAAATATAAATGAAATTCCGCTGGTCGCCAAAATATTCAGGAAGATGTCGAACAACCGGTTGAGCTTAAAGAATTCCAGATACTGAACCAAAAACTGATGCAGAAATATACTTACAAAAATAAAAAAAAGATATTGCGACCACTGTAGCGACTGAAATGAGAAAAAGTCTGTGGAAGTGTCAGTGGAAGTCCGGAATATCAGCGTGCGGAAATAGGCAATGGTTGTCGTGGCAACTGCATTTATTCCCCAGGTGTACAGAAATGCATCGATTCCCAAACCCAAAAGAAAACTCAAAGCCAGAAACTGAAATTTATTCCTGAAGAACGGATAGAACAAAACAAATACAGGATAAAGCACCGGCGTGTATTTGCCGAAAAGAGTGATCCTGTTGAGCACAAAGATTTGTAATGCGATCAGCAAAACAATCATCAGAAAGTCTGTAAAAAATGTTCTGCTCATTATTTTTCTCTTTTAATCGTGGCCTGCAGTGTGTCCTGAATTTTCTGAACTTCGGCTTTCTTTAAATTTTTAACTACATAAACTTTTCGCAGATTGCCCATTTTTTCGCTGAGTTCTACGGAAATATCCCAAAAACCGGTTTTGCTGTCAACTTCATAACCGGCAATTTTCCCGATCATGACTCCCTGGGGGAAAATGGCTGATTTACCGTCGGTTATGATCGTGTCGCCGATCTGCAGCGGAACATATTTTGGGATATCGGAAAGGTGCATGATTCGCGAATCATTTCCGCGCCAGGTCAGCGTTCCGAAATAGCCGGTTTTTTTTTGGGCGGCGTTGATCTTGATTTTATTTACACTTAGAACTGACTGCACCAAAGCGTAGGAATCTGTACTGTTGATCACGATTCCGGCAATTCCCTGCGGAGCCATCACGCCCATTTTTGGTAATACACCGTCTCTCTTTCCGCGGTTGATGGTGAAGTAATTGTCTTTCCGGTTGATGCTGTTGAAAACGATCTCGCCGTCTACAAAAGAATAGATCTGGCCACCGCCGATGGTATCGTGCACGCGTCGGAACTGCGGGATCTCTGAACCGTCTTTACCGTATACCTGCGTCATCAGCGCTTTATTCTGCGCTACGAGCTGTTCGTTGATCTGTTTCAGTTTCAGGTATGAGGTTCCCTCATCTATATAGCCGGAAACCCGCGAGTTGAACGCCGCAGTCTGCCCCGCGATCCAGGATTGCTGCATAGAGTTTCTGCTGAAAATCAGGACCAAACCAATGAGTTGCAGAAATATAAAGAAGATGAACAGACCGTTCTTCGAAAATAATCTCAGCAAAAATCCCATCCGTTAAGTTTCGTAAAAAAGTTATAATTATTTAATCAGGAAATTAAATTTGTCCATGTTTTTAAGTGCGATACCGGTGCCGCGAACTACGGCTCTTAACGGATCTTCGGCCACGAATACCGGCAGTCCGGTTTTTTTGTGCAGTCTGTCGGCAAGACCTCTTAGCAGTGCACCGCCGCCGGCAAGGTAAATTCCTGTTTTATAGATATCAGCGGCAAGTTCCGGCGGTGTCAGCGAAAGGGTTTCCATCACCGCATCTTCAATCCTGATGATCGACTTGTCCAGCGCTCTGGCGATTTCTTTATAATTCACCATGATCTCTTTCGGTTTTCCTGTGATTAGGTCACGGCCCTGAACCGGGATATCTTCGATTTCCACATCGAGTTCTTCAATCGCGGAACCAACTTCAATTTTTACACGTTCAGCAGTTCTTTCACCGATATATAAGTTATGGTGCGTTCTCAGGTAATAAGCAATATCATTAGTGAAAACGTCGCCTGCAATTTTTACAGATTTGTCGCAAACGATTCCGCCTAGGGCTACAACAGCGATTTCGGTGGTACCACCGCCTATATCGATGATCATGTTACCTTCAGGTTTCTGTACATCGATTCCCACACCAATTGCCGCAGCCATTGGTTCGTAAATCAGGCGGACTTCCTTGGCATTTACTTTTTGAGCGGAATCACGAACCGCGCGCTTCTCAACTTCGGTAATGCCGGAAGGTATACAAATTACAATTTTTAAAGTCGGCTGAAAAAGTTTTCCTTTAATGCCCGGAATCTGCTTGATGAATTCCTTGATCATATGTTCGGAAGCGTGAAAGTCGGCGATCACACCATCTTTCAGCGGTCGGATCGTTTTTATATCTTCATGCGTCTTTCCCTGCATGTGTTTTGCTTTCTCTCCTACGGCAATGGGTTTTCCGCTGGACCGCTCAATTGCCACTATGGATGGCTGGTCGATTACAATTTTGTTGTTGTGTATAATCAGTGTGTTCGCTGTCCCCAAATCAATTGCAATATCCTGTGTGAACATATCAAATAACCCCATATTTTTCGTAAATTTTAAAGTAAGCAAAGATATAAATTTAGAACCGTTCTAAAAATTACTTTACTCTAATTTTGGTTAAAGTTTTATTAAAAATTTGCCCGTTTACCATATAACTTTTTAATGGTTGAAATATTTCGCGTGCACCTAAAAATCGTATTTACAACTTCTTCCGCGCCAATAATTTAGTGATTATCTTCATATTGATATCACTTCCGCATTCAATTAAAAAATCTTAAATTTGCGGTTGCTTATGATTCAGGATTCAAATATTCATAAAACTGCCAATTTTGCTGTGCTCAGCGTCTCGTTTGAAAAAGCCGATGCCGGGACAAGGGGGAAATTTTCTTTTTTTGAAGAGAACATCAAGAAATTTGTGCAGGTGATCCATGAGCAGAACCTTGGTGACGCATTCGTAGTGTCTACTTGCAACCGCACTGAGATTTATACGACTACTCCAAATTACCTTCTGATATCTGAATTATACTGCAAAACAATTGGCGTGAGCCTTACCGAGTTCATGCAGTATGCCAACATCCTGACCAGGGAAGATGCGGTAAACCATCTGTTTCGCGTTGCGGCAGGTTTAGAAAGTCAGATTATCGGTGATTTCGAAATTGTCGGCCAGATCAAAAACGCGTATTACCGCTTCAAAAAAGAAAAGGAAAATGCAAACCCTTATCTGGAACGGGCAATAAACTCTGCCATTCAGATTTCTAAAAGGATTAAAAATGAAACCGGCATTTCCAATGGTGCCGCGTCCGTATCTTATGCAGCCGTTCATTATATTTTAAAAAATCAGCCGCAGCTTTCTCAGAAAAACATTTTACTGCTGGGCGTAGGAGAAATCGGCCAGAATACGGTGGAGAATTTGGTTAAGCACGTGCATCAGCCGCGGGTGAAAATTGCCAACCGCAGTTTAGATAAAGCCGAAAAAATTGCCGAGAAATACAAGATCCCACATATTGAGTTCGATCAGCTTCAGGAGGAACTGAGCAAAACCGATATCCTGATTGTCGCCACGGGTGCGCAGCATCCCATCATTAATAAAACACATTTCCCAAACGGTAAGGAAACGCTTGTAATCGATCTTTCGATTCCCAATAATGTGGAGAAAAGCATCACCGAAAACAATAATGTGCAGTTGGTAGATGTGGACCAACTTTCCAATCATATTTCCGAAACCATGCTTCAGCGCCAGAAGGAAGTCCCAAAGGCAGAAGAAATCATCCGTGAAATGACGCGTGATTTTATGGAATGGGAAAAGAAAAGAAAACTGGCACCCAACATTCATCACTTCAAAGCGGTGCTGAAGAAAATGGAGCGTAACGAAATGCACAACATCCATAAGAAACATCAGTATGTAGCCGTACACGATATGCAGCTTTCTGATAAAATGATTCAGAAAATTACAAACCGTTTCGCAAAATACATCATCGATAATCCCTGGAAGGCAGAGGAAGTGACGAAATTAATGCACGAAATTTTAGTAGAGCAGCCAAACAAAGAATTCAATGAGAAGCATTAAAATAGGCACGCGGAATTCGCCGCTTGCATTATGGCAGGCGCGGGAAGTGGCGCGCAACCTTCAGAACAGAAATTATAAAACCGAGATCATTCCGATCGTTTCCTCAGGCGACAAAAACCTTACACAACCCTTATATTCACTGGGAATTACAGGTATTTTTACCAAAGATCTCGATATTGCACTTCTAAATAAGGAAGTGGACATTGCCGTTCATTCACTTAAAGATATACCGACCGAACTTCCACAAAATCTGAAAATTATCGCCGTGTTAAAACGCGATTATCCGCAGGATGTGCTGGTTCGCAGGAAAGATTCCATGACGCTTGAGCTCAAGGATCTGAAGGTTGCCACAAGCAGCCTCCGCCGCCGCGCTTTCTGGCTTAATGCTTTTCCCGACACGCAGTTTTCGGACATCCGGGGAAATGTACAGACGCGCCTCAACAAACTTGAAGAAAATGGCTACGATGCCACAATGTTCTCCTTAGCCGCAATTGCCAGAATGAGTTTAGATGTTGATTATGAGTTGCTTCCGATGATGATTCCTGCGCCTGGACAGGGCGTTGTAGCAATCAGCGGACGCGCAGAGGATCTGGAACTTCACGCTATTTTTTCTGATATTAATGATAAAGAGACCCAAATCTGTGTAGACATAGAACGAAATTTTCTCAACACGCTCGAAGGTGGCTGCACGGCGCCAATAGGTGCGTTTGCAGAGATTGACGAGGATAAAGTGCGCTTTACAGGTCGCATTTGTTCGCTGGACGGTAAAAACTGCATTGAAGTTGATGAGATTTTCGATTGGAATGAAAACGAGAATTTTGGCCGGCAGATCGGTCTGCAGGTTCTGGAGAACGGCGGGGCCGCTTTGATGGCAGAAATTAAAACCTCGCTTTAAATAAGATCTTCGGGCTGAAGATTATTTATAATGAAAATCCTTTTTACAAAAATCTTAGATGCAAAATTGGTTTCCCGGAAGTTGGGAGATCATTTTTGTTGTGATTTTCAGGAAGTGATTCATACCAGAAAACTTACTGTGTCGCCTTTCGATCTTAAAGATTATTCGCTGATATTCAGCAGTGTAAATGCTGTAGAGAGTTTCTTCGCCAATGGGTTTAAACCGAGTGAAAATTTTACCGAAAAAAACTACAATAAAATATATGCCGTTGGCTCCAAAACCAAAAGAGCTTTGCGCGAAGCGGGTTTTGGCACTTTCAAAGTAACGCGGAATGCAAAAGAGCTGTCGGAATTCATTATTGAAAACAGCAGCAGCGAAAAATTCATTCACTTCTGCGGTGACCTTGCGCTTGAGGTCTTGAAGAAGTCATTGCCACTCCAGAATATTTCTTACCGCAAAGTGGTTGTTTACGAAACCGATCTTTTATATCCCAGGTTTACTGAAAACTACGCAGCCTTAAGTTTTTTCAGTCCAAGCGGCGTGCGTAGTTTTGCAAAGCACAATTCATTTGGCAGCGAACTTATTTTTTCCATTGGCGAAACCACCAGTACAGAAATAAAAAAATATACTAAAAACCCGGTTATTACCAGTAAAGAAAGCAATCTTGATGATTTGCTGAAACTAATTTATGCGCAGCGTGAAATATAACAGCTGCGCACAATTTTAAAATTATGATTAAAAACGATTTGTATTTAAAAGCTTTAAGAGGAGAAACTGTAGAAAGACCACCGGTCTGGATGATGCGGCAAGCGGGCAGATTCTTACCCGAATTCCGGGAATTGCGCGATAAATACGACTTTTTCACCAGATGCCGAACACCGGAACTCGCCTCAGAGATTACCATGATGCCAATCCGTAGATACCCGCTGGATGCGGCCATACTTTTTTCCGATATTCTGGTGGTTCCACAAGCCATGGGAATGGATTTTCAAATGGTGGAAGGAACAGGGCCGTGGTTGGAAACACCGATCCGTACGCCGGAACAGGTCAAAAACATTATAGTTCCTGATGTAGATGATACTTTAGGTTATGTTTTCGACGCCATTGAACTTACACTGCAAAAGCTCGATAATGATATTCCGCTTATCGGTTTTGCCGGTTCGCCCTGGACAATACTCTGCTACTGTATTGAAGGGGGGGGTTCCAAAACTTTTGATATTGCAAAGGCGTTCTGTTTCCAGCATCCTGAAGCAGCTCATGAACTGCTGCAGAAAATTACAGATACAACGATTGCATACCTAAAAAGAAAAGTAGAAAAAGGCGTTTCTGCCGTACAGGTTTTTGATTCCTGGGGAGGTATGCTTTCGCCGGAAGATTACCAGGTTTACTCCTGGCGCTATATCAACCAGATCGTGGAGGCGCTGAGTCCGCTGACTCACGTAATTGCTTTTGGTAAAGGCTGCTGGTTTGCGCTCGAGGAAATGACTTTGTCGAAAGTTTCGGCTCTTGGTCTGGACTGGACGATTCGCCCCGAATATGCGCGGTCACTTACAAACCATACGATGACACTGCAGGGGAATTTCGATCCGGCACGCCTTCATTCATCGCCCGAAACCATTCGGAAAATGGTGCACGAAATGATCAGCAGATTTGGGAAAGACCGTTACATTGTGAATCTTGGACACGGGATTTTACCGAATATCCCGCTGGAAAACGCCGAAGCATTTATTCGCGCAGTGGTCGACTGGAAACCGAATTAAAACATTATTACTAAAGATTTTTAGTGAAAAACAAAAGAACGTGTTGCAGGATGCGTTCTTTTTTTTTAAAGTTTTTCCTTCTCATAGTAAAGAAGGTCTACATCATCACCTGGAAGTCTTATGGTTTTCAAAAATGTTAGGCCCAGTTTGGTGATCAGTTTTTGAGAGGCCTCATTTTCCTTTACCGTGATCGCTGCAATTTTTGAAATCCCAAACTCAGCGAAAGCTTTCGCCATTAATGCTGAAGCCGCTTCATAGCCGTAACCTTTACCCTCAGAGTCCGGCAGAAAACTAAAACCGATGTCTGAAACATCCAGCCCTTCCCGCGCATAAATTCCGACAACGCCGATTTTGCTGCCGTCTTCCTTTAACTGCACCACATAATTTCCGCAGCCTGGATTTTTCCGCTGCGGCGCAAATTTTTCGGTGATATACTTTTCAGCATCTGTTAAACTTCGGATCTTGCGGTCGCCTACATACAGGAGAAACTTGGGCGTATTATATAAAGCTAAAATCGCATCGGCATCTGAAATGGAAACCGGTTTCAGCCTAAGTCTTTCGGTTTCTATCGTTTGTCCTCTTTCCATTTTTTGTTTTAAAGTTTTCCTGTCGGTTTTGTCGCAAGTGTGTCTATAAACTTATCAAAATTAATTAAAATCACGGCACAGAAATGGTTTCATCCTTCGGAAATTTTACTGATGAACAAATTACTTTTAAGCTTAATTGGAATTGTCGCGCTTTTATTTCTGACAAACTGTACTACACAGAGTGCTTCAACACCCCAAAATATTCAGCGTAAATGGATGCTGGTGGAATTTCAGAATTTTACCAAAGAAGAAATGACCGCTGCCAAAGCACACATCAATTTATCGCCAATTGAAAATACACCGGGAAGGTACAGTGCGCACATGGGCTGCAACAGTATGTTTTTCGAGGCGACTTTTGATACTGACCAAACTGTAAAATTTTCTCAGGTAGGAAGTACAATGATGTATTGCGACCGAAATATGGACTTGGAAGCTGCTTTTGGCAAAGCGCTGCCGCGCATGACTTCATACGAAGTTAAAGGTCATGACCTGATTTTATCAGATGGTGCCGGTAACACGATGAAATTTGTTGCAGAAGACTGGGATTAGATTCCTGCTTTTTTAAAATAAACAAATTGCTTATATTTAAAAATCATCTATGAATATAAATCCCGAAATCATCGGTTTTGTGGCGGGAGGTTTATCCTCGGCACTTTTTATTCCGCAGATCATCAAGATACTGAAAGAAAAATCTGCCGAAGAGATTTCGCTGCTGACATGTATCATAGGAATTGTGAGCAGCGGTCTGTGGCTGTGGTTCGGCCTGGAGAAAAGTCATATTTCAATGATCGTTACCAACGGAATTGCTGTGGCTGCAACGGCTATTCTGCTCGCGTTAAAACTGAACTATACCGAAGAAAAAAACTAATTTTGCTGCTCAAGGCAAAGAAAATTATTATATGCTCGAAAAAAAAGACCATCAATACGAAAAAGCCGTTTTAGTCGGCCTTATCACCCAAAACCAAAGTGAGGAAAAGCTCACCGAATATTTCGACGAACTCGAATTTCTCGCCTTCACTGCCGGTGCAAGCGTAGATAAAAGATTTACACAGCGTCTTACGCAACCTGATCCCAAAACCTTTATCGGCAGCGGAAAGGCACAGGAAATTAAAGAATACATCAAAGAAAATAATATTGGGACCGTCATTTTCGATGATGAACTTTCGCCGTCGCAACTGAAAAACCTGGAGAAAGAAATGGACGTGAAAATCCTGGACCGCACCAACCTGATCCTGGATATTTTCGCACAGCGCGCCCAGACTTCTTATGCGAGGACTCAGGTTGAACTGGCTCAGTATCAATATCTCCTGCCGAGATTAACCCGTATGTGGACGCACCTCGAGAGACAGAAAGGTGGAATTGGAATGCGCGGTCCCGGTGAAACGGAAATTGAAACCGACAGAAGGATCATTCGCGACCGGATCACTTTACTGAAGGATAAACTGAAAATCATCGACAAGCAAATGTCGACACAGCGGCAGAACCGTGGCAAAATGGTGCGCGTAGCGCTGGTGGGTTACACCAATGTTGGAAAATCCACTTTGATGAATGCCATTTCAAAATCAGAGGTCTTTGCTGAAAATAAACTGTTCGCAACCCTGGATACCACCGTGCGAAAAGTAGTCATTGGGAATTTACCTTTCCTGCTCACTGATACGGTAGGTTTTATCCGGAAATTGCCCACACAGCTGGTAGAAAGCTTCAAGTCTACCCTGGATGAGGTCCGCGAAGCTGATCTGCTCATTCACGTGGTAGATATTTCGCATGAAAGTTTCGAAGACCACATTAATTCTGTAAATCAGACGTTGATGGAGATCGATGCCCACCAAAAACCTATGATCATGGTTTTTAATAAAATCGATGCCTTTGCCTACGAGAAAAAGGATGAAGATGATCTGACGCCGGAAACGCGCAAAAATATTTCCCTGGAAGAATGGAAAAAAACATGGATGTCCAAATCAAAATATCCGACTGTTTTTATTTCTGCATTAAACAAAGAGAATTTCCCCGAGATGAAGAAAATGATCTATGACGAAGTTTTAAAAATTCATATTTCGCGTTTCCCATATAATGATTTCCTCTTCGAGTATCATGATGAAGAAGAGGAAGCTTAATCTCCTTTTAAACGTTATTTAATCCTGCGTTTTATTCCCGAAATTTCATTGTGAAAAAAGATTACAGCCAGATCATTTCGCGTGTTTACGCGGATATTCTTACCCGCGAAAATTGCGGTAAAGTTCCCGATTATATTCCTGAGCTCGCCTGCATCGGCGAAAATAAATTTGGCGTGTCCTTTACCGACCTGTCAGGATTCAGCTATGGAGCCGGCGACTGCAGTGAAAAATTTTCAGTCCAAAGTATTTCCAAAGTTTTTGCGCTTTCTTTTGTATACGAGAAACTCGGAGAAGAATTGTGGCAACGTGTTGACGTAGAACCTTCCGGCACCGCATTTAACTCCTTGGTTCAGTTGGAGGCGGACCATGGAATTCCGCGAAATCCCTTCATCAATGCCGGTGCGCTGGTGATCTGCGATATTCTTTTGGAAATTTGTAAAGATCCGAAACAAGAAATGCTGGCGTTCATTTGCGCCGTTGCCGGCGAAGATTCGGTTTTCTTCAATGAAAAAGTGGCCGCCAGTGAAATGCAGAACAGTTACCGAAACGCTGCAATGACGAATTACATGAAATCCTTTGGTAACATTAAAAGCCAGCCCGATGCCGTGATTGACCTTTACTGTCATCTCTGTTCCATTGAACTCAGCTGTCGGCAACTCAGCAAAAGCTTTCTTTACCTTGCGAATGGCGGCAGAATTCCGGGGAGCGAAACTCATGTGATTTCCATCAGTAAAGCAAAAAGAATCAATGCCATTCTGCTGACATGTGGTTTTTACGATGAATCCGGAGAGTTTTCATTTTTGGTTGGCTTGCCGGGTAAAAGCGGTGTCGGTGGCGGCATCATCGCACTTTATCCGGAGCACTACTGTATTGCGGTCTGGAGCCCAAAGCTGAATGAAAAAGGGAATTCCTACCGCGGCATGAAGTTTCTGGAGGAATTTACCACCCAGACCGCCGAATCTATCTTTTAACCTCTTCAGATTTGCGCCGGAAGAAATTTTAGGTCATTTTGCTCTGAAAGGAAGGCTTTCGCCAACTTATGTAAGTTTGCGCGCCGTTTCCATTTTGTAACCCATCAGGTTTGCAATATTCGTGGCTTTGTAGATCGCCATTTCTGCCATCTCGCCACTGAAATTTTCTTCAATCGTCTGCGTCCACAGTTTCACCCAGTGTGCGAAATGCCGCTTTTCCATAGCGACTTCGGAATTTATGGGGAAATGCACCGCCATCGGATTGCCTTTATACGAAATCTGCCCGAAAAGAAGCGTTTCCCAGAAAGAATACATTTTCGGCAGGTGTTTACTCCAGTCCACCTTTGCAACGTCATTAAAAAAGAAACCAATCGTGTCGTCGCTGCCTACTTTATCGTAGAATCTGTTTACCATCAATTCAATATCAGCTCTTGTTTCCAACTTTTTCATAGTTCAAAATTACTACATTTATAAGATATCGCTTATGACCTGGGTCAGCAAAGTTTTTTGGGCGGACAATTCGCGCTATCCGCTCATACTCCTCACTGCGCGGCTCCACTGCGTTGCGCCGCGCAGTTCCGGGGTAACCGCTTCTATCGCGGCCGCAGTTTCCGCAAATCCGAACTTTTGTGATCAGACCGAAATTACCCTTACTTTTGCAGTATGAATTTGGACTTCTACAAGAGTCAGGCCCTAAAACGCCAGAAAGAACACTAAAAGATTCTCGACAATCTCCGGAAAAAGCCGCCCAAAAATCTCGACTATATCGTGCAGGAAACCCACGACGAGGTTTTCAGTGAAATCGACTGTCTGAAATGTGCGAACTGCTGCAAAACCACAGGACCGCTTTTTACCGAAAAGGATATTGAGAGGATTGCGAAGCATTTAAAAATGAAACCCGCAGATTTTGAGAAGAAATTTTTACGGGTAGATGAAGATCACGACAAAGTGCTGCAGAATTTACCGTGCTGGTTTCTGAATCCGGATAATACCTGTTCCATATACGAAGTGCGGCCTAAAGCCTGCCGGGAATTTCCGCACACCGACCGCAAAAAGATCTATCAGATCAATCACCTTACCATACAGAATACGCTGGTCTGCCCCGCAGCTTTCGAGTTCGTAGAAAGGATTCAGCAGCGTATCGACAGGAAATAAAATCCCAAAAGCTCATAAAATCTGGTAATTAAAGTTAAAGTTAGCTTCTGGAAATACTTCGCTTTATTTCCCGCCGTTATTGGGGAAATAAAATTTAAAATAAGCATTATGAAAAAGTTATCAATCGCCCTGGTTTTAGCAGCTGGAAGTGTAACACTTGCAAACGCGCAAACTACAGACTCTGCAAAAAAAGTACAGTCGGAATCAGCAGTTGCTGAATTAAAAGCGGATACCAACGTTGTGGCTCCGGCTACAGAAGAGGCAAAAATGGAAACCAAAGCCGATGTATTGCAGGCTGAGGAAACCACCGCCAAAAAGGAAGCACCTGCTGAAATGAAAAGAAAAGCGAAGGCTGAGAAAAAAATGGAACCGGCCAAGCTGGAAGATTAATTCCGGACCAACCCAAACTGAAAAATTCCCGCTGCCAGGCGGGAATTTTGTTTTAAATTGTAACACCGGTTTACGGTGTCTGTTTATTATCTGTTAAAGTTTTATACAACGCCCTGCGCCAGCATAGCTTCTGCCACTTTTACAAAACCGGCGATATTTGCACCTTTTACATAATTTACATAACCGTCTTCTTCCGTGCCGTAATCTCTGCAGGCTTTGTGAATACCGATCATAATTTCTTTTAAGCGTGCATCAACTTCTTCCGATGACCAGTTTAGGCGAATGGAGTTTTGCGTCATTTCCAGACCGGATGTAGCAACGCCACCTGCGTTGGACGCTTTCCCTGGCGAGAACAGTACCTTGTTGTCGAGGAAATAATTGATCGCCTCCAGACTCGATGGCATATTTGCAGCTTCCGTTACGCAGACAACGCCGTTCGCCACCAGTTTTTTTGCGTCATCAAGATCGAGTTCATTCTGTGTTGCCGCAGGAATGGCCACATCACACTTGACTTCCCAAGGTCTCTTGCCCGCGTGGAACTCCACATTCGGGAACTTTTTAAGAAAATCTTCCGCTCTGTTGTTTCCGGAGGAACGAAGTTCGAGCATATAATCTACTTTTTCACCGGTAATTCCGTCTTTGTCGTAGATATAGCCATCGGGACCGGAGATTGTAAGTACTTTTCCGCCGAGTTCCTCCACTTTTTTCACCACGCCCCAGGCCACATTTCCAAAACCGGAAACGCAAACCGTTTTACCTTTAAAATCTTCATTAATGGTTTTCAGCATTTGTTCTGCAAAATATACAACGCCGTATCCTGTAGCTTCGGGCCGGATAAGTGAACCACCGTAAGCCAAACCTTTGCCAGTAAGAACACCGGTAAATTCGTTGCGTATTTTTTTATACTGACCGAAAAGATAACCGATTTCTCTCGCTCCCACACCGATGTCACCGGCTGGCACGTCGGTTTCAGGACCGATATATTTGCAAAGCTCCGACATGAAAGCCTGGCAGAAGCGCATGATCTCCATATCAGATTTACCTTGTGGGTCAAAATCTGCACCGCCTTTTCCGCCGCCCATTGGCAGCGTTGTCAGTGAATTTTTAAATGTCTGTTCGAATGCAAGAAATTTCAGCACCGACAGATTTACCGTCGGGTGAAAACGGATACCGCCTTTGTAAGGTCCGATCGCGGAATTCATCTGAATTCGGAAACCGCGGTTTACCTGAATTTCATTATTGTCATCAACCCATGGCACACGGAAAATAATAGTTCTTTCGGGCTCTGCCATCCTTTCCAGAAGCTTCATACCGTTGTACTGCGGCCTCGTCGAAATAAATGGGATTACAGTAACTGCAACTTCCTTTACAGCCTGAAGAAACTCCGGCTCGTTTGGATTTTTAGCTTCGATTTTGGCAATAAATTCCTGAATTTTTTGCTCTACATTATAGTGTTCCATAAAGGTTAATTATTATTGTTAACAAATTTAATTGTTTTTTCAACTCTTGCAAGTAAAATTTTGTGATTTGAGAAAATATTAATAAATTTCTACATTATTTTTATTAAAATGATAATTTACACGCCTTTTCTGATGATAATGAAATGTTAATTGCAAATCACTAAATTTTTATAAAAAGCAATTGGGCTACACAACCATATACTGTCTCCCTGAAAGCGCCTTGATCACTCCCGAAATTTCCATCTGCAATAAATCCGGCAAAATCCTGTACGTAGCTACACCCAAACGCTCCGAAATCTCGTCCAGTGAGACAGGTTTTATTTTATCCAGCGTTTGTAGAATATTTTCCTGACTTTCGCTGAGTACAATTTTTATCTCGGAGGTAGGAAACAGATTCCCAACACTTTCCGAAAGATCGTGGAGATTCAGCTGACTCAGCAATCCGGCTACTGTTGAAATGATGCCGGCTTTGTTCTGGGAAATCAGGTGATTGCAACCCTGGCTGTATTTATCGTTAATCTTACCAGGCAGTGCATACACATCGCGGTTGTAATTTGCGGCGAAAGTGGCCGTGCTTACCGAGCCGCCGCCAAAAGCAGTTTCTACTACAATTGTAGCCGGTGAGAGGCCTGCGATTACTCTGTTCCTTTGAATGAAATTTTCGCGGTCGGGTTTTTGGCTGGAATTAAACTCCGAAAAAAGCACACCGTTCTCCTGCAGAATTTTTTCGGACAGTTTCCGGTTCTTCGACGGATAAAGTGTGTGGAAACCGTGTGCCAGAACAGCAAGCGTAGGAATATTGTTTTCAAGTGAGAGCTGATGGACTTCTGTATCTACACCCAACGCAAGACCGCTGGCAGTAAGAATATTTCTGTTTTGTGCCTGCTCCAGAAAATCCTGAATAAAGTGCTTGCCGTAGGACGTGATATTGCGCGTACCGACTATACTTAAAGGTTTCAGGTCATGATTATAATTTCCCTTCTGGTACAGAATTGCGGGAGCATCGTCACATTCGTTGAGTAGGGCAGGGAGCTCACCCAGATGTCTCAGGTTAATTTTGATGTGGTTTTTTTCGCAGAAAGCCAGTTCTTTTTCTGCAAATTTTAAATGCTCGGAGTTGCCAATTTCAGCTGATATCTTTTTTCCGATACCGTAAATGTTTTTAAGCCCCGATTTGGAAAGTTCCCAGACTTCTTTGGCAGAGCCTGCCTCAGCGACAAGTTTCCGAAAGACGATATCGCCGATCAGCGGGCAGTGCCGGAGTGCAACAGCGTAGAAGGTTTCTTCGCAGAACATGACATGATTTTTCCAAAGTTATCGAAATTTATCCGTTTTTCCGGATTTCATCTAAATGATCCCAGATGTCATCTTTCTCTTTGTAAGGGAGTTCCAGAAAATCGTCGGGATGGTTTTCTTTGTACTGTTGCCAAAGTTTATCGTCTTTCTCACTGTAATAATTTGGATACTGCCAGATAAAACGAATGTTTTTTTCGCCACTTTTGCGGAATATGAACGCCATTATAATTCCTACTACTGCCCCGGAAAGGTGAGACTGCCAGGATATTTTGCTGGGTTCTTGTAAGTGTGAAAAAAGTTCCTCGGGCATTACGCCCCAGACCAGACTGCCATAGTATAGCGCAACAACCATAGAAACTGTAAGCAATTTCATATTCCAACGGAAAATGCCACTGAAAAACAGAAAGAATGCCAGCGCGTAAACAATGCCACTGGCACCAATGATACACACTGTATTATAGGCACCGGTAAAAATATCAATAGGCGGCAAAAGCCACACCAGGAAGGCGGTAACAAACCAGCCCAGAAAGAAAACTTTTTCAGCAATAAACGGATAGAACTGAAACAGCAAAAACATCAGTACGAAAATCGGTACCGAATTGCCAAAGATGTGCTCCAGATTGCCATGCAGAAAAGGCGAGAAGAATATACCTTTCAACCCCGCAGGATTCAGCGGAATGATGGCACCGCTGCAACCGTCGAAAAGATTGAGATGCTGAAGCAGGAAACCCAGCCACATGGCCGCAACCATCAGGGCTGCATACATTACCGCCTTGTAGTTGAGGGTCTCTTTTAGCATAAATACTTTTTTGACAAAATTGCGACCAAAATAATTATTGAGTAAATATGGCTATATCTTTTAAAAAACTCAAATTATTGAGACAAAAAGTAATAAAATCGCCAACTTCAAGTTTTAGCCTTTTGTTTCTTTGCCCTAAATTTGCAACGTATGAGAAATGTAATTTTAGTTTTCGCTTTTCTGTTAATTTCATCAATGCTCTTTTCCCAAAATGCCAAAGACCGCCTGAAGGAGATCGATTCCATTGCCCAAAAACGGTGGGACTCTGCAGCGCTTGATCTGGACAGCCTTGCAAATCCAAAGTTTGTAAATTTTGACCGGCATTTTAAGGATACCATCGTGATTCGTGATAAGGTCGTAATAGCGAATCTTACCGATGAAATTCCCGTCACGCCCTATAACATGCTCCGCATGAAAGATCCGATCCGCTGGTTCCATTACGGCCAGGGTAATGTTGTTTTTAACCAGTCATCATTTTCCAACTGGAATTCCGGCGGTAATAATAATATTGGGATCATCGGAAAAGTGCGGTATAACTTAAGCTATAAAAAGGACAAGCATTTTCTGGATAACAACCTGAAAGTTGGCTATGGCTTCGTGGCGTCTGAAGGCGAGTCTGCTCGGAAAACCGAAGATTATATCAACCTGATGAGCAATTATGGGTACGATATTGGTAAGAATTTTTATCTCTCAACGGGATTTCAGTTTCTGTCGCAGTTTTCAGCAGGTTACAATTATGCCGAAACTCCAGATCCCGATTACAGCGACCGGATCTCAGCCTTTATGTCGCCCGGTTATTTAAATGCAGGTTTTGGTATTTCTTACAACCCCAACGAAAATTTTCAGGTCATTTTCCGACCGATTAACGGAAAGTTTACATTTGTCCTTGATCCCGACCTGCAGAAAGCGGGAAGATATGGTTTGGAAAAAGACGGACAAAGTGTGCGGGCGGAAATTGGTGCGCTTGTCAATGTACTTTACCGCATCAAGATTTATAAGGATATCGATTTT
Source organism: Kaistella palustris DSM 21579 (assembly GCF_000422265.1). Taxonomy (GTDB): domain Bacteria; phylum Bacteroidota; class Bacteroidia; order Flavobacteriales; family Weeksellaceae; genus Kaistella; species Kaistella palustris. The sequence goes on from NZ_AULL01000012.1 coordinate 48,960, forward strand.
GTGAACCAGATTAATTTTTTCAGCAACTACGTCTTTCATCCGGAACGGGTTGATATCGCTTATAACGGGACTCTGAATATCCGTTTCAACAAATTTATTTCTACAGTGGTTAGCCTGGATCTTCTTTATGACCATGATCAGATCCAGAAACTTCAGATGAAGCAAACGCTCGGCGTAGGATTTTCGTATAATCTGGGCTATGAGTTCAAAGAAAAAGATAAAAAAGTCATCAAACCTTTCGTTATCGACCGCCTGAATCCAAAGATTGAGTAATTTTTTTCTTAAAGAATTTCTGCAGAATTTTTCAAATTCTACACGTTCCAAAATTCGCGGTCGAGGCTGCGGTACTGAATTGCTTCAGAAATATGACTTGCATTAAGGTTTTCGGTAAGTTCCAGATCGGCAATGGTTCTGGCGACTTTTAAAATCCTGTCGTAAGCCCGCGCCGAAAGGTTCAGTTTTTCCATCGCAATCCGAATGAGGTTTTGGGAGGCATCATCAAGTTCACAATGTTTCTCGATTTCTTTCGGACCCATTTGCGCATTGTAGTGTATGTCCGAGTTGGTGTATCTTTTGGTTTGAATTTCTCTTGCACTCAGCACTCTTTGCCGTATGGTATCGCTTTGTTCGCCTTTTCTTTTGTCCGCTAACTGCTCAAATTCCACTTTTTGCACTTCGATATGAATATCGATGCGATCGAGCAGTGGTCCTGAAAGTTTATTCATATAACGCTGCATCTCAAACTGCGAGGAGGTATTATTGGGATCGTCCGGAAAAAATCCGCTCGGACTGGGATTCATACTCGCCACAAGCATAAAACTTGCGGGGTAATTGACAGTAAATTTCGCTCTGGAAATGGTGACTTCGCGGTCTTCGAGCGGCTGGCGCATCACTTCGAGCACTGTCCGTTTAAATTCTGGCATTTCATCCAGAAAAAGTACACCGTTATGCGCTAAGGAAATTTCGCCCGGTTGCGGATAGCTGCCGCCGCCTACTAAAGCCACATCGGAAATTGTGTGATGCGGACTGCGGAAAGGGCGCACGGTCATCAACGAGGTTTCCGTACCGATCTTTCCTGCAACAGAATGAATTTTTGTAGTCTCTAAAGCTTCCTTTAATGTTAAAGGCGGCAAAATGCTGGGAACTCTTTTTGCAAGCATTGTTTTACCGCTGCCCGGCGGTCCGATAAGTATAATGTTGTGTCCGCCTGCAGCCGCAACTTCCATTGCACGCTTGGCGGTTTCCTGACCTTTAACTTCCGAAAAATCGAAAGGAAAGTAATTGATCTTATCCTGGAACTCTTTTCTCGTGTCGATCGTTGTCCGCTCCAGCGGGATATTTTCATTAAAGAAATCAATGACTTCTTTAATGTTTTCAATGCCGTAAACCTCGAGCTGATCCACAATCGCAGCTTCGCGGATATTTTGTTTTGGCAGAATAATGCCTTTAAAACCTTCCTCCCGCGCTTTGATGGCGATGGGCAGAACTCCTTTGATGGGCAGAAGGCCGCCGTCGAGGGAAAGCTCTCCCATGATGATATATTCACCAATATTCTCGGCCGCGATTTGGTCCGAAGCGGCCAGAATTCCGATTGCAATACTGAGATCGTAGGCTGAACCTTCTTTTCGAAGATCAGCAGGCGCCATGTTGATGGTGATTTTTTTGCCCGGGATTTTAAATCCAACATTTTTCAGTGCGGCAGAAATGCGGTAACTGCTTTCTTTGATGGCATTGTCGGGAAGTCCCACCAAATGATAGCCCACGCCGGAAGTGTCGACATTGACTTCAATCGTAATCGTTTGGGCGGAAACACCGTAAATGGCACTTCCATAAACTTTTACCAGCATGATTTGTGTTTAGATACTAAAATTAGTAAAATAATTGTAATCTGCAGAAAGAAAATAAAATACGGCGATCTATTTAAGCGCGGTGTTTACCGGAATAAAAAAACTCCGCAGTTTCCTGAGGAGTTCAATGGGTGGTACGGGGTTCGAACCAGCGACCTCTGCGATGTCAATCCCGAAGTTTCGGGACTCTCAACCTTAAAATAAAAAATAAAAACTCCGCAGTTTCCTAAGAAATTTTGCGGGAGGTACTGGGTTCCAACCAGCGACCTCTTCGATGTCAATCCCGAAGCTTCGGGACTCTAAACCTTTCAATAAAAATAAAAACTCCGCAGTTTCCTGAGAAGTTTTGTGGGTGGTACTGGGTTCGAACCAGCGACCTCTGCGATGTCAACGCAACGCTCTAAACCAACTGAGCTAACCGCCCGAAATAAAAAAAACCTCAGAAAAAACTGAGGTTTTTGTGGGCCCTGAGGGATTCGAACCCCCGACCCTCTGGGTGTAAACCAGATGCTCTGAACCAACTGAGCTAAGAGCCCTTTTCCCGTGTTTGATTTCTCAAATTTTGGTTCGGCAAATATACAAGTATTTTTTATTTCTCCAAATTTTTTTCTAAAAATTCTCCCACTACAAAGTTGCTTCCGCCGATAAATATCATTTCATCTTTCTGAACATGCTGTTTCGCAGAAAGATAGGCCGCATCAACGTCATTAAAAATTTTATAAGAAATTTCCGCTTTTTGGAGCAAATCTTCATATTCAGCAGGGTGGCGGCCGCGGTTATTGCCCGGTTTCGCAAAATAGAAGGAAGAATTAAGAGGTAAAATCATCAATACTTCGTCAATTCTTTTATCATTTACAAAACCCAGGACAATATGCTTAAATTTTGGTATTGAATTTAGCTGTGCAAAAACTTTCTCCAAACCCGCGTGATTATGTGCAGTATCACAAATTACTAAAGGCTCATCGGAAAACTGATACCACCTTCCCAGGAAATCTGTATGTCCCTGCACGTGCAAAAGTCCATTTTCAACCTCTGATTCCGTTATCGCGTAACCAATTTTCCGCAACTCTGCAATTAAAGCCAGAACTACTTTAATGTTTTTACTCTGGTAATTTCCCTGCAGATCAGAACGTAAATCCGTCCGGATAAGCGTTGCATCTACAAATTCGGCGCCTGTATCCTGCGCTTTTTTTCTAATGATTTCACGGGTTGTCGGATCCTCGTCACCGCAAATTACCGGGATTCCGGGTTTTATAATTCCGGCTTTTTCAGCAGTAATTTCCTGAATCGAATTTCCCAAAATATTCTGGTGATCAAGCGCCACATTTGTAATCGCCGTGACTAACGGTTGAATGATGTTTGTTGAATCCAGTCGGCCGCCAAGTCCAACCTCAATAATGGCAATATCTACTTTTTGCAGCCGGAAGTATTCAAAAGCCATTACGGTGGTAAATTCAAAAAAAGAGGGCACAATATGAGACGGTAAATTCTGCAGTTTTCGGATAAACTGGTATACAAATTCACGGTCACACTTTTTACCGTTTATTTTGATGCGCTCGCGGAAATCGATAAGGTGAGGAGAAGTGTACAGGCCTGTTCTGTAACCCGCTTCCTGAAGTACGGAGGCAAGCATGCTGCTTGTAGAACCTTTGCCGTTGGTGCCGCCGATATGAACCATCTTAAGGTTTTGTTCCGGATTTCCGAAGAAGGTGCAAAGCTTTTTAATATTTTCGAGCCCCGGTTTATAGGCTGTCTCGCCCTCATTCTGAAAACTGGGTATCTGAACAAAGAGCCAGTCAATTTCCTGCTGATATTCCTGATCTGTCATGATGTAAAGTTGTGAATAAAGTCCGGCCTGCGGAAATGCAAAAGGTTTTTAAAAAGTAATTTGGTAGACGCCTGTAGACGACGTATTTGCTTTTTCTGCCTTTACATATTTTTTTACCCAGGAAACCGAATTTGTGACCACGCAAGGATCTGAAACGCCACCAGAGCGCCTGGCTGACACTACGTTGCCGGCTTTATCCACGGTATAAGAAATATTAATTGTTCCACTGGCAGTGCAGCTGTGTGTGGGTTGCGCACCTCCGCGCCCCATAGTTCCCGGTATAAAACCAATAAGCTTACGGTCGATGCCGATCTTGCTGTCACCATTTCCATCGCCGCCCAATGGATCGCCGGCGTTTCCTGTGGTGCCGGCTGTTCCCTGCGTGCCGGTTTTTGTGCCGCGACCTTTCAGGAGATTTCCAATAGCGGCAGTTCCCTTCCCGTCGCCGGAACCGGTCTTTGCATTTGCTGTTGAAGGTTTTGCCGGTGCGCTTTTTGTGGTTGTACTTTTCGATGAAGCCGAATTTGCGTTTGGCTTGGTGGTTTTAATGGCCTTCTCCACCTTCGGAGCAGAAACCTTGGTATTTGTACCTGTGAGAATTTTTTCTTTTACAACCGGTTTTGCCACTTCAGTTTTAGGTTCAGGTTTTGTTTCCGGCAGATTTTCAGCAGCAGTTTCCGGGAGTTCTGTTTCGGTATTTGCTGCAAGACTACCTTCCTGGTTGGCAGGCTCTTCGGTCTGCGCGCCATTTTGTTGATCGCCGAAGTTGATCAGCATTGTGGTCAGTTCTTCGGGTTTTTCTGTAATCTTGGTAAATTTATAATAGAAGATTCCCAGAAAAACAAGAAGCGAGATCAGCAAAGTGAGCACGGCACTTTTACGTTTATCGTTCTCGGAGTTTTTCTTATGTCGCAGGGCGTAATCCATTTAAATACAAGATCTTTAAAAATAAAAAAATTAATTTCCGTCGGTCTGTGTGGTAGCAATAGCTAAATTGTAGTGATGTGTTTCGGCAATTCCCATTACAAAAACCACATCCTTGTGTCTGGTGTTTTCATCCGCACGAATCGTAAAGGCGGGATTGGTATCATCTTTTAAAGTATTCACCAGATAATTTTCCAGGTCCTGCTTCGGAATTTCCTTATCGTTTACAAAGTATTTGCCATCTTCCTGAATCGTGACTGTGGCGGGATCCTGGACACTGGGATTGGCAGCCTCTGCTTTGGGGAGTTTCACATCAATAGCACTTTGGCTAATTGCCGAACTCGTGATCATGAAAAAGATGAGCAGCAGGAAAATAATATCCGTCATGGAGGCCATGCTGAACTCGGCGTTGACTCGGTTTCTGCGTTTAAGTTCCATTAGAGTGGTTTATTTAGGGCGTCTAAAAATTCGTTGACATGGGTTTGAATCTTTAAAACCAAACGATCCACATTGGTAACCAGAATATTATAAAAGAAGTAAGCAGGTATTCCGATGAATAATCCGACCGCGGTAGTTGCCATGGCGGTGTAAATTCCCGAGGCCAGGAGTTTTGGGCTTACAGCGCCGGTTACATTTGAGATCTCGAAAAAGGCCATGATCATTCCGACCACAGTTCCCAGGAAGCCCAACATCGGCGCGGCACCTGACGCAGAAGCCAGGATGTTGAGATTTTTTTCAAGCTTCGAAACTTCGAGCTGACCTTGGTTTTGCATCGCGTTTGAAATATCAGAAATCGGTCTTCCGATTCTTGCCAACCCTTTTTCGATCATGCGTGCTTCGGGAGAATCTATAGTTTTGCAGTAATCTACCGCGGTCTGTATTTTCCCTTCCTGTACGAAGTCTTTGATATTCTCCAGAAAATTCGGTGTCTGTTTCGATGCCCTTTTAATAAAGAAAAAACGCTCCAAAAAAATATAAAGCGCCAGGATTCCCAGCAGAAAAATTGCGATCATAATAACGTTTCCAATTAATCCGCCACTGAAGAGGATATCCCAAAGCGAAAAAATATGCTTTTCTGTAGTTGTGTTCAGCGCGGGAACGGGTGTTTGTAAGAACATTGAGTGCTTTTTTTTGTATTAAAGTTGAACGGCAAAAGTACCTTAATATTATAGATTTTAAGGCATTTCCGCGGATTAGGACAAAATTTGGATTAATCTTCGCCGACTTCGATCACATCGGGCTTAAAATGGCATTTCAGTTTAAACGGGATCGGTTCCCCGGAGCCTGTGTAAAAATCATTGATGTGGCCGGACCAGAAGAGTTCAAGCTCGTCTTCTGCATTTTTCTGAAAAGCGAGTGTGTTGTCGTAAAGGTAGGCATCTTCGTCATCAAAAAGATCCACTTCGGTGTACGTTTCTTCAGACTCGTCGATCTCGAATTTCCTGTTCACGATCTCGCCATCTTCCAGCGGAAACTCCACTACATCCAGGGAGAGTTGCGGGAAATTATATTGCAGGGAATCATCGTCAACATGATCCAGGCAGTCATCAGTTATGACCTCCACTTCCAGAAAATGTTGCTTGTTGCTGTAAACCGCCTTGCAGTAAGTGCTTTTGATGTGATATTTAAGGGTTTCTTCAGGATGGTAGATTTTTAAAATCCCTTTCATTTTGTAAGAAAAAATTGTGTTATAAAAAAATTATCGGTCAAATCTGTATTGAGCAAAGATAAAAAAATGTGTGGTTGGTAAAAATCTTTTTTATTTAACCCAAAAACACTACTGTTTTGTGGATTTCGCTTCATTAATATGTTTAAAGTTCTTCTGCTGATTACCATATAAAGTTAAAACGAATAATTTGAACAAAAAAAATTAATTTAGCGTATTCAAAATATTTAAATGAAAAACCTCTTTTATAAAGTGATTACCGGCCTGGCTGTGATCGCCTCCGTTTCGGCCTGCAAAAAATCGGATTCGCCTTTAACCAAAGAAACACCCGCCGACCTGGATTCGATTGCCGCTGCATATTATGCTCAATATCTAAAGTTTTATCCGCTAGAGGCCACCGCTCAGGGAGATTCACAGTACAATGACCAGCTGCCGGTAAACATCAGCAAAGATTTCATTTCCAAAGAAATCACTTTTTACAATTCCGTGCAAAAACAGTTGGGCAAAGTTGATTATAAAAATCTGAGCGACGATAAGAAAACCGTATATAACGTGTTGGATTATACCTTAAAAGATAAAATCGAAAGATATGCTTACCACCCGGAATATATTCCCTTCACACAGTTTGGTGGTCTGCCGCTGGATTTTCCGCTGCTGGGAAGTGGCGAAGGAACACAACCCTTCAAAACCGAGAAAGATTATACAGACTGGCTGAAGAGATGCGAAAAATTTCCCGTGTGGATGGATACTGCAATTGCAAATTTCAGATTGGGAGTAGCAAATCAGTATGTACTGCCTAAAAAGCTGGTTCTGAAAATGATTCCTCAAATGAAAGCGGAAGAACTCACCTCCACGGATTTCAACAAAAACATTTTTTACGGCCCGATACGGAATTTCCCCGCGAATTTTTCAGCCTCGCAAAAAGAAAGATTCACAGCGAAGTACAGGGATATGATTAAAAATCAAATCATTCCGGCATATGCGAAGATGGCTCAGTTCCTGGAAACTGAATATTTGCCCAAAGCGCGTACTACGGATGGAATCAATGCGTTACCGCGCGGCAACGAGATTTACGCATACTACACCAAAAGCTGGTCTACTACCGGAAAAACACCCGAGGAAATCAATAAAACCGGCTTGGAGCAGGTGGCCATGCTTCGTGCTGAAATGGAAAAGGTAAAGCAGCAGCTGGGTTTTAAAGGAACCTTAGAGGAATTCATTACGCACCTTAAAGCAGATCCGAAAGCCATGCCATATAAAACCAGTAAAGAGGTTTTAAAAGCTTTTAATGACATACTCGCCAAGATAACACCCAAACTTGAAACCATGTTTTCGGTGACACCTAAAACTCCTTTTGAGATCCGCCAAACCGAAAAGTTTCGGGAAGCGACCGCAAGTGCCGAGTATATTCAGGGAACGCCCGACGGGAAAAGGCCAGGCATATTTTATATTCCTCTGCCTGAACCGTCGAAATTTAATGTGACTTCCGGCATGGAGTCGCTTTTCCTGCACGAGGCAATTCCGGGACATCATTATCAGATTTCTTTGCAGCAGGAAAATACATCGTTACCCAAATTTATGCGTTTCGGGTGGTTCGGTGCCTATGGCGAAGGTTGGGCACATTACTGTGAAACACTTGGCCCGGAGCTGGGGCTGTACACAGATCCGTACCAGAAAATGGGATATCTGAGTGATCAGATGCTGCGTGCGGTGCGCCTTGTGGTAGATACGGGAATACACACGGGAAAAATGACACGTGAGGAGGCTATTCAATATTTCCTAAGCAACATTTCCTATGATGAAGCTGGCGCTACTGCCGAAATCGAAAGATATATGGCAATGCCGGGACAGGCAGTCTCCTATAAGATTGGCTCACTTAAGATCCGGGAACTTCGGGATAAATACCAAAAACAGCTCGGTTCCAAATTCAGTCTGGCGAAATTTCATGATGAAGTCCTTAATCAGGGTTGCCTGCCGCTCGATGTACTGTCGCAAAAGATGGATAACTGGGCGAAGAAACAATAAAGGAAATTAGGTTTTGTCAGCTCTTTTGAAAAACCGCAGTAAACTTTTGCTAAAGCTTTAAATCTTTAGGATTATCAGTAAGAAATATGGCACCATAATAAAATGCGGTCAAAGACCTTTTAAATAAAAACAGTATTTTTACATTTAAATTTTTTTTGTCTTAATGAAAACCGATGCGCCACTTCCTGCTTTCGCCGTGCAGCAAAATGTTTTAGAAAACGTATTATGGGAGCTGCCTTTTGGATTTTCGCTGCATAACAGCGATCATCTTATTGAGTACGCCAACGAAACCTGGCTGAATATTCTCGGCCGCTCACATGCAGAAGTTATCGGCAAAAATATTTTCGATTTCATGCCCGATAATGCACGTGATTTCACAGCCATTCTGGCAAATATCAAAAGAACAAAAAAACCGTTTTACTCACCGGAATACCGTTTAAAGAGAAACCGGAACGGCCAGACCGAGGAGGTGTTTTTTAATTTTGTGTACCACCCAATTTACGACGACGCTGGCGAATTTAAATTTTTTGCCTCCGTAGTGCTGGAAGTTACGGATCTGATCAGCATTAAAAATAAAATTAAAGCCGATGAGGAGCGGCTCCGTCTCGCTACCGAAAGTTCGCATACCGCGACCTGGGATCTTAATCTGAAAACCGGCGAGATCATTCATTCTCCTTATCTGTCGAAAATTTTTGGATATGAAAAAACCGATCAGGTCACTCATGCGATTCTGCGGAGTCATATTGTGGAACGCGACCGGACAGACATAGTTGAACGGGCTTTTGATAAAGCGCTGAAAACCGGCATTTATCAGTATGAAGCGCGGATCGTAGATAAAGAGCAGTGTGAAAAATGGATCTATACCAACGGCAAGATATTTTTTGAGGAAGACGGTATGCCAAGCCGCATGGTAGGCGTTCTGCAGGACATCACCGACAGAAAGATCCAGGAAATGCTGTTGCAGGAAAGTCATCATCAGCTGAATACTGCCATGGATGCCACCAAACTTGGCCGGTTTGATATGAATTTTGAAACGCTGGAAAAATATAACTTTTCGCCACGTTTTATGGAAATTCTGGGGTATGACCCCAAGACTGAAATATTAAGTTCAAAGGTTTTTGAAAAACATATCCATCCCAATTTTCGGGAAAGAAGAGCGGAGGCTTTACAGAAAGCCGCTAAAACGGGCGATCTTTACTATCAGGCAAAAGTAATCTTGCGCGACGGCCAGGAAAAGTGGATCGAATTGTACGGCCGTCTGCTACAGTCACCCGAAGGTGCAAAATCATACATCTCCGGAACCATCCGCGATATTACAGAGTACAAAAATTACGAACGCAGCATTAAAGAGAGCGAAAAGAAATACCGGTTTTTGGCCGATGCAATGCCGCAGATCGTGTGGATTGGCGAGAGCGATGGGCGCCTGACCTATTTTAACCAGGCAACGCTGGATTATTCCGGTAAGAATTATAACGAATTTGTTTCCGCAAATGGTTGGATCGACATCGTGCATCCCGACGAACAGATTGAAAATGTGCGGTTATGGGAACATTGCGTGCGCACCAAGGAGCCTTTCAATTTTGAGCACCGTTTCCGCAATAAGAATAATGAATACCGCTGGTTCCTGAGCCGCGCCTTCCCCGAAATTGATGAAAACGGAAATGTGAGAAAATGGGTCGGCACCAGTACGGATATCGACGATATGAAGAAGCAGGAAAAGCAGAAGAATGATTTCATTAAAATGGCCAATCACGAACTGAAAACTCCTGTGACAACCATTAAAGGATATGTGCAGCTGCTGAAAAAAATGCGCGGCCAGTCCGATGATAAATTCCTGACAAATTCCCTGAACACCATCGAAAATCAGGTGAATAAGCTCACAATGCTCATTGGTGACTTGCTGGATATTTCGCGAATGGAATCGGGCAAGTTGCCGCTTAACAAAAAAACTTTTTCACTCGTTGGTCTGGTAACCGAAACCATCGAAGATATTAAGGCCTCCGAACAAAGCCATCAGATCAATTTCGAACTGAAACATACGTCGGATATTGAGGTGTATGCAGACAAGGACCGAATTACCCAGGTTTTAAATAATCTGCTGACCAACGCCATTAAATATTCGCCGCTAAAGAAAAGGGTAGATGTTGAGCTTTTTGTGGAGCGCGGCAATGCTGTGGTGTCTGTAGAAGATTTCGGTATCGGCATGGATGAGTGTGAGCTGCTGAAGATCTTCGAGCGTTTCTACCGTGTCTCCGGTGAAGATGAGGAAACTTACCCCGGCTTTGGGATCGGGCTTTTCATTGTTAAAGATATTCTGGAAAGACACGAAGGCAAGATCTGGGTGAAAAGTGAGAAAGAGAAAGGCAGTAAATTTTACTTTTCTCTACCTTTAAATAAAATTTAAATTCTAAGTATGGAAATTCTGGTTGTTGATGATAACAAAGATATCTGCGAGCTCATAGAAAATATTCTTCTTTCTGAAGGTTACGAAGTGGAATCCTGCTGTAATCCGCTCGAGTTCGGCGACATCATCAAAAAATCCAAACCGCAGCTTATTATCACCGACCTTTTGATGTCGGGTTACGACGGGCGCACTTTAACTAAAGAAATCAAGAAGGATCCTGCCACAAACCATATTAAAATCATGATGATGTCTGCACATCCGGACGCCAGAAAAATAAGCAAAAACGCGGGTGTGGATGATTTTCTTACCAAACCTTTTGAAATTGAAGATCTGATCGGCAAGGTAGATCAGCTGATGAAACCTGAATTTTCGGGGGAAAACCCGGTTTCTTAAATGAAGATCATTTACAAATTCATTCACTAATTTATTTTTCAGGGAAAAGCAGCGGCGTGAGGAAATCACGTTCCTGAGAGCCGCGCGCCGGCGAATATTCTCTGCCGTACAATATGATCTGCACATGAACTTTGTTCCAGGTCTCTTTCGGGAAGAGTTTTTTAGCATCGTTTTCTGTTTCCACTACATTTTTTCCTGAGGTCAGTTTCCACTGTTTCATTAACCTGTGAATATGCGTATCCACAGGAAAAGCAGGAATTCCGAACGCCTGGCTCATTACTACCGAAGCGGTTTTATGGCCTACACCGGGAAGTTCTTCAAGTTCCCCGAAGGTTTGTGGTACCACACCGTTATGTTTTTCCACCAGAATTTCAGCCATCTTCTTCAGGTTCCGCGCTTTCGTATTTGCCAGGCCAATTTCTTTGATCAGATACTTTATCTCGTCCACTTCCAGTTCCTTCATTTTAAAAGGTGTTCCCGCTACCTCGAAAAGTTTCGGTGTCACTTCATTTACCTTTTTATCGGTGGTCTGGGCCGAAAGTGCGACCGCTACCAGCAAAGTAAACGGATCCACATGATCCAGCGGAATCGCTACTTTGGGGTAAATTTTTTCCAGTTCTGTGAGGATGATTTCGGCTCTTTGCTTTTTCGTCATTTTAACATTAAATTTGAACAAAAATACACATTATGCTTAAAGTTGGAGACCGTCTGCCCGAATTTAAAAGTGTTAACCAGGAAGGCGAGACCGTGAGTTCTGAAGATTTTGCAGGCAAAAAACTGATCGTTTTCTTTTATCCCAAAGCCAATACGCCCGGCTGCACAGCAGAAGCCTGTGATCTGAATAACAATCTTGAAGTTTTAAAAAAAGAAGGCTATGAACTTTTGGGAGTTTCGGCCGATCCCGTAAAAGCGCAAAAGAAATTTCACGAGAAATTTGATTTTCAATATCCGCTTCTTGCCGATGAAAGTAAGGAGGTGATCGAAAAATTCGGGGTTTGGCAACTGAAAAAATTCATGGGAAAAGAGTTCATGGGAATAGTTCGGACCACTTTTATTTTTGATGAGAACGGAATCTGCACCCGCGTAATTGACAAGGTTAAAACGCAGGAAGCGGCACAACAGATTCTTCAGGGCTGATCAACAGTTCTTTATTTCGAATATTCAAAAACTCAGATATAGATAAGGGTGCAATCGTTTAACTAACCCAGCATTCGCTGCGCTTTCCGAACACCATCTGCTAAAACATCGATTTCTTCAAATGTGTTGTACACTGCGAAACTTGCACGGACAGTTCCTGCGATATTGAAGTAATCCATAATAGGTTGAGTGCAGTGGTGGCCTGTACGCACAGCAATTCCCAGTTTATCCAGTATCATTCCGACATCTGAAGCAATGCCAACGCCTTCTAAATTAAAAGAAACAACGCCGGTTCTGTGGGCTTTTTCACCATAAATTTTCAGGTCTTCAATTTCCAGGAGTTTCTTTTGTGCATACTCAAGCAAGGCATTTTCATGCGTCTGAATATGTTCGTGTCCCACCTTTTCCATAAAATCAACAGCTGCACCCAAAGCAATATCCCCACCAACATTTGGGGTTCCTGCCTCAAATTTAAAGGGCAGTTCCGCGTAAGTCGTTTTTTCGAAAGAGCAGGTGGCAATCATTTCACCGCCACCGTGAAACGGACTGATCTTTCTTAGAATATCTTCTTTTCCGTAAAGAATTCCCGTGCCCATCGGTGCGTACATTTTATGCCCCGAGAAAACGAAAAAATCACAATCCATTTTCTGTACATCAATCCTGAAATGCGGCACGGACTGCGCACCATCGATTACGATCATCGCGTCTGAATTCGCTCTGGTTTTTTTAATGATTTCTTCAATTGGATTAATGACGCCTAAGGCATTTGAAACCTGATTTAAGGAAACGATTTTCGTTCTTTCACTTAAATTTTGATCCAAAAAATCCAGCTGAAGAATTCCGTTTTCATCCATCGGGATCACTTTCAGCTTTGCGCCGGTTCTTTCGCAAAGCATTTGCCAGGGAACGATGTTGGAATGATGTTCTAAATAGGAAATGATTATTTCGTCATCTTTTTTAATGAAATTCGTAACTGCATAAGCGATGAGGTTAAGGCCTTCCGTTGTTCCCTTCGTGAAAATAACTTCGAAATCATTTTTAGCATTGATGAATTTCTGCACTTTCCTGCGGGAAACTTCCATTTCTTCGGTCGCCAGCTGACTCAGCGTGTGAATTCCCCGGTGAACATTGGCATTGATGGTCGTATAATATTTTTCCCAGCTTTCAATGACCGACGCCGGTTTCTGCGAAGTGGCGCCATTATCAAGATAAATCAAAGGTTTACCGTTCACGGTTTGGGAGAGTATAGGAAACTGACTGCGGATATTTTGAATGTCGAACATGGTGCTTATTTAGAATGTTTCAAATTTACGGATTTTAAATTTAAATATTCGGATTTCACTTGCAATAAAACTACAGTTATAAAGTTAAAAGATTGGGTTAAAAACTGTTCCGATCTGCCTGAAAATGCTGTTTTAATTTCTCAGTGTAATTTGAAGAAACCAAAAATTTTCTTTAAAGATATTTCGATACTTCATTCACCAGGAATTCCACCTGCAGTGGGCGGCCTTTGGCATCTTTCGGCTGATTGTTATAAGTGCCGGTGCGTACGATTACAAGTTGTTTTTCGGGAACAATGATAATATACTGGCCGTACAATCCGTAGAAATAATAGTGTTTTATGAGTGCATCATTATTGATCCAAAGCCCCATTCCGTACGCCCCACGGGAAAGTTTGGTAGGAGTCTGCATTTTTTTGAGAAATTCAGAACTGATGATTTCGGTATTTCCAACTTTTCCATCATCCAGAAAAAGCTGCCCGAGTTTGGCGAAATCGCGCGGGTAAGAATTGATACAGCAGAATGTTTTTTCCATACCAAAATCGTCGGTATTCCATTTGGCGCTGTGTTCCATGCCAAGCGGTTTCCACAGTTTTTCTGAGGCATATTCCGAAATTGTGCCGCCCAAAGATTTTCTCAGCGCAAAACCCAGCAGTTGCGTCGCGCCGGACTGATATTCGAATTCTGTGCCCGGTTTATTTTTAAAAGTACTGCGCAGGACAGCCACTTCCAGAGATTTTCCGTAGTACGCTTTTGCATTTTGAAGGAAAGGATTTCTGTAGTCTTCGTCCCAGTTCAGGCCGGCTTCCATTTTCGCCAGATCTTCGAGGGTAAGATCTTTCCCAGGGTCGAGCTCAGAAAATTCCGGAAAAAAAGAGGCGAATTTTTCGTCCAGAGTTTTAATCTTTTGCTCTTGAATTGCCTTTCCAACAAGCATCACCGTAACTGCTTTGGCCATAGAAAAAGAATTGGTTGCAGAATCTTTTGTGTAACCATCCCAATATTCTTCGTACAGAAGTTTTCCTTTTTTAATGACAAGGAAAGAGGCCGTTTTGGATTTTTTTAGATTTTCAACGAGATCTTTAGGTAAAGGCTTACGGTTGTAAAGTGAATCTTCAGTCCACGGAACCGCGTTTCCTTTTGCGATTGAATGCGATGGGAAATATTTACCGTCGTCGATCGTAGAGCCGCTTTCTCCACGAAGATAGGTGTTGCGGATTCCCCTGAAAAGGTAGTCATAGCCAAAAGCGTACGTAAAAGCTATTGCAGCAGCAAGTGCGAGAAGTAGGCCCTGAAAAATTTTTTTGAACATTGTGTTTTCTTTAATATTCCTGTACTATAAAAATAACCTTTAAACAGCAAAGTCCCGCATCAAGGCGGGACTTTTATAAGTTTTCTCTAACAATTAAATCTTGGAAAGCAAATTTCGGAAATTTGTTTTTTCGTCGATAATTCTACGCAGATCCGCAACAGCAACTCTTTCCTGTTTCATGGTATCCCTGTCTCTTAAAGTCACGGTGTTGTCGGTTAGTGAATCGTGGTCAATCGTGATACAGAAAGGCGTTCCGATCGCATCTTGTCTTCTGTAACGTTTTCCGATACTGTCTTTATCTTCATAAATCATGTTGAAATCATATTTCAATTCATTGAAGATCTTCTCACCATATTCGCCTAAACCATCTTTTTTCATTAAAGGTAAAATCGCTGCTTTTACTGGCGCCAAAGCTGGTGGAAGAGAAAGAACAGTTCTTTCTGAACCGTCTTCTAAAACTTCGTCTTTCAAACAGTTAGAGAAAATTGCCAGGAACAAACGGTCTAAACCAACCGAAGTTTCCACAACATAAGGAACATAATTTTCATTTCTCTCAGCATCGAAATACTGCAATTTACGACCTGAATGTTTTTCGTGAGCGCTTAAATCAAAATCAGTTCTGGAGTGAATTCCCTCCAGTTCTTTAAATCCAAATGGGAATTTAAATTCAATATCAGCCGCAGCATTTGCATAATGCGCCAATTTTTCGTGATCGTGGAATTTATAATTTTCTGCACCCAGACCTAATGCCAAATGCCAGTTCAAACGTTTCTCTTTCCAGGTTTCATAGAAACCTAATTCCGTTCCCGGAGGTACGAAATACTGCATTTCCATTTGCTCGAATTCACGCATTCTGAAAATAAACTGTCTCGCAACAATCTCATTTCTAAAGGCTTTCCCGATTTGAGCAATTCCAAGAGGTAATTTATGACGGGATGTTTTCTGGACATTTAGGAAGTTCACGAAAATTCCCTGCGCCGTTTCCGGTCTCAAATATAAATCCGTTGCAGAATCCGCCGACGCACCCAATTTTGTGCCGAACATCAGGTTGAACTGACGAACATCCGTCCAGTTTTTAGAACCGGTATCAGGATCAGCAATTTCCAGTTCTTCAATCAATGCTTTCACGTCGGCAAGATCTTCTTTTTCAAGGGATTGTGCCATTCTCGAAAGAATCGTTTTCTGTTTTTCCCTGTATTCTAAAACACGTGGATTTGTGTTTTCAAATTCATTTTTATCGAATGCATCGCCAAATCTTTTCGCAGCTTTGTCGATTTCTTTTTGCGCTTTATCTTCTAGTTTCGCACAATAATCTTCAAGCAAAACGTCGGCTCTGAAACGTTTTTTACTGTCTTTATTATCAATCAATGGATCGTTAAAAGCATCAACGTGACCCGAAGCTTTCCAGATTGTTGGATGCATAAAGATCGCGGAATCAATTCCCACAATGTTGTCGTTCAGCTGTACCATTGCTTTCCACCAATACTGCTTGATGTTGTTTTTAAGTTCAGCCCCATTTTGTCCGTAATCGTAAATCGCTGAAAGCCCGTCATAAATTTCACTTGAAGGGAAAATAAAACCATACTCTTTAGCATGCGAAATCAACTTTTTGAAAACATCTTCCTGTTTAGCCATCGTCTTTAGAATTTATGCAAAAATAGGGAATTTTATTGTGACTTTCAGGAGCCGGGAACCTGCTCTCCACTGTATCCCGCCGCGGCGGGGATGCCGTTTCGATCAGGGCTATTTCAGACCTGGATTTAAAAGTTCTGTTTTTTTATAAATAAAAAGACGGAAATGATTTTCCATCTTTATTATAAATTTTATTCAGAAATTCTTTAAAAATTATAACTCAAAGCCAAACCGTTTCCCGCGGTTTCCACTTTAAAATACGGTTTAAACGTCGTAGATTCTCCATTTTCCAGCTGAAGGGCTTTTTTGGCATTTTTTCCGGAAGAGATTGCGAAGGGAATTGCCACTCCAATTAAGCCAGCTCCAATTCCGATCATTGCCAATGATCCTTTTGCTTTTTCCACTTTTACGGTTTGGGTTCCACCATTTGTGGTTACCGTTTTTTCTTCGCCGCGCAAAGCTTGAGCAAGTCCAAAACCCAAACTAAATCCACCCGCAAAGCCGAAAACACTTGCAACCGTCTTATTGCTTCTATGTTTTTGAAATGAATTAATGGCGTCCTGATTTTTAAAAACTTCTTTGTACTGAGAGGTTTTATAAACCTGTCCATCTTTTGTCAGCTTATTTTTCTCCATACTAACTTGAGAAAAAACACTTTGGAAAACGATTAATAAACTTAAAAGTAAAATTTTTTGCATTGATTTCTTTTGTTGCTAAAATATTAAAATTAGTGCGGTTTTCGCTATAGATTAGAAAACAAATCTCCTGAAATGATTATATTTGCAAAACCTCTTTTTCATGTACAAAACCTTTGTCCGCCCGATTCTCTTTAAATTTGATCCGGAAAAAGTTCATTATTTTACTTTCTGGGTTTTAAAGAAATTTCCTTTTCTTACCAGATTTTTTCTCCCCAAACCAATCGAAGATAAAAGGCTCGAACGTGAAGTTTTTGGCTTGAAATTTAAAAACCCCGTTGGTTTAGCTGCCGGTTTCGACAAGGATGCAAAAATGTTCAACGAACTTTCCCGTTTAGGGTTTGGTTTTGTTGAGATCGGAACATTAACGCCGAAACCGCAGGATGGAAATCCAAAAAAAAGATTGTTCCGTTTGAAAGAAGATTCAGCGATTATCAACCGAATGGGTTTTAACAACGGTGGAGTAGACGCAGCAGTAGCGCGACTCAGGAAAAATAAAAATGTATTGATCGGTGGCAATATTGGTAAAAATAAGATCACTCCAAACGAAGATGCAGTAAATGATTACGTCATCTGTTTCGAGAAATTATTCGATCACGTTGATTATTTTGTGGTTAATGTAAGTTCGCCCAATACACCGAATCTGCGCGAACTTCAGGATAAGGAACCTTTAACGAAACTTTTAGGGACGCTTCAGAAACTCAATTCCCAAAAAGCAAAACCGAAGCCCATTCTTTTAAAAATCGCGCCGGATCTAAGTGATGACCAACTTCTGGATATTATTGAAATTATTAAAGACACAAAAATTGCCGGCGTGATCGCTACCAATACCACGCTTTCGCGGGAAAATTTAAGTTCGGAAAATAAAAAGGAAAGCGGCGGCCTTTCCGGAAAACCTTTAACGAAACGATCGACAGAAGTAATCCGATTTCTCTCCGAAAAAAGTGATAGAGCGTTCCCGATCATTGGTGTAGGTGGAATTCATTCTGCGGAAGATGCACTCGAAAAGCTTGAGGCAGGCGCAAGTTTGGTGCAGTTGTATACCGGATTTATTTATGAAGGTCCGGAACTGATCGGGGAGATCAATCAAAAGCTGTTAGAAAGTTTGTAGTCTGAAGTCTGGAGACTTGAGTTTGAAGTCTGGAGTCCGAAGATCTTAGGCAGAAATATAGACAGTGCTATCAAATATTAACATAAACCTATGGCATTCAAATTTGAAAAATTAAGAGTTTGGAATATTTCTATGGATTTCGGGGATCATATGTTGAAATTATTTTCAAGAGGAGGGTTTCGCGAAACTATGACGAAGCATTTCAATTAATGAATTAGATTGTAGCATTTAGAAACAGCTTAAAATAAAGATTTATTAAAATTAATTCATGCTTTCCTCAAGCAGTTATCAAACTACCAACTACCGACTTCCGACTACCAACTTCAAACTTCCCGCTTATAAAAAGAATTCCGTCACAGTGTAAATTATCAGGCCTACCAAACCGCCTACCACAGTTCCGTTCACGCGGATGAACTGCAGATCTTTGCCAACTTCCAGTTCCAGTTTTTCGCTAAGCTCTTTACCTTCCCAGTTTCCGACTGTAGAACTGATCAGCGCGCCAAACTGATGTGTGTTTTTAAGAATGTATTTGTATGCTGTCACACGAACCCAATGATCGATTTTATGCTGAAAATTTTCATCAGTTTTCAGGTTTCCAGACAATTCACTCAGATTTTTTTGCAGATAATTCTTCAAGGCTGACCTTTCTTCCTGAAGTTCCTTTGACAAAGTAGTTTTGATGGAATTCCAAATGTCGGTAGAATATTGGGTGATCTTTTCTTCCGTTAAAAAATCGTTTTTTATTTCCCGGAATTCTTCTGCCCATTTCTCTTCGGTCTGAATTTCCTTTGAAAATCCATACAGTTTGCCCGTGATTTCGTGACGCAGGGCATGGTTTTCGTCATTTTCCACTTCTTCAAAATAGTTCGACAGACCTTTGGTAATCTTTTCTGCAATGCCGTCATCTACGAACTTGGGAACCAAAAAGAAACTCTCGCTTTTTACCCTTTGTTTCACGATTTCCTGATTATTCAGCACATATTCTTTGATCTGTTTGGAAAGATTGGTAATAAACCGCTGGTGGTCGTTTTTATCTAAAACATATTGCAGCCCATTGCCGATGATCTGATTGATCTTTACGTCATCGGTCATTTGATTTGCTTTTTTAGCGATAAAATTTACCACTTCGGTATCATCAAGTTTATTCAGGATATTTAGGACAACTGCTGAAAGTTCTTTTAACAGATTTTGTTGATTTTTGTCCTTTGAGAGCCAGTCACCCACGAAATTAGATACTTTGATTTTCTGGATATACGGCCGGATGTTTTTCGGGGAAAGAAAGTTCTCCACCACAAAGTTGCCCAGGTTATCGCCAATTCTCTCCTTACTGTTTTCGATGAGGTTGGTGTGGGGGATTTTTAACCCGAGTGGATAGTTGAAAAGCGCTGTTACCGCGAACCAGTCGGCAAGTGCACCAACCATTGCGGCTTCCGAAAAGGCGCGGATGTAGCCGATCCAGTGTGCTTTGTTTTCTTTTTGCAGTACCGTCATCAGAACAAAAATAAGTGCCATTAAGACAAACAATCCCGTGGCAAACAATTTGTATTTCTGTAGCTGCGATTTTTTTTCAGTGTCGTTCATTGCTTCAAAAATACTAATTTTGATCAGGAAACTTTTAATTAAATCCAAACCGTGCAGAAAATCGTATAATTCTTTATGAAACCAATCCTATTTATATTAGTCTGCATTTCTTTACAGATGTGTTCACAAGTTAAGCAACCCCAAAAATCTACCTTCAAGATGGAAAATACCCAAGCGAAGAACAATCCTTATTACTCCCGAACGGACCGAACCAAACTGAATGTTCCCAATTCTGAATGGAAAAAAATCCTGGATCCGGAAGTCTACGCAGTAGCCCGCGAAGCCGAAACCGAAAGACCCGGCACTGGGAAATACAATAAATTTGATGAACTGGGCGAATATTACTGCGTAGTGTGCGGTAATCATCTGTTTCGTTCAGATTCGAAATTTTCGTCAACCTGTGGCTGGCCAAGTTTTTTCGAGGCAGATAAAGAAGGCGTAACGTATAAGCGGGATTCTTCTTACGGGATGGAGCGCACCGAAGTTCTCTGTAAACGTTGCGATTCGCATTTAGGCCACGTTTTCAATGATGGTCCGCCACCTACAGGTACACGGTTCTGTATGAATTCTGTAAGCCTTGAATTTGTACCGGATAGTAAGGTGGCAGCAAAATAAACTGCATTTTTGGATAAATTATTGCTCAAAAATAAATTTCGTGGGCAATATTATTTTGACTCGTGGAGATCTTTTAAGTTTTCAGTAAAATTTTTCATCTTCTCAACAGCTTGTTCCCGGCATTAAATAAAAATTTTAATCTTTATTCAGCCTGTCATGTTAGAACACTTTTTTACCTGTCCGTACTGTTGGGAAGAAATTTCAGTCCTGCTGGATTCCTCTGTTTCCGATCAGACCTATATCGAAGATTGCGAAATTTGCTGCAATCCTATAGAGTTACATGTAAGTTTTGAGGCTGAAGAATTGGTGGCATTTGAAGCGGTGGATATTGAGCAATAAAATTTCCTGAAAAAAAGCCGAAATTAGATTTTGGTTTAATATTCCTTTCTATGCCGACTAAAAAAACGACTGTTCTTATATTTCCCTTTGCGTTCAGTAAAAGATTTACAGAGGTCTGAATGTACAATTTCAAACAAAAAAAATGCAGCGCTCAGGCTGCATTTATCTTATCGAAAAGTTCGAAAAAAGTTTATGTTAAAGGTGCTCCAACCTGCAAATCGCAGCGGTGATACGGTTCGCCATGCGCGGGATTAAGTGCCGGTTTAGGTCCGCTAATCGCCGCGGGCGCTGCCGAAGAAGTAACTGAAGGCGCAATCGGACTTGTATTAAAACCCGAAACTTGCGGACTCGGTGTCAACTGCGGCGCAGATGGCTCAGGAGCACTGTCAATAGGCGCGCCTACCTGGATGTCGCATCTGTGATAAGGCTCACCATGGGCTGGGTTCAGTGCCGGTCTTGCAGAAGTTTCCGCCGTGACTTCAGTCGCCTGACCAGTGGAAACCGAAGTTTCTGCGAGCTGCAGAGAATCTACGTTTGCAGTCACATTTGTTTGCGTTTCTGCAACCTGTGCATTTTTATTCTCACAGGAAAGCAGCATCACAGCGCCAATTATTGTTAGTGGAAGTATTTTCATATTTCTAATTTTCTCAAAAATAGACAATTTATTTATAATGTAAAATCGAGCCCCACATACACATTGGCTCCCATGATCGGTGCGTAAACCATTCCTGCATCAAAATAATTCCCAAAGGGATTCTGCACATCGATGATCGGATTTTTTTGAGTGTAACCGGTTAAGTTTTCACCGCCAACATAGGCCCTTATTGATTTATTGAAATTTCGGGAAACCTGCGCGTTAAGCGTTCCGTAGCCAGTTGAAAATGCCGGTAATTGATATTCTGCCGGATTTGAATTCAGGTTTGGTAACTTCTGTTTTCCGACCAGCTGCAGTGTGGTATCGAAATTCCAGAACGCACCTTTCTCTGTTTTGTCAGTAGAATATGAGGCGTTGAAGAAGCCGCGGTTTTTTGCCATAAATGGAATTTCCCTTCTTCCGCCGGCGAAATCTGCCTGCACATCATAGTATTTATATGCCAGTCTCATTTCCAGGTTTTTTAGCGGCACAAAATCCAGCTGTGTTTGGAAACTTTTCGCAAAAGAATTTCCTTTCAGATTATAAAACACAATTTTTTGCGGTGACATATCCAGGTCTGTCAGTACCTGGTTTTGGAAATCTGTTCTGAAGAAATCTGCTACCAATGATGCTTTACGGTTAAAGAGTTTAAACTCCTGGTGAAGGCTCGCCCCGTAATTCCATGCGATTTCGGGCTCCAGATCATAGATCTTTCCGCCATTTCCCAGTATTTCTATTTGTCGGTTCGAAGCAAAATACTGCTGGCTTTCCGCGAATATGTTGGCTGTTCTAAAACCCCGCCCCGCTGACAGCCTCAGTATGGTTTTGGGTGCGATATCATATTTAAAGTTCACGCGCGGTGTAAACTGTATTCCCGCCACATTGTGGAAATCTACACGCGCTCCGGCTACCAAAGTATATTTTAAACCGGTTAAAGTATATTCGAAGAAGGCACCCGGAACAATTTCTGTCCGTTTAAAGTTTTTAGTCAGGTAGTCTTCATCATATTTATCGAATAGAAAACTTGCGCCGGTTTTGAACTTATTGTTGGTATTTCCTATGATGCTTTCAAAAACCAAATTAGAATAGAAAGTGTTTTGGTTTCCCCAGTAATTTCGGTTTCCGAAAAAGCTGTCCTGTTGATGAGTGGTGAATTGGTTCATCCACCCGATACTTTGAAAAGGTTTATCTTTAAAGATGTAACCTGTTTTATTCCAGACCTCAAATCTGGAAAGGTCGATTCCGACACCGTAAGCGCTTTGGTTTGATTGGTCAATCTTTTTGTCAAAGGCAGTCTGCCCGCCAAAACGCTCATCTTTCACAAAGCTGATTCCGAAATGCGTTCCAATCCCCGAATGTTCCAGGTCGTTATAATTCAGAAGATACGCCGCATTGATCTGGTTGCCGGTTGGTTGGTCCAGAAATCCGTCATCATTGGAATCTGTGCGGCCCAGGGTGGCATTTCCATGGAGCAATACAGATTGGTTCCAGTGTTCGTTCAGTTGTGAAGTGGATGTAATGTTGCTCTCTACGCGGCCATTGGTATCGGCGAAAAAGTTGAGCGATGATTCTGGATTTTCATTGGTTTTCAGCAGTTCCGTATTAATCTGGCCCGTAATACTTTCATAGCCGTTTACCACGGTGCTTCCTCCTTTGGTGAGTTGAATTCCGCCGATCCAGCGGCCCGGAATTAAGTTCAGACCGTAAGGTGCAGCAAGGCCCCGAACGGATGGCAACAGTTCCTTGGTCAATGCCGTATATTTCTGGTCCAGCCCAAGCATTTTCAGTTGTTTGGTGCCAGTTACCGCGTTGCTGAAAGAAACATCAACGGTGGCATTGGTTTCGAAACTTTCAGAAAGATTACAGCATGCAGCTTTTAAAAGTTCCTTTGTTCCAATGTTAAAAGTTAATCCCGCGTCTTTTCGGTTCAATGCGGTGGCGCTGGCAAGTTTGGTCACACGCACTTCCTCCAGGGTTTTGTTGTAGTGGTCAGCGTAGTCGGCAAAATCTTTCTTGGGCGCAGGTCCGTCTGAATGTACACCGCTGCCTTTTTCGCCAAAGGCCACATCACGGTCATAAAGGCAGCATCCCGGCAGGTTCTTATACACTTTATCCGATGCAGGATATTTCTCGTTATCATGCCCCACGTCTGCGATTTTTTTAAGAATCGCGTCTGCTGAAGTTTTTGCAGGATCAAAATCCAACACTACAGCCTGCGTTTCCGGTGACCAGTATGCTGAACTTGCACCTGCAGATTTTGCTGCAGTTTCTATGCGCTCTTTGCATTCATCGCAGTTCCCGCGCACAAAATATGTGTTGTCAGTTTGTAGGGCTGTTGTTTCAGGGGTTTTTAAGAAAGAAGGCGTTCTTTCGTAATGACAACAGGAAGGGAGGTTATTGTACGCCTCGGCGGGAGCGTTAAACTTTTCGTTATCGTGTCCGGCGGCCGCAATGTTTTGCAGAATGTTTTCCGCTGAGGTTTTTGCGGGATCAAATTCTACTTTGAGCTGCTGGGTGGCGGAATTCCAGCTGGCAGTCGAAGCGCCGGTTTTTATAGCTGTTGTTTCTATTCTTTCTTTGCACATATCGCAGTTACCTTTTACATAAAAAGCAGATGCGGAAAGGTTTTGTGCTGATAAGAAGGAGAAGGAAAACAGGGTAAATACTAAAAGACTTTTTAATAAAGTTTTCATTTTTTAAAATAAGTTAAGTGACAAAAAAAATTTGCCAAAAGAACAGTCCTTTGGCTTATTGATGTATTAACCTATTTTCGGCGGCTGCCAAATATTGGGAATGGAAGAAAAAGTATAAGGCAATCTGTATCCCGACTGAAGTCTAACAGCAAATGTGCTGTTTACCGCAGTGATCACCGCCTCAGCAGGTATAAAATTCTGAATTACATGTACACTGCAGAAATGGCAGCTGGTACAATCATCATCACAGTTGCTTTTTTCGGATTTCTTTTTGGAGCTGTCGGAATGACAGGTTTTCTTGTCTTTAGAGCAGCAGTTTTCCTGCATATCCTTTTTGTCACTGCACTGTTCCGTGCTTTGCGCCGACAGGGTTTGCTTCGGCAGAATAAAAATACTCAGACCGAAAATCAACAAGATTATTTTCAGCGTACGCGACATTATTTTGCAAAATTAATACATTTATTACAACTGAAGAATTCTGCGTTAAACTTTCTTAATTAAAGTTAAAAAACCATACTTCAATTGGTTGATATTTAAATCTTTGTATTTTTGCAGGCTCAAAATCATTTAACATAATATTTCATGTATAGATTCTTTGGCTCCCTGCTTACTGTGTTATTTTTTGCAACTTCCTTTTACAAAATTGAGACTTCAATGTCAGAAACCGATTCATTACCGGTTATAAAAAACATTCATGCTTTAAAAATAGAAAATTCCGAAACCGCCCTTTCTTCCGCAGAACAGTTGTATTCCTCGCTATCTTTTGAGGAGGGAAATACGTTGAATTCCGAAGTATTTTACAAGGCATTCATGGGATTTCAGAATTTAAAAAAGGCCGGTAAACTGGCTGCAGATGCTCATCTGTTAAGTATCTGCGATTTTTCCCTTTCATCAACAAAACAGCGTTTGTGGGTGATCGACCTTAATGAAAAGAAGATTCTGTTTAATTCCCTGGTCGCACACGGAAAAAACACGGGTGATGAGTTTGCGCAAAAATTTTCGAATACCGAAAGTTCACTTCAGAGCAGTCTCGGCTTTTATATTACCGAAAGTACTTATAATGGGAATAATGGCTTTTCACTGAAGCTTCTCGGCATGGATCCGGGTTATAATGATGCTGCTCTGCAACGGTCGATCGTAATGCACGGTGCAGATTACGTAAGCCAGGATTTTATAAAATCACAACACAGGATTGGCAGAAGCTGGGGCTGTCCCGCAGTTCCCCGCGCCCTGGCCGCGCCCATCATCAATACCATCAAAGGCCGTAACTGCCTTTTCATTTATTATCCCGATTCAGCTTACCTGGCAAGTTCGAAATGGTTGCAGGCTGAAGTAATTTAAAATAACATTCATAAATAATCCCGCAAGGTTCGCAGCGGGATTATCATTTTTATTCAAGTTCAATTGGGTTGTTGTTTCCGCGGGCCTGTTCTTTCAGCCGGTCTGTAAGCTGTTTGCGCTGCGCAGGATCAGTCTGCATTCTTCCTCCGCGACCCGGACCCGAAAATGCTGAAGCGGGATCTTTCCGAAACTGCTCCTGCTGTTTCAGGAAGGCGGCTCTCTTAACAGTTATGGTTTGACCACGTTCGTTGAATGCCGCAGGTGCCGGAATTTTTTTAGCTTCTTTCAGGTCGAAACTGTAATCACCGGCAGTATCCTCTACCTTCACAATAAGACCGGGCAAGCCGGAGAATTTATAAGGTCCGTCCGGAATAGGGATTTCGGGTGTGAACCAGGCGAGCCACTTTCTGCCGCCAAATTGCGTTTCTGCTTTTTGAGTTTTGTAATCGCCAATTTTTTCTGTTTCCGGGAGAATATTCCAGGTCATTTCACGATCCTCGTCATACGCATACTGATCTCTTCCAATTCGTGCCTTGTAGGTTTTCTTTTGTGTGGCATATTCCTTTGTAATGGTGAAATCCAGGTTTGTCTGCAGATTCTGCATTTGACTCCTGTCGAAAGTGAAATTACCGGTCTGGCGCATCCTGGAAAAGAGCGAATCGCGTTTCAGCCGATTTTCCGGATAAAAAACAGAGTTCCCGTCAGAAATGTCCAGAAAAGCAGTTTCGGTTTTAATGGTGCTTCTGTTGGTAGAATCCGGTTTCATGGTAACCTGATAAACAAACCGGTTTGCCTGCGAAAAAGTCATTTGCGCGAACAGCGCAAAAAGCAATAGGCTGATTTTTTTCATCTTTTCTATTTATTTTTTTTGATGCCGTTGCCGCTATAAAGTTAAACATGCGCGTCTATAAGAGACATAGACAAATATACGCACGGTAATTTGATTTTCACTTTATAATTAGTAATTTTGCAATCTAAAATCATTCTAAATAAAAACAATGATAAAAGTTAGCGATCACGCAAAGGACAAAGCCATTCAGCTAATGACTGAAGACGGGTTTAAACCTTTTGAAGATTTTATCCGTGTTGGAGTAAAAAGCGGTGGCTGTTCGGGTTTAGAATATGTATTGAAATTTGATAATCAAAAAACCGATGCAGATCAGGTTTTCGAAGATAATGGGATCAAGATCATTATCGATAAAAAATCAATCCTTTACCTTGCAGGAACAGTTTTGGAATATTCCGGCGGACTGAATGGGAAGGGTTTTGTATTCAACAATCCGAATGCCAACAGAACTTGCGGTTGTGGCGAGAGTTTCTCGCTGTAATCTAAAATTATGAATCCTATTATGGCAACAAAATATACAGAAGACGACCTGAGAGTCGATCTGGAAAACAAGCAGTACGAATATGGTTTTACCACAGATATTGAGTATGACGATTTCCCTATTGGTTTAAATGAGGACGTTGTGCGGATGATCTCGGCAAAAAAAGAAGAACCGGAATGGATGACGGACTGGCGTCTGGAGGCCTTTCGGATCTGGCAGAAGATGGAAGAACCGCACTGGGCAAACGTAAAATACGAGAAAGTTGATTTTCAGGCTATACAGTATTATGCAGCACCCAAAAAGAAACCCGAGCTCGCCAGTTTAGACGAAGTAGATCCCGAATTGCTCAAAACATTTGAGAAACTGGGCATCAACATCAACGAACAGAAAAGACTGACCGGCGTGGCCATGGATATTGTGGTAGATTCGGTTTCTGTAAAAACGACTTTTCAAAAGACATTAAAGGAAAAAGGAATTATTTTCTGCGCTATTTCGGAAGCCATCCGCGAATATCCCGAACTCGTGCGAAAATATATCGGTAAAGTGGTGCCACGCGGCGATAATTTTTATGCAGCCTTAAATTCCGCTGTATTTTCAGATGGCAGTTTCTGTTATATTCCGAAAGGTGTGAAATGTCCGATGGAACTTTCAACTTATTTCAGGATCAACCAGTCCGGCAGTGGCCAGTTCGAAAGAACCTTGCTCATTGCAGACGAAGGAAGTTACGTTTCGTATCTCGAAGGCTGTACCGCACCTGCGCGTGATGAAAATCAGCTCCATGCAGCTGTGGTAGAACTTATCGCCATGGATAACGCAGAAATTAAATATTCTACCGTACAGAATTGGTTCCCCGGAGATGCTGAAGGTAAAGGAGGTGTTTTCAATTTCGTAACAAAACGCGGAATTTGTGAGAATAATGCAAAAATATCCTGGACTCAGGTCGAGACCGGTTCAGCAGTTACGTGGAAATACCCGAGCTGTATCTTAAAAGGTGACAACGCGATTGGCGAGTTTTATTCCATTGCCGTTACCAATCACCATCAGTATGCGGATACGGGAACAAAAATGATCCACATCGGGAAGAACACGAAATCGACGATTATTTCTAAAGGAATCTCCGCAGGGAAATCAAATAATTCTTACCGCGGACTTGTAAAAGTGATGCCTACTGCCAAAGGAGCGCGTAACTTTTCGCAGTGCGATTCCCTGCTGATGGGAAATGAATGCGGCGCCCACACGTTTCCGTACATTGAAATAAAAGATCCCACTGCGCAACTTGAGCACGAAGCTACCACCTCAAAAATTGGTGAGGATCAGATTTTCTACTGCAACCAGCGCGGTATAAGCACCGAAAAGGCCATCGCCTTGATTGTAAATGGTTTTGGCAAAGAAGTTCTCAATAAACTGCCGATGGAATTTGCGATCGAAGCTCAGAAATTATTAGAGATCTCTCTGGAAGGAAGTGTAGGATAACGCACGCCTGCAGCCAATTGCCGGTACAAATTTCAAAGAAAATATCATTAAAGAAAAAAACAGGAAGTAATTAACTTTAAACTATTACCTCATTTCATATCATGTTAAAAATTAACAATTTACACGCTCAAATAGAAGGCGGGACCGAAATCCTGAAAGGTATCAATCTCCAAATAAATCCGGGCGAAGTTCACGCCATAATGGGACCCAACGGTGCCGGAAAATCTACGCTCGCTTCTGTAGTGGCGGGGAAAGAGGATTACGAAGTGACTGAAGGAGAGATTTTTTTCGAGGGAAACAATATCAATGAAGATGCGCCGGAAGAGCGTGCCCACCGTGGGATTTTTCTTTCTTTCCAGTATCCGGTAGAAATTCCGGGAGTTTCTGTAACGAACTTCATTAAGGCAGCCATCAACGAAAACCGAAAGGCCAAAGGCCTGGAAAATATGTCTGCAAAGGAAATCCTGGCTTTAGTGAAAGAAAATTCGAATAAACTGAATATTAAAAGCGATTTCCTGGCACGTTCACTGAATCAGGGGTTTTCCGGCGGTGAGAAGAAAAGAAACGAGATCTTCCAGATGATGATGCTCGATCCGAAACTCGCAATCCTAGATGAGACCGATTCCGGTTTGGATATCGATGCGCTCAGAATCGTGGCCGACGGTGTAAATTCGTTCCGGAACGAAGGAAATGCAGTTTTACTGATCACCCATTACCAAAGACTTCTGGATTATATTCAGCCGGATTTTGTACACGTTCTGGCCGACGGTAAGATCATTAAAACAGGTGATAAATCACTTGCCTTGGAACTCGAAGAAAAGGGTTACGACTGGCTTTTGAATTAATTTGGAATTTGCAGACCGCAGATTACTTTTATAAATGTCAAATTTCAAATCACTCCAATGAGTTTACTAGAAAATATACAAAATAATCATTCCGCTTTCTTAGATACGCTCCAGCACCGCTTTCTGGATGAAACCCGAAATGCTGCGCTGCGAAAATTCTTCAGGCTCGGTTTTCCGACCAAAAAAGATGAGGAATACAAATACACGAATCTTAAAGAAATTACCGACAAAAACTACTCTATATTCCCCAAAGAAGCGCATACGATCTCTAAGGAAAAGATCGATGAGCTGCACTTAGGTGAAGAGAATTTCGACTGGATCGTTTTCATTAACGGTGTTTTGCATAAGGAACTGTCCAAAATTTCCATTGAGAATGTGGAACTTCTATCCTTTAATTATGCGTTGAATGATCCCAACCATAAAGATGTTTTTGAACGGTATTTCAATACACTAGCGGATCCCGAACTGGCTTTCACCAATCTAAATACGGCTTACTGCAAGATGGGTTTCTTTTTGAAAGTGCCCAAAAATGTAGTGATCGAAAAGCCTGTTCACGTGTTCTATCTCTCCCAAAATCAGGATGAAAACATTTTCTACAACACCCGAAACCTCCTGATTGCAGAAGAAGGTGCCAGGATCGAAGTCATCGAAAGTCACCACAACTTTGATGAGACTTATGTTTTCACCAACTCCGTGACCGAGATCTTCACTGCCCAGAACGCCAAAGCCGACTGGCATAAGCTGCAGAATGACAGCGATACATCTTACCTTGTAGACAATACCTTTGCAAAACAGGAGCGCGACAGTTTAACCACGGTAAACACATTTTCGTTCGGTGGGAAACTGGTAAGAAATAATTTGGATTTCATCCACAACGGCGAAAACATTAACTCCTTTATGAACGGAATTACGATCATCGATGGCGAACAGCTGGTGGATCACCATACCGCTGTACACCACAGAACGCCGCATTGCGAGAGCTATCAGAATTATAAGGGAATTTATAAAGGCAAATCCCATGGCGTTTTCAACGGGAAAGTTTTTGTAGATAAGATCGCACAGAAAACGAATGCTTACCAGCAAAACAATAATGTACTTCTGGACGAAGGTGCAAGGATCGATACAAAACCGCAACTCGAAATCTTCGCTGATGACGTGAAATGTTCGCACGGCTGTACCGTCGGTCAACTCAATGATGATGCACTTTTCTATTTGCGTGCGCGTGGGATTTCCAAGAAGGAAGCGCAGGCAATGCTTTTGTTTGCCTTTGCCAATGATGCGATGGAAAATATTGATATTGAGCCATTAAAGGTGAAAATCTCGAAACTTTTAGCCGAAAAACTGGAAGTGGAAATGGAGTTTGAAGATATTGAGTAAAATCGATTGAAAGACGGATTTTATTAGGGCGACTTCTTCCGTCCTCCACTCCCGCTTTTTTGCTTCACTCCGTTGCGCAAAAAGAGCTCCGTTCAGGCCGGGTCGCGGTTGGGATTTAAAAATAAAATTTCTTTATAAAAAACTTAAAGAATTAATAGGAACGGGTTTTAGCCCATCAGATTTTTTGACTCTTTCGCTCTTTATTCTTAATCCAAACCTTAATATTTTATAGTGACATTTAAAGTTGTGCTGTTTTTCACGGTGGATATATACTCTCCTCTATTATTGAATACAATCTTTTTTTAATTTTTGTTTACTTCTTTCACCTATCATTGGTAGCAAAAGATATCCTGCAGCCGTACCTCCAATCAGAGATAAAAAAATAAACATATAATTATAGAAGTGTTTCTGAGAAAGGTTTTCTAAATTTTTCCTTGCGTCCCTTTTTTCACTTTCCACTAGCATTTCATCGTATTGCTTGTCAGGTTGGCCATCAGTTTCAACTATCATTCGAATCGAATTATTTAATATATCCTCTGATGTCATATTTAATGTTTTTGCATTTTCGTTCTTTAACCTATTCCACTTTTGAGGCGTAATTTCTTTAAGTTTATAATAATACGTCGTTTCTCTAGAAACAACAGCAAACACTATACTTAAAACAACTCCTATTAATAAACTCTGGGCTACTCGATTTTTTTCTTCCATGTTATTCTTCAGTAATCCGTTGGTATTTCCCTTCCTATACATAATTTCCTACAACTTTTACGACAGTCCAATTTAGAATAAATATTTTGACCTAAATCTTTTTCTTTTTATAAATTACAAGCAATAATAAACCTTCTAAAAAATAGTACATTTTTTTTGTGCCTTAAATCTTAATGGATCTGTGCTTTTATCATATTTTTTATTGAAATCCCTCCAAAATCTCACACGCCGATTTCGGCAAATTCATTCCCGGTCCGAAAATATAATCCGCTCCGTTTTCACGCAGGAATTTTACAGAATCAATAGGAACGGGCTTTAGCACGTTTTTTTTATTTAAAGCAACGAGTTGGCTTTAGCCGAAACTTAATTTTAAGGCAAAGATTACAGCATTTGGATTTTTGTAATGGCTTTTCTAAAGCAACGAGTATTTAAACTTGAATTTTTTAAAAAGAACTTTTTTTGCTTGTCTGTACCTTGTTTGTGCTTCTAGTCGTCTATTTAAGAAATCCCTCCAAAATCTCGCACGCAGATTTCGGCAGATTCGTACCCGGACCAAAGATGTAGTCGGCGCCGTTTTCGTAAAGGAAAACATAATCCTGTTTCGGAATGACGCCACCGATCACGATCGTGATGTCGTCTGCGCCAAGTTTTTTCAGTTCTGCTACCACTTCGGGAACCAGATATTTATGGCCTGCAGCCAATGACGAAACGCCCAGGATATGAATGTCATTTTCTACCGCCTGTTTAGCCACTTCCGCCGGGGTTTGGAATAGCGGCGCCACATCCACATCAAAGCCCATGTCTGCAAAAGCCGTTGCAACTACCTTAGCACCTCGGTCGTGACCGTCCTGACCCATTTTTACGACCATGATCCGTGGCCGTCGCCCTTCACTTTCTTCAAACTTTTCGGCGAGTGAAAGTGCTTTCCCAAAATATTCATTCTTGCTTGCATTCATGGCATAAACTCCCTGTATAGTTCTGATGTTGGCTTTGTACCGCCCGAAACTTTCTTCCATGGCATCGCTCATCTCGCCCAATGTTACTCTTCTTCTTGCTGCTTCAATGCAGATTTCCAGAAGATTTCCTCCGCCGGATTTTGCGGCTTCTTTTAAGGTTTCTAAAATTTCGGCCACCAGTTTAGGATCTCTGTCGGTTTTGATCTGCTGTAATCTTTCGATCTGTTTCCGGCGGACTTCGGAATTGTCAATATCTAATATGTCAAGTTCCATCTGTTTCTGGGCGGATTTAAACGAATTCACACCGATGATGAATTCTTCGCCACTGTCGATCTTGGCCTGCTTTTTTGCGGCCGCTTCCTCGATTCGCATCTTTGGGATTCCCGCTTCTATTGCTTTGGTCATTCCGCCTTCTTTCTCCACTTCATCGATGAATTTCATAGCCTCATCAATCATTTGCTGCGTGAGGCTTTCTACCAGATAGCTGCCACCCATTGGATCTACCACATCGCAAATACCGCTTTCCTGCTGCAAAATGATCTGGGTATTTCTTGCGATTTTCGCGGAATAATCTGTAGGCAGGGCAATCGCCTCGTCCAGCGCATTGGTATGCAGCGACTGCGTGCCACCTAATGCGGCAGATAAGGCTTCGATCGCTGTTCTTGTAATATTGTTGAAAGGTTCCTGCTCGGTCAGGCTCCAGCCCGACGTTTGCGAGTGCGTTCTTAAAGCAAGAGATTTTGGGTTTTGCGGATCAAACTGTGTCAGGAGGTTTGCCCAGATAAAACGTGCGGCCCGCATTTTAGCGATCTCCATAAAGTGATTCATGCCCACCGCCCAGAAAAAGGAAAGGCGCGGCGCAAAATCATCGATATTCATTCCTGCTTTTATACCGGTTCGTACATATTCCAAACCATCTGCTAAAGTATACGCCATTTCCAGGATGGGCGTGGCGCCGGCTTCCTGCATGTGATAGCCGGAAATTGAGATCGAATTGAACTTCGGAATATTCTTCGCCGTATATTCGAAAATATCAGCAATAATTTTCATTGATGGCGTCGGCGGGTAAATGTAAGTATTGCGCACCATGAATTCTTTTAAAATATCATTCTGGATCGTGCCTGAAAGCTTTTCCTGAGAAACTCCCTGTTCTTCTGCGGCCACAATGTAAAAAGCCAAAATCGGTAAAACCGCCCCATTCATCGTCATCGATACTGATATCTCTCCTAACGGTATTTCATTGAAAAGGATCTTCATGTCCTCTACAGAATCTATTGCAACGCCGGCTTTCCCTACATCGCCCTGAACCCTCGGATGATCGGAATCGTAACCGCGGTGTGTAGCGAGATCAAAAGCGACTGACAAACCTTTTTGGCCGGCCGCTAAATTTCTTCTGTAAAATGCGTTTGATTCTTCCGCTGTAGAAAATCCTGCGTACTGGCGGATCGTCCAGGGTTTTTGAACGTACATTGTGGAATACGGTCCGCGTAAGAAGGGCGCAACTCCGGCAGAATATCCCTTTTCTGTAAGGGCCTTTGCGTCATTTTCTGTGTAGGAGGATTTCATGTCCAGGCCATCCTTTTCAAAATAGTAGGGTAAAAGCGCTTCTTTACTTATTGAAAAATCGGGTTTTTGGTTCTGAATTTTTTTGCGCATTATCACTGAATTTGTAGAAGGTAAAGTTACAATATTCCCTGAAATCATGGCCGTACAGTATTGGGAAGATGTGATTAGGTATTTTTATAAAGTTCGGATTCTATAACCGATTATGAAGAAGGAAAAGGAATGTGTAAAGCAGTGTTCGGCCTGTTTTGATGCAGGAATTCGGGTGTTTTTTTCGTAAATTTGCCGTTAAATTTCAAATATTACTGCACACGGCAGTCGGTATTTAATTTAAATTTTTAATTGATGCTACCGAAAATAAATCCGACCCAAACCCACGCCTGGAAAGCTCTGAATGAACATTTTGCCGATAATGATTTTGATCTGCGTACACTGTTTCAGTACAATGCTGCACGCTTTAAGCAGTTTTCTGTACAGCGGGAAAATTACCTTTTTGATTTTTCAAAAAATTTAATCGATGAGAAAACCTTCACTTTGCTGCAGGATCTGGCCGACGAATGCGGAGTAAAACCGGCGATTGAGGCCATGTTTTCGGGCAAGAAAATCAACGAAACAGAAGGCCGGGCAGTTCTTCATACCGCTTTGCGCGATTTTTCAGACAAAATGATCCTGGTGGATGGCGAAAACATTAAACCTGCGATCCAGAAGGTCCTAGAGCAGATGAAAACATTTTCCGAAAAAATTATTTCCGGTACTCACAAAGGTTTTTCCGGTAAGGAAATTACGGATGTCGTGAACATAGGAATCGGAGGCTCTGACCTGGGTCCGGTTATGGTTTGCTCGGCACTTAAGCATTATAAAACGCGACTGAATGTCCATTTTGTTTCAAATGTTGATGGCAATCACCTCGCGGAAACGGTAAAGGAATTGGATCCGGAAACCACACTTTTCATCATCGCTTCCAAAACCTTTACCACCCAGGAAACCATGACCAACGCGGCGTCTGCCAAAGAATGGTTTTTACAGAAAGGAAATGCAGGCGAAGTTGCAAAACATTTCGTAGCGCTTTCTACAAACACCGAAGCAGTGAAAGATTTTGGAATTGCGGAAGAAAACATCTTTGAATTCTGGGATTGGGTTGGTGGCCGCTATTCCTTATGGAGTGCGATTGGTCTGAGTATCGTTCTTGCAGTAGGATACGACAATTTCGAGCAGCTTTTACGGGGAGCACATGAAACCGATCTTCATTTTCAAACTGCTGACTTTAATGAAAATGTGCCTGTACTGATGGCGCTTTTGGGAATCTGGTACCGTAATTTTTTTGATGCGGGTACTTACGCGATTCTGCCGTATTCTCAATATCTCGAGCGTTTCCCGGCATATCTTCAGCAAGGTGATATGGAAAGTAACGGAAAATGTGTGGACCGCAACGGGCATTTTGTGGAATATGAAACGGGACCTGTTATTTGGGGCGAACCGGGAACCAACGGGCAGCATGCCTTCTACCAGCTGATTCATCAGGGAACAGAATTAATTCCGGCAGACTTCATTGCTTACAACAAATCGGCAAACGATATCTCCGACCACCAGGAAAAACTGCTCGCTAATTTTTTTGCACAGACCGAAGCTTTGGCGTTTGGTAAGACAGATATTGAAGTTCGTGACGAATTAGCAACCTCAGGGCTTGACGAAGCTGAAGTAATGCGGCTTCTAAATTATAAAGTCTTTCACGGCAATACGCCTACGAATTCCCTGCTTTTTGATGAACTTACTCCGTTTTCCCTCGGGCAGCTGATTGCACTGTACGAGCACAAGATTTTTGTACAGGGAATTATATGGAACATTTTCAGTTTTGACCAGTTTGGCGTGGAACTCGGAAAGGTATTGGCCGGAAAGATCTTAAACGAAATTAAAACGCACGAAAATATAACCTCTCATGATTCATCTACGAATGGTCTGATGAATTACTACAGAGAAAACACCAAAAAATAAACAGAACATGGCAACAATTCTTGACGGACTTAAAGTTTCTAAAGAAATTAAAAATGAAATCCGCATTGAAGTCGATAAAATAGTGGCCGACCGCAGAAGGCCGCCGCATCTTGCAGCAATTCTTGTGGGTAATAACGGTGCGAGCCAGGCCTATGTAAGGAATAAAATTACAGACTGCAAGGAAGTCGGTTTCAAATCATCGCTGTTCACGTTCTCGAGTACGGTTTCTGAGGCCGAGCTTTTAGAAAAAATTGAAGAACTGAACAAATCAAAAGATATTGACGGATTTATCGTTCAGCTGCCTTTGCCGAAACAGATCGATCAGGAAAAGATAATTATGGCCATCGATCCGCGCAAAGATGTGGATGGTTTCCACCCTGAAAACTTTGGAAAAATGGCGCTCGAAATGGCGACCTTTTTACCGGCAACACCATTCGGAATCCTTGCGCTGCTTGAGCGGTATCAAATCGATACCAAAGGAAAACACTGCGTTATCATCGGGCGCAGCCGTATTGTAGGCAAGCCGATGAGTATATTGATGGGAAGAAAAGATTTTCCGGGAAACTCTACCGTAACACTTACTCATTCCTATACTGCACATATTGAGGAGTTTACAAAAAATGCCGACATTGTAATTACGGCTTTGGGTGATCCCAATTTTTTGAAAGGTGAAATGATTAAAAACGGGGCCGTCGTCATTGATGTAGGAATTACCAGAGTAGAGGATACCTCGGAAAAAGGATATAAATTAGTGGGAGATGTAGATTTTGAAAGCTGCAGCGAAGTAGCATCGGCAATTACTCCCGTGCCGGGCGGCGTGGGTCCCATGACGCGTGCTATGCTCATGAAAAACACCCTGTTAGCTTATAAAACGTCTGTATATAATGATTAAGGAAGAGGAAAATAAATTACTCAACGAGGGAAAACTGTTGCCTGTGATGGAGCATTTTTACACGCTTCAGGGCGAAGGTGCACATACGGGCAAAGCGGCTTATTTTATCCGTTTAGGCGGCTGCGACGTGGGCTGCCACTGGTGTGATGTGAAGGAAAGTTGGAACGCTGAACTTCATCCACTAATGTCAACTGCCGAAATTGCCGAAACTGCGGCAAAACACTGCAAAACAATTGTGCTCACAGGAGGCGAACCGTTGATGTACAACCTGGAGCCATTAACACAGAGATTAAAGGAGCTTGGTTGCGACATTCATATAGAAACTTCGGGCGCTTATGAAATGAGCGGCTCTTTGGACTGGATCACCCTTTCACCTAAGAAAACAGCGCTGCCGAAAGAAGCAATCTATGCCCGGGCAAACGAACTGAAAATGATCATTTTCAACAATAATGATTTTGTGTTTGCTGAAGCGCAGGCGGCAAAAGTTTCGCCAAACTGTAAACTTTACCTGCAAAGCGAATGGAGCAAAAGGGCAGAAATGTACCCGAAAATTATAGAGTTTGCGATGGCAAACCCGCAGTGGCAGGTTTCGGTACAGACACACAAATATTTGAATATTCCTTAAATTATGTTAAATTTACTTTTTATATAATTTGGCAGTATGCAGAAGATACGGTATTCCAGGTATTTCAAGATCAGTTTTATATTGCTCGACGTTTTGGTTATTGCCGCCGTATTTCTGTTTTTTTTCCTCAGGAATAATGAGTTCAGGTACGAAGCAGAAATCTGGGAACAGAATATCCTGTCGCTCACTTTGCTTATACTCTTCTGGATTTTACTGAGTGGCCGTACAAAACTTTATTCCATTGCAAGGAACCTTACGTACACCATTTATCTCGAGAGGCTTGTCACACACATTTTCATATTTATTTTTGGCGTGATCCTGCTGGCAAAAGTAAGCAACAACGATTTTCTGAAGCAGGACCGGTTTCTGATCGCGATCATGCTTTTTTTGCTGCTGTTCCTTACCAAATCAATCGTCTTTTTTACCTTAAAGTATCTGCGGACCAAAGGGATTAATTACCGGAATATCATGTTCTTGAATGAAGATTCCTCTACAGAGATCCTTAGAAATATTTTAACGGAAAGAAAGGATTATGGTTTCAGGATTTTCGAATATCCTTTTGAAGCACGCTCGGATATGGATAATCTCGTGCGTTTCTGGAAAGAGAAGGAAATCCATACCATGTATCTTTCTACCAACGGCTTTGCTAAAAATGAGGAACAGCAGATCTATCGCCTGGCCGAACGGCATAAAGTACGGATCTCACTAATTCCGAGTATTGTTAAAAATAATTTCTTCCAGTTTGATCTTGGGTATATTGAGATGCAGCCGGTTTTGATACGCGCTAAATTCCCGTTGGATTATCTGACGAACTCTACAGTAAAACGAACTTTTGATATTGTTTTTTCATTGTTGATGCTGGTTTTTGTGTGCTCGTGGCTTTTCCCTATTGTAGCGATCCTGATAAAATCCGGCAGCAAAGGTCCCGTTTTCTTTGTACAGAAAAGATACGGTTATCACGATCAGGTTTTTGGCTGTCTGAAATTTCGCACGATGTTTGTTAATGATGACTCAGCGAAAAAAATCACTTCCGAAAATGACAAGCGCATTACCAAAATCGGCAAGTTCCTGCGCAAGACAAGTCTTGATGAGATGCCACAGTTTCTGAATGTGCTGAAAGGTGAAATGTCGGTGGTAGGTCCGCGGCCGCACATGCTTTTGGTTGATGATTTTTATAAGCTCAAGATTGGGCGCTACTCGGTTCGCAGTCTTGTGAAGCCCGGTGTTACAGGCCTGGCTCAGGTTAATGGTTTGCGCGGCGATATGGGAAATATGGACATTAAGATGCAGAAACGGATTCTGGCTGATGCCTTTTATGTAAAAAACTGGAGTTTAAGTCTTGACCTGGTTATAATTCTGAAAACCGTTTTTCTGGTAATTGGTGGTGACAAAAATGCCAATTAAAGAAAATTTTAAAAAAAATAAAACACTAATTTAGCGCAATGTTAAAAAAACTGTTAGGCGAGATCGGCGCGTATTTTCTTCTGATGTCGAAAACGATGAAAAGACCGCAGAAATCTTCGGTTTTTGGGAAACTTTTTGTCCGCGAAATTTATGATCTCGGGGTTAATTCCTTTGGTCTGGTTCTGTTTACCTCGATATTTGTAGGAGCGGTGGTATCCATTCAGATGTATAATAATTTCAGCGCGTCTACCTTTCCGATCCCAAAATCCTTTATCGGTTACGCTACAAAGGTGGTATTGATCCTGGAATTTGCTCCAACAATTATATCTGTAATTCTTGCCGGTAAGGTGGGTTCATATATTGCCTCAAGCATTGGTACCATGCGGGTTACAGAACAGATCGATGCGCTGGATATCATGGGT
Source organism: Kaistella palustris DSM 21579 (assembly GCF_000422265.1). Lineage (GTDB taxonomy): Bacteria > Bacteroidota > Bacteroidia > Flavobacteriales > Weeksellaceae > Kaistella > Kaistella palustris. The sequence goes on from NZ_AULL01000012.1 coordinate 88,002, forward strand.
GTAAACTCTCCCAACTTTCTCATTCTTCCGAAAATTTTAGCAAGTGTTATCTTCAATCCGCTGTTGATCGCAATAAGTATTGTCTTTGGAATCTGGGGAGGTTATCTTGCAGGTCTTGCTACAGGAAACTGGAGTAAGGCTGATTATATCATTGGAATTCAAATGTATATGCCGCAGCATTTTATTTGGTACGCCTTTTTCAAGACGGCGGTTTTCGCCTTTCTTATTGCCACAATACCGGCATATTTCGGGTATAATGTAAAAGGGGGCTCGCTGGAAGTAGGCCGGGCAAGTACACAGGCGGTAGTTTGGACCATTGTTTCCATCATCATCATGAATTTAATTCTCACCCAAATGTTCCTAAGCTAATGATAGAAGTAAAAAATTTAAGAAAAAGTTTCGAAAACGTGGAAGTTCTGAAAGGAATCAGCACGACCTTCGAAACCGGTAAGGTAAACCTCATCATTGGTCAGAGTGGGAGCGGTAAAACTGTGTTCCTCAAGAGTTTACTTAATGTATATCAGCCGACGGCAGGTGAGATCTTATTTGATGGCCGCGATATTAATAAGATGTCCCGTGACGAGAAACAGAATCTGCGCGCCGAAATCGGAACCCTTTTTCAGGGGAGCGCGCTTTTCGATTCCATGACTGTGGAAGAAAACATCACTTTTCCGCTGGATATGTTTACGAACCTTTCCTTTAGAGAAAAGAAAAGACGTGTTTTCGAGGTAATTGGCCGCGTGCATCTTGAAAAAGCCAACCGTAAATTCCCTTCAGAAATTTCCGGCGGCATGCAGAAACGGGTGGCTATCGCGCGTGCAATTGTCAATAATCCGAAATACCTCTTCTGCGATGAACCAAATTCCGGCTTGGATCCCTATACCTCAAACATCATCGATGATCTACTTTTGGAAATTACAAAAGAATACAATACCACTACGATCATCAACTCGCACGACATGAATTCGGTGATGACCATTGGCGAAAAGATCGTATATCTGCGGTTAGGTATTAAGGAATGGGAAGGTAACAAGGACATCCTGATTAACGCAGGCAATAAAAACCTGATCGATTTCGTTTACTCCTCAGAATTATTTAAAGAATTACGGGAATATTTCCTGGAAACCAATAAAACATCAATCGATAACATTATCACTAAACCCCATCCTAATGAAGAAAATTCTTAGTATTGCACTTCTATCCAGCGCGCTGTTTGCTTCGGCCCAGATCTCGGTAGCTGCTAAAGCAAATGTGTTAATTCCTACGAGTTCTGCGACATGGCAAAACCTGAAGACGGCTGCCACCACAGCGGTTTCCGAAAAGGGAAAAAATATTGCAGGATTCAACGCGGGCTTATCGTTACAGGTAAATCTGCCGATGTCACTTTATTTGATGCCGGAAATCTACTATTCCAACTTCAAAAATGAAGTCACCGTTTCCAACGATACCAATACAGAAACTACAACACTGGAAGCGAAAAGCAGCAAGATCGATATCCCGGTTCTGTTGGGTTATAATCTGCTTGGTAATACCTTAAGCGCTTATTTAGGGCCGGTTGCAAGTTTTAATCTGGCGAAAGATGATAACTACGGTAGTTTTATGCAAAAAGTAAATGCAAAGGAATTTACGGTTGGTTACCAGATCGGTTTCCAGAGTGAGATTTCTAAATTGATCCTGACCGCGCGGTATGAAGGTGCGTTCAGTAAAGATCAGCGAAAATTTGTGAATACGGTCGCAGGTTCCAATCAGGAAATCAACTACGATAACAGACCAAGCTTATTTATGCTGGGACTTGGTTACAAGTTTTAAGAGTTTAAAGCTTTAATGATAAAGAAATCCTCAGAATTAATAGTTCTGAGGATTGTTTTTTTCGTCGGGAACGTAGGTTACAGTTTGCTGCCGCGCCAGTTCCGCAGCCTGTTTCTCCAGATCTTCATTCACCTTTCGCAGGCGCTGCAGTTCTTTCTTCTTTTCTGCTTCGCGCAGAGCTGTCCCTTTGCTTACATATCCCACAATACCACCGAGAATTAATCCGATCCCAATTCCCGCGAGAATTCCCATAAGATTCATTGGTTCAAACAATTTCACCACCGAAAATTCCGGCAACATATAATAAAGTAAGAAAGCCAGTCCCAAAAGGAGTGCTCCGACAAAAGTGAGATTCTTCATAAGAGTTAAATTAAAAACCTTTTCAAATTTAGCTATTTTTTGAAAAGGTTTTCGGTTTGTGAAAATTAAATTTTTCCGCCGCTTGCTCTGTAATATTCCAGCGCTTTCGGCATATGTTTTTCCAGGTCTGCACGTCTGTTGGATGGGCTGGGGTGCGTTGAAAGGAATTCCGGTGGTCGGTTTCCGGTGGATGCCGCTTCCATTCTTTGCCAAAACGGCTGCGCTTCCCGCGGATCGTAACCCGCCATTGACATGAGATAAAGGCCCATTTCATCAGCTTCCAATTCCTGATTTCTGCCATATTTCAGCAGTGCAACCTGTGCACCGATCGGGTAAACCTGCTGAAAGATCGCGGCCATCTGCCCGCTGGAAATTGTACTGCCCAAAATAGCCCCGCCATACTGCGCGACCATTGCCTGCGAAATTCTTTCATTTCCATGTCCTGCCAGAGCATGGGATATTTCGTGGCCCAGCACCACTGCTAAGCCGGTATCATTCTTTGTAATAGGTAATATTCCGGTATAAACCGCTACTTTACCTCCCGGCATACACCAGGCGTTGATCTGTTTATCATCCAGAAGGTTAAATTCCCACTGATAATTGGCGAGATCACCTTCGCGGCCGATACTGCGGTAATAATTATTTGCGGCATTTTTAATGCGTAGACCAACATTCTGCACGCTTTTCGCTGCTGTGGTGCCCGTGATGACCTTCGATTGGGACAAAGTCTCCCTGTATTGTTGTAGCGCCATTGCCGAAATCTCCTGGTTATTTGCGAGTTGGAGAGACGAGCGCCCTGTAATTGGATTTGTTGTACATGCTACAAGCGCGAAGGATAATGCACCTATACCTAATAACTTATTTATTTTATTCATAGCAGTAAATTTTTACGTACGCTGCGTAAATCAATTTTTATTCCAATTAAATTTTCGGGGTTTCTCAATAGCATAATTTTTGCACGTAATTTTTTAAAAAAAATGAAAAATTTACTTAAAATAATGCTGCCGGGAATTATCGGATTATTAATGCTTTCCTGTGCCACTCACACTGCGGTTTCACCGTCAAATGTCGCCGGAATCTTGCAGTCCGGAGAATTTACCTTTATGGCCGAACGCGCGAATCCCTCGGGTAATGATGTGATAAATGTGCTGAATTCACTGCCGCGTACAAGTTCTGCACAAATGCTGAACCTGGACCCCGGTTATAATCTGGAGATAAGAAAAAATGTGATCAAGGCAGAATTGCCATATTTTGGCAGAATGTATATGCCGACTATGAATCAGGAAAAAAATTCGTACCGATTTACATCTAATGATTTTACGATCAATAAAACCGATGGTAAAAAAGGAAGTGTAATTTATAATATTGCAGCCAAAGATCAGCAGAACGACACCCAGATGATCCTGGAAGTTTACAGCAACGGCAAAGCCTATCTCACAGTTCGCTCAAACGACAGACAGTCAATTTCCTATGACGGTTACGTAACTTCGGTGACAGGAAAAAAATAAATTACCTGCCGAAGAGTTGAGCCACAAAATTTTTTGCTTCCGAAACTGGATTTGCCTTCAGATCGGAGGCATTTTTTTTATATATTGTATAAAGGTTTTCTGCCGAACGGTCTTCTCTTGTCTTTTGCAGTATCAATTGCTGTACCCAGTAATCAAAACGTTTTTCGGCCTGCACGCTACGGATCTGTTCGAAAGTACCATGTTCTTTTTTCAGCTGCACGAATTCTATTATTTTTTCATAAACTCCGTCGAGGCCGGTTTGGTTAAGTGCGGATCCGAGCAGTACCGGAATTTTCCAGTCTTTTTCTTTTGGTGGCAGAAAATGCAGCGCGCGCTGCAGTTCAACTTTGGTAGCTTTTGCTTTCAGCATGTTATCGTCGTCGACTTTATTAATGAAAATCACATCAACCATTTCCATAATTCCGCGTTTTATACCCTGGAGTTCATCACCGCCGCCGATAATTTTTAAATATAGAAATACATCGCTGATGTCGGAAACCAACACTTCGCTTTGTCCCACGCCTACCGTTTCGATCAAAATAAAATCGTAACCCGCTGCTTCGCAGATCAGCATGGTTTCGAACGTGGCATTTGCAATTCCGCCGAGAAACCCCGAGGTTGGTGAAGGTCTTATAAAGGCATTCGGCTCTTTTGCAAGCTCTTCCATGCGGGTTTTGTCGCCTAAGATGGAGCCTTTATTCACTGTGGAACTTGGATCAACAGCAAGCACTGCCACCTTTTTCCCGTGAGCCAAAGCCAGTTTTCCGAAACTTTCTATAAATGTAGATTTTCCAACACCGGGCACGCCGGTAATGCCGATACGTACCGAATTTCCGGTGTGTGGCATAATTTCTTTTAACAGCTTTTCGGCCTGGTCGCGGTGCTCGGCTTTTTTGCTTTCAACCAGAGTGATCGCTTTGCCCAGCATTCGCTTGTCGCCCGCTCGTATACCTTCGATAAGTTTTTCAGTCGAAAAATTTTCCATCCATCCAAAAATACAATTCTTTTCGGAAAAATTTTTAATTATAAATAATCGGAAATTCGATTCGGCACCTTTTTTATTAAAAGCTTAGTTGCTGAAAATTCTTTATTTTTGAAAGTGGCAAATGTGAACATTGAGGAAAGCACGATTGCTCCGAAATTCTTATTATCTTCTTTTGCAAAAATTAACAAATGGAATTAAAACCGGAAATATCCTGGAGTGACTTTGAAAAAATCGACATCCGCACGGGAACAGTCGTTGCTGTATCGGATTTTCCAAAAGCAAGAAATCCCTCGTATCAACTCACCATTGATTTTGGTGCTTTGGGATTCAGGAAATCTTCTGCGCAGATCACCGCACTTTACGGCAAAGAAGAACTCGTGGGCAGGCAGATACTTGCGGTTGTAAATTTCCCAAAAAAGCAAATTGCCAATTTCCTCAGCGAATGTCTGGTGCTTGGTGTTTATGGCCACAAAAACGAAGTTACACTGCTCACTACGACGCGTTCGGTTGAGAATGGATCACATGTAGGATAAGTTACCAATTAAAAAAATCTGCTGATGCTGCAACATATACCTTTCGAAAAGATTCTGTTCCTGGATATTGAGACTGTTCCGCAGTTCGGAAACTGGGACGAAGTGGAGGAAACCCACCAAATGCTCTGGGATAAGAAGACAAAATCCCAAAGAAAAGATGAATTTACGGCGGCGGAATTTTATCGTGAACGCGGTGGAATTATGGCAGAATTCGGTAAGATCATCTGTATTTCGGTAGGCATTCTGGAGAAAAATGAAAAACTGATGCTGAAAAGTTTTTACGGCGATGATGAGAAAGTGCTTCTGCAGGAATTCGGTGAAATTTTTAACCGGCCGAAACTTCGCGATGTTATTCTGTGTGCGCATAATGGTAAAGAGTTCGACTTTCCGTGGATTGCAAGGAGGTTTTTGATCAATGGAATGCAGCCACCCAAACCATTTCAGCTTTATGGTAAAAAACCCTGGGAAATCCCGCATCTGGATACCCTGGAACTTTGGAAATTCGGCGATTATAAATCATTTGTATCGCTGGAACTGCTGGCGCATGTTTTCGGAATTCCTACACCCAAGGATGATATCGACGGTTCTATGGTCGCATCGATTTATTATATAGAAAAAGACTTATTTAGAATAGTTCAATATTGTGAAAAAGATGTGTTAACTTTGGCAAACGTTTTCCGTCGTATGCGGCAGGAGGATGTGCTTCAAAAAAGTGAATAGAGACCAGCGTGCTGATAGGTTACAACTACCATTCCATCCGACACGGTCCCGCCTCATCAATTCTCAATTATGAAATATACCGACGACCAAATCGCCGATCTTGGCGAAAATATCATTAAAAATCTAAAAACTGTTTACGATCCCGAAATTCCCGTCGACATCTATGAACTTGGCCTTATTTACGATGTACAGATCTCCGACGAGGGCGCTGTAAAAGTGATCATGACCCTGACTACACCAAACTGCCCCGTTGCAGAAAGCTTACCCGCAGAAGTACGCGAGAAAGTAGGCGAAGTAGAAGGAGTAACCGATGTAGACCTGGAACTTACCTTTGAACCTTCATGGAACAAGGATATGATGAGCGAAGAGGCACGTTTTGAACTTGGTATGATTTAGAATAAACTCTTTTCCCGTACTGTTTTCAGTTCTGTGAAAATGCCTGGCCGTACTCAAACATCACCGTTCGCTGCACATTTGGGTGCATTGAAAGTGCTACCGGACAGTTCAGCGCTGTTTCTTCGATAAATTCTTTTTGTTCTGCCGTAAAGTTCTGTTGAAATCTCACGATACAGAAAATGGTTCCAATCCGCTTGGGTTCAGGAAAAGTGCTTTTTTTGAGTTCACAGGTGGCGCCGGAAATATCGATGCCGCGCGGTTTACCCAGCACCGCAACAGCCATCAGCATCGACTGGCCAAATGATATTCCAAACAAATCCGATGGCGAAAACATTTCTGAGGTCCCGCCTTCGCGCAGCGGGGCACAGGTTGTGATTTTGGCACCGGATTTTTCGTGTTGTGATTCGATCTTGAAATCGCCTAAATAAGTAATTGTAGAAGTCATATCAAAGTGTTTTATTACTATTAAAGTTAAGCAATTTGCGCTGTTCCGCAAACACATACTCTCATAAACAATAAATGCTTCGGTCCTTTGTCTGAAGCGCTTTGGTAATTTTCAGGCTGATCCAGCCGCAGCAGGATCTAGTTGTCGTAGGTGAACGTAACCGTTTTCTTAAGTTCCGAGTTGAGGGAAAGTGCAACCGGACAGTTTAAGGCGGTTTCTTTAATAAATTCTTTTTGTGACCCGGTAAAATTGCCTTTCAGAAAAAGTTCACACACAATCTCTGCAATTTTTCTTGGCTTGGGATTCATGTTCTTCTGGATTTCTGCATACGATCCCTCGATATTTATTCCTTTGTCTTTTCCCAGGATCGCTACTGTTGTCAGCATACACTGCGCCAATGAGGTGGCGCAGAGATCTGTGGGCGAGAAGGCTTCTCCTTTGCCGTGATTATCGGTTGGAGCATCGGTTGTGATGGTTGTTCCGGACTGCAGATGTTCGGATTCGCAGCGCAAACCGCCGATATATGTTACTTTAGATGTCATATTTGAAATTATTAAAAATGAAAAATACGTTTTGCCTGATTGTAAGCACTTTCGAAATTCAAAAGATTTAAGGAATGTTCGATTTTTTCTGCAGACATAAAATTGATGACCTGTTCCGTGGGCATATTTCCAACCAGATCATCTTTAGCCATGGGACAGCCGCCAATTCCTTTTATTGCTGAATCAAACCTGCGGCAACCGTTGCTGTACGCAGCAAATAGCTTTTTGTATGAATCTTCATAACGGTTATGAAAGTGCGCACCGAAATCAATATTCTCATACTTTGGCGGAATTTTTTCAAAAAGAAGTTCAATTTGAGCGACAGTTCCGGTACCTGTGGTATCTGAAAGCAAAATATTGCGAATGCCGATATCGCTGAAGCGTTGTGCCCACTGATCTACATCTTCCCATTTCCATTGTTCACCATAAGGATTTCCGAAGGCCATTGAAAAATAAATATTAAGTTCGCGGCCGTCCTTTTCCAGCAGTTCAACAATTTTTTGAATTTCGTTAAAGGCTTCTTCCTGACTTTTATTCGTATTTCTGTGCTGAAAAGTTTCAGAAATTGAAAAGGGAAACCCGAGAATATCGACCTGATCATGTTTCAGCGCTTTCTCAGCACCGCGGTAATTGGCCACGATTACGGATAATTTGGTATTCGAAATACCTTTGTCGATCTCGTCGAGCACCGTTCCGGAATCTGCCATTTGCGGAATTGCTTTCGGTGAGACAAAACTGCCGCAGTCGAGCACATCAAAGCCAACCTCCATCAGGGAATTAATATAGTCGATTTTGCGGTCGGTAGGTATAAATTCGCCCCAACCCTGCATTGCATCGCGTGGACATTCGGTTAAAAACATGTGTACTTTTTGACTTTCTCAAATATACCAAAAGTTTAAAAATAATAGAACCTGAATATAATCCGTAGATTTACAGTTATTTAAAGCTGTTTTAAAGGTTTTGCGATCCGCAAATTATTCATAATTGGTGCCTGTCAACTCAGCCTAAAATTTTAACTTTGTTAAAAATACTGCTATATGACTACTATTGACTTTACGCTGGAGTGGAAACTGAAACTGCAGAACCGCTTTTTGAAATATGTGAAGATTTATTCTACAAGTGATCCAGAAAGCGACGAAACGCCGTCTACACCACAACAGTGGGATATGGCAAATCTGCTTTTTGCGGAATTAAACGATTTGGGACTCAGCGATGTTTCGATCGATGAAAACGGGTATGTGTACGGTTACGTTCCTTCGAATCTGGAAAATGACGATGAAACCGTTGTTGGTTTCATTTCGCACTACGATACATCGCCGGATTTTAATGGAGAAGGAGTGAACCCACAGATCTGGGACGATTATGATGGCAAGGATCTTTTGCTGAACAAGGAAACAGGTTTTACACTTTCGCCGGCCAAATTTAAGTCGATGAAAGATTATGTCGGGAAAACGCTGATCACGACGGACGGAACAACGCTTCTGGGTGCAGACGATAAAGCCGGTGTGGCCGAAATTGTTACTGCCGCAGAGTTTCTAATGGCTCATCCCGACATTAAACATGGTAAAATTGCTTTGGGCTTTACGCCCGACGAAGAAATTGGGCGTGGCGCTCATAAGTTTGATGTGGAAAAGTTTGGCGCCGAATGGGCCTATACAATGGATGGCGGTGAAATCGGCGAACTTGAATTTGAAAACTTCAATGCTGCCGGAGCGGTAGTAAAAATCCATGGACTGAGTGTGCATCCCGGTTATGCATTTGGTCAAATGGTAAACGCCTCACTTCTGGCTGCCGAGTTTATAAAAATGCTGCCGGAAAATGAAACACCTTCTACCACCAAAGGTTTTGAGGGTTTCTATCACCTGACCGATCTAAAATCCGATGTATCTGAAGCGAAGATCCAATATATAATCCGTGATCACGACAGCGAAAAATTTGACGCGCGAAAACAATTCATGGCGCAGAAAGTCGCAGAATTCAATAAAAAATTTGGTGAAGGAACTGCGGAGATCGAGATCAAAGAGCAGTACCGCAACATGAAGCAGCAGTTTGAGGGGAAAATGCATATTATCGATATTGCAGAACAGGCGTTGAAAGATGCGAATGTGGAACCTAAAATTAAGGCCATACGCGGCGGTACCGATGGTGCGCAGCTTTCTTATATGGGTTTGCCGTGTCCGAATATATTTGCCGGCGGTCTGAACTTCCACGGACCGTACGAGTATGTTTGTCTGGAATCGATGGAGAAAGCGGTGAAAGTTATTGTAAATATTGCCAAAGCGGTGAAGAAAAGATAGAAGAAGACTTTCAAGATAATGAACCACCTTTCCCAGATTCGGGGAGGTGGTTTTTTTTTGAGGTTTCTGGGTTTAATGATCAGAAACTGGCTGAAATTATTCCTGTAAAACATTATAGGTCAACAGGATTTTTAGTTCAGTACACAAAAAAACCACCACATTTCTGTGATGGTTTTGCTCCTCTTCTTGGGCTCGAACCAAGGACCCTCTGATTAACAGTCAGATGCTCTAACCAACTGAGCTAAAGAGGAGTGTTGCTCTTTGCTGTAAGCGTTTGCAAATATAAATACTTTTTTATTCCTGCCAAAATTTATCTGCTAAATTTTTAAAATTTTCCTGTAATCCACTTCACGATGTCGTTTCCGAAGATCAGAACCATTAAACCAAGCAGGAAAATAACGCCTACCATCTGCGCATTTTCCAAAACTTTCTGCGGAACAGGTTTGCCGGTGATCATTTCCCAAAGTGTAAATACCACATGACCGCCATCCAGACCCGGAATGGGAATTAAATTTAAGAAGGCAAGCCACACCGAGAACATGGCCGTAAAACTCCAGAAAAATTCCCAGTTTACCGTTTCCGGCATCATCTTGATAATGCCGATCGGGCCCGACACTTTTTTGTAACCTTCAGTTTTTGTGTTGAAGATGATCTTAAACTGCTTGATCTGCATTGTAAGAACATCAACGGTTCGCTCCAGACCGCGTGGTATTGCCTCAGCAAGGGTATATTTTCTGACAACTCTGGTTTTTTCAAGTTCTGCCTGGGCTACTTTCAAGTCGGTTGAAAAACCAAGTTTTCCTTTCCCGTTAACAAGCGCGTTTACTTTTTCAGGTGTATTGTTTCGTACTATATCCAAAACCACCTCCTTATTTTTATACTCAGAAAGTACATTGCCAAGTTCATCAAAGTAACGCACAGGCTGCCCGTTGATGCCGGTAATTTTATCCCCACGCTGTAAACCTGCATCCGTAGCCGGGCTACGTGGGGTTATGCTGTCTATAACCACAGGGAATCTTGGACTAAAATAAGCTTTAGCTTCATTTTCTGCTAAAACTTCGGCCACACCATCTTCATTTATTGGGAAGGTAACTTCTTTGCCGTTTCTTAAAACGGTAGCTTCTGTCGCAAAAAGCATATTTACGGTTGATGTTTCCAAACGCTCCGCCGGTTTTCCGTCGATCTTCAGAATTTTATCGCCATCCTGCAAGCCCATTTTCTTTCCTGCTGCAGACACGGCTACACCACTTTCGAACTTGGCGTTATCGTGGTAGATCTCACCCTTGAAATAGCTTAAACACGAATAAATGGCCCAGGCCAGGAAGAAATTCACCGTCACACCACCCAGCATTATAATGAGTCGCTGCCACGCCGGTTTACTGCGGAACTCCCAAGGTTCTGGAGGTTTATTCAGCTGCTCGGTATCCATACTTTCATCGACCATACCGGCGATCTTCACATAGCCACCAAACGGCAGCCAGCCAATGCCGTATTCAGTTTCGCCGATTTTCTTTTTGGCAATCGAAAACCAGGGATCAAAAAAGAGATAAAACTTCTCAACCTTTGTCTTAAAAAGTTTGGCGGGGATAAAATGCCCTAGTTCGTGCAGAATGACGAGAATTGAGATGCTTAATATAAATTGAAATAATTGAATGAGCGTCATTGATTTTTATTAAAATTAAAGATGGGCGAAGATACGAATTAATAAAATCTTTGCCCCACAAAAAAAGGCTCCCGAGTATGGAGAGCCTTATGCTGTATTCTGCGAAGTTCTATAAGTTGAAAGAAACTCCGATACTTCCGTTGTTACCGGCTTCAAGATAAATTCCAACATTCTGGTTGAAGAAATATCTTACGCCTACGTGCGCACCGAAATAAGTTCCGCTCTTCCCAAGAAGTCCCAGGTCGATTCCCGGATAAATATCCCAGTTAGATGGAAGTCCTAATGGCTGCTGCAAGTGGAAGTTTAAACGGCCAAACACGCCGAAATCATCATCGTCATATTTATCATTATTATGATCGAAGAAGAAGTTTGCACCCGCACCAAGTGAAATGATGTTTGACAAGCCGTAATCGTACGTTGCAGTAATTCCTGTTCCGTAACCCCAGCCGTTAAATCCAACCTGGATTTTTTGATCGCCTTTCCCGTTCCATGCCTGACCGAAAGCCATTTGTCCTAAAAAGAACATTGAGCACGCCAATAGTAGCTTTTTCATAATGTTTAATTTTATAGTTTTAATATTATGCCTGCAAACCATCAAAAATAAAGCCAAAGAAAAATGTGCGTACAGAAAAGACTTCGATATTTTGTATATTTAATGACATTTTACAAATAATTATGAATAATAATTTGAAGATTGCCGCACTTAGTTACGATATAATTTGGGCGGATATTGAGGCAAACCTGGAAAATATAGTGCACGAAATCAGAAACATAAATGCGGATCTGATTGTGCTGCCAGAGATGTTTGCCACAGGATTTAATATGAAACCCGATGAAATTGCCGACCGCACTCACCAGGTTTTGAACTGGATGAAAAAATGTGCTGCAGAAAAAAATGTGGCGATTTGTGGCAGCGTTTCAGTGTCCGAAAACGGTCAGTTTTATAACCGCTTTTATTTTGTAGAGGCCGACGGCATAAATCATCAATACGATAAAAGACACCTTTTTTCATACTCCGGAGAGGATAAGGTGTACACGCAGGGAAATGAAAGAGTCATCATTAATTTTAAAGGTTGTCGCATTCTGCTTCAGGTTTGTTATGACCTGCGTTTTCCGGTATTTTCCAGAAATTCAGGAGACTACGACGCGATCTTATATGTAGCAAATTGGCCGGATTCGCGTATTGATGCGTGGGAAATTCTGTTGCGTGCGCGGGCTGTAGAAAATCAGGCTTATGTTTTTGGGGTGAACCGAGTCGGCACCGACGGAAATAATCTGAAATATACAGAAAGCACGTTTTGCTTTTTTGCCGATGGAAATATCTGCTCAGCAAAGAACGGCAATATCATCAACGCGGAATTTAATGCAGAAAAACTTGCGGAATTCCGTAGAAAGTTTCATTTCCTCGACGACAGGGATTCCTTTAAAATACTGTAATTTATCGGTTAGCGTAACTTCTCAACAGATCGGTCAGGCGGTTTACATCGTGTACGCCGCTCTCCTTGTACAGCAGTTTACCTTCTTTGAAAACCGCCAGCGTGGGAACGCCGCGCACTCCATATTCACTGGCAATCGCGGGGAACTGATCGATATCGATCTTTACGATCCGAGCCAAATCGCCAATATTTTCCTTCACGGTATTCAGCACAGAGGACTGCACTTTGCACGGACCACACCAAGTGGCAAAAAAATCTATTAAAACCGGGCGTTCGGAGTTTATAAGCTCCTGAAACTTTTGAGACATAACATCAATTTTACTGTAAAGTTTTTCACTTTACTCATTAATTTTAGGATCATTCTTAAACGGAACTTCGCAGTTGCCTGAAGCACAGCCAAAGCGGAAAATCCCCATCGCGACAAAATATAGACCGAAAGGAATCAGCCACCAGGTTCTGTCATTTACTGCGATAAGAACAAAGAAAATGCCACCGACCAGATAAATGATCCTTCTTAAATTCCAATTTTTTATAAACTTTTCCATTATTTCAATTTATTCTGCAGAGCATTCCAGCCGCCGCCATTGTACGCTTCAAAACCTTTCTGTTTCAAAATTGCCTTCGCAGAGGCGCTGCGCATTCCACTGGCACAGCAGGTGATCACTGGCTTTTTCTTGTCGAGTTTGTTCAGTTCAGAACCAAGATTCTGCAGGGGTATATTTTTAGAATTTCCAACGTGACCGCCACTAAATTCTGCAGGCGTTCTTACATCAATTATTTGGGCACCATTTTCTACCAGGGATTTAAAATCCACCGTACTGAGTCCAAATATTTTTTTTACGGCTTCAAACATGATCAGCAGTTTTTGATGTCTGAAACATTGAGAGAACCAGATAACCCATTACCATCCCATAAACCGAGGAGTTTAGCGGCTTGGAGGTAATCGCGCAGCTTCCCGTTTCGCAGCCGATAAAGTAATAGTAGCAAAATCCTGCTATGCCGCCCGCTAAGATTCCGAGCAAACCCAGCCTGTTTTTCTTTATAAACTGTAACATTTTTTTATTTATAAGTTACTGAATTACTTTCGTAATGTACTCAGATCCCATATCTTTTTCAGCAAATATCTTAGCTTTCTTTCGGAGCTACAAGTTCATGCACGACTGTAAACAGGTTTTTATCTGTAACGCCGATGACTTCGTGTTCTACATTTACAGGAATTTCATAGGTATCCAAACGCTTGAAATGAAGTTCCCGACCGTCGATCAAAAATCTAATTTCGCCCTCTAAAACCAAAAGCGTAGCAGGATTTGGCGCGCGGTGTTTCTTAAGGACCGCATCTTTCCCCAAAGAAATGCAGATGTATTTTACTTTATCGCTTTTTCGGATATAAACCACATTGGGCTTTTCGGTACTGAATGTTATATTTTCAAGTATATTCATTATTTTTCGTTTTTAATGGCTTCTACATTTTTAAGGGTTTTAGCGTTGTACACATTTTCTACGCCGTTTTTCTTCAGGATTTCAAATGCTTCTCCTGCCTGTTTTCCGCTATTGCAGAAGATGACCACCTGCTTCTGCTTTTTCAGAAAATCAATATTTTCACTAAGTGCAGCCAATGGAATGTTGATGGCTCCGGCTGCGGTTTTCTCGTTAAACTGTTCAGGAATCCGCACGTCGACCAACGTAGTTTCCGGACTTACGACGATTTCCTTCATATCGGCGCGTGGACTTTGAACCATGGGAACTGCGCTGGTACACGAAACCGCAAACGCGGCGATGGCTGCAAACTTCAAATAATTTTTAACTGTTTTCATTTTTTAAATTTTCGTCTGGCACATAAAGTCACTTGTCGGTACTGCTGTTTCTTTAATTTTCTTAAAACCGCCTTCCACCTCACTAAAATTCCTGATACCCCTGGAATTCAAGATGCTGGCCGCGATCATACTTCTGTACCCGCCTGCACAATGCACGAAAAAATGTTCGTTGGCATCAAGATCTCCGATCCATTCATTGATGTTGGCCAAAGGTTTTTGAAAAGCTTCATTCACATGTTCCGCCGCATATTCAGATTCTTTCCGCACGTCGATTACTTTTGAATGAGGTTTATATTGGGCCGCAAAATCTTCCGCTGAGATTCTGTTCACTTTATCTGTTTCTTTTCCGGCCGTTTTCCAGCTTTCAAATCCACCTTTCAGAAATCCGATCACATGGTCAAAACCGACGCGAGACAGTCTTGTAATCACTTCTTCCTCAGTCCCTGCATCAGCGACGAGTAAGATCGGTTGTGCTACATCTACGATCATGGTGCCGACCCATGGAGCAAAATCACCTTTCAGACCAATATTGATGGAATTGGGAATATAACCTTTCGAAAATTCGTCAGCGCCTCTCGTATCCAAAATGAGTGCACCCGACTGTTCCGCCAAATTTTCAAAGTCCTCAATTGAAACTGCGGTATTTCCTTTTGCCAAAACCTCGTCGAAATTAGTGTAACCGCCTTTATTCATCGCAACATTCATTCCGAAATATTTCGGCGGTGCCGCCAGACCATCCAGAACTTCTTTTACAAATGATTCTTTATTGGGCTGATTAAGGGCATAGTTTGTTTTTTTCTGATTTCCGAGCGTGTCTACCGTTTCTTTCTGCATATTTTTTCCACAAGCCGAACCTGCGCCGTGTGCGGGATATACTGTAATTTCATCGGGTAGTGGCATAATTTTGTTTTGCAGACTTTCGTAGAGCAAACCTGCAAGTTCCTGCTGCGTCATGTGCGCGGCCTGCTGTGCGAGATCCGGTCTGCCGACATCACCCAGAAACAAGGTGTCGCCGGAAAATATAGCCGTTTCCTTTCCGTCTTCATCAATGAGGAGATAGGTGGAACTTTCCAAGGTATGTCCAGGTGTATGCAGTACTTTTATTTTTACTTTACCGATCTCGAAGATCTGATTATCTTCGGCGATAACCGCTTCGAAATCCGGTTCTGCAGTTGGTCCGTACACAATTGGTGCACCGGTTTTCTGGGAAAGATCCAAATGTCCGGACACAAAATCTGCGTGAAAATGCGTCTCAAAAATATATTTGAGTTTTACATTATCTTTTTCCAGCCTGTCAATATAGGGTTTAGTTTCCCTCAGTGGATCAATGATCGCTGCCTCATTTTCAGAGACGATGTAGTATGCGCCCTGTGCGAGACATCCGGTATAAATCTGTTCTACTTTCATTTTAATTTTTTTTAATGATTTCTTCTGGCCTGCAGAAGCTAATGCGTTCCTTATGGAAGGTCACGTAATTTACGGCTCTTTATATTCGCTGCCGTTCCCATCTTTATCAGAAAGTCTGCCACCTTTTCCCTCCTGCGTAATTTCCCACATATAATTATCGTTTGTAAACACAGGATTCCCGTTGGAACTCGTAGTTTTTGCAGAAAGTTTTTCTTCCGGCTGACCTGCTTTCTGGATTTTTACCGCGACCTGCGGACCTTCGGCGAAATAAGTCACTGTAATTTCTTCACCGGCGCTGTTGACCATTTGCACCGGCTTCTGAGTCTGGCTTACTTCGGTGGATGAAGTGGAAACTTCAGTAGCAGTTTCTGGATCGGTTTTTTTGCAGGAGTTCAGCAGAAACACTGTGATCAGTGCAAGACATACGTTTTTCATATTTAATATTGTTGTTTTAAGAAAACTTCCTTAATGATGATAAAAATTCCCATTGCCAGCACGATATAACCGAAAAGCGGCTTTAGTTTTCGGCCATCCATTTTTTTGGAAATTCGAAGGCCCAAAAATATTCCTACTACGGATAGCGCGCTGAAAACCAACAGGAAATTCCAGTCATGTTTTACCATTTTCATGGTACTCAAAAATCCGATCGACGTGTTCATCGCTATGATAAAGAGGGAAGTGGCGACCGCTCTTTTCATGCTTAATCCAAGCAGCATCACAAGTGCAGGCACTATGAGGAAACCCCCGCCGGCACCGATCAGTCCTGTAACTATTCCGACCAAAAGGCCCTGTGAGATCAGAATTGTGTAGTTGTGTCCGGGTTCTTTCTGCGCGCGCGGGCGCTCGGTTTTCCGGATCATTTTATATGAAGCGATGATCATTAACACAGAAAAAAGCAGTAAAAGAAACATATCTTTTGTCAGCGTAATTCCCCAGCGGTTAATGATGTAGTGTGGCAAATGCGGCAAAACCAACCGGCGCGAAAACAGGACACCCAAAATTGAAGGCAAACCAAAAGTAAATGCAGTACGGAAATCGATCTGTTTCTGTTTGATGAATCCTGCAGTTCCTACAATACTTGTAACACCAACCACAAAAAGGGACAAGGCGGTGGCTGTAACGGCATCAAAGCCAAATACATATACAAAAATAGGGACGCTTAAAATACTGCCGCCGCCACCGATCAGCCCCATCACAAGTCCAATTATAACTGCAGAAAAGTAGCCCAGTAATTCCATCATCCGAATAAATTTGAGATATTAACCTGTAATTTTCAGGTCATATGTTTCTGATTTTAAAGTTAAAAAAAGTGAAAATTTAATCACTCAGTCATCACTGAAGGATTGAACTTTTATAAGCTGCCAGCGGTTTCCTGTTTCCACTTTTAACCTTTAACAAATTTAGTGAAATTTAGATTAGGAAGTTTGTACGGCAGTTTCGGTCTGTATTGAAGAGTTTTAAAAATTAATATTGAGATTCAGAAAAAAGTTGCGGCCTGGCCGCGGTATTTTATTCCAGTCAGAGTATGTCGTGTAATATTTATCAAAGATATTTTCTATGCCCGCTTTCGCAAGTATTTTTGCACCGGAGAAATTGAAAATGTAACCGATACTTCCATTGGCAAGCGTATAGGCAGGAGTTTCTGTTTCACCATAATTCGCTGCAAAGTCACGGTGTCCGGCATTTCCCTTGGCAGAAATTTCTGCGCTGAATTTGTTTTGAATGTAACGTAAGGATGAGCTATAACTGAACGGACTCATAAACGGCAGATTATTTTTTTCGAAATCCCGACCTCGGCTGTACACCAGTTGGGTGTTCCATTTGAGAAACGGAAAGAGCTTTACGTCCGAAGTCCAGCTGATATTGAGGATGTCAGCGAAATCCAGCGCACCGTATTTTTTCACGCCGCTGGCGCCAATGGTCATGGGTGCCAGACCAGGCAGGATTTCGCCCACAATATAGTTTGATATGTGAAAATACGAGAGTGAAATTTTAGAGGCAACATTTTCTTTTTTAATGCCCATAAATGCGTTGGCTTCCAGCGAGCTTTCATTTTTTAGATCTGGATTACCGATGTAATCATATTTCTCGAAACTGTTGAAAAGATAAAAACCATATCCTTCAGAAACCGACGGTGCGCGGTCTCCATAACCCGCGCCTAAACCGAATTCCCAGATATTCTTGGCAAACCGGAAATTGGCGGCAAAGTTCTTTAAAATGCGATTTTTGTCGGAGGTCATTTCGGGATAGAAGATCTGCAGACTGCTCAGACCAAAATCACTTTCCACATTATTGCGGTGAAAACCTACGGAAGCCGAGAATTTAAGTTCAGAATTTTCATTCAGCAAAAAATGATCTTCCAGATACAGGCCCTGATAAAAGGTCTGGACTTTTGGCCAGGTGTACATGAACATCAGCGGCTCGGAAATATCTGTGGGATACATCGTCATTTCGGCGGTAGATTTATTGTAATATCCACTGAGGTTTGCAAGGAAATGATGGTCAGCAAAACCCATTTTTAACTGAGAATAATAACCGGCAGTGGTGCTCCAGCCCGGCATATCCATGTGAATGGGTACTGCGGGTCTTTTGGTGTCATCCATTCGGTGGGTGACGGAATTATAATAAACTTTTGTTTCCCAGCTGTGAATTGAGCTGTTTTGTGGCAGGACCTGGAATTTCAGTGAAGTGATCAGCGCTTCAGCCAGTGAAACATCCATCGGCAGCGCGGGATAACCGACATCTGTGGCTTTATCGTAAATCAGTGAACCTTCCAGAATTTTATTACCGCCAAATTTAAAACCGGAAATGCCTGAGAGATTGATTTTTTTAAATTGGGAAAACGGAATTTCGGTATGGTTTCTGGCCATATAGTTTTCCGCATCGCGGCTCATAAAATTAACATCCGTGTAGAAACTTTCATTTTTGAAGGTTGTGCCGGCACCAAAGATTTTCTGTTGATTCACCGATTCAAAACCCGAACTGATATTGAAGTTCCATTTTTCGGGACCGAAAAAAGGTTGAGGTCTTTTCAGGTCGATTGCTCCACCAATCGTACTGCCGTGGGAAGAACCCTGCTGACCGGAACTGATCACAGCTTCGGACAGGTTGGAAACCTCAATGTAAGAAGTGACGGGATCCATCTTATCGGTACACGCGCCGAAGATCCGCATGCCATCAATGGTAACCAGCGTGCGCTCCGTTGGCATATTGTTGATCAGCGGTTCCCAGGCATAGGCTCCGCGCTTGATCATATCTATTTTTGCAGACTTCTGCAGATATTCATCAATGGAACTTAAGGGTTTGGCTTCTTTCGCAGAAACCTTGGTTGTGCCGATGACGATCACTTCCTGTATATGGTGTGACTGCAGTGAATCCTGCGCGAAACCTTTAGAAAAAAAGAAGACGAAGAAAAATAAGACTGTTAGTTTTTGCATGATGATGAGCGCTGGTAAATACTAATGTTGAGGTGCTATTTTTAGCAAAGCTCCGCCACATTAAAGTGGAATAAGTGGCGGAGAAATGAAAGCTTAAAATTCAAAATCAAAATAAAGGCTGCTTTCGGGGTTTGCGGCTGTTACTTCTTCGCCTTTCACGATTGTGCCATCAGGTTTTTGAAGCTGAAGGTTTATTTTCCAGTAGCCGGTCATGGTGAGCGAAAGTTTACCTTTATAAAACTGTCCCGCAGCGGTCTGTTTGGCGTCGACATTATTTGGCGAGGTATGGTTGCCCATGCCGGTCATCCTTGGATCTACTTTTACCGTGTAGCCATCAACAACAGAAAAGTTCATCATATCCTCCATTTTCCAGACGCCAACAGAAAGATCATTTATTGCTACTTTGGGAGTTTTGGGTTCGATAAAAGCCATCACGTATTTTACATTGTCTGTACCCAAAAAGGAAGTCACTTTTGTTTTCGTGCTTGCCGGCACATCTACTGTTGAGGTCACGCTGTATGCGGTTCCGTTTATGGTATAATCAATTTTAAGGTCCCAGTATTCGGAAGCGTTTTGCGGCATCTGGAAAACGATATAGCCGGTATAGAGCGTGCCGTCGGGTGTTATTTTGGTCACAGCCGATCTTGGTGCGGCGTGCGCCATCATTGCCATGTGCATCAGTGGCATCCAGGAAACCGAAGCGTTCTTTTCATACTGATTGGTAGCTTTGTTTTTTATTCTCATTTTCAGGTCGTTATAACCCAGAACGGTTGTTCCGGTCGCGGAATAAAGCTCGATAATATGCGTGTCGTTTGAGATTTCTTTTATTTTCACGAGGTCCTGAAGCTCATTTGCAGGCATTACAGGTTCATCTGAAGTTCTGCTGCACGACAAGACAGTTAAAGACACTATGAATAACACAAATATGGATTTGAATAAATTTTTCATTTTTTTAAATTTTAAAGGAAATATTGCGAAGAAGTTTTTTTGATAAACTGAAACTGAGAGGTCAGAAAAACATTCAGGCAAATGCAAAGCACGCCTCAACCGGAGTCAGCTTATGATAAAAATGGCAAGGCCGGAATTTTAGAAATAATTCAGGCAAAAGAGCGTAGTGAAAACTGCGGCGGATGCGGCAGAACTTTTTCAAAAGCTTCCTTAAAAAAAGGAGCCTGCAAATCCGCGGGAATACTTTTAAAAATAAATGCAGGTGCTGATTTCAGTGGAAAATCAAAAGGCTGGCCCGGCAAAATATTAAATTCAAAAGAATATTTAACTAGTGACATGGCATTGGATGAGCGCTCACTTTCTTTTTTCATCTGGCATTTACCGTGGCATTCCAGACTGGATTTTGCCTTGTTGATACAGTGAATCTCGTAATAGTCCCGGTTAATCTGGTAATCGATCATAAACAGCGAGTTTTGAAAACTTGCGGCGAAGATGACTGCCGAAAAAAGTAGTGATATAATGAGTTTCATTGCTGAAGCAAAATTAAGACATTTTCGTCTTTATTGAAAATGATATTCATCATTACTTTTAGAATCAATGCGCTACTAAATTTTACGTGAATTTATTTTTTATCTTTAATGCCTTAAAACTTTAAAACAATGGCTGATCAGGCGAAATTCATACAGGAACTTACAGGTCGCTACGCTGCAAAAGGCGAAGCTATTACCCTTGGAAAAGGAATGCTCGGCGGTGAAGTTGTAACCGAGGTGAATGTTGCAATTCCTTTAAAAACGATTAACCGCCACGGTTTGATCGCCGGTGCTACAGGTACAGGAAAAACCAAGACATTGCAGGTATTTGCCGAGCAACTTTCGCATGCCGGCATTCCATCGCTGGTGCTGGATATCAAAGGTGACTTTTCCGGTATTGCGGAGCCGGGCAGTGAGAATGCCATCATTAAGGAGCGATACGCGAAAACGCTTTTAGAATATTCTGCGCAATCTTTTCCGGTGGAGCTCATGACCATTTCCGGTGAAAAAGGTGTAAAACTGAGAGCCACGGTCACCGAATTTGGGCCGATACTTCTTTCAAAAATTTTGGAATTAAACGACACGCAGCAAAGCATTATTTCGATTGTTTTTAAATACTGCGATGACAAAGGCCTGCCGCTCATCGATCTTGATGATCTGAAAAAAGTGCTGCAATATGTCACCGACAATGCCGATGGGAAAAAAGAACTCGCCGACAATTACGGCTCTATTGCGCCGGCGTCTTTAGGAGCAATCCTGCGGTCAATCGTGGCGCTGGAACAGCAGGGAGCGGCGCAGTTTTTCGGCGAACCGAGTTTTGATGTACACGATTTGCTGCAAACGCGCGACGGTAAAGGCGTAGTGAATATCCTGCGCGTAGGAAATATCCAGAGTAAACCGCAGCTGTTTTCAACTTTCATGCTTTCGTTATTTGCTGAAATCTATATGACTTTTCCTGAGGAAGGCGATTCCGGAAAACCCAAACTCGTGCTGTTTATTGATGAGGCGCATCTGATCTTCAATGAAGCTTCCAAAGCGCTTGTCAGTCAGATCGAAACCATGGTGAAACTGATTCGGTCGAAAGGTGTGGGTATTTATTTTATCACTCAGATTCCGGGCGATGTTCCCGAAAATATATTGTCGCAGTTGGGCCTGAAAATTCAGCATGCGCTGCGAGGATTTACAGCCAAAGACCGGAAAGAAATTTCCAAAGCGGTGGAAAATTATCCGCTGACCGAATATTATAATGCAGGTGAACTTATTCAGAACCTGGGCATTGGCGAAGCCTTCATCACCGCTTTGGATGAGCGCGGCATTCCCACGCCGCTTGTTCACACTTACTTGATCTCGCCGGAATCGCGTATGGATGTGTTGAATGAGGCTGAGGTTGCCGACCTTACTTCCAGGTCAGCGCTGGTTGCAAAATATGAACAGCCCATGAACAAGGATTCGGCCTTCGAAATGCTGACCAAAAGAATGGAGTCTGCAGTGCAGGCCGCGCCGCCTACCCAAAAGTCAAGAGCCGTAAAGCCGGAGCCCGGCGTTTTCGAATCGGTGATGAAATCCCGCGCCGGCAGAACTTTTACCACCACCCTGGCCAGGGAAGGAGCGAAGTTTGTTTTGGGAATGTTTGGTTTGGGAGGCCGAAGATAAGAGCAGATTATTGTTAGTAAAAGCAGGACGGATGTATGCAGTAATAGATATAGAAAGTAATGGTGCCGGATTCAGAAAAGAGAGCATTATAGAAATTGCGATATATAAATATGACGGTCACGAAATTGTAGACCAGTTCAGCTCGCTGGTAAATCCGGACAGCGAAATCACCCAGTTTGTGCAGAAACTCACTAACATTTCACCAAAAATGGTGCGGACCGCGCCGCGTTTTCACGAAATTGCAAAGCGCGTTGTAGAAATTACGGAAGGCACCACTCTGGTCGGCCATAATATCGATTTTGATTACCGGATGCTGCGACAGGAGTTCAAGAGACTGGGTTATGAGTTCACCATCAATACGCTGGATACGATTCCATTAGCCAAAAAACTTCTTCCTGAAGCTGAAAGTTACTCGCTCGGAAAACTGGTAAAATCGCTCGGTATTCCGCTTGTGGACCAACACCGGGCAGGTGGCGATGCCAAAGCCACACTGGAACTCTTCAAACTGCTGATGATCAAGGACCAGGATTCTGAGATTATACAGCAGCACCACCAGGAAAGCAATGCCAAGACGTATTTGAACAAAGTTCGGAACGTCACCCGCGATCTGCCGTTTGAGCGAGGAATCATATATTTTCAAAACGCCGCGGGAAAAATCATTTACCATGATTTTGTGGAAGACCTGAGTAAGTTTGCGAAAAGTGTTTTCAATTCAAAATCAAAACGCTGGCAGCAGATCCAGCAGGAAACTGAACACATCAGTTACGAACTTACCGGAAATGACATTCTGGCCAAACTCATGATGAAGACCAAAGGCCTGGACAAGCGCTATCATCTGCCGTATGGTCTTTATTTCCACAAAGATAAATTCAGGGTCGAAAAAGTAAACCTGCTGTCGGATAAGCCGCTTATTAAATTCAGCTCATTTACACAGGGCCTGAAGGCGATCAGTTTTATAAAGACACAGCCGCATCTCGATACCCTTGAGAAATTAACAACTGTGATCAGCCTTAAGAACAGGAATGAACTGTGGCTTTCGACCGGACGGACTTTAGGCGAAAAATCCTTTTTAATTCTGCAAAACGGCACGCTCACTTCTTACGGGTTTTATGAACTTCATACCCAGATCAACTCTCAGGAGAAACTTAACAAGATTAAAATCGATCTGAAAAGCTGCGCCTCATACCTTCAAAATGATCTGGCGTTATCGTTGTTGCGTGGTGATTTTGATATACAGCCACTTCCGCAGTAATTATATACTGAAAAATTATAAATTTGCACTTTCTAAACTGAACTTTTTCGGGTGAAAGGCGTGAGCTGTCTTATCGGTTTTCGCTGACACAAAAGTTCAAACTTAACTAACATTATTCCTTCGATGACCAATAAAGATTTACTGAAAATCGCCGCGCAGTACGGCACGCCGACTTATGTGTATGATGCAGATTCCATTAAAACACAATATGAAAAACTCACTTCCTCGTTCCACAGGAGCACACGGTTTTTCTATGCATGTAAAGCGCTTTCGAACATTAATATTTTAAAATATGTAAACCAGCTCGGCGGCAATCTGGACTGTGTTTCCATCAATGAAGTGAAGCTGGGCCTGAGAGCAGGTTTTGAGCCCAAAAAGATTCTCTTTACGCCAAACTGTGTGGATTTGGTTGAGATTGAGGAAGCCATGTCGCTGAAAGTTCACATTAACATCGACAATATTTCTATTCTGGAGCAGTTCGGGAACAAGTACGGAGATTCTTACCCTATTTTTGTCCGCATCAATCCGCATATTTTTGCAGGTGGTAATTATAAGATTTCTACCGGTCATATCGATTCCAAATTTGGCATCTCTATCCATCAGCTTCGGCATATTGAAAGAGTAATGAAAACCACGAACCTCAATGTGGAAGGCCTTCACATGCACACCGGCAGTGAGATCAAAGATCCCGATGTTTTTCTGCAGGGACTCGATATCATGTTCGAACTCGCGGAGCATTTCCCGAACCTTAAATACCTGGATATGGGCAGCGGTTTCAAGGTTCCTTACCAGGAAAGCGATCTGGAAACCGACGTAAAAGTTTTGGGCAAAAAAGTAGAGCAGGCCGTTTCAGATTTTTCTAAAAGTTCCGGAAAGAAGTTCGAACTCTGGTTTGAACCCGGCAAATTCCTGGTAAGCAAAAGCGGCCATTTTCTGGTGAAAACCAATGTCATCAAACAGACTACAGCTACAGTTTTTGCGGGTATCAACTCGGGTTTCAATCACCTGATCCGCCCTATGTTTTATGATTCTTATCACATTATCGAAAATCTTTCGAACCCAAAAGGTGCCGAGCGGATCTACACCGTGGTGGGAAATATTTGCGAGACCGACACTTTTGCTTGGGACAGAAAACTGCATGAGGTGCGCGAAGGCGATATTCTGGTCTTCCGAAATGCCGGTGCCTACGGTTTTGAAATGAGTTCCAACTTTAACTCCAGACTGAAGCCTGCAGAAGTTCTGTTTCTGGACGGTAAAGCACATTTGATCAGAACCCGCGATGAATTTGAAGATCTTTTGAGAAACCAGATCGAAGTGTTGTAAAAGTCACTTTTTTGCACTCGTTTTTATCAGTGGCTTTTTCGTAATTTTACTTTTTAATTTATTTATGAAAAGATTGTTTTTCCTAGTGATCTTCGGATCAGTTTTCTTCCGTGCTCAGGATATCGAGGACCAGCAGGAAGGCTTTTTCTACTCAGAGACCAGCAAGAATTTCTTCCGTGTCGACATTAAGAAACCTTTCGATTACTACAAAGTTCCCGGTTGCACTGATGATATGCAGTTTGTTAGAGCGCAGTTCCCCGGCGGCGATGCGGAGTTTAAAAAAGAACTTTTCATGTATATTTCGGCGTATGTTGATAAGGAGGTGTATGTGGTCAACGGCCCTTTCTATATGAATATCAACATTAGTAAAGAAGGAAAGATCACCAAACTGGATATTACCCCAAAAGTTGAAAACAGCGGCATGTTTTTGCGCGATCTGAAATATGCTTTTGGAAAAATTCAGAAAAAAACCTGGACGCCCTCAAAATGCAACAATATTCCGGTGGATTCCAAAATCCGCGTACAATTGAATTTTGAGACAGAAAGTGCGGATATGTAATCATTCCTGTTTATCCATACCTAAAGGACGCACATAATTATAATACAAGGAAAACTTTGTGGGAGACTGCAAAGTTTTTTAGTTTTAAAGAAAAAAAAGTATGCGGTATTTCTATCTGTTCCTGATTTGCTCAAGTTTATTAAGCGCCCAGAAGCCAGCCTTTTTTCCGCGTGATCAGTACAGTTATCTGGGTGGTGAAGAAGGGTTTTACAAAGATTTTCAGAAAGTGCTCCTTAATAAAAAATTACAGCCTTGTGAAAATGCCCAGGAACTTGTGGTAGCAAATGTGGTCATCAATGAAAATGGCTCTGCCAGCCACTTTTTCTCTGATAATACATCGGGCGATAAAAACAGATGCGCAGCTTTACTTGCTGATCAGGTTCTCCCCGAAATGACAGGTTGGATTCCTGCTCATATTGCGGGTAAGGCGGTGACGGCCAAAACTTCGTATATTATTTTTCCGCACGCTTTTTTTTCTAATTTTAAGGAAGGGTATTCGGCTGATAAATTTATAGAACCCGCAAAGTTTAAAACGGGAATTCGGGATTTCCGGCGTGAAGTGATGAAAAGGGCAGATCCCTCAGGTTTTTTTGTAAAGGGTTCGGCACCTGTGGTGAGCCGCGTGCGTTTTGTCCTTAATGAAGATGGGGAAATGCAAAATATCGAACTCGAAAAAAGTTCTGGCCTTCAGGCGTATGACGACATGATTCTATCTTCAGTCCGCGCAGTAAAAACAAAATGGACACCGCAGAAAATTCATGGCATTGCTGTAAAATGGCGGTTTGTTTTACCCTTCAGTCTGTCTGCAGATTAACTCTAAACATTATTTGATGAAGAGAATTTTACTTTTTATATTTTTTCTTACTGCCGTCGTTCACTATTCTCAGTCTGTGGATTCGCCGGTTGACGAAACTGATAAGACCGCATATTATAAACCGGGCGAAACTAAACTTCACAGGGAGTTTTAGCGTGCCCTGAGTTTTGCAGTTGACCAGAATTACGTGGTTTATGGTGATTTAACTTTTTCGCTTTTCGTTGATGAAACCGGCAAGGCAAAGATCATCGACGTAGAACCAAAAGTAAAAAACTACAAACTCCTGATGGACGATCTGAATTATGTTCTGAAGAAACCCCATAAAAATTGGGAACCTGCTTACAAACAGGGCAAGCCTGCACAGTCGTTTGTTATTTACAAAATCAATTTTAATACAGAGGTATATGATCATGACTGATATAAAATCTTTTTGTGCGTTTAAAAGACCTTTGGGTTTTTTATTAATGATGATTTCCATGGCCGTTAACGGTCAGATACTGAACAGTTTTCCGCGCTACCAAGTGCCTTACCTTGGCGGATATGAAGGTTATTACAGCGACTTTCACCGCATCATTAATGAACAGAATCTAAAGCCATGTTCTGATCCCGACGAGTTTTACCAGTTTTCGGTTTTGATCAATCCCGATGGTTCCATCAATTTTATAAAAGATCATAATGTGAAAAACGTGTCGCAAAATCAATGTGCGCATGACCTCGCGCGCGAAGTAGCGCGGCATCAGCAAAATTGGAATGCCGCCACGGTGGACGGTTTTAAACAGCCGGCAGTTGCCATGTTCCTTATATATCCTGCCGATCTTTTCGGGAATTACCGCGAAGGTTATACTCCCGATGTAAAATTCCCCGGATATGGTAAATTTAAAAACAACGGCATCCAGGAATTTCGACAGGCGATTGCAAACAGAACCGATTTGCGTGGTTTCAGCTGGGACGACCGGTTCGATGTGATCGTCGATTTTGTGATCACGAAGAACTCCCAGATCAGGGATGTCATCTTCATTAAATCCTCGGGTTCCGACGAGTTTGATAAACGCATTGCAAACGGCATTAAAAGTACAGCAAAAAGGTGGACTCCCGCCACGATCAACGGAAAATCTGTTGATTTTACACACCGGATAACACTGAACGCCGTTACCGACTAACGTGCCAGTTAAAATTTGTAGCGATTGGATTTCGGATTACCTACCATAATTTTAACTTTCTCAATACTTTTAACCTGAGCTTATTCTGCCATTCTGGCATATAAATTTTGTATATTTGCAGCCTAAACTTTCAGGTTTAATGAAGTTCCATCCGCCGGTCAAACTTCTGAAGCGGTGGAAAAATATTCCTTAAACTCTTAAATACCACAACAGTGCAGGATAAATATATAGACGAAACAAAGCAGGGTGAAGCGTTTTCGATTGCTGAAAAGCCCACCAATTCTAAAAAACTTTTTTTAGAAAGTTATGGTTGCCAGATGAACTTTTCCGATTCAGAAATCGTGGCTTCGATTCTGAACGAGCAGGGTTATAACACAACGGTGAAAGTGGAGGAAGCGGATCTGATCCTGCTGAATACTTGCTCGATCCGTGAAAAAGCAGAACAGACTGTGCGCATGCGGCTTTCGCAGTTCAAAAATTTAAAGAAACAAAAACCCAATCTTACCGTGGGCGTTCTGGGCTGTATGGCCGAGCGCCTGAAAACCAAGTTTCTGGAAGAGGAGCAGTTAGTCGATCTCGTTGTTGGTCCCGATGCGTATAGGGATTTACCCAACCTTCTGAAAGAAACTGATGGCGGAAGAGATGCGATCAACGTCATACTTTCCAAAGATGAAACCTATGCCGACATTAATCCCGTGCGTTTGGGCGGAAACGGTGTTACGGCATTTGTAACCATCACGCGTGGTTGCGACAATATGTGCACTTTTTGTGTGGTTCCTTTCACACGCGGCCGCGAGCGAAGCCGCGATCCGCATTCGATTTTAGAGGAATGTAAAAACCTGTGGAACAGCGGTTACAAGGAAATCACCTTACTCGGCCAAAACGTAGATTCCTATTTGTGGTATGGTGGCGGTCCGAAAAAAGATTTTAAAAATGCCACTGAAATGCAGCAACTTACGGCGGTAAATTTTGCGCAGCTTTTAGATATGGTTGCAGAAGTGGTTCCACAAATGAGAATTCGCTTTTCAACTTCCAACCCGCATGATATGACGACCGATGTTTTCCGGGTGATGGCGAAGCACCACAATATCTGCAAATATGTTCACCTGCCGGTACAAAGTGGTTCGGACCGAATGCTGGAGAAAATGAACCGCCAACACACACGTGCCGAATATCTCCATTTAATAAAAAGCGCAAAAGAAATCGTTCCCGAAATTTCCTTTTCTCAGGATATGATCATCGGCTTTTGCGGCGAAACCGAAGAAGATCACCAACTTACATTATCGCTGATGAAAGAGGTGGAATACGATTACGGTTATATGTTTGCTTATTCCGAAAGGCCCGGAACACCCGCGCACCGCAAGATGGAAGACGATGTGCCAGCTGAGGTAAAGCAAAGAAGACTCGCAGAAGTTATTGCGCTGCAGGGCGAACTCTCCCGCAAGAGAATGCAGGGCTACGTCGGCCGTGCACATGAAGTTTTAATTGAAGGAACTTCAAGAAAAGATGAAAACCAGTGGAAAGGCAGAAATTCGCAGAATGCAGTTTGTGTTTTCGACAAGATCGAAGGTCAGAAACTCGGTGATTTGGTGACGGTTTATGTATATGGAAATACGCAGGGAACCCTGTTAGCCGAAACCGTGCAGGAAAAACAGGGAATTCTGAACCAGGCCGCGGTCAATGGTTAAGAATTAAATCAGGACACTTTTAGCTTATCAGCTGGTTTTATTTTTTTGTGGAATTTAAGTTTTTCTTAATGATTTCATTTTTTATTGCCGGTTACCTGTTTTTTTGAAAGAGCTAAATTTAATAAACTTGCTATTGAAATTAGTATCGACAAAAGAAATTGAAGACTGGATTTCCCTCATCTTTAAATAAATAAGAATTCGAAAATGGCAGATTTACAATCTATAAAAACACGTTACGGGATCATCGGCAATTATCCCGCGCTGAACCGCGCGCTGGAGAAAGCCGTGCAGGTTTCGCCCACAGATATTTCTGTTCTTGTGATGGGCGAAAGCGGTGTGGGGAAAGAATTTATACCGAAAATAATCCACGCGGAATCCCGTCGGAAACATCAGCCCTATATTGTGGTGAACTGTGGCGCCATTCCCGAAGGTACGATTGATTCGGAACTTTTTGGGCATGAAAAAGGCGCATTTACCGGTGCAACCTCCACCCGCAAAGGCTATTTTGAAGTCGCTGACGGTGGAACTATATTTTTAGATGAAGTGGGTGAATTGCCGCTTCAGACACAGGTCCGCCTGCTTCGCGTTTTGGAGAGCGGTGAGTTTATGAAGGTCGGTTCATCGCAGATTCAGAAAACAAATGTCCGTATTGTAGCGGCTACCAATGTGAATATGCTGAACGCCATTAACGACGGAAGATTCCGCGAAGACCTCTATTACAGGCTTAATACGGTGCAGATAGACATGCCTGCGCTAAGGGAAAGAAAGGGCGATATTCATTTGCTGTTCCGAAAGTTTGCCATCGATTTTGCCGAAAAATACAGAATGCCTGAACTGATCTTAAATGACGATGCGATCAATTATCTTGAAAATTATCCTTTTCCCGGCAATGTCCGTCAGCTTCGCAATCTTGTGGAGCAAATGACCGTAGTTGAGCAAAACAGAAATATCAACGCCAGGAAACTGAGCGAATATATTCCCATGCAGTCGCAGTTGCCGGCTGTCATCCAGAAAGGGCAGGGTGTTTCGTCAAATGAATTTCATTCTGAGCGGGATATTATGTACAAAATCCTTTTTGATATGCGCAATGACCTGAATGATTTGAAATCCTTGACTTCAGAACTCATCAAGAACCGCGGCAACGGTGATCTCAGCAGTCAGGAGAAAAGTCTGATCAACAGGGTTTTTACGCCTGAACCTCAAAATCCCAATCCAGGTTCGCTGATGTACTTTGAAAACGGCAATCATACAACCGCGCAAAACCCGAATCTCATCAACAGTCAAAATTCGCCTTACGAGGAAGTGGAAGATATTGAGATTGAAGAAGCAAAGCCCGAATCACTTTCTCTGCAGAACAACGAGCGTGAATTGATCGTGCGTGCGCTCGAAAAACACAAGGGGCGCCGGAACCGCGCGGCAGATGAGCTGGGAATTTCTCAGCGGACGCTTTACCGCAAAATCAAACAATATAATCTGGAGGAATAATGCAGAGATCCAATCATATTTGTAGCCAGTTTCAGTATAAAAATCTTCGTTTTGTGCTGATTCTCCTGCTGAACTTATTTTGTTTGAGCCTGGTTTCCTGTTATAGTTTCACGGGTTCATCGCTAAGTCCTGAAACCAAAACTATTCAGATCAAAGAGTTCCCGAATAACGCTGCCCTGATGAATCCCAACCTGTCGCAGCAGTTTTCCACAGATATCCAGAACAGGTTTCTGCAGCGGACCACTTTAAAAGGTTCCACTGAAAATCCTGACATTTTGATCGAAGGTGAGATCACCGATTACATGATTTCTCCAACCACGATTTCCAGCGCTGTAAATGCGCCGGGCGGCACCATTCAGGCAGCGCAGAATAAGTTGACCATTGTGGTGAAGGTCCATTACGAAAACAAGGTGGAGCCCGACAAAAGTTTTGACCGGACGTATTCCGATGAAGCAGTTTTCAGCAGTGATCTTGATATCAACGTGATCGAAGCCTCGCAGGTAAAACTTGTGAATGAAAGAATCATCAATAAAATTTTTAACGATATTGTAGCCAACTGGTAAAATGAATGCACGAATTTTAGATTTAATAAGAGACCCCGAACTTCTACAGAAACAGGATTTGCAGATCCTTGGTTCCGAACTGCAGCTGCATCCTTACATGCAGAGTCTTCGGGCGCTTTATCTTCTGGGTGTTCACCGTTTCGACTCCGAAAATTATGTGCAGGAACTTTCTACCACGGCCGCTTATACGACCGATAAAAAAATCCTGTACCAGTTCATCAATAAAAAAAATGCACTGGAAACCCATGAAGAACCGCGCACTGAGATTCCTGATGAATCCGCTGGAAACGAGGAAAACACACAGGTTAAAGAGGTGTACAATGATGTGGCCCTGAACCCGGTTACGCCGCCGGAACCGGTTTATATTAATGGCGAGCTCAACCGTATTTTATTTAAAGGCGAAGAGGACTTCATGGACAGGCAAAGTGATGCCATCGATATGGAAGCCACGCTGGAAGCCGGAAAAATTGTGACTCAGAATATACTGAACAGAACCGAGGCACCACAGACAGAAACCGAAAGAACAGAAGGGAATCACATTAAGCAAACTACATCTCCAGAAATATTTGCCGGACAGGTGAATATCGAAAAGCCCGGCGATTTTCCGGCAGAGGACAAATTTCCTGAAACCGCGGATGCCGAAACTTTTTCTGCAGAAAAAATCATCCATCAGGATGAAATCGACAAAGTAGAGCCGGTAATTGAATCCGAAGAAAAAAGCTTTCATGAAGTGAAGGAATTTTTGCCGGAAGTAAAAGTTCCGCCTGCGACTGCAAATGAAAACGCTGGACAGGACGTCGAAGAACGCGGGCTGAAAAGTGATACAGAACCGGAATTTACCGAAACGGCAGACGCCGAAAGTTTTTCAAAAGAAAAGATCATTAACGAAGAAGCGATTTCTGAAGAAGCTTCAACCATCGAATCCGCGAAAATCAGCTTTCACGGTTTAGACGACTTTCTGCCCGATGTTCAGATTACACCGGCGCATGCCAAAACAGAAACATACACCGTTCCAAAAGCTGAACCGAGCAAGCAGGAACTTGAGATGCAGGCATTGATTGCCGAAGTGGAAGCCAAGGTAAAAGCTTCGAAAAAAGAGAAAGCAAAGGAAGAGGAACCAGTTCATAATTTCGGAGTGAATTTTGGAGAAACCCAAAGTTTCAACGTCATTAAAGAAGAAAAAACTGCTGACGAAAGCCAACAGAATGCCGCTCCTTTAACGGAAAACAGCAAAACCGCGGAACCTGATACTCCAAAAAAATCTGCCGCCGAAGAAACTGCAAATATTGGCTCCCCGACCTGGAAACCTATGCAGTTCGATTCTCACACGCCGGACGCATTATTGCAGAAGCAAGACCGCATTAGCGAAAAGTCAGCTGTGGATCAGCCGGCTCAATTTCCCGCATCTTCAGGTGTCGCAACCAAGCAGAATAGCAGTGAATCCACAGTTTCTCCGGAAACAGTTTCTCCGGAAATCTCTGCGCAGGAATCGAAAAGTATATCGAAAAACGCCGAAGAAGAGGAAAATAAAAGCAATGTTCCCGTATTCATCAATACCTGGCAAACCTGGCTCAAGATCGGTCGCAGGGAAACCACCGCTGAACCTGAAGAGATTGCTGCGGAACCCGCAATTACGAAAGAAAATGTCATCGAAAAGTTCATTGAAAAGGAGCCGCGTATCTCAAAATTGAAAGAAGAATCTGATTTTGTACCTAAAGAAAAGGGTTCTAATATTTCTCATTTAATGACAGAAACACTGGCGCAACTGTATGTAGATCAGAAACTTTACACCATGGCAATCAGAGGTTATGAAACGCTTACCGAAAAATATCCGGAGCGTAAAGCCTATTTTGAAGAGAAAATTCAGGCCGTAAAGGAAATGCGCAGAAATTTTTAGAGGGACATTTATTTTTCAAGATGTTTCCGTTCAACGGCTTCCACATCGATAATTTTTGCCGGGCGGTCAGATTTAAAAGTTTTGACTTTCCGCCAAAGTTTTCGACCTAAAATCAATACCACAATAATTAGAATTACCGCCACCACAAAGGCGATAATTGGTGCGGCCAGGGCCAAAAATGACATGATGCCTGCGCCGGCCGTTTCAGTGGTTGCAACTACAGAATTTCCCAAACCGCCTGTTGTCGCAGTAGATGCGGCGCGTGTCCCCGCAAATCCCGAACTTATCGCGGCAGCGGTACCTCCTCCTGCGATCAGCGCCAAAGCCCACTGCGGAAAAGTCCCGATGTCGGCAAACTGACTGGCAAACATTACCGAGCCGGCTACCGTAGCGAGCGGAACAGCAAGCGTATCCAGAAGATGGTCTACAAAAGGAATATAATACGCTGCTATTTCGGCGGTCATCGCAATGCCAGTGGCGATCAGTGTAGGCAAACCCGAGAGCCAGTGGAAACTTTCATTCATTGGAATCCAGCCCATATACGAAGCAAGACTTACTGCGAACATGGGTAAAAAAATGCGGAAGCCGGTGGCGGCGGCGAGGCCAACGCCGATAAAAGCGCTGAGAGCGTAAGGCAAAAAAGAAGTTGTTTCAGACATTTTCGTAAATTATAGGTTGCTTAACCAAATTTACAATAAGTGCATAAACCTGAAAATGATTTATTTGCGCACGTCGCAGAGACTTTTGAAGTAATCTTCAACTGCCTTGTAGGAGGCTGGCTTTTCCGGTGACACCCAAAACAGCATTGACAAGGAGTTTGTGCCGAATTTTGCCGTAAATAAATCTTTGTTGAGGCGGTAAGTTTCCCGCAAAAGTCTTTTGATTCTGTTGCGGTCCACCGCTTTTTTAAAATATCTTTTTGAAACCGAAACACCGACTTTTTGATTGTCCAGCTGAATCTCATCCGAAGGTTTTTTTGTCATATCCACCGAAATAATGCGCAGATTTCCAACAGTTTGCCACTTTCCTTTTGAAAAAAGGAAATCGATCTCTTTTTTCTGTTTGAGTTTTTCGCGGGTCGGATATTTTTGGTTCACGATGATAGTTTTATTTTTTTTTAAAGTCTGCCTGCGGTGAGAAAAAAATCATTCTGCAGAATCTTTCAGCAGATAATTAATGACTTCGGCGGCCGCGTAAAGTCCGAAAACAGCCGGAATAAAACTGATCGTTCCGTAAAAAGAACGTTTATAGTTGGAACCGTCGGTTAGGGCCAGACTTTCTTCGCTCTGGATCTCGTTGGAAAAAACACAGCGGATTCCTTTGTTGATATGGTCTTTTTTCAGGCGTTTCCGAACCTGTTTTGCAAGGTAGCAATTGTGCGTCTTACTGATGTCGCGCACCAAGACTTTGGCAGGATCCATTTTCCCACCTGCTCCCATGCAGCTTACAATTTTTATTTTTTTGCGTTTTGCGGCTTTGATCAAGCTGATTTTCGGCGTCACACTGTCGATACAGTCTAAAATATAATCGAACTTTTCAGCACCGATTACCTCTTCCATTCGCTCAGGATTCAGGAATTCGCTGAGCGTTGTTAACTGCAGTCCGGGATTTATATCGCGCAGTCTTTCTGCCACCACATCCACCTTTAATTTTCCGATGGTGGAGTGCAGCGCCGGAAGCTGGCGGTTGATATTGGTAATGTCTACAATATCGCCATCAACCAAAGTCATTTTTCCTACCCCGGCACGCGCCAGAAATTCTGCGGCAAAGGAACCTACACCACCCAGACCTACGACGAGTAAATTGGCTCGCTTCAGTTTTTCGGTGCCAATTTCTTTGATGAGGAGTTCGGTTCTTTCCAGCCAGTTTTTCTGCATTAAATGGGGATTTTTATCGTTTGCAAGTTTTGTCTAATTTGTTCGGTAAGGTCGCGAACCGAAAGGTTTTTCAGTGACGCAGCTTTGTGGTAAATACTTTCTATGCTGATGTCCACCGAATCGGTTTCCAGAAAAATTTGGGCCGGCGGACTTTCGCTTAAAAAACGCTGCAAATTTACATCATATAAAAGAGATTTTCCGAAACTTAAATAAAATCCTGCTTCCAGAAGATCGCGACCAATAGTTTCTTTTTTATTAAAGCCATGCAGGATCACCGGAACACTGGCTGTTCGGCACAGTGGAATAAGGCGCGAAAATCTTTTTACGCAATGTAGGATCAAAGGTTTTTTTAAATCACTCGCCAGCGAAATCTGCCTTGTGAAAACTTCTTCCTGAAACTCGTCAGCAGTGTCAATTCTTCCGTCCAGACCACATTCACCAATCGCGACACAGTTTTGCAGGGCGCTCATTTTTTTTAGCCACAAAAACTTTTCATCCAGATCATCTGAAATCTCATTTGGATGAATTCCCGCAGAAAACTGTTGACCGGCCGGAGTTTCGGGAAAACTCAAATTGTAAATTCCAGACTTATGCGGGAAAGTGTGGTGATGAAAATCGAAAAAAACCATTTTCAAAACTAATTAAAATTGCGGGTGTTTATTTAAACAAATGTTTTAAATGATGTTAAAAATTTCTTAACTTTACTACAAATACAGTTCGCATGAAAAAGAAATTTTCCGAAAAGCAGATTCATATTTTAGATGTTGCCGAAAAGCTCATCGCTAAAAAAGGCTTCGAAGGCACTTCTGTACGGGATATTTCCACCACCGCCAATATCAATGTGGCCATGATTTCCTACTATTTCGGCTCCAAGGAAAAAATGATGTCGTACCTCTATCGCTACCGGGTACAGAAAACGCGGGAAAGTTTTGCTGAGTTTGCAGAAGTCATTAAAGACGGTAAACCCGAAATGCAAATGAAAGAACTGGTAAAATATGTGGTGACACAACTTTTCAAATACCATTATTTTCACGGGTTTGTCACCCAGGAACTGCGCCATACTGAGCATCTGAAAGATGATCTGCTGGAATTTTATACCACTTTTACCCAGAAGATCGATGACGTAATAAAGAAAGGCATTGCTGCCGGCACGTTCAAAAACAGTCCCAAACCTGAGGATATTCTTACGGTAATCGTGGGTTCGTCTTTATTTGTCATCAGAAATAAAAATTTTTATGAACTGTTTGTAGGCGGAGATGACGAAATATATCTGGAGGAAGCCGAGAAAAAAGTAATGGCAAATCTCCTCGTCACTGTATTTTCGGTCATCGGCTATCAGCCGTCTTAGTCTTTTGCAGCACTTTGCCCTGCTTTTTGCCTTAAAAGCTTTATTTTAATAGTTAAACTATCATAAAAAAAAATCTATTGATAAAAATATTATATTTTTGCAGACTGAACCGCAGAAACCCCTATTTCCATTTTCTGCAATAAAAGATTTATGAAAAAATATTTGATAGTGTTGCTGGCATTTTTCGCCCTGTCTGCCTGCAACAGACAACTTGATTTAGCCCTGAAAAGTGCAGACAAGGATTACATACTTAAAGTTGCGAACGAAAAATTTGAAAAGAAAAAATGGGCCGACGCCCTGAGTCTGTACGAAAGACTTTCGAACCTTGTAGCCGGAACCGATGATGCGCCAAATGTGGTTTATAATTCTGCTTATGCCAATTACTACGATAAAAATTACAAATTAGCCGGCCATCAGTTCAAGAATTTCTCGGTCACTTTCCCGCAGGACAAGCGTGCTGAAGATGCCGCTTATATGTCGGCGCTGTGTTTTTACGAAGGTTCTATGGATTATAACCTCGATCAAACAAGTACCGAACTTGCAATTAATGAACTGCAGAATTTCCTGAATAACTACCCAAATTCTGAAAAGTCAAAAAATATCAATGAACTTATTGATGAACTGACTTATAAACTGGAGTTCAAGGCCTACGAAAATGCGAAACAATATTATCAGATCGCCGATTACAAAGCTGCCAATGTAGCGTTCGAAAATGTGCTCGATGATTTTCCCAGCACCAAACTGCGCCCAAAAATCTATGATTATATTCTGCGTTCGCGGTATGAACTTGCGGTGAATTCAATTTATGATCTTAAAAAAGACCGTATAGAAAATGCACTTGCCTTTACAAAACAGGTAGAGCGCGAGATGCCGGGAACCGACAATGCCAAAACCGCCGGTGAACTGCGCAATAAACTTACCAAGGAAAAAGAAGATTTTCTGCTAGTAGAAGCGAAGGTTAACGAAAAGCGGAAAGAACTTATGGAGAAGCAGAAAGTGGAAGAAGCAAAAATAAACGCGGAAAAAGACCAGGCAGAAGCTGAAAAGAAAAGTAACCAGATCCGCAGAGACAGTGCGCAACTTTCAACACCCAAGCCGGCAGCAACTTTCCAGATAAAAAAATAAGCAGTATATTTGCAAACTTATCAATATAATAATTCACTGAAAATGAGCGTAAAAGATTCAAGAGCTGAACTAAGTACAATAACTTACGACAAAGATAAAATCGAGGAAAAAGTGGGTTCAATCTACGAAGCCATCGTAATTATGGGGAAAAGAGCAGAGCAGATCAATGCAGAAATCCGCTCGGAGCTTCATAATAAACTGGATGAATTTGCAGTGCACAATTCAACTTTGGAAGAGGTTTTTGAAAACAGAGAGCAGATTGAAATTTCCAAACATTACGAGAAACTTCCCAAACCAACCTCTATTGCAATTCAGGAATGGTTAGACGGGGAAATCTACTTCCGTAATACCGACGAAAAAAACTAGGCAAAAGTTTTGCATACATCCATAAGCCGCAGAAGATTTTCTTTTGCGGTTTTTTGTTTCCGCGAAAGGCCAGGTGTATAACTACCGTAAATCAGCTTTCCGAAAAAATCGCTAAATTCGTTCAACTTTAAAATCTTATTTAATGGCTCTTGAAGGTAAACATGTTCTGATCTGTATTTCCGGTGGTATTGCCGCTTACAAGATCACTTTGCTCGTTCGCATGCTGGTGAAAAGCGGAGCCGAAGTTCAGGTTTTAATGACGCCTGCGGCAGAGAATTTTGTATCGAAACTCACACTTTCCACACTCTCCAAAAGAGCGGTTTATTCCGATTTCTATGGCGCAGATGGCACCTGGAACAACCATGTGGAATTTGCGCTTTGGGCAGATGCGATTCTGGTGGCGCCCTGCACAGCGAACACTTTGGCGAAGATGGTTCATGGCATCTGCGACAACCTCGTGATTGCAACATATATGTCGGCCAAATCACCTGTCTTCATCGCTCCGGCTATGGATCTGGATATGTACCGGCATCCTTCTACAAAACAAAATCTGGAAATGGCTGAAGATTTCGGTCACTTTATTATTCCGGCAGAAATTGGCGAACTTGCGAGCGGCCTTGTAGGCGAGGGAAGAATGGCAGAGCCTGAAGCAATTCTGGAAAAACTTCACGATTATTTCGGTGAGGCCGAAAAAGATAAAAGCCTTTCAGGAAAAACCGTACTTATTACAGCGGGACCGACTTATGAAGCGCTGGATCCGGTACGATTTATCGGCAATCATTCTTCCGGCAAAATGGGATTTTCCCTCGCAGAAGAAGCTGCGAAACGCGGGGCCAAAGTGATCCTGATTTCAGGTCCAAGTGCACAGACTGCACATCATCAAAATATAGAAATTCACCGCGTAATGTCGGCAAAGGAAATGTATGCTGAAGTTTTCAGGAATTATGATAGAGTGGATATTGCCATTGCAAGTGCCGCTGTAGCAGATTATGCTCCAAAAGAAATTGCAACGGAGAAAATTAAAAAGAATGATGATTCGCTGACAGTCGAGCTCGTGAAAAATCCCGACATCCTTAAAACCATGGGTGAGAAAAAAACGCATCAGTTCCTCGTCGGTTTTGCGCTGGAAACACAGAATGAAGCAGAAAATGCAAAAGGAAAACTAAAGAATAAAAACCTGGATATGATCGTTTTGAATTCGCTGCGCGACGAGGGTGCAGGTTTTCAGCAAGACACCAATAAGATCAGAATTTTCACAAAAAATGAGGAGAAATCCTTCTTATTAAAATCCAAAAGGGAAGTCGCAAAAGACATTTTAAATTTTGTGGAGGAACAGATTTCGAAATAATATCGCTAAATTTCCGTTCTCAAATTTTACATTCGCATGAAGAAACTTTTTACCATATTCCTTCTGATTTTCAGTTTTCAACTCAGTTTTTCACAGGAACTTTTGGCTACAGTGCAGGTTAACGCGCAGCAGTTGGGCAGCAGCAATACACAGGTTTTCAAAACGCTCGAAAAAAATCTGCGCGACTTCATTAACAATACAAGCTGGACCGGCAAGAAACTGCAGAATTTCGAGAAGATCAAATGCAATTTTGCCATTATTATTTCCGAAAGAAACGGCAGCAGCAATTTTAAGGGAAGTATTGTGGTACAGGCGGTTCGCCCCGTTTTTAATACCACTTATGAAACGCCGCTGCTTAATCTGAACGATACCAATTTCAGTTTCGACTATACTGAAAATGAAAATCTTGTATTTAATGACCGACAGTTTTCCGGCAAAAATCTGATTGATGTAGTCAGCTTTTATGTGTATACAATCCTCGGTTATGATGGCGACAGTTTTAAAGTGCAGGGCGGACAGCCGTGGTTTGAGAAAGCGCAGAAAATATCCAACAATTCCCAAAACCAAAATTTCCCGGGCTGGTCGATGGTTGAAGGTCCCAAAACCCGCGCTTCGCTAATCGATAATATGCTGAAACCCGAGCAGAATACACTACGCAACATTTATTACACTTACCACCGTGCAGGCCTCGATAATATGGGTAAGCAGGATCAGAGTGCCGGGAAGAAAATTATTGCCGACGCACTGATGCAGTTGAAAGTGTACGAAAATAATTTTCAGATGAACTATCCCGTCAATATCTTTATCGATACCAAGAAGCAGGAAATATTCGATCTGTTCAGTACCGGTTCCAACGCCAATATAAATATGGCGGACCTGAAAGCCCTGTTCATCACCTTCTCACCAAAGGACATCGATACAAAGTGGAATAAATGGAAATAACATTTCCAGTTATAAAGTAATTCCCGCAGCTTCTTAAGGTCGCTTCTTTTTTATATTCTTTATTAAAGTCTTAAATTTACAGGCTTTAGTTATTCTTTAAATTCAAAATCCGCCTTTTAGAAAATGCTTTCAAGAATTTTTATTCAGAATTTTGCCCTTATCCAAACCCTCGAAATTGATCTGCACGCAGGTTTGCAGGTGATTACGGGAGAAACAG
The DNA here is from genome assembly GCF_000422265.1 of Kaistella palustris DSM 21579. GTDB lineage: Bacteria > Bacteroidota > Bacteroidia > Flavobacteriales > Weeksellaceae > Kaistella > Kaistella palustris. The sequence continues at coordinate 128,449 of NZ_AULL01000012.1, forward strand.
GTGCGGGAAAATCGATTATTCTTGGCGCATTACGGTTGATTTTGGGTGAGCGCGCCGACACAAAATCGCTTCAGAATTCGGAAGCCAAAAGTATTGTAGAAGCAGAATTTTCGGTCTCAGATACCTTTAGAAATTTCTTTGATGAGAATGACCTCGACTTTGAAAACCCAACCGTTATCCGCCGGGAGATACTTCCCACAGGTAAATCGCGGGCTTTTGTAAATGACGTGCCGGTAACGCTGGAAACGCTGAAGAAACTTTCAGAAAAATTGATTGATATTCACTCGCAGTTCGAAACATCAAGTCTTCTGGACGAAGAATATCAGTTCCGCATGATCGACGGTCTTTCAAAAAATAAAAGTTTAATACTTGATTATCAGGCTGAATTCCAGACTTATAAATCATTGGTAAAGGAGTTGGAGAATTACCGCAAGCAGCTCCTGGAAGGCAATAAAGAACACGATTACAGGACTTATCTGCTTGATGAACTTGAGGCCGCGAATCTTGATGAACTCGATCTGGATGAGCTTCAGGATCAGCTGAGCCGCCAGGAAAACGCCGATGCGATTACCGAAAATCTCGCGCTCATTTTCAATAAAACCGATCAGGAAGAAACCGGTTTGCTGGATCTGATGCTCGACATTAAAAACAGACTTTCCAGGATTGGCAGTTTATCGCATGAGTTTACGATTTTTCAGCAACGTTTTGAAGAGAATTTTCTTGAGTTCAAAGATTTGCTTTTCGATCTGCAGAATGCAGCAGAAAATGTCGACATCAATCCGGAAGTGGTGTTCGACCTCACCGCAAAAATCAATGCAGTCAACGCTTTGCTGCTTAAACATCATGTAAATACAGTGACGGAGCTTCGTGAAGTTCGCGATCAAATCCGCGGTGAACAAACCGGTTTTGCCGAACTTGAAGACTGGATCATCGACCGCGAAAAACAGATTGCCGCTTCCGCCGCACGCCTCGAGAAAATGGCTGCCGATTTATCTCAGAACCGCCAGAAAGCAGTTCCGGGTTTCATTAAAAAAATTGAAAAACTTCTGCAGCAGTTGGGTCTTGAAAAAGCCAAACTCGCCGTGGAACTTACCGCTGTGCCGGAGTTTAACACTTTTGGCAAAGAAAAAATTGAACTTCTGTTTCAGGCGAATGCCGGATTTCCGCTAAAACCCATTCATACTGCAATTTCCGGTGGTGAAAGGTCGCGCGTTATGCTTTCCATCAAAAAACTGATGGCGGAAAATGCCGACCTGCCGACTTTGATTCTGGATGAGATCGATACCGGCGTTTCGGGAAAAGTTGCGGAGGAGATCGGCAATGTAATGAAAGAAATGGCTGAAAATATGCAGCTTATCGTGATTACACATCTTGCGCAGGTTGCCGCCAAGGGCAATAACAATTACAAGGTCATTAAAAAAGAGGTCGCAGGAAAAACACAGTCGGATGTAGTACTTTTAAATGAAGATGAAAAACTGCGGGAAATTGCGCAGTTACTTTCCGGCAGCAAGATCACCGAAGCCGCCGTTTCCCAGGCCAGGGAACTAATGAAATAGCATTGTAACTTTTTCCTTATTTTTAGACTTATAAAAAAAAAGGAAATGTACAAAAGGCTCCTGCAGTTCGAACTCAAGAATTTTATGCGCAATCCGCAATTTGGAGCCAACGTCGGAATGAAAATTCTGATGTTTTTTGGAATGGCGTATTTCAGCCTGCTTTTTCTGGCCATGCCGTTTCTGCTTTATTTTTTTGCAAAAGACGAATCAAAGACCGATCCTGTACTTCTTTTCAGCAAATACTTTGTCTATTACTGGGCTTTCGATCTGGTGGTGCGCTATTTTATGCAGCAGATGCCGACGCAGAACATCAAACCGTTTCTTACGCTGGGAATTTCGAAAAAGAAGCTGGTGAATTATACGGTTCTAAAAATGCTTTTCAATTTTTTCAACTGGGGGAATTTACTTTTCCTGCTGCCGTTTGCGGGTTTACTCATTTTCGACGGCGGTTATCCGGTGGTTCACGTTCTGGCTTTTACCGTCGGGATTTTCGCGGTTTTCTATTTTAATAATTTCCTGAATATTTTATTGAATGGAAAGGATCTGGTGGCATATTCCGTTTTTGGCGTTATGGCGGTTTTCGGCGCGCTGGAATTCTATAAGATCGTGGAGCTTTCCCACTATTCGGCCAAAGTTTTTTACAGTTTCTACGAATATTCAGGTGTCTTTATAATCCCGGTTTTGCTTGCGGCGGTTGTAGCTTATATCGCATACCAAACGATTTATACAAATTTTTACCTGGACCGTGGTCTTGAACTGAAAACCGCCGAAGGGAAAACTGAAAATATTGCTTTCCTCAACCGCTATGGTGTCACCGGAACTTTCATCAACAATGATATTCGCCTGCTCAAACGCAGCAAAGCGGCAAAATCTGCGCTCACGATGAGCATTTTCTTTTTGTTTTATGGCCTTCTGACTTTTACCAAAGGTTACCAAAATGATTTCATGCAGTTGTTTACGGGAATATTTGTCACCGGCGGATTTATGCTCGTGTTTGGCCAGCGCGTTCCAAGTTGGGACAGTTCATATTATCCGCTGATGATGACGCAGAATGTGCCGTATAAGCAGTATCTTAAAGCCAAGTGGGCTTTGATCGTTATTGCGGTGTCTGTTTCTATTGTGTTGGCTTCGGCTTATCTTTTTATCAGCTGGGAATTTTATCTCACGATTCTTGCGGCAGGTTTGTACAATCTGGGTGTTAATTCCTACATCACTTTGCTGGCAGGCGCCTTTAATAAAAAACCTATAGATCTGAATTCAAAGGCGAAGTCTTTTGGTGGCGGTCAAAACAATTTCAATATGAAGATCATGCTGCTGTTACTTCCACAAATGATTTTACCGATGGCAGTTTTTGCCGTGGTCAAATATTTTTTCGGCATATTTCCCGCAGTGGGCTGTTTGGCGGTTTTGGGTATTATTGGTTTTGTATTGAGAGACAAAGTTTTCGATATTATAGTGAAAGTGTATAAAACCGAAAAATATTCCACACTCGACGCCTTTAAAAAAGTATAATTTTTTATCAAGAACCAAGAACCAAGAATCAAGAAATCAAGAGGCAGGAGGCAAGACGCAAAACACCAAACACCAACCCCAATAATATGATCTCCATTCAAAATATAACCAAAGTTTACGGCACCAAAAAAGTGCTTGAAATTGAAAACCTGGAAATTCCCAAAGGCGAAAGTTTCGGTTTGGTAGGAAATAACGGCGCCGGCAAAACCACGCTTTTCAGCCTGCTTTTGGATTTAATAGAACCTACAACCGGCTTTATTCAGGTCGATGGTGACAAAGTCAGTGAAAATGAAAAGTGGAAAAAGAAAGTTTCGGCGTTTATTGATGATACTTTTCTGATCGGTTATCTGACTCCGGAGGAATATTTCTATTTTCTCGGCGAACTGCGCGGTCAGAATAAAGCTGATGTTGATGAATTTTTAAAGCAGTTTCACGATTTTTTCAACGGCGAAATATTAAATGCCAAAAAATACATACGCGATCTCTCAAAAGGAAATCAGAAAAAAGTCGGAATTGTTGGCGCTTTGATCGGTACACCGGAGATTATTGTTTTGGATGAACCTTTTGCGAATCTGGATCCATCAACACAGATCAAACTGAAAAAATTAATAAAGAACTGGACGGAAGACCAACAGGTCACTTTCCTGATTTCCAGCCATGATCTTGCGCATACCACGGAAGTGAGCAACAGAATCGTTTTGCTGGACAAAGGTGAAATGGTGAAAGACATTATCACCACGCCCGAAACGTTGAAGGAACTGGAAGAGTTTTTCGCAAATTCAGTCGAATTTTAAATCCGCTTTCATAACTCCGCTCCATTTTTTAAAACTAATCAATGAATTTTTAATGTTCATTATCAGGTTTTTACGCATATAATCGCAGAAAAGTTTATTTGTCTGTAACCTTTAGAAAATTTTGTTGTCTTAAAAGCAGAAACAGGATAGATATGAAAATTTTGTTTAGCCATAAAAAAGATGATCTGCTAAGCCGCCTGCAAAAACAAGATGCTGCTGCGCAGAAACTCTTTTATGAACAAAATGTAAAGCGATTCTTAAGTGTGAGCAAAAGCTATGTCAGCGATATTTATCAGGCTGAAGATTGTGTAATCAAAGCATTTTGCAAGATTTTTAAAAGTATCGAAACTTTTCGAAGTGAAGGAAACCTGGAAGGTTGGGCGAGAAAAATCGTGGTGAACGAATGTCTTAATTTTATTAAAAGCCACAAAACGGTTTTCTATATTGATGACATTAATCCTTCTGTTTTGGAAGATTTTCATGACGAAATCACCGACTTTGATTTTAATGCGCAGGAACTTTTGGATCAGCTTCCCGATGCGTACCGAATGGTCTTTAACCTCTACTTCATTGAAGGTTGCCCACATCAGGAGATTTCCGAAATACTCGGCATTTCCTTAGCTGTAAGTAAAACACAACTGTTTCGTGCCAAAGAAAAACTGAGGAAAATCTATTTTCAGCAACAGAAAAACTTGAGAAATGAATACTCCGGAATATAATTTTGAACAAGAGATAAAAAAGCAGATCGACGCGCGGGAAATTACTCCGGCCAGAGATTTGTGGGCTGAAATTGAAAGTCAAATTAAAGATGATAAACCGGCAAAACCAAAGATCAACGGGTTTTTAGTTGCGGCAGGGATCGCTTTACTTTTCAGTCTAGGGTTTATTTTCATTAATAATAACAATGAAACTCCTGAACCACAAATCGTAGAACTGAAAAATTTGTCGGAAGATGTGCCCGCGGAAAAAGCAGCCATTCCAAAAATATCGGTTTTGAAACCTGCGGAAATGCAGGCGCTTCCATCGAAAAAAAGTGTGGAAGTTTATTCCCCGGAGTTGCGCTTTCAAAAAAATAAAAATATCGCCGTAAAGAACGCATTTCCATTAGAAAATGAAAAACAGAATACTGATTTGCCTGCAATTAAAGATGACGTGTCTCCGCAGGTTATCGCCTTCGCAGACTCCGCTAAGACTGCACCGAAAAGAAAACGGTTTGTGGATCCTGCAACCTTACTGTTCTCAGTGGAGCACAAAGATGTGATCGAAAAAACAAAAGATGGAAGCAACGTGGCCACCATTGACCTGAATTCTAAATAAGCCCATTAAACATTTAAAAACCAATAATATGATCAACAAAATTATCATGTCGGGATTCGTATGCCTGCTCTGTTCCGCTATTTCTGCGCAGAACATTAACATCAATCTTCAGTCCAGGGAAAATACAGAGGTAAGTCCCCTTGTAAAAGAAAAAGTGGAGGAATATGCCGCTAAAATCAATGTGATCATTCAGGAAGAAAAAAGAATGATGGAAGCCGAGCTCGCAGTTCTGCAAGCCAAGCACCCTGCACAAAATGATTTTGAGACGCAAAAAGCCGCGATCGCCGACCGGTATTCAGAAAAGATTGATGCACGTATTGAAGCCTTGGGGTTTGATCTGGATTCTGTAATTCAAAAGCAGGTGCGCTACTCACTCCTGAATTCCGATGCGAAATCTGATGAAGAAATAAAAGCCAATCTGCTGAAAAAATTTCAGGCTACAAAGAATCTTACCGGCTACTTTTCCTACGGAATCATGATGCTCACAAACAACCTGCCCGACAACGTTCTTGACGAAAACATCGGCTACAGCAATAACCTGGAATTCGGGCTTAAATATAATTATCAGTTCAGCAGAACCAGCGCGTGGGGTTTCACTTCAGGAATTGGATTTTCCTGGCGAACGGTTCGATTGGAAAATAATAAGATCTTTGCAAAAGATCCCATTTTAGATGTAAATGTGGTTGATTACGGCGGCAATACCAGCAAAAGCAAACTGAGAACGGGCTATCTCATGGTTCCCGTGGGTTTGCAGTATAATTTTTCGAAAATTAAAAACGCCGGCATGGATATTCAATACAGAAGCTATTCCGACGGATTTAGGATAGCTGCGCAAATGTACGGCGGTGTAAAAATGTCATCGAATAATATCGTACGCGGTAACGGCGATGATTACAGGCATCGTGAAAATTTTCAGGTTAATCCTTTTATTTACGGCGCGCAGCTTACTTTTTCTTATAATGACCTGAGCCTTTTTGTAAAGAAAGATTTCAGCAATTTCTTTGAGAAAGGTGCATTCAATAATGATAAGGCGCTCGTCATTGGTCTGGCGCTGGGTTTATAAATTTATAACAGCAATTCATATCAACAAAAAACTCTGGGAATTCTCCAGAGTTTTTGCATTTAAAAGTCTATTTTTTATCGTCTATTATCTAAAAGTCCAGACTAAACCATATCTTCAGGTTTCACCCACTCATCAAACTGTTCCGCAGTTAAAAGACCCAGATTGATGGCTTCTTCTTTTAAAGTGGTGCCGTTTTTGTGAGCGGTTTTCGCAATTTTCGCGGCATTTTCATAACCGATGTGTGTGTTCAGTGCAGTTACCAGCATCAAAGATTTCTCAACAAGTTCTTTAATTCTCGGCTCATTCGGTTCAATTCCCACCGCGCAGTGATCATTAAAGGAAATACAGGCGTCACCCAGCAATTGGGCAGACTGCAGAAAATTGTAGGCCATCACCGGCTTGTACACATTAAGTTCGAAATTGCCCTGGGTTCCGGCAAATGAAATGGTGGTGTCATTACCCAAAACCTGCGCGCAAACCATGGTTAATGCTTCGTTTTGTGTAGGATTTACTTTTCCCGGCATGATTGATGAACCCGGTTCATTTTCAGGAATATGAATTTCGCCGATTCCCGATCTTGGTCCCGAGGCCAGGAAACGAATGTCCTGTGCGATCTTATAAAGTGCCACCGCCAACTGTTTCAGTGCGCCGTGCGCCTCAACGATCGCGTCGTGGGCAGCCAAAGCTTCAAATTTATTCGGTGCTGTTTCAAACGGAAGTCCCGTAAATTCGGAGATATATTTTGCCACTAAAACATCGTATCCTTTTGGAGTATTCAGACCGGTTCCAACTGCAGTTCCGCCCAAAGCGATTTCCTGTAAATGGTCTAATGTATTGCTGATCGCCTTCATAGCGTAATCCAGCTGCGCCACATATCCGGAGAATTCCTGGCCTAAGGTTAAAGGCGTTGCATCCATCAAATGCGTTCTTCCGATTTTCACCACATTTTTGAAGCTTTCGGCTTTCTCATGCAGTGTATTTCTCAGGATTTCAACCGCCGGCAAAGTATGTTCCACGACTTTTTTATACGCCGCGATATGCATCGCTGTAGGATAAGTGTCGTTTGAACTTTGGGATTTATTTACATCATCGTTGGGATGAATTTCTGATTTTTCGCCGAGGGTTCCGCCGTTGTTTACGTGCGCTCTGTTAGAAACCACTTCATTTACGTTCATATTCGACTGCGTGCCCGAACCGGTTTGCCAGATCACAAGCGGGAACTGGTCATTCAGCTTACCTTCCAAAATTTCATCGCAGACTTTGGCGATCATATCTCTTTTATCGACAGACAAAACGCCAAGTTCAGCATTGGTATAAGCGGCAGCTTTTTTCAGATAGGCAAAAGCTTCAATAATTTCGTGTGGCATAGAGGCTTCGGGCCCGATTTTAAAATTATTTCTGGAACGTTCGGTTTGCGCGCCCCAAAATTTATCGGCAGGAACCTGCACATCGCCCATCGTGTCTTTTTCTGTTCTGTAATTCATTTTTAGTGATGTTTTTTTGAAGATATAAAGTTACGAATATTCAGACTTATGAAGAAATAGCCTAAACAGTCATCCCGGCTTTAACCAAATGTATTTTTTAAGCCGATTTGAAGCCGTGCATGTCCCAAAAATCTGAACGCTTACTAAGCGATACGTTTACCGGAAATGTCCTGGGAGCCACCGAAATGAATAAAAAAGACAAATCGCTACTTCAAAAAGTTCGTTCCGCGCAAAACAGATTTAGACAGGAAATGGCAAACAATAAATTACCGGTATTCTTGCACTGCCAAACACAAATAAAAAAACAAGGATTTTGATTCCGTTTTTATATCGGAGATCTTACGTGATTTTATAGATCCTACAAGCTGCAGAATAAACAGTAATACTTTAAATCCGCAATCCAGGAATCCAATTTAAAATCACTTTAAATAATAAAATCCGGCGCAAAACTTTTGCACTCACCAGAATTTATCCTATTTTTGCCTAAAATCTATTACAATGATGCTGTTATCATCTTTCTGGCCATTTTACCAGTTCCTGTGGACCGTGTATTTCGTAATCATGTTCCTTGTCGGTTTCTGGTGTATTTTCATGTTCTTCGGTTATATTATTCCGATTTGGCTTACTTTAGGTTTAGCCGAATATTTTGGGAAAACAAAACCGTTTGATCCCGAAGATGTGCGCAGAAAGCTCGTTACAGAGCAGGAAGGTGTAGAACTGATCTTCAGCGACCCGAAAGGTTCCGGTCCGTTTCTTCACAGCCACGACACTCACGGTCATCACTAGGTGATGTCATTGCGCTCCCACATTAATCCCGGGAAACGCAATCACAAAGCAAAACGCTATATATGAATCAGTTCTTTCAGGAGCTGATTTTTTTTTGATGATTTCAGAAAGGTTCAGGACTTTTCAGGAGCACCAATCGTCGTTTCTCTGCCGCAGAGCCGGCCCGCTTTCCGTTACAATTCCTCCCCGCTGTGGCGGGTCCGGGATTTTCACTTTAATCGGGGCTATAATCTCAGGTATCGTTTCCCCGACAGGCAAAGCACCGCGTTTTCTAGCTAGTTCATTTTTATTTATCTTTGCACACTTAATTTTTTTAAATGTCAAAGTCCCTCATTCCTAAGCTCGAAGCCATTAAACAAAGATATAATGAAGTTGCCGACCTCATTATACAGCCCGATATTATTTCTGATCAGAAGAAATATTCCGCGCTGAATAAGGAGTACAGCGATCTCGGGAAGATCGTGGCGGTTTTCGACCAGTATCAGCAGGCCTTAACTTCGATCGAAGAATCGGATGAGATTATAGCGGACGGATCCGATAAGGAGTTCGTGGAAATGGCAAAAGCAGAAAAAAATGAGGCGCTGGAAAAAATCCCGGGTTTAGAGGAACAGCTAAAAGTACTTCTGATCCCCAAAGATCCTGCAGATGATAAAAATGTGATCGTGGAGCTTCGTGCGGGAACAGGTGGAGATGAAGCCGCAATATTTGTCGAAGATGTGTACCGTGCCTATGCCATGTACTTCAAATCCAAAGGGTGGAAACACGAAATTACCGATGCCAACGAAGCGAGCAAAGGATATAAAGAGCTTATTTTAAAAGTTGAAGGCGACGGCGTGTACGGAATTATGAAATTTGAGTCCGGCGTGCACCGCGTGCAGCGCGTACCCGAAACCGAATCTCAGGGCCGTGTGCATACTTCTGCCATTACAGTTGCAGTTCTGCCCGAGGCTGAAGAAGTCGATTTCGAACTGAATCCCGCAGATATTGAAATGCAGACCTCACGCTCCGGCGGTGCCGGTGGGCAAAACGTAAATAAAGTTGAAACCAAGGTTCAGCTTACGCACAAACCTTCGGGAATGGTTGTCGTCTGTCAGCAGGCGCGCTCGCAGTTGGCAAACCGTGAATTGGCCATGGAAATGCTTCGAACAAAATTATACGATATCGAACTGCAGAAAGCGGTTGGCGATGTGGCAGCCCAAAGAAAATCAATGGTTTCAACGGGAGACCGTTCGGCGAAAATTAAAACCTACAACTATCCGCAAGGCCGCGTTACCGATCACCGCGTAAATAAATCCATGTACAATCTGGATGCATATATGAATGGCGACCTGCAGGAAATGATCGATGCCGTAATAATGGCAGAGAACGCCGAAAAAATGAAAGGCGAGGAAGACAATTATTAAATTAAGATAAAATTAATATATTTACAAAAATTTAACAATTAAAAATATTTGTATTATGAAAAAAACAATTTTTATTCTTGGAGCGGTTGCTGCTTTTGCACTTACGTCTTGTAAAAAAACTGAAACTGTAAGTACCGACGGAACTGCAGATTCTACTGCTTCAGTTGTAGTGGTAGATAATGATTCTATGCCAATCACTACAGATTCTACTGTTAATGCTGTTGACAATTCTGCAGAGAAAGCGGTTGATGCGACAGGTGATGCAATTAAGGAAGGTGCTGATAAAGTAAAAGATGCTGCCCACGATGCTACCGATGGCGATGGCGACATCACAAAATAAATAAACGCAAGTTTTTTGAGTTAAAACCCGCATCTGTTGCGGGTTTTCTGTTGTAGAATTATTCTTTTTCTTCCAAAGTGATCTTTTTGGTGATCTTATATTTCCTGCGCGGTTTGCCGGCACGTCTTTCTTCGCCGAGCAGCCTTCCCCAGGGTTCCATACCTTGCGTGCGTTCAAAGATTATCTTTAGAATTGCCAGAAAAGGAATACTTAAAAACATGCCCGCGATTCCCCACAATTCTTCACCTACCAAAAGGCCAATAAACGAAAAGAGTGCGTTGATCTTAACTTTGGAACCAACAACCAGCGGAAGTGTAATATTCGCATCCACTGCGTGGATTGCTATATAGCCAAACAGGACGAACAGCGTATGGTTGCCACCCGTCGCAAAGGAGATCAGACAGGCGATCAGGCCGGAGAAAATGATCCCGATATAAGGAATCACATTGAGTAAACCCGTTAAAACGCCCAGTAATATTGCATATTTTACACCCAGAACGCTGAGCAGAATGGTTGTAAGAATGCTCACGATCACAACCTGTATGAAGATGCCCGAAATATAATTCTTAATGATTTTCTGGATTTCCAGAATTCCCTCATTTACCTTTGCAAAATGCTTTTCATTAAAAATAGAAACGATAAAACTGTAAAGTGTGCGGCGGTAATTTAAAAGAAAGATAAAAAATAAAGCACTGAATACAAAAAAAGCCAGCGTGCTCGAGAACATCGTTACCGTAAAACCCAGTATAAGTGCGGTAGACGAAAGCAGTTTTTCCAGACCCTGATTGATATAACTCATCTGCCGGTCGAAATTCACATGGAATGTCCGGGACACCCAAAGCTGAAGTTCATTAAACGATTTCGAGAGCTGTGCCTTCAGCACAGGAAAATCATTGGCAAATTCACTGAGTTGAGAACTGAAGAAGTAGATCAGCCCCGACAAAACGATCAGCATCACAAACAAAGCAGAAAATGTGGAGATGGTGCGCGAGAATTTCAACTTCCTTTCGAGAAAATTTGCAAACGGCACAAACAGCAGCGCCATTAGAAATGCAAAAAAGAGCGGTGCCAGAACCGTTTTACCCAACTTTGCCAAAAAACCAATCGCAACAATACTTACGAGGATCAGTGCAAACCGAACAACAAAAGGTAGTTTTATTTCATTCATAAAACAAAGAAACGATAAAAATGTTTTTGCCAAAAAAAACGTTTCAGCAATATGAAACGTTTTAGGAGATTTTATTTTTCCAGCGCGAGCTCTATAACTTCGCTCATGCGCTGTACATAATTGATATTTAGATTTTTAAGATAATCTTTTTTGATTTCCTCCACATCTTTTCGGTTGGCTTCACATAGAATGATTTCCGTGATCCCGGCACGCGCGGCGGCAAGAAGTTTCTCCTTAATACCACCGACAGGCAGCACTTTCCCGCGCAGGGTTATTTCGCCGGTCATCGCAAGATGCGATTTCACTTTCCTGTTAAGAAAACTCGAAACAATGGAAGTCAGCATGGCGATTCCCGCGGAAGGTCCGTCTTTTGGCGTTGCACCTTCGGGCACGTGTACGTGGATGTTTTTTTTCTGGATTTCTTTCGCGGCAATTCCGAGCTCGCCATGTTTCGCTTTGATGTATTCCAGCGCGATCGTTGCGGACTCTTTCATTACATTTCCAAGGTTTCCGGTCATGGTTAAATTTCCTTTTCCTTCGCTCAGAATGCTTTCGATAAAAAGGATGTCACCACCGACGGAAGTCCATGCTAAACCTGTAACTACACCTGGCACGCCGGTGATCTCAGCAAAGTTTTTTGGCCGTGGCACACCCAGGATCTCATCAATTCTGGAAATGGAAATTTTAGGATCATATTCTTTTTCCATGGCTGTCTGCAGCGCAACCCAGCGCGCCACCGCGGCGATCTGTTTCTCCAGACCACGTACGCCACTTTCAGAGGTATGCGCATCAATAATATGGCGCAGTTCTGCATCTCCTATTTTGAATGATTTTGTGGTGAGCCCGTTCTCTTCCTGTTGCTTTTTGATGAGGTGACGTTTGGCAATTTCTACTTTTTCCTCCAAAGTGTAACCCGCAATTTCAATTACTTCCATACGGTCGAGCAAAGGCCGCTGCACAGTGGAAAGCGAATTTGCCGTAGCAATAAACATTACTTTCGAGAGGTCATAACCCATTTCCAGGAAATTGTCGTAAAAGGAACTGTTCTGCTCCGGATCCAAAACCTCGAGCAGGGCGGAACTGGGATCACCATGATTACTGGCTGCAATCTTGTCGATCTCATCCAGAACGATCACAGGATTTGACGTTCCCGCCTTTTTCAGCGACTGTAAAATACGGCCGGCCATTGCGCCGATATAGGTTTTCCGGTGCCCGCGGATTTCCGATTCATCGTGAAGACCGCCCAGAGAAAGCCGCACATATTTCCGGTGAAGCGCATCTGCAACAGATTTCCCCAGCGACGTCTTACCAACGCCCGGAGGCCCGACAAGACACAGGATCGGAGATTTCATATTATTTTTAAGTTTCAGAACTGCCATGTGTTCCAAAATCCTTTTCTTGATATCTTCCAGGCCAAAGTGTGCATTGTCTAATGTCTTCTGCGCTTTATTGATATCAAAAATATCTTTTGAATAAGTATCCCAGGGCAGATCTGTAAAGAAATCCAAATAGTTTCGCTGTACATTATAATCCGGCGAACTCGGATTCTGCCGCTGCAGGCGGCTGATCTCTTTCTGGAAATGATTTTCAACCTCTTCGTTCCACTTGATTTTTTTTGCTTTTTCCAGCAGTTCTTCGACATCAGATTCCGGGCCGCCGCCTAATTCTTCCTGAATGGTGCGCATTTGCTGGTTGAGGAAATATTCGCGCTGACTCTTATCGAGTTCGCGGTTGGTTTTCTGGTGGATCTGGTTGCGGAGTTCCAGTTTACGGAAATCATCGTGCATCAGTTCATAACATTTCTGCGCGCGCAGGAGTAGGCTTTTCTCCTCCAGAAGTTTCTGCTTATTTACAGAAGTGAAATTGGCATTAGTACAGATGAAATTCAGCAGATCTTCATTATCGCTCATATTTTTAATGGCGAAATTCGCGGCATTTGGGATATTTGGATCAAGCTCGATGATCTTTAATGCCAAAGCCTTAATGTTTTCAAGAAGTGCACTGTATTCCTCTTTTTTCTTGGTGTTGACATCTTTTAGGCGCGTAACTTCCGCCTTAAAATAAGGTGCCGTGCTGGTAAAGTTCTTCACTTTGAAACGCTGGAAACCCCTTGTAATAGCAGTTACGTTACCTTCGGGCAGTTTGATGATCTTAATGATCTTGACTAATGTTCCAACGGTATAGAGATCTTTTTCCGTAGGATTCTCAATGCTGGAATTGTTCTGGCTGAGCACGCCGATAAGTTGGTTGTTTCGCTGTGCTTCCTCCAGCAGCTTTATCGACATTTCCCGCCCGGCCGTAATTGGAATTACAACTTTTGGGAACATCACCATATTTCGTACCGGCAAGATTGGGAAAATCACCTGCTCGGCAGTTTGCGAAAGGTCCATCATATCCGAGAGATTGATTTCTTCTGCCACGATACTGAACCCATCACCCATCATTTCTTCGAATGCGATATCTTCAAATTCTGTCATAGTATATTGTAATGACAAGTTGTCATTTTAAGTGTAAGATTAATTGTTAAAACGCTGCATTTACCTGCAAAGTCCTTTCAATAAAAAGGCTCGGGTAAATTGACAACCTCTGTGCCAATAGATAATTTAGACAAAATTGCCGTTTTAAATAAAAAATATCTTTTAAAATCTTCAAAATTTTTCTCAATCTCTTAAAAATGTGTATTTTCGCACACTGATAAAATTATACAAGAAATGGCAGTTTTAGGAGAGATTAGAAACAGACCCTGGCTTTTGATGGGAATTATCGCTGTAGCGATGTTGGCTTTCGTTGTAAATCCAGACAGTTTATCGAAGCTGTTCGGTGCGAAACCAGGCGTTTACGGTAAAGTAAATGGCGACGAAATCACAAAGGAAGATTTTGATGACCAGCTCTTTATTCTGCAGCAGCAGGCACAGCAACAGGGGCAACCAACCAAAGGTTTGGAAGAACAGGCCTGGCAAATGGTGGTGCAGTCTAAACTCATTGAACAGCAATTCAACAAAATGGGACTTACCCTAACCGATGATATGTTCTGGAATCAACTGCAGTTCGATCCGATGTTCGCCCAAAACAAAGATAATTTCGACGCTAAAGGTAACTTTAAAGGTCAGGAAATAAAAAAGCAGGTCGAGGAACTTCGTACAAGCGGTAATGTGGAAATGTATAACAACTGGTTGAAAACCAAGAAAACCATTGAATACAGAATGATGGCGAGACAGTTGTTCGCCAATGTTTCTACAGGAATTACAGTAAGTAAAAAAGAAGCTGAGCAAATGATGAAGCAAAAAGACCAGCTTGCCGACATCGATTTTGTAAAGGTAGATTATGCTGCTTATGCGCAGAAAAACCCTGTAAAGGTTACCACTCAGGATCTGTCAGATTATATTAAAAAACATCCGGTCATGTTTAAGCGCCCTGCCAGCAGAAATATAGGTCTTGTATATTTCCCGGCAGCGCCCAGCGCACAGGATGATGCTGCAGCACAGGCAGAGATCAACAAACTGTACAACCAGGGAAGTGAGCTGAGCGACGGCAAAGAAAACTTTCAGAACACCACTAACGATTCCATGTTCGTGGCTTTAAATTCCGATATGCCTTTCAATGCGCAGTACTTTTCTGCAGATCAGCTACCGGTGGCTATTAAGGATAAAGTAAGTGGTGCTGCGATCGGCTCGACTTTCGGTCCTTACAAGGAACAGAACTTATATGTAGTTTCTAAATTATTAGATAAAAAACCTTCAGATTCTACACTTTCACGTCATATCCTCATTACTTATAAAGGAACTCAGGCGGCAGGAGCTGAAACCCGTACAAAGGAGGCCGCGAAAAAACTGGCCGATTCTATCGGTGCAATTGTTAAAGCAAACCCCGCTAAATTCACGGAATTCCTGAAATATTCTGCCGATCCGAATTCTGCCGCACAGGGTGGCAGTGTAGGCTGGACAACTCCTGCCACACCGTTCGTACCGGAATATCTAAGTTTCCTTGCCAATAATGGTAAAGGTGCTACAGGCGTAGTTGAGACACAGTTTGGTTTCCACATTATCAACATTGAGGATAAGAAAAGCGGTGCAATGACTTATAAAGTCGCAAACCTGATCAAAGCGATCAAAGCTTCAGACAAAACTGAAAATGAGGTATATTCCAAAGCAACCAAATTTATTCAGCAGGTTCAGGGCAAATCATTCAATGATTTTTCAAACATTGCCAAGAAAAGCAACTACCAGTTCTTTAATCCAAAAGAAGTGGGCCGTTTCCAGGGTCAGTTGCCAGGTTTGGGAACCGATAAAGACGAAGAGATCATCGCCTGGGCTTTCAACAAGAAGCGTGAAAAAGGAGATACTGATATTTTTACAGTTGACGGAACCGGCGACAGGATCGTTGCTTACTTAAATGGTGTGCAGGACGCAGGAACTGCAGATCCCGAAGCTGTGAGAGATCAGCTGGAGCCAATCATTAAAAATAAAGTGCTCGCAAAACAGATCTCAGCTAAAATTACCGCTGCCAAAGCAACGACTCTGGATCAGATCGCAAAACTATTTGCTTCTCCCAAAGCTTCTGCACAGGTTAATATGCTGAACCCAATGGTGGCTGGTGCAATGGAGCCCAAGGTTGCCGGTGCAGCGTTTGGTGTGGCGAAAGGCAAACTTTCGAACCCGGTAGAAGGTATGACAGGTGTGTATGTTTTAGTGAAAAAATCTGAAACAGTTAATAAACAGCCGGGAGATATCAAGCAGGTTACGCAGGCAATCGCCAGCCAGAATTCGCAACAGTTTGGACAGGCTTTACTGAAGAGTCTGCAAGACAATGCAGATATCAAAGACTACAGGATCGAAGTCTACAATCAGGCTGCACAACAGCAATAGGACATGATTTATGATATATTTAAAGCGGCTTTCGGGCCGCTTTTTCTGTGTGTGCCGCACAAGTTTTTTACCCGCGCTTTATTTAAAATGTATTATATTTGTTGATTATAAAATTCAAGAATAGTGAAATTCACAAAAGAAATAAAAGCAGGTTTAATCGCACTTTTGGCTATAGTTGGCTTCGTTTTCCTCTTTCAGTTTATGAAGGGGAAAAGCCTCTTTACCACCGATAATATCTTTTATGCAAAATTCGATAATGTTGAAGGTTTAGCCGCATCTAATCCTGTTTCAATTAATGGTCTAAAGGTAGGGCAGGTCGATAAGATCGTACCTATTACAGATCCCGACGGTAAGATCCATTTCGTGGTTAAAGTCATTATTGATGATAATTTTGAGTTTTCAAAACGGTCAACGCTGGAGATTTTTGAACCCGGACTTATGTCGGGCAAGGAAATGCGTATAAATCTGGCTTATGGTCAACCAATGGCAAAAGACGGCGACACGCTGAAGGGCGCCTTTAAACTGTCGATGATGAACAGTATTTCCTCGCAGGTAGGCCCGGTAAAAGATCAGCTGCAGGTTGTCCTGAAAAGGGTGGATTCACTTACGGCCAATGCAAATCAACTTTTAAATGATCAGAACAAGATGGAAATTCGCGCGCTGCTGCTTAACCTTAACCGAACAGTTTCTTCCTTCGAAAATACATCGCGCCAGACCAACGCACTTTTAGCAAACAACGATCCGCGGATCCAGCGTATGCTGGATAATGCCAATTTAGCAACCATCAGCGCCAGAACCGCGATCGATAAATATGGTCGCGTTGCAGACGAAGTCGATGTGCAAAAACTCAATAACACCATTGACAAACTCAGTACTACTGCTGATAAACTCAACGGAGTGGTTTCCGGTATTCAGAATGGTGAAGGAAGTTTAGGGAAGCTTACCAAAGATGATCAGCTTTATAACAATCTGAATACAGCGTCCGACAATCTCAATAAACTGATCGAAGACCTTAAAGCCAATCCAAAACGTTACCTGAATTTCTCTGTATTTGGCAAGAATGTAAAAGACTAAAAAACCCTTCAATATGCAATATATTGACAATATTGTTTTCCTCATCGCTCTGATTGCAGGATTTGGACTTTTTTTTAAAAGTTTAAGAGAGATCTACCGGAACATCAAACTCGGAAAAAAAATTGACCGGACCGATCAGGCTCCGCTGCGCTGGAAAACAATGGGAAAAGTGGCACTCGGCCAGAGTAAAATGACCAAGCGTCCGATCGCAGGTATTTTACATATCTTTGTGTACGTGGGTTTTATCATCATCAATCTGGAACTTCTGGAGATCATTATTGATGGGATTTTCGGAACCAAGCGCTTTCTTGCACCGGTGTTTGGGCCGGGGCTTTATGCATTTTTTACATCCACTTTAGAGATTTTGGCACTTCTTGTCGTGATCGCAGTTGTACTGTTTTTCATCAGAAGAAATTTTTACGGCGTCAAAAGGCTTAATATGAAGGAACTTTTCGGCTGGCCCAAGGAAGATGCGAACTGGATCCTGGTTATTGAATTTGCTTTGATGGTGGCATTTTTCACCATGAATGCCGCGGATTATTACAGCGACTCACAGCAGTTTGCGGGTAATTTCCCCGTCTCCAGACATCTTTTTGGCTTCTTTTCGGGCTTTGATGAAGGAACGCTTCATATAGTAGAAAAATCCGCCTGGTGGTTTCACTTTATCGGCATCCTGTTTTTCATGAATTATCTTTATTATTCTAAACATCTTCATATTATACTCGCGTTTCCCAATACCTGGTTTGCTAATCTGGAACCTAAACTGAAGTTTAACAACCTGGATTCGGTTACCAGAGAAATTAAACTGATGATGGATCCAAATGCCGATCCCTACGCCGCGCCGCCGGAAACTGATCCGAATGCTGTGCCGGAAACATTCGGTGCGAGCGATGTTTTCGATCTCAATCAGGTCCAGTTGCTCAATGCGTATTCCTGCACCGAATGTGGGCGCTGTACCGCGGTGTGTCCGGCAAATATTACAGGCAAGAAACTGTCGCCACGTAAAATTATGATGGATACGCGCGACCGGATTGAAGAAGTAGGGAAGAACATCAATAAAAACGGAAAGTTTGTTGACGACGGAAAAAAACTTTTAGACGATCATATACTTAGAGAGGAGGTTTGGGCCTGTACAACATGCAGTGCATGTGTTGAGGCATGTCCTGTTCTTATCGATCCACTGTCGATCATTGTTGAGCTGCGTCGGTTTCTGGTGATGGAGCAATCCTCCGCACCGCAGGAACTTAATCTGATGATGACCAATGTTGAAAACAATGCCGCACCGTGGCAATATAATCAGGCAGACCGTTTGAACTGGGCAAACGAATAAAAGTCTAAATAACTGTCGCTCTTTTAAAGAAACAAATGCCGGAAATAATTTCATACAGACCTGAATTCGCAGCCGATTTTAAAAATCTGAATACGGCATGGCTTGAAAAAAATTTCGTTGTGGAACCGTATGATGACGAAGTTCTATCGAATCCACAAAAATATATTTTAGATAAAGGCGGTCAGATCTATTTTTTGGTGGAAGATGACAAAGCAGTAGGAACTGTCGCTCTGATGTACAATGAGTATGACGAGTTGGAATTTACAAAGATGGCTGTAGCCGAAAATTATATGGGCAGAGGATTTGGCAATCTGCTAATGCAGTACTGTATCGATGAAGCCAAAAAGATGGACAGCAAAAACCTGATCCTCTATTCCAACACGGGCTTGGAACCTGCCATAAGTCTGTATAAGAAGTTTGGTTTTGAAGAAATTCCGGTAGAGAAATCGGAGTATGCCAGATGCAATATTAAAATGGTTAAGACATTAGATTAAAATTAAGTGATCATTACATGGATTTTACTATAAAAACAATGGCCGAATACGCCGCCGAAGGTAAAACACCCGAGGTTTTATTTTTTGTCGGGTGCATGGGCAGTTTTGATGACCGTGCAAAAAAAATTACAAAAGCGCTGTGCCGGATTTTGCACAAAGCAGGGGTTGAGTTCGCTGTTCTCGGGCAGGAAGAATCGTGTAACGGTGACCCTGCAAAGCGTGCGGGCAACGAGTTCATTTTCCAGATGATGGCGCATACGAATATCGAGATCATGAATGGTTATGGCGTGAAAAAAATTGTAACTGCGTGCCCGCACTGTTTCAATATCATTAAAAATGAATATCCTGGACTTGGCGGCAATTATGAAGTTTTGCACCATACACAGTTCCTGCGAAAAATGATGGAAGAAGGCCGGCTGAAAATCGAAGGCGGAAGTTTCAAAGGAAAAAAGATCACTTTTCACGATCCCTGCTATTTAGGCCGCGGCAACGGCGAATACGAAGCACCGCGACAGCTCCTGCAAAAACTCGATGCCGAACTTGTTGAAATGAAACGCTGTAAATCCAATGGTCTCTGCTGTGGCGCCGGTGGGGCGCAAATGTTTAAGGAGCCCGAACCGGGAAATAAAGATATCAATGTGGAGCGCACCGAAGAAGCCCTGGCAGAAAAACCCAATATTATCGCTACAGGTTGCCCCTTCTGCAACACCATGATCACCGATGGCGTAAAGCATTTTAATAATACGGAAGTTGAAGTACGTGATATTGTAGAACTGCTCGCCGAAGCAGAAGATCTGTAATGCCACAAAATGTACTTTACTTTCTGATTAGCGCAGGTTTTGTGTTATTTGTGGGAAATATCTGGTCTGCAGATTTCGATACAGGAAAAATTAATTTTTATAGCGCCGCGGCCAGCCTTCTAATGGTCGTTTTGGGTTTTGTAGAATTAAGAAAAAGAAAGAAAAATGAAAATTGAAGAATCTTCTATAGTAGAAACTAACGATTACCGTGTAATTATTTATCCGGCTTCGCGCCCGTTTTCGGCGAAGGAAACAAAAGTGATCGCCGAAAAATTATATGATTTCATCGGTTCATGGGCTGCGCACGGAAAGCCTCTGGAAGCCTCATTTAAGATTGAGAAAAACCAGTTCATCATCATTTGTGTGGATGAAGAAAAGGAAGCTGCGTCAGGCTGCTCAATTGATGAACTTGGAGGCGTAATCAGAGAGATCGATAATGAGTTCCAGCTGGGATTTTTTGACCGTATGAAAGCAAGTTTTATAGAAAACGGTGAAGTTAAAACCTTGAAACTCCAGGACTTTAAAAAAGGTATAAAAGAAGGGAAATTTGCGCCGGATATTCAGGTATTCGACTTTTCTAAAAATTCTTACATTGCTTTTCTCAGCGATTTTCTGCTGCCTTTAAGAAGAAGCTGGGCGGGGATTTACATCAGTTAAGAGAAACCTGATCAACAAAATATTAAATATTCTTAAAACTTTTGAAATCATTTTCAAAAGTTTTTTTGCTTTATGTTGATCTCAAAGATTTTCGATGGAATTTCCAACGCATCAAAAACCGTTGCAGCTAGTTTATCTTTCGTAAACACCGCGCACATGGTGTTTTTTGGGTGGTAAAGATAGCGGTGATTTTCGGCGCCAATTCCGTCTAAAATTCCTTTGAAAACCTCGAACCGGATTTTTTGTGCGCTGTATGCGTAGTCGTGCCATACCACAATAGAATTCTCGTGTAACAGGTGAGCGAAAACATTTTTGGTGTCGCTCACAACCATGTCGTAGCTGTGATCACCGTCGATAAATATCAGGTCATATTTTTTCTGAAGACCCTTAAAATCAAAATTTCTGGTATTTCCTGTAAGGTGAATTATTCTAGGATTCCCTTCAGAAAGTATCCCGTGCTGCTGTGCATATTTTTTCTCCCAACCTAATTTCTCCATTTCCTTTGCCGATAAATTGAGAGTAGTACAGTCTTTCGTAAACTTCGCGACATTATGCACGCTTTCGCCACGCCATGTTCCGATCTCAAAATAAGTTTGTACGGATTCTCTGTTGGCTAAGGTTGCAAGAAGCTGTAAATCAGTGATAAGCGAACTTCCGTCGAGCAGAAAGCTCTCCACCTCTTCCACTGCATTTCCGCCATTCAAATCTTTAATTTCAATCTGTGGTAAACTGGTAAAATTAGAGTATTTTTGTTTGAATCTTTCCTCGTAAACGATGTTGCTGTCATTAATCAGATTAATTAAGGCTGGCCTTTTAAGCACAATTTTAAGAAAAGAAAATAATTTTTGAAATTTGGCGGTCATTGTTACTGGAAGGTTTGTTTGGCAAAATGGTGTCAAACAAAGATAATATTTATAAAGAGTTTTGCAGAAGAAAAACATCCTTTTTATTTCCTCATGGTTTCCCAATAAAGCGGAGCCGACCAACGGTAATTTTGTGCAGCGGCATGCCGAAGCTGTTTCCGGCATTCATTCCGTGGAGGTTTTGCACGCCATCGGTATCAAAGGGCAGTCTCAGAAATTTGCAGTTGAAAAGAAGATGGAGAATGGTCTGAAAATTTTAACTGTCTATTACAGGAATTCCTCCAATCCTGCGGTTAACTTTCTCCGACGGATGCAGGCGTATTCTTTAGGCTTTAAAAAACTGAAAAAACCCGACCTGGTTCACGCCAATGTTTTGCATAACAATATGCTTTTCGCCGTTTATCTGAAAAAGCGGTATTCAATCCCGTTTGTAGTAACAGAACACTGGACCGCGCTGCGCCGGATTAATGCAGAAACTACTTCGTCGAATATAAAACGTATTGCTAAATTTATTGGCAATCAGGCAGAAATGGTTTTGCCGGTTTCTCAGGACCTTTTATCTGGTCTAAGATTTTTAGGGATTTCAACTCCGATGAAAGTCATTCCAAATGTAGTGAATACGAAACTTTTTGAGCCAAAAGAGAAGCCCAACGGGCAATTTACATTCATCCACGTTTCCAATTTGATTGCACGCAAAAATCCGGAGAAGATCCTGAATGCTGCACTGAAACTGATGGAAAAAGGAAATGACCTTTACTTAAAGATCGGCGGCGACGGTGATGTTTCGCATCTGGAGCAGATCCGTCAGCGGTCCCGGTTTAAAAACAATATTGAAATTTTTGGCATACAGACTTTGCCGCAGATCGCCGCAAAAATGAAATCAGCAGACTGTTTTATATTGTTGAGCGATGATGAAAATCAGCCGTGCGTGATTGCAGAATCTTTCGCAAGCGGCCTGAATGTGATCTCCACAAATGTTGGTGGAATCTCAGAATTTTTCCCCGAAAGTGCAGGAATTTTATTGGAAAAACCAGATGAAGATCTGCTCGAAAAAGCCATGGTTAAAATAATGTCGTCGGAATTTGAGAAAAGACCTGAGTTTCTTACAGAATATGCGGCAGAAATATTTTCCGTAGAAGCAATTGCAAAACAGTTTTCTGATGTTTACACAGCTATTTTAAAATGAAAAAGGGATTTTCGCTTGTCATTTCTCCTGGCGATGTTCGGGTAAATTCTTTTATTGCAAAGGACTACGACAGCTTTTATTTAAAGAATCCGCAGTTCGATTTTCTTTTTGAAGGTGTTTTGCTGAATAGGCGAAAGTTGCTTCAGGAATTTGCGTTAAAGGATATCGCGACTTTAGTTCAGGAACTATATCTGCAGAAAAAAGAAGCCATCATCAAACTGTTTGAGGGCGAGTTCCGCGGTTTTATTTTTGATAAAATTAAAGGCAAAGTTTTCGTTTATACAAACATCACTTCAACGCAGCGGGTTTTTTACAGTGTTGAAAAGGACAGAATTTTTGTAGATTCCGGTTTGGTCCGGCTCAACAAAACCCTACGTAATTCCGGTATAACGACGGAGCCAGATCTGGACTCGATGTATCAGCTGTTATGTTTTACCAATTTGCCCGAGGATAAAACTCCGCTTTCCAATGTAAAAAAACTTCTGGATGCACATTATCTGGAAATTGATGTAAACGCACTTCAGGTGGAGCAAAAGGAATATTTTAATCCTTCAGGAACTCCGCGTTTTTCCGGTTCAAAATCAAATGCACTCGATCAGATTCATGAGGTTTTTTCTAATTCGGTTTTGCTTGAATATGAGAAGGATACGGAATTGGGGACGGATCATCTCGCACTTTTAAGCGGCGGTTTAGACAGTCGTGTGGCAATGCTTTATGCCGTTAAAAATCAGCATAAGCCGGGAAATGCGCTTTGCTTCTCGCAGTCCGGTTACTTTGATCATACGATCTCGCAGAAAATTGCTGCGGACTTTGATATTCATTATGAATTTATTCCTTTAAACGGTGGCAAATTTTTAAATAAAATTGATGAACTCACCGAGATTTCCGAAGGAATGGTTTTTTATACCGGTGGGATTCATGTGCAGCACGCGCTGGAAAATATGAAGTACGAAAATTTTTCACTCTTTCACAGCGGCCAGATTGGCGACGGCGTTTTGGGCGGTTTCAATACGGAACCCCGGCGAAAGAAACCCACTTACTTTAAAATTGTGGAAAATGAAAAGTTTCTGCCAAGAGTACAGCAGTCTTTAGATCAAATTCTAAAAAAGTATGAGAGTGAAGAACTCTTTATGCTGCGAAATGTGGCGTACAACAGAACCGGTCTAGGTGCACATGTTTTCCAGCAAAAGCGCTACCAGACTTCGCCTTTTATGACGGCAGACTTTCTGAACCTCGCGCTCTCGCTTCCGGAGGAATGGAAGTTTAATCACCGTTTTTATATCGACTGGATCAATAAACATTGCCGGGAAGCAACAAAATACCGGTGGGAAAGGACGCTGATGAAACCCAATGCGAATTGGAAAACATCTTTTGGCGACCGGTTTCTGAAGCGTGGTTTTAAGGTTCTGAACGATAAGATATTGAAAACACCGCAAAATTCTAGCATGTATCCCTACCAGTATTATTTTGATAGCGATCCGGCAATTCAAACTTATTATCAAAACTATTTTGACGGGAATATTCACCGTTTAGAGCGGTACCCGGAACTTTACCGGGATGTGGAGGAACTTTTTAATTCGCGCAGCTTTTCGGTAAAATCCAAAGCAGTAAATATTCTGTCTATCTTTAAACTTTATTTTTAAAGATGAAAAGCCTGCGCAGTTTCCTGCATAATTTTTTTCAGAACAAAGGTCAGCACGTTTTTTTTTCGCTGCTGATTGCCAAGGTCTGCGCTTTTTTAGGCTCATTGTTTATTATCCGGATTTTACCTGCCGGTGAATTTGGAACTTTAAGCATTGTGGCTTCAGTTTTTGCGGTATTTGCACCGTTCAGCGGATTTGGCAGTCAACAGAGTCTGCTGCGTTTTGGCGCCATCAGCACAGATCTTTTAGAAAAAAAACTCCTTTCAAATTATCTTTTACGTACAGGTTTCATTTATCAGCTTTTGTTAAGCGCTATATTCCTGATTGTGAGCCTGTTTTTCATCAGTAAATATGAAGATATTTTGCTCATTTTCCTTTTGTTCGCCGTGCGGCTGGTCGGTTTTTATCTGGTCAGTCATATACAGTCCGAACTTAGGATCTTTGGAAATAACCGCGGATTTGCGCAGATCACCAATGTGGTAAATGTGAGCGGCGTGATCCTGTTGTTGGTCCTATCTTATCTTTTTGGTTTAATGGGTTATCTTTTGACAATTGCCTGCACACCGTTTCTGGCTTTGTTCTGGTTTCGCAGGGAGCATTTCCGCTCCCTTCAGAAAGCTCTTAAATTCCATAAAAAAGAGATCTGGAGCTACGGTCTTCACGCCTCAGGAACCGCCTTGCTTTCAGATGCCCTTTTCTCCGCAGATGTTTTGATGCTCAGTTTTCTGATGAACGAGAATGCTGTGGCAAACTATAAAGTTGCTATTTTAATTCCGGCCAATATTACTTTTTTAGCCCTCACTTTTATGCAGAGTGATTTTCCGGTTTTGGCAAAAAATTATAGAGACAAATCGTTTCTCGCAGATTATATCAGGAATTATTACAAAATATTCATTCCTGTCGCGTTTTTAATTTTTGTTTTCGGACTGCTTTTCAAAACGCAGATTCTGCAGCTTTTTTTCAGCAGTAAGTATGTCGGTAACTCCTGGGCTTTTGCGCTTTTACTTGGCGGCTTTTGCCTGAATATGCTGTTGCGGAACCTTTACGGTAATTTACTCTCAGCGGTAGGAAAAATGAAGATCAACACCATGGTTTCACTTTTCACGCTTTTTTTACTTATTGCTGTTTCATTTATTCTTGTGCCCAGGTTCGGATTTAACGGAATGGCTGTAAGCTTAAGCCTGAGTATGGTTCTAGGTGGTTTCGCACTTATGTTCTCCTTTTTTCTTTATTTAAAAGAGTTGGAATAATTTATCTTTGTTACCATGAAAAATCTCTTTTTCTCCTTTTTCCTCATTTTATTCGCGGTGCTTTCCTGCAGAAATACCGATGACGGTATACAGCGGATCGATCAGATTCTGAATCTGTATATCGATTCTGCCGGGCAGGATATGCTCAACAGCAAGATTCCGGGTTCATACAGCAATATACGCTGGAATGATATTTATGGCCTTACGGATAATGCTCCGGTTAGTTTCACAACTAAAAAAGATGCAGATACATTAACTTATCTGGAATATCTTGCAGGTGCAAAACGGAAGCTGATCGATTCGGCCGGTGTTACGAAGACCTATGAATCCAGAATCGCATTGGCGCTCACACGGAAGGTGACAGATTCTACGACAAGTGTGGCCAATGACACCATGACCATTCAATACACAGCCACGCCCGAACTTTTTCAGATTTCAAAGGTTTTCTATAACGGCATTCTTCAGTTTACAAAGGCCGGAACCGAACCGAATACCATAAAAATCCAGAAATAAATTCGGCGGGAAATCCTTTTTAAAAATTGTAAATTTGCCGGAAACTACTTGGTACTAAGCGCAGGCTTGGACCAGTTTAAATCTCATTTGAATGTTACAGGTTAATTTTTTGCGCGAAAATACGGCGCGCGTTTTAGAAGGATTGAAAAAGCGGAACTTTAAGCACACAGAACTCGTGGCAGAAGCAATTGCTGTGGATGATGAAAGAAAGAAAATCCAGTTTGATCTCGATCAGAATTTAGCGGAAATGAATAGGATTTCACGGGAAATTGGCATTCTCATGAAAGAAGGTAAAAAGCAGGAAGTTGAATCCGCAAAAGCTAAAACAGCCGAATTCAAAGAGAATTCCCAGAGTTTACAGCAAAAACTGAAAGATACCGAGAGCCGGCTTTTAGAAATACTTTATTTGATTCCTAATATTCCTTCCTCAAAAGTAGTTGCAGGAACTGCTGCAGAAGACAACGAGATCATCTTTCAGTCGCACGATGTGGAAGGTTTGGGTGAAGGCGCAATTCCGCACTGGGAACTCGCAAAGAAATACAATCTGATCGATTTTGAACTTGGGGTAAAAATCGCTGGTGCCGGTTTCCCTGTATATTTTGGTAAAGGTGCCAGACTTCAGCGCGCGCTTGTGCAATATTTTCTCGATAAGAATGTAGAAGCCGGCTATATGGAGGTGAATCCACCACATGTCGTAAATGAAGCGTCAGGTTACGGTACAGGACAATTGCCTGATAAGGAAGGGCAGATGTATTTCATTAATGAAGATAATCTTTACCTTATTCCCACGTCCGAAGTTCCTGTGACCAATCTTTACCGTGATGTTTTGCTTGATGAAAAAGATCTGCCGATTAAAAATACCGCATTTTCGCAATGTTACCGTCGCGAAGCGGGCAGTTATGGCGCCCATGTCCGCGGTTTGAACCGTTTGCACCAGTTTGAAAAAGTAGAAATTGTACGCCTCGAAAAACCTGAGAACTCCTATAACGCTTTGGAAGAAATGGTGGAGCATGTGAAATCGCTTCTCACCGATCTGGAATTGCCGTTCCGTATTTTGCGGCTGTGTGGCGGTGATATGGGTTTTACCTCGGCGATGACTTATGATTTTGAAGTTTGGAGCGCCGCACAGGAAAAATGGCTGGAGGTTTCATCGGTTTCAAATTTCGAGAATTTCCAGGCGAACCGTCTGAAATGCAGATTTAAAGGAGATGGCAAAACTCAGCTTGTACATACTTTAAACGGTTCTGCACTAGCGCTGCCAAGAATTATGGCTGCTCTTCTAGAAAATAACCAGACCGCGGAAGGTATAAAAATACCGGCAAAAATCGCCGAATACGCGAGGTTTGAGGTCATTAAGTAGAATCAGAATTAAATTTAAAAACCACCGTAATTGCGGTGGTTTTCTTTTATTCGGTGGTGATGATTATTTTTTTATCCTTATTGATGAGATTTTTTCCTCCATCTAAAAGTTCCTTACTGCGGACATTGATCTGAACCGTTCGGTTATCGATCTGCTTCACAAAATCATGTTTACCGACAATTGATTTAATCGGCTTTTGGAATTTCAGCGTATTGGTAAAATTCATATTGAACATTTTCATCATTCCCAGCATTCCCTGCGCCATCTGTTTACCGTAAACTTCAAGCGAATCGCTTTTGGTTTTCGGTGCTGTCGTTTCGGTTTTACCGGGTTGGGCCATTTCGCTTAAAAACTCTGCATTGTTGAACTTATCGGTATCTATGGTTAGCATTTTCCCGTTCCAGGTCGCCATGTTTTGAAGCGGGAGGCTTTTCAGTTGTTTGCTTTGGGTGAAAAGATCAGTAACTTCACTGGGTAAAAGTTTATCGTACTTTATTGACAGCCCATAAATTTCGCCCTTCTCTTTGTTCACTTTCATAAACATCTTCTTCAGGATCTGCACAGAATCACTGTTTAGGGTTACCAGTCCATCTTTCTGGATATCATACAGACTTTTCCAGTCAGTGGTAATGTTTTTCAGTTCTTTCGACTGCAGTAAACCGGAATTATTGCCCAACATTCCCATCATGCCAAGGGCACTCTGATCCATAAGAATGTTCGACTCCATGCTTGTTGCGGAATCTTTATAGTACGTGGTTTCGGTATTTACAGAACAGGACTGCAGTCCAAATATTGCGAGAAGAAATAGGCAGATATACTTTGCATCGTGTTACTTTTTTCTTTTTGATTCAAAAGAAGTACCAAAGTAAACGGGCAACTGACCACCCCGAATTGCGGGCTTTTTTTAATGGCAGCTTTCGTGGTTGCCCTCCATGTGCTCGATGGAATTGTTGTGGCGTACTTGCAGAGCCTCTTTTTTTGGCGAAATGTAGGGGATCCCAACTTCCAGTCCGCGAAGTATAAAAAGCCCGCCAAGAACGATCATCACTACCGGGATGATCTTCAGAACCTTGATGCGGAAAGCGGTCGTCATTAAATTACCCAGCAGTACAATTGAAAACATAAAAGGAAGTGTTCCCAAACCGAAAAGCGACATAAACAGCGCACTTTGCCAAATTCCACCGGCGGCCAAGCTTGCTGTGAGCGCCATATAAACCATTCCACAAGGCAGCAAACCATTTAGGATTCCTGTGCTGAAACGTGACCGATAATCGGCTTTTTGTAAAAGTTTCCCCAAATTCATCTTTATTTTTAATAAAAAATGAGAAAGAAAGGGAATTTTGGAGGCGAAGTTATTACCACCAAATGAAAAAACCGCCATAATGATCAGCAATACGCCGACCAGGATGGTGAGATACTGCTGGAAACCGGCAAGCTGAAAGCTTTTACCAATAATTCCTAAGACGGCACCCAAAAAAGAATAGGTAAAGATCCGGCCAAATTGGTAAGTTAAGTTCTGCAGATAGTAATTCGTTGCCTGCTTTCTGGTTAAACCCAGTGAAAGTGCAATAGGCCCGCACATTCCGATACAGTGGAAGCCGGAAGCGAAACCTAAACCAAGCGCCGAAATAATAAGTGCTATTTCCATTGTACGTCGTAATCGATTTCGTGCGGCTTCTTTTGAAACTGCCATTTAAGCTTCAGCGTATAAGATCCTGCAGAAAGTACTTTTGCGGGAATGAGCACCGAATTTTTCGAGTCAAGCTGCAACTCTTTTTTTACATCGAGGTTCGAGTCATTGGTGCGGTAAAGGTCGAAGTGTATCTTTGCGTTATCGGGCAGTATAGCCTGTGGGAAAGCCAGATAGATCCCGTCCGGTTTCTGCGTATAGACAGGTTTCTCCGGCAAAGCGTCTGCATTGTTTTTGGCATCGATGACCTGCTGGTAATTCAGTTCTTCGGTGTAGTAATCATCTGTTACCAGATCTGCATTTTGCTTGCCGTTTGGGAAAACCAGGATCATAAAAAGTATGAAAGCAATGAAAGAACCAAGCGCCAGAATTACACCGTGGCCCCAAGTGAATTTTTTTAACATATCGGATTAAAATTGAAGTTTAAATGGTCCTTCAAAGTAAGTTTTAAAAGTGTCGAGTAATTTACCATTCTCATCATAAACGCCAATACTGATGTTTTGTTTTGAGAGTTTGATGTCTTTTTGCGGGAAACTGATGTTTACAGTCCCTTTTGTAATGTCACCTTTTTTAATTTTGATCTTGTTGGTCTGGCTCAAAGATATTTCGCCGTTTGCCGGTTCCAGCACTTTGATGGTCAGCACCGCATCCCTGTTACTTTTATTTAGAAAAGTATAATTGTAGGTGTTTGTTATTTTACTGTCGCGTACAAAAAACGAAGAACCTGCAGGTTTAATGAATTTAGCTTCGACTGGATTTCTGTTATACAGCAAAAAACCCAGGAAACCGATCATCAACGCCAGAACTACGGTGTAAGCTTTGGTCCTTGTGGTATATTTGAACGGAAGCTCTTTTTCGATTTCGTCTTCGGTGGCATAGCGGATCAGTCCTGGTGGCAATCCGGTTTTTACCATTACTTCGTCACATGCGTCGATACAGGCAGTACAGTTTACACACTCAAGCTGCTGGCCATCGCGGATATCAATACCGGTTGGGCATACGACCACGCACTGGTTACAGTCGATACAGTCGCCTTTTCCGGCAGCCGCACGGTCTTCACCTTTTCTCCATTTTGCACGGTTTTCACCTCTTTTAAAGTCGTAGTAAACATTAATAGTCTGTTTGTCGATCAAAACTCCCTGCAGTCGTCCGTACGGGCAGACAAGTGTGCAGACCTGCTCGCGGAACCATGCAAACGTAAAGTAAAATGAAGCCGTGAAAATAATCATCACCAGAAAACTTGTGAAATTTGTAAGTGGACCTTCTTTGATCATATCAAAAACTTCCTGGTAACCTACGATATACATAAACATCCAGTGTGTGATGATCAGTGAGATCACAATATAGATCGACCATTTTAAAGCCCGTTTCCAGATCTTCTCATAGTTCCACTCCTGGCGGTCGAGTCTCATCTGTTTATTACGGTCGCCCTCGATTGCATATTCTATTTTACGGAAAACCATCTCCAAAAATATGGTTTGTGGACAGATCCAGCCACAGAAGATTCGGCCAAATACCACAGTGAATAAAATAATGAAGACAATCGAGGTGATTGCTCCCAGTGCAAGGATAAAGAAATCCTGCGGGTAAAAGGGCTGGCCAAATATGTAAAAGTGCCTTTCAACCACATTGACTAAAAGAAAAGGATTGCCATTAATCCTGATAAAAGGTAGGATGAAGAATAAAGCCAACAGGAAAACGGCGACTATAGTCCGGTAGTTCGTATAACGTCCACTTGGTTTACGGGGAAAAACCCATTTCCGTTTCCCGGACTGATCCATGGTTCCTACAGAATCCCTAAAGGTTTCCGCTTCTACAACCTGTCCCTGTCCTCCTCTAAATACATTATCTTGTTCAGCCATTTCTAAACTCTCGTTAAACAAAAAACATAACCCGTATTCTCGTATGTACCAGAATCGCGGATTATGTTTTCAAAATTATTACAGTTTTTTAATATTATTTCTCCCAGTTAGCGACAGTTCCCTGAGGAGCTGCCCCGCCTTCAGCCGGAGTTATGGGATTTTGTTCCTGGTTAATGTGATAAACATAAGCTGCGACGTTTTGAATGTCAAATCCTGTTAGGACGCCATTTTTTCCCCATGCCTGCATTGCAGGATTATTTGGTGAACCGTTTTCTACCATATGGAAAACGTTTTTAAATAAGGTTTTTTCCGGCTGGTTAATCCATGCGTTATCGGTAAGATTTGGTCCGATACCGCCACGGCCACCCTCGCCATGGCAGGAAACGCAGTTTGTTTTAAATACTTCTTCACCCGCAGCAATGTTGTCCGGCGAATATTCTGCATTTTCGATGGTAGGCGGCGGTGTGTTTTTTACGTATTCAGCGATACTTGCGGTCTGTGCTTTATATTCAGCATCATATTCCTTAATCGGATTTGCAAAATCCGTGAGCCAGTACGAAAGCATGTAAATGATACAGTATGCCACACCGAAGTAGAAAAGTCCCAGCCACCATCTCGGTAACTGATTGTCGAGCTCCATAATTCCATCAAACCCGTGGTCGATAAGAAGGTCTTTTTCATCTCCGGCAGGTTGCTTTTTAAAGGCGCTTTCAAAAAGAGACTTAAAATAGGGAGTCTGTTTGGACTGCAGATATTCTGCTTTTTCGGTATCCGAAAGGCTCTTGAATTTATCGTTCTCGATCAGGTCGCCAATTGCATGCTGGATCATTGCCAGTATGGCGGCAATTACTACAGTAAACCAGAAATAAGGTGAGGAAAGGAACGAGATGTTCTGTATGAACATAAAATACATAATGAAAAGAATCACAAGTATTATAGCAATCGTAATGTAAACGGGCGTTCTTGGTTTCATTTTATTGTTTTTTGATTACAGTTTTTTTTCGTCAATGTCATCGTTCAGAGGAGCGTTTGCTTCCTCATCGTAATGTTTTTTTGACCTTGAAAAAACATAAAATACGATACCTAAGAATAAAATCAGAAATATAATCATGGCGAGCGTTTGGTAAAAGCCCACATTTTCGCCGTTTGAGAGAATGTCTTTTAAACTCTGAGGTATCATATTATATATTAGTTTGTACTTGCGGTTTTAATTTCTGTTGTTTTAATGTCTGTTCCCAGTCTCTGCAGGTAGGCGATCAGTGCAATGATCTCTTTTTTCTCCAGTGGTACAAAATCCGCGCCTTGCTGTGCTTTTCTTTCCGCATATGCGTTTTTAACGTCAGCTGCTTCAGAATAGATTTGCTTTACAATGAACTTTGCCTGGTTATCTGCCCATGAATCTACAGAATCGACCTGAGCTTGCGTATAAGGAACATCGAATACATTTTTCATGAGTTCGATTTTCGCCACAGTCTGGCTACGGTCAAGATCGCGGGCAATCAACCATGGATATCGTGGCATAATCGATCCTGCGGATGTAACACGTGGATTCAACATGTGCTTGTAGTGCCATGAACTTGGGTTTTTACCACCTTCGCGCTGTAAATCCGGTCCTGTTCTTTTGGATCCCCAAAGGAACGGTCTGTCATAGATGAATTCACCCGCTTTGGAATACTGACCGTTTTTACCATTGAATCGCACCACTTCATCACGGAAAGGACGGATGATCTGCGTGTGACAAGCGTTACAGCCTTCACGGATGTACAGGTCGCGCCCTTCAAGCTCAAGCGGTGAATATGGTTTTACCGCGGCAATCGTAGGTACATTTTCTTTAATCGTGAGCGTAGGAACAATTTCCAGGAAACCGCCAATCGCTACTGCCACGAATGACAGTACAGTTAACAATATCGGAGTTCTCTCCAACCAAAGGTGAAATCCTTCGCCTTCTTTTCTTTTCTTGGTAATTGCTGCCAGAGCCGGAGCTTCTGCAGGAACTTCTTTCTGGAAGGATCCGCTTCTAACAGTGGCAACAACATTAATAACCATAAGGATCGCACCGGAAATATAGAACAGACCACCCACAAAACGCATTTCGTAATATGGAATGATTGCTGTTACAGTATCCAGCCAGTTTTTATAAAGTAAAGTTCCGTCCGGGTTGAATTGTTTCCACATTAATCCCTGGGTAAATCCGGCGATGTATAAAGGTACAGCGTAGAAAATAATTCCTAAAGTGCCCAGCCAGAAATGCCAGTTAGCTAATTTGGTAGACCACAGTTTGGTTCTCCACATGATCGGCAAAAGGTAGTAGATCATACCGAAAGTCATAAAACCATTCCAGCCCAGAGCGCCGATATGTACGTGACCAATTACCCAGTCGGTAAAGTGACCGATCTTATTTAATGTTTTTGTAGCCAGAAGCGGACCTTCAAATGTCGCCATACCGTAACATGTTACTGCTACCACGAAAAACTTCAGTACCGGATTTTCTCGTACTTTGTCCCACGCGCCACGCAAGGTCAGCAGCCCATTAAGCATTCCACCCCAGGAAGG
This sequence comes from Kaistella palustris DSM 21579, assembly GCF_000422265.1. Taxonomy (GTDB): domain Bacteria; phylum Bacteroidota; class Bacteroidia; order Flavobacteriales; family Weeksellaceae; genus Kaistella; species Kaistella palustris. The sequence goes on from NZ_AULL01000012.1 coordinate 162,012, forward strand.
AGCGATCAGCATGATGGAGAAACCTGTTCCCAAAGCCTGTGCCCATGCTGGAATTGCAGTGTACTGTAAGTGGTGAGGTCCTGCCCAGATGTAGACAAAGATCAGCGACCAGAAGTGAATGATTGAAAGTTTATAAGAGAAAACAGGGCGGTCTGCAGCCTTAGGTAAGAAATAATACATCAGACCTAAAATTGGCGTCGTGAGAACGAAAGCTACGGCGTTGTGACCGTACCACCACTGCACCAATGCATCTTTTACACCTGCGTAAGCGGAATATGACTTCCAGCCGGTAAAAGTTAAAGGTACTTCCAGATTATTGAAGATATGCAGCATCGCGATTGCAACCCAGGTTCCCAAATAGAACCAGATCGCTACGTAAAGGTGACGCACCCGTCGGATGAAGATGGTACCGATCATATTGGCACCGAAAATTACCCAGATCACCGTGATTAAAATATCAATTGGCCACTCGTGCTCAGCATATTCCTTGGAGGTGTTAATCCCCATCAGGAAGGTAATTACTACAGAAACGATCATCAGCTGCCAACCCCAGAAATGGATCCACGATAAAGTGTCACTCCACATTCTGGTTTTCAGAAGCCTTTGAATGGAGTAATAAGCTCCGGCAAAGAAACCGTTACAAACGAACGCAAAAATTACCGCACTGGTGTGCAGCATTCTGATCCGGCCAAAACCGAAAGCGCCGTGGGTGTTGATGAGTCCCTGTAAATTTCCGCTCTGCAGACTCGCGATCGTAGCATCATCTGTACCGAAAAAATACTCAGGAAGTTCGGGATAAAATAACATCAATGCGGCGGTAAGTCCCAGCAAAAATCCTACAAGTCCGAAGACGATGGTTGCGTAGAGGAATGCGCGCACAATGCCGTTGTCATAACTAAACTTTTGTGTTTCCATATAAATTAATCACTTTTTTCTTCTTTACTAACTTCCACCTCCTTTTCCGGTGATGGTTTTTCTTTGATAATCTCTGAATCCATCAGTATCCGTACTGCAGGAGATTCATCATCTTCGAACTGGCCACTTTTCGCACTTACAATAAAAATGATGAGAAATACAACAGCCAGTAAAACGCTGCAGAGAATCATCAAGTACAAAATATCCATTTCTGCAAATTTATTATAAAATTCAGCCAAATTTACTCAAAAAATATGATTTTCGTCAATTAATGTTAAATGATGTTAATTTAAATCATTTCTAAATAAGAGTTTAAGTACACTAACCCTTTAATTTAAAGTATTTTATACTGCGCCACCACGTCGCTGCAGACGTAAATGCAACTACGCTGATCGAGCTGATGGGCATCAGGATCGCCGCAAAGAGTGGCGACATGTGGCCGGTTACTGCAAAAGTCAAACCTAAGATATTATACAGGAAACTCAGCGCAAATGTCATCTTTACAATGGTCATCGCATCTTTACTGAAGCTCAGGTATTTTGCAAATTCAACCAGTTTTTCGCCGGACATGATCACATCCGAAGACGGGGTAAACGAGTTGGTATCATCGGCCACTGCAATACCTACATTACTTTGCTTCAATGCGCCGGCGTCGTTCAAACCATCGCCGAACATCGCGACTTTCTCGCCCTTGTCCTGTAGGTTTTTAATGTAGTTTAACTTGTCTTCCGGGCTTTGGTTGAATGCCATTCCGGCCGCGTTCGGGATCAGTCTGCTTAACTGTTCCTGTTCAGCCGAATTGTCACCGCTTAAAATATGGATTTTGTAACCATAAAGACTTTTAAATAGCGATTTTAGATTTTCCCGGTATTCATTTTTAAAGATGTATTTCCCTAAAAATGTTCCGTCTTTGCTGATGTATACCGATGTCTCATGGTTTTCAGCTTGCTCGCCAACTAAACTTGCGGAGCCGATCTTGTACCGGCTGCCGCGGATTTCCGCTTCATAACCTTTCCCCGGGATCTCACGGAAATCCGACAGAGGAAAATGCTCATCCGCAATATCCAAAAAATCGTAAAGTGCCTTCGACAGAGGGTGGTTTGAATTTTTTAAAAGACTTTTAATGTTCTTTTCATCAAAGTCTGAGAGCGTGGCGCCATCAAACCGGACATCTGAACGTTTGTGGTGTGTAATCGTTCCGGTCTTATCAAAGACCAGTGTTCCCGTTTTCGAGATTTTTTCAATTGTTAATGTATCTTTTACGTAAAATTTATTTCTGCCCAGAATCCGCATCACGTGACCAAAAGTAAAAGGTGCAGAAAGTGCCAAAGCACACGGGCATGCAATAATCAGTATGGCGGCAACTACCTGAAACATTTTTTCGAAATCGATCCGTGCCCAGTAAATTCCCGCGATCAGCGTAATTCCCAGAATGATGAAGGTGAAATATTTCGAAATCTCATTGGTTAAAGTATCAAGTCCGGTTTCAAATTTTTTGAAAGCTTCTTTATTCCAAAGCTGAGTCAGGTAACTTTGGTTCACGGTTTTTATCACTTCGAGCTCCAGGGCAGAACCTGTTTGCTTGCCGCCTGCGAAAATGCGGTCACCGGCTTTTTTTTGAATTGAGGCGCTTTCGCCTGTGATAAAGCTGTTGTCAATATTACCTTCGCCATTAATTAAAATGGCGTCGACAGGAATAATTTCCTGATTTCTTACCAAAATCCGGTCGCCTACTTTTACATCGGAAAGCAAAATGTTTTCCTGCACCCCGCCAAAATCCACTTTCGTTACTGCGATCGGATAGAATGACTTGTAATCGCGGTCATAGGAAAGTGCGTTATATGTGCGTTTCTGAAAGAGTTTCCCCAGCAGCATAAAGAAAAGCAAGCCACAGAGCGTATCGAAATAACCCGCTCCGTAATCGGTCAGCACTTCATAAATGCTTCGGCCATAGAGCATAAGTATTCCCAGCACAATAGGAACATCAATGTTTACAATTTTATTTTTAAGTCCGAACCAGGCAGATTTGAAATAGTCGGAAGCAGAATAAAAAACTACGGGTGTAGCAAGCAGAAACATAATGAACCGGAAAAGATCTTTATACTTATCCATCCAGAAATCGGTAGTTCCCAAGATCTGTTCTGCATATTCGGGATACGAGAAAAACATTCCGTTCCCAAAAGCAAATCCTGCAATGGCGAGTTTAATGACGAGCGTTTTGTCGATAAGCTCTTCTTTTTTCTCGGCGGTCTCTAAATTGATGACCGGTTTGTAACCCAGATTGGTAAGTAATTTTGCGAGATCGCTGAGTTTGAGTTCCTCCTGATTGAATGAAATCTGCACATTCTTGCGTGCAAAATTCACCTGGGAATATTTGATGTGTGAATTCAGCGTATGAAGGCTTTCTAAAAGCCAGATGCACGACGAACAGTGGATCACCGGAATTTTAAAAGTCACAAGGGTAGTGTTCCCCTCCGAAAAGTCGGTTACTTTTTCGAAAATCTCCGGCGTATCCAGATAATCGAATTGCGCGGTATTTTCATTTTCCGGGCGGATCCCGGAGCTTTTGTTGAATTCGTAGAAGTTGCCCAGCTGGTGAATATTCAGAATTTCGTAGACCGACTTACAGCCGTTACAGCAAAATATTTTCTCATCAAAGGCAATTCGCTCTTTGTCGATAATCTGGTCGCAATGAAAACAGTTTTCCGGCACTTCCTTAACAAAATTCAACCTGCAAACTTATAACAAATAAATTTGGGCAAGGGTTTAAAAAGCCCTATTTTTGCTGACAAATGTCATAGATAATGTCTTTAGAAAAACAAACTTTAATAGAAGAAAACCTGCTCAAAGTTTTTAATGATGAATCTTTTGAGAAAACACTTTCAGCAGAGGATTATCAAAAATACCTTGCCGGAAAACAGTCTTTAAAATTCAGAAAAGGCGAAACCGTTTTCGAGGATGGCGATACTGCCAAAGGTGTTTATTTTATAAACAAAGGAACTGCGAAACTTAGTAAACAAGGGGTTTATGGCAAAGAGCAGATCCTGCGCTTCATAAAAGAAGGCGATCTCTTCGGTTACCGTTCCCTGCTTTGCGGCGAAAATATGCAGGCAAAAGGTGAGGCGATGACTGACATTGAAACCACTTTTTTGCCGGCGGATGTTTTTCTTCACCTTCTGGAAGTTGACCCGAAACTTTCATTCGTAATGCTTCAAAAAATTGCTTTTGAACTCGGCGAATCTTCAAACACCGTGACTTTTCTTGCGCAAAAAACGGTTCGTGAAAGACTGGCGGAAATTCTGCTTTTGCTCGAACAAAAACTCGGTACCGATCCGGAAGGATTCATCAATATTTCTCTCACGCGCGAGGAGATTGCAAATATCATCGGCACTGCGACGGAAAGCGCGATCCGCCTGATTTCTGAATTTAAACAGGACGGTCTAATTGAAGTTGAAGGCAGAAACATTAAAATATTAATGCACGATAAATTACGGAAATTAGGTCATTTGATGAGCTAACCTTTTCATTTTTAATGACTTTATTATTAATAAATAAAACTGCCGCCACATGTCTGTACATTCTGAAATAAAAAAGATCACGACCGAGACTTTGCGAAAAATGAAATTCGACAAAGAGAAGATCACCATGCTTACAGCCTACGATTTCACCACTGCCAAGATGGTAGACGCCGGCGGCGTGGATGCGATTTTGGTCGGTGATTCAGCCTCGAATGTGATGGCCGGCTACGAAACTACTTTGCCAATTACGCTCGACCAGATGATTTATCACGCGCAATGCGTGGTTCGCGGTGTCGACAGAGCTTTGGTAGTGGTAGATCTGCCCTTCGGAAGTTACCAATCAAACCCCGAAAAAGCGTTGGAATCTGCGGTTAGGATCATGAAAGAATCCGAAGCACACGCCATAAAACTGGAAGGTGGAAGTGAAGTGGAAGAGTCGATTCAAAAAATCGTAAACGCGGGAATTCCGGTAATGGGACATCTGGGTCTTACGCCACAGTCGATCTACCAGTTTGGGACGTACAAAGTCCGCGCAAAGGAAAACGATGAAGCCGACAAACTGATCAGTGATGCAAAACTGCTCGAAGAATTGGGTTGCTTCGCTTTGGTTCTGGAAAAAATTCCCGCAGAACTTGCCAAGAAAGTTTCGGAGAGTATTTCAATTCCTACAATAGGTATTGGTGCAGGCGCAGACTGCGATGGGCAAGTGCTTGTATACCACGATATGGTGGGCATGAACAAAGACTTTACTCCAAAATTCCTGCGACGCTATCTGGATCTGTATTCCGAAATTACCGGCGCTGTATCGCAATATGTAAAAGATGTGAAATCTGCGGATTTCCCTAACCAAACCGAAAGTTATTAATGAACACCAATACACAAACCATTCAGGGAATTTTATCCATTGCCGCGCTGCTTTGCCTGGTCGTAGGATTTTTCAATCTGTTTTCTCCGGAAATCAATGATCTGCTTTACAATAAACTGTTCTACCTCTTAATTGGCGTGAGTTTCTTTTTTCAGGCGCCAACCTTAACGAACAAGAATTTTCTTTATCCTATGTACGTTGCTGCTGCACTTTGCATCATCGGCGCTTTTCTTCCCAAAGATTCGCAGTTTGCGATGATTAAAACCATTGGACTTTTCGCCGGAGTTATTCTTTCAATTTTCAGCAGACCAAAACTTACACGACAGTAATTCTTAAAGGTTATAACCTGCTGAAAGTTCTGTAACTGATAATATTCTGCGGATTTATAATTCGCAGAATTTTTTTGAAAGCGATTTTTTAAGCTTAATTTCAGCTACGACCTTTTCGGTCTTAATATTTATTTGATTTCAGGATGCCCTCGAAATAATCAGCAAGTAAACTGCGCTCAGCTTTTGTGAGATTGGCCGCCGGATGTCTGGTAATATAAGCCGGCAGTGGCATGGAATAGTCTTTCACCGAATGCACTGAATTTTCGAGCATGTTTTTCTTCAGGTCTTTGTTCAGCGTTCCCCATTCCGATAAGTTCAGGTGCTTTCTTCCTTTTGTTACATGACTTTTTATAGACCACGAAACTGGTGCTACATAAGCATAATCCGGATAAACCGTTTCATTGCTGTGGCAGTCGTAGCAGGCTTTTATTAAGATATGCTGCACGTTTTCCGGCGTCTGCAATACGTTTACAAAATTATCCTTTTTCACAACCGGCTTATTCGTTCTGTCCACGGGAATAAACTGTATGACGGCGATAAATATGAGAAACCAGTAAATGACTGTTTTAAAAGTTTTCATTTCAGTTTATTTCGGTTCAGTTTGCGGCAGGGTTTCAGGAGCCGCAGTTAATGTGGGATTCGCCAGATTCCAGGTTTCACGGATTTCCCAGAGTGGCCGGACTTCTATCTTTTTCTCTAGTAAGTACACGTCCTCGGCATATTCCTCCAGGTTCAGATCCGCAGAATCCCAAATGCCGTTCCCGTTGTTATCCACCAGGATTCGCAGTTGATATTTTCCCGGTTTTAAATACTGGAAAGTGAGTAATTTTTCTGTTCCAAATTTCGAATAACTTATATTGCCGCTCTCGTTCAGCAACTGAAGCCAAAACTTATGTTCCGGTGCGTTCTCCAGCGTTAAAATCAAAGAACCGTAGTTTTCTGTCTTATCACTTTCAAAATCAAAACGGTAAGATTTCTGTATCGACTCGTAGAATGATGATACCGTTTCCTTTGGAACCGTGAGCGCGTATTTTTTACCTTCTTTAAAGTTGGCTTTTACATGGATTTCGTACGGATTTTCAGTAGAAATATTTGCGCTGAATTCCTGCGCCAAACTGTCGGAAACCAAGGTCCATTTCTCCGGCTGTATTTTATCGATGAAATAATTCGACGAAATCACGAAATCATCTGCTGGAGGCAGCAGATTTCCTTTTGCATTCCCGACTGTCATCTCATTCTTGGCGTTGTAGCGGTAAAATATAGAAACCGTGTCCTGTTTTACACCGTTGTCATAACTGAATTTTAAGTTTTCGCTGGTAGTTGTTCCGAGTTCGTTTTTCTTCGCATCAAACCAGATATTTACAGAATCGGATTTCGGAGCGTGCGTAATTTTATAATCTTTCAGTTTTTCATTTAATGATTTTACCCCGACGTTTTGGGGATTCCCTTCAAAAGTCATCAGGATTCCACCGGGAACCTCTTTCATTTCCTGATATTTAAGTGCTTTACGCGAAGGGTACAGGTTTAAATTCAGACCCGAAACACTTTTGTCCAGAATAAGTACATCCTTTTGAAAACCCACTTTTTCCTTTCCGGCATCGTAAACTGAATTTGAGTTGGCATCTTCAAAAGCCAATACGCGGTATTTCCCTGGCGACAGATAGTTCAATTCGTAGTAGCCATCTGGATCTGCCTTGGTAATGTAGTAGGGTTTCTGGCGGAAATTCACGGAATCTTCAGCTTTATATAAGCCCACAACCAAACTGGCCTGCTCCGTTTTTGCCGAAGATGCTGCAATCAGACTTTTCAGTTCACCGCTCAGATAAAGGTCATCGATCTTATCACCTGTGGAAAAGGCGAAATTATAATACTGCAGCGGATTTCCCTCATTGCTGTCAACTATCGAGTTGCCAAAATTAAAATTGTAGGTCGTGTTCGCCTGTAGTGTGTCACTCCATTTAATAAGCACATACTTATTGGCCGTACCGGAAGGCAGTATTTTGGTGATCTTTTGGATCGGCGGCGAAATAATTAGGTTTTTGTTAATGTCCTTTAATGTCACATACTCATCGAAGTCAATGCGGAGTTCGCGAATGTCGCGCGGCACATTTACCCTTGCCGAATCAATATTGGTGCTCACCACTTTTGGCGGAATGGTATCTTTGGCACCGCCCACAGGAGAGCCTACACGTGCGCAGGAAAACAGGAGCAGGTTTAAAACAAAAAGAAAAACAATTTTCCTCATGACTAACTTTTAGGCAAAAATACTTAAATTATTCGCTGTAGGCATCTTGCGTACCGGCGTCCGCTTTTTTTCCGCCGGTCTTTTTTAAACTGTCGATCGTGCGCATTTCTTTTTGAAATTTTTGGGTTTCGTAGGGGAAATTCTCAAAAAGGCCGGAAAGCGCCAGCGCAGAATAAACACGTGATGAGTATTTATTCCCAATAGCGATAATGGTGACATTTGATTTTAACAGATGGGCAAAAACCGAATTCGTGCCGTGCCACCAGCCGTTATGGTAGGTCAGTTTGTCATCGGGGCTGAAGATCTTCATGCGAAAGCCGATTCCATAATTATTAACGCCAGGTCGCTCGTTGCTGTAAGGCTCGAAGATCATATCCTGCAGATCCTGACGCAGGAAATTCTTGGCAAACAGCGCTTTGGAGAAATTAAGCAGATCCCGTGGCGTGGTATACACGTTTTTATCACCATAAATTAAATCCAGGCGATCATAAGGATAAACTTTTGGGCCACGCTGAAAAAAAGATTTTGCCGCGGTCAGCGTATCTTTCTCCTCAAAAATGTAAGTATGTGTCATCTTTAGAGGCCGGAAAACCATTTGCTGCATTGCTTCGGGAAAGGGCGTTTTAGTCACCTTTTCTATAATTAAAGCCAACAGTGCATAGTTGGTGTTGCAGTACATAAAGCCGGTATCCGTGTTACGCGCCAGTTCGGGTTTATACTTGATCAGCAGATTCAGGATGTCATGGTTTGTAAGAAACTTTTTGTCCAGTTCGGCGGGCCTGGGCTTAATTTTATCGATGACATACTCGTATTTCGGAAGGCCGCTCCGCTGAGACAGCAAGGTAAAAACAGTCACTTTCGGATAAGGAAATTCAGGAAAGAAACTGGTCACATGATCATCCATATTCAGTTTCTTTTCCTCAATAAGTTTCATAACTGCCATGGCAGTCAGTGTCTTAGAAATCGAAGCTACATGTAACGCGACGGTATCACTGATTGGAACCTGCTTGTTGTCCTGCGCGAATCCGCGGTACTTTTCGTAGAGAATATCATCGCCCTTTGCGATCAGAAAGCCACCCCACAGATCGCCGTTTTCCCACACATTCCTGTAATAATTGTCAATCACGCGCACGATTGAATCCTTGTTTGCCAGGCGGTTGTCTTTTCTTTTGAAAATGCCGTCGAGGTCTATATTTCCGTAGTTTGGTAACGAAGTTTCTGAGTCTGTGTCGTTTTGAGTTTCTTTTGAACAGGAAAAGAGCATAAATCCACTGAATAGGAGGATAATGAAGTGCGGTAAAAATTTCATTTAAAGTTTTTTGGGCTGAAAAATCTCCGCAAGGTAGGAGTTTTTAGGAAAAATTTACAGGGCTGAAATCATAAAGATTTGTTAAGGCCGCGCAAAACCAGCCAGAATTTTATCCACGATTACCTGTGCCAGTTTTTCTTTGCTTTGAACTGTCCAACCGGCGATATGTGGAGTGATCAGTACTTTTTCTGAATGAAGAAGATAACGGAGATCCTCATTTTCAGCTTCTAATTTCTCAAAGGATGATTTTTCAAATTCCAAAACATCCAAAGCAGCGCCTTTCACTTTTCCGGATTTTAAGGCTGTGACCAGATCTGAGGTTTTCACATTTTTTCCACGCGCCGTATTTACAAAGTAGAAATTTTTCTTCATGTTTGAAATAAAATCCGCGTCTATAAGATAGTGAGTTGATTCGGTAATTGGAATATGCAGACTGAGAACGTCCGCTGCCGCCTGTAAATCTTCAAGGGAAACCTGCGTGGCAAATTCATCTGAAAGGCCGGGTAAGATATCATGAAATATTACGCGCACGCCAAAACCCGAAAGCCTTTTGGCTACTGCTTTTCCCATATTTCCATAGCCAATGATACCAAAGGTTTTCCCCAGAAGTTCATCACCACGGTTACCTTCTCTTTCCCAAACTCCTTCTTTCACTTCCTCTGAAGCAATAAAAAGCCTGTTCATTAAAATCAGCAACATACCCAGCACATGTTCAGCAACGGAATCACGGTTACCTTCGGGCGAAGAAATGAGTTTAATTCCTAATTTTTTTGCAGATTCAGTATCGATGTTTTCCATTCCCGCACCGACTCTGGCGATAAATTTTAGGTTTGCGCCGTGTTTCAGAAAATTTTCGTCGACCGGAATTCTGCTGCGAATGATGATTCCATCATAGCGCTCAATTTTCGTTAAAATTTCAGCATAAGTTGAAGTGAAATCTTCTTCCAGAATAAAGCCTTTTGCCGTAAGCTGTTCTGTGATCAGCGGATGATTTTTATCGAGGAGCAGGATTTTCATTTCAATTTTATTAATGGCGAAACGTCTGCAGACAGTCTTAAATGTAAGGGCTATTTTCGCGTTAATTTATTTTAAAACAGCGTGTTACCGCATCAAATAGCAGGTATAATACGCTTGGAAAATATTTAACTGCAGAATAGCTTTTTCAGTTCTATAGATTCTGTAGCTTTCATACGCCCGGAAAGTATCAGCGAAAGTTCTTTCCGACGCATCGCGGCTTCAAATCTCGAAATTTCTTCTTCAGTTTCAGGTTCCATATTTGGGATGGGGATCGGTCTGTTGAATTCATCTACGGCCACAAACGTGTATATTCCTTCGTTGGTATGAATCTTTTTCTGATTAATGGGATCATCAAGCCACACATCCACATAAATCTCCATCGATGTTGAAAACGCGCGGGAAACCTTTGATTCCAGCACCACAATTCCGCCTTCGGGAATGGGGTGATTGAAGGATACGTGATTTACAGATGCCGTCACCACACGTCTTTCGCAATGGCGTGTTGCAGAAATGGAGGCGCAGCGGTCCATTTTTGCAAGAAGTTCACCCCCGAAAAGGTTCCGCAAAGAGTTGGTTTCGTTTGGTAAAACGATATTGGTCATTACCGTCAGGGATTCCGACGCTTTTTTTGATTTTGCCATTTAGATTTAGGGTATTTTTTAGAACTCCATTTTTTCGCCGAAACTGCGGCTGCAGCGGTTGTCAGCGAGTCGGTTCCTGTAGAATCCAGCACCGGATTTTGGTTTTGTAGCGTATCTTTCTTTAAAGGTTGCACCGCAGGTTGGGAAACAGGTGTGCTTTTAATGTCTTCTGCAAATGATCTTTTTCCGAAAAGCATTTCCGGCTGCGTAAGCCCAAAGTAGGCAAGTGCCGCAATCGCTGCCAACAGTGGCAAAACCCAAACCAGGGATTTTGAAAAGCGGTAAGCGCGGGGTTTATTCCGATCTTTTATGGCTGCCGGTTTTTTTATTTCCGAAATATTGATTTCTTCCAAACCGTAAAAATCGGGAGATACCGGGCCGGTACGTGTTTGTTTAAAGTGAACCTTGCTGTCATCAATAGAAAAAGTACCGAAATTTTCTACGGTAAGCGTTCCTTCTTTTTCCAAAGTCAAATTCCAAAAGTCCACCTGTTTCTTTATTTCGGCTTGAGCGTCGTTAAATGGCATTCCTTTTTCTTTTGCTAAAAAGTTCACAAAAGTTTGATTCTCCACTTCGGCATTATTATCAAAGGCGATCTCCAGCCCGGGCGGCAAAATGTTTTTACCATCCTTATCCAGAAAAGCATGGGCGGTTTTCAGTGAGAAAACACCGAAACCGGGAAGCGTGGCGTGACCTTCTTTTTTCAGAAATTCGAAAAGAAACTGAGAAAAATTCATAATGACGCAAATTTATGTTTTTGAGCGGTTGTACACAAATAAAAGGCTGCCGCGGAAATGGACTTTCAAATTGACTTCATTTGCATTTCAAATCATTTCAGATTTATATATTTTCTGTTAACCGCGGTCTAATAATCCATATCTATTCAACCAATTACGTTACTGAAGCACTTTATAGACCTTAGTAAAAGTTTTTGCTGTTTGCCGCTGATTAATAAAGTCAGCCCGCTCAATCATTGTGGAAAATAATTTCCTGTTGACCGCCATTTAATTCACCTAAATAATTGCCAGTCAAACACTACTGAAACCTAAAACTGACGCCAAACATAAAATTGGTTCCCGCCTGGGAAAAATAGTAAGGTTCCCGGTCATCCACAAAACCATTGTTCACATATTTTTTATTGAAAATATTGTTAAGCAGCAGTTTAAAATCAACTGCAGTTCTTTTTAGATTTAAAGTGTATTTCGCATTAAGGTCGGTAAGAAAATACGCATTTAATTCTAAATCAGAATTATTGGTGTTGTCCAAATATTGGCTTCCAACATATTGGTTTTGAATTCCTAAGCTTAAATTTTGTGTAGGTGTATAACTGATCAATAAATTACCGATAAAATTGGGTGAAAACGAAATAGGGGTATTTCCAAGGCTTTCGAATCCGCTGTCGGTTTCATTTTTAAAGTCTTTGTTCTCATTTTTACTTAAGGTCAAATTCCCGGAGACATTCCACTGTTTTGAAAGTCTGGCGAGTGCGCCAATTTCAACGCCCATCCGGTAGCTCTTTCCGGAATTCACCCGAATAAACTCTCCGATATCATTGATCTGACCATTCAGAACCAGTTGATTTACATAATTCATGTAATACAGATTTGTGGTAAATGAAACTGCGCCGAAGGATTTCTCCAGACCCGCTTCGAAATCGTGCAGCTTTTCCGGCTGGATTTCCGGATTTGCAAAAATATCGTCGCGGTTTGGTTCACGATGGGCATGGGCATAGGAGAAGAAAAGTTTCCCGGAATCGATCCGATAATTTACGCCCAGTTTCGGATTAAAAAACAACCAGGTCTTATCCAGTTCCACACCTTCACCGTCACCCTGCTGTATGATTTCGGTGTTATAAATGATATTTCTGAGCTGTGCGTCGCCGTAAAACTCAAACCGCTTCAGCTTGATGATCGCTTTCGCAAATCCTGAAAATTCTGTTTTCGTACCATTGTTTCTGTAGTATTCGTGTTCGAAGATTTCCGGGAAATAAACGCCGGAAACATTACCGAAATGTTTTCCGAAATAAGTATTTCCGACTAAGCCAAAATTCAGATCCAGGTTTTCGAATTTACCGTAAAGCGTTGAAACTGCGCCATAAAAATCATTATCAAGCCACTTCTTACGGATGAGATCTGTTTTCTTAACTGTTTGACTTTCAACAATTAAGTCTGGTAAATTATACTTTGAAAACTTAGCGTCCTGTTTGTAATTTTCATAATAGCCGCTTCCCCTGGTGTAGTGAAAAGTCGTTTCCAGATTCCAGTGGCTGTTCAGGTTTTGCTCCCAAAGTAACTGGTAGTGATTCTGGTGGTAGTTATCGGTCTCATTATTATAGAACCCGATTATGTTTTCCCAGGCAGCATCATAAATCGCTCCTGAATAATTGAATTTGGGATCTGTTTCCCACGTTTTTCGGTCTACAGCATTCCAGGCCTGGTACGTTTTTTCTTTTCCGCCAAAAGCCATGAACCGGATCTTTGTTTTATTTTCTTCAAACAGTGCGGTTAAATTATAAGAATTCAAATCAGAGAAAGCGCGGTCGATATAGCCATCAGAATGTATTTGCGTATATCTTCCCATTAATGACAATCTGTTTTTCCAGAACTTCCCGCTCCCGATTTCTGCCGAATATTTCTGGGTGTTGAATGAGCCGTATGAGTCATCGGACTTCAGATAAAATTTTTCGCCGGGATTTTTGGTAAGTACGTTCACACTGGCGCCAAAAGCAGCAACCCCGTTCGATGAAGTTCCCACGCCACGCTGGATTACGATTTGAGAGGCAGAACTCGTCAGGTCGCCCACATTCACGAAAAAAGTTCCCTGGCTTTCGGAATCATTGTAAGGAACGCCGTTCAGCATTACGTTAATCGCGGTTCCGCCAACGCCGCGAATTCTAAAACCGGTATAACCCACGCCGTTCCCCGCATCGGAGGTTGAGATGACCGACATCTGGTTTTTCAGTAAAATCGGCAGATCCTGCCCGAGATTCTTCTGACCTAAATCTTTCTCAACGTTGATGATTTCTTTGGTGACGGGAAGCCGCTTCAGAAAGCTGATGCTTTCAATTTCTGCGGTTTTGACGGAATCCTGCACGTTTTGTGCGTAGTAGAACGGACCGGCGAGCAGTCCTAAAAAAATAAATCCTTTCATTCTATTAATTTTTTGAAGATTAAATGGAATAAAAGGGGCGATTAAAATGTGTTAATTTGAAAATTTTTGAATTTAAAAATAATAATTTACATTTTCAAATGTTCAAACAGCTCATGTAATTCCCTAAACAGCATTACCTGTTCCAGGTTCATTGGGTATAATCTCAGCTTTTCACAGCACCCCTTAAATTTCAGGCACAAAATTACATCAAATATTGTTAATATCCATGGTTGTTTCCGTCGACATAAAAATAATTTATTCCGTCTTTGGTCACCTCAAAAAGTCGGGCAAGTTTCCAGCTGAAATTTCTTTTAATATCGCTGTACTCAAAAGGTATAATTACTTTATTGTGGATGTCGATCACACCAAACCGGTTTCTGTATGATGCAATGATCATCGGGTTGTGCAGGTCATCACCTTCCATAATATGCAGGTAATCGTATTGCGGATAAATGGTAAACTGTCTGTAATCACCTGGATTTTCAAATTTTGAGTCTTCAATTATTCCGTAAGCGCCATTCATAATATAAGCGTGGAAAAGCTGTGCTTTATACTCCGGCGCGCATTTCCCCAAATCACTTTCCTTGAAGTGATAAACGCGTTTTCCCGCTTTATTGATGCGGTAATCTGATCCATTAAGCCTTACGGAAGCATACTGATCGCTACCAAATTGCTGCACTTTTTTATTGGGAGAATTCTGCAGATTACAATCCCGGGCAAAAAACCCAACGTTGGAGTATTCATGTTTAATGATAATTTTCCCGGCCTGGTTGATGAAACCGAACTTTCCGGCCATCTTCTGTGGAATGAGGTCCGCTACAGAATCGTTGACTTTGATGAAATTGGGATTTAATTTTGTAACAGCAGCTGTTTTTTTAGGTAGCGCGTTCTTCTGCGCATTAAATAGGACAGAGCTCAGGATGGTGAGCAGCATAAAAAAATATTTCATCAGCTTCATTTTACAAATCTGTGGCCAAAAATAAGGTTTTATAAATTTCTAAGAACTGAGAATATAAAAACGACCAACAGTACGAAGATTATCGCCTGCTGACCAAAAAGAAATTTTCGGGCGTTGGGAAAACGGTTTTTAACCACGTTGAAATTGAATGCAAACCCTGTCAGAATATATGGAAGTGAGAAAATTAGCAGCGCGTTATATTCAAAAACTTTTAAAAAATTAAAGTGTAAAATTTCATGTAACGCCCGCTGCGAACCACATCCAGGACAAGAAAAACCAGTAATGTATTTAAAAGGACACTTTGGGAAAAGGGCAGAATTCGCTGGATCGTAAAAGTAAAATACAAACACACCCAAAAAAATGATGGGCAGACCTATGAGTAAAAGCCACTTATTTTTGATGGAAGCTGATTTAAGAGTTTGTATTATAGAACAGAGCAAGACCGCCGAAGAACACGATGTAGACAAACGCCGCCACCAAACCTGAAATCGCGGAAATAAGCACCATTGTTTTTGCCAGGTTTGCCGCTTTCTGTGCACCGGCAATGTCGCCTTTCGCATATTTACCCTCCACACTTGCCGCGCTGATAATCCCCACAATCCCCAGCGGTACGCAACACAGGATGGTTACAATGATGGATTCCACCAGCCAGCTTTTAGGTGGGAAGCCGTTTGGCGAAGGACGAAAGTCTGAAGGTTGACTAAAATTTTCCATGATTTAATTTTTTATAAAAATAACAAAATTCAGGTGAGTATCGCCTGTGAATTTTAATGGTGATATTATTTTAAAAGATATTTAAACTTAAATTTTCGTAAATTTGGATTCCTTAAAAATCAATTAAATTATTTAGATATGACTTTTGATATTGATATGATCAAAAAAGTGTATTCACTTTACCCTGAGAGGGTTGCGAAGGCCCGCGAAGTTTTGGGTAAACCGCTGACACTTTCTGAGAAAATTCTTTATACGCATCTTTGGGAAGGAAATGCTACACAGGATTACCCACGTGGCAATTCTTACGTGGATTTTGCGCCGGACCGTGTTGCAATGCAGGATGCTACCGCGCAGATGGCGCTTTTGCAGTTTATGCAGGCGGGTAAGTCGAAAGTGGCAGTTCCTTCAACTGCTCATGCGGATCACCTGATCCAGGCCAGAGTGGGTGCTGAAGCAGATCTGCAGGAAGGTATCAATAAAAACTCAGAAGTTTTCAATTTCCTGAGCTCGGTCTGCGAAAAGTACGGAATTGGATTCTGGAAACCAGGCGCAGGAATTATTCACCAGGTTGTTTTAGAAAATTACGCTTTCCCCGGCGGTATGATGATCGGAACAGATTCCCACACGGTAAATGCCGGTGGTTTGGGAATGGTTGCTATTGGCGTCGGTGGTGCAGATGCGGTAGATGTAATGGCAGGAATGCCGTGGGAACTCAAAATGCCGAAACTTATCGGTATTAAATTAACAGGTAGACTCAGCGGCTGGACTGCTGCAAAAGATATTATTTTAAAAGTAGCCGGAATTCTTACCGTAAAAGGAGGAACAGGCTGCATCGTGGAATATTTCGGTGAAGGTGCAGAGTCACTTTCTGCCACCGGAAAAGGAACGATCTGTAATATGGGTGCGGAGATCGGCGCCACCACTTCGACTTTCGGGTATGATGATTCCATGCGGAGATATTTAGTTGCCACAGAAAGGCAGGAAGTCGTGGATGCCGCAGATGCAATTGCAGAACATTTAACGGGTGACCCGGAAGTGTATGCAAATCCTGAAAAATATTTTGACCAGGTCATCGAAATTAATCTGGATGAACTAACACCTCACTTAAACGGACCTTTCACCCCGGATTTGGCTACACCTGTTGCGGAATTTCACGAAAAAGCAGTGGCTAACGGTTGGCCGATTGAAGTGGAGTGGGCACTGATCGGCTCATGTACCAATTCCTCCTACGAAGATTTGTCCAGAGCAGCCTCCATTGTGGAAGATGCTTTTGCTAAAGGTGTTAAACCTAAAGCGATTCTGGGAATTAATCCCGGTTCAGAGCAGGTGAAGTTTACCGCTGAACGCGACGGATTCCTCGATTCATTCAGAAAATTTCAGTCTGCCAGAATATTTACAAATGCCTGTGGGCCGTGTATCGGCCAGTGGGACCGCGAAGGTTCCGATAAAGGCGAGAAAAATTCGATCATCCACTCCTTCAACAGAAACTTCGCGAAACGTGCAGACGGTAACCCGAACACACATGCTTTTGTAGCCTCACCGGAAATGGTAGCTGCCGTAGCAATTGCGGGCCGACTGGACTTTAACCCGATCACAGATACTTTAACTAATGAAGCCGGTGAACAGATCAAACTCAGCGAGCCGCAAGGTTTTGAGCTGCCTCCAAAAGGTTTTGATGTGGATGACAACGGTTACCAGGCACCTTCTGCAGACGGTTCCGCAGTTCAGGTAAAAGTGGATCCAAATTCCGACAGACTGCAGTTACTGCAACCGTTTGAACCTTGGAATGGACAGAACATTACCGGCGCTAAAGTTTTAATTAAAGCTTTCGGAAAATGTACTACCGACCACATTTCTATGGCAGGCCCGTGGCTGAAATACCGCGGTCACCTCGATAATATTTCTAATAACATGCTGATAGGTGCGGTGAATGCCTATAACATGGAGACCAATATGGTGAAAAACCAACTGACGGGCGAATATGGTGAAGTGCCGGCTGTAGCAAGAGCTTATAAAGCCGCAAATATCCCAACCATTGTAGTGGGTGACCAGAATTATGGGGAAGGATCATCCAGAGAACACGCCGCCATGGAACCAAGACATCTTGGCGTGAAAGCAGTTTTGGTAAAATCCTTCGCACGGATTCACGAAACCAATCTGAAAAAGCAGGGAATGCTCGGTCTGACTTTCGATAACGAAGCGGATTACGACAAAATCCAGGAAGATGACACCGTCAATTTCCTCACGCTGGATCAGTTTGCTCCCGGGAAACCTTTGATCCTGGAATTCGTACATACAGACGGAACGAAAGATCTCGTTGTAACCAATCATACGTATAACGCACAGCAGATTGAGTGGTTCAAAGCAGGTTCTGCGCTGAATCTAATTGCTGCTGAAGCTGCAAGAAATGCTTCGTAAAAATATTCGATACTTCTCAATTTTGAGATGAGTTAAAGCCGTTCAGAGATCTGAGCGGTTTTTTTTGTGGAAATAAACTCATGAACTATTGTGTCGGTTTTGAAGCTATAAAGGTTTCGGCAGAATACCGTTCTTTTTAATATAAAGGAACAGGGCGCTCGTTTTTCATTAGTAGTACAAATGAACTTAAATACGAAGCGTTGTAACAAAATCGGTTTTCTTCTGTCTAATGGATTACAAAATAATTTATGACTCAAAAATTTACGGCCGCCGTCTTGGCACTTGTTTTTTCGCAACTGTATTTCGCACAGGAAAAACAACCCACCACCACTACCAAAGAGCAGCAGATCGCCGGCGTGACGATCACGCAGACTAAAAAAGCCGTCGAGCAGAAAGCGGACCGTACGATATTTGATTTTTCCGAACAGCCGAACCTTAATTCCGGAACAGTGATGGAAGGCATGAAAAAACTGCCGGGTTTGATCGTGTCCGATGTCGCCGGTATGCTTTACCAGGGAAAACAACTCGCTGTGTATATGGATGGGCGGCCACTGAATATTTCGAGCAACGAACTCAATTCTTTTTTGGAAGGAATGCCTGCGAATTCCGTGGAAAGAATTGAGATCATTACACAGCCCGGTGCAGAATTTCCTGCCACTTCCGGCGGTGCAATCATGAACATCATCACCAATAAAAACTCTAAAAAGTATTTAACAGCAACCTATTCAGGTAATTACAGCTTTACAGACGATGATAAGTTCAGGAGCAGAACAGGAAATTCCATTAACCTGAATGCAAGAAATAAATATTTTGGCTGGCAGATCAATGCAGGACAGAATTACCGCGAAAGTATGATGAACTCTAATCAGGATAATATCGCCTTGATCAATTCCGACAGGATCAACCGCGGCATCTTTGCTAAAAGTGCGGTGACCATTGACCTTGGTCTGGACCGTTTGCTTTTAAACTACGACTTTTATAAAAACGGCAGCGATGTATATAATATGAGTTCAGGAATTTCGCAGGGAAATCCTTACATCCAGAACTCTTTTCTCGATTCTGAAAATTACAGAAACGAGGCGGTAGCAACTTATCAGAAAAAGTTTGCAGACAAAGGTAAAAAGCTCGATTTTAAAGCATCGTACTCGCAGGCAGATGCCGCCTTTGCGCAGGAAAATTTACCACAGGCAGAAAATGTGCTGGACAATTCTTCGGTGATGAAAGTGGCCAATTTCCGGATCGATTATTCCCAACCTTTAAAAATACTCGATGACGGGAAAGTGAGTTTTGGCGGACTTTATGAAAAGCAAAATTACAGGACGTCGAGTTTCCGGGAACTTAACCTGGATTACCAGAAACTGAATGCAGCAGCGTATCTGGAATTTCAGGCAACATTAAAAAATATTGATTTCATTTTGGGCACCCGTGCGGAAGATTACGATATTTCCGGTACCGCGTACAATTATCAGAAAGAGAACTATGAACTGCTGACCGCTTTCAAAAAGTTCAAATTTTTCCCCAATGCAAGTGTGCAGTACAATTTTGCGAAACAGGTGTATTTTGCTCTGAATTATAACCGAAAGATTTCGTTGCCGAGTATTTCTGTGCTGAATCCGAATAATACGACTTTCGAAGGTCCCAACTCCCAATCGTCCGGAAATCCGAATCTGCAACCAACGATCTTCGATAATTTCGAGGCCAAATTAAGTGCTGTTGATTATGTTTTTATCGGTTATAATGTGAGCGTCGCCAGAAATCAGGTCGTGCAGAAAATCAGCCGGCAGGGAGATGTCGTCATTAATTCGCAGGATAACGTTTCGGAACTGAAGATCCATAATTTTAATGTCGGTTTCCCGATCCCGTTTGCAATCTTTAACACGCCGCTGAAAGAACTGATGAAATTTAATATGAACCCGGACAAGCTGAATTTCGTGTATATTTATTCGGCTTATCAGCTACACGAACTGCCGGATATTAAGACAAAAGGTTTCTGGGTTTTCAATTTTATGACGCAGCTCATTTTACCGAAAGACATCAAATTTGTAGCAAATTACAGTTACCTTACACCAAAAGGAAATTACTACTATTTCGTGGCCGATAAACCCTTCAGCAATTCCCTGAATCTGAATCTGTCGAAGAAATTTATGGATGACCGGCTTACTGTTTCGCTTTTTGCTGATGACGTTTTCAACACGCAGGAAATGGGCCTTCATTCAGTATCGTCTGTTCCCAATGTTTTTTTATCGAGTAAGAATGATACGCGTAAATATGGAATTTCTTTAAACTATAAGATTCCCACGAAGAATAAAAATGCCAAAATAGATCCCAATCTGCTTGATAAAGATAAGAAAGATGACAGCAGTGTAATACCGCCGCTACAATAAACAACAAAGGGTTTCTGCAAAATCAGAAACCTTTTTACTTAATCTTCACAGGCTTTCCAAAGCGGATCATTCTGCGGAACAGGTGCCGTAATTCTAATGTTATGAGTGGTAACAGGATGCTGGAATTCCAGTTTTCGGGCGTGCAGATGAATTCCGCCATCGGGATTTGATCTTTGCGAACCGTACTTCAGGTCGCCTTTTATTGGCACACCAATTTTCGCCAGCTGTGCGCGGATCTGGTGGTGTCGGCCGGTTTCCAGATCAATTTCCAGCAACTGGAAATTATCTAAAGTTTTGATGATTTCGTAATTTAGAATGGCTTCTTTGGCGCCTTCCGTAGGTTTTGGAAAAACGGTGGCTTTGTTATTTTTTTCGTTCTTTTTAAGGTAATGAACGAGCCGCTGCGATTTCGGAATCTCAATTTTTGGAACAACCGCCCAGTATGTTTTCTTGATTTCGCGGTTCTTCACCATTTGGGTTAAACGGGTCAGCGCTTTCGAAGTTTTGGCATAAATTACCAGGCCAGATGTAGGTCTGTCGATCCTGTGTACCAAACCCAGGAAAACATTTCCGGGTTTATGATCTCTTTTTTTAATGAAATCCTTTATCAGATCAAGCAATGACAAATCACCGGTTTTATCGCCCTGAACAAGCTGCCCGGCTTTTTTATTGATCACTAAAAGATGATTATCTTCGAAAACGATTTGTTCCTGCATAACTAAATATCAATTGCAAATTTAAGTTTAATAATTACAAATTCAGTTTGCGCTTATCCTGAAAAATGTCTAACCTGCAATAAAATTCTTAAAAAATATTCTTTGCGAATCAAAAGCGATTTCGTCTAAAATGATGTTGTCTTTTTTAATCCAAACTGCTTCCGAAATTTCAGAAAGCTCGAGTTCTATATCAAATTTTTCATCAACTTCATATTCATAAAAAAGATCCAAAGTATTGTAGGGGATGTTTTTGTATTCGTAGGTGTTGGGCAATCCCGCCAGATATTTTAGTTTAGAAATATCAACTTTAATTTTCAACTCTTCATAGAGTTCCCGCACACAGGTTTCTTCAGCACTTTCGCGCAAATCTACAAAACCGCCGGCAAGGTCCAGTTTTCCTTTTTTCGGTTCCTGGTTTCTGCGCGTAAACAGAAATTCTCCATTACAGGAAATTACCACAGCTACTGCCGCTGCCACATTGTGGTACAACACATAATCGCAGTTACTGCAGCTCCATTTTTGTTCACCATCCCAGAGTAAACTTTCGTAGCCGCATTTGGGGCAAAATTTCAGATCTTCCACTAAGATATATTTCGGGGATGAAAATTCAGGATCACGTCACGGAGTTCCTCGTTTTTGAGATGGGTATAAATTTCCGTTGTAGTAATACTGGAATGTCCCAGCATTTCCTGTATATAACGAAGATCGGCGCCGTTCTGTAGCAGATGTGTGGCAAACGAATGCCGGAATGTATGCGGCGAAATCTTTTTGTTGATGCCGGCTTTTTCCGTCAGTTCCTTGATGATGATGAAAACGATCACACGCGACATTGCCGAGCCGCGGCTGTTTAAAAAGAGAATATCCTCACACTTTTTATTGATCTTATATTTTGACCGAACTTCGTGAATATAATCTTTAATTAATGAAGATGTATAAGCTGCCAAAGGTACAAACCGCGACTTGTCGCCTTTGCCTTCCACTTTTAAATAAAGTTCTTTGAAATTGATATTCGAAATTTTCAGGTCAATGAGTTCAGAAACCCGTAAACCGCAGCCGTACAGAACTTCGATCATACAACGGTTCCTCTTGCCAAGGTCAGCGGTGATATCGATTGCATTGATGATGCGTTCCACATCACCGAAACTCAGCGTATCGGGCAGGTAAAGTCCCAGTTTCGGCGCTTCCAAAAGCGTGGCGGGATTGTCGGTCCGTGCTTCATCTTCCAGCAGGTATTTAAAAAAAGATTTTATCGATGAGATCCAGCGTGCCTGGGAGCGCTCACTGAATTTTTTCTTTGAAATTTCGTAGAGGTAATGCTGTATGTTTTCATACGTTATTTCCAGCGGTCCTGTGTTTTCTAGCTCAAATTCGGCATAATCCCGAAGTTTCCGCACATCGCGCAGGTAAGCATCAAGCGTATTATCAGAAAAATTCCTTTCGAATTTCAGGAAGTTTTCAAAATCTTTAATTTTTTCGTCCCAGGTCATCATAGTGTTAGTTTTTATAAGAGCTCTTCTTTTGAAATTTTCAAAAGGGAAATACCGTGGTTTTTCAGAAACGCAATTCCGTCATTATCTGAATACTCATCAATGTAGATGAGTTTTTTTATGCCTGCCTGCAGGATAAGTTTGCTGCATTCTTTACAGGGCGAAAGCGTTAAATACAGGGTGGCATCTTTTGCAGACTGGGTAGATCCGGCGAGTTTCAGGATCGCATTGGCTTCCGCGTGCAGTACAAACCACTGTGTTTTTCCGTGTTCATCTTCACAGCAGTTGTCGAAACCCGAGGGTGTTCCGTTGTAGCCGTCGGAAATGATCATTCTGTCCTTTACAATTAAAGCGCCGACTTTTTTTCTTTCGCAATAGGAAAGTTTCGCCCATTCCATTGCCATTTTCAGATAGGCTTTGTCGAATTTTGTTGGTTCCAAAAACTGTAATTTAATATCGGTAATCTGCGGATTTCTTCCGCTAAAAGTGAATTATATATTTAGAAGTTTGGTTTTCTTTTTTCCAAAAACGCCGAGACGCCTTCTTTCTTATCTGCCATTTCGAAAAGCTCGCCGAAGGAACGCATCTCTGTTTCGAAACCACCTGGGGTTCCGGCCTGGTTTACAGCTTCTATCGCTTTGGCGATACCCATTGGTGAATTTCGGGAAATTGCAGTTGCAAGTTCTTTTGTTTTCGGTAAAAGATCTTCCAGACTAAAAACTTCGTTTACAAGACCGATTTCTTGCGCTCTTGTGGCCGAGATCATTTTGGCTGAAAAAATCATTTCGTTGGCAAGGCCTTTTCCTACCAGTTGCGGCAGCCGCTGTGTGCCTCCATAACCGGGGATAAGTCCCAGCGTGACTTCCGGCAAACCCAGCTTCGCGTTTTCTGATGCGTAACGAATGTGGCAGGCCATGGCAAGTTCCAAACCTCCGCCAAGGGCAAAACCATTTACGGCAGCGATTACAGGTTTGCCCAGGTTTTCTATTTTATTAAAGAGAATTTCCTGACCGTTTCGGGAGAGTTCTTCGGCAGCGGCAGTTCCAAAATCAGAAAACTCTTTGATGTCGGCACCGGCCACAAATGATTTCTCACCGCTCCCTGTAAGAATGATGACACGGATCTCGCCATCATTATTCAACCTTTCGAAAGCTTCGCTTAATTCCCGGATTGTTTCACCGTTCAGCGCATTGAGACTCGCCGGGCGGTTAATGGAAATAACAGCGGTTCTGTTTTCTCTTTCTATAATTATATTTTGGTAATTCATTTTAATAAAGAAAATATTTTACGATACGGTGCAAATTAGCGATTTTTTGTGAAATGCCAAATCAGGCATTTTCTGCGTTTCCGCTATTTTATGAAATTCCCTCTTCCGCACCCTTTAAATGGGTCATCATATTGGCATCAATATTTACCTGCAGACCCATGGCTATCTTCATCCCCAGCTCAATATTTGCACGGAAGAAATGGCAAAGCTGGCGGTTGATGATCTCATCGCGTTTTGGCCCGGAAATATTTTTCATCGAGTCTACGATATTGTGTATGAGGTTTTCGCGCGCTTCGGCGTTCATTGCTTTTGTGTAAAGCAAACCTGGCTGTGAGTAGTGGTCGTCATCATTTTCATTTCGGTTAAAGTGTGCGACAACCGTACTGTCAAGATCATATTCCAGCTCTTTGTACTGTGCATCAGCAATCGTATTGTCGAAACTGTTGGGGAAATAATTCGGCTGATCGCCGTAACTGCTGGAGTCAGCCATCGCGCCGTCTCTCTGGTAATTGTTGAATCCAAAAGGGCAGCGGTTCACTTCGAGCAGGTGCGCATTTACACCGACTCTGTACCGCTGCGCGTCGGGATAAGAGAATATACGCCCCTGCAACATCTTATCGGGTGAAAAACCGATGCCTGAAATTAAATGACTGGGCGAAAAAACGGCCTGCTCCACATGCGCGAAGAAATTGTTCGGAATCTCATTGAGTTCCATTTCACCTACTTCAATTAAAGGGAACTCATCGTGGAACCAGACTTTGGTTACATCGAAGGGATTCCAGCGGAAATCCTGCGCTTCCTCTTCGGTCATCACCTGAATATATAAAGTCCATTTCGGGAAATTGCCGTTTTCTATAGCGTGAACCAGATCTTCCTGAGCAAAATCGGGGTTCTGACCTTTCATTTCAGTCGCTGCTTCATTAGAAAAATTCTTAATTCCCTGTTTGGTTTTGAAGTGAAATTTCACCCAGACTCTTTCGTTTTTTGCATTGACCATTGAGTAAGTGTGGGAACCAAAACCATGCATATGTCTGTAACCATAAGGTGTACCGCGGTCCGACATCAATATTAAAACCTGATGCAGTGATTCCGGATTCAGGCTCCAGAAATCCCACTTCATCGTAGCGCTTTTTAGATTGGTTTTTGGGAGACGCTTTTGGGTGTGGATGAAATCAGGGAATTTCTTAGCGTCTTTAATGAAAAAAACGGGTGTGTTATTTCCCACCAAATCCCAGTTTCCGTCTTCGGTATAAAATTTCAGCGCAAATCCGCGCGGATCTCTTTCGGTATCGGCGCTGCCTTTTTCGCCGCCGACTGTAGAGAAACGTGCAAACATTCTGCATTCGTTGCCGACTTCAGCAAAAAGTTTTGCCTTGGTATATTGGGAAATATCGTGTGTCACTGTAAATTTTCCGTATGCGCCGCTTCCTTTTGCATGTACAATTCTCTCTGGAATGCGTTCGCGCACGAAATGCGCAAGGTTCTCCTGCAGTATAAAATCCTGCAAAAGCACCGGCCCGCGGGCTCCCACAGTCTGGGAATCCTGATGTTCAAAATAAGGCGCACCGGTTGCGGAGGTGAGTTTTTTAGAGGCCATTTCTGTATATTTTCTAGTACAAATCTAGGTATTTCAACGCACACCTTAAAAAAATTGAAATCAATTAAACATGGTATATTTGCGACAGAAAAATTTCCACATGAACATTCAACAGTTAGAGTACCTTATTGCGGTCGATAAGTACAAACATTTTGGCAAAGCCGCGCAGTCGTGTTTCATTACGCAGCCTACGCTCAGCGCGATGATCCATAAATTTGAAGAAGAGTTGGATGTGAAGATTTTCGACCGTACCACGCATCCGATCCGTACAACCGATGTGGGAATTCATATAATTGAAGAAGCAAAACAGGTCATCAGCTCCGTAAATGAACTCAAAAATAAAGCGAGTCTGCTGAATAATATCCTGGCCGGAAAACTGAATCTTGGTATTATTCCTACCGTTTCGAGTTTTATACTGCCTTCAGAAATCTTCAGTTTTGTGCAGGAAAATCCGAAGATTGAACTTACAGTAAAAGAAATGACGACCGAAAATATCATTAAAGCCCTAAAATCGGGTGAACTTGATGCGGGCATAATTTCTACGCCTTATGATGCAGCCGCCGATTTCTACCAGGATTTTCTTTTTAATGAAGAACTGATGATTTACTCATCGGAAAAAATTTTAAAAGATGATTCCTTTGTAGTGCCGGAGGAAATTGACACCAACAAGGTCTGGCTCCTGGAAGAGGGAAACTGCCTGAAAACCCAGTTCGAAAACATCTGTCATTTAAAGGAAAACGAACTGAAGCCAAAAAACCTGGATTTTATGGCCTCGAATATCAATACGCTGATTCAAATGGTAGATACAGTTGGTGGTATTACGGTGCTGCCCGAGCTGGCGCTGCCACAGCTTTCAGGCGCACAAAAAGAAAAAGTTTCCCGTTTCCGGAAACCTTTTCCGTTCCGAGAAATCAGCCTGCTTTACTATAAACCCACTTACAAGCAGAAAATTCTGAGTGAAATGGCGGTTTACATTAAAGATTCGGTGGCGGCAAAACTTAATTTTAACAAGAATCCCGCAGATTTTGTAAGTGTAAAACCGCAGTAGGTTAATTCCGTGAATTAATTTTGTGGATCGCCAAATACTTTCTAAATTTGCAACCGAAGAACTTCACGAGGAAAAATTTGACCTGATTGCAACCTCCATAAAAAATGCTAAAACAGAATTTCTATTTTAGTTTCTTTTGTAATCACTTCATTTTCCTTTAAAAATTAATCTTTTTTAAAAACAAAAGAAATATGTCCTATCTATTTACGTCTGAGTCAGTTTCCGCAGGTCATCCTGATAAAGTTGCCGACCAGATTTCAGATGCGCTTATCGATCATTTTTTGGCTTACGATGCCAACTCCAAAGTAGCCTGTGAAACGATGGTCACCACCGGTCAGGTAATTCTTGCCGGCGAAGTGAAATCCCAGGCTTACCTTGATGTTCAGGAAATTGCAAGAAAAGTGATCAATGATATCGGTTATACCAAAGGTGAATACATGTTCAACGGTGATTCGTGCGGAGTGATTTCTGCAATACATGAGCAGTCGCCGGACATTAACCAGGGTGTAGACCGCGTTTCCGATGATGCAGATTTCGAAACCCGCGCCAATGCTCAGGGAGCCGGTGACCAGGGAATGATGTTTGGTTATGCGACCAATGAAACCGATAATTATATGCCGTTGGCCCTTGACCTTGCGCATACCATTCTGCGCGAACTCTCGAAACTGCGCGACGAGAACGACGCCATTAAATATCTGCGACCCGATGCAAAATCACAGGTAACCATAGAATATTCCGATGATCATAAACCGGTGAGAATTGACTCTATTGTAGTATCAACCCAGCACGATGATTTCGGGAGTGAGGAGGCGATGCTTGCAAAAATAAAAAAAGACATCATCGAAATTCTGATTCCGCGAGTGAAGGCAGCTCAGAAAAGAGAAATTCAGGAACTGTTCAACGATGAGATAAAATATCATATCAACCCAACAGGAAAATTTGTCATCGGCGGGCCACATGGCGATACAGGTTTAACCGGGCGGAAAATTATTGTCGATACTTACGGTGGCAAAGGTGCTCACGGTGGCGGAGCGTTCTCCGGTAAGGATCCTTCCAAGGTAGACCGAAGTGCCGCGTATGCCGTACGTCACATGGCGAAAAACCTGGTTGCAGCCGGCGTTGCCGATGAGGTTTTGGTGCAGGTTTCCTACGCGATCGGTGTGGCCGAACCTTGCGGTCTTTACATTGATACGTACGGAACCTCGAAAATTAATTTACACGACGGCGAGATTGCGGAGCGGATCCAAAAAATCTTCGACCTGCGGCCTTACGCTATCGAGCAGAATCTGAAACTGCGAAATCCGATTTACCAGGAAACTGCTTCTTACGGGCATATGGGCCGGGAATATTATACGGCGTCGAAAACCTTTAATAAAGGAAAGAACAACGAAAAAACGATCGACAACCTCGAGTTCTTTACGTGGGAAAAACTCGATAAGGTCGATGAGATCAAAGAGGAATTTGGTATTTAATTACCATTTAATTTTAAACTGCTTTATCGGAACTGATAAGGCAGTTTTTTTTAACTTTACGCAGATAAGCGATTTTAATTTATGAAGAAAAATCTTTTTTTATTCCTTTTAATAGTGTTTTCGGTGGGAAGTCTGGCCAAGGCTCAGCTCACGGTGCACAAAATGGTTCACGCAGGTTACGTGTACCAGAACCAAAGTTTCGGCGAGATAGGCGGCCGACTGCTGCTCCTCAATACCGATGATGTGATTTACAGGATCGGCGCTGCGGCACTGCTGGGTTCTGCCAACGGAAAGTTTGCAGTTTTACCCAAGCTTCAGGGCGATATTCTGATTAATTTTGAGCGGAATGTTGACCTTTATCATTCCTATTATTTTCTGGCAGGCGCAGAAGTTACCACGAAATATATAGCGCCGAAAGTCGGTCTTACCTTATTTGGTTTGCTCGACCTTACAGGCGGTTACGCTTTTTCACTGGACAAAAGTGGAATCAATGGCAAAGAATTGAAAGGATTAAATATCAATTTTACCCTCAATATCCCGCTTGTATTGCTGCATGATCTGTCACAATAATTTATTTCTGTTAAATATTTTCGAAATTTTAACGTTGTATTAACTTTTTTGCTATTTTTACCACTCCATAAAACAACCGACTATCGACTAAACTCTACTTCTTATTTTAAAACCGGATTTCCCAACCTGAACTTATTTTGGGGTGCACACACGGTGAAAAAACAGAAGAGAGTTATGAAAACACAAACAGACAGCTGGTTGATCTCAGAATACCGCAACGGAAACGAACGTACTTTGCCGGTGTTGATCGAGAGACATCAAAAAGATCTTTTCTCATTTATCTTTTATAAACTGATGGATGAAGATCTGGCCAACGACATATTCCAGGATACTTTTATGAAAATTATTGTAACGCTGAAGGAAGGGCGCTACAACGAAGAAGGTAAATTTATCCTCTGGGCCAAACGCATCGCATACAACCTGATCATCGATCATTTCCGGTTAAAGGCCAAACACATCAAGGTTTCTGAGACCACTTATGACAATGACGAATTTTCAATATTTGACCTGATTTCTGAGAAAGAAGAAAATATTGAAGAGCGCCTCATCAGTCAGCAGATTCACGATGACCTTACCAAAATGCTCATTTATCTGCCCGAAAATCAGCAGGAAGTGATCCGGCTGCGTTTTTTTGATGGTTTAAGTTTTAAGGAAATTGCCGAGCAAACCGACAGCAGCATCAATACAACCTTGGGCAGAGTGCGCTATGCACTTATCAATTTGCGTAAAATTATGGCCGACCATCAGATTATTTTAACCAGATGATAATAATTGAAATAAAGTTTCGTTTTTAGGGAAATAAAACATCCCGCCTATGAAAAAAAATGACACTTTAAATCAAAACCTTTTGAAACCAAAAAGACAGACCGTCGACTTTTTACTAAGTTATTCCAGGAGTATTGCAGTTCTGAAAACCTCCGGTAAAAGTCAGACCGTATCCAAGAATTAACCTTAATTTGATTAAATTTGTGCTGTATGAAAATTCAGCACATTTTTTTTGACCTCGACAACACTCTATGGGATCACCGCCGAAATGCGTATCTCACTCTGAAAGAAATCTTTAAAAAAGAAGATATTTCAGAAAAATACAACCTCGATTTTGAGGATTTTCACAAAGAATACTTTACGATCAACGAGAGACTCTGGGAACAGATCCGCGATGGTGAGATTACCAAGGATTATCTCCGCGAACACCGTTTCTACGATGCTTTCGCGTTTTTCGGGATCGAGGATGCCACGCTCGCCCAGACTTTTGAAAGTAATTTTCTTGATGAGATTCTTAATTATAACGATCTCGTGGAAGGTGCGTTTCAGATCCTGGAATATCTTTCCGAAAAAGATTATGTCCTGCACATTCTTTCAAACGGTTTCCAGGAAGTGACCTATAAGAAATGCGAACTTTCGGGCATCAAGAACTATTTTCAAACCATCACCAGCGCTGATGAAATCAACGTGAGAAAGCCGCATCCCGAAGTATACGAATACGCCCTGCGAAAAGCCGGCGCGCAAAAGGAAAACTCAATGATGATCGGGGACGACTGGATCGCTGATGTGGAAGGTGGTAAATCCTTTGGCTTACAGGTCGTTTTTTTCGATGTTTTTAATGATAATTTCGAAGCGGAAAATGTAACTGTGATCAAAAAACTGATCGAACTTAAAGATATCTTATAAAGAAAAAAGACCTTTTCAATAATCGAAAAGGTCTTGATTAAATTTTTTAAACTCCCAGACTTTCACGTACTCTGGAAAGTGTTTCCTTTGCAATGGCTCGGGTTTTTACAGCACCTTGCTGAAGTTTCTCTTCGAGTTCCTGTAAATTGTTCATGTAATAACTGAAGAGTTCCCGCTCTTTTGCGAAACGCGTTAAGATGAGGTTCAGCAGTTCGTTTTTAGCATGCCCATATCCAAAATTTCCGGCGAGATATTTTTGTCTTAAACTTGCCGTCTGCTCAGCCGTAGCGATGAGTTCGTAGAGCGCAAAAACCTTGTCGGTTTCCGGATCTTTTGGTTCTTCCAGGGATTTGGAATCGGTCTCAATTCCCATCACCTGTTTTTTCAGTTCCTTTTCGGGCAGAAAGATGTTGATGATGTTTCCCCGGGATTTGCTCATTTTCTGGCCGTCGGTGCCCGGAACATATTTGGTGTCTTCCTGAAGTTCCGCCTGTGGCAACACGAAGACTTCGCCCATTTGGTGATTGAATCTGGAACCCATGTCGCGCGCCATCTCCAGGTGCTGAAGTTGGTCTTTGCCAACCGGAACAACTTCGGCATCATAAAGTAAAATATCCGCAGCCATAAGAATGGGATAAGTGAAAAGTCCTGCGTTCACATCATCCAGCCGGTCGGCTTTATCTTTAAAAGAGTGTGCCAGCGTCAATCGCTGATAAGGATAAAAGCAGGAAAGATACCAGGAAAGTTCGCAGACTTCGGCGATGTCGCTTTGTCTGTAAAAATAAGTTTTCTCCGGATCCAGGCCGCATGCGAGCCACGCTGCGGCAATTTCATACGTATTCTGCCGAAGTTCCGCTGCGTTTTTGATCTGGGTTAATGAGTGCAGATTGGCGATGAAAAGAAATGATTCGTTATCAGACTTTTTCGAAAGTTCGATAGCGGGAATGATGGCGCCAAGTAAATTTCCGAGATGTGGCGTTCCTGTCGCCTGTATTCCTGTAAGTATTCTGGACATATTATAATCTGCTTTGCGCAAAAATACGAAAGAAATGCCTCTTTGCCAACCGTGCGCGCGATTGTGCGTTTACTTTTTTGCTTTTGTCAGTGTTTCCAGAAGTTTTCGCTGGCGGCGGTTCCGTTTCAGGAGCGTAAGATAATTCTTTACTAAAAATGCCGCGAACACCAGGGCCGCGATTCCCGAAAGCCAGTTGTATATCCGAAAACGCTCCGTAACTGCCGCAATTTGTACTTTTTCTTCCTGATCCCGCGTGTTGAGATACCGGTTAAGTGATTTCAGTTCATTCTGCTCCAGCGTTTTGCGGATCGCGAGATACCTGTTGTTGTACACCTGAAACTTTTCGAAATTATTAAGCGCGAGATTATTGTTTGCCAACAGTTTATAAATCCCTTCATTTAAAATAAGATCGCCAATTGGCAAAGCGAGCTCTTCTGCCCGGTAAAGTTTTTCCAGTGATCCCGAATAATTTTTGGTGATGAACTGACTTTCGCCCTGTCCTTTTAAAGCATAGGCTTCCAGGCTTTTGGCTTTTGCCGTTTTCGCGTACGTTTCCGAAAGTGCAAAATACTGCGAAGCATTTTTCAGCTGCTCCAAATCCATGTAACAGTAACCGATATTGTAATTGATGATGCGCAGATTTGCGGCGGTATTTTTATTGGGTACGGAATTCTTCAGGCTTTCTGCTGCCATTTTAAATTTTTCCAGCGCCAGGTCGGGGTTGGACTGGTTGCGGTAGATCATGCCCCGCACTGCATAATTAAAACCGATGTTGGGAAGGCGCTCTTTGTCGCCATTATCCAGCTTTTCTGTGAGTATAAGTGATTTGTCCAGAGTTTCCAGCGCTTTATCGTATAGTTCCATCTGCTGATACTGCACGGCGACAGAATTAAGGATCTTGATTTTTGTCGTGGGCAAAGCTTCTTTATCAATGAGATCCGTTGCTTTCAGAATATAATAAAGTGAGCTGTCATTATTTCTTTTAGCGATATATGCATTGGAGACGAGCATGTAAAGATGTGCGACTTCATCGGTTTTATTTTCCTGCTTCAATAATTTTAGGGCAATCGATATCGCCTCGTCAGGATTTTCGTAGATGATCAGCCTCGCCCTTTTCATCAGCGAATCGTTGTTTTGCTGAGCCACAAATCCTGCAGACCAGAGCAGAAAAAATAGAACCGAAAGAGTGGTAAAGTGCTTCATTACGTATTTCTTAAAGTCTGCATATATTCCTGTGGAGACATGCCGGTTATGGATTTAAAAACATTGGTAAAGGCGCTGTGTGAAGTAAATCCGCCGATTTCTGCGATATAGCTTATTTTATACTGCAGGTACGTTCGGTCAGTAGATAAAAGCTGAATGACGTGTTTTACCCGAAGTTCATTAATATAAGAATTAAAATTCTTGTCTTTGAATTTATTGATGATTTCCGAGAGGTATTTTGTATTGGTTCCCAACTGTGCAGCCAGTGTCGCCAGTGACATGTTGTTGTCGAGGTAGTTTTTGGATTCTTCGAACTGCTCCAGTTTTTCCAGGATTTCAGTTTCGGTTTCTTTTGGAATAAGGAGTGGTTTTTTTGAATTTTCCTTTTCGTTGGCCTGTACTTTTTTCTGCGGGTTCGGGAGGTTTACTGACCGGAAAAATTTAATCTGCTTGTTAAGGACCTTCGCCCGCTGAACTTCGCGCACGTACAGAAAACCAAGCGCCAGCAGCATTAAAAGTAAAATTCCGGCAATATAAAAAAACTGCATTTTCTTTTGTTGTGCGGCAGATTTGGTCTGCTCGGTCAGCAGTTCGGTATTGAGCTGCACCAGTGCGCGGCGGGCTTCTTTTTTATTTTCCTCTAATGACTTAGAACTTTCCGCTAGTTTCTTCTTGTAAAAGTCGTATTCTGAAGTGTTTTTAATGACGAGGTAATTCTTCAGAAGATCTGCGTAAATATTTCGTTTTAGTGGTTCGTAACTCAGCTTTTCGACAGGCAGTAAAGCACTTTTTAAGCACTGTACCGCTTCATCATATTTTTGTTCCTCAAAATAAAGTTCACCGCGAAACTGCTGTGTAAGTGAGCGCAGATAGACCGCACGCGGAATCTTTCCCAAATCGGACAGCAACCTGTCTGCCCGGTTCCAGGCTTCCTTTTTCCGGCCTTTTTCCGACAGAATAACGGCTGCCAGCAAATCATTCTCTTTTAAGACCAACTCTGATGGATTTCCCGCGCCATTCGCATAATCGGAACTTAGGTTGAGATCTTTCCGGGCCTGGTCATACTGTTTTAATGCTAAATAGTTTCTGGCCTGCAACTGAAAAAGCTGCGCATACAGAACATCGTCTTCGGGCCGGAACTTTGGTTTCTGCGTGTCGGAAAGTAATGGTGAAAGTATTTTAGCGGCTTGCTCGTAAAGATTGAGTTCATAGAATTCCCTTGCCACCATAAGCTTTCGGTGCAGGTCCTGCGCTGGATTTTGCTGTTCAGACTGTTCAAAAGCGAGCCGCACAGATTCCAAATAGTCACCTTTCAGTAAGTAACCTTTAGCCAAAATATCATTTACAATAAGCTGCCGGGCGCTGTTCCTGATTTCTTTGGCCGCATGAAGTGCCACGTCGGGATTTTCATAGAGTTTCAGGAAACTGTTTTCCACGCGCATTTTAAAGTCGGAAGTGCTTTGAGCTGACAGCACGCTCACCCCAAAAACAAAGAAAAAAAGAAACCGCAACGATTGGCGCATTCACAAAAATACTCATTTTTGGAACTCCCGCTGATTAATAAAATAACCTTTTTAATATCTTTTTGCCAAGAAGTTTAACGCGTAAAAGTTCAGATCACAAAATGTGAACCCTGTTAATTAAAATGCGAAATGTAATAATCCTTTGATAATCATTAATAAACCGTGATGCTATTTTCAAATTTCGTGAAATCTGCAACCCTAATTTCCCTGTTAAGTGAGTTTTTGATCTAGATTTGAAAGACTATAAAATCTAATTATTATTATGAAGAATTATTACTTAGCAGCTCTTTTTTTCGCCGGATTCGGTTTAACGCACGCGCAGGTTTTTGAAACTGGTGACATGGTATTTATGCATGATGTTTCAAATACGGGCGTTGCATCCGGAGCCAGCGGCGACTCACATGTAATGTGGACCGAGGCAAACGGCACAGTAAACATCGGCACCATGGCAAACGGTGATCAGGTTCCCGGCATGGTAAGTATTTCGTCCGACGGAAAATATATTTCGGGAAGCATGGTGAACCCTGCGACCGGGCTGGAGCAGATGTCCCGCTATGATATTGCAGCAGGAACGTGGAAATTCCTGGGTGCGCTCAGTGCGTCCGGTACGAGTTCTTCCTGGGGAATGACCAGCGACGGTTCCGTAATCGTAGGCCTGGGCCAGGAAGAGGATTATTTGGGCCATGCTGTAAAATGGTCAGAAACCACAGGACTGGTTGATCTGGGCAGCACGGTTTCGGGGAGCAGTTCCCGAGCCAATGCAGTGAATGATGATGGAACGGTTGTCGTAGGCTGGCAGGACGATGATTATGGCGACCGGTTTGGCGTTTACTGGAAGGATGGCGTGCAAACCCACCTCACCGATAACAATGGCGAGCTTGTAGGTGAAATTTCTGCGGTGACTCCGGATGGCAAAACAATGATCGGCGCGAACTACGAAAATCCCTTCATCTGGAACGAGGCCGATGGTTTCACAGAATTGGCACACGAAAATCCTATGTTCGAAGGTGTGGCTACAGGAGTTTCCGATGACGGAAAAACAGTGATCGGCTTTTACCGGGAATGGGGAACAGGAGCGCTGACGGGAAGTGGTTTTATCTGGACAAAAGAAACAGGTACGGTCGACCTGAATGCACATGTGGCGGCTTTAGGTTTAAACGATCTTGGGATTACATTTGCCCTGCCAATGGGATTATCTCCAGATGGAAAAAATATAGCAGGTATCGGCGCAAGAGATTACGATTATGTGGGTTTCGTGATTAAGCTGACTGATCTTCTGGCAACAGAACACGTAAATCAGCAGAACCAAGTTCGCATTTACCCAAATCCTGTGGAAGACGTTCTTTACCTGTCAAACGCAACTAAAATCACGGGCATAGAAATTTATAATTTGAGCGGCCAAAAAGTGCTGTCGGCGCAAAAGATTACAGACCAGGGTCTGAACGTGTCTAAACTTGCAAAAGGCGCTTATATCCTGAAAATAAAAACAGGTAACGAAACGCAGAGTATTAAAGTACTTAAAAAATAAACTTCATTAATTTTTTCGCAAAAAAAAGTTCGTCGGAAATTTTCCGGCGAACTTTTTTATTTTTTTCAAAGGTGATCCGCTTTGCAGTTGAATTTTCTGCAAATCAAAAATCAAGTCCATGAGGAAAAGCCTTCTTCCGGAAGATCAGCAGCAGCGCTGCACCGACCGTAATTGCAGAGTCTGCGATATTGAAAATATACCGAAAGAACTCGATATGTTTACCGCCGACCAGTGGCCAGCTCTCCGGCACATCCCAGTCTACGAGCGGGAAGTGAAGCATATCGACCACACAACCTTTCATAAATGCTGCGTAACCGTTTCCAAGTTCCGTCACTTTTGATATGCCGCCATATTCAATCCAGCGGCCGATACTTTCATCATACACGGTTCCGCTGTCGAAGATCAGGCCATAAAACATACCGTCGAGCAGGTTACCGATCGCACCGGCAAATATCATCGACATGGGAATGATGAGGTAATTGCTGGCGCCTTCCTTCAGCCATTTTCCGAAAAGGTAGATCATGCCGCCAATCAAAAATACGCGTACGATCACCAGAAAATATTTACCGAGCAGACCGCCGAAATGAAAACCGTAAGCCATGCCGGGATTCTCCACAAAAGTCAGTTTAAAACCGGGAAATACATCTGCGCTTTCGCCCAGGTGGAAATGTGTTTTAATGTAAAATTTAGAAAGCTGATCGATCAGCAGAATTACAAGCGTAATAAGAG
Organism: Kaistella palustris DSM 21579; assembly: GCF_000422265.1. Classification (GTDB taxonomy): domain Bacteria; phylum Bacteroidota; class Bacteroidia; order Flavobacteriales; family Weeksellaceae; genus Kaistella; species Kaistella palustris. The sequence continues at coordinate 198,301 of NZ_AULL01000012.1, forward strand.
CGATTTTCTTCATTAGAGATCCGTCTTTGGTTTGTCTTTAAAATTTTTGGCCGGCTTATCTTTTTTAATCGCGGTTCGTGGTTCGCCAGACTGGGTTTTTGTATTTCTGGTGTGAAATTTTTCGTACCGGATTCCCATCTCCTTCATTACACTTTTCAGCGCATTCAGTTCCATTTGATTTTTCGGATGTACAACAAGTGATTCCATTTTCATTTATTTTTTTGAAAGTTCATTCAGGCGGTTGAGTTCTTTTTCGGTAAGATCTCCCACGCCGTTGTTCTTCATTTTAGAGAGCAGTGTATCGATTTCCTTTTCGCGTTCGCGTTTTTCAGAATTGTAGCGGTCGTCTATCGTATAATTTTTCTGCCTGGCGGGGCGAATTTTTTCCTTGATATCCTTTCGGAAAAAGTAAATGAAGATTACGGCTACCGCGAGCAGTATAAAGATGAATTCCATAATTTGGTATAATGTAAAATGTACAAAGTAAAATGCGTTTTAAACAGTAAAAACACAAGATACTCTGTACATTTTACTGTACGAAAAGCATAATTTTATCGCTGCATATTTTTAGCTTCGATGCTTAATGTAGCGTGTGGAACAGCTCTCAGACGGTCTTTGCCGATGAGTTTGCCAGTTACCCGACACACGCCGTAGGTTTTGTTTTCTATACGTACGAGTGCGTTTTTCAGATCCCGTACGAATTTTTCCTGACGCCCGGCCAGGATCGCATTCTGCTCTTTGCTGAGTGTTTCTGCACCTTCTTCAAAAGCTTTGAAGGTTGGCGAAGTATCATCGGTGCCATTATTCTGGTCGTTGATAAAACTCTCGCGGATCAGCATCAGATCTTTTTCCGCTTTTTCAATTTTTGCCTGGATCAGTTCTTTGAATTCCTCCAAATCGGCAGCGCTGTATCTTTGTCTTTCTTCTTGCATTTTTTTAATAATTTGTTAGTGTGATAATTCAGCTGCGTGATGAGTATAACTTGTTTATGACTCATTGCTGTGCTACTTTTACCTTAAATTTTTGATCATCGATTTCTATTTCGTCAAAATTTGAAAGTGAATTTACAATTTCTATTTTATCTGACAATACTTCTTCGGAAATATAGGTGTTATTCGCCAGAAGTTCTTTTTCAAAAGGCGAATTCGCCTCGATTTCAATGGTTATTCTGTCGGTGAGTTCAAAGCCTTTATCTTTCCTTAAGTTCTGTATCCTGTTGATGAATTCCCGTGCTACACCTTCAGCCTTCAGTTCCGGTGTTAACGTAAGGTCCAGCGCCACTGTGATTTTGCCTTCATTGGCCACGGTCCAGCCCGGTATATCTTTGGTAAAGATTTCTACGTCATCTAAAGTGATCCCGTATCCCTGAATATCGATCCTGCCTTCTTTTTCGAATTGAGTAATATCTTCGGAAGTTAATGCTGAGATTGCGTTTCCAACCGCTTTCATATCTTTTCCGAGGCGCGATCCCAGGGTTTTGAAATTGGGCTTGATCTGTTTTACAATAAGATGCGCGGCCTCCTCTGCATTGATCAGCTGCAGCTCTTTGATGTTTACTTCCTGTTTGATGAGGTCGGAGACGGCAAGGATCTGTGCTTTGGTTTTTGAATCCATCACGGGGATCATGAGTTTTTGAAGCGGTTGCCGAACTTTGATATTTTCTTTCTTTCTTAATGAAAATACCATGGAAGTAATCTGTTGCGCGAGATGTGTTTTTGCGACCAGATCTTTGTCGATCAGTTTTTCATCCGCTTGCGGGAAATCTGTAAGGTGTACGGATTCCGCCACTTCTTTTCCGGTGATTTCATTAAGGTCCTGATAAAGCTGATCCATGTAAAACGGAGCTACAGGTGCAGAAATCTTTGCTACGGTTTCCAGACAGGTATATAATGTCTGGTACGCCGAGATCTTGTCTTCGGAATAATCGCCTTTCCAGAATCTTCGTCGGCAAAGTCTTACATACCAGTTACTTAAATTGTCGTTCACGAAATTATTAATGGCGCGCGCCACTTTCGTCGGTTCGTAATCATTGTAAAAACCGGTGACCTCTTTAACAAGAAGATTCAATTCTGACAAAATCCAGCGGTCGATCTCCGGGCGGTTTTCCACCTCTTTTTCAGAATAGCTGAAACCGTCGACATTCGCATACAACGCAAAGAATGAATACGTATTATAAAGTGTTCCAAAAAATTTCCGGCGCACTTCATCAATACCTTCCACATCAAATTTCAGATTTTCCCACGGATTTGCGTTGGCGATCATGTACCATCGCGTGGCATCGGGACCGTATTTATCGAGCGTGGTAAATGGATCTACCGCATTGCCCAGCCGTTTCGACATTTTCTGGCCGTTCTTGTCCAGGACCAAACCGTTGGACATTACATTTTTATAAGCTACAGAATCGAAAACGGCGGTCGCAATAGCGTGTAAGGTGTAAAACCAACCGCGCGTCTGATCAACTCCTTCCGCAATAAAATCTGCGGGAAAAGCTTTTCTTTCGTCGATGAGTTCTTTGTTTTCGAACGGATAATGGAGTTGTGCGTACGGCATAGAGCCGGAATCAAACCACACGTCGATGAGGTCTGCCTCCCGTTTCATCGGTTTTCCGGAAGGTGAAACCAGCGTGATGTCATCAACAATATTTTTATGAAGATCGATATTCGCGTAATTTTCATAGGACATATTTCCAGTTTCGAATTTTCCGAAAGGATTTTCTGTCATGAAACCTGCAGCTATTGATTTTTCGATCTCTGCAGTTAATTCTTCTACGGAACCGATCAGGATTTCTTCCTTCTGATCCTCGGTACGCCAGATCGGCAGCGGGATTCCCCAATACCGGGAGCGCGACAGATTCCAGTCGTTCACATTTTCGAGCCAGTTTGCAAAACGGCCTTCACCTGTAGACTTCGGTTTCCAGTTGATGGTCTCGTTTAAAGCCACCAAACGGTCTTTAACGGCAGTCATCTTCACAAACCAGGAATCCAGCGGGTAGTATAAAACCGGTTTATCTGTGCGCCAGCAGTGCGGATAACTGTGTACGTATTTTTCTACTTTAAAGGCTTTGTTTTCTGTTTTCAGAAGGATGGCCAGTTCTACATCCCAGGATTTCTCAGGTGCTGTCCCCTCGTCGTAATACTCATTCTTGATGTATTTGCCGGCAAATATTTCGGGAACATTTTTTCCATTGGCAAATCTTCCCTGAAGGTCTACAAGCGGCACAAGATTGTCGTTGTCGTCTTTAATGAGCATCGGCGATATGCCGTTCTCTTTTGCCACGCGCGCATCATCTGCCCCGAAAGTCGGCGCAATGTGTACGATCCCGGTGCCGTCTTCGGTGGTCACAAAATCTCCCGTGATCACGCGGAAGGTATTCTCGGGATCTTCTGCAGGTAAAAACCATGGAATCAGCTGTTCATATTCAGTTCCTGCTAAATCTGCTCCCGTAAATTCACCAAGAACCTGGTAAGGAATTTTTTTATCGTCGGCTTTATAAGTGTTAAAGTCGTCCGCATTTCCTTCAAAATATTTTTTACCGAAATTTTTCTCCAGAAGCACCCGCGCCAGTATAATGTGTACGGGCTCAAAAGTATATTGGTTGAAGGTTTTAACCAACACATATTCAATATCGCGCCCCACGGCCAATGCCGTATTCGACGGTAAAGTCCATGGTGTGGTCGTCCACGCGAGGAAGTAAATATCCGGCTTTGTGTTTTCACTGTCAAATTCTGCCCAGTGCAAAGCGCCGCCACAAGTGTTTTCTGCAATCTCGCTGCTGTCCGTTTTGCTTTCTGCAAAAGACAATGTTGCCAGTCTTTTCCAAAGTCCGCTCGGATTTTTCTGCGTGTCTTTAATCTTAAACTGCGCAACCACAGTGGTGTCGGAAACATCCCGGTACGTTCCGGGCTGGTTAAGTTCGTGCGACGATAATCCGGTTCCGGCTTTCGGCGAGTAAGGCTGTATCGTGTAGCCTTTGTACAAAAGATTCTTGTTGTAAAGCTGTTTCAAAAGCCACCAAACCGTTTCCATATATTTCGGTTCGTAAGTGATGTATGGATCTTTGAGATCTACCCAATAGCCGATTTTTTCAGTAAGGTCGTTCCACACATCGGTGTAGCGCATGACCGCGTTTCGGCAGGCCTGATTGTATTCTTCAACAGAAATCTTCTTACCGATATCTTCTTTTGTAATGCCAAGTTCCTTTTCTACACCAAGTTCTATTGGCAAACCGTGTGTATCCCAACCGGCTTTGCGAAAAACGAGTTTTCCCTGCTGTGTCTGGTAACGGCAGAAAATATCTTTCAGCGCACGGGCCATCACGTGGTGGATTCCCGGCATACCGTTCGCCGATGGCGGGCCTTCATAAAATACATATTCGGGTTGGCCGGTGCGTATTTCTACAGATTTTTCGAAAGTTTTATTTTCTGCCCAAAAATCTGAAATGTTTTTGGCAACAGCGGTTAAATCGAGATTTTTATATTCGCTAAACTTCTTCATTGTCAGTCGGTTCAAAAAGAATTGTCTTTTTTAATTAAGTTTGCGAATATAAGGTTTTTTCGTGAAATTATGGTGCTGTGTTTCTCAGGACTTGCATATCGGCAATTCTACAACAACCAGCGTTCCGGCAGGTTTTTCATTTTCGTACAGATCTACATATTTAATGTCATACGCGCCGGCACCAAAATAATTTTTAAGCATTCCGTGTGCGATTTTCAGTCCCATTGACTGCCGCGTAACGGGGTTTTTATTGTTTTTAAAGGCAAGCTCGCGACCGATGCCATTATCTTTTATACTGATTTTTATCCCATTGTTGCAAGGTTCAACTTCTACATTGATCTTCTTATTATCAACGGTGGAAATACCGTGCAGAATCGCATTTTCCAGGAAGGGCTGCAACACGAGCGGTGGAAGGGTAACTTTTGTAGGATCAATTTCCGGACTGATTTTTATACTGAAATCCATTTCATTATTAAAACGCAGATTTTCAATATCGATATAAATTTTCAGGGTGTGAAGTTCTTCCTCGAGGGTGAGCTCGCGTTTCATCGATGCCGCGAGAATGGTGCGGATTATATTCGAGAATTTAGTCAGATATTCTGCGGCAATCTGGGTTTCATGCTCCAAAATGTAATATTTAATGGAGTTTAAAGCATTAAAAATAAAATGCGGATTGATCTGACTTTGCAATACCGAAAGCTTAAGATCCGAAATTTCCTGCAGGTACTTAATTTTTTCATTTTCAACCAGCAGACGCTTTTCATTTTCCCTGCTAATGCTGTCTTTTAAAAGTTCATTTTTCTTCATTTCCGCGATGAAGTTTTCCTGTAAGGTCACCTTGTCCCGATAATTTATTTTTTGCTGATAACCCAAAGCATAGGAAAACGCAAGGTTTTCGACTATAACTCCGAAATAATAAACTGCATCGCCCATTTTTCTGCTGATGTTGATCCACGGGAGTTCGCGCACGAAATGCACACCAATGAGCGAAGTGACAAACAGCATAACGCCACCAAAAATAATATAGTACTTCAGATCGTTTTTAACCCGTAACAGTAGCGAAAACGAAACAAAGATCTGTACGGCAATCAGCGGGATAAACGATTTCTTAAACAGATGAAAAAAAAGATCGTAATCGCCGAACCGCATGACCAAAAAGCTCAGCGTTGCCGCAGCCATTAGAATATAAACCGGCAGTGTAATGATCCGGTGCCACTTTGGGTTCACCTTTCTGATCCTCAGGAATGCGGCGAAGAACACAAAATAAAGACAGTTGAATATAATGGTGAAATACTGTTTCGTGCCGTCATCCAGGCCGAAGTATGTTGATATTTCCTGCAGGAAACCGCCTTCTGCTAACGGAATATATGCAAGCATTGAAAAAAAAGTGTAGCAGCTGTATAGTAAATACGCTCTGCTTCGGTTCTGAAAAAACAGCATCAGGTGATAAGTGGTCAGCAGCAGAAGTCCGCCCAATATAGTATAAAGGAGACTGTTGTAGGTGTCGCGTTCAATGATCGTACGAATTACTGCGAGCATACCTAAAATGTGTTTATTCACAAAAATAGGATTTTAAATCCAATTATTTCTGCGCTGTACCTGCACCGTTTCTCATACTTTTCCTGTTCCCGAATTTTTCCAGAAAATAATATGTGGCAAAACCAAAAATCGCGGAACAGCTGACAGCTAGGATCAGGCTTCCTACCAGATACTGCAGCAGATGTCTTTTTATAAAAGAAAAATCCAGCGTTTCGTGCGCAAAATCAGCGTGGCCTCCCGTAAAGGGTGCGCCCACAATCATGGAAAGTAAGATGATGAACGGAATGAATGGCGGAAAACTCACATGCGTACACATATAAGAAATGGCTCTGTTGAGTTTCAGGTACGAAGCCAGAAATAAAACCGCGACCATATGAAATCCCCAGATCGGCGATAAACCGATCAATACACCAAGAGCCACAGACTTCGCTTTAACCTCACTGGAACCCTCACTTTCCAGAATATTCTCCTTCAGGAAACGCTTAAAACCTTTCTTCCGGAAATATCGGTAGAATACTTTCTGACTTTGAATGGTATTTTTAATGATGTTTTTCACGACCGGACACTGACCACAAAAATAAGCGTTTCAAAATTTTCTGATCTTATATTTAAAGGTGTTTGAACTAGCCTGAAATAACTATTAAAAAAAAACTTCTACTTTTGCAAAAATTTCAAGGATGGCAAAAAATTTAGTAATCGTAGAATCACCCGCAAAAGCAAAAACTATTCAGAAGTATCTGGGAAAGGATTTCGAGGTTAAATCCAGTTTCGGACACATTCGGGATTTGCCCAAAAAAGGGATGGGGATCGATTTGCAATCCTTCACGCCGGATTACGAAGTTTCTGCCGATAAAAAGAAAATTGTAACCGAGCTGAAAGCTGCTGTGAAAAAGGCTGACATGACCTGGCTCGCTTCCGATGAGGACCGCGAAGGTGAAGCGATCGCCTGGCATCTTGCGCAGGAGCTTAAACTGAACGATGAGAACTCCAAGAGAATTGTCTTTCACGAAATTACCAAAAATGCCATTTTAAAAGCCATCGAGAAACCGCGCAAAATCGATCAGAATCTGGTTAATGCCCAGCAGGCACGCCGCGTCCTGGACCGTATTGTTGGTTTTGAGATGTCGCCCGTACTCTGGAAAAAAATAAAAACCGGACTTTCTGCCGGGCGTGTACAGTCGGTTGCTGTGCGTCTGGTTGTAGAGCGCGAACTCGAGATCCGCGGCTTTCAGCCAAAATCATCCTATAAAGTTGAAGGTATATTTTTAAATGCAGCCTCGCAGGAGATTGCCGCGAAGCTCAAAAAAGATTTTGCCAAAGAAGACGAAGCAGAGAAATTTCTGACATTGGCCAAAGACACCGAATTTAAAGTGCTGAATGTGGAGAAAAAACCCGGCACACGCACTGCTTCGGCACCTTTTACCACATCCACTCTGCAGCAGGAAGCCAGCAACCGCCTGGGTTACGGCGTAACTTCTACCATGCGCGTGGCACAGCGGCTTTATGAGGAAGGTTTCATAACTTATATGAGAACGGATTCTGTAAATCTTTCGCAGGAGGCCATTAACGGAGCAAAATCCCAGATCATTTCAGAGTTCGGCGAGCAATATTCGAATCCCAGAAATTACACCACCAAGTCAGCATCAGCACAGGAAGCTCACGAAGCCATCCGCCCGACAGATTTTTCATTAAAGTCGATCGCCGATGTGCAGCTCAATAAACTGTACCAGCTGATCTATAAAAGAACTTTAGCTTCGCAAATGGCGCCGGCCAAAATTGAGAAAACCGTAATTGAGATCGGAAACTCAAAGCTTCCGCAGAATTTTGAAGCGCAGGGTGAAGTGATTGTTTTTGATGGTTTCCTGAAAGTATATGGCGTGACCAAGACCGATGACGACGAGGAAGAAAACAATGAAAAATTGTTGCCCAAAGTTTCTGCAGGTGAAAATCTGAACTATAAAAAAATTGAAGCTACACAGAAATTTACACGGCCGTCTGCAAGATATACAGAAGCGGGACTTGTTAAAAAACTTGAAGAACTCGGCATCGGCCGTCCTTCTACCTACGCACCTACCATACAGACGATCCAGAATCGGGAATATGTGGACAAGCGCGAAATCCTGCCACAGGAAAGAGAGATCATGAAAATGACTTTAGGCAAAGCCGGTCTGAAAAAAGAAATCCTGACCGAAAAATTTGGCGGCGATAAAAATAAATTCGTTCCCACCGATATTGGTGAAGTAGTTAATGATTTCCTGACTCAGAATTTTGCAGAAATCCTGGATTATGGTTTCACGGCAAAAGTAGAGCAGGATTTTGACCATATTGCCGAGGGTGCTGAGAAATGGAAAGAAGTTTTACAGGGTTTCTATAAAGAGTTTCACCCACGTATCGAAGATGTAGAGGAAAATGCTGACCGCGCCAGTGGTGAAAGAATTTTGGGAACTGATCCGAAAACCGGAAAAAATGTAATCGCACGGATCGGCAGATTTGGGCCGATCGTACAGATGGGTGAGCAGGACGATGAAGAGAAACCTGTTTTTGCCAGTTTAATGCAAACCCAGAATATCGCTACAATCACGCTGGAGGAAGCACTGGAACTTTTTAAAATTCCGTTTGACCTGCAGGATGTTGATGGAGAGTCTGTTACGGTAGGCGTAGGCCGTTTCGGACCGTACGTAAAATGGGGCGAAACCTATATCAGTATTCCGCGCGGCGAAGAGCCACTTTCGATCACGCAGGAAAGAGCGGAAGAAATTATTGCCGAAAAGAAAATCGCCGATGCGCCGATTGCATCTTACAAAGGCGAACCTGTGACAAAAGGAACGGGGAGATTTGGTCCTTTTCTGAAGTACAAATCTATTTTTGTAAATGTGCCCAAAAAATATGACTTCGAAAATCTTTCGCAAAACGACATCAATGAACTGATCGATGCGAAACTCGAGAAAGAGGCCAACCGCTACATACAGCAGTGGGAAAGCGAAAGGATCTCTCTGGAAAACGGCCGTTGGGGACCGTTTATAAAATTTGGCAAAGCCATGTTCAAAATTCCGAAGAATAAGAACGATGAAAAATATACAGCTGAAGAACTGAAGGAAGTTTCGCTGGACGAGGTAAAAAAATGGATTACTGCACAGGATAAAAATGCCTTTAAAGTAAAAGCAAAGAAGGCACCGGCAAAAAAAGCCACTGCAAAGAAAACCACTGCTAAAAAAGCGCCTGCAAAAAAGACAACTCCAAAAAAATAGACATTGATTGTCATATCTTTAACAAAAAACCCGGAATAGTAAATATTTCGGGTTTTTTATTTTTCATCCATATTGGTTCGTGAAAAAATTTAATTTCGAGAAAAAAAACAGTCAAAGTGATTGTTTTGGTGAATTTTTTACCGAATGATTTGTGGGTTTTGCACGCGCTTTTCGTCATATCTAAACCTTTTTCATATATTTTAAAAATTTACACATTGATTATCAGGGTGTTATATTCTGTGCATAATATTTTTTAAAAAACGTATGTCGATTTCGAGAATATTTATATATTTGACATCCACAATGAGAAGATTAATATTTATCAAAACACACTGATTTTAGAAATAATATCACACAAATGATGTTAAAAGATTTACAAAATTGTACGTAATATTTTTTAACTATGATAAAATTTAACTTGCTCCTTCTTTGCCTTGCGGCAAACTTAGGTTATTCCCAAATGGTGAATAATGCGAAAGCTCCCAACAGTTATATTTACGATATACAGCTCGCACAGTCCAATAACTACGGCGGATTAGAAATACCTGTAGTGAAGGCCTACGAAATGTGGTCGAAGTATGAATACCTGAAAACCAACGGCTCTTTTACACCGATCCCGCCCGGCATACAGTCAGCAACACTGTATTGGGAAGATGTACCCGGTCTTGTGCAGAATGTAAGTATTGTGCCCGGCGGCGAACCGTCGGCCTCCAAAATAAAAGTAGAGATCAATAAGGGAAAAGGTAAAGGAAATGCAGTAGTTGCCTTTAAAGTTGACGGCATGATTTACTGGAGCTGGCATATCTGGGTAACCGACAATCCCGAAAACGGCAACCTTTTCAGCCACGGTACAGAAACTGATATCGACGGAAATCTTTTTGTAAATAAATATATGGACCGGAATCTGGGAGCCACAACCCACAGCTTTCTCGATGATCAGTGGCAGAAATCCGGCGGCCTGATGTACGAATGGGGCAGGAAAGATCCTTTTCCACCGCTGGTTTATAAAGATGCAGATTTCTATGCGATTTCCGGCGAAGTAGGTGTTTTGCGACATAAGCAGATCGATGCACTGAACACAATCCCGGTTGAGGTGCGGCCATTTAATGAAATTGAAAAGAACATTCAGTATTCTGTAAAGAATCCCATAACTTATATTATAAATACAGATGCGACGGGAAACTGGTTCTCCAGCAACAGATATAAAGTAGCCGGTGTAAGCCCCAATTATATCACCTGGGATTTGTGGTCGGATAATGCCAAAGGTGGTAACAGCAATGGTAACAGCTCAAGCGTGCCTTTGCAAAAGGAAAGCCGCTCTTACGAGTTGAAATCGGAGTTGGATCCGTGCCCGAACGGCTGGCGGATTCCATCTTATCTGGGCCGCGAAACGCAAAACAATAACCTTGCTTTTTTCGGAAAACACGACTGGAATAATGATGATATTGATCCCGCAAAAAGACAGCTTTTTCCGGACTCCCAAAACCCTAACCTTCATGGTATAAAAGTTTATCCCGGTCTGGGCATGGATTTTACACAGGCATTAGCAGGAGAAAGAAATCTGGGGATTTTACCGGCTTCTGGAACTTATGTGTACTATCCGAATTCTGCAGCTCCAAATGCACCGGTAGGAATAACTTTTCAGGATAATGCTGCAAACGGTGGGTTATGGAGTTCTACGTATGCCTACGACGGTGCAAGAATTTTTTCCTTGATTACCGATCCTGTGCGTACAAATACAAGTGTCGGTTTACACGCAATTTATATTAACCAGACCAACCCATCAAAAGCCGGAAACGCCGTACGCTGTATGAAAGATCCGAATATGGCTAAAATCGGTGATTTTGCCACACAGTATTTTGCTTCTCAGAAAGAAAACTTTACGGCTGGTTTAGATAACCCGAATTCTTATGTGGCTGTTAATCAAACACATCTTTCAATTCCTGTAAGTAAAGCTTTTTCGGTGTATAACCAGTTGCTCTCTGACCAGGAAATGATTCCATCAACAAACCTTGCGGCGAAGGTTTTGTGGACCACCCAGAAAGGTTTGGTTAAAAACATAACGCTAAATACCAATTCAGCAGACGCCAGATTATCAACGATAGAAGTCGAACTTGATCCGAACATTAAAGGCAACGCGGTGGTCGCTTTATCTTATAACAGCCAAAACAGTCCTGTACTTTGGAGCTGGCATATTTGGGCTCCTGATAATGATCCTACAGCTAACCCTTTAACCTACGTTACTGAAGCGCCAATCCCTGTAACCTACAACTTTATAAATCCAACGGTGAGTAAAAGTCCTACGCTGAAAACAACGTTTATGGACCGTAATCTCGGTGCGCAGAGCAGTGACCTTACATCCGGGCGTGCTGATGGGCTGCATTATCAGTGGGGCAGAAAAGATCCGCTGCCGACTTTTGCCAATGCCTCCTCACCATTGATTTATATTGATGGAAGTACCGGCAGTTCAGGTGTGCCAACCTATATCGATGTGCCGGCCACAAAATATCTGACAGATTATACGAAATCCTATGACATCTATGGTTCCGCAAATCCTTCGGAAAGGATCAAAGTTAGAAACAACATCAAATATTCCGTTGAAAATCCCCTTAAATTCCTGTACCAAAAAGGAATTGGAACGCTCTACGACGGCGGAAATCATTACGCGAACGATCTCAGCAGAATCCGCGACTGGGCATCGGACGAGCGTGGCCAGGCCAACAACAGATGGGGACATGCTGATAAAAAATCACCGTTCGATCCGTGTCCGGAAGGATGGCGTGTGCCCGATGTTTCTTTTACAAACCTGTACACCGGGTCCAAAGGGAATTCGCCCTGGTACAACGGTTACCGCGCTGATGCGTACGGAAAGCAGGGTGTGATTCAGGATCAGTGGCATGATGTGGCGAGCTTCTATGGAGGTAATGTGGCAGGAACAAACGGCTGGAAATTTGAAGACGCGAATTTCAGGATAGGCGATTTCCCGCGCGACGGGATTCGTGGTGAATTGGGAGAAAACACCGTGTCCTATGAGCGCTCAGGCGTATGGACAGCGGCACTCGCCGATATGAATACAGGTTATGCCCTTGCGATGCAGTTTCAGGGTAATAAAATGCAGACCGGAACAGGCGTTTACCCGCAAGCTGGGATGAGTGTGCGCTGCGCTAAAGACGAAAAACGTCTGCTGGGTGCCACTGTAGAATATCCCCAGTTGGGCACCGAGGGCGTAGATCCCAAAGTTACCGGTCAGGCGCGAAAGGAAATCAAGGTATATCCGAATCCTTTCCGCGATGAATTTGAAGTCAGCAATACTGATGCGGTTTCGTATGAACTTTACGATTTCAGCGGAAAAATGCTGTTGAAGGGCGAAATCATTAATAAAAAAATAAATGCCGGCAAACTGCAGAATGGTGCATACGTCTTAAAAGTTGTATTAAAGGACGGTTCGGCTTTTTCTAAAAAAATGATCAAGCAGTAAATTCTTCTTGTTTAATGAAAAGCACAATCTTCCGGGGTTGTGCTTTTTTTGTTACTTTTGTTTCGCTTCAAAATTTCCCACAGAAGCTACTATTAAAATGAATATCGAAGACATCCTGCTGCCGCCGCGCGAATTTGAAACTGAAAAATGGCAACTCGGAAATATGATTTCCTCAGAAATTCAGGAAAATGGTATTGTTCTCATTTTCTGTTCCGATTACCGGGGTCTGAAAAACGGCAGCGCGGAAATTCTCGATTTCAGAAAGGTGAGAAAACAACTTTACGAACTGTCGCGCCTCGATTTTGAAATTCCTGTTTGTGATCTTGGAGATCTTATTTCCGGCAGGTCGCATGAGGATTCGCATTTTATTTTGCAGGAAGTTCTTGCGATGTGCCATCAGAAGAATGCTGTTCCGATCGTAATCGGCGGCAGTAGCGATTTGGCATTTTCACTTTTTTCAGCGTTGAATTTTCAGCAGCAAAACATCAGTTATACGCAGATCTCGAACGTAATCTCTCTGGCAAATGACGGAGCGGAACTTACCGGGAAAAACTTTCTTTCGCGGATCCTGAGTTCAAAAACATTCAGTTTAAAAAACTATCATCATCTCGGCTATCAAAAGCATCTGAACGCTGTAGATTCTGTGAAACTCATGAAAGAAGTGGAGTTTGATGTAATGCGGCTTGCCGAAATGATGAACACAACAGAGCGCGCCGAACCCTTTCTGCGCCGCGCAGACCTTGTAACTGTAAACTGCGATGCCGTAGAAAGTATCGGTGATGGTTTCTCGGTAAATCCGCAGGTTAACGGCTTGAATAAAAGAGAAATCTGCGCTTATATGAAAGAGATCGGACTTGGTGAGAATCTGCGTTCGGTCGGCATTTTTAATTTTAATGGGCAGTCGGAAGATATCCTGAATCACCAGCTTTTGGCGCAAATGATCTGGTATCTTATCGAAGGCATTAATATTCAGAAATCGCATCCTGCTGAACGGTCTTTCGAGACATTTTGGGTTCTGAGCGATGATGCTCAGTATGCCTTTAAACGCGATACCTTTACCAATCTCTGGTATTTTGGCGACAGTGAAAACGCCGCCGATTTAATTCCCTGTGGGAAATGGGAATATGAGGATGCAAAACGCGGTTTCCTGAATCCGCGTTTCCTGAAATAGCAAATGTGCAAGAATAGATTTAAAACGCTATTTTTGCTTACACACATTTAGATGAAAAGCGCACTAATCCGGATTTTTTCTCACCCTTATCTGCTGATTTTACTTGCAGTAATTATTAAGGTGCCGCTTTTTTTTACCAGACACATTCAGGAGGATTCCTTTATCACCTGGCGCGTGGCGAGAAATCTGCTGGATTTTGGTGTGATCGGTTTCAATGGTGAAGAACGTATTTCAGCTTCCACTACACATCTTTATGTGCTGGTCTCCGCGTTTTTTCAGTTTATTTTTGGCGGAAACTTTATTTATCCGCTGCTTATCTTCAGTGGGATCCTTTTTGCGGTCGGAACTTTCTGGCTGGCAAAAATATTTTTTGAAAATGACGATTTAAAGCGCGGATTCTTTGTGCTTTTTCTTAATGCTACTCCGCCGGCACTTACCGCCTCATTTCTGGGAATGGAATACGGACTTTTGTTTTTCCTGTATTGTGGACTCATCTATTTAGGATTGCAAAAAGGTAAAAAATGGGCATATTTCCTTTTTCCTGTTTTGATGCTTTGGACCAGAATCGACAGTGTTGTTTTTCTCGGCATCATCTTTTTAGCTGACATCGTCCTCCGGAAACGGCTGAACACTTCTTTCATTTTTGGTGGGTTAGTCGGCCTTGCTAGCGTAATACTGTTCAATTATTTTTATTTTGGTGAGTTTGTAAACCATACCATTACTGCGAAAAAACTGGCATACAGGAATCTGCTGCAAAACAGCAGTCCGGAATTTTATCTTTTTCAGTGGGCTTATTATGGCGGCCTTATCAAGAAATATTCAGTTTTCACCTTTATATTATGGCTTGCGTTTCTCGGATTTCTTGGCTGGATTATTTTTAAAGTCGTACGCGATAAAAACACGGCTTCAACACGCGCCAAGATCATTTTAATTTCCGTGGTGGTTTTTGCTCTGGCGAAAATTTCTGTATTTGCATTTCTAAAAGCATATTTCGACTGGTATTACTGGCTGCCGCGAACATTTCTTTTCGTCGCTGTGCTGTTTTATTTGCTGGATTATGTGCGGCTTCGGCTGCGTATTTTATTGCTGCTGATGATTATCGGTTCTTTAGGATTGTACGCTTCTCAGCTTCTGCAGTCTTACGCCATTGGTTACATGGAGCATGGCCAGCGGATGCAGGTCGCGAAAGATATTCTGGCTGTTTCCGGCGGAAAAGGCGGGTCGGTTTTATTGGAGCCTGCGGGCATTATTCCTTTCTACACCCGGCTCTATACTTATGATGAGGTTGGGCTCGTCAATAAAAAAATCACCGCAGAAATGCTGGCTGATGAAAACTATTGGTGGAGCAATTCGGTCAGGAAATTCCAGCCCACTTATATTTTGACAGTGGGTGCCCAGGCCGGAAATCCTGATACCTTTTACAGGATGCAACGTAATGACGAACAGAATTTCCTTAAAGATTATAAGCTCCTCAGGAAATACCGCATCTCGAAGATTTATGAAGAAGCACCCGAAATGTTGCGTTGGATCTACAAAATACGGCCGATAGGGAAGGACTATTATCTTTACGTACGCCAGCAAAAAAACAAGGTGCAATGAAAAGGATTTCGGTAATCGTTCCGGTTTACAATGTAGAGAAATACCTCGGCAAATGTCTGTATTCGCTTGTGAATCAAACTTTGGGTGATTTTGAAATTATCGTCGTGAACGACGGCAGTACCGATGGCTCACAGCAAATCATTGATGATTACGCGAAAGATTTTCCTTTAATAATTAAAGCCTTTAAAAAGAAAAACGGCGGTCTGAGCAGTGCAAGGAATTTAGGTCTGGATCATGCGCGCGGTGAGTATATTGGTTTTGTAGACAGCGATGATAAAGTTTCGGCAACCATGTTTGAAAATCTTTATATGCTTGCAAGAAAATACGATGCCGAAATCGCACTCTGCGATCTGCAGAAAGTTGATGAAAACGACAAGGTACGGCAGAAACTTCCACAGATACCTAACCTGCCGGAAAAAGTAATTCTGGCCGAGGATTTCTCACTTTTTGCCGACATCAGTTATTTTGCCTGCAATAAAATTTTCAAGAAATCGCTGTTCGAGCAGAGACGGTTTAAGTGCGGAGTTCACTTTGAAGATATACAGCTGATTCCCCAACTGATTTTAGATTCTGAAGTTATTGCGCATAGTTCCCGCTATCATTATCAGTATCTGGAAAGGTCAGACTCCATTAGTAAAACATATACCGAAAAAGGTCTGGATATTTTGCGTGCGGTAAATGAAGTTGAAGATGTTTTCCGGAACTCGCGCTACCGAAATCACGCGGGAATTTTTAAGGATTTTCAGATTTTGGAAGGTGTGTACAGTTTTCTCGCTTACCTAGCATTTGTTAAAGATGATGAGGTTTACAAAAAAATGTCGGCCGAACTGAAAGTGTTCCTGAAAGCAAAAGATATTTCGCTTGCAGAAATATTGCGGTACAAACGCTTTGGAAGGAATTATCTGCTATCTTTGTCTGTAAAGAAAAAAATATACTATTTGCTGTATTTTTTGGGGCAGGAAGATCTGATGCGGAAATTAATTTAAACACAATGCTCTAGATGCCGATCCTGCACCCTGTTTTTATACTGATCTTTTTGTTTCTTGCCGTGGCAAGCTATCTGGAGATTTTCTTTCTGCAGAAAAAACAGAGTATTTTTGTTTGGATCACAGGTATTCTCGTGGTACTTGCGGTTGGTTTCAGAATCAATGTGGGCGCTGATTATCCCGTATACAAAATGCTTTTCTCGGGTTTTGCTATTTACACAACGTATGGCGATGTGCTGGATAAGGCACTCTTTCGCCCAAATACCGAGGAGATCGAGTGGATCTTTGTACTTATCAATAAACTTGTTTTCGATTTTGGCTTTCCGTTCTACATTGTAACGCTGATCATGGCCGCGATCACTGTCTCGCTGAAGTTTACAGCGATTTATAGAAATGTGGGATTTCCTACGTTGGCTTTACTTTTCTATTTTATGCCGATCATGTT
Source organism: Kaistella palustris DSM 21579 (assembly GCF_000422265.1). Lineage (GTDB taxonomy): Bacteria > Bacteroidota > Bacteroidia > Flavobacteriales > Weeksellaceae > Kaistella > Kaistella palustris. Next base: position 215,261 of record NZ_AULL01000012.1, read on the forward strand.
TTTTGAGGATTCGGGGCAAATGCGCCAGGGCTTGGGAATCGCCGTGTGCGTGGCCTCATTTAAATTTATCAAAGAAAGAAACCTGCCCCTTTTTCTGCTCTGTATTTATATTGCGCTGGGATTTCATAAAACCGCGATCATATTTTTACCCGCTTACTGGCTAGTGAAAATCCCACTTAACAGCAAACGTATATTCTGGATCCTGGTGCTCGCTGTACTGAGTTCTCCCTTTGAACTTTACCGCCTGGGCGGTGAATTTTTTGCCACGCTGTCGCCGAAAGATGTTTCCGGCGCATATACCGGTTATCTGGATGACCGCTACTATGGCACACAGGTAGAAACGGGATTAAATGATATTGTAAAACTCATCTTCATCTTTATTCTGATCCGCTACGATAAAGATGGCTGCGAACGCGTGTGGTGGTACGAATACATGCGGAACCTGGCGGTTTTTGGCATGGCGCTTTTCTACTTTTTCCGGTCCAATGAGATCTTTGCGATCCGTCTGCCGGGTGCATACATGTTTTTTGTAACCATGTTCTGTTTGAGCAATTTGGTTTATGCTGTACCGAAGCGTCCGCGCCAGATCCTCTATCTGGGCTTTATGGCGTATTTTGTGGCGATGTTTTTCTACTTTGGCAGCGGCAACGGTCATCGTGGCGGCTTCACTACCGAGCGGTATCAAAATGCACTTTGGTAAAAATGGAAGGTATTAAAGGCATATTAAATGAGTTGGGAGTCGCGCAGTTTTATTTAAAACTGAGTTTGGGTTTGGTGTGTTCGTTTTTGATCACCTTCCTTTCTGTACCTACCATTGTAAAAATATCCAAACGGAAAAATCTGATGGATGAACCCGGGCTCAGGAGTTCGCACCTGCGTAAAATTCCAAATCTCGGCGGAATTGCCATGTTTTATTCGCTTGCCGTTTGTGCGTCTATCTTTGCTTTTGAGCTTTTCGATCTGTACAAGTTTCTTTTTGCGTCGCTCGTTATCCTGCTCTACATTGGTGTGATGGACGATATTGTGGTGATGCGTGCATATAAGAAACTTTTGGCCCAAATTATTGTAACCGCTTTGATGGTGATTGGTTCGGATGTGCGGATACGAAGTTTTTTCGGGTTGTTCAGCATTTATGAACTGTCATACTTTGCCAGTGTGGCGATCAGCATCTTTACATTTATTGTTTTAATAAATGCTTTTAATTTAATTGATGGCATCGATGGGCTGGCCGGAGTTTACTCCATCATTTGCAGTGCCCTGTTCGGGATCAGTTATTTCCGCTTAGGTGAATATAATTATCCGCTTGTGGTACTTTCTGCCGTAATCATTGGGTCCGTGCTTGGATTTTTATATTATAATCTCGCACTATCTCGCACCCAAAAGATTTTTATGGGAGATACAGGTTCCATGATTCTGGGTTTCTTACTTGCTTTCACGGCGATTTGTTTTATTGATATTTTCATTGATAAAGAACTGCCGGATGTTCCGAGATATTACCTTCAGGCCGCGCCGGCTATAGCGATTGCAATACTGATTTTGCCGCTGGTCGACACGCTTAATGTATTCATTATCAGAATTTCAGCCGGTAAATCGCCTTTTATTGCCGATAACAATCACATTCATCACTCACTTTTAAAACTGGGGCTCTCGCACAGGCGGTCAACCTTTTATATTATACTGTATTATCTTTTCATCGTGGCGGTTGCGTATTACTTCAGGCATATTAATGTAAATGTGCTTCTGTTACTCATCGTGGTACTTGGTTTTACAGGCGCCTATATTCCACGGCTCATTTTGCTGAAAAGAAAGGAAATCAATTAATTATTTGCTATTTTTGTAACGACACATACCACAAGATGAAAATAAATCAACTCTTTGTTTTTCTCGCTTTACCACTTTTACTCTGTTCCTGCATTTCAACAAAAGATGTGCGGTACATGCAGCCTAACGAGAATCTCGTCATTAACGAAGAGGGTTTGGTTCCCTACAATATTCCTGTATACCGCGTAACGAAAAACGATATGCTGAATTTAAATATCGTGACCACGCCGAAAGGTGATGCCGCTCAGTTTTATTCCGCGCTCAATGCGCCGCCTCCCAATACCGTAAACAGCGCAGGTGCTTCCTCCAATTTCAATTCCGTACAGGGCGACGGTGGAAATGCGAATTTCTATTTTAATGGTTTAAAGGTGGATTCCAAGGGCGATATCAATATCATGGGCATTGGTTTTGTAAAAGCCGAAGGCCGCACCATAGAAGATATTACAACTGAAATTCAGAACCGTGTAAACGAGAATTTTCTCGACGGCAAATCAGAAGTCCGGCTGAATACCGACGGGATCACCTATTATTTATTGGGTGATGTAGAAACAGTGGGCATCAGCGGTGAAAAAAAAACACATAAAAATACACTTACACTCACCGAGGCGCTGGCGATAAATGGTGGGCTGAACAGAACCGTAGACCGTACAAATATCATCATCCACCGGAAACTTCCCGAAGGGATCAAAATCGCAAAAGTAGATCTCACGCGCGAAGATGTAATGAATTCACCGTATTACTGGGTGCAAAACGGTGATGAGATACTGCTCAACACGCGGGCCAAGAATCTGAACGGTTTAGGCAAAGACCCCATCCAGACGATTACGACAGGAGTTTCGGTTATTACCACAGCCTTGTCGGTATATCTAATTTTAACACGACTCTAGATGATACCGGGAAAAGAAAATGAAACTGCATCTGCCGGAACAGCTGAAAAAGCCGGTTCCTTTGCACTTTTCGATATCGAGCATTTCCTGAGAAGGGTTTTGCGGAACTGGTATTGGTTCGTTCTTATGGCGGCTTTGGGTTATTGTATTTCCTGGTTTTACAGTAAATATTACGCACAGCGCATTTATGCCTCAAACCTTTCCCTAAGCGTTTCGAATAACACCGCGAGTTATTTTACGCCCAATCAGTCAATCAACTTTATCTGGGGACAAACCGGGAATCAGGACGGGATTTACCTGAAGAAAATGCTGCTCTCGCGCTCGCATAATGAATATTTGGTTAACCAGCTTGACCTTTATGTGAATTATTCTACTAAAGGTCTCATCAAACAAACCTATCTGGATAAATATGATTCGCCGGTTTTCCTGGAGATCGATAAAGCCCATCTCCAGCAGCCGAATTATCCCGTAACCTTACTTCCCAAATCCGGTAACCGCTTCGAAGTGGTGCTGCCTAAAGAAGGTGAAAGCACTTATCTCTATTCCTTTCAGACCGAAAATTTCAGCAATATCCCAAAATTCAGCCGCCCTGAAAATAAAATTATTTCCCTTAATGAATGGTATGTTTCACCGCACCTGAAATTTAAACTCGTTAGAAATCCTGTCCCAAGTCCGATTATTCTTGATAATATTATCATTTCACTTTCTACGGTGAACCAAACGGTTAACAATCTTGTTTCCACCATTAATGTTGATTTCGACAAGGAGATCAATACCATTATGGTCATTACCAAAAGTGGTTATAACCTGAACGGAACTGTTAATTTCCTGAACACTTCGGTAGAAGAACTCGAAAAGAAACGGCTTGTAGACCGAAATACGGTGGACAAAAACACCGAGAACTATCTCGACGAAAACCTTTCCAAAATCAGGAAAAAACTCGATTCCAGCGCTACGCTTTTAAACCACATGAAAGTGTCTGAAGGTCTTTATGATATTAAAGACCGCGACGAGAAAGCTTTGGTCAGGATCAAAGAGCTTGAGGCTAAAAAAGCGGACCTGATCACCAAAGTGAATTCGCTTAATGCCATTAAAAATTCTTTGGCCTCCCAAAATCTTGACCGGTTGATCAGCCTGAATTCTGCAGGCGTTGACGACGGGGCTTTCACCGCAAGTGTATCCGAGCTCAAGGCCCTGTATGCCAAAAGAAGGGAGATGGCGACAATTTACACGCCGAATTCTGAACCCATGATTGAGATCAACAGGCTGATCAGCGAAGCCCGCGGAAACTCCACGGGATCACTGCGAACTTATTTCAGTACTTACCTCAATGAGATCTCGCGAATTGACCGGAATATCGCGGAAGAAGGCCGCGACCTCGTAGCCTATCCTGAGAAAGAACGCCGGTACCTGGATGCGGAGCGGGGATATAACATGATCGAAGCCACCTACAACAGCCTGCTCACAAAACAGAATGAAACACAGATCCGTGTCGCTACCAATAAATCCGATATTACGGTAATTGATCCAGCTAAGAATCTGGGACAGGGACCAATAGCGCCGGATGTACAGCGAACAAAATATTCAATTATGGGTGGGTTACTGCTTTTGCCGTTGCTGATCATCGCACTTTCTGAAGCGCTGGATAACCGCGTGCGAAATATAAAAGAGTTACTGCAGGTAACAAAAATTCCGCTGTTGGGAGTTATTGGTAAAAATACGCACGACAATAATCTTACGGTGCTCGAGCAGCCCAGATCTTCTATTTCTGAAGCGTTCCGAGGTATACGTGCGAACCTGCGTTTTCTGCATAAAGAAGATGAACAGTCCAAAGTAATACTCCTGACTTCATCGGTAGGTGGCGAAGGAAAAACCTATATCTCGATCAATATTGCTTCGGTTTTAGGCTTAAGCGGCAAAAAAACCATCCTCCTGGGAATGGACCTCCGAAAGCCGAAAATTTTCGGCGACTTTAAAATCGATAATAAATATGGAATCTCAAATTTCCTCACCGGTGAGGTAGATATGGAAACCATCATTAATAAAACAAAAATCCCGAATCTTCATGTGGCGACCTCGGGGCCAATCCCGCCAAATCCGTCGGAACTCCTGATGAGCGACAGAAATATTGATTTCATTAAAGAACTGAAAAGACATTACGATTTTATTGTGATCGATTCTCCACCCGTAGGTTTGGTGGCCGATCCGTTTGAACTGATGAAGTATGTAGACGCGAGCATTTATGTGGTGCGCCACGAGTATACGGAGAAATATATGCTGAAGATGATCACCGAAAAGTATCAGAATCACGAGATCAAGAATCTTGGTCTGGTTTACAATGACTTCCAGATGAATCAGGGTTACGGTTATGGCTATGGCTACGGTTATGGCTACGGTTATGGCTATTTCGATGAGGACAAGAATTATGAGGAGCCTACACTTATAAAGATCCGCAATAAACTCCGGAAGCTTTTCGGCCGGAATTGATTTTACACAAACCCTCCTCTTCGGGGGTTTTGTTCTTATAAAATCATAAAATAAGTATTTTCCCGTTTTTAAGGCAAAATATTATGCTTTTTTGAGCTTATTTAACTAAAAATTAAGAATTTCCTTCAAGGAAAATTATATTATATTTGCAAAATTATTTATGAAAATAGAGGTCCCGCCGTTCATGCAAAAGAAATTTATTTATTCCCTGCTCGCAGCCATTTTTATTTCAGTTTCCTATAAGGGGCAGCGTCATGAAATAGGCGTGCAGCTTGGCATGAGTAATTTAGTAGGCGATATTGGCAGAACGAACTATGTGTTACAAAGACCGCTGAGTAACGTTTCAGATTACGGTATACCTTTTTATGGCGGAATTCTTTACCGCATGAATTTTAATCCTTATCAGACCGTACGTTTAAATCTGGGTTTCAGTAACATACAGTTTGTGGATGGTGCTGCGAAGGAAAACTACCGGCGCAAAAGAAAACTTTGGGGTACAAATTCAATTGTAGAGGCTGATGTGCTTTTCGAGTATAATTTTTTTCCGGTGAATGATGAGCAGAAGAGTTTGCTGAGTCCCTATATTTTTGGAGGTGTCGGCGGAATGCTTGCAAACACCACCAAGGTTTCACTGGCAAATGACTTTAAGCGAGATCCGGGCGGAAATGCCATCGCGCCAACCAGCGCACAGGATTTCGATACCAACCCAACCTACGTCTCCGGTAAAGAACTTACCATGGCGATTCCATTTGGTGTTGGTCTAAAATATAAATTCAACTACAACTGGGCGCTTTTCGGCGAATTCATGTTCAGGCCTACTTTTTCAGATTCCATTGATTACAGTATGATCGATGACAAAAACGTGAAGATAACTTATAATAAAGATATAACTTCGCCGGGAACAACCAATTCGCTATTGCAGGACAGTCCTTATTTTGAGGAAGCCCAAAAGCGCGCTGCAGAGTTCATAGAAAACCGGCAGATCGGTAATATTAATTCCAAAGATTGGGTGAACTCGGTTACCCTGGGTCTCACTTACTCCTTTGGCAGACCACCTTGTTATTGTGGACAATAAAATGCAGTCTATAAAAGATCAATTAAACCTGGAGCAGCTCCCAAAGCACGTTGCCATCATTATGGATGGGAATGGACGCTGGGCAAAATCACGTGGCGAGGCGCGGACTTTCGGGCACAGAAATGCCATAAAAGCTGTGCGCGATGTGGTGAATGCCTGCAATGAAATACATATTCCATTTCTCACACTTTACACGTTTTCCTCAGAAAACTGGAAAAGGCCGGATGATGAGGTTAGTACACTCATGAGTCTGATCTCCGAGACTTTGCTGCTGGAGGCGGAGGAAATTTTTTCTAAAGGCCTTAGAATGCACGTGATCGGGGATATTGATAAATTACCCGAGCTGGTCCGGACCCAGATGTTGCATCTGGTTGATATTACAAAAGACAACACGCGCGGAAACCTGATTCTGGCGCTGAGCTACGGTTCCCAAAATGAGATCCTAAACGCTGTAAAACAGATAAGTACGAAAGTTAAAAACGGTGAACTCACCGAAAACGAAATCACCGAAAAAGTATTCGAAGAGCATCTTTACACTAAGGAGTTCCCGCCTGTAGATCTGCTGATACGCACCAGCGGCGAGGTGAGGATCAGTAATTTCCTGCTCTGGCAGATCGCCTACGCGGAACTGCAGTTTCTGGATATTCTGTGGCCGGATTTCGGCAGGGAGGATTTGTTCCGGTGCATTTATAACTTCCAGAACAAGGAAAGGCGATTCGGCAAAACAAGCGAGCAGCTTAACGAAAATTTATAAAAGAAAAAGTTAGCAAGATAAAAAATGAAGTTCAAATTCTTACCTATCATCATGTTTGCGGCCTCGGCGCATTTCTATGGTCAAATTACGCCCGAGCAGAACAACCCGGACAACTCCCCGGTGTATGCACAAAATGAAGCAGGCACTTATATCCTGAAAGACATTGTTGTAGATGGTGTAAAAAAATATACTCCGGCGCAAATCCTGAGGTTTACAGGTCTGAATAAGAACGAAAGCGTTGAAATTCCAGGTCAGAAGATCAGCAACGCCATTAAAAAACTTTGGGAAACACAGTCGTTTTCCGAGGTGGAAGTTTACATTCAAAGCATTGAAGGCGAGCAGATCGTTCTGCGTTTTAATCTTCAGGATTTAAAGGAGCTGGGAACCGTGAAATTTACGGGAAAAGGTATCAGCAAATCTAAAAGTGAAAAACTCGCCAAAGACAACGGCCTGAAACCCGGCACCAAAATTACCCAGAATCTGATCTCAACACTTAAAACCAATATTCCGAAAGAGTATGTGAAAAAAGGTTTTGCTGATGCGAAAGTTACGATTCAGGATAAAGTGAATGCGGAAGATCCAAATCTTGTCGATTGGACCATCGATGTTGCCAAAGGCAAAAAAGTAAAGATCAGCCACATTGAATTTGAAGGAAATGAAAGCGTCTCGGACAGCAAACTGCGCAACAAAGCTTTCAAAGACACGAAACAGAAAAGATTCGGTATCAAGGGAATTTTAAAACCTTCCAAATTCATCGAAGAAAAATATGAGGAAGATAAAGTAAACCTCATTAATTATTACCGTTCATTAGGTTTCCGCGATGCAAGGATTGTGTCCGATTCGGTTTGGAGAAACCCGAAGAACGATTATGAGATCAATGTAAAACTCAACGAAGGAAAAAAATATTACATCGGCGATATCAATTTTCTAGGTAACACTGCTTTCTCGACCGATTATCTGCAAAAGATCCTCGGTTATAAAACGGGTGATATTTACGATGCGGTCGGCTTTAATAAAAAAGTGGGTGAAGACGGCGGTAAGGAAGATGATTCCGATATCAAGTCGATCTATATGAACAATGGTTACCTCTTTTCTAATGTAACACCGATCGAAAAAGGTGTTCAGGGTGATTCCATCAATCTGGAGATCAGAATCAGCGAAGGTGAAAAAGCCACCTGGAACCGCGTGACCTGGAGTGGAAATACCACGACACACGACCACGTAATTCTACGGTCTTTACGTACAAAACCGGGAAGTTTATTTGCGAAAAGTGATATCAAGAGAACTTATTTCGACCTCGCGGGTATGCAGTTCTTTGATCCGCAGCAGGTAGGTCAGCAGATTACACCGAATCCACAGGACAATACCGTGGATATTCACTGGACACTTGTGGAGAAAGGTTCTTCCCAGGTTCAGCTCCAGGCAGGTTATGGCGGTGGCTCCTTCATTGGAACGCTGGGCCTTACTTTTAATAACTTTTCCTTAAAGAACTTTTTGAAATTTAAGGATTTCAAACCCGTTCCTCAGGGAGATGGCCAGACATTATCCATTCAGGCGCAGGCAGGACAGTATTTCCAGAATTATGGTATTTCATTTACAGAACCCTGGTTGTTCGGTACAAAACCGACCGCACTTTCTGTAGGTGTAAATCAGTCGCTGGTGCGCTATACCGATCAGTTTGGTGCTAAGCAGAAACTGAATATTTTCTCCGCTTCCGCAGGTCTTAACAGACTTCTCAGATGGCCGGATGATTATTTCTCGCTTTACACGGGAATCCAGTATCAGAGTTACGACTTCGAAAATTATCCTTTCCAGTTCGGTAATACTACCGAGTATAACGGTTCGGCCAAAAACTTCAGTTTTAATGTAGGTTTAAGCAGGAATTCCGCAGGATTAGATCCAATTTTCCCAACACAGGGCTCAAACCTTGAGGCATCGGTTAAGTTTACGCCGCCATATTCACTTTTCAGCGACAAGGATTATTCTACGATGTCGCCGGTTGAAAAGTATAAATGGCTGGAATTCTATAAAGTGAAATTAAAAGCCGATGTGTACAACACGGTAGTAGGGAAAATGGTGTTAAGAAGTACCGCAGAGATGGGCTTTCTTAATGGCTATAACAAAGAACTGGGAGCTCCGCCGTTTGAGAGATTTTATGTAGGTGGAACGGGTTTGCTTGGCGGCCGGTACGATGGGCGTGAGTTGGTGCCGCTTCGCGGTTACGAAAACTCATCGTCGTCGGGTGGTGCGCAGGAAGATATCACGCCTTATGGTGGTGCTACGATCTATAACCGTTTTGCACTTGAAATGAGATATCCTGTATCGATGAACCAAACTGCAAAGATCTACGCACTTACTTTCCTGGAAGGTGGTAACGCCTGGAACTCCTTTGGCAGTTACAATCCTTTCCAGTTGAAACGTTCAGCCGGTGTTGGCATCCGGGTTTATATGGGTGCTTTCGGACTTATCGGGTTTGATTTCGCATATGGTTTTGATAAAACGCTTATGGGAACTGAACCATCCGGCTGGAAAACGCACTTCCTCATGAATCAATCTTTATAAACACATAATTATGAAACAGTTTAAAATATTTTCGGTTGCGCTGGTTCTGCTTGCAGGGATCCTCAGCGCCCAAAAAATAGGAGTGGTTGATACGAATTACATTCTGAGCAAACTGCCGCAATACAAAGATGCGGAAGACAGACTGAATGCCCAGATCACTGCCTGGCAAACTGAAATTCAAACCCTGCAGTCTGATTTCGAAAAAAAGAAAGCCACACTGGAGAACGAAAGAGTGCTTCTTGTAGGCGATCAGCTGAAACAAAGACAAAAAGAAGTTGATGATCTGGACAAGAAAATCAAGACCATGGTCAACAACCGTTTCGGCTTGTTGGGCGAGATCAACAATGCCAGGTCAAATCTCACAAAACCCTTTCAGGATCAGATCTGGAACGCAATCAAGACCGTTTCCGACAAGAATAGCTTAGGCATAGTTCTTGATAAAAGCAATAACATTAGTGTGATTTTTCTGGAAAAAAGATACGACTATACGGATAAAGTCTTAGATTTGCTGCTGAAAAATTCGGCAACGAAAAACACCGAAACATCAACCAGAACCTCTGTGAATACAGAACGAAGTGAAAAAGAGAAGATGCTTCAGCAAAGTTCAGGAAGAAGAGCGATCGACCGCTCCAGAAGCACACAGAAATAAAATTTAAAAACCAACAATAAATCAATTTATCCCTTATTATGAAAAAATTAAGTGTATTATTTGCAGCGGTGATGATGTTTGCAGCAACAGGATTTGCTCAGGCTCAAAAAGTTGCTTCTATGGATTATGAAGCAGTTTTGTCTGCAATGCCGGAAACTAAGAAAATGACCTCGGATCTAGATACTTTCAGCAAAACCAAAGGTGACGAACTCAACAAACAGGCCGAAGCCTTTCAAAAAGAAGTACAGCAATATCAGGCAGAAGGTGCTAAAATGACTGAAGCCCAAAGAACTGCCAAGGAATCTGAACTGCAAAAAAAACAACAGAACCTACAAAGCCTCCAGCAAACCGCTCAGAATGACCTTGCTCAGAAAAGAGATGCAGCGGTAAAACCGATCATCGAAAAGCTGAACAATGCCGTGACTAAAGTGGCTAAGGCTAACGGATACGAATTCGTAATAGATTCTACAGCTCTTATTTACAAAGGCGGTGCCGATGCTACTCCTTTAGTTAAAAAAGAATTAGGACTCTAATCAATATTTTTTTTAAACGAAACCATCTCGATCTTCGGGATGGTTTTTTTAATTTTGGAACATGCAAAAAGAACTATCGTCACTGGTCAGGATCCGCTTCAGCGACTGCGATCCGATCGGTCATCTGAACAATGTGAAATATTTGGAGTATATGCTCAATGCCAGAGAGGATCATGTGGAAAGCGGTTACGGCTTCACTTATGAGGAATATACCCGCAAAACGGGTTGCACCTGGATCACAGTTCAGAATGAGATCGCTTACCTGCGCGAAGTTCGCTACAATGCCCGGGTTCTGATCACCAGCAAAACAATTGAAGTCGGCGACACACTGTCGAAGGTGGAAATTCTAATGACCAGTCCCGATGGCAAAATAATTCACAGTGTTTTGTGGCTCACGGTGCTGTATTTTGATATGAAAACCCGCCGCGCAGCCAAGCATCCGGATGATACCAAGGAGTTGTTTCAGCGCTTTCTGGTCAATATGGATGAAAAAGACTTTGCAAGCCGGGTTCAGTCGTGCAGAAAATTTAATAAAGCAGCCCTGAAATGATAAAAAAAATACTTGTAACCGGCGCCAATGGCCAACTTGGGAACTGCTTCCGAAAGATCGCGCCCGATTTCGAAAACAGATATGAATTTATATTCGCAGATTCCGACCTATTGGATATCACAGATTTCGAAAAAGTGCTCGATTTTTTTGAGGACTATAAACCGCATTACTGCATCAACGCATCAGCTTACACTGCTGTAGATCTTGCAGAGTCGGAACCTGAAAAAGCGTTTAGCGTCAATGCGGGCGGTGCTGCCAATCTAGCGCAGGCTTGCGCTGAACAAAAAGCCACGCTGATTCATATTTCAACGGATTATGTATTCGAAGGTGACACTAATATTTCGTATGACGAAGACGATTTTACTGCGCCGCAGGGAGTGTATGGTGCATCGAAACTCAAAGGCGAGGAGCTGGCATTTGAGGAAAATCCGAAGACAGTCATTTTACGCACCTCGTGGCTTTATTCGGAATTCAACAAAAACTTTGTGAAAACCATGCTGCAATTATTTACTGTAAAGGATGAAATGGGAATTGTTGCAGACCAGTTCGGCCAGCCGACAAATGCCAATGACCTTGCAGAAGCGGTAATGAGAATTATAGAAGCCGAGCCGAAAACTTACGGCATTTTCCACTTTTCCAATTATCCCGAAACGACATGGTTCGATTTTGCTGAAAAAATAGCTGAGCTTGCAGCCTCAGAAATAAAGTTAAAGCCGATAACCACGGCTGAGTTTCCCACTGCAGCAAAGCGCCCGCAACGCAGCACAATGGCTCTGGATAAAATTGAAAAGGTATACGGTATCGAACCTAAATACTGGGAAAATTCCCTCGAAGAATGTATTGAAATCCTACAGAAACAATGATCAGATACTTTTTTACCTTCCTGTTTTTCAGTTCTTTTGCTTTTGCACAAAATGTGATCTTAAACAAAGTCGTAAAAACGCACCCCAATACCGACCGTTTCCTGTATAAGATATCGCCGGAGGATACGGCAGCCGAATATCTGGGAGAAATCGAAGTTCAGGGATATTCCGATGATGATGTTAAAGTCTTCGGGATGATCTATAAAAAAGCCAAAGAAGTCGGTGCAAATGCCTTTGCTTTCAAACCCTTTGAATCGCTGGAAGGAGGAAATCAGAAGTTTGATCCCGCCCATTATAGACTCGCGCTTTATTATTTGGAGCCCACCGCTTTTCCCGCTGAAAATAATATGGTTTATTTGATTTCGTCGCCCTACAAAAAGCAGAATATCGCGGTGAACAAAGCGACATTGCTGTTCCCGCCACGCAGTTTTACCAAGAGAAAACTTTCCGACGGCGAAATCCTTACAGTTTCAACTAAAAAGCTTTTGGGCTCTACCATTCAGCTATCCGGCCAGAAAGACCAGCCGGCGCAGTATTTTCAGATTTCCGGATTTTCAGTCAATTCAAATCCCTACGGCTCGGCAGGAATAAATTTAAAGTCCGGCGACATCATCCGCGTCGAGCAGTCATTTGGCCAGTTTCTCACCACGATTTATCAGGAAATTAAATAAGGAGCTGAGTTTACTAAAAAATTATTTTTCTCTTTTTCCTGTTAATGGTACCGGCTGAATAGTTTTCAGGATTTCATGTTCCGCTTTCCTTTAAAGTATTTAATCGTCCGCTCAAAATTTGGCGGTTTCGTATCTTTGCATCATGAAAACAGATATCTTAGCAATTGGCGCACATCCCGATGATGTAGAACTTGGATGCGGCGGAACTTTAGCCAAACTCATCAGTGAAGGTAAAAAAGTAGCCGTGGTTGATCTTACACAGGGTGAACTGGGTACGCGGGGGACAAACCTGACCAGAGCCGAAGAAGCAGCTCACGCCGCAGAACTTCTCGGATTTTCAGCACGCGAAAATCTGAAAATGAAAGATGGTTTTTTGCTTAACAGCGGAGATTACCAAATGCAGATCGTGAAAATGATCCGGAAATACAAACCCGAAATTGTACTTGCCAATGCGATCGATGATCGCCATCCTGATCATGCAAAGGCGGCGAAACTCGTTTCCGATGCCTGTTTTCTCTCCGGACTTGTTAAGATAGAAACAGAGCTCGACGGCGAAATTCAACAGCCGTGGCGGCCAAAGCACATTTTTCATTATATCCAGTGGCGGAATATTGAACCGGATTTCGTGATCGATATTTCGGATTTTATGGATCAGAAGATTGAGGCATGCCTGGCGTATAAAACACAGTTTTATGATCCAAAGTCAACCGAACCGATGACGCCCATCGCGACCAAAGATTTCCTCGAAAGCCTGACTTACAGAGCTCAGGATCTCGGCCGGCTTTCCGGCGTGGCCTTTGCAGAGGGCTTTACGACAGAAAAGCTGCTTGCTTTCAAAAATTTTGAGGGAATAATTTTGTAATATTTGTAAAAATACTATATTTGCACACCCAAACGGTGATTGTAGCTCAGTTGGTTAGAGCGCCGGATTGTGGTTCCGGAGGTCGGGGGTTCGAGACCCCTCATTCACCCACGTAAAACGCATTGATCTTCAATGCGTTTTTTTTGTTTTGCTGCGTGACCTTGGGGAAGATCTTAAAGCCATTAATAAAAAAACACCCGTTTGGGTGCTGATTGATTTTACAGTTCTTCTTCTGATTCTATGGTGAAAGACCGTGTTTTATAATCTTTGTCGTGCCGCTCAGAAATTACATCTGCACCTTTTTGGCTGATGATGAAATCGGTAGAGTCCTTAAACATGTCTTCAAAGTTTTTGAAATCCTCTTTGTAAAGATAAATTTTGTGTTTCTCGAAAGTAGCATCACCGTTTTCGCCATAATTTTTTTTGCTCTCGGTAATGGTGAGATAGTAATCGCCGGCTTTGGTTTCGCGCACATCAAAAAAATAGGTTCGGCGGCCTGCCTTCAGAACTTTTGTAAAAATTTCGTTTTCGTTCCTTTGATTATAATCATTCATGTCCTTTCAATTTGTGAATCTATATCACAAATATAAAAGATTTCTTTTAACTGCAAAATTTTTTTTAACTTTTTGTTAAGAAAACAGAATTATAACTGCATAATCTGCACCTAAGCCGGCAAAGGATTGTCTATTTTGGTGAGATTCAGGATTTTATCTGCACGTTTGGCGCTGCTGGCTCGATGGGTAATGATGATTGAACTTGATTTCTGAATATCATTTTCAATATTCCGAAGTATGTTTTCTTCGGTTTCCGTATCCAGAGCAGAGAGTGAATCATCAAAGATCAGAATCTTCGGCTGTTTGATGAGCGCGCGCGCGATACAGATCCTTTGTTTCTGGCCACCGGAAAGCATCACGCCGCGTTCGCCCACAAGGGTTTTGTATTTTTCCTTGAAGCCCACGATATTTTTGTGGACATCTGCTTTCTTCGCATATTCTTCAACAAGTTCCGGTGTCGGATGGTCAACGCCAAAACCAATATTATTTTCAATGGTATCTGAAAACAGAAAACTTTCCTGCGGGATATAGCCGATATGCCGGCGGTAGTTTTCCAGATTGTGTTCTTTTAGATTTTTTCCGTCCACAAGAATTTCGCCTTCCGTAGGATCGATCAAACGGCACAGCAGGAGCGCGATGGTAGATTTTCCGCTACCTGTCTTACCGACAATTGCCAGTGATTTTCCCGCTTCTATTTTAAAACTTAAATTATCGAGCGCCCTGATTCCGGTGTTCGGGTAAGTATACGACACGTTTCTGAACTCAATATCTCCTTTGATGGGATAAACTTCATGGTTTATATTAATGATGTCAGTTTTCATATCCAGGAATTCATTGATCCTGGACATTGATGCTTCAGCCCTTTGATTTACAGAGGTCACCCAACCGACCATTGAGAAAGGGAAAATCAGAATATTGATATACAGAAAGAAATCAGCGATCTTGCCTACGCTCAGCTCGTTGTTCATATATTTCTGGCCACCGATCAGGAGAATCACCACATTCAGCAGGCCAATGACGAAAAGAATGATGGTAAAAAAGTAGGCTTCGGTCTTCGCCAGATCCAGAGCTTTGTCCTGGTAATCCTTGACTTTATTCGAATAGTTATTTTCGATGTATTTTTCTTTGGCAAAAAATTTTACCACGCGGATTCCGGAGAAACTGTCCTGTACGAAAGTGGAGATCGCAGACTGGCTTTTCTGCATGATCTTTGATTTTTTGTTGATAACCGAGCTCACATGATAGATCACAAATGACAGAATGGGCAGCGGAACGAGCGACCATACAGTCATTGAAATATCGGTCTTCAGCATATAAATGCTGGTAATGATCAGCAGTACGAGCAGGTTTACAATATACATTACACCGGGTCCCAGATACATTCTTACAGCGACCACGTCTTCACTCAGCCTGTTCATCAGGTCGCCGATCGTGGTTTTTTTAAAATCTGTGAGCGAAAGTTCCTGGTAGTGTTCGTAAATTTTATTTTTAAGTTCATACTCGATCCTGCGCGACGAAACTATGATCGTCTGCCGCATCATGAAAGAAAAGAAACCGGTGAGCAGCGATGAGATCACTATAATCCCGACATACACCAAAACCTGCCTGTTGAATCCGAGGCCGGTGTTTTTCGAAATCTCATCAATGGACCGCCCCACGAACTGAACTTTGTAAATACTGAAAAAGTTGCTCGCAATGATGAACAAAAAACCCCAGAAAAGCAGGATTCTGTGTTTCCAGAAATAAGGATTTAATGTTTTGAGTGCATTCATTTTATTGTGCAGGCACGCGCTTTTAAGATAGGCAATGCAAGGATGCAAAAGTAATAAATTGAAAATTGAATTGCAGAATTGCGGTGATACGATGGCGTCATAATGCGGAAGCGTTTCTAAAAAAATGCTATCTTTGCAGCCACAAAAAGTTCTTTGAAATGTTAGGAAGAAGACAAATTCGCGAAAAGGTTGTAGAATCACTCTATTCTTATTCCCAAAACCCTTTAAAATTCGAAGTTTTAGAGAAAAATATGTTCTCTGAAATCGAGAAAATCTATCACCTTTATATTTATCAGCTCAACTTCCTCGTGGCTCTGAAAGCATTGGCGGAAAAACAGATTGAAATTGGTAAAGGCAAATACATCAAGACAGACGACAATACCAACCCAAACCAAAAATTCATCAACAACCAGGTGCTGAAAAAACTGGAGGAAAATACCGAGCGGCTTTCCTTTACTTCGAAACATCAGGAATTGAAATGGGATCTGCACGATGAACTACTTGTAAAGACTTTTCAAAGAATGACTGCCGGGAAACGGTATCAGGATTTTATGAAGGTCGATACCTATTCTTTCGAAGAAGACCAGAAATTTATCGGTAAACTTTTCTTAAGATATATCGCGGAAAACGATGATTTTCATGAACATGTGGAAGAAAAGGAAATGAGCTGGGCTGATGATTTTCACATTTCCAACTCAATGCTTCAGAAAACCATCGGTTTTCTGAAAGAAGATGAGCCGAGTCATACTTTGATCAAGATGATTAAAGGCGAGGAAGACCGGGAATTTGCCCATAAACTTTTGCAGCAGGTTCTTACCCATTGGGAGGAGACTGAGGAAAAGCTGAGTGGCCGCCTGGAGAACTGGGATATGGAACGTATCTCACTGCTCGACAAGATCATTCTGATTACCGCGATTTCCGAACTCGATTATTTTCCGCTCACGCCGGGTAGGGTTATCATCAATGAATATATCGAGATTTCAAAGGTTTTTTCAACCGACCGTTCCAACATTTTCATTAACGGAATTTTAGACAAATACACCAAAGACATCAATAGAAATTAATAGAAAGTTTATGAAAAATTTAGTAAAAATTCTTCCGCTTGCAGTAGTGCTGAGTTTGGCTTCCTGTAAAAAAAACCAGCAGGCTGATCAGTTGGTCGTAACCGAAGATTCCGCCACTGCGGTTCAGGCACCTGCAGTAGAATCTCAGGATGCCATGTTAAAGGAGGCCCAAAGCAACCCGCTTACCACAGTTGCCCTGTCGGAAGCAGCTTTTGAATTCGGTAAAATTAAAAAAGGAGAACACAAAGAACATACTTACGAGATCACGAATACCGGACAGAATCCTTTGATCATTTCGCAGGTGAAACCCGGCTGTGGCTGCACGGTACCGGATTATACCAAGGACCCGATCTTGCCGGGACAAAAAGGAAAAATAACCCTTAAGTTCGATTCTTCAAATTTCGACGGTCTTGTAAATAAGCAGGCAGAAATTTACGCCAATGTAGAAAAAGCACCGATGGTAATCACTTTTTCAGCGGACATTCAGCCTTAATAACCAATTTAAACTAAAGAGATGATTACAATATTTTTACAGGCAGCAGGCGGACCGGAAGGTTCTATGATGCCAACTATGCTGATGATGGGCCTTATGTTTGTCGGATTTTATTTTCTGATGATCCGCCCGCAGATGAAAAAATCGAAGCAGGAAAAAAGTTTTCAGGAAACTTTGAAAGTGGGGAGCCGCGTGGTTACCACTTCGGGAATGCACGGACGTATTTCCCAGATCCAGGACGATGGCGTGGTGATCGAAACCCTTTCCGGTAAACTGAAATTCGAAAAGGCAGCCATATCCCGGGAGTTTACGCAGCAGCGTTTCCCCGACAGCGCGCCCGATGACAAGAAATAACTTCAGGCCATATTTTAAGAGCAACCTTTCGCAGGTTGCTTTTTTGTTTTAACTGAAGATCAGTATGAGCAAGCTCGCCACAAAAATCCGGAAAATGGTCACTAAAGGATAAACCTGCGCATAACTTTGTATCGGAATATCGGAATCCAAAAAGTTTGTACTGAAAGAAAGTGCGGCCGGATCTGTATAACTTCCGCTCATAATGCCGGCAAGCTGCAGAAAATTGATCTTCATAAAGAACCGGCCTACTATAACCATCGCGATCAAAGGAATAAATGTTATCGCGGACCCGTAAAGCAACCACATCCAGCCGTTATACTGCACAAAATTATCGTAGAAACCATCGCCGGCGTGAATTCCCACAGCGGCAAAAAACAGACAGATACCAAAATCCTTCATAAAATATATAGCACCCGTGTTGATGTAGGAATGGATGAAAGAAATGCCACCGTAACGCGAAATCAAAAGCGCCACAATCAACGGGCCGGCTGCAAACCCCAGCTTGATCGGAACCGGCAGGCTTGGAATGGCGATTGGTATGGAGCCCAGAATTACACCCAGGAACAGACCACCAAACAGCGACAGAAAATCCGGTTCCAAAAGTTTTTTTTCGGAATTGCCAATGAGCTTTTCCACTTCTTTAATGGCTTCTTCCGAGCCGATTACGCGGATTTTGTCACCATAGAAGAGTTCCAGCGACGGTCGCGGCAGAATTTCCCGGCCGGCACGGAACACACGTGTTACCTTCAGATCATAGGTGTTGAACAGATCGAGTTCTGACAGGTTTTTGTGAATAACCTTTGCATTGGTAACGAAAATATTTTTTCTGCGGATATCGGATTCAGATTCTATAAAAAGGTCGGTAGAAGGTCTGCCGACGAGCGCTGTAAAATCATTCACATCTTTTTCCTGGCCTACCAGCATCAGCACATCGCGGTCCTGAAGTTCAGTATCTAAGGTTGGCGATTTCACGGCAACACTGCCGCTGTGTTTCAGACGGGAAACCACGATGTCCCGGCCAAATGTTTTCAGCGTTTGGTGCAGTGTCTTTCCTACCAATTCCGGGTTTGTAACGCGCATTTTCTGATGTACCAGCGGCAGTTCCATGGCGATCTTTGCCTTGCGGAATTTTTTCATCTCTTCCTCAGGCTTTATTTTTAAAAGCAACTTGGTTACGATGATCGTTCCTATAATACCAAAAACACCCAGCGGATAAGTAATCGCGTAACCTATTGCAGGATCGTTGAACATTCTGTCGGGGAATGAGTTTTTGATTTCTTCTATCGTGTTCTTGGCGGCGCCCAGACCTGGTGTATTGGTTACAGAACCGCTCATTATCCCCACCAGGTCTTCAATCTTCAAACCCGTTAGTTTAAAAAGGATAATTGCGATCACGCCGCCAAACAACACACTGGATACGGCCAGGATGTTAAACTTCAAACCTTCATTGCGGAAGGAGGAAAAGAACGATGGACCGACCTGCAAACCAATGCCATACACAAAAAGTATCAGGCCGAAATCCCGTACAAAATCCAGGATCCCTCCCTCGATGCGGTAACCGAGATGCCCCAAAAACAAACCGGTGAACATGACTGCAGATACGCCGAAGGTTATTTTCCCCAACTTCAGCCTGCCGATAAAAACACCGGTACCGATTGCGAGCATCAGCGCCACGATAGAGTGGGTTACGGTAGGGTTTTCTACAGGAAACAAAAGAACTTTTAACCAATCGAACATGTGATAACTTTTATACAAAATTAGGCCTAAAATGTCTGAAGATCCACGTTTTGACCGTGAGTTAAATCACTTTCGGTATTGGGCCTGTGTCTATTTTTGCAGAAGCTTGTAACCGATGGCACAGTTCAGGCAGTTTTTCCGCAGGCAGAAATTTTTATAATGGAAAAGCATAGCCTGGCTTTCGAGGGCGTTTTCGATCTTCATTCCCAGCTGCAGCCATCCCTGTAAAACTGTGTTTTTTTCCGCGGGGATACTTCGGTAGAAATCCACGATCTCATCATGAATATTTTCATCCGAATGTTTTTGATAGGTGTATTTAAGCGGCAAAATGGCATTCACAAGAAGAAGGTCAATAAAATCACCTGTCAAAAACTTTTCGCCGGTGACTGACGATATCTTTCCAAAGTTGAACCGTGAATCCCAGTAAGTTCCGGCTTTTACAGTCCGAAAAATGCGGTACATCTCTTCAGTGTTTTTTGCAGCCATCACCTGTGAGAAAAGGTTTTGATTGAAGTGATAGAGCGCCGCAAACTGGGCGAGCCTTACGGTCGGGAAATTCGGTGGCCGTAACTTCGAGAATTTAGGTGTGAAACGCAGTGGAGTAATTGAATATTTTGCCTGAAGAAAATCGAACTCCCGCTTCCAGACCTTCGTATCGTCGTCTAACGGCTTTTCAAGCCAGCCGCTCACCCCGAAGAAAAGCGCTTCCAGTTGCGTCAGGTTTTGGCGGATTTTATTAACGACAGAAAAATCCAGACTTTCTGCCAACTGTTGGAAGATCTGAGCGTTCACCTTTAAGCCAAAAGCATAGGCAAGATTCTGAAAAAGTACCGCTTCGTAATTATTTTTATTTCTTCTTAAAGATTCTTCGATTTCAATTGATTTCTCATCGAGTTTCTTTAGCAGTGTCTCTTCCAGAAAGCCAAACGAAACTTTTTCTGGCGAGAAAAGCGACGAGCAGGGAATGAATTGGTTTTCTTTGAGAAAGGATTCATACTTCCCCAGAAGTTTCTCATCAATATAATCCTTGAGCTCCAGAGTCGGAATGTTTTTCTCTGTAAAATCGCTGATTTCTACATCATGAATATAAACAGCATGAAGGATGAGATTTTCAAACTCGGGATTGCCGGCGTGTTGGTGAAAGATCCAGTCGGACGACTTCACATGAAGTTCGATATTTCCAGCCAGCACGAGCTCTCCGATTTTAATTTTTGCAAACAGAAAGTCCGGTCCGGAATCGAAGTTCCATTTACCAAAATCCAAAATCTCGATTTCATTTCCCGCCACATCCTTAAAGTCAAAACTCTTAAAAATTTTGAAATTCCAAAGGTATTGCAGCAGTTTTTCGTTCATTTCCGGGACTGTGCTACACAGCTGTTAAAAGGGATTACGTTTAATGCAAAGCCGGTTGCTTGAAGGTGGCCAGGGTGTGTTCATACATTTTTTCGTACAGCGGCAGAATGTTTTTCAGATCAAAGCGCATGGCCTGTTCTTTTGCATTTTTTTTCATTTGAGCCAGCAGTACGTCGTCGCTCAGCAGTTTGATGGTGTAGTTGCTCATCGCTTCTACATTTCCGATCTCTGCAAGATACCCTGTTTCACCCTGAATATTGACTTCGGGGATTCCGCCGGCGTTGGAACTGATCACCGGCGTTTCGGCGGCCATCGCTTCGAGCGCAGCCAGTCCAAAACTTTCCTGCTCCGAGGGCAGAAGAAAAACATCGGAGAGCTGCAGGATTTTATAAAGGTCGTTCACTTTCCCCAAAAGGCGGATTTTGTTGATCAGATGCGGTTGTTCTTCCAAAAACTGGTTCACCTTCTCCATGTCGGGACCTTCGCCGATAATAATAAGCATGCAGTTGATCTTTTTCTGCACATTTTTAAATATTTCCAAAACTTCTTCCACCCTTTTTACCGGCCGCAGATTGGACACGTGAATCAGGATTTTCTGATCGGGTTTGGCAAACTGATTGCGCTGGCAATAGGTTTTGTTTTCGAATTCGGTATTATCAATAAAATTGGTGATCACTTCAATTTCTTTCTTAATGTGGAAAAGCTGCAGCGTATCTTTCTTAAGACTTTCCGAAACCGAAGTAATGGTATCTGACTGGTTGATCGAGAATTCTACAGCGTGTTTGTAACTGGGGTGCTGGCCAACCAAAGTAATATCGGTCCCGTGCAGTGTGGTTACAAGCGGCACATCTTTGCCTTCCTCCTTAAGCATCTGTTTCGCCGTGAAGGCTGCGTAGGCATAAGGTATCGCGTAATGCGCGTGCAGCAAATCGAGTTTATACAAATTTACAATCCGGTAAATCATCGACGAAAGTGCGATATCATACGGTTGATACTGAAAAAGCGGATAAGTCTGTAAGTTTACTTTGTGAAAAAAAATATTGGGGTTGGTGATATCCAGTCTTGCCGGCAGCGCAGAGCTGATGAAATGCACTTCGTAACCTTTATTGGCGAGTGACATGCCAAGTTCTGTCGCAACAATGCCGCTTCCGCCGTAAGTTGGGTAACAGAGTATTCCTATTTTCATGAATGTTGAATTTTAAAAATTGAAATTACTCAATTCTGGGTTTTTGTATTCTTTTTAGTAAGATCGATCCTGGCCGAAGGGTTTAAATCGATTCCCGTTCCGGCAGGCAAATCCTTATTGACAAGCACCGGCAGTTTTCCCGAAATCCCTGATTCTCCAAGAAGCGCTTTTGCCGTGGCACGCATGGAATCATCGTTGTTTTCATAAGCGACCAAAACCGTCGGAAATGATGAAATGTCCAGATCTGTTAAGGCATAAGGCGAACCAAAGACATTTAAAATCACTGTATTTTTTTTGCTGAGGTCGCTGAGTATTTTTTTACTCTCCTGTGAGATCACATACGGTTTATACGCAGTGGAATTATCTTTGTGAAGACCTGCAATAACTTTTGCACCGGCGGGAATCGAATTGATTTCATCCGTCTTTTTAACAATAACCGTGGTTCCTAAATTCAGTTGGTCGGCAAAAGTCTGGAAAGGCGCTTCCTCGAGCGGAACGTAATAATAGGTTTCAGCACAGTTTAGCGGCAACAGTTTCTGCTCGTCTTTTAATAAAGTTAATGCGTTGCTGTACAACTTCTGCGCAAGTTCAACATGTGACCTGCTGTTAAGATCTTCATTAATGTTTTCGGGATTTCTGTTTTCATATTTTGAGAGTCCCAGGTAATATTTGGTAAGCAGGATTTTTTTTACACTTTCCTCTACGCGGTCCTGTGAAATTTCGCCTTTATCAATTCCTGACTGAATGAGTCTTTTGCCTTCTTTTACACCTTCGGAAAAAAGCATAATGTCGTTTCCTGCTTTGAAAGCCAGTGCATCGAGTTCGCCGGGTTTATACCTTTTGGCGACAGCGCCCATGTTCAGCGCATCTGTAATGATAAGGCCTTTATACCCGAATTTCTCTTTTAAAAGTTTTGTAATAATCTCTCCGGAAAGCGAAGCCGGAATTCCCTTGCCGCTTTCCAGCGCAGGAACGTACAGGTGAGCGACCATCACACCGCCGATTCCCTTCGCCATTAATGCTTTAAAAGGAGCAAGTTCTACAGCGTTTAAGCGCTTTGCATCATGTGCAACAACCGGCAGGTCAAGGTGGGAATCTGCACTCGTGTCACCATGACCCGGAAAATGCTTGATGGCCGCGAGGATTTGGTTATCCTGCAAACCTTTGGAATAGGCGAGGGCAGAACTGATCACGTTAGGAACTTCTGAGCCAAAACTTCTGTTCCCGATAATGGGATTCAGGGGATTGGTATTCACGTCGACTACAGGTGCGAAATCCCAGTTAATTCCCATCCTTTTACAGTCTTCGGCGATCTTCGCAGCCATTTCCGTGATAAGGGTTTTATCCTGGATCGCACCGAGCGTCATGGCCCAGGGAAACTTATGAGCCGTAGGAATTCTTTGAAAAAGACCCCATTCCGCATCCATCCCGATCATCAGTGGAACTTTTGCCGTGCGCTGGAATTCATTAACCAAATCGATTTCCCGCGCCGCGTCATCCTGCATGAGGATTAGTCCGCCGATCTTTTCTGTATTTACAATATTCCGTACGGTGGCGATATAATCCTCGCCCCTGTTGGTGTACAGGGCAATAATAAAAAGCTGACCGAGTTTCTCGTCCTGTGAGAGTGCACTGTAAGTTTGGTCGACCCATTGTGCAGCTTTTTTGATTTCATCGGGCTGAATATTTTTCGGTACGTATTGGGCAGCACTTTTTACGGAAAAAAGAAAACAGATTAAAAAACAGATTTGACTTTTGCAGAATTTCATTATCGAACAGGGTAAGGTGGTGAACAAAATTACAATTTTTAATATTTATAATTTGATCTTTGTGGCATGCATCTTGAAATAAAAGGAAACATACTAACTCATAAAAAATCTAAAAATGAAAAAATATTTCACGGTAATGCTGCTCGCAATTTTTGGTCTTATCGCCTTTAGCTGTAACGACAGAAATGATGACGTAGTGGTAAACGATCAGGATACGTATCCGAAAATGACCGATGTAACCGGAACTTTTAACAGTGGAAACGGCTACTCAATAACCCAGGGAATTACAATTGGCAGTGGCGATGTGGTTCTTGTTTACCGAAACATCAATTCCAACACCAGTGCATCTGCAGTTTGGCAGTTACTTCCCAAAACCGAATATCTGGACGGCGGCAGGGAACTTGACTACAACTTCCTGTTTGATACTTCAACAATTGAAGTTTATACGGAGGCTAACTTTGATCAGGCAACAATGACCAGCGCAGAAGCCAACAAATATCTGAACAGCCAAAGATTCCGTCTGGTTTTGGTTCCTGCCTCTCAGGGTAAGAATGCCAACGTGAATTACAGCGATTATGAAAGCGTAATTAAATACTACAATTTACCTGACCGTAAATAATAAAAGTTTTTTAGTACTATACGATCAGTAACCCATTGATATTTCAGTGGGTTTCTTTTTTTAATGAAAAATCATACGCGATAAATTCCCGAAGTGAAGCTAAATGCCTATTTTTAGATTTCAAATAAAACAATATAAAATGAGTGTTCACATTAAAGCAAAAAAAGGCGAAATAGCAAAAACAGTTTTGCAGCCCGGCGATCCGCTTCGTGCGAAATATATGGCAGAAAATTTTCTGGAAGATGTAAAACTGGTAAGTGATACCCGCAATATTTTCTACTTTACCGGCACGTACAGAGGCAAGGAAATTACGGTAGGTGCCAGCGGCATGGGAATCCCGAGTATCGGTATTTACTCTTATGAGCTGTTTACGGAGTATGAAGTAGATACGATCATCCGTATCGGAACATGCGGAGCGTATACTACAGATTTAAAAGTCTTTGATATGCTTAATGTGGAAAGTGCGGCGAGCGAATCAACCTATGCAAAATTTGCCTGGGGAATTGAAGGCGAAGTCCTGAAACATCAGGGCAGCGCTTACGGTCTGATCAATGACACTGCAAAGGAATACAGTTTGCCGCTTGTGTCGACAACCATTCATACAAGTGATATTTTTTACCATAAAGATCCGGGAATCCCTGCGGTTGCTACCAAGTATAACTGCTCCGCTGTAGAGATGGAAGCTTTTGCGCTCTTTGCCAACGCACAGCATCTGGGTAAAAACGCTGCTGCAATCTTAACTGTTTCCGATGTAATTCCTACCGGCGACCAGATTTCTGCGGATGAGCGGGAAAAAGCATTGAAGCAAATGATTCAGCTCTCGCTTGAAACAGCATTGAAACTTCCATAAGAAACAAATGAAATAGAACCCGGTGAAAAAGCCGGGCTCTTTTTACAAGATATCAGTATCGCCCAGGAGGTGGCCAAAATAATCTTTTTTCACCTTTAGGTAACCGGCACTCTCCTTAGTGGAGCCGATCTGTAGCGGAATTCTTTTGTTCAGATGAATGTTGCTGTTTTCCACGATCTTTATTTTTTCAGGATTGTTGGTCAGCAGATTGATGTCTTTAACATTTAAAATATTCAGGATTTCTATCGCAGCTTCAAAACTTCTGTCATCGGCCGGGAGTCCGAGTTCAAGATTTGCCTGCACCGTATCGAAACCTTTTTCCTGCAGCGAATAAGCCTTCAGTTTATTGATGATGCCAATATTCCGCCCTTCCTGCCGCAGGTAAATGATCATACCACCGTTCTCATGAATATATCTCATCGCTGCATTCAGCTGCTGCCCGCATTCACATTTTTGAGAATGAAAAACCTCGCCTGTAATACATTCCGAATGAAAACGTACATTGACGGGTTTCGACATGTCTGTGTTTTCGGCGATGATCGCCAGATGCGGCATCCAATCGTTTGTTTCTTCGGACAGGGCGATGATCCGAAAACTCCCAAACTCCGTAGGAACATTAGCTTCCGCTTGAATCTTTAACATTAAAATGGTTGTGTTTTATTTAAGGAGCCGCAGTGGAATCCTTCGGAAGGTTATTATTAATCTGGGAAAGATTGGTTTTTATACGGACCAGATACCGGTTCAAAACCTCATCTTCATCTTTATTTAAATATCTGCGAAGTGTCTGCAGTTTTTTATATGATTTTTCAAAATTAGCAGTTGATTTTTCGAGGCCTTTTTTATTGTGCTCTTCAATGGCGCCTATATAATCCTTAAGATAGTATGAAAGTCTTATCACTTCTCGGTTTACTGCATCATTCCTAAATTTGGGAAAGGTAGCCAAAAGGTTGGTGATCTCCGAAGAATACACAATTAAATTCTGTTTTTCGGTCAGGGAGTATGCGGGTGATTTAGCTGTGGATTCGTACGCGGCTGCGCCAACCGGAGAAAGATTGATTTTCTCTACCGAGCAGGACAGACTGAAAATAAATATTGCTAAATAGCTAAGTCTGGGGTTGATCATTTTTTATGTTTTGATAAAGAATCGGGTTCAGACTCTCATCATTATACATCTTCATTTGCTTATACATTTTCATTTTGATGATACCGCGCTCTATATCAGAAAGTAAAAAATCGATGGCTTGCGAAAGATCTTTTTGCTGTTCCTGCAGAACATTTAATTTTTGTGTACAGTTTATTCTGTGTTCGGCACTCGCGCTTTCGCGGTCAGCCTCCAGGGACATATGATAAATTTTTAAAGCCAAAATCGACAGGCGGTCAAATGCCCAGGCCGGGGTTTCAGTATTTATTCTGGCGTCTTCGTGCGGGGTAATACCGTTGAATTTACTGTAAAAGTAACTGTCAATATACTCCACCAGATCGGTTCGCTCCTGATTAGATGAATCTATCCTTCTTTTCAGCGCAAGTGCTTCGGTGGGGTCGATCGTTGTTTCGCGAATCATATCTTCCAAATGCCATTGAACGGTATCAATCCAGTTCTTGGCATACAAAAGTTGTTCCAAAGTCCCCGATTTATAAGGGTTTTTGGAAATTTGATCTACGTTATCGGTAAGGTGATAGTCGCTTATCGACTGATTGAATATTTCCCAGGCAGTCTTAGTAATACTCATGCAGAAATATTAGAGCGGTGGATTTGAATTAACAGTCGGGTCTTCCGGCGTTTTTTTGTCATCTTCTTTCACGGCATCTTTAAATTCCTTGATGCCGGAACCAAGGCCGCGCATCATTTCCGGGATTTTCCGTCCACCGAAAAGTATCAGTAAAATAACTGCAACGATGAGTAAATGTTGCCATGATAAGGCTAATATAGTAAGTGTATTCATCTTGAAATTTTTACAAAGTTATATTATATTTTTTAATTGATCCATCCTAAAGGATCAACCGGTGTACCACCATTCCAGATCTGGAAATCCAGCGTATAAGTCCCGTCGAAATCGGCACCTACCGCACCGATCGGTGTACCGGCAGAAACCTGCTGATTAGCCGACACCATTGTACTGCCAAGGTTTGCGTAGACTGTAAAATAGTCACCATGTTTTACCATCACCATCTTGGTGCCGTCTCCTGAAACTACAACTCTGGAGACTGTGCCCGGCGCCACGCATTTTGCTACTGTTCCCTTGGTTACCGCGATCTTAATTCCATTGTTCTCTTCTACAATATTCTTGAAGACCGGGTGCGGCTGTCGGCCAAAGCGGTGTGTGATCGTGCCATACGCGGGCATCCCAAGTCTGCCACGGTTTGCGGCAAAATTATTTTCTACCGATTTGGAGACGCCGTAATTAATCATTGCTTTAGATTCCGCAGCTTTCACTTCATCGTCATTCTTTTTCTGGAGTGATGCCTGGTTTTCGCGCGCTGCGGCAGCTCTGTCGGCGGCAGCTTTTGCGTTTGCGGCAGCTATGGCGGCGTCGCGGGCGGCGGCGGCTCTGCGTGCTTCTGCTTTATCGGCATCTACAGCTTTTCTCGCATCTTCAGACTTTTTGGCATCTGCGGCGGCGGCGATCCTCGCTCTTTCGTTTTCTTCGGCGGCCTTCTTTTCAGCTATTTCCTGAAGTTTCCGGGCTTCATCGTCGGCTTTCTTTTTTTCCAGCGCCAGGGCTTCGAGGCGTGCCTTGTTTTCAGCTTCAATTCGTGCTTTTTCGCGTTCAGCAGCGATCTTTGCCAACCGTATTTTTTCAGCTTCCGCTTTCAGCCTTGCAGCTTCATTGGCTTTGGCGATCCGTATTTCTTCCGCAATGATCGAGCGGATCTGGCCTTCAAGCTTCTTGGATTCAGTTTGTTTCTGTCTCAGTTCCGCAGTAAGTGTCTCTTCGTTTTTCTTGAAATCCCGCAGTAGATTTTCCTTCTGTTTTTTCTCTGCTTCAATGGTTAACAGGTCTTTTTGCTGGTTGCTGAGAATCATCTCTTTATCTTTGACCGATTTTTGTTTCAGGGCAACATTTTCAAGAAGTTTGCGCGCAGCATCTGAAATTTCCGCAGCCTTTTTATCCTGATAGTCAGAGTAATCCTTTAGATACTGAACGCGGCGTAACGCCTGACCCAGATTTTTGGATGACAATATAAATGTTACCTTGTTCTGAACGCCCTTATTCTTATAAGCTTTCACCAAAACCTCTGCATAATTTTTCCGGAGTACAGAAAGTTCCTTGTTCTGACGGTTAATTTCGAGCTGACGTAAATAAATGTCATCTTCGATCAGGCGTTTTTCTTTCTGGGTATTGGTATACACCTTTTCGCGAAGCTGAATCTTTTTATTCACATCGCTGAGGTAAGCTACAGAAAGTTTGGATTGTGCCTGAGTTTTTGCCAAGTTAGCGTTGATAGCCGAGATCTGTTTTTTAAGTTCTATATTTTGTTTCTGAAGCTGTTCCTTTTTCTGGGAAAATAAAACCCCACAAAGAAAAACTCCTATAAATAAGCTTACTTTTTTAATCATTTGATCTCTGTTTTCGTATAATTGTTGGGAACGGAGTACGGCGTCTCCATTTTCGAACTTTCAAATTTCGTATTTTCTAAAAAAATCTGGCTTGATTTAGAGCCTTTTATCATTATTTTAACGTTTTTGGGCAGCCGCATGTTTTCAAAAGAAACCCAGTTTGAGTAATTGACTTCCAGCGTGTCGCCGCTGTGTTTATCGACCAGGGAAATATCCATTAAATCAAGGTCTGAAGAATATTTCATAGTCACCGCATATTCCGAAACTTTTCCGTTTTCGCCGAATTTCAGATTTTTCGCAGAAGTCAACCGATAACCTTCAGCATTCTTCGAAAGCACAAAATCCTTTTCGCTTACCGGAATAAACGTGCGCCCGATGAGCAGATTCTGCAGCGACTGAAAATCAATGAAATCGACATGCAGCAAATTGTTGAGATACGAAAAATCGGATTCTATATAGGTTTTATTCCACTTCTCATAACCCTGGATTCCTTCTGGGGTCGCTACTCCGCGTCCAACATTCAGAATTACAGCGATCATATTCATCCACACTTTTCTGTCTTTTTCTATGTAAATCGTCGCGTCGAGGGTGGGAATAAATTTCCCTGTTTCTACATCAACACGTGAATTGATCTTTATCTGGGAAAAATCGGGAGCTGCTTTAATATTGCTAAAAAAAGCTGAGGTGTTGGCAATGGGAGCATTTGCGTCGGTCGGTGAATTGACCGGCGTTGTTACGGCACACGACAGCAGCAATGCGGGCAGGAGCAGTGTAAGAATATATTTTTTCATAAGATTTTCTTTTCAAATACATTACAAACGGCAAACCATTGCGAATGTTTTGTAATGTGTACAATTCCTAAAATCCCGAAATTAATGGTCGGTTCCTTTGGACAGGAAATCCAGAACGGAGTAATCGCCCAGCGAAATTTCCCGTGCCACGCCATAATATTCCGCAGAATTGCCGATCATTGAATTGCTGAGATTTCCGTGATCGATAATCGTGTTTTCCTGAATCAGGGAATTGTCGATATTAGAATTGATGACAATTGTATTGTTACCCACAGACACTCCCGGACCGATCTTGGAGTTTTTTATTTTCACGTTTTCGCCAATAAAACATGGTGGAATGATGAGGCAGTTTTCAATGGTCGCCGAGGCTGGGTAATCTGCCACGTTTTCGCGCTCGTACTCCAAAACTTTTCCGTTGGTTTCTACGGTTGCATTTTTATTGCCACAATCCATCCAGTCATCTACTTTCCCAAGGGAGAATTTCGCACCTTTCCGACGAAGGTTTTCCAGGGCTGTAGTCAGCTGATATTCACCGCCTTGCTTGATGTCGTTCTCCATGATGTAGTTGATCTCCGACATCAGTTTCTCGGCAGAATTAAAATAATAAATCCCGATAATTGCCAGGTCCGATACAAAATCTTTAGGCTTCTCCACAAAATCTGTGATAAAGCCGTAATCATCGAGTTTCACCACCCCAAAAGCAGAGGGATCTTCCACTTTTTTTACCCAGATCACACCATCGGAATTCGTATCCAGAATAAAGTCAGCTTTAAAAAGTGTATCGGCAAAAGCCACCACCACATCTCCCTGCATAGAGTTTTCTGCACATTTAATGGCGTGTGCGGTTCCCAAAGGTTCATCCTGTGTATAAACGGTTCCTTTGGCGCCGAGTTTCTCTGCAATTTTTACTAATGATTCCTCAACCTCCTGGCCGAAATCGCCAATGATAAATGCAATTTCATCAATTTTTTCGCCTGCGACTTTTGCAATATCTTCTACCAACCGCTGGACAATGGGTTTCCCTGCGATAGGAATCAGCGGTTTAGGAACAGTTAACGTGTGAGGTCTTAATCTGGAGCCCCGTCCAGCCATTGGCACAATGATTTTCATAATATCTTTTAATTTTTTTGCGGCATGATTTGTAGCCGTTTTTTTTATTTAATGAGGGTACTGCCGAAGCCACCTTCGCCACGTTGGGTATCGCTAAGTATTTCGGATTCTTCCCAGATAATATGTTCGTGTTTGGAAACTACCATCTGCGCAATGCGGTCACCGTCGCGCACCGTAAAATCTTCGGCGGATAAATTTACTAAAATTACATTGATTTCGCCCCGGTAATCAGCATCGATGGTGCCGGGCGTGTTCAGTACGGTTATTCCGTTTTTAATCGCCAAACCGCTGCGCGGGCGAATCTGAACCTCGAAACCGGCAGGGATTTCCAGGAACAGGCCGGTGGGAATCAGTTTGCGTTCCAGCGGTTTCAGTAGGATTTCCGATGAAAGTTCAGCATAAATATCGAGACCGGCAGAAAGCGGAGTCTGATATTTTGGTAAAGGATGTTTTGACTTATTGATTATTTTTATTCTCATTTCTTATTTTTTTATCTTGTTCAAAATAAAGTCTTTTTCGGAATACACTACGATGAATGCAAACAGTACAAAGAGCATATTTCCCACCCAAAAATTGGAATCAAAAATATTGTAGGAAACAAAACTGAATACACCTAAAAGGAGGAGGCAAAAGGAAATCTTCTTTATCCTGTAAGGTATTGGATAGTTTTTTTGGCCTAAAAAATAAGATAAAACCATCAGTAGGAAATAGGCAGCTAAAGTGGCCCACGCCGAAACCATAAAACCAAAATCCTTTAAAAAAAGAAAGTTCAGAAGTATGGTAAGCAGGGCGCCGCTCCAGGAAATCACTGTTCCGATCCTTGTGCGGTCCGTAACTTTATACCAGGTTGAAAGGTTATAATAAATTCCGAAAAACAGATTAGCGATCACAATGATCGGAATAATGTCGATTGCGGTCCAGTAGGATTTATTGGGAATGAACAATACCTTCAGCCAGGAAATATTTGCAATAATTCCCATGGCAACAATAGAGGCGAAAAATGTGAAATATTCAGTTACTTTGGCATAAGTAATCTTCGCGTTGGCGTTCTGCATCTGTTTAAAGAAAAACGGTTCAATACCCATTCTGTAGGCTGTAACGAATAAAGTCATCAACACGGCAAGTTTGTAGCAACCGCCGTAAGCACCGGCATCGCCTTCATCAATATAATAATACTGTATTGCCTTGTCGAAATTTTCATTAACCATAAAGGCAAAACCTGCAAGCATGATCGGCCAGGAGTATTTGATCATCCGCGAAAAAAGGGTTCGTGCAAATTCAAATTTTACTTTGAAAATAACCGGTAAAAGCATGAGAACACCTACAAAACTGCCGACCAAATTGCTGTAAAACGGAAATGAAACCTTCTCTGTAAGACCCATTTCCTGGGAATATCTTGCAGGGATATAGATGAAAAGCGCAACTACAGCCACGGTCTGCACCAGCGACTGCAGCACGCGTATCATCGAATATTTAATGGGTTTGTTATGGTATCGCAGCCAGGCGAACGGGATTACGCACAGCGTGTCGAAAAAAGCGATCCACGCAAACCATCGGATGAATTCCGGATTTTTCCCGTAACCCATGCTTGCCGCCAAAGGTTCGCTAAACAGCAGGCAGCCAATAAGAAATACCGCCGAAGTTGCGGCCAAAAACCAAAACGAGGTATTGAAGGTCTTGTCTTTGTTTTCCGGTTCCGAGGAAAATCTGAAGTAAGCCGTTTCAAAACCGAAAGTCAGAATGATATTCACAAAAGAGATGAGCGCGTAGAGATTGGTGAACTGTGCAAACTCCTCTTTATTAATGAAATGAATGTAAAGTGGATTCAGGATAAAAATAATAATCCGTGGGAGAATTGCCCCGATGCCGTAGATGATGGTTTCGTTGAGAAGTTTTTTCAAAACAGATTTTTATTTTTTGCAAATGTAATTATTTAGATTTATGATTGAAAGGAGCCGCGGTTTAATTCAGGTGGCTCATTTATTTAGATTATTTTTGTAAGTCTACACCATACTCCTTTAAATTTTTATTAATGAATATCCTTATCCGGAACGCCTTTATTGTTAATGAAGACCAGATCTTTGAAAGTGATCTGCTGATTGAAAACGATCTGATCACGCAAATTGCGCCGGCTATTGAGGTTGAAAATCCAGACCGGATTATTGAGGCGGCCGGGAAATATCTTCTGCCGGGTGTTATTGATGATCAGGTGCATTTCCGCGAACCCGGCTTAACCTGGAAAGGCGATATAGAAAGTGAATCCAAAGCAGCGGTTGCCGGCGGAATCACAAGTTTTATGGAGCAGCCAAACACCGTTCCCAATGCCGTAACACAGGAATTGTTGGAGGAAAAATACAAAATCGCCGCAGAAAAATCCTTTGCCAACTATTCTTTTTTGATGGGTGGCACCAATGATAATCTGGAAGAAGTTTTAAAAACAAATCCGCGCAATGTCGCAGGCATTAAACTTTTTCTCGGTTCTTCCACCGGAAATATGCTCGTAGATAATCCTGAAACTTTAGAAAAAATATTCAGCAGTACAAAAATGCTCATCGCTGTGCACTGCGAAGATGAGGCAACAATCAAACGGAACACCGAAATATTTAAGGAAAAATATGGTGATGATATTCCGGTCACCGCACATCACCTGATCAGAAGTGAAGAAGCTTGTTATATTTCTTCCTCAAAAGCGATCGAGCTGGCAAAAAAAACTGGCGCGAGATTACACGTTTTTCATTTGTCGACGGCAAAAGAGATGGATTTATTCAGAAACGACATTCCATTGAAGGAAAAAAAGATTACTGCTGAAGTGTGCGTTCATCACCTTACTTTTACCGATGACGATTACCAAACCAAAGGAAATCTCATCAAATGGAATCCAGCCGTAAAAACACGGCAAGATAAAGACGCACTTTGGGAAGCACTTCTGGATGACCGAATTGATGTGATCGCGACAGATCACGCGCCGCATACTCTGGAAGAAAAATCGCAGAAATATCTGAAAGCACCTTCCGGCGGACCGCTGGTTCAGCATGCTTTAAATATCATGCTCGAAAATTTTAAGAATAATAAAATTTCTTTGGAAAAGATCGTGGAGAAAATGTGTCACAATCCAGCAGTTCTCTTCCAGATCGAAAAGCGCGGCTTCATCAGAAAGGGTTACAAAGCCGACCTTGTACTGGTCGATCTTAATGAAAGCTACACGGTTTCCAAAGAAAACATTCTGTACAAATGTGGATGGAGCCCGCTGGAAGGAACAACTTTTCAGTCCAAAGTCACACACACTTTTGTAAATGGTTTTCCGGCGTTCGAAAGCGGCAAAGTTTCGGAAGAAAGACATGGCGAGCGGCTGCTTTTTGAGCGCGAACATTAATAATATTCGGATTACTGAAACATTTGCGAGTAAAACACGTCTAATACTTAATAAATTATAAACTATGTTCAAAAAATTCTCTTTAGCACTTCTCACGTTGCTGGTTTCGGTGCACACTTTTGCACAGAAGCAGTTTGAGTGGAAGGAAGCCACCGGAAACGGATATACGTATAAGTATGTCACAAATGACCCGATGAATGCACGTTTCTACACATTGAAAAATGGACTGACCGTCATTTTAAGTCCGACCAAAACCGATCCCAGAGTTCAGGCTTATGTGGCGGTGAAGGCCGGCAGCAAAACCGATCCGCGCACCAATACAGGTTTGGCGCACTATCTGGAACACATGCTTTTCAAAGGAACCGACAAATTTGGCTCTTTGGACTGGTCGAAAGAAAAACCGGAACTCGACAGGATCGATGCACTTTATGAGCAGTACAATAAAACGAAAGACGCCGACCAGCGAAAAGCCATTTATAAAAAGATCGATTCAGTTTCCGGCGTAGCGAGCAAATTTGCGATCGCGAACGAATACGATAAAATGATGGCTTCCATGGGAGCGCAGGGAACCAATGCCTTTACAAGTTTTGAGCAGACCGTTTATACAGACGATGTTCCGAGCAGTTCTTTGGATAAATATCTCGCGGTTCAGGGTGAGCGATTCCGAAATCCTGTGTTAAGGATTTTCCATACGGAGCTGGAGGCGGTGTATGAAGAAAAAAACAGAAGTTTGGACAGCGACGGCAGCAAAGTTTTCGAAACACTGTTTTCTGAACTCTTCAAAAATCACAATTATGGACAACAGACCACGATCGGAACGGTAGAACATTTGAAAAACCCCTCGCTCGTTGAAATCCGCAAATATTTCAATAACTACTATGTGCCCAACAATATGGGTGTGATCCTGTCCGGAGACTTTAATCCGGATGAGGTAATTGCGAAAGTTGACAAAGCTTTTTCTGAAATGCAGTTTAAAGCAGTTCCGAGATATACTTTCGCTGCAGAAACTCCGATCACCGCACCAATCGTAAAAGAAATCACCGGTCCTGATGCAGAAAATCTGACTATCGGTTTCAGATTGCCGGGGAATAAAGATAAAGACGTGCTTATTGCTGATCTTGTGGGGCAGGTTTTAACCAATGGAAAAGCAGGTTTACTTGATTTGAACCTGGTTAAAAAGCAAAAATTACTGCGGGCTTCCGCAGAGACTTTCACTTTAATCGATTACGGCGTTCTTTATCTGGATGCTGCTCCGACCAACGGTCAGACTTTAGAGGAAGTAAAAACTTTGGTACTGGGAGAAATCGACAACCTTAAAAAAGGAAATTTCGATGCAGATCTGATTACTTCAATTGTCAATAACATTAAAAAGCAGAAAATCTACGAATCTGAAAAGTATGATGACCGCGCGGGTTCGCTGATGAACGCATTCACGTCGGAATTAAACTGGAGAGATCAGGTGGCTTATGTAAATGACCTGTCGAAAATTACCAAAGCCGACATTGTGAATTTTGCAAATAAATATTTGGGCGAAAATTACGTAGCGGTTTTGAAACGGAAAGGCGAATCTCCGGCAACGGCAAAAATTGAAAAACCGCAGATTACTCCTGTAGAAACCAATGCTGACAAGCAGTCGCCTTTTGTAAAAATGGTGAATAATATGCCGAGTATTCCATCTGCGCCCGTATTTTTAGATTATAAAAAAGACATCCAGAAATCCAGACTTGGAAATGCGGAAGTTCTTTACGTTCCAAATAGAGACAACCAGATCTTCCGTTTGAAATACAGATACAAAATCGGTTCTTTAAACGATCTGAAGCAGCCGGTCGCTTCGCAGTATCTTCAGTTTTTGGGAACTGATAAAATGTCGGCCGAAGAGATTTCAAAAGCCTTCTATAAAATCGCCTGCAGCTTTAATGTATCCACGGGCGAAGATTACACCACGGTTTCCATCGAGGGTCTACAGGAAAACTTCGATCAGGCGGTGAAATTATACGAAGACCTAATTCTGAACGTAAAAGCCGATGACGCTGCCCTGAAAGGTCTTAAAGAGCGAATGGCAAAAGCGCGGAAAGATGTAAAAGCAAATAAAGGCGCCATTTTACAAGGTTTGACAAGTTACGCGATGTACGGAAAAGAAAACAAGTTCAACAATGTATTGTCCGATTCCGATCTGGCTTCCGTAACTTCCGCAGAACTCGTGAACCGTATTAAGAATCTGAACAGTTATGAGCAGACCGTCATTTATTACGGACCGATCTCCATGAAAGAATTGGATGCGAAACTGAAAACTGCGCACCAGGTTCCGGCAAAATTTGCGGTAGCTCCAGCAGCAAAAGTTTTCAAACAGATTCCGCAGACCAAAAATCAGGTTTTATTTGCCGATTATGATATGGTACAGGCAGAAACACGGTGGATCCGAAATACAGATGTGTATGATCCCGCTAAAAATACGGTGGTAAAAGTCTTTAACAACTATTTCGGCGGCGGCATGGGTTCGATCGTTTTCCAGACCATTCGCGAGAGTAAAGCCTTGGCGTACAGCACTTACGGTGTTTATGTGCAGCCTCAGAAAAAAGATCAGGAATATTCTATGTTGAGCTATGTGGGAAGTCAGGCTGATAAATTCAATGACGCTACCACGGCGATGAATGAGCTTTTAAATAAGATGCCGGACTTGCCCGTAAATCTGGATCTCGCCAGAACACAGGTGAAAAAAGACATTCAAACCGAAAGAATTACGCAGGATAAGATCATCTTCAATTACCTGGCAGCGCAGGAACTCGGTTTGAAAGATGATGTGCGGAAAACTATTTATGAGTCTGTTGATAAAATGACGATGGACGATCTGAAGAAATTCCATGCTGCAAATTTTGCGGGGAAACCTTATACGTATGCGATTGTAGCGTCGGAGAAAAGAGTTCCGTTGGCAGATATGCAGAAACTGGGCGAGGTAAAAAAACTCACTTTCGAAGAACTTTTTGGGTATTAGAATTTTTTTTAATTGACAGGAAACTGCTTCAGAAATGGGGCAGTTTTTTTATGGTTTATTAGGGCGCACATTTCCGCCCTCCGTTCCCGCTTTTTTATTGGTTGCTTCGGCTCCGCTCAGCCACCAATAAAAAGAGCTCCACTCAGGTCGGGGCGCGGATTACGTACATTATAAAATAATTTTTGGAGTGGGAGTTTTCGCTGTGAATTCCTCACCCCAACCCTCTGCAGGGGAGAGGGAGCCATGCGGAAGGTAAGTTGGGGGTAAAATTATGGTTTGTTAATTTTTTAGTTTTTATAAGAGAATTTTTCACTGTGAATTCCTCACCCCAACCCTCTCCAAAGGAGAGGGAGCCGCGAAAGGTTATTTTGGCGGTAAAATTTTGATTTTCTAAGTGTTTTAAATTTTTATAAGAGAATTTTTCATTGTGAATTCCTCACCCAACCCTCTACAAAGGAGAGGAAGCCGTGCGCAAGGTAATTTTCGCGGCAAAATTTTGGTTTTCTAAGTGTTTTTAATTTTTATGAGAGAATTTTTCGTTGTGAATTTCTCATCCTAATTCTCTCTAGGGGAGAGGGAGCCGAGAAAGGTTATTTTGGCGGTAAAATTTTGATTTTCGAAGTGTTTTAAATTTTTATAAGAGAATTTTTCGTTGTGAATTCCTCACCCCAACCCTCTGCATGTGAGAGGAGCTGTGCGGAAGCAAATTCGGGATTTAAAATGGTTTTCTTAATGTTTGGAATTCGCTGGGAAAAGAGTTTAGAAGGCCATTAATTGGGAGGTAAATTTAGATTGAAGAGGTTTTTTTTGCCAGCCGTCTGAAGAGTGGTGGAGCGGGAAATAGTTCAAGGGAGCTTCCTCGGAAGTTTAGTTCAAAGCACTTTTCTTCATCAATAACAAAAGACTTGGACCCCTGCTGCTGTCACCAGATTTCTTTTCGGCGCTCGCTTCGCTCGCGCCTGTCTTGTCCCTGCGCAGGTAAAAAACTACATGACCTTAGCACTCTTCATGGCGCTCGCTACGCTCGCGCTTTCTTAACCGATATCAGCTATATGCTGTGTTCCTTCCTTGTTCTTACCGGCGCTCGCTTCGCTCGCGCTTCTTAATTTCTAACTCCCAGACATCATCACACTATCACATCAAAAAGATCCTCACATCAAACATCCATATAATTTATACGCTGCATAATTGTTCGTAACTTGCTTTCGGCAAATTCCCTTAAATTTACAAAAAGTCAAACCTATGAATCTGTATACACAACCCATGCTTAAAGATGATGCATTGAAGGATAAAGTCGCGATAGTAACCGGCGGTGGCAGTGGCCTCGGTAAAGCAATGACCCGATATTTTCTGCAGCTCGGCGCCAAAGTCGTCATCACTTCCCGAAATCTTGATAAGCTTCGGGATACCGCCAAGGAACTCGAAGATGAAACGGGTGGAAAAGTTCTGTGTGTAGCCTGCGACGTGCGAAACTGGGACGAGGTCGAAGCCATGAAAGAAGCGGCAATAAAAGAGTTCGGGCAAATCGACATTCTGCTTAACAACGCGGCCGGTAACTTTATCTCACCTACCGAGAGACTTACCCATTCGGCTTTTGATTCGGTGCTGGATATTGTTCTAAAAGGCACAAAAAACTGTACACTTTCAATTGGGAAGTATTGGATCGACAGTAAAATTCCGGGAACTGTTCTTAATATTGTCACCACTTACGCGTGGACAGGTTCGGCCTATGTAGTTCCTTCAGCCTGTGCGAAAGCCGGTGTATTGGCGATGACGAGAAGTTTAGCCGTGGAATGGGCGAAATACAATATCCGGTTTAATGCCATTGCTCCCGGACCGTTTCCAACCAAAGGTGCCTGGGAAAGATTGTTGCCGGGTGACTTGGCAGAAAAATTCGATATGCGTAAAAAAGTTCCTTTGAGAAGAGTGGGCGAACATCAGGAACTGGCGAACCTCGCCGCGTATTTGGTCTCAGATTATTCCGCTTATATGAACGGTGAGGTGGTAACCATCGACGGTGGCGAGTGGCTTCAGGGCGCGGGTGAATTTAATATGCTCGAAGAGATTCCGCAGGAAATGTGGGATATGCTGGAATCGATGATCAAAGCAAAGAAAAAAAGTTAGGAAATTTTTGCAATTGTCCATTAAAAAAGGGATGTTTTAGGCATCCCTTTCGTTGTAAAAATTCGTTGACCTGGCGGTAAATGGAGTTATTTCTTAACGACGGCCTGTTTTAGAGCGCTGTCGATTTTATAATCTGTATTTCCGTTGATCTTTACATTTTCGAAAACCAAATTTTGCGCAAACTTTCCTACGATACCATGTTTGCTTTTGATATCCACATTTTTAAAGTAGAGATTTTCGATGAATTTAGTTGGCAGGCCTGTAAAGCTAAAAGCAGTGTCGGCACTTTCACACTGCACATTGTTCACATAGAAATCGTGGAAATACGGTACTTTATCGCCCGTAAACTGCGCGTCCTGACTCGCTTTGCTGCTGCCTGCAGGCGCATCTGCGTAAAAAGTGTCAAATGAAAATGCTTCATTAATGATGTTTTTCATTACTATATTCTGAATGAAGATCTGGCTCACATCGCCTCCTCGACCGGAATTACTTTTCACACGTACGCCGATATCGGTTCCGTCGAACAGACAGTTCGACACAAAAATATTTTTCATACCTCCATCGGTATTGCTGCCGATCACAAAACCGCCGTGACCTTCATTCACAGTGCATTCTGCGATGATGATGTTTTGAAGGTTGGCTTCGCCATCTTTTGGCGTGCCGCTGGATTTCATGCATATTCCGTCGTCGCCCGCGTTTACTCTTGTATTGTAGATGATCACGTTTTTGGAGGCGCTGATATCGATTCCGTCGCCGTTCTGTGCCCACTTCGGATTGTAAACCGTTGTGTTGCGGATGACCAGGTTTGTAATGTTTTTTGGATTAATGACAAATTTTGGGGAATTTCTGAAAGTGGGTCCGTCGATCAGCAGATTGGTTACTTTCGACAGTGTAAACATCATCGGCCGTAAATAATGGCGCAGGATCTCGTAGTCGCCGATGGTCGCATCTTTTTTTGCGGCAATGATTTTAGCCAGTTTTTCGCCGTTCATGGCATTGGCGCTTGGCCACCAGATCTTTCCGTCGTCACTTACCACGCTGCCTTTTTGCAGGAGAGCGGCCCATTGCTCTTTGGTTACTTTAAACTTTTTCACGGGACGCCAGACCTCGCCGGCTCCATCGAAAATGCCTTCACCGGTAAAAGCTACATCGGTAAGTTTATCTCCCCAAAGTGGTGGTGTTACATCAAATTTACCTTTGGAATATTCGCGTACAGGGAATTGGCTGATATCATCAGAAAACTGAATGACCGCGCCTTTTTCTACATGAAAGTTGATCTTGCTTTTCAGTTCGATAGGACCGGTGAGCCAAATGCCGGCGGGAACGATGAGCTTTCCACCACCTTTTTCACTAATGGTGGTAATGGCTTTTTCGAATGCTTTTGTATTGAGCGTGGTTCCGTTTCCTACACCACCAAAATCTTTGATGTTGTACGACGTTTCCGGGATAGTTGGCAAAACCATTTCACCAAATTCAAACGGTGCATTTTTAATGTAATATTCAATGCTGTTGACTTGTGCCTGAAACATTGCGGCCAATGAGAGCAGGCAAACCAGTGCGAATTTTTTCATTTTATTTTTGATTTGTTGCTGTAAAAATAGAGAAAACAAATATCAATGTAATCGTTTGCATAACTTTTATAAAATTTTAACTTTATCATGGTGGCGCACAGTGTGAACTGATCTTGTAACAAAAGCCGCCGCTTGTTCTACCTATTTAAAAATAACAACATGAATTTTAAATTTTCCAGACCATTTCTCGCGCTTACCGTCTTGGCCTGCGTGCAGTTATCTGCCCAGTCCGAAAGTGCCAAATACAGCTATACTGAAGCTTTCAAACCTTTCTTTTATCAGAATAATGCTACCGAAACCCGCTCGGCAAGCGGCCAGCCCGGACATAACTATTGGCAGAACAGTGCAGATTATATTTTGAATGCCACCTTAAATGCGGACACGAATGAAATCACCGCCTCCGCCGAAATCACATATACCAATAACAGTTATGATGATCTGAGCTTCCTGTGGCTACAACTGGATCAGAATTTATTTAAAAAAGATTCCCGCGGAAATGCTGTAATACCCATGAATGGGAGCAGAAACGGAGCAAAAGGTCAGGATTTCGATGGCGGATACACGATTAAATCTGTAGAGCTGATCTCTGCTAATGGGAAAACTTTAAAGGTAAATCCGGCCTACACTGTTTCTGATACAAGAATGCAGATCGATCTGCCTCAGGATCTTAAATCAAAAGGCGGAGTTGTAAAATTTAAAATCAGTTACTCCTTCATTTCGCCGAATTACGGTTCCGACAGAATGGGCGTAGAAGCCACCAAAAACGGAAAGATATTTACCATAGCACAATGGTTTCCGCGCATGTGTGTATACGATGATCAAATGGGTTGGAACACTTTGCCCTACCTCGGAGCGGGTGAGTTCTATCTGGAATATGGCGACATTACTGCAAATCTTACGGTTCCGGCCAACCAGTATGTAGTCGCTTCAGGTGAGCTTTTAAATCCAAATGAAGTTTACACCAGTGAGCAGCTTAAAAAGTGGGCACAGGCAAGAAAAAGCGACAATACGGTGATCATCCGTTCGGCTGCCGAAGCCAATGCTGCACCGAAAGGCACTTCCGGCACAAAAACCTGGAAATTTAAAATAGAAAAGACGCGTGACTTTGCCTGGGCTTCTTCGGCAGCATTTATTCTGGATGCTGCCCGCATTAATTTACCGAGCGGTAAAAAGTCCCTCGCAATTTCTGCGTATCCTGTAGAAAGTGACGGCAAGGAGGCGTGGGGAAGATCTACCGAGTATACCAAAAGTTCAATTGAACATTATTCCGAGCGCTGGTACGAGTACACTTATCCCAATGCCGTTAATGTCGCCGGTAATGAAGGTGGCATGGAGTATCCCGGAATTGTTTTCTGCCATATGAATTCTAAGGGTACTGCTCTTTGGGGCGTCACAGATCATGAATTCGGTCACAACTGGTTTCCGATGATCGTTGGTTCCAACGAAAGACTTTACGCCTGGATGGATGAAGGTTTTAACACCTTCATTAATTCTGTTTCTGAAAAAGATTTTAACAAAGGCGAAT
Organism: Kaistella palustris DSM 21579; assembly: GCF_000422265.1. GTDB lineage: Bacteria > Bacteroidota > Bacteroidia > Flavobacteriales > Weeksellaceae > Kaistella > Kaistella palustris. Next base: position 257,771 of record NZ_AULL01000012.1, read on the forward strand.
ATTACAGCCCGAAATCTTTGCAGATGATGGCGCCGGCATTCTACAGCGAATCTCTGGAGCCGGTCATGACCGCACCCGACAATTTGAAGGAAAGAAATCTTGCCATGCTTGGCTATTATAAACCGTCGGCAGGTTTACAGATCCTGCGTGAAAATATTCTTGGTGAAGAACGGTTCGACAAAGCCTTTCGGGAATATATCAAGCGTTGGGCTTTCAAACATCCCACGCCGGAAGATTTTTTCCGAACCATGGAAAATGTTTCCGGCGAAGAATTGAACTGGTTCTGGCGCGGGTGGTTTTTAAACAAATGGAAAATTGATCAGGCCGTGACCAACGTGCGGTATGTAAATGGCGACTTCACCAAAGGTGCCGTGATTAAACTTGAAAACATCGGTCAGTTACCGATGCCTGTAAGCCTGGATATTCATTTTAAAGATGGCGCCGTTCAGAATATAAAACTACCTGTAGAGATCTGGAAGCGCAATATGGAATGGTCATTTGAAGTGCCGACAACCAAAGAAATCACTTCTGTTCAGCTGGATCCCAAAGGAAGTCTGCCCGATGCAAACGTAGGGAATAATATCTTTAAAATGACGGCGGCATCATCTGAAAAAGTGAATCTTTCCGACTATGAAGGAACGTTTTCGAGCAAGCAGCTACCCCTGAAAATTGTGACGAAAGTTGAGGGCAACAGCCTTACCGCAAAAGCTGACGGGCAAAACGCTTTCCCGCTGGATTACGAAGGTGCTGAAAAATTCAGCTTTCAAATGGCAGGAATAGAACTGGAATTTGCAAAAGATAAAAAAAGTTTTACGCTTCACCAGGGCGGCCAGTCTTTTAGTTTTACCAAAGATTAAATAAAGATGTTTGCCTAAAAACAATGGCCGTTCCGGCGGGAGCGGTCATTTTATTTTTGCCGGAGTTTCCGCGACCTTTTTGGTAATAAAAAAAACGCCCTGAAATTCAGAGCGTTTAGAACAAAATTGTAGACCCACAGGGAGTATTTGTTTAAACCAATAAAGCAATGTACGTCATCATTTTATTGACAGTAAGTAAGTTAGCTAATTTTATAAAAGGATAAGGCATCGTATAAACTATTAAACAATCCCCGATTTAGTCCCTGATTTTAGAAGTAGGGACTAAAAATTTATACTTCAATTTTCTTCGTAATACGTATTTTTTCCTATCCTTTATTGCATATCTGGGCTAGTATGAGCAAAATAAAGTGCAACCGGTCTCTATTTTACCTGTTGCACTCCACTAATGAAGACTTATCAATAACTTGTTTAATAAATTCAGCGTAAGTTCCGCACCCCAGCTCATATCGCTGTCGTAGTGTGTGGATATACCAAAATTCTTTGTAACGATGTATTTGAGGCCAGCCATATTCCTTATCAGTATTCACCATGAATGCCCCGCGCAAACGCGGCGTTGGCGGAATATCTTCACGCTTTAATTGGAATCTTACAATACCGTCTGTAAATATTTCTGCCTGCAAATCTACCAACAGCGGAAGTTTGTACATGATACCAGCACTGAAAGTTTTTCTCTCATTTTTAGTGCTTGCCTGCCCAAATAAGTTTTCTCGATATTCTCCCTGTCAAATTTTCCAACAATTACTAAAATAAGAATTTATAATAAGTGATAAATTTTTTACTCGATGCGTTCGTTAAAATTTCATCCGTTGTATCCTTACAGCGTTTAAAATTGCCAATAAGGCCACACCAACATCTGCGAAAACAGCTTCCCACATTGTTGCCAAACCTCCTGCTCCTAAAACTAAAACAACGGCTTTTACGGCAAATGCCAGAATGATATTCTGCCAAACAATTTTTTTGGTCTGCTTTCCAATATTAATAGCCATTGCAATCTTAGAGGGTTTATCATCTTGGATGACGACATCTGCGGTTTCAATTGTAGCATCGCTTCCCAGGCCGCCCATCGCGATACCCACATCACTCAAAGCAACTACCGGTGCGTCATTTACGCCATCACCTACAAATGCTACAGATTGGTTTCTGGCTTTTATTTCCTTCACTTTATTGACCTTATCTTCCGGTAGCATGTCTCCAAAATAATCTGTAATGCCAATCTGTTTTGCTACTTCTTCCACTACTGCGGTTTTATCGCCACTAAGCATTGTGGCTTTTACCCCTAATTTTTTCAATGCTTCAACAGTAGCCTTTGCATCTTCTTTAATTTTATCAGAGACGGTAAGATATCCTGCAAATTTTCCATCATAAGCGATGGCAATTAAGGTATCTGCAACGGATTGATGATCTACGGCATAAGGAATTGTAAATTTATCCATCAATTTAAAATTACCTGCGAGGAATGCTTTTCCATTAATAGTTGCTTTTAAACCATGACCTGAAATTTCCTCCACATTTTCCATATTTACAGCATGATCAATTTCGCCAACGTATTCATGAACTGCGGTAGCGATTGGATGTGTAGATTTGCTTTCAATAATATTCAGATATTTAAGCATTTCCTTTTCATCAAATCCAGATTCTATGAAGGTTTTCTGAACTTTGAACACTCCTTCGGTCATGGTTCCGGTTTTATCCATTACCACATTTTTTATCTCAGCCAAAGTATCAAGGAAATTGCTTCCTTTAAAAAGAATACCGTTGCGACTTCCTGCACCAATTCCACCAAAGTAACCTAACGGAATCGAAATCACTAAGGCGCAAGGACAGGAAATAACCAAGAATATTAATGCTCTGTAAAGCCAAGTTCGAAATTCATAATCCTGTACAAAGAAATAAGGCAGCAAACATATTGCTATGGCAAGAAATACAACAATTGGAGTATAAACTTTTGCAAATTTTCTGATGAAAAGCTCGGTTTTGGCTTTCTGTGCCGTTGCATTCTGCACCAGTTCCAAGATTTTTGAAAGTTTGGAATCATTATAAGCAGTGTTGATCTGAACTAAGGAAACGGAATTTACATTAATCATCCCGGCGAGAACGACCTCGCCTTTCTTTTTAGTATCTGGCTTACTTTCACCCGTTAATGCCGCTGTATTGAAGGAAGCTGAATCAGAAACAAGTTTGCCATCCAGAGCCAGTTTTTCCCCTGGTTTCAATTGGATGATCTGCCCAATTACCGCTGATTCTGCTTTGATGGTTTTTGGAACGTTGCCCTCTAAAATAGTGACTTCATCTGGTCGTTGATCCAGCAGGGAAGCAATGTTCATTTTGGCTCGCTGCACAGCCAGCGTCTGAAAAATTTCACCCACTGCATAGAAGAGCATTACCGCAACGCCTTCGGGATATTCGCCAATGGCAAAAGCGCCGATTGTTGCGATACTCATCAGAAAGAATTCTGAAAAGAAATCGTTAAAACGAATACTTTGTACCGCCTCTTTTATAACGGGTAATCCGACGGGAATATATGCCAAACTGTAAAGCGCAATTCGGATCCAACCCTCAAACCACGCGGGCTTGAGCAAATGGTCCAGCGCGAGGCCAACTATAAGTAATACGAACGAAATTATTGCGGGCAAGAACAACTGAAAGGTTGATTTATCTGTATTATCGTGGTTGTGACCATGATCATCTTCAGTGGCAGAAGCGTCATGTCCTTGACCGTCATCATCAGGATGCACCTTATTTTTAAGAGGTGATTTCTTTTGAGTTTTGTATGCCTTATCTGTGGTCGCACAGCAGGATTCTTCTAATAAGTTCTCAGCCCCCGCGTCTTTATATATTTTTCCTTCCTGAGGTGTGCAGCAGAGCTGATTGCCGTTTTCGTCGTAGATGTGGATATGTGGTTTTTTATCTCTCATTATATTATCGATTTATTAAATATGTTTTAAAAATTTTATATTGTTTGGGAAAAGGGGCATTTAAAGTTTGCGCAAATTAATTATTTAGAGGATGCAACAGAAGTGCATTTATTGACCGCTGCATTTTTCACAGATTCCCTTTACCACTAAATTCGCATCCTCTGAGATATAACCTTCGGGCAGATTAATAGTTGGTATTTTATATTCCGTCAGACAAATGGTTTCATTACAAATATTGCAATGAAAATGCAAGTGCAAATCTTGGTTGATTGCACAATTACATCCCGGTTCACATAGTGCATATTTAAATATTCCCGTACCATCTTCTACTTGATGCACAATTCCTTTTTCTTCAAAGGTTTTTAGTGTTCTAAATAGTGTCGTTCTTTCCGCTTTTGCAAAGTTATTTTCAATATCTGTGAGTGCTACAGCGACCTTAGTTTTCGCCATAAATTGATAGATCAAAAGTCGCATTGCCGTTGGTCGAATGCCATTCTTAGTTAATTTTTCCTCTATTGCGTTCATTCTAAAATTTATTAAAAATAACTACTAGATATTAATGCTTTATGAAAATTATTAAATATCATCCTCTATGCGTACATTCCTAAAATCATAAATAATAAAAATCCACCAAAAAATGCGGCAGTATGCCAAACGGTTTCCCTTTCTTCGTGTGCTTCCTTCAGTAATTCTTCGGTAACTAAAAATAGTAAGGCTGCAAGGCCAAAAGACAACACGATTTCCATCGCACCGTGGCTCAAATTATTAAGAAGTGTAGCCCCCAGAAGCGAACTTATAAAGAATAGTGAGGCTAAAATTCCGATCCAAAATATTTTTTTCCCATTAGAGAAATTTTTGCTCCCTAATTCGGTAGCCGTAGCGATACCTAAGGATAACAACTCTAAACTTAAAGCAATTGCCAATAGTATTCCCGCTGTATTACCTACATGAAAAGCAATACCCAGAAGTAAACCATCGATAAAAATATCTACGCCAATCGCTATTAATAAACCCCACGGAATATTGCCAGAGGAATTTTCTATTGTGTCACTTTTGGATGTTAATTTTTTTACAAAAATCATCAGTAAAAAACCCAGTGCAAAGCCAATAATGGTTTGCACTGCTTTATGGATTTTTATTACGTCAGGTAAAATTTCTACTGCGACTACAGAAAAAACTACGCCTGCTGCGAAATGAAGTATTAAACTCCGCACATTACCCGATGGCTGTTTAAAGATGGCAATTCCACCTCCTATCAGCATAGTGGCGACAGGAATAAGTGCGAATAATAAAATGTTTGAAAGGCTGATCATTTCCTTATTTTTTTAGATTTTTATTATCATTCCTCTTCTTCCATATTATTCATTTTGGAAAGCAGATCATAGGCACCTTTTAAAACCACTTTACTGGATTCATTAAATTTTTCAGGCAAAGTAACTGCTGTGAAACCATTTTCGCTTACACCTGTTTGCACCTCTACTTTGCGAAAGATATATTGTTTTTCTTTTTCTGTCCCATCTTTGTCTTTAGATTTTTCTACTGTTTTCTCTAAAATAAAAATAAAATTTTTACCTCCCGATCCTACAATTGCAGCATCTGGCAATGCGGGTGTTTGTGCAGAACCAAGTTCTATAATGGCATTTACAAACATTCCGGGTAAAATATTTTGAGAGACGTTTTGAATTCGCGCTAAAACATCTACAGTTCTGTCGGTGTGTATGTCTTTTCCTATTAAATAAACTTTTGCAATCTTTTCTTCGCTATCACCTGTAGCCTGAAAGCGAATGGTTTGCCCTTCTTTTATTTTTGCAATATCTTTTTCAAAAACTTGCACTTTGACCATCATATTACTTGTATTTGCAAGGTCTGCCACCACCTCATTAGTCCCAACGTATTTGCCGATATTAGTATAAACTTTCGTTACATATCCACTTTGTGGTGCATAAATATTTGCACGGGAAGAGATATTTCCTTTTGCAACAGATGCTGGATTAATATTGGCAACTTGTAATCTCGCTCTTAGTCCGGCAACTCTTGATGCCATACTATTGTACTCGCTTTGTGCACGTTGTAGAGATTTTCGGGCTGCAATATTTTCTTTTACTAATTCTTTTTGCCGTGCGAGATCTTGTCTTAAATAGGACATCTGGCTATTGCTTTCCATGTAGTCCTGCTGAATTTGTAGAAATTCTGGGTTTTCTATGGTTGCTACTACTGTTCCTTTTCCAATGTATTTTCCTTCAATCACATTCATTGATTTTACATGACCTCCAAAAGAAGAGGTGATGCTCGTCAAATTTTGTGGTGGAACTTCAATGGCACCAGAGGCTTTTATGTAATTGGATAAATTGGTATTGGTAATGTTTCCCAATTCCATACCGACACTTTTATACTGTGCTTCACTGAATTCTACACTATTTGCATCGTGTGGAACTTCTACATTTGCAGTTACAGTAGTTTCTTCCTTTTTATCGGAATTACAAGCTGATAACAAAAAACTTAAGACGATGATATATAAATATTTTGATTTATTCATGATTTTTGAACTTTGATTATTTATTATAAACCAGAAATTAATTCTAATTCTATGGCTATTTGATTGTATTGATTTAAACTTTCGATGTACTGTTTTTGAACTTCTACTGCATTATTAATGGATTGACTCACTTGATAATAGTCCATTTCACCCACCTCAAAGGCGCGCTGTGATTTGGAAATGAGCAACTTTGCTTGTGGCAATGCTGTTTCTCGGTAAAAGTCAATCTGTATTTGCAATCGTTTTAGATCAGAAAGCAATGTAGAACCTCGCTGGGAAAGACTGAAAGAAAATGCATCTACCTGTGCTTCCTGCAACTCCTGATGAATTTCGGCGGCTTTTATTTTTGCCTTCTGCGCCTTTGCAAAAATAGGTATGCTTATTCCCAGTTCTACACCTTGAAATCTTTTACCAACTCCATAAAACTTCGAGACCCCATTTTTCTCAAAATTACCCACTAAAGATTGATTAAAATAACCCACACTAAAATCTGGCAGCAGTTTACTTTTTTCAACCCTTATTTCTTCTTTAGCAACTTCTATTTGGCTCTTCAAAGCAAGCAAGTCTGGATTTTTATTAAACATTTTTCCATCTGCAGAAAGATCTAAAAACTTTTCGGTAAGAGTATTATCCGCGATATCTTCGATGGTTTGGTTTGCGGTATATCTTTTCAATTGCTCCAAATGAATTTTTATATATTCTTCAGTCTGCAATTTTTGAGAAATTGCTTCCTGCAATCTAGTGTTCGCATTGTATTTTTCTAAAATATTAGTTTCTCCAGTTCTAAATCTTATATCTGCAGCACGAAGTATTTTCTCATAGAGCGTAATTAAATCTTCATTCAGCTTTTTCTGCTCTTTTCTGTAAAGTAAACTGTAGTATATACTTTTTACCTGATACGTAATCTGATTTTTATAGATACCTGCCTGCATTCGCGATGCATTTATATTAGCATCTGCAAGCTCTGTCAATCTTTTCAAATAAATCGGATTCGGAATGTTTTGGCTAATGGTAATATTATTATCGTAAGCAATAAGACTATTGTACTGTCCAAAAGTTAGGTTAATGTTGGTTTTGCCATAATCTCTGACCGATCCTTTTAATGCAGATTGGTATTCTTCACCCAATCGAGCAATTCTGGTATTTGGATTAGATTCTATTGAGGCATTAATTGCCGAATTCAAATCTATTACATTTAAAGATGCAGATGAGTTCGTTGAGATTTGACCTTTTACTCCATTATTTAATCCCGAAAAAAGAAATAAGAGAATTACGGTTGTTGTACCCACAATTTTTGATTTTTTCCTTTTCCATCCAGAAGGTTTTATATTCTCAGCGTAAGCGTAAAGCACTGGTAAAAGCACCAATGTAAGAAAAGTTGCTGTAATTAATCCGCCAATAACAACCGTTGCCAATGGTTTCTGTACTTCCCCACCTGCACCGGTTGCTAATGCCATTGGTAAAAACCCTAATGAAGCTACGGTAGCCGTCATTAATACTGGTCTCAATCTTATGGCAGTTCCTGCAAGTATTCTCTGTTTTACATCTTTCATACCTTGTTTTTTAAGTTGATTGAATTCCGTTATTAAAACGATTCCATTTAAAACCGCGACACCGAATAAGGCAATAAAACCTACACCAGCAGAAATACTAAATGGCAAACCTCGTAACCAGAGAGCTAATATTCCTCCTATGGCAGACATCGGTATTGCTGTAAAAATTAATAATGAATATTTTATAGATCCAAATGCAAAATAGAGCAATAAGAGAATTAACCCCAATGCTACAGGTACAGCAATTGACAATCTTTTATTGGCTTCTTCAAGATTTTTAAATTGACCACCATAGGTTATGAAATAACCTGTTGGCATTTTTATTTTCTGGTCAATCTTCGCCTGAACATCTTTTACTACCGAGGCAATATCTTTACCCCGAACATTAAAGCCAACAATAATTCGTCTTTTGGCATCTTCACGTTGTATTTGGTTAGGTGCAAGTTGATAACTGATGTCTGCGAGCTGCTCCAAAGGAACCTGATTTCCACTACTGGATGTTACAAAAAGCCTTTTTACATCTTCTATACTTTGTCTTTCGTCATGTTCTAGTCTTACAACGAGATCAAAACGTTTCTCACCTTCGAAGACAGTACCTGCAATACCACCAGCAAATGCGGTATTTATCGCGTTATTTATTTCTTCAACATTAAATCCATATCGCGCAATATTATCTCTGTTCAATTTTATGGAAATTTGCGGCAAACCACTTACCTGTTCTATATACAAATCTTCCGCACCATCTATTGATGGGATTAGCGCACCGATTTTCTTTGCTAAATCTGAAAGTGTTTCTAAATCATCACCAAAAATCTTGATACCCACATCTTGTCTTACTCCAGAAATTAATTCGTTGGTTCGCAGTTGTATGGGTTGAGAAAAACCGAAAGTAACACCCGGAACCTGCTCTAAAGTTTTCTGCATTTTCTCCGCTAATTCTTCGCGGGTATCTGCACTAGTCCATTCATTTTTAGGTTTTAATAAAATAGTAATATCTGTAGCCTCAATCGGCATTGGGTCTGTAGGGATTTCAGATGCGCCAATTTTTCCCACCACTTCTTTTACTTCCGGATAAGTTTTCATTAATAAACTGGATGCCTGTTCTATTTTTTCTACAGTTTGATCCAAGGAACTTCCCACAAGCAATCTTGTTTCCACTGCAAAATCACCTTCTTCCAATGTTGGCAAAAACTCGCCTCCTAGAGAATTAAAAATGACTACCGACACTCCTAGTAATGCAATTGCAATAATGAGTACAGCCATCTTAAATCGAAGCGCACCATTAATTAAAGGATTATAAGCGCTCTGAAATTTATCCATCATTTTATCGGAAAAGTTCCTTTTATGAGTAATATTTTTACTTAATAAAAGTGAACTGATCATTGGAACGTAGGTTAGCGAAAGAATCAATGCTCCAAATATTGCGAAGGAAACTGTTTGTGCCATCGGGCGGAACATTTTGCCTTCAATTCCTACCAAAGCTAATATTGGCAAATAAACTATCAAAATAATTAATTGACCAAAAGCTGCTGAGTTCATCATTTTTTTTGCAGAACCTGAAACCTGTGTATCCATTTCTACCTGCGAAATTTTTCCTGCTTTTTGCCTTGCTAACTGGTGCATAGTTGCTTCCACAATAATCACTGCGCCGTCCACAATCAATCCAAAATCTATTGCACCAAGACTCATTAAGTTTCCCGATACGCCAAAAACTTTCATCATGGAGACCGCAAAGAGCATCGCTAAAGGTATTACGGAAGCCACAATTAAGCCTGATCGAATATTGCCAAGGAAAAGAACTAGAACTAATATTACGATTAAAGCACCTTCTACTAAATTTTTTTGAACGGTACTCATTGCTCTGTCCACAAATTCACTCCTGTCTAGAAAGGGTTCTATTTCAACACCTTCGGGTAAAGTTTTTCGTATTTGGTCAATTTTTTCCTTTACTTTTCCAACTACTTCAGAAGCATTGCTCCCTTTCAACAACATAACTATTCCTCCCACCGCTTCCTTGTCGTTTCGGGTAAGTGCGCCGTAGCGTGTAGCAGTTCCAAACTGAACTTTTGCGACATCTCTAATGGTAATAGGTAAACCATTTTCTGAATTGTTGACCACAATTCGTTCTATATCGGCAAGGCTTGTGATTAATCCTTCGCTTCTAATAAAATAGGCATTGGGTTTCTTATCAATGTATGATCCACCCGTATTCTGGTTGTTTTTTTCAAGCGCTGTGAAAACATCAGATATAGATAAATTGTAACTCCTTAATTGATTTATGTTTAATGCTATTTCATACTGCTTAAGGTAACCACCAAAACTATTTACTTCGGCAATTCCGGGTGTACCTAAAAGTTGTTTTCTAATAATCCAATCTTGAATTGTACGCAATTTTGTAGCATCATATTTATCCTCAAAACCTGGTTTAGCATGTACGGTATATTGGTAAATTTCGCCTAACCCCGTGGAAACTGGTGCCATTTCAGGATTGCCAAGACCAGCAGGAATAGAACTTTTGGCTTCAGGAAGTCGTTCAGAAACTTGTTGACGAGCCCAGTAAATATCAATATCATCATGAAAGATAATTGTGACAACGGACAAACCGAATCGAGAAATAGATCTTACTTCCTGAATTTCAGGAATAGTGGACATCGTTTGTTCAATAGGGTAAGAGATAAACTGTTCTATTTCTTGGGTTGCCAATGATGGACTTAATGTTATGACCTGCACCTGATTATTTGTAATATCCGGGACGGCATCTATCGGAAGAGTTCGAAGGGACATAACGCCCCATATAATTAAAGCTATGGTAAATATTCCCACCACTAGCTTATTCTTAATAGAAAATTCAATGATTTTATTTAGCATCGGAAAAATAAATTAGATTAAAACGTAAAATGACAGCATTTTCTTAGTGAAATGCAGTTTTACAAAAAAGACATGCTTTTTTGCTTAATTTACTAACCTAATTGAGGGGGTTGCCAAATGCCGGAAGGAATTCCAGGTTGGAATAATGAATGGTAAGAATTGATTTTTTCTGAATAAATGGGTGCGTCTTCTGGGAAGATCAAAAGTTTTACACTCACTACGCTTAACTGTGCCCCACAACAATTGCAGGTGCAAAAGGGAGTACAATTATCTGAATGTTGTTGTTTTTCGGAATTTTTGTCGTGTTGAACTGTCGATTGCCTATCTTTAGATCGGGCAGAAACATCACCGCACGGAGCAGTGAGAAGGAATGCAAAAAATATTGCGAGTATTAAGGACAGTGGACGCACGGTGCAAATATAGGAAAAAATTGAAAAAGACATTTCTTTCGTTCATTGTTTTTTAACAATTATGCAATTGGCAGATATATATTGGTATTTCTTAATTGTTTGTTACAAATACAGAAAGCGTTAAAAAACTATAAAAAACAAAAAGGCGCCTTGCCGCACCTTTCTGTTAATTTTAAATATTAAGTAAACACTTTTTAATAAGTTAGAGTAAATCCTGCTCCCCATCCCATGTCACTGTCATAGTGAGTAGAAATTGCGACGTTTCGGGTTAAAATATATTTTAAACCAGCCATATATTCTTTATCAGTATTTACCATAAATGCACCGCGCATTCTAGGTGATAACGGAATATCTTCTCTGGACAACTGTAACCTTACAATACCGTCCGTAAAAATCTCGGTTTGGAAATTAACGAGCATTGGCAGCGTGTAAACAAAACCAGCAGAAAAGGTGGCTCTTTTGTTTTTGGTGTTTTTCTGTCCGAAGATATTTTTTTCAATTTCGTGACTGCCCATTGTTCTGTATCGGTAATCAAAGCCAACGAACGGCATGAACCACTGCATTCGGTCTACATATCTTCCGATATGTGTTTCTACTTCGTAGCCATGTTCACCGTTATAGCCCAAACGCCATTCGGTTCCTATATTCCATCTGGTATTGTGAACCATCACCTGGCCATCATTACCATTAGACGCAAAATCATTTTCTGCAAATAAGTGAAGCATGTTGCTTTCGCGCTGAAGCTTTTTGTAGGCGGCATTTTTATCAGGCAGTTCAGGATTCTGATAGTCGCCAACGGCAAAAACACGGTTCATTCCTGCCATCATGTGGTATAGGATATGGCAGTGGAAAAACCAATCTCCGTCTTCTTTTGCTTCAAATTCAATGATATCGCTTTCCATCGGCATGATATCCAATACATTTTTCAGTGGAGACTGTACTCCATTGTCATTGATTACACGGAAATCGAAACCATGAAGGTGCATCGGATGCCTCATCATGGAATTATTAACGAGTTTGAGGCGTAAAACTTCTCCTTTTTTTACCAGTATTTTATCACTTTCGGCCAGGACCTTGTTATCCATACTCCAAACGTAACGGTTCATATTTCCCGTGAGGGTAAAAGTCATTTCGCGAACCGGCGCTTTTTTAGGGAGTGAGGTGTCATAAGGAGATTTTAACATATTGTAGTTGAGCGTGGTGATTTCCGAACTGCTCATGTTGTGCACGGAATGATCGTCGACCATCTGCATTTCTGAATGATCTTCGGCTTTGCCGTCTCCCGTAACTTCCGGATACATCACACTGTTCATATCCATTTTCTGCAGGCTCATGTTCATGCCCATATCCTTCATATTTCCGTTCATATCCATCATATCGTTCATCATTTTCATTCCTTCGAAATACTTCAGTTTCGGTAGGGGTGCAACCAGCTCTTTTTTACCTTCACCGAGAAAAACAGACACCGATTTTGTACGGTCTTCGGGGGTTGCCATAAACTCGTAAGAAAGATCCTTTTGAGGAATGGTAACCACCACATCGTAGGTTTCTGAAACCCCAACTATTAAACGATCTACATCCACGGGAACAATATCGTTTCCATCGTTTGCCACGACAGTGATTTTGCCGCCTGCATAGGTAAGCCAAAAGTAAGAGGAAGCTCCTGCATTAGAAATTCTCAACCGAACTTTATCACCTGTTTTAAACTGTGACAGTTGCTGATCCCAGGTTCCATTAATTAAAAAGCGGTCGTAATATACATCACTAACGTCCATTGCAAGCATTCTTTTCCATTCGTTGGTGAGCTTTGTTTTGAAATGACCTTCTTTAATGGCTTCGGAATAACTTTGTGTAGTATGTTTTTTGATGGCAAACCAATCATTTGCGTTTCGTAACATTCGTTGAACATTGTTAGGATTTATGTTTGTCCATTCACTTAATATCAGGTTTACAGTGGGAAGATCATCAATTCCTTTCCGGTAGGTGGGATCTTCATTCCGTTTTTCCAGAATAAGAGATCCGTACATCCCAATCTGTTCCTGAAGGCCGGAATGCGAATGGTACCAATGCGTTCCGCTCTGGATAATCGGAAAAGAATAGGTATAGATAGAATGGGGCGGAATTGGTTTTTGGGTAAGCCATGGAACGCCATCTTCTTTATTCGGCAAATGCAGGCCGTGCCAGTGGAGGGAAGTTTCTTCATCCATTAAATTATGAACCACAATTTCTGCGATATCTCCTTCAGTAAAGTTCAGCGTAGGCATGGGAATCTGTCCATTAACTGCGATTGCTCTTTTTTGTTTTCCGGCATAATTCACGAGCGTATCTTTTACATACAGGTGATAGGTTTTCTTTTTTTCGTCAGTATATTTAATTTTTGGAAGCGGCAAAACAGGTTTTGTTGAATCCATACTTTCCATATTCATTTTGCTGTGATCCATTTTTGAATGATCTTCCTTAAGCACCAGGTTCATTCCACATTTCGGACATTTGCCCGGTTGATCTGAACTCACTTCGGGGTGCATCGGACAGGTATATTTTTTTTGCGTAGCTTCATGCTGATGATTATCTGAAGTGGGATCTGCCTGTTTATTGACTGGGGCAGTGTGCTGCTCACTTTCGTTTTTTGGGACGAGGTTCATCCCGCATTTCGGACACTTTCCGGGTTTATCAGAAACCACTTCGGGGTGCATCGGACAGGTAAACGTTTTGTGCACCATTTCTTTCTGAGCGGCGTCCGTCCTAGGCTCCACGTGTTGATGCACGGGTACTGAATCGGTTGCTTTTGCAGCAGCTTTAACGTTGGGTGCCGTAGGTTTTTTGACCGCCGCTTTCGGCTTAGCTGCAGGTTTCGCCACTGCTTTTGCAGGAATGGCCTTAGCTTTCGGAGGTGTCACCTTTTTTACTGCTGCCTTTTTGGCGGGAGCGGGAGCCGGTTGTGGTTTCTTCACCACGGGTGCTGGCTTCGCCTGTGGCTTTTTTACGGCAACGGTTTTCTTCACCAGACTCATTCCGCATATAGGGCAGTTACCGGGTGCTGATTTCACGACCTGCGGATGCATCGGGCAGGTGTACACAGTTTTGGTGCTCTGTGAATAACTGTTTATGGACATTGCCATAAATAGAAAGAGCGAAAATATATATTTCATCTTGTGATTATTTAATTTTTAACAAACTTGCATTAAGTGCGACCACGATGGTGCTGACACTCATCAGCACTGCGCCCATGGCGGGACTCAGGACAAATGTGGGATACAGAACACCTGCAGCAAGTGGAATAGCCACGACGTTGTAGCCCACTGCCCATACGAGATTCTGAATCATTTTGCTGTAGGTTTTCTTTCCAAAATCTATCATTTTCACGACGTCACGAGGGTCACTGTTGACCAGAATAATATCTGCGGTTTCGGCAGCAACATCAGTTCCACTGCCAACTGCAATGCCTACATCTGCTGCTGCCAAAGCCGGTGCATCATTTACGCCGTCTCCTGTCATGGCAACGATTTCTCCTTTGTCCTGGAATTCTTTTACTTTTTCCTGTTTGTGGTGCGGAAGTACATTGGCCAAATATCCATCCATCCCTAACTGCTTCGACACCGCTGCCGCTACCTTTTCGTTATCGCCTGTAAGCAGGAATGATTTAATGTTCATGCTGCGTAATTGGTCAATGGCTTCTTTTGCGCCTTCGCGAATTGTATCTGCTAAAGAAACAATACCCACGGGCACGTCATCAATCAGAATAAAGTTCACTGTTTCTGCATCCTGGTTGATTTCTTCCGGAATGGCAGGTACCTGTTTATTGTTTTGAACAAAATAATTAGGACCGGCCGCGACTACCGATTTACCACTTACCATTCCTGTAACTCCAATTCCCTGCATGTAGCGGAAATTGTCTGACTTCCATAAGTCCAGTTTTTTTTCGGCGAGGGTCTGCATGATTCCCTTTGCAATATGATGTTCGGAATTCTGCTGCACTGCCGCTACATACTGGAGTAAATCGTTTGCCGAATAGTGTTCCGTTAGAGGAATGATTTTCTGCACGGTGTGGGAACCTTTCGTAAGGGTGCCGGTTTTATCGAAAATTATGGTGGATAAGTTCCTGGTTGTTTCAAAAGCTGTACGGTTTCTGATGAGTAAACCATTTGTAGCTGAAAGCGTAGTGGAAATGGCCACAACCAAAGGAATTGCCACTCCTAAAGCATGAGGGCAGGCCGTTACCATTACCGTTACCATCCGTTCCAGAGCAAAAGCCAAATCTCCCATGGTGATGTACCAGTAAGCGAAAGTTCCTACTCCCACCACAATTGCTACTATAGTAAGCCATTTGGCTACTTTATCCGCCAGATTCTGAGTGTTCGACTTTGCTGCCTGCGCATCCTGAACCAAATTTATGACCTTATTGAGGTACGAATCCTTTCCAACCCCTGTTGCTTTTATCTTTAAAGCCCCGTCTCCGTTAATAGCCCCTGCGATTACCTTTCCGCCGGACTCTTTTCTTACAGGAACACTTTCTCCGGTAAGCATACTTTCATTCAAATAGGAACTGCCCTCGACAATCAGACCGTCTGCGGCGACTTTTTCGCCCGGTCTTATGATTACGGTATCTCCGTTTTTCAGCTGTTCCAGTTTTATTTTAACCGGACTTCCGTTCTGCTCGACGGTGACGTCATTTGGTAGTAAGGCAACTAGAGATTGCAACGCTTTTGAAGCAGCCATCTGTGAACGCATCTCGAGCCAATGGCCAAGCAGCATGATGACGATTAAGGTGGCGAGCTCCCAAAAGAAATCCATGCCCGGCAGCCCGAATACGACTGCAACGGAATAGACATAAGCTACAGTAATAGCCAAAGCAACGAGCGTCATCATCCCAATAGCTCCGGCTTTCACTTCACCCAAAAACCCTTTTAAAAAAGGCATTCCACCGTAGAAATAAATAATACTTCCTAAAACCAACAGCACGTATTTATCGCCTTGAAAAACTATGGTGAAACCAAGCCACTGCTGAATCATATGTGAAAGCAGCAGCACCGGAACAGAAAGCACCAGTGTAATCCAGAATCTCTTCAGGAAATCCGGTGTATGATGACCCGCATGTTTGTCAAATCCCGCCCCAGAACCTTCTAATTCTGTGTGATGATCATGATTCTGATGATGTTGGCCGTGCTGCTCTTTTACAGCCTGAGCCGTTCCTCCCAATGGAATTAAGTTCATTCCGCAGAGCGGACATTTCCCCGGTTCGTCCTTCAATATCTGGGGATGCATGGGACAGGTGTATTTTTTCATAATTTAATTTTTTTGCGTTCAATTCTGCTATTTGAGATTACTTCCGGGTTTGAAGTTCCTTAATTTTCGCCCTCATGACAGCAATTTCTTCCTCCTGTGCTTTGATAATTTCCTCGCCCAATTTTCTGACTTCCGGATCAACTAAATTACTTTCTTCAACCATCAAGATTGCACCGGCGTGATGCGGGATCATTGACTTTAAGAACTGCATATCTCCAACGGCGGTCTGCTGCCGAATGCCAGACCAAAACAGCACCATCGACAACACACCGACACCTATCAGGACTTTGTTGAATTTTTTATTGGGATACATCTTTCCCATTAACAGCAGTTCGATGATCAACATAGGAGAAGCCATGAGCCCGGCCATATAAAACTGATTGATATTGGGAATTACGTTGGCTAACCGATCGACCATCGCATACATTAAAATAAACATCGATACAAAGGAAATCAGAAGCATCCAAAAAAGTTTTTTGTATGCGCCGCTATGACCCATTTGCCCATCTTCTTTTTTTGAATCCGTATTCTGTGTAGAATGAGTTTCCCCCGAGGCGTCATGGTTCCGAGAAACTTTGTGGCTGTGTTGTGAATTTTCCATATTTTGCGTTTTTAAAAGTTAGTTAAGTTTATTAAAAAAATCGAGCAGCTCCTTTTTGTCCTTTGTTGATAAGTTGAAACCTCCGTGCATCATGCGGTACGATTTCAAGGGCATTTCGTCTTTTTCAATCTGGCTGATGATGCTTTTTATTTTCGCTTTTTTACGTCTTTTTGAATAATCATTGAACTCATCAAAATTGAGTTCTTCTTTGCCTTCTTTAATATGCTGAGCCATAAACGATGCTCCTGGCTGCAATTCCGAATACCACGGATAGCGGGTGTTATTGGAATGACAGTCATAACACGAAACTTTAAGTATTGCAGCCACGTTGGCGGGCACCTTTTCGGTTCTTTCAAAACTTTGACCTGCCGGAACGGTGGAGACATTACGCTCCACCGGTATGAAGTGAATGGCTAATACAACCGCCACCACGATCACCGACAGCCAACCTATGATATTCAATTTTCTCATATTACATGGTGCTCATATCGTGACCCGCCATTGGATCGACTCCTTTCTTGAATATGTATTCACTGTTTAGCAGGTAGGCCCCCGAAACCACTACTTCGTCACCTGCTTTAATTCCAGAGGTGATTTCAATTCTGTCTTCATATTCCAGACCCGTTTCCACCATTCTGTTTACGAAGGTATTCTTCGCGGTTTTCACCCAGACCGTGGAGGATTTACCATCCCTGATTACCGCATCCACAGGCATTGAAAGACCATCGCGGGATTTGTTTTCCACCAGAACATATACCGGCATTCCGGGTTTCAGCAGGTTTCCTTTGTTGGGCACGGAAATGCGAACCAGATTTATCCTGCTGGAGGCGCTTATTTCAGGGTTTGTAAAATCGATCTTCCCATTAATCTTCAAATTATCCATATCCGGTATATACACCGTGACTTTGCTGTCTTTCTGAAGGAGTGACATTTGAGAAGAATAAACCTGCGCCTCCGCCCACAGCGATGAAAGATCTGCCAGATTCACGATGGTGCCACCTTCGGCAAGATAATCGCCTTCGGCAATGCTGAGATCGGTGATGTACCCGGCTGCATTGCTGAACACGGTAGTGGTAGGCGTAGCTTTTCCTGATTTTTCCAATTGTTTGATCTGGTTTTCCGACATTCCCCATAAATAAAGCTTGTTACGGGAACTTTGGAGCAACTGATCGAAATCAATGGATGTATTGCCGACGAAAAGTTTTCGTCTTTCCAGTGCCAGCAGATATTCCTGCTTTGCATTGTTGAGTTCTTCACTGTAAATATCGACCAGCGGCGCCCCCTTCGGAACAAAATCGCCAATGTTTTTATAATACAAACGTTCAACTCTGCCCATTACTCTGGAACTGACCGCCTGCATCTGGTACTGGTTAAAATTGAGTGTTCCGGTAAGCGTGAGTTTATCGGCCATGGAACCGTCAGAAAGCGCGAGTGTCTTTATATTTCCTAATTTAATCTGTTCGTCATTCAGGATGAGTTCATTGGGATCCGCGTTCTTTTTCTTCTCCACCGGTACCAAATCCATGTGACAAATGGGACATTTTCCCGGTTTGTCAGATACCACCTGTGGGTGCATGGAACAGGTGTAATAGATATCGTGACCCGCATGAGGATCTTCTTCCTTTTTACAGGAGTAAAGAAAAACCAGCAAGGCCAACATTAAAATATTGAATTTCATCTTATCAATTTTTATCTGTTAATTTTTATGAAACTTTCGCTGTCCATAAGGTACTGTGCGTTTTCCGCAACACCATCTTCAGGAAGCAAACCACTTATGATCTGAATTTTATCCCCTACCACAGCGCCAGTAACAACTTTATGGGCAATAAAACCGCCCTCTACTTTTTTGAACGCGATTTTATCAATGCCCAATGAAACCACCGCTGATTTCGGAAGCCAGTCTGCCATTCTATTGTGGCTCATAATCTCCGTTTTAACCTGACTTCCAACAGGAATTTTTGCGGTGGAATTATCAAAATAGACGCGCGCCGTTACGGTTTTGCTGCCCTGCCTGAAAAAGGGTTCAATAAAACCTATGGTTCCTTTGAAGCGGCTGTTCGGATTGGATTCCGGAATGACCATTACAGACTGTCCTTTGCTGACCAAGCCAATATCTTCAGAAAAAATATTGATCAGGGCCCAGGTTCTGTTGGGATTATAGACACTGAAAATATTCTGTCCTTTCTGCAGGTACATTCCTTCCTTCAGCGGTAATTCAGCGGTCACCGCACTGGTAGCCTCCATTTCCGGTGCGGGTTGCTGTGCGGGTCCCATGCTTCCTGCCGCTCCTGCTTGCTGAATATGTCCGCTGTAATTGCTGAAAACCGGAATTGTGAGATCAGGTTTTCCTCTCTGGATAACTTTCTGAATCTGTGAAGCAGGCATTCCCAAAAGAAGTAGTTTCTGCCGTGAGGCATCGATCATTGTTTTGTTTGAGCGGTCATTTTTCAGAACAAAGAGCAGGTTTTGCTGCGCGGTTAACAGTTCCGGGCTGTATATATCTAAAATACGCTGCCCTTTGGACACTTTCTGGTATTTGTACCGCACATAGAGTTTTTCGATCCTTCCAGCTACGCGGGACGAAATACTGCCAATCTGCCGCGTGTCGTATTCCACCGTCCCTAAAGCATCAACGGTGGTGGGAATATTTTCCTTTTTTAAATTTACGACCGGCAATTCCGAGACGACAAATTCATTGGTGGGTTTCAGCAAATCGTCGAGTTTAATCCCTTCTTCCTTTTTAGCAGGAGCATCTTTCAGGACCAGATCCATACCGCATTTGGGACACTGACCGGGTTTGTCTGAGATTATTTCCGGATGCATCGGACAAGTGTAGGTGTGCATTGCCGCCTCTGCTGTGTGCTTATCTTCCCAGAACTTCACTTTATCACAGGCCGTTAAAGCCAACAAAAGCATGGTGTACATTATTAGCTTTCTCATCTTCTTTCAATTAAGCGGTCAATTTCAGTTTGCGTCTGCAGTGCTTTGGTAAGGATATCGAAATATTCCAACTGGGTCATATTCAGCTGTTCCCAGGCATCATACAACATGAAGAGTTCTTCCGTATTCTGCTCGTAGCCCAACTGCATGGATTTGTAGTTGTTTTTTAAGGCCGGAATGATGGTGTCTTCATAGAGTTTGAGCTGATTTTTATTCAGATCCAGTTCATTGCGCATTCCGTAGGCCATTCCACTGTATTCGTTTACCATCATTTCTTTCTGTGCCTGCAAGGCTTCTTCTTTCAGTTTCAGGCTTTCAATATTGGCTTTACTCATGCCTGAAGCCCAGGACACGAAAGGCAGCTTTGCCATCAGCATAAGGGAAAACTGCATGGGTTGGCCGCCGAAACCGAACATGTTTTCGAACTTCACTCCGTATTCCGGCTTTAGATTCTGTTTTTCCAGATCCTGTTTCAGTTTGGCAATATTAATTTCCTTATCAATGCCGCGAAGATCACTTCTGTTCTGATAAAAGAGATCCTGACCAAAAGTATCGAGAGAATAGTCATTCAGGTTGTATTCCGGTTCAATCTCCAGCGGTGCGAGCGCGTCTCTTCCCATGAGGGCATTTAGACGAATCCGGTTCACCCTAAGGTCGTTCTCGTACATGAGCTGCATGTTTTTGGAACTGCCAAGCGCAGCTTTCGCTTTGTAATAGGCTGATATTTTACCGAGTCCGTTTTTGTACCGGATCTCGGCGTTTCTGATCATGAAATCCAGCATCTTTTCGTTTTCCTTTACGACCTTCAGCTTTTTATCCAGGACGATTGAACTGTAATATAGTTTTTTCGCATCCTGAAAGTTTTCATTGAGGTTGGCATAGAGTTTTTCCTTTTCTACAGAAGACATTGCCTTCATCAGATTTTCGTTGGCATCAAGTTTCCTTCTGTTGGGAAACATCTGCTCCACAGAAACTGCTACGGAACCCATGCCGAGCATGTCGCCATCGCGTTGCCAGAGTTTTGGATTATAAGGTGTCATAAACAACCCGGCTCCAACGGTTGGTGGCATCCAGCTTCTTGCGCCTTTGGCTGCAGCGTCCATTGACCGGACTTCCGCATTATACATTTTAACCACAGGATTGTTGGCTGCAATACTGTCCATTACAGCCGGCAACGGCATCCGCTGAGCATAACTGGTGGTGCAAAGCAAAGCAAGTACTGCTGTTATTATGAATTTTTTCATTTTGTAATCATTTAAGGATTAATGGGAAGCGTCGAGCACGTCGATTTTCCCCAGTTTGTTCAGTTCCCACTCTTTCTGCATATAAAAGATAACAGGTGTTACCAAAAGGATGTGAATTGCCGAAGTAAAAACGCCACCGACCATGGGTAATACGATTGGTTTCATCATATCACTTCCCACGCCGTGGCTCCAAAGGATGGGTACAAGTCCGAAGAGGGTGACACACACGGTCATAATTTTAGGTCTTAATCTTTTGGCTGCACCATTGATTACATATTCACGAAGTTCTTCATTGGTAATGGTCTCCCGTGAGTTTCCATTTTTGGCAATAAGCTGAATCATGGCATCGTTCAGGTAAATGACCATCACAATTCCGGTTTCTACCGCAAGTCCGAACAGTGCAATAAAGCCGACTGCTACAGCTACAGAGAGATTGACGCCCCAAATCGAAATCATAAAGACACCGCCGATTAAGGCAAAAGGAATACTGATGAGATTAAAGAAAGCTTCACGGTAAGAATTGAATGCAAAGTACATGGAAAGAAAGATCACGATTAATACGAGGGGCATAATCATCTTTAAGGTCTGCTCGCCGCGAATCAGGTTTTCATACTGGCCGCTCCATTCCACGAAATAGCCTTTGGGCATTTTGGTGACCATGCTGTTGAGTTTTTTCTGTGCTTCTTCTACGGTGCTGCCCAAATCCCGGTCACGCACGTTGAACAGAACGGTTCCGCGCAACATTGCGTTTTCCGAATTGATCATTGGAGGACCTTCAGTCAGGCGAACGTCGGCCACTGCACTCAGGGGGATGGAACCAAATTCCATCGTTTGCATTGGGAGTCTTCTCAGAGATTCCAAATTATTTCTGAAATCCTGGCCGTATCTGGCGTTTACCGAAAAGCGCTGTCGGCCTTCCACGGTGGTGGTGAGTTTCATTCCGCCGAGGGCACTTTCCACCACGGCATTTACGTCATCCACACTTAGGCCGTATCTTCCTATTTCTTCGCGTTTCACTTCAATATCCACATATTTTCCGCCGGTAATCGGTTCTACGTACATGTCTTTTATTCCTTCAATACCGGTGAGTTCCTTTTTTATTTTTTCGGAAAGGACCGCGATACTATCCAGATTCTGTCCATACACCTTCACCCCAACGTCAGTTCTAATCCCTGTGGAAAGCATATTGATCCGGTTGGAAATCGGCATAGTCCAGCCATTAGTTACGCCCGGAATCTGCAGTTTGGCATTCAATTCATTAATAAGATCATCTTTTGTAAGGCCGTCGCGCCATTCGTCCTGAGGCTTCAACAAAATAATGGTTTCAATCATTGAAATGGGTGAATTATCTGTCGCTGTGTTGGCTCTTCCTGCTTTTCCGAGGACATGATCCACTTCGGGGACTCCTTTAATGATTTTATCCTGTACCTGCAGTAATCTTTTAGCTTCGGAGTTGGAAATATCAGGCAAAGTGACCGGCATAAAGAGCAAAGATCCTTCATCTAAGGGCGGCATAAACTCACGGCCGAGGTTCATAATTAAAGGGATGCTGATGAGAAGGGCAAGAATATTGATTCCGAGGGTCGTTTTTTTCCATTCCATGCACCAGCGAATGATGGGTTCGTACACCCGCTCCAGGCCCCTGTTTATTGGGTTTTTATTATCGTCCTTAAATTTACCCTTCATAAAAAAGGAGATCAGCACCGGTGCAAGGGTAAGCACCAGGATTGCATCAACGATCAGGATAAAGGTTTTGGTAAACGCCAGGGGGTGAAAAAGTTTACCTTCCTGACCTGTCAACATAAATACGGGGAGAAAAGAAACCACGATAATCACCGTAGAAAAAAATACGCCTCTGGATACCTGTAAGGATGATTTTTCGATAATCTTCATCCGAATGTCTTCGGGAATTTTAACGTAACTGTCTTTCTCCTTATCTTTCTTTCTGAATATATTTTTTAACCAGTTGGTTTTCATTGTTATGGGTTTTTATTTTGATGATGGTTCTGCCAATCGGAGAGATTTTTATACGCATTTTCAGACATGATAATTCCGTTATCTACGATCACCCCGATTGCCAGTGCAATTCCGGTAAGCGACATGATATTGGATGAAAGTCCAAACGCATTGAGCAGAATAAAGCTGATGGCAATGGTGACCGGAATCTGAATAATGATACTGAATGCACTTCGCCAGTGAAAGAGGAACAGAATAACAATGATGGCGACCACGATGATCTCTTCGATCAGCTTGGTTTTAATATTGTCGATTGCCCCTTCAATCAGAGTACTGCGGTCGTACGATGTTTTGAAAGTGACGCCTTCGGGCAGGCCTTTTTCTACATCCTTCATTTTCTCTTTCACATCGTTGATGACCTTATCCGCATTTTCGCCATACCGTGCCACCACGATACCGCCCACGACTTCGCCTTCACCGTCTGCATCAAAAATACCCAGACGCAGATCACCACCCATCTGTACAGAGCCAATATCTTTGACCCGCACGGGAATACCGTTGTAATTTCCCAAAGCAATTTCTTCGATATCGGCTACGTTCTTGATGTAACCCAGACCGCGAATGATGTAGGCCATATCGGCCATCTCAAATTTACGTCCGCCCACATCATTATTGTTGGCTTTCACTTTGTTCATCACATCCATCAGGGAGACGTTATAGTATTGCAGTTTTACTGGATCTACAATGAGTTGATACTGTTTTTCGAAACCGCCAAAGGAGGCCACTTCCGCCACACCGGGAACCGTCTGAAGCGCAAACTTTACATACCAGTCCTGGAGGGCGCGCTGGTCTCCCAAATCCATTTTGGGTGCATCGAAATGGTACCAGAAGACGTGACCTACACCGGTGCCATCCGGTCCGAGAGTAGGCGTAACGTCTTGCGGGAGTAAACGCTGGGCATAGTTGAGCCGTTCCATTACCCGCGTTCTGGCCCAATAGATGTCCACATTATCTTCGAAAATGACATATACGAAACTCATCCCAAACATGGAAGAAGCCCGGATGTTCTTAATTTTAGGAATGCCCTGAAGGTTGCTGACCAGTGGGAAAGTAACCTGATCTTCAATAATCTGGGGGCTTCTGCCCATCCATTCTGTAAAAACGATGACCTGATTCTCACTCAGATCGGGGATCGCATCGATGGGATTGTCCCTTACCGCAAAAATACCCCAGATAAAAAGGCCGGTTGCAATTAGCAAAACGAAATACCTGTTGCGGAGGGACAGTTTAATTAAATTTTGAATCATGGTTCAGTATGTTTTCACTTAATCTTTTCCTGAACCTCGCCACACGACAGCATTTCTTTGCCGTAATAGGGATTCTTCACCTCACGTGAATCGCTAAGCCAGAATGCTCCTTTGTTGTCATTAAACATTGGGCAGAATATTTTGTACACCGGTTTTGGAGTTCCGAAATCCTTCAGTAGGTCGTAAAAATCTGCACTCATTATGTCCAGGTGTTCGCGCTGATGATCAATTTTTCCGGCATTATCTGCAATGTGCTCGGCGTGTTCCCGGATGCTTGATTCGAGGTCAGCAAATTCTTTCTTCTGTTCAGCGGAAAACCCGCTCTTTTCTATTTTAGGAAAGGAGGCCAGGATCCCTTTTGCTGCACTTACCGCTTCTTTATCATCATCTCCGGACAAAGCGAATGTAAGGTGGGTGTAATGGGAAAAAAGTTCCGAAAGATCAGCGGAAGTTTTTTTTGCGTCGATTACGGTTACCTTTGCGTCCATAGGCATATTGTCCATCGCTACACTGTCGGACATTGTGCTCATGTCATGCTGCATGGATGTTTCAGTGGTGCTTTTCTGTTCTTTATTTTCTTTACAAGAAGTGAATGCAAATGTGCCGATGGCCAAAAGGCTGAATAATACTGTTTTCATTTTTTTATAAGTTTAAAGGTTATTTATTTTTTATTGAAAAAGGCTTCGTAGTTTGCTTTATTTTCGAAGTACACGACGTTATCATTCTTATCGGAGATTGCAATAATAGCGGTTGCTTTATCGATGAGTTGATGAGATATAGGATCGTAGGCCATGCGTGCGTTTTCTTCCTGCGGGATTCTGAGCTTGCAGTTTTCGCAGCAGCCGTAATACGTCTTACCATCATGTTTTACTTCGAGCTGTTTTTTGCCCATGTAGGCATTGTTTACCATACAAACCTGGTCGTGGGGAACAATGTCGCCCGTCTTAAACTGTGCATTGGTAATTTGGGTATTTTCTGCTTTTGTATTGGTGCAGGAAACGAGGAATACTGCTATAAAAGCGAGTATTCCCAAAAGAATATTCTTCATTAAATTTTAGATTATAGGTTAATTTTTGAGCCTCCGTGTTTAGAAACTGCTTACGAAGATCCTAATCTTCAAGGTGTCCTTGCTCAAAAAAGAAAATTCTTTTGTGAAATTTACTCTTAAAGGAGAAGTGGCAGTTCGAAGGGAAATACAGCGCCGTTAAATAATCAGGGATAAAGTGCCAAAACACTTCACGACCGGACATAATACGGGATGTAATAGAAGGTATTAACCTATTTTGGGCGGTTCCCAAATGGTATGGAATCCACCTGAGTACAGGGGATTCTGATAATAGAAATTAGAATTTTTGTCATAGTAACCGGACATTCCATTTTTAGAATCCTCTAAAAATTTATTGTCCGCAAAAACAGTGTACTGAGCAGAACTGCAAAGGTTGCCGCTGCAGTTTCCTGAGCATCCTTCCGTTTGACAATTGTGAGATTGGGGGTGACAGCACTCATCTTTGCAATCGCCGCTGTCGCAAGACGGATGAAATTTCGCGAATGACTGTTTAATGAAAGTTTCGGCATGAGCCTCTGATTTCAAAATCTGCTTGTTCTTTTTACTGCAGGCTAAGGAAATCCCCGGCGCCAGAAATAACGCGAGTGTGAGGGAAAGCAATAAAGTTTTTAAATTTCCTTGCATTATAAAGTAAAACAGTACAAATATAGGAAATTATTTTTAACTTAATTGAAGATTGTGATGAAAAAGCGGACCGCAGCCCGCTAAATTTAATTTCATCTTCTGAATCCTTACTGCATTGCAAAAATTTTCGCGGTGATAAGTTAGAAAAAGTATTTTGGTAAGCCATTATTTATTATTAATCATGTGCTTCGCGAAAGACGTTCTTGTAGTGTTATTCCACAGAGAGACCTCACAGATCACATAATTATCTACCGGAAACAAAATCAGATTAAATCAGATTACAGCATATTAAACTTTGCCATCGCATTTATTTTAGTTTGATCTGCAATATCAATATAGGGCTTCATTGCAGAATAATCACTGTGACCTGTCCACTTCATCACGACCTGCGGTGGAATTCCTAAAGCCAAAGCGTTGCAGATAAAAGTTCGTCTCCCGGCGTGAGAGCTCATAAGCGCGTATTTTGGGGAAACTTCATCGAATTTCTGATTACCTTTATAGTAGGTTTCGCGAATCGGTTCATCAATTTCTGCCAATTCCGTTAGTTCCCGTAAATATTCATTCATTTTTTGATTGCTAATCACTGGCAAAGCTTTAGATTTTTCATATACTTCATCTTTATATTTTTCAAGTATTGCTCTGCTGTGATCATTAAGTTCAATAATTAAACTATCAGAAGTTTTAACTGTTATTATTTCGATGGAATTATCTTTAATGTCACTTCGTTTTAAATTTTCTACATCCGAATATCTCAAACCGGTAAAACATTGGAACATAAAAACATCTCTCACCCTTTCTAAATATTTTTTCTCTTTTGGAATGTCAAAATTCTTCAATTTACTTAGCTCGGGTTGAGTAAGAAAAATTATCTTTTTCTGAATAGTTTTGAGCTTCGGTTTAAAAAGTTCAAATGCTTTGTTTTCATTAAAACCTTTTTTAGTCGCCCATCTTAAAAACCACCGGAGGAACGAAAAATTTTTTAAGGCTGTGGAGTTTTGGAGTTTTAGATCATCTTGTAAAAAATATTGGTATTTTATTAATTTGTTTTCATCCAGGGATTTAAAACTTAGATTTTCATCAAATGTTTTCAAATGCTTTTTGAAAGTTTTCATTTTTGCCTGTGTCTTAATAGACCATAGATTCAGCAAAGACTCTTCTTTCGTAAAAACATCAAATAGTTCAAACAAAGTTTTATCTAGTTCAATCAGAACTACGGCTTTTTTGCCTATTTCAAGATTAAACAAGTTTTTAAAGTTCTCTTTTTCAGGTGTAGAATTTTCGATTTCGAATTTGCGAAAAAGTTTCTCGCAAACCGATTCAAATTGTTTGATTTTTTTATTGATGATTGATGCGCTAACTCTCTTGTCACCATGCGTTGTATTGGTTTTACAGCGTTGAGTTTCGAGGCTCCATTTGTCAATTTCTACCCTATAACCTAAATTAAAAGCCACAATATTATCTTCCCACTTAATTCTATAACGAATTTTTGCAGTAGGTTTATCTTTTTCTTTATCAAGTAAGAACTGAGCATGATATTTTACTTCCATTGTTATTGCTTTTATTATTTCGCCTCGTTTACATTGAAGTCCTTTAAAGAGATACCGCTCACTTTTCTTAAATCTGCGTAAGCATATGTAAATGTTTTAATTAATTTATTGTCTGCATAAATATTGATGGTTTTTGACAGATTAGTTGAAATCGCTGGGTTGTTATCTTTTCGGTGGGTGTAAATCTGGAAAGAGAATGAGAAAATTGGCAAGGTGGTTTCATAGATTTGTGTTTCTGTTAACGGCGTATTCAATTGCCCTTTTTCATTCTTCTTACCGTTGAATTCCTGCGAGATTTTCAGAGGTTCAGATACAGATCTAAAACTTACATTTCCATTTTCGTCCTTCCAATTATTAGTATGAGAGGAATTTGCTATCAAGTCTAAATTTTCAGAATAAATTATTTGGTCAAAATTTCCGTCATTGACCTTCACAAAGCGAAACCAAGAAATTTCTTTTAATTGATCCCAATCCCCCTGGTTGATGATTTCAATTTTTATGATTTTTTGTGATCTGGTAAGTTCTTTTTTTATTTCCTCAGCAGATTTTGATTTTTCACCATATCTCGAAAAAATTTTCTTTGCAGTTTCGGTGTCTTTATTTTGCCAGTTGTTAAGACTTGTTTTTTTCTTTTGCGCAAAGAAAGTTCCCGATAAGACAAGTGAGGTTAGAAGTATAATTCTTTTCATTTTATTTTTTTAAAAGTTCTAGAACTAAAGTGACCTGCTTCATGCATTCTGTTAATTGATCCTGGCTTGCTCTTAATCTATCTGCTAACTCTGCCTGATGTGCTTGACAACCTTTTTGCAATTCAATCATACCGGAAAACTCACTATGAGAAATGTTTATATTACCACTAATATTTCCATTGATATTACTGTTTACACTGTTTGTTGAACCATTACTGTTTATAGTTTGATTGTTAGTTCTAATCATCTCTCCATTACCGGAAATAAACCATTCTGGATTTAAATCGGTATAAGTAAGAAGGATTTTCTCGATAGTTTCAGAATTTAACCCAGAACCCTTTTTTATGGCTCTGCCAATTAATCCTACAGACAGTCCCGCATCTACCGTCATTTTATTTGCATTTAAATTTCTGTGTACCATATACTTCTGTAATCTTTCAGTGATTGTCATATCAGTAATATTGAACGTTATCATTATTTTTTGGTGATATATAGAATAATATCTATATTTGCTTTGTACTTGCAATACAAATATAGTAAATAATTTATATTAAAATATAATTGGAATGCAGAAAGTAAGTGGAAAAATTATTGAAAAAATTTTAAGTGAAAATGCTTTTAGTATTGAATTGGCTAAAAGACTTGGTATTCAGCAACAGTCGGTATTGGGATTGGCAAAACGAAACAGCAATAAGCTAACATTATTTATCGCTGTTCAATTTTACAAAGAAAAAGGATTTACAGAAAATGAAATTTTTTACGATAGACAACTAAACCCGATTTAACAATGGAGGACTTCAATAAACCAATATGGCAACTGACAATAGGGGAATTGGTAGATATATTAGATTCCAGATCGACGAAGATTGAACGTGCTGCCAGTGAACTTACTGATATTAAAACAAAATATGTTTACGGCTTATCTGGATTGGCAAATCTACTGGGTTGTTCAAAAAATCATGCTGGAAAACTAAAAGGTACTGGAATTTTTGATGAGGCGATCATCCAGAACGGTAGAAAAATAATTATCGATTCGGAAAAAGCTTTGGAGCTTTTCAAAAATAGAACGTGATGAGAATTATCGATCCCAAAACTCCAATTTGGCAGCTGACTGTTGAAGAATTCTTAGAGGTTTCAAAACTGATTAATGCTGAAAAGAACTATGAATTTGGACTAAAAGGATTAGCAAAAATTCTTGGATGCTCAATTTCGAAAGCTTCTGAAGTTAAAAGATCGGGTCTCTTGGACGATGCCATCGTTCAGAATGGGAAAATTATCGTCATAGATAAAGATAAAGCACTTCAACTTTTTGCAAAAAATGATTAGGAATTACCATAATTTAATTCAGCGGTTTTGGGAATACAATAAAAGTCAACCATTGGGCTCTACAGCTTTATTAATTTATTTCTACTTGTTAAAACTAGGACATGATCAAAATAGTTACAGTGTCAGCATTTCTGATATTAAAGTTGGAAAAGAATTAGGATTGACAAGAAAGACTGTAAAAGTTACCAAGGAGAAACTTCAAAACTCCGGAGTTATAAAATACGTTACAAAGAACGGACTTGCGTGCACTTACACAATCATTCCTGATTATTTATTTCAAACGTTAGAATCAGAAACTAAGCCAGCAGACACTTCGATACTAAGAGTCCACCAAACACGTAAAAGGCAAAAGGAGATAAAGATTTCGGACGCTGTAGTTCATAAAATACAAAATCCAGAACGCAGTATTGAAAAATGGCCGCCAGAAACGCGATTGCATAAAAGGAAATCAACACCAATTCCAACGCTCGAGCAAGTTTACTCCTATGTGAAGTCATTACAGATGTACGATAGCTCTTTAGATGAGCCGGTGAAGCTGAAGTACCTCGATTGGATTAACAATGGGTGGAAAAACAATTTTAACCGCCCGATTGCCGATTGGAAATCCACAATAAAAAACTCATTGCCATATCTGCAAAGCAGTTCAAAAAGTAATACGATCTTAATTCCTACGATACCAACCATAAAGAGGATTAAAATTAGCAGTAATAGTGAAGAGTGATCTTTTAATATAAAGATATTGAGGATTGAAATTACAGAAATTAAAAACTTGTCAAAAAGTAGCAATCACCGAGGTATCAGTAGAAGATGAAAGAATTAAAAAAGTGAAAATTTCCAGTGATTACAGAGTAGAAAGAAGAATTTTAACGAGACAACAGAAAATGGCTACAGCTATTATGGTTTGAACGGTGGTTGTAAAACGCTGGAAAGCCAGTGGGTTATCTTATTAGAGCGTAAATGTAGATAGGTAAAAGTGTCAAATTAATCGAGAATTTTGAAATCAATGTATGGCTCATACCAATAAGGATCTACGAATAATCCGAAAAGAATTTGAGAGTATAAGTGAAAAATTTCCTGATAAAATAAGATTAGGAAATAATTTCGTGGACGATTTTATTTTCGAAAATAGCGAGGCAGCAGACATTCCAATCAATGCGCTTCGGGTTATTTTCAACATTGTTTCCATTATAGGAAACAGTCAATTTCGACCAGCTGACCGTCCACACCAACTATCATTATTCGATGAAGAGTTTGAAACAGACAATAACACATTTGCTTCCATAAAAATCAGAAACAATAAAATTTCCCCAAGTGGATCTACCAAACAAGTAATTGCGGCTTATGAATTTCTCACAAAATTTAAAATGGGTTGGTACAAATCTGAAAACTCAAAAGGCAAGGAGATTAAGACTTTTGGCGGGTTAATAACCCTTCCGAGCTATGATGTTAGAGGATATACAACATTTTTAATAAGTAGTTACTGGTTAAAGAAACTGATGGTCATTCCCGAATATAATTACGTTTTATACAATTTGGTATACAATATTCGAAACAACAAACACGTAATCTTTGCAATATGGCTGTCAAAAATTCCTCCAATGGGAACATCTGTAAAGCTTTCAACACTCAATAAAAAATTCGGACTTAATTATAAAACAGCCAATGATTTTTGTTTCAAATTCTTAAAACCCGCAAGAATTAATTTAAATAAACACAACAATTTGTCTTTCAATTTTAAATGCGACAAAGATTTAATTACAATTTATCCATACGACAGCAGCAAACAGGTTATTAATGAAGCTACAAAATTTTCCAAAGAGCAGTTAAAAGTTAGAAGAAGGTTGAATTATTTTAAAGAGAGATATGGTTTAGAGGAAGGTGAAATGGTTCAGTTTTTTTACCACTACAGAAATATTGCACAAACCAGAGATTTAATTGAAAATGCATTTCTTGAATTTGTACAGACGAACAGAATGCTGAAAAAAAAATCAACCGATTATCAAGGTTTTCCATTTTTAAATGAAATTCAGAACATCATAAAAAAGAATTATGCAAAGACAAAAATGGGTGAATTGTTTCCAAACGGTTATCCTGTCATAATTTGAATTCGGATTTGCACTCATGCAATTTCGGATTTGAACTCCTTTGTATTTCGGAATTGGACTCCCTGAAGTTAATGAAATTCAAGTTTTAAAATTTTGAGTGATGCTTTTCGGATTTGGACTCATTCTTTGCTATGTAAAAAGTGAAATTGTGGATAAGTTTTTAGGCCGTTATCTATAGTTTCGGAATTGCACTCATTCAGGATAGGGCTTCTTCTCGGAATTGCGCTCATCTCTTTTTCGGAATTGGACTCATGTCACTTTCGGAATCGGACTCATTTCGGAACTAGCGTAAAACCTTTGCTATAAGGTTGTAAATGGTTTCACTAAAAGAGATTTAAAAGTAAAGAAAAGTTTTTTATTATCTAAAAAGATGTCCATCATTAAAATTTGCTTTAAAAAAGAAAAAAATGAATTGCGAACAAATCAAGAACAAAGTAAGCATCAGAAGAGTCCTGGAATCATTCAATCTATTTCCTGTGAAGCAAAATTCAAAGACCGCTTTCTATTTCGCGATTGATCGAGAAGAGAAATCGCCAAGTCTCTGCGTAGATTTTGCCCAAAACAAAGCTTTTGATTTTGGGACCGGAAAAAGTTACGATGTGATTTCAATTGTTCAGCAACTAAGTAAATGTTCCGTTTCAGATGCGTTGCAATATTTAGAAAAATTTAACACTTCTATCCAATCAACACAAACAAGTATTCTTGAGACAAGCAAAAATTACGAAATTTTAGAAGTTAAGGAGATTGAACATTTGGCATTGGCTGAATATTTAAAGTCAAGAAAAATACATGATCAAAAGCATTTGGTTAAAGAAGTTCACTATCAAATGAAAGGAAAGAATTACTTTGGGATTGGCTTTTACAACAATTCTGGAGGAGTTGAAATCCGAAATAAATATTCAAAAATCTGCTTAGGCAAAAAAGATGTAACCTTACTAAAAAATCCCAAAAAGGAGAAAAATGAAGTCTGCGTTTTCGAAGGTTTTTTTGATTTTCTTACTTATCTAAATTTGCCAAATGTTCAATTTTCAAATTCAGATTTTCTAATACTGAACTCCACGGCGATGTTCTTTAAAGTTGAAAAACAATTGGCGCAATATGATAAGATTGTACTTTTTCTGGATAATGATTTGAGTGGAAGTATTTTGACCGAAAAGATTGTCGACAAATATGAGAATGTGGAGGATTGCTCAATTTTATATGAGGATTTTAAGGATTTGAATGAGTGGGGGTGTGCCAATAGAATCATCGATTAATTTTATATTGCACGTATAGGAGAATTAGTAATTAATGCT
This sequence comes from Kaistella palustris DSM 21579, assembly GCF_000422265.1. Classification (GTDB taxonomy): domain Bacteria; phylum Bacteroidota; class Bacteroidia; order Flavobacteriales; family Weeksellaceae; genus Kaistella; species Kaistella palustris. The sequence goes on from NZ_AULL01000012.1 coordinate 290,914, forward strand.
GCACTTAAGTAAATGAGTAAATACACTAGTGTATACAAGTATATACAAGTTCCTACAATTTCTGCTGCTACATATGTCATAATATGTCCTATAAGAAAACGTTTAGAATAATTTTCTTGTTGTCTTGTATTTCATAATAATGAACTAGTGTATATAAGTTCCAATTTTGCAAACGTGATATTCTTCATTATCTTTGATTCAAATATTTAATTTAAAAATGGCATTACCCATTAACATTGAAAATCTTCTAACGGGCGAAACTGTTGAGTGGGATCGTATTGAATTTAAGAAAGGCTGGAATCCCGAAGATGGACTTATGTATGGCTTCTGGAGCAGACGAGGGTCCAACGAGAGAGATCAAATTAAAAAACTATCAGCTAAAAGAGAACCAAAAAAGGCAGAAGTCAGGGCGAATAAAATGAGCACGCAGCCTATCGTAGTCACATTATACACTCTGTTATACATCGCTTTCTTAGGATTGGTGATCCAGCCGTAACCACTCGGGGCTTTAAAGCCCAGGCTATGGTGGATAAATCTTTGGGGAAGTACGGGCAGAAATTCTTTTGGTGATGGAAGGAGTGCGGAAACCGAATTTTATTGCTTTATCGTTTATCAACTAAAGGTAAAGAAAAATTCCGGAGTAAACGACGGTTAAAACTCTGGGAAGGTGTGGCTGCGGAATGAGGAAGCGAAGCCACGAAAGAGCACTAGTAAACAAAGGTTGGAAGTTCCGGAATGAAATGAGACGAAGCGAATGAATGAGCGGAAAAACCGCTGGGGCGCGATGCATCAGCGACCAAAAATGAGGACGCTCTGCCCGCATGAGCGCCAGCTGTGGAAAGGTTACGCTTCAGCACGGGGACTTTTTGGTGTAAATAGTATATTGTTATTTTTAGCATAGTTTATTAGAGATTTTACAACAATAGTTGAAACAAAGTTTGGTCATTAAGCAAGGATTCCAATGTTTTACAAAAACTATAATATCATTAATTTTTAATTTATAGGATTGCATTACCTAAGTATTCCTTTGGTGTTTCACATCACGCCAGTGTTTTTTCCAATTTACGTTTCCATTTCTGCCAGTCTGGAAAAATTGTTGCCTGGAGGTCGTAAAAATCTTTAGTGTGGTTGCGAATGATTAAATGACAAAGTTCATGAACCATAACGTATTCGATACAGGCTTTTGGTGCTTTTACCAATTCCGTGTTGATGGTGATTTTTCCGCTTCGGGTGCAGCTGCCCCATCTTTTCTCCATCCATTTTATTACAATGACGGGTTTGGTTATATTGTACTGGGCAAAGAGGTTTAATTTTTCTGTAAGTACCTGATCAAATATCAGGTTGGCTTTCTGTCTGTACCAATTTTTCATTATTAGTTCGACCGCTTTAGGATTTGAATCTTTTGTGTAAACGATCATTTTCCCACGGTATAATTTGACTGAAGGACTTTCGGCCTTTTCCACCTGCAATAGATACTGCCGGCCGAGGTATAAATGGGTTTCGCCATTCAGATATTTGCGTTCGGTGGTTACGGGTCTGTAACTTTCGAACTGATCCTGCTGCTTTAAGATCCATTTTGATTTGAGTTTCAGTTTTTCTTCAATATCGGGAATCTTTGATTCCAAAGGTGCAGTTACTTTCACGGATAAATCGGGAAAAACTTTAATTCCCAAAGTTTTTCTTTCGGCAAAGACCAACTTATATTTAATCTCCCGGGTACCGTAATGTATTATGTTTTCAGCAGTATTCATTAACTGTAACGCACTTTAGCGATTTTAAGGACTTCTTCAATGATCTTGTCAATTGTTTCAAAAGGCATCGCGATCTCATATTTCTGCTGCGCCTCAAACAGATAATCATCCAATTTGATTCGCAAGGCATTCTCAATTTCAACATTGGTCTGCCAATCTACTATTAAGGCATCATCTTCATATATTACTTCCCGGATCTGCTCTTCCAGTTCTATGGCAAGCTGGGCTTCCGTGTCTTTATATTCCGGAAGGCTTACCAATATATCTTTGGCAAGATTGTCCAGGATGTTAAAATAGGCAACGGCATTAGGTTTTCCTTCCAAAGCCTTTGGAAGGTTCGCCTGCTTTCCGGAAAAGAAAACTTTTTCCAGATCCTGAACTTTTGCAAGGTATTCTGCTTCGTCAATGCGTTTTTGTCTGTACTCTTCGATGGTTTCTCTGATGAGCGCTGACAATTTGGTATAGTAGAATGAATCTTCATTCATTTTAACATTAATCGCCTTGATGGTTCTGGATGCAATGTGATCTGCTTTTGCCGCTTTTCCCTGAATCTTTTCCACTTCGTTTTCCCGCTGCTCTTTATCGAATATGTTTACCAACTGGGTGATCTTCAATACTTCGCCTTCCGTTGTAATATGTTTGTCGATGAGTTTCTGCACCTGGGCTTCATATTCCCTGTAATCTATTTCATCAAAATACCTGCGCTGTACATCTACACGGAGTTTCAAAAAGAATTTCGCATCTTTTTTATACCGGTCGATCAGTTTTTCATTTTTAAGGTCATTAAATTCTACAGAGGACATAGCCAATTTGAACAGCCGGATAAAGAGGGACAGTTTTTCATAAAACCTATGTCTGATGCTTTCATCATTCAAGAGTTCGGAATACGCTTCGGCGTCGTATCTGTTTTTAACGGTTTTAAAAATATCCCAAACCTCCGAATGGGTCTGAGGCAGTTTTTCGATTTCTTTGTTGATGTTAATGAGGGTTCCGACTAATTCTTCTTCGTCAAAGTCCGACAGGCCACTATAGGTGTTCAGGGCACTGTCAAGATTTTCTAGGTTTCCATAGTAATCGATGATATAGCCGTAATCTTTTCCTTCCGCATTTCTATTTACTCTGGCAATGGCCTGTAACAAGGTGTGTTCTTTCAGACTTCTCGTAAGATAAAGTACCTGGGCAACGGGAGCATCAAAGCCTGTGAGTAATTTATCGACCACAATGAGGATTTCAGGTTTGTCCTGTTTTTTGAAGGAATTGATGAGTGCTTCCTCATATTTTTTTGGTGTTCCATATTTATCCATCATGGATTTATAAAACTTCTTTACAAGATCTTCGTTTTCTTCGAAGGCATCAACATTATTTTCCCTGGTATCAGGTGGAGATACGACCACTTCCGCCGAAACTTTTCCGATTTCCCGTAAGTACTCGCGGTAGCGTATTGCAGTGGTTTTACTTGGGGTCACCAGCATTCCTTTGAATCCAGTATCCTGGAAGTTGGTGACGAAATGTTCTGTAATATCCCAGGCGCGCGCATAGATGACCTGATCGGCCTGATTGAGTTGGTTGGTGGTACTGTACTTTCTTTTTAGTTTGGCTTTTCCGTATTTGGTCAGGGGTTCTGAGACTTTATCAAAGAAGGTATCCAGTGGATTGGCATTGACTTCAATTAAGTTGTGGCGGCCTTCGTAAAGCAGAGGCACTACAGCTTTGTCTGCCACAGCATCTGTAATGGAATAAACGTCAATCAGACCGCCGAATTTACCGGCAGTACTCTTTTCCTTTTTCATCAACGGTGTTCCTGTAAAAGCAACAAAGCAGGCGTTTGGAAATGCTTTCCTCATTTTTACATTGAATGTACCGTACTGACTGCGGTGTCCTTCGTCTACCAACACAAAAATATCCGGTGAGGAGAAGCCGTCTTTTTCTTGATTTACTGCGGCTTCAAATTTATTGATGATGGTGGTAATGACTTCATCTGAAGGATCCTTGAGTAATTCTACCAAATGTTTACCGGTGATCGCGTTTACAACAGGCACTTCACATTTCTTGAATGTTTTTGTAATCTGGTCATCCAAATCAATACGGTCTGTTACCAAAACAATTTTTGGGTTTTTAATGGTTTTATCCGCCGCAATCAGCTGTGCCAGCATAACCATGGTAAGGGATTTCCCGCTCCCCTGGGTATGCCATATTACGCCACCGGTTCTTCTGCCTTTCGCATCTTTTACCGCGATTTTTTTCAGTGTTTCTTTAATAGCAAAATACTGTTGATAGCGGGCTATTTTCTTTACGCCATCATCATATAAAATGTAGTTGTAGATGAGATCCAGCAAACGTTCTTTCTGGGCGATGCTGAACAGGAGTTTGTCTTGTTCTGTCACTAAGACTTCCTCTTTTTCGAGCTCATTGAAATGCTGCAGAACGCTGAAGTACCGCTGCCTGAAAATCTGAGATCTTTCATTATCGGGAAGCGGATTATTTTTCAGCATCTTCAATGTATCAGCATAATGCTGGCCTTCTTCTTTTGTTCTGAACACTTCTTTCCAAACGCTCCAGAATTTTTTAGAAGTTGCCGTTGTCGCATAACTGGCCTCATTGACCGCGAGTGACAACAATACATTGGAATAGAGATAAAGACCACGCACGCCATCTTCCTGCTGGTTGCGCATGTGCTGTGAAACTGCTTCGTCGAGTGGATTTTTTATGGCATTGGTTTTACATTCGATGACGATCATCGGGATGCCATTGATGAAAATTACGATGTCGGGCCGGTAGGTATCATTACGATTGGTTCTGGCCACCGCGTATTCTTCCGTTACGTGGAAGCAGTTTTTATGTGGATTGTTCCAGTCGATATATTTGAAAGAGAAGGATTTTTTGTCTCCCAAGACGGTTTGCTCAAAACTTTTACCCAAAGTAATGAGGTCGTAAAATGCTTCGTTAGCGCTAACATAGCCGTCCTGCACAGGCAAATCCCGAAGCTCAGTGAGTGCCTGAGCAATATTGCTGTCGGAGAATTCAAATGATTTCTCTTTGTATTCAATTGAATTTATTTTTTTAAGCTGTTCCCGGAGGACCGGTTCTAGAAGAACGGTGCTCTGTCTTTCGCCCCGAAGCTGCATGGCTTCTTCCGGCGTAAGATAAGTATAGCCCATTTTCATCAGTAACTGCAAAGCAGGGATCTGGCTGATATGATCTTCTAAAAAGGAGGGTGTAGACATCTTATGTTTTTCTTTACTTTGTTCTAATAATTTTTACTATTTACTGATGAGTGCTATTCGAATAATTAAATGCGCAACCACGCTGTAAAAGGGGAATTCCGGTTGTTGGTTCTAATAATTTTACTAATAATTCTTCTAATAAATATTTTTATTTATCTGCCTTTATTAGAACCCACACCGGGTACTTAAAAGTTCCGGTATTTTGAATTTTTTGATTTTTTCTTAATTCTGAAAGCAGGTTGTTGATTTTGATTTTTCTTTGTCTATCATCCATCCAATCAGGAAGTTTCTTCCACAACAAATCATCGATATCCTTTCTGTCCAAACTCTTATGCTCGGAAATTGCCTTTAAAATAAAATCCAAATAATAGGGTTTATCAAAGCCTTTATTTTTTGAATACTCCGCTTTCTGGCCAGTTTTCTCCGCTACTTTTAAACCGATAAAAAAGTTGGGTTTGCGTCCTTCGATCAGTTTTTTGCTTTTCAGGTGTTTTTCTTCAAAAGCTGTTAAAGGAATTTTCTTCTGGACTTTGTCGAGCATCATGATTTCTTCCAGGGTAAGTTCTTTATGGTTTGCCAATAAGCGGGCATAATCCATATCGAGAATTTTTCCGGAAATAGCGACTTTTACTTTATCTCCAGACAAGTCATAATCGGGCAACGGGAAGTAGCGGGCACGCTGAAAATTGAAAATCTTCTTAATTCCACCACCGGCCGTATCGACCATTTTCAGGTTGAACATTGCTGTTGCGAGGAACCTGTTGCGGTAAAATTCTTCAGGCGCATCTTCAATAACTACTTTTTCCACCGATCCGGGAATGAAAGATCCCTGATTGGTGAAAATCAGCTGATCATCCATTTCAATGACATTTATTCGGGCACTTTTTGTATAGTCCTGATGTGCAATACAGTTGTTAATGGCTTCCCGAATGGAGAAGGGTTCGTATTTGGAAACTTCCGCCGGAAAAATAGTTCCTTCCTGCATATAGCGGTACTTGATGTTCCTTATTTTGGAAAATACTTTCTCCACGGATAAAATCATCGGAATTCCGAAAATCTCATAGTCGATATCGGTTCCTTCATTATCCATCAATTTCCAACGGATCTTTACGTCAGCGGGATTAAGAAAGTGTTCGGATTCGTCTTTGCCCAAAAGAATGAGGGCGGTTCTGGTGATTTTTCCCTTGGTGGTGACTTTGGCTTTGTTCAGGAAAGTGATATTATCCCAGCCGTCAACTTCCTCTGCTTTTTCCGGGAATTTATTTTTATAGTTTTTTCTAGCTAAAGCAATGGCATCTTCATCCAGATCCTCAAGGGAAGCTTCAGGAACAATTGTGGCACTCCAGTCTTCGGTGGTTGCCTGTGAACGAATTCGCTCTATTTTTTCGATATTGAGCGGTGCCAGTTCTTCACCATCTCTTGCGTAGTAATGTCCGTCAAACGCTACGGGAATCCCTTTGGGTGCTGCGGGAATTTGGAACATGACCACTCTTCCGTCGGGAGTATGCAGTTCATGGATTTCTATAAAAGAAATGCCATTGGTGGTTTTCTTTGCGATTTCGCCTTTGAGACTGTCGAGATCTTTTCTTACCGGGCGAAAGTTAGACCCCACGATGTTGTGTTTTTTATCTTCCACGCCGAATACCAGCCAGGCACAGGTCTTGCCATGAAGGTTGGCTTCGTTGGAAAGGGCAGAAAAGTAGCGCCCCAACTTTGTAGAATCGAAATTGTTTTTAGCTTCTTTGAATTCTACGATTTCGTTTTCGGCTGAGAGGCTGAGCAGGTTGTTTAAGGTATCCTGTAATTGTTCCGGTGTCATATTTTAAATAATTACTGGGTTCGTCTTAGACTTAATGGAAGAAACTTGTCGATTTCTGCATCGGTAAATGTAAATTCTTCATTTTCTTTAAGCGCTTTTGAAGCAATATCATAAGCCTGATTTATTGTTTTTGGTGCACCACGATAGGTATTCACCAAATCCGTATTAAGAATATCACGGCGTTCCTGAAGCTGCATAATACTTTCTTCACCGATTCTAATATCTACAAGCAAAGACAAGAGTTTTTCCCTGATCTCAAGAATATCTAAAGCTGCTGCTTTATGCCTTTCTGCAATTGCCAGCAAATTAAAATCTTTACTGTATAACGTTAAACCTAACAAAACGGTGGAGCAAATTGCAGCGACCAATTGAGCACTTTTGCCATCGCCAAAAAGCACAACCAAAATGCTGGTAGTGGTTACAACTGATAAAATTATTTCACTGTATTTAAACCAGTCATATCTTGTTTTTAAAACATCCGCACATTTTTCATGTGTCTTATGAGTGTATATTACGCGACCATAGATTTCTCTAATCTGCGCCTCTAAAAATTGTTTATTTTCAGTCATTTGTTTATGTGTTTTATGATTCTAAAATTGGTACATCAATAACGTCACGAGCAACGACTAAATTATCTTTAATAATGTAACATTCGACAAAATGACCACCTTTGAAACTCGTTGTTTCTACACGTGATTCATTTCCTCCATCGCTAACAATCTGGCCTCTAATAGCATTCTTCTTTATGGCTTCAGTACCACGATTGGTAACTTTCCATTTTACTTCATAAGGATAAGGAACCGTATTGCTGGATATAAAAAATCGTAATGATCTCCCTATCACTAACGGATATTTCTTTCGTAGGTATTCTTTTAAAAGTCCTTCTCTAAAACCATTTTGCTTCACTTCGCAATCTATTTCCAAATCGTATCGGATATCTACTACATAACTATTTTCGATAAATTCTTCCGTATTATCAAAATGTAAATTGATGGCTTTTGCCTCATTTATTTCCTCTACATAAGCAGGGAAATCTTTTCCATAGATATCCCGCCATTTACCATGTTCTTTCTTTTCTGTTTCTGCTGCAATGGCTTCGCAAGCCAAATCATACGCTTTCTTTGCCTTTTTCTTAAAGGATTTTAAAACTTTTACTCTTTGGCGGCTTCCTAATGCGGCATATTCCGCTTGGTCTTTTGGCTGATCGTAAAGAAATTTAAAAAAGTCTCTTGACATTTCGTCATAATACCAATAACTTTTATCGTCGTAATATTCTGTGGATTTGAGAAAATTGTAAGCAAGGGTATCAAGCAGTAAACCCTTCAATACAACACCGTGTTTGCTTTTCCATGAACGGGCCATTTTGGACAATCTTCTCAAATTTTTATTGACTGTGTCTGTAGATTCCACCATTGCATCCATTTCTTTCCGCGGCTTTGTTGTTTTCCATGAACCGTCACCATAGGTGTCCGGGTAAGTGTAATCTTGATTTTCTTCTTCGAAAACAGGCTGTACATCAATATGAGAATTATCTGAAAAATTTACAGTTACTACACATCTGTCCACCTTCACGTCAGAAGCAGGATAAGTTTTGATTAATGCTTCTTTGGTGTCTTTTAATAATTGTGACTGCCCACCTTTTTTATTGTAAGTGCTCCATTTAGAGACCGGCATAATATACAGCATATCCAAATCGGAGATCCCTTTAATACCTGACCATCTGCCATAGGAACCTACCTGCAAACTGTTAGCAGTTTTTGAATCGGTATTTCTAAATTCTTCATTTAATCTTTTTGTTATTCGCTCATATCTGCCGGAAATTGTGGTTGCTTTATCATCGGGAATCTTAATATTCGAAAGAAATTCTTGAAATTTTTCTGATGTATTCATTTGTGTTTTGTTTTTTTAAATAGTCCTTACTTTACCGGTCAACAACTGCTGCATTAGACCTTTTTTTTGTTTTTGAAGATCTTTAAGCTTAGATTGAAACATAATTAATTCATCTTCCCCCATTTGTAATACTTCAATTATTTTAATCTGTTCTTCATTTTCTGGAAGTGAGAATCTAGCACCTTTTAAAGCTTTAATCGATAAAACCAGCTGGGAAGTCCCGTTGCTATATTTGGTAAGTTTTTTCTTGTAAAAATTGAGATATTTTATAAAAAAAAGATTTTGTCCATTTTTAATCTTGAAAACTGGATAGTATCCACTTATTAAGCCTTGTGAAGAACTGGTATTTAAATTAAAAGTAAACAACCCATCATCGCTTCTAGAACGATATGTAATGTGATTTGGTGGAATAACATTGTAGTCTACATCTAAGCGTTGCGTCATGCGACCCCCAGAATAATAATCCGTTTGTGGTATTAAACCTTTATTTGAAGATGTAAATATTATATAATCACATGTTGCTTTTGGCTTCTCATTATGCTCCTCTATAAAATCGCCCAATTTATGCTCCTTCCATTCTTGGTTAAAGCCTTGAATTCTTTTTTTTCCTGAAAGCAACTGTTGCGCAAGACCTTTGTTTCTATTTTTAAGGTTTTCTATGGTTTTTTGGCAGGTTTCGATGGCGGTGTCCCAGGTGGATAGGATTTCTGCGATTTTTTGTTGCTCGGGAAGTGGGGGAAGCGGAATTTTTATTTTTTCTAATTGTGAGGAATAAATATGCACGATAGAATGACCCTGTCCCAATCTAAATTTTTGCCTGTGAACAATATCAGAATTCAATAGGTAAGAAAACGCTATTGGGTTTTGTTCAGTACGATAAACAATGATATCTCCACCTGCATAACCCGTTTTACCATCGATAAAAGCAGCACATTTCCCTATGTCTTCCAGTGTTTCACCGGAACCAGCAAAACAAATATCTCCGTATTTTATTTCTTGACTAATCGCTGCTGTTTCAAAGCCAATGAAAGACTGTACATTCTTAATAACATAATTGTACTTTGTATATAAGTCACCGTATGTAATACATTTAAAACCTTCATGTGTAAGCTTATCTTTTGGAACCCCTTTTCCTTTGAAAAAGACACCTAATGAAGATAATTTCCTCACCTCCCAATCATTTGGAATAAATCCTATGGAAGTTTGTTTGTAGCGATTTTTGATTTCCATAACTACAATAAATTTAAATTCGTTAAATATTTTTCCATCTGTGCTTCCACTTCACTTAGCTGTTTTTTCAGACCGACCAAATTCTGGTGCACTTCTTTTATATCCACTTCCGCTTCTTCTTCAAAAGTGTCTACGTACCTGGGGATGTTCAGGTTGTAATCGTTTTCCGCAAGGTCGGCAACGGTTGCTCTATAGGCGTATTTGTCTGCGAGCACTTCGCCCTGTTCGCCGGTTAATGGAGGAGTAGCTTTATATGCTTTAAAGGTTGAAACGATGCGTTCGATGTCCTGTCCCCGTAATACGTTCTGATTTTTTGCCGAACCGAAATCTTTGCTCGCATCAATAAACAGCACATCTTTGTTTGCCCCACGTGCTTTATCGAAGATTAATATTGCAGCAGGAATGCCGGTCCCAAAAAATAAGTTGGCAGGTAAACCAATTACCGCATCCAGCAGATTTTCTTCAATAAGTTCTTTTCTGATTTTGCCTTCGCTGCTGCCGCGAAACAATACGCCATGAGGAACGATGACTCCAACGCGACCATCCGTTTCGTTTGCCGTTTCGATCATGTGGCTGATGAAGGCATAATCGCCTTTGCTTTTTGGAGGTACGCCTCTGTGGAAGCGGCCGAACTTATCGGCTGAAGCATTTTCAGCACCCCATTTGTCCAAAGAGAAAGGGGGATTGGCCACTACGATGTTAAACTTCATTAGACTGTCGTTTTCGATCAACAATGGATTGTTGATGGTGTCACCCCATTTGATGGTGGCACTGTCCTGTTCGTGAAGGAACATATTCATTAAACATAAAGCCCAGGTACTGCCATTGTTTTCCTGTCCGTAGAGGGAGTAGTTCTTGCCAGGAATTTCTTTGGCTACTTTGATCAACAGTGAACCGGATCCGCTCGTAGGATCGCAAATTCTGTTACCAGGTTGTGGATTGACGAGTTTAGCCAAGAGTGTACTTACTTCGCCCGGCGTGTAGAATTCTCCCGCTTTTTTACCCGCTTCCCCGGCAAATAGCGAGATCAGGAATTCATAACTGTCTCCGATGACATCATTGCCTTCCAGGTGTGAAGGCTTTAAGTCGAGTTTTGAGAAATCGACCAGGAGGTTTTTTAATATTGCGTTGCGCTGTTTAGTAGGTCCGAATACAGTTTCTGAATTGAAGGAAATGCTACGGAAGACCATGGCCAGTTTGGAACGATTAGCATCTTCAAGCGCCGCTAATCCCATATCTATGATTTCACCCACGTTGGATTCCGCTCTATTTTCGTAGAGATACTCAAACTTGCTGATGTCAGGAAGAAGGAACCGTTCACGCTGCATCTGTCTTTTTACCATTTCCTCATTGTCGGGATATTTCAGACGATACTGTTCCTCTTTATCCTTCCACATGTCGGATAGGTATTTAACGAAGAGCAATGTAAGGATATAATCTTTGTAAGAACCACTTCCCATCACCGGGCGAAGGGAGTCGCAAGCTTTCCAAACGATATTGTTGATTTCTTTCTGTGTAATTTTATTCTGAGTCATGAATGGTTATTTTAAAATTTTTGTAATTGCGGAATGATATAATATTCTTTTTTGTTCTCTGATTTGTTCGGATAAAGACATTTCCAAATCATGGAGCCTTCGGAATTCGATGATTTTTTGCTGAAATTCTAAAGAAGGTATTTCCAATTCAAAATCTTCAAGTTCCTTTTTTCTTAAAGAGAGGATGCTACTGCCTGTTGCAGCCTGCTGAAAATACGAAATATTCTGAGGTAAATTCAGGATTGCAGAGAGGTATTGGGGAAGAATCTTGTCTGTCTTTACTTTAATGACATAAAATACCGAGGAAGCCATTGCCCTGCCCCAGCTGCTATCATATGCGGCAGAAAAGAAACGGTTTCCCTTACCAGCAAATAATATATCACCAAGCTCAAGGATATTTCTTGAGTTCTTAATGTTTTCTGGAATAAAAGTGTCGATGTTTTGTAAGATCACGCCATCGTCGGTAAAATTTTTTGCCTGAAGATATGGCACAGCACCTTCTTTATTAGAACGTTCAAACGTTCCGAACTGGATATCCGATATTTCTTTAAGCTTAACTTTCATGCCCAATAGTTTTGTAGATGATCTACTTTAAATGCAAAGTAAAGCAAATAAAATGAATAAACAACATATTTTATTTAGTAGACGTTTTCAAAATCATCAAATTTATGATTTGTTGGTTTATTTAACTATGGAATAAATATTATTATCCTTACTGATTTCGTTGTAAACGTAAGAGTTATTTTTAGCAACTTTACTGAAATTGTGTTTTGTAAGTGCCTCCTCGAACTTTGTAACGGAAACATCTGAAATGTTTATACCTGAGCGGCAACTATAACTTTATTGAGATTGTTTTGTGTTCAGGAGTTCGCGGCTCACGAATATCTTTTAATGATGTCTATTAATGAATGTATTCGAGTAGTTTGATTTCTAAGCGGCGAAAACCGGTACTCTCGTGCAGGAATATTAAGATGATCATGGAGCTTTATACCAATTTATCATAATTCATATGCATCTTAGTAAAGAAGGACTAGATTAAATTTATGAAACCTGTGTAAAATAAGAGCAAGTTTTTATAAACACCTGCGTAAAAAAGATACAGCAACCTGCCCAAAATAATTACAAGTCATTTCCCATACCTGCGTAAAATAGCACCAGCACCTGCGTAAATAAAATATAGGTTTGCAATTAACCTGCGTAAAATAACACAATCCAATTTCTTTTTTTTTTAGAAGCAATCTTTTCTAACTTAATACAGATCAATTATTTAACAATACGCGGAATTGTTTTTCAGACCTCTTAAAAATAACTCGGTTTTGAATAGCAAGATGTGTCTTTGTACCCACAACTTTTCAAGTTGGGACACAGAGACGGATCTTGCCTTTTTGCAAAAGGGGAAAAAACTTCGGGAATCGTTTTTTATTTGGGTTATGCAATTCATGCAACGACAGATCTGTGCAATCATCCAATGTGATCCAATTTAAGCCAGAAAATTTACGCATACCATAGTTTATATGCCAGTACATTACTGAATAATGTTCGACGGCAGAATTATGCTATAATACTGATAATAAAATTTCATTTTTGTAACTGTTTTAACAACAACAATCATGAAAAAGAGCTTTATTATTTTATTATTTATTTTCCACGCTTTAGCTTTCTCTCAAGTTGGGATTAACACCACCGCACCAAAAGCTACCTTGGATGTAACTGTCAATACACAAGACATCTCACAGGCCGACGGAATCATTCCGCCGAGATTAACCGGCTTTCAATTAAAGAGCAAGGATCATCTATATAACAGTGAGCAGACAGGGACCATAGTGTATATTAACGAGCCGTTATCTTCTGAAGACACCACAATTAAAACAGCAGCTGTAAGAAAGATCGGGTACTACTATTTTGATGGGGCGATCTGGAAATCGTTTCAAAATGGAACTCTCCAAGAAGTTGTTGAAAGTGGAAACTACACTCCGAAATACATTACATTTATTGGGAGCACCAATTCTCCTTTGCGAGATGGTGCGTTAGGTATGAGTGAGGAAACATACTCAATGTATTTCGGAAATATGAATCCAAATCATACCGGTTTTTATAATCTTGGTTTCGGTTACGGTGCACTTGAGCAAATTACAACCTCAATGTATTCTACCGCTGTTGGATCCATGGCTGGACAAAAAATAACGACAGGTAATGCTAACAGTTTTTTTGGTGATGAAGCCGGAGCTAATAATACGACCGGTCATAAAAATTCGATATTTGGAATGGCTGCTGCTTTTCATGACCGTGCGGGAAGTTTTAATTCTATTTTCGGCTACAAAGCAGGGCAATTTCGAAATCTGGGAAAATACAATGTCCTTATCGGAAACAGTGCAGGATCATCAAGTGGAACAGCGCCTGTTTCAAACCTCGGAAATAATAATGTATTTATCGGAACCGGTGCAGGTTTTGGCGAAGCCAATCTCAACAACAAACTAATTATTCATTCAAATAATTCTCTGCAGGCCGCTGATTCAAATTCAGTGACTAATGAAGGTATTTTTAGTGATCTCGATCAAAGTAGCTTGGCAAACGCACTGATATCAGGTGATTTTGTTGATAGATGGCTGAAAGTAAATGGACGATTTCAAATTAACCCGACAAGAATTAGCGCTGCTACTACAGACTACACTAAAATGTTAGTTTATAATCCTACCGATGGAGAAGTTGGCTCAAAAGATTTTAGTACAGTACTCACCACCACCGGAACTCAGCCGGGAAACCCGATCACCGGTCAAATCCAAATTGCAGGAGGGGATACAGTAGGGTATCCTGGCACGTATGGCCTTTATAGTGAAACTGCCGATAGAATCGCAGGTTTTGCTATACAGAATGATGGTGACGTTATTCCGGGAGTATTTCTGAAAGATAAAGCAACGGGTGAGATTCAAGGGCTTTACATCACTTATCGAGGTGTTTCACTACCGGGCAAAGCGACGGTGGATCCTTCTGTTTCAATCAGCGAGAATAATCAGCTCGTACCGAAAATATGGGTGGAAAATTATGTCGCCAGTCAAAATAAAATTCCGGCGTTACCATTGAAAGGAACATTCGTTTTAAAGTCGGTAGATGGTGTAATGCAGTGGATGCCGACAACGGACTAAAGACAAGAATGATGAAAAAAAGTACTGTGTTATTATTTGTGTTGGCTTCTACTTTATCGATCTATGCGCAGGACGTAACAACCCACATTGCAGAGGAGAGTATGCTCACGATTGTCAATGATGCTCTTTTTTATAACAGGGGTGGAATGCAGACGAAAGGAAATGGTAGGGTAGAAGTTTTTTCAAAGATGCTAATTGAAGGAAAAACCGAAAATGACGTTGTGAGGGCAATTAATGCCACTAACGAAAATTTTTTCTTGCGGTTAACAGATCCAGCTAATTGGCAAACTTCTAAATACGGTCAATTATTTATTACAGGTTTAGAACAAAACCAAATTAGTTTGGTAGTGAGTAAAGAGTTTGCGAGTAATAAACATGGGGATTATCAGCAAATTGGTGTGCCGTTTTTTGATAAGGAATTTGGGACATTACAATCTGAAATTAATACTGTTTTCACTAATCAAAGATGGACCAAAACGGAAATTCTTAAATGGAATAACAGCTTAATTCAATTTGATGGGTCGATCATCCCGGCTACTCCGATCAATTCTGCAGAGACTCCAGGGATCACCGTTGAGCTCACGGATAAAACAAAATTTGAAGACCGGGCTTCTTATTACGCACTCGGAACGGGAGGTGGTCTGATCCCAGAAAATGTAAGTGTTATAAACGGAATTCCTTACGCAGACCATCTGACTTTACTATTAAGTCCCCAAACAGTTCAGTTTGGCTCTAATGGAACCGGAACAAATTTATACAGAGAAAAATATAACACGTATGTCAGTGATATTTTCGAAATAGAAAATTCGTGGCAACAGACTTACGGCAAGTTTATCTATCAATTTTCTAATCCCTTTCTCACGAACCTGGATCTGTCTTTAATAGGAATAAATGAGACGCTGCTGGGCGCAGTAGTTGGCGACAATAATAATATTGATAACATTTGGGGAATTGCCGTCAATCCAACTAATGTCCATTTCAGTACCGCCTCAGGAACAACTTCAAACTACGCCGCTAATCAAATCGTGACCTTCGATATCAACAACCGTCCTGTGGGTAATATCAATGCATTGGTGATAAAGCCTCTTGGTACTTTTAAAATAAAATTACGCAATAGTACTCCAGCCATTTTGAATTTTGATAATCTTCGAAGATTTTCAAATATTCCCCGACAGGAAAACATTAATTATCATGTAAACGCAAACCTGATAAATGGCACTTCGGTAAAGCAGTTAGGCGTCTTGTTATTAGATGATAATTACAATCAGATTGGTGAAACTTACTATGCCCTAGCTCCTCATTTTAAAACTGGGAACAATGAAAACCCAAGTGAATACTCAGTTCAGGCCCAGGCCAGCAATTCAGGTCTAATAAGTTCTTACGAAGAAAATACTCAGACCGGAGGTATAGATGAAAATTTCGCCACGAAATACAGGCTCTACATCAATGAAGCGAATGAAGGAGATTTCGAAGGGAAAAAAGTTTCAATGGCCGTTTATGGCGGTAAATATTTGAAATTCGAAATCCGTGAAAATGCCCAATTAGTTGCAGAAGGAAATTTATCGACAAACAAAAAATTCTTTTATGAGATTGACGGCGGTGAAAAAATAGAAATTAAACAAGGCGACACCGTTCCCCTCATTGCCCAAACATATGGTCTTTATTATGGCACTCCCAAAACACTTTCGTCCTCTACATCGATTAAAGCGAATCGAACGGTCGTAACATACAACCCGAGTATAAAGAGCTATGTGGTCTTATTCGATCCGGAATGGCAGAGCGCTCAAGTTACTGTTTTTGATATGAGCGGACGTCTCGTTACAGAGACTAATAATATTGAGCCATCAACCCCATTTGTTATTGAACTGAACAATAGTATAAAATCCATGTACACGGTTCAAATCATTTCAAACAAAGGTGAAACTGTAATTTCTAAAATAATATTAAACAGATGATAATTTTTTTGAAAAATAAATTGATGAGATTGTGTCTGGTTGCCTTAATAGTATGCAATGGTATTCTTAATGCGCAATTCAAAGACAATGTTTATATGGAACAAAAACAGTCTGTCGGAGGTGACGGACCGGGCGCACCACCGGATTTCGGCGGTGGGAACCCCACGGTTTCTATTGACCAATTTATCCCATTCCTGTTAGCGTTATCTGTGTTTATGATTGTTTATGTCGGTCTTCATAAAAAGTATGGTAGAAAAATCAGAAACAATAAAATTTCGGATAGATAAGGAGAGGAAACAGGTTTGGATAAATTTCTGTTCAGAAAGGCAGATCACACTAACCAGTTTTATCGTCAACTCGGTAGAGGGAAAACTGTTAGATAACGAAAGGAGAGAAGTACTGGCGTTCATCGAAAAACAAGATTATCTATTTGTGAAAATAGAAACTAATATTAATCAAGTAGCGAAAATGGTGAACGGACAAAAGAATATCTCCGAACCGGAGCTTAAGAACTTTTCGGAAACGCTTCGTCAGCTGATACTTCTAAAGATAAGGCAGAATGAAATATTTGAAAAGATTTATTCTATGCTTGCGAAATGATCGTAAAAATTATGCCGGCGGCAGGTTCAAGTTTCCCAGGGGTGAATTACAACGATAAAAAAATTACCAATGGAAAAGGGGAATTGATGTCGATGAAAAACTTTCCTTCTTTCATTAATGAATCGAGTGGTAAAGAACAAGTAAGAGATTATTTAAGGGCCATTTCAATAGGAAACAAAAAGATAATCAAACCTCAATTTCATGCCATGATTTCCACAAAGTTTCAGGAACATTCCAAAGAACAACTTGCCGAAATCGCAGAAAACTTCATGAGTGAAATGGGATACGGGAAACAGCCTTTTACCGTAGTTTTTCACAATGACACAGATAATAACCATGTCCACATCGTATCGACAAGAGTAGATAAGACTACCGGAAAAAAGATCCACGATAGTTTTGAAAAACTGAAATCGCAAGAAGCATTAAGTAGAACCCTTGAACAACTATACCATCTTAAACCCGATGAGGAACTTGATAAATTATTGAATTATAAAGTCCGCACTTTCAAGCAACTGGAAACTTTACTTGAAAGAAATGGTTTCAAAATGATTAAAAACAAACTGGATGAAAATGCTTTTGATATCCTAAAGAACGGAGTGACCCATAGGACAATAAATATTGAGAGAATAAATTTTGCGAAGAATCAAAATGACAGCAGGAAGAATCAGATAAAAGCAATCTTAATAAAGTACAAAGATCTTCATTCCAACAAAGTGTTTAGGGTTGAAGACAAGAGAAAACAAGAATCAGTATTTCCTGCAACAAAAAATAAGTTTGGCGAAAATGAACTTAAAATAAGGTTGGAATTTGAAAGTGAACTGCAGCAGAAACTGAGGCAATTATTTGGGATAGACATCGTGTTTCATCACAAAGATAATGACCAACCATTTGGATATTCGTTGATCGATCATAAATCACATAGAGTCTATAAAGGTAGTGAGGTATTAAAAATGAGTGAACTGTTTGGGTTTACCAAGGAGAAAGTTGACAAACGCCTTTTCGAGCATTTGAAGGATTTTACTATTCCAGATAGAGAATCAAAATTGATTCTGTTGGGCTTTTTAAATAAAAATAATCCGGAAGCGAACCTGCAAGAGTGTATGCTTTTTGAAAACAGAGCGAAGAAAGATCTTGAAACCTATAGAGGAATCCAAAGCGAAGTTAGAAATCATTTAAAAAATAAAGCAGACAAAAATAGTGATGATGACAATGTTTCAATTATAAGAGGTGGGAGTGGAAAAACCTATGCTATTAGCATAAAATACCGTTTTGTTGTTGAAGTGCAGAGTTTGATTGGAGAGAAGGAATATCAGAGAATATTAAATTCAGAAATAGGCAATAGTGAAAAATCACAACATGAAAAACATTCCAGAAGTGAAGTAATGAAAGCTGTAGATGAAATGCTTTTTGAAGTCATGAAAACTTCAGGAACACCAAAAGATCCCGGAGAAAACGAACTCAAAAGGAAAAGAAGAAAACGGAAATAATAAAAATACGCATGATAATCACTTTTGCAACTCAAAAAGGAGGTACGGGGAAAACTACACTTGCAATCACTTTTGCGAATTACATTTCCACCATCTCAAAAAGGAAAATAAATGTTTTCGATTTTGATTATCAAAAGTCATTTTACCAGAAATGGAAAGAGGATGAATTATTGGATCTGCCCAAATTATATGATGTTGAAATTATAGGAGACGAAGTAGAGCAACCTTTTTCAGACTACGAAACGATCTTGGATTTGAAAGATAATGATGACATCAATCTTTTTGATCTGGCCGGTACGCTTGATGCAAAGTACAGTGATTTATTGATTTACAGCGATTTTATCATCATTCCATTTGAGTATTCAGATGTGTCTGCAAAGTCCACATTGGTATTTGTGAATTTTTTAGGAATGCTGGAAAGTCAGGCAGAGCGGGTTTTCATTCGCTCGAAATATGACAAAGGCTATAAATATCTAAATCAGGAAGGAATGGACGCTGAAATACAAAAATACGGAACACTACTAAAAAGTCCAGTGTTTAAAAGAAATTGTCTGCAAACAATTAATACCAGGCAACTGAACTATGAACAGAAGTACGCGGTTAGAAATTCATTTAATGAAATAATCACCTGTATCAATGAAACCCTGGATACCAATATTTAATCCCATAATTCACTACCAATCTTTTGAAAAACTATTGAATATGACAAAATTTCTAATCATTCTTCTCGTGCTTTACTTCCTTTACTATATCGGAAATATCGTGTACGATCTATTCGTGAAAAAGGAATCTACTTTAGTTACCGAGGAAATTAATGTCTTTTCGCTGGTAGAATTTGAAGAGCAAAATAGAGATGCAGTAACAACCGTCGGAATAGAAGATGTAGAAAATCTGAATACGCCGAAATCATTTAACAAAAAAGAGTTTCCAGTTGACACTGAAATTTCGGAAGAAAGAGAAGATATAGAAGTTTGGCGACAAAGATTTGAATCGGAACAAAATATAGATTCATTTGATTCTGGGACTCTAGAATTTGTTGGAGATGATAATAATTTGGATGAAGTAATTGGGGCCGAAAGAAATGAGGCGAATCTCCGAGATGAAGCTGAGAGCGAAGCGAATCAGAATCTTCGCAAAATCAACAACGATAGATGGTTCCAAATGTTGAATGATGCAGAAACGACCGTGCAAATGATTTCGAATACGAACGGCCATAAAGTCTATCAGGCAGCAGGATTTTAAAAATTACAATTTAAACCTTAAATATTTTAAAGAAGATGATTCAAAATTTAAAAAAACACAAAATGATGAAAAGAAGTTTAACTGCTTTTGCAGTACTCTTTTCCTTGAGTACGGCGCTTGCGCAATCTGGTGGAAGTGCTGCATTGGGCGCCGCTGCAACTACAATTTCAGGTTATATGAATGATCTTGGATTACTGATTTACGCAATCGGTGCTATTGTAGGAACGGTTGGTGGAATCCGGATTTATAACAAATGGACGAATGGAGACCAGGACATCAACAAAGAGATTGTTGGTTGGGGCGGTGCCTGTATTTTCCTACTGTTAGTTCCGACTTTTATTGCAGCAATATTCTAGTGGGGTATTTTCTTTATAAGGGGCTTAAAAAACCCCTTATATTTTTCGGACTGAAAGATAAATACATCTACTATGCAATGGGTTCAGCGATTGGCGGACTCCTCACCGTCGCAATTCTTTCCTCACTATTTGGGATTTTCGGAATGCTCATCGGAGCCGCAATTGGTGGAACCGGAGTTTTTCTCAGTTACAAAACACAGGATTCTAAAGGGCTGTACAATAAAACAAAGAACGAAAAAGAGCTTCATATCATTCCATCCAACCTCAAAAATATCAAGTATAGAACACTAAAAACTAAGCTCTAATTTCAAAAATCTACATATGAATTTAAAGAAAAAGACATTTGAAATTCCGTTTATCGGTTACGATTATGGAAAAGACAATAATTGGAATTTTGATGCACTTATTGGGCAGTTTGGTAATCCAATTATTGGAATCCAGATTAAAAATAATGTGGAACAATATTCTGCGGATCCGGATGCCTATCTTCAATTTCATACCATTTTGAACCAAGTTGTTGCAATCATCGGTGAAAATCATATCGTACAAAAGATTGATATTTTCAGCAAAAAAGAATATGTGGCAGAAAGATCAAACGAATTTCTGCAAGAAAAATATTCAGAACATTTTGATGGAAGACTTTTTAAAACAATTGACACGCTTTTATTGTTCACAGACATTGTAGATCAAAACTCAAAGAAGAATACCTATAAATATTCTGCAAAATCTTATAAAGTGCTTAGAGACAAATGTCTTAAGATATTCATGTTGCTTTCTCAGAATGAATGCGCCCCGCAGTTTCTGAAAGAAAAGGATTTAGAGTACTACATCAACGGTGTTCTTACGGTGAACTTTGCGAAAACACCTTCATTTAATAATATCAAAGCCACGAGTGAGCATCTGATTATTGGTAAACAATTCGTAAAAACAATCAGTTTTGTAGATGTAGAAAAAATTGAGTTGCCTTCTGAAATTGAGACCTATTCCTATTTAGGTGGAAATGGCTCCGCATCAGAAACTGCGGTGGATAATTTTTCTTTTATCAATGAGTTGGAAGACTATAATACCATTATTTATAATCAAATTATTTCCATTCCTCAGCAAGCACCCAAGCAACGGGAACTAGAAAAAAAGAAGAAAAAACACGAAGGGGTAGCAAATAATTCACCATCTAATGCCATTGTAGCGGAGGAAATAGAGGAACTCTTACACAATATTGCAATGGACGGTCAACTGATAGTCGATGCTCATTTTTCAATATCCTATTCCACAGATTCGCTGGAAAAAATGGAAGAAACCCAGTCTCTGATTGAGAACAAACTGTTTATGAAAGGGATTATTGTTTCGCAAAATTCATACAATCAGTTGGAACTATTTAGATGTTGTATTCCAGGCAATGCGGTGGAATTAAAATCATACGATCTTTTTACAACGACAAGCGAAGCGGCGCTTTGTTTTTTTTTTAAAGAAAGTTACCCCGTGAATGAAGATTCCAATTTCTACCTGCGATTTACCGATCGACAAGGAGTTCCATTAAAGATTGATCCTTCAGATTTACCCATGAAAACCGGCAGGATAAATAACAGAAATAAGTTTGTACTTGGTCCGTCCGGTTCGGGTAAATCTTTTTTGATGAATAATATTGTGGAGCAATATCTCACCTACAATTATGACGTGATCATTGTAGATACAGGCGATTCATATTCTGGACTTTGTGCCTATAAAGGCGGGCGATATATTCAATATACTGAAGAAAAGCCTATCACGATGAATCCATTTCTGATGGATAAGAATGAATTCAATATCGAAAAAATAGAATTTTTGAGCAATCTAATTTTTCTCATTTGGCAGGGAGCAGATGCATCGATGAGTTCTACTCAAAAATCAATATTAGATAATGTGTTGATGGCTTATTACCATCAGTTTTTCAATGGTGGAAGTGATTGGTTTGAGACCAAAACCTCGGAAGAATTATTTCAGTATCTGCGAAAATATAACATTCATGAGGAAGATATCTATGCGGAATACGAGAACGAAATCAAAGAAAAGGAAAATTATTATGATGTTTTAGAACTTGCATTTGATGCTTCTTCAACGGATATTAGAGATAAGGGAAGGAGGTTAATTCAATTATTCCATCCCGATAAAAACGTGAATAATCCGGATTATGATGTTTCTAAATTTTATAAAGTATTTGAAGCCTATGAAACTTTAAATGATGAGAAGAGAAGAAAAATTTATGACGAAACACAACTCATTATCACCAAGACAAAATCCATTATCAAACGCCCTGAAAATAGTGATGAATGGGATTTTGCAATTAGAAATGCATTAATAAAAAGAATCATCGAATTAGAAGAAAAACTTTCTGTTTCGGAATTGTCTTTCAATAGTTTCTATGATTACTGCGATCAATTTTTACCGATTTATTTGAATAATAAAAAACATAAAATTGATGAAAGTGAATTTAAACTTCGCACGTTTTTATTTGTTTTAAAAGATTTTTATAAAGGAGGAAGATATGGAACAACATTGAATGAAAATGCTGATAATACTTTGTTTGATGAACCTTTTATCGTATTCGAAATCGATAATGTAAAAGACAATCCCAAATTATTTCCCATCGTAACGCTCATCATCATGGATACTTTCATCCAGAAAATGCGCTTGAGGAAAGACAGAAGGAAAGCTTTAATAATCGAAGAGGCCTGGAAAGCAATCGCATCTAAATTAATGGGTGGATATATCCTTTACCTGTACAAAACGGTGCGAAAATTCTGGGGTGAAGCCGTGGTGGTTACTCAAGAGTTAGATGATATTATAGGAAATACGGTCGTTAAAGATTCTATCATCAATAATTCTGACACTTTTATATTATTAGATCAGACGAAATTCAAAGATAATTTTGACAAAATCGCTTCTCTTCTTTCCCTTAATAAAGTGGAACAGAATAAGATTTTCACCATTAATAATCTGAACAACAAATTCGGACGCAGTCGATTCAAAGAGTTTTATATAAAGCGCGGATCTAAAGGAGAGGTCTATGGAAATGAAGTTTCACTTGAACAATATTTGACCTATACCACAGAAAAGCCGGAAAAAATAGCCATTGAATATTACGCAGACCATTGTCAAAATTACGATGAAGCCCTTCAATTATTTGTCAAGGATTTTAAGAATCTTGATGATAAGATGGAAAACATGGTTGGCTTGGTGAATCTTTATCAACAACCATTGGATCAGGATGTATTTGATTATTACAATCATGTAAAAGAACAAAACAATCAACAAAGCATTTTGAAAATAATTGGTCAAGAACTACTGGATAGCCAAATGAATTTCAAAGAACTCCTTCAATCTAAAAAATGTGAATATGAAAAAGTTTAGTGTTTCAATATTCTTAATGGTCGGGAGTTTTGCCTTTGCCCAAAATACGTACATCGATGTGACTACCACACTCGCTCTTAAATTATATTCTGATAATTTGGAAAATCAGCAGGAAAAAACTTTGGAGCAGCAGACTAAATTACAACAAGCGCAAACTTGGGTCAGTACTCAAATGGCAGTTGCAAACAATATTCAAAACAAAGTATTGAAGGGTCTAAATGAAGTTTCCGGAACGCTTAAAAATGGGGTTCAAGTTGTGAGTATTTATAATGAGTTAGACCGATGCTTACAATATTCAAGCGACATTTTAGAATTAACAAAGGACAAACCACAATACTCAGTTTTTGGTGTGAAAGCAACTCAAAAAGCGTATGAACAAGTTATAAAATTGACCACTGATGTAACAGACCTGTTAAAACCTGGAGAACTAAATCTTGCGACAGCAGGTGATCGGTACAAATTGCTTTTTTCAGTTTCGCAAAACGTAATCATGCTTAAAATCTGGTTGCTTGCCACGAAATTGAATATTGAACGAGCAATAAGACTGGGTTGGTTTCAATCTATAAATCCTTTTCAGGGCTACATCAATACAGACAGAAATATTGTGGAAAATGTCATATGGACTTACAAAAACAGATTTTAAACGTAAAAAAGTGAGGCATGAAAAAGAGATTGATCCTTTCCATTATTTTACCTGCAGTTTATGTGGTCTTAACATCTTCGGGTGGAAATACAACTCCGCCATGGCAAAAAGAAAACGTGTCTTTTCCAATGATGAATCAAGAAATCCGCCACACGATGCAAGAGAATGATCGGCAGAAAACGATGAAAAATAGGCAGGATATTAATCTGACCACGGAAGTTGTAAACAAAAAACAATGGGAAAAGTTTAAAGAAACCACCACCAAAATTCAGGAGCGATTACGACTGGTAGATTTTGCCATGCAAGCCATTCCTACAGGTTATGCCATTTATTTAGAAAGCCAGAAAATACAAGATATTCAATCGAAAATTATTACGGAAATCGAAACGGCTCCCTATTCTTTGTTCGTGGTTTTGCCGGCCGAAATTAAGTTTGTAGATGATATGCAAATGGTGGTGAGATTACTTTCAGGTATCGTGATTTCTTATGGTGCTATCAACCAAATGGAGAAAGCAGAAAGAAAAATATTGTTGGAATACGCACTGGGAGAAGTAACAAACCTAAGAAGAGATTCTCTTTTTATGTTAATGAAAGTTCGAGATATAAAACGGAAAGTAGAATGGACAAAATTTGTAATTCTAAATTATATCAATAAAGACAAACAGATTGTAGAACAAATTATCAGTCATTTTTAAATCGGTTTTATGAGAAAAATATTGCTGTTTACTCTTGCTTTTTTTTGTTCTTATGTCAAATTATGCGCTCAAACTATTGTGTATAACGATCAATTGTTGATGCAAATTACCAAAAATCAAGCGGTTCGTTTAGCGAGCAATGAATCTTATCTAAACTCTTATGAAAAACAGAAAAAAACGTATGATGAAATCAATCAAAAATTAGCACAAATCATTGCTATTCAAAATTTCATCTATGATAAACTTACTAATGTGAATTCCGCCATTAAGCAGGGAAAACAATTGTATTATTTGTCCAAAACCTTTGCTCAAATCGGTGCCAATGCCAATGATGTTTTGTCTCTCACTGTACAATATCCGGAATATGCCATTCTGCTGAATAGATTTTACATCGGTGCGGCACAGGAACTTTTGAAAATGCAATCAGAACTAACGAATGATATTCTACATGAAGAAAATGATTTTTTAATGGATCCTTATGACCGACAAGTACTGATTCAAAATTTATCGACTAAAGCGCAAATGATTAATGGGTATTTGATATGCATAAAAATCAGGTTGAAAAACGCTAAAAAAATACCATACATCTACCAAATCCCAACCATCAATACGTATGTCAATTTAGATAGAATGATCGTAAAGGGAATTATCGAAAAGTACAAATTTATATTATCTGTAAAGTAATTAACTCCAGAGTATTTCACACAAAAATAAACACAATGATGAAAAAAAATTTTATAAAAACATTTCTACTACTGCTTTTTTCCTTCGCTACGATAGGTGTTTTCGGACAAGTAAAGAGGCTAAATGATCCTTCAATCGTTGCGCACAATAAGAGAATGGTGTTTGAATCTTGGGGAGATTTCCGACCCTATCCGAAATACACATTGGGAGTACAAACCAACTTCGCATATGCAACGGTTTGGGGTTGGCTCGCTCCGGCAAGAAATCGAGATTATAAAGACGGTGCAGATATTCGTCCCTTGAAACCCACTGGACTTGAAGTACAAAGATTGGTAGAATTGGAATTTCAAAGAGCGGAAGCGGAAAAAATTAAAGTTCAGGTTGACACACTTTATACAAGAAATGTTCAGGATTTAGCCCACTGGACATCGGCAACGGTAGCGGCAGATCCATTGTGGCTATTTTATTATAAAACAATGCTAAAACCTTTAAACGACTTTGCAGAGAATCCTCAAAATTATATGCAATGGCAATTAAAGAATGATAAAATTTATCAGAATATGTTGGCAAATGGGGGAATTGCGCACCTCGAAAAAGAATTGGCACTTCTAAAAGATAAATATAAAAACTCCAGGACGATGGACATGCCTCGCGGAAAACGATTTCTGATGTATCATGAAACCCTAATCGGTTGGAGAAATTTTAAAAATCAGTTAAGGGCTTTTGATCAAAAAAATAATTTATTTCTCGACTATAAAAAATTGCTGACAATATCAAAAACGGAATTAGGAACCGACTGGAATTCTGTAGATCTACAAATCGCGCAAAAAATAATGATTGAATATCATAACAAATTTTAGGTCATGAAAAAGTATTTAACTCTGATAATCTGTTTTGTCCTATTTCTTTTGCCGACGGTTGCCTTTGGACAAACTGGAGATACTGAAAGTTACAGCAAACTACTGCAATTTTTAAAAGGTGACGGTGCCTTTGAAAAGTGGTTTATGGAAGCCTTTACAAAACTCGACACGACGATGGCGGCACAATCTGCGGGCGCGGTAATGTTAGGTCAGGCAATTGGGGGTTTTGGGGCCTTGTGTTATATGGGTTATCTCGGTTGGCAGATGCAGGAAGGTGCAAGACCGTGGGAAGTCACGCCCATGATTCGACCGACGATTATTGCTTTTATTTTAATGTATTGGGGTGCTTTCACAAGCATGATTCAATATCCACTACAATCACTTGCGGAACCGGGAATTGCACTTTTTCAAGATATAGAGCAGGATGCAAATGATTTACGAATTGAGCGATTTAAAAAGCAAAATCAAATATTAGAAGTATTAATTAAAACGCAGGCAGAGGAAGAAGCGAAACAGGAAAGTTTAGATAAGTTAGAAAAAAAAGCAGACGACAGTTGGTTTGATATCGATGTCGATAAATTATTGGCACCTGCGAAAGAGTGGTACATGAAAATGGAATTTAAAATCCAAAAAACCCTGTCTGAAATTATAGAAGCGGTGTCCTTAACCATACTTCGGGTTTGTACTTACCTCAT
This sequence comes from Kaistella palustris DSM 21579, assembly GCF_000422265.1. GTDB lineage: Bacteria > Bacteroidota > Bacteroidia > Flavobacteriales > Weeksellaceae > Kaistella > Kaistella palustris. The sequence continues at coordinate 318,110 of NZ_AULL01000012.1, forward strand.
TTTCTTTATTCAAAAAATATGGAGCTACGTTTTAATCGTTTTAGGTCCCATTGCTGTTGGAATGTCGCTTATTCCAGGTTTTGAAAATTCATTTAATAATTGGGTCACCAAATTCATCAATATCAATCTCTACAGTTTCATCACTTACACGATCATCAATATTGGTCAGCAACTCATTATGTCGGGTTATCAAATGGAACTGGATCGATACGCACTTATAATTGATTCAGCGGGCGTTGCAGACATGAATACGCTTCGGGTTTATGTTCAAAACAGCGGAATGATGTACACCGCGCTTTTCCCTTGCGTGGCATACATCATAACCGGAATTGGAATCCTCATGGTTCCCTCAATCGCTGATTCCATTGTTTCCGCAGGTGGTGCTGGGATTATGAGCAAAGGTAAAGCTGCAGGTGGAACAGTTGCAAGTGTTGGTAGAGCAGCAACAGCAGCGGCAGTTGGAGGAGCCGCGGGTGCAATAACGGCTGCAAGAGAAATCGCTAAATCAGTAAATAAAATGAATAAAAAATAGGTTTAAAATCAATTTTTTCAAACTTATTATAATCAGAAATCACTTTAAAATGCTTGTAAAAAATATAGAACAAAAAATAAAAATCAATAAGACTGTTTCCATAGCATCTATTGTATTTGCTCTTTTGATTGTAATTGTAGGATTTGTTTTCGCCTATAAATTAGTCCAAGATTCCAGAAAATCACTTTATGTAATTGATAATGGTGTACCAGTTTTGGTAAAGCAAACCGATGAACTTTTAAATAGACCGGTTGAGTATAAATCTCAAATTGAATTATTTCATCGACTGTTTTTCACGCTTGCTCCAGATGATAGATATATTAAAGAGAATGTTGAAAAATCACTTTATCTCATTGATGACAGCGGTAAAAAAGAATATACCAATTTAAGAGAGAAAGGTTTTTATAATCAGATCATCTCGGGAAATTCTCTTGTTACGGTTCGCAACGATTCGATAAAAATGGATTTGCCAAACAAGAAGTTTATCTACTACGGAACTCAAATGATTAACAGGAAAAACACATTAATCATTAGAAAATTAATAACAGAAGGAAATTTCGAAGACATGATCAGAAGTCCTAATAATCCGCACGGTGTTTTATTAAGAAACTGGCGGATTTTAGATAATAGTGAATTATCGAACAAAGCAAAGCCAAATTACTAATGGTTATGATAAAATATTATTTGATTAAAGAAAATCTACTTCGATTAAAAGAGTGGATTTACAATCATCCGAAGAAAGTCTATCGGTATGTGATGGTGGTTTTGGTAATTTCTTTTGGGCTGATTTTCATTCAATATTACTTTTTTACACCTCAAGTTTCTACGGGAATTAAAATTCCGACGATGTATTCTGAAAGTGACCAAGTAAAGGCGGATTTGGATAAAAATGACCAGAAAATGAATGTCATCGTAAATGAACTCCAATCATTGAAGAAGAAAAGAGAAAGCGGTCCATTATCAAAAAATGACAGTCTGCGTATCGAATATTTGTACCACCAATATCAAACTTTAAAAAATGGACTTTAAGAAAATTAATTTTAAACAACCCAAATATATTTTTCCATTGATTCTCTTGCCGGTCATTTTATTTCTCGGTTTCCAGACCACGAAATATATAGATAAAGAGAAACAACCAGAAGAAGTCTCGCAAGATCTATCTCTGAATTTGGGAGAAACGCAGGATTCCATTCTTTCAAAAAATGCTGCATACGATGACTTATTTGAAAAGGGAGATGGACGTTCTATGCTCGACGGTATTGATAAAGATGAAGACAGTTTGCAAAATTATTCTGACAATTTAGATGACAAGCAAAAGAGGTATATCGATTCTTTAAAAATGGTAAGAAGTCTGAATAGTAGAGCCAATGGTAATGTTGGAAATGAGTCTTATTATAAACAAAACTCCCAAAGAAATTCTGATGAAAAAGATTTTCAACGTTCTGCAGAAATGATTAGGATGCTGAATAATGAAAGTAATGGAAATGGGCAAAATACGAACTCTGCTAACCAAAATAGTTTCAGATCGGCAAGAAATGAAGTCGAAAATGATCCGGTGAAGATGTTAAAAAAGCAAATGTTAATGATGGACTCATTGGAAAAAGCCAAAGATCCAGAATATCAATCGGCGCTTGCAGCAGAAAATAAGTTAAAAATGAATAAAAAAAAGATGGCTGCTTTTCTAAATTCTACACTTCGCGTCGATAAATCTTCACTTAATCCCAGTTTTAATTCAATTGCCAAGAAAAACGGTGATAGTTTTATTAAAGCGGTGATTGATGAGAACACTAAAGGTTATTTAGGAAGCAGGATTAGATTCAGATTACTTGAAGACATAAATGTTGGAAAACACAAAATAAATAAGGGAACAATTCTCTACGGTCAAATTTCTGGATTCTCATTACAGCGCGTCAATTTGAATGTAGTCTCCATTTTAAAAGATGGAAACATCTTACCGGTCAATCTTTCAGTTTTTGATATGGATGGAATGCAGGGACTTTATATTCCTCAAAGTGACTTTCGGGAAATGCTTCGGGAAATGGGCAGTAATTCTGTACAGGGAACTCAAATGGATAGTGGAGGAGAAAGTTTTTTTACAAGTCTTTTTTCCAGTTTGTTCAGTTCCACTTCCAAAACCATTGCGAATATGATACGGCAAAATAAAGCGAAACTGAAATACAACTCCTACCTATATCTTATCAATGACAAAGAACTTAAAAAAAATAATGATGATTAAAAATTCAATAAAGAACATGATTTGCGGAATATTCCTTTTTTCTTCGGTATCAACTTTTGCTCAAACTGAAACGCCAGAAAAAAGGGTTACAGATCTTACTGCGCTGAAAATTTCAAAAGGTATTAGTCTTCATATTATTTCGCCTGAGCCGATTCAATTTGTGGATTTGTCCACCAATAATTTGACCGGAGATTTACCTGCTGAAAACATCGCAAGAATTAAAATTACTGCGGTGTCAGAATCAGATTCCACTGCAGCCAAACAAAATATTGACCTTAATGATTTGGGTGTTATTACAATTGTTTGCCAATCTTATATGGCGCAGTATAAAGTGAACTATTTAGATTTTAAAAGAGATGCAGTGACGAATATTCAAATTCAGCCAGAAGATATGCAACCTTTGGAATATCCCAAATTAGCTTTTTCAAATACGGAACTGCAAAAATTTTCCCTAGATATTCTACGAAAGAAGATTGTGAACAAACCAATCCGTGAAGTAAAAAGTTTAAAACTAACAATGCAGATAAATAATGTGTACGTCGTAAATGATTACATTTTTTTGGATATGACTTTTCTTAATTCAACCAATTTGGGATATGATATCGATGCGATAAAGTTCTCCGTGGAAGACAAGAAAATCTACAAAGCAACAAACAATCAAAGTATCGCATTGAATCCAGTTTACCAGCTGTATAATCAGAAACAATTCACGAAAAACTATCGGAATATTTATGTTTTTAAAAAGTTCACGTACCCAAACAGTAAAGTGATGAAAATACGCTTAGTGGAAGAACAGTTGTCTGGAAGAGCCATAGAGATGACCGTAAAATACTCGGATATATTAAACGCAGATACATTTTAAATTAAGCGAAAATGCAAGAGCAACAGAATCAAATTAAGATTTACAGTTTTTTCCAAAAGATGGTTTATTTCATCGTTTTGTTAGATTGTGCATCTCTGTTTTTCCTTTCAGCAAAAATCCCATTTGTAACTGATTTGCTCACGAAATTTTCGAAGATGGGTTTATTTTACCCACCTCTAAACGCAAAATTTTGCACGATAGTTTTAATAGCATTGGTTGCAATTGGAACAAGAGCCAAGAAAAAAATCGATCTTAATATTGGGAAGCAAATTATTCTTCCAATTTTAATTGGATTAGCCTTGATGTTTAGTTCTCTGTTAATTGTTTCAGAAGCAGGTAACAATGCACTGGCAAAGGTTATCCCGCCTTTAAATTTCTATCAAATCATTTACACGCTTCTTTCTTTTTTAGGTGCATTGATAGCACAAGTTGGTGCAGATAATATCTCAAAATTGATGCAGCAGAAGATGGGAAAAGATCGATGGAATATTGAGGAAGAAAGTTTTGCTCAAAATCAAGAGTTGGTAAAAACGGATACGTCTGTGAACATTCCATATCTCTTTAGATTTAATAAAAAAACTAATAAGGGTTGGATTAACATTAACCCCTTTCGAGGTACGATGGTCATTGGAACGCCAGGATCAGGAAAATCCTTTGGGGTTATTAATCCTGCGATTCGCCAGATGATTAATAAAGGTTTTTGTCTTTGTATCTATGATTTTAAATTTCCAGATTTAGCGAAGATTGCCTACTATCACTATTTATTAAAGAAACACAGAGATCCTGCGTATCAACATGAATTTCATGTAATTAATTTAAATGAGGTTGAAAAATCAAAAAGGGTAAATCCATTTAAAAAAGAATACATCCAAACTTTAGCAGAAGCACAGGAAATGGCAGAATCTATGGTTTCCTCTTTGCAAAAAGGTGGTCCAAGTTCTGGCGGCGGATCAGAAGCATTTTTTACGCAGTCGGCAATAAATTTTCTTTCCTCCTGCATTTATTTCTTTGCACGATTTGAAAATGGAAAATATTCAGATTTACCGCATATTCTGTCTTTTATGAACAGGAGTTACCAAGATATTTTTGATACTCTTTTCTCGAATGAAGAAATATTTTCCCTGCTTTCGCCATTTAAAACCGCGTATGATAATAGAGCGTTTGACCAATTAGAAGGACAAGTTGGAACATTAAAAATTTTCCTTTCCAGATTGGCGACCAAAGAAAGTTTTTGGGTTTTTTCAGGTGATGAAGTAGAGTTGAAAATAACTGATAAAGAAAAACCGTCGATTATCATTTTGGCTTCCGATCCGGGAACGCAAGACATTAATTCAGCCTTGTATTCATCTATTTTAAATAGAACATTACGACTGATTAATTCTAAAAATAATTTGCCGGGTGGAATTATAGCAGATGAGTTCCCAACAATTTACATTCACAAAATTGACAATGTTGTGGCAACGGCCAGAAGTAATAAAATTGCTGTGCTTTTAGGCTTGCAGGAAATTCCACAATTGCGACAATTCTACAAAAAAGAAGTAGCAGAAACCATCTCAGCGATTGTAGGAAATATCATTTCAGGATCAGCAAGAGACAAAAATACTTTGGACTGGATGGAGAAAATGTTTGGAAAAATCAAGCAGAAAAGTTATTCGCAATCCATTTCTCAAACAGGAACTTCTACAAGCATCAATGAGAAAATGGATTTCATGATTCCCGCTGGAAAAATAGCAGCACTCAAAACCGGTGAGATGGTTGGAATGATTGCGCAAGGTGAAGAAAATAATACAGAAGAGTACAGAACTTCTGCGATTAGTGGAAAAATTAATCTAGATATGAATGCCATTAAAAATGAAGAAGAAAATTATGTGGCAATGCCTGATTATTACTCATTCTTGGACAAAAAAGGAAACAATAGAAAAGAGGAAGTCCTAATGACCAACTTCCGGAAAATAAATATGGAAGTAGAATTAATAGTAAATGAAACGGCTAAAGCATAAAATGATGAAGGTGAAATTTAAAATAGCATTTCTGTTATTCGGGGTTATGTGCGGCCAGTTATTGAATGCTCAATTCAATACTTTGAAGCGAAGTAAAGTTGAAAAAGAATCAATTACAAATTTGGACTTAAAAATTCAAAATCAGAAAAGCGATAAAAGTGAAAAGATAAACAGAGGTATAAAATTATTTAGTTCCCCTTCCAAAGCAGAATTGAAAAGAAAAATTGATTCCTTAAAATCATCGTTGATTAAAAATAGCGCTCCGAAAATCAAGGATAAAAATTTTGATTTTAAAAGAATTGAAGATTCATTAATTATCATTTTGAAAGCAAATGCAGTTCTGATAAAAAAATCTAAACCATTGAAAACCTTTGATTTTATAGAGGACAACGAACTAAACTTAACATCCAGAATTCACATGCCGCTCAAAAATAGAATTTCTGTCACCTCTTCTTTTGGATCCCGGACTCATCCTATTTTTGGAATAAAGAAAATGCACAACGGGGCAGATCTAAAAGCATCATACGAAAAGGTATATGCAGTAATGGATGGTATTGTAACGGTGGCAGGTTGGGATTCTAAAGGGGGTGGAAATTATATTAAAATCAAACATTCTAATTCCTTTGTCACTTCTTATCTGCATTTATCTGAAATCTATTATCGAGTTGGAGAATATGTAAAAGCAGGATTTATCATTGCAAAAAGTGGAAACTCCGGAAATTCGACAGGTGCACATCTTCATTTTTCAGTAAGCGAAAATGGAAATTACATTAACCCAATTCATTTTTTAAATGATCTCATCAAAGCAAATAATTTAATAGCAACACATTATGCAAACTAACAATTTACCCACAGAAGACCTAAAGAAATATGGAATTGTAGAACCCGATAATTCATTTTCAAAAAAACTATCTGCAGAGGATATCCAGAAGTTTCTGAGTGGATATACCATTGTTGCAGACAATGATAAAAACAGAGCAACTTTTCAGCTCGTTGAAAATAACAGCCGTTTAAATGTGGTTTTTCTGGAAAGAGATAAGAATATTTCTAGCATTTTGGCTGAAAGTAAGGAAAGGATAGAATATTCGGAAATCAAGGATTTATCAAAAGGTGAGAACCAATTAAATTTCGAAAAGAAAGCCTTTGTATATGATAAAGAAACCAAAAATGTGGTTGAGTTTGATTTGGTGAAAAACGCAATGGAACTGACTGCAATTATAGCCGATAAAAAAGATGCGATTGAAATCAACCGTTACAAAATAGAATTGCAAAAACTGAAAAGTTTTCTGCAGGATAAAATGGATCAGTTTCCAGAGATCGCGAAAGAAATCACTAGCGATTTGAACATTGTATCAGAAGAAATCAACACCATAAATAGTATTTCACAAAATGAGAGCAATTCTCCAAAACAAGGACGATCAGAAGTTCAGCTCAATGTGAATGATCCCGATTTATACCATGATGCTCATCGGAAAAGAGACGAAGAATTCGACCAAGAAGAAAAGAAGGAGAAGTCGCGAGGTTTCAAAAGATAGACTATTAAAAATCCCAATTCTAAAAACTAAATATGACTATAACATTAGAAATAGGCAGGTACAACGAAAAAGTTGAAAGCGCAGGTTTTCAAAAAATGGAATTTTCCGACATCGATGAAGCGATTGCTAATCTCGAATTTATGAAAATGGGTTTCAATTATTTTAAAACTGGAGAATCGTTAGTTGTAAGATTAGCAGAAGGAACAAAACCGCATCTAATAGATTACGAAGCGGTTATTCCTATCCAGGAAATTAGAAAAGAACTCGAAGATAAATACCATCCTCACATTCAGAAAAATGAAAATGAAATCCGATCGATTACAACAAATGGCAAAACGAAAATATCGGCAAACTCAAACTTTAGTTTTGAAGCGGATGCAACGACAAGGTATGCAAAAACATCATCTGGCGAAGAATTACCTTTTAAATTGTTCAATCCCAATGAAACTGGTGCCGGATCCAATTTGCTACGGGAACCGCAAGATCCTTTACTATCCGACGATTTTGCATTAGTGGAAAGACGTTTTGCCGAGAACAAATCACTGCAACTCTTCGGGAATGAAAAAATCGGAAGTATCGATGATGTTGCCTGGCTTTTTAAAGCCTTAGAAGATGAAGCTGTAGAGCATGCTTTTTTAGTTTATGACTTTAAAGACAAAGGATATTTTGTTCAACATATTTCCACTGGAACTTTTGATGCAGCATTTGTTGATAACAGACTATTGATCGGAAATGTACTTGAAGCAAACCCTTCAGCAATCACTTTGGTACATAACCATCCGAGCGGAAATCTGAAAGTTTCTAAAGCAGATGTGGATTGTATTAACAAGTTGAAAAAGGCATTAGAAGATTCAGATATTAATGTAAATAGTGGGGTCATCATCAATTTAAGAAGCGGAAAGTATGTCGTTTTTGATGAAAATGAAACTGCTCATATCTATATGAAATCTAATCCGGAATCTTTCAAGGAAATACAGCCCTATTCTTTTAGTAAACAGGTTCTGGTAGAAAATTATCAACCCGTGAAAATTACGAGTTCAACAGATATTGCAAAATTTATTACCTCTCAAAAATTCGGGATCTCTGATAAGACAGAATTATTGGTGCTCAACAACCAGTTGAATATCGTGGGGAAATTCATTATGCCTCCTGATAATCAGCTTGATTTTATCATCGGGAAGGTCGCAAAGTTCGGTGGATCAAAGTGCATTTTGTATGGAAATAATATCACTCCGGAGCAAGTTAACACCTACAACCAGAAGCTACATTTTTCAGGAATCGAAATTTTAGATGCAATTCGATTTAACAGTGGTAATGGTAGAAAATTATATGAATCCTTCGCTGACAGCGGAGCGTTGAAAAGTCCAAGAGAAATGAATGGCGAAGTACGGGAACATTCAAATATTACTAATTATAAACAAAATCAAAAATCAAAAATTATGGAAAAGAAAGAATTTAACCAAGTAGAGTATTTGCAAAATCAACTGAAATACCTTGGGTTTGGTGAGAGTGAAAAACTTCACAAAGATTTAGAAACAGGAATGAATTCCGCGGAAAACCAATTTGAAATTAAAACCATTTCAGACAAAGCATCACCTGGTAACAAAGTGGATTTTACGTTGAAATTTAACAAAACAGACAGTGGAGGAGTTTTTCTTAATTCCTATCAAGCTGTTTTGAATAATGAGAAAGGAGAAGAAATATCCCAGAATTTCGCAGTGAACAGAGAGAATACCTTTACTGCAAAGGAAGCGGTTAATTTATTAGAAGGTCGATCTGTAAAAATTGAATTCACTAATCCGAAAACAGAACAATTGGAACCGGCATTTGTAAAACTCAATTTTGCAGAACCTAAAACGGAAAAAGGAAATTACAATTTCCAAAATTTCTACAAAAATTATGGGGTAGATACCGATCAGATCGTAGAAAAATCTAACCTAATTTTCGACAAGCCAGAGTACAAAGAAAGTACGATCAAATCTTTAGAAAAAGGGAATGTGGTCAAAGTGAAATTTGAAATGGACGACAATGTTGTGGAAGGGAAAGCAGTGCTCAATCCGCAATACAAGAACTTGAGTATCTACGATCAGGACTTGAACCGGATTAATACCAATAAGCCTCTGGAAGGTTTGGAGAACGAGAATAAGCACGATAAAAATAAGGTGAAGGAACAGAGTATCAAAAGGTAAGACCGTCAATCGTTGGATTATAAAAACGGTTGGTTTACTCTAATTAACCGTTTTTTTTCTTTTTTAAAAGCAAAGATATGTTACACAAAGTTAGGATGTTTAGTAGAAGTATATGCAGGTCACGGAGGAAAGTAACATTAATATTAGTGCCCCTAGTATTACTGGTGACTTACTCTTGTAGAAAAGAAATAAGACCTGAAAAGGGTGGTCTGGATCTTATTTCTAATGTTTATTTGGATGCCTCAAAAGGACTGGATAAGGTGCAGAATTTTCACATTTCAAGAATGAATTATTCAGGTTCTAACCTGATAGAGTTAATACCGGATATGAATTTTCCAGAAGTGACCGAAAACATTTACTACATCAAAGATTCAATCTATTTTAATGTTGGACTTGAGAATAGTGGCAGTGCAATTCTTTCAGATCTTCCAAGTCATCAAAAGGCACTTTCAGTTACTAAAAAGAAAGAAGGCGCACTTTTCACAGAGGAGTGGATTCCAAATTATCTTCATCGAAAAAACATTCGCGACACCGTGCTCTTCAATAAAAATTATAAACGCTTTGAAGTAAATTCTGCAAAAAGTTTTTCACGCTATTACATCTTTCCAACCGACACTATTTTGCCTTATTCTATTTATAGGCACGCAGAAATTGATTACGGCGGAAGGCTTGAACGAATTGATTCTTACAATAAAGACAAAGATATTTTCGTAACACTTCAGCTGCTAACCAGAAAGAATTGGGACGATGAAGCCAAAGAAATATTTGATTTTAATGAGTTTGTAAAAAAGAAAAAATAGTGCCCGCACATTCAATTTACTATTCCGATTCAGAAATCGACAATATGTCAAACAGTCTGTCCTTACTTGACTATTTTCTTCATCTTGAAAAGAGAGGTGAAGTATACTTCGACCATAAAATTGGTAGTGAATATTACTTTAAAACAGACCGTAATAAATTTTCTGTATCAGACAAGGGCTATTATGATTTTAAAACGGGCGAAGGTGGACAGATCATAAAAGCAGTAATGGAATTCGAGAAAGTAGATTGGAAAAGTGCGCTGGAATTTGCGAAAAACTTTAATCAAAATTTTATGCTGTACGAAAATAATTTTGAAAAGGAACAAACCAGTTTATTGAAGGATGAAAGCAAGTCTGCGAATATTCACATTACAAATTCATTCGTGCCCAACAATGAAATACTGATTTCCTATTTTGAAGGTCGTGGTATTTCAAAGCAGATTTTAGTGGATTACACAAAGCAAATTCATTACGAAATTGCAGGTAAGAATTATTTTGGAATCGGAATCGAAAATATATCTGGCGGATTTGAAATTCGAAATTCATTAATGAAGTCGAAGGTGGGGAAAAATAATATTTCAGAAATAATAGGTGAAAAAAATGAGGTGATCGTATTTGAAGGAATGACCGATATGTTATCCTTTGCGCAACTTTTGAAAATAAATAATCAAAAAAATAACAGAACACTGGTCACCCTTAATTCCATAACAAATCTTGAGAAATTTTTTAATAAATATACTAATTACAAAGGTAAAATGTTTCTTTGTCTGGACGGCGACAAAGCCGGAAATGAAGCGACAACAAAATTATTAAATTCGTTTAATGGCGACAACATTAAAGACATTCGAGCCTTATATAGAATTTCAGAAAATGGTCACAATGACTTGAATGAGTATTTGCAAAATAAGCTTGGACTTCACAATATAAATGCTAATTTAGTAGAACAAAACACAGTCTCAAATGAAAACTTTAAAATCCAATCGCAAAGAAAAGGTAGCGGAGAATTTAGCCAAGCTCTCGAATCCAAACAAACACGAGATAACTCCAGCGGACAAAGAGTGGGCAGCGAAAATGCTGGAAATGGATCTGCAGAATCAAAGTGGATCGATCTATCAGGAAGAAGAGTTAGAAAATCCGTTACAAATGCACAACGAGAAGATGCTTCGAAAAATGAAGGTAGAGAAACTCCCTTGGATGGAAAATTAATACAAATTTCCACAGAGTCGACAGAGTTAGACAAGTTAATAGAAAAATATAAAGGTCAAAAATTGACCAATGAACAAGTCGCAGAAGTAGTTTCTGCGGCTTGTTTCGTTTCTGAAACTGGCAAAATATTGATTAATGAAGCCGTAATCATTACAGATGAACTTAAAGATATTTGCAAACAGTTTAAGAGCGGAGGAACTGCCAAAGAAGGACGCGGAATTCTTGATGAATATTACACAGACCACAAAATTGTCGGGGTAGTTCGCAATTTAATATCAGATCAGTTTAAAAATAAAAAAGAAATATTTGTGTTAGAGCCAAGTGTTGGAACAGGAAATTTCATCAATGCCTCTGATGAATTAGCCATGAAATCTCACGTAAAAGGATTTGAAATAAACCCAACCACTGCGAAAATTGCAAAGATCTTTCATCCGGAAGCAGAAATCAATCTCCGATCTTTTGAAACAGAATTTATTGACGATAATGGAAACAAAAGAGGTCCAAATGATTATATCGAGAAGTATGATTTGGTCATTGGAAATCCTCCTTATGGAGAACACAGAGGTTTTTATAAAGGATTGGGGGAGGAAAGTAAAATCTCAAAATATGAGGATTATTTTATTAAACGTGGTCTAGATTCTTTGAAACAAGATGGAATTTTGGCAATGGTTGTTCCTTCCGGCTGGTTAAACCGTCAGAAAAAGTTGAATAATGCTGAATTATTAAGTGCTTTTCGTTTGCCAAGTGGTGCTTTTGCGGGTACACAGATTGGAACGGATATTATAATTCTTAAAAAGAACAGTCAATCTCCCGCTCAAAATCTTTCTGATTACTTCGATAAAAACCCACAAAATATCTTAGGGGAAATTAGAGAGAAAACCAATCGCTTCGGCCGTTCGGAGTTTTACGTTCATGGCAATTTGGACGATGCTATTGCTTTACTGAGTAATCTTCGAAATAAAAAAGAAGCGGTAAGAATTGGCAATCTTTTCGAGGATTTAGAAATTAATGTACATGATGTTGACAAGATCGTTCCGCTAATAAATATAATTCCTGAAATTTCGCAAAAAGATATTCGGGACAATTCTAAAATTGAAGATGAACTACTTAAAAAAACTGTTTTAGAAAAATTAGAGAAAGCCCTGTTAATACTAAATACCGTCAAGTTTAAATCCCCTTCTATTGTTGCACAAATTGAAAAATTCGCAAAGTGGAAAGTCCAAATATCTCATGAACCGGAGATTTTTTCAAATGAAAAATTAAGAGATCTTGGAGAGAAAGCAGATAAAATACTTCAATCAGAAACCATTAAAAATTTTGAATATGAATTTCAGTCACAGCCATTAATTAAAAAAGGTATTTTGAAATACCAATTTGCGAAAGAAGATCGTGTTGTAGATGCATCATTGCAAAACAGTTCAGACATTACTGAGGACCAAATAGCAACATTTAAAGCCACTTCATATGATGGCACGATTAATAATCACTCTAGGCATTTTGAATACGCTAACTACCAAGACGGAAAATATGTTCATGATTTTTATTATGCAGAAGGAAATATTTATGAGAAATTAGACCAACTCGAAAAGGATTTTAAAGAAGATTGGGGAATTATGGGTCTCGAAAAGAAGTATTATGAAAAGCAAAAGGCACTTTTATTAAATGTACTTCCAAAACTGAAAAGTTTAGATGAGATCTCGATCAATCCAAATCATGAATTTGTACATAATTTTAAATTAGGAACTATAGAAAAAGAGCAGTATAATCATGAAAAAAGAGAGACTGAAACGGTAATTGTTGAATATAATCTTGCGGAAAAATTTAAAGATTTCGTTAGCCAACTTCCCAGCGATGCTTTCGCGGGGTCATCTTCTTGGGAAGTTCGAAGTTTTGTGGATAATGAAACGGTTACTGGAAGCGATAAAGAGCGAAACGCTCTAATTCGTGAAAGAAGAAAAACGGCCGCAAATGATTTGTTTTCAAAATTTATCAGAGAGGAATTGTCTGATGATTTAAGAGTTCGATTCGTTAAAGAGTTCAACAAAAATTACAATCATATTCACGTTCCGGATTATTCAAAATTTCCGCTGTTTTCCAAAATTCATCAAAACTTTAAGGGAACTGAACTACGATTAACAGAAGTTCAAAAATCTGGGATAGGAAGGCAGACTACAAAAGGAGTAGGGCTTTTGGCGCATGAAGTGGGTTTCGGGAAAACATTATCCGGGATTCTTTCCTTGCATGAAGCAATGCACAGAGGAAATTCAAAAAAACCATTGATAGTAGTTCCTAACGATAGTATCTTAAAACAGTGGGTAGAAACTATTTTTGAAACAATTCCCAATGCTAAAGTCAATGTTTTAGGCAATCTTGGAAAAGACTATGACTTGTCAAATTTTGATAATAAGGAGGGAGAAATCACTATTGTTACATATGAAGGATTTAACAATATTGGGTTTTCAAATGAAATTACTGAAGAGTTGTCGTCAAAATTCAATTACATTTCTGCCAATGAACTTAAAAGTGTAACCAACACAGAAAGAGAGTTACAGATTGAGCTGCAGAAAGAAAAAGAAATTGAAGGCAAAATGAAACGCGGAAAAATCTACGATTGGGAAGACTTTGGATTTGACCATTTGACTTACGACGAAGTTCACAATGCTAATCATATCGTGGGAAAAGTGAAAATTGAAGATCGGAGGTTTTCATCAGATTTCAGGAATCAAAATCAACAGACTTCTAAATTGGGAATCAATACTTGGATGGCCGCGCAATATATTCAGGATAAACAAAACGGAAGAAATGTAACGCTACTTTCCGCAACACCTTTTACCAATAAACCTTTAGAATATTATTCCATATTATCATTAATTGCCAACAAACGTTTGGAAGAATCTGGATATTTTAATGTGAATACGTTCTTCGAAACTTTTATGGAAGCGGATAATGATATGGAAATTGATGCAAAAGGTGATGTGAAATTTAAACCAAATGTGCGAAGATTTAAGAACAATCAGTTATTCCAGCAATTGCTTTCTGAATTTATTGATATAAAAGGAGAGGAAGATAATTTGGAATTAATTCGTCCGAATAAAATAAATAAAGAATACAAAATTGAGCAAAATGATTTGACGAAAGAGCAATATGAATTATTAAATCAAAATTTTGATGATGATGCGAAAGGAGCAATTCTGACTCATATTCTTAACGCGAGATTAATCGCGTTTTCACCTTATCTATCAATTTATTATGAAAGAGAAGAACCAACCTTGAATGAATTTATAGAAAATTCTCCAAAATTAAAAGAAACAATGAATCTGATTCGACAAAATAAAAAGGATCTTCCAGATTCTGGACAGATTATTTATTCCGAATTGGCAGTAGCGCAATTTCCAAAATTGAAAGAATACCTCATTAAAGAGGTGAATTATAAACCAGAAGAAATAGGAATTATAACTGGAGCAACAAGTAAGAAGCAACGAATTTCCATTCAAGATGATTTTAACGCTGGAAAAATTAAAATTGTTATCGGTAGCGAAGCCATTCAAGAAGGAATGAATCTCCAAGAAAATACAACCGACGTCTATTTACTTACTTTACCATACAACTTCACTTCACTTCGACAGATTGAAGGTCGCGCCTGGAGACAAGGAAACAGAAATGAAAACGTCCGTATCAACTTTATGTTAACCAACGACAGCATTGATGTTTTTATGTTGCAAAAATTGCAGGCAAAACAGGCGAGATATTTAGAAGCAATGAAAAAAGGAGCAGATGTTTTAGACATTTCGGATATCAGTACACAGGAACTTAAAACTTCAATCATCACCAATCCCGAAACAAGAGCGAAAATTGAAATAGAAATGCTGAAAAAAAAATTAGAAAGTGAAAAGAATAAATTTCTTGCAGATAGTGCTTTTGTTTTAAGAAAATATGAAGATTTTACAAAGGTACAGGGAGAAGTTACCAAAGCAGAAATTTCTTACAATAGAATCAAAGAGTACGCAGATAATACTTCCGACGGCAACTCGGAATATTGGGAAAACCAACTGCCATTTTACCAGAAAACCATTGATTTAGCCAAAGCAGAAGTACAAAATACAATTACCAATCTTGCATCTAAAGGTGTTAATGTGACTGAAATAGAAAAACAAACAAAAAGTACTGCGGATAATATTGCGATTATTGCAGCGAAAATAGAAGAATTGCCACTCACAAAAGATGCGCTTATAAAGCAATATCAGGAAGAAAAAGAATTACAGATGGAGAGGAGTGCCAATAAAGATCATGTGAAGGAAAGAGAATCAGAGAACAGAACCTTATTTGGAGACGCTCTTCCCCCCGGGTTAAACGATAAGGTAAAAGTAATGGTAAAGAATCCTGCTCTGGCTGTTGAGAGTTATAGATTTATTGGGAGAAGATAGGTAACGTGTTTAGATAGCAAAAAAAACACGTTAAAAATAGTATAATAATTATTATAATATGAATCCAAAGATTTCAAAAAGGCATTCAAAATACATATTGTATATCTTTCAGTTTTCTTTTAGCAACATTTTTTTTCTTGCTGAATTGGGGGGCAAGCAACACTTCCATAACTGCAATATACGCAACAATCACCTTCGTGTGGTTTTAAAACAGTTTTGCATTTTTCACACTTGTAAAAATATTGGCAAGCGTCTGTCGGCATTGTTTCTTCTTTTTGGTGTCCACAATTTGGGCAAGTGATTATTGATTTTAATATGGTTTCCATTTTAATTTTCTTTTTTGTTGGTTACAGAATATCCTGTTGAGTTAATTGCTTTTTCAATTTCGGTAATGTTTATTTTGGAATTGTCAAACTCTACGATTGCGTTTCCGTTTTCATATGATGCATTTGAATTTATAATTCCTTTCAATTTATTCACTTCGTGATTTACGTGTTCACCGCAACTGGTACAAGTCATTCCTCTAATTGAAAATTCCACTTTTTGAATATTGGATTTGTCAAAAACGATGATTTGCTTTTCCGTCTTTGGGTAGAAGATGCTCGAATAATATGGAACGGCAAGCATAACGATTGCAAATGCAGTAATAATTCCTAAAAACTTTTTTGACTGGATGAATTGTGGTTTTTCTTCTATGTCGCAATTGCAGTCAATTTGTTTTTTAGGTTTCAATTTTTGATACCAAGCAAATCCAAGCACCAAAATTGTCAAGCTAATAAAATATGGTCTGAATGGTTCAAGCCAAGAAAAAGATGATGCAAGTCCGCTTGTTCCTGCTATTAAAGCCAATACTGGTGTAATGCAACATAATGAAGCTGCAATAGCTGTCAAAAGTCCTGCTCCGATTAGTTTGTTGTCGGTTTTCATATTGTTTCTAAAATTTTGTTTTCGTCAAGTATTTTGAAAAATGGTTTCAACATTTTTTCATACTCTTTCGTCAACGAGTAAAAAATGGTTTGTGCTTCTCGTTCCGTTTCGATTAGTTTTCTGTCTTTGAGTTTTCGCAAATGTTGAGAAATTGCGGAAATTGTCATACCAAGAATGTCGCTGATGTCGCAAACACAAAGACGTTTTTCTTCATAAAGCAGAAACAGAATTTTCAGTCTTACGTTGTTACCCGCTAATTCAAGTCCGTTCGACAAATAGTCAAACGAGCCGCTGAGTTCCGAAACTCTGTCTTTACAACGGTTTATTTGTTTAATATCCGCTTGTTGTCGTATGCAAGAAATGTTATCCATAATGCAAAGGTATTCAATTTGTTTATTTAAGCAACTACTTAAATAAAAAAGTTCAAAAAAACCCGATTTATCTGTCGGGTTGTGTCATCATAACCTTACCACTAAGGTTCGGTATTTCTGTTGCTGTTTTTTTTATTTGCAATAAATATTAAACGATTTCCGATTATTCCATTTTACTTAAAAAACTAGTACATCAAATTAAACATCAAATTGTTCTTTAGGCTGTCCCACATTACACCCTTTTTCGTAAAATATTTGAGTGGACGAACTGCATTTTTTGAACCACATCGTGTGCTTGATGCTCACTTCATATAGCATGAAGTTTGTAAACATGCATCTCCAGACTTTTAGAGATTGTATAAAAGATTATATAATTTGATTGACTTACTTGTATAACCCTGCCTGTCCAACATCAATTATTAGATTATAAATGCTCATTGTTGTAATATTTTTTCTTCAACCAGAAAGAAACCCGAACTAACAAGATCAGCACTGGAACTTCAACCAACGGTCCAATTACTCCCGCGAACGCTTGACCTGAATTGAGTCCGAAAACGGCGATCGCAACAGCTATGGCAAGTTCAAAATTATTGCCAGCGGCTGTAAATGAAACTGCCGCGTTTTGTTTATAATTGGCTCCTATGGCTTTGGTAGCAAAAAAGCTGATGATAAACATTAAACTAAAGTAAATAACCAACGGCACCGCGATAATTAAAACATCCATTGGGATTTCTACGATAAGTTCCCCTTTTAGCGAGAACATAATGACGATTGTGAATAGCAGTGCAATTAAAGTTAAGGGTGAGATGGCAGGAATAAATTTTTCGGAATACCATTTTTCTCCTTTTTGTTTAACTAAGATGAGCCGACTTACAATTCCAAGTAAAAAAGGTAATCCGAGATAAATTGCAACACTTTCTGCAACGGTGCCAATAGAAATATCAACTATCGCCCCTTCAAAACCGAAATAAGGAGGAAGCACCGTAATAAAAATCCATGCATAAAAACTATACGCAAAGACTTGAAAAATACTGTTAAGTGCCACCAAACCGGCGCCATATTCGCTATCGCCTTCTGCCAGATCATTCCAAACTAAGACCATTGCCACGCATCGTGCCAGTCCGATTAAAATAACTCCTACCATATATTCGGGATAATCACGTAAAAACGTAATGGCCAATACAAACATTAAAATCGGACCGATGATCCAGTTCAAAAGCAGTGAAGTAGAAAGGATTTTTGTGTTTTTAAAAACTTTCGGAAGCAACGCATAATTCACTTTTGCCAAAGGCGGATACATCATAACAATCAATCCAATCGCGATTGGAATATTAGTGGTCCCTCTGCTGAAAGAGTTGATCATACTTGGAAAAGATGGAAAAAAATATCCAATTCCAACACCAATAACCATCGCGGTAAATATCCAAAGAGTCAAATAACTATTGAGAAAACTTAGTTTTTTTGTTGCCATTTTTTAAGCGTTTATTTTAGAGAATACATAAAATAGTTCGGTTGCAATTTGCATACTTCTTTCCTGATATTTTTCTTCTTGTTGAGGCGTGTTATCTGCTACTTTTGGATCTTCATACATGATCGGAATCCGTATATCGGCACCAAAAACAATCGGACATGCTTCATTGGCTGAATCACAAGTCATGATTGCTGCAAAACCAGATTTTGGATTGAAATCGTGGTCTAGTTTCTTTGAAAACCCAATAATTGGATGTTCGTTCGCAGAAAATTTAATGCTATAAACTGGATTTTGATTTTTTGAAATCATCTGGATCTGGAATCCTGCTTTTTCAAGAGTGTCTATAACCGTCGGGAAGATTGCCGTAGCTTCTGTTCCGCCGGAATAGCAAAAAACGTTATCGATCTGGAAATAGCGCGCCATGGTTTGTGCCCAAACTTGAGATAGATGACTTCGCCGTGAATTGTGCGTGCAGATAAAGTTAATTCTGACTTCCTGATTAGTTAAAACCTTCCCTTGAATAAAATCAATTAAGGGTTGCAAAACGACTTGGCGATCGGCTGAAATTGTTCTTGGTTCTATCGTCTGAATTACTTCTTCTATCCTTGAAAATAATGCTGGTTTTGTAGTATTCATCTCTATAATTTAATTTTAGCAGCAACCACCACCTGGCGTACAAGTTGACGCATTGTTTAATTCCGATAGTACCAACTTGGATTTTTCTGCTGGGATTCCGCATTTGTCTTTTGCTAAACAATCTGTTTGTTTATTGGTCAATAAGAAGTTTTTTCCGTCAAAGTCTAATCCGAATTTCCCTATCGTGTCAGCTTGATACTCAACTTCTATTTCCAAATCGCCAATGTTCAAAGTCTTCTCGGAAAGCTCGATGATGTTCAATAATTTTTCTGGTTGCAATCTGTGGTCATAATCATTTTCATTCCATAATTGCAAATTCACCACTTCTTCATATCTAACTATTCCCCCACAATCAATGAAGTTTTTGGTGATTTTTCCGATTTCAGTCACGTGGAAGTGACTAGGCACTAATTCTCCGTTGGGCAATTGAAAAGCGATGGTTTCCAATTTATTCAATTTGCTCTTAATTTCTGAAAGTTTCATTTTATATTGATTTTATGATTGATTTACTATATAATTTAACAACAATCCGCATTAGGAATATTTTGATCTAAAAATCCGTGCAGTAATTTTTTCATTTTACTCCAATTTTCTTTGTCAATACAATAGCAGACTTTTACGCCTTCTACTGTTCCTTTGATTAATCCTGTGTTTTTCAACTCCTTTAAGTGTTGGGAAATGGTTGGTTGTGCTAAACCAATCTCTTCTGATAAATCCCCGCAGTAGCAGGCATCTATTTTAAATAACTGTTGTAGAATAGCCACTCTCGCAGGATGTCCGAAGACTTTTGCGAATAGTGCGATTTCATTTTGATCTTCAGTGTACATATGTATTACTTATTTATTGTTTAATCGCAATATTACGATAAATAAATCAATTCCTATAAATTTCAAGGTGTAATTATTTTCTTTTGTTTAATTGGAGAATGAGGAGTGTCTTCTGAGGAAACTTTTTGACAGTTATAAAAGAAAAAATCAGGAACGTTTAGTCCCTGATTTAGTCCCTAATAATCGTAAAGTACTGATTAACAGTAGTTGTTTGTAGACCCACAGGGATTCGAACCCCAACTGATGGTACCAAAAACCAGAGTGCTACCGTTACACCATGGGTCTATTTGATTTTGGTGGTGCAAATCTAGAAAAATTTTCTTTACCGAACAAAAAAAATTGAAAAATTATTTTTATTTGCCGCGAGAAATTATAATTCCCGCTCGGTTAATTAATTAATATATCGTATTTTTGAGCAAATAATTATTACAAATGAGCAGTATCGAAGATAAGAAAAAAGCACTTGCCTTAGTGCTGGATAAACTTGATAAAACCTACGGAAAAGGCACCGTAATGACTTTGGGCGACACTTCTGTAGACGATTCCATCGAAGTAATTCCTTCAGGCTCCCTGGGTCTTGACCTGGCATTGGGCGTGGGCGGCTATCCAAGAGGAAGGGTGATCGAAATTTACGGTCCGGAATCCTCCGGTAAAACTACGCTGACTTTGCACGCGATCGCAGAAGCGCAAAAAGCAGGCGGCATAGCAGCTTTTATCGATGCCGAGCATGCCTTCGACAGAGGTTATGCAAAAAAGCTGGGAATCAATTTGGATGATCTGATCATTTCCCAGCCTGATAACGGCGAGCAGGCGCTGGAAATCGCCGACAACCTGATCCGTTCAGGAGCCGTAGATATCGTGGTGATTGACTCTGTCGCAGCTTTGACGCCAAAAGCCGAGATCGAAGGTGAAATGGGCGATTCTAAAATGGGTCTGCATGCGAGACTGATGTCGCAGGCGCTGAGGAAACTAACCGGTACAATTTCAAAAACCAAATCAACTGTTATTTTCATTAACCAACTTCGGGAGAAGATCGGTGTAATGTTCGGAAATCCGGAAACTACAACCGGCGGAAATGCGCTGAAGTTTTACGCCTCCGTAAGGATTGATATCAGAAAGGCCAGTGCGCCGATTAAAACGGGCGACGAGGCTGTGGGAAGCCGCGTAAAAGTGAAGATCGTAAAAAATAAAGTCGCTCCACCATTTAAAATGGCGGAATTTGATATCATGTACGGCGAAGGCGTTTCTAAAACCGGAGAAATCCTGGATGCAGCCGTGGACATGGGTGTTGTGAAGAAAAGCGGTTCGTGGTTCAGTTACGAGGATACAAAACTCGGTCAGGGCCGTGATGCGGTACGTGATATGCTGAAAGACAATCCTGAACTTGCCGACGAACTTGAAGCAAAGATCAAGGAGGAGGTCAAATCCCGAAAAGACAGTAAGTAACTTAAGTCAACTTTATACAGAAAGACAGCATAATTTTGCTGTCTTTTTTGATATCCGCACTAAATATTTTCCATTGGTCATCAATAGGGGCGGGCTTTAGCCCGCTTTTTTTTTGTAAAAAATTGCGCTCGACTTTAGCGCAAACTGACCTTTGTTTTTTTACAGTAATTATTTTAAAGAATCCAGCTGGATTAATAGGAGCGGGCTTTAGCCCGCTTTCTTTTTAAAAAAAATTGCGTTCGGCTTTAGCCAAAACTTATTCGTTAAGCACTTTTTCCTTTATTCTACATTTTCTGCTATTCGAAGAACTGATTGCGGAAGCGATACAAGAAAACGGAATTTTTAACATGATCATTTAAAATTCCGGAGGTCTTTACCATTAAGCAAGATTAATAGATTCTAACTCTATTTTCATTTTTTTGCGCGCTGGACTTAGTAAAAGATTATTGCCAAAGGCTTTGCTTTTTATAATATAACTATTAAAAACTTTGGTATTATTGGATCGATAGCGGCGGGCTTTAGCCCGATTCCTTCAGACTGTTTTCGGCTTTATCCAAAATTTATTCCGGGGGTTTTGGGCTTCAGCCATGATCCTCTCTCTCTCTCTCTCCCAATTTTTAAAAGCTATTTAAATGGTAAAGCACTTCCTAACTCCCTCGAAACTTTGACAAAATGTCACCTTCGGAAGATTGGTGTTTTTTTTGAGAAACCAACAGCAGAACTTAAAAATCAATTAACATGACAAAAGGAAATATTAATGTTTCGGTGGATAATATTTTCCCACTGATAAAAAAGTTTCTTTACAGCGATCACGAAATCTTCCTGCGCGAACTTATTTCTAATGCAACTGATGCGACCCTAAAACTTAAACATCTGCGCAGCATCGGCGAGATCGAGATTTCCGACAGTACGCCGCAAATTGAAGTTTCCGTGGATAAAGAAAATAAAACACTCCGGATCAAAGATCAGGGCATCGGTATGACCGCTGAAGAGGTAGAGAAGTACATCAATCAGGTGGCTTTTTCCGGTGCGGAAGAATTTCTGGAAAAATACAAAGATTCCGCAAAAGATTCCGGAATCATCGGCCATTTTGGTCTTGGCTTTTACTCCGCGTTTATGGTGGCGGAAAAAGTGGAGATCCTTACCAAATCTTATAAAGACGAACCTGCGGTACGATGGATCTGCGACGGAAGTCCGCAATTTACGCTGGAAGAAATTTCAGAAAAAACCGACAGGGGAACAG
Source organism: Kaistella palustris DSM 21579 (assembly GCF_000422265.1). GTDB lineage: Bacteria > Bacteroidota > Bacteroidia > Flavobacteriales > Weeksellaceae > Kaistella > Kaistella palustris. The sequence continues at coordinate 340,815 of NZ_AULL01000012.1, forward strand.
AAATTATCCTCCACATCGCTGAAGATTCTACAGAGTTTTTGGAAGAGTCCAGAATTCGCGAACTGTTGTTGAAATATAATAAATTCATGCCTGTTCCTATTAAGTTTGGAACTAAGAAAGAAACGCTTCCTTTGCCGGAAGATGCCGCTGAAGATGCGAAGCCGGAAACCGTAGAAGTTGATAATATCATCAACAATCCAACCCCCGCGTGGACAAAAACTCCAAGTGAGTTGACTGAGGCTGATTACAAAGCGTTCTACCATGAGCTGTATCCAATGCAGTTTGAGGAACCCCTCTTTAATATTCATTTAAATGTAGATTATCCGTTTAACCTTACCGGAATTCTTTATTTCCCTAAACTCACTAACGGTTTAAATATTGAAAAAGACAAAATTCAGCTTTACCAAAATCAGGTTTTCGTAACCGATGAGGTGAAGGGGATTGTACCGGATTTCCTTATGTTACTGCGTGGCGTGATCGATTCTCCGGATATTCCGCTGAATGTTTCGCGTTCTTATCTGCAGGCTGACGGCGCGGTAAAAAAGATATCTTCCTACATTACTAAAAAAGTGGCCGATAAAATGGTCTCCCTGTTTAATGAAAACCGCGAGGATTACGAGAAAAAATGGAACGACATCAAGATCGTTATCGAATACGGAATGATCTCAGAAGAAAAATTCTTCGATAAGTCCGATAAGTTTGCGCTTTATCCGACAACCGACGGGAACTACTATCTGTGGAACGAACTTTCTGAAAAGATCAAAGATAACCAAACCGACAAAGACGGTAATCTCGTAATTCTGTATGCAACCAATGCTGATGAGCAGCACAGTTACATACAGTCTGCCAAAGAGAAAGGTTACCAAGTACTGCTGCTCGACTCACCGATCGTGCCACACCTTATCCAGAAGTTGGAGCAGGCAAAGGAAAAGATCACTTTTGCAAGAGTTGACGCAGACCACATCAATAATCTGATCAGGAAAGAAGATGCTGCAGTCTCCAAACTGAACGATACTGAAAAAGAATCACTGAAGAAGAATATTGAAGAAGCTGTAAATGATACAAAGTTTACAATACAGGTAGAGGATCTGGACAGTACGGAAGCGCCGTTCATCATCACCCAGCCCGAGTTTATGCGCAGAATGAAAGATATGCAGGCGACAGGTGGCGGCGGCATGTTTGGTATGAGCGGTTTCCCGGAAATGTATAATCTGGTGGTGAATTCAAACAGTGAACTGGCGTCTGACATTTTGAAAACAGACAGTGCTGAGGATAAAAATTCAAAAATTAAATATGCTTTGGATTTGGCGAAACTCTCCCAAAATCTGTTGAAGGGCAAAGATCTTACCGATTTTATCCAGAGAAGTTATCAGAATCTGAGTAAATAAATATAAAGAGATAACTGTTTTTCAGTTTTGCAATAGCCTGTCAGCATTTTAGAATGTTGGCAGGTTTTTTTTGATGACTTACAGCTCTTCGAGCGGATTCCAGAACACCTTGTCAAAACTCCTTACCCGAAAGTTTTCTACATGCAGACCTTCGCCGCTGAGAATGGCAGCATGTGCCATGACAGCAATCCTGCCGCCGGCACCAATTACGCGTTGCACCGGCACATCGGGCGGTGCAAAACCCATAGCCTGGCCGACATGCCTGGCGTGGTGCGGATAGCCCGCGGCCAGAGCAATGGCGCCGTAAGTCGTCACCCTGCCGCGGGGAATAGCGCGGGTGATATCGTAAATATGTTTTCGAAACAGCGGATCCATTGCTTAAAGGTAATCTTTTTGTGAAAATAAATCCCAAGGAAAAAACTGCGCAATACACTGTTGCTTTTCTTATAGCCGTGATTGCAGCGGCATCCTTTCGGCGGCGCGCCAGCGCCGCCGAAAGATACAGCGGAAAGCGCGACCGAGCTTTCGGAGAGTCCGGATCTGATCTGCTCCAAAAAAAATCCCCCAAAAAATGGAGGATCACAGTTTTTATAGCAATTCCGAACTTTAGGAGTTTTCCAAAATGTAAGAAAACATCAGCGGCGCACAGATGGTTGCGTCACTTTCAACTATAAATTTCGGTGTATTGATGTCCAGTTTACCCCAGGTGATTTTCTCGTTGGGAACTGCACCGGAATAAGAGCCATAAGAAGTTGTAGAGTCAGAGATCTGGCAGAAATACGACCAGAACGGAATGTCCGTCATTTCCAGATCCTGATAAAGCATCGGCACTACACAAATCGGGAAATCGCCGGCAATTCCGCCGCCAACCTGGAAGAAACCAACACCTTTTCCACCCGAGTTTTTCGGATACCAATCTGCAAGATACATCATGTATTCAATGCCGGATTTCATCGTCGAAGGTTTTAGTTCACCTTTTATACAGTAACTCGAAAAAATATTTCCCATGGTAGAATCTTCCCAACCCGGCACCACGATCGGCAGATTTTTTTCTGCCGCAGCAAGCATCCACGAATTTTCTTTCGGAATTTCGTAATACTGCTCCAGTACTCCTGAAAGAAGCATTTTATACATATATTCATGCGGGAAATAGCGTTCACCTTTGGCCTCAGCATCTTTCCAAATCTCTACGATATGTTTCTGCAGACGCCGGAAAGCTTCCTCTTCGGGAATGCAGGTGTCTGTCACACGGTTCAGGCCTTTTTCCAGCAGATCCCATTCTTCCTGCGGTGTCAGGTCCCGGTAATGGGGAACACGAACGTAATGTGAATGCGCCACGAGGTTCATCAGATCCTCTTCCAGATTGGCACCCGTGCAGGAAATGATATCTACCTTATCCTGACGAATCATTTCGGCGAGGATCTTACCGATTTCTGCGGTAGACATGGCACCGGCCAAAGTAATCATCATTTTTCCACCGTCTTTCAGGTGCGCCACGTAACCTTTGGAGGCATCGACTAAGGCGGCAGAGTTAAAATGCAGATAATATTTTTCAATAAATTCCGTGATCGGTTTACTCATAATTTTTTGTTTTCACAAAGGTAAGGAATTTTAAGAATTTTCGCCGGCGAGAAGCGGGACGCGCAGAACCGGCGAGCGGGGACTTTAGCGAAAAAAAAGATCTCAGTTGATAACCTCACAATCCTGAAAGGATGATGTCATCAGAATAGGACTGATCGTGACGCGTAGGTAAGGCGCGACTTTTTTAATTGCAATTGTGAGGTGCAGGGCAGTCCTGAAAGTACGATATCATCAGCCCAGGACGCAGTCCTGTGAGAAAGAAGGTGAATAGTTGAGGAGCCCTGAAAGGGCGAAATCCTGATCTGATCTTCGCGTACATAAGCCACGATTTTTTTAATTGCAATTGTAAAGTGCAATCCAGTCCTGAAAGGATGATGTCATCAGCCCAGGACGCAGTCCTGTGAAAAAGAAGGTGAATAGTTAGGAGCCCTGAAAGGGCGAAATCCTTAAAATTTTATCACGGCAGTCAAACAAATACCATAATCAACATTACCTAACATTGGCTTTACAATTTAAACCGGCGGTTTTCCTTTTTCTCCGAAAGCTGCTTTTTCGCTTTAATCCGTTTTTCGATTTTAGAGCGCGAAGGTTTTGTAGCTTTCCTGTGTTTGGGTATAAACAGTGCTTTTTCTACAAGCTGAAGGATTCTTTCGGTTGCGGTTTTCTTATTCTGAATTTGCGTGCGGCTTTCGGAAGCGGTGAGCTGCAATACACCTTCCGCATTGATCCGGTTCTTGAGTTTGGCGAAAATCATTTCCTTGGCTTCGATGGAGAAAGATTCACTTTCGTGTACGTTCCATAAAACCGTGACTGCAGTTTCTACCTTGTTCACGTTCTGTCCGCCCGCGCCACTGCTGCGCGAGGTTTTATAAGTGAGTTCTCTCCTGAAATCTTTCATTGGACATGTAATTAACAAATTTAAATGTTAATACGCAAAAGGAAAAAAGTAAGGTTTATTTAAATAGAAAATTTTCAGTTTGCCGTTAAAAATTCTTAATCCCGATCTTTTATTTAAGGGCAAGAATATCTTTCTTCAGTTTCAGTCTGTTGATTTTCCCGTTCGGAATCCGCGGAAACTCTTTTACGAAGAATATTTCTTTTGGCTGATGGTTTTTGGTGGGGTAGGAAACGGTTTTCAGCTTTTGAAAAATGGAAGGATTTTCTTCACCCTCAACTGCGAGGATGAGTTTTTCACCCAGTGTTTCATCCGGAAGGCCCAGAAAAACAACTTCACGTGGCAGGATTCTTTTTACGAGATCTTCTAACTGCTCGGGATAAATCTTAAGACCTGCAGAATTTATCACATTATCTATACGGCCCAAAAACCGGAATTTTGCCGGAGCTTGCCCTCCTTCATTAGCTTCTTTTATTTCGACTAAATCGTTCGTGACCAAAATTTCCGGATTTAACTTTGGTGCGTTGATCATCAAACAGCCGCGTGGATCAAGATCAATCTTTACGTCGCCCAAAACCTGGAAATAGTCATCGCTCACCGGAAAAATCTGTTTAAGCGCAATGTGCGACAGCGTTTCCGACATACCATAGGTTTCATAAATCGTTGTCTGCGCGCGCACAGAAGCCAGCGAAGTGTGAATTTTATTTTTTAATGTTTCTGAAACTGCAGCGCCACCTATAATCAGATTTCGGAGCAAATGAAGTTTATCCAGTGAGTTTTCCACCTGCAAAGGCGACATCGCGCAGAAGTGAGTTTCTTCTTCCAAGTCCTGAAGAGGCTTTGCTGACGGTAGAACAACGCTCAGGCTGAGCTGTGTTTCCACAGCGCGCACCACCATCATCTTGCCCGAAATGTACTGCACAGGTAAACAAAGCAGCGCGCTGTCACCTTTTTTTAGTTGAAAAAAATCACAAGTGAGTTTTGCTGAGCTGCGCATGCGGCCTTTTTCTGTTTCAAAAACTTTTGGCGTCCCGGTAGAGCCGGAGGACTGTACTTTCACTGTTTCTGACTCAGAAAACCATTCGTCCAGAAAAGAAAGAACTTCGCGGTCAAATTCTGTTTCGGCGAGCGGGAAGTCTGTGGTTGGAAAGTTAATCTTCATACTTGGATATAAATTATGGGTCAGCGCTACGCCGCGTGAGGGCGGAGGCGGAAATCCCCCGATCCTTCGGGGATTGGGAGACGGAGACCGACCCTTGGCGGTGGGGGAGCCTTCAAGGTTTTTAAAACCTTGAAGGCTTGACAGTGGCAAAAGGGGCACGCCCAAAATTTACATCCGGTCAACCGTGTCGATCCCCAGAAGTTTCAGGCCTTTTTTAATCGTTCTGCCGGTAAGTGCTGAAAGTTCCAGCCGGAAATGTTTTGCGCTCTCATCTTCCTGATTCAGGATGGGATTGTTTTGGTAGAAAGAGTTGTAGGATTTTACCACGTCGTAGATATAGTTGGCAATAAGTGCCGGAGAAAGGGTTTCGGCAGCACGCGAAATCACGGTTTTAAAGTTCGAGAGATTCATCACGAGTTCCTTTTCCGAAGCGTTGGGCTCGTAACTGTCCACCGGCTGCGCTGCGTATTCTGCCTTTGCAAGAAGCGACTGGATCCGCGCGTATGTGTACTGAATGAAAGGTCCTGTATTGCCGGAGAAATCGATACTTTCTGCGGGATTGAAGAGCATTTTCTTCTTGGGATCCACTTTGAGCATGAAATATTTCAGAGCGCCAAGTCCCACAGTTTCGTAAGATTTTTCCTTTTCCACCTCGGAGAGATTTTCGAGTTTACCGAGCTCCTGGGCTTTTTCTTTTGCAGTTTCATACATCTCCTGCATAAGGTCATCGGCATCAACCACTGTTCCTTCGCGGGATTTCATTTTGCCGGCCGGGAGTTCTACCATGCCGTATGAAAGGTGGTAGAGGTTTTCGGCCCATGGATAACCAAATTTTTTGAGGATCTTGATCAGCACATCGAAATGGTAATCCTGTTCGTTGCCGACCGTGTAAATAAGTTTCTGGATGTCGTTTTCTTCAAAGCGCTGCACTGCCGTACCAAGATCCTGAGTCATGTACACCGACGTGCCGTCTGAACGCAAGAGCAGTTTGTGATCGAGACCTACATCCGACAGGTCACACCAAACAGAACCGTCTTCTTTTCGGTAGAGTACACCTTTCAGCAAACCTTCCTGGATCATGTTTTTCCCCAATAGATAGGTGTCGCTTTCATACTGAATCTGGTCGAAATCAACGCCCAACCTTTTATAGGTTTCGGCAAAACCTTCGTAAACCCAGCTGTTCATTTCGAGCCAGAGCTGGCGGACTTTTTCATCGCCTTTCTCCCAGTTTAACAGCATCTGCTGTGCTTCCTGGATAACCGGTGCCGTCTTTTTTGCTTCTTCTTCACTTTTGCCCGCAGCAACAAGTTCGGCGATCTGGCTTTTGTAGGTTTTGTCGAAAGCAACGTAGTAATTCCCTACAAGTTTGTCACCTTTAATATTTGTGGAATATGGCGTTTCCTGTGTGCCCGATTTTTCCCAGGCAAGCATAGATTTGCAAATGTGAATTCCACGGTCATTGATGATTTGGGTTTTGATCACATCGTAGCCGTCTTCCTTTAAGATCTGCGACACAGAATATCCGAGGAGGTTGTTCCTGATATGACCTAGGTGTAAAGGCTTGTTGGTATTTGGCGAAGAATATTCAACCATGACAGTTTCATTTTTACTGTCGATTTTATCAAAATCCCGGGTAATTGAGTTAAGGTTGTTGAGAAAGAATTTATTTTTAATGGAAATATTCAGGAACCCTTTGACCACTTTATAGCTTTCAACAAAGTCGGCCTGGGTAAGTAAGGCGTCACCGATTTCAACTGCAATCTGGTCGGGGCTTCTTTTAAGAATCTTTACCAATGGAAAAGTCACAAGCGTAAAATCGCCTTCGAATTCTGTTTTGTTTTGCTGAACCTCAACAGCAGATTCGCCGATTTGATAAAGCGTATGAATGATTTGGGAGATTTTGTTTTCGATAGTATTCTTGATGTTCATACTGTTAATTTGAAATACAAATGTACGGAAATTAAAAAACCACTCCGGGAAGGAGTGGTTCTGTTTTAGCCGGATTCTATAAATTATTTATAGATAAACGGTGTAAATGAATTTTTAGTAAATGCATCTGCAAGGGTCATAGCAGGTACGTTTGCTGTATTACTTGAATATTCCGCTGCCGGATAAAGTAATCTCCATGGTTTATTTGGTTTTGTAGCAGTTGTAGCCAGAGGAGTTTCTGGGTAACCGGTACGCAAATAGTTGATGTAAGATTCAATTCCATTGTAGTTGATAAGTGCAACCCAACGTTGATATTGGATAGCTGCGATTTTATCTTCTGTAGATCCTGCCCAGCCCACTTTTGGTTTTGAACTGATAGAAGCGATATACCCTGCAGCATCTGCGCTCTTACCGTCAAAGTTAAATGATGCTGTTACACCTTGTTGGAAATGCGCCTGATCACCTGAGAATCCTGCATAGCCACGAAGAGCTGCTTCGGACTGTAGGAATTCACTTTCAGCCTTCATCATCAAATAACCGTTGGCACTGGCGCCGGCACTTGTAAGGAAGATTCCACCAAGAAACGAGAAGTTTCCGGTAACAGGTTTTCTGGCATCTACAGTATAGCCCATGTAAACCTTATAATCATCATTAGTCATACCCTGTGGATATCCAAAATAACCTGTTTCGCCACCAGCTGCCGTATTGTTGTATTTTTTACCCTTTGTGAATAAGAAATCAATACGGGGATCAGAAACACCACTGGTAATCTTTGAAGGATCACCCTGTAATACTTTAATTGCGTGGTCTGATGCAGTCTGTAAAAGATAGCCGTTTGTATTACTTGCACCACTCGCAGTACTGATACCGAACGCATTATACAACGGGTTTTGAGTATCCGGAGATGCGTTACTGTATCCTGGATTGATCGAAACATCATAAGTAACATAAGTAGCACCGGCAAGTGCAGTGATTATTTGATTTCTCAATGCGATTCCCGCAGCATCAGTGGTATTTGAAAGACGAACTGCATACTTAAGTAAAACTGTATTTGCAAATTCTTTCCATTTCGTCATATCTCCCTTAAATATTGGATCGGATGTAGCAGTTACCTTATATTGAGGATTTGTGCCGTACGAGTCAATTAAAGTGCGAGCCTGAAGTAATTCTCCTACCAGTCCTTTATAAACGTCAACATCATTGTCGTATTTAGGAGTTGGGTTATCTGCTTCCTGAAATGCTTCTGAGTAAGGAATGTCCCCGTAGAGGTCAACTAAATACTGCATATAGAAAGCCTTCTGGATTTTTGCAATCGCAACATAATTACCATAACTATCACCAAAGTCTATGATTCTTTGGAAACGTGTTAAAACTTTATAAGTTTCGGTAAAGATGATTTGTCTGTACGTTGTTGAAATATCAAGATCTGCTTCGGTAGTGTATGGGTTACCATACGTCGCGAAGTTTCCAGACCAAGTATTAGTCCATGCATTTCCCAATGCATTCATACCATTCCCGTTACCAGTAGCACCATTCACCCCGTTGCCCGCTAGGGTGGCGTAAGCGGTAGTAGAAGCACCGGAAAGTCTAAGTTCGGGGGTCGTTTGATCAGACAGGACTTTGTTAGGATCTAAGTTGTCGTCTAGTCTACACGAAACCAGTCCGACGCCTAACAGTGTGATTAAAATATACTTTTTCATAATTGTTAAGAATAATTTTTGCTAAATTAGAATTTTACGTTTAAGGAAAAACCATAAACTTTAGTACTTGGGTATTGTGTACGAGATGCGATACCCCTCGCATTATTCGTAGAACCTGAATAATAGCTCGTTTCAGGATCTGCGTAATCTAAATTGTTATCAGCAAACTTCTGGAGAGGATTTCTGGCATATGTTCCAAATGTGATCTCGTCTACACCAAAAGCTTTTGTCTGATCTTTTGGAAGCGTGTATGACAATGAAACCTCTCTTAGTTTAAAAGCCTGACCATCTACAAGCACGTTCTCGCCGTAACTGGAATATTTACCACTGAAATAGCTGATAACACTACTGTAAGTATCTCCTCCAGTTTTAACAGTGGTATTTGGTGTATAGCCACCGTTTCCATCTGGAATTACAGAATTAGGAATGATGTAACCACCATTTTCTCTGTCAACTTCTCCTGACTCATATAATGTTCCACCAAAAGCTAAACCATCAATAACATCAGCGATAAATTTAGCACCATATCTGTAATCTGCAACAGCACTTAGTCGCAATCCTTTGTAAGATATATTGGTATTAAAACTATACGTACTTTTCGGTACTGCACTTCCTGCATTTTCCAGGGTAGCTGTAATCAGCGGGTTTCCTGTTGCTGGATCAATAATGATACGACCAGCAGGATCTCTCTGCATCATCGAAGTTTTAATCAATGGGAAAATGGACCCTTTTTGAGCATAGATACCCCATTTGCTACCGGAAACTAAACTAATTTCATCCACTCCCTCCATGATATCGAGTACGATAGATTCGTTATATGCATAACCTGCATTAAGTTCCCACTTGAAGTCAGCAGATTTAAATGGTGTCAGATTCAGGTTGATTTCCGCACCTTTTGAGCGCATCTTAGCGATATTAATCAGTTTTTGATTGATACCGGAAGCAGAAGATGCAGTCTGTTTAGTAATCAAATCTTTAGTATCCTGCTGATAAACAGATCCATTAAGTCTGATTCGGTCTCTCAAGAAACCAAGATCTAAGTTAACCTCACCTGTGGTAACGAATTCTGGTCGGATGTTTGGATCTGTCTGTACCATTCCGTTTCTGTAGGAGTTCACACCGTTAAGTGGGAAACCAGCTACAAGCTCGGAAGTTCGATTAATTAAATACCAATCGATAACACTGGAGTTCCCTACGCGTGTGTAGTTACCAGAGACTTTTAAATAGTTTAAGATATCGCCACCAAAATCAAAAGCTTTTGTTGGGACGAAGGACAAACCTACAGATGGATAAAAATAGGAGTTGTGTGCTTTCGGAAGTACAGAAGACCATTCATTTCTACCTGTTGCATTTAAAAATAAATAGTTTTTATATGCTAAATCTAAATTCGCGAATACTGCCTGGGAATTTTTTCTGTATGTTCCGTTCGTAAGACTTGTAGAACCCGCAGCCAGTGGCTTGGTTACATTCGTCATTACGTAAACTCCTGGCACCGCTAAGTTGCTTCCACCATTCTGCATTATTTGTAATCTATGCTCCTGGTAGTTATGACCTACGTTTAATTTTAGGTTTAAATCACTGGTTAAATCGTAGTCAAAGTTCAAAAGAATATCACCGTAGTAATCGGTATAATCTCTGTTATCAAGGAATAGCGCTGAAGCGATGCTTTTAACAGAACTTCCGGCAGCACCACTGTACTTTGCAGTACTAAATGCATCCCTGTGTCTCATTGAATTGGTGTTGGTCTGCTGCAGGTTACCAGTATATCGTACGTTAATGTGATCATTGATATCATAGCCTGTACCTAAATTTGCGCTAAAGTAATTTCTTGTATAATCCTCACGCACGTGCTTCATTCTCCAGTATGGATTCTGATAGTAGATATTCCAGGCGAACGCATTGTCCGGATAGTTTTGATAGCTTGTAATCGGGATGTCCGGGGCAGATTGCAGCAAACTCCAATATAGAGCATCATTTGTTGTTTCGTCGTACATCAGTGTAGTTTGGGAAAAGTCGGTACGGATGTAGTTAAACCCTCCATCAAAGGAGAATTTCCCAAGTTTAGTACCTCCTTTAAACAATACAGATGTTTTGTTGGATTTATCACCATCAATAACGAAATCTCTTCTGGTGTTATTTACATTGAATAATGCATACTTTCCTTCGTCGCCGGCATTGATTGTGATTCCGTTGCTGAAAGTTGTACCGGTTTGGAAGAACTTCTTGATTTCGTCCGGGCGTGCGATATAGGCGCCCTGAATAGCGGCCAGGTTATCACCACTGAATTCGTCATCACCCCAACCTATACCGTTCAGGGAAATAGTGCCATCTCCGTTGTAGTCGTACATTGGTAAACCGTAAACAGTTGCACTTCCGTCAAAGGCAGGTCCCCAAGCTCCATTCTCATACTGATCTCTTGCTTTGTCCCAGCCTTGGCCATATTTACTCTGTCTCTTCGGTGTGAAGGCAACAGACTCAAAATCAACAGAGCCGTCGTAGGTTACAGAAAGTTTGTTTTTAGCACCTTTTTTTGTGCTAACAATCACAACTCCGTTTACCCCGTCTGCACCATAAAGGGCCGCACCCTGTGCTCCTTTAATAACGTTGATTGACTCAATGATGTCCGGTGGCAAACTTGCCAAAACTGTAGCGGTAGAAATAACATTATCAATTACGATCAATGCTTCGTTACTACCGGAAATTGTACGCATACCTCTTAACTGAATTGAACTGCTGCTGTTAACAGAGCTGTTATTCAGGTTAATTTGTAAACCTGCTACTTTTCCTGAAAGTGCCTGCACCGCGTTTGGGTTCGAGGCCTGGTTAAGTTCGTCGGCACTTACAACCTGCTGTGCAGAGGTTGTAGCGTCGGCGGTTCTTTTAATACCTAATGCTCCAGTGACAATAACTTCGTCAATGTTTTGCGTTCTGGCGGTATCCCTTTTCTGCGCATTTACCAAAGCAAATGACGAAGTCAAAACTACTGCTAAAACGCTTGTTGTTAGTTTCTTCATATCAAATTAAATTTTTTCATTACCACAAAAGTGCAAACTTTAATTTATATGACCAAACAATTTGTTAAAAAATTCTTAATTGTTTCGTAAATTTGCTGCGGAAAATAAATGAACTTACTGCTTTAATAATGGAAACGATATTATTGAAAAGCTTTTCAAACAGATACCTGGAAGCAGGTTGCGATGAAGTCGGTCGGGGTTGCCTATGTGGACCTGTCGTAGCTGCAGCCGTGATTCTTGATGACAGCTTTAACCAAAATTTGGTTAATGACTCCAAAAAATTAACATTTAAAACCCGCCAAGAGCTTGATGGGTACATTAAAAGCAACGTAAAAGATTACGCCATTGCGGAGCTTTCTGCAGCTTATATTGATGAACACAATATTTTAAATGCCAGCATTCACGCTATGCACCGGGCTTTGGATCAGCTAAAGATGACGCCGGAACTTCTTTTAATTGATGGAAACCGTTTTCATCCCTACAATTTTATTCCCCACGAATGCATTGTAAAAGGTGACGCAAAGATATTATCAATCGCCTGTGCATCAATCCTGGCAAAAAATTACCGGGACCAGTTGATGATCGATCTACATCAAGAGTTTCCGCATTACGGCTGGAACACGAATGTGGGTTACGCAACAAAAGAACACCGCGACGCCCTTGTAAAGTATGGACCAACCATTCATCATCGGCGTTCTTTCCGGCTGGATTATTCAGTTTATGAGGAGGAAATTATTGTAGAAGCCGAAATGTAATTTAACTTAACGCAAAACAAAAACGGATGAAAATTTTCATCCGTTTTTGTTTTTAGATATAATAAGGAGTACCTATTTTTTCTTGCCCTGCTGCTGTACTTTTTGCTGTTCCTGCGCTTTCTCCATCATTTCGCGCATTCTTTTCTGGAATTTACCTTCTTTCTTTGGTTCCTTCTTCTTGTTCGCCTGGATCTGCGCGTGGATCTTTTTCTCATCCAGAATCCAGTATTTGATCACCAGAATAATTAAAATGTTGATCGCGTTCGATACGAAATAATACCATGAAAGTCCGGATGCTGAAGTATTCAAAAAGAAAAGGAAAGTGATCGGGAAGATATACATTAAGACCTTCATGTTTGGCATTCCTGCCTGCGCCGGCTGCTGAATGTTCCCTGAAGTCATAATGGTATAAATTAAAATCACCACCGTACACGCAATTGCAAAAATACTTAAGTGGTCCTGCAGGAACGGGATATGGAACGGCAGTTTGATCACATCATCATAAGCAGTAAGGTCTTTGGCAAACCAGAAACTTTTGCCTCTTAAATCAATCATATTCGGGAAAAAGCGGAAAAGCGCGTAGAAGATTGGGATCTGGAGCACTGCAGGTAAACATCCCGCCATCTGATTTACACCGGCTTTCCGGTATACAGCCATACTTTCCTGCTGTTTTTTCATTGGATCTGCGTCCTTGTATTTCTCATTGACCTCGTCAATTTCCGGACGGATCACCCGCATCATCGCGCTGAGTTTGTGTTGCTTAAACATTACCGGCGAAAGAATGATCTTCACGATGATGGTCATTAAAAAAATCACCCAACCTGCTGCAAGTCCCCAACTTGAGATCAGATTATACATTGGAATAAAGAACCAGCGGTTAAGCGTGCCGATGAATGACCAGCCTAAAGGTAATAACTCATCGAAGTTTTTGTTGTATGATTTAAGGAGCGGCAAATCAAGCGGCATAAAATACCATTTGAAATTCTGATTCAGTTCGCCTCCCGCTAAATCTACCTGTCCGTTAAAATTGAATTTTTTCAGAAACTCACCTTCATCGATCATATCCTGCGACCCATGGGAGTTTTTAAAACCGTGTTGAGGTTCTATTAAAGCAGAAAAAAACTGCTGTTTTACTGCAAGCCAGTTCAGATTTTCATCGGGTTCATCCATTGTGGTCCGGCCGTCATAATCAAAACTTGAATAATTATTAAAAGTATAATTAAATTCTGTGTGCGTCTGTTCCTGGGAACGGCCTTTTTCCATCCCGCGCACCGAATAATCCCAGATGAAGTCAGCTTTCTGATCGGAGACCAGCTGGCCCAATCCCTGGGTTTTTACGTTGAAATCGACCGTATATTTATTTCCGAGATCGTAAATGAACTGAATAACTGCGCCATTAACAGAAGCCTGCATGGTGACACTGTTTCCATTTTGTGTCGGCGTAAAAACCAGGTCTTTGGTATTGAAAACTTTCCCGGTTTTATCCTTGAACTGAAAACCGTACGATGAGTTATTCTTATCAAAGATCAGAAGCTCTTTGTCGTTTACATCGGTTTTTTTATTATAAGCTTTATACTCATTAAGCTGAACAGTAGAGATCTGACCGCCCAAAGTCGAAATGCCGATCGTCAACTCCTTGTTTTTAAGCTGAACCTGCTGAATTGCGGCGGTTTTTACGCTGTCATTCAAATTGGTGACCAGTGCCGGTTTGGTAGCGTTTTGGGCAGAAGGCTGCACAACGGCAGTTTTATTTTGTGCGTCTTTCAGCTGCTGCTCCTGTGCCTGTTTGTTTTGAAAATAAAACATGGCGCCGATCAAGATCATCGAAAACAGTGCGAAACTAATGAGTTGATTTTTATCTAAACCGTTATTTTGCTGCATTATAATTAATTTGATATTTAAATTAAGTGGCTTAAAAAACAAGTATATGCTGCCTCTTAATTTTGGGTGACAAAAATACTTAAATTTTTGGCAATGGAGAATTTTTTAAGGATTTCCTTTTTTAAGCGAAAAAGAGATAAACCTGTGGAAATTATCTCTTTTGCTTTTATTTTTTTGAACACGCTTTGATGAAGGCCTTAAACAAAGGATGCGGCGTGGCTACCGTACTTTTGTATTCGGGGTGATACTGAACGCCGATGTAAAAAGGATGGTCCCTCAACTCAAGCGTTTCCACCAGTTCGGTCTCCGGATTAAAGCCTGTGGGAACCAGACCGTTCTTCTCGAACTCTTCTTTAAACTCCGAATTGAATTCGTAGCGGTGGCGGTGTCTTTCTGAAATATTTTTGGCACCATAAATTTCATAGAGTTTGGAGCCGGCTTTCAGCGTACATTTCCACGCACCTAAACGCATTGTTCCGCCTTTATCGACCACGTTTTTCTGGTCTTCCATTAATGAAATAACCGGCTCCGGTGTCGACGTATCAAATTCCATTGAATTTGCTTTTTTGTAACCGAGTACATTTCTTGCGAATTCTATCGTCATGATCTGCATTCCCAGGCAAATTCCCAAAAGCGGTATTTGGGTTTCGCGGGCAAATTTTGCAGCTGAAATTTTTCCTTCAATTCCGCGGTCGCCAAAACCCGGCGCGATCAGTATGCCATCGACACCGGCAAAAGTCTCTGCGGCATTTGCCTCATCCAGTTCGCCACTGTAAACCCAGCGTACTTTTACCTCGGTTTCCAGATCTGCACCTGCATGGATAAACGCTTCGGCAATGGATTTATAGGAATCCTGAAGAGATACGTACTTTCCAACGAGTGCGATCTCTACTTTTTTCTTTGGGTTTTGGTATTTTTTCAGGAAATTTTTCCAGTCTTTCAGGTCCGCCTGTTTTTCGGCTTTCAAATTAAGTTCGTTCAGCACTACATCATCAAAATTCTGTTTCTGAAGATAAAGCGGAACTTCATAGATCGTCTCCAGATCTTTACATTCGATCACATTTTCCAAAGCTACGTTACAGAACTGGGCCAGTTTTGCGCGCTGCTCTTTCGGTATTTTGTGTTCGGTACGGCAGACCAGAACATCGGCCTGGATCCCGGATTCCATCAGCTGGCGCACAGAATGCTGAGAAGGTTTAGTTTTCAGCTCCCCGCTTGATGCCAAATACGGAAGCAATGTTAAATGAATAACCATGGAGTTCTGTTCGCCGAGCTCCCATTTCAGCTGGCGCACACTTTCTATATAAGGCAAAGATTCAATATCGCCTACAGTGCCTCCGATCTCGGTAATGATAATGTCGAAATTCTGTTTTGCAAGAATTTTTATGCGGCGCTTGATTTCATTCGTAATATGTGGGATCACCTGAACTGTTTTCCCAAGGAAGTCACCTTTGCGCTCCTTTTCAATTACAGTTTGGTAGATCTTACCGGTAGTCACGTTGTTGTTTTGCGAAGTCGCAGAATTCAGGAATCGTTCGTAATGTCCCAGGTCCAGGTCGGTTTCTGCGCCGTCTTCGGTCACATAACATTCGCCGTGTTCATAAGGATTCAGCGTACCGGGATCGATATTGATGTAGGGATCGAGTTTTTGGATGGTGACGTTGAAACCTCTGGATTTCAGCAGTAAGCCGAGTGATGCCGAGACGATTCCTTTGCCTAAAGAAGAAGTTACACCGCCGGTGACGAAGATGTATTTCGTGTTCTTTTTACTCATTAGTTTAGGTTTGGGCAAAGTTAGGTGAAATTGAAAGAGAGGGCAAATAAAGAGCCTGCAATTTTTTTTCAGGAGTCGGGAACCTGCTCTCACTACTCGCTTTTTTGGGCTGCCACCCAAAAAGAGCTCAGGCAGGCCGTTCGATCAGGACTAGGGGCAATCACTGAAATCGAAGGTCCATTATTCCCGAAGTTTCGATTATTTTCAGGAAATTCGCAGTATGGCAAAAGTGAAAACGGCATATTTCTGTCAGAACTGCGGCGCACAATATCCGCAGTGGTTGGGACAGTGCAAAAACTGTGGCGCGTGGAATACGCTGGTAGAAGAAATTGTGGAGAAATCGCCGATTAAAAGTTACATCGACAAATCCAAACAGCACATCATCAACATCATCGAAGTTGAAACGCAGGAAGAACAGCGCATTACAACGCCCTCGGAAGAACTGAACCGCGTGTTGGGCGGCGGTATAGTATTGGGTTCCGTCACGCTGATTGGAGGCGAACCGGGCATAGGAAAATCAACACTGCTGCTTCAGCTGGCTTTAAAGATGAAAAAGAAAATCCTGTATGTGTCCGGTGAGGAAAGTGCCTCGCAGATAAAAATGCGCGCCGACAGACTCACAGAACTTCAAAATCCGAACTGTTTCCTCTTTACCGAAACTTCCGTGGAAAAAATCCTGCACGAAGCCAAAAAGCTGAAACCGGATTTCATGATCATCGATTCTATCCAGACGCTCCAAAGTCAACTTATAGAAAGTTCACCGGGAACCGTTTCGCAGATCCGGGAAACCTCCAACGAGATCATTAAATTTTCAAAGGAAAATAATACACCGACTTTTTTAGTCGGACATATTACCAAAGACGGACAGATCGCCGGCCCAAAAGTTCTGGAGCATATGGTTGATGTCGTGTTGAATTTCGATGGCGACCGAAATCACCTGTTCCGGCTTTTGCGCGCCAGTAAAAACCGCTTTGGGTCCACTGCGGAAATCGGTATTTATGAGATGGTTTCCCAGGGCTTAAAAGAGATAAAAAATCCCTCTGAAATTCTTATCACTAAAAAGTTCGAGGAACTTTCCGGTAATTCTGTTGCCGTTACGCTGGAAGGTAACCGACCGATGTTGATTGAAATTCAGGCGCTGGTAAGTTCAGCCGTATATGGAACACCACAGCGCAGCTGCACGGGTTTCGACTTCAAAAGACTCAATATGCTGTTGGCAGTTCTGGAAAAAAGAGCCGGCTTTCAGTTGGGAGCCAAAGATGTCTTTCTAAATATTACAGGTGGTATAAAAACGGGTGATCCCGCGCTGGATCTCGCTGTAGTTGCATCTATTCTTTCCTCAAATGACGATGTAGCCATTTCCGAACATTTCTGTTTTGCCGGCGAGATTGGGTTGAGTGGCGAGATCCGGCCCATCCCACAAATCGAACAGCGCATTTCGGAAGCAGAAAAGTTAGGTTACGAGAAAATATTCATTTCGAACCTGAATAAAATTCCAAAGAAAAAATTCGGGATTATCGTGGAAGAAGTAAGTAAGATCGAAGATTTTCATGAGAAGCTGTTTTAATATTATGCAGCGCTGTTAGAGCTCCGAGCTCTAACAGCGCTTTAAAAAACTGATGATGAAAAAAGACATTGAACCTTTGGAACTCAACTGCTTCTACCACATTTATAACAAAGGGATAAATGGTGCCCAAATCTTTTTCAGTCACGCAAATTATCTTTATTTTTTAAAATGTGTTTCAGAAAAAACGGCATCGGTGGCGGGTATATACAGTTACTGTTTGCTTCAGGGTCATTTTCATATTTTGATCAAAACAAAAAGTGAGGAAGATATCAGAGCAGTGTTCGCCGAAAAACAAGATGTCAACAAGGTAATAAGTCAGCAGTTTTCAAATGCATTCAACAGCTACTCGCAAGCCATCAACAAACGTTTTGGCAGGACGGGAAAACTTTTTGAGCTTCCATTTCGCAGAAAGAAAATAAAGTCGGAGCAACAACTGATTAAATCTGTTTTACACATTAACAAAAATCCGGCGAAGCACCATGTTACCGAAGATTTTCTAAATTATCCGTACTCTTCTGTTGCTGACATTTTGAGCAGTACAGCCTTAACAGCTGAATACCATGAAGTGATTGCATTGTTTAACGGTGTTGAAAATTTTAAGAAATCCTTGTCTGAATTTCAAACTTAATAATACAGCGCTGTTAGGGCTCGGAGCCCTAACAGCGCTCCCAAAATAACTTCAATGAATTACCTCGCCCATTCCTTTCTTACATTTTCCGATGAGCAGATCGTTGGGCAGTTTCTGGAGGATTTCATTCCCAACAGAGACCGCTTTTCCTATCCCGAGAAAATGCAGCAGGGAATTACTTTGCACCGTGAGATCGATACTTTTACAGATTCGCACCCTGAACTTCGCGAGGCAAAAAAACTTTTCAGTCCTTTGGTCCGTTTGTATTCCGGCGCTTTTGTCGATGTGGCAATGGACTATTTTTTAGCCAATTCCCTGAGCGAAGCAGCTTTGGCGGCGCATACCCAAAAGGTTTATCATGTATTGCGGAAATTCGAAGAATATTTGCCCGAGCGTTTAGGGCGAATGCTGGAAGGGATGGAAAGAGATAACTGGCTGTATAACTACAGGGAAGATTGGGGAATCAAATACTCGGTACAGAATGTATTGAACAAAGCGAAATATCTCGAAAAGGACCTGCCGGTGTTTGATGTTTTTTTACAAAATAAACCGCAGCTTCAAAGGCACTTTAATAAATTTTTTCCCGATTTGCAGGCACATGCTGTGGACGTAAATGCGCGTTTTTAAAAATTTTTATACAGTTATCTGTTTGGATAGTCCAGTTTTTCACTTTGCCTTTTTCCGTTTACAATGATGTGGATGATATTCATCTGGTCATCGAAGAAATTATACAGAAAACTTACGGCGGTTTCCACTTTTTTAGGGCTTTGCACGGGCTCAGATTCAAGGAAGATGTTTACAGATTCATTTTCCTCTTCGTAACCAACGTAATTAACCTTCAGGAAATGACCGTCGGCCTTTAACTTTAAATATTCAAGACAGTATTTGCGCAGGTTTTCATTGATCTGTTTTCTGTATTTTTCTTCGTTGAAGTGAATGGCTGCGCCGTATTTTTCATTTAAAGCATTCTCCAGGTCATCCAAAAAAAACTTACCGGTTATCTGAAAGGTTTTCGATTTTGTATTGTAGTTAAATTCGACAGAACCAACGTGATAGGGATGCAGATCCTTTGCCGGAGAAAAAGCACAAAAGGTTAATAAAAACAGAAGAAAAACTTTTTGCATGGGTCAAAATTAGAAATAATTTTTGTAATATCGCTCGCTTCTAAACAGTAGCAATGCACGATTTTATTTTTTATCTACAGCTGGGTTGGGAGCATATAATCTCCTGGGATGCGCTGGATCATCAGTTATTTGTCTTGGTACTTGTCGCGGTGTATACTTATTATGACTGGCGAAAGATTTTGATTCTGGTCACCGCCTTTACGATTGGTCACTCCATGACTTTGGCGCTGAGCGTGCTCGATGTTTTCCGTCTGCCAGCTGACTGGGTGGAATTCCTCATTCCGCTAACGATTCTACTAACTGCCGCAGATAACATGCTCATGCGCCACAAACAGCAGAGTCTCATGAAACTCAATTTTTATCTTGCGCTAATTTTTGGTTTGATTCACGGGATGGGATTTGCGAATACTGCGAGACTTATGATTGCCAGTGAGCAGGATATATTTGTTCCGCTGCTCGGTTTCAATATCGGGCTGGAGCTTGGTCAGGTGCTTGTAGTGTCGTTAATTTTGGGGATTGAATTTCTTCTTATTAAATTTTTCACAATTAAAAAACTGCACTGGATGGTTTTTGCTTCTGCAATTACACTGCTTATATCGTTGAAACTCTGTCTGGAAAGATTTCCATTTTTTTAAATTAATGCTGCGTACCGTTATCTTTTTTGAATATTTATTTTAATTTTACAGACCTTCCACCATTAAATAATGAAAATGCATTTCAAAAGTTTCGTTTTCTCACTGCTTTTACCGTTAACCGTTTTTGCGCAGAACATTCAGAACAATCCAACAAGCAACCACGGCAATAAGTTCGAGCAGTTGGGTACGATCCTGCCGACGCCGAATATCTACCGCACTGCCTCCGGTGCCCCGGGACAGGGCTATTGGCAAAACAGGGCGGATTATAATATTACTGCATATTTGGATGAGGAAAAGAGAAATCTGCGCGGTTCGGAAACGGTGACCTATTATAACAATTCTCCGGATGACCTGGATTACCTTTGGCTTCAGCTCGATGAAAATGAGCAGTCGACCACAAAGAATGCGGGCTACGACAGTGAATCTTTTTTGCCAAAAGTGACCACCAGTGACCGGTTAAAGGTTACTGATCTTCCCGCCAAAGATAATGGATACGGCGTAAATCTGGAAAAAGTAACAGACGGGGCAGGAAGTCCTTTAAGATATGTCATCAATAAAACCATGATGCGCATCGATTTGCCGAAAATCTTAAAAAAAGGAGAAAAGATCACTTTTAAGATCGACTGGAATTATAATATTCCAAACCGTATTGTAATGGGCGGCCGCGGAGGTTATGAGTTTTTCCCCGAAGACGGTAATGACCTTTATACAATTACGCAGTGGTATCCGAGAATGTGCGTGTACAGCGATTTCAAAGGTTGGCAAAATAATCAGTTTACCGGCCGCGGCGAATTTGCACTCGTCTTTGGTAATTTTAATGTCTCTATGAATGTTCCTGCAGATCACATTGTAGCCGGAACGGGCGTGGGTAAAAACTATGACGAAGTGTTGACTTCCGCCCAGCTCGCAAGATGGAAGCAGGCACAGAGTTCGAATGAACCGATTGAAATTGTTACTCTGGAGGAAGCTAAGAAAGCAGAAAAAAATAAGTCCAAAGAAAGGAAGATCTGGAAATTCGAAGCTGAGAATGTACGTGATTTCGCCTGGACGTCTTCCCGTAAATTTATTTGGGACGGCATGAAAGTGACGATTCCCGAAAACAACAATCAGGTGATGGCAATGAGCTTATATCCGAAAGAAGCGTACGGTTTGTACCGCAAGTTTTCCACGCCTGCGGTTGCTCATACCATTAAGACATATTCCGAGTTCAGCATTCCGTATCCTTATCCTGTCGCACAGTCCATCGAAGCTGCAAACGGAATGGAATATCCGATGATCTGTTTCAATTACGGCAGAACCGAAAAAGACGGCACCTATTCTGAAGGCATTAAAAATGGAATGATCGGTGTGATCATTCATGAAGTAGGACATAACTTTTTTCCAATGATCGTGAATTCCGACGAAAGACAATGGTCCTGGATGGATGAAGGTTTAAATACTTTTTTAGAATATCTGACCGAACAGAAGTGGGACAATAAGTTCCCGTCCCGCCGTGGTCCGGCCTACGAAATCGTGGATTATATGAAGTTGCCGAAAGATCAGTTGGAGCCGATCATGACCAATTCTGAAAATATTGTGCAGTTTGGACCGAACGCCTACTCAAAACCGGCTACCGGACTTAATATCTTGCGTGAAACAATCATGGGACGCGAACTTTTCGACAAAGCCTTTAAAACGTATGCAAAAAGATGGGCATTCAAACATCCCGAACCTGCAGATTTCTTTCGTACGATGAATGATGCCAGTGCCGAGAATCTCGATTGGTTTTGGCGCGGCTGGTTTTACGGTATTGAGCCTGTAGATATTGCCATTGACAAAGTTACTTTAGCAACGCCGGATTTGGAAGGCACTCCAAAGGCGCGCGAAATAACGTATACTGTCGATAAACCTTTGCAAAGTGATTTTGATGATATTTCGAAGATCAGAAACCGCGCAGACAGGAGCATTACTTTTTACACGGATTCCGATAAAGAAACTCAGGATTTCTACTGGCGTTATAACCGCGGTATGGAAAAGGTGGATCAGGCAAAAACCTACTCTTTAAAAGAAGATAACCTGGAAAAAGTATCCGCAAAAGAAAAAGCAAACCTTGGGAAGATCTACGCTTATCAGATTGATTTCAGCAACAAAGGTGGTCTGGTCATGCCGATTATTCTGGAATTTACCTTCGAAGACGGAACGAAAGCAAACGATAAATCCTCAGCCCAGATCTGGAGAAAAAATGAGCAGAAAGTTTCTAAAACGTACTACTTTAGTAAAAAACTGAAATCAATTCAACTCGACCCCATGCGCGAAACTGCTGATATTGATACGTCCAATAATTTCTGGGGCGACATCGCGGAGCCTACTTCAAAGTTTGAAGTCTTTAAGCAAAAAAAAGAAGGAGCCGTACGCGGAGCTTCGAACGGAAAAATAAATCCAATGCAGGCAGTGGGGAAAAAATAAAAAAAGTTTGGGTATAAAAAAAGCTGTTTCAATTCGAAACAGCTTTTTTGTATTACGTTTCTACTTCCAGAAAAACCATTCTTTACCGTTGTAAATGCACATCAGTTTGGCGCTCGGGTCATAACACATCATTCCCGCGACAGGGGATTTTACATTGGCCACAGGGTTGGTGATCTGTGGCAGAATCAGTGCTTTGTCAGGTGCCTCTAAAACCAGCGCGCCGTCAGCTGTAGTAGTTTGATCACCGAATACCACTTTAGCATTATTATAATCCGTGCCGGCAAGTAGAGTTGGTGCAATACCCGGTTTGTCTGTAAGCTCCTTCCAGAAACCATCATTGTAAAGCACTTTCGAAGTATCCAGATCGAACACTATAGTTCCCGGTGTTACATTAGTCATGGTTGAACTTTTAGTCACGTTCGGCAGAATAATGCCTTTGGTCGTACCAGTAGCAAAATCAAGAATGCCACTTCCTGACACGGTAGTTTTACCGATAGAAATCTGTCCGTAGGCCAAATTTGCCAGCAGTATTAAAATTATTTTTTTCATCGTAATTGTGTTTAGTCGTTACAAACTTGCTTAATGCATTTCCAGCCGCTACCGTCATACATTTTCAGACAGTCGTCATCGGTATCGTAAACCAACATGCCGGGTACAGGATTCAGAATTGATGTTTCCGGACTCAACATGCGGGTTACCACAAAACCTTTAGTATTCGATTCTATTGTCATAAATCCGTTCGGCACGTCCTTCGGCCAGTTTGCTGTGGTTCGCTTGTCACGGATACTGATACCAAAATCTGTATATGAATCAGGTGTGCCTGTAGCGCCGGGTTTCGAGCACGGACAGTCGTCACTTACCAGTGTATTCGAGCGAACCGTACAATCACCCGGGAAGGTTACGATCACATAATAGGAGGCACTTGCCGGATCGGTAGTTAAATTTAGCGTGTACGAGTTGGAGGTTGCCCCCGATATAGCGACATTATTCCGGTACCACTGGTAAGTTCCCAGATTCGCTGGTATACTCATAGTTGTTTTACCCAGACAAGGGTAAGGATAAGACGTATTAAGGGAGATGGTATAAATAGGAGTTTCGCCAAATCCGGAATAATATCCGCCATAACCCGCATCGTTGTCTGCACCGAAAATTTCTGCCTGAATAGTTCCTGCTGAGGTAACCTTTACATCGCCGTTATTGGTGATAGGAAAGCGATAAGATACCCAGTTTGAATTTCCTGCCACCGCGTTACCGGTTGCCGGCGAAGTCGTAGCAACCGGTGCTCCGTTTAATGTGACCACGGGTTTATTCGCTGTGCCGGGAACTGCAAGTACAGCAAGTTCGGTATCGGTGTAGGCGGTGTTACCAATTCGGCGCGCATCGGGAATAATATCAACCACTTTTTGGCCGAAGCAGGACAAAGGCGGAATAAACATTAAGCTGTTCGTATTGTCACGGTCACTGCCGAATATTTTATGAAAAACATATGCAGGATTTGAGACCAGTATGCGCATATTACCACCGCTGTTAAAATTTGAACTGGGGATCAGTACATAATCTCCGGCGGCAGCCAGTGTAACAAAAGGCGACCCGCTGCTGTTCAGATAAACATCTGTATTGCTTTCAGTGGCGATGACAATCACTTTTTCCCGTGTTTTGCCGTTCCCCTTCATAATCACGTGCTCCAGACCAAGTTTGTTTATGGGCACCAACTGGTCTAGGCCAATGTCCCTGTTATCACTGCTGCTTCCCTGCTGCAGCAGACCGCCGACCACCGTTGTGATATCCTTATTAGACAAAACTTTTGCTCCCAACCAACCTGTATCCTGTATGGATGTTTGATTATAAACTACCGGTGCATATAGAATGAATGATTGGCCTTTCTGAAGTATCTTCGTAATACTTGGCCCCGTCAGGGTAGTTCCGCCGGACCCATTGATAAACTTTGTCCCACTCTTTATATTTGAAATAATAACAGTGGTATTATCCTCGCTCGCCATTACAGAAAGCATATTGCCCGTTTCCCTAATGGTGGTACTGTATTCTACAGGAGAACCGCCCCAGCGGAATTCTTTACCCAGTGCCGTCGTTCCCTTCGCAAGAACAGAACCGGCCTGTGGCGTGCTCCTGGCCCGATAGTTTACATAAAAAGTGTCATTAGAAGTAAAAACCAGACCTTCTGCCGTACCTGAAATTATAGTGCCCGCTTTCTCAAGAGGAATGGTAGTTGGCGTGTTCCCCGGTGCGATCACCTGACCGGAACTGTCAACGAATTGAAGGCGAAGCGGATTGGCGTTATTAAATGTGAGGGAACCATTGGTGACAATAGTTGCGGCGCCGCCGTTCAGATTTTTTACAGACACCCGCGGAGAACCTGAACCCGCAGGAAAATCCATTTGCACCGTGATATTAGAGACGGATGGAGTCGAAAGATAAATATATTCCTCGGTGACTGTAACATTAGTGTATGCGCCGACTACAATTGGATTGAGGTAATGCTTTTTGTCGAGCTGCAGATTTCCTGCATAATTTTTCACTACCAGCGAATTTTGGCCGTGACCGGATTCGAGGATCCAGTCACCATCTTTACCGGTAACATTTGTAGAGGCGGAAACTTCCACACCTAAATTTTTTCGGAGGTATTGAACAGCGGCCTCACCTTTCGCGCCCTGCGCAAAACTACAACCGTAGATGTACAATTCGGTTTTGCCCTTTAAATTTTCACGAAAATGTGCGGCAATCTTTGGCGCATCCATCCACTCGTTATTCACGTAAAGTTCGCCGGGACGGCCGTGACTGAAGAGATGGAAGGTTTGGGGATTAATAATTTTGTCAGAAACCGACAAATTGGTTAGGCTGGCATCCACATACACGCTGGTGTGGCCTGGGCTTTTGCCGAACAGAAAAGCATGGCAAAATATTGCCAAAAGAAAGACTAGATTTTTTTTCATCGTTGTGTGTTTTGTGTACACAAACAGACGCAACTAGTCTTGAAAAGCCTGCCATAATTTCTTACGGTCGCTTTTTAAGTGCCAATATTTCATCATAATTTGTGTGGCACAAAAATAGTAAATTCCCTGCTATAAAAAAAAATATAATAAATATGTCAGTACAATTCAAACCCTTAGCAGACAGAGTTCTTATCGAACCGAATGCTGCCGAAACTACCACCGCTTCCGGAATCATTATTCCCGACACTGCAAAAGAGAAACCTCAGGAAGGAACTGTAGTAGCAGTGGGCCCCGGAAAAAAAGATGAGCCAACAACTGTAAAAGTTGGCGACAAAGTCCTTTATGGCAAATATTCAGGTTCTGAATTGAAGTTGGAAGGTAAAGATTACCTGATTGTAAAAGAAGCCGACCTGCTCGGGATTATCGGATAAAAATAAAAGTTTTAAATTTTAATTACTAAAATCAGAACGCTGTACTACGTGCAGTTTTCATTTAATAAAGACAAAAACAATGGCAAAAGAAATAAAATTTGATGTAGAATCAAGAGACGCTTTGAAAAGAGGTGTTGATGCTTTGGCAAATGCAGTTAAAGTAACACTGGGACCAAAAGGTAGATTCGTAGTAATCGAAAAATCTTTCGGTGCACCACATGTCACAAAAGATGGCGTTTCCGTGGCAAAAGAAATCGAGCTCGAAGACCGCGTAGAGAATATGGGTGCTCAGATGGTAAAAGAAGTAGCTTCTAAAACCAACGATATCGCCGGTGACGGAACAACTACTGCAACCGTTCTTGCGCAGGCAATCGTGCGCGAAGGTTTGAAAAACGTAGCTGCAGGCGCCAATCCAATGGATCTGAAAAGAGGGATCGACAAAGCAGTTCTTGCAGTTGTTGAAAACCTTAAATCCCAGTCTCAGACCGTGGGCGATTCATCAGAAAAAATAAAGCAGGTAGCTTCAATTTCTGCCAATAACGAAGATGCCATCGGAACACTGATCGCCGAAGCTTTCGGAAAAGTGGGTAAAGAAGGTGTAATTACTGTTGAAGAAGCGAAAGGAACCGATACTACTGTTGATGTGGTAGAAGGAATGCAGTTCGACAGAGGTTACCAGTCACCTTATTTCGTAACCAATCCCGAAAAAATGGTCGCTGAGCTTGAGAATCCGTACATCCTTTTGGTAGAAAAGAAAATCTCTTCAATGAAAGATTTGCTTCCGGTTCTGGAGCCGGTTGCTCAGGCAGGAAAATCCCTGTTGATCATCTGCGAAGAAGTAGAAGGCGAAGCTTTGGCAACTTTAGTAGTGAACAAATTAAGAGGTTCGCTGAAAATTGCTGCGGTGAAAGCTCCGGGCTTCGGCGACAGAAGAAAAGCAATGTTAGAGGATATTGCAATTCTTACAGGCGGAACTGTGATTTCTGAAGAAAGAGGTTTCACTATGGAGAATGCAACATTAGAAATGCTTGGAACAGCAGAAAAAGTGGTGATCGACAAAGACAATACTACTTTGGTAAACGGCGGTGGTGATGAAGCACAGATCAAAGGCAGAGTAAGCCAGATCAAAGCGCAGATGGAATCTACAACTTCCGACTACGATAAAGAAAAACTTCAGGAAAGACTTGCAAAATTAGCAGGTGGAGTAGCGGTACTTTATGTAGGTGCAGCCTCTGAAGTAGAAATGAAAGAGAAAAAAGACCGTGTTGATGATGCGCTTCATGCAACCCGCGCAGCTGTAGAAGAAGGAATTGTTGCCGGTGGAGGTGTTGCCTTGGTTAGAGCGATTTCAGTGCTTAATTTCGATGGCCTTAATGCTGACGAAAGTACGGGTGTAAGAATCGTGAAAAGAGCGATTGAAGAGCCATTGCGACAGATCGTAGAAAACGCTGGTGGCGAAGGCTCAGTAGTCGTTGCGAAAGTAACTGACGGTAATGATGACTTTGGTTTCAACGCCAAAACTGAAGAATATGTAAACATGTTCGAAGCTGGAATCATCGACCCTACAAAGGTGGTGCGCGTGGCGCTCGAAAATGCAGCTTCCGTTGCAGGTATGCTTTTAACAACAGAATGTGTGATCACAGAAGTAAAAAAAGACGAGCCCGCAATGCCAATGGGCGGCGGAATGCCCGGAATGATGTAAATTCTTCAGATAAATAAATTCAATTAATCCGTTCAGTTTTTCTGAGCGGGTTTTTTTGTTTTGGAGCAGCAAAAGTGTGCAGTCCCGAAGGGTTCGCCGGCTATCCGCTGTATCCGCCGCGCTGCGTCGGGATGCCGCTTCTATCCGGGCTGGCAGAAAGTTTAGGTTAATTTCCGAAAAGTGTTACGCTCCTGGGAAATAAAATTCTTGAGGTTCGATATTCATTTGATGTAAATCTGCATTTCGGTTTTTCCAGCGAATCTTTACCAGGTTACGGGTGCAAGGTTCAGGGCGTAATTGTTATCCAGGCTGTTTAGCCTTTTAAGGTAATAGACAAAATGTGTTTCTTCAATCAGTCTTGCAAGTATGGCTTTTATTTCCACCCTTTCCTCGCTGCCGGAAAATTCATATTTCATGAAATAATAAAGTATAGAATATGATTTTTTCCATCCCAGCGCAAGATGGTCCAGGTTGGTCTTTCTCAGCAGACTTTCAGATTTTTCATACTCGCCCATTTTATAGTAAGCTACGGCACACATGATTTTCCAGCATTCGTCATGATTTTCTTTCCGGTCTTGCGGCACAAATTTGCGGTCACTGAATTTCTGCTTCGTATTATTTTCAATCAGGAATCGCATTTCCTCAGTTTTGTCCGTATAGATCAAATGTTCCAGCACCGAGTATTCAAAACTGCAGACCGATCTTTCGGATACGGTGCGGTATTGTTCCCGGGCAAGAAGCATTTCTTTGTAAATTTTTTTAAATGATTTTTCATCCTGCTGCACCCAGGCATGCAGCAGCATTACACCAAACTTACGGCCGGCTGGTAACACGTACACATCGGGTGTAAGTTCGGTCTCTGAGATCTTTTGATGGTAAATCTCCATGAACTCTGCATTTTCGGTCAGGTAGGAACCCATATACAGAAAACCGTACGCAAAAAGTTTAGCCTCATTGTGATTTTCGTATTTCAGATAACGGTGGAAGTAGAGCGTATACACCGTTCCCGCCAAATCCCGCATCGGATGATGTTCTATGAAGTAGGTTCTGGCTCGCGGATACTTCAGCAGCTCATGGTGTACACTTGCGAGGGCTGCAGGTGATTCCGAAATTTTCTCACAGAGCTTATCACTGATCTTCCAGTAGTCACTCGGCGAATTATCACTGCCCAGTTCCTGCAGTATAGAGGCGAGATCATTTTTTGCCAGTCCTTCCACAAACGTTTTATAATCCGCAGAACCACAGTATCGGGCCAGCGTATCCAATGTATATTTGCTGAATCCACCGCTGCTTTTAACCAGACCAAAGAATCTTCGGAAAGTCTGTGCATTCAGAAGTGGGCCGTTTTTACTGATTTCGCCGGCAAGTTCAGCACAGTCATTTACGGATTTTATATCCTTTCCAAATTTATGAACTATTGAATGCTGTAAATAGTAGAGAATCTTATGGCTTATAATCATGCAATTAATGTTATTGTTACAAATTTAATAAAAATTTAAGAACTGTAACTGTACTTAACTGTACTTTTAATTATCTGCCGTAATTCTTATTTTTGTCATCACAATACAAATGATGAAGGGACACTTTCAGAAAGGCGGATAAAAATACATATCAGATTTTTATTACGCCTTTTTTCATAAAAATAATTACGCCGCAAATCCAAATTCTACAATAGTTTTTGCATCTGTCATAAAAAAAGTCCGTTCAATTCCAGTTTTGAACGGACTTTCTATTTACCTATTTCTAAAGTGGCAAAATTTAACTTTACAGTTTCTAAATTGTAGTTAAACGCAGGGTGTTTGTCTTGCCGCCTTCATAATAAGGTGTAGCGTTGAGGTTGATCACAAAATCGCCCTGTTCCACAAAACCGTAATCGCGTGTAAGTGTGTTGACCTGCACTATAGTTTCATCTGTAGATTTTTGCATATCGTAATGGAATGCCCGTACGCCCCAAAGCAGATTCAGCATAGTGATTACGCGCCTGTTGGAACTGTACACAATGATATTTGAATTAGGCCGGTGCGCCGAAATTTGAAATGCCGTATAGCCGGAATAGGTGAGCGTCACGATCGCTTCTACATTGGTTGTTTTTGCGATACGCACTGCGGCCAGACAAATCCTGTTGGTGATGAAACGCTCATCAATACAGTTGAACTCGTGCTCGATAGGCGAATTCTTGGTTTGATAGAAATGTGTCTGTTCAATATTTTTCACGATTTTCGACATGTTCTTCACCACGTCTACAGGATATCTCCCTACCGATGTTTCGCCGGAAAGCATTACCGCATCGGCACCATCAAGTACGGAATTTGCCACGTCATTCACCTCCGCACGCGTCGGCGTCAGGCTGCTGATCATGGTTTCCATCATTTGCGTAGCAATGATCACCGGTTTCGCGAATTTACGGGCAATCTCTACCAGGTTTTTCTGGATCGCGGGAACTTCTTCCATAGGAACTTCTACACCAAGATCGCCGCGGGCAACCATCAACCCATCACATTCCATCAGTATCTGTTCAATGTTGCGCACGCCTTCGGGTTTCTCGATCTTTGCGATGATCGGCGTTTTCATTTTGTTTGTTGGGTGAGCGCGCATAAGTTCTTTCAGGTCAATAATATCCTGTGCGTGCCGTACGAATGATAATGCGATCCAATCCAGCTCCAGATCCAACATAAAGTTTGCATCCTCTATATCTTTCTCGGTAAGTGCCGGCAAAGATACATTGGTGTTGGGCAGGTTTACCCCTTTTTTTGAACTGAGCGGACCTCCCTGTATGGTTTTTGCGTTTACAGTGTCTACGTTATTTGTTTCCAGAACTTCCAGTACAATTTTTCCGTCATCGATCAGAATTCTTTCACCGGCCTTTACATCCTGCGGGAACTGCTGATAGGTCATATAAACGCGTTTCGAGTCGCCTTCAATTTTTTCATTGGTGAAAGTCAGGATATCACCAGGGTTTAAGTATGAACCTTCCTTTACAACGCCCACCCGGAGTTTCGGGCCCTGCAGGTCGCCAAGGATTCCTACTGAAAAGCCATATTCCTGATTGAGCTCACGTATGATCTCTACGTTTTTCTTAACTATATCGTAATCTGCGTGGGAAAAATTTATTCTAAAAACATCTACGCCCGCCTGGATGAGTTGAAGGATCACTTCCTTCCCATCTGTTGCCGGACCCAGTGTTGCGATGATCTTGGTCTTTTTTAAATACTTATTCATAATATTGAATTATTTGATAAAGCTCTTCTTTAGGGCTTAGTGGAAAATCCTGAATCTGAAACATCAGATTTTCCGGATGCAAAATTACTGAAAAATCATCAATTGGTTCCGATGTTTTAAGGAGATAGTCCACATCGGAATAATGCTCCAGTAATATTTTCACTTCGTCTTCGCCGGAAAATAATTCGGGAGGTGCGCTTTTTTGGTGTGCTTCAAAAGATTTGTTGGATATGCACTGCAGGCAGATCTTCGACTCAGAATAGTAAGCCTGGAACCGGCTGAAGGAATAATCGAAGTAAGTACCATGAATTACAAGGTCGGCAATTCTTTTAAACTTAAACTCGTTGAGCCGGTTGATCTCGTAGTAAAGCTCGTGCTCGGGAACAGCTTTTGCCAGACGTATTAAACCAATATTGAGTTCCTCATTGTCATCCTCAACATCAAGCAAGATTTTTCGGGTTTTCAATGATACTCTTTTTTTTATTTAAGATATAGAATGCGCGCTGCGCGGCTTTTTCTTCTGCCTTTTTCTTTGAAGTTTCTGTGGCGTTTGAGATTTTTTCATCGTCCAGCCACACATAACTTCTGAAAACCAGATTTTTGTTGGGCTGCATTTCTTCGCAGGTCTCATATTTTAGATTTACTTTCTGTTTCTGGCTCCATTCCAGCAGCAAACCTTTGTAACTTACGATTTTATTTTCGAGCTTATTAATTTCGGTAGGTGTAAGCAGTCTTTCAAGAACCACTTTCTTGCAGGTTTCATAATCTACATCCAGATACAGTGCACCAACAAGCGCCTCAAACAGGTTCCCGGCAATATTTTCACTTAAAGCTGTAGTGGATTCATTTTGAAGAAATTTCGTAAGGCCAAGTTCTGTTCCGAGTTTGTTCAGATTTTTTCGGTTTACGATCTTAGACTTCATCTGCGTCAGATATCCTTCGTTAGCTTCCGGATAGGTTGCAAAAAGATGACATGAAATGATTGCTCCAATTACAGAGTCGCCTAAAAATTCGAGCCGCTCGTAATTTTTAACCTGTTTATTTCTGGAGGATGTTTTCAGTGAGAACGCTTCGCGGTAGAGGCTGATATTCTGCACGTTGCACCCGGTAATCCGGCTGATGTTTGTGCTTAGGAAATAGTCTTTCTCAGAAAGGTTTTTTTTTCTGTCGACCAGGAATTTAGAAAGATACTTCTTTAACTCCATCGATAAGTTTCTTAGATTTTTTGAAAGAGCACACAGGCGTTATGTCCACCGAAACCGAAGGTATTACTCATCGCGATGTTCACCGTTTTTTCTACGGCGTGATTGAAGGTGAAATTCAGTCGGCTGTCGATTTTCTCATCATCCGTAAAATGGTTGATGGTTGGCGGAACGATATTATGCATAATGGTGTGTAGAGCTGCTATGGCTTCCACCACGCCCGCTGCGCCTAACAAATGCCCGGTCATCGATTTTGTTGAGTTGATCTGAATATCAAAGGCGTGCTCGCCCAGAAGTCGGGAAATTGCATGAGATTCCGCAATGTCGCCCAGAGGTGTAGATGTGCCGTGCATGTTGATGTGATCTACAGCATCAGCGGTAATTTCGGCATCTTCCAGACAGTTTTTCATCACGAGATAAGCGCCTAATCCCTCAGGATGTGGTGCCGTCATGTGATAAGCGTCTGCACTCATGCCGCCGCCTTTCAGTTCTGCGTAAATCGTAGCTCCTCTTTTTTTGGCGTGTTCATATTCTTCCAGAATTATAGATCCGGCACCCTCGCCTAAAACGAAACCGTCACGGTCTTTATCAAAAGGTCTCGAGGCAGTTTTAGGATCATCATTTCTGGTTGAAAGCGCCATCATTGCATTAAAGCCACCGACGCCACTTGCTGTAATTGCAGCTTCTGAACCTCCGCACACGATTACATCGGCTTTCCCCAGCTGAATCAGCATTTTGGAATCGATAAGTGCATTGGCTGATGAGGCACACGCGGAAACAGTAGTATAGTTAGGTCCGTGGAAACCGTATTCTATTGAGATCTGACCACCTGTAATATCGGCGATCATTTTTGGTATAAAGAACGGATTAAAACGTGGAATATCTGTATTGGCCCAGCCTAAGACTTCTTTTTCAAAAGTTTCAAGGCCACCAATCCCTGAGCCCCAAATTACACCGACACGGTTTTTGTCTACGTTATCATCGATAATCCGGGAGTGCGCTACTGCTTCTCGGGCAGCCACGATTCCGAACTGCGTGTTCCGGTCCATTTTCTTTGATTCTTTTTTATCAAAATAATTCAGTGGATCGAAATTTTTAACTTCGCAGGCAAATTTGGTTTTAAACCTTGAGGCATCAAAAAGAGTAATCGGAGCAGCACCGCTCTCACCTTTGATCAGGTTTTCCCAAAACTCGTTGACATTACTTCCAAGAGGCGTAATAGCGCCGAATCCGGTAACAACTACTCTTTTCAATTCCATAAATTTTTTTCTTGTTGAATATTATTTGTTCACTACTTCTTCGATGTAAGCAATAGCGTGTCCTACAGTGGTAATTTTTTCTGCTTGGTCATCTGGGATCTGAATGTTGAATTCTTTTTCGAATTCCATGATAAGTTCTACAGTATCCAAAGAATCTGCTCCCAAATCATTGGTGAAGCTGGCTTCTGGAGTTACTTCTGTTTCCTCAACGTCGAGTTTATCAGCGATAATAGCTTTTACTCTTGATGCAATGTCTGACATAGTAATTTATTTTAGTTAATTGTTAATTGATGCAAATATATAAAATTCTTTATCATTTGTTAGATTTTTAGGAATATTTAAGTAAAATTTCAGCCCAACAAGCCGGTAATTTCTACCTGTCTTGCCTTGGTGTTGCGACCTTTGGCAGCGGGCGTTTTGAGAAATGGCTACTATAATATTGCGTTTTGTATATCCGCTGTTTCCTTAAAATTTATTACTCATTATGAAGGCTTTAGAAAAAAGAAATAGCCCGATATGATATCGGGCCATCTCTCATTTATGGGCAGTGATTATTTTTTGATCACTTTGAAGGATTCATTTTTACCGCCTTCAAGAATAGTACTGATGATGTAAACACCTGGAGCCATTTTGCTCATGTCTATTTTACCGTTAACTACTTTAGAGGAAACCGGCATTTTCTGGCCTGCAACATTGTAAACATGTACAGTTTCGATTGCTTTCTTAGAATTGATGGTCAGGTAATCGTGAACAGGGTTCGGATAGAAAGAAACTTCTGTTTTACCTGATTCACTTACCGCTGCAAGTGTACATTCTGCGTCGATAGACCAGTTGCTGTCGTAATGCTGTCCTGGTGCATCAGCATTAATGATTTGGGCATAAGTTGTTCCACCGTCTGTAGACTGGTAGTTTGAAGCTGTAACCCAACCTTCGTTATATTTATAACCGATCCAGTAAATACTTGTAGATGAAGCAGAAGTAGCCTGCAGTGAGATCCAGTATCTTGTATCAGCTGAAGCATTAACCGGCAATTCGTAGTTACCAAGGTCAAGTTTCACTGCATACGTTGGGTAACCCGCGAAAGTATCTGGTAAAGTAGTTACACTTACAGGTACAACGTTGGTCCATGTTTTTACAACTGCACCCGGAGTTTTGGATCCGCTGTCGCTCATGATCTTAATGTCGAATGAAGCGATATCTGAACCACCCGCTAATGGTACCATGTCCGCAGTGATGGTTTGGATTTTATACTGCTGGCTTTCCATTGGAACAAAGAAATCGTTTGCTACAGCGTAATTTAAGCTTTTCGTAATGTTGTTGGCCAAATCCGGTTCTCCGGTATACGTTTGGTCACAGCCGTAATCCGGCTCAGTTGGTGGAGGTGGCGTAGTGCCGCACTGAATTGATCTGGTGTGGAAAGTTGCGCTTGTTCCGCTGCCGCAATTCGCATCAGTATGTACATAGTAACGGAATGCTCCTGAAGCAGTCGGCGTGTACGTTACTGTACCAACACCTGAAGCCAAAGCAGTAGTACCGGCATTATCAGCTACAGTAATGAAATAAGTCGGTTTAGAAACTGTAAATATGTAAGCTGTGCCTGCGGTTAAGTTCACTACAGAATATTCTCCTGCATATCCGGCACCGGTTACTGTTTGTGGTGCGCCGTTACATGTTGGAGTTACTGCAGTTGAAGGATATTGCCCGTTTGGTGCAGTTAAACAGCCTGTAACAACTGTAGGTGCTACAACTAAAGTGTAATCTTCAGTCTCACCATATCCGGCGCCATCGCAAGGATCTTCGTTTGCAGGATTGTCGCTGCCTGTTGCAACAACCATTACTCTCATTCTGTACGAACCTGCAGCTAAAGTTGTCGGAATTGTAATGTTACCACTCAGTGTTTCGCCTGTGCTTGAACCCTGACCAATTTCGCCAATGAATTCACCTGCATCAAAAGTTTCATTTTTATCATAATCGATCCAAACGGAAACACGCTCGAACCAACCGTCACCAACTGTAACAGATATCGGGTAGGACTGGCCTGCCACGATCTGCCCCTGCATCGCGGTATAATCGCCGTAACCGCTCGCACTGCATGTGGTGGTGTTATTGATTCCGGCAAAAGTAACATTTGTAATTACATCTCCATCACTGCAGTCTGCAGAAGGCAGGCAATAAGCTGCAGGTGCCAGAGCGGTCATCTGAGCAGCAGCAGAATGAAGGATTGTTTTTTGTTTTATCGGATGTACCGATACTTTGGATTTTGCATGTTGACCGAAACCTGCGAGAGGAAGCATAGCCATCATCAATAAGGATAATTTTGTTCTCATAAGAATTGAAATTTAATTAAACAATTTTTTTAACTGGACTAAAGTATAAAAAATTATCAATAAAAACCAAATAATTTTGATTTTTTTATTGCAATAAGTCTCTTTCATTGATTTAATGAGAATTGGACAAGCAGGTCCGATTAGCGCAGTTTGCGATACAATCGATTACCGAAAAACTTATTCAGGAAAAATTTGCGGAGAAATAACGGAACCCGGAAGGTGAATAGAAAGAAAGAGTCTAGACCATCAGAAATTCGTTGATTAGGGAAGCTGCCAGTCTTGCAGTTCTTTCTCCTATATCGTAGGTGGGATTAACTTCGGCAATATCCAAAGCTTTTAACTTAGGTGTTTCAAGAATATGGCAGAAAAAATGCATGAAAGCGGGATCTGCAAAAATACCGTTATGCGCGGCTGCAGAAACTCCGGGCGCTATGGAAGCATTGAATACATCCATGCAGATGGTGAGATACAGGATGTCGGCCTTTCCGATAAAGTCGTCGATTTTCTCATATATAAAAGGAAGATTCTCGAAGAAAAGCTCGTCTGCAAGTAGATAAATCATTCCGTTCTGGTGCGCTGTATCAAAAAGTTGCAGTGTATTTGAATTCTTCTGGATTCCAATATGCAGCGAATGGATTTTTTCCTGAGCGGCGATCTGTAAGAAACCTGTGCCGGAAGTGGCGCCGACCGCGGGTTCCATTGCGCGGTTGTCAAAATGCGCATCTATATTGATGATGCCGATTTTTTTTTCGGGAAATGCCTGCCGAAGTCCGGAGAAATGCCCGTACATCACCTCGTGGCCACCACCGAGAACAATTGATTTGGCATTTTTACTGAAAACTTTTGCAGTGCGGTTAGCGAGTTCCAGCTGTGCTTTCTCCAGTTGGTCACCGTCGCAGGTTAAATTGCCGAAATCTTTTAATGAAAATTTAGGCTGAACTACGGGAAAGTTCGCCATGTTTTTGCGGATGATATCTGGTGCATCTTTTGCGCCGGTGCGACCTTGGTTTCGTCTTACACCTTCATCCACTGCAAAGCCATGCAGAACAAAATCTCCCTCGCAAATCAGTCCATAATCAGTCGCGGGGAAAACACGCTGGTAGATCCGCTGACTCAGGGGATTGTCGCCGTCAAATCGTCCGGTCCAGATCATAGGTTTTTTTTTCGTTCTTAATGATTTTCGGTTTCACTTTCCAGCTGCGATGCATAAGCTATTGCAGCTTCCTTTACCCAGGCGTGTTCACGCTGCGCTTGTCTTTTGGTTTGCAGGCGTTTTTTATTGCACGGACCGTTCCCTTTCAGAACTTCCATAAATTCGTCCCATGGCAAATCACCGAAATCGTAGTGTTGCGTTTCTTCATTCCACTTCAATTTTTCATCCGGAATTTTCAAGCCAAGGAATTCAGCCTGACCTACAGTCACATCCACAAAACGCTGGCGCAAAGCATCATTGCTTTCTCTCTTTACGCGGTAATTCATAGACTTCTGCGAGTTTGGTGAAGCATCGTCATTAGGTCCAAACATCATCAGTGCCGGCCACCAGAAGCGGTTCAGTGCTTCCTGAGCAAGATCCTTCTGTTCTTTGGTGCCGCGGCAAAGCGTCATTAAAATTTCATAACCCTGCCGTTGGTGGAAAGATTCCTCCTTGCAGATCCTCACCATTGCGCGTGAATATGGGCCATAAGAATTTCCCATAAGCATTACCTGATTCATAATTGCAGCACCGTCTACAAGCCAGCCAATTGCACCAATATCTGCCCACGAAAGTGCAGGATAATTAAATATGCTCGAATATTTTGCCCTGCCGGAAAGCATATCATTATAAGTGGAGTCACGGTCTGCCGCAATCTCGCCATTATTTAAGGTTTCGGTGGCGGCGTAAAGGTATAACCCATGTCCGGCTTCATCCTGGATTTTTGCCAGGAGCGCCATCTTCCGGCGCAATGTCGGTGCGCGGGAAATCCAGTTGGCTTCCGGCAGCATACCTATAATCTCGGAATGTGCATGCTGTGAGATTTGCCTTACCAGTAATTTTCGGTAGTCCTCGGGCATCACGTCTTTGGGTTCAACTTTATTTTCTGCCTGTACGTATTCTAAAAATTTATCGTGGTTCATCCTGTTTGTATTAATGGTAAATTGCTGAGATTAATTGTTCAGCGTAATCGCGATATCCTCTTTGAGGTAAAGTCCGATTTTCCCGTTAGAAAATTCTCCGGCAACAAAGGTCAGAGTTTTTTCGGGAGCCTGAATTTCGTATTCGTTAAAGAAACAGATATTCCTTTCGAACGGACTGATGACTTCGATTTTGCGGTCAGAGCAATGCCAGTAATAATTCCAGATGTTAAGTCCGTCGATCTTATATTCCTTATCAACTTCAATAAGCGATGCAAATTTCCAGGTATCCATTTCTTTTAATTTTCTGTTATAAATCTTTAAACGTCGTAATTCAGCATTACCACATTGGTTGTTGGGTGGCACTGGCAGGTCAGTACAAAACCGCGCGCCACTTCATCTTCGGTCAGTGCGAAGTTCTTCTCCATAAAGACCTCGCCCTCCATAACCTGTGCCTTACAGGTGCAGCAGACGCCACCTTTACAGGCAAAAGGAACCGGAAGCTTTTCATTAATTGCCTGATCTAAGATACTGTTTTTCTTTGAATTAAGGTGGAACGAATATTCATCATCATCAATGATCACTGTAACCATACTTTCCAGATTCGGTATGGCTTTAAACTCGTCACTCATCTCCGCATTTCCCTCCTCATCGGGTGCCGCGTAATATTCATAAAGACTTTGCAGAGAAGGAACCTTAATTTCTTTTTTAAGGAAATCGGAAATATTTTTGATCATTTCCGAAGGTCCACAAATAAAATAGGTCGCTTCCTGCACAGGAATTTCCGGAAATCTTTCTAAAATCAAGCTTAGCTTTTCCGCCGATATACGTCCTTCGAAAAGCTCATCTTCAAAATGTTTCTCGCGCGACAGCATATATATAACGCGAAGCCTCCCACCGAATTTCTGCGCGAGCTCGTCAATTTGTTTTTTAAAGATGATTTCGCTCAGGCTTTTGTTGCTGAAAAACAAATATGCTTTACTGTTCGGTTCCTGGAAAAGCGCTTCCTTAAGATTCGAAAGTACCGGTGAAATCCCGCTTCCTGCCGCCAGTCCAACGTAGGTTTTTTCATTGGTCACATGGTGATTTGTGTAGAAGTGGCCCATTGGCGGACTCACGTCAACAACATCACCTACTTTGAGTTCAGAATTAAGATAAGTGGAAACTTTGCCTTCTTCCAGATGTTTTACAAGGATCTCCAGTTCCGCATTTCCCTCCGATGGCGCATTTACGATAGAATAAGAACGGCGAAGTTCCTCGCCATCAAAATTGAAACGTACATTTAGGTACTGCCCTTGTTTAAAGGAATATTGATGCCGCAAAGCGGTTGGAATTTCGAAGGCAATATGGATGGAGTCGTTTGTTTCTTTCGAAACCCGGGTCGTCTTTAACTGGTGAAAATGGTGCATATAAATACTCAAAAATAGTTTTGCTGAAGTGAAACAAATATAATAATTTTATATAAACCCTTCTGTTTTCATCTACGCCGGGAGTGAACCAGTCCTATTATCATGTTCCGTTTTTTTTATTTTCGCTTGCCATATCTTTACTGAAACTGCATTAAATGTGAATTTTTGTCTTAAATTGATGGTTCTTAATTTTTAAAATCGGAAATTATGACTTGTTTTTACGGAAATTATTAAATAGAACAGTTTTTGATTTTCAAAGTGTGAATTGAATAAGTGATTAAACGAAGCATCGGGAGTTCAGAAGTTTTTTTTGAATTCTTGATGTTTTTTAAACCTTAAAAAATACTGTTATGAATCTAAACCAATATACCGTAAAATCCCAGGAAGCCATACAGAAAGCGCAGCAGATCGCAATGGAATTTGGCAACCAAAGTATTGAACCCCAACATTTGCTTGAAGGAATTTTTCAGGTAGATGAAAATATTTCCGATTTTCTGATGAAGAAATCGGACGCAGAATTAACGCTGATCCGCGAAAGAAACCGGGAGAATTTAGAGAAGCTCCCCAAGGTGGAAGGCGGTAACATTTACCTCTCGCAATCCGCAAATAAAATCCTTCTGGATGCGCCGAATGTAGCCAAAAAAATGGGCGATGAATTCGTGACCATCGAACATCTGTGGCTTTCGCTATTTGAAGTGAATTCTGAAGTTTCACAGATGCTTAAAGATATGGGCGTGACCAAAAAAAGCCTGGAAACCGCCATCAGGGAATTGAGAAAAGGTTCCAAAGCAACATCGGCAAGTTCGGAGGAAACGTACCAAAGCTTAAATAAATACGCTAAAAATTTTAACGAACTCGCCGCCGAAGGTAAACTTGATCCCGTAATCGGACGTGATGAAGAAATCCGCCGCGTTCTGCAGATCCTTTCCCGAAGAACCAAAAACAATCCCATTCTTATTGGTGAGCCCGGCGTGGGTAAAACGGCCATTGCCGAAGGAATTGCACACCGGATCATTTCGGGTGACATTCCTGAGAACCTGCAGGATAAAACCCTGTATTCTCTGGATATGGGGGCACTCATCGCAGGTGCAAAATACAAAGGTGAGTTCGAAGAAAGACTGAAAGCCGTAATTAATGAAGTGACCAAATCCGATGGTCAGATCATACTTTTCATCGATGAGATTCACACGCTGGTTGGTGCCGGTGGTGGCGAAGGTGCGATGGATGCGGCCAATATCCTGAAGCCTGCATTGGCAAGAGGTGAGCTTCGTGCAATCGGCGCCACAACTTTAAATGAATATCAGAAATACTTCGAAAAAGACAAAGCGCTTGAAAGAAGATTCCAAAAAGTGATGGTCGAAGAACCGGACACAGAATCTGCGATTTCCATTTTACGTGGAATTAAAGATAAATATGAGGCTCACCACAAGGTACGTATTAAAGATGAGGCGATTATAGCTGCGGTAGAACAGTCTCAACGCTATATTTCCGACCGTTTTCTGCCGGATAAAGCCATCGATTTAATTGATGAAGCCTCGGCCAAACTGCGCATGGAAATCAATTCAAAGCCTGAGGAACTCGATGTGCTGGACCGTAAACTTATGCAGATGGAAATTGAACTTGCCGCAATTTCGCGCGAAGGCAACGATATCAAAATTCAGCATTTAAAAGAAGATATTTCCAAAGTTGCAGAACAGCGCAATGAAATCAACGCAAAGTGGCTGAAAGAAAAACAGAAATCTGAAGACCTGACTTCCATTAAAAAAGAAATTGAAGCACTGAAACTTGAAGCTGAACGTGCATCACGCGTCGGCGATTACGCGAAAGTAGCCGAAATCCAATATGGAAAGATCAAAGAAAAAGAAGACGATCTACAGAAACTGGAGCTCGAAATGCAGAATCATCAGAATGAA
Organism: Kaistella palustris DSM 21579; assembly: GCF_000422265.1. Lineage (GTDB taxonomy): Bacteria > Bacteroidota > Bacteroidia > Flavobacteriales > Weeksellaceae > Kaistella > Kaistella palustris. The sequence continues at coordinate 381,818 of NZ_AULL01000012.1, forward strand.
CTCATCAAGGAAGAAGTTACGGCAGAAAATATTTCTGAAGTCATTTCTAAATGGACAGGCATTCCGGTAACGAAACTCGTGCAGTCGGAAAGAGAAAAACTGCTGCATCTGGAAGATGAACTGCACAAAAGAGTCGTAGGGCAGGAGGAAGCCATAGAATCTGTGTCCGATGCGATCCGCCGAAACCGCGCCGGTTTGAATGACGAGCGTAAGCCCATCGGAAGTTTCCTTTTCCTGGGAACCACAGGTGTCGGGAAAACCGAATTGGCAAAAGCACTCGCCGAATACCTTTTCGATGACGAAAATAACATGACGCGGATCGACATGAGCGAATATCAGGAGCGTCATTCCGTTTCTCGTTTGGTCGGTGCGCCTCCGGGATACGTGGGTTACGATGAAGGCGGTCAGCTCACCGAAGCAGTTCGCCGAAGACCTTATTCCGTGGTACTTTTAGATGAGATTGAAAAAGCGCATCCCGATGTTTTCAATACGCTTCTGCAGGTCTTGGATGATGGGCGTTTGACGGATAACAAAGGACGTGTAGTGAATTTTAAAAATGCGATCGTGATCATGACCTCAAATTTGGGCTCGCCATTGATTCAGGAAAATTTCGACAATATTACCGATGACAATGTGGATGAAGTGGTTGAAAAAACCAAGGAAGAAGTATTCGCGCTTCTAAAACAGACCCTGCGACCGGAATTCATCAACAGGATCGATGAGATCGTGCTCTTCCAGCCACTGAATAAAAAAGAAATCGGCAAGATCGTGCAGTATCAGCTGCGCGGTTTTAACGCTATGCTTGCACAGAAAGGAATTATCATGACCGCGACCGAAGATGCGATTCACTATATTACCAACAAAGGTTATGACCCAAGTTTCGGAGCCAGACCGCTGAAAAGGGTTTTGCAGCAGGAAGTTTTAAATAAGCTTTCCAAAGAAATTCTGGCAGGAAATGTAAATGATGGTGACCGAATTATTCTCGATTATTTTGATGAGAGCGGACTTGTTTTCCGTCCTGCGGAATAAAGTTTAACGTAATTTTTAAATACCATTTAAACCGCCTTTTTGTAAAAATTGCAAAAGGCGGTTTTTTATTTTTTCGCTTTGAATTTGCGAATAAATTTAGTTTGAATTGGTAAATGATGAAAGGTATGTGGATTTTCAGCCTAAAAACTGGCTATAATTTTAATATGCACCACATTGTTTCCGCTCACTTGAACGAGATATACGCAACTTTTTGATTAATGTTACTTTCTGATTAGGTGATGTTTATAAAATGTCGTTGTAATTACTTACAGAAATTCACATATTTTATTTTGTAAATTAAAAAATTATACATTCCTTTGCGGTATTCTAATGCCTAAAAGCGGAAGAATAAATTTTTTTTCATCATTTGTGTTTTGAGAATCCATCAGTCATGATGGATTCTTTTTTTTGTTTTTTCAGTATTAAAAATTTTCAGGCAAAGGAAAAATTAACATTTGATCCCCTTTAAGAAAAGAATAAAATGGCGCCGGCCAGGTTTCAGATGCTGAAGATTTTAATTAGTTTTAGTTTATAGCACCGGCTAATATTCTGCGGAAAAAAAAACAAAAAAGTTTCCGTTGAAATCTTTTCCGGAAACCGAAGTGAGCTGTGCCGCGCAAATATTGGGCATTCAATTAGTTTCCTTACTTTTGCACCTCGAAAAATTCACAATCATTTATTTCGCTATATTATGCTTTCTGTACAAGGTTTAGGTCTTCATCATTCCGGAAATTATCTTTTTCAAAACGTAAATTTTACCATCAAAAGAGATGATAAAATTGGCTTGGTCGGTAAAAACGGTGCCGGCAAATCCACCCTTCTGAAGATGCTGACCGGCGAAATCAACTTCTACGAGGGAAGTATAATGCAGGAAGGTGCCGTAACGATCGGTTTTCTGAAACAGGATCTGGACTTTGTAAAAGGCCGCACGGTTTGGGATGAGACTTTGCAGGCTTTCGAACAGATCAACGCGATGAAAAATGAGCTGGATGAGGTGAATCATCAGCTGGTGACCAGAACAGATTACGAAAGTGTAGAATACGAAAATATCATTCACCGTATGACGGAATTAAATGATCTTCTCATGCATCACGATGCTTATAATCTGGAAGGTGATGTAGAAAAAGTTTTACTTGGACTCGGATTTAAAGCAGATGATTTTCATAAGATCACCGATGAGTTTTCCGGTGGCTGGCGAATGCGGATCGAACTCGCGAAGTTGCTGCTTCAGAAAAATGACCTGATGCTGCTCGATGAGCCAACCAATCACCTTGATATGGAATCGATCATCTGGCTGGAAGCTTTTTTGAAAGAATATCCCGGTGCTATCGTACTGGTGAGTCACGATAAACAGTTTATGACCTCTGTCTGTAACCGGACATTCGACATTAATAATAAAAAAGTCGACGATTATAAAGCCAACTACACCAAATATCTTGAGCTGAGCAAAGAGCGAAAGGAAAAGCAGATCCAGGCCAAGAAAAATCAGGATGTGGAAATCAAGCAGATGGAAGATAACATCAACCGTTTTCGCGCTTCTGCCACCAAGTCCTCTTTTGCGCAGTCGCTGATCAAGAAATTAGATAAGATTGAAAGGATTGAAGTGGATACCGATGATGTTTCGAAATTTAATATCCGTTTTCAGCCGGCTGTAACTCCGGGTAAAGTAATTTTTGAAGCTAAAGATCTTGGAAAAGCTTACGGTAAGAAACAGGTTTTCGATAAAGTGGATTTCTTTATTGAACGCGGCGACCGTATCGCTTTGCTTGGCCAGAACGGCCAGGGTAAAACAACTTTAGCCAAAATCCTTTCCGGTGAAATTACCGATTATTCCGGCGAGTGGAATCTGGGCCACAACGTAAACATTGGCTACTTTGCCCAAAATCAGGAAGAAGTTTTAACACCTAACAAAACCGTTTTGGAAGAAGCTGAAGATGCGGCTACCGAAGAAACCCGGCCGCGCGTTCGTGACCTTTTGGGGAGTTTTCTTTTTCAGGGCGACGATGTGCAGAAGAAAACCAAAGTACTTTCCGGAGGTGAAAGAAACCGCTTGGCGCTGTGTAAATTATTACTTCGCCCGTTCAATACTTTGATCATGGATGAACCGACGAATCACCTCGATATTCAATCCAAAGAAATCATCAAACTCGCCCTTCAGAAATTCGAAGGAACGCTGATCGTAATTTCTCACGACCGGGAATTTTTGCAGGGTCTGAGCGATAAGATCTTCGAATTCCGCGACGGAAGAATGAAGGAATTTTTGGGTGACATTAATGATTATCTGGAATTCCGCCAAAAAGAAAGCATCCGTGAGATCTCAGCCGAAAAATCAAAACTCGCAGAATCCAGAAATGAACCTGTTGTAGAAAAAGTGGTTGAAAAACCGGTTGAGAAAAAAGTGGTGATCGTCTCGAAAGAAGAAAAAAGCATTCAGAATAAAATCAAGAAAGTAGAGGAAAAAATTTCTGAACTTGAACTGAAGATTGAAGAAATGGAAGCTTCTTTTACTTCTGAAAATCCTTCGGAAGAAACTTTAGAAGTTTACAACTCGAAGAAAGCAGATTTAGATCTGGCGCTTCAGGAATGGGAATATCTGGGAACGCAGTTGGAAGATTAGTTTAAGATTTCGTACCTGAAAAAATATAACCGTGTTAATCCAGGAAATTTAGGATTGACACTTTTTTTTACATACAGTTATTCGGGATAATCTCTTGATTCCTGTTAAATTCATCCAACCGAAATCGCTATCTTTGAAATTCAAATTTAATTTCAATGAATCACAGTCCGGTTGAAGGCTTTTCGAAACTTTCCAAACAAAGAAAGATCGACTGGCTGATCAAAGAATATCTCACCGAAGACCGCAGCTACGAGCAGATCCTGCAACAATACTGGAATGAAGATTCCGCGATCCAGAAGCTTCACGACGAGTTTTCAGAGAATACGATCTCCAATTTTTATATGCCTTACGGAATTGCGCCCAACTTTCTTATTGATGGGAAACTGCTTGCGTTGCCGATGGCCGTGGAAGAAAGTTCTGTAGTTGCTGCAGCGTCAAAAGCAGCGAAATTCTGGATCGATAAAGGCGGTTTTAAAACCACCATAATTAATACTAAAAAACTCGGTCACACGCATTTCATTCTGAATGTAGAACCTCATAAAGTGTTGCATTTCTTCAACTTTAAATTAAAGAAAAAACTTTTTGAAGCGACAGAAGAAATTACCAAAAACATGAGAAATCGTGGCGGTGGAATTCTTAATATCCGACTCATCGATAAAACTGCGGATCTGGAGAATTATTTCCAGTTGAAAGCCAGTTTTGATACGGTGGATTCCATGGGTGCGAATTTCATTAATTCCTGCCTGGAGCAGTTTGGCAAAACTTTAAAGGAAGAAGTTGAAAACGAAGCAGATTTTACACGCGGGGAAAAAGATTCGCTGCAGATCGTGATGAATATTCTCTCGAACTTCACACCGGACTGCATTGTAAGAGCCGAAGTTTCCTGTAAAATCGAGGATTTGAAAGACGACAGTGGGATTTCCAATGAAGAATTTGCGACAAAATTTAAACGTGCAGTTACGATCGCGGAAATTGAACCTTTTCGTGCAACAACTCATAACAAAGGAATTATGAACGGAGTTGATGCTGTGGTGATCGCCACCGGGAATGATTTCCGTGCAACCGAAGCCTGTGCGCATGCTTATGCCGCGAAGGACGGGAAATACTCGAGTTTAACGCACTGCACGATCGATAACGGGATTTTTCGGTTTTGGATTGATCTGCCAATTTCCGTTGGTGTAGTCGGTGGTTTGACGAATCTTCATCCTTTGGTGAAGTTTTCTTTGGCGCTGTTGGGAAAACCTTCCGCACAGGAACTCATGAGTATCTTAGCCGTTTCCGGTTTGGCACAGAATTTTGGTGCGTTAAGGTCTTTAGTTACAACAGGCATTCAGAAAGGACACATGAAAATGCACCTGCTCAATATCCTGAACCAACTCGGCGCTACGGAAGCGGAGAAAAACCACTTTGTAACGTACTTTAAAGATAAAACAGTTTCGCATCATGAAGTGATTTCGGAATTTAATAACTTGAGAAATAAGTAATATATTTGTAATAAATCGTCTCTAAAATGGAAACTTTAATTTTAAATAACGGTTCAAAGAAAGACCTGGATCTGCTTTTAGAGATCGCACAAAAGTTAGGTTTAAACTTAACAGTTTCGAACGAAGCAGAGCGTTACAACAAACTCCGTAGGTTAGCTAAAAAATTAGATGATTCTGTGTGCCCCAACGAAATATCTATGGAAGAAATTGTGGAAGAAGTAAGATCAGTAAGAAGGGAAAAATCCAGTCATGGGGAAGAGGATCATTCTTGATAGCAACATTTGGATTTCCATATTTTTGAGGAAGAATAGTCTCCAATTTTTAGAATTTATCAGCGACAATGAGTTTATTTTAATTGCTGATGATAATTTAAGAAATGAATTGTTAAATGTTATCTCAAGGAAAAAATTCAAAGACGTTTTTTCAGCAGAAAATATTGTAGATGCAATGAGTTATTTCGATTCATTATCTAATTTCATCACTACAAAAAAGAATTTTCCGGACGTCCGGATGTTATAGATGATTTTCTTTTTGATTTAGCAATTCAATCCAAAACAAAAATTATAGTTTCTGGTGACAAAAAACTCATTGATTTTAAAAATGAAAAAGTAGCCGTAATTTCTTTCAAGGATTTTATGGAGAAATTTAAAGATTAAGATATGTTCGGATTAATATTAGCGCTCGGAATTTTAATTTTCGGCTTTTTTCTGGAAACCACAAAAACACCGGGTTTCGAAAGCTCCAAAAAATTTGCGTGGATGTTTATCGCAATCGGAGTATTGACGGTTATAGGGAAACTGGTGATCATGTATCAAAAAGGAGAATTATAAAATGAAAACATTTACATTAATTACAGGCGCGGCTTACGGACTGATTTCTGTTATATTAGGCGCTTTCGGCGCGCACGCGTTGAAAAAGATCATCTCTGCAGACAAACTTGCAAGTTTTGAGACGGGTGTGAAATATCAAATGTACGCGGCGTTATTTTTACTGATCGTTGGTTATATTTTGAAGTTTGAAACGGCATCTGAGCGGTGGATCGCAATATTGATGATTGCGGGAACATTTCTGTTTTCGGTGAGTATTTATCTGCTGGCATTTAGCGAGGTCGCGGCTGTTCCTTCCAAAATTATCGGTCCAATAACACCGCTCGGTGGTTTGCTGATGATTATTTCCTGGGCGCTGCTGATATTCTATTTTATAAAGAATAAGACCTGATGTTCTTTGTTTTCGGGTTCAGAACTAAACTTTTAGGGAAAGAAAACCGTAAGATTCCTAAGAACGGTTTTTACGTAAATGCAGTCATCAAGGTTTACAGATTTTATTTTGAAATATTTTTTATTCCGCTCATTCCATTAGGAAAAAAATACAGTCTTTACATTCCCCATACCGATGAGTATTTTGAAACAAACTTTTTTTCGAAGGATATGTCCGAGGAATATTTAGAAATATGCCGGGACACAGGCCGCAAATATTAAAATGACAAAACCCAGACTCGCCTTATTTATCGGGATCCTCTGCATCTCGATTTTTCCCGTTATTGTCCGCATGAATCTGACTTCCGGGTTAATTTCTGCATTTTACCGGATGGCAATCGTTACCGCAATACTGTTGCCGTATTCGGTTTACACCAAAAAACTGCAGCTTCCCGATCTAAAAAATCTTTTACCGGTTATAGCGTGCGGAATTTTATTCGCCTCAGATATCGCCGTCTGGAACGTTTCCATTCAGCATTCCAGTGCCACGCAGGCGACCTTGCTTACGAATCTGTCACCGATCTGGGTTGGCGTTTTTTCGTTTCTCTTCCTGAGTTACCGTCCGAGGAAAAGTTTTTGGCTGGGAACATTGATCGCACTGCTGGGAATGATCGTGTTCGTGGGTGTAGAAACAATTCTGGATCTGAAACTGGATTTTGCATTCTTCCTGGGCATACTTTCGGGCGTGTTATATGCGGTATACATTCTGGTCAGCAAAACAGTGCTTCAGAAACTTCCGGTGGTGACTTTCATAACGTACAGCATGCTTTTCAGCACTGTATTTCTTTTTTTTATTAATGTGTTCTTCCACGAAAGTTTTTCTGGCTTCTCAGATGCTGCTTGGTTGTCGCTTGTAGTGCAGGGAATTGTGTGCCAGCTAATTGCCTGGCTTCTTATAAGTTATGCCACACAGAATATGCGTGCAACGCGCGTTTCGCTAAGTCTGTTAAGCCAGGCTATCTTCGCCACGATCCTGGCTGCAGTTTTTCTGCACGAAAAAATCAGTGGCATTCAGATGGTCGGTTCTGTCATAATTCTCGCAGGGATAGCAACAACCTTTTATGAAAAACAAAACGCGCCGCTACAATAAACTGCCTGACTTGTTTCAGTTAAAAAAGTGCGGTGCCACATCTGTTATCTTCTCAATTTTTCTTAAATTTGTAAATCTTTTAAAAATAGAAATCTAATTAAAATATTATGAATCTTCACGAGTACCAATCCAAAGAAATTCTGGCGAAATACGGCGTCAACATCCAAAGAGGTTTTATCGCAAATAATGTAGATGAAGCTGTAGATGCAGCAAAGAAGTTAACCGAACTCAACGGTAACGAAGGCTGGGTTGTAAAAGCACAGGTTCACGCAGGTGGTCGTGGTAAAGGTGGCGGTGTTAAGTTTTCACCCAACATCGAAAAACTGAAGGAGAATGCCCAGAATATCATCGGAATGCAGTTGGTTACGCCACAGACTTCTGCTGAAGGCAAAAAAGTGAATTTCGTTTTGGTAGCCGAAGATGTGTACTATCCGGGAGAAACTGAAACCAAAGAGTTTTATGTTTCTGTCCTTTTAGACAGAGCACAGGGCAAAAATATGATCGTATATTCTACAGAAGGTGGAATGGATATTGAGCACGTTGCCGAAGTAACGCCGCATTTGATTCATAACGAAACTGTCGATCCGGCTGTTGGACTTCAGGGTTTTCAGGCCAGAAAAATTGCCTTCAACTTAGGGTTGGAAGGAGCCGCATTCAAGGATTTCGTCAAGTTCATTACTTCTTTATATAACGCTTATGTAGGTATTGATGCCTCACTTTTTGAGATCAATCCAGTTTTAAAAACTTCAGACAATAAAATTATTGCGGTAGATGCCAAAGTTTCTTTAGATGACAACGCACTTTTCCGTCACAAAGATCTTGCTGCACTGAGAGATACCCGCGAAGAAGATCCTACCGATGTGGAAGCTGGTGAAGCAGGTCTTAATTTTGTAAAACTCGACGGCGATGTAGCCTGTATGGTTAATGGTGCCGGTCTTGCAATGGCAACAATGGATATCATCAAATTATCCGGTGGTAATCCCGCAAACTTCCTCGACGTGGGTGGAACGGCTGATGCAGAAAGAGTTCAGAAAGCTTTCGGAATCATTCTGAAGGATCCAAACGTAAAAGCGATCCTGATCAATATATTTGGTGGAATTGTACGTTGCGACCGGGTGGCACAGGGTGTTGTAGATGCTTATAAAGCCATGGGAAGCCTGCCGGTTCCGCTGATTGTACGTCTGCAGGGAACTAATGCGGTAGAAGCCAAACAGCTGATCGATAACTCAGGTTTGCCGGTGCATTCTGCGATCACTTTAGAAGAAGCTGCAAACAAAGTAAAAGAAGTTTTAGGTCATTAAGATCTAAACATGATAAATAATGTAAGCCGTCCGAATTTTTCGGGCGGTTTTTTTTGTTGAAATCAATGGGGTTTAAACTGAAAGGAATTGATTGAAAGCGAAATAAAGCATGGGATTTAGCAAAAATTATTCTTCTGCGTTAATAAATATACCCTGATCTGCATAATTTATTGCATTTCGGTTATTTTTCATTTTTTAATTAATGTATATTTGCGGACCTACTTTAATATTATGAAATTTCTTTATATCTTTTTTCTGATGGCGTTTCTCTCCTGCGATTCACAAAGCAAAAACTCCTTAAGGACGCCTGTTGAGTTTGAGACCGTAAACCACTATCCTTACAATTTAACACCGGAAAAATTTCTGGTCATCGATACGCAGGCGAAAATGGATGCTGTTTATTCCGTAATTCACAGGAATACCGTGGGTAACCGCCTGGCTCCAATTCCCTCTGTAAATGATGGTGAACTGTATGTTGTTTTCAAGCCCACATTAAAAGATACAAATGATGTAGAAATCACCGGAATCACCACCGCTAACGATACGCTATATGTAGGTCTCAAAGAGTCGGACAATCCTCAGATAAAGAAGGCAAGCCGCATGCAGCCTAATATTTTGGTAAAACTTCAAACGAAAATTCCTTTAAAAAATATTGTAACTACTTATTCCAATTAACTTTAATAAAAACCCATGAAAACAAAAAGCTTTATTTTTTCATGTCTGATGTTCACGTCATTAGCCTTTGGCCAGAACTACTGGACCAAAACGAATTCAGTTCCAAAAGACAACCTCGCTTCGCGTGATGCGAAACCGAAAGAATTTTCTATCTATCAACTGAATCTTCAGCAGCTGAAAAGTGACCTGGCTACGGTGCCGCAGCGCTTTTCCAAAGACCAAAGTCACGTGATCACTTTTCCAGCGCCGGATGGTAAAATGCGTTCCTATATCGTGCAGGAAGCATCGGTTATGGAAGCGCCACTTCAGGCAAAATATCCGGAACTGCGCTCGTATGTAGGTTATCAGAAAGGTAATCCTGCCAATTCCATCCGTTTCAGCGTTACACCTGAGCATGGTGTAAGTGCGATGTATTTTGATGGTTGGGACGTAAGCTACCTCGACAGTTATACACAGAACAATTCACATTATATTTTTTACAAAAGAAGCGCCCTGCCTGTAAACGACAGACTTTTCGACTGCAAAGTGGAAGGAGCGTTCCCCGAAGTTTCTGAATCTGAGATGAAAGCGCCATTGATTTCCGATGGCCAGTTCAGAACTTACCGCTTAGCGCTTGCTGCAACCGGCGAATATACCACCTTCCACGGTGGTACCGTACCCAAAGCCCTTGCGGCAATGGTAGTGGCCATGACAAGAGTTGATGGTGTGTATGAGAAATCTGTATCGGTAACCATGGTGCTGGTTGCTAATACAGATGAACTGATTTATACAAATGCAGCCACAGATCCATATACCAATAATAACGGAAGCACGATGCTGGGCCAGAACCAGACTAATATTGACAGTGTTATAGGTTTTGCAAATTACGACATCGGACACGTGTTTTCTACCGGCGGCGGTGGCGTAGCTTACCTGGGTTGCATCTGTAAAAATAACAAAGCGGGTGGTGTGACAGGCTTAACAGCTCCTATCAATGATGGTTTCTACATTGATTATGTAGCCCACGAAATGGGTCATCAGTTTGGGGGCAATCATACCTTCCGGGCTGCAACCGGTTCATGTGCCGGCAACGCAAACAGTTCCACAGCGTTCGAGCCGGGTGGCGGAACTACCATTATGGCTTATGCCGGTATTTGTGGTGCCAATAACATCCAGGCGCACAGTGATCCGTATTTTCACTCAGCAACACTCAATGAGATTTATAATGTTCTGAAAAGGGCCACAGACTGCTCCGTCAAAACAACAAACAATAATTTGGTTCCGACCGCAGATGCAGGTTTGGATTACACCATTCCAAAGGGAACAGCTTTCGTACTCACAGGTGTGGGAACAGATCCCGATAATGATCCGATTACCTACTTATGGGAACAGTTGGATAACAGCAATAACACCCAGCCGCCTCTTTCCACTGCTGTAGTAGGACCTGTTTACCGATCGTATTTACCGACCGAATCACCGTCGCGGTACTTCCCGGCTATGAGTTTTATTTTACTCAACAATCTTACTCCGAAATGGGAAGTGACGCCAAGTGTAGCCCGAACTTTAAATTTCTCCCTTATTGTAAATGATGACCGCCAAACCGGGAATCAGGCGGCGAGAGATTTAATGAAAGTGACCGTTGATAACGCCGGACCTTTCACCGTAACCTCGCAAACCGCAAATACACAATATGATGCAGCGGATCCAATTACTGTGACATGGGATGTGGCCGGAACAGATGCTGCACCAATAAATACGCAGAACGTAACCATACTTTTGTCTAACAATAATGGTTCGACCTTCGATGTAGTTTTGTCTGAAAGCGTTCCCAACAATGGTTCCGCTCAGGTAAACCTACCTAATGAAGATATTGCTTCTGCAAGAATTATGGTGAAAGCTTTAGACAACATCTATTTTGCAGTAAACGCTTCGTACTTCTCAGTGAAGAAAAACCTCGCAACTGCCAACACACAACTTAAATCGTTTGCAGTTTATCCTAATCCGGCGAAAAATGAAGTTACTGTAAAGATGAACAAGGCTGAAGGTGCAAAATACCGGATATTTGATGCCACAGGCCGAGTGATCACATCCGGAAAAGTTAATGCTGAAGGAAAACTTAACGTTGAAAAATTAACCAACGGTAATTACATCCTGAGCGTAGAAACTGCCAGTGGTGAGAAATTCTCAGATAAATTAATGATCAAAAAATAAGCGCTATTTCTTGATATTTTTAAGGATGCTTCGTGAGGAGCATCCTTTTTTTTAGTAGATTTTAGAAGCGTAAAATGTAAAGCGCATTATTCAGGATTTATATCGCCGGCCGGCGGTTGTGCCAGGTCAATATGGGTTTCTTCCAGTTTCTTCTTTAACTTAAGTAAGGATTCACTGCGTACCCTCACTATATTTTCACCTCTTTTCATTGAGAATCTCGCTTCCAGGTAGTAGATGCCGAAATTTTGTTTCAGAACGATAACCTGGGACTGTTCCACCGGATCGGCATAATCGAAAGTTTTAATTTCATCTAAGATCACTTTTGTGGCTTTGTCCAGATCCTGTGTACTTGGGATCTGAAGTTCCAGAAAGACTTTCCTTTGGCCGGATGCAGTATAATTAACAAAGGGCGCACTGAATATAAGTTGATTAGGTACGTACACTTTCTTGCCTTCATCGGTAATGATTTTTGTAGTCAGAAAGCCGATATCTTCAACCACGCCTGTTACTTCTTTAATGGAAACGTAATCTCCTTTTGCAAATGCCTTATCCATACCAATAAGAGCACCCGAAAATATGGATGATACCAGATCCTTCAGTGCCACACCGGCAATTACACCGGCGACACCCAAGCTACCGAGAAACTTCAGCATAAATCCACCAAGTCCCATTATCTCCAGGGCGATAAACGTTCCCGCCAGAATGATGAGGAACTTAAAGGTTTTTACCAGAATCACGAATGAGGTTCCTTTGCTTTTCGGAAAAAAACGATGGAACAGCTTTACGGCGATTTTGCTCAGGTACGAACTCATAGTCAGAATAAGAACAAATAGCAAAATCCCGACGGCAATTTTCGGTGTAGCCTGAGCCAACCTTGCGTACCATCTCTCAAGAACCGACAGTACTATTCCGTAATAATCCATATTTTAAATTTAATTTGTTCTGCATGCTGCAAAATTCTCTCCAAATTCCAATTGAGAAAATAGGTGTGTGACATTCTTTATAAGTTAATGAATTGTTTAGAAAAACATAGCACAGCTTCGGCGCTGTATGAAAAAACATTAAAAGTATTACCTTTGTCGTCCACAAGAAAAACGGCCTGTTGATTTCCGCTCCGGCGGAGGTAGGAAAGTCCGGACACCACAGAGCAGCAAAGCGGCTAACAGCCGTCGGTCGCGAGATCAGGACAAGTGCAACAGAAAGTATGTATATTAATTTATAGTGAAACCAGGTAAACTCTTTGCGGTGCAATGTTAAGTATATCGGATTTCCGTTTCGGCGGAATAGGAGTGGCTCGCTCCAAAAACCGAGGGGTAAACAGCTCAAGCTTTGCAGCAATGCAGAGCGCAGATAAATAACAGGCATTCCCGAGCTTTCGGGTTTACAGAATCCGGCTTACAGTTTTTCTTGTGGTTTTTTTTCTTTAATGGGATTTAGTCTTGCTCATTTTCCAGTTGTTCTTTCGCCGCCTCCAAACCTTTGTAATCAGCATCGAGCAAAGTAGGGAACCGGGGATTCATTTTTTCCAAAGCATCAATGATGATCTGAATGGCGGCCACCCGTGCAAACCATTTATCATCCGCAGGAATTACAAACCACGGCGCATAACTTTTTGAGGTTTCGTTAATGGCTTCTTCGTAAGCGCGCATATATTCCTGCCACAAAGCACGTTCTGGAAGATCACCGGTGGAGAATTTCCAGTTTTTGTCGGGTTCGTTGATGCGGTCCAGAAATCTTTTCTTTTGCTCCTTCTGCGAAACATTCAGAAATATTTTAACAATGGTGGTTCCGTTTTCTGCGAGATGTTTCTCGAAATTCCGAATACTTTCGTAACGGTTTGCCCAAAACTCTTCATCAAAATCATCAACCGAATCCCACACTTTTTCGCTGAGGTTATAAGCAGGGTGAACTTTACATACAAGCACACTTTCATAGTGGCTTCTGTTGAAAATTCCGATTTTCCCTTTTTCGGGTAATGCGATATAATGCCGCCACAAAAAATCGTGCGCATATTCTTTGGAACTGGGAGTTTTAAAGCTGTGCACATCGCAACCCTGCGGATTTACGCCACCGAAAACGTGCTCGATCAGCGAATCTTTCCCCGCGGCGTCCATTGCCTGAAGAACGATGAGCAGCGATTTGCTTCCATCCGCATACAGTCTTTCCTGTAGTTCGCGGAGTTTATCTTTTTCATTCTTCAGCATTTTTTTACCGTCGCTTTTCTCCAGTTTGCCTTTATATTCCGTGTCGCAATCTTTGATCGCAAACCTGCCGTTTACTTTGTAATTGTCGCTGAAATCCAAATCCATCTTTTTAATTTTTACTAAAAATAAAAAAATCGCTCCGATAAAGAAGCGATTTTTCTGTTTATTTAAGTTAGCAACAATTACATTGCGGCTGGTTTCTGAGCTTTTTTACGCGCAGGAGCTGCTTTTTTAGCAGTGTCGCCAGCCATTTTTACCGGTGCAACTACCGCTTTTTCAGCTTTCATATCAGTGGCTGCGGGAGCCGCAGCGGCGTCCACAGTTCCTTTGATGTTGATCACTGATCTGCTGTTCGCAGGATCATTAGAATAAACTTCAATGATTTTGGTGAAAGGTCCTACAATTGTTGTATTGTATCCTACTTTGATTTCGGCAGTTTTTCCGGGCATGATCGGATCCTGGCTCCATTCTGGAGTTGTGCAGCCGCAAGATGCCTGAACTTTGGAAATGATCAGCGGTTTGTCGCCTGTATTTTTTACAGTAAATACTCTGTGTCCGTCTGCACCGGTTTTTACGGTTCCGTAATCAAAGGTGGTTCTGTCGAATGATATGGTTTGTGCTGAGACAAACGCCAGGGAAGCGGTTAAAAATAAACCCGCAAAAATCTTTTTCATATTTTTTAAATGTTTATATTGTTTGTTTGATAAAAATCGAGAGACAAAGTTAAAAATTATTTTCACATACAGATAATTTTTTTTAATTCCCTATTTTTGCAGCAATAAAGCTTATAACAGACAATATGCAGATTTCAGATAAATACAGCCCCCAGGAAACAGAAAATAAATGGTACGCTTACTGGCTGAAAAACAATTACTTTCATTCCGAACCCAACGATAAACCGCCGTATACGATCGTAATCCCGCCACCAAACGTGACCGGAATTCTACACATGGGTCACATGCTGAACAATACGATACAGGATGTGCTGGTGCGCCGGGCCAGGATGCAGGGTTTCAACGCCTGTTGGGTGCCCGGAACAGACCACGCTTCCATAGCTACCGAAGCAAAAGTTGTAGCCAAACTGAAAGCCGAAGGCATTAATAAAGAAGATATTTCCAGAGAGGTCTTCCTGAAGCACGCTTGGGACTGGACAGATAAATATGGCGGAACTATTCTGGAACAGTTAAAGAAGCTCGGTTGTTCCTGCGATTGGGATAGAACAAGCTTCACCATGGAACCCAAACTCTCCCGCCAGGTGATCAAATCATTTGTCGATCTTTATAATAAAGGACTTATTTACCGCGGCTACAGAATGGTAAACTGGGATCCGGAAGCCAAAACCAATATTTCCGATGAAGAGGTTATTTTTAAAGAACAAAATGGTAAGCTTTATTATTTGAAATATAAAGTGGAAGGTTCAGAGGAATTCATTTCTGTGGCAACTACACGGCCGGAAACCATCTTTGGTGATACCGCGGTCTGCATTAATCCAAATGATGAGCGCTATGCCCACCTCCGCGGAAAGAAGGTGATCGTACCGATCGTAAACCGTGCAGTTCCGATAATTGAAGATGATTATGTAGATGTGGAGTTCGGGACTGGTGCGCTGAAAATCACGCCGGCACACGATACCAATGATTACGAGATCGGTAAGCGCCACGGACTTCAGATGATCGATTCGCTGGATGAACATGCCAACCTGAACGGTTACGGCCAACATTATGCCGGCAAAAACCGCTTCATCGTACGTAAAGAAATTGCCAAAGAACTGGCGGAAAAAGGACTTCTGATCAAAGCAGAAGACTATGTAAACAAAGTGGGAACCTCCGAGCGGACGGGCGCGGTAATCGAACCAAAAGTTTCCGTGCAGTGGTTTTTGAAAATGGCCGACCTTGCAAAACCTGCACTGGATGTCGTGATGAACGATGAAATAAAATTTCATCCGGAAAAATTCAAGAATACCTACAAACATTGGATGGAAAACATACGCGACTGGAATATATCGCGGCAGCTTTGGTGGGGACAGCAAATCCCGGCTTACTTTTTCGGCGATGGCGAAAATGATTTTGTAGTGGCTGAAACCATGGAGGGGGCGCTGGAACTCGCCCGAGATAAAGCGATGGATCAGACTCTGGAAATCTCTGATCTTCGGCAGGATGACGACGCACTTGATACTTGGTTCTCGAGCTGGCTTTGGCCAATGTCGGTTTTTGACGGGATTTCATCGCCTGATAATAAGGAGATCAATTACTACTATCCAACCTCAGATCTCGTGACCGGTCCGGATATCATCTTTTTCTGGGTGGCACGAATGATTATGGCGGGACTCGAATACCGCAGCGAAGTACCCTTTAAAAATGTATACTTCACAGGAATCGTGCGCGACAAGCAGCGGCGTAAAATGTCGAAATCACTCGGTAACTCGCCCGATCCAATTGAGCTGATGGAAAAATATGGTGCTGATGGCGTCCGTGTCGGAATTCTTTTAAGTTCTGCCGCAGGAAATGATCTTCTTTTCGACGAAGAATTAATGTTGCAGGGAAGAAATTTTGCCACCAAGATCTGGAACGCTTATAAACTCGTACAGGGTTGGAAAAAAGATGAAACCATTAAAGCAAATCCTGCAGACATGCAGGCGATCAATTGGTTCGGTGAGCAGACGAAAAAAACAATCGCGGAAATTACCGTTCAGTTCGAAAAGTTCCGCATTTCCGATGCACTGCATCTGGTTTATAAATTAATTTGGGATGATTTCTGCTCCTGGTATCTCGAAGCGGTGAAGCCGAATTATGGCGAAGCTGTTTCGCAGGAAGTTTATCTCAGAACAATCGCCTATTTCGAGGATCTTTTAAAACTTCTTCATCCTTTTATGCCATTTTTGACCGAAGAACTGTGGCAGCACATTGCAGTACGAACCACGGATGATGCGCTTGTAATTACGCAGCAGCCAAAGGAATCAGATTTTGATAAGGAAATCATTCAGAATTTTGAGGTATCTAAGGAGGTGATTTCAGGCGTCCGGAATTACCGCCAAAGTAAAGGCATTTCGCCGCGCGAGGAAGTTGAGGTCTTTACCAATGCAAAGGAATTTAATAATCTGGAACTTATATGTAAGCTGGCAAATATTTCCCGGGTTCATTTTGCTGAAAAGACTGACAAACCAAGCTTTTCCTTTTTAGTCGGTGGTACCGAAATTTCTATACCACTCAGCGAAAATCTGGATCTGGCCGAAGAAAAATCGAAAACCGAAGAAGAAATTAAATATTTAAAAGGATTTTTGATATCGGTACAGAAAAAACTTTCAAATGAAAAATTTATGGCCGGAGCACCACAACAGGTCGTGGACAATGAACTGAAAAAGCAAAAGGATGCGCAGGACAAAATAGTTCTTTTGGAAGAGAAATTAAAAACGCTGTAAATACCAAACTTAGGAACAAAAAAAAGACTGGTACGTAAAACATATTTGCGTATCGGTTTTTCTTTTATCTTTACTATATTCGTAATTATGAAACATGTGGAAAATATAGCGCAGCTTTTCAGCAAGAAATTTGTCGAGAATCCCTCAATAGAAACCTTCGATGCAGGTCTGATCAACTTGCCTACAGGAAGGCTTGTCGCTTGTGATCCGTTGATTACGAATGACATGAAGGAGTTCAGGATCAATTTTCCGCAGGGTGAATTTCCGGTGCTCGTACACCGCGAAAAAGACAGCAACTGTGTAGCGTATGTAGAAATTATTTTTTCCGACAGCGAAGTGTCCGACTGGAAACTCGCCACCACACACGATCAAAACACCGAAGACTTGCAGGATGAAGAAATATTCGGCTATCCTGTGGAAAGTGGAATGGGCTGTTTTATGGATGTCGAAACGCAGGAATGCCTGAATCACCTCGAAAAAAAACTTTTTCACAGCAAAGGCGCAGAATTTATGGGGATATACGAGGAATTCTTCCACGAATATTTTTTTGATGAAAACGGTGCCATTGATCAATACGCCTTTTTAAAACCTGATGCTGAAAAAGAAGGAAATATATTTGCCTTTGAAACAGGTTATGGCGAAGGATTTTATGCCAGTTACATCGGCTTTGCAAAAGACAATCAGCCCGTAAAGATAGTAACTGAGTTCATCGAGATCGGAAGTTAATTTAAGTTAAATATTTCCTGATGAATTTTATAAATAATAAATTTGACAGATAGTTACCGGGGCGCGATTTATCGCGTCTTTGTCTTTATTAACCGCATGCTTTTAAAACTTCAGAATTCATGATACTTTCATCAGACCAGCCGAAAATAATTGTAGTGGGAAGTTCTTCCATCGATCTGGTGCTCGATACCAAATATCTCCCCAAGCCTAATGAAACGGTAATGGCCGAGAAGTCGGAAAGCTTTTTCGGGGGCAAAGGCGCAAATCAGGCGGTTGCAACGGCACGTTTGGGTGCAAGTGTATACTTTATCGGCTGCGTGGGCATGGATCCGTTCGGGCAGCAGATCATGCGGAATCTTGTAGAGGAAAATGTAAATGTAGGTTTTGTAGTAGAAACCGAAGATGCCGCCACAGGAACTGCGTACGTCACCAGTTGCGAGGGAATCAATACCATTGTGGTGGTACCCGCGTCTAACTATTGCCTCACTACCGAACATGTGGCAGCTGCAGAAAAATTCTTCTCCACTGCAGACCTCATTCTACTTCAACTTGAAGTTCCTATGGAAGTTGTGGAATTTACAGTAGAACTCGCAAAGAAAAATAACAAGAAGATCGGGATTTACGCGTCACCTGCAAAAAAACTGTCGCCTCAGGTAATTGAAGCGGCTACTTTCATCGTGGCAAAGCGAAATGAACTTTCACTTGTGTTTGGCGAAGATAAGCGCGAGAAAATTCTTACCAAATATCCCAATAAACTTTTTGTCCGCGACGATTCCAATTCCACCACTTATTTCAATGGCTCGGAGATGAAATACCACCGGAATGATCACGATTCGGTGTGGCACAAAATCGGTATGGGCGATGCCTTTACTTCCGGTTTTGCCATTGCGCTGTGTCACGGGAATTCAGTTGACGAGTGCGTGAAATTTGGAAATGATATTTCCGTAAAAGTCGCCGAGAGCCGTGGCTCACAAACAGGACTGCCTTATCTGGCAGACTTTCCGCAGGAGTAACTGCTGTTTTTCGCATATCAAAATTTATTCTTGTCTTTCCTAATTTTTATATTTTTAAAGAATATTTCACCGGTTTTCAGGTGGGAGTTCATACAAAATGCAGGAACTTTTTTTAAACACTGCAGACGGCTTTCCACTGTCTGTAAAAATATTCGAGCCGTCCCAACCCAACGGAAAATTACTGCTGATCAACTCGGCAACCGGCGTAAAACAGCAGATTTATTTTTCGTTTGCCAAATTTTTTGCCGCACAGGGTTTTACTGTAATTACTTACGACTACCGTGGTATAGGCGAGTCCAAACCCGCCGATATAAGAAATTTCCATGCCTCCATGAGGATTTGGGGAAACGAAGATTTTAAAACACTCACCACTTTTATTAAGGAGAATTATAAGGATCACGAAAAATATGGTCTCGGACATTCTGTGGGTGCATTGATCATCGGCATGAATCCCGATGCTTTTTTTTTCAAAAAGTTCATTTTCGTTGCCACTCAGGATGCCTATTTTGGCAATCTGAAGTTTGGTGTAGCTGTTACTGCACTGTTGGGTTTTGGGTTGGCTTTGCCGCTCACGACTTCAGTTTTGGGTTATTTCCCGGCACATTTTTTCGGGCTTGGGGAATCCCTGCCCAAAGGTGTGGCGTATGACTGGCAGACTTTAATTTTAAATAAAGAATCAACCGCCGGACTTTATGAAAAAGCGCAGAAAGAAGTAGCCGCCAGTTTAGACAAGGAAACGCTTATCCTTCATGCAGAAGATGATGCGTGGGTCACACGAAAAGGCATGGGAAATCTCCTGAACAATGTCTATCCGAATTTGAAAGCAACTTTCCGCGAAATTAAGATTTGCGAGTCGCCGAGGGCGGAGATCGGCCATATCAATTTTTTCCGGAGTTTTAATAAAGACCTTTGGCAAATAATTTTAAATGACCTTTAGTTAAAGTCCGGAAGCTTTTAAAACTTCCGGATTTTCAATTAATGGAATTGATTTTCAAGATTTTTCAGTTCGGATAAGATACCGTCGAGTTTTGCATCCTGCCTTTTAATTTCTTTTTTACCCAGATAAAAGTATGCGAAAAACAGCCAGGCGTACGTGATCGAAAGTGCCAAAATCATCTTCCACGGCTCCACATTTTTTAGCATCTCGTACAGGTAAACTCCTACTGCAGCGCCAAGTATTATGTAATAAACCGGCATATTCCAGTGTCTCTGATTCTTCTGGAATTCCCGGAAATCCTGCCATTGTTTCAGATGAGTGCCCGGTTTATGACTTTCGTCGATCTTAGTGATTTTATTTGCTGTAAAAAGCATCAGCAATGCCTGCAGGAAACAGGCTGCGGCAACCAGGATCACCGACGAAATAATGGGCGTTGTCTGCAGTACTGCATCGAAATTGTACAACAGGACGAGGATGAAAATACCTGTGAGAATCAGTAATACGGCGCCTTTAATATAAGTGTTTTTTAGTTTCATACGATTGGATTTTATGGTTGATAAATTTGATTTTTTTGCAGGAACCTCGGTTTCAGACTGTTTCCATAGGTTTTCCAGTTCTTTAAATTCTTCCATGATTAGTATATATTTCGTGAAGTTCTTTTTTAATTCTGTGAATTTTTACGCGCAGATTATTTTCGGTAATTCCGGTGATCTCTGCAATTTCTTCGTACGGTTTTTCCTCCAAAACCAAGGTGATGATGATCCGTTCGCTTTCTTTTAATTTGCTGATGCTTTCGTAAAGCCGGTTAATTTCTTTCGAATTATCCAGCGTTTCTTCATACACCAGTTTTGAAAGGATTGCTTCCGAATTTTGGTCTTTATTTTTTTCTTTTTTAATGCCCACCAAACAAGTGTTTATGGCAATTCTGTAAATCCAGGTTCCGATTTTACTTTCGCCCCGAAATTTTGGCAAACTGTTCCAAACCGCAATCCAGGTTTCCTGATGAAGATCGTCTGCAAATAATTTGTCGCCGGAATAACTCAAACATAGTTTGTACATCCTTGGCGAAAATTCCTGATAAAGCTGATCGAAGTCGTAGGTCATCTCCTGAGAATTTGATGATGGTTGTCTGCGTGTAATTCTTTTTCCATTGATGATTATTTAAGCGTGACGAAAATTACGTTTTCTGATTCTGTACATTGGATGCAAACAGTCCGGAATTATTACAGAAATTTTAAATAAAATTGTTGAATGGTTAAAAGAAGGATTTCAGCGCATATTTTAAATTCCCTAAATTTACATCAAGCATTAGAAAAAAATGAAAATATATACCAAAACCGGCGACAAAGGCGAAACTGCACTTTACGGCGGCACCCGTGTTTCCAAAGCTTCCGCAAGAGTAGAATCTTACGGAAATATCGATGAACTCAATTCATTTATCGGTTCTGCAAAATGCGAAATCACGGATGAAAAAGTTTTAGATCAACTCAAAAAAATTCAGTTCGATTTATTTACAGTAGGTTCAGAATCCGCAACTCCGACTGACAAACTCACTTTAGCCAATGGAAAATCCCGCTTGGCTTTAATGATTTCGGAAGTGGAAATTGAAGAACTGGAAAACTGGATGGACGAATTTGAAAAAGAATTAAAACCACTCCAATATTTTATTCTTCCCGGCGGCGGAAAAGGTCCAACTTCCCTGCATATCTGCAGAACTGTTTGCAGAAGAGCGGAAAGAAGTTTGGTTTTTTTGAATGAATCGGAAGAAGTTCGGCCGGAACTGATCAAATATCTGAACCGACTTTCAGATTATTTGTTTGTTTTGGCGCGTTATATTTCTCATTTGCACAATGAACCAGAAGAATACTGGAACCCAAATGACCGATAAAGCTTTACTTTTCATCAACGGAATTCCTCCGAAAAATCTTCCCGAAACGGAAGTTTATTCTTTGATTGCAGCTACAGATGGCGCTTTTCATTACTTAAAAGAAAAGAATTTCCCGCTTGAAAAACTGGATTTTATTTCAGGCGATTTCGATTCGCATTCCGGAAATGATGAAAATGTTTACCAGGAAAAATTCATTTATACGCCCGATCAGAACAAAACCGATTTTCAGAAATCACTTGAAATTATTGCAGAGAAAGGATTTAAAAAAGTAGATGTCTATGGCGGCAGCGGTGCCGAAATGGATCATTTTCTCGGGAATCTTACCGTAGCTTTTATTTTTAAAGACGCACTGGAAATCACTTTTTTCGATGAATTTTCATCGTATTTTTTTGCACCTAAAGATTTAGTTTTAGAAAATGTAAAAGGGAAAACAGTTTCGCTTTATCCTTTTCCCAAAACTGTAAATATTATAACTACGGGCTTGAAATGGCCTTTAACAAAAGAAAATCTTGATCTTACCACCAGAATCGGCACGCGGAACATTGCTGTGGATGAACGCGTAACAATTGATTTTGAAAATGGCGCGCTGGTCATTTTCCTGTCAAGATAGAGGCAGTGCAGCAGTAACCGGCTCAGGCCTGGTTTTCTGCCAAAGCCAACGGAATACAGTGTAAACCCACTTTTTTTTCTCAACTTTGCAAAACAAATCTGTAAACAGTTGCCCCGAAAATGAAAATTAAATATTCAGAACTTATTGATCAAACCCTTTATTTCCCAACCGAAGAATTCAACGTTGCGGAAAATCATCTGCAATTTCACGATATACCTCTGATGGAGTTGGTGGAGGAGTTTGGCACGCCTCTGAAATTTAATTACCTGCCGAAGATCTCGATGAATATCGAGCGGGCAAAGGCCTGGTTCAAGGAGGCTATTGAGAAAAATGATTATAAAAAAGGCTATAGATATTGCTATTGTACAAAATCGAGCCAGTTCGCATTTGTTGTTGAAGAGGCGCTGAAAAATGATATTTCATTGGAAACTTCTTCCGCTTACGATATGGACATCATCCGTTCGCTTTACGAAAAAGGCAAATACGGAAAAGATGTGGAGGTGATCTGCAACGGCTTTAAAACCGATGATTATCTGGCAAAAATTTCTGATCTCATTAATAACGGTTTTCAGAATATCATTCCTATTCTCGATAATTACCGCGAGCTCGATAAACTTACCGAAAGTATCGATACCACTTTTAACATCGGCATCAGGATCGCCTCCGAAGAAGAACCTAAGTTTGAGTTTTATACCTCGCGTCTCGGAATTGGGTACAAGGATATCATTCCCTATTACAGTCAGAAAATCGCTGACCATCCGAATGCAAGACTGAAGATGCTTCATTTTTTCATCAACACCGGAATTAAGGATACCGCATATTACTGGAACGAACTTTATAAATGCTTGCGCGTATACGCACGTCTGAAAAAGATTGCGCCGGAAGTTGATTCGCTTAATATCGGCGGTGGTTTTCCGATAAAAACCTCTTTAAATTTCGACTACGATTACCAGTATATGGTGAATGAAATCGTGTCCCAGATCAAGAAATTCTGCGAAGAAGAAGGTGTGGAAGAACCAAATATCTATACCGAGTTTGGTAGTTTTACCGTTGGCGAAAGTGGCGGCCATCTTTATAAAATCATTTCCCAGAAACGCCAGAACGACCGTGAGAAATGGAACATGATCGACTCTTCATTTATGACGACTTTGCCAGATACGTGGGCGATTTCGCGAAAATTCATTATGCTGCCGCTCAACCGTTGGGAAGATACTTACGAACGGGTTTTTCTGGGCGGATTGACCTGTGATTCAGACGATTACTACAATTCTGAGCAACACACAAATGCGATTTACCTGCCGGTTTTCAGCGAGACAAAACCATTATACATAGGATTTTTCCACACCGGCGCATACCAGGAAACAATTGGCGGTTACGGCGGCGTGCATCACTGTCTGATGCCGCAACCGAAACATATCCTGATTGATAAAGATGAAGAGGGGAATTTCACTTATAAGGTGTTCCGCGAAGAACAGAAAGCCGAAGATGTCTTGAAAATTTTGGGATATTAAAATTCCCCTTCTTTGAAGGGGTGGATTTTTGCGACAGCAAAAAGACGGGGTAGTTTTTAGGAGCAACCCAGTTTCCGCTTTCTTTCAAAACCCGTCCCGCTTTCCACTATATCTTTTTCTTTTTTCCAGAAAAAAAGAAAAAGGATGCCGTTCCAATCGGGGCTAAAATTTCCGGCAGTTTGTCATTGCGAGGCACGAAGCAATCCCTAAATTAACTTCTCGATTTTATCATATATATAATAAATCCGAAGAAAGCCATCATCAATAAAAGTTCTAAAATCGATTTTGTTTTCGCAAAATTTACCGTCCAACCCATCCACGGAATTCTTTTTGGCGGAAAGATCCGGTCGTCATTTTTGTTGTAATAAAATATTCCCCAGATCCAGGGAGAATTTTCTATTTCTGTTTTGTTATTTTTCATAATTAAAGTCTTAAAATGTAAGAAATTGATTGAGAAACTGGAAGTAAAATAAACAGAACTACCGCGAAGATTGCAATTTCCTTCCAGGATTTTATATTAGTGGCAGTTCGGAAGCCATTATATAGCAGTACAATTCCATAGATTATAAAGGGCAAAGTAATTCCAACAAAAACTAAAAGTAAAATCAAATCTGTGAATTCTAAGTGTAAATTTTGCATTGCTTTTCCCGAGATTTTTTCCAGATCAATAAATTTTGTTGCCAAAACAGTAGGAAAATTGAAAACCTGCGAAATGAGCACTGCATTCAAAATATCGATGAGGCGGGTTTTATTGTTGAAAATAATTCCTAAAATAAAAAGAACGATCACAGCGAAAACAATACTGAAACCGCAGTAAAAAAATGCAATTGCTAAATCTGAATTTTTCAAGGGAGAAAAATGAAAAATACTGTCAATTTTAATTCTTGCGTAATAACAGACCAATCCATTGATAAAAAAGAAAAGCAAACCGAAAATCAAAAGTTGCTTTTCCGTAAATTTCAAAAATGGATTGAAAATAATCTTCGAGTTCATTATACTGATTTTTTTAATTGATTAATTTTTTCGATCAAGTCATCCATTTTATTTCTCATCGTAGGATAAGAAAGTTCTGCCTGCTTTGACATTTCTTTGATACTTCCACTGGAGAGAAAAAAATTGAGAATAAAATCCTGTTCTTCATGGGAGATTTTCAGGTAAAGTGGCAAATCGTAATTTCCATTAACCGTGGTTTCACATTGGCCACATTTCATTTGACTCACATTAAGAGAACTGTCACAACTTGGGCAAAAAATAGGAAGTTTCATTACTTTAATTGATTTTATTTTAAATAAAGTTTAAAAGTACTTTAACAAAGTTAAAATAAATTTTAAAATAACAACAAAGTTTTTAGTTTTATTTACAGTGCTAAACTTTTAAATAAAGATTAATATTTTTATCAAAGGGAAATTTTTATCTTTGAAAATCTTAAAAATATAACTCAAAATCCAAAATTTTATATGCAAACTTACGCCGGAATTCCAGAAGAAAAAGGTTGCCGTTTCAATCGGGGCTGGAATTTCTGGCAGTTTGTCATTGCGGGAAACGAAGTGCTCCCATAATAACTTCTCTAAAATAACCTGTAATGCCGCCCAGTCACAGGATTTTTTTTACCGGTCAACTTTCATTGTAACAAAATATTTTTTGAAACCATCTTGCAAAACGTTATTTCCGGTCATATTACCGTGGTAGATATTTGTTCCGAATTATCTTTAAAAAGTTACATGTATGTTGGCTTTAAATAAGGGAATTACGTAAAAAAAATTACTGAAAAATAAGCTTACTCGCGTATGTTGCAGGAGGGAAATTGGTGACTTATTTTAGAAAAAGGTTTTCAATTTTTCAAATTCAATCTCAGTGAAATCGGAAATGACAAGATCTGCTTTTTCATAATTTTGTCCGGTAGAATGTGGACTTTTATACGCCACGCAAAAAATACCCGCCGCGTGAGCCGCCAAAATACCGTTCGTAGAATCTTCGATCACTGCGCAGTTTTCGTTGGGTTCGTGGGCAATTTTCGCCGCCAGGTTAAAGATTTCGGGATTTGGTTTCGACTCCTTTAAATCATCTCCGCTGATATTTCCCACAAAATATTTTGCGAGACCAAATTTTTCAAAAACCATAATAATCGTCGTCATGCTGGCCGATGAAGCCAGCACCAGTTTGATCCGGCTGTCAAATAAATTCTGAATGATCTCCCGCACGCCGGGCAGCAGATCAAAATCGGCCTCGGAATAAAAGTACTGCTTAAAATATTTCCTTTTCAGTGCCGCCAGATCGGCGACAGATTCTTTAAGATCATATTTTTCAATAAGGATCCGGCAAACCTTTTTGGTGGCGGCTCCGGTAAAAGTGATGTACAGGCTTTCCGGAACTGTAATTCCCAAATCTGCAAACATGTGAAAGTACGCTTTCCGGTGCAGCGGTTCGGTGTCTACGAGCACACCATCCATATCAAATAATACTGCTTTTAATGGCATAAATTTTTTCTTAAAGTTAATAGAATTTTACAGCAAGTTACGAATTGCAGAGATGCTGATCTCTATTTGATTTTTTTACCTTTGTCATCTGGAAACAAAAATCATCAGTCATGAATAAAACATATGCCGGAATCCCCGCAGAAAATGCGACGCTGGATAATTCAAAAGTAATGCTCGTCACAGTTCCTTACGACGGTACTTCAACCTGGGGAAAGGGTGCAGATAAAGGTCCCGAACTCTTTTTAGATGCTTCTGAAAATATGGAGTTGTATGATATTGAAACCAATACAGAACCTTATCTGGAAGGTATTTTTCTGGGTGGCGAGATCAGCGAGAAATCTTCTCCTGAAGCAATGACTGAAGCAGTTTACCAAAAAACACTAGAACTTTTAAAGAACGACGGAAAATTATTCACGCTTTTTGGCGGCGAACATTCAGTTTCTATCGGTTCGATTCGTGCGGTAGGAGAAAAGTATGAAAACTTAACCGTTTTGCAGCTTGATGCGCACACCGATTTACGTCCGGATTTTCACGGCTCCACATCTAACCATGCATGTGCAGTTTACGAAGCGAGTAAAAAACACAATTTGGTTCAGGTCGGCATCCGCTCCTGCGATATCGAAGAAATGGCACATGTGAATAAAGAGCAATGTTTCTGGGCTCACGAAATCGCTAAGAAAGAAGACTGGATCGATGATGTTTTAGAAAAAGTTTCGGGAAATGTGTATATCACAATTGATTTGGACGCATTCGATCCCTCCGTCGCGCCCTCCACAGGAACACCGGAACCAGGCGGTTTACAATGGTATCCAACTTTAGAATTATTAAGAAAAGTATTTCAGAAATGTAATGTAGTTGCCTTTGATATCGTGGAACTCATGGATTCGCCGATGCCCAAACCAACTGCTTTCTTAGCTGCGAAATTATACTATAAAATGTTGGCGTATTACCATATTTCGAGGGATTAGAAGTTAGAATTAAGAATCAAGATTCAAGATAATAAAAATGCCTCTCCAAAATATTGGAAAGGCATTTTATTTTATTACTTTTTCTAACTTCTAACTTCTAACTTCTACTTCAAAACATCCACTTCCAAAGAACTATCCCCAAAAATTTTAATAAAAGCTTTGGTGTAATCTTCTTCCGTTGCAAAGTTCGGGTTTGCCATGAATTTCTGTGGATTCACTGCAAACAGCGGGAACCAGGTGCTTGAAATCTGAATCTGGATTTTATGTCCTTTTTTGAAAGTGTGCATCACATCCTGCAATTTAAAATTCACGGCAGTTTTTTGATTGGGAACTAATGCTTCAGGCTTTTCCCTGGAATTTCTGAATCTTGCCGGCATAATTTCGCTGCGCACCATTTGGTGGTAATTCCCATAGATCACACCATCTTTTTTCTCTTTCGGTACAAAATCTTCGGGGTACACATCAATCAGTTTTACGGCAAAATCAGCATCGGTAGAAGTAGATGCGATATTGAGTTTCGCCATTAACTCTCCGCCAAAAGTAATATCTTCGGTTAATGCATCTGTGGTAAAAGTAACCACGTCCGGCCTTCCTTCGGCAAATCTTTGGTCTTCACTCATGTAATTTCTGGGAGTAAACCCATTAAAATCCTTGAGGTTATCTGAGCTCAAAACCGGTTTGTTGGGATCACTGTAATATTCTGTAAAATTATTTTCCGCCTTGTTTTTCAAAGTTCCGTCTGTAAGATAGAAACTCACTTTCTGCGCATTTTTTGGCGGATACTGCGCGAATTCGCGCCATTCCTTACTTCCGGTATCGAACATTACGGCTTCCGGAATTCCCGCATCACTTTTCGTATCACCTTTTAAATAATGATTAAAGAACTTGGTTTCCAGATTTTTCTGGTAGTAAGTGGCAATACTGTCGCCGAAATAAATGTCATTATGAAAGGCTTTCCCGGTTTCACGCGCCCAGGCTCCGTGCGAAAACGGTCCCATAACGATGGTGTTTTTAGCTTTTGGGCTGGTTTTTTCTATGGTTTTGTAGATATTTAAAGGACCTGAAAGATCTTCTGCATCAAACCAACCGCCCACCGTCATCACGGCGTGTTTTACATTTTTCAGATGGGGCAGGATACTTCTTTTTTGCCAGTAATCATCGTAGTTCGGATGATTCATTATTTCGGTCATGAAGAAATTATTTTTATAATATTTTTCGTAACCGTCCTTCAATGTCCCCATTTCCCTGTAAAATTTCAAGCCGTCTTCGGAAGTGGGTTTAATGAAAGTGTCCATATACCAGCCTTCTTTTTCGGGCTTGGTTTTCTGGATGCCAAAGACAGGAAAAGTCCGGAAGTAACCCAGCATGAATTTACCGTTGTGCAGAAAGTCATCATTCCAGAAATCCGAAATCGGCGCCTGTGGCGAGGAAGCGACTAACGCCGGATGATCGGATAAAATTCCCGCTGCAGTATAAAAACCGGGATAAGAAGTTCCGTACTGGCCGACTTTTTTATTGTTGTTCGGTATATTTTTAAGCAGCCATTCAATCGTGTCGTAAGTGTCGGTGCTTTCGTCAACATCTTTTTTGGTTTTGTGCGCAACCTGCGGCGTCATATTCGTAAACACGCCCTCGCTCATATATCGGCCGCGCACATCCTGATAAACGAAAATATAGCCGTCTTTCATCAAATATTGGTTCGGACCCAAACCGTTTCTGTAGGCATCCGGCCCATATGGCGCTACGCTGTAGCAGGTCCGCTGCATGAGGAACGGCAGTTTGTGGCTGGCAGAAATATCTTTCGGAATGTAAATTGAAGTGAAAAGTTTTACGCCGTCGCGCATCGGGATGTACACTTCTTTTTTGGTGTAATTTTCTTTAATGAAAGTATTGTCCGGCTTGTTCTGACCGAAGCTAAACACCATTAATAAAAGAAAAATGAACTGCATGTATTTTTTCATGGATAAAATTTTGAACGAATTTATAAAATAAAAAACAGAAATTTGAAGAAATGTGACGCGTATGGAATTATTTGAAAGAACTGCAGATCCAGAACAAAACCTTCTTCCCAAAGACGGAACGGTGAATTATTACGGGAAAATTTTAAGTGAAACGGAAGCGGTAAAATTATACGAAAAATTTCTCGGTGAAATTGCCTGGAAAAATGATGAAGCAATAATTTTTGGCAAAAAGATATTTACCAAAAGAAAAGTGGCCTGGTATGGCGATCGGGATTTTGAATATACCTATTCCAATTCCACCAAGATCGCACATGCCTGGACTGCAGAACTTTTATTACTGAAAAAATTAGTTGAAGAGAAAACCGGTGAAACCTTTAATTCCTGCCTCCTCAACCTTTATCATGATGGCAGCGAAGGCATGGCCTACCACAGCGACGGCGAAAAAGACCTGAAGAATAATGGCGCAATCGCTTCCGTAAGTCTGGGCGCTGAAAGAAAATTTTCCTTCAAACATAAAATCACCAGGGAAAGGGTAGATGTAATACTGGAGGCCGGCAGCCTGCTCGTAATGAAAGGTGAAACTCAAAAATACTGGGTTCACCGCCTGCCGCCTACCAAGAAAGTTTTCTCGCCGCGCATAAACCTCACTTTCCGTACTATTGAAATGAAATAACGCAGTTTTTGCAGCAATCACCCGTTTTTTAGTAAATTTCCGGTGAAATGATTAAACTTTAAGAAAAATTTATAATACCATTAGGAATCAAGCGGATTTTAAATCGTTAAATTTGAAACTCACGTTTACTAACCAATTAAAAAAAAACAATGAAAAAGACACTTGCAATGGCAGCTTTAGCGCTCGCCGTATCATTTGGATCCACTTCCTGCAAAAAGAAAGTTTCCGATGCGGAGCTTCAAACGCAGGCTACAACTGTAGTGACCTCCACGCCCACAGCTTCTGTTGAAGTGAAAGACGGCACAGCGCACCTCAGCGGAACTTTCGCTGATGAGGCTTCCAGAGATTCTATGATCGCTTCTTTAAAAGCAATTCCCGGAATTAAGGATGTAATGGACATGTCAACTATCGAAGCACCGGTTGTAGTAGAAACCGCTTCCGCCGTTGATCCCGCAGTTCAGCAAAAAGTAACCGACGCGGTTAAGGATTTTCCGTCTGTAAATGTAGAGGTGGTAAATGGCGAACTTACGCTGACCGGAAATGTGTCCAGCGCGCAGGCAAGACAGATCAAAATGTCGGTAGATGCCTTGAAACCTGGAAAAGTAAACTATAACTATACCGTAAAATAACAAATAATGAGTGCATTACAAGATAAATACGCCGGAGTAATTTCTGCAGCACAGTCTGCGGGAGTATCCAACCTTCAGGTTAATGAGCAGGACGGCATTCTGTACGTCACGGGAAATGCCGCGTCTACCGCTGCCAAAGATGCAGTTTGGAACGCTTTGGGAGCCATCGATTCTACATATTCCGCTTCCGATATCAATGTGGATGTGCAGGTAGCAGGTCTCTCCGCCGGCGCTTCGTTAACCGTTGCGACCGAAGATTCCAACCTCAACATCCGTCAGCAGCCTTCTACCGATGGCGCCATTGTAGGCAAGGCTGGCAAAGGGGAATCGGTAACGCTCGTTGAGCAAACATCCGATGACTGGTGGAAAATCAGGACCGCCGATGGTGAAGAGGGTTACGCCTATTCCAGATATTTGCGCGCCTAGATTTTTCTTCGATTATATTGAGCAGCCTCTGCTTCGGAACATTCCGGAGCGGAGGTTTTTTTTTGGGGCCATCCCGCCGGCAAACTGAAGTTTTCCGGCGGGACCGCGCTCTCCGTTGCAATCTTTTTTTTGCCGTTTCTTTCCCTTCCCCAAAAAAAAGGATTTCCACTGCGATCGCTTGTCCGGCACTCCGCCTGGTTCGGTAGTTTACGGGAAAAAGCAAGTGCGGCAGGTTTTTTGCGTGTGTCAACTTTTTAAAATGACCAATGTGGAAATGAAAAAATACCTGCTTCTTTTTGTGATTTTTAGCCTGAGTTTAAGCGCTCAAACATATTCAATTACCGGAACTGTACAGAATCCCGAAAGTAAATCCATCGAAAACGCGACCGTTTCGCTGCTTAAGCAGAAGGATTCTGCCGTCATCAACTTTACAGGCACGGGCAGGAACGGAAGTTTCAGTTTAAAGTTACCCGCACAGAAAGAAGCCGTTTTGCTTCAGATATCCAGTGACAATTATAAGACTTTCTCCAGAAAATATGCTGGCATCACCGGAAATATTGATCTTGGCCTTCTAAAACTCGAAAGAGATTTAACAGGTAATATTGAGGAAGTGACCATCACCGCTTCGCCGGTTAAGATTAAAAAAGATACCATCGAATACAACGCGTCCTATCTGAAAGTAGATCCGAACGACAAAATCGATGAACTGCTGAAACAGATCCCCGGCGTAGAAACCGATGACGACGGTGTTATGACCGTGAACGGACAGCCTGTAAACAAAATCCTCATCAACGGGAAACCTTTGTTCAACAAAGACGGAAAAATTGCGATGGAAACCATTCCGGCAAATCTCATCCAAAAAATCCAGATCACGACCTCTAAAACCAAAGAGGAGGAACTCACCGGCAGAACGCCTAAATCCGACAGTCTAACCGTAAATTTCAATATCGATGAAAGAAATAACAAGGGAAATATCAGGAATTTCAACTTAGGTTATGGTACCGATAACCGGTATGATGTGAAAGGGCTTTACGCCAAATTCAAACAGGAGACCAATTTTGCACTGATCGCAGGCTCGAATAATATTAATATATCCAGTTTTTCGGTAGATGGTTTTTTCCAGAAAAATAACCGGAATAATGCTGCCAACGGACGTACGGCCAGTACTGGAATTCTGCGGACCTCAATAATAGGAGCGAACTATGCGGATAAGATCGGTCGTGATCTGGATCTCGATAAATTTAGTGTTGAATATAAAGATCTGAATCTGGAGACGTGGTCCAAAATATCCAGAAGTACGTTCCTGCCCGATTACAAACTCGATACCCGAACGGAAAAAAGTGGCAACAGCGATAAGAATACCTTTGATTATAATACCAACGCCACATTAGCACTCGATAAGTTGACCAGCATCACATTCTCTACAGATTTCTCCAACAGTTCCACAGATAATACCACCGAAAACAATACGGTGACACTGCGTGATGATGCGCTGCTGAACAGCAACCGGAATTCTACCCGTGGAAACAGTTTTGCAAACGTCTTTAAACCAAAAATTGGTCTCATAAGAAAATTCGGTAAGCCAAACCGCTCTTTATCTGCTTCCGTCAGCAATACTTTTTCAGAAAATAAAAACACGAATTACATTCTGCAGGAAACGCAGTTTTACCAGTCACCGGATCAGAACGACTCCAGAAACCAACTTTCAAGAAATAAAAATTCTGCCAACTCATTCAGTGCTAATGCCAAATACTACGAACCTGTATCGGATTCGGCGACTGTTGCTTTCGAGATCAACTATGATCTTCAGAAATTAGACCGTGATCTGGTTGTGGTAGATTTCAATTTGGGCACCGGTGAATATTCAGATTATAATACCTTGCTTTCCAATACCCTCAACCAAAACAATACTTTGGTAAATGCAGGGGTTTCTTATAATTTAAATAAGTCCGCATATAATTTCCGGGTCGGAACCAACCTGAACTCCACAAGACTGAACATTAATTCTGTTTACAATATGCAGGAATACAATTTTCAGAAAAATTTTTTACTGCCGGAATATGATCTACTGCTCAATTATAAATTTAACAGGACCACCAGTCTGCGCATTTCGAACACCGCTACCTACAGCGTTCCGCAGGTCAGTTATCTGAATCCCTACATAGATGTTTCTGATCCGCTGATCACTACGCAGGGAAATCCGGAGCTGAAAAGTACGTGGCAAAACAATACCAATTTAAATTTTACTACCTTCAATGTGGCGCGCGGCCTAAGTTTTTTTTCGAGGCTGGGATTCAGTTATTCCGATAATGATATTGTGAATTATTCCTTTTACGATGACGCCGGGAAGCAGTTCAGCACCTACGAAAACATTAGTGGGAACAAAAGGCTTAATTTTTCAACTTCACTTACCAAAACCTACAAGTGGAACGGTAATAAGTTAGATCTCGCGCCATCATTCAGTGGCAACTACAGTTACCGCAAGGGTTTTATTGATGCCACGGAGTTTACCAATAAAATCTACACATTATCGCCGCGGTTCAGAGTAAATTTAAATGTGAAAGATGTACTTAATTTGCGGGCAACTTACGGCATAAATTTTTCCTCATCACATTACAGCAATTACCGGTTGGATAAAACAATTACAGCGCGCCAAAACCTATCGCTGCGGCTTACGAATTACTGTTTCAGTAAAACGCTGTTTTTCAGTAATGATTTTAACTTCACCCGAAACTCAAGCATTGCCGCAGATTTCAGCAAGAATTCCTATTTCTGGAATTCAAGCGTAAATTATCAGTTCTTTAAGAATCAGATGATGCTGAAATTCAGTGTAAACGATCTGCTTAACCAGAGACAGAACGCAACCCGTACCATCGGCGATAATTTTGTGGAGGATCGCGAAGAACTGATCCTGAAAAGATATTTTATGCTATCGCTGGTGGTGAATCTGAGCAGCTTCGGCGCGAAAACTTAGAGCGGCGCGATCATCGGGTGGGAAATTATTTTGTATGAGAACGTTCCGCCGTGCAGTCCTGAAACTTTTTCGGAAATTAAACTATATTTGTAGCGCTTACAAAAAAAAACATTTCCATGAAAGGTCAAAACAAGCTGTTCATCGCTATTATCATCGCTTTGGTTATCGGCGTAATTATGGGAGGCATCGTTCACACACAATATCCTGAAAGTGCCGTGCCTTTTGCAAAAAATATTAAACTGCTCGGCACTGTTTTTATCCGGCTTGTGCAGATGATCATTGCGCCACTGGTATTTACCACACTGGTTGTGGGAATTGCTAAAATGAGCGACATCAAAATGATCGGACGCGTGGGTACTAAAGCCATGCTTTGGTTTATTACAGCTTCTCTGGTGTCACTTTTCATCGGACTTATTTTTGTAAACTGGCTGGAGCCCGGCCATGTGACCCAACTGCCGATACAGGATGCGTCGTCTGTTGATGAACTGCTGAAAACCAGCAAAGGATTTTCCCTGGAAGATTTTGTAAATCATATTATTCCTAAGAGCCTTTTCGAAGCTTTTGCCACAAATGAAGTGCTTCAGATCGTGGTTTTCTCTATCATGTTCGGCGTTGCCCTGGCCAACATGGGCGAGGAATATACCAAGCCTATTATTAAAGCTTTTGACATTTGTGCTCACGCGATTTTAAAGATGGTGGGCTATATCATGTGGTTTGCACCGCTGGGTGTGTTGGGCGCCATCGCAGCAGTGGTTTCAACGAACGGTTTCGAGATCTTTAAAGTCTATGCGATCTACCTGCGCGATTTCTTCTTTGCTTTAGGTGTTTTATGGCTGGTGCTCTGCATCGTAGGCTATCTTATTTTAGGAAACCGGCTTTTTGAGTTATTAAGAAGAATTAAAGCGCCCTTGCTTATTGCCTTTTCTACCACGAGTTCCGAGGCCGTTTTCCCGAAACTTGTGGAAGAGCTTGAGAGATTCGGCTGCAACAACAGGATCGTATCATTTATCCTGCCGCTCGGGTATTCATTTAATCTGGACGGAAGTATGATGTACATGACTTTTGCAGCGATTTTTATCGCCCAGATTTACGGCATCGATATGACCCTCGGTCAGCAGATCACGATGCTTTTGGTTTTGATGTTAACTTCTAAAGGTATTGCCGGCGTGCCGCGTGCCAGTTTGGTGATCATTGTAGCAACCTGCACCATGTTTGGGATCCCGCCGGAAGGAATAGCGTTGATTTTACCTATTGATCATTTTTGCGATATGGGCCGGAGTATGACCAATGTTTTGGGTAATGCGTTGGCCACTTCTGCCGTTTCGAAATGGGAAGGCCAGCTTGAGAATCATGGCGGTGATCTGTAGATCATTCACTGAATTTCATTAATATTTTAAGTCGGAAAAATAATTTAAAATAATACCGCAAAAATTAAATAAAATTGCGTTTCAAAGTTCATCATCGATTAAATTGAAACCAATCAAAAAAAACAATTTACGCAGATTATTGAATATTTAAGTTCTGCCCACAAAAAATCCCGCTTTTATCGCGGGATTTATAGTTATGTATGCATGTTATTTTACTGCGCTTTTCGCCTCTTCAGATTTTGTTAAATGGTGTTCCAGTGTAGGAAGTGTTTTGGAAGCGAAAGATTTTAAATTAGAATCTCCGCCTTTTGCAGCCTCGTCTTTAAACAGGCTGATATCTTCTTTGTGATCAGAAACCATCATATCGGTATATGCTTTGTCGAAATCTGCGCCTTTTTTTGCTTTCAGATCATCAACTTTTTTCTGCATATCCTGGTCAAGCGTGGCGGGTAGGGTATATCCTGCGGATGTAGCCCAGCTTTTCAGTTCGTTGTTTGCTTTACTATGGTCTTCTTTCATCATTTTCCCCAGGTCTTTCACCATGGCGTTGGTACCGTTCATTTCTGCATATTCACCCAGGCTTACTTCCATCATCCCTCCCATTGCAGCTTTATCGGCAAATTTTTTATCCATATCGCTGAGTGTGGTCGCGGAGGTATTGGTCATTGTGGTGGAATCTGCCGGCATCATGCTGGAATCGGTTGCGGGCATCATCGCAGAACTGTCGGTTGCAGTATTCAGTTTGGTAGTTTCATTTTTTTTGCAGGCAACCAGTGTTGCAACGGCAAGAACTGTTAAAATGGAATTTTTCATAATAGTGATTTTATTGGTTTATAATTAATGATTTAGTTAAAGTTTTCGTGCAATTTTTTTGCCAAAAGTTTTGTAAGTCGTTAATTATGTATATTTTACTGAAAATATTTTGTTAATTAATATAATCCGGTCGCTCAATAGCCCGCTTAATCACGCTTAAAATTGGAAATTATTCCTTACTGCTAGAAAAATCTGAAGATTCCATTTTTTAAAATAAGCTCTGAAGTCCTTTTAATGACTGTTGTCTTATCGTTTTAGAAATAGCTCGTTTGAAACTTTTTACATTTCCGACCAAACATTTCTCATAGATTTTACTCATTCTAAATAACAAAATTTTGCCTAAATTTGTCACACAATTATTATAAAGAATTATGATGACGAAAGAAAAGGTACAGTCTTTCCTGAAAGAGATAGAAGTTGATGATTTGGTGCAGAATTTTCAGGTGATGGGAAATGATGTATATATTGATATGACCGCTCACTCACCGGCAATGCACGAGAAAAAGAAACTTGAGGTTGCTATGAAGCAGGCATTTGCCACGGAGTTTGGTGAAGATGTGGTTTTAAAGTTAAAAATCGCCTCACCGGAACCTTCAGAAATACAGCAGAGCCAGATCAAAGGAAAACAGATTCCCGGAATACAGAATATTATAGCCATCGCTTCCGGAAAAGGTGGTGTGGGTAAATCCACCGTTACTGCAAACCTTGCGGTAACCCTCGCCAATATGGGTTTTAAAGTTGGTGTTCTCGATGCTGATATTTACGGACCTTCCATTCCCACTATGTTCGATACGGTAGATGCCAAACCGCTTTCGGTACAGATCGACGGGAAAAACCTGATGAAGCCCGTAGAGAATTACGGTGTGAAAATGCTGTCTATCGGTTATTTTTCCGGCGCCAATCAGGCTGTTGTTTGGCGTGGACCGATGGCCAGCAAAGCATTAAACCAAATGATACGCGATGCAGCGTGGGGCGAACTTGATTTTCTGCTTGTTGATCTTCCGCCGGGAACGGGTGATATCCACCTTTCAATCATTCAGGAAGTTCCAGTAACGGGCGCCGTGATCGTAAGTACGCCGCAACATGTCGCACTTGCCGACGTGCGCAAAGGTATTGCCATGTTCCAGATGGAAAGTATTAACATTCCTGTTTTGGGATTGATAGAAAATATGTCTTACTTTACACCTGCAGAACTGCCGGATAACAAATATTATATTTTTGGAAATCAGGGCGCGCAGTTTCTGGCAGAGGATCTTGGTATTCCTGTGCTGGGCGAAATTCCGCTCATCCAAAGCATCCGTGAGTCCGGTGATGTAGGTCGACCCGCTGTGTTGCAGGAAGGTTCAAAGATTGCCGAAGTCTACACCAAAACCACCCAGAATATGATCGGCAGCCTGGTGGAAAGGAATAAATTTCTGCCACCTACCGAAGCAGTAAAGATCACCACGATGGCGGGCTGCTCGCCGAAAAATAAGTAAACCGAACGCAGATTTGCCACGGTTTAAAACAAAATATACAATAGAAAGGAAATGTTGTCACCCGAAAATATGCAAACCCAGAATAACCACGAAGATACCGTAACCAGAGTCCTGTTTGCCCTGGAGAGTATCCGTCCGTTTCTGAACAAGGACGGTGGCGATATAGAACTGGTTGATGTGAAAGAAGATATAGTTTATGTAAAACTCATCGGGAACTGCAACGGCTGCCCCATGAGTTTCTCAACGATGAAATTGGGCGTGGAAAATACGGTGAAGCAGCACGCTCCCGAAATTCTGCACGTGTTGGAAGTCGATTAAACTTTCTTTTGCTTAAATTATAAAGCAGTCCGCCCGGATTGCTTTTTTTTTTGAATTGTATGGTAAAATACCGCATTTGGTCGCGGTTCTATCCTTAAAATTAATTTTAATATTTTAGCGCCTTAAAGTTTAAACTATATGATTGCCATTGTTGACGGCGGCTCCACGAAATGTGACTGGGTAATTCTGCAGAATTCGGGAGAACCGCACTGCAAAACCACAACTTTGGGTTTCAATCCAAATATCATCAATCCTGAATTTATTGGACGCGAGATTGATAAGAACGAAGAACTTTTCTTTCTGAAAAATCACATTGAAAAGATTTTTTTTTACGGCTCCGGCTGCGGAACTCCCGAAAACGTACACAAGGTTCACAATGAGCTGACCTACGCATTTCCACAGGCAGACATTTCGGTGAAAGAAGATATGACGGCCGCCGCGTACGCCGCCTACAATGGTAAACCTGCCATGGTCTGTATTTTAGGAACGGGTTCCAATTCCTGTTTTTTCGATGGTGAAAAAATCCGTGTCGATCTGCCTTCATTGGGTTTTCTGATCGGTGATGAAGGTAGCGGAAGTGCTTTGGGAAAACATCTTTTGCGGCGTTTTTTTATGAAAAAGCTTCCCGGCGATCTGGAACGCGATTTCAAAGCGACATATAACCTTACCATCGAAGATGCCATTAAACACATGTACCATAATCCCAGAGCCAACGCTTATTTAGGGGCGTTTAACCAGTTTATTGCCGAGCGGAAACATCATCCTTATTTTCAGAATATGGTTTTTGATGAGATGAAAAATTTCCTGGATTATCAGGTGCTTCCTTATCCCGAAGCCCACGAGGTGGAAATTAATTTCATAGGTTTCATTGCCTATATTTATGAAGATATTTTACGCTCAGCTGCCGCAGAACTGAATTTAAAAATCGGAAAAGTCGTGCAGAAACCCATCGAAAGTCTGGTAGCATATCATACCGAATATATTTTAAATCTGACTTAAAATCACGAAATTCGCAGACTCCTGTAATTTGCAGAATTTTTTTTAACATATTAAAAAGCTTGTCCACTTTTACTCCCGGACAAAACCAAAATGTCAACAAAAACCAACCGCGACGAGAAAAATTTCAATCAGGCCGCACTAGATTATCACAGTATTGAACCGAAGGGAAAAATCGAAGTTATCCCTTCCAAACCGCATTCCTCGCAGAGAGATCTCTCCCTTGCATATTCTCCCGGTGTTGCAATTCCCTGTCTTGAGATCGAAAAGAATCCGAAACTGGCTTACGAATATACCGGCAAAGGAAATCTGGTAGCGGTAATTTCCAATGGTACTGCGGTTTTAGGGTTGGGCGATATCGGTGCTGAAGCTTCAAAACCCGTCATGGAAGGAAAAGGGCTTCTGTTTAAGATATTTGCCGACATCAATGTATTTGATATTGAAATCAATGAAAAAGATCCTGATAAATTTATTGATATTGTTAAAGGCATCGCGCCAACTTTTGGTGGGATCAATCTGGAAGATATTAAAGCACCTGAAGCTTTCTACATTGAGCAGCGCCTGAAACAGGAACTTCAGATTCCTTTAATGCACGATGATCAGCACGGAACGGCAATTATTTCGGCGGCAGCATTGTTAAATGCACTTGAAATCGCCGGCAAAAAAATCGAGGATGTAAAAATGGTTGTCAATGGCGCCGGCGCCGCAGCTATAGCGTGTACAAAACTGTATTTAGAACTCGGACTTAAAGCAGAAAATGTGCTTATGTGCGACTCCAAAGGCGTTATCACCAACAGACGCGAAAACCTGACACCTGAAAAAGTACAGTTTATAGCCAATACAGAAAAGGAAACTTTAGCAGATGCGCTGAAAGATGCTGATGTGTTTATCGGTCTTTCAAAAGCAGATGTGATGACTGCTGATATGTTGCGGTCTATGGCAGAAAATCCTGTTGTTTTCGGTCTTGCCAATCCAAATCCCGAAATTGCGTATGAGCTCGCTATGGAAACGCGTCCCGATACTATTATGGCAACGGGCAGAAGCGATTATCCTAATCAGGTAAACAACGTCCTCGGATTCCCGTACATTTTCCGCGGTGCGCTCGATGTGCAGGCTACCGGAATCAATGAAGCTATGAAACTTGCCGCCGTGCGGGCGATCGCGCAAATTGCAAAAGAACCTGTTCCCGAAGCTGTGATCCTGGCATATAATTTAAAAGGTCTGAATTTCGGTCGCGAATATTTTATACCGAAACCATTTGATAACCGACTTATTACCAAAGTTTCTATCGCTGTGGCAAAAGCTGCAATGGAAAGCGGAATCGCCGGCAAAGCAATCGAAAATTTCGATGAGTATGAGACTGCGCTTCTCGACAGAATGGGTCGCGACGAGAAATTACTCAGAATGATGCAGACACGAGCACGTTCAAATCCAAAACGCGTAACACTAGGCAATGCAGAGGAATACAATGTGTTGAAAGCTGCACAGATCCTTTATGAGGAAGGCATTGCGTTCCCGATCCTGATGGGTGAGAAAAAATATGTGCGCGAACAGATGAAAAAATTCGGGATCAATATCGATGTGCCG
The DNA here is from genome assembly GCF_000422265.1 of Kaistella palustris DSM 21579. GTDB lineage: Bacteria > Bacteroidota > Bacteroidia > Flavobacteriales > Weeksellaceae > Kaistella > Kaistella palustris. The sequence goes on from NZ_AULL01000012.1 coordinate 422,434, forward strand.
ATCGTAGATCCGATGGATGAAGACCAGGAGGAAAACCGCATCAGATATCGCCAGACACTTTGGGAACTGCGCCAGAGAAAAGGCATGAACGAATATAAGGCAAAACGTTATGTGCGCCAGCGTGATTATTTTGGTCCGCTCATGCTGCATCACGGCGATACCGATGCACTGATCATAGGTTTTTCCAAAAATTACGCATCAACCATAAAACCGGTTTTAAAGATCATTGAAAAGGAAAAAGGCGTAGACAAAATTTCATCGATGATGATGATCCTTACGGATAAAAAGCCTCTGTTTTTTGCTGATACTTCACTTAATCCAAATCCAAGTGCCGAAGACCTGGTGAATATTGCAAGAATGTCGGAAATGACCGTGAAAACTTTTGCGGTAGATCCAAGGATCGCAATGCTGTCATTTGAAAATTTCGCAAGCGTGTCGGAGACATCGAAAAAAGTAGCCAAGGCGGTTTCTATACTTCATGAGAAATTCCCAAATATGGTTGTGGATGGTGAAATACAGCCGGATTTTGCCTTAAATGCTGATCTGCTTTCAGATTATCCGTTCTCAAAATTAGGAACAACACCGGCAAATGTCTTTGTGTTCCCGAACCTGGAGAGTGCGAATATTTCTTATAAAATTATACGCGGACTCAATGTCGCGCAGGTTGTAGGTCCAATTTTAATGGGCTTAAAAAAACCGGTTCATGTTTTACAGATGCGGGCGAGTGTAGACGAAATTGTGAATCTTGCGACTATTGCCGTTCTGGATGCGCAGCGCCGCGAACTCTCACAATAAAAATTTAGATTCAACACAAAGAAAAAAAATGGTTTATTCGTTAAAAGGAATTGTTCAGGAGCTTCACCCAACCTCCATGGTTATTGATGTGAACGGTGTCGGCTATTATGTCGGGATCAGTTTACAGACTTCGGAAAAATTGGTTTTGGGTAAAGAAACGTTTTTAAACATACAGCAGATCATCCGCGAGGATGTACATCTGCTGTTTGGTTTTAACACTATTTTAGAGAAAGAACTCTTCAATCTGTTAATTAGTGTTAACGGAGTAGGACCGGTCTCAGCGATCATTATGCTGTCGTCATTAAGTAACAACGAGATCGCCTCAGCCATACTTACCAACAATAGTTTACTGCTTCAGAAAGTGAAGGGAATCGGTACCAAAACCGCTGAGAGAATCATTGTGGATCTGCGGGATAAAGTCCAAAAATTCAAGGATTCCGGTGAAAATATTTCTACATTTGTAAATAATAAAGTTAAACATGAATCGTTATCTGCTTTAGAGGTTTTGGGCATACCAAAAAAGATGAGCGAGAAGATTGCAGACCGTATTCTAAAGCAAACACCCGATCTTTCAGTGGAAGATTTGGTAAAGCAAATTTTAAAAAATATTTAACATTTGGAGAAGAATAATTTTTTTCAGCATAGATTTCTAGTTTTTATTTTCTTGTTTTTTTCTTTTGCGAGCGCATTTGCACAGATCAAACCAGAGGATAGTGTGTCCGTACGTCAGGATTTTTCCATACCCAATCCTACGCGCTACGAAGCTTTTTACGATGTGACCAGCGGCATGTATTTCCTTTACCCGAAAATTGGAAATATGGTGGTTGGCAATCCGGTTTCCATGACCACAGCGGAGTATAATCAGTATATGCTTAACAATCAGTTGAGCGCATATTATAACGAAAAATCTGCCACCAACAATCTCGGCTACCGCAAGGATCAGTCCGATGCGGTGAAAAAAGGTCTGCTGCCAAGTTTAAATATCAAGAACAAACTTTTCGAATCCCTGTTTGGCGGAAATAAAATTGAAATCATTCCGCAGGGTTTCGCCTCATTCGATATAGGCGGGCTTTATCAGAAAATTGATAATCCATTAATTCTGCCGCAAAACCGTACCAATTTTGCAATCGACATTCAACAGAGAATTCAGCTCGGACTTTTAGGTAAAGTAGGTGAAAACCTGCAGCTTAAAGCCAACTACGATACACAGAGTGGCTTTGCTTTCGAAAACCGGATGAATCTCGTGTGGCAGGCAAAAGGCACCTGGAAAGATCTGCAGACCAAAGGTTTAAATGACAAAACTACCGGTGGCGAAGATAAGATTATAAAGAGAGTCGAGTTTGGAAATGTAAATATGCCGCTTTCTACCAGTTTGATCCGCGGTTCGGAATCGCTGTTTGGTCTTAAGACAGAATTTCAGCTGGGCAAAACCTACGGAACTCTCGTTTTCTCCCAACAGCAGGGTGAGGCGCGGAATATCATTGCGCAGGGCGGCGGCGTGATGAACACTTTTAAACTTAATGCCATTGATTATGAAGACAATCAGCACTATTATCTTGGCCATTATTTCCTTGACAGTTACGACAATGCGTTACTGAATTATCCGCAGATCAATTCGCGGATCAATATAACCAGAATTGAAGCCTGGGTTTTAGACCAGGGTTCGGGCAATCTTCAGGATCAGAAAGGGATTTTGGGTATCCGTGATCTGGGTGAAGGAATCAGCGGTTTTCCCGATAATTCACAAAACGGACTTTATCAGGGAATTGTGAATCTTGGTGCCGGCATCAGGGATATCAATACGGCATACAACGCCATCAACGGGCAGTCTTTTCCGAATGCCAACGGTTCTCCCGAAACATACACCGATGGCGAACAGTTTATATTCAACCGGAAAGCCCGAAAACTGAACCAAAACGAATTCAGGTTCCATCCGCAGTTGGGATATATATCCCTGAATCAGCGGCTTAATGATAATCAGCTCCTTGCAGTATCCTATTCATTTACGCTGAATGGTGACAGCAAAGTGTACAAGGTTGGGGAATTTTCGGAAGAAAGTCCCGTGCTCATCACAAAACTTTTAAAATCCAATACAAAAACCACCACCACCACCCCGATGTGGGATCTGATGATGAAGAATATTTATTCTTTAAACACCAATCAGATCAACAGTGATGGTTTTTTGTTGAATGTCTATCTGCGTGATGCCCAAAATGGCAAAGTGAATTACCTGCCAGGCACAGCGGTAGAAAATACCAACCTGCTGAAACTCTTCAACTGGGACCGGCTGAACATGAACAATGACTTGCAGCAAAACGGTACGACCACGGGCGATGGTATTTTCGATTTTGTACCGGGAATTACGGTTGATCCTGAGGACGGAAAAATCATTTTTACTAAAGCGAAGCCGTTCGGCGCGTATCTGCAGGGCGTTCTTGGCAGCAGCGATCCCAAGTTTGTTTTTAATGAGCTGTATGATCAGTTTAAAAATGTGGCGGCGGAAAACCGTCTCGCCTTAGGCTACACACTGGAGGGGCGGTTCAAAGGTTCGCAGGGTTCAGGGATTTCTCTCGGCGCGATCAACGTGCCGCAGGGTTCGGTAAAAGTTACTGCAAATGGTGTTCAGCTTCAGGAAGGTATTGATTATACCGTCGATTACATGTTGGGAACGGTGAATATCATTAATGAAGCTGTGAAACAATCGGGCCAGGCGATCAATATTTCACTGGAGAATCAGCTCACTTTCAACACGCAGCGAAAAAGATTTTTAGGTTTAAATCTCGAAAGAAAATTCAACGAACATTTAACCATTGGTGGAACCGTGGTGAACTACGCCGAAACGCCGTTAACCCAGAAAGTAAACTTTGGGCAGGAAGCGGTGAACAATACGATGGCCGGATTTAATATTTTGTACAACAATGAGTTACCATTCCTGACAAGGCTTACAGATAAAATTCCTTTTGTAAATACAGAAGCACCATCAAATATTAGTTTTGTAGCCGAAGGCGCGTATCTTATTCCAGGTCAAAATAACGGCATTGGCAATCAGTCTTATATCGATGATTTCGAGCAAACCACCTCGAAAATCTCCTTAAAAGAACCTGCGATGTGGAGTCTGGCTTCGAAGCCCGAAAAAAACCCTGAACCTTATTTTTCTAATGGTAATCTGAATGATAATCTTGCACACGGGAACGGCCGGGGTTTGCTTACCTGGTACAACATTGATCCGCGATTTTATGGAATTGGCGGTGCTGCACCAAACGGAATCAATGCGCAGGCAGTTTCTAATCACGCTTCGCGACGCGTTCAGACAAAGGAACTTTATAACTCAAGGGATTTCGTAGCAGGCGAACAGTTATACACCAATACTTTCGATATCACTTATTTTCCGCAGGAAAGAGGACCTTATAACGTAAATCAAAACAGCGAATCTACGCAGGAACGCTGGGCCGGACTGATGAGGCCGATATCGGTTTCGAATTTCATTAATTCAAACATCGAGTATGTGGAATTCTGGATGATGGATCCTTATGCTGATGGAAATTCGCTGGGTGCAAATCCTAAACTCTTACTGCAGCTGGGAAATGTAAGCGAAGATGTACTGAAAGACGGAAAACTGCAGTATGAAAACGGTTTGCCCACACCTAATATTCCCGCAAATACGACCACTACAAACTGGGGAACGCAGCCAAACCAATATCCGATTCTGTACGCTTTTTCTACCGAAAACGAAGAAAGAACTGCACAGGATCTCGGCTACGATGGTTTAGATGCGCAGGGCGAAGCCGCTAAATTCGGAACCAATTTTATAAATCCTGTCACCAATCTTGCAGATCCGGCTTCCGATGATTTTGTATTTTATCTTTCCGATAAATTTCAGGGTCCGCAGAGTTCGTCGGTTTCCGAGCGGTATAAATATTTCCGCGGCGTAGAGGGGAATTCACAGAGTAATACGCTGGAGGTTGCTACCCAAACTCCCGATGCTGAAGATATCAACCGCGATTACAATCTGGATCAAAACGAAAATTATACGCAGTACACCATTAACCTCGATAAATCAAGCCTTGGTTTAGGCCAGAAATTTATTGTGGATGAAAAAGAGGTGGAAGTAAAATTTCAAAATGGTCAGACCGGTAAAAACAAATGGTATCTCTACCGTGTTCCTGTTACGCAGTTTGATACCGGCGCAAATGAAGGCGGTGTAAAAGATCTTTCTATTCTTAATAATGTGCGTTTTGCCAGAATGCTCCTGACCGGTTTCGACCAGACTTCTACAATTCGTTTTGGGACATTTGACCTTGTTCGAAGTGACTGGAGAAAATATACCAAAGATATAGCGACAGTGGATACAGATCCCGAAGGTGTGAATCCGGTCGATAATAAAAACCTGGATGTGGGTAGTGTGAATCTTGAGGAGAACGGTCTGAACCAGCCGCCTTACGTTCTGCCGCCGGGAATCGAAAGACAGGTGTTAAGCGGTACAGCGGGTGCGCAACGACAAAACGAAGCTTCGCTTTATCTGAAAACCTCGCCTTTGGAGGCCAAGACTTCACGAGGTGTTTTCAAGAATGTAGCGTTGGATATGCGCCGCTATAAAAATCTGGAACTTTTTGTTCATGCCGAAGATGTACGCAATAATGCACAAAGCAGCAGCCTGGATCCCAATGCCAAATTCTTTATCCGTTTTGGCAGCGATGCGACGGACAACTATTATGAATACGAGATCTCATTAAAATATACCGCAAGAAATGCCACTTCACCGATGGAGATCTGGCCATCTGAAAACACCATTAATCTGGCCATTCAAAATTTTGTGGATGCCAAATTGCGGCGCGATCAGAATTCCCAGGTCGCAATTGATGAGCGCACGGAAGACAATGAATTCAACAGCATAGATCCGAATAAAAAGATTTTTATTAAAGGTCGCCCAAGCCTGGGGAACGTAACCAATATTATGCTCGGTGTGCGGAATACAGATCCGGTCAATTCCAAAGATATCGTTCTTTGGGTGAATGAAATCCGTCTGTCGGAAATTGAAAACAAAGGCGGTTATGCCGGAAATGCAAGCCTTAATTTTAACCTTGGTGATTTTGCCCTGGTCAATGCCAATGCTTCGTTCTCCACGATCGGTTTCGGCGGAATTACCGAGAAACCTGCGGAGCGCGCACAGTCTGAACTATCGGCGGTCAACATCAATACAACTGTGAACGTAGATAAGTTCCTGCCGGAAAAAATAGGTATGAAAATTCCGGTGAACTATTCCTACACCCAAACCATTGAAGATCCAAAATATAATCCGCTGGATAATGACGTCACTTTTGAAGAGGCTCCAAATAAAGAGGAACTGAAAAAAGTCGCACGGACCTATACCCAACAAAGAAGCGTAGGTGTGGTAAATATGCGTAAGGAAAGAATGAACCCGAACAAAAAGCCCAAATTCTACGATGTAGAAAATCTTTCGGTAACCGCGGTTTATAATGATGATTTTTTCCGCGATGTGTATACCAAGAAAAACTACCGCCAATATTTGCGTGGCTACGTTGATTACAATTACAGCTTCAAACCGTGGGTACTAAGACCTTTCAACAAAATTGTAAGCGATACTGCGAAAGCATATAAATATTTAAGACCGATCAAGGAAATTAATTTTAATCCTGTTCCTACAAGGCTGTCTTTCCGTACAGAAATCGACAGAAATTACAACGAGCTCGAATTCAGAAATATTGAGGCTATCCTTAATGGAAATTCGGCTCAGGATTTTGATGTCATTAAAAACAGAAATTTCTATTTCGGTTGGCAGTATGGCCTCGGGTTTATCTTTACCAAATCGCTGAAACTCGAGATCAATTCCGCCATGCGCACGCTGAATGATAATCTGAATGTGTTCGATATGAACAACAGATCTATTTTCACCGATCCCTTCCGCGCCGGCCGGCCTGTTCTCTACAATCACCGCGTACAGCTGAACTACAGATTCCCGTTTGAGTATCTGCCATATCTGGATTTCATCAATGCCGAACTTGGTTATGGATTTACGTACAACTGGAACGCGCGGAGTACCACGCTCACGAATTTTGTAAATCCGGAAACAAATCAGATCGAAAGTCTAGGCAGCATTGGCCAGAATACCAATAATATCGTAGCGACTTCGACTGTTGATGTGCCGAAATTCTTCAGCAAGTTCAAGTACTTCCAGAAGATCAATACCACTATGCAGAAACGCAAGCAGGAGATTGATTCCCTAAACAATGCGTATAATCTTGCCTGGCAGAAGAAGGGCAAAAAGAAAAGCTTCAAGAGTTATAAATTCAAGAATAAACTGAATCCGTTCCAAAGTATTGCCTTTGCGCTGACTTCCATCAAACAGTTGGATGTCTCTTATAATGAAAACAACGGAACTGTACTTCCCGGCTTGCTTTCTGCGCCGAACTGGTATGGTTACGGCCAGACTTTGGGCGGGCCAACTTATGGCTTCCTTCTGGGTTCGCAGGCAGATATCCGCCGCACGGTCATCGAGAATGGCTGGGTTTCGAATTCGGTTTATATGAATGATCCTTACTCGCAGCTCAAAAGCCAGAACTTCCTGGCCAATGTGCAGATCATGCCTGTAAATGATTTCCGAATCGATGTGAATTTCCTTAAAAATTATAACAGCAACTTTATCCAGGGCGGTTTCAACGTAGATGCTGATCCGGTGATGCCTGGCTTCCAGAATTCGTTTGGAACCGATCTGATCAGTTACTCGCGTACAGCCTGGACTTTCCGCACAGCATTTACCGACGGAAAAAGTATTTATGATACGATGTATGAAAATGCCAAACAGATCTACCAGCAGTCGGGTGGAGTTTACGATCCTGTAGATTTTGCAAACGGAAAAGGTCTAGCGGATTCTTATATTTTAATTCCTGCATTTCAGGCCGCTGTAGAAGGTAAATCTGTAAACGGCGAACTTTCAGATCCTAAAAAGGCAGGTTTCCCGCTTCCAAACTGGCGTGTAACATATTCAGGTTTAAAGAATATACCGCTAATTAACAGCCAGTTTTCAAAATTTGATATTCTTCATGGCTAGACGTCAACATACACAGCCACCGGAATTCAGTCGAGCGTAGATTACTACAATATGCAAAACAATGCTTCAGCGCCGTCGACCGACAGTTTCGGGAATGAATTTAATCCATACACTTTCTCACAGGTGGGCTATGTGGAAGCGTTTTCGCCACTGATCGGCGCCGATGTGACCATGAGAAACAATATGCAGTTCCGCGCACAGTATAACCGCGACAGACTCTTCATGCTCGGTCTGGTAAACCATACGCTTACCGAAGATACCGGCAAGGAATATATTGTAGGTTTCGGCTACATCATTAAGGACCTGAAAATGAAACTTAATTTTAAAGGCAAAGCCAAAACCATTAAAAGTGACCTGAACATACGTGGCGATTTCTCTTTGCGCGACAGCCAGACGAGAATTACAAATATCCTTCAGAATGATTCGCAGATCACCGGAGGACAGAGAATGATGAGCATTAAACTTTCTGCAGATTACCAAATGTCGCAGAACTTTAACCTCCGTTTTTTCTATGACCAGTTATTAACGAAATACAAAATTTCTACAGCGTTCCCACTTTCTACCATACGTGCCGGACTTTCTGCCACGTTTACCTTCTCGGGAAGCGGCGGTTTTTAGAATTAATGATCAAACGGTTTAAATTCAATCCCTTTCTTTTTGAGAGGGATTTTTTGTTTAATGATTTACGCAGCCTGTCCTTCACAACTATTTCTGAAAGTAATATTCGGCAGTTGCTTTAGAAATATTCTTTAACGGAATTACTGCTTTTCACTGGAAATTCTCTGCACTTTTTATTAAAGTTAAATTCTTAATTTTGTCTTCTTATATTTTACAAAATGGATCAGGAAATTGATAATGACGACGATATCTTTACCGGCAAAGAACATACGCCACTTCGCAGCGATGCCTTCGATAAAACACCAGCTGAGAAAATCGAAATTATCCAGGAGCACTTCCATCAGATAATGGAGACTTTGGGCATGGATATGACCGATGATTCATTGAAGGACTCACCAAGGCGCGTTGCAAAAATGTATGTGAACGAAATTTTCGGTGGCCTGCTTCCTGATAATAAGCCCGGTATTTCTACCTTTTCGAATAAATACAAATACCGCCAAATGCTTGTTGAAAAAGACATCACGGTTTATTCATTTTGTGAACACCATTTTCTGCCGATCATTGGTAAAGCGCATGTGGCCTATATTTCCAAAGGTCAGGTTATTGGACTCTCGAAAATTAACCGTCTTGTGGATTATTATGCAAAACGGCCGCAGGTTCAGGAGCGGCTCACCATGCAGATCGTAGATGCGCTGAAATCTGCCCTGGGAACGACCGATGTTGCGTGTATCATAGATGCAAAACACCTGTGCGTAAACTGCCGCGGGATCAAGGACACAGCAAGTTCCACCATAACCGCGGAACTGAGCGGAATATTCCGCACCAATCCTATTACCCGCCAGGAATTCCTGCATTACGTAGGAAGTCACGCAAAACTGGATTAAATGATCCGCTTCAGACTTATTTGCTCATCAGTCTTAAATCAATTTTAACACATGGAACTCAAAATATATAACTCCCTGTCGGGAGAAAAGGAAATCTTTAAACCACTACACGAAAACAGCGTAGGGATGTATGTTTGTGGACCTACGGTGTACAGCAATGTTCATTTGGGAAATGTGCGTACTTTCATGTCCTTCGATTTTATTTACCGCACGCTCACACATCTCGGTTACAATGTAAGATACGTGCGCAACATTACCGACGCCGGACACTTAACCGACGATGGTGACGTGGCAAACGACCGGTTCGTGAAACAGTCGCGGCTCGAAAAGCTGGAACCTATGGAGATCGTGCAGAAATATACGGTGGACTTCCACAAAGTTCTGGAAGTTTTCAACCTGCTGCCACCCACAATCGAGCCTACTGCCACAGGACATATCCTGGAGCAGATCGAACTTACGCAGGATCTCATTGCGAAAGGTTTTGCTTACGAAAGCAACGGTTCCGTTTACTTTGATGTTTTGGAGTATAACAGGCGCGGGCTGAATTATGGTGAACTTTCCCGCAGAAATATCGAGGAACTTTTTGCAAATACCCGTGATCTCGACGGTCAGTCGGAAAAGAAAAATCCCCAGGATTTTGCGCTTTGGAAGTCTGCTTCACCCGCACACATCATGCGCTGGAATTCTCCGTGGGGCGAAGGTTTCCCTGGCTGGCATTTGGAATGTACTGCCATGTCGACTAAATATCTTGGTGAAAAATTCGATATCCACGGCGGCGGAATGGACCTGAAATTTCCGCACCACGAGTGTGAAGTGGCTCAGGGTAAAGCCTGCAATGGTACGGAACCTGTAAATTACTGGATGCATGCCAATATGCTGACTATGAATGGCCAGCGTATGAGTAAATCAACCGGCAACTATATTCTGCCTATGGAACTGGTTTCCGGCAGCAACGATTTTTTCGAAAAACCGTTCCATCCGGCTGTTGTAAGATTTAATTTTATGCAGGCGCATTACCGCAGCGTTTTAGATATTTCAAACGAAGCAATGATTGCCAGTGAAAAGGGGTTCCAGCGTCTGATGGAAGCGATGAAACTGCTTTCAACTACTGAATTTAAAACCGGCACCGCTTCAAGTTTCGATATAAAATCGTGGAAGGAAAAATGCTACGCGGCGCTTACCGACGATTTTAATTCGCCGATCCTCATTTCTCATATCTTTGAAGCGGTAAATGTGATCTTTAAGCTGAAAGATGAAAAAGACACGCTTACTTCCGAAGATCTGGAAGAACTTAAAAAGCTGATGCACGGGTTTATATTTGATGTTTTAGGTCTTGAAAATATCGAAGAAAACAATAATGAAAAACTTGATAAAACTTTGCAGGTTTTGATCGATCTAAGGAACCAGGCAAGAAAATCCAGAAATTTCGATCTTTCAGACCAGATCCGCGACCGTTTGCTCGCCGAAGGTATTGAGCTGAAAGATGGCCGTGACGGTACGAGTTATTCAATTTCGTAGGAATATATTTTTTATAATTTTCAACCTTTCTTAAATAATTTTTAAGAGAGGTTTTTTTGTTTCCTCAAAAACACTTTTCATTTACACTGATAAATCGCATGTTTACAATTTAATGTTGTAAGTATGTGATTATTAGTTGTTAAAGTGGTTTTCAAAATTATATAATCCCTCGTTTTTGTCCTTAGTTTCTTTAAGAATTTCCTAAATTGCAGACATCAAAGAAAACTTTATATGAAATTATATCTTAACATTAATTTCCGAACGAAAGTCGGTGAGAATCTGCAGGTTTGCCTCCTGGAAGAAGGGTCCGAGGATAAAATATATTCCTTAAGTTATACCGAAAACGGAAACTGGTCGGCGGAAATCGATTATTTTTCGAAAACGGTTTCATACAAATACCTGCTGACCGACGAGTCCGGCCAGATTCTCGACGAAGAATTTTCGCTGCATCATTTGACTTTCCCGCATTCCTACAACGAATTTTTGATCTACGATGTTTGGAATCTCAAAAATTTCCCGGAAAATTATTTAAATAATAAAATCCTTAAAAATACATTAAGCAGTTTCAAAGGAGCAAAGGTTCCCATATTGAAAAAGCACACCCATCTTTTCCGTTTAGAGGCTCCTGTCTACCGCCCGAACTGGCAGGTTGTACTGCTCGGCAATGCCGATGCGGTGGGTAGCTGGGAATATTCAAAAGCAATAATCCTTACCCAGACCGATTTTGGAATTTGGGAAACCGCGGTTGAAATTTTAGCGGACCAAATAATTCAGTACAAATACGGACTGAGGGATATGGATTCCGGGCAAGTTTTTGATATCGAATACGGCGAAAACCGCTGGGCTTTTCCGAATTCCGAGAAAAATGTGCTGCAGATCCAGGCTGATCATTTTTTCCGGTTCAAGGCTTTCGAAATGTACCATGCAGCCGGCGTTGCTGTTCCGGTATTTTCGCTGCGTACGGAAAACGGATTTGGTGTAGGTGAATTTTCGGACCTGAAAAACCTTGCGGACTGGGCAAAGGAAACTAACCTTTCGCTGCTGCAGATTTTACCCATCAACGATACCACTGCGAATTACACCTGGACTGATTCTTATCCGTACGCAGCGATCTCCGTTTATGCCCTGCATCCGCAGTATTTGACTTTGGATAAAATGGAGTTTCCTTTACCCGCAGCGCTAACAGCGGAATTTACAGCGAAAAAAGTGGAGCTTAATTCCCTGAATCTTATCGATTACGAAGCGGTCATCTCGGCGAAGTGGAAATATGCAGCGGCCGTTTTCGGGGCTCATAAAGATCAGATCTTAAAAGACCGCGGTTTTAAGAAATTTATTAAAGAAAATCAGAGCTGGCTGTTGCCATACGCCGCCTTCTGCGTGCAGCGGGACAAATATAAAACGCCCAATTTCAACACCTGGAAAACCCATAAGAAATATATTGCGGGTAAAATTGCGCCATTCTTCGATCCAAAAAATAAAGATTACGAAACCGCAATGCTTCATGCCTGGGTGCAGTATCAGTTGCATTTACAGCTTAAGGACGCGGTAGATTATACGCACAGTCTCGGAATTTCCGTTAAAGGTGATCTGCCTATTGGAATTTACAGATATTCGGTTGAAGCGTGGACCGAACCGGAACTTTTCGGCATGGATTTTCAGGCGGGTGCACCACCGGATCAGTTCACCGACCTGGGCCAGAACTGGGAATTCCCAACTTACAACTGGGAAGCGATGAAAAAAGATGGCTACACTTGGTGGAAAAACCGCTTCACAGCGCTGGAGCAATATTTCGATGCCATGCGAATCGATCACATTCTCGGCTTTTTCCGGATTTGGCGGATGCCGATGAGTGCCACGCAGGGAATCCTTGGCTATTTTTATCCCGCTGTGCCCGTACGTTTAACCGAATTCGAGGCAAGGCATATTCCCTTTAATGAAGACCGTTACTGCAAACCTTATATTAATGATCAGATTTTATGGGATTACTTCGGGCAACACCGCGACGAGATTCATAGCGAGTTTATGAATGACCATTTTAACGGCCTGTATTCTTTTAAAGAAGAATTCGATACCCAGCGGAAACTGAGTGACTATTTTAAAAATAACCGTCGTGACTGGGCGGAAGAAAAGCTGATTTCACTTTGCGCAAATGTGCTGTTTTTGAAAGAGGAAACTGAAGATGGCGAAACAGTCTACCACCCCAGATTTAATATTAATAAGACAGAGTCATTTAACTATCTTCCGGATTGGGAGAAACAGGCTGTATTTGAACTTTATAATGATTATTTCTTCCATCGGCAGGAAGGATTGTGGTACGAAAAAGGTATGGAGAAACTCCCCGTAATCCTGAATGCCACCGATATGCTCATCTGTGGTGAAGACCTTGGTCTTGTACCGGACTGCGTGCCGCAGGTGATGGACAGGTTGGGAATTACCGCTTTAAAAGTACAGCGCATGCCTTCTGAAAATATTGCGTGGTATGATCCTAAAAATGCCGGTTATTTAAATGTGGTTACCGCAAGTTCACACGACAGTTCAACGCTGCGCCAATGGTGGCAGGAAGACCGGGCTCTGACTCAGCAGTACTTTAATCACCAGCTTGGCCAGGCAGGAACTGCGCCATGGAACTTGGAGCCGGAACTTGCAGAGATCATTATGAAGCAGCATTTGTACAACAACGCAATGCTGGCAATTTTTCCGCTCCAGGAATTTCTTGCGACTGAAAGTGAACTTACAAATCCCAATATGGCGGATGAGCGGATTAACGATCCCGCGCAGTTCCCGCACTATTGGCGATACCGCATGCATCTAAATCTGGAAGACCTGAAAGAGAACGTGGAATTTAATAAAAAGATAGCTGTGTGGGTCAGCGATTCGAACAGAAACTAAATTGAGTAAATGTTTGAATATTATTGAAACTAAAACGGGCGCCATGTGCGCTTTGGTTTAGGTAAATTGCACATTCAAAGTGTTTTATAAAGAAGTTGAAACTCCGGTTTTAACTTCTTTTTGATTTTTACATCAAACAGACGACAAAGAGGTAAAACAGGTTATTGAAAAATTACTCCTTACAGTGATCTGAAACTTTTCCAAACTGTTACCAATAGTATTAAAAACCAAATTCAGTATAAAATGAAAAAAATATATCTTGGACTTTCGGTGTTTTTTGCAGCACTGACTTCCGCCCAGAGTTATCCCGATTATTACCCCAATTCGGCAGGCGATTATGCGTACTATGGCGATGCTGAGGATGCCGCTTATTTCCCGGATGATTATTATTACAACTATCCTTCAGATTACTACACCAATAATCTGTATGAAAGTTACTATAACGACTATCAGCGCAGCATCTACGATGTGAACTGGAACCGTTTTTTTGCTAGATATCAGTTAGCGCCGTGGCAGGTTCAGCAAATTATAATGCTGAATAACAGTTTCCCCACCTATGCCGCCTGGAACAGTTATTACCGCATGAATCCGGACCGATGGTATTATGACAGATTCTATGCACTGGAGAGAATTATGGGTCCACAGATTTTCGTGGTTTTTCAAAATAACTATTACCGCGGCTATAATCCGGTTGTATATTATCAGAATTACAGAAGACAGCATTACGTAACCAATATATATGTAGTGCCGCGGTACAGAAACATCAATGTGAACCGTTACCGTATAGACCGTGTGCAATATCATCAGACGGCTCCAAGACAGCAGTTTGGTTTTCAGAACACACCGCAGAGCAACACCAGTACGCCGGGGAACGGTTTCAGGAATGATGCAGCGCTACAGAATAACAGCAATAACAACGGTTTCCGGGCGGGGAATTCAACGGTAGCGCCTGTTACTCCCAGAGCCAATGTTGATGGTTTCAGAAATAATGCCACTCCGCAGCGGGAAGCTACACAACCCAAAACAGTAGCTCCTCAAAGCAACAGCGGTCTCAGAAATAATGATGCAGGTTTACGTAATTCGGCTCCGCAACGCAGGATTGAAAGCGCTCCCAAGGTTCAGCAAAAGCCGGCACCGGGACTTCGCAACTCGGCGCCCAAAAGTACATCGGGACTCAGGTTTACCTCCCGATAATTTTAGATTTAGTTTTAATAGTGATGAGGAGCAGCTTTTTCGGAAGCTGCTCTTTTTTCTGAGTTAAATTTATTTAAAATATCCGGAATATTTTCAACAAATCGTCTGCTGACAGGTGTTTTAGCAGTTTTAACAAAACTTTAGGATAGCAGTTCTTTAACTTCAGTTCAGGCATTACATCAAACCAACAGTTAACAATAAATTATAAAAAATAAGAAAATGAAAAAATTAATTTTAGGCGCGGCCTTCATTACAGGAACATTCGCTATGGCACAACAGACTCCAATGATGCAGAAAAAAGATCCGGCACAAATGGAGCAGATGCGTGAAAACAAATTGAAAATGATGCAGACCGAGTTGAACCTTTCTAATGCGCAGGTTGCGCAGATCAAGGCGCTGCAGGATAAAAAAATGGCAGAAAGAAAAGCAAATGCCCCGCAGATGCAGGCCCAGAGAAAAGCAAAGATGGAGGCAATGAAAGCTCAGAAAAACCAGTGGAATTCTGAGATGAAGCAAATCCTTACTCCTGAACAGTACCAGAAATGGGAAACGAAAAAACAGGAAAAAATGCAGGAGAGAAGCAAAAAAATGCAAAATCACAGAATGCAGAAAATGTCGGCAAAATCAAGTTCATAATTATATATTTTTTTAAGTGGAAGCGGGAAATTTTTCCCGCTTTTTTTATTTCCGAATAATCAGTTTTAAGTAAAAAAACTTCTGCAGGAGCTCTGGTGTCAACGATTTGATACTGTGGTAAGGTCCAAATTATATTACAAATTTTCCCACTTGGCTTTCTGGCAGAATTATTTACAGATAAATGATCGCTGTTTTCAAAACCTTTTTACCGAGTTTTTCGAGTACGTTTTGGTAAGCATCGAGCTGTATCTGATGTTTTTCTTTAATATCGCCGGTTTTAAAATCAAGAATAATAAAACCCTCGCCCGTGTCGATCATACGGTCCGGCCGGAAGATCCGTGATCCGCCATTCTCAGAAAGCATGATATCTTTTTCATTGATGACTTTTTGGCCTTCCGCAAAATACTTCGCATATTCGGGATTGCGTAGAATACTGTAGATGCGTTCGGCAATTTCTGTCTTTTCATCTTCAGTCACTGTACCTTCGAGTAGATAGGTTTCCAGCGTTTTTTCTACATCTTTTTCAGTGGTGATCTGTGCCAGAACCTCGTGTGCAAAAATTCCGATCCGCACTTTTTCTACCCTTTTCTGGTAACTTTTGGATGGGGTAGCAATTTTGATCGCCTCGGGATTGGAGGTTTCCGGTTTAAAGTAAATGGCTTTCGTGCTGAGGTCGCGGCTTTTTTTAGTGCCTTTCTTTTTTAAAATTTCAGGCGTCGTTTCATAAAGATCAAAGGAAGAAAGATCTTCCTGGTTTTCATCCTTCGGAACTTTTGGTTTTAGAAATTCGTAGATCTCCAGATTATTAGTCGACTTGTTTTCTTTTTCAATATAAAAGAAAAGCTGCTCCACTGCACGGGTTGTCGCCACATATTGCAGACAAAAACGGTCGATTTTATTCTGGTACACATTTGTACGGTTAAATTCCGCCATGTCGGCATCATAAGCTTCCAGTTTTTTATCGAAACCATTAATATTAACTGAGGTACAACCGTTTTCCGCGCCGATGTCGAGCCAGTTGCTGAACTTCGCGTCTTTGTGTGAGTTCTGCATAGGCAGCAGCACCACGGGGAATTCCAGCCCTTTGGCTTTGTGGATCGTCATGAGTTTTACTGCATCAAGATTATCTGAGGCCTGTATCGTTGCCTTATTTCCTTCTTCATCCCAGTATTTCAGAAAATCTTTCAGTGTGGAACTGCTGTTTTGGGAATAGGCAAAAACCATTTCGAGATAATTGAAAAGAAAATCGGTTTCCTTATCTTCTACCGAAAACTTTTGCAGGAAATGTTCTACTGTATTATAAAGGTTTAACTGTAGTAAACCGTCGGTTTTTAATCGCAGGCCATATTGAGCTTCTATAAAATCTTCCATTTCCGGTTTGGTGCGGCGCTCCAGCATCTGCAGCATTTCTGCTGTAAAATCTGTCACTTTAATTCTGCCCAGAACTTTCAGATAATAAAGCATTTTAACAGGAAACTGAAAATTTTTCGGGTTCTGTTCCCAGCGCAGATATTCCGTGAGCGCCTTTAAAGTAGCCGATAAATTCAGCGTTAAGCCCGATTCAGAGACCGTTTTTATATAATCTTCTTCACCGTTGTAGTTTACCTTAAGTTTGCCAAGCAGTTGCGAAAGGCTGAAAATATCAAAATTGCCGCGGCACAGAATGGTGATGTCCGAAAGGCTGAAACCATTGTTTAAACATTGCTGGATATCCGCCTTCATTTTGACCGCAACTTCTTCGTAGAAAACAGATTTTGTGCTGTTCTCAAATAAGTTCACGCGCACTCTTCCTTCAATATCAGACTGAGCGATTTGCTGCGAGCCGTTGCCAAAGAGTTCACAATGTTCATCTTCTGTAAACGTGGATGAATACAGGTAAAGTTCATTATTAAAATCGACGATGTTTTTCGCGCTCCGCCAGTTGCTGCCCAGGTTTTCAAGTTCGGCGTAGGTAAGTGTTTTTTCTTTTTTATTAATGATGTCGAGCATGAGTTGCGCATCACCACCCCGAAAGCGGTAAATACTTTGTTTCGGATCGCCCACAAGCGTAAAACTCATTTCCTTCGATGAGATCGCATGATCCCGGAGCGGCAGCATATTTTGCCACTGCAGGAAAGAAGTGTCCTGAAACTCATCGAAAAAATAATGGTCGAATTTTGTGCCCACTTTTTCGTAAATGAAAGATGACGGCTCCCCGCGAAGGTTTTCGTGAATCAGGACATTGAATTTCGACAGCAGCACCAGATCATTTTCAGCTTCGATCACCGCGAGTTTATCCTGAATGTCTTTATTTACTTTCAGCGGTAAAATGGCGCGCAGGATTTTTTCTTTTTTTTGGGAAAGAATAAATTTTTCGATGATTTTCCGGCGGCTGTCAATCAGATAATCAAGGATTTCCATAATCTCCTGTTGCCTGTTTTTTCCTGAAGTTGAAGCGCCTCCCAGAAACAGTTGTATTGCCGAATCTTCATTTGTCGGAAACAGGAAGTCCTTTCGCTCGGACCGCAAATATTTGCCGGCTTCATAAAAGAATTTGGCAATGCTGTTGGTATTTCCACCTTTGAAATCGCTGATGCTCAGGTTTTTCTCCTCAAGTAGTGCCAGCGTATCTGCAACGGTTTGCTGCATTTCTTCTTTAAGGTCTTTTAGCTCGCTCCGTAGTTTTGATTTGGCCGATTCGTAAGATTCCCAGTCAAAATCCTTATTCTGATTCAGGCGGAAATAATGTTTGTCCTGAACATATTCTTTCGCGGATTTGTACAGCGTTTGGTTCAGATTTACGCGCTCATTATTATCCAGGCTGTAATTCACAAAATCCATAAAAGCTTCTGAAACATCATTCTGCTCGCCAATTTCTTCCAGCATTTTATCTACAGCTTCCAGCAGAAAAGGTTCCGGATTAATCTCGAGATTAAAGTTCTGCGCCAGACCGAGTTCATAGGAGAAACTCCGCACAAGGCGGGAATTAAATTTGTCGATAGTGCCGATATTTAAAGTGGAGTAGTTGTGCAGTACATAATCCAGGATTTTTTTGGAGCGGCGGTGGAGCTCTGCTAAGGTCAAAGGAATTCCCTGATCTGCAAGTTTTTCCTGAATTTTAATGAGATCCTGATTATTTGCGTACTCCTGCGCCGAAAAATTCTTCAGCCACTCGATGATGCGGTGCTTCATTTCATTGGCTGCTTTATTGGTAAAGGTAAGCGCGAGAATATTTCTTATGATCGTGGGTTGCGAAGGGTGGCGCAGACAAATTGCCAGGAGGTTCTGTACTAAAGCATAGGTTTTGCCCGAACCCGCTGAGGCGTTGATGACTGCATAATTTTTTTGCATGAGAAAAGATTATAGACTTTAAAAATACTAAAAATATTTGTGGATCCGAAAAAAAATCTTACTTTTGCAAACCAAAATGAGATGTAAATTATGTTAATAATCCCAGTAAAAGATGGTGAATCCATCGACAGAGCTTTAAAAAAATACAAGAGAAAGTTTGACAAGACCGGAACTATCCGTGCACTTAGAAGCCGTCAACAGTTCAACAAACCTTCTGTAGTAAACAGACAGGCTAAATTGAAAGCAGCTCACAAACAGAGAAATCTGAGCAAGGACGAGCAGGCTTAAATCTAAATTTTCTTCGCGAAATACATAAATCACTTTTCAAATAAGTATATTTGAAGAGTGATTTTTTTGTTTACGGTATGATGATTGAACGGTTCCTGGAATATATTACGGTTGAGAAACGCTACTCACCGCACACTGCAGCAAGCTACAAAAAGGATCTGTCGGATTTCGCAGCTTTTTTGGTAAGAACCGAATCACACCGGGATTTCGAAAAGGTAGACAAAAAGGTCATTCGGAATTTCATGGCCGATCTCAGTCAAAAAATGCTTTCGAAAAGATCGATCAACCGCAAACTTTCGTCGCTCCGCAGTTTCTATCTTTTTCTGCTGAAGGTTGGTGTGATCGCAGTTTCGCCTCTTGAAAACATTCAGTCACTAAAGTTCTACGCCGAGAAGCAGATTCCGTTTTCTGAGGAGGAAATGGAAAACGAACGGTTAAAGGATTTTCAGCAGAAAAAACGCAGTTTCCTGAAAGAACTCATCATTGAAACCCTTTATCAAACGGGAATGCGGCGCGCAGAACTCGTGAATCTGCTGCTGGCAGATGTGGATTTCAGCAAAAAAGAAATAAAGGTCATTGGGAAAGGAAAAAAGGAAAGGGTAATTCCTGTTTCGGAAAAACTCGCTGAAAAACTGCAGGAATTTCTGCCGGAAAGGAAGCCGCTGAAAGAGAGCGAAATGTATTTTTTCATCAACGCGAAGGGCAAGAAACTAAATGATAAATTTGTGTATTCAACCGTAAATTCCTACCTTAGTCTTGTATCTTCGAAGAAGAAAAAGAGTCCCCATATTTTAAGACACAGTTTTGCCACACACGTCTTAGAGCATGGGGCTGAGATTTCTAAGGTGAAGATGATTATGGGTCACTCGTCACTTGCATCTACGCAGGTATACACGACCGCCAATATTGAACAATTAAAAAAAGTGTTTAACAGTGCTCATCCGCGAGCAAAAAAAAATGTAGATTTATGAAGATTTCAGTACAGTCAATGGGATTGACACCACATGCACCATTAGAAGAACATATCGAAAAAAAACTGAACAAGCTTGAGGTTTATTACGATAAGATCGTGGAATGCAAAGTTTACCTGAAAGTGGAAAACAAATCCGATAAAGAAAACAAAACGGTAGAAGTACTTTTGGCCGTTCCGGGCGATGATATCGTGGTGAAGAAGACCACGGCGAGTTTTGAGGAGAGTTTAGACCAATGTGCCGAAGTTGCTAAAAAGTTGCTAATCAAGAAGAAAGAATTGGCGTAAAAAAAATTGTGAATTTTTTTTCAAAATAATTTGTAAGATTCAAAAAAACTCACTTATATTTGCACTCGCAAAAAGAGATAAGAAGTTCTTTAAAATCTTTGCCTCCGTAGCTCAGCTGGCTAGAGCAGCTGATTTGTAATCAGCAGGTCGTGGGTTCGAGTCCCTCTGGAGGCTCTTTTTTATAAAATTGGGGGGAGATTCCAGAGTGGCCAAATGGATCAGACTGTAACTCTGCTGTCTTACGACTTCGTAGGTTCGAATCCTACTCTCCCCACATTTTATAAAACGCATTGCAGTTTTTAGAATTGTGATCCGTTTACCAACAATTTTTGGCAACAAAAATGCGGAAGTAGCTCAGTTGGTAGAGCGTCAGCCTTCCAAGCTGAATGTCGCGAGTTCGACCCTCGTCTTCCGCTCACAGAAATCACAACCAACACAGCGGCTTGTGATTTTTTTTTAGTTTTTCGCCGACTTAGCTCAGGGGTAGAGCGTTTCCTTGGTAAGGAAGAGGTCGTGAGTTCAAATCTCATAGTTGGCTCTGCAAAAATCTCTCATGTAAGTGGGAGATTTTTTTTTGCCTATATTTCAGCGACTTTTCAAAATCGATCTTTATGAAAATTCTTTTGTTAGAAGATGACCTCATTCTCTCGGCCGAACTTACCCGTTTTCTGTCCGAAAGCGGTTTCGAAGTGAAAACAACCTTCAACGGTGAGCAGTTCCTTACCGAGTTGAAGCCTAATTTATATGACTTATATCTTCTCGATATTAATGTGCCTAAAATAAACGGTTTGGAGGTCTGCGAAAAAATCCGCGCCATAGAGGTACATACACCGATCATTATGATCTCGGCTTTCGGTGATTTATCAGATAAGAAAGAAGCGTTCAGCAGACTCGCTGACGATTATCTCGTGAAACCATTTCAGTTCGAAGAACTGCTGATGCGCATTAACTCCCTTGTTCGGCGCTACCGCCCAGCAGATAAAGCTGCAGACGATGAATTCTCGGTGGAAGATCTGCGCATCAACAAGACCGAACAGAAAGTATACCGCGGCACACAGGAAATTGCGCTCACACCGAAGGAATTTCAGCTGCTGGTATTTTTAGCCGAAGCGCAGGGCCGCACCGTTTCGAAACAGCAAATTACAGAACACGTTTGGGAGCACAATTTTAACACGAACACCAATACTGTGGAAGTCTACATTAATTTTTTAAGAAAAAAAATCGATAAGGATTTTCCTCTTAAACTAATTCATACCCGCTCCGGATATGGTTATTTCCTGAGTCCCGCGCCGTGAGATCGCTGAAACAAAAGATCGCCCTGAACCTGAGTGTCGCCTTTACGCTGCTCTTTGGAGTGGTGCTGGCTGTCATTTATCTTTCTTTTAATTCTTTCCGGCGCGAGGAATTTAAAGAGCGTTTTGAAAGACGCCTGGATTTTACCACGAGTTTTATTTCGCAGTCCGGGGAGTTCAACGCGAAAAATCCCCTGGTCTTCAGCGAAACCGCCGATAATATCATGCTGAACGAAAACATCGTAATTTTCGATGCCGACAAACACCTGCTCTATGGTACGCTCGAGGATCATGGAACAGGATGGGACAAAAACCTGCTCGACCGTCTGGACCGGGAGAAAACGATCTATACGGAACATACTAACCCCGAAACTTACGCAGCCCTGCGCACCATCCAGGGAAAAAACTATTATATCATTACCACGGCGAGGGATACTTCCGGGGAAAGTAAACTCGCTTACTTAAAATATCTGCTTATTTTTTCTTATTTAATGAGCATTATTCTGATCTGGTTCTTCAGCTATTACATCATCGGAAAGTTTTTGAAACCTTTAGAAAAACTCAAGAAAGAAATTTCGGAAGTTACCGCGCACAAACTTACCACCCAGATCCCCGTGAAGGCAACGAATGATGAGATCGGCGTGTTGGCGCAGTCCTTCAACACGATGATCGTGCGCTTAAACGATGTTTTTCAGAGTCAAAAGGATTTTACCGCCAGCGCGTCGCATGAGATCCGGACACCTTTGACGAGAATGGCTTTTCAACTTGAAAATCTGAAAAAATCGGAACGGCACTCGCCAGAAACTTTGGCTGTGTTATCTCAGATCTCTACGGAGATTTATCAGTTGTCGGACCTTACCAATTCACTTTTGGTCCTAACGAAATTTGATAAAGAAAATATTAAAAGGATTTATGAAGAAGTAAGGATCGATGAGGTAATTTTCGATGCGTACGGTAAGGTGGAGAAAAACTTCCCCGCGCTGAAGCTGGATTTTCAAATTTCGGAATCGAGTTCCGAAGATGCGCAGCTTACGATACAGGGCGTTAAATCCCTGCTCGAAATTGTTTTTACGAATCTTTTTAAAAACGCTGCCCTTTATGCCGAAAACGATGAGGTAAAAGTTCTTCTGGAAGAATCTCTGACCGGACTTACAGTGAAAGTGGTGAGTTATGGCGCGACGATCTCGGCGGAGGAACAGAACCGTCTCTTCGAACCCTTTATGCGGGGCAGCAATTCGCAGAAGACTTCCGGATCAGGACTGGGACTTAAAATTGTGAAACGAATTCTGGAATATCACCGCGCGACGATTACTTATGAAAGTGCTTCTGTGAAACGAAATATCTTTATACTGAAATTTCCACTTTAGCTTTTTAAGCATTATTTAATTTTTCCTTAAGTTTATTTTAAGGTTATCTGGCCATTTTTGCAGCACTTAAATGGTGAGCATGAACAGAATAATCCTAATTACACTTTTTATTTCTTCAGCAGTTTTTTCGCAGCAGAAAATTACACTTCAGGAAGCGGAACAGGCTTTCATAACAAACAATTTGGAACTTTTAGCGCAGCAGTATAATATTTCTGCAGCCGAGGCAGAGATTGTGCAGGCAAAAATCTGGGAACTCCCGCAAGCTTCTTTCGAAGCGAACGCCTTTAATCCTGAACAAAAGACCTTTCTGAATGTGGGACCGAGTAAAAGTCTGGCCGTACAGCAGCTTTTTCTTCTGGGAGGTAAAAGAAAAAATGAAGTGGATTTCGCACGATCAAATAAGGAACTGGCGCAGCTTCAGTTTAATCAATTACTGGTGGCACTCAAAGCCCAACTGCGGCAAACCTTTTACTCCATTTATTTTGATCAGAAAAAAATTGAAAACATCGATGAGCAGCTGGGTTTTCTGACCGATCTCGTAAAAGCCTATAAAGTGCAGACCGCCCAAGGAAACATCGCGCTGAAAGATGAAGTGAGATTACAGGCCATGGTTCTGGATCTTACCAATGAAAAAACCCAGATCAAAAACAGCATTTCTTCGCAGCTGCAGGACTTCCACACTTTGACCGGAATCAGCGAGGGTATTGTTCCTGAAATGTCTCCTGAAGAAGTACAGTCGCTGATCCAAAATCAACCGCTTCCTTCTTTAAATGAAATAAAGAAGATGGCCCTGGAACATAATGCAGACTATCTGTTCACATTAAAGACCATTGAAAACAGCAAAGCCTATTACAAATGGCAAAAATCCTTAAATACGCCTGATATCACCGGTGGCCTGCAATGGAACCAAAACAGCGGTATTTATAAAAACGAAGTCAACTTCACGGTAGGAATTCCCATTGCCTTATGGAAACAGAATCAGGGAAATGTACAGAAAGCCCAAATCTTGGTCGACCAAAGTCAGCAAAACACAGCAGTTCTAAAACAGGACCTCGAGAATAAAATAACGGCAGCATACCAAAACTGGCAAAATAATTATGAGCAGTATTTCAGTATTCAACAATCTGACCTCAATAACCTGAACGCTGTGTACAAAGGAATGCAGGATAATTTCCGGAAAGGCAATGTCACTCTGATCGACTTTACAGATTTTACCAACAGTTACAAGGAAACCGTTCTGCGAATCGACGAAATTAAAAAGCAGGTCGTCATTTCTGCTGAACAGTTGAACCAACTGGTACAAACTCCTATTTTCAATTAATCATGAAGAAAAATCTAATCATTTTACTCGCATTATTTACATTGATCACCTGTAAAAAAGAGGAACCCCAAAAAGAGACTGAAGCCGCGAAAAGTTTTGTCATCAGCGACCTGATGATGAAATCGACCACCGTGGTTGAGGTTCAGGAAGAGTACATCAAGGATGAAACTTCATTTTTCGGGAAAATAGCCGCAGACAAAAATCAATACATTGATATTTTTCCGCTCGTCGGGGGAAATGTGGTGAGTGTAAATGTGGAACTCGGCGATTTTGTGCGGAAAGGTCAGGTCCTGGCGACCATCAGAAGTACAGAAGTGGCGGGCTATCAAAAAGATCTCAGTGTTGCGAAAACCGATCTCGTCAT
Organism: Kaistella palustris DSM 21579; assembly: GCF_000422265.1. Classification (GTDB taxonomy): domain Bacteria; phylum Bacteroidota; class Bacteroidia; order Flavobacteriales; family Weeksellaceae; genus Kaistella; species Kaistella palustris. The sequence continues at coordinate 447,257 of NZ_AULL01000012.1, forward strand.
TGCGCAGAAGAATTTGCGTGTTGCTCAGGACATGTATGCGGGAAAACTCAGTACAGAAAGGGAAGTTCTGGAAGCTAAAAGTCAGGTTCAGAAAGCCCAGGACGAACTCCGCCGCTCCCAATCTGTAAATCAGGTGTATAATATGGGGAAAGGCAATATTTATTCGGTGACGTCTCCTATCAGCGGTTATATCGTAGAAAAAAACATTAATAAAGATATGCAGCTCCGCAGTGACCGCAGTGATAATATCTTCGATGTCGCAAATACGGGAAACGTCTGGGCGCTTTTAAATATCAACCAAAGCGATATTCATAAAATCGCCCTGGGAATGAAAGCGGAGGTTTCTACGTTGACCGCGCCGGAAAAAATTTTCCACGGAAAAATCGATAAAATCTTTAAGATCATTGATCCTGAAACCAATTCCATGCAGGCGAGAGTTGTCCTGACCAATGCAAACGGCGAGCTCATTCCGGAAAGCAAAGCAACGATCAAAGTGTTTACTACTGAAGATAAAACCGCTTTTGCCGTGCCCTCCGGTGCGCTGATCTTTGATGACAACAGGTATTACGTCATTCTTTTTAAAAGCCGCAGCGATGTAAAAGTGCAGGAAGTAAAAGTACTGAAACAGACCGGCACTACCTCTTATATCTCCGACGGATTACAGGCCGGCGATAAAGTGGTAACCAACAATCAACTCCTGATTTACCGTTCGCTGAACGAATAGAAGCGCACTTCACTTTCAGTTCAACTTTTTCTGCAACCGTTTTTCGAAAATAAAACTTTCATGAACAGATTTATAAAAAATATTATAGCGTTTTCACTTAAAAACCGGGCTTTCACTTTTATTTGGGTGGCGCTTCTGGCAATTTCGGGCTACATCAGTTTCCGGAATATGCCGATCGAAGCCTTTCCGGATGTAACCAATACGCAGATGGTGATCATCACGCAGTGGAACGGCCGAAGTGCAGAAGAAGTGGAGCGTTTTGTGACCACGCCGGTGGAACTTTCGATGAGTTCGGTGCAGAAAAAAACCAGTATCAGAAGTACGACCATGTTTGGGCTTTCTATTATTAAAATTATTTTTGATGATGGTGTTGATGACTCCTTTGCCCGAATCCAGGTGAACAATCAACTCCGGACCGTACATTTTCCCGAAGGCGCCGAACCGGAAGTCCAGCCACCGTACGGTCCAACAGGAGAAATTTACCGCTATATTCTGCAGAGCAATAAAAAAGATTCCCGCGAACTGCTGACACTCCAAAACTGGGTGGTCGACCGTGCTTTCCGCGGAATTCCCGGCGTCGCCGATGTGAATGTTTTCGGCGGTCAGGAAAAGATCTTCGAACTCTGTATCGATCCGCGAAAACTGCAGCAATATAACCTCACCACCTCGCAGGTTTACAATGCCGTAAATGAGGGGAACCTGAATGTGGGCGGAGACGTGATCGAGAAAAACGGACAGTCATATGTGGTCCGCGGCATCGGTTTGTTAAAATCAATTCAGGATATTGAGAATGTCACCATTAAAAATGATCATGGCAATCCCATCTTAATTAAAAGTGTCGCGACGGTGAATGAAAGTTCGCTGCCGAGAGTAGGGCAGGCCGGCTACAATGACCAAACCGACGTGGTAGCAGGGATCATCGTCATGCGCAAAGGCGAAAATCCTGTGGAGGTTTTGAAACTCGTCAAAGATAAAATCGAAGAACTCAACACCAAGATCTTACCCAAAGACACAAAGGTAGTCACGGTTTATAACCGGGAAACGCTCATGGATTTTACGACCAGAACGATCATGCACAATCTCATCGAGGGGATCATATTCGTGACGGTGATCGTGTTTATTTTCATGGCGGACTGGCGCACAACGCTTATTGTATCGATCGTTATTCCGCTTTCCCTTTTATTTGCTTTTCTGTGTTTAAGGATGGCCGGTATGAGTGCGAATTTACTGTCACTCGGGGCGGTGGATTTTGGGATTATTATTGATGGCGCCGTCGTGATGGTCGAGGGTATTTTTGTCATGCTGGATCATAAAGCCAAGAAATACGGCATGGAACGCTTTAACAAAATGGCAAAAGGCGGCTGGATAAAAACGACCGGCACAGGTCTGGGTAAAGCCATTTTCTTTTCAAAAGTGATCATCATTACTTCGCTTCTGCCCATTTTCTCTTTTCAGAAAGTGGAAGGTAAAATGTTCTCGCCGCTGGCGTTTACTCTGGGATTTGCGCTGTTGGGTGCGCTGCTTTTTACACTCACATTGGTTCCGCTGCTGTCGCACATGCTGCTGAATAAAAATGTGCGGGAAAAACACAATGTCTTCGCCGCTTTTTGGGAACGCATCGTTTCCAAAGGTTTGGCATTTACCTTTAAAAATAAAAAAATAAGTCTTGCGGTAGCCTTAGCCTTTCTTGGACTGACGCTTTTTTCTGCAAGATTTTTAGGAACAGAATTTCTGCCGCCGCTGAATGAAGGTGCACTTTGGGTAACTGCAGAAATGCCGATGAGCATCAGTCTCAAGGAATCCTTAAAGAAAACAGAGCAGCTTAAGAAAACGCTCCGGAGTTTTCCCGAAGTCACCGATGTTTTGTCGCAAACAGGTCGCAGCAACGATGGTACCGATCCCAACGGTTTTGGTTTTGTGCAGTTTTCGGTGAATCTTCAACCAAAAGAAAAATGGAAGAGAAAAATCACCATGGACGGGCTGATCGAAGAGATGGACGAAAAACTGAAGCAATGTCAGGGAATAACCTATAACTACTCCCAGCCGATCTCCGATAATGTTGCCGAAGCTGTGGCCGGCTTCAAAGCTGAAAACGGCGTGAAGATCTATGGTGAGAATCTGAATACCCTCGATAAGTACGCGAAACAGGTGTATGATATTTTGAAAGATGTAGACGGTGTGAAGGAACCCGGCATCATCAGAAATATCGGGCAGCCCGAACTGAGCGTTGTGCTCGACCGGAATAAAATGGCACAGTATGCGGTTTCGCTTGCGGATGCGCAGTCAGTGCTGGAAACTGCTTTTGGCGGAAAAACAGCTTCGGAACTTTTTGATGGCGAAAGGAAATTCGATATCAGGATCCGTTATGCGCAGGAATATCGCAAAGATGAAAAAGATCTTGAGCTTTTGATGGTTCCCACGCAGGAAGGCACGCTGATTCCGCTGAAGGAGATCGCAGACATTAACCAGGAAGAAGGCGCCGCTTTTATTTATAGAGACAACATCCAGCGATATATCGGTGTTAAATTCTCGATCCGGGACCGCGATCTCGGAAGTACCATAGCCGATGCGCAGAAACAGATCGACCAGATCAAACTGCCACCCGGTTATTCCATCGGCTGGACGGGGCAGTTCGAAAATCAGGAACGGGCTACAAAAAGACTGGCGCAGGTAGTGCCGATCAGTCTGGTGATGATCTTTTTACTGCTGTTTGTTCTATTTGGGAATTTAAAGGATTCACTTTTGGTTTTGGCCAACGTACCATTTGCGCTGATCGGCGGGATCATCGCACTGCATCTTACCGGTATGAATTTCGGGATTTCTGCGGGTGTAGGTTTTATTGCGCTTTTTGGGATCTGTATTCAGAACGGCGTTATCCTTTTATCGGAATTTCATCAGAATATAAAAGCCGGAATGGAAGTCGCCGCCGGAATTCTGGAAGGTGTAAAAGTGCGGACGCGTCCCGTAATCATGACCGCTATGATGGCGTCGGTAGGACTTCTTCCGGCAGCACTTTCCACAGGAATTGGGTCAGAATCGCAAAAACCGCTCGCAATCGTAATTATTGGCGGTCTGGTGACCGCAACCGTTTTAACCCTTTTGATCTTCCCGATCATTTTCTGGGTCTTTAATAAAACCTACAAAACGGATCATATCTAGCTGAGTAATTAATTTAAAATTTTCGCATTTTGAAAAAATTGCAGGCAACCCGGAAATCATTATGGCAAACCTGGCAAAAGTAACTGCCGTTTAAAACAGTTTATATAAAGGGAAAAATGAATGATTTAAATTTTGCCAAAGGTTTTTCAAAATAAATATTTTTTCCGTAAATTTGCAGTCCAATAATTTTACGGGTGCGCACGTGATTTTGAATGTTGAAATTTTTTGTAAAAAAATGATTTTCAATATTCAAAAAATTACTATATTTGCACACCGAAAAATTAAATAATTAATTAATAAATAATTTATATCATGGCAAAGGAAACGTTTAATCGTAACAAACCACACTTGAACATTGGTACCATCGGTCACGTAGACCATGGTAAAACTACGCTTACTGCAGCGATCAGTAAGGTATTATCTGACAAAGGATTCGGAACAGCAAGAGATTTCTCTTCTATCGACTCTGCACCAGAAGAAAAAGAAAGAGGTATTACCATCAATACTTCACACATCGAATACGAAACAGCAAACAGACACTACGCTCACGTTGACTGTCCAGGTCACGCCGACTATGTAAAAAACATGGTAACAGGTGCTGCACAGATGGATGGAGCAATCTTAGTAGTTGCATCTACTGACGGACCTATGCCACAGACAAGAGAGCACATCCTTCTTTGTCGTCAGGTAAACGTACCAAGAATCGTTGTTTTCATGAACAAAGTTGACATGGTTGACGATGCTGAGCTTTTAGAATTAGTAGAACTTGAAGTTAGAGACCTTCTTTCTTCTTACGAATATGATGGTGACAACTCACCGGTAATCCAGGGATCTGCTTTAGGTGGTCTTAACGGAGATGCGAAATGGGTTGAAAAAATCGAAGAATTAATGGATGCCGTTGATACTTGGATCGAACTTCCTGTTAGAGATCAGGATAAACCATTCCTTATGCCAATTGAAGATGTATTCTCAATTACTGGTCGTGGTACTGTTGCAACCGGTAGAATCGAGGCTGGTGTGATCAACACTGGTGATCCTGTAGATATCGTAGGTATGGGTGATGAGAAAATCACTTCTACAATTACAGGTGTTGAGATGTTCAGAAAGATCCTTGATAGAGGTGAAGCTGGTGATAACGTAGGTCTATTGTTGAGAGGTATCGAAAAAACCGACATCAAGAGAGGTATGGTAATCGCTAAGAAAGATTCAGTAAAACCACACAAATCTTTCAAAGCTGAGGTTTATATCCTTTCCAAAGAAGAAGGTGGCCGTCACACTCCATTCCACAACAAATACCGTCCACAGTTCTACGTAAGAACTACAGACGTTACAGGTGAGATCTTCTTACCGGAAGGTGTAGAAATGGTAATGCCAGGAGACAACTTAACAATCACTGTAGAATTGTTGCAGCCAATCGCTCTTAACGTAGGTCTTAGATTTGCGATCAGAGAAGGTGGTAGAACAGTTGGTGCAGGTCAGGTAACTGAAATCTTAGATTAATTTCTAATTAAATAATAAAGTTCCGTAGGGAAACTACGGAACTTTTTTTAATCTACGGGCATCGTCCAATGGTAGGATACCGGTCTCCAAAACCGTTGATCAGGGTTCGAGTCCTTGTGCCCGTGCAAAAAAATGATAATGAGCTTAGTTGATTTTTTAAAAGGTTCTTACACAGAATTCAAAGATAAGGTAGAATGGCCGAAATGGCCGGAGCTTCAGTCTTCAACAATTGTGGTGACTATCGGAACTGTAATTTTAGCCCTCTTCACGTTTGGCGTGGATTCTCTTTTCAGTAAATCAATTGCCAATTTCTTATCTGTTTTTATTAACCTGTTCAATTAAAAGTATTATCCAATGAGTGACTTGAAGTGGTATGTACTGAAATCCATCAGCGGGCAGGAAAATAAGGTGAAAACCTATATTGAGAATGAAATGAAGCACCACGGTTTCGAAGATTTCGTTACCCAGGTGGTCATCCCGATGGAGAAAGTGATCCAGATGAGAAACGGGAAAAAGGTGCCGAAAGAAAAACCTTATTATCCCGGTTACTTGATGGTAGAAGCTAATCTGGTAGGTGAGATCCCGCACATCATTAAAAATATTCCCGGCGTAATTTCATTTTTAAGTTTAACCAAAGGCGGAGATCCCGTACCGATGCGTAAAGTAGAGGTGAACAGAATGCTTGGCAGAATGGATGAACTTTCCGAATTCGCTGTGGAAACTGCAATACCTTTCGTCGTTGGTGAGAACGTAAAAGTGATCGATGGTCCTTTCAACGGATTCAACGGAACGGTAGAAAAACTGCATGAAGACAAAAAGAAGATCGAAGTTTCTGTAATGATTTTCGGAAGAAAAACACCCATGGAACTCAGCTACATGCAGGTGGAAAAAGTATAACACAAAATTTTATATTTTATTAAAAGAATCAATTTTATTGGTTCTTTTTTTTGTTTAATGAAAAGGAAACAGCAACAAATTACCAGGTAAAAAATGTGTTCCAAGTCCCGAAAAACCTGGGAAGCAGATAATTAAGCGTTTTAACAGCCGTTTATTTTCGCCGGAATTTAAATACTCAAGTCATTTATTTTGTAGCTTCGTCTTTAAAACCAAATAAGATGAAATCAAAATTTACACTTCTGATCTTAGTTTTGTGTGTCTGTTCCGTTTTTGGCCAGAGCAAAAACTATGATCTCCTTGCGAAATCTTCTGAAACAAAAATCCTTTATGACAGAGTTTACCCCGTTTCGGATGCCACGAATCTGAAAAATGAGGGGGTTTCCGCGACGAAATTTCTTCAGATTTATCATGAAATGCAGCGTGCCGATTTTCTGGACCGCCTGCCAAAAGTTGACTTTATTCAGAAAAAAGCCAATCTTGGATTTAGTAAAGATTATATTCCGCTCTCGCTGCTTACGGCTGACTTTGAAAATATAAATTCAGATGCTTTGAAACTGAATAAAGTCGCTCTCAACAGTGATGACCAGTTTGAAGTAAAAGATGCATCCGGCGCTGTCTTCGATAAGCATCAGATCAATATTCTTGCGCCCATCCTTGGAAAGGCCACAAATAATGAAGTGAAGTTTCTGCTGGAAAATGACCTGGTATTCAACACGACCGACCGGCATATTTCAGCGGTAGAAATTAAATCCGAAAACGGCTGGCAAAAAATTAATGTCGGTGTGCCTTTTGTGCTAAAGTTTTCATCAAACGGTGTCAAGACAATTCCATATAAACTATATTTTACTGATGGCCGGGTTTTGGATCAATCCTTCAGTCTTAACGTTAAATATCAGAAAAGGGCCGCTGAAAACCATAACGATTCTGCGTTCCGGCCTAATGTGGTGACGACCATTTCCTCCACGATTCCTTATCAGGGTTATGGTGAAAATGCTTCGTTCACCGGAAAAGGCGAGTATGAGGTTTTTTTGGACAGTGTAGATGGCGTTCTGGATAAACCGATCATTTTAGTTGATGGTTTTGATCCCGGCGACACCAGAAATACTACCGATATTTACAACCTCCTCAATTACGGAACCAATCAAAATCTTGGCGACGTGCTTCGTGCGCAGGGTTATGATATCATTGTCCTTAATTTCCCAAAATATACCAGACCTGATGGCATAACTATTATCGATGGCGGCGTAGACTACATACAGAGGAACGCCATGATCCTCGCAGAACTGTTAAATGTAATCAATGCGCAAAAAGCAGGAGCAGCCAAAAATGTGGTGATAGGTCCAAGCATGGGTGGGCTTATTACGAGATACGCGCTGCGATATATGGAGCTGAATGGCATGTCGCATGACGCACGGCTTTATCTTTCCTTTGATGCACCGCATCTGGGTGCCAATGTACCTGTCGGTTTTCAGCATCTTTTCAATTATATGGGTTTCGGTCCCTTGGGTGACCTTACCATGCAGGAAATTGTAAACGGCATGCTGAAGAGTCCGGCTGCTAAGGAAATGCTTCTCGATCATTTTGAGGCGCATTTGCAAAACGGAAGTGCAACTGAGTTTGATACTTCGCTTCTCCTGCCGGTTGGTGCGCCCGGTTTTCGCGCAGCGTTCCAGAATGAATTAAATACAATGGGTTTCCCACAAAACACAAGAAATGTAGCGATCGCCAATGGGGCCGGAAACGGAACCACGACCGGAACTCCCGGAATGACGGTGCTGGATCACACCTTTAACACCTCGGGCACACAAAGGGCGATTATTAAACTTAATTTTACGCCTGCTAAGAATCAGACTTTAGAAGTGAGTCATTTCAAAGGACAGCAGTGGATCCTCTTCTGGATCACCTTTTATGAGAGTATGGCCAGTTCTAAATCTCCGGCCACATCCGACGGGCTGGATTCGGCGCCAGGCGGCAGGTTCGATATTGCGAAATTCGCTGCTTTTGCCGAAGGAAATGCTTTGCTGACCGAGTTTCTGAATAACCTGAATATTTTAAATTTCGATTTTATTCCAACACTGAGTTCACTTGCCGTTTCGAATACCGCTGATTACTATGCACCGGTCACCACTTCTTCGGTGACTCCATTTGCGGCATATTCAGTTCCGTCCGTTAATGAAGATCATGTGACACTCGATGCCCAGAATGTACAGTTTGCACTGAATGAGATTTTAAACACGACGACTTTAGCTACGAATGAAAATTCCCTGAATCAAATTACGATCGAGAATCCTGTCCGGAATCTTCTGAAGATAAAGTCACCCTCCAGTTTTCAGAATGCAGCTATTATGGTGACCGACGTGACCGGCAGAACTGTTTTTCGAAAAACGCAGGATATTTCAGGTTTAACGGAAATCCCTGTATCATTGCGACCGGGAATTTATATGGTTACAATTTCCGGCACGAAGGGAAAAACTGTAAAGAAAGTGACAGTTAATAACTGAAAAATTTAAACCATAAATTAACCGCTTTTCACCAGGCGGTTATTTGTTTTAGTATAAAATTCTTATTAAAAATCAACATCTTACCTTGCAGGATTAAAAAATATTCTTAATTTTGCAATCCGAAATGTAGAGTAGTTAGGTGAGACAACTCTCTGCAAATTTATAAATGCTTCCACATTCATAAATTTCTTAATTTTTTAAAAAACAAAAATGGCTAAAAAAGTCTTTAAAATGGTTAAGCTCCAGGTAAAAGGAGGAGCAGCAAACCCTTCTCCACCAGTTGGTCCAGCATTGGGTTCGGCAGGTGTGAATATTATGGAGTTTTGTAAGCAATTTAACGGAAGAACTCAAGATAAACCGGGACAGGTTTTACCTGTAGTGATTACGGTATACGAAGACAAATCTTTTGAATTCGTTATCAAAACGCCACCGGCTGCAATCCAGTTACTGGAAGCATCTAAGCAGAAAAAAGGTTCAGGTGAACCAAACCGCTTAAAAGTGGGTTCTGTATCTTGGGATCAGGTTAAAAAAATTGCCGAAGATAAAATGACAGACTTAAACTGCTTTACAATTGATGGTGCACTCACCATGGTAGCAGGAACTGCAAGATCTATGGGCTTAAGAGTAACAGGAACTAAACCAACTAACGCTTAAAACTTATAGAAATGGCAAAACTGACAAAAAAGCAAAAAGAAGCTTTAAGCAAAATAGAAAAAAATAAAATTTACAACCTTACCGAAGCTTCTGCTTTAGTGAAAGAAGTGAATTTTGCAAAATTCGATGCATCTATTGATATCGCTGTGCGGTTAGGTGTAGATCCAAGAAAAGCAAACCAAATGGTAAGAGGTGTTGTATCTCTGCCACACGGTACCGGTAAAGACGTAAAAGTTCTTGCCCTTGTAACTCCGGATAAAGAAGCAGAAGCTAAAGAAGCTGGTGCTGATTACGTAGGTCTTGACGAATACTTGCAAAAAATTAAAGACGGTTGGACAGATGTTGATGTGATCGTTACCATGCCTGCAGTTATGGGTAAATTAGGTCCATTGGGTAGAATATTAGGACCAAGAGGTTTAATGCCAAACCCAAAATCAGGAACTGTAACTATGGATATCGGTAAAGCCGTATCTGAAGTAAAATCGGGTAAGATCGATTTCAAAGTAGACAAATACGGTATCATCCACGCTGGAATCGGTAAAGTATCTTTCGAAGCTGAGAAAATCAGAGAAAATGCTGCTGAACTGATTCAGACATTGGTTAAATTGAAACCTACTGCAGCTAAAGGAACTTATGTAAAGAGCATTTACTTGTCTTCTACCATGAGCCCGGGTATTGCAATTGATACTAAATCTGTAAACTAAAATCTGAAGAACAATGACAAAAGAAGATAAAGTATTAGTAATACAAGATATTAAAGATATGTTGCAGGACGCGAAAGTGGTCTATGTAGCAAATCTGGAAGGAATGAATGCTGCTGCGACTTCAGATTTCAGAAGACAGGCATTTAAGCAGAACATTACAATGAAAGTTGTAAAGAATACTTTGCTGCAAAAAGCAATGGAACAGATGGAAGGAGTAGATTACTCAGAAATGTTCCAGAGTTTCAAAGGAAATTCTGCACTGATGATCTCTGAAACAGCGAATGCTCCGGCAAAGTTGATCCAGGGTTTCAGAAAGAAAGCAGAAATCCCTGCTTTGAAATCAGCTTATTTACAGGAAACTTTCTATGTAGGTGATGAGAATCTTGAGACACTTGTAAACATCAAGTCAAGAGAAGAAATGATTGGTGAAATCATCACATTGCTTCAGTCGCCGCTTAGAAATGTACTTTCTGCCCTTCAGAACAAACCGGAAACCAACGACGCTCAAGCGGAAGAAACAGCTCCGGCCGCTGAAGAAGCAAAAACAGAAGAAGCTCCGGCTGCGGAAGCTGCTCCTGAGGCAAATGCCGAAACCAATGATGCACCAAGTGCAGAGTAATCAGACTCAAAAAAAAATCAAAATAAATCGTTCAACAAATTAAAACATTAGTAAAATGTCAGATTTAAAAAACTTAGCGGAAACGCTTGTAAACCTTACTGTAAAAGACGTAAATGAATTAGCTGCAATCCTTAAGGATGAGTACGGAATCGAACCAGCTGCTGTAGCTGTTGCTGCCGGAGGTGGTGCAGGTGCTGACGCTGCTGAAGAAAAAACAGAATTCGACGTAATTCTTAAAGCTGCAGGTGCTTCTAAATTAGCAGTTGTGAAATTGGTTAAAGACTTAACCGGTGCAGGACTTAAAGAAGCTAAAGATATGGTAGATTCAGCTCCGACTGCAATCAAAGAAGGTATCTCTAAAGACGAAGCTGAAGCGTTGAAAAAACAACTTGAAGAAGCTGGTGCTGAAGTAGAATTGAAATAATTCATTTCCGATACACTTTATATCAATTCCGTCCCGATGAGAATCAGGGCGGAATTTTTTTTGAAATTTTGTTCGGAATAAATATTTGTCTACCTGTAAAAGTTACGACTTCGGCCATATACAAACCATGTTGCGCAGGATATTTTATTTTCGACCAACCGCTTGCATTTCAGTTTGAAATGTTGTATATTTGCACTCCTTTTGGCGCATCAAATTACATACAACTAAACGAAACACCATTATAAACTCTTTTCATCTGTGAATGAAGAGAATTTTCTGTGTTTTCCGGTCTCGTGCTTTTTGCCGCCAAAAGAAAAAAATATTTTGCACTACTCCGTGAAAAGATATACCGGCGTTGCAGTTAGGTTTTAGATAAAAGACTGATAGATAACTGATCAGGGACTTTTAAAAAGAATTAATCAGATAACTGCGCCAAAGTTTTCACCATCTGTTCTTTTTGTCTCATTTTCTCTCATCTACAGATCTCTACTCTGAACCTGATATTTTTTAAACAAAATATTTTTTAACCCCTTCATTCTTTAAAATTTTTATGAGTAAATCTAAAGCAGTCGCTAAAACTCAGGGAAACGAAAGAATCAATTTCTCTACAGCCAAAGGGAAAATTGAAACGCCTGACTTTTTGGACATTCAGATCCAATCTTTCAAAGATTTTTTCCAGTTGGATACCCTTCCGGAGCAGAGACTCAACGAATCCCTGTACAAAACCTTTGAAGAAAATTTCCCTATCACAGATTCCAGAAACCAGTTCGTACTGGAATTCCTGGATTATCTGGTAGATTCCCCTCGTTACTCCATCGATGAGTGTGTGGAAAGAGGACTGACCTATTCAGTTCCCCTGAAAGCCCGACTAAAACTGTACTGTACTGACCCGGAACACGAAGATTTCCAGACTGTTGTACAGGATGTGTATTTAGGTCCGGTTCCTTATATGACTCCGTCCGGTTCATTTATTATTAATGGTGCTGAGCGTGTGATCGTAACTCAGTTACACAGATCTCCAGGTGTATTTTTCGGTCAGACTTATCACGCCAACGGAACAAAACTGTATTATTCCAGAATTATTCCTTTCAAAGGATCCTGGATGGAATTTACGACAGACATCAACAACGTTATGTTTGCGTATATCGACAGAAAGAAAAAATTACCTTTAACAACATTGTTAAGAGCTATCGGTTACGAATCCGATAAAGATATCCTTCAGATTTTCGACCTTGCGGAGGAAGTGAAAGTTTCCAAAGCTGCCCTGAAAAAAGTAGAAGGAAGAACCTTAGCTGCGAGAGTTCTGAACACCTGGTTCGAGGATTTCGTAGATGAAGATACAGGTGAAGTGGTTTCTATTGAAAGAAATGAGATCATCCTTGACCGTGAAACGATTCTGGAAAAAGAACATTTAGATCTTATTCTGGACGCCGGCGTGAAATCAATTTTGATCCACAAAGAAAATTCAAACGAGTTCTCTATCATTCAGAATACTTTACAGAAAGATCCGACCAACTCCGAAAAAGAAGCGGTAGAATATATTTACCGTCAGTTGCGTAATGCAGATCCGCCAGATGAGGAAACAGCAAGAGGTATCATCGAAAAACTCTTTTTCTCAGAACAGCGTTACTCTTTAGGAGAAGTTGGCCGATACAGATTAAATAAAAAATTAGGCTTAAATATTCCTGAAAAAACTGAAGTTTTAACTAAAGAAGACATCATTTCGATCGTGAGACACTTGATCGAGTTGGTAAATTCTAAAGCGGAAGTTGATGACATCGATCACCTGTCCAACAGAAGGATTAAAACAGTAGGTGAGCAGCTATCCGGCCAGTTCGGTGTAGGTCTTTCCAGAATTGCAAGAACGATTCGTGAGAGAATGAACGTTAGAGATAACGAGATCTTCACGCCGATTGACCTTGTAAATGCAAAGACTTTAACCTCAGTAATTAACTCGTTCTTTGGTACGAACCAGCTTTCTCAGTTCATGGACCAGACCAATCCGCTTTCAGAAATCACGCACAAGCGTAGACTTTCTGCCCTGGGGCCTGGCGGTTTATCAAGAGAAAGAGCCGGTTTCGAGGTTCGTGACGTTCACCATACACACTACGGTAGAATTTGTCCGATCGAAACTCCTGAGGGACCAAACATTGGTTTGATTTCATCTTTAGGGATTTATGCGAAGATCAACAGTTTAGGATTTATTGAAACGCCTTACAGAAAAGTAACCAACGGTAAAGTAGATCTTAAAACGACAGCCGTTTTCCTTAATGCTGAAGACGAAGAAGATAAGGTAATTGCACAGGCCAACGTGGAAATGAACGAAGACGGAACGATCTCTACAGAAAGAGTAATCGCCCGTTTAGATGGTGATTATCCGGTAGTTGAGCCACAGCAGGTTGATTTGATCGACGTGGCACCAAACCAGATCTCCGGTATTTCTGCATCTTTGATTCCATTCCTGGAACATGATGATGCGAACCGTGCGCTGATGGGATCCAACATGATGCGTCAGGCAGTTCCGTTATTGAAACCCGAAGCTCCGATCGTAGGTACAGGTCTTGAAAAACAGGTTGCTACCGACTCCAGGATTCTGATCAATGCAGAAGGTAATGGTGTGGTGGAATATGTAGATGCTGACCGCATTACCATTAAATATGAAAGAAGTGAAGATGATGATCTGGTATCATTTGATTCATCAACCAAAACTTATAAACTTACCAAGTTCCGTAAAACGAATCAGAGTACGACCATTACCTTGAGACCAAACGTAAGAGTAGGTCAGAAAGTGCAGAAAGGTCAGGTTCTTTGTGATGGTTACGCAACTGAGAACGGCGAACTTGCTTTGGGTAGAAACCTTGTCGTAGCCTTCATGCCTTGGAAAGGGTATAACTTTGAGGATGCGATCGTTATCAATGAAAAAGTAGTTCGTGAGGACTGGTTTACTTCAATTCACGTTGATGAATACTCGCTTGAGGTTCGTGATACCAAACTGGGTATGGAAGAACTGACTGCAGATATTCCAAACGTTTCTGAAGAAGCAACAAAAGATCTCGATGAAAACGGCATGATCAGAATTGGTGCCGAGGTAAAACCTGGCGACATTATGATCGGTAAGATCACTCCAAAAGGGGAATCTGATCCAACACCTGAAGAGAAATTATTGAGAGCAATCTTCGGTGATAAAGCCGGTGATGTGAAAGATGCTTCATTGAAAGCGGATTCTTCATTAAGAGGAGTTGTCATCAACAAGAAATTGTTCTCAAGAAACATCAAAGACAAAAAGAAAAGAAGCGAGGAAAAACTCAAACTCGAGGAGATTGAAAATACCTACAAATCGAAATTCGATGAGTTGCGTAATATCCTTCTCGAAAAATTGGGAACGCTGGTAAACGGTAAAACTTCTCAGGGTGTAAACAACGACCTTAATGAAGAAATCATCGGAAAAGGTGTGAAGTTTACAACCAAACTTCTTCAAAGTGTTGAGGATTATGTAAATGTAAGCGGTGCAGACTGGACTGTTGATGCAGACAGAAATGAACTCGTGAAGCAGCTGATTCACAACTATAAAATTAAGTTCAACGACATTCAGGGAATTAAGAACCGTGAGAAATTCGCAATTTCAATTGGTGATGAATTACCTGCAGGGATCATTAAACTTGCTAAAGTATACGTCGCTAAAAAACGTAAACTGAATGTGGGTGATAAAATGGCGGGTCGCCACGGTAACAAAGGAATTGTATCCAGAATCGTTCGCGAGGAGGATATGCCTTTCCTTGAAGACGGAACGCCGGTTGACATCGTTCTGAACCCGCTGGGTGTACCTTCGCGTATGAACATCGGGCAGATTTACGAAACTGTACTTGGCTGGGCCGGTAAAAAATTAGGATTAAAATTTGCCACGCCGATCTTCGACGGAGCCAACATCGATCAGATCACCGAGTATACCAACCAGGCCGGATTGCCGGAATTCGGAAGCACTTATCTGTATGATGGTGGTACCGGCGAGAGATTCTCGCAACCAGCAACAGTTGGTATCATTTACATGTTGAAATTAGGTCACATGGTTGATGATAAAATGCACGCAAGATCGATCGGACCATACTCACTGATTACGCAGCAGCCTCTTGGTGGTAAAGCGCAGTTCGGTGGACAGAGATTTGGTGAGATGGAGGTTTGGGCACTCGAAGCTTTCGGTGCATCAAATATCCTTAGAGAGATCCTTACCGTGAAGTCCGATGACGTGATTGGTAGAGCAAAAACTTACGAAGCAATTGCCAAAGGAGAAGCAATGCCTGAACCGGGTATTCCTGAATCCTTCAATGTATTGCTCCATGAGTTACAGGGATTAGGTCTGGACGTAAGACTTGAGGAATAGACTTGAGATATTAAGGCGTGAGATGTGAGATTTAAAAAGTCTCATATCTCCAATCTCTCAATCTTTTAATCTAAATAAAATCAAATGTCAAATAAAAATAAAACAAGTAATTTCGATAGAATTACGATCGGTTTAGCTTCTCCCGAATCTATTTTGCAGGATTCCCGCGGCGAAGTTTTGAAACCGGAAACCATCAACTACAGAACCCACAAACCTGAAAGAGACGGTTTGTTCTGCGAGAAAATTTTTGGTCCTGTAAAGGATTACGAATGTGCTTGCGGTAAATACAAAAGAATCCGTTACAAGGGGATCGTGTGTGACCGTTGTGGGGTAGAAGTTACCGAAAAGAAAGTACGCCGCGAGCGGATCGGCCACATTGGTCTGGTTGTTCCTGTGGCTCATATCTGGTACTTCCGTTCATTGCCGAACAAGATCGGTTACCTTTTAGGATTGCCGTCCAAGAAACTCGACATGATCATTTATTATGAAAGATATGTCGTTATTCAGCAAGGTATGGCCAAGAGAGCCGACGGTTCCGATTTCGATGATAAAGAATTCTTAACAGAAGAAGAATATCTGGATGTTCTGGAAACGCTTCCTGCAGAAAATCAATATCTGGATGATGCCGATCCAAACAAATTTATCGCCAAAATGGGTGCTGAAGCGGTTGAGGAATTATTAAGAAGAATCGATCTCGATACATTGTCATTCGATCTTCGTCACAAAGCGCACAACGAATCTTCAAAACAGAGAAGAACCGAAGCTTTAAAAAGACTGAATGTAGTCGAAGCCATCAGAGGGGCAAATACAAGAATGATCAACAAACCTGAGTGGATGATCATGCGCGTGCTTCCTGTAATTCCGCCAGAACTGAGACCGTTGGTTCCATTGGATGGTGGGCGTTTCGCGACTTCAGATTTAAATGATCTTTACCGTCGTGTAATCATCAGAAATAACCGTTTGAAGCGACTTTTGGAAATCAAAGCTCCGGAAGTAATCCTTAGAAACGAAAAAAGAATGCTGCAGGAATCTGTAGATTCATTATTCGATAACACCAGAAAATCTTCTGCCGTAAAATCGGAATCCAACAGACCGTTGAAATCACTTTCAGATTCACTGAAAGGTAAGCAAGGTCGTTTCCGTCAGAACCTCTTGGGTAAACGTGTGGATTACTCAGCACGTTCGGTAATCGTCGTAGGTCCAAACCTACAGTTGCACGAATGTGGTATTCCTAAAGATATGGCCGCGGAACTTTACAAACCGTTCATCATCAGAAAACTGATCGAAAGAGGAATTGTAAAAACCGTGAAATCTGCCAAAAGAATCATCGACAGAAAAGAACCTGTAGTTTATGATATTCTGGAAAGCGTGATGAAAGGTCACCCGGTTCTTTTGAACAGGGCACCTACGCTTCACAGATTGGGGATCCAGGCGTTCCAGCCAAAAATGATCGAAGGAAAAGCAATCCAGCTTCACCCATTGGTAACTACGGCATTCAACGCGGATTTCGATGGTGACCAGATGGCTGTTCACCTTCCTCTGGGACCTGAAGCTATTTTGGAGGCGCAGCTTCTCATGTTAGGTTCCCAGAATATTCTGAACCCGGCAAATGGTTCACCAATTACTGTACCTTCTCAGGACATGGTTTTGGGTCTTTATTATATGACCAAAGAATTGCGTTCCACCGAAGATCATAAGGTGAAAGGCGAAGGTCTTGCCTTCTATTCACCGGAGGAAGTGGAGATCGCTTATGCTGAAGGTATGGTTTCTCTTAATGCCAGAGTGCGTTGTAGAGTTCCTGTAAAGGAAAACGGCGAACTTGTGACTAAATTGGTAGATACCATCGTCGGAAGAATTCTCTTTAACCAGATTGTTCCGCAGGGAGTTGGTTATATTGATGAACTTCTGACCAAGAAATCATTAAGAAATGTCATCGGTAGAATTTTGGCCGATACAGACTTCCCGACTACCGTACAGTTCCTGGACGATATGAAGGATCTGGGATATGCAAACGCCTTCAAAGGTGGTCTGTCCTTTAGTTTAGGTGATATCGCCATTCCGGAGGAAAAGAAAACCATGATCGCCACTGCTGTAGAAAATGTAGATGAAATTAAGGCCAACTATAACATGGGTCTTATTACAGATACTGAGAGATACAACCAGGTGATCGACGTTTGGACCAATACCAACGCCGGTTTAACTGAAATGATCATGAGCAGGATGAAGACCGACCAGGGTGGGTTTAATTCAGTGTATATGATGCTTGATTCCGGAGCAAGGGGTTCCAAAGAACAGATCCGTCAGCTTTCCGGAATGCGTGGACTGATGGCCAAACCTCAGAAAGCAGGTTCCACAGGTGCAGAGATCATTGAAAACCCGATTGTGGCCAACTTTAAAGAAGGTCTTTCGATTTTGGAATATTTTATCTCTACCCACGGTGCCCGTAAAGGTCTTGCGGATACCGCACTGAAAACTGCCGATGCCGGTTACCTTACCAGAAGACTGGTTGATGTGGCGCAGGATGTGATCATTACCGAGAACGACTGTGGTACCTTAAGAGGTGTTGAAGTTTCTCCGTTAAAGAAAAATGACGAGATCGTTGAACGTATCTCCGAAAGAATATTAGGTCGTGTTTCTCTGCATAATATCTATCACCCGGAAAGTGATGAGATCCTTGTAGAAGCCGATCAGCTGATCAATGAAGCACTGGCGAAAGTGATCGAAAGTGCAGGAATTGATCTTGTAGAAGTTCGTTCTCCATTAACCTGTGAAGCCAAAAAAGGAATCTGTGCCGCGTGTTACGGCCGTAACCTTGCCACTGGAAAACCAATTCACATGGGTGAAGCTGTAGGAGTTATTGCCGCACAGTCAATTGGTGAGCCGGGAACACAGCTTACTCTTAGAACCTTCCACCAGGGTGGTACAGCAGGGAATATTTCCGAAAATCCATCCATCGTTGCACGTCGCGACGGTATCGTGGAAATGGACGAAGTAAGAACTGTAACCTCCGAAAATGATGAAGGTAAAAAAGTGGAGATCCTGGTTTCCCGTTCAACGGAATTCCGTTTGGTTTCCGACAATGCGTTGCGTACACCGCTTATGGTGGCAAACGTTCCTTATGGTTCTGAGTTGCTTGTAAAACCGGGCGACAAAGTAAGCAAAGGTGACACCATTGCACGCTGGGATCCGTATAACGCGGTAATTATTGCAGAATCTGCCGGTAAGGTAGAGTATGAAGACATCATCCAGGGTATTTCCTTCCAGTTGGAGATCGATGAGCAGACAGGTTTCGAAGAGAAAGTAATTTCCGAGTCCCGAAACAAGAAAGCCGTGCCGACACTTAAAGTTGTAGATGCCAAAGGCGTAGAGCAAAAAGCCTATAACCTGCCGGTTGGTGCCCACCTTATGGTAAATGATGGTGAGAAAATTAAGTCCGGTAAAGTCCTGATCAAGATCCCAAGAAAGTCCGCGAAATCCGGAGATATCACGGGTGGTTTGCCAAGGGTAACCGAACTTTTCGAAGCAAGAAATCCTTCGAACCCCGCTGTAGTAACAGAAATCGACGGTGTAGTTTCTTATGGAAAAATCAAGCGTGGTAACCGCGAATTGATCGTGGAAGCTAAGACTGGCGAGATCTCCAAATATTTAGTAAAACTTTCGAACCAGATTTTGGTACAGGAAAATGACTTTGTGAGAGCGGGTTCACCACTTTCCGACGGTTCCATTACGCCGGATGATATTCTGAAAATTAAAGGCCCAACCGCCGTTCAGGAATATTTGGTAAATGAGATCCAGGAAGTATACCGACTTCAGGGTGTAAAAATCGACGACAAACACTTCGAAATTATTGTCCGTCAGATGATGACCAAAGTTTCGATCGTTGATGGAGGTGATACACAATTCCTTGAGGGTGCACTGGAACACAAAGGCGATTTCTTAGCAGAAAACAACAGAGTGTTTGGTCTGAAAGTAGTAACCGAAGCCGGTGATTCCAAAGAATTCAAGCCAGGACAGATGATCACCACCAAAGAACTGAGAGACGAAAATTCAAAACTTCGTCGTGAAGATCTTGCGTTGGTGGAAGTTCGCGAAGCCTTGCCTGCAACCGCTACACCGGTTTTACAGGGTATTACAAGAGCAGCGCTTCAAACAAAATCATTCATGTCCGCGGCTTCTTTCCAGGAAACTACCAAAGTATTGAACGAAGCAGCGGTTTCCGGAAAAGTAGATTACCTGAGCGGTCTGAAAGAAAATGTAATTGTGGGCCACAGAATCCCTGCAGGTACAGGTCTGAAAGATTACCAGAACGTAATCGTAGGTTCCAAAAAAGAATTCGAAGACCTTAACTAAAAAAAGACATTAGATAATAGACGGATAGATAATAGATTCTAAACTTCTTTTTAAAGTATCGTCTATTATCTATTCGTCTGTCATCTATCATCAAAATCTAAAATTTATAATTTAAAATATTAAAACAAATGGACAACAACCAAAACAACCAGAATCCTAACCAAAACCAGGATCCAAACAACATCAATATCAACCTTAATGAAATGGTGGCTGCAGGAGTATATTGCAACCTTGCACTTGTAAACCATTCACCTTCAGAGTTCGTGGTAGATTTCATTCAGATGATGCCGGGCGTTCAGCAGGCTAACGTAAGATCACGAGTGATTCTTGCGCCGCTACACGCCAAAAGAGTGATGAATGCTTTGCAGCAGAACATTGCCAACTATGAGCAGCAGTTCGGAGAGATCAAAGAGATCGAACCATTCGTATTAGGACAAAACAACGTACAGGCATAATCAGCAGGCGTTTTTTTACATATAAATCCCCGTTCAACCAGCTTTGGACGGGGATTTTTTTTGGGGCGCCTTTTTCCGCCCTCCGTTCCCGCTTTTTTTGCTCCACTTCGTTGCGCAAAAAAGAGCTCCACTCAGGTCGGGGCGTAGGTCGTTTTTGAAACTAAAGATGGGAAAGAAGAATGAAGATGACTGTATTACTTTTCGGCGCTCGCTTCGCTCGCGCCTACGTTTCCACAACATGAGCAAAGAACAATAGAAAAAGATTAGCATTACTTTTTGCGCTCGCTTCGCTCGCACCTGCCTTTCCACAACGTGAGCAAAAGAGCAATACAAAAAGATTAGCACTCTTTTTTGCGCTCGCTTCGCTCGCGCTACAATTCCTCAAATCCATTCAGAAAACTACACAGACAAATTCGATACTCTTTTTTGCGCTCGCTTCGCTCGCACCTTTTATTTTCACAGCACATGTGAAGAATTGTAAGAAGAACTTAGCACTCTTTTCGGCGCTCGCTTCGCTCGCGCCTGCTTTTCCACAACGTGAGCAAAAGAGCAATACAAAAAGATTGGCACTCTTTTCTGCGCTCGCTTCGCTCGCAGCGCATTCAGAACAACGCGGTTTATGATTTTCGGATGCACCCAGCACACTTTTCGGCGCCCGCTTCGCCTTTCGACAACGCCGTTTAAAGAACTGTTCGCACGCATCCGACACACTTTTAGCGCTCGCTTCGCTCGCGCGACTAGAAAAATTGCCTTTTAGCCCGAAACCTTCATCGATTTACTGGGATTTTATCTGGATGCTAAATAATCAATCAAAAATGAAATCACTCATTTCTGCGCTCGCTTCGCTCGCGTCCATCACCGCCGGAACTTCCGATTTGCAGACATTGACGTAAAATGCAGATCCCAACTTTTTCGAACCGGTATTTGTTACAATATATATTTGGTGAGTTCTTCGATAATCTTTCCATGCTGTTTTGCCAGAAATGGAGTCCATTCTTCCGCCGAAAAATAAGCCGAAGAATGTCTTACAAAAGAAATCTTAGTTGTATGACCTTCAATTTCTATTGATGCCGACATCGGAGTTGTATTGCCGATTTTAGCATGTGCGGTTCTGTCCGTTCGTTTAATATTCAGCCGATCCATCATCCGCTCAAAAGGCATAGCGGCACTCACTCCGATAAAAATACAGTCGGTCGGTTTCAGAATTTTCACCACCTCGACAAAAACTTTCCAACCTTCATCAAAATCTGCGATGGTAGGTTGTTCCGTTTTTTTTCCGTTAAAACTGCTGTAATCCATCACGCGCTGCACAAAATTATAGAAAGCAATTTCCTTCCACAATTTCTCTTTGCCGATTGATGCATTTCCCACAAGCGCTTTCAGCAGATTATCCAATGCCGGATGCTTATAATGATTTTGAATCTGGGTTTGCAAAACCGAATTCCTGGTAAAATCAATCCCATTTACCCGGGCTAAATCTTCCTGAAAGGCTGCTGCAGTTTCTCCCTTCGCGTATTGTGATTCACCGATGATCAGCAGGCGGCTGGTGTTTTTAAAATAGTTGGAGCCGATCCAGGGAAGCCAGGAGAGGTTTGGGATGGTTTTTAGTTGGAGATCTTTGTCGGTTAATATATTCATCAGAATCTTTTTTAAAATGAAGAAGCCGTCTCAAAATAAAATTTGAGGCGGCTTTTTTTATTCAGTTTTAAGATTTTAAATTGGGATAGGTGTGCTTTTTTTAGAATAGTCTAAAAAAGTGCTCCTTTTAAGCACTTTTCTTTCTTAGATTGTGTGCTAAAGCATGTAATCCGAACTCTAATTCCGCTTTTTCTATTCCGATGTGCGTAAAACGTTTGAAGTTCCGGTTAGATTTGATATGTGCAAAGACAGGTTCTACATCGGCAGTCCGTTGTCTTCGTTTTATTTCACCTATTTCGCTCAAGAGATTTTCCCGAAC
This sequence comes from Kaistella palustris DSM 21579, assembly GCF_000422265.1. Classification (GTDB taxonomy): domain Bacteria; phylum Bacteroidota; class Bacteroidia; order Flavobacteriales; family Weeksellaceae; genus Kaistella; species Kaistella palustris. The sequence continues at coordinate 469,579 of NZ_AULL01000012.1, forward strand.
TCTATCCTTATGGCGTTCTAAATTTTG
>NZ_AULL01000013.1 GCF_000422265.1 Kaistella palustris DSM 21579
AAACTTACAAAGAGAACTTTGTCTGAAAGTTTCACTTTCAAAGCGAATACTCGCCGTTAAGTTTGGCTAAGTTACCCGAAAATTATGACAAAGTCAAGGCTCCGGTTAATTTTGGGTGATTTCACCTTCCCCTTTTTTGAGGGTATTTTTTTCCGTTTTCTTTTTTAAACTTCGCAAAGCGGGGTTTTGCAAAATATAAAACAGAAATAAAACCTACCTTTTCGGAATTAAAACTGAAAAATTTTTGTAGTTTAGGGAAGTGAATAATAAACAAAAAATTCAGATAACAGGGCATTGCCAAAAGATCGGCTCCAGGGCTTAGGCCTGCAGCTATTTGCCGATCCTTCGGCAATGCCCGACCGTTATATGCCATTTTAGAACAACCGCCACCAACAAAGACAAAACTGACTGAAATTAAATTATGGAACTAAAAGAAATCCGAGAAATTGTTAAGGAAATCATTTTTGACATTGAGAAAAACAAACTCAATCTGACTTATAGAAATTATGAAACTTTCTTGGAAAGAATTGGAATGGGCAAAAAACGGAATTTTAAAATTCTGACAAAATTTGACTATCAATTCAAAAAACAAAATCTTACGCTTTGGTGCGGAAAGGAAGAAGTCAAAAAAATATCTTGGTTTAAGAAAGGCGAAACGGTAACTTTTAGAATGGCTGAAAATTCAGAAGCGAAAAACACAATGGATAAAAAAGAAAAAAACGTAAAATATGATTTTGCAGGAAAAATAAATATTGCAAATGCTGAAAGTGGAATTGTTCCGTACGAACATCAGGAGAAAGCTTTTTACAGCCTAAATCAAAAAATAATTAAGACCAACAAAAATCCATTTGCTGGTTTATTGGTTTTGCCAACAGGTGGCGGAAAAACGTTGACAGCAGGACATTGGATTGCGAAAAATTATTTGGACAAAGGTAAAAAAGTGCTTTGGCTCGCTCACAGACACGAACTTTTAGAACAAGCAAAAAGTACATTTGCAGACAAATTGGCTTTTAACGATATTTTTGAAAATAAAACTTCTTTCAATTATCGAATTATTTCGGGCATTCACGATAAACCAATTAACATCAGACCTTCGGACGATTTAATTATTTCTAGCAAAGACAGTCTGAATGCAGGTTTCAATCATTTGTACAACAATTGGATTAAAGGAAATACCGAAGAAATATTTTTGGTAATTGACGAAGCTCATCACGCAACTGCAAAAACGTACAGAAAATTAATCCAAAATATTCAAGAAAATGTTTCTCATTTTCAAATGCTTGGTTTAACCGCAACGCCTTTCAGAACTGCGGAAAATGAACAAGGTTTGTTGAAAAAAGTTTTTCCAGACGACATCGTTTATAAAATAGATTTACGAACATTAATCCGTTTAGGAATTTTATCTGAACCACATTTTGAAGAAGTTCCGACAGGATTAAATTTCATTAAAGACTTATCTGAAGAACAAATTGAACAACTTAATTATTTCGACATCGACAGCATTGGAAAAGGAATTGCCAAAACAATTGCCGAAAATGACGAAAGAAATCATACGATTGTAAACAAGTACCTTCTCAACAAGGAAAAGTACAAACAAACCATTGTTTTTGCTTTAAATGTTGACAATGCAATTGCTTTAAATGCTTTGTTCAAAGAAGCAGGCGTAAAATCTGATTACGTTATTTCAACTGTAAAAGACCAAGCGACAGGTGTAACTATTTCGAGTAAAGACAACAAAAATAAGATTGCAAAATTCAGAAATGAAGAAATTAAAGTTTTAATCAACGTAAATATTTTGACCGAAGGAACTGACGTTCCAAACGTTCAATCTATCTTTTTAGCAAGACCTACAATTTCGTCTATTTTGATGACGCAAATGATTGGTCGAGGTTTGCGTGGTTTAAAAGCAGGCGGCACAAAAGAAGCTTACATTGTTAGTTTTGTTGACGATTGGCAAAATCGTATTTCGTGGATTAATCCTGAAAAATTATTTATTGAAGACAACATTGATTTCAACGAAGTTGACAGAGAAACGAAAAAACAAATTTTGCGTTTGGTTGCCATCAATAAAGTTGAGGAATTTGCAATTTTAACCAATAAAATCATCGACCCAGAAAAACGTGAAGAACTTGAAAAATTAAACTTCATTGAACGTTTTCCATTAGGAATTTACCAATTCAGATTTTTGGAACAACACAATGACGAAGAACCAATAGAAAGGAATTGTGAGGTTTTGGTTTATGACAATATTTTACAATCCTACACCGATTTTGTTAATGCTTTACCAAGTTTCTTCGAGCAAAATAATTTGACTGAAAGAGATGTTTTGGACGAGGACGAATTGGAAGATTTTGCAGAACAAATTGAAGAAGAATTTTTCAAAGGAACTTTAAAATATCCTGCTTACCATTTGCAAGACATCAAAGATATTTTGCAGTATTACACCATTCAAGACGAAGTTCCTGTTTTCATCGAATTGAAAGACAGAGAAAAATATGATATTGACAAAATTGCTTCGGAAATTATAGAGAAAGACCTTGGCGAAAAATCGCAAACTGAACTTATCAATAAAATTTGGGACAATAACGAAATTGAATGGCAAACGTTTTTCAATTTTGATAAACGTGGATTTTTAAGAGAAATTAATTTAGCAAAATCAAGAATAAATCATCCTGAACTTTTTCAACGAAAAGGTATAAAACCAACCGAAGAAAAGGAATTGAGAAGCTACGAAAAACTGAAACTTCACGAATTGAGAGAACAAGACCCAACTTATGAAAAATGGTTGCGTGACGAAGTTTTCAAGAAATTCACAGACAAAGACGGATTTTATTTTAGTGCCGAAAGCGGATATAAAAGTAAAAACAAATTGGACTTTCAACTTGACCACATCAAATCTATGCACAATGGCGGTTTGACAATTTTTGAAAATCTACAACTATTAACAAGAAGCGAAAATGCTAAAAAAGGAAATAAAGACTAACAAAAAAAACGGCATATAACAGCAGTTTTGCGTAATGGCGGGTTTAGTGCTAAATTCAAGTTCAGTTTTTCAATTGAACTTTAGTACAAAGTTGAAGTTTTGTGCTTCGATTTCCGCCACTACGCAAAGCTGCAAACCGTTGTCAGCAACGGCGCGGACGATGATTTTCTCGACAGCACTTTAATTATTTCAGGTCTACCCTTTCTTCGAGAATTTGTTTTGGAGAAATTGCCGCTGCTTACAACACGGTATTTATACAAACGGGGCGGAAGTTTTCATCGAAGATTTTTGCGTAAAATTTAATTTCCGGCGAGTATAAAATTTTGGTATATTTATCCCCGTTTGCAGAAATACCCAATCGTTAGCGGCAAGTGAAATGCGGCATTAAAAGAAGACAAGTAATGATAATTGAAAATTTATTAAAAGAAAATGAATTTTACTATTGGTTTTTATTTCCGACAATTATTGCTGTTTTCTTGGTTACAAAAACAATCACCATTTTAGCAAAGAAAAAAAGTTTTCTAAACTGGACGTTTTCAATAATTATAATAGGCTTGATTATCATTTCTGAATATATTCTCGGAATAATCTTTTTTACAGATTCTTGGCCAACATTCCTTCCTCATATTGGAATTGGTTTGGCTTTAATAATTTATTTAATTCAAAAATATATCACTAAAATCACCAGCCGCTAACACGGTATTTCTATTAGCGGGGCGGAAGTTTCTATCATCAAGATTTTCGCTAATTGTTCAATTTGTTATATTTACAAAGACTTCTTATAAAAATTACCCGCCAACAGAAATACCCAACCGTTAGCCGTAATTTCAAATGAGTGTACACATAATAAAAGACAAATATTTAATTTTCAAAGGTGAAAAATCTGCTGAAATAAAATTTCGCAAAGAATTATCTGCTTTAATAATAGAAAAATATGGAGATAAAGAATTCTCACAAGTAGAAACTACAGATATAATAAATTTTAGTCTCTCTTATTTTATTGAAAAATTTAAAGAAATTTGTTTTAATGAAAAATCGGTAAGGTTTTATCAAAACATTTTTAAATTCCACGAACAAAGTATTGAATTAGTATATAAATTTTCCGATGAAAGAAACGATTCTAGGAGTGAAATCGACTTTAAATATATTGCAAGCTACAGAAGGATTTTAAAGTTTATTTTAGAAACAGCGTGCGAAGTTGATATGCACAATGACGAAAAAATGAATGATGCTTTCAAAGAAAGATTTGAAAAAAAATTACATGATTTATTGTTCTTAGGAGATATGATTCTGACTTGTGTTAGTTTATATGCGGAACAAACGATGATTGAAGATGCGAATGAAATAAGATTTGAAGATGGACTCTATGTTTTCTCAAGAAAGCACCACTATGACTTTATTTTTCAGCATATTTCAAAAGAATCTGGAGGGCAACTAACAAAAGCCGTTGTAGATAATTCTGAACTTGCAGGATTTACAGACCTCAAAAATGCTTTAAAAAACTGTTTTGGAATTGATTATGACAATGTAGGACATTTGATTGCATCAATACATGAAATGAATAAAGATAAAGGTGGCGATGTAGTTGCTGTAGGTTGGGAAACCTTCCCCCAAAACCTAGTAAATTTATTTGGAGCAGACGATTTAAGTGCAAACCTTTTTTTTAAAGGATTGACATTAGATAAGACGAATAAAATGTCACTTTTAGACTTAGCTTGTAAACCTTATAAGGTGAACAGATATTTATATAAACCTATTCTTGTGTGGAACATTGATGGAGAGAATTATGCATTAGTTGGCAAAAATTCGTGGAGTGAAACTTTTATTCAATTAGCCTCTAATTCTATTCCTTGGGGAAAAGCGCCCGACGAATGGTTAAGGAATAAATGCTTTAAAGAATATGTTCACAGAAAAGAAGACGAACACGATAAATGGCTCGACGATGCTGTGGAAGAAAAATTGATAGCAACAAAAGTTATGTATGACAGAAATGTAAAATCAATTTTAAATATTAACATTAATAATGAGGAAGTCGGTGAGATAGATTTTATAATAATTTCTGAAAAAACAAAAAAAATATTTATTGTTGATTGCAAACATTTACTTGGAAGATATGACACGCCAAATCAAAGAAATGATTATAACGTTTTTGTTTCTGGCAAAAGACCTTATAATAAAACATTAAAGAGAAAAATTAAATGGTTTAAGGAGAATAAAGAATTATTAGAAAATCATTTTGAAAAAAAATATCCTGAAATAAAAAGTAATTTTGAAGCTTTTGAAATTGAAGGGATTTTTATAATTAACACACAAACATTGTATATGTATAATTCGGAATACAGAATATATGATGTTACTCAGGTTGAAAATGTTATCATGGGAACTTATGAAGATCCAACATTTATGATTTTAATTGACGACGATGAAAAATCAGGGATATTAAAGGTTAATTATCCATATTTTAAGAAACCTGAATATAAATTATTTGATCCTTTTGAAAATGACAATTAAGGAAAAGAAACTACGGCTAACAAAGTATTTCTATTAGCGGGTCGGAAGTTCCTATCATAAAGATTTTCGCTAGTTGTTCAATTTGTTATATTTACAAAGATTTGTTATAAGACGTCCCCGCCAACAGAAATACCAAACCGTTAGCAGAAATGCTAGAAGTCCGAGTACAACTTCGAGAGTATAAAATTAATTAGTAACTTTGATTCAAATATTTTAAAATGGATTTGGAGACTCGAAAATTAAATTTGATCACATATCTTGCTCAATTGCAGGACGAAAGTTTTTTTGAAAAAATTGAAAATTATATTCTGAAAAGATTCGAAAAAGAAGATCATTCCGATTTCCGACCCTTTACTTCTGACGAATTTATTAGCAGGATAAAAACATCGGAACAAGATTTTAAATCTGGAAATTTTAAGTCGCAAGAAGATCTCGAAAAATCATCTGCAAATTGGTAGAGATGAAAATGATATGGACAGATTTTGCAATTGAAAATTTGAAAAATATTTTTGATTTCTATTCTAAGAAAGCTAATAAGAAAATAGCACATAAAATTCGTAAGGACGTGCTTGCTACAGCCAAACAACTGCTTAAAAATCCAAATTCAGGACAAATTGAATTTAATTTACTCGAACTAAATCAAAACCACCGATATTTGGTTTGTGGAAACTTTAAGATTATATATAGAATCGAAGGTGAACTACTTATCATAAGTGATATTTTTGATGGAAGACAAAACCCAATCAAGATAAATGATGATAAGAGGCAATTAAAGTAAAAGCACTTCTGCTAACAGCGGTTTTGCAATAGTGCGGCGTTTTCGCCATTTTTACTATTTTAGATATTCCGAAGTAAGTTTTTAATAAAAAGATTTGTAATTTTAAGCCGCAAAGCCGCAAAACGTTATCTGCAACCATAAAACATCTATCGTACCAAAATAGGTTGACTAAAAATTAAACACTTTTAGCAACTTATGGACATACCAGAAAATCAAGCCTGCCGAAAAAGAAACGGCAAAGAAACCTCCTTCGAGTTCAAAATTTCCGTCATCGCCGAAATTGCAAACGGACAGATTTCCGCTAACTTTGCCTCCAAGAAGTACAACATTAGCCGAAGCACCATCAGCTACTGGCAAAAGAAATTAAGCAACTACACCGTGGAGAAAAAGTACAAATCCAAAGAAGACGAGATCAAAGCGCTGAAAGCCAAAATCTACGATCTGGAGGGCATTAAGGATTTCCAGCAGGACATCATCATCGAGTTTGAACGCGTCACAGGAAAGGAACTCTCAAAAAAGTTCTTGCCCGAGAAATTGGCAAACGAGATCCAGCGCAAAAAGAAAAAACTAAAGGACTAAAACCTTTTAAGAAATCCTGGATTTACCAATCTCTCGGGCTGAGCAAACAGGCTTATTATCAAAGAATTAAGAGACAGCAAGCGTTAGAATTGCAACAACAATCCGTTCTGCAGCTCGTTATGGAAGTTAGAAAAGAAAAGCCAAAAACAGGAACAGCAAAACTCTACGACGAGATCAAGCCTATTCTTCTGGCAAAAGGAATAAAAATGGGCAGAAATGCACTCAACGATTTCCTTCGCTGGGAAGGGCTTCTGGTAAAGAAAACCAAGCGTTTCCACATTACCACAGACTCTAAACACGGCTTTTTCAAGTCGCCTAACCGACTGAAAGACATTACGGTATCGCACGCGGAGCAGGCGTTCGCGGCCGATATCACCTACATCAGAACCGATGGTGGGCATACCTATCTTGCCCTGGTGACGGACGTGTATTCAAAGATGATCATGGGTTACGCCTATGCGAATCACATGAAGGCCGAGCTGGTGATCGACGCCCTGAAAATGGCAAAAAAGAACTGCATTCACAGCACTAATACCATCATTCACCACAGCGACCGGGGAATACAGTATTGCTGCCCGGATTTTTCTCAGTACGCGGAGAAAAACGGCTTTCTCCTAAGTACCACCCAGCAGTACGATCCTTATGAAAATGCCGTCGCAGAGCGTGTCAACGGAATTTTGAAGTATGAGTTTGGTTTAAAGGATTCCATCGTAAATGAAGAAGTAGCCAGAAAAATGATCGCTCAGGCTGTCAGGATTTACAACGAAAAACGACTTCACTGGTCGCTGCAGTTCAAGACACCCGAGGCCGTTCATCTCGAATATAATCCGGTTGAATATATTTCTTATAAAAGGAAAACCGCATGATGTTGTCGGAAAAACCCGCGGTAATAAAATGTGGGAAAATCGGTGGGCCAGAAGCGCGGGACATTTTTCCGCATTTTATTCCGGCGTCTAAAAAATTATGATAAATTTGAATCAATACTAAACCAAAAAAAGGTCAACCTATTTTGGTACAAGACAAAATCACAATGGAAATAAAAAATCTACTTCGGATAATATTTAGAGTTTTTGGACTATATTCAGTCTTCACTTTAATCTTTAACTTTTTCCCTCAACAGTTAACTTACTTAATAAATTCTGATATATTTTTTCCATTCGATAGTAAAAATGGAATTTTGCAAACTTGGATTTATTTAATAATTGTTGTGATATCGATTGTTGTAGTATTTTATATTCTTATAATAAATCCCGACATAATTATTAAAAGAGTAAAACCTAAGAAATTTTTAGACGAGAAAATAAATTTCGAAAAATTAAATTCTGAAAATTTATTACAAGTTGCAATTTTAGCAATTGGAATTCTATTATTGTTTGAATCAATTCCAGAACTTATTAACAAATTATTTACGTTGATTAAAATTAGAAATATGAACCAAAATATTTCAGATGATATAAATACTATAGGAATTAATTCTGAAATATTTTCAGCGTCATTAAAAGTACTGATTGGACTAATTTTTATTATTTTTCAGAATGGAATAGGAAAAATGTTATATAATCAAAACGTCACAAAATAAAAAAACTGCTGGTAACAAGGTATTATCACAACCCTTTTCCCTAAGCCCCATTAACAGGGCACTTTCTTACTCTCCTACCCCTTTAAGTACAACATAAGTATAACAAATCAGAAAACCTCGATGAACAGGTAGATTCCGAGCTTTTGCTGCTTTGCCTGAAAGTTTAAGGTTTGATATTCCGGAAGCATGGAACAGTAATAGGAATGGCTGGCTTTTGCCCAGCCATTTGTTATTAAAAGCTCATTCAGACATTCGCCGGAAGGCAAAATTACATAGGCCAGCTGGCGCAGCCAGAAGTCGAGCTGATTCTTCTTTTCAGTTACCAAGGTGATCTTGGTTCCGGGTGGAGCGACCTGTAAAACATAATTCAAACTCATAAGGCCGTACTGCAATAAAAGACTTGCAGGAATATGACTTTTCGCTTCATCCTCGCGCATCTTCCGGCTCAAATATACTTCCGGTGCATCGAGGCCATAAAGGCGGATTTCTTTGGCTTCCTGGCCAAACTCTTCTTTCACAATTAAGCTGTCGCCATCCAAAACTCTGTCAATGATCCAAAATGTTTCGGTATTAATCCCCGGAATTTGAAAATATTTGGATGAAGAATTTTCAGAAAAACTGCTTTCATCTGCCCTCCGGATTGGTGTTTGTGCGTTATATTTCATTGGTTTACAGTGTTTTATATATTGTTTTTGTAAAGATAATTCAAGAAATTTATAACTGTCTAGACAGCAGTGTTTTTTTTCTAATTCTAATTTCAAAATTCAATTATCATGGCAAGACAAAAAGGTCTTATGAAATACGTCGGAACCATCGGTGACGTAAGACACTTCAAAATTAAAGGGCAAAAAGGATTTTTTGCCGGTATGGTTGGCGGACCAACCGCACAACAGGTAAAAACTGCTCCCGAGTTTGAGCGTACGCGCGAAAATATGAATGAGTTCGGTGGCTGTGCCATTGCAGGAAAAACAGTTAGAACCGCACTTTCTGCCCTCATGGGAAAATTTACAGATCCCCAGGTGACCGGCCGCTTAACTTCTGTAATGAAAAAGATCAACCTGGAAGACGGAACGGAAGCCAGAGGTTACCGGAAAGTGGAAATTTCTACGCAAAGAAATTATCTGGTAGGATTTGAGTTCAATAAGAACCTTTCCATCAACGGTATTTTCAATGCGCCTTATGATGTGAATCACGACGTATCCAGGAATACTGCAGATTTCATTGTGTCGGAATTTAATCCTACAGAACTGATCACGGCTCCCTCCGGTGCAACACATTTCAGGCTGATTCATGCATTGGCAGTCATCGCAGATTTTTCCTACAATCCGGTAACAGGAACTTACGAGCCGGATGATGCGGTGAATAATGAACTGAGCGTGGTGACTTATACTCCTTATTTACCGCTTGATTCCACTTACGCCGGCAATACCATCACCGCCGCGCTTCCCGGCGCACCGGTGCTGGAGGATAATGTTTCGGTACTGCAGTGTATCGGCATCGAATTCTTCCAGGAGGTCAACGGAAACTATTACCCTTTCGCCAGTGGAAACTGTCTCAAAATCGAAGAAGTTTTCTAAGCAGATCCCGTGTAAGGCCTTCTTCGAAAGAGAAGGCTTTTTTTTATTTCCTTTTCTAACTTAAACATTCAAAACAATCATGAGAACAAAGATCATACGGGTAGCTCAGGGAAAAGAAAGTACCCTCTCCCACCTTTATATTGATGACATTTTCCAGTGTTTCCTGCTGGAGGATAAGATCCGTCAGGTAAAGATCAAAAGCAGAACTGCCATTCCCAACGGTCAGTTTAAATTAAGGCTGAACACATGGGGCGGCATGAATAAAGAGTATTTCCAGAAATACGGACCGATGCACCGCGGAATGATAGAAATCGCCGATTTACCCACTTTTGATGCCGTGTACTTCCATATCGGAAATACAATAGATAATACTTCCGGCTGTCCATTAGTAGGATTGAGTTACATTAAAAAAGACGGAGACTTTCACGTACTGCAGAGTCGCGATGCATACAGGCAGGTATACCCTAAATTACTTGAGGTGGCGAGTGGAAAAGATCCCGCGATCAGCATTGAAAATAATTTCCAATTTTAAAAATACGGTATCATGGGAAATGAAGTCACCTTAAGCGTTTTGTTCGGATTTATCAGCAGCGTTCTGCTGGCCATCGTTGCTTACTTTGTGAAACAGCTCCATGCCGATTTTAAGGTCATGGAAAAAGATATTTCAGAAGTCAAGACCATGGCCTTAATTATCAAAACTGAATTTAAATCCTCGTACGAAATCCTCAATAAAAAGGTCAAGAACCTGGAACAGCGGATCGGTAAGATAGAACTTTATCAATTCAAAAATCACGATCATGAAAAATAAAAATTTCAATTTACTCAGCAGACTTGCGGCACCTACGCCCAAGTGGTTCCGGCTGATCAGAAACCTGGGACTTGCATTTTCTGCGATCGGTGGAACTTTAGCAGCTTCCCCTGTGGTTTTACCTGCAGCGCTAGTAACGTTTGGAGGATATTTGCTTTTAGGTGGAACCTTGATTGGCGCGGTAAGTCAGACCGCGATAAAATCTGAAGAATACGGCGAAATTCCGCAGAAATCCGACGAAAAATTGCCGGAAGATCCCTTTAAATAAGGAGTAAAGTTGCAATTAAGTATATTTTTAACAAAAAGAAATCCGTCCGGAAGGGCGGATTTTATTTTGCCTGCACCCGTTTTCGACTGTTTGTTTAATAAGGTGAAATACATAGCCTTTAAGATGCAATTATATATGAATTAATTACAATTTATCACCTAAAAATCATAAGCATTAATTTTAGTCAAACCATAGAATGATCTCCGAGTACCATCATCATAATCATATCCTAAATTTGGCACATCCGGACTAAACCAGATTTCTTTAACTCCCCGAGAACTCACCTGAATTACATATGTGGTTGCGGCTATACCTTCCTCTTTGTAAAAATTTTTCATAGTATACTTTAAGGTTTGATACTTTCCATTAACAGGACGATAACATGTTACGACCTTATTTTTAAAATCAAAAACATGGGTTGTCATTTCATTATTCGTTTTTTTGATAACACCAGACATATTTTCGAGATCATTGCTGTTACTTGTAAATTTGTGAAGAAGTTCGACAGGACTATTTCTAGTTTGCGAACTTGAATAATCCGTGGAATTGGAATCCACATATTTACTTTGATAAACATTTTCGGACCCTGCATTATTCATTGAAAACAAATATATAAATAACAAAATCGCTCCTGTAGCAATTAAGGCAATTTTACCATTGTTATTTTGCTCTGAAGAATTAGTATTAGTAGTAAATCTTTTAGTTTTCAAATCATATTTAATAGGATTATCAAATGGAATTGTATTTGTTTTTGTAGGTTTTGGAAGGGAAAACGAAGCAGATGATTCAGAAACTGCAGAAATGAAAATTCGCCATTGCCTCGGACTTTCCGCAGTTTGAGAAGAGTTTTTAATTAATCCGCTTTCAAGTATTTTTTTTAAATCCAGATTTTGTATTTCCGGGTCGTTGGAATTTTTAATTAACTCCTTTCCAGTTCTTAATGTTAGAAAACTTTTCTTTCTCTCTAAAAGATATGCATCAAATAAGTTATTTAATTTGTCAAGATTCGTCATAAGCTGCTTTTAAGAATTAGAACAAAAAAATTACGCAAATGCAAAATAGTGAAAATAAACGTAGATTCTTGTAATTCTTTTTCGACTTTACATTTGCAAATAGGGATTTCTACTTTAGGAAAAAATTGACTCTGCACTTTATAAAAGCGAGGTTTATGAATGGGAGAAGACATTTCGTTGAAAATTTTTCAAAAGAAAAAAGGAAAAAAAAGAAAGTGCTATACCCTTCTGGAGGGAAAATGCGATGCAATATTTTTTTGCAAAAAATATGGACGTACATTTTCAAACGGCGATATTTTTTGCAAAAAACCCGGCAGGGCTTGATATTGTCAGGGCATTTTCCCGACGGTATACCTTTACTTTCTTTTTTTTATTTTTTTTCTGCATCGAAATCTTTGGAACAGGATTAAAAACATTTGCTTAAAAAGAGGGCACTTTATTTCGGGCGGGAATCCGCGGGCGGTGGCGAGCGAGGGGAAAGGCAGCGGTATGACGGCACCCTTCGACAGGCTCAGGGACCGATATGAAGTAAAGGGAAATGGATAAATAAGACTGTACCGGCATACGGCTGCGTGCGGTGAGGGAAGCGCATAGACGGCAGCACTTCGACTTCGCTCAGTGACCGGATTGGGGATGCCGGCTATGTGCTGGAGGAACATGGGAAAGCGGAGGCAAAACGGGGGAAACAAGCCGCACAAAAATGGTGCTTAAAAGAATGTCGTATTTGCGATGTATGTAAACAAAAGCGGGAATGGTAACAGGCGGTGGGAAAGACAGCGGTATGGAGGGACGGGGAAAATTGCTTAGTCCGGGCATTTTCAGCACGCGCCGAAAACACACTGAAAATCCCAGCCGATGAAAACGAAGTGTTTTTGGTGTGTGCTGAAAATAATGGTGGGGGGAAAGTAATTTTTTCCGGACCGGAATACGGCTGTGCGCGGTGACGGAAGCGCACCGCTACTGCATGCAGACCTATGACAACAAAGATAAACATGCTGCAGTAGCGGTGTGCTGGACGAACTGGCTAATGCGGAAATCTTCTGCACCATTTTTTGTGCATCCATTGAAAGGGTGGCGGGGATTTGAAGGTCTTCGAGTGGGGAAATAATCTTCTAAATTATAATTGCCCGGGCGGCTGGAAAGCGGTGGCGCAAAAGGGCTTTGCCCGTTGCAAGGAAAGCATTTAACATAATTTTCAATTATAGGCACTATGGTGCTGGGATTGCACGTAACGCAGCACTCGGACAGGCTTAGCGCTGGTGTGCGGAATGGAGGGCAACGTTGTAGCGCGGGCAGGTGCGTATAATTGCAATTATGTTATTTGCTGCGGCAGAGCGGGGTTACTAAAATCTCATTAGTAAAAACTACCTTTAAAAATATATATCAAAGTATTTTAAAAATGTGCAGAAGTACTAAGAGGACTGTACTTGTGATTCTATGGAGCAACTGGATTTTGTTCCTTCCGAAAACCTCTTTTTTTATTCCTACCATCATTTCATAATTCATCATAGCTCATATCTCAGGAAATATTTAATATAAAGCCCTATAAAACCTTCCGAAACCCTCTATATGTTTACATTAGCGTCATGTTAAAGAAAAATTTCAGCAATATTTCTTTAACGATGATAAGTGCTTTTTTTTCCCTTTCTAACAAATGTAACAGTTTTCTAATAACATAAATCTGTCACTTTTTGTTATGTAACTTTTCCAAATTCCTGTTTTCTTTTGGGAGCATCAATATGTGCAAAAGAAATATTTAGATGAAACTCATCATAAAGATCATGGGTGGAATCGCCATCTCCTATACGTACTGTATTTAATTTTACTGTTACATTTACCACGTAAACAGTTTTTTCATTGTATCCAACTTATCTTGGATAAGGTAAAGTATATATTTTATTTCAATAGCGAAATTTGCTAAAGTAATTTATTTAAAATGATTCGTTAAAGAAAAAAAATCTTATAAAAGTATTACCGCAATATTAACCTGTCATTCTTATTATCAATCTCAATACTTCCAAACTGTTCCAATGCAGATTGACCTAAGAGCAAGGGAGACTGAATGTTATCGGAAACACTTGCTTTAATATTTCGCAAAATTTTGTTACCCATTTTCACTTCTTTTAAATTAATGACAGTACCTTCAGAGATGCCACCGGTTGCATCCTGGTATTTTTCTACTCCAATAATATCGCTTTCCTCTAAAGTTCCCTGCTTAACCAAAATCACCGCTTCTGCAGGAGATATAAATATTGAACTTGCCCCCGTATCAAAAATAAACTTAAGCGGAATTCCATTTACCTCAATCCAAACATAGGTAACTCCGTCTTTCCTGTCCATTGGTAATGCGTTTTCTTCTTCATTTGCTTCCAGTACAGTTGGAATTTTTGGAGGTTTGTAAAGAACAGAATCGCTGGCAGCAAGTTGAATGTCTTCGGGAGAAATAACAGAAAGACTTTTCTCTATCACCGGATTACTGTTTTTATTTGACAACGAATCAGCATCAGGATGTTTGCAGCTACTTAAGATTATTAAGAGTACTAGGTTTATCAGTTGTCTTTTCATTAATTGATGGATGTTGAATTCTATCTGAAGTATGTCCTTCATCTATTTCAGTAGTATTTGGTAAAGAAGATGAAGAGGATGTCAGCTTCTTTTTCTCATTATACGTTGGTATCTGAAGATTATCAGTTCTGATCATTTTTTTATCCACGTCAAAATGATTTGGATTTTGTTGTATAAGAAGATCAGCATATTCCTTTTCCTTTCCGAAATATGGCTTACCTATATCAGAAGGGTTGGCTTTGAAAATTCTATAAACTACCGAATCAATAGGAATTGGAAGTTTTTCATTTGGAAACTGTTTTTCAACAGTTTTCTTCGTGTCATCAAAACTTAAAACTCCTGAAGGCTCTGGAATCAGTGTAATAATTGCTGTTGAGTCATTCCAAGAAGACATTTCATTTGGTGCAGACGTATAATCTAAGGAATTTGCTGACTGATACGCACTTTTATTACTAAATAAAAAATACCAAGTCGCAAAACCTGCTAAACCTAAGATGGCAACAACGCTAAATATTACTAATACTTCTTTGGACGTAAAACCTTTTAAATTTTCTTTTCGTTTATATTTAGCATCATTGTCATCCTTCCAAGTATCCGAAAATGTATGCCTAGAAGTTTCTGCTATGATCCTTCTTGGTTCAGGAAATGAATCCAATCTGGTGGGCTCTGAGAAAGTTCTTCTTTCTCTTTCAAAGGCTGCATAGGTTTCTCCAATTTCCTTTTCAATTCGTAATCTTTCGGACTGCTTTAATTGTTTTCCATCCAGTTTTTCAGAAAGCTGCTTCAAGTGCATAACCTGATTATCAAAAGAAGATGAATATACTTTTACTTTATTTTCATCGTCGATAATTTTCTGAGCATTTTTCTCATGTATTTCTTTATTCTTCTCAAGAATTTCCTGGAAATTTTTGACAAATACACCTTTATCTAAATTAACGCTTTCAATGTCCTTATAGAGTTTTTCTAAAACAGCCCTCTGCTTCTTAATTTTTAGATCTTCATTAGAATTTATTTTTTCAGATAGCTCTTTTATTTTTTCACTTTCTGTTACAAGCTCATAAAGTCCCTTTTTTTGTACATAGTTAGCGACATTTACATCATCAGTGAAATAAATGGTATCATATGCACTCAGTAAATCTAAAGAATTAGCAATAATTGTCTGAATTTTTTTTAATAAAGTATAAACAACAAGATTTTTTCCTTTCTGCAAAAAATCAATGTCTGATATAGAATCTACATTTGTAAAAAGTTTTGTAGTATCAACATTCTTAATCTTAAATTCGTTGGCATGCTTGACTATTATTACACCATCTTGTAAATTCGCTTTATTCGAAATAAGATTTTTATGAAGATTATCTAAAACAGATAGAGAGGAATTAAAGTCCGCAATGCCATTTGCAAAAATAATTGAAGCTCCCACAAATGTTCCTCCCCGCGACGAACCCTGCTCAGAGGCATAAGAATATTTAATAAGTGAAATTACTGGAGCTGAACCCATCAGTTCTTTCCTAATAGCATAGAGCTCTTTTGTCGATTCAAAAAGTTGGATTGCAGTTGGATTAAGGTCATATTTTTTCACCCCAGTGATGCTGCCCGCAATTGATTGTGTAAAACCATTTGGATTCCCAAAAGTTCCAAATATACTTACCGATATATTATCTGCCATTAATATTCTGTTTTAATCCTAAAGACCACCGTAACTGTTCCAACATACTGCCTTCATAATCTAACCGTACTCCGGATATACTTTTATATAACCACTTAGAGAGTATTTCTGCAGAATCAAGATTCAGTGAGCTAATTTTATCTTTACCGCTATTATCATCTAATTGACCTATCGTATAGTAAGTTTTTGCAAGGCCGTTAGTTTCTAAAAACTGGTAAGTCATTGGGAGTCTTTCCTTTATAAAGTAATCTAGTTCTTCAGACGAAGGTTGTTGACTACCAGATTTATCCCATTTGGAAACTACCAAAACCAAATTAATATTTTGTAAATTTTTTCCTTCATGCTCCAATAAATATAAAAATTCGTTTAGCAAAGTGTCTTCTCTATGTGCAGCATCATATCCAGTTACCAGAATAAACGTGACAGGAATATCTGCTTTTAGGTATTGTGCTATACTACCATGATAGTTGCCGCCTCTTCTAATTTCATTATGATTTTCGCCTGATGCTTCCAGGAAAGTTAAATTTATTGGATTCACTTTTTTTGACTTATTGTTTGGTTCAAAAACCAAATCCATGCGAGTCACCTGGTCCCTGACCGTACGTTCGGGCAGAATACCCTTACGAATATTTTCAAAAAAATCTGATAATAGTACCATTGCTTCGCGACTGTTTGGTGTTCCAGTCTGCGGACGAATTACACCAAATTTAGTACGTAACGCATAAAGCATTGAGGAAAGAATAACTGACTTTCCTGATTGCCCAGTGCCAAAAAAAAATACATAGTTACTATTCTTATTCTTTATATCTACTACCTTTGTGCCACCTTGAATTGGAACAAAATCATCGCCCGACGTGGATTCGACTTTACTTGAACTAAAGCTGGACAGTGGTTGTAGTTCTTCGCTTTCATCATTCTTAAAAGACAATGGTTTTAACTCATCTGTAGAATGGTCATCGAAAGACAGAGGTTTAAGATGATCGTTGTAATTGTCGTTAAAAGACAATGGTTTTAAATCTTCACTCATATTACTTAGTCTAATAAGGTTTTACTTCTTCGTTGCGGGCCGAAAATGCCTTCACTACTCCTGCTGGTCTTCGAACCACCACCTTGTTCAGTTACCAAAAGAACAATAATCATGATGCCAAAATCCAATAAAATACATCCCATCAACACTACAAACTGGTACATTCCGAAATTATCTATTGCATGTCGAAAAGCATATCCAATTTTACCTACATCCTGAGCGGTAGATTTTGTGGGTTCAAAATCATATTTGGTCGAACCTAAAGTAGTTTCTGCCCTGTTACCCAACTTATTGTAGTCCAATACAATTTCATCAATCATTCCAACTGCTGTAGTATTAATAATATCTGGCGACTGAGCGATCAGCTGTTGCGTTTTTTTATTCCATTTCAGTACTGCAGCATCCAAATCAGTTTTTAGTTTTTTCTCATCAGGATTTAATACCTCCAACATATCTACAATTTGTTGCCCCATTCTTTCTGCAAGATCTCTATACCCTGAAGGAGTCTGACTGACAGGTGTTAGCGGAGTAATAGATTTACCAAGTCTTTTTTCTATTCTACTGATGATAGTCCGTGCTTCGGGGCCAATACCTAAGTTTGCAGGATCCTGTATCTGAATCATTAACTGATTGGTATCTCCCAATATTTCCTGTCTGGTCTTTGCGTCAACACTATAAGTTAACCTGCTATCAACATCTGCCTGCAGAGAGTTCATTTGATCATTAACTTTCTTAAGTTCCGTTGAATAGATTTCTGTTTTCATAAACCTAGTATACAAGGCATTGAAATTTGCGATAAAACAAAAGGATGCAATAAAGAGGTACATCAGAATGAGTCCTGTAGTATTTCTGCCTTCGATTTTAGCCTGTCTCAGCATCCAAATCAAAAAAAGGAGAAGCAAGGATAATACTAGGGCGATTATAAATGAAGCTCCTCCAAATATTTGGCTGAGACCGAGCCAAGTCTGCCAAAAACTGACACCAATTAACATTAGGGCAAGAATTGCCAAGAATAAATCTGTAGCTTTAATTTTCATATAAGATGTTTTTGATAATTATTTTATGTTATTTTTTTATTTACATACGCTACATTTTCCCCCCTTGTTGCAATGTTTGCAATAATTACATGTTTTACATGCTTTGCAATTGCTATGACCATAACAAGTTGCTGCTTCCTCCACAATTAATGACCGGTTTTTAGCCCCGACTTCGTTATAATTAGTAAGACTAGTCAATAGTATTAATCCTAAACTAAATTTTATGATTCTTTTCATAATTGTTAAATTATCTGCTTAATTACGTTCAGTTTTGTATGCTAGTGGGACAATAATTGTTTCAAGTTACCCACAGTTAATTTAATAATTCTTAATGAAACGTTAAAATTAATAAAATTTTCTAAGCAAACTCTAAAATGTATTTAATTTCATATTAAAAATGTAACGCTTGAGACAGTAAATCGCCGCCGGCAAAAATTACAAAGGCAATTCGTTAGATATCTTGCATTTAATAATACCATATTAAACCTTCAAACCGAACCTACCCAACTTCTGCAATGAGTCGTAAGCTTTTAAGAGGGACTGTTGGTTTACTTTTTTCGAGGGACTGATTAGTGCTGCATAAACAGTTTTAACGTTATTAAATTCTTTATAATCAAATATATTTTTTGTGTTCTGGAAAGCTTCAATCCGTTTCCAGTTTTCAATAAGGAATGGTTTTACCCTGTCATGAAGACCTTTAAAATCCACTGCTTCCTGATTTTCGAGTTTTGAATTATTTAAAGCTTCTTCAACAACTGAAGGTTTGTCTGCAATCAGTCTGAAAACGCGCCTTGCTGATCTGAAGTGTCCACTATTCAGGGGCTTATTGTGTTTCATTTGTGCTACAATGGAAATTAATCCGGTTGCATCAACCCTAAACTTTGAGAAAAGTTCTTCATGGGATGAATGGATATTTCGCAGTCCGTCAAAGAATTTAACGCCCAGTTTGCTGATTTCGCTCATTATGATCAGATCATCGGTGCCATCATTCTCATCTGCTTCCTTTTCATTTTCCCGATCAAGAGACTCCTGCATTGAAATCAGATAATCATCCAGGGCCGTATCATTCAAGCTGTATTTTTCGGTTTTCAGTTTTTCCCAAGAGGTTATTTTTTTTGCATATTCGGAAATCAGGGAACCACCTGCAGCAGCAACTAAATGGTCGTGAACGAAGACGAGCAGCTTTAAAGCAAGTTCTTCGATGTGGTCTTTTTCGCCCGTATATTCAGCCAAATTTTCGAAATAATCTTTAAAAGGATCGTAGGTTTCACAGAAATCTGAATGCAGCAGGTTCCGGAGGGAATTGATGCTGCAGCGGACTTTTGCTTTCTGTATTTCCCGCAGAATTGAGTTTTCTTTAAAGTCGGTGATGTACTTCCAGACCTTTCCGTTTAGTCTGCGGTATTCGAGTTTTCCCAGGACTTCATTGTAGCGGAACTTGTATCTGTTGTTTAAAAAGTTTTCGAGTTTATCAATTTGGGCGGGTTCTTCCTCGTCCGCTTCAACAACGCTCAGCGCAAGGGTGTCTGTCGCGGATGACTTACCTGAATTTTTCTTTATGCTCACAGATTTCACGGATGTCACAGATTTATTTTGTGGATTGAAATTGTCCGTTGCGAACTCGGAGATATTATTATATGCACTTTTTACTGCTGTCATGACTTCCTGTGTGTTGTAGTCGTAATCGACTAAAATATAGCCCAATGCAAGGGATTCGGGAACTCCTTTTCTGTTGAGATTGTTAGACAGTTGGAATACGAAATTGTTTCGGTTACCGTCCACAAATGATTCTTTTTTTTCTGTGAAGCTCACGCAGTGAGCGTACAAAACATCGTAATCCGCTTGCAGATTACTTTGATGTTTTGAGATTCCTTGGCCGGTTTTACCTGCTTCGCAGGAGGTTCCGTCGCGGCGCTCGGAATGACATACAGAATCCGCATTTTGACCTGAACTTTCATTTAAGGATTGCTTCGCTGCGCTCGCAAAGACAGTAGCGTTTTCGTTCAGAAACATTTCAGGATCATAGGAAAAGAAGCAAAGTCTCGTTATGTCTTTTCCAGATTTGTCGATTTCAACGGATAAGAGTTTTTCAAAATACTCCTGCAATTTGAGGAAGCTTTCTTTGTGGTTCTCCTTTTTGCATTCAACTTTAACGAATATTTTCAATCCGTTTCCAGATGGGCTTGTGAAATATGCGAAAGCATATTGATTATTTTGTAGAACAGATCTGCACTCCGATAATTTTCCAGGTGTTATTTTATCAATATCTAATACTATTAATGCGTTGTAGTTGGTCAGGAATTCCATTTTTCTACCGCCCTTGAATGTTGCTGATGGAGTGAATGCCGGAAGGGCTTTTTTGGCCCTTTCTGCAGCTTCTTTTTTGTCATCTGCCTGTGATTTTCGGAGGTAAGTGATGGCGTTGCGGTAGGTTCCGGTTTTGATATCTTCCAGGATTTTTAAGATGTCTTTGTTTTCGACTACTTCATTGAAGTTTTTGAATATGGTGGATTTCATTTGGGGAGATTTTAGATTATGAATTTTAGATTTTAGATTGAGATTCTTCGTTTCGCTCAGAATGACAATTGAGAGGTTAGAAAAAAGCCCAAAGCGGATGCATGGGCTTTCTTCAATTGATAAGATTGCTGCTGAGATTTATTTCTTTGCAAATGCAGCGTTGCGGTAGTTTTGGATGAAGTTTTCTACATCAGACAATTTGTAGTAGATTTTGTTGCCAACCTGAGAAAAGGTGATTTTTCCTTCATCGCGCCAGGTTTGGGCTGTCCGCAGGGAAACGTCGAGCATTTCCATGAACTGCTTGTTGTTGAGATAAGTTTCGGTACGAGGTGCGCGTGCCGCATTAATTTTGGCGGAAATTTCTTCAATTTTAGAAACTAACTCGTTGAACTGGTCTTTGGATAATTGAAAGCGGATTTCCGGTCTTTATAGTATATTTATTGTTGTATTTCAACCTTCTATAGCAGCAGGAAAAAATTTACAGCTCAACTTACTTATAAATATACACGGAGATTTTCGTACTTTTACTTTCGGCAAAACAGCGCAGAATAGCCACGGATCGGTTTATCGATAATTTACAACACTACAACGATAAAAGTAATGATGAAAAAAATACCTGCAGCCCTGGCGCTTACAGCCACTTTCTGCCTTGGTTTTGCATTTAAATCATACTCGACAAAAAGAGATAATACAATGAAAAAAGTTATAGGCATAGGCGGGATTTTCTTTAAATCCAAAGACCCAAAGGCCGCTACAGAATGGTATCACAAGCATCTTGGGCTTAAAACAAATCCTTACGGCGCCACATTTGAATGGTTCGAAAGTCCCGACAGCAATGCAATAGCAGAAACTCAATGGACACCCTTCTCCGCTGATTCCAAATATTTCGACAAAGAATTCATGATCAATTACCGCGTTGAAAAGTTGGACGAACTTGTGGACGAGCTGCAGAAAGAAGGTGTCACCATTGTAGATGAAATTGAAGTAACCGAATACGGAAAATTTGTGCATATCTTAGACGGTGATGGTAATAAAGTGCAGCTCTGGGAACCAACTGAATGAGCCGCCAACTGAAGGAAAATTTCCGATAAAAATCCTATGCGTATTTTTTTTGCGTATTAAAAAACCCGATAATCTAAAATCAGTAAAAACATTGTGAGCGGCGAAAGTGATTTCTGTTTGCATTAAAGACAGAACCTGAAGTATATTAAACCTTGGGAATCATTTAGTTGAAAACCATAGTTTTTGTTATGTTGATAATTTATTAATGACTTTCACCATCGCAAAGCGAGTTTTTGCAATCGTCACATCAGAAAACAATTAGTTCTTAATGCCATATTTCCGAGATTTTTGTAGAAATTAGATCGGTTACAAATAAAAATGGGCTTTGAAATTAAAAGTCTAAAATCATCGCGCTCAGCCTTTTTATTTAAAAGACTGCTTATCTTTGGCCGTAATTCAAACTTATGTTGATTTTTATTAATGAAAATTATTGAATCTCTACTTCGCGGTGTTGGGCAGGTCATGTTTCAAAATAATATATGGTCCGGACTTTTATTTCTGGTCGGAATCTGTTACAACTCCTGGCAATTTGGGCTTGCCGCTTTTTTGGGAACCTTGGTCAGCACTATTGCGGCGATAGTTTTCCGTTATTCCAAAGAGGATATTTCGCAGGGAATTTATGGTTTCAATGGAACCTTGGCGGGACTCGCTGTGGTCTGTTTTTTCGGAGTTTCCTTTATTTCGGTTTTGTCCCTGCTGGTGGCCGCAGTTTTATCAACTGTTTCAATGCATTATTTGAAAAGGATTCTGCCGCCGCTCACCGCTCCATTTGTTCTGGTCACCTGGTTTTGCATTCTGTTACTGGTTTTTATTGTAGAATATCCCTTGCTGAGTTCAGGATCGCCTGTTGTTCCGCAGTTTCATTTACAATCAGCTTTTGGCAAGAGTTTCGGACAGGTAATGTTTCAGGAAAATACCGTCACGGGAATTATTTTCATGCTTGCCATTTTCATCAATAGTAAACTAAACGCCGCTTATGCAGTTTACGCAGCCGTACTCGGAACTTTGACGGGCTGGCTGCTTCAGGAACCGCTGACTTCACTTAATGCGGGACTTCTGGGGTACAATGCTATACTATGTGCCATCGCGCTCTCCGGGAAAAAATGGGCAGACTTTTGGTGGATTACTGCCGCGATTATACTTTCTACACTGTTAAATTCTGTCCTGGCTAAGACGGGGATTATCACTCTAACCGCACCTTTTGTCATTGCCACGTGGTTGATTCTTTTTTTGAAAAAAAGAAAATACTTTTTGCTAAAAGCCTGAATCAACGATACCACGATCACTCTTTAAAATAAAATTTTCCTTAAAAAAGCCGAATGAATTCTAAAATAGTTTTAATTCGAGGGAGTAAATAATACTGTATTAAGCGCTACCACGGCAAAATATAATTTTTTTTGCGCGACAATTAAACTTATCTTTGATCATCAATCGAATCGATCACTAATATGAAAAAAGGGGAAATTTCAAACCTACTGCGCGGATTTGGCTTAATATATTTTACGGACTGGGTAAGATATTATATGGAAAAATTTAAAAACCGTAAAGTCAACAGCGACTTTAAAAGAAACCATCCTAACGTTAAATTACCTCCTGATTATCTTATATACGAATCTTTCCAGTTAAATTATCAAAAATATTACACCGGCGGAACCGATACCGCCAGATGGCTGACAGATCATATCAAAAAACACCTCGACCTGAAGGATAAGCGGATTCTGGATTGGGGTTGTGGACCCGGCCGCATCATCCGACATTTACCCGACATCGCGGGGAACGGTTGCGAATATTTTGGCACCGACTATAATAAGGATACCATCGACTGGTGTTCTAAAAATTTAAAAGGTATTCAGTTCAATAACAATTCTTTGAAGGCTGCGTTGCCCTATGAAGACAATTTTATGGATGTCATCTATGGAATTTCCATTTTCACCCATCTTTCCGAACAGCTGCATTATGACTGGTATGGCGAATTATACCGCGTGCTGAAACCCGGCGGAATTATGTTTCTTACCACACAGGGCGATAATTTTATGCTAAAACTGACCGACACTGAATTAAAATCTTATCGAAATAACGAATTGGTTGTTCGCGGAAAAGTAAAGGAGGGACACCGCACCTACTCTGCATTCCATCCAAAAACTTTTATGCAGAAATTATTTAATAATGCGGAAATTCTAGAGCATATTGAAACAAAACCGGAAAACGGAAAAGGGTTCCCTCAGGACATTTGGATCATAAAAAAACGTTTTTGAACAGATAGAAGAATACCTGACTGTCCGCACCTTTTTTTCGGTGCGCGCATCTTTTTAAAATATACGTAATTCTACGTATTTCGCAATTCAGAAAGTTCGCGCAATTTTACGGCATCAAAACACAAGAGATGAAACACTTTTACGTTCTGCTTCTTGTAGTTGGTTGCGGTGCACAAAAGAAAGATCACCAGAGGTCCTTCGATACGGAAGGACTTCTGAGCTGGTCAAACAGCTGTTCCCGGCAATCCCTCACCCACTTCACAAAAATCTTTGTATAACCTTGATCCGCTCCGTTTCCTGTGGAATCCAGGAATTGCGTCAAAATTTTGATGATGTTTGGCAAACAATATTTGCAGATACAGGTGCAAAAGCTCATTTGGATTATAGAGATGTCATTTCTGATTTGCTTGAAACTTACTACTACTTCTTCCCCGCGTTTTGCTGCAACCTAATTAATTGTTGAAAATATTTTATCAATATATTTGTTGAAACTAATGTTATGCAATTGATAAAAGTAGGTATGTGTGCCTTTGGGATGAGTGGTAAAGTTTTTCATGCGCCTTTCTTGAAAGAGCATCCGGGATTTTTTCTCGCAGCAGTCGTAGAAAGATCAAAGAACGATTCACAGCAAAAATATCCTGACGCTACCATTTACCGGTCTGTAGAAGAAATGCTGCAACACGCAGATATTGATCTCGTCATCGTAAATACGCCTGTTCAGACTCATTTTGATTATGTAAAGAAAGCGCTGGAATCAGGCAAAAATGTAATCGTAGAAAAACCTTTTACTGTAACTTCAGCCGAAGCGCAAAAACTCGTGCAACTGGCCAAAGAAAAAAATCTGTCCCTGAGCGTATACCAAAACCGCCGTTTCGACCGTGATTTCCTTCAGGTTCAGCAGGTTTTGGCAAGTGGAAAGTTGGGAACTTTAAAGGAAGTAGAAATCCGGTTTGATAGGTTTCGTCCCGAACCCGGAACCAAAGAGCATAAAGAAAATCCGAATCTTCCGGGTGCAGGTGCGCTGCATGACCTGGGCTCGCATCTGATTGATCAGGCAACCCAACTTTTCGGATTTCCCGAAAAAGTTTTTGCAGATGTGTTTTCCATGAAAGGTAACGCGTTTGCCAATGACTATTTTGAGCTTATACTTTTTTACAGAAACGATCTTCGCGTGCGCCTGAAATCATCGGTTTTTACTAAAGAAGCACATTACGCTTACATACTGCATGGTGAAAAAGGCAGTTTTTTGCAGGAACGGACGGACTCCCAGGAAGACGAACTTGTTGCAGGTGCCATTCCAACATTTCATAAAAACTGGACTAAACCCTTAACTGAACCTGACGCTGTTTTAAACTTTCTGAATGAAAACAGCGACACTGAAAGGATTTTAAAACAAAGCGAGCCAGGAAATTACATGGATTATTACGTTCAAATCTACGAACATCTTATTTTCGGCGGTTCACTACCCTCGCCTGCTTCCGAAATTGTAGGAAATATGAGAATTATAGAAACCGCAATGAAAAGTTCTCAGGAAGAAAAAACGGTGACATTGCTGCGGGAACAGTAGCACCTGAAACTAACTACTCCACGACTGCTTCACCCGACTTTCTGTAAGTGAAATTGCCGTAAATATGGCGGCGCGCGAAACGGCTCGGCGAATCCGCATTGACCATTTTTATATAAGTATTCCTCGGAACACCGATATATTCGTACATTTTTCCGTTGAAGTGCTGCACTTTCAGGATCGATTTTTCCAGATAAAAATCCTGGATTATCGAATTGGATATCGTCTCAGCATATTCTTCCTTATATTTTTCCTGCGTCTCCGGATTGATGCTGACAAGAAAATGATAGGCTTCGATCACCGATTTGCTTTTTTCCTCGGCACCGAGTCTGCCGGCTTCGTCATTGATAAATTTATCCGGATGCGCCTCTTTCATTGTGTTCCTGTAAATTGTTTTTAACTCTTTTAAAGTTACAGATTTATCAACACCCAGAAGTTTTCTGTGTTCACCAAGTTTTTTCATCTATTATATTTTCTTTTTTTAAAGAACCCCGATACTTAAAAGCCAGTACCAACCATGTCTTTATTTCGGGCTGCAAAAATACTTAAATAAATCGTAATCACCCACTTAAAATTCATTCTATTTTTTGAAACTAAAAAAGATGGAAAATTATCCTGTGAAATAATTTTTTTCTGTGAGAAAATTCTGCCGGATGCCAGCTGCAGAAAACTTATTAAAATTCAGGGTGGTGCTTTTGCATTTTCTTTTGAGGAAATATCATCTTTAATACTAAATAGGTATGTTTTATGCTACCATTTAAAAAATGATAACAGATTTGTAGCAGACACAATTCCAGTTTTTCATTTTTCTATGATCTGCCCGAAAATCACATGCTCATTCGAACTGCTTTTTACTAAAGTTTCGTTAAAGCATTAAATCATTAATCATAAAAATAAAGTTATGAGTCAAAACAGAGCTATTGAATTAGTTGAGAACCAGGAATGGTTAGGAAAAGCCGGTGCCGCACTGCAGCCCGTAATCATCGGGGCTTTTGAAGAAGGTGGAGAAATGGGGCAAAAACTCAAGAATATACTGCACGGCACGTGGCTCGGTCACCCGCTTCATCCCGTGATTACCGATATTCCGGTTGGAGCGTGGAGCGTAGCGGCGGCTTTAGATAGTATTGAACTGGCCGGGAACAGTAAATATAAAAAAGGTGCTGATGCCGCGGTAGTAATTGGGATTGCCGGCGCAGTAGGTGCAGCGGTCACAGGCTTAACGGACTGGACAGGAACCAACGGAAAAAAAAGAAAAATCGGACTACTACACGGTGTTTTAAACCTTACCGGAACCGCTCTGTACGCGACGTCACTGGTTCTGCGTAATAAGAAGAAAACCAGAAATACCGGTCTGGCGTTGTCTATGGCGGGATATGGAATTGTTTCCCTCGCGGCTTATCTTGGCGGACATCTGGTTTTTGGAGAGCAGATCGGTGTGGATCATACAGCAACATCGGAGGAATATCCAAAAAAATTCGTTCCTGTGTTGGCCGAAAGTGAATTACCGGAAAATTCAATGAAAGCGGTAAAAGCCGCAGACATCCAGGTTTTGCTAGCCAGAAAAAACGGGGCGCTTTTCGCGATTGCCAACACGTGTTCACATCTCGGTGGGCCTTTAGACGAAGGTGAACTGCGCGACGATCTAACAGTGAAATGTCCGTGGCACGGTTCGGTGTTCTCTTTAAAAGACGGAACAGTGGTCAACGGCCCGGCAACCGAGCAGCAACCGCAGTTCGAAGTGCGCACTCAAAACGGACAAATTGAAGTCAGTCTGAAATCGCGCTAAAAAGCCATTCAAGATAATTAATTACACTTTTGCTTAAGCAAAAAAAATCCCGACTTTTCAGCCGGGATTGGTTTTTATAATTGCATTTTAGAAATTTAAAACCCGTACATCGATTCTTCGGTTCTGCGCTTTGCATTCGTCAGTATCGTTTGCTTCGCAAACCGGGAACTCCGAACCATAACCTTCGGCTTCGATCCTGTCACCATTAATTCCTAATTCAAGTAATTTAAGTCTCGCGGTCTGTGCGCGCAGGCTCGATAATTTCAAGTTACTGTCGGGGTTTCCGGTGTTATCGGTGTAACCGCCAAGCTTAATTTTCATACTCGGGTAAGCATTCATAATTTCCGCAAGGTTTGTAAGTGGTTCTTCCGAACCCGGCTTCAGCTCGCTGCTGCCACTCTGGAAATATAAATTTTCAAGCGTATACCATCTGTCTTTATTCAAAACGTTCTGATCCTGAATTTTCACACCATTGTAAAGGCTGTAAAGCTGACTGTTCTCGCCCAGTGCAATACTTTTGTCTGTAAGGCGGACCTCCTGAATATCGCCGGTGTCATATACATAATCCCCGTCTGCATTAAGCGTGCCGTGGATTTCCTGTGCAACTGCCGGCGTGCCCGCATTCATTCCTGAAATTACTGCCGCACCCGTAGTTATTCCGGTCATTCTGTTTAAAGATTCGAGTTTTGCGCGGCGGTTTTCTTCAATTTTATCTTTATGTAAAACGGCCAGTGTAGGCGCGATTACCAGTGATACGATCGACATTAATTTTATAAGAATGTTCATTGATGGTCCTGAAGTATCTTTAAAAGGATCCCCTACTGTATCACCTGTTACTGAAGCTTTGTGTGGCTCAGAACCTTTGAAGTATTTTTCTCCGTTAATGTCGGCGCCCTGTTCAAATGATTTTTTCGCATTATCCCAGGCTCCACCGGCATTGTTCTGAAACATACCCATAAGCACGCCCGAAACTGTAGCACCTGCCAGGAAACCGCCCAACACTTCAGGCCCAAAGATAAAGCCCATCAATAAAGGTGAAACCAACGCAATTGCTCCCGGAAACATCATCTTTTTAATAGATGCATCTGTAGATATCGCGACGCACTTTTCGTATTCCGGTGTGGCTTTACCTTCCAGAATCCCGGGGATTTCACGAAACTGACGGCGGACTTCTTCCACCATCGCCATTGCGGCCTGACCGACAGCTTTGATCGCCAAAGAGGAGAATATGAATGGAATCATAGCGCCAACGAACAACCCGGCCAGTACATCGGCGCGGTAAATGTCGATGCCGTCAATACCCGCTATACCAACAAATGCGGCAAATAATGCCAGCGCTGTTAACGCAGCAGATGCGATTGCAAATCCTTTCCCGGTGGCAGCGGTGGTATTTCCAACTGCATCTAATATATCAGTTCTTTCACGCACTTCTTTCGGAAGTTCGCTCATTTCTGCAATTCCACCGGCGTTATCCGCGATAGGTCCAAACGCATCGATTGCAAGCTGCATAGCGGTTGTAGCCATCATTCCGGCCGCGGCAATCGCCACACCGTAAAGTCCGGCACATAAATAGGAACCGTAAATTCCACCTGCCAAAACAAGGATCGGTAAAAATGTAGATTCCATCCCCACAGACAGTCCGCCAATGATATTGGTCGCATGACCGGTTGATGATTGCTTAATAATGCTTTTCACGGGACGCTTGCCCATCGCCGTGTAATATTCGGTGATGATACTCATTAAAGTCCCTACAACCAGCCCAACGATAATGGCACCAAAGACACCCATTTTTGTAAACTCATGCCCTCTTAAAGTCATTGTATCAGGCATTAGATAATTAACCAAGAAATAGGAAGAAATGGCTGTAAGTACGATACTGCCCCAGTTGCCCAGGTTTAGTGCATTCTGCACGGGCGCTGTATCCAGTTCGGTTTGCTCAGCTATCTTTACAAATAAAGTTCCGATGATGGAATAAATGATTCCTGTTCCGGCAATAAGCATAGGTAAAAGTATCGGTGCAAAGCCGCCAAACATATCGTGGGAAAGTGTTTCTCTACCCAAAACCATGGTCGCCAGAACTGTTGCTACATATGATCCGAAAAGGTCGGCACCCATTCCGGCAACGTCGCCCACATTATCACCCACGTTATCTGCAATCGTTGCAGGGTTTCGTGGATCGTCTTCTGGAATTCCCGCTTCTACTTTTCCGACAAGGTCAGCGCCAACATCGGCCGCTTTGGTATATATGCCACCGCCAACTCTGGCAAACAGGGCAATGGATTCCGCCCCCAGAGAAAAGCCGGTCAAGATTTCAATAGTCCTTTCCATTTCATGCGAGTCTACTGCGGCACCCGGTGCGAAAATCTGTTTGATAATTAAATAAAGAGCGCCTAAGCCCAAAACCGCCAAACCGGCCACACCCATTCCCATAACGGATCCACCGGTAAATGAAACTTTCAAGGCTTTCGATAAAGATGTTTTGGCAGCTTCTGCAGTCCGCACATTGGCTTTGGTCGCGATCTTCATGCCGATAAATCCTGCAAGCGCAGAAAGAATAGCACCTAATATGAACGACAGCCCCAGAGTCCAGTGGGAGTTTGCATTTGATGCACCCATTAAGGCAAGCAAAATTGCGACAACGACCACGAAATACATCATAATTCTGTATTCCGCTTTCAGGAAGGCCATGGCACCATCGGCAATGTGGCCGCTGATTTCACGCATTCGCTCACTGCCTGCATTTTGTTTGCTCACCCACGCACTTTGCACGAAGGTGTAGATCAACGCGATAATACCAAAGAGCGGTATTAAATAAAATAAAGTCATAGTTTACTGTTTTATGTTAAATAATGTTAAATAAAGCTAGCCGAAAATACAATTTTATTTTAAAACGCAGGTCACTTTTCCCTAAAAATGCAAAAAGCAGATGTAAAAACATCTGCTTGAACTTTTGGAATCCGGATTAATTTTAACCTCCAAATTTATTGGCATAATCTTCCTGTGACGCCACGATAACTTTTTTGGCATGTTCCGCGCCGTACACTTCCTGAATCCTGCATTTTGCAGGTTCATCGGGTAAGTTTTTGTATGTAAGGAAATAGTGCATTAAACGCTGTACTTCAGCCTGAGGAAGTTCTGAAATATCGCGGAAATGGCCGAACGCATGGTCGCCTTTCATTACGGCTACAATTTTATCATCAGCTTCACCTTTGTCTATCATTTTGAAACCGCCAATCGGCAAAGCTTCCATAAGCATACCACCGTTGTGAATGTTATGTGAGCTTAAAACACAGATATCCAGCGGATCCAGATCGCCCATACTTACATCGGTCGCACCGCTCTCTATCGCGAGTTTCAAAACTTCATCATGGCAATAAGTTCTTGGGATAAAACCGTAAAGCGCGGGAATTATATTCGAGAACTGCTGCGGACGGTCCACCTTCAGGTAACCGCTGGCTTTATCAACTTCATACTTAATGGTGTCTGACGGTACGATTTCCACAAAAACATTTACAACTTCAGGAACCTCTTCACCTGCGGTAATTCCGTGCCAGGGATGGGCTTTAAAATTTGGTATCATTATCATTTTTAATTTACAATTAAATTCTCTTTCCTTAAAACTTCGATAGTTTGGGAAATATAATCTGCATCATTCATATAGTGCATCAGGAAGACTGTTTTAAAATCTGCCAGGGTAGAATTTTCACTTAGATTTTCATAGGTTTTATGGATCAGGTGCAAAACCGATGTTTTGCAGTTCACCACCCTTTTCCACGAATCTTTGGTAAGATACAGCTGCTGCGAGGCGTTATAATCGAACTCTTCATTAATGGTTTTTTCCAGCAGAAAAATATATTCGTGAGCTTCGAGCGTCGGATCAAATTTCTGCACAAGATTCGAGGGTTTCAAGCGTTCCAAAAAGAGTGTCAGCCTTTCATAAGCATGAACACGCTGGGTGGAATTCCCTTTTACTGTCAGCAGTTTTATTTCCTGATTTTTAAGTTTTATGTAGGTATATACAAACTGCCGGGCGAAAATAAGAAACGGGATTGCCAATAAAAGTGCAAACGCGTACGGAAAATAAGGTGAATCGATCATAAGGCAGAATGAGGTTGCAAAATTACTAATAATTTGCTACTTTTTGAAGAAGTTTTTCACCAAATCCCGCTTCGAAGTTTCCAGGATCGGATACGGCTGCAGCTGCGAGCCAAAACTCTTGAAGAAAAGCTCGATACCGCGTATGTTACCACCCATAAAATCGAAAGTTTTAGCCGCGATGTTTTCCTTCAAAATACGGTCGATGAGAAAGGACGCGCCGTTATCTGTTTTAAACCGGCCATCATTGATGAGGCCAAGCAACGAATATTTATCTTTGGAACTGATGATTACCGCCAGATTGGTCAGGTCATTTTCCCTGAAGGAACCAAAAATTTTAAGCCGCGAATTTTGTTCCAGGAAATCGATGTAACTGAAAAACCTGGCCACATCGCCGGGTTTTTCCAGCCCCTTAAAATGATTCTTAATAAAATCCAGAACATCAGTTCGTTTCACTTCTTTGAAATGAAGATACTGCGCTGTTTTAACCGTTGATTTGCGTCCTTTGAAATACGATTTCCGGAGTACAGCATAATCAACAGGTAAAATTACATAGTTTTTCTTCATCTTGATTTCGGAGACAAAGGAATTGTGAAAATTAAAAGCATAGGAAAAAACGGTATACTTTTTCCTGAGGAAATCCAGGAATTCCTGTTCCTTCGCATTGTTTTTTTCAGCACCGAAAACACCGAGCTGTTGGCAGAAAAGCGGCATTAAAACCAACTTAAACCCAAGTTTGCGTTTCAGCGGGACAGGCATCACAAAATCGTAATCGCCATCGACCAAAATCTCCCAGGCCTCACATAAAAGATCAAGATTATCTTTTTCTGCATAAAAATTCTTTTGTACTGAATTTTCTATACAGTAAGTATATTTTTT
The DNA here is from genome assembly GCF_000422265.1 of Kaistella palustris DSM 21579. Lineage (GTDB taxonomy): Bacteria > Bacteroidota > Bacteroidia > Flavobacteriales > Weeksellaceae > Kaistella > Kaistella palustris. The sequence goes on from NZ_AULL01000013.1 coordinate 32,550, forward strand.
GAAATCGATATTTTTATAGCTGATTCTTCTAATCATAATAAATTTTCGTCGGCAAAGCTCAGAAAGGAATTTTGTGCAATGATTAAATGATCCAAAAGCTGAATGTTCAGCAATGTTCCGGCATCGCTGATCTGTTTGGTAATTTTAAGATCTTCCTGACTCGGTTTTAAATTGCCCGACGGATGGTTGTGTGCGATGATAATACCGGTGGAAAAATGTTCCAGCGCTGTTTTGAAAAGGATCCGCACATCAACTACGGACTGGTTGATGCCGCCGGAAGACAGTTTGGCTTTTCCCAATATGCGGTTATTCTGATTCAGAAAGACAGCCCAAAACTCTTCGGTCCGCAAATCGCCGAGAAACGGCTGCAACACTTTGTAAATGTCGGAACTTTGGGTGATCTGAATCTTTTCGGGAACTTCCTGCGCCGCACGACGGCGGCCGATCTCCAGCGCCGTAGCAATAGAAATTGCTTTTGCTCTGCCCACACCTTTAAATTTTGTGAGTTCAGAAATCTGGAGCAGAGACAGGTTATGCCAGTTATTGTCCACAGACGCCAGAATCTTACGGCCCAACTCCACTGCTGAGTCTTCGCGGTTTCCGCTGCCCATAATTATTGCCAACAGTTCCGCATCGGAAAGTGCGTTTTTGCCTTTGAGCAAAAACTTCTCCCTTGGACGGTCATCTTCAGCAAGAAATTTTAAGGACATTTAAAGTTGAGTTTAATGAACAGCTAATTTATGAAAGATTGACTGAAAGTATGTAAAACAAAACTTCCAAACAGATCTTAGGTCTGGTATTTATTTGGCTTTTAAATGATGAGCCCGTCTTTCATTACCAGTTTACGGTCGGTCGTATCCGCAAGGTGCGTATTATGCGTCACGATCACAAAAGTCTGATTGTATTTTGACCGCAAATCGAAAAAAAGCTGGTGCAGGTCATCGGCATTTTTGGAATCAAGGTTTCCGGTGGGTTCATCGGCAAAAATGATTTTAGGCGAATTGATAAGCGCCCTTGCTACAGCCGTTCTTTGCGCCTCGCCGCCCGACATTTCATTTGGCTTGTGGTGCAGGCGGTGTGCAATATGCAGATCTTCGAAAAGTGCATAAGCTTTTTCCAAAGATTCCTTCTCGTTTTTCCCGGAAATCCTGGTGGGCAGCAACACGTTTTCCAGAGCGGTGAATTCCGGTAAAAGCTGGTGGAACTGAAATACAAAACCAATATTCTCATTCCGAAATTTCGACAGCTGCCGGTCACTCATGCTGATAAATGATTTGCCCGCAAGGTCGATGGACGTATTGAAGTTCTTGGGATTTGTGGGCGTATCGAGTGTGCCAAGAATCTGAAGAAGTGTAGATTTTCCGGCGCCGGATTCACCTACAATTGAGACTACCTCGCCTTCTTTAATATGAATATCCACGCCTTTTAAAACCTCCAGATTTCCGTAGGATTTGTGAATGTTGCTTGCCTTTATCATGGTTTCAAAAATAGTGAAAATGATTGTAACCTGCGACTTATTTGCAAACGGTTTTTGCGCAAGGGCGTAGTGCATTGTTGGAGTTCCTTTTTATTTTTTTTTAATGAAAAAAATAAAAAGAACGACTGCACGCAGACCGACCCGCGCGGTAGGAAAAGCATTGGCGAGGGTTGCGCCCAAATAAAAAGATCCTTTCAAAAAAAAATCTGAAAGGATCTGGAGTAATAAATTTGGGAATCTAGAGCAGCAAAGTCAGCGGCTGTTCCAGATAGGTCCGTAAAGTCTGCAAAAACTGTGCTCCCGTAGCGCCATCGACCACGCGGTGATCGCACGCCAGAGAAAGTTTCATGGTATTCCCCACGACGATCTGACCGTTTTTCACAATTGGTTTTTCAACTATCGCGCCCACGGATAAAATCGCGGAGTTCGGTTGATTAATGATCGACGTAAAGGTTTCGATACCGAACATACCCAGGTTTGATACAGAGAATGTAGAGCCTTCCATTTCATTGGCTTTCAGACCTTTGGACTTAGCGCGGCCCGCCATATCTTTTACACTTGCGGAAATTTGGTTATAGTTCATCTGATCCGCATTTTTGAGCACGGGAACAACCAAGCCATCGGGAATTGCTACAGCTACACCGACATTGATGTTTCCGTGGTGCACAATTTTATCTGCTTGCCAGCTGGAATTGACCTGCGGATGTTTCCGAAGTGCCATTGCAGTAGCCTTGATGACCATATCGTTAAACGAAATTTTGGTGTCTGGCAGGGAGTTGATTTCTTTACGCGCCTCAATTGCTTTATCCATATTGATCTCAACGATGAGATAGTAATGCGGAGCGGTAAATTTGCTCTCAGACAGGCGTTTGGCGATAATGTTTCTGACCTGCGAGTTTGGTGTTTCGGAATCCTCGCCCTGCACGAAATTCATCGGTGCGGGAGCAGAAACCGGAGATGCCGCGGCAGCAGGTTTGTTTTCCGGCGCTGACGGTGCCTGTTGCGAAGGCGTAAAGCTTTCGATATCTTTTTTTACGATGCGGCCGTTTTCGCCGCTACCTTTCAATTCATGAATGTTGATCCCTTTATCTTCGGCCATTTTTTTGGCTAAAGGTGAAATCGCTACCCGCTCAGAACTACTTGCAGAAGCTGCTTTGGGCGCAGATTCTTCGGCGGTCTGCGGTGCGTCATTTGTTTCTCCTGTGGAAGCTGCTTTCGGTACCGACGCGGTTTTGCCGCCGCCTGCTACAATTCCCGAAACATCTGTTCCATTGGGACCAATGATTGCGAGTACTGAATCTACCGGACTTCCCTCACCTTCGTCGGTGCCGACATACAAAAGGGTTCCGTTAAACTCGGATTCGAAATCCTGTACAGCTTTATCGGTTTCGATCTCGGCGAGAATGTCGCCTTCCTTCACAGTATCGCCGACTTTCTTGTGCCATTTCGCAACTTTTCCTTCTGTCATTGTATCAGAAAGCCGTGGCATGGTGATCACTTCTACACCTTCCGGTATTTCAGCAGAAGATGCTCCTTCTTCTTTTTCAACAGGTTTTGACGTTTCTACGCCGGTCGATGCATTCTCGGTTTTATTTTCTTCCGGAACTGAAGCTTCAGGTTTTGAGTTCGCATCGGATTGGTCTGCGCCGGAACCGCCGTTTTTCAGTCCTGAAATATCCTCACCTTCGGAACCGATAATTGCAAGAACAGAATCTACAGGCGAAGAACCTCCTTCTTCTGTACCGATATATAAAAGCGTCCCATTAAATTCAGACTCGAAATCCTGTACGGCTTTATCGGTTTCGATCTCTGCGAGAATATCGCCTTCCTTCACTGCATCGCCTACTTTTTTGTGCCATTTCGCCACTTTCCCATCCGTCATTGTATCGGAAAGCCGGGGCATAGTAATTACTTCCGCCATAATATTTTTTATTTGAAACTGATCCTTCGGTCTGCAAATTCTGAAAACCGAAATTCAAATTATTTATTGATTGTTTTCTACTTTATCTACAAAAGGATAATCTTCCTGCGCATACACGTAATCGTACACTTTGTCTGCGGACGGGTACGGAGACTGCTCCATAAATTCCACGCACTCATCTACAAATTCCCTTGATTTTTCGTCAATGGCGGTGAGCTCATCTTCTGTTGCCCATTTATTTTCAAGAATCCGGTGTTTCACGATTTCAATAGGATCACTTTTCTTATGCTCGGCTACTTCATCTTTTGATCTGTAAGGTTCAGCATCGGACATTGAGTGACCTCTGTACCGGTAAGTTCTGGCTTCGATGAAAGTTGGGCCATCACCTCTTCTTGCCCGTTCAATGGCTTCGTAAGCGGCTTCAGCAACTTTTTCAGGATCCATGGCGTCAACAGGAAGACACGGCATTTCATAACCCAGTCCGAGTTTATAAATATCTTCGTGGTTTGCTGTTCTTGCTACAGAAGTTCCCATAGCGTACCCATTATTTTCAACCACAAAAACCACCGGAAGCTTCCAGTTCATTGCCATGTTGAAAGTTTCGTGCAGCGAACCCTGGCGTGCAGCACCATCGCCGAAGAAGCAGATATTTACACCGCCGGTCTCAAAATATTTGTCTGCAAAAGCGATACCTGCACCTAGAGGAATCTGGCCGCCCACAATTCCGTGACCGCCGTAAAATCTTTTTTCTTTGCTGAAGATGTGCATAGAACCACCCATTCCACCGGATGTTCCCGTGGCTTTACCACAAAGTTCAGCCATGATTCTCTTTGGATCCACGCCCATTGCCATGGGATGTACGTGGCAACGGTACGCGGTGATCATACTGTCGCGCGTAAGATCCATTGCGTGGGTGAAACCCGCCGGAATAGCTTCCTGACCGTTGTATAAATGTAAAAATCCTCTGATTTTCTGTTTTAGATAAAGTGAGCGGCATTTGTCTTCAAACCTTCTCCACATTGTCATCTCTTCATACCACTTCAGGTATACGTCTTGCGAAAATTCTTTCATGTGCTAGCTTTTGCTTAATATAACCACACGCAACCGGACGGTTGACGTTTTATTTTAATATGATGCAAAAATAACAAAAATCTTTGTGTTTATTGCCAGCCGCCGGGGAGATTTTCGTCATTTCTGATTTAAAAACATATTTTTGATTTTTAAAATTTTATGGGCGTCAAAACATCTTCCGTATTGGTATTAAAAATATCAAAAGTAATTTCGGGCTTCTTTAATCCGCTTACCTCACTGCTTATATATTTCCTCTATGCCAGTTCGCTGGAGTTCAGCTTTAAACAGACTTTATTCATTTTTCTTCCAATTCTGCTTTTTACTGTAGTTCCGATTACAGTGTGGATCATCTGGAATGTAAAAAAAGGCCGCTATACCAACCTGGATGTTTCTGACCGCCGACAACGGAAAGGACTGTACTTTTTTATAGCCGGCGCGCTTTCGCTTTATCTTCTTTACGATTTTTTCGTGCAGGATCACCTTGACTTCACGATGATTTTCATTCTTTTACTTTTAGTTATTTTACAGGTTAGCAATTATTTTATTAAAAGTTCCATGCACACCGCATTTAATGTCTTTGTAGCGGCACTGTTTTTTGCGCTGACGCCACCTTTGGGAACTGTCTGGTTATGTATGGCAATTGTTGTGGGAATTACGCGTGTAGTTTTAAAGAAGCATTCGGTAAAAGAAGTATTCACGGGCGGTTTCATCGCAGTTTTGGTTTCTTTTATTTATCTTTATACCCATATCCAATTGAGTCATTAAACCATGAAAATTAATCAACTTACTCCTTCCGAAGAACAGCTTATGCAAATTTTGTGGAAGCTCGATTCAGCGTATATGAAAGAAGTGATGGCGAATTATCCCGAGCCGAAACCCCACCAGAATACGGTCTCCACTTTTATAAAAATTCTGGTTCAGAAAGAATTTCTTACCACCGAAAAAGAAGGAAGGATATTTAAATACAAAGTTGCCGTTCCCTACGAAGATTACCGCCGTTTTTTACTTCAGAATTTTCTGACAGATTATTTTAATGATTCCGGTACAGAAATGCTGAGGATGCTGATCGAAGACAAGATCATCAACACATCGGATCTGCGGCAGTTTTTTGAAATCAAAACCATTCTGAATCCAATCGCAGAACAGGAAAAAACCGAAAATCCCCTTGGGGAGTTTTTAGCTGAACTAACTTCTGACAAAAAAGGAAAGAAAAAAGACAAAAAGAAGAAGGCTAAAAAAAAGAAACTGAAGGAATAATTTATCCGGCATATTTTTCAACAACTAAAACTGCAAAACCATGCGTCAGAAATTAAAAAATATCTTCGGCAAATCAGATGAAATTCTGCTCGAATATCCCATGGTTCTGCTTATGGCACTTTTGGGCGCCCTGGGTTTCATCACCGCTTACGACGACACCGACGGCATCAGTGACCAAAATTTTTCCCTCATAAAATTTGGTATCGTCGCGAGCCTGGGAATATCACTCATGTTTGGCCTGAAGATGCTTTCTGAGCGTATTGGCAAACGGATGCTGCTGGAATTATGCGGCGTCCTCTCTTTGGTCGCTTTCTATTTCATTTTACCCGCAGGCGAAAAGGATTTTACCGAACCGTACGCTTACCTGCTTTGCGCCACCTTTATCCTTTCTCACCTGCTGGCATCATTTATTGCATTTTTTGGTGAAAATAAAGAACTCAATTTTTGGCAGTACAACAAAAATCTTTTCATCTACAGTTTTCTCACCGCCGTATTTACAGGCGTTTTGGTTGGTGGTGTAGAGCTTGCTATCCTTGCGGTTGACAGACTGTTCGACTTTAATTTTGATGGCCGGTACTATCTGCGGACATTCTATTTTCTGGCGATATTTGGGAGCTGTTTTATATTTCTGCTTTTTAATGAAAAAGGCTTGAAAGACCTTGAAAAGGACGGGAAATATCCAGAAATACTGAAATTTTTCACCCAGTATATTTTAATTCCGCTACTGATCATTTACGCAGTAATCCTTTATTTTTATTCCGCAAAAATTCTTGTAAACTGGGAGCTCCCGCGCGGCTGGGTTTCTTATCTTGTACTCGCCTATGCCGTTGTAGGAGTTCTGGCGCTGCTGCTCGTGCATCCTTTAAAGGGAGCCTCCTCCAAATCGTGGGTCCGCATTTTCTCAAAAATTTTTTATTTTACTTTACTTCCGCTTCTCGTTTTACTTTTTACGGCGATATTCACCAGAATACTGGAATACGGATATACGGAGCCGCGATACTTTGTTTTGATTCTTGCTTTGTGGCTAACGGCGGTAGTACTCTATTTTATATTTCTAAGGAGAACGACCATTAAATTTATTCCCGTAAGTCTGTTTGTATTTGGCGTATTTGCATTGGTATTTCCCTATTTTAATGTTTTCTCGGTGGCAAAGAGAAGTCAGAAAAACGAACTGCAAAAAATCCTTTCAGCAAATAACCTGCTGGAAAATGGAAAGATCGTTTTCTCAAAAAAAATCTCAGCCACAGTTGCCGATGAGATTGCGAGCAAGTACAAATTTCTGTATGAGCGCAGACAAACCGAATTTTTAAAACAGTTTTTAACCGTCAAGGAACAGAAACTCGTTACGAGGAACAATTTGCAGCGGGGATCATATCAGGTTGGTGAAGATATCCGGAACAGTTTTACATCAGTGATGCTCAGCGATAAAAATAGCCGCGCATACCGCCTGGAACTTCTTTCAGTTTCAACTGCACATTCTGTTGAAGGTTATGAGTATATGATTGTTTTAAATGACCTTCAGGAGAAAAAAGCATTGTCTTTAGGAAATGAAACAGTGCAGATCTCAACCCAAAGAACCGGGAGAAATGAACTGAAAATAGTTGTCGACGGTGAAATATGGGATATCACGCCTTTCTTTCGGGAAATGTTGCAAAAGCAAAAAGGCAAATCGGGAAGCGTGGAAATACCTGAAATCAGTACGGAAAAAAGTTTTGGCAAATTCCATCTGAAACTCGTTTTCGACAATCTGGTCAGCGAAGATTTACAGCATCATGGATTTTATTACAATCCGCCTGTACTTCTCATCCATAAAAAATAATAAAAAAAAGCGGCTTAAAAAAAGCCGCTTCATATTTTGTACCGGAGAATCTTACCAGTTAGAACCGCCACGGCTACCGCCGCCGTATCCGCCACCACCACGATTTCCGCCGCCGTAACCACCACCGCCTGAACGGTTGTTGTCGAAGCTTCTTCTTGGTTTGTCTTCTCTTGGTTTAGCCTCAGAAATGTTAAGTTCTTTTCCGTCTAATTCCTTTCCGTTCAGAGCTTCGATAGCGTTTTTGCCATCTTCGTCGCTCATTTCTACGAATCCGAAACCTCTTGATCTACCGGTTTCTCTGTCGGTGATAATTTTTGCCGAAGATACTTCGCCAAATTCTGAAAATAAATCCTGCAACGACTGTTCTTGTGTTGCGTAATTGATGTTTGAAACAAAAATGTTCATCATAAAAAAAATTAAAAATTAATACTGTTGTGAATTATAAATGAAACTCAATTATTGATGAACAAAGATTGACTTCGGATATAAAAACGGGTGCAAGATACAATTATAAATCAATATTGCAAGTATTTTTTCCAAAGATTTAAGGTACTGGTTTTCCTGCACTTGCCTCCAGCAACCTGAACCAGTCGCTGTTTTCAATTGTGATATCAGTGGCGCCCTTTAATGTTTTAATAATTTCTGCACGCGAAGTCCCGATGACAGGCAGAATGTTTGCAGGGTGCCTCAGCAGAAATGCCAGCATGAGCTGGTTTTCTTCAGCGCCATATTTTCTGCACATTTCCTGCATCACAGTCTTTATTCGGCGGTTTTGTTCAGTGTCTTCGGAAAAATAATTTCCCATCACCGACCAGGCCATCGGCTGTAGATTCTTCATCATCATTTGATCTAAAGTTCCGTTCCAAAAGGCTTCTGTGTGGTTCAGTGAAATTTCAACCTGATTCGTTATCAAGGGAAAACAGCTGTTGAGCAACTCAAACTGCGAGGGCGAAAAATTGGAAACTCCAAAATGCCGCACTTTTTTCTGTTCACGCAAAAAATCGAAAGTGTCCGCTATTTCATGTGGGTTCATCAGTGGTGAAGGTCGGTGCAGCAACAGCAGGTCCAGGTAATCTGTCCGAAGGTTAGCGAGGCTTTGCTCAACTGAATTGATGATATGTTCCCGCGAATAATTATACGATTTCGCAGTAAAATTTCTGTTTTTACATGGCATTTCGATACCGCATTTCGAAATAAACTGCACTTTTTCGCGGCGGATCTGCATTTCGGAAAAAGAAACGCCGAAGAGCTTTTCAGTAGTGTAATCACCGTAAATATCGGCGTGATCGAATGTAGTGAGATTTTCACTCAACGCAGATTCAATCAACTGCTGAAGAATTTTTTTGGAATGGTTGGCGCCCCAGCTTCCCCAGCGCATCGTTCCGATAATTATTGGCGAGAATATCATAACTGCAGATCATTATTAAAAGTAAACCCTAAAAATAGACTTTTTAACACATCAGATTAAAAGTGTCAGCATAATAATTTTTAACTTTGAGCAAAATTAATTTATTATGAAGAAGATTTCTCTTTTGTTAACGATGTTGTTTTCGGCATTTGCCTTCTCGCAATTTGTGAGTCCCGGCACCGGAATCACATACAGTTTAACCTCCCTTTCCGCGGCTGCACCGAGTGTTTTGGTAAAAAGCGGTACAAATTATCAGATGACATCAAATGTGACAATTTCGGCCGGCGACACCCTGCTTATGGATGAGGATGCTGTTCTGAAAATCGACGGCGGTGTGCAACTCACAGTTTTAGGTGTCTACGATACTACAGCAAATGATCTCGTAATTACTGCTACAGATTCGGCCACAGTATTCAAAGGAATCCGTTTTGAAGAAGGTTCATCGGCCACATTCAGAAATACGACCTTAACATATGGCGGAGGAATTCAGGTTTTAACAACAGATTTCTTGATGGACAACTGTACAGTTCAATATTTTAAATCCGGCCTGGTAAGTGGTGCATCAATAAATTTCTCCCGTGGAAATCCCGTGGTGAAGAATTCAAAATTTATTAAAAACGATCTGCCCGCTGTGGCATCCGCAGCAAATGCGTCGGTAGCTCTGGAATTTACCAATAATTATCTTTTTGCAAATACCAAAGGAAATTCTAACCGGCCACAGATCAATATGGGTCCGAGTGGCAGCGGAACGACAAAAATTCTGAACAACACCATCATCGGCGACCGGTCTTTAACAAAAGTCGGCGGCGTATCGGTCTCTACTCTTTTGGGTACAGAAAACCATCCGGTAATAGAAGGCAACACCATTACCGATAACCGCTACGGAATTACTGTGGCGGGTAATAATTCCACAGGTTCTATCTCAAACAACATTTTAACCAACAATAATACAGAACCGATCCCGGCAAACGGTGGAAGTGGAATCTCTCTGAATGGCGCAGGTTCTACAGTGATGTCCTTAAAAATCGAGAAAAACCAGATCCGCGGTCATTTGTGGGGAATTACCATTATCGGCACGGCGCAGGCTGACCTTGGCGGCGGTGCGATGGGCAGCGTGGGACAGAATATCTTCAGCAATAACGGTAACGACGGCGAAATATATGCGCTTTACAACAATACGGCAAACTCCATCAGTGCTAAAAATAACTGCTGGCGCGAGGGTGAACTTTCAGATGATGCAATGGTAGAAGAAGTGATTTTCCACAGTGCGGATAACAGCACCCTTGGAACGGTTGATTTCAAACCTTATCTGTGTGCAATTCTTGCAACGGGCGCTTCAACGGTAACCCAGAACAACCTGTACCCTAACCCAAGCAACGGTACATTTACTTATGTTGCAGAAAATAGCGGGGCGATCGCCGTTTCGGATATGTCGGGAAAACTTATTTATAAGGGCGACGTAAAAAAAGGAAATAACACGGTTTCTCTTGGTGCAAAATCAGGTACGTATATTGTACTTTATCAGTCAAAAGGAAAAAAACAGACTACTAAATTAATTATTAAATAATTGAAGCCTTATAATTAATTTGAACTCATTCTGTGTTGCTGCAGAATGAGTTTTTTTAATGTTGAACTATTTACAAAAATTATGAAAACCCACACGACGAATTACAGGAATACTTTCATAGAAATTGCCGAGGACTGCCCGGTTTCTACAGCCGAAATCCCACCCGTGAAAAGGAACAAAACCCTGGCAAACATACAGCTGGAAATGGTTTTGAACAATCCGTACAAATATACTTCAGATGATGTGCTTCTGGAATGTTACCTTCAGAAAAACAACATTCCCGAAAATGAAAGGCAGGAAGCGGCAAAAACTTTTTTTTCCAAAGGGCAGCCATGCTTCAGGTCTTCGGCACTGGGAAAAAGATATGGCTTTGGTGTGCACCACAATGCCGACGGAAAGATTGCGCTATTCCCGGTAGAAAGCAAAAACTACAAAGACTTTGTCGACGACGAGAATGTGACAAAAGTGAAGGCAATGCGCTCAAAACGTGCAAAATAGCACTTCATTCTGAAAATTTTCGTATTCAATATTTTTTTTTAAACAGGATAGAAACACCGCAAGTTCAATTATTTATAAATTTTTGTAACCTTTTGCCGCCTCCTGTCGTATAATCTAATGCAGTCTAAGAGGGACCGATTTAATAAATAAGACAAGAGTTATATTAAATGAGACAATTAAAAATTACAAAGCAGGTTACCAATAGAGAAACCGCTTCGCTGGACAAGTATCTGCAGGAAATTGGAAAAGTAGATCTGATTACCGCCGACGAAGAAGTGGAACTGGCGCAGAAAATACGCGCAGGTGACCGCGTAGCTTTGGAAAAACTGATCAAAGCGAACTTAAGGTTCGTAGTTTCGGTGTCAAAACAATATCAAAACCAGGGACTTTCTCTCCCCGATTTGATCAACGAAGGGAATCTAGGCTTAATGAAAGCCGCCAAAAGATATGATGAAACGCGTGGATTTAAATTTATTTCCTATGCGGTTTGGTGGATCCGTCAGTCAATTCTGCAGGCTTTAGCTGAACAGTCACGAATTGTGCGGTTGCCGCTTAATAAAATTGGATCGATCAACAAGATCAATAAAGCATACGCGCATCTTGAGCAGGAAAACGAAAGACCTCCTTCGCCGGAAGAACTTGCTGAAGTTTTAGACATGAGCGAAGAAGACATTAAAGAATCGATGAAAAACTCCGGAAGACACCTGTCGATGGATGCACCATTGGTTGAAGGTGAAGATTCAAACCTTTATGATGTACTGCGTTCCGGTGAATCACCAAGTCCGGATAAAGATTTGATGCTCGAATCGCTCCAGATCGAAATCGAAAGAGCATTGCAGACACTCACTCCCCGAGAGGCAGATCTGGTGCGTCTGTATTTTGGTTTGAATGGCAAACATCCGATGACACTGGAAGAGATTGGCGAAACCTTTGACCTTACCCGAGAAAGAGTACGCCAGATCAAAGAAAAAGCGATCAAAAGACTGAAACACAATACGCGAAGTAAAATCCTGAAATCTTATTTAGGAAAATAATTTTACAGAAAATAGTTATAAGACAAAAGCAGGTTTTTAAAGCCTGCTTTTTTGATTTCTAAATTTGCCATGTAATCATTTACGACGGTTGAAAATTCTTGCGCGCAAGTTCTTTTCTTACCCTGCTCAGACTTTCCGGCGTAATTCCCAGATAAGAAGCCACCATCCATTGTGGCACTCTGAGGAGAATATCAGGATACATCTTAATGAAATTCATATAGCGTTCCTCAGCGGTTTCTGCCAGCAGCGAATTCAGTCGGTTCTGCAAATTGCGGATGTGTTTCTGAAGCAGAAGGTCATTGTTTTCCACGGTTTGCGGATACTGTTCCACCAGTCTTACAAAAAAATCATTTTCGAGCAGAAGGACTTCAGAATCTTCCACCGCCTCTATAAAATAGTTCGATTTCTCATTGAAATAAAGTGAGCTGCGGTCCGACATCAACCATTTCTCCGGCGCAAACTGAATGATATGTTCTTTACCGTTTTTATCAATTGAAAACATACGGAGCAAACCTTTCTCCACAAAAAAAGTTTCGCGGCAAACCTCGCCTTCACGCAGAAGATATTCGTTTTTTGAAACTTTCCTGGTATGATAAAAACTGCTGCAGGACGAAACTGCTTCTTTCGGAATCTCCAGGATCTCTGAGAGATAACTTTCAATATTTTCCATATAAAAATAAGTTAAAGCAGTGAGACGGAAATACTCTGGTGAGACGCATCTTTCACGGCTTTCCCCTGCTCCAGCACAATAAGCTGTGGGCTTTGGTGCGTAACATCCAGTTCAGCGGCAATCCTGTTCGAAATGTCCCTGTGTGCGATCAGGTCCAGGAAATAGTAAGAAACTTCTTTTTCTGACTCACGAACTTCTTGTTCAAAATTTTTCAGAACTGTTTTACTGATGAAGCATCTTGTAGAATGCTTGAAGATGGCGACTTTCTTTTCAAATGATTCAGCCACCGCTTTATTTAGATCGGTTTCGTCTTTAATTTCTTTCCAAAACGTGCCCGATTGATTCTCAATTTCTCCGCCACCGAAAATTTTATTTAAAAGTCCCATTTTATCTTATTTATTGTTGATAATTAATGAGTTGGCTAAATGATTCCGTGTACAACCCATTTTTAATTTGATGTAAAAGTACAGTTTTATTTACCAGCCTTTTTCTTTCTTAAGGTTTTCGATATGCGCAAAATGATGGTCACAATGCCAGGCATAGAACACCAGACTTTCTCGAAGTGAAATATTTCTGTTCTGTTCTGGGTGATAGAAAGTGCTGTCGAATTCCCGGTTCGTAAGTGCTTTCAGTTCATAAACCCACCGTTCGTGCAGTCCTTTTAATATAGTCAGTGCAGGATCTATCCCTATACTGAAACTGTCCTGAAGTTCAGCCCAATGCGCTTCGTCATAGGTTTTCACTGCAGGATTATTTTCGGTAAGAGCCAGTTTGAAACGGATATAGCTCATCATATGACTGTCGGAAAGGTGATTTACCAGTTGCCGCACCTTCCAGCCGCCCTCGCGGTATTGAGTATCGAGTTGCTCGTCGGTCCAGTTACCGATGAGATTTTCCAGTTTTGCAGGAAAGTTTTGCAACGTTTTTATGCATTCATCAATATCAGGATCCGAAATTTCCTCAGGAATCTGAAACTCCCCGAGCGGATATTTTTTAAGTTCTAAATTGTCCATTATATATTTCTGTTTTTGGCCTTTTTGGCTTAATGCGCATTTTGGCTGAGGATTTGTGTTTACTGTATGTAAATTTACCAAAAATACCATCAATCCGGTGAAGGCCGGCAAAATTTAATATATGAAAAAAGCCCTGATCATTGTAGATGTGCAAAATGATTTTTGCGAAGGCGGTGCGCTGGCAGTTCCCGGTGCCAACGAGATCATTCCTTACATCAACCTTTTAATGGAAGAAAATGAATACGACCAGATTGTGCTCACACAGGACTGGCATCCCGCAAACCACAAAAGTTTTGCCTCTACAAACGGTAAAAAAGTTGGTGATACAATTATACTTAATGGAATTCCGCAGTTCATGTGGCCGGACCATTGCGTGCAGGGCACATTTGGCGCGGAGTTTCACAAAGATCTGAACCGTGATAAAATCACGCACATCATTCAGAAAGGTACAAACACAGAGTTCGACAGTTACAGCGGCTTTCAGGATAACAACCATTTTGTAAAAACCGGTCTGGATGATTTCCTAAAATACCACGATATCGAACTTTTGGAAATCGCCGGTCTTGCGATGGATTACTGCGTAAAATATACCTGTCTGGATGCGGCGAAGTTGGGTTATGTGACCTGTCTGCATTTCAACGGAACTCGAGCTGTAAATGCCAAACCCGATAACGGCAAAGATGCGGTTTATGAAATGCTGCAGAATACAGTGACAATTTTGGGCTGAAAATTCTTGGAAAACTTATTTTAAACTTTACAGTATGTGTGGCGTTTTTTTAAAATTTCCGGTTTATCAGTTAGAATATTTATTTTTAAGAAAATTATAATTGAGACATTTTGCCCTTCTTTTTGTTGTTTTTGCCTGCACCTCATGTGTTTCAGTTAAGCGGTACAATGAAAAGCTTGAAATACCTGTTGCTGCAGAAAAACTTCGGAACGATGTAGACTTTTCCTATGCAAAACTGCAAAAGCTTCATCCTAACCTGTACTGGTATATTTCCCGTGAAGATCTTGAATATAAATTCGACAGTTTAAAAAGTACCATTCAGAAACCCTTAAGACCAAATGAATTTTACCAAAAGCTGGCTCCGGTTATCGCACAGATTCGGGAAGGTCATCTTCGCTTGGTATCAAATGAAAAACGGCTTACCAAAAAAGAAATCAAAGACCTTAAAAATCAAAAAGGTCTGCTGAGCCGCTACAATTTCCTGGTGGACGAAGACCGCATTTTTGTGCTCGATAATGCCGACAAAATTCCCAATATGGAAGTCGGCGGCGAACTGCTGAAAATTCATGATATTCCAGTGAAGGACTTGCTCGGGAAATACAGACCTTTCGTAAACAGCGACGGTTACAACACTACATTTCAAAAGTATATGCTTGCTAAAAGATGGCCGCAATATTTTACTTCGGAATTTGGTATTCTCGACAGTGTAAAAGTAGAAACAAAGTACCAAAACAATGTAAGGTCCTTTTACCTGCACCGCGAAAAAATGAGCGCCGCCGAAAAGAAGAAAGACAAACTGGAAAATAAGAAACTCAGCAACAGCGAAACAGGCAAGACCAGGGATTACAACATCTATACGAGAACCTATAACCGCGACCTGCAGTTTCCCACAGCCGACAGCGCTGTGGCTTACATGAAAATAAAAACGTTCTCAGGTGTTTATTCACGGAGATTTTACAGGCAAAGTTTTGCGCAGCTGCAAAAATCACCGGCAAAGACTTTAATCATCGACATCCGCAATAATTTAGGCGGCTCGCTTTATGAGGTTAATAACCTGTACTCGTATCTTGTTTCAACAGATTTTCAGTTTATAAATGATATTGAAGTTACTTCACGCGCATCGGTCTTTCACGCCGACTATTTTCGGGGTTCGCCGCTTTATCTGATACCGCTCCAGGCACTGTCTTATCCGATATATCTGGCAGGAACTGCATTTTCTACAAAAAAAGTAGCTCACCGTTTCTACCTTAGAAATAATGGATTTTTCAGTTTAAAGAAACCAAAGAGAAATAACTTCAAAGGTAAGATCTATGTATTGATCAACGGCAGCAGTTTTTCTGCGGCATCAATTTTAGCTGCTAAATTAAAAGGCGACGGCAGAGCGTTTTTGGTCGGCGAAAAAACCGGCGGCGCCAATGACGGAACCGTGGCAGGCCGCTACTCTACAGAGAAATTGCCGGGATCTGAACTTTATCTGCCAATCGGCTTAATGCTCATTCAACCTCACATCAATTTTACTCATACTGAAAAAGGAGTAACTCCAGACTTCAGAATTTTACCAACAATTAAACAGCTTTTAGAAAAAAAGGATGTGCAGCTGGACTGGATAATGAATGATCTCAAAAAAAATAAAGATGTTACTCCTCCGCAAGTTCCTTGACGATATTTAATGCGCGAGGGAAGCTGTTGGTAAAATATGTCAGGAATTCTTCGGCTGTGTTGATGGTCACGGTAAGTTCAGTGCCGTTTTCTTTTTCTTCGAGGTCGTAATATTCGATTGCCTCATCACCAAATGTCTTTTCCTGCGGAATTCCGTCGATGACTTCGCCATAATGCAGAAAATGCATCTTTTGGAAAGGAACTACCTTTTCCACCAGCGCAAATAAACCATGTTCTCCCGGCGATAAGAAACGGATCTCATTGCCTTCGGCAAGCTCGCCTTCATAGTAAGAACCTTTAATAAAGGAAGCGGTCCACTTTCTGTAGGTATCGTCGTCCCAAAGGGTGTTCCAGACTTTTTCAACCGACGCGTTGATAAAGACTGTGAACTGGATTTTTTTCATGGTTTAAAGTTTGATTGCGCAGTGAAACGTTATCGTTTCTCCGTCATTTGCAACAAAACAAATACCAAAAAACGATCTGCTTTTCCCAAAATCATAATTAACGATAGTTCGGGCAAACCGTGGAGATTAGAAAAAAAGCTCCCGAACCGGAAGCTTTGCGTAATCAGTTTTACTTAATTAATTTATGAAACCGGCTGTACACTCAGGATTTCAATCTTCTTTTCACCGTTTCTAAACGGCCAGCTGATGATGTCGCCTACCCGATTACCAACCGTCGCCAGGGCAATATCCGAAAGGATTGAATATTTACCTTTTTTTATTTTCTCCTTATTGCTCGGAACAAAATGGTACTGCTCTTCGGCATTGGTCGTATGGTCTTTAATTTTCACCACAGAATCGATGGTTACTACATCTTCCGGAAGTTCCCGGCGCAAAACCTGTTTTGCATTTCTCAGTTGTGTGGTAAGGATCTCTTCTTCCTGTATGGTGGTTTTTTTTCTTCTCAAGTGATCTTTGATCAAGTCATAAATTCCTGTGGTAAGTACGATATTGTTTGTCATAATGTTCTTTTTAATTCCCGATACGCATATTAAACTCAGGCAAGATCCGGCCAGATTTGATGACGGATTTTGCTAACGTATTTTGGGAAAGTTATTTAATTAATTTTTTTTAAAGCTGAATAATGCCCTGTCCTAAGTTATGACAGGGATTATGCAATAAACTCTTTGGAGTTTTTTAAAAAAATATCATCATGAAGATAAGACAACGACAACAAATCCCGGTGGGAGATTCTTTTCTTAGATGTGAAAAACATTGTTGTCATATTATACGGTTGAATTACAAACATAGCCCTTATTTCTAACAAAAGCAAAACTGAAAATTGCCGCATTTTTTTAATATTCAGTAAATTACGTACTGTGGCAGCTTTTACACCTTATAGATTTTAATGATGACCGTGATTGTAAGTGGATTTGTAAAACTAAAATGATATTTTTGTTAAAAATTACAGATTATGTTCACTAAAACGCTAGTAATCAGTTTGGGATTCTTGACTTTGTTTTCCTGCGCCGAAAAATCCGGTAATGAGCCAACGGCAAATAAGGCACAGGATTCTTCAAAAGTTTTACAGTCACAAAGTATAGTATTAATGGGTGGTAAACCGGTGTCGACTTACGGTAAACTTCCGGAACTCAATGCAAAGGCGCCGGATTTTGTACTGACCGACGTGGATATGAAAGACCAAAGTCTGGATTCGTACAAAGGAAAATTTGTTATACTTAACATTTTCCCAAGTGTTGATACTGGTGTCTGTTCCGCCTCTGTCCGGCGTTTTAACGAAGACGCTTCAAAATTACCGGGAGCTGTAGTTCTCTGTATTTCAAAAGATCTACCATTCGCACAGAAAAGGTTTTGCGGTGCCGAAGGAATTAAAAATGTGGTGATGCTTTCGGATTTCCGGTCAGATTTCGGGAAAATTTATGGCGTTGAACTCACGGATTCTGCGATGAAAGGCTTGTTGAGCCGTGCTGTTGTAGTGATCGATCCTGCGGGTAAAATTGTTTATGAAGAACAGGTTTCAGATATTTCGCACGAACCGAATTACGAGGCGGCGATCAAAGCGGTAAAAATGTAACAACTTCTGAGTCGGCAGCAGCTTTTCGTTCCTGTTTTTTTTAACGAATTTTCTACTTCTAAAAGGCCAGTTCTTTTTACCACCGAAATTCTGCCTTACGAAATGTCCATCGCTTTCGGCGGAATCTTCAGCAGGAGATTTGGGTCCGGGCAGTTCTCTTTATAGAACTGCAGATCTTTTGCGCTGCAGACTCCGGGATAATCACCCTTGTTATTAGCTATATTTTTAATGATTTGAAAATGCAAATGCGGCGCGTAATCGCCATTTACAGGTGATTTTCCTAAAGTTGCAATCTGGTCTCCTTTTTCCACGGCCTGTCCTACCCTTTTATTGTCCAGACTTTCCAGACTAAGATGTCCATACAACGTGTAAAAAGTAAAACCCTCGATTTCGTGCTCTATAATGATTGTCGGACCATAATCTCCAATCGCCGAATTGTTTTGAAAACTGTATATTTTCCCGTCTAGAGCACTCAAAACAGAAGTTCCCGCTTTGATCCACAAATCTAAGCCGATGTGAATATTCCGTTCGTCCGTGTTTTCCTGATTAAAATTTTCACTTCTTTTGTAGAGATTTCGGGTTTCCAGATAACCACCAAAAGCCACTTTCGCCTTATTCTCCAATAAATAATTTTCTACAAACCCTTCAAATTTTTCTGCATCGGTAAGATCCAAATCCAGGGTGTCGGTATGTGAAGCAGAAAGATCGATTGCCACATATTTTTTGTAATCAATGGTTTCGTCAATTACCTTGATGTTGGTTTGGTTTTGAAGGATTTGTTCTAAAGTCATAACACTGAAATTTTAAACTTTTGATTTCTGTTAACTGATATTTTGTTCGCAGCCCCGCTTGAACGGAGCTCTCCGCCGCGGCGGAAGCGGGAGTGGAAGACGGAATAAGCTGCCCAAATGAGATTGCTTGGTACTTCGCAATAACATTTAAAACAAACCCTCATCCACAAAATTCGGTAAGGTCACCTTCAAATTCGGCTCCACTTTCATTGCTCTTTTAATGGCGAAAACGGCACCTTCATTTCTTGCCCAGCTTCTGCGGGAAATTCCGTTGTTCACGTCCCAGAAAAGCATAGATTTTAATCTTCTGTCGGCATCGTCGCTGCCATCGAGCAACATTCCGAAACCACCGTTGATCACTTCGCCCCAACCAACGCCGCCGCCATTGTGAATACTAACCCAGGTCGCCCCACGGAAACTGTCGCCAATCACATTCTGAATCGCCATATCTGCCGTGAATCTCGAACCGTCATAGATGTTGGAAGTCTCTCTGTACGGCGAATCTGTCCCCGAAACATCGTGATGATCACGCCCTAAAACAACCGCTCCAATGTCTCCGTTTTTAATGGCTTTGTTGAAGGCTTCGGCGATTTTCATTCGTCCTTCGGCATCAGCATACAAGATCCTGGCCTGTGAACCTACCACCAGATTATTTTTCTGAGCACCTTTGATCCACTGAATATTATCCGCCATTTGCTGTTGAATTTCTTCGGGAGAATTCTGAATCATTTCTTCTAAAACGGCACACGCAATATCATCAGTTTTCTTTAAATCTTCAGGTTTTCCGCTCGCACAAACCCAACGGAACGGCCCGAAACCATAATCAAAACACATCGGTCCCATAATATCCTGAACGTAAGACGGCCATTTGAATTCTCTTCCCAAAGTAGGATTTCCCGACATTACATCGGCGCCGGCTCTGGAAGCTTCGAGCAAAAAGGCATTTCCGTAATCGAAGAAATACGTTCCTTTTTCTGTATGTTTATTGATGGCTGCAGCGTGTCTTCTCAATGTTTCCTGAACTTTTTCTTTAAATAATTCAGGATTTTCCGCCATCATTTTATTTGATTCTTCGAAAGAAATCCCGACAGGATAATAACCTCCCGCCCAGGGATTGTGAAGTGAAGTCTGGTCTGAACCAATATCAATTCTTAAATTTTCTTCATCAAATTTTTCCCACACATCCACGATGTTTCCAAGGTAAGCCAACGAAACCGTTTCTTTATTTTGCTGCGCACTTTTGACCCTCGCTACCAATTGATCTAAGTTTTCATGGATTTCGTTCACCCATTTTTGGTCGTGCCGGATTTTTGTGATCTTTGGGTTTACTTCGGCAATAACGGTAACACAGCCTGCGATGTTCCCGGCTTTTGGCTGCGCACCCGACATGCCGCCAAGACCTGAAGTGACAAATAACCCACCTTTCGGATCTTTTTTAATTTTCCTGAAAGCATTGAGCACGGTTATAGTGGTACCGTGAACGATTCCCTGCGGACCGATATACATGTAACTTCCCGCTGTCATTTGTCCGTATTGCGAAACTCCCAATGCGTTCATTTTTTCCCAGTCGTCGGCTTTGGAATAATTAGGGATTACCATTCCATTGGTCACAACCACGCGCGGTGCATCTTTGTGACTGGGGAAAAGCCCCATCGGATGGCCGGAATACATTGTTAAAGTTTGCGCGTCGGTCATTTCCGACAGGTATTTCATAGTCAACAGATATTGCGCCCAGTTTTGGAAAACCGCGCCATTACCGCCGTAAGTGATCAATTCGTGCGGATGTTGTGCCACAGCATAATCTAAATTATTCTGGATCATCAGCATGATCGCTTTCGCCTGCTCCGACTTCCCGGGATATTCGCTGATCGGCCGCGCTCTCATTTCATAATCCGGGCGAAAACGGTACATGTAAATCCTGCCGTATTGCTCCAGTTCTTCCTTAAATTCCGGCAGAAGCTCAGCATGAAATTGGGGCTCGAAATACCGCAGCGCATTTTTTAGTGCGAGTATTTTTTCCTCGTCTGTAAGTATGTCTTTTCGTTTGGGAGCGTGATTTATTGTAGAATCAAAAGGTTTTGGAGCAGGAAGTTGCGCGGGAATGCCCGCCAGGATCTGTTGTTGGAAAGTCATGATTTAAT
Organism: Kaistella palustris DSM 21579; assembly: GCF_000422265.1. Lineage (GTDB taxonomy): Bacteria > Bacteroidota > Bacteroidia > Flavobacteriales > Weeksellaceae > Kaistella > Kaistella palustris. The sequence continues at coordinate 53,640 of NZ_AULL01000013.1, forward strand.
ATGGGTAAAAAATTTTTACAGGTTTAAAGATATTGAAATTATAAAATAAAAACCACAGAAATTTCTGAATTCTTAGCGAAAGCGCCGCCTGGCAGAGTAAATCTCGGCTATTCTAAAGATTGAAAATACCTGAAATAATTCACACTTTGATTTTTTAAACATATCTTATAATACCAACAACATAAGCTTTTCGTACATTTGTAACGCCTGATTTACGGAGCATTTTATATTGTAAATGGAAGTTTTTTTACCTATACTTTTTGTTTAATAAAGACTTTGGGCAGGATTATATTACACATCAAGAAGGTCATTAAATCCTTAAAGAAAGTTAAAAAATGAAAAAACTATTATTGGCAGCGTTACTTTCTGTAGTAGCGGCAATCCACATTTCTGCGCAAAAAAGCGATGCTTCAGTTTCGAAACTGTTCCAAAATTACCTTGATATCAAAAACAGCCTAGTGGCGGACCGCTCCGATGGTGCGTCCAGAGCAGCGGCCGATCTTTTAAAGTCCGCGGCGCAAATTAATGCAAAGACGCTCGCACAGAACGAACTTCAAACCATCAAACAGAATGCTTCGAAAATCAGTACTGCAACGAGCATCAAGATCCAACGCGAATCCTTTAACAACCTGTCAGAAAACATGATGTTGCTGGCCCGAAAATTTAAACTGGCCGATCAGACTGTATTTATTCAGTATTGTCCTATGGCAAAGGCAAGCTGGTTAAGTGCAGAAAAAAAGATTCAGAATCCCTACTACGGGAGTTCCATGCTGACTTGTGGCACTGTGAAAAACGAACATAAATAAAGACTAAAAACTTACGCCGATCCGCTCGCCCATTTTCACTGTGGTTTCGAAACCTTTCGCCGTATTTTTTAAGAAATCGGGGTCGATCCTGATCTTGTCTTTCTCGAAAATCAGAACCACGGTTGACCCGCCAAACTTAAAGAAACCTTTTTCCTCGCCCTTTTTTACGGTATTTCCTTTGAAGGTGGTGATCATGCTGCCGACCATTGTGGCGCCGACTTCCACCATTACCACATCACCAAAAACAGGATTTGTGATCACACTGTATTCCCGTTTATTCAGCCAGAAGATTTCGAGCTTTTTGCGCAGTGCCAAAGGATTCACAGAGAAATAATCACCGGTAATTGTATGATTGCGGCCCACTCTTCCACCGACCGGAAAATGGTAGCGGTGATAGTCCGGCGGCGCAAGCCTGAAAATAAGCAATGAACCATCGCGGTATTTTTCGGCAAGTTTCGGATCATCTAAGAACGTAGCAACATCAAACCGGGCGCCTTTCACAAAAAAATCAGCATTGTGAATATCAGCGTAAGCCAGAACTTTTCCGTCGGCGGGCGAAACGGCAATACTGCTGTCGCCGGCAATTGGTCGGGCCTCGGGTTTCAGTTTTCTGTAAAAGAATTCATTAAAGGTTTTGAATTTTTTCTTTTGCGAAATCGACATATCTACGCCAAAATCTTTAATAAAAGGATCGATCAGTTTTACCGAAGAAGCCCTGTCCATGCGGTTTCCGTAAACTGTAGAAACAATTTTCCGCCGTGCAAAAGTTGAGAGCGTAGCCTCGCCCACGGGATTGTGATATAGCCAGACCAACCACGATTCACCCGGTACCTTTTCGGTTTTCATCGCTCCGCTAACCCTGTCGTAATAATGGATTGCGTTTTGCGAAGGAAGAGGATAAAGTGCGATTCCCAAAAAAACAGCGATGAAAAGGAAAGTGACGGCCCATCTTCTTCGTGATCTTTTAAATTTCATATTTTTTCACAATCTTATACGCAAATATAAGCATTGTGTTAATGATTTTACCGTGGCTTAATTACGAGTTTAACGCGTTAAAAATAAAAAAGCCGTTTTCGCGCGGTGCGGAAACGGCTGTTGAACTGCAGTATTTTTTTACAGTAGATCTTCGTTGGTTTCTTCGTGATTGTCCTCATTGTCGCTAAGGCTGTAGAAATTGTTTTCCTCATCCTCGGAACCAATCTCCTCCATGGCATCATCGGCTGCCGAACCCGGAACGTCCAGATCATCGCCAAGCCTTTCAGGACTGTTATCCTCCGTTAATATGGGATTGCCGTTACCATCCAGGGGAACTGCTTCCTCCTTATTGAAAATATCATTTTCAGGGCGGTAATTCATTTCGCGCAGTTTCTCGTTCTGCTCTTCTCGGTTATTTTCAGGTGTCATTATAAATATTTTTAAAGGTTATTTAAATTTAGATTTTTAAGGTTTTAATCTTCATTGAGCTGATTTTTGTTATTTTCCCAGGCATCGTCATATGCTTTCTGTTGGTTTTCCCACGCTTTAGGCGGTACTGCATTTTCGGCTTCTTTTTTTACTTCCTCGCCGCGGGCTTCTCTTTCTACATTTTTAATGACGTGTTTCAGCTCATTTAAATTTTCTACAGGATGCTCGTTTTCTGTTGAGTGTCCTTCCTGTTCTGTATTCTCTATTCCAAAATTTTCCATAATATTCCGTTTTATTGAAAGTGAGAGTTCAATTTTTATTCCTAACTTCTTCAATTCAGCATATTCTTTTTTTAATTCTATCAGAACTTACCAAATACGCAACAGCAGGTTTCTCGCTTTATTATTTTCACCAAGGAAAATCTGCGATAGACGACCCGCACATTAAATTGAAATTATCTGCCGGGCACGCAAAAAATTCTTAAATTTTATTATTAAATTTGCTCTCATTCATATTATGGAAAAAAACATTAAGAAAAAACCCGCCAACACCGCTGAACAAAGCAAAATCCTCTCAAAACCACGCATCTTTTTCGGCGTTTTATTTGTTCTGATTTCCATCGTTCTCACCTTCTCCTTTATCTCGTATCTGCTTAACTGGAAGGCAGATCAAAGTCAGGCCGGAACGATGCTTGATAAAACGGTGAAATCTTCGAATATTTTCGGCAAGGCTGGCGACTGGCTGGGTAATCTTTTTATATTTGAAAGTATTGGAATTGCCGCTTTCGGTGTGGCATTCCTGTTTTTTGTTTTCGGAATGCTCATTCTGAAAAAAAACTATTTTAAGCCCTGGAAAACCATTGGTCACACACTTTTCTTCATCTGCTGGCTACCGATTTTCATGGGCGCGGTAACCGCGGGACAAGGCGTTCTAAGCGGTGTCTACGGCTTTCAAATCATGGATTTTCTAAATTCGGTAATCGGTGCGATGGGTTTATGGCTGGTGATAATTGTAAGTCTTGGCCTGTACGTCATCCTGGAATTTAATTTGAATCCGAACAATGTAAAAAGCAAACTCACAGACCTGAACGACCAGACATTGGGCCGGGTGAAAGCCCTGATTCCCAATTCCTCGCACAGTTTCGATGCTGATGCTGAGCTGGAAGAAGGCTCTGATGAGGACGAAGAGTTGCAAAACATCACCGTCACATCCGACGTGCAGGACAGCACGCTGGATTCGCAAACCGCGTTTGAAACAATAAAAACTCCAAATAAAACCTCTTTTGAAGAAATCCGGGAGAAAAATTCGCCTGAACTGAATTCCGGAACTCCTATTGACCTGACTCCTACTGCACCGGAAATTCCTGCAGGTGATATTTCATTTAAAGTAGAGGTTGCACAAACGGTAGATGTGCTGGACGAATCTGATAAAAAATCTCAGGAGCTTGTCGACAAGCACGGACTCTACGACCACAAACTGGAACTTGCAAAGTTTCAGATGCCGACACTCGATCTTCTAAGGGATTATGGTAACGAAGAAATCGCCATTAACAGAGAAGAGCTCGAAGAAAATAAAAACAAGATCGTAGGCTTACTCAAAAATTTCAATGTTGGCATTGCCGAAATTAAGGCAACCGTAGGACCAACCGTTACGCTATATGAAATCGTGCCCGAAGCGGGGATCCGCGTAGCTTCGATTAAAAAGCTGCAGGACGATATTGCGCTGAATCTCTCAGCTTTAGGAATCCGGATCATCGCACCGATGCCCGGCAAAGGAACGATCGGTATTGAAGTTCCGCGTAAAAATCCCTCAATGGTTTCTATGCGCAGCGTGATCGCCTCGCACAAATTCCAGAATTCAGATATGGATCTGCCGGTAGTTTTCGGGAAAACGATCTCCAACGAGATATTCATGGCTGACCTTGCGAAGATGCCTCACCTTCTCATGGCAGGAGCGACCGGACAGGGTAAATCGGTAGGTATCAACGCGATCCTAACTTCGCTGCTTTACAAAAAGCATCCGAGTGAACTGAAATTTGTAATGGTGGACCCGAAAAAAGTAGAACTTTCACTTTATTCAAAAATCGAACGCCATTATCTCGCAAAACTTCCGGATGGTGATGATGCGATAATCACCGATACGCATAAAGTCATCAATACTTTGAATTCCCTATGTGTGGAAATGGATCAGCGCTATGACCTGCTTAAAAACGCGTTCTGTAAAAATTTAAAGGAATACAATAAAAAATTCGCAGAAAGAAAACTTAATCCCGAAAATGGTCACCGGTATTTACCATATATCGTACTGGTCGTAGATGAATTTGCAGACCTTATTATGACCGCCGGAAAGGAGGTGGAACTTCCGATCGCACGTTTGGCACAGTTGGCAAGAGCCGTGGGCATGCACCTTATCGTGGCCACACAGCGCCCCTCGGTCAATGTAATCACGGGAATGATCAAGGCAAACTTCCCGGCCAGAGCGGCTTTCCGCGTAATATCGAGTGTAGATTCGCGTACAATCCTGGATTCTCCCGGCGCAGACCAGCTCATTGGGAAAGGTGATATGCTTTACTTCAACGGAAACGAAATCCTGCGCCTGCAGTGCGCTTTTGTAGATACACCGGAGGTGGAAAAAATTGCCGAATTCATCGGTGAGCAAAAAGGATATGCAAGCGCGTTCCTGTTGCCTGAATACTCGTCGGAAGAAACCACTTCTACAGTCGGTGCCTTTGATCCTAATGAAAAAGATGCCCTTTTTGAAGATGCTGCAAGAATCATAGTTTCTACACAGCAGGGTTCAACATCCATGCTCCAGCGGCAGCTGAAACTCGGCTATAACCGGGCCGGCAGAATTATGGATCAGCTCGAAGCCAGCGGTATTGTGGGCGGTTTCAACGGGGCTAAGGCCAGAGAAGTCCAGATCTCGGATCTGAATTCTTTGGAACAGTTTTTGGAAGAATTGCGCAAGTAAGCCAAAATATTAAACAAAAGTTTAACTTTTAGCTTTTTAATCCATCCAAAAATAAAAGAAAGAATGAAAAATATTTTACAGAAAATAATTATTGGAACAGCAACATTCGCTTTTGCGGTAAACGTTAATGCACAAAAAATCGATGCCAAAGCCAAATCGCTTTTAGATGCCGTTGCCCAGCAATATAAATCGAAAAATAACATATATTTTAAATTCATCTACGGAACAGGAAGCGGCAATAAAGTAACCAAGACCGATCCAGGCATCTTCTACTCTGCCAAAGACAAGTACAAACTTAAGATCATGGGTACTGAACAGATCTTTGACGGAAATAAGATTTACAATATCTCCGCAGAAGATCAGGAAGTTACGGTGGCGAAACCTACCGGAAACGAGCAAATGTTCTCGCCCCTGACCTACATTGAGGAATATAAAAAAGGATATAATGTTAAGTATATGGGAAAACTTGCCGTCAACGGCGTGAATTCTGATTATATCCTCTTGACACCCACCAAGAAAAACGGCATCAGGGAAGTGAAACTTTTCATTAATGATGCTAAAAAGCAACTGGTGAAACTCGAGCAGTTCTCCACGGACAATTCAGTGTCGGTCATTGCGATCAGCGACTACAAGGAAAATCAGAACCTGAGCGCGGACACTTTTACCTTTGATAAAAATCAGTACAAAAATTATATCGTTACAGAACTCTAAAAGTAACTTCACTCTAAAAAAAGTCACAAAGGATAATCTTTTGTGACTTTTTGGTAAATTTGCCTCATGATCAAGAAAATCGACGGCTACGTCATCAAAACTTTTTTCGGCCCGTTTATTTTTATTTTCAGTGTTCTGTTCTTCATTTTTGTTGTCAACATTATTTGGATCCGCCTTGCGCAGCTCACAGGAAAAGGTCTTGATTACTGGGAAATACTGCGGCTGCTGTCGTACCTCTCAGCGATTGTGGTACAGCTGGTGCTGCCATTAACCATACTTCTTGCTTCTATCATGACCTTTGGCGATTTTGGGGAACGGTATGAACTCGCCGCCATGAAAGCCGCGGGGATCTCGCTCACAAGAATCATGTTACCGCTTTTTATTGTTTCCTTTATATTTTCGCTCTTCCTTTTTTTCTTCAGCAATAATGTAATTCCTGATTTTCAGCGGAAAGCTAAAAATATGCTTTACAATATTGCCGCTACAAAACCTGCCCTTAATTTCACGCCCGGCCAGTTTATACAGCAAATCCCGGGTTACAGTGTTAAATTTGATCAGATCACGGGTGAGAATAAAGAAGATCTGAAAGGTGTTTTCATACATAAAATGGCAAATGCCTACGAAAACCAACAATCTATTGTGGCCGAAAAAGGGAAATTTGTGCCCGCGGCAAACAAGAATTATTTGAAACTTGTTCTTTTTAATGGTTATATTTTCGAAGAAAACATTGGGAACGTAGAATATAATCAGCGGTTGAAACAGCCGGATCAGGCGATAAAGTTCGATACGCTTGTCTCGCATTTCAACATTTCGGAACTTATTGATAAAGCGCTGGAATCTGAAAGCATCACCGATGATTATTCTTTTCAGGATTACTGGCAACTGAATACCACTATTGCCAAAGCAAAGCAGGAGAATAATAATGTACTGAAAAACATTAATTCAGAACTTGTGACGCAGACCAACGGCTATATTGGTTTTCTGGATAAGACCAAACCTTCGGCAAAGTCCACTGTACTGCCAAAAACCGACACGCTGCAGCAAAGGAAAAAGCAGGAAATGTATTACTCCGCTTTTAATAAAATTGAAAGTGTAAGGCAGATGAAAAATGATAAGGCGGGCCAAATCCAGGAACTCCACAAATATTTTTCGCGTGTGATCATTTATCAGCAAAGGATTTTTGCTTATTCTGTGACTTGTTTAATCTTCTTTCTGATCGGCGCCAGTTTAGGGTCGATCATCAGAAAAGGTGGTTTGGGATTACCGGTCGTGATCGCGATTGTGGTGTTCATCATTTTTTACGTGATCAATCTTTCGGTAGAAAATCTCGCCTGGTCCGGTAAAATGGATCCTTATCTTGCGGCGTGGCTGCCCAATCTCGTACTGTTTCCGTTTGGCGCATGGCTGACTTATAAAGCGCTGACCGATTCACAGGTTTTCGATATCGAAAAATACAGAGCACTTTTCAAACCCCTGATCGCAAGGTTTTCTAAAAATAAAGAACACGCACGGTACCGTTGATTATTTTAAATATTTCGTGATCGAATCGCTCGTAGGTTTGGTTGTGCTGATGAAACTGTCGATGAGTTTACCGTTTTCATCCACCAGAAATTTTGTAAAGTTCCACATGATTGTCGTATTTTTTACACCATTCAGGTCTTTATCGGTAAGATATTTGAAAATAGGAGCTGTATCATCGCCTTTAACCGAAACTTTAGCAGCCAAAGGAAACGTGACGCCGTAATTTTTTTCACAGAACGCACCGATTTCGGCGTTGGTGCCCGGTTCCTGTCCACCAAAATTGTTTGCAGGAAATCCCACGACAACAAGTTTATCGCTGTACTCTTTCGAAACTTTTTCTAAATCAGCGTACTGTGGCGTAAAACCACATTCCGAGGCAGTATTTACAATAAGGATTTTTTTGCCTTTGAAATCCGAAAAATTAATTTCTTTACCGTCAATGCCTTCTACTTTAAAGTCGTAAACTGTTTTCATAGTCTGTGTTTTATCTTGTGCTATTTCTTTTTTCTGGTTGGTGCAGCTCTGCAGAAAAGCTCCCGCAGATAGCATTAAGATAAATAATTTTTTCATTTAATTTTTTTTTAAAGGTATTGAAGAAAGGCCTCAAATTAAAGCCTCTTTTCTAAGAAGAAAAACAATGATATGTCGCTGCAGTTAACTAAAGCCAAACGCTGTGCGCAGTATTTCCGCAGCAAATCTTAAACCAGTAATTGGAGATGGGAATTCTTTAAAACTTAAAAGTGTTTGCAGGAAGAACTTTATTGGTTTCTATTTTATTGATGATCATTACATAATCGCTGTCTTTTTTCTGCGATGATGATTCCATACGGAAAGGCATCAGCAAGCTTCCTACTTTCCTGTAATCCTTATAAACCAGCGTTTCATCGGCTTTTACTTCTTTTACGAGCATATAGGTTCTTGTATCAAAGTAGTAAACTGTTTTGTTTACATTTTTGGTGAGTTCCACTTTATGACAGTAAGTTTCACCGATTTTTTCTTTACCGAGATATCTTGCTTCAAACCCTTTGCTTTCCCAATCGATAAAATCATTGTCGAAACTTTCGGGATTATAATTCGGATATTCCTGTATCTTATTGGTCGCGTAATTCATGGCGTAACCTTTCGTACCATCAAAACCCTCAATCGGCGTTTCCTTTTTATTAATGGTGATCACCGTTTTTGTAAGATTAGGTCTTTCCTGATATATTTTTATAGGATATTCATCATTTACACCCAACGTTACTCTGCCCTGAAGAATAACGGAATTTAACAGTTTCCAGTTGGTTAATCCGCCCGATAATTCAATATTTTTATCAATAATTTCTTTGGCTGTCTGCGCAAAAATACACTGGGAAAACAAAACGAACATCAAAAGTATTTTTCTCATATTTAATAGCAACACGTTCTGTACAAACGGTTTTCTTAGCATTAATTTTAAACCTGATTCCACCGTAGCAAAAGGTTTTTCAAATATATTGTTTTTGGGGCCAACTGTTTCTGACGAAACTCATAGTTTGGGAGTTTTTTAACTTTTCAGAAGTGCGCGGGCTCTTTCCAGATCTTCCGGCACATCAATACCGACGCCTATAAAATTGGTTTCTATCATTTTAATTTTCATACCGTATTCCAGATAGCGTATGCATTCAATTTTTTCCGCAACTTCCAGCGGGCGCATCGGCAGCGACGCAAATTTGAGCAAAGCGTTTTTCCTAAATGTATAAACGCCGATATGTTTAAAATAGTCTGTATGCACCGACTTTTCGCGGGCGTAAGGTATTGGCGAACGGCTGAAATAAAGTGCAAAATCCTGGTTATCTGTGATCACTTTCACATTATTTGGATCTTCGATCTCCTGAGCGTCGTTCAGTTTTATTTTAAGGGAAGCCAGTGAAATTTCTTCATTCGGATCTTCTTTAAAAACTGAAATTAACTGACGGAGTGGTGCTGTTTTCAGAAACGGTTCGTCGCCCTGCACATTTACAATAATGTCGCACTCAATATTGGCAACTGCCGCCGCAATTCTGTCACTTCCCGTGTCGTGTTGGCCGGTCATCACGGCATTTCCACCGGCAGAAGTGATCTCATTAAAAATAATTTCAGAATCCGTCGCCACAAAAACCTCATCAAAAAGTTCAGTCTCCACCACATTCTGATAGGTAGTAGCGATGACCGTTTTATCACCAAGCAGCTGCATCAGCTTTCCCGGAAAACGCGTGGCCTGATATCGGGCAGGAATCACTGCAATTATCTTCATTGAATTATTATCAAATTAAGTAGAAGTTATAACACACTTTCCTATTTTAATTTCTGTAGCGCTCCCTCAAGTCGGGGTAACATTGCATTGATCTCGTCCAAAGATACACCGCCGGCAGAAGCTCTGAACCACGGCATTTGCGCTGAGTTTCCGAAGGCTGAAAAGGGGACAAACGCCGCTCCGGCCTCTTTGATCAGATAGAAAACGAGGTCCGAAGAATTGTGGATCACATTTCCGGCGACATCCGACTTGCCTAAAAAGTCCATTTTTATGGTCAGATAAAGCGCACCCATCGGTTTTATGCTGTCGACAGCCAGACCGCGGTCTTTCATTTCCTGAATGCCGTGGTGAAGTGTCTCCAGGCTTCCGGAAATTTTATTTTTAAAGTCATTTACGAAAGCATCTACATTTTCAGTTTCCTTTAAAAATACCGAAACAGCCTGTTGTTCTGGCTTGGGAGCCCAGGCACCGACGTGTGTTAAAAGTGCCTGCATTTTTGAAATTATTTCTGCCGGACCAAAACTCCAACCCACACGCACACCGGTGGCAGCAAAACATTTCGAGGTTCCGTCAATAAAAACCGTGTACTTCTTAAGTTCCGGAAATAAAGAAACGGGATTAAAATGTTCTTCGCCAAAAGTCAGCATCGCATAGATTTGGTCATACATCAAATACAGGGGTTTCTCGTTTTCACCGCGAGAACGGTTTTCTTCCAAAACCATTTCGCAGATCTCGGTGAGCTGTTCCTTCGTAAACATGGTTCCCGTGGGATTCAGCGGCGAACATAATGCCAAAAGAACGGCATCTTTTAAGTGCGGTTTCAGCTCGGCTGCTGTAGGCAAAAAATTGTTTTCCTGCGAAGTTTCAACCTCAATTTTATCAGCGCCTGTCAAGAATGAATAGTGATTATTGTTCCAGGAAGGAACAGGATAAATGACTTTATCGCCTTCGTCAACAATCGTTCGGTAAGTCGCGTAGATCAAAGGTCTGGAACCACCGGCAACGAGAATTTCTGCGGGCTCATAATCAAGGTTCCAACGGTTCTTTAAATCATCGGATATGGATTGCCGAAGAGACAGCAGCCCGCTTGCAGGCGGATAATTAGTGAGGTTATTGTTGTAAGCGCTGAAAATCTCCTCCCGCAACCGGCCCGGAATCGGATAAATATTCGAATTTAAATCGCCGATCGTCAGGTTTGCGATCTTCTCGCCGCGCGCTTTTAAATCGTTGACCTCATTGCCTATTTTTACAATTTCGGAACCGATAAGATTCTGTGCAAGTTTTGATAAAATCATAATAATGCTTTTTTCTCCGGATTTTTTCCGTTTTAATTAAAGTTTTAAATCTGTCTTCACCTCTTCAATTTTCTGAGTCAGTATCACTAATTTTTTCTTAAAATCCTCTTCCGACGAAATCTCATCTTTCACTGAAAAATAAAATTTAATCTTTGGCTCAGTTCCTGAAGGTCGAATGCATACTTTGGTTCCGTCCTCCGTATAATATATAAGAACGTTAGATTTCGGAATATCATCCATCACGGTTTTCTGACCGCTGGCCAGATTCAGGCAGGTTTGCTCCTGAAAATCTTTTACTTCAGACACTTTGGAACCTGCGAGTTCTTTTACCGGATTGTTTCTGAAATCCGCCATCATCCGGTTGATCTCTTCTGCACCGGTTCGTCCTTTGCGCACAACATTGACCAAACCTTCATAATACATTCCAAGATCTTTGTAAATCTCAATCATGTACTGATACATGGTTTTTCCCTGGGCTTTGCACACCGCAGCAATCTCGCAGGCAAGCAGGATTGAGCCGCAGGAATCTTTGTCACGTACAAAATCACCGGTCATAAAGCCAAAACTTTCTTCGCCGCCGCAGATAAATTTTTCTTTACCTTCAGCTTCGCGAATCATTTTACCGATCCATTTAAAACCGGTTAAGCCCGCTTTGCAGTCGACGCCAAACCTCTTGGCAATATCAAAAAAGATGTCGGAAGTTACAATGGTAGAACCAATGAATTCTTTGCCGGTAATTCTGCCCGCCTTTTTCCACTGATCCAAAATATAATAAGTGAGAATGGTGTTGCACTGATTTCCGTTGAGAAGCTGCATTTCGCCCTCCAGGTTTCGCACAGCAATACCAAGTCTGTCGCCGTCGGGATCGGTTCCGATCACGATATCTGCATTGGTAATTCTTGCAAGGTCCAGCGCCATTTCGAGTGCGGCAGGTTCTTCGGGATTTGGTGATTCTACCGTAGGGAAATTTCCACTCGGTATCATCTGCTCTTTTACAAAATCCACTTTTTTGAAACCTGCTTTTTTTAAAGCCTGAGGAACCGTGGTGTAGGTCGTGCCGTGAATGGAGGTGAAAACGATGTTTAAATTATCACGGCCGATGTCCTGGTAAAGGGAATTTCCCATACAGGCATCGATATACACTTCATCCTGCTCCTCGCCGATCCACTCGATAAGATCATCATTACCATTAAATTTAATTTCCTCAAATTTTACAGAGTAAACCTCTTTAATGATTTCGCCATCCTGCGGGGGAACGATCTGCGCACCATCGTTCCAGTACACCTTGTAGCCGTTATATTCCGGTGGATTGTGCGAAGCTGTCAGCACGATTCCGGCGTTGCATTTTTTATCGCGAACCGTAAAGGAAAGTTCCGGCGTAGGTCGGTGTTCCTTGAAAAGTAAAACATGAATTCCGTTGGCAGTAAGAACGTCGGCGCACATTTTACCGAATTCTTTTGAATTGTGACGCACATCGTACGCGATTGCCACTTTAATCTTCTCGCCGGGAAACTGTGCGTGCAGGTAATTTGCCAAACCCTGCGTCGCCTGCCCGAGTGTATATTTGTTGAGCCTGTTTGTTCCCACGCCCATGATGCCGCGCATACCGCCGGTACCGAATTCCAGTGCTTTGTAAAAAGAATCTTCAAGCTCATCGGAGCCGGTGTTGATCCAGTTTTGAATGGTGTTTTTTGTATCGGTGTCGAAGGAATCTGTAAGCCAGAGTTTTGCTTTTTCTAAAGTTGTCATTTTTTATTTTTTTAAAAGAGATAATGATGCGCAGTTTTTAAATACAGTTTTATTCAGAATTTAAAATGCAATCATCATATATTACTCAAGTTCTCTATTTTCTACGGTGGCGGTTTTCTCAATTTTAAAGGCGCGGATCGGATCGCTGTAATACACAAATTCTGCAGTGCTCTTCACGGCTCCCTTCAGCGAATCTTTTACATTCACCTCGGCATAAGTTCCGTTTGATGCATTGATTTGTAAATCGCCGATGAGCCAGTATGGTGCAATGAGGCTGGCGGTATCCGAAACTTTCACAAACGCTTTTTTTGTATCACCACGAAAGTTTGCGCGGCTTTTGCCGGACATTTCTACATCTGCTCTGCGGGAATTAACCGATCCTATAAATTTAGCATTTTTTTTCAGATCGAGCGTAAAGTGATCGGTCTTGATTTCACTGGAAATATTCATTTCCGCCGCGTCTGTCAGCGAAATTTTTTCTAAAGGAAACTTTGAATACAGGGTAATATTATAGAAATCCACATCTTTGGTCGGCCGCTTTTCGGTGATGCTCAGGGTTTTGTCGGTCACTTTAATTTTTAAATTATCCGCGATATTACCGTAAGTTTCAATGTTGATGAAACTGCTGTCGCCTTTAATATAAAAAATGCGGAAATTCCCTTTGAGATCGAGATTCACGAAATCCGCGACCTTTACATCTCTTGATTCGATCGTTCCTTTAGGCGAAATTTTGCCGCAGGAAAACAAGGTCAGTAAAATAAATATTGAAAGTAGATGCTTCATTATTTGAGTATTCGACGCAATTTTTTTGATTTAGATTTTCTTTTATGAATTTTAGATCACCTCGTCGATGTTATAATTCTTATGTTCACGGTTTGTCCGGATGATCATTTCGCCCAGGAATCCTGCGATAAACAGCAGCGAACCCAGGATCATCATTGTAAGTGCAATGAAAAACCAGGCATTATGGGTAAGAAGATGGCCATAAATTCCGCGTGAAACATCGATAAGTTTTGAAATTCCCAGCCAGAAGGCAGATAAAAATCCCACAATAAACATTAAAGTACCCACAGCGCCGAAAAAATGCATCGGTCTGCCACCGAAGCGGCTTACGAACCATAAAGTGATCAAATCCAAAAAGCCGCGCACAAAACGCTCGGTTCCAAATTTCGATGTACCGTATGGTCTTGCCTGGTGCTGCACCTCTTTTTCAGTAATTCTCCGGAAACCTGCATTGGCAGCAAGAACCGGAATATAACGGTGCATGTCACCGTACACATCGATGGATTTAACCACCTGTTTTTTGTATGCTTTTAAACCGCAGTTAAAATCATGCAGTTCAACACCCGACACTTTTCGTGCTGCCGAATTAAAAAGTTTGGACGGAATATTTTTGGTCATCACGTTATCGTATCGCTTTTTTTTCCAGCCGGAAACTATGTCGTAATTCTCCAGTTTTACCATGGCATAAAGTTCGGGAATCTCCTCCGGGAAATCCTGCAGATCCGCATCCATCGTGATAATAACGTCGCCCGAAACCCGTTCGAACGCGGCATGCAATGCCTGAGACTTGCCATAATTTCTGGAGAAGCGTATCGCGTGAATCTGCGGATACTGCACTTTTAAATTCTCAATAATGCTCCAGGACAGATCGGTACTGCCATCATCTACAAACCAAACATCGTAAGTGAGGTTGGCATTTTTACAAACGGCATCGATCCTTAAAAAAAGTTCTTCGAGCGACTCCTCTTCATTCAGAAGCGGTATTATGATGGATAGATTCATTAATAAGTTTAGAATTAAAAGTTACTTCTTCAAAATTAAAGCTAATTTTAGAATTTTCAAGAATTGAAAATGATTTCTTTGTCCTATTCCGGAATGTTGCTGCGGAAAAAACTTGCAAAAAACACCGATAAAATCACATAAAAAACCATGATCGCCCCGAAATAATAGGTGAACTGGCGAAAGGAGAACATGTCCTTGCCCTTGATCATTTCGGGTGAGAAACTTCTCAAGCGGTTTTCGTAGTTCCGGTCGAGTTCTTTTTTTTCTTCGTCCTTCTTCATTCCAGCCTTTGCTTTAGTATATTCGTTGGTGAGTTCTGTTTTTTGTCTTTCGATATACTGATAGTTCAGCAGGTCTTTTGCAGCTGTATCTGCAAAATTTAAGAAAAGGAACATCGTCATTACCGAAAGGATTCCGCCCACAAACATCGGTTTAAAAGCCCGCCCGAACACATCGGTAAAAGCCATGGGTACACCGGTTTTTTTTACCGTATACACAGAATAGTACGCGCCTGCAAGATAAACGGCAGGCAGTAAAAAAGCATTGATCAGTAAAGAATTATTAAAATAATCGGTATTCATACCGAGAAAGTACATGGCGAAAAATATCAGCATTGTCGCAAAGTAGAGGATCAGCCCAGTGCCGTACACGTTTTTTGTCATAGGTAAAGTAGAGTTATTGTTTTTTTAGAATTCTAAATTTTTGAGTTTGAGGGCGAAGCGCTTTATTTTAAAAGACAATTGTACACTTTTTATAAAAATTAGACTGTGGGATTTTGAATTTTAAATTAAAGCCTTATCTTTGCAACGGCAAGTCCTAAACAACCAGCTCCTGTGAATCCTCCAGGGTGGGAACGCAGCAAAGGTAAACGGTTGTAGCGGTGTGATTTAGGTAGCTTGCCATTTTTTGTGCTTTTTATTCTCCTTTTTTATTTCACTTAAAGTTTTCACACTGCTCCAGTTTTCTCCCGTTTTTATGCGGTGGATCTGCATATCGGATACTTTGAAATGATGCGCAAGTTCCCGCAGTGATTTTCCCATATTTAATTTTTCTTTAATGTAAAGTACATTTTCCACGGTGAGTTTTGCATTGCCCGACGTTCTTCTTTTTACGCCTTTTGTACTTTCTTTATAAATCGGATGATCAGCGAAACGCGAATAAGCTTCCTCCCTACTCACCCACTGTAAATTGGCTGCATTGTTATTTTCTTTGTTAAAATCTTTGTGAATAACGGTATCCTGCCCATCAGCCCGCTCCAGAAAAAGTTCTGCGACCGCGCGGTGTATTAAAAAATGGACAAAAATTTTACGCTTCTGGTCGGTTTTCTGAATATACTTTTTCCGCTTGGCTACTACTGCCAGTTTTTGCTTTTTTAAATCCTCAATCTCAGTTTTATATTCGTCTGCTGCTGTTCTCTCTTTGATGAGTTCCCGGCGCCGGGCTTCCAGAAATGCAATCAGTTCATTGAGCGCAGCAATCTTTTCGCGCACGTCCGACGGCCGCTCTTTAAACAAAGTGATGCGAACAATAGGATAACCACCCTGCAAAGTTCCTTTCACAATACCGCCCTCAGGACGGGCAGAGTTATAGGTTTTCACACGGCCAAAATTAGAAACTTCAACGCGGTAAAAATTGGTGTTTTCATAATGAAGCGGAAACTCCTTCCAAATCTCAACTGGATTGTACATTTTTTTTAAATTTCAAATACTTCACCCAAACGGGGCAAAGTAAAGTCAATGTTTTTTTCGTTAAAAAGCTGATATGCTTCGTCATGGTTGATCTCGATCGGCGGAAAAGTATCGAAATGACAGCCGATGACTCTTTTGGTTTTCAGTAATTCCGCTGCTGCGAAACTGGCCTTGCGTGCGCACATTGTGTAATGCGATCCCACGGGCAAAATTGCCAAGTTGATGTCGCCAAACAGTTTGGGGAACAGTTCCATATCGGCCATCACACCGGTATCACCGGCAAAATATACATTCTTACCTTCAAACCTGAAAATATAACCGCAGGGTTCGCCGCCATAAGTCCCGTCGGGGAAAGAACTTGTGTGGGAAGCAGGAACCATAGAAATCTTCAGATCAAGAATCTTTGCGGAGCCGCCAAAATTAATATCGATTGAGTTTGCGTGATTAAAATATCCACAGATTTCCGGTTGACCAATAAGCTGCGCTTGCGGATGGCTTGCTAAAACTTCTTTTACATCGGCAACATGATCGCCGTGGGCATGCGTAATTAAAACGTAATCGATTTTTTGAGCACTGATATCAAAGCCGGATTTTTCCAGTCCAAGAGTATAGAAAGGATCAGTCAGAATGTTTTGTCCTTTATAAGTGAACAAAAAGCAGTTTTGTCCGAGAAACTGTATTTTCATTTTAAAATGTTTTTATTAAAAATAATTTAAACCAGCTGCCACCAAAACAGCCATTGCCAGAGTTAAAATTCCTACCTGCTTCAGGAAAGGATCCAGTTCCTTTGGTTCTTTTACCTGCATGATCTTTCTACGCAATGCTGCCATAGGAAACATAAGAATAAAGAAGATAAACGCGTAGTATTTCCCTTCGGTATGCAGGCCGTTCATCATCATAAATACGAGCACCAACAGCAAAGGAAACTGCAGTAAAATGATTTCATAAACCATGGCTTTTTTGAAACCCAGTCGCAGCGCTAATGTTTTTTTTCCGCTTAAAGCATCGCTTTCAATATCACGCATATTATTCAGGTTTAAAACTGCAGCACTTAACATACCAACTGCAACGGCCGGCAAAAGAATATCCCAGTCAAAAGTTTTCGTGAACAGAAAATAACTGCCGCAAACCGATACAAGACCGAAAAATATAAAAACAAAAATATCGCCCAAACCCATATAACCATACGGTTTTTTCCCCACAGTATACCCAACAGCTGCCAGAATACAGGCAATGCCGAGGCCAACAAAAATATAAAATTCCTGCATGAGATTTTCACGGAAGAAGGCAAAATATAACAGGGCAAGCGTTGCCAACAGTGACAGTACAGAAAAAAGTATGACGCCATTGCGCATCTGTAAAGCAGTGATTCTTCCCGATGCAACAGCCCGCTGTTCGGCAACATTGTGGCGAAATTCATCCGTTCCTTTGATCCCATCGCCATAGTCGTTGGCAAAATTCGACAGTATCTGATAAAGTAAGGTGACCAGAATAGCAAGCGCAAAGATCTTCCAGTCCCAGGTTGCACCGTGTTCGCTCAGCCGCCACTTTGCAATAAAGGAGCCGAGAATAATGCCACTCATCGAAAGTGGTAAGGTGCGCAAACGTGCGGCTTTGATCCAATCGGTCATTTTTAGATGTTAGATGTTAGACTTGAGACTTGAGATTTGAGACTTGAGACTTGAGACTTGAGACTATAGATTTCAGACGATAAAGTTTGAGATTCAAAATTCTGGAGTTCGGTTGTAGATTAAGAAATCAGCTTGGGAAATAGTACTAATCCCGCACTAAACGCTGCGTACGTAACTACTGGTTATTTTATTAAGAAATCCATTTGTTGTCTCCGAAATCGGGCTTTCTCTTTTCGAGGAAGGCATTTCTGCCCTCTTTTGCTTCTTCTGTCATGTACGCGAGGCGTGTAGCTTCCCCCGCAAAAACCTGCTGGCCCACCATTCCGTCATCGGTAAGATTCATGGCGAACTTCAGCATCCGGATTGAAAGCGGCGATTTGGCTAAAATTTCCTGCGCCCATTCGTAAGCGGTATCTTCTAATTGTGCGTGCGGAATTACAGCGTTGACCATTCCCATTTCTTCGGCTTCTCTCGCGGAATAATTTCTGCCGAGGAAGAAAATTTCACGGGCTTTTTTCTGGCCGACCATTTTTGCAAGATACGCGGAACCGTAACCACCATCGAAACTGGTAACATCGGCATCGGTCTGTTTGAAGATCGCGTGTTCCTCGCTCGCCAAAGTCAGGTCGCAGACCACGTGAAGCGAATGGCCGCCGCCGACAGCCCAACCATTGACCACCGCGATCACCACTTTGGGCATAAAACGGATTAAACGTTGAACCTCCAGGATATTCAGCCGGTGTCGTCCATCTTCGCCGACGTAGCCCTGCTCGCCCCGCGCTTTCTGATCACCACCGCTGCAAAAAGCGTGGCCGCCATCTTTGGGGCTCGGTCCCTCGCCGGTGAGTAAAACGACACCTACAGATGGATCTTCGGAGACATGGTAAAATGCATCATATAATTCGGAAGTTGTTTTCGGGCGGAAGGCGTTGCGGACTTCCGGACGGTTGAAGGCGATCCTTGCCACCGCACCGCACTTTTTATAAGTTATATCGTCGTATTCTTTTACGGTTTTCCAGTCGATCATTTTATCTAAAATTTGTGCCGCAAAGATAGGGAAATTTTGGGGAGCAGCGCGGCACCGGCGCGGGGTTTCAATAAGGTCCGGGTGTGGAAAAATTGCTGATAAATGCGATAGTTAAAAATATTTTTATTGGTCTGCTCGCGGATCTTCGTAATTTTCCTGAAGTATTTTCGCGGCAAGTTCGAGATCGCGCTCGCTTACCAGCAGATAATAGTTCTGCGAAATCGGAAAAACTGCGATATTGTTTACATATTCATTTTTAATATAGCTGGGGATCTCACGCGAAGCAAGTTTTGTTTTGGCCAACTCGATTTCGTAGAGATACGAGGATTGAAATACAGGAATTAATTCTGACATACTGCAATTGTTTTGTGACAAGTTAGGTAATTTCCGGAAAGGCAAGGATGTGCCTCGAAAAAAATACGAAAATGGTCTTTTAGCCCCGATTGCAGCAGAAATCTTTTCTTATAAGCGTTGGCCAAAGCCGGGCATAAGAAAAATTGGCGCGGAAAGCGGGCGGAGTCTTCGGAAGCGAAAATAATGGTGGTGCTCCTAAAGCCCGCCCTCGTGTTTTTTATTTTTATTAATGAACCAATAAACGGGCAGCCCCAATAATATAAGTATGAAACCCGGCCAGGTATATTGCGGTTTGAACCAGATCAGCAAGGTACAGAACGCCGCACCGATGAGCAGGTAGAGTATAGGCGTAACGGGATAAAGCCATGTGCGGTACGGCCGCTCGAGTTCCGGTTTCCTGATCCGTAAGTAGATGACACCGAAAACCGTGATCATGTAAAAAAGAACAATAACAAACGAGATCATATCTAAAAGGTCGCCGTACTGGCCGCTCAGTGCTAAAACGCAGGCCCATATTCCCTGCATCCAGAGTGATCTGCCGGGAACACCGTGGGAATTGTTCGTAATGGCGGACTTGAAAAAGAGGCCGTCTTTGGCCATGGTCTGAAAAACCCGCGAACCCGCCAAAACCAAGCCGTTGATACACCCAAAAGTTGAAATCATTACGAGCACGGCCATGATCACGGTGCCGGTTTTGCCAAAGATGACCTGCGAGGCGGCCACGGCAGGGCGGTTTTTGTCAGCGAAAGCTATACCATCGCGATCCAGCGCATGCAGATATACAATATTCACCAACAAATATAAGATCATGACGATAACCGTGCCCAAAACCATTGCTTTGACGACGTTTTTTTTGGGATTCTCGATTTCGCCGGAAACGAAAGTCACATTTTCCCAGGCGACCGAACTGAAAACCGCGCCGACCATGGCCGCAGCAATACCACCAAGCAGCGTGACGCCACCAATGGGTTGCCAGCCTGTGGGAAGCAGGTCATTGCCCATCACTTTGCCTAAATCCTGAAAACTATGCCAACCAAAGCTCATATTGGCGGCCCACTGCGAACTTTGAACCAAAATAAAACCGAAAACGATCAGGCCAAGCAATGCGATAATTTTTGAAGAAGTAAAAACATCCTGCAAGATCTTTCCGTTTTTTAAACCTTTGGTATTGATGAATGTAAGCAGCAATATGACCACTATGGCAAGGATCTGAACCCAATTGATCTGGAAAGTGCCACTTTGAAAAAGAGGTTGCGAATTGTTGAGTGCCGGGAAAAGATAGGCTGTAAACTTGCCGAAAGCCATGGCCACGGCAGCGATGGTTCCTGTTTGGATCACTGTAAATAAGCCCCAACCGTACAGAAATCCCGTCACCTTGCCGAAAATCTCGGTGATGTAGGTGTACTGGCCGCCGGCCTTCGGGAACATGGAGGAAAGTTCACCATATGAGATGGCCGCCGCCACGGTCATAATTCCGGTAATGACCCAAACTGTGATCAGCCAGTAACCGGAACCCAGATTCCGCATCATATCGGAACTGACTATAAAAATGCCGCTTCCGATCATAGAACCCATGACGAGCATGGTGGCGTCCCAAAGTTTAAGTTTTTTGTTCATAAGGTTAATTTGAAATTCTTGGCGTAGGCTTTTGTCGTTTTATATTTTAACGGCGTAAATATATAAATTTTCGGTAATGGTTTAGACGTTTCGGTAAGACTTAGGACAGATCTTCTGCTGATGTTTCAACTTATTAATAATGAAGTGAAGGAAAATAGTTACTTTTGTGAAAATATATGATATGAAAAAATCAGGACTGATCATAGCGCTCGCATTTTCGACTTTTATTTTTGCCCAGGAAAGTGGGAAGAAAGCAGGTCCACCAGACGGAAATGCCCAAATTGGCGAAGTGTACGGAAAGACAGTTTCAGCAGAAATAGAAAAAAGTGCGGTTTCGCCGGCCAGTCTCAGTCAGCAGCTCGCTAAAAACAAAAAGCTTGAAAATGTAGCGGTGAAAGGAAAAGTAACCGACGTTTGTGATAAGAAAGGATGCTGGCTTACTGTAGAAACCGCCAACAATGAAAAATTCTTTGTAAAGATGAAGGATTATGCCTTTTTCGTACCCACGGCTTTAAAAGGAAAAAATGTGATACTCGAAGGTACGGCCGAAATGAAAGTAACATCTGTGGAAGAACAAAAACATTACGCGGAAGATGCTAAAAAATCTCAGTCGGAAATTAACGCCATTACGAAACCTAAGGAAGAAATTCGGTTTGTAGCCAACGGCATCAGAGTCGTGAAGTAAGCGGACAGTTTTATAATTAAGGAGTCTTTTTCAGGACTCCTTTTTTCTTTATTCAATTCTAAAATTGACTTCGGCATCCAGTTTCGGAAATTTCTTCTCCGAAATGAATTTCTTACCCGTGCAGTCAATTTCTTTCCAACCTTTCTTTTTCCCTACATCACCCACTTCTACAACGATTGGCGTAAAGATGATCTCATCCGCACCGTCGGGAATTTCCTCTCTGTATTGCACGGCAATATCCAGCACACAGTCAAAAGATGTATTGAGTCTTACATTGCGGTAAATTATGTCGTAATGGCTTTCTCTGTTTTGCGGAATCTCACTGTACTTCTCCCAACTGTCCGTGGCTCCGCCGAGTGCAGCCATTGCCTTTAAACCCTCATAAAGCGCAATTGTATAATACTCGCGTGTTTTACAGCGATTATAATCATTCGGATAATGACCACCTTCAAATAAAACACAGGGCAAACCAAACTTCGTGAAATTATCGCCGGCGGAGGTGGGATAAAACTCATCACTGTAGCGCGCGATCTGATTCGGAAGTTGAGTCTGCAGCGCCTCGTAAATCCGTACTATCACTGCCATGGTTTTTTTTCGGGTTTCGGTTAAGGTCCTTTCGGGATCCTCGGAAGGTGCCAGAAAAGAAAGTGTGGCTGGATTTTCACCATCGGTTGTAAAAATAGTGCGTTGCTCATGCAGGTTTAGGGCATAACCATAATTCCCGGTTTCGACAAGATTTTTCAGAAGTGGGAATTCTTTACTTGAAAGCTTCAGAAAGTCACGGTTAATATCTATATCCAAAGCGTTTCTGCGCGTCCATTTTTCGGCACCGTCGGGATTCAGCATCACGACAAAATCAAGCGAGATTTTTAAGAAAAGTTCTTTCCGCAACTCAGGTTGATAGCGAAAAATTTCAAGCAGGTCCAGCAGACCATGTGTAGCGTTGGATTCGTTGCCGTGCATTTGTGACCATGCAACAATTCTTACCGGTCCGTTCCCCAAGGTCATTTTATAAATCGGCTTTTCCAGAAATGAAGTTCCAAGCACCGAAATGCAATCGCTGTAATTCGCCTGTAGGTACCGAAATAATTTTTCGGGGGAAATATAGCGGTTTGGGAAATTGGGGTTTTGGCGGTAACTCAATTTTTCTGTCATGTCTCAAACTTTTTACAAATCTCAAATATAATTTTTTTTCCATTAATTATTTAATTAACTTTTGTAAATTAATTAAACAGGATCAGTTGCCAGATTGTCTGTGGATTATTTTGTGGATTGCCTTATTTTTAATGTAAATTCCTAAATATTTAAAAACCAATATTTTAAATATTTCACTTAACGTTATAGTATAACTATACTTTAACACCAAATTTAATACGAAATCGCCATTTGTGCGGTATTCACATAAACAGTTTTCGTATATACTTAATCGGAAGAAGTAAGGTTATTAACATTTGTAAACAGATTTAAAAATCTTTTATTTCGTTATATTTGTGATATTTTTTATATGACAAACGAAATGCTTTTCATGGCAGGTTTCCTGCTTTTTATCTTTTTGATCCTGGCACTGGATCTGGGACTGCTGAATAAGAAATCAGATGTCGTCTCAATGAAACAGGCAGGGCTTATGAGTTTCTTTGTGATCGCCCTGTCGATGTGTTTCTATTTTGTTCTACTGACATACGGTCACCTACTCCATGGCATCGACAGTATGGAAAAACTGCAGACTGTGATCAGATCTCATCACCATCCTGTGAAAATAATTCCCGGAGATCTGGAAAACAGTATACAGCTGTACAATCAAAATTTAGGACTGGAATATCTGACGGGCTACGTGGTAGAATATGCCCTTTCCGTAGATAATATTTTTGTGATGGTGCTGATATTTACAGCTTTTGGCGTAGCTCAGAAAAACTATCACCGTGTGCTGTTCTGGGGAATTCTGGGCGCGATCGTGATGCGTTTTATATTCATATTTGTCGGTGCGGCCCTTATTGCGAAGTTCGACTGGATCATGTACGTATTCGGTGCTTTTCTTTTGTTTACTGGCATTAAGATGTTCTTCGACAAAGACAATGACGAAAAGATTGATACCAAAAATCACCCGATCGTTAAATTTGCAAAACGGTTTTTTAAAGTCCATGACCATTTTGTCGGTAACCGGTTTTTTGTAACCATTAACGGAATCAATAAGATGACGCCGTTATTCCTCGTTCTTCTCATCATTGAAGCTACCGACCTGATATTTGCCGTAGACAGTATTCCGGCAATCTTTTCTGTGACTAAAGATCCGTACATCGTATTCTTCTCCAATATATTTGCAATCATCGGTCTGCGCTCCATGTTCTTTCTTCTGGCCGGTATAATTGATAAGTTCCGCTTTCTGAAAATTGGTCTGGCGGTGCTGCTTGCATTTATCGGCCTGAAAATGCTGTTTCATCATTTCCTGGATGATTGGGGCTTTTCCACCACACATTCGCTAATCATTATCGTAGCAATATTGGGATCAAGCATTCTGTTTTCGCTGCTGTTCCCCGTACAGAAAAAAGACCGCAAATTAAAATATGATCCTGACCAGGACGATCATCTGCGTCATTAATTTATCATTGTAAA
Organism: Kaistella palustris DSM 21579; assembly: GCF_000422265.1. Classification (GTDB taxonomy): domain Bacteria; phylum Bacteroidota; class Bacteroidia; order Flavobacteriales; family Weeksellaceae; genus Kaistella; species Kaistella palustris. Next base: position 77,747 of record NZ_AULL01000013.1, read on the forward strand.
ATCATAAGTCACTCTAATTAAAGACATTAAATTATATTTATACATTTGTAACACGATGATTTTTGTACATGTTTACTTTTGTGTATTTAATTACAAATTATTGTTTTACATTTGTAACAATGAGTTTGAACGACAGAATTTCAAAAGTGATCGCTTATTCCGGTCTTACCTCTTCGGAATTTGCTGATGAGATCGATGTACAGCGGTCGAACATTTCGCACATTACTTCGGGCAGAAATAAACCGTCCCTGGATTTTATTATCAAAATAAAAGAGCGTTTTCCCGATCTGGACTGGGATTGGCTGATTACGGGCAAAGGAGAAATGCTGCAGAAAAAAGCAGACGAGCCCGTTGTTGAAAAAACGCCCAGACCTTCACTACCCGATTTGTTCTCATTAATAGATGACCAGAATTTCGGAATCACCGAAAGTGAAGATACAATCAAAAGCGAAACACCACGAGAATCCAATATTCCGGGCGCAAGTGCAAAGCGCGAAAAAATAAGCGATTCTCAGCGATTAGAAACTGAAAAAGATTCCCAACCTGCACAAGCTGTTGCTAATCAAGAAGTTAAAGTTAAAAGGATTGTCCTGTTCTTCGACAACGGGAAATTCGAAACATTTGAGCCGTAAGCGAAAAAATTTTGGGCTGATTTTTATTTGTTAAAAAAGATGTCCACTATGCGCTAAATTCAAATTTACAGTTATTCTGAATTTTGTATTTTTGAGTTAAACCAAAGCTCATCATATGAAACTCGCCGAACTCGCAAAAGAACTTCAAATATCTACCGAAAGTTTTATAAAGTTTATTCAGGATTTCGATCTGGAACTTTCAGAATGCATCAGCACAAATTTCGAAGTGAAAACTGATTTTGTAAAATTTGCGCGGGAAAATGCAGATTTTCTGAGAAAATACGAGCAGGATCTGAAGAAAAATAAATCCGTCGAAGATATCGCGGGTGAAATTAAAAAGCCCTCGGAAGAAGTTGCAAAAATCATTAAAAAAGAAGAACCTGCCCTTTTTGATAATGGCCGCTACCGCTCATCGGTTTCCACATACAGCATCGACAATAAACTTGGCGGTAATTATCAGTTTGTTTACGACTATTTCGGTAAAAAATCCAGTCTTGCACACCGCGATTTCATTGGGTACCGAGACCTTTTCTTTTTCATTTCAAAAACGCTGGAACCCTTCATTAATGCTACACCGCTCACGGACTGGGGAATTCACAGGCCGGCAGGAATTATATTATATGGTCCGCCGGGAAGCGGTAAAATTTTCTGGGCCAATAAGATTGCGGAGATCATTAATTATCAGTTTAAGGCAGTAAAAAAATCTTACCTGGGAATTTCTTTTGTAGACGGGGTTAAAACCAGTTTTAATGATTTTCTGGTTGAGATGATGCAGGAAGAAAAAGTGCTGCTTTTTATGGATGACTTCGACGATATCATGAAACAGCGTGGTGAGAATTCCTCTGTTGCGGCATGCGACGAGGAAACAAAGGAAATTGTACTGCACTACATCGGCCGTTTCGAAGATGAAAATATGCTCATGGTTGGCTCTGCAAATTCGGTAAGGGAAATAGATAAAGAAATTCTGGCGCCCGGCAGGTTTGATGTGGTAATTCCGGTTTTCCCGCCAAACGCCCGCGAACGTGCAGAAATGATCCTGCATTTTATGAAGGACGGTCTTTCAAACGATGCACTGCTGATGAAAATTTTAAGTCGCAGCCACGCGGATCACGTTCCTTTCTGGCAGCCTGTTGCCGCAAAGATGAAGGTATTTTCGAACACCATGATCGTAGATTTTACGCAAAGTCTGAAAAAACGCCTGCGCGACAAGTATGTAAAGGACAATTCCGAAGAAATCACCATTACAGAAAAGCTTCAGGAGGCAGCTTACCGCGATGCTTCTGCAAAACTCACGGGCGAATACCTAAACCAGATGGCGCAATTCATACAGGATCTCGAAATTAATAATGGCGATGATTTTCCTACCCGGATAAAAGCATTAAAGGTAGAACTGGATCATTATAAAGTGGTTGAAGTTCCCAAAGCACCGATAGGATTTCCGCATCAGGATCAGGAAAATCAAAAAAAATAACCCGATAACTTACGGATTATTTTATATTTTTAAAAATTACTTTGATTTTTTCGGAACTTTCAAACCTTTTTCTTTAGCTTCGGAAATGCCGATTGCCACCGCCTGTTTGCGGTCAGTTACCTTTTTTCCCGATGATGATTTTAGGTCACCATCTTTGAATTCGTGCATCACTTTGCCGATTTTGTCTTCGGCTTTTTTTGAATACTTTTTTTCTGCCATGATATTTCCTGTTAAATTTAATGAAACTACAAGTGTTTTAAAATGTGTGAATTGATGAAAGGAAATAATCAACTTTTTTGCCAAAAGGGCGCGAAGTCTTAATTTAAGCAGACTTTAATAAAATTACTATCTTTGAAATCTTATCAATTTTAACAATGAAGAAAACACTTTTAGCAGTTTCAATTCTGGTATCTTTTGCCAGTTTTGCGCAGGAAATTACACTAGATAAAATATATTCCGGTTACTATCGCGGCCGGGGAATCGCCGGGATTGCCTCACTGAAAAACGGTGACAACTATGCCGTGATCGAACCGACGGGAATAGCGAAATATGCCTATAAAACCTCCGTTAAAGAAGGTAATATTGTAGACGGTAAATTTCAGTCCTACACCTTCAATGGGGATGAATCAAAGATTTTATTGCTGACGGAAAGTATACCAATTTACAGGCATTCGTTTCTGGGAAAATTTGATGTGAAAGATTTGAAATCCGGCAAGACAATCAGTTTAAACAACGGAAACTATGTTCAGGAGCCCACATTTTCGCCAGACGGAACAAAAGTGGCATTTATTGCAGACAATAATATGTTCTTCCAGGATCTGGGTTCAGGCAAAATCGTGCAGATCACCACGGATGGCAAAAAAAATTCTATCCTGAACGGACTTGCGGATTGGGTATATGAAGAGGAATTCGGCCACGCAAAGCAATATGAATGGACAAAAAATTCTGATGCGATCGTGTTTGTAAAATCCGATGAGTCAGAAGTTCCAGAAATGTATATTCCTATTTATGGCAAACAGCTCTACCCTTCGGAAATGCGTTTCAAATATCCAAAAGCGGGCGAGAAAAACTCCGTGGTTTCGGCACATCTGTACCGCCTCGCGGATAACAAAACCACCGCGCTGAATTTAGCGTCATTTAAAAACTACTACATTCCAAATGTTTATAATACCGCAAAGGCTGATGAGATCGTGCTTATAACTTCGGAACGGCTCCAGAATGCTTCCGATGTTTTAAAAGTAAACACCAAAACAGGAGAGATTCGGAAACTGTTTACAGAAACCGACGCCAAATGGGTGGATACAGATAACGTAACGCTCGAGTTTTTAGATGACGACTCTTTTATCTGGGGTTCCGAAAGAGATGGTAACCGCCACCTTTTCTGGTACGACCAAAACGGCAAATTGAAGAAACAGATTACAAAAGGAAATTGGGAAGTCACTGATTATTACGGTTATAATCCAAAAACCAAAGAAGTATTTTTGCAGACCACTGAAAAAGGAAGTACCAACAGAGTCGTTTCAAAAGTGAACATCAAAACAGGAAAATCGACTTTACTGTCCAACAGTTCCGGCACCAACAGTGCGAATTTCAGTGGAAATTATTCTTATTTTATCGAAACTTCGTCCTCTGCCACGAAACCTTATACTTATGTTTTGAAAGATGTGAACGGCAAAACTGTGAAGGAGCTGCAGAACAACACCGACCAACTCAAAAAACTGGAGGCTGATAACTGGGTTGCAAAAGAGTACTTCACCATTCCCAACGACGCAGGAGATCAGATGAATGCGTGGATCATGAAACCGAAGAATTTTGACCCGAACAAGAAATATCCCCTCTTTATGTACCAATATTCCGGGCCGGGTTCGCAGCAGGTAACCAATTCCTGGGATGCGGGCAACGGATTATGGTTCAATCACCTGGTACAGCAGGGTTATATTGTAGCCTGTGTTGATGGGCGCGGAACCGGATATAAAGGAACGGACTTTAAGAAAGTTACCTATTTAAATTTAGGCAAATACGAAATTGAAGATCAGATCGCCGCTGCAAAATGGTTTGGTAATCAAACATATATCGATAAATCGCGAATCGGAATTTTCGGCTGGAGTTTCGGCGGATATATGGCTAGTCTGGCACTTACAAAGGGCGCAGATGTCTTCAAAACCGGAATAGCTGTAGCTCCTGTAACCAACTGGCGGTACTACGATTCCATTTACACCGAACGTTTCCTGCGCACTCCCCAGGAAAACCCCAAAGGTTACGATGAAAATTCGCCCACGAGTTATGCCCAGTTATTGAAAGGAAAGTTTTTGCTGATCCACGGTACAGCCGACGATAACGTGCATTTTCAAAACTCCATGGAATTTTCGGAAGCGCTGATTCAGAATAAGAAACAGTTCGAATTTATGGCATATCCCGACAAAAACCACGGGATCTCCGGCGGCAATACACGGGCACAGCTATATAGAAAGATGACGGATTTCCTTTTACAAAATCTTTAGAATAAAAACATTTTAGCGAAAGCCCTTGAACATGATTTAAGGGCTTATTTTTTTAGAATAATTTGCTCTATATTTACCCCAATTAACTTATACTTATGAAAGAGAAAACGGCCGGCAAGCACCCGAAAGGTTTACCCTATCTGTTTTTCACAGAGATGTGGGAACGCTTCGGTTACTATTTGATTCTGGGGATTTTTGTCTTGTACATGATCGACAGCGAGAAAGGTGGCCTTGCCTTCAATGACAAAAATGCCGATGATATTTTCGGAACTTTTATCGCACTTACCTATCTGACGCCATTTCTGGGCGGTTTTTTAGCCGACAAGATCCTGGGCTATGTAAAAGCGATTTATATCGGTGGAGCACTGATGGGACTTGGCTATTTAGGCATTGGTCTCTTCCGCGAACTACCGATGTTTTACGCTTCTCTAGGCTTGATCATTGTGGGCAACGGATTCTTTAAGCCCAGTATCTCCACGCTTTTGGGCAACCTGTACAACGAAGAACCTTACAAAGCCAACAAAGATGCAGGCTACAATATTTTCTACATGGGCATCAATATCGGGGCTTTCATCTGTAATATTATCGCGGCGTTTATGCGGAATAAGTATGGTTGGGGTCCGGCTTTCATGACTGCCGGCGCAGGAATGTTCATTGGTCTTTTTGTTTTCACCTTAGGGCGGAAACATATTTTAGAAGCGAACATTTTAAAACCTTCACAGGAAGGTGACACCAGAATTTCTGATATTTTACTTAAAGTTTTCTTACCTGCCATCATCGCCGGTGTAATCGGCTGGATGATTCCGGGTAACATTTTCGGGACCGACAGTACAGATGCCTTTATTTTCGCCTGTCTGCCTGTAATCTATTTTTATGTAATGCTTTATGTAAAGGCCAACGCACAGGACAAAAGACCGATCGGCGCACTTCTGGCCATTTTCGCTGTAAGCATCATGTTCTGGGCCGTATTTAAGCAGAACGGAACAGCCTTAACGCGCTGGGCAAAAAATTATACAGACAGGTCTATACCTGCGCCGCTTATCGAACCTATGCGCGCCATTAATCTGATCGATGGCAAAGATGGTGTGCAGGGAAAAACTTATGATATGAAAGAAGTATCTGTTTACGACGATCAGTACCGAGCCGAAAAAGATGCAGACGGTGAACCACTGAAGGAACAGGGATACGACATCTATTTCCGGAATATTTCTGACAAGGAACGTGCTCACTTCGAGAAAAATCCACAACATGAGGTGGCTCTTTACAATACAGAACTTTTTCAGTCGATCAATCCAGGCTGGGTAATTCTGCTTACGCCTGTGGTGGTGGGCTTTTTTATGTTTCTGCGGCGACGCGGAAAAGAGCCGTCAACTCCATCAAAAATTGTTCTGGGACTTTTTATTTCCGCCTTGTCCTGTCTGGTGATGGTGGGCGCGGTATATGCGGGCAACAACGGCTTGATCAAGGTTTCGGGAATGTGGCTCATCGCTTCATACGGAGTTATCACCTTAGGTGAACTTTGTCTTTCGCCGATGGGTCTCTCGCTGGTATCGAAACTTTCACCCCCACGCATCACCGCGCTGATGATGGGCGGATTTTTCCTCCACCTCCATTGGCAATAAACTTTCGGGCGTACTTGCAAGTTTCTGGTATGAATATGATAACAAAGCCAATTTCTTCATTGTGAATTTCGGTCTTCTTCTTTTAGCTACTTTACTGGGGCTTTCCATCCTGAAAAGACTGAATGCTGTAATGAAAGAAAAGGGTGTAAACTAGGATTTTCGCTCATTAAAACTAAAACCGCGGCATATTTCTGCGGTTTTTTTTGTTAATATGGTCAAATGTCTTCGCAAAAATTCAAAAAAAACTATATTTGCTAATCTTAACAAATAATTAATACTAAAAGATGGACGACACTGAAGCATTAAATGCGCCGGACCTTGTAGTGGAAGGTAAGACAAAAGGAAAACACCCGAAAGGCCTGTGGGTACTGTTTGGTACAGAAATGTGGGAACGCTTTAACTTTTACGGAATGCGCGCCCTGCTAACCCTTTTCATGGTAAACTCGCTCCTTATGAAGGAAGGCGAAGTAACCATCATTTATGGTGGCTTTCTGGCCTTATGCTACCTGACACCTATGCTGGGCGGTTTTATCGCTGACCGGTTTCTGGGAAACAGATACTGCATTATTGTTGGTGGCTCGTTAATGGCAATCGGGCAGTTCCTGATGTTTATGAGCGCCTCTACCTTCGACAGCAATTTAGGCTCTGCACAGATGCTTATGTGGGTGGCACTGGGCGTAATTATCTTTGGTAATGGTTTCTTTAAACCAAATATATCATCCATGGTGGGCAGCCTTTACCCAAAACAGGAGAAATCCAAACTGGACTCAGCTTTTACCATTTTCTATATGGGGATCAACCTCGGAGCATTTTTAGGTCAGTTCATCTGTCCTTTCTTAGGCGATGTAAAAGATGCAGGTGGATTCCGGGATGTACATGCATTTAAGTGGGGCTTTTTAGCAGCTTCCATCGCAATGGTTATCGGTACGCTCACTTTCGTACTGCTTAAAAACCGATATGTGGTAACGCCGGAAGGCAGACCAATCGGAGGTTTACCAAGCCAGAATACCGCTGCCGACTTTGAGGAAGGAGAATCGCAGACCGCAAACTTTACAGGAAAATCAATCGGTATCGCTGTGGCAATTTTTGTGCTGACATTCTTTGGGTTTCAGTATCTTTTTGTAGACAGAGTTGGGTTCGGATCGGTAGGTATGGGCGATTTTGTAAAAGGTGTTATTTACCCGTTCATTTATTCCATGGGACTTGCACTGGCCTTTTTGATCATGTCGGCCACCGAAAGCAAAGTAGAAAGGGACCGGATCTGGGTTATTTATATTGTATCGTTCTTCATCATTTTCTTCTGGGCGGCTTTCGAACAGGCAGGCTCATCACTTACTTTTATCGCAGACAACCAGACGGACAGACATATCTTTGGCTGGAACATGCCGCCATCGATGGTGCAGATCTTCAACGGTTTATTTATCGTGGTGCTGGCAGTTCCCTTCAGTATGCTCTGGGATAAGTTACGCGCCAACAACAGTGAACCTGTTTCACCTCTAAAGCAGGCAATGGGTCTTGGTTTGATCGCGTTAAGTTATCTGATCATTGCATATAATGTTAAAGATTTAGGAAATTCCGGTCTGTTGGCAGTTAAATGGCTGATCCTTTTGTATTTAATTCAAACAATGGGGGAACTTTGCCTGTCACCAATCGGCTTATCGTTGGTTGGTAAACTTGCACCAAAAAGATTTGCCTCCCTGTTATTTGGTGTATTCTTTATTGCTAATGCTGCCGGTTATGCACTTTCCGGGACTTTAGGATCTATATTACCGGCAACCGGAGATAAATTTCAGAAAGCCACTGAACTGGGCATCAATCTACAGGATGTGTTGGATAAGAAAGTAACGCCGAATGCCGAGCAATTAGCGGCGCTTAATAAGGAGCAGATTCCAGTTGCGTATAACAGTTTTGTAGGTTTTGAAATTCACAATCTTTTCGAATTTTTCATGGTATTTGTAATACTTTGTGGGATCGCAGGAGCAATTCTCGCAATGATATCACCTATTCTGAAAAAGATGATGCATGGCGTAAACTAGTATCAAACTTTTAAATTCTGATAAAGACCACCGAATATCCGGTGGTTTTTTCTATTTTCGTATGATCGGATTTCTTAATACTACAAAATCTGAACGCTTATTATAAAAGTTGAATCTCCATTTTACCAATCAATATGAATCTTACCCTCGAACAAATTCAGGATTTCAAAGGAAAATATCCTAAACAAATATGGTCACTTTTCTTTTCGGAAATGTGGGAGCGCTTCTGCTTCTACGGAATGCGTGGGATGCTCGTATTCTTCATGATATCGCAACTGAACCTGGATGAGAAAGATGCCAACCTTCAGTATGGTGCCACGCAGGCCTTTGTATATGCTTTTACTTTTGTCGGCGGCATATTTGCAGATAAGATTCTCGGTTTTAGAAAATCACTGTTCTGGGGCGGTTTTCTGATGATACTTGGCAGTTTGATACTCGCGGCAGATCCACACCGGTTTTTCTTCCTCGGGATTTCATTTACAGTGGTCGGAACGGGTTTCTTTAAACCAAACATTTCAACCATGGTCGGTAAACTGTATAAAAACGGAGATAACCGTACTGATGCGGGATTTTCGCTGTTTTATGCGGGAATTAACCTCGGTGCTTTACTGGGTGGTTATTTATGTATTGCCATCGGTAAAGGCGAACTCCTCTCCCATCTGATTCCCGAAGCATTGCGCTGGAACGTAGCTTTTGGCCTGGCTGCTGTAGTAATGGTCATCAGTTTAGTAAACTTTATTTTCACACAAAGAAAACTCGGACCTATTGGCCTACCTCCCTTGAAAACTCTTGCAAACGGCGAACTGGTTTCCCTGGAAAAATGGAAGGAATATGGCGTATATGCACTTTCACTGGTTTTCATTCCGCTAATTATGATCATGGTGGCGAAAACACAGTACACCGATTATTTTATGTACACCGTCGGACCGCTGACATTACTTTATCTGTTTTATGAAATGTCGAAAGTCTCAAAAAGCGAAAGAAGTAAACTTTGGGCCGCGCTTATTTTTATCATCTTCTCCATCGTTTTCTGGGGAATTTATGAGCAAAGCGGCGGCTCACTGAGTATCTTTGCTGCACATAACCTGAACCAGGATTTACTCGGCCTGGATCCTAATGGAGTCAATAATTCCGGCGGTGCATTCTTCATTCTTTTGGTGGCGGTACCGATAGGACTACTCTGGATCTGGCTCAGCAAAAAAAAGCTCGAACCAAATACGATCATTAAATTTGGTCTTGGATTTCTTTTTTTAGGTCTCGGTTTTTACGCGATCTACGCGACAAAATTCTTTTCAAATGCAGCCGGAGTAACTTCGTTGAGTCTTTTTACGATTGCCCTCTTTATCATCACCTTGGGTGAAATGTGTCTGTCGCCCATCGGACTTTCGATCATGACGAAACTTTCAACCCAGAAACTCCAGGGAATGATGATGGGACTTTGGTTTTTGGCTTCAGCTTACGGCCAGTATGTCGCAGGATTGATCGGAGCAAATATGGCAACAGCCCGCGAAGGCTCATCAAATATGGAAAAACTGCAGGCTTACACTTCCGGTTACAAAGATCTGGGCTTATACGCAGTTATTGCCGGTGTAATTTTAATAGTCATTTCACCACTGGTGAAAAAACTGATGCAGGAAGTTCGTTAATTTTAACTAAAGTCCTATTTAAACATCAATAACGGTATGAAAAACTTGTTTCTCCTTCTTCTGTTTTCCTTAAGCGCGACTTCTTTTGCGCAGGTCAGATGGATGACTTTGGAAGAAGCTGTGCAGGCACAAAAGATCACGCCGAAAAAGATCATTATCGATTTTTATGCAGATTGGTGCGCGCCCTGTAAAACCATGGATAAATACACTTTTAACCATCCTGTGATCGCAAAATATTTGAATGAAGATTACTACCCTGTAAAATTTAACGCGGAAGGCGGTGAAGCGGTTACACTCTTTGGCCAAACCTTTTCTAATCCGGGTTATAAAAGCGGCAAACTTAGAAATCCGATGCATGGTTTCACGAGATATATGAATGTAAACGCGGTGCCGACCATTGTTTTCCTTGATGAAAAGGCAATGCCGATCACACTGCTTCAGGGCGCACTTACAGCGAAAGAGCTGGAGCCTTATATTCCCTTCATTACCAACGGTGACTACAAAAAGCTAGACACGCGCGATAAATGGGAAAACTATCAGAAAAAGTTTAAAAGCAGTATAAAGAACTGACTTTTCAGCGGACTTTAGCAATAAGGACTTTCACCACGTTTTTGGAAGTCTTTTTTATTTTCCCGAAATTCGCTCACCTATCATCCCGTTCAGATAACAACTTTAACAATTGACCTTAGAAACTTCCATAGAATTTATAAAAGGAATCGGCCCGGAACGTGCAAAATTCATTAAAAGCGTACTCGGATTGCAAACCGTGGCAGATCTCCTCACCTTCTATCCGTTGCGGTATATGGATAAAAGCAAAATTCATAAAATTGGCGAACTCACTGAGGAACTGACTGCGGAAATCCAGCTGAAAGGAAAAATCACCGATATTCAGGAAATAGGTTACGGTAAAGGGCAGAAAAGGCTTAGTGCAAAGTTTCGCGACGATACAGGCAGTCTGGAGCTTGTTTGGTTCCGCTACTCGAAATGGATGAAGGAACAGCTGCCGCCGAATCAGGAACTTTTTATTTTCGGTAAGATCAATGTTTTCAATGGAATCTTCTCCATGCCGCACCCCGAGATTGAGGCAGATGAAAAAAAAGCCCTTTCCGGTTCACTTCTTCCCATCTATCCGGGCAGTGAAAAACTGGCAAAAAGAGGAGTAAACAACAAATTTTTCCAGAGCGTTTTAGGTGATATCGTAAAAAACCTGCCTGTTTTAATTAATGAAAATCTGCCGCAGGAACTGATAAAGAAATACCGCCTCATCAGCAGGATCCACGCGTTTTATCACATCCATTTTCCGAAAGATCTGGATCATTATGAACACGCCAATCAAAGGCTTAAATTCGAGGAAGCATTTTTCTTCCAACTGGGTTACGCTTTTAAAAAACAACATCACAAATCTTCTGTTTTGGGAAATCCATTTCCGAAAATCGGCAGAAACTTTAAAAATTTCTATGAAGAAGTTCTTCCTTTTGAACTTACCAACGCGCAGAAAAAAGTACTGAAGGAAATCCGCACCGACCTGAAAAAACCCATACAGATGAACCGGCTGCTGCAGGGCGATGTAGGTTCAGGAAAAACAATGGTAGCGCTCCTCTCCATGCTGATCGCACTGGATAATGGCTTCCAGAGCTGTATGATGGCACCTACCGAAATTCTGGCGCAACAGCACTTTAACTCACTTACGGAATTGCTTGACACTTCTTCGGTCAAAGTCCGGCTGCTCACAGGTTCTACAAAAACTGCTGAGCGGAAGATTATTCATGAGGAGCTGCTGAGCGGGGAACTTTCAATTCTCGTCGGCACACATGCCGTGCTGGAAGATATTGTGAAATTTAAAAACCTCGGACTTGCGATTATCGATGAGCAGCACCGCTTCGGCGTGGCGCAGCGCGCGAGATTATGGGCAAAAAATAAAATACCGCCACACATCTTGGTGATGACGGCCACACCAATTCCGCGCACGCTTGCCATGAGTTTCTACAGCGATCTGGATGTCTCGGTGATCGATGAACTGCCGCTTGGCAGAAAACCCATTATTACGGCACACCGCCGTGAAAAAGACCGGCTCACGGTTTTCCGGTTTGCAAAGGATGAGATTGAAAAGGGCCGCCAGATCTACTTCGTGTATCCGCTGATCGAAGAATCAGAAACACTGGATTATAAAAATCTGCTCGAAAATTTTGATCATATTGTAGAATTCTTTGAAGGAAAAAATGTGACCATGCTTCACGGCCGTATGAAACCCGCCGAGAAAGATGCCGCAATGCAGCACTTTGCATCCGGTAAGTCCGAGATTATGGTGGCAACCACCGTAATTGAGGTCGGTGTAAACGTGCCGAATGCATCGGTCATGATCATCGAAAGTGCCGAGCGTTTCGGCCTTTCGCAGCTTCATCAGCTTCGCGGGCGTGTCGGTCGCGGCGCAGAACAGAGTTTCTGTATTTTAATGACTTCGGATAAACTCTCAAAAGAAAGCCGAACCCGCATAAAGACCATGACAGAAACCAATGACGGTTTCAAGATTTCTGAAGTCGATATGCAGCTTCGCGGTCCCGGCGATATTTTGGGTACGCAGCAAAGTGGTGTGGTCGATTTTAAAAAACTCAGTCTTCTTACGGATGGGAAAATCATTAAAGCAGCAAAAACTGCTGCCGACATTCTACTTAAAGATGATCCGCATTTGCAGAAACCCGAAAATGCGGGTCTGAAAAACTATTACGTAAAACAATACCACGGCAAAAACAAGTGGGGACAAATTTCGTGATTTCTTAAGGCCTCATGGGTGGCGGTGGCGAACTGAAAGTTTCCCCTTTTTCAACCTGCACCAGTCCGTTGAGAAGCTCCTGGATCTGTGCGGCATTCTTATCGAAATTCTTTTTTGGCGAAAATCCTGCTACGCCGCAATAGCCTTCACTGTCGATATAATACTGCGCGGCATATTCGAAATCGATTCCTTTGGCGTTCGCGCTGTATCTTAAATAAAGGACTTTCAGGCCGTTAACGTTCCGGTATTCCGATTTGATGAGCCGAAAATAATCAGCGTTTTTCTGAATATTAGCGATCACAATGTCTTTCAGATTTTTCAGACTGCCGATCTGCACTTTTTCGGTGAGGAAAAACCCTGCAAAAAGGGTTTCCTGATCAGCGCTGTTAAACATATATTCTACAAACGGACTTTCGGCTTTTGTTGAGGGCTTCCACACTTTTGGATTGATGTAGATGCCCACATTTATCCGTTTACTTTTCAGCAGGAAAGTTGATGTTTTGCTTTTTTCAAAGGCCGCGGAGTTTGTCTCAATAGTTTCGAGAAGTGCCGCATCACTTTCGTTCACAAATTTCCATGTTCCGTTTTCGAGCAGAACTACATCTTTACCATCTTCGGTAAGGGCTTTTACTTGAGAGAAAACAGAAATATTCGCGAGAAATAATGAGAGAATAACGATTTTTTTCATATTCCCAAAAGTAGAAATTTAAGTTTGATTTCCATTAAAAACAACAGCGCTAAAACGGCTTTTCACAAAGAAATAATCACATGTCTTTAAACGTGTATTTTTATTTATTTTAAATACATTTGTCTTCATGAGAAACACACTGATTTTTTTTCTTATCCTTTTGTCATTCAGCGTTTTCGGCCAGTCAAAACTCACGGTCATGAGTGGCGCAAACAGAACTCCGGTGGCGAATGCAAAAGTTTCCTGTAATAGTAAACTTCTGGGCCAGACCAATTCCGCCGGCGAACTCGAATTCAGAACGCGTTGCAAAATGGTCGATGTTGAAGCAAAAGGCTTTTATAAAGATGATGTTGTTGTGGATAAAGTGATGGAAATTGTACTCGCTAAAACCGATCCAAAGATGCAGTCGATCGAAGGTGTGGTGATCAGCGACAAAAGCGATCCGCGGGCACTTGCAATTCTGCAGAAAGTGAATGACAATTATAAGAACAACTCACCGCAAAGCCTTGATTCATACGCTTTTAAATCTTACGAAAAAATTTCACTCGACATCGATGAAGACAGTATTCAAAACTACAACCGCTATCTGACCAGAAGACTGGATTCTTTAAAAACACTGCCCACGCCGGATCAGTCCAGAGAAGAAAAAAAAGATTCTATAGAAAGTGTAAACGTCATGAAGCTCATGGGCGACAGCAAACTATTCCTGTGGGAAAGAGCTTCTAAATATATTTATTCCCAAAAATACGGTGAAAAGATCACGATCCTGGACAACAGAGTAGCGGGCCTGAAGGAACCAATATATGAAATGATGTCGCTGCGATCCAACAGAAACCGCATGCCCAGGGAGATCCGCGAAGAAAACCGCTCGCTTTACCGCTTTTTCCTCACGGATACGATCGATATTGATGGACGGCAGAATTACGTCATCCGTTTTCGCCAGGCAGATTACAAGAATAACGCGCAACGCCGGAAATTCAACGGTTATCTGTACGTGGACACATTAACTTACGGACTGAAAAAAATTGAAAGTAACAGCAAGGTTCGCAGCGACGGCATGATAACAAGCATCTGGACACCCATCGATAATAAATGGTTTCTGAGCCGCGAAAACTTTAAGTTTAAAATGGGATCCATCGTTTTCGACACCAAAAAAAGTGGCCAAAAAGATGAAGAACAGGACAAAAAGGAAAAGAAAAAGAAATTTGGCAATTACGTTTTTGTGACCGGTGATTATTTTGATTTTGAAACACCAATTCAAGTACGGAAAAAGGATTTTAAAGGTTATACAATCGATGTAAAAAACGCCGATGGAAGTACGCTTGAGAAATTCCGCACCGATTCGCTTACTGCACGCGAAAAACTCAGTTATGAAAAAATTGACAGCGTGGGCAGAAAATATAAGCTCGATCAGAAACTGAATGCGTTCACCGGTCTCATCCGTGGCAACATCCGTGTAGGAAAAGTGGATTTCAACGCGCTGGAAGTCATTAAATATAACAAGTACGAAGGAATTCGCCTGGGACTTGCGGCTAAACTGAACGAGCGCTTTAATCCCTATTTTTCGCCGGATGCCTATTTTGCTTATGGTTTCAAGGACAATACCTGGAAATACGGGGCAGGTTTCGATGTGAAAACCACGCTTGAGAAAACGTCGTTCTTCCGTGCAGCGTATTACAATGACGTAGAGGCGGCGGGAAGATTCAATGAAAATCTCTGGAATTTTAAAATGAGCATTATGAATTCCGGTGTCGATCTGCACAACGACAGATTTTATCATTTCGAAGGTTTTAAACTGGCTTATCAGAATGATCTGAGCAATGCTCTGACCGCTGATATTTCTGCAAGACGCGACAGGGAGCAGGCAAGGTTCGTGTATAATTACCGCAATCTGGGAAATGATTTCCGAAATTTTGCCGCAAAGATTACGCTGAAATATTCGCCGCGTTCTAAAAACATTATGACACCTTCGGGTAAATTTACCTACGATCAGAATTTCCCTGAATTTTATTTCAATTATGAGCAAGGCTTGAAAACACTGGGAGGCGATTACAGCTACGGCCGTTTTGATGCACTGGCGCAGCATTCCTTCAAGACAAAGATCGGTGTTACAGGCATCCGCGTGTACGCTGGTTTACTCACAGGCAGCGCGCCAATCTGGCATAATTTCGCCATGAATGGCCTGGGCAGCGGCGGCGACGGTTTAAACTATAACCTTACCTCATTTCTCGGATTTGCCACGATGGAAGGCGGCAAATACTACAATGATAAATTTGTCGGCTATTATTTTACGCACCGGATCCCCTATTATTTTAAAACTTTCGGCAAACAGACTTCCAGTTTCGATGTGGTTTACCGCGGTCTGACAGGAAATATGAAAAACCCCCAATATCACGCATTTGATTTTGAAAAACTGAATCATTTTTACCAGGAAATCGGTTTAGAGAGCAATCATTTTTTGGGCTCGCCCTTCAATCTGGGCTTTTTCTACAGAGTCGGCTACTATGCGACACCGGCGTTTAAAGAGAATTTCGCCATTCAGCTTAAACTTAATTTTTTAGGATTCTAAATATGGAAACGATACAGATTCAGGCAGCAGAGTTTTTTGAATTTTTAAAGGCTAAAGACACTTCGATGTGGGAAATCTTCGCACAGATGATCGACGGGACAGAGAAAAAAATCGTTTTCTTGGAAGCAGAAAACAGAATTCTGTTTACTTATACTTTACCTGAAAATGAAGAAAAACTAAATGAGGACCGCCAGGAGTTCGCGAAAGAATACGCAGAAAAACTGTCGGGATTTAATTAGAATTTAGAAACTGGTCCACGGTTAATTTGGTTGCTGCCACATCGTGCACACGCAGAATCTTTGCTCCTTTCTGCAGCACCTTCAAATGCAGTTTCTGGGTTTCTGCGTTAATGTCGGCCGGCAGTTTGCCAAGAGGTTTATAGATGAAGGATTTTCTGGAAATTCCTATCAGTAAAGGATTTTTGGCAAAACCGAAATATTCTGCTTCTTCCAGCATCTGGTGTTGCTGCGCTACGGTTTTACCAAAGCCAAATCCCGGATCCAAAATAATGTCTGTGACCCCGAAGTTCTGGAGTTCGCGGACTTTTTCAGAGAAATAAAAATTAATTCTCAGCAGAATATCATCTTTAATCAAAATTTTGTGCATACGGTCGTAAGAACCATTATTGTGCATCAGGATATAAGGAAGTCCGGTTTTACCGGCTGTCTCGAACATTTGCGCATCGAATGAGCCGCCGGAAATATCGTTGATCATATCAATGCCTTCATTAAAACCGAACCGAACCACTTCAGAAAAAAAAGTGTCCAGTGAAATCAGTGCCTGCGGAAATCTCTTTTTTATTTTAGAAATGACATTTCCCAGCCGTTTTATTTCGGTTTCTGCTGACAGAAATTCTGCGGTTGGCCGTGTAGACTGCGCCCCGATATCAATGATTGCTGCACCTTCATCAAGCATTTTCTCTACCTGCTGTAAAGCGGCTTTTTCTTCGAGGAAACTTCCGCCGTCGGAGAAAGAATCCGGTGTTAAATTAAGGATGCCCATAATTTTTGGCAGCGATAAATCCAGTAGTTTACCCCGGCAGTTCACAGCGTGGAAAGTGTGGTCATGAAAGTTAATTGGGTCGCATTCCATTTAGCAAAAATACATTTTCCCACGGTTCCCAACTTCAGTTTATGAACCAAAATTGCTATCTTTGAAAAGTTTAGAAAATTTATGCAGAAAACAGCAAAACAGTTCGATCTGGTCATCAAAGAGTGCCGTAATTTGTTCCAACGAAAACTTATGGATTATGGTGCTTCCTTCCGTGTGCTGCGCACGACCTCGCTCACCGACCAGATTCTCATTAAAGTAAGGAGTTTGCGAAACTTCCAGATCACATCGGTTTCTAAAGTCGGCGAATCTGAAGAAGAAAATTTTATGGCGATCGTAAATTACTCGGTCATCGGTCTGATTCAGCTACACAAGGGTTTTGCCGAAGACATTAAAGAAAATCCCGCGGAAATGCTGGACCTTTACGATAAGTTTACTGCAGAAGCAAAAGAACTTATGCTCCGCAAAAATCACGATTACGGCGAAGCCTGGCGCGATATGCGAACCTCCTCTATCACCGATCTTATTTACCAGAAAGTTTTGCGTACAAAACAGATCGAGGACAATCTGGGTGAAACTTTAGTGTCCGAAGGAATCGACGCGAACTATTTTGATATGCTGAATTACGCCGTATTCTGCCTGATAAAACATGCCGAAACCAAAGAGGATTTTACACCAGGCTTAATATAAACGCAAATACACATTGATGAAAACACTTTTACGAATTCTCCTGGCACTGATTTTTATTGCTTCCGGCTTTGTGAAAGCGGTGGATGTGGTGGGCTTCTCCTTTAAACTTGAGGAATATTTTTCGCCGTCGGTTTTTAACATGCCTTTTTTTGAGAAACAGGCTTTGCTTCTCGCGGTGGTCGTGGTGGTTTTCGAATTGCTTTTAGGGCTGATGCTTTTGCTGAGAATCCGCTTAAAAATTACGCTCGCGGCGCTGATCGCTTTGTGCGTATTTTTCGCTTTCCTTACTTTTTATTCCGCTTATTTTGATAAAGTAACAGATTGCGGCTGCTTTGGAGATGCCGTAAAATTTACGCCCTGGCAAAGTTTCTTTAAAGACATTGCGCTGCTTCTAGGGTTGGTTGCGACGTGGTTTTTGTACAGACATCACTTTAATCTGCTGGAAAAAGAAAGACCATCGAAATATCTGGTATTTACGGTTTTTGTGCTGATCTTTGGTATGGTGATTACGTATGGCATCCTGCACGAACCGCTGATCGATTTCCGTGATTACAGCATTGGAACTGATTTGAAGGCTGAAAAGGCGAATATCGAAAAAAACCCGTCGGAGTACAAAACTTTTTATTCATTGAAGAATTCGAAAAGCGGCGAAATATTGGTGGTAAACCAGGATGAATATGTGAACGACAAAAAATATTGGGAAGAAGGCTCGCCGTGGACTATTGAAGAAGGGAAATCAACCTCCAAAATTGTAAAACAGGGTTACGAGTCTGAAATCTCGAAATTTAAACCTGAAACGGTAGAAGGTATCGACCTTACACCTGAAATTCTGGCGGCGCCCAAGGCATTGCTGCTGTTTTCTTACCATCCCGAATCAGCAGACAGGGAAATTATTTCCCACGCAGAACAAAAGATAAGTCAGCAGAAAGACGCGCTGAGCTACGGCATTTCAACAAATCCAAGTACCTTTAAAATCCTTGCGAATGCAGTGATGGACGGCACGGCTATAAAAACCATCGCGAGAAGTAATCCTTTTGTTTTAACTTTGGAGCACGGCATAATCACCGATAAGCGTTCCGCAAAAGACTATCTTAAAGAGTAAAATTCACGAAGGAACACATTCTTCATTAAAAAATAACAGAAAAAATAAATTTATGCAAAAATCAAATAAATCCATAGCAGGCTATCATTTACTTATGATTCTTTCCTCTGTGGACGGCGAATTTGCCCCGGAAGAAGGTTTAAAACTACAGCAATATCTGGCAGATGAATTTCCGTTTCAGGTGGATCTGGACAATGAACTCGATATTATAGCGACGCTGCCGCAGGAAAAATGGGAAGGTCACTTCGATTTTCACGCGGGCTGTTTCTATGATGATTCTACCGAAGAAGAACGTCAGGATTTCATCAATTTCGCAAAGTCACTGATCAAAGCTGATGAAGAAGTGACTGAGCAGGAACACAAATTTTATAAGACACTGAAAAATAAGTGGAAAATGAATTAATTACTGCTTATAAATTGTAAACTTATTTAATCACCATGAGAAAAAATATCGTTGCCGGAAACTGGAAAATGAACAAAAATGTAATTGAAGCTCAACAGCTCATGTTTCAGTTGCTCCAGTACAAAAAAAATCACACGCCAAACTGTGAAATATGGATCGCCCCGCCGTCCCTTTATCTGATGATGGCAAAAGACCTGTATGAAAATGACGAGATTGGGATCTTCGCCCAGGATATGAGCGAATATGAAAGCGGTGCATACACCGGAGAAATTTCTGCCGCCATGCTTGAGTCTCTTGACATCACGGGTGCAATCATCGGTCATTCGGAACGCCGGCAATATCACGGCGAGACCGATTCGCACTGTAACAGAAAGATTAAGCTTGCGCTGGACCAGGGTTTAACTCCGATTTACTGTAACGGCGAAACACTGGAACAGCGAAAATCCGGCAAACACCTGGAAGTCGTGAAAAATCAAACGGAAGTAGCGCTCTTTACTCTGAGTGCCGACGAAATTAAGAAAGTAGTGATCGCTTATGAACCTGTTTGGGCTATTGGTACAGGCGAAACCGCTTCACCTGAGCAGGCGCAGGAAATCCACGCACATATCAGAAGTCTGATCGCGGAAAAATATGGTCAGGAAGTAGCAGACGATATCTCAATCTTATACGGTGGTTCGGTAAAACCCGACAATGCAAAGGAGATCTTCTCACAACCTGATATCGATGGCGGTTTGATCGGCGGCGCGGCATTGAATGTGGCAGATTTCGGAAAGATCATTGAAGGGTTTAGTTAGAAAAAGTCCTCACCCTAAATGCGATTTTACGGGGGTTTTCACCGCAAATTTCCCGTAGTGCTTCGTATTTCTAAATCGCTGAGTCCTCACCCTAAATCCCTCTCCGGAGGAGAGGGACTTGAGAGCTCGCTAATAGCAAAGGAGCAGAAATCTAATTTTTTGTCCCTTTTTTGGTGAGGATAAAGCGGGTAATGTAAAAAAAAATTCGGGGAAGTTGAGATAGATAGTGGGATTTGCATGGAGTGCACGCTGAATTGCTCCGAGTCCTCACCCTAAATCCCTCCCCGGAAGAGAGGGACTTGAGAGCTCGCTAATACCAAAGGAAGAAAAATTTAATTTTTTGTCCCTCTTTTTAGTGAGTATAAAGCGGGTAATGTAAAAAAAAATTCGGGGAAGTTGAGATAGATAGTGGGATTTGCATGGAGTGCACGCTGAATTGCTCCGAGTCCTCACCCTAAATCCCTCCCCGGAAGAGAGGGACTTGAGAGCTCGCTAATACCAAAGGAAGAAAAATTTAATTTTTTGTCCCTCTTTTTAGTGAGTATAAAGCGGGTAATGTAAAAAGAATTTTCGGGGAAGTTGAGATAGGTAGTGGGATTTGTAGGAAATGCTCACCCTGAATTGCTCCGAGTCCTCACCCTAAATCTCTCTCCGGAAGAGAGAGACTTCAGATATCGCTGACAAAAAAAGGGACACATAATTAGATTTGTGTCCTTTTTTTAATAAAGTGAAAATGTATTCTATATGGTACAAAAGATTATTTCTCTTTCTTTCTCTCCAGAACTTCGTCTACCATCCCAAAATCTTTGGCTTCCGTAGAAGTCATCCAGTAGTCACGGTCCGAAGCTTTTTCTACCCATTCGTAAGTCTGCCCGGAATGCTGAGAAATAATATCATAAAGTTCCTTTTTCAGTTTCAGCATTTCACGCAGATTGATTTCCATATCGGAAGCTACACCTTGCGCACCGCCGGAAGGCTGATGGATCATAACACGCGAATGTTTTAACGCGGAACGTTTTCCTTTCTCGCCCGCAACCAGAAGTACAGCACCCATTGAAGCAGCAATTCCTGTACAGATCGTAGCCACATCCGGCTTGATGATCTGCATGGTATCATAAATTCCCAAGCCGGCATATACGCTGCCACCAGGGGAATTAATGTAGATCTGTATATCTTTGGAGGCATCTGAACTTTCCAGGAAAAGCAGCTGCGCAGTCACGATATTCGCGACCTGGTCATCGATTCCTGTCCCGAGAAAAATGATGCGGTCCATCATCAGTCTGGAGAATACATCCATCTGCGCCACGTTCAGGCGTCTTTCTTCCATAATGTATGGCGTCAGGTTGGTCGGTCCGTACATTCCCATATACTGGTCGGTAGCCAGACCGCTGTTTCCCATATGTTTTACCGAGAAGTCCCTAAAATCTTTTTTAATATCCATTATCTTTTTAATTTTTATTTAAAGGTGCGCGCGCCGTATTGGCGCGCTCCTACACACTAATTCAAATTTACGCAAACAATATTCCACAACCAAAATTCCGCCAATGTGTCACAGAATACGGAACAGTTTCCCATCAAGTTCCTTTCTAAGATGATTCAGCCGGATGATCTTCAGGTACGTC
This sequence comes from Kaistella palustris DSM 21579, assembly GCF_000422265.1. GTDB lineage: Bacteria > Bacteroidota > Bacteroidia > Flavobacteriales > Weeksellaceae > Kaistella > Kaistella palustris. The sequence continues at coordinate 99,343 of NZ_AULL01000013.1, forward strand.
TCATCATTGTTTTCATTTTCCGACAGCTGTGCTTTCATAGCGTTGATAATTTTCAGCACATACTCCCTTTTATGCCGAAAGATCACATCCTGCACAATTTTCGGGACCACTTCCTCTTCACTGCTGAAGAATATCTGGTGTTTCGCCCAGTCGCTGGTTTCGTGCTCATTAACCAAAGCATCAGCAACTTTCACAGAAATATTTTCATCGAGCAGTGTCATAAAAAACTGACCGGCGCGCAGTTCATTATCGGCTATTCCTTTCTGTATCTCACCGATGATCTTGCGGTTGATGGCCGACTGTATTTCGTAGTCATCTTCCTGCAAATGTGCAATGATCTCTTCGATCACGGTGATCTGGTATGCGTTATTTTCCTCATCGGTACGGTCCAGCACGCGGTCGCCGTATTTCAGCATTAGTTCCACCAGTTTTTCTTCGAGCATAAAAAGCGGGTCGATGGTTTCTGTAACCTCGGGAACTTTCTGCAGTTTGGCCTCTGCCTGGGGCATTTGCCGCTGCTGCGGCGAGATCTGCTGTTTCTGCAGTTGCTTCTGCACATTGAGTTCGTTGAAAAGAGACTGTTCCGAAAGGCCGAATTTATTCGATACTTCCTTCAGATACACTTCCTGTTTCAGCGCATTCTGCACGTAAGCTACCGATTTCACGATATCACGGATTGATTCTGCCTTTTTCACAGGGTCGTTTCCGGCCTCCTTCAGTAAAATTTCTGCTTTGAAACCGATGAAATCCTTAGCCTCATTTTTAATGAAATCTTCTACGTAATCCTGCGGATGTTTTCGGGCAAAAGAATCGGGATCGTCACCATCGGGAAAAAGCAGAATCCGGATATTCATCGCCTCCGACAAAAGCATGTCGATACTGCGGAAACTCGCTTTTATACCGGCCGCATCGCCATCAAAAAGAATGGTTACATTTTCGGTAAGCCTTTTTATTAGTTTGATCTGTTCTACGGTCAGCGCCGTACCCGAACTGGAAACTACGTTTTCTATACCGGCCTGGTGCAGTGCGATCACATCCATATATCCCTCCACCAGCAGGCAGAGGTTGTTTTTAGAAATCGACTGCTTGCTTTGATTAAGTCCGTAAAGGATCTGGGATTTATGATATATTTCGGTCTCCGGCGAGTTCAGGTATTTCGCAGTTTTTACATTATTCTTAAGAATACGGGCACCGAAACCCACCACTCTGCCCGAGAAACTGTGAATCGGAAATATCACGCGCTCGCGAAAACGGTCGACGCCCCTTGGCGTATTTTCGGGAAATATCGAAAGCCCAGCTTTCTCCAGAATTTCCTTGGAATAACCTTTTTCCAACGCAAATTCTGTGAAGGCATCCCGCTGCTCCGGCGCATAACCCAACCGAAATTTCCGAATGATCTCATCGCGGAGTTCGCGTTCTTTAAAATATGCGTACGCAATTGATTTACCTTCCTCCGTACCAAAAAGCTGTTCCTGAAAAAAATCATTTGCGATATCATGAATTTTGTACAGCAGTTCTTTATCCGTCTGCGACTGTCTTTCATCCTCTGTGAGTTCGCGCCTGTCTTCCTCAATTTCAATTCCGTACTTTTTTGCTGCATAGCGCAAAGCTTCGGGATAGGTAAAACTTTCGATTTCCATCAAAAAGGAGATCGCCGTGCCGCCTTTTCCGCTGGAAAAATCTTTCCAGATCTGCTTGCTTGGTGAGACAACAAAACTCGCGGTCTTTTCTTCATGAAAAGGACTCAGTCCTTTAAAATTAGAACCGGCACGCTTTAATTGCACATATTCGCCGATGATTTCTTCCACGCGGATCGTAGAAAATATTTTGTCGATGGTAGCTTTGGAAATCATTCCGTAAAAATAGCAAATAAGTTCAGGTATTACATATTATTTTGGGCGTAACCCTCGCCGCCCTGGCCGGGAACTTCCGCTGCTCGGGTCGGGCTCTGCGCTGCAAGTCCTCATTACGTCGCGCCTTATCAGGCGCTCCTCCATTCCGGGCTTTCCGCTGCGATCCCTTACGCGGTTGACAGTTGAGAGTTGATAGTTGAGAATTGACGGTTTTTGCCTGCCGTTTTTTTTCGATAAATTTGACAAACCATTTTTTTTACCATGAAAAAACTTTTACTCACCGGCGCAGTTTTGATGGCCATTTTCTCTTCCGCCCAAAAAAAATATGTTCTCGTAATGCACGGTGGTGCCGGCACAATTACCAGAGAATCGATGTCCGCAGAAAAAGAAAACGCTTACCGCGCCAAACTGGCAGAAGCACTAAAAGCTGGTTATGCAGAAATCCAAAACGGAAATACCGCTGTAAATGCTGTTTCCGCCGCCATTGTCGTTCTGGAGGATTCACCATTGTTTAATGCGGGCAGGGGCGCCGTTTTCACCCACGATGCTAAAAACGAAATGGATGCCGCAATCATGTACGGAAAAGATAAGACTGCCGGCGCCGTCGCGGGAGTTCACACGATAAAAAACCCTATCAAAGCGGCTCTTGCTGTCATGCAGCAATCGGAACATGTAATGCTCAGCGGCCGCGGTGCCGAAGAATTCGCTCAGGAAAAAGGCCTTGCCATTATGCTTCCGTCCTATTTCTGGACAAAAGAACGCTTCGATGGTTTGCAGCACATCCTTAAAAAAGAAAAAGCCGACTCACTGAAAAAAACAATTCAAAATGCGGTGCTTTCTTCGTATGAAACCGACCAGAAATTTGGAACAGTCGGCGCGGTGGCGCTGGACAAAAGCGGGAATCTCGCAGCCGGGACTTCTACCGGCGGAATGACCAACAAAAAATGGAACCGCATCGGCGATTCGCCAATTATAGGCGCCGGAACTTATGCAGATTCCTTAGTAGGCGTGTCCGGAACCGGTTGGGGCGAATATTTCATTCGAGCTACTGCCGCGCGGACTTTGGCAGCGAAAATGGAATACCAGAACAAAGACATTCAAACCGCAGCAAAGGAAACCATAACTGAAATTGAAAAATTAGGCGGCGATGGCGGTCTGATCGCGCTGGACCGTAACGGAAATATCGCCATGCCTTTTAATACCGCCGGGATGTACCGCGGCGCAGTGACTGAGGACGGAGAAATATTTATTGAAATCTATAAATAGATGGAATTTAAAATAACAACTTTGGAGGATTGGCAGAAAGTGACCGATGAAATTCTGCCACGAATAAAACATCCGCTGCTTCTGCTGAAAGGAAATCTGGGCGCCGGAAAAACAACGTTCACCCAGTTTCTTTTAAAAAAACTGGGAAGCCACGACGATGTTTCCTCTCCTACTTATACTTTGGTCAACGAATATCATACACCTAAGGGAAATATCTTTCACTTTGATCTCTACCGTCTTGAAAATGAAGAAGAAGTTTACAATATTGGCATCGAGGAATATCTCGACAATGCTTTCCTGTGCATCATCGAGTGGCCCGAAGTATATGAAGACGAGCTAAAAGATCTGCCGCATCACACCTTATCCATCATCAACACCGGCGGTGAGCGCGTGATTAACTTCAGCTAAAATAGACTTTTATACAATCTAAATGATTGTATCTTTGTACCTTCATTAACCGAGCAAGAAATATCTGAACCTGCTTTGGCAGGCAAAATATACATAATGAGCAGCACGAATATCTTTACACCTTTTTCTGAACAGGAATTAATGCCGCAGGAAGAAAAACTGGAAGTCGTAAAAAAAGGAAAACAATTCGCGATCGGGGTTCCAAAAGAAACCTGTTTAAACGAACGGCGGACCTGCCTCACGCCCGATGCCGTACAGGTATTGGTAAATAACGGTCACAAAGTTGTGGTAGAAACAGGAGCCGGCCAGGGTTCATTTTACACAGATCTGCAATATTCAGACTCCGGCGCACATATTACGCAGTCACCTGAAGAAGCATTTCAGCAGGATCTTGTCTTAAAAATTAATCCGCCCACCACTGAGGAAATCGGCTATCTGAAACCCAATACCTATCTCGTTTCTGCGCTGCAGATCAATTTACGGGACAGGGAATATTTCAAATTACTTTCTGAAAAGAAAGTAAATGCAATTGCGTTTGAATTTATAGTCGATGACTATAAGCAGCTTTCGCTCGTGCGCCTGATCGGTGAGATTGCGGGTAACATTTCGGTTTTGTATGCGGCGGAATTACTCGCGCTGTCAAATGGTTTAATGCTGGGTGGAATTACCGGAGTGCGCCCCACAGAAGTTGTGGTGCTCGGTGCCGGTATCGTTGGTGAATTTGCGACTAAAGCTGCAATCGGTTTGGGTGCAAGCGTAAAAGTATTTGATAATTCGCTTTCGAAACTGCGACGGCTGCACATGATGGTCGACGGCCGCGTTCCGACTTCAATCATCGATCCGAAAGAACTTGGCAAAAGTCTACGACGCGCAGATGTGGTGATCGGTGCACTTTCCAAAATAAGTCACACACCCATCGTTACTGAAGAAATGGTGGCGCAGATGAAAAAAGGAAGTGTAATCATCGATGTAACCATAGACAACGGAAAGGTCATTGAAACCTCGGAACTTACCGACATGGAGAATCCATTCATCATTAAACATGGTGTAATCCACTGCGGCTTGCCAAACCTTACTTCAAAAATGCCGCGAACTACCACGAAAGCCATCAGCAATTTCTTTCTCAGCTACCTTTTAAACTACGATGAAGAAGGCGGTTTCGACAATATGCTCGTGCGCAAAAATGATATGAAGCAAACACTCTACATGTACAAAGGCCGGCATACCAAAAAACTGATATGTGACCGTTTCGACCTTAATTACCACGACATCAACCTTTTAATTTTCTAAATGAGGAAGCTCAAATTTTTTATGATAGGTCTCATTCCGGGACTGCTTCTGGTATTTTTCATTCTTAATAAAAAGGGCGCAAGCTGCAGCGGATATCTGCCAAATTCCCGTGTAATTGCGGAAACACTGTCGAAAAAACCAGTTTATACCGCAGCATTTTCCCGGGAAATGGCGGCAGAAAACATTACAGAAAAATTTTTGAAAGACAGCATCATTACTGCCGGTAAAATTGACTTCGATAAAAGTAACGCGCAGAAAAAACCCTGCCCCAATTATACACTGCTCTACCCGGCTAAAAGTCCACGGTACGAAGTGGAGTTTGAAAAATGTCAGGACGATGCTACCTTTACTTCTCTGAAAAAACTTCATTGACAGTCCAAGAGGAAAATTTATAATTTTTTTACTAATGAAAATCACTCTTATTGGTGTGGGTTTGATCGGCGGTTCCATTGCGCTGAAACTTAAAGCGAAAGGCCTTGTGTCTTACGTTTACGGTGTGGACCGAAATGAAGCGCATCTTCGGAACGCTAAAAAATTGGGTATCATCGATGAGATCACTTCGCTTGAAAACGCTGTGGGGAAGTCGGACCTCATCATCATCGCAATTCCCGTGGATTCAGCCGCAGAAATTATAAGTAAAGTCTTAGATTTAGTTTCAACAAAACATACGGTAATGGATGTGGGTTCCACGAAATCCGGAATCGTAAAATCCGTAGAAAATCACCCGAACCGCGCACGCTTTGTAGCGTTCCACCCAATGTGGGGAACAGAAAACTCAGGACCGCAATCTGCCGTTGCGGAAAGCTTTTCCGGTCGTGCAGCGGTCATTTGCGATGCAGAAAATTCCGCAAAAGATGCATTAGAAACTGTCGAAGCGATAGCAAGGAAACTCGACATGCATTTGATGTACATGAAGGCGGAAGATCACGACATCCACACAGCATACATTTCGCATATATCACATATCACCTCTTACGCCCTCGCCAACACGGTTTTGGAAAAGGAACGCGAGGAAGATACGATTTTTCAGTTGGCCAGTTCCGGTTTCTCGAGCACGGTTCGTCTGGCAAAATCGCATCCGGAAATGTGGGTGCCCATTTTCAAGCAGAATAAAGAAAATGTTCTGGATGTTCTTAATGAGCATATCTCGCAGCTTCGAAAGTTTAAATCCGCGCTTGAGAAAGACAATGATATCCTGCTCGAAGAGCTCATCAGAAACGCAAACAGGATCCGCGGCATCCTTGACGAAAAATAGACTGTATAGTGTATATTAAAACTAGTAAACATGTTTAACTGTATTACGTCCCGATGAATTTACGGTGAGATACATTCAGCAGCACATCTACGGAAGTAAAAGAAATTCAAAACTGACCTCTTGCGCGATTTTGCTGACCAAAAGTCTGATGCAATAATGCTTTATAAAGATTTCCGGCAATTATTTAGCTACCACAACTACTTTATTTCCCCAGGATCTGTTTTTTTCCGGTGAAAGTGATTTCATGACGCCATTGATCCATAATGCAGCTTTGGCATTGCCATTTTTGTTAACAAAGCCACTGACATAGATATCGGATTTACCTGCCGCGACAGAAGTTGCAGTACCTGTCGCCGCATTACCGCGGTTCAGATCAGTAAGTATTCCGTTCTTCCAGAACCAAAGTTTATTTGTAGTTACGTCACCCGATGTTCCCGCCGTATAACGGTCATCACCATAAACCGCGACCGACAATGGATTGGAGCCCTGCCGTGTATCAATTACTGTCGCCTGGCCGTCAGTCCAAAGCGTTCCCCGCGATCCGTCAGTGCCGGCTACATAAACTTTATCCCCAAATACGGCAATGGAACTGGCATTACAAAGTCCATAATTACTCTGGGCCAGCGTGAAACTCTGCGCTTCACTAAAGGGTGCCGGAGCGCCGGAGTTGTAAGCGCCAGGCTTGTAAATCCAGTATTTGGCTTTTTTAACCGAGCCTTCATATTCAATTCCGGCGATATAAACTGTATTATTTATGACATATACGGAATTGAATCTCGCACCTGAAACTCCCGGGTAAGTGACCGTGTAACGTCCCATCCATAGTTTCGCAGCACCATAATTTACGCCGTCATATCCTACTATATATGTCTTATCGACAACTACAAATATCGAAGTTGCGTCGCCACTGTCGCCTTCGATTGAAAGCGGACCAAACTGGCCTCTGTTCCAGTAACAGGGTCTGTCATCTATATTATTTTCCGCCTTCATGTTTCCTGCTGCGTATACGCCACCCTCAGATACAAAAATATCATTTGCCATCGACGCGCGCTGATCTTTCTGAAGAATCGTCGGCACATCGTTTTTCCAGTATGTCGCTTTGGTATATTCATTATCAGACATTCCTCCTGCCACGTATATATCTTCACCGGCATAGGGCGAAAAAGGTCCGTCACCGTCATCCTGACAGTTTGCGACAAGAATGCTAATAATAATAAGCAGCGGCAGAAGTTTGCTTAAAAATGCAGAAGTTAAATTAATGGTTTTCATCGTGGTGTGTTTATTATGAATATTCGCGGGAAGCGCGGCACTTTACATCTTTAATTATACCTCACAGAAAAACGTAAATCGCCTTCCAGGAAAAGCAAATTTACATACTGCGTTCGGTGAAAAAATAGGAAAAAAAGGACAAAATGCACTTTTGACTTCGAACTTATTGTAACGGAGTCAACGATAATCTGCGTAAAGGAAGCTGCTTTTAAAACAGAAGATGTGAAAAATTCAGAAAATTAAATATTGTAAAAAGTGAAAACGAAAAGTGAAGGTGCTTTGATAGAAAAAACCATTTTAGGATTCACAGTATGCAAGCTGTGCAGTTCCTTCCGAAAAACTTAGCATTCTGCAACGTTCACAGCGATTGCAAGGCCACCTTCTGAGGTTTCTTTAAACCGGTCGCTCATACTCTGTGCGGTTTCCCACATCGACTGTATGACCTGGTCGAGAGAAACGCGGGCTTTGGCAGGATCAGATTCCAGCGCGATATTTGCCGCGGTGATCGCCTTTATGGCGCCCATCGAATTTCTTTCGATGCATGGGATCTGAACCAGGCCGCCAATGGGATCGCAGGTCATGCCGAGATGATGTTCCATAGCGATTTCTGCGGCCATAAGTGCCTGTGCGGGTGTGCCACCCATCATTTCAGTCAGCGCACCTGCCGCCATTGAAGAAGATACGCCGACTTCTGCCTGGCAGCCACCCATCGCTGCGGAAATTGTAGCGTTTTTCTTGAACAGGGTGCCAATTTCACCGGCCACCAGAATAAAACGGATGATCTCCTCCTCGGAAGTATGTTCTGTGAAAGCCTGCGAATACATTAGCACTGCAGGAATAACACCGCTTGCTCCATTGGTAGGAGCTGTAATGATACGGCCAAAACTGGCATTTTCTTCATTAACTGCAAGCGCAAAACAGGAAACCCATTTGTTAATTGTGGTAAAAGTTTCTTCGGCGTCGACCACCAGCTGGAACCATTCATCGATGTTTCTGTAAATTTTATCGCCAAGTAGTTTGGTATTCCAGGCTGCGGCACGTCGTGTCACATTCAGGCCGCCCGGCAGGATACCTTCTTTGTTTACGCCTTTATAAATACATTCCTTGATCTGCTGCCAGATGTAGAGCGCTTCTCTTTCGGTTTCGGCCCGGGGCCGCCAGGATTCTTCGTTCTGAAAAATAAGATCCGAAATTTTGTTCAGTCCAAGCTTCTCAATATTCCGAACAACATCTGCCCCACTGTGACACGGGTAAAGCGTACGGATGCAGTGGTTTTCATAAGAACTCGCCTCCCTTGTCGCTATAAAACCTCCGCCCACGGAATAATAATCCTGCACAAGCTCCTTACCATCTATAAAGACCGCACGGAATATCATTCCGTTTGGGTGATAATCGAGCGATCTTTTTTTGTTCAGGATCAAATGCTCACCGTAGATGAAAGGAATCACTTTTTCACCACCCAGATTAATCAAACCAGAATTTTTAATGGCTTCCACTTTTTCGGTTATTTTACCCGTATCAATCACCTTGAAATCCTCACCGGACAAGCCAAGCATGCCGGCAACATCTGTACCGTGACCAATGCCTGTCTTCGCAAGAGATCCAAAAAATTCCACGTAAACCTCTTTTACATCAGCGATACTGTAGTTTGTGCGGATCTGCTTCAAAAAGTTGGCCGCCGCGTTCCAGGGTCCCATTGTATGCGAACTTGAGGGACCAATTCCTACCTTTATGATTTCGAAAACGCTTATTGATTCCATGTGATTAAATAACGATAAAACTTGCCATTAATAAGTAAAGACAAAGATAAATCTATTTAATTAAAGTGGACTAAATATTACGGAAACGGCATTCATTCAGCTGAAAATTTCCCGCAGGATCCTGGAAACTTCTCTGTGTTTCGTTGCGGGGAAAAGATGCGTGCCACCTTCCACCACATAGTCGGGCTTTGAAAACTTCAAAGGAAAAATAACATCCCTGCTGCCGAGAATCTGAATGACTTCTGGATTTTCCTCAAATTTCCAGTCAGCTATTTTTTCCACGCTCCATTTCAGGTAATAAGTATCGCGTACTGTAAAATAATCCATGAGTTTTGGATTCCTGGGATCAAAAATCCTGCGCAGAAACGCATACGTCACCGCAGATTTCGGATTGTATAATGTTTGAGGTAAAAACCGTGGGATTCGGGTAACTTCGCCCCATTTCAGGAAGCGGGATTTTTCTTTATGGGATTTAATACTCCCCATGATGACTACTTTTTCGGCAGGCTTAATCCTGTTGATCTCCTGCACCATAATGCCGCCAAATGAATATCCCAAAAGATAAAAGGGTTGCGAGTCATCAACCTTTTCAGCCATTCGGTTTACGTAATCGTGAAAATCCTCACCACGAAGCGGCATCAGCCAGTCAATAAAAACGACCTCCAGATTTTCGGGAAAATCGATCCTGTTCAAAACCTTGAAATCTGCTCCCAATCCACTGATCACATAAAGCTTTTTCTTAAGGCTGTATGTGGCTGGTTTTTCCATGGGATATGATTTGCGGTAAATGAAATGCCGACAGAACTACTATGCTGTAAAAAACTAAACTTACTCTTCGGAAAATGCAGCAAAAACTGCGGCACCTTTAATGATGGTATTTGTATCTTTTACAAGATAGATCGGAATGTCTTTTAAAACAGCTTCCATCTTGTCACTGATAATGAAATTCTTGTAAAACTTCTCCTTGTTCAGGAATTTTTGAAGCATGATCGGAAGGTCTCCGGTAATCACAAGCCCGCCGGTCGCCTTCATTTTCAGGACCAAACTGTTTGCCTCGCGGGCGAGGAATATCATAAAAGTATCAATTACCATTGTACAGATGCGGTCCTTCCCTTCAAGCGCGCCATTGATGATTGCTTTTGAGAAGTTGCCGGCTTCAATTTCCTGTGTAAGCCATTCCGGTTGGCGCTGATGTTTTACATCGCGTAAGAAGCGGTAAATATTAAACAGTCCTTCATTTGAGAGTACAGATTCCCAGCTTACAATGCCATAAATCTTTTGCAGGAAATGATAAAACTCCACTTCATCGGCCGTTCTCGGCGAGAATTCACAGTGTCCGCCTTCGGTTGCAAAAGGACGAAGACAAATGCCGTCCCAGAACAGTCCCGCTTCGCCAAGTCCGGCGCCTGGTGCCAGGACTGCCACATTTCCGGGGGAAAAGTCATCGGATTCATGCAGTGTAAGAACTGTATTATCGTCAAAATTTTCAAGGGCATATGCAGTTGCCTCCAAATCATTGATCATATAAACCTTGTCGATCTGGGTTTCGCGGCGGATTTCATTAGCATCCAACTTCCAGGGTAGCCGTTGCGGCTCACTCCTGCCGCTGATCACCGGACCGGGAACACCAATTGCGAGTTTGGCGATATTGGTGAGGGAATTATCTTCTATAAACTGTTTCACCATTTCCGAAAAAGACGGAAAATCTGTCGTAGAATAAGTGCTTTCGATTTTAGGAATTATCTTCCTGTTTTTGGTAACAAATAAGGCGAACTGCGTGTATTCGCGACGGATATCCGCAGAAATCAAAGTAATATTGTTATTACTTTCTGCCTCCAGCGCAGGTAAAAAAAGTTTGAATTTATTTTCGGCCTCCATTTTTTTTAATGTTATATTCCAAAGATAATAATAGTTTTTAAAAAAGTCTGTAAAAAATAAAAAACCTTCTTAAAAAGTAAGAAGGTCTTTTGATAAAGTATTTAAGGACCTATTTTCCCAAAGGAATATTATATCCTACACCTACGCCAAGGGCACCGGCGCTGTAATCCTGGCCGGCAAATTCACCTTTGCTGCCGGTAAAAGTTTTCTGATACTGTACGGCAAAATTCCAGTCCTGATTGTGATAGCCGATTTCGGGTTTAATGTAAAAACCGCCGTCCGGTCTGTCTGGCGAACCTACATTTGTAGCTACTTTGGAATCACCGGTAATGAAACCGTATCCCAAATCGGTTCCGAAATAAAAGCCTGTCTGTTTCGGATAGATTCTTACAAGTGCTGCAACAGGAACCACACCAAAATCATTATTGTCGATACCATCATGGTTTCTGCCAAAGAAATGGCTGTAACCGGTGGCAATACCCAGACCGAAACCTGGCGTAACCAGATTTTGATATGACACGTCCAGGCCAACATTTGCCGAAGCATTCTCTGCTGGCACTGCCATACCGACGTTTGCTCCCACTTTAATCATGTTACGCATATCTGCGCTCTGTGCACTCATCAACCCCACGGATAAAATTCCCAGTGCTGCTATTGACTTCTTCATTGAATTCATAATTTTAAATTTTAAGTTTTACGGGTAGGTACTTGGCAAAATCATGCCAAATCCCTACTGAAAACAGTTCCGGAAATATATTATAAAAGCAAGTGCTTGATTGACAAAATGTTGTACATGAAAAAAATTAAACAAACATTTACATTTTAATATTGTTCAAAGACCGTAATAATCCTGTTGCGAATTTTTGGCACAAAAAAAAGTCCGGTTTAGGAACGAACTTTATTCACTTTGGTAACGATTAAAAATTCTCGAGCTGTTTTTTCAGGTCTGCGTAACCACCGCCGTTATACACATCGGTCATGCCTTCTGATTTAAAATAGTCCACAGCCTTGCCACTTCTGTTACCGCTGCGGCAGAAAAAGATCTTGGTTCCGTTCAGGTTCAATATTTCCTGTTTCCGGTCTTCAATTTCGCCCAGTGGAATGTTTTGTGCCTCATCAATATGACCATCCATCTCGAGTTCCATTGGTTCGCGAACATCGATTAAATGGTAATTTCCTGCTTGTAATACTTCGACTATTGACATAATATGTAATAAAATTTTTTTTTTGACTTGGAAGATTTAGCACCAAACGAATTCTTTACGCTTTCGGCACAAGCAAATTTAGGAAATAATATTAGTTTTGCAAGAATTAAGATGAAGGGAAGCACGACTACATATTCGGCTATCATTAAAGCTAAAGCAAAGAAATTTGGATTTCAGAGTTGTGGGATTTCGCGTGCGCGTTTTCTGGAGGAAGATGCGAAACCACTTGAGGATTGGCTGGCAAATAACCGGCATGGCAAGATGTCGTATATGGAAAACTACTTCGATAAACGGCTGGATCCCACGTTGCTTGTTGAAGGTTCGCGTGCCGTAATATCGCTTTCCTACAATTATTTCCCGGCGGAAACCTTGCCGGACCTCGACAGTTATAAAATTTCGAAATATGCTTATGGGGCAGATTATCACGAAGTAATAAAGGAAATCATGCGCGAAATGGTGGCCGAACTCAAAGAAGATATCGGTGATTTCGACTGCCGGATCTTTACGGATTCGGCACCGGTTCTGGAAAGAAGCTGGGCGCGAAACTCCGGCATCGGCTGGGTTGGCAAAAATGCAAACCTCATTACAAAACAGAGCGGCTCTTTTTATTTTCTGGCAGAAATCATCTGTGATCTTGATTTGGAAGAAGACCTTCCTGTAACGGATCACTGCGGAAGTTGCCGCAAATGTATCGATGCATGCCCAACCGGCGCAATTGTTTCGGAAAAAACCATCGATGGAAGTAAGTGCATTTCGTATGCGACAATTGAACTGAAAGACGGGATTCCCGAAAGCTTCAAAGGTAAAATGGAAAACTGGATGTTCGGTTGTGACATCTGCCAGGACGTATGCCCGTGGAACCGCTTTGCTGCGCCCACGCCGGAAGCGAAATTTAGAGCAAATAATTTTCTTAAGTCCTATAAAAAAGAAGACTGGCAAAATCTGACACAGGAACTGTTCGCTGAGATTTTTCGGAAGTCACCGGTAAAACGGGCAAAATTTGCAGGACTCCAAAGGAATATCGCATTTCTTAATGAAGAAAATCCTGAAACGTTTTCGCAGGAAAAACAGTCGTAAAAAATCATTTTACAAACATCAGTGGAAGTCATTAAGAAAGGTCTGTTGTAATGTTTCCATGTTATTAAAGTTCTCTTTTTTTAAATCATATTTATTTCTGACAAGTTGCGGTGTGTCTTCCAGTGAGCGGTTTCTAGCTGATCCACCTGAAAAAGTTCCTAAAAGTGTCTTTTATAAATTTGATTACATTTGAAAAATGAAGAAAATCATCCTCGTTATTCTGAAGTCGATCTGGGCGGTCATCGGCGTGGTAGCGGTATACTGCATTTTAAGTTTTCTGCTGCCGTATATTGAAGTGCCCGCAAAACCAACCACAGAACCACGCAAAACAGGGATATACATTAAGTCAAACGGCGTGCACACTGATTTGGTTGTTCCCGTAAAAACTGCTATCATGGACTGGACCAAAGTAATTCCGTTTGAAAACACAGTTTCGAAACGCACAGATTTCAAGTACGTGGGAATTGGCTGGGGCGACAAAGGATTTTACCTCGATACACCGACCTGGGCTGACCTGAAATTTTCCACCGCGGTGAAAGCTGCCTTCTGGATGAGTGAATCGGCAATGCACTGCACTTTTTATAGTGAGATCACCGAAGACCAAAACTGTAAAAGAATTCTGCTGACAGACAGTCAATATGCAGATCTGATCAAATACATTGAAGCTAAATTCGATCACGACTCCAACGGCCAGACCATCCTTGTACAGACAGATGCTGTTTACGGAAAAGATGATGCCTTCTACGAAGCGAAGGGTAAATACAGTTTTCTGAATACGTGTAATACCTGGACCAACAATGGTTTGATTGCTGCGGGACAGAAAGGTGCACTCTGGACGTCGACCGACCGCGGTATTTTTCAGCATTACCCATAAAAAAACTCCCGTTTCCGGGAGTCAAACAACAAAATTATGAAAAAATTAATTTGAATTTATTTATTTTGATCTGTTCTTCAATTATTTAATTCTGTATAGCCAGACTGAACAGCAAATCCAGCTCATTTTTTACGTACACCATTCCGCCCATTCTTTTCGGCGGCTCAATGTTGAAATCCGAAAATTTCAATCTTTTGTTTCCCACCAAACTGCCGTTGTCTTCACTGAACTCCACCATATATTTGTGCGCCACGTTCATCATTTTCACTTCAACGAGTGCTGTGATTTTATTGAATTTTGTGGGTGAAATACTTAGAAATTTAACGGTTAACACGGGATGATTCTCTGCATTTAAAGTTTTTCGAAAATCCGCAGTCATCATTCTGTTCCGGCAGTCAAAGTCGGTTACTTTCAGCGCGATGTTGGGCAGATCACGGGATTTAACTGAAACCGGCACACTGGTCACAAAATTGGCATTTACGCACTTAAAGGTGTTCACATTCGTCCAGCCATTAATTTCGACTTTGTTCTTCTGGGCGAAGATCGTTGCCGATAAAAAGATGAGGATGAAAATTAGCGTAAAATTTTTCATGACTACAAATAAAAAGGAAAAGGGATACTGGATCCCTTTTCCAAAAAATTTAAAAATTAGAAACCTATTGTTGCTTCGAACATAAAGCCATTGAACTTACCGCCTCTTAGTGCACTTGTTGCACCCCAAACTGCATCATCATTATACTTTTGAGTAATATACTCTACTTTAGCAAGTACATTTTTGGTCATGAACCAACCGCCGCCAAGATTCAGTCTGTCGATTTTTCTTTCAACTGCGGTATCATTGTCTTTTCCGGTTACAGTATTATATCTGCCGCCCAGGTAGAACTGTTCGTGTCCGCCCAATCTGTAGAGCAATTCGCCGCCAAGTTGGGTGTAGTTTCCTTTGGTTGCAGAAGTTCCTTTGATTCCCGTTACGTATTCGTAAATTCCGAAGAATTCAAGTCCCTGATATTTTACAAACGGGTTTACCTGGAAAGCTCTCACATCTTTGAAACCTGGGTTAAACCTACCGGTTGCCTGGTTAGATTCGCCCATAGCATCGTTCTGGGTTAAAAGAACGTAGTAATATCTGGAGCCACCGCGGTCGCCGCTATACAGGTTTGCGTTGTTATCGCCATTGGTCTGCAGATAAGATCCTGTTAATCTCACTCTCAGATCCTGATCGATCTGTTTGTCATATCCAATCTTTCCGTATACGGATGGTGAATACTGTTTGGCTGTTTTTACCGGTGTCTGGTTTAATTTCCCGTTGGATACACCTAAAACACCTATAAAATTTTTGTAGAATAAATAACCTTCACCAAAAGCCTCGGTTGTAAAACTGTCCATAATATAATTCCCTACAAAAGGATTATTGATGGCTTCAGCGTTATCGGTTCGTCGGAAGTGGGCATCACCGTAATTGATCTCATCCATACCGATTTTTACCCTTGCATATTTCATGATCTCAGAAGCAAAACCTTCTTTAATGAAATCAAGGTTATCAACCTGAATGTATCCACCTTTCACCCATGATTCATTGTGGTGACGTGCAGAAAGGTAAGTTCTGAGGTGCATTTTTAAACCTTTACCCAGATATGCATTCAAATCTAAGTTTGCGGTTGGCAGGTTAAAATCTTTACCCATATCCACCAGCGCATTAGGAGTGGTAGTTCCGGTAAGTACGCCGAGTGAAGGTGCTTTGGTAGAATGTTCCAGGCCCTGAAACTGTAAGGCAAAATCGCCACCTACAGAAACTTTGATGCCATCGAAATCCGGAGATTCCACTTTGGGATCTTCGAAAACATTTCTGGCGGCTTTTTCGGGAGCCAGATAGTCTCTCATAGAAGTTGCTACTTCCTGCGCACTGACAAAGTTAACTCCTGTCACTAATACTGCGAGCATTGATGCTCTGATTAACATAGTTTTCATGTGTCTAAATTTTAAATTTTTATAATTGTTTGTTTATTTCGCAGTAAGGCTTACGGTAATCTTCAAGTCGTTACCGGTTTTCACTGTGTTCATCATAAATGATGGTGGAGTAACTCCATATTCAGTCATCTTTATGGTTTCAACACCGGTGATGGTGTATGCAGCACCGTTTTTGGCTACTGTAACGGGGAAGGTTACGTTTTTGGTAACGTTGGCTACGGTAAGTTTGCCTGACATAGTACCTTTACCTACATTAACACTTGAAGCAGTAAATGTGATGTTCGGATGTTTATCCGCCTGCAGCGCTTTGTAAGCATTAGAATCCATAGGACCTTTTCCGCTTTTCAGTGATTTGGCAGCCATTACATATTGGATGTCTGTGATGCTGTTTCCTGAAACGTTGCCGGAGAAAGTACCTGCGGTGGAAACCATTGTCCAGTCATGCATGGTAGAGGTTCCCTCAACGGTAGTTTTCACCTGGTTACTTGAAATTTTCTGAGCAGACATTAAACCTGAAGCTAAGCCGAAAACTAAGAGTAGGTTTTTGAAGTTAACAACATTTTTCATAACAATTGATTTTTAAATTTTTCTTTATTTCCTGTTCTGATTTCTTGTACAAAGGTAAATCAATAGTTGAAGATTTCACAATTTTGCATGAGTTATAGTACATGATTAATATCAATTAATTCTAAATAATAAATATTTAATAAAATATTAAGATTATTTTTAAATAAAAAGTCAGCAATCGTGAGTTTTAGATGTAATCGATTAAGGAAATAGACATACTCTTAAAGAATTCCTAACATAAATTAAACAGGCATTTAAAAACCTGATAAAAGTTAGCTGATAATCTGGCTTTTAATCAGTGTAAAATTATTACTAAAGGATAAACACCAAGGTCGGACGACGCTTTGTTTAAGCAAAACATTACGCAGGAAGATTTTAAGCTGGCGCCTTTTTATGAAGAAGCCACGTACAATAGATACACAGTGTAACTAATTTTGCGCTTGCTTCCCATACTTATATTCTGATTAATAAAAAACAAAAAAACCTCTGAAAAATCAGAGGTTTTGTACCCGGTGCCGGAATCGAACCGGCACATCTTGCGATACTAGAGTTTGAGTCTAGCGCGTCTACCAATTCCGCCAACCGGGCCTGTAATTGGGATTGCAAATATAGAATTATTTTTTTTTCGGTGAAATTATTTTTACGATAATTTCAGCGATTTTTAACCGCAAGATTTAATGGTCCATTTTATCACTAAAAAGTCAGCTCCAGGCCATCGTACGCAAGATATACGTTTTGCGGCAAATCTGCCTGCGTGTCAGAATGCGTTCCCAAATGATGCGAAATATGGGTAAGGAACATATTTCGGGGTTTCAGCTCTTCAAAAAGATCAAGAACCTGTGGCAAAATGAAATGAGCGTTGTGCAGTTCCTCTTTGCGTATGCAGTTCAGAATTAAAAAATCGAGGTCTTGCAAATTTTCCTTTTCAGTTTCACTGATAAAACTTGCATCTGTGATATATGCCAGTTTCTTAAATTTATAGCCATAGATCGGGATTTTATAATGCATCACATTTATGGGTTCAACCAGTGTGCCGCATAACTCAAAGTTATCCCGGATTTCATGCATGTCGAACGAGGGTGCGCCGGGATATTTCACGTCGGCAAAAGCATAAGGAAAACGGTGCCTCACTTCGGCGCCCACTCTATGGTTACAGAACAGTGGCATATTCTGTCCACTGCGGAAAATAAGCGGGCGCATATCATCCAGCCCGATCACATGGTCATTGTGTTCGTGCGTGAGTAAAACCGCATCCACGTGTTCTTCGTTGTTATCCAGCATCTGCATACGGAAATCCGGTCCGCAGTCAATAAGGATCTTTCCACCGGAGTCTGTTGTAATCAGTGCGGAAGAGCGATACCTTTTATCGTGCAGATCAGCCGACGTACAGACTTCGCAGTGGCAGCCGATTACAGGTACACCCTGCGAAGTTCCGGTTCCCAGAAATTTTAACTTCATTCTTTTTATTTAGAGCAGGTAATTTACAAAATTCAGCGTGTGTAAATATCGGCCGAATATCATTTCTTATCAATATACCTTTAACATAAAATAAATTGGGAGAATGAGAATCCGGATATTTCCGATAAAGCTTGGGGAATAATAAGTTAACTGTCTGTATTTAAATGAATAACATCAACTGAACCGGCAAACCTGACAAAAACCAGCTGCATCCAGGTAATCGGAAAGTGGCATATTCCTGCAATAAATTGTATTTTTACAAAAAATTTGAATTCCTGTGATTCCACCGAAATTAACTCCCAAGCAGAAAGCCCTCGCGATAAATCTGGACCCGAATATTTACGGAACTTTTGCCGAAATTGGCGCAGGTCAGGAAACGGTGCGGCATTTTTTCCGCGCTGGCGGAGCTTCCCAGACTATTGCAAAGGCAATGTCGGCCTATGATAAAGATTTCAGCGACGCGATTTACGGTAAAGAAGTCAAAAACAGATATGTCACCCAAAACCGCCTGCGCAAGATGCTTCGCTACGAAGTATCACTTATTGAAGAAAGACTGTCACGCGAAAATGCACCCGGCAGAAAATTCTTTTCCTACGCAAATACAGTGACCACCATCAATTTCGATAAAACCATGAAAGGCCACGGCTGGGTCGGTTTGCGGTTCCAACTTGATGAAAATGAAGATTATAACGAAATCGTATTTCATGTAAAATTCAATGAGAACGATGCCACGCTGCAGCAGGAAACGCTTGGTGGACTTGGCGTAAATTTAATTTACGGCGCATTTAATTACAGCGACAATCCGCGTCGTCTTCTGGATTCTCTATATGATGATATTTCAACCGATAACGTGGAGATAGATATGGTTGACTTCAGCGGACCGGCTTTTACGTATGTCGATAACAGGTTGATGAGTCTGCAGCTTGTAAAAAATGGCATGACCGATGCGGTAATATTCAACTCTCAGGGGAACAATATGCTGCCGGCAGACATTCTATACAAACGCGATATTTTCGCCGTGCGAGGCAGTTTCCGACCCGTCACTCTGGTAAATATTGACATGTTTGAGAAAGGTCTCAATATGTTTATGAATGAATTCGGCTGCAGTCTGGAGGGAACTGTTGTTCTGTTTGAGATCACGATTTCCAATCTGCGAGCTGCCGGTGATATCGACGAAAGAGATTTTCTGGACAGGGTTGATATTTTGGCCAAACTCGGTTATACGGTGATCATTTCAAACTTTTCCGAATATTACCGACTGATCGATTATTTTGCCAACTATACCGGCGGGAAACTCGGTGTTGCAATGGGCGTAAACAATCTGCTCGATGTTTTCGATGAGAATTATTACAAGAATCTTTCCGGGGGAATCCTGGAGGCGTTCGGTAAATTCTTCAGAAAAGACATGACTGTGTATTTATATCCGTACAAAGATCCGGAAACACATGAACTGCTCACCTCAAATAATTTAAAAGTCAGCGGTAACCTTAAAGAACTGTACAAATACTTCAAACTCAATCAGCGCATTATCGATATTGTAGATTACAATCCGGATTACTCGGAGATCTACTCGCGCGAAATCCTGAGCAAGATCGCCAATCACGAGAGCGGCTGGGAAAACCAGGTGCCCGAAGAAGTTGCCCCCATGATCCGCGAACGCGGCATGTTCGGCTACAAAGAAGAACTTAAACTCAAAGAATTTTCCTAAAACTTACAGAAATGTCAGAAATAAAAAAGCGTCTTTCTTCAATTCTAGAAAGCCCAACTCATCATATGACCGATAAACTGCAGAAGATTTGTCATCTGCTGGATCAGGAAATACCGTATTTTAACTGGACGGGTTTTTATTTTAAAAACGGCGACAAAAACGAGTTGATCCTGGGACCTTATGTAGGCGCAGAAACCGATCATACTGTGATCCCTTTTGGTAAAGGCATTTGCGGACAGGTAGCCGAATCCGGAGAAACCTTCGTGGTGCCCGATGTTTATGCACAGGACAATTACCTCAGCTGCTCAATTGATACGAAGGCAGAGATTGTAGTTCCAATCATTAAAAACGGTGAAAATATCGGCCAGATCGATATCGATTCGCACAGCATCGATCCTTTTACGCAGGAAGACCGCGACATGCTCGAGTGGCTTTGTGGCGAGATCGCTAAAATCTACTAAAAACTTTTTTTATTCCGCTAAATGTGCAATTTCCTTCGCACCGAGGCGGAAAACAGTCCATTCATCCATAGGTTTCGCACCAAGTGATTCGTAGAATTTAATTGCCGGCGTGTTCCAGTCAAGCACCGACCACTCCATTCTGCCGCAGTTTTTGCTGACGGCAATTTTGGAAAGTTCGGCGAACAGTTTTTTACCATAGCCTTTTCCGCGGTGCGCTGGTTTTACGTAAAGGTCTTCCAGGTAAAGTCCCGGCTTTCCCACGAAGGTTGAAAAATTAAAAAAGTAAAGCGCGAAGCCTACCGGAACACCGTCTTCTTCGGCGATAATGACTTCGGCATATTTGCGGCTGAAAACATTTTCGCGCAGTTCCTCCACAGTAGTTACCACATCGTTTTCCATTTTTTCATAAACTGCAAGCTGCGTTATTAAATCAAAAATAAGTGATGAATCGTCTGGGGTAGCTTTTCGAATAGTGAACATAGTTGTTTTTTTTGAAGAGTCAAATGTAGTGATTTTGCGAAGATTTTATATAAAAATCCCAACCCTAGCCCCGATTGAGCGGCGTGTTTGAGCTCTCCCGCGCCGAAACCGGCGCGGGAAGCGAGTAGCGAAAGCGGGAATAAGCTCCTAAAAAAAACCTTCAGAAAATTCCTGAAGGTTGATTTTTAAAAATGCATTTCTGCAGTTTATATTTCGGTATTCATATCCCAGTTTTCCAGGTAATCGTGTACATGTTTCAGGAACATACCGCCTAGCGAGCCATCTACCACGCGGTGATCGTAGGAATGCGACATAAACATGAGATTTCTGATCGCGATCACGTCGCCGTCTTTGGTTTCCAGGACTGCCGGTTTTTTCACAATTGCACCAACGGCGAGAATTGCGACCTGTGGCTGTGGAATGATCGGCGTGCCCATAAGGTTTCCGAATCCACCCACATTAGAGATCGTGTACGTAGCGCCCTGGGTTTCTTCGGGCTTCAGTTTTTTATTTCGCGCGCGGAAGGCAAGATCGTTGATGGCTTTGGCCAGGCCGGAAAGTGAGAGCTGATCGGCATTTTTAATAACCGGAACGATAAGATTCCCGTCGGGCATAGCGGTGGCCATACCGATATTGATGTTTTTCTTTTTAATGATTTTATCGCCATCTACAGAAACGTTGATCATAGGGAAATCCTGAATGGCTTTAACAATAGCTTTCACGAAAATCGGCATGTAGGTTAGTTTTTCGCCTTCTCTCTTTTCGAAGATATCTTTGTGTTTTGTACGCCATTTTACCACATTGGTAACGTCGGACTCAATGAATGAGGTGACGTGCGGCGCAGTGTGTTTGGAATTTACCATGGCGTCGGCAATGATCTTCCGAACGCGGTCCATTTGAATAATCTCGTCGCCGGCGCCAATTTTCACAGGTGCGGCCGCGGGTTTTGGTGCCTGGACAACTACAGGAGTTGGAGTTTCTGCGGCTGGCGTGGTGCCTGCTTTTGGCCGGTTCGCAACGAATGTAAGAATATCTTCTTTGGTAATTCTGCCTTCCAGACCGCTGCCTTTTATAGACTGCAGTTCGTTTTCCGAGATATTTTCCTGCTGCGCGATAGATTTCACAAGCGGCGACAGATACCTGTCTGATCCTGCAAAACCGGTTGCTGCGGCAGAACTGTGAAGTGCTTCCTCAAGACCTTTTACTACGTCGGGCTCTACGTTGGGAATTTGAGTTTCCACTTCGCCGGCAGATTTCGGTTCCTGCGGTTGCTCAGCTAAAGCCTCGCCAGCGCCTGAAACTTCTAAAACCGCAATGGCTTCACCGATCTTGGCGACCTCATCTTTTTGTTTTAGGATCTTTACGATTTTCCCCGAAACGGGTGTCGGTACGTCTGAATCTACTTTGTCGGTCGCAATCTCTACAACAGAATCGTCTTCATTTACCTGATCTCCTTCATTGAACAGCCAACTGATAATTGTTGCCTCCATCACGCCTTCTCCCATTGAAGGAAGTAATAACTTATATTCTGCCATTTTATTTTCGGTTTTTACAAAGATAAAAATTTTTGTGGATTAAAGAAATGCGAATTTATAAGGTTGTTTTTTGAGTTTTATGCAATGATTTTTTGTCGGAAAAATGGTGCATGTCACCGGATCATTTAATGAACTTACATTGCGCGGCTTTGGTTAAATTTGTTTTAAATTAAAATCATGGAGAATTTATATATCGTGGCGTTGTTTCCTGTTCAGAAAGAAAAAACTGCTGAAGCGGTGGAACTTTTCAAAAGAGTTGTTACTGAAACCCGCAAAGAAAAGGGCTGTCTGCTCTACGGCCTTATAGAAGATAACGGTGACGAAGGTGTTTTTTTCCTGTCGGAACTTTGGGAGTCGGTAGAAGACCACCAACTGCATGATAAAAGCACACATTTAGAAATATTCCGAAAGGCGATCGCACCATTTCTGGCCGGAGAAATCAAAGTATTTAAAGGAGCGAAGATTTTCTAGGAAGTGCCGCTAAAAGTTAAAAAATCTCCGCTTCAAATACTTCGCGGAAATGCTTCTTAACTTTTTCTTTGACTTCCGCAGTTTCCCGGTCGGTGAACTTGCGTTCAAGTTCGCGCTGAAGCGAAGTCACAGCTTTATCTTTGATCCCGCAGGGAATAATATACTCGAAATAGCGCAGATCGGTATTTACATTCAGCGCAAATCCGTGCATGGTTACCCATTTTGAGGTTTTCACACCCATGGCGCAGATCTTACGTGCGTAAGGTTTTCCCACATCCAGCCAAACACCGGTTTCGCCTTCGCTGCGCTCGCCGCGTAAATTATATTCTGCCAGAACGCGGATGATGACTTCCTCCAGATTCCGGAGGTACAGAAAAATGTCGGATTTGAAATTATCAAGATCCAGAACCGGGTATCCTACCAGCTGACCAAAACCGTGATACGTGATATCGCCGCCGCGGTTTGTTTTTACAAATGTCGCATTAATTTCCGCCAACTTTTTTTCGTTCGCGAGCATATTATCGTCGTGGCCGGATTTTCCGAGCGTGTACACGTGCGGATGTTCTACAAACAAAAGATAATTGGGCGTGAGTTCCGGGTTCCCGTCCGCGGAATTCCTGTTTCTCATTTTGAGCGCAATGATCTCATTCATCAGTTTCTCCTGATAAGAAAACGCTTCGGGGTAATCCATTAAACCAAGATCCTGAAAGTGAACGTTCCTGTTTTGCGTGTAAGTCATTTGTAATTAATGTTTTTTATCTAAAACTTTGTTGCTCTTCAGTCCTAAGGGTTTCTTTAATTTCCGGCGGTCGCCCCGGTTTTTTTTCAAAATCTTTAAGTGGACAAAAACAGTTATCATCATTTTGCTGGAACTGCAGCCCAAATTTACGATAATTAGTTTTTTATGCTGCGAATAAAATCGCCGGCTTTCTGCTGCCAGTCTTTATTTTCGAGAAGGATTTTTACGAAAGCCGTGCCGATGATCCCACCTGCAGCTTTTTCGGTCACACTCTCAAAATCTGTTCTGTCTTTGATCCCAAAACCGATAAAAACTGGATTTTTTAAACTGAGTGCTGAAAGCCTGTTTAAATAGTCCCCGTTTTTTACTTCCTTGTTATCATTGCCGGTTGTAGATGAACTTGAAACTGCGTATAAAAAACCGGAACTCAGGGAGTCGAGATATCGGATGCGTTCATCGGAAGTTTCCGG
Source organism: Kaistella palustris DSM 21579 (assembly GCF_000422265.1). GTDB lineage: Bacteria > Bacteroidota > Bacteroidia > Flavobacteriales > Weeksellaceae > Kaistella > Kaistella palustris. The sequence continues at coordinate 123,335 of NZ_AULL01000013.1, forward strand.
TGTAACGAGGAAGATGAAATTTAAACCGTAAGCGGCAAGTATCTGGCGGTAGCTTTTTTCATATTCCACCGGCGGAAGATCCGGAATGATCAAACCGGAAATGCCTGAGTCGCGACACTCGCTACAGAATTTTTCGAAGCCAAAACTGAGAACCGGATTGATGTAGCCCATAAGCACCAGCGGAATTTTAATTTCATCTTTCACCAGCTTTAACTGCGCAAAGAGTTTGGCCATCGTCATGCCGTTGGCAAGTGACCTTTCGTGGGCTTTCTGGATCACAGGTCCGTCAGCCACGGGATCTGAATACGGCATTCCGATCTCGATGAAATCTGCGCCGGAATTCTGAATGAGTTTCAGGATTTCTGCGGTGTCGCCCAAATTCGGAACTCCAGCCGTGAAATAAATGTTGAGTTTCTTTGTGTTTGGTCTGTGTATATTATCTGCCGAAATATTATTGTCCATAATTTATTATTAATGAATATTTTGTAAAATGCGGGCATTGCGACCCGACCTGAGTGGAGCTCTCCCGCGCCGCTTCAGGCGTGGGAAGCGGGAACGGAGGGCGGAAAAAGTCGCCCAAAAAATAGCTGCTATAAATCATCACTTTCAAGTACTGAAAGATAGGTTTCCATGTCTTTGTCGCCGCGCCCGCTCAGGCAAATCACCACAACATCGCTTTCTGCAAATTTTTTCTTCGCCAACACCGCCAGCGCATGTGCACTTTCCAGCGCGGGAATTATACCCTCGGCCGTTGTCAGTTCAAAAGCTGATCGCAGTGCTTCCTCATCGGTAATACTGTAAAACTCCGCCCTTTTCTGCATAAATAAATTGGCATGAAACGGCCCGATGCCGGGGTAATCCAGCCCAGCCGAAATCGAATGCGGCTCAATGACCTGGCCATCGCCTGTTTGCATGACAATACTTTTGCTGCCGTGTAAAACACCCAAAGTCCCAAGAAAAGTGGTGGCCGCCGACTTGCCGGAATCCACACCCAAACCACCGGCCTCGGCCGCAATAAGTTTTACCTCCTTCTCGTCGGCAAAATGATAGAACGCGCCCGCAGCATTGCTTCCGCCGCCCACGCAGGCAATTACATAATCCGGGTTTGGGCGGCCAATTTTTTCCTGCAGCTGACACCTGATCTCTTCGGAAATTATACTTTGAAAGCGCGCCACCAAATCGGGAAAAGGATGCGGCCCGACTACGCTGCCAATGATATAGTGTGTATCAGCAGCATTATTGATCCAGTCGCGCAAAGCTTCATTCACCGCGTCTTTCAGCGTGCGCGAGCCTGATGTGGCGGGAATTACGGTGGCGCCGAGCATCTGCATGCGCCCCACATTTGGGGCCTGCCTGGCAATATCGACTTCGCCCATGTAGATGATGCATTCCAAATTCATCAGCGCACAGGCTGTGGCAGTCGCTACGCCGTGCTGCCCTGCACCGGTCTCGGCGATGATCCGTTTCTTACCCAGTTTTTTGGCCAGTAAAACCTGCCCCAGCGCATTATTGATCTTGTGCGCGCCGGTGTGATTCAGGTCCTCGCGCTTTAAATAAATCTGCGCTCCATATTTTTTGCTCAAATTTTCGGCAAAATATAAGGGTGTTGCCCGGCCGACATAATTTGTAAGCAGTCCGCGAAACTCTTTCTGAAAACTTTCGGAATTGATGATATCTAAATATTTTACCTGCAATTCCTCCACGTTCGGAAACAGCATTTCCGGCACGAAAGCACCGCCAAAGTCACCGTAATAGCCTTTTTCGTCGGGGTTTTTGTATGTATTCATAATTTATTTTTAACTTCTGTAATGCATTTTTCTATCTCTTTTTTTTAAAAGCAGTGACCTCGCAATTTCAGGTGGTTCCGGGAACTGTTGCAAACTTTATTACGTTTTGTTTTCATGCAGATCAATTTTAACAAAGTTGCGAAAGCGCTGAGATGGCTCTTTTAAAGCTTTTTATTTTTTCGGTATCCTTGTCGCCGGGCTCAAATTCAAATCTGGAATTGATATCCAGAGCGAGAGGCAGTTTAAGTTTTGGCAAAGTTTCGTTTTCGCGCATATTAATTTTATATAAGTCCTGTAAACGCTCCAGGCTTTCAGGGGAAATCCCGCCGCTTAAAAAATACGGTTTCCTGATATCCAGTCCTTTCAAAACCTCCCAGTCGAAGGTCATTCCTGTGCCGCCAAAAGATTTGGAATCGGTATCGAAAAGGAAATAATCAACAGGTGAAAACAGATCATCCAATTTTTTTTGCAGGTCCGCGGTGCTTTCAGTGCCGATTCTTAGTGCTTTAATGATGCGGGTTTCAGGAGACAGTTCTTCTCTAAGGTCAGATATGAAAGCCGCGTTTTCATCACCGTGCAGCTGTATATAATTTAAGTCCGCTTTTTGTTCTGTGGCTACAATGTTTTCCAGTTCTTCGTTTACAAAAACACCGACTTTCCCGGGATGTTGAATCGCTTTTACTTCATTTAAAGTCAGTGAATTTAAAACGTAACGCGGCGATTTTTCGTAAAATATAAAACCCAGAAAATCCACCTCTCCACACAATTCCTGAATTTGGGGAAGCTTCGTTAGGCCACAAATTTTCAGTTTCAAATTTTCCATTGACAAATTTTTCTGAGATTTCTAAAATTTCCGCGGGATTTCTGTCCTGGTTCTGTTATCTTTTTTAGAACTGCCATTCCCGGTTTTTAAGTTTATACGCTTCGCCTCTTCAGACTGTCCTTTTTCAGCATGAAATCTTCGAATGCCATTCCCGGATTGTCGTTTTTCATGAAAAACTCACCCATTAAAAATCCGTCAAAACCTTTTTCTTTCAAATACTGATAATCCGAAATGCTGTTAATTCCACTTTCGGCAATTGTAATGACATCAGTTGGCAAAATATTTTTTAAATCCACGGAATGTTGCAGATCCACCTTGAAATCTTTGAGGTTCCGGTTGTTGATACCCACGAGATCAACTTTTCTATTAAAATGGTGCAGTTCATTCTCAGTATGGATCTCCAGCAATACCTCCAGTTCAAGTTCGTGGGCAAGATCTGTAAATTCCTGAACCTGCGCTGGCGAAAGACATGCCGCAATCAGCAAAACTACGTCGGCTCCCAACGCTTTGGCTTCATAGAACTGATATTCATCGATCATGAAATCTTTTCGTAGAACTGGAATCTGCACCGTTTTTCTTGCGGCCAAAATATCCCCGAAACTTCCGCCAAAAAAATCCCCGTCCGTGAGTACGGAAATACCGCTGGCACCGACTTTTTCATAAGATTGTGATACATCTACAATAGTAACCTTGTCATTAATAATACCCTTGGAAGGTGATTTTCTTTTAAACTCCGCAATAATTCCGCTGCCTTCCCTAACCGACTTTTTTAATGATAAGGTTCCGCGCGTGAAAAACTCTGAATCCTTTAATTCTTCCTTCGACTGTACTATTTTTGCAGTCTCCACCTCTGCTTTTTTACGTGCAGTGATTTGTTCTAAAATATTCATACTAAGCTGTGATAAGTTTTAAACTGGTCAGCGCTTTGCCGCTTTCCAGGCTTTCTTTCGCCCGGTCCAGACATGCTGCATAATTCCCGAATTTCGCGGTGTTCTCCAGTGCTTTTGCTGCGTTGGCGAGGACAACTGCATTTTGCGGTTCGGTTCCGTTTCCTTTCAGAATATTCAGAAAAATTTCAGCACTTTCGGTTTTCGTTTTCCCACCGGAGAGACTTTCAGCAACGACATTTTTAAAGCCCAGCTCCTGTGCCGAGTAAATCTGCTCACCGGTTTTGGTAAATATCTTGGTATCGCCGGTGAGTGAAATTTCATCATACCCATCTAAACCATGCACAAGCATGAAGTTGCCACTCTGTTTCTGCAGCAAATACTGATAAATTCTGGCGATCTCCGGGTTATAGACGCCAATCATCGGAAACTCAGCTCGGGCGGGATTCACCAGCGGTCCCAAAACATTAAAAAATGTACGAAGTCCCAAACCTTTTCTGAGCGGCGCCACCGCCTTAAGAGCCGGATGAAAAAGTGGTGCGTGCAGAAAACAGATGTTCGCAGTTTCCAGTTCCGCCCGTAACTCTTCCTCACAGTTTTTAAAACGATAGCCCAGTTCCTCCAAAACATTTGAAGATCCCGAAATCGCCGTAACACCGTAGTTGCCGTGTTTCGCTACCTTTTGTCCCGCTCCCGCCACTATAAAAGCAGAAAGCGTGGAGATATTGAATGTATTTTTCCCGTCGCCGCCCGTTCCCACGATGTCTACCAGACCGCTGCCCAAATCTATAGGTTTTGCCAGCTGCAGAAGCGCGTTCCGGAAACCTTCAAGTTCGTCCAGCGTGATGGTACGCATCAGAAATACGGTAACAAACGAGGTGACCTCATTTTCATTGAATTTATTCTGTGCGATCTCCATCAGGATCGCTTTCGCCTCCACTTTCATCAGCGTATTGTGATTAAATAAATATTGTAAGATCTCTTTCATTTTAATTATTTTTTGGGCAAGCCCCTCGCCGAAGCTTTTCCCGCATCCCGGGTCGGGCTCTTCGCTGCAATCTTTTGCTCGTTCCTCACAAAAGGATTTCCACTGCGATCCCTCTTGCAGACTCCGCGGGCAGACAATTCAGTTTTTTATAAAATTTTTTATGATTTCGAAACCGTTGGGCGTCAGAATACTTTCGGGGTGAAACTGTACAGCATGCAGATCATATTTCCGGTGCTGCAAAGCCATGATCATTCCGTCCCTGTCTGTCGCGGTGATTTCCAGCTCGGCAGGAAATGTTTCCGGATCCACCGCCCAGGAATGGTAACGTCCCGCGGCGAAGGTCTGTGGCAGGTCCTTGAAAAGCTTCGTACCTTCTGCAGTGATCTCCACATCGGTTGCCACACCATGAAAGATTTCCGACAGATTAATTAAACTGCCACCGAAAGCCTGCGCAATGGCCTGCTGTCCCAGACAAACCCCAAAAATCGACTTTACGGGCGCGTATTTCTTTATGACTTCGAGCAAAATACCCGCCTCTTCCGGGATTCCAGGTCCGGGCGACAAAATGATCTTGTCATATTCTTCAATTTCTGCCAGAGCGATCTGATCATTCCGGAACACATCTACTTTTTTGCCGGCAATTTTTTCAGTCATCTGCACGAGATTGTACGTGAAACTGTCGTAATTATCAAATACCAGTATTTTCATTTTGTTCTTATTAAAGGGATTCAGCCTTTTTTACAGCGGTTTTTAAGGCGTTCAGTTTATGGTTCACTTCCTGAAGTTCATTCTGGGCAGCGGATTTCGCCACGATTCCTGCGCCGGCCTGGGAATAGAGCGTATTGTTTTTAGAAAGAAAAGTGCGGATCATGATCGCGAGATTGCAGCTGCCATCGAAACCGACAAAGCCAATACAGCCACCATAAAAACCGCGCGAGGTTTTTTCATATGAATCGATAAGTTCCATCGCCTTATATTTTGGCGCACCGCTTAAAGTTCCCTGTGGGAAAGTGGTTGCGATCATTTCATACGGATTCTGATCATCCAGAACTTCGGCAGTAACTTCCGAGACCATGTGAATGACGTGGGAGAAAAACTGGATTTCCTTCAATTTCGAGACTTCGGTATTTTTTCCTAAAACACTGAGATCGTTGCGCGCCAGGTCTACGAGCATCGTATGTTCTGCATTTTCCTTTGCATCTTTTTTTAAGGCTTCTGCAGATTTCAGATCATCTTCAAGATTTCCCGTTCGTTTAAATGTGCCGGCAATCGGGTGAATCACCGCCTGCCGGTCTTTAATGATCAGCTGACTTTCGGGGCTGGAACCCATTAACTTATAATCACCATAATCAAAATAAAAAAGATATGGCGAAGGGTTGATATTCCGCAATGCGCGGTATACATTGAATTCATCACCTTTAAATTTCTGTTCAAAACGGCGGCTCAGTACCAACTGAAACACATCGCCGCGGAAACAGTGTTTTTTGGCGAGCTCTACAAGGTTGGTATATTCACTGTCGGTGAGACTGGAAAGTTCGTCGCCCACAGTTTCAAAAGGAAAAACCGGTGCATTTTTTTGCTGAATGATGTTTTCCAGTGTGAGCATTTCCGATTTCAGACCGTTGATCTTATTTTCGAGTAGGAACATTTCATCGTTGTGGTGATTGATGGCGATCACATACTGATAAAGACGGTAGCGCAAAAGTGGGATTTTATTCTCGGGCGAAAGCTCTTTAAATTTAATGTCTTCGAAAAAAGGGACGGCATCATAGGAAGTATATCCAAAAAATCCCTGCGCCATTTTTCCGATTTCTAATGTCGGTTCCGCGCACTGGAAAGATTTTGAGAAATTCTGCAGCAGATCGGTCAGCTTTTCATTTTCAATGCTGATCTTCTTCGGACTTTCGAGCGGGAATTTTATTTCGGCCTCGGTGTAATCCGTCACTTCTATCCCCGCAATGGCATTCACTGCGATGAACGAAAAGTTATTACCGGCATTCTGATTTCCGGCGCTTTCGAGCAAAATGGTGTCGCGAAACTGATCCCGAAGCCGCAGGTAAATTCCTACAGGCGTGAACAGATCGCTCATCACAGTTTTTATGCTGGTACGTAAAGGGGTAACCGTATCGAAATTCATTTTATTTTTCAGGTATTTGTTGTGGTTGTGAGGGCAGGATAAATTTTAAGCATAAAAAAAAGACTTCAACGGGTCCCGTCAAAGTCTTTTATATGTTATTACAAACAGAATACAAGATTTGCTTCAGACCTTAAAAAAGTTTGAATGCCACCACCAAGTATTGTTTGTTCTACTGTTCATCGCAGCAAATATAGAAATGTTTTTTAAATTAGAAAAATATTTTCAGTTTAATTAGCATGAAGCTGTAATTCAAAAAAACTATTATTTTTTCTTAAATGTTTGATACAACAGCAAAAATAATATATTTTTGCACGAAATAATTAAAACATGAAAAAAGTATTAGCAATCGCCTTCATCGGTGGATTAATTTTGGCAAGCTGCGCAAAAAAAGAAGTAAGTAACGACGTAGATACAGTAGTTGCTGATTCGTCTGCAGTAATGACTCAGGACAGCGCAATGGTTGATTCCGCTGCAGTTGTAGCGCCTGTTGCAACAGATTCTACAATGGTTAAATAATCATTGGGAATACAAAAACTTAAAGGCAGTCAGATTTCTGACTGCTTTTTTTATGTCATTTTTTATATGACAAGTCCACAATACCACTAATCTTCCACATTCTTAAGTGCCATCAATAACTGATAAGCACCTTTGGTTACAAATTTTCTGCTTTTATCATTTATGTTGAGGAGTTGGGTACATCCGTTTTCGGCATTACCGATTTCAACCTGGAACATTCGGAAGACCTTCGGTTTTACTTCTTCGAAAACATATTGCTTTTCCTCCCAGGTGACCACCGCATCATCCGGGATCACGGTTCCGACTTCAGGATCCGCCTCCACTTCAGCATTCATAAACGTGCCGGGAATCAGTGCAGTCGCCTCAACGACGAAATGGCAATGGACCAGAACGCTGTGGTCCGGCGCAAAATCCTTTCCGATTAGGAAAACACGCGCTTCATATTTCTTTTCGGGATCTTGGTTGGTGAATGCAAAAACCTTCTGACCTGCAGATATGCGGCTTAGGTCTTTTTCAAAAACTTTCAACGCCAGATGAAGGTCTTCCGTATTCACAATATCGAACATTTTTTCTACGGGCGACACGAACTGCCCAATATTTACATTCACGCTGGAAATATATCCTGATATCGGTGCTGTAACAGCAAAAGTGCGCCTGATATTATTCGGACTTAGCGTTAATGGATTAATGCCGACCGCTGCAAGTTTCTGCGCTGTACTTTTGAGCAGGATATTCTGGTTTTGCGCTTCGTTTAGTGATTTCTGCGTGACTTTGTCGGAACTCGCTTTATTCTCATTCAGTTCTTTCTGGCGCAGATAATCCTGCTGCGCATATTGCAGATTGGATTTATACAGCAGATAATCCTGCTGCAGCTCTACAAGCTCCGGATTTTCCAGCTGTGCCAGGACCTGGCCTTTCTTTACGTAATTTCCCGGCATAAATCTGGAAACGCGTACATAGCCACCGCTTGGAGCAGACACGCTCGCCATTGCCTGCGGTGGTACATCGACCTGACCGGTTAGGGTGATCTTATGCGCAATATCCAGGTTTCCCAAAACACTGCTTTCGATTCCCGAATTTTTTATCTGAACATCGGTGAGCGTAACCTGGTCTCCGGAAACTGTCGGCGGAATCTCTTCGGCTGTTTCCTTGGTGGAACAGGAGAAACTCAGCAGGCTTAGGAGGATCAAAAAAACTTTTTTCATATTTAAAAAATTATTCGGAATCTCCACCGATCATTTTGGAGGAGATGCCTTTCCTGTTAATACTTTCCGAGATCGCAATGCCTGCAAAATGGACTAAAATAAAAAGTGGTGCCCAATAAACCGCCAGTTTATGAGTGGTTTCGGCAATTCCACTGAGCGAATCTGGACCGATATCAAATTTTAAAATCCCGCCGGTAACGATCTGCAGGGCAACGAAAGCATAAAACAGAACATAGGTCATTCCCTGAAAACGGTCGTTCATGGTCACATTTTTCGAAAAAGGATTGGGAAATTCAATCCCTTTCATGAGCATATAAATAATCCGCACAACAAACGCAAAAGTGATCAGATAGGCTGCGTAAATATGCCACTGAAACATGGGATCCTGCAGGGAATGCGCAATGGTCCGCAAACTGTCCCTGTTCAGATTTAGATTTTGTATCTGCGGATCTTTCGTTACCGCAGCGGTTATGGATGCTTTGCTCATCCAGAAAATGCGCAGAAAACCCGTGGTGAATAATACCAGTATGGCGAAAGCAGATATCCAGTGGAGTAAGCGGTGAAGTGCTGTAAATTTTTTCATTTTAATTTGTTTTTAAAGAAGAATCTGTTAAGTGGTTAAGTTCGATGACTTTTTCGTTAAGGGCTTTCTGTGCGTCGATGAATCTGTTCTGAATGTCAAGACTCTGACTGACGAGTATCGACCATTCCAAATAGTTGATCTCGCCTTCCGAATACAGCCGGTCAGCTGTTTTCAGGATGGTTTCGGCATTTTTTAAACCTTCGGTTTTATAATAGTCGGTTTCATTTTTTAATTTTTCAAAAGCGCTGAATGAAACTTGATATTGGTTTTTAAGGATCTTGTAAGCAACTTCATAATTGTTTTCTGCAATGAGAATAATGATCTTCTGGCCCTCCATTACCGATTTCTGTGCGCCATTAAAAAAAGGAATTCCGACACCGATCATACCCGAATGAAATCTCGCAGACCGACCGTAAAAGTGATTGTCTGCGCCGTTGCCAAACATACTGGCATTATTATACGTGAGACTTATTGTCGGCAGAAGTTTAGATTTTTCAGCATTCAGTTTGGCCTTTTCTATATTTTTCTGCTCTTCCAAATGTTGAAGCGGTATTGATCCGCAACCGGAAAATTGACTTTCATCCGGAAAGGAGTGATAGAATCCAGAGGGTTGAATGTCATACGCAACCTCATCGTTAAGCAGGTAATTAAACTGATAAAGGCTGATCTCGCGGTCTTTCTTTAAATTTTCCAGCTGGATCCGCGCCTGACTTCTGTAATTTTCGGCAGTTGTTTTTTCCAGAATGTTGCTCTCCCCTTTTTTCAGCCGAAGAGCTGCCCGCCGGTAATAATTAACATAAAGCGAATCCGCTTTCAACAATAGTTTTTCCTTTTCGGACTGATAGTTCAGTTCGTTGTAGAGCAGTGCAATTTCCCGCTTTAACTGCCATTTCTGAACTTCCAGCGAGAGAACTGCATTTTTCTGCTGCGCGGCCAAAACCTTTTGCTGGCTTTTGTAAAAACCGGGCATTCTTAGCGTTTGCTCCACCGAAAATTTATTATCGGTGTATGCTGAACTGATCTGACCCACCTCGCCGGAAATTCGCAATGGATCGATAACGGCATAGGATCCTTTGATCCTGTCCTGATAGTCGATATGCAGTTTTCCTGTCTTCAGGTCCAGATTGTTCTCGAGCGCCTTTTTATACGCGTTTTCCAGGGAGATGGGCGTTTGCGCATCAATTACCGGAGAAATGAATATAAAAAATGTGGCGGCTATCGTTATAAATTGTTCCATTTTTCTGATTTTAATTTTTTGGAGTTATACGTTTTAAGAAAACTGTGATGTCAGATTTTATATCCATCTTCGTCTTCACTTACGATCTCGATTTTTTTTCGTCGGTCCGGGAAGTTATTCTCAAACCAGATGTACATCAACGGTAATAAATAAAGTGTTAAAAAAGTAGCCAGCAGTAAACCGCCGATCACCACCGTTGCGAGTGGCCGCTGAACTTCTGCACCTTCGCCGGTGCTGAGCGCCATTGGCAAAAAACCAAGCGATGCGACCAGCGCGGTCATCAGCACAGGTCTTAAGCGCGTACGTCCGCCGGTTTTCACAGCTTCTTTCAGATCCGCGTGATTTAACCGCTGTTGGTTGAACTCAGCGATAAGAACAATTCCGTTTAAAACCGCGACACCGAAAAGGGCGATAAATCCGACACCTGCCGAAATACTGAAATTCATGTCGCGAAGCCATAAAGAAAGGATGCCGCCGATGGCTGAAAGCGGGATTGCAGAGAATATGAGCAGGCCATATTTAATGGAATTAAATGCGAAATACAACATCAGCAAAATGAGAAGTAAACTGATCGGCACAGCGATCATCAGGCGGGATTTGGCCTGCTGAAGATTCTCAAAAGTTCCACCGTAGGTCACTGAATATCCGGGCGGCAGTTTAAAATCGCTTTCCACTTTTTGCTGCAGATCCTTAACAGTCGACTGTATATCGCGGTTTCTGACATTGAAGCCCACAATAATTCTGCGCTGCGCATTTTCCCGCTGAATCTGGTTCACACTTTCCTTCAAAGCAACAGTGGCCACCGTACTTAGCGGGATCTCAGTTCCGCCGGGCGTGGCTATCAGAAGGTGGTTGACATCCTCTACATTTTTACGCTGTTCCCCGTCAAGACGGACTACAAGATCAAATTTTTTCTCGCCCTCAAAAACAGAACCTGTGTACTGGCCGGCAAATGCCGTGTTGACCACGCCGTTCAGATGATCAACGTTTAAACCATACTGCGACAATGCTTCCCGGTGATAGGTGATGACAATCTGGGGCATTCCTGAGATGGGTTCGACGTAAATATTTTGCGCGCCGTTGATCTTCTTGGCAATGTCGCCCAGTTTTTCAGCGTACACTTTCAGAGTGTCCAGGTTTTCACCAAAGATCTTACAAACCACATCCTGTCGCGCGCCGGTCATCAGTTCATTAAAACGCATCGCCACAGGATACTGAAAAGAATACGTGACGCCAATTAAATTTTTCCTGAGTTCCGCAGACATTTTTGCAGAGAGTTCATCGTAGGTTTTGGCAGAAGTCCACTCTTTCCGTGGTTTTAAAATGATCATGATATCGCTGGCATCGATCGGCATAGGATCAGTAGGTATTTCGCTGCTGCCGGTCTTGCCGACGATCTTCTCGATCTCCGGAAACTTTTTCAACAGTATCTTCTGCGAACGCAAAACAGCATCGGTCGAAGTTTTAAGGTTGCTACCCGGCAGCACCCTTGTGTCCACCGCAAAATCACCTTCAGGCAAAGAGGGTATAAATTCGCCACCCAGCCTCAACATCACGATCACCGAAATGATGAACAAACCGACGACACTAAAAAAGACCATATTGGGAATGCGTACAACCAAATTTAATGTCCGGTGGTAAAAGCGTTCGAGTACACCCATCATTTTATCTGAGAAGGTTTTTTTGACCTCTACTTTTTTAGATAAGAAAAGGGAGCTCATCATCGGGATGTATGTCAGCGAAAGGATAAATGCACCGATCAGCGCAAAGATCACGGTTTGCGCCATCGGTCTGAACATCTTACCTTCAATTCCCTGCAAACTTAAAACAGGCAGATAAACGATAAGTATGATGATCTGGCCAAAGACCGCGGAATTCATCATTTTAGATGACGAAGTGTAGACTTCGCGGTCCATCATTTCCTGCGATATCTTTTGATCCCGAAAATGAGTAACATGCCTGAAGCGGTGCAGCACAGCTTCGACGATAATCACAGCGCCATCAACAATAAGTCCAAAATCCAGCGCTCCCAGACTCATCAAATTACCGGAAACGCCGAAAATATTCATCATTATTACGGCGAAGAGCATTGAAAGCGGAATCACAGAGGCCACCAGGAAACCCGCGCGCAAATTACCGAGAAACAGAACCAGAATAAAAACCACGATAAGAGCGCCTTCTGTCAGGTTTTTACTGACTGTACTTATCGCGTTATTGACCATCTTGGTGCGGTCGAGAAAAGCTTCGATCTTCACGCCCTCGGGAAGTGTTTTCTGGATTTCCGCAATTTTGGCTTTTACATTCTTAATGACTTCGTTGGAATTGGCACCTTTCATCATCATGACCACTGCACCGGCAACTTCGCCTTCGCCGTTATAAGTCATGGCTCCATAGCGAATCGCCGTTCCGTACTGAACTTTCCCTATGTTTTTAATGAGGACAGGAGTGCCGTCGGGCAGGTTCTTGACGACCGTATTCTCAATGTCGGAGATCTTGTTCATCAGTCCTTCAGTGCGGATAAACAGAACACTTGGACCTTTTTCGATATACGCTCCGCCGGTATTCTGGTTGTTTTTCTGGAGCACATCCAAAACTTCGCTGATCGTAACGCCCATTGATTTTAAAACCGCCGGATTGATGGCGACTTCGTATTGTTTCAGATAGCCACCAAAACTCGCCACGTCGGCAACACCGGGAGTTCCCAGTAACTGCCGGCGCACGATCCAGTCCTGAATTGTCCGGAGCTGCATGGGATCATAACGGTGTTCGTATCCTTTTTTGGGGCGCACCACATATTGGTAAATTTCGCCCAAACCTGTAGAGATCGGTGCCATTTGCGGCACACCTAAACTCGTGGGAATGTCTTTTGACACCTGCTGTAAACGTTCCGCGACCTGCTGACGCGCCAGGTACAGGTCGATCTGATCATCGAAAACGATGGTGATGACCGACAGTCCGAAGCGCGAAAAACTCCGCATTTCCTTTATTCCCTGAATGTTGTAATTGGTTTGCTCCAGCGGAAAGGTAATGAAACGCTCCACATCCGGTGCGCCCAAACTGGGCGAAACAGTAATGATCTGCACCTGATTGTCGGTAATATCCGGCACAGCGTCAATGGGCAGCTTTCTAAGTTCGAACAGGCCATAAACGATCAACCCCAGCGTCATTAAAATAATGATGAGTTTGTTTTTTATGGAAAATTCTATTATTTTATTTAACATCTTAATTTTTAAATAGTTTGGTAAACCCGTAAAGTTGAAACGCCGTTTTTTTGAACGTGTATATTTCCAACGTTTGCCAGGAATTTCCTGGTGCGAAAATCCCGTAGAATATAATACCTTTTATTAAAAGAAACCGTTGCAACCCAATGACCGACAGTCACATACAAGTGATTTGTTCAATTTATCTTATTAAACCAAGATACAGGCGACGGGGACCGAAATCAACAGATCCGGCGGTCATCAGGTTTTAGAAAGACTTTGAATTAAATTTTGGGAGGTTCCCAAATAGGAATTAAGATGGAAGGATACCGATGATCAGAATAACAAAAATTGGTTGATTCCTCCACGAAGATCAGCCGTTCGATTTTCAGCAATTGCTTTTCGGGTGGCACATTCGGCGTAACGGAAACAGAGGAAAAGTCATGCGTCTTAAACGGCAATTTCATGTCCTGCCTGTAATCTGCATCTAACTGCTGCTCGTCAACATAATGGATTATAAGGAAATCGGCGAGTGAAAGTTCAGGATTTTCGGATTTATGCGAAACGTAATGTTCAATGAGGTTCGGAAGTTTCGTCAGTTGGTTGACCTCTGTGAAGGTAGAGAGGTATGCAAAGAGAAACAGATAAACGATCCACTTTTTCACATTGTAAAATTAGCCATAATTTCCGTTAATAGTAACCGCAGTTCTCAATTTGTAATGGTTATAAGGAATGACTTTCATCAACCCAAAAAAATTGTCGCCGGGTTTCGAACTGTTTAGCGGGTAAATCTACAATCGTGCGGACTTTGCAATCTTTCCAATTTCTGCAAAAATATTCGTAAATTTGCGTTCTTAAAAAAATGCCGAAATAATGCAGTTATCAGAACAGGAAATCATACGCCGGGAAAAACTCCAGACCCTTGAAAAAATGGGTATCAACGCGTTTCCAGCGGAAGAATATAAAATTACAGACACCACCAAATCCATCAAAGAAAATTTTGCAGATGGTAAAAAAGTTACCATCGCCGGCCGCCTGATGAGCCGCCGGATTCAGGGTAAAGCAAGTTTTGCCGAACTGCAGGATTCCGAAGGAAAAATACAGGTCTATTTCAACCGCGATGAAATATGCACAGGTGAGGATAAATCGCTGTACAATGAGGTGTACAAACATCTTCTGGATATCGGTGATATCATCGGTATCGAAGGTGAACTTTTTACAACACAGGTGGGCGAAATGACGGTAAAAGTAACTGCTTTCAAAATCTTAACTAAATCTTTGCGTCCGCTGCCATTACCGAAAGTTGATGCCGACGGAAATATTTTTGATGGTTTCAACGATCCGGAACTGCGATACAGACAGCGTTATGTTGATCTGATCGTAAATCCTCATGTAAAAGAAACTTTCCTGAAAAGAACGAAACTCTACAATGCAATGCGTCAGTTCTTCAACGATGCAGGTTATATCGAGGTAGAAACTCCTGTTCTGCAGGCGATTGCCGGCGGTGCTGCTGCAAGACCTTTTATGACGCACCACAACGCGCTGGATATTCCGTTGTATATGAGAATTGCCAACGAATTATATCTGAAAAGGCTGATCGTGGGTGGTTTTGACGGCGTGTACGAGTTCTCGAAAAACTTCCGTAATGAAGGCATGGACCGCACGCATAATCCGGAATTTACCGTGATGGAGATTTATGTAGCCTACAAAGACTACAACTGGATGATGGATTTTACCGAAAAAATGATCGAACATTGCGCCATCGCAGTAAACGGCACAACAGATGCCAGGTTTGGCGAGCAGGAAATCAGCTTCAAAGCGCCTTATGCAAGAGTTTCGATGACTGAGGCCATATTAAAATACACGGGTTTCGACATTACCGGAAAATCCGAGCAGGAACTTTTTGATTTTGCAAAATCAATCGGAATTGAGGTTGATGAAACAATGGGCAAAGGAAAACTCATCGATGAAATTTTTGGTGAGAAATGTGAAGGTAATTTTATACAGCCGACTTTCATCACAGATTATCCTGTGGAGATGTCGCCATTAACAAAAAAACACCGCAGCAAAGAAGGATTGACCGAACGTTTTGAATTAATGGTTTGTGGAAAAGAAATCGCAAATGCCTACTCCGAATTAAATGATCCGATCGACCAGCGAGCGCGTTTTGAAGACCAGTTATTACTCGCCGAAAAAGGCGACGATGAAGCCGGCCAGTTTATAGACGAAGACTTTCTGCGTGCGCTGGAATACGGCATGCCTCCTACTTCCGGCATGGGAATCGGCATGGACCGCTTGATCATGTTTTTAACCAATAATCCATCAATTCAGGAAGTCCTGTTTTTCCCACAAATGAAACCGGAAAAATCTGCACCGGCATTTGAGCTGGACGACGATGAAAAAAAGATTCTTGAGATCCTGAAATCCCAGCAAGAAACAATGACCTTGGGGTTGGTAAAGGAAAAAAGCCAGCTTTCCGGAAAAAAGTGGGACAAAGCCACGAAAAACTTAACAAAATATAATTTGGTTAAAGTGGAAAAGACCGATGACCAGGTTTATATGAAAGTCCTGTAAAAAGCAATTCCTACAATTAAATATCCTCAGTTTTTTGGGGATTTTTTTTGCACGTTATGCCGCATATTTTACGGTTTGTTTACTTTCCTGTTCCAACAAAATTCAGTATATTTGTGGGTCTTTTGACTTCATACAAAAGGTAGAAAATTAAACCAAAATTTAATTAAAATTCAGAAGAAATGTCGGGGCAGAAATCCCTACGACAAATAAAAATATTATGAGCCAAAAAGAATATACAGCGAGCAGCATCCAGGCATTGGAAGGCATGGAACACGTAAGGTTAAGACCTTCAATGTACATCGGTGATGTGGGAGTTCGTGGTTTGCACCATTTAGTTTACGAAGTCGTAGATAATTCAATTGATGAAGCTTTAGCCGGACATTGCGACACTATTTCAGTCACCATACACGAGGGAGAATCCATTACCGTAAAGGATAACGGCCGCGGAATTCCTGTAGACATGCATGAGAAAGAACAGAAATCCGCGCTCGAAGTTGTAATGACCAAGATTGGCGCAGGTGGTAAATTCGATAAAGATTCCTATAAGGTTTCCGGCGGTCTGCATGGCGTTGGTGTTTCTGTGGTTAATGCGCTTTCAACCTCTCTTGTGGCAACTGTAAACCGCGACGGCAAGGTGTATCAGCAAAAATATTCTGTCGGAAAACCGCTGGAATCTGTTACCGAGATTGGCGTGACCGATGAAAGAGGAACCGAAGTTTTCTTTCAGCCCGATGACAGCATTTTTCAGGAGATCGTTTTCAGCTACGATACTTTGGCGAGCCGCCTGCGCGAACTTTCATTTCTGAACAGAGGAATCAGTATTTCTTTGACTGATGAGAGGCTTGTAGACGAAGAAGGTGTGGTAAAACATGAAGTCTTCTATTCCGAAGGCGGTTTAAAAGAATTTGTAGAATATATCGACGGGAACCGCGAAAGCATCATGAACAATGTGATCTTTATGGAAGGTGACAAAGATGATATTCCCGTAGAAGTCGCCATGCGCTACAACACCTCATATACAGAGAATCTGCATTCTTATGTGAATAATATCAACACTCACGAGGGTGGAACGCACCTGGCAGGTTTCCGAAGAGCTTTAACAAGAACCCTGAAGAAATTTGCGGATGAACTCGGACTTCCCGCCAAAGAAAAAGTTGAAGTGACCGGTGATGACTTCCGTGAAGGACTGACCGCCGTGATTTCTGTAAAGGTGATGGAACCACAGTTTGAAGGCCAAACCAAAACAAAGCTTGGTAACTCCGAAGTTTCCGGTGCGGTTGATAAGATCGTAGGCGAAATGCTATCGAACTTTTTGGAGGAAAATCCTAACGAAGCCAAAATTATCGTGCAGAAAGTCGTGTTGGCTGCCAAAGCGCGACAGGCTGCGAAAAAAGCACGTGAACTTGTACAGCGCAAATCCCCGATGGGCGGAAGTGGATTGCCCGGAAAGCTTTCCGACTGCTCGTCAAAAGATCCGGAGATCTCTGAACTCTTCCTTGTTGAGGGTGATTCCGCAGGTGGAACTGCAAAACAGGGCCGTGACCGACATTTCCAGGCGATCCTTCCGCTGCGTGGTAAGATTCTGAACGTGGAGAAATCAATGGTTCACAAAGTTTACGATAACGAAGAAATTAAAAATATCTACACGGCACTCGGTGTTTCAGTAGGAACGGAAGAGGACAGCAAAGCATTAAACATCAGCAAATTAAGATATCACAAAGTCGTGATTATGACCGATGCTGATATCGATGGTTCGCATATTTCGACTTTGATCCTCACCTTCTTCTTCCGTTATATGAAGGAACTGATCGAGAACGGCTACATCTATATAGCGCAGCCACCGCTTTACCTGCTGAAAAAAGGCAATAAAAAGGTATATGCTTACAACGAAAAAGAACGCGAGGAATTAACGCTGGAAATGGCGCCGGACGGAAAAGGCGTGGAACTGCAGCGGTACAAAGGTCTTGGGGAAATGAATCCTGAGCAGCTTTGGGACACCACGCTGAATCCGGACAACCGAATTCTGAAACAGATCACCATCGATTCGCTGGCTGATGCCGATAACGTTTTCTCGATGCTTATGGGCGATGAAGTACCGCCACGCCGCGACTTTATCGAGAAGAACGCGATCTATGCAAAAATCGACGTGTAAACCTTATTAAAACTTACTTAAAGCTGTTCTTCCGGGAGCAGCTTTTTTTTGACCTTCGTATAACGTCCGGTATCGACTTTTTATCTTTAAAGTTAAATTCTATTTTTCCGGATAAATTCTTTTTCATTACTTTTAAAGATGAAAAATTTAGTTCTGGTTTCGGCGGCCCTTTTCGCATGTACAATAAGTTGTAAAAAATCAACCGTGCTTTCTACGGAGCCGCCTGCTGCCCAAAAAGATTCTTTACGCCGCATACCTCAATTCGTGGTCGATTCTGTAAAAATCAACGATTCTCTTGCATTGAATCCCAACCTCACGGCAAGTTTTGAAAAATCACTGCTTGTATTTCCGACTGTTAAAAACAAGGCTCTGCTCGATTCTATTTATGCGCGCGAAAACATTCACGCAGAAAATTTCACCAAGGCCGATCTGCTCGCTGCGGCAGAAAATCAAAAAGAGAAATTCTATACCGACACCAGGAAATCGCTGGCGCAGTATACACCTGTTTCAAAACAGATCTGGAGCAACAGTTCGCGAATGAAGGTTTTTTCGAATGACCGAAATATCCTCACCATAAAATATTCCGGCGATGGATTTACCGGTGGCGCACACGGCTATTATTATGAATTCTATAAGGTTTTTGACCTTCAGAAAAACAAAACTATTCATCTTTCGGATATCATTAAGGTGCAGAACCAGAAAATCTGGGGCAGAATTCTCATGGACAATTTCCTGAATAACGACCTGGAAAAAGGACAGAGTAAAATGCTGCTGGTAAAGGAAATTCCGCTGACAGAAAATTTTTATTTCGATGCTGAAAATCTGTATTTTCTGTACAATCAATACGAGATTACGGCGTACGCTGCCGGCACAGTGCTGATCAAAGTTCCACTAACGGATATAAAACCATTTCTGACTGCAGATTTCAAGAAAAAACTGGATTTGAACTAACCTTAGCAAACGCTTTGTCAACTTGTTTCTCTATTTTTGCAACCCATGGAAAAAGTCGCGTTTATCATCAATCCGTTTTCGGCACACAAAAATTACGAACCGTTTCTGGAGGCGCTGCGCCAGAAAGTTACAGATCCGCAAATTTACATTTCAGATTCCGTGCATGGAACGGAACAGTTTATAGCTGATCATTTCGAAAAGGTGGATGTGTTTGTGGCAGTTGGTGGCGACGGCACTATTTCTTCGGTGGCAAAAAAACTTATTAACACCGATAAAATTCTTGGGATTTTTCCTGCCGGTTCGGGCAATGGCTTCTCACGGGAAACTGATTTCAGCACAAATCTGGCAGAACTTCTAAAAAAAATAAATACCAGGGATTTCCGCGAGATCGATACTTTTAAAGTGAATGATGAACTTTCAATTAACGTTTCTGGCACAGGTTTCGACGGCGAAGTGGCAAAGAATTTTGAGAAAACCAGTCGGGGCTTCGCCAATTATATTAAAGTTTCCATTCAGACATTCTTCAATTTTAAACCGCTTAAAGTAAAGTTCACTGCGCCTGAATTTCAAAAACACAATGGCGATTATCTGATGGTGAATATTGCCAATACACGCCAGTTCGGCAACAACGCATTTATCGCGCCACACGCAAGTACGGTTGACGGTTTGGCCGAGGTTGTTCTTGTAAAAAAGTTCTCACTTTTATACGGCACTCAGTTCGCCTTGAAAATGTTTACAGGAAAATTAAAGCAGGACCGAAAAGTCACTTACCTTTCGGTGCCGGAAATCAGCTTCTCCACGGACAGCAGCGCCTGGCATCTCGATGGTGAATATCGCGAAATTCCGTCGCCCATCCACATCAAAGTGCTGCCGAAAAGTTTAAAAATTCTGATTTAAAAAAAGTTTTCAAAGTTATTATTCTTCTGCCAAACCACTTTTGTACGCGTCCAGAGCGCGTTGCCGCGCGAATTTGTGGTCGACCATCGGTTTGGGATAAGCGGAAGTGCCAAATTCATTCACCCACTTTTTGATATATATAAATTCAGGATCGAATTTTTTCTGCTGCGATTCCGGATTGAAAATTCTGAAATAAGGCGCCGCATCGCAGCCACTGCCGGCGCTCCACTGCCAGTTGCCGTTATTGGCCGATAAATCATAATCCAGAAGTTTTTCTGCAAAATAGGCTTCGCCAATCCCCCAGTCCATCAGTAGATGTTTGGTAAAAAAGCCTGCACACACCATCCTAACACGGTTATGCATAAATCCGGTTGCGTTCAGTTCACGCATTCCGGCATCTACCAGTGGAAAACCTGTTTTGCCTTGCTGCCATTTTTTTAAATCAGCCTCATCGAAACGCCACTCGATCTGGTCATATCTCGTTTTGAAGGAATGGTGTACCACTTTCGGAAAATGATACATGATCTGCATAAAAAATTCGCGCCAGATGAGTTCTTTCAAATAGGTCTGGCTCAAGCTTCCCGCTTCTCTTGCCAATGTTCTGATGCTTATAGTACCAAACCGCAGATGTACGCTCATTTTCGAGGTTTCTATGGTAGGAAGATTCCTGGTAGCGTGGTATTTTTGCAGTATTTCTGCATTAATCTGCGGAACCTCGAATTTATATCCGGTTGGCGAAAAACCAAGTTTCTGCCATGAGATTTTTTCCCTTTTCTGATCGAGGAGATTCTCTAACAGTTTCCCGCTGAAATAATGTTCGGTTTCTTTTTCGTTAAATTTAATGAGCCACTGTTTTGAGTATGGGGTGAAAACCGTGTACGGTGACTGATCCGCCTTCAGAATATCTTCTTTATGAAAAATCACCTGATCTTTAAATAATTGAAAACCAATACTTTTTAATTCCAAAGACTTTCGAACCTCATCATCACGGCGTATCGCATAAGGTTCATAATCTTCGTTGGCAAAGACGTTTTTAATTTCAAATTCTTCAGTGAGGTCTTTAAATATATTTAACGGTTTTCCGTATAAAACAGAAATTGCCTTCCCTTTATTCTCTAAAAAATCATTCAGCATTTCCAGCGCCTGAACTATAAAATCCACACGTCTGTCTTCTTTATTTTCAAGCTGCGATAAAATATCGGTATCAAAAATAAAGACCGGCAGAACCTTTTCTTCCGAGTTTAAAGCCTGAAAAAGTCCGTGATTATCAATCAGGCGCAAATCCCGCCGAAACCAGAAAACCGAGATTTCATTCCGCATATTCAACCATTTTTAAAATTTCCTGAAGTGCCTCATTTTTACTGTTCAGATACACAGTGTGGTGAAAAGTATTGAGCTTTTTCAGTGAATGCAAAAGTTCTTCCTTTTCCTGAACAGACAGTTTTCCGCACATGATTTTAGAGACTACAGTAATATCTTTCATGGTCTTCAAAAAGACCGTCCTGCCCTTTTCGCTAACTGAAATTCGCGTGCTTCTTTTATCATCTTTGTCAGGACTTTCGCACAAGAGACCGTTTTTTACAAGACGTTTTATAATTTCTATTCCTGTTTGTTTTTCGTGCGCGTTCTTTTCAATAAGCTGCATTTTTGTCAGCGAATCGTAGTCCATTAAACGGAAAAGATAAGTAAAATCCTCGTTGACCAGATCGGGGTTTTCGGCCAAAGCTTTGCGGATCAGCTGTTTTGAATAGCGACCAAGCATGATGACCTGTTTCGCAATCTCATTTTCAAGATCGTAAACCTCCAGCTCAAATTTCTCCGCAAGATTTTTAGGCGCTTCTTTTTCGTAAGCTCTGCGGTTCAGATGTTGGCGGAAATCCTCAACTGTAAACGCGGCTGTGGGTTGCGCTTTCTCAAAAGAATCGATCTCTTTTAAAACATCAATAAAAAAATTGAAATTCACCATCACTATAATTTAATATTTCCCAAACCGCCTTCAACACCAATAATCTGACCTGTCATCCAGGAGCTTTTCTCTGAAACTAAGAATGCAGCGACCTGCGCACTGTCTTCGGGCAAACCAATTCGCTGTAAAGGATGTCTCTTTGCCGAAGCCGCGCGTTTTTCTTCAGTGGAAAGAAGTTGTGCCGCCAAATCCGTATCAGACAGCGAAGGCGCAACGACATTTACACGAATATTAAAAGCGGAAACTTCCGCTGCAAGACTCCTCGCAAAACCTTCCAGCGCCGCTTTGCTCGCGGATATCGACGTATGGAAAGGCATTCCGACTTTCGCAGCTACAGTACTGAAAAGAACGATACTTGCCGAACCGGATCTTTTTAAAGCCGGCAAACACTTCTGTATGACCTTCACCGCACCCAGGAAATTCTGCCGGAAATCCGCTAAAAAATCTTCTTCCGTAAAACGGCTGAAAGGTTTCAGTTTAATGGATCCGGGGCAAAAAACAAGTCCGTGTAATTCTTCTGGCAGGCTCAAATCATCCTTTGGATCAAAGGCGACATCAGCTTCAAAAAATTTTGTATTCAGCGCGTGGAGTTCATCAGTAAGCGTTCTGGAAATGATGTAGAGATTTTCTTTTCTCAAAAGTTCTGCGGTCTTAAACCCAATTCCGCGGCCCGCTCCTGCAATAAGTATATTTTTCATTGATTATGTTTTATAGTTCGTCGGCAATTTTATCTTTTGCTGATGTGATTGCCGGTGATCATTCTCTGCCGGGAGCAGCGAAAACGAGAAATTCCGGCACTTCTTTTAAACAAATGTTTGTGGCTTACGCCCGAGTTGACACGCTTACGCCATAAATTAAAAGAATTTCTTTTCAGCTCTTTTCTCATCAGCGTGATCACGTCTTTTTCATTAAGATCAAATTGATAATTAATGGCTTCGAACGGGGTTCGGTCTTCCCACGCCATCTCAATGACACGGTTGGTTTGTTCAGGGCTTAATATCACTTTTAATAAAGTTTTTGTAATTATCAATAACGATGTCTTGCGCTTTCAGCTCATTCATAAGATTGAAGAGGCCAAAGAACGTCCGGTTCATGTAAATGAAATGCCGTGAGCCGCGGTTGCCGTTCTTGCCTTTGAGCTGCGTGTTTTTCGCGTATTTCTGGCCTAAATCTGCGAGTGCGGAAAAAAAGGCGGGATCCGCAAAATCAAACTTTTCCTCCTGAAAAGGCGTTGTGAACAAATACAGCAACTCATAAAAAATGGTTGTAAAGAATTCCTTTTCATCTTCAGAATCATCAGGTCGTATGATCTCGAGTTCACGGAGTTTTTGATCAAAAAAAACTTTATTGTTTAAATTTTCGCGGCGCGAAAGTTCAAAATATGGAATATAAAAATCCTGCGGAATCGTCTTCATACAGCCAAAATCAATCGCTGTTAAAGTGTTTTCCGGTGACACCAGAAAATTGCCGGGATGCGGATCGGCGTGAACTTTTTTCAAATGATGAATCTGAAACATATAAAAATCCCACAACGCCTGCCCTATTTTGCGGGCCGCTTCAGGATTGGTATTTTCCGCGCAGAAGGTGGAAAGGTGTCGCCCGTGCATCCAGTCCATAGTAATAATGCGGTCGTTGGACAGTTCGGGATAGTAAGTAGGAAAAGTAATATCAGCGAGTGGTTTGCAACTTTTGCTGATCTCTACACTCTGGCGGAGTTCAAGGTCGTAATCTGTTTCCTCCAGGAGTTTATCTTCCACTTCTTTAAAATACTGATCAGAATTTTTTCCCTTGATGTTGAACATGCGCATGGCAATCGGTTTAACGAGCGCCAAATCCGAAGAAATACTGTCGGAAACACCCGGGTACTGAATCTTCACGGCGAGTTCCCTGCCATCTTTCCAGGCTTTGTGAACCTGACCGATACTCGCAGCATTTGTGGATTCCATAGTAAAGCGGTCGAAAAGTTCAGCAGGTTTTTGGCCAAAATAATTTTTAAAGATCTTATTTACAAGAGGTCCGGACAGCGGCGGCACCTGAAACTGAGACAGCGAAAATTTCTCCACATACGCGGCAGGTAAGATATTCTTTTCCATACTGAGCATCTGTGCGACTTTCAGTGCGCTGCCTTTCAGTTCCTTTAAACTGTCGTAAATGTCTTCTGCATTATTTTTATTTAAAGCATCTTTGGCTTCAACTTTGGTTTTTGTGATTTTATCGCCGTAATATTTCAGGTAATTCACGCCCACTTTTGCGCCTGTAGAAATCAGTTTGGTGGCGCGTTCGATCTTACCTGTGGGGATTTTGTTCAGTGTTTTCATTAATGGCTTTTTACTTTTTCATTAAATAGAAATTTGCCCAGATCCAGAAGTTTCTTTAAAGGTTTTACGTCTAAAAGTTCAAAACCCGTGTCGACAGATTTCTCTATAAAAACATCGGTCTTCTCAAAGTTTGGACTTCGGTCATCAAGCCAGAATTTCAACACGGAAAGAAAGTTTCCCCAGATGAGTTCTTCCAGGCTTCTATTTTTTAATTTTTCCAGACGCAGCATATTTTCACTGTCGATATCACTCAGAGGTACAGAAAGTTCCAGACTTTTCACAAATTCTGTAAAATCGGGTTTCAGAGTCCACACTTTTTTCAGTGCTGCGAGATTATTTTCTCGTCCATCTATAAGATAAATGACCAAACTTCTATTGAGCGTGAGCTGTTCAAAAAACGTATAATAAAGAGAGAGCAGCTTATTCTTCGCAGAATCTCCCGGATAACTTTCATCTGTCAGCAGCAGCACAACACTTTCGCGGAAAAAATAGCGCAGGTAATCCTCTTCCAACTGTTCGAGACCTGCGTAAAAACTGTAAAACTCAACTTCGCTCATATTATGGTTTTCGCAGAAAGTATAAACATTGAGTGGCTTTTCATTATGCCGCAGCACATATTTTGAATAAAAATCTAAGATTTGTTCCTTACGTTCATTTATTTTTTTCATAACTTCAATAAATATATTGGACAAAATTAGTAAAAATATTTTCCATTTTAAAAATAAAAGTATATTTTTGTTCCATTAATTACTGTCATGAAAAAAGTTGTCATCATCGGATCCGGATTTTCAGCCCTCGCTGCAGCCTGTTATATGGCGCAGGCAGATCATTCCGTGACGGTCCTGGAGAAAAACGAGCAGCTTGGCGGTCGCGCTTCTCTGTTGGAAATCGATGGTTATAAATTCGATATGGGGCCAAGCTGGTACTGGATGCCGGATATTTTTGAAAGATTTTTTGCTGATTTCGGCAGAAAAGTTTCCGACTATTATGAGTTAAAAAAACTGTCACCAGCCTACAGAGTTTATTTTGGTGAAAATGATTATATCGACATTTCCGATGAGCCCGAAAAAATCATTGAAAAGTTTGAAGAAGTAGAACCCGGAAGCGGCAAACATCTGCGTAAATTCATGGAGGCTTCCCGGAAAAATTACGAGATTGCAATGAAGGACCTTGTATACAATCCCGGAAAATCTGTCCTGGAACTTGTTAACATGGACACCGCGATGAGAGTTCATCTGTTTATGCAAAATATCTCGCAAACGGTGCGCCGAAACATTAAGAATCCTAAACTGCAGAGCATTCTGGAATTTCCGGTTCTGTTTCTGGGAGCAAAACCGCAGAACACGCCGGCATTTTATAACTTTATGAATCACGCAGATTTCGGTTTGGGAACCTGGTATCCGAAAGGTGGATTTAACGCCGTAGCAATGGGAATGGTAAAACTTGCCAAAGAATTCGGTGTTGAATTCTTTGTGGATCAGGAAGTGATCCGCATCGAAACTGAAAATAACCAGGCAAAAGCAGTCCGCACAAAATCCGAAATTTTTGGCGCAGATATTGTAATTTCCGGGGCAGATTACGCACATACCGAAAAACTTTTAACGAAAACAGAAAAAAATTATCCGCCTGAATATTGGCAAAAGAAAGTTTTTGCACCTTCTGCCTTTCTGTATTATGTAGCTTTCGACCGAAAGGTTCCGGAACTCCAGCACCACAATCTTTTTTTTGATACCGATTTTGGGAAACATGCCGTTGAAATTTATGATGAACCTCAACTGCCGACAAACCCTTTGTTTTACGCGAATTTTTCATCAAAAACCGATACGGATTTATGTCCGCCGGGAAAAGAAGTGGGATTTTTCCTGATTCCTGTGGCGGTTGATCTGGAGGATAATGCGGAGATCCACGAGCGGTATTTTGAGCTGATAATGGACCGCATACAAAAGAACGTGGGCGTAGACTTGCGGGGTTCGGTACGCTTTAAAAAAAGTTTCGGGGTGCAGGATTTTAAAGAACGGTATAACTCTTGCCGCGGTAACGCGTACGGTTTGGCAAATACACTTTTACAGACATCGGTTTTGCGGCCGGGCATCAGTAACAAAAAAATCAAGAACCTTTTCTACACCGGCCAACTGACCGTTCCCGGCCCCGGAGTTCCGCCGGCATTAATTTCCGGAAAAGTAGTAACCGATTATATTCTACATCAACAAAAGCACAATTTTTCTCCCCATGAATAATCTAGAAATTTTCAACTCGCTGTGCGGACTTTCATCGAAGATGGTCACTGCGAAATACAGTACGTCATTTTTTCGGGCATCTTCGCTTTTTCATCCGGAAATCCGGCAGCATATCTACAACATTTATGGATTCGTGCGATTTGCAGATGAGATCGTAGATACCTTTCACGATTACGATAAGGTAAAACTGATGGCTGAGTTTGAAAGCAATTACAAAACGGCACAGGAAAACCGAATCTCCATGAATCCAATTCTGCACTCGTTTTGCCTGACGCAGCGTGAAAAAAACATTCCCCAGCATCTGGTGGATGCGTTTCTGCATTCAATGAAAATGGATCTGGGTGAAATTAAAAACCTGAACGACGAAAAGTACCAGGAATATATTTATGGCTCGGCTGAAGTGGTGGGCTTAATGTGTCTGAAAGTTTTTGTAAATGGAAACGAGGAGGAATATGAGAAATTAAAACCTTACGCACAAAGCCTTGGTGCTGCTTTTCAGAAGATCAATTTTTTGCGCGACATCAATGCTGATTTTAATGATCTCAACCGGACATATTTTCCCGGGGTAGATTTTGCCAACTTTTCGCTGGAAGATAAAATGACCATTGAAAAAGATATTGCAAACGATTTTGCACACGCAAAAATTGGGATTAAAATGTTGCCGATATCCAGCAAACTCGCGGTTTTCATGGCCTTTAAATATTACTTTAATCTTTTAAAAAAAATAAAAAGAACTAAACCGGAACTTTTGATGACCAAAAGAATCCGCGTTTCGAACGCGAGAAAAATGTATCTTTTCGGCGAAATGATCGTCAACAAAAATTTGAATCTCCTTTAATGAAAAGAATTGCAGTAACGGCTTTTTTAAGTATTTCGGGAATCATGCTGTCACAAAATTTAAAAGAATACCGAACGATGCTGAAATCCGGCGAAAACTCCGAGAGATCAGCAAAACTTCTGATAGAAAAATCTACAGCAGCATTTGAAAAAACCGGCGAGCCTTTATATGGTGGCTTTCTGGCAGTAGGCAATTTCTATATGGCAAAACACGCCTTTAACCCGCTGAAGAAAATGTCTTATTTTAATGAAGGAAAAGCTAAACTTGAAAATGCGGTAAAAGCAGATCCAAAAAATCTGGAGATCCGCCTGATGCGCCTGATCACGCAGGAAAATGCACCGCGGATCCTGGGTTATAACCAACATATTGCGGAAGACCGGAATTTCCTCATCAGAGAATACCGCAATACGCCGGACAGTGATTTGAAGGTGTACATTCAGCAATATTTAAATCTATAAAATGGAAATTACAGCATATATCCTGCTTACTCTGGGTGTTTTCGTACTGATGGAAGGCGTTACCTGGCTCACGCACAAATTTGTGATGCATGGTTTGGGCTGGTATTTTCACGAGGATCATCACCAACCCGGATATCCACATGTTTTCGAAAAAAATGACGCTTTTTTTGTGGTGTTCGCAATCCCGACTATGCTTTTGTTTTACTTCGGAACGCGGGACGGAATTAATGCCATGTTTTTTATAGGCCTGGGAATTCTGCTGTACGGCATGGCGTATTTTCTGATCCACGATGTGCTGATCCACCGCCGTTTCAAATGGTTCGACAATACGAACAACTGGTATTTGCGCGGTTTACGGAAAGCGCATAAAATGCACCATAAACATTTGGGGAAGGAAGAGGGCGAATGCTTCGGTATGTTGTTCGTGCCATTAAAATATTTTCGGGAAGCGCGATTATCAATTCAAAAAAAATAAATTTTGCAGTCTTATTACTATTTACTTTTAGATGTTTTCAGTTTTTTGATCCCGTTTCTGTTTAGTTTTGAAAAGAAGAGAATGCACTTCATTCAACACTGGAAAGCTTATTTCACGGCGATATTCTCCGTGGGAATTTTTTTTATACTCTGGGACAGTTACTTTGCATACCGGAATGTATGGGGATTTAATGATGAATACCTGATCGGCGTGCGGCTGCTGAAATTACCGCTGGAAGAGTGGCTTTTCTTTCTTTTGATTCCGTATGCAAGTGTTTTCATTCATTATTCTTTAAAATATTTTTTTCCTAAAGTCATATTGCCGGCAAAGGTTGCACAGGCGGTCACCTACCTTCTGTTTATGATCGGTCTGGCGCTTACCGTTTATAATTATGATAAGATATACACCTTTTGCTGTCTTGGTTTATTTACTGTTTTAATGTTGCTGCAGCTCATTTACAAATGGAAATATGCGCGGCGTTTCTATATAAGTTTTATCTTTATTTATATCCCTTTTTATTTTGTAAACTGCGCACTTACAGGCAGTTATTCCGATAACCCGGTTGTGTATTACGACAACTCCGAAAATCTGGGAATACGTGTGGGAACAATGCCGCTGGAAGACAGTTTCTACTGCTTTACCCTGCTCTACGCTATTGTTTTGGTATTTGAATATTTAAAGACAAAAAAACCTTTTGCTACGAAATAAAATGATGAAGATCAGTCTTAAAAAACAATCCGGCATTTACACGCTGACCTCTGAGCAGATTCTGCCGATCTCTCTGCAAAAAGCTTGGGCATTTTTTACCGTTCCTACGAATCTGGATAAGATCACACCAAAGGAAATGGCATTCGAGATCACAAACAGTCCACCACCTAAAACATACAGAGGCCAGATCATTACCTATAAAATTGGGATTTTACCATTTATAAAATCAAACTGGATTACAGAAATAACTCATTTTGAAGAGGAAAAGTTTTTCGTAGATGAACAGCGTTTCGGACCTTATGCGATGTGGCACCACGAGCATCATTTTGAAGAACTGCCGGACGGAAAGGTTA
Source organism: Kaistella palustris DSM 21579 (assembly GCF_000422265.1). GTDB lineage: Bacteria > Bacteroidota > Bacteroidia > Flavobacteriales > Weeksellaceae > Kaistella > Kaistella palustris. Next base: position 152,625 of record NZ_AULL01000013.1, read on the forward strand.
AGATGACCGATATTGTAAATTTCAAAATGCCTTTCGGAATTTTTGGCGATATTTTTGCGGGCAGTTTTGTAAAAAATAAAGTAATATTTATTTTTAAAAGTCGCTACACTATTCTCGAAAAATACTTAACCTCATGAAAATTTTTCTCACCGGCGTTACTGGTTATATCGGCAAAAGACTGCTCATACAGCTTTTGGAGGAAGGCCACCAAGTGGTATGTTCTGTCCGCGATAAAAACCGCTTCAGTCTTCACCTCTTTAAAAATAACCTTGATCAGATAGAAGTAGTAGAAAACGATTTTCTGGATGAGAAAACACTGCAAAATATTCCGAAGGATATCGAAGCGGCTTACTACCTGATCCACTCCATGACTTCGAGCGATGGCGATTTCATGGAAAAAGAAAAAATTTCTGCAGAAAATTTTAAGAACTCTCTTGAAAAAACCCAGGTAAAGCAAGTGGTTTTTTTAACAGGTATCATTAATGAAGAAAAACTGTCGAAACATCTGAAGTCCCGCAAGAATGTAGAAGAAGCGCTGCAAAGTCCTGTTTACAGTCTAACCTCGCTGCGCGCCGGCATCATAGTTGGCTCCGGAAGTGCCTCATTCGAAATCATTCGCGATCTTATTGAAAAGCTGCCCATTATGATTACGCCGAAGTGGCTCAATACCAAATGCCAGCCCATTGCAATACGGAATGTGATGCAGTTTCTGGTGGGTGTTTTAGGTAAAGAATTTACTTACAATCAGCATTACGACATTGGCGGAACAGATGTTTTAACGTATAAGCAGATGTTGCTGCAGTACGCAGAAATCCGTGGGCTGAAACGGCATATTTATACAGTTCCGGTCATGACGCCGCGTCTGTCATCGTACTGGCTTTATTTCGTAACTTCTACAAGTTATTTCCTTGCCAAGCATTTGGTTTACAGCATGAAGGTTGACGTAGTTGCGGAAAAGAACAATCTTGCAGAAAAGCTCGGCATACACCTTTTCTCTTACAGTGAAGCGATCCGTATGGCTTTTGACAAGATCAAGCAGAATGATGTGCTTTCCAGTTGGTACGATTCATTTAGCAACCAGTTTCATACCCGGCAGGTTTGGCAGTACCTGGAAGTCCCCGATGAGGGTTGCTACAAGGACATACGCGAAATAAAAGTGGACGATGAACAGGCAACTGTAGAGCGTATCTTCAGCATCGGTGGAAAAACCGGCTGGTATTACGCTGATTTTCTGTGGCGTATACGTGGTTTTCTCGATAAACTTTTCGGTGGCGTTGGTCTGAACCGTGGGCGGCGAAATTACAGCAGCCTTGAAGCGGGTGATTCTGTAGATTTTTGGCGTGTACTGTTTGCAGATAAGGCTGAAAAAAGGCTTTTGCTGTTTGCTGAAATGAAAGTCCCGGGCGAAGCCTGGCTGGAATTCCGCGTGAAGAATGGTGTTCTGCATCAGGAAGCCACATTCCGGCCACTTGGATTATCGGGACGACTTTACTGGTATTCCGTATTGCCTTTTCACGGACTTATCTTTAACGGAATGCTGAAAAAACTTGCCGGCAAATAACTGAATCAGAAAACTCAGCCGTTTGCTGTATCGGTATCACTTCAAAACTAAAACATTGAAGAAAACTATACAACAAAGGCAAGTTTGCTGGCGTAATCAAATTTTTCATCGTGTTCTAAGAATCTCTGCGAAGATAAAATACTTTGCAAATATTCTTCTTAACATATGTTAACCCAGCTCTTTATTTCGCTTTTCTTTCCTTATTCTTGATAAATGTACAGCCGAAATGTTCAGCCAGGATGCTAGATGTTTAAGCGGCACCACATCCAGATACCGCGCACAGTAACTTTCTATGAGTGCATAATTATCCGAAGCGCTGTTAAAACTGAATATATCCCGAAAGTGAAGCACATTACAGTAATGTTCTTCCATCACCTGCAGCCCAAACAGCGCCCAGTCGTGGTATTGCGCGTAAAGTGTCATGAGGCTTTGTCTGTCGATGGCATACACGGCGGAATCTTCGTAACAGTAAATATCGCATTTGCTCGGTGCCAGTGTGCGGAAGCTTTCGTAGTCCGTAATCACCGTTTTTTCGGGTTCCAGCCAAATTGTTTTCTCATCACCATCGCTGTTTACAAAATAGCAGCGCGTAATCGAGTCTTGTACCATAAAAATATTGGCGCAGATCTCGCCAGCTTTCAGTATGCGGTCGCCCGCAGAACATTGGCGCACCCGGAAAAGGTCTGCACCAATCTTTAACACTTCCGGGTCGAAATCCGGTTTATACGAAAGTATTTTTTCTCTGATAAACTTTTTGTGATGTTCTTCCTGCATTACTTAGTTTTTCCTGTATTATTCTGCAGCCACGCTGTCATCGCCACGGCCGTCGGCAACTGCAACTGCATTTCCATTTTCATCGATCACAATCATTTCAGTACGCCCGATTTGCTGCACGCGCTCAATTTTGTAATTCATTTTTTCGAGGTCCGCGATCGTGGTTTCGGGAAAACCTTTTTCGACCATCACCGATTCCGGCAGCCACTGGTGGTGAAATTTCGGCATGTTCACGCTCATATTGGGACTGAGTCCAAAATCAATGGTATTCACAACAGATTGGTACACCGATGTGGGAATTGTAGTTCCGCCCGGCGTTCCGACAATTATGTAAGGTTTGCTGTTCTTCAGCACAATCGTTGGCGTCATGGAACTCAGCATTCTTTTTCCGGGTTGAATTGAATTGGCCTCGCCACCCACTGCACCAAACATATTTGGTACGCCCGGCTTTACAGAGAAATCATCCATTTCATTATTCAGAAAAAATCCTGCGCCCGAAACCATTACTTTGCTGCCATACAAACCGTTGAGTGTCGTGGTCACGGCCACTGCATTTCCCTCTTTATCAATGATTGAAATATGCGTGGTCTCAGTAGATTCCGACTGCTGTGCAGTAATTTTACCCACTGCTGCGCTTGGCGTTGCTGAGTTTTTATTAAAGGTTTTCCAGCGGTTTTGTAAATAATCCCTGGATATCAACATTTCTGTCATATCTGTAATGAAGGACGGATCGCCCATAAATTCTGCTCTGTCCGCAAATGCACGCCGCTCCGCTTCGATCATGATCTGGGTAGCTGCAGTAGAGTTATGCTGGTATTTTCCAATATTTTCGAAGCCGCTCATGGTCAGCATTTGTGCCAACAAAATTCCACCGCTCGAGGGCAGCGGCATGGACATAATTTCGTGTCCTTTATAATTAAAGATGAGCGGTTTTCTTTCGGCAACGCGGTAATTTTTAAGATCATTTAAAGTAATTATTCCGTTCCCTCTATTCATTTCCGCTGTAATAAGTTGTGCGGTTTCACCTTCATAAAAACCCTTCATTCCTGATTTCTGGATTCTTCTTAAAGTTTCCGCAAGATCTTTTTGAACCAGAATATCACCTGCTTTCCACGGCAAATTTTTCTGAAAAACCGTGGTTTTTCTGTTGTATTCATCGAAGTTCTTACTTTCACTATTCAGTAGGTTAGCCTCTTTTTCGGTAAGTGCAAAACCATTGTCTGCCAGGTCGATTGCCGGTTGTATCAGTTTTTCCATCGGAAGTTTCGCATATTTCAATGTTGCAAAAAATCCTGCCACAGAGCCCGGCACACCTACTGCAAGCCGTCCGTTCTGGGATAGATCTGTATTTGCCCTGCCGTTTTTATCAAGATACATATCCCGTGAGGCGCGTTCGGGTGCGGTCTCGCGGAAATCGAGTGTAAATTTTTCACCATTATTTTTTACACCAACCAAAAAACCGCCACCACCGATATTGCCGGCCTGCGGATAAACAACGGCAAGTGCATACTGCGTGGCAATTACTGCATCGAATGCATTTCCGCCCATCTTCATGATCTTCGCGCCGGCTTCACTGGCAAGCGGATGTGCAGAAACCACAAGTCCTTTATCCTTGGTGTGAATTTCTTTTATAATATTAATATCAGTGAACTGGGCAAATGTAACAAGCGGTAACCAGAAAAAAAGAAAGAGGAATTTTTTCATGTGCGAAATTTTCTCAAAAATAAGAAAAGCCCGATAATTTGGGCAGGAATTTATATTTTTTCGGACGCCATTAATAAAAAATTTAGAAAATGATGAATATAAATCGGAGCAAACCGCCATTTATATAAAAATTACAAAAACAGGCCGGCATGCAAGAAGTATTTCCAATGCCCGCGTAATTTTTTTTAAATTTGTGCAACCTAAAAATTTTCACATGAAATCCGAAACGGAAAAAATTCTCATCACCGGTGCACTCGGTCAAATTGGTACAGAACTCACAAACCGACTTGTAGAAATACACGGGGCGGAAAACGTTGTCGCTTCCGGCCTTGACCGCTGGGACAAGAATCTTACTTCGGCCGGATTTTATGAAAGAATGGATGTTACAAATACCCAGCTCGTGCGGCAGGTGATCAAGGATTATGAGATCACCACAGTTTACCACCTGGCTTCTTTACTTAGCGGCACATCGGAAAAGCAGCCACTGTTCGCCTGGAAACTTAATCTGGAGCCGCTGATCAACTTCTGTGAAATGGCAAAAGAGGGTCTGCTGCAGAAAATTTTCTGGCCCAGTTCGATCGCGGTTTTTGGGAAGGGAATTCCGAAAAATAATGTGGGTCAGGATGTGGTTTTAAATCCTACCACGGTTTATGGAATCTCTAAAATGGCCGGCGAGAAATGGTGCGAATATTACCACGACCATTACGGTGTAGATGTCCGCAGCATCCGCTATCCAGGTTTAATTTCATGGAAGACTCCGGCCGGCGGCGGAACTACAGATTATGCCGTCGAAATTTTTTATGATGCTCTGGAAGACGAAAAATACACGAGTTTCATAAGTGAAGATACAGCCATGCCTATGCTTTATATGGATGATGCGATTAAAGCGACTTTAAATCTAATGGAAGCGCCACAGGAAAACCTGAGTGTACATACTTCCTATAATTTAGGCGGCTTATCCTTTACCCCAAAAGAGCTTGCGGAAGAGATCAAAAAGGAAATACCCGCTTTTACGGTAGACTATAAAACGGATTTCCGACAGGCGATCGCGGATTCATGGCCGGCTTCGATTGATGATTCGGTGGCGAAAAAAGACTGGGGTTTAACTTATGATTTCGATATGAGCGCGATGGTAAAAGATATGCTGAAAAATTTACGCGTAAAGCTGGATATTCCGAAAAAAAACTGACACCCGATATCACTTAACTAACCTCCACTTATACTTATAAGTTTACGTAAAAAAACTTCTTTAGTAAAAAGAGGACGTTTCGGTCGAACTGTGATTTTTGACCTGCCTTTCTGTTTTCTTTCAGTCTCAAAATTTTTTATTAAAAGTTTGCGGATCAAAGTGAATGTGCTGTTACGGCTGCGTGTTTCTCTGCGTTAATGGCAAAATCACAGATTTGTCCTGTAAAGCTGGTGATTTACGGTTTATGGTTTACGTTCAACTTCCAGACTCCCGAATAAGAAAGTACGGCGTGTTTTTTTGATTTGAATACCTGTTCCCACAAGCAACGTAACGCCTTTAATAAAAGATAACGAACCTGAACTCGATTTCACTCATTGTATTTTTTGCACAAACGGTCTGCTAGCCGGTAGTACAGTCTTATGAAATCCATAACTAATTTTAAAATTAAGTGCGGATTTGTAAAATAATCCCAACTTATATTGCGTAATTCATTTGTGTTTGTTACATTTGGTAGATGTGTAACCCTAAAAATTTTAGTTATGAAAAAAATTCTACTATTTGCCTCTATGTGGGCAATCCCAATGTTTGGCTTTGGCCAGACTTTGCTCTCAGAAAACTTTCAGACCGGAACACTACCCGCGACCTGGACGGTAATACAAACCAATACCGCGGAAACCTGGCACGTTGAAGACCCTTTAGGAGGAACCGATTACAGAGCAACTGTAAATTATGATCCCGCTCCGGCCGCTCAGAACGAAATGCTGGTAAGTCCTTCACTGGACTTTACCGGGTATGCGAATTTTGTGCTCAAAGCGCAGATCGGATTAAGCTATTACTGGGCAGTTACGCCCGAGAATAATTATGATGTTTTTATAAAAGTCTCAACGGACAACGGCGCCACCTGGACTCAGGTCTGGTCAGAAGTTGATCTCGGCGTTTTTACCAATTGGGTGATGAATCCCGTAACGGTAAATTTGGCTGCATACGCGGGCAAACCTAACGTGAAGATCGCATTTCAATATGTAGGAAATGATGGTGCTGCGCTGTATGTAGATAACATCACGGTAACCGTGCCGGCAGGAACCGCGCCAAACTGTGCTACTCCCGTTTCACCGGCAAACGCCGCCACGGGAATTAACTATACGGCTCCGGTCCCATTGACCTGGACCGCACCGGCAACCGGAAGTACTGCAGAAAGTTACGATATCTATCTGGACACGAATCCCAACCCTACCACATTGATTGGAAATTCGACTTCTACCACCTTCAATGCCACCGGACTGGCCGGATCAACCACTTATTACTGGAAAGTAATTGCTAAAAACGGAGCCGGTGCTGCCACAGGCTGTACAACCTATTCCTTCACCACTTCTGCAAATCCGTTTGCACCATATTGTGGCCCGCTGGTGTATTCCAACGGTGTGGAACCGATCACTTCAGTATCTTTTGGAGGCATGACGAACACTTCAGCAGCTGCCGTGGGTGGAACCAATGCGCACGAACTATTCCTGGACAAGATAGCGACTGTTCGTCAGGACGGCACATTTGAAATCAGACTTCAAGGGAATACCGATGGTGGATTTACAAATAAATTCATTGTGTTTATCGACTGGAATCAGGATGGCGACTTTCTGGATGCGGGCGAAACCTATTTTGATACAGCAGCAACTACACTTCAGATTGTAGGATCTACGGGTGTTGATGGTAAAGAAGCCGTTGGCAACATTGTAGTTCCGGCCGGCGCACTTTTAGGAAATACGAGAATGCGGATTAAGAAAAACTTTGGTTCTACATTCTATCCAAATCCTTGTTTCTCCGCTGGTACACTTGCGGCAGGAACCAACACGGGTTTTGGCCAGGCGGAAGACTACACCGTGACTGTAGAAGAGAAACTCGGTGTCTCTGCGGCCTCGAAAGCGAAAATGATGTTGTATCCTAATCCTGTGAAAGATATTCTGCACATCAATTCAGATGGTCAGGCAGTTACTGAGGTTTCGTTCTGGTCGGTTGACGGCAAACTGGTGAAATCAGTAAAAGCAGAAGCGAAAAACATCGATGTAGACACACTTCCGAAAGGCGTTTATATCGTAAAAGTTAAAACTGCGGAGACTGAACAATCCTTCAAAGTGATCAAAGATTAAATTTTTTCAGGTATTTAATGATGAAAGGTTGCCGCGAGGCAGCCTTTTTTATTTTACTGCAGCGTTGGTGGTTCAGAAAAATAATCTTACTTTTGCACCTTGAAATAATTAACAAATATTCTAACATTATGAACAATTACGAAACTGTTTTCATTTTAACTCCCGTTCTATCTGACGCACAGGTGGAGGAAGCAGTAAAAAAGTTTGAAGATCTACTGACTTCAAACAATTGCGAAATCGTTGCCAAAGAAAATTGGGGACTTAAGAAATTGGCTTATCCTATTCAGTTGAAGAAGAATGGCTTTTACACTTTGATCGAGTTCAAAGGTGAGGGAAGCGTAGTGGCAGACCTGGAAACCGCGTACAAACGTGACGAAAGAGTGATCCGCTATTTAACAACCAAACTGGATAAACATGCAATTGAGTATGCAATCACCAGAAGAACAAAAGTGAAAACTGCGAAAGCATAATTTTAATCCCTTAAAAAAGCAAAGACATGGCAATAGATGATATGGCTAAACAAGCCTCAGCAGGCGGAGAATCCGAAGTAAGATTTTTAACTCCACTTGACATTAATACAAAATCGGAAAAAAAATATGACCGATTCAAAAAATACGGAATCAAACATGTGGATTACAAAGATCCTAACTTTCTTCTTCAGTTCGTAAACGAGCAGGGTAAAATTTTGCCAAGAAGATATACAGGAACCTCTTTAAAATACCAAAGAAAAGTTTCCGCAGCAATCAAGAGAGCAAGACATTTGGCAATGATGCCTTACGTAGCCGACTTATTGAAATAAAAATTGCAATTAGCCTAAACATCTGTTTTAGGCTTTTGTTGCTGAATTCATATTAAAAATTCTAACGCAGCGCTGAGAAAGCTAAAATTATAAAACGGCACTCAGAACTCATAAACGGACAACAACAATGGAAATTATCTTAAAAAAAGACGTAGAAAACTTAGGACTTGAATTCGATACGATCGATGTGAAGCCGGGTTACGCAAGAAACTATTTATTACCACAAGGTTTGGCACTTCTTGCAACTCCAAAAAACAAAGCAGCTCTGGAAGCTACTCTGGAAGAGAGAAAAGAAGTTGAAGCTCAACTGATCGCTGACGCAAACAAAATTGTAGAACAGTTGAAAAACACCAAAGTAACCATCGCTACCAAAGTGGGTTCAGGTGACAAACTTTTCGGTTCTATCAATAACGCTAACCTTTCAGAAGAACTTTCGAAAGCTGGTGTTCAGGTTGATAAAAAATATATCAAGATTCCTGGAAACACAGTGAAGAGAACCGGTAAAGTAACTGCAAACATCAGACTACACAGAAATGTGGAACATGAATTCGAATTCGAGATCATTTCTGATGCGCCGGTAGAAGTAGCGCCAAAAGCCGCTCCTGCTCCTAAAAAAGTTGAAGAAACACCTGCTGAAGAAGCGTAAGATGTTTTAGAAGTTATAAGATCCGGTCTCGTTTGCATGCAAATGGGACCGGATTTTTTTTGTTAAAAATCTCACCTCTCAATTAAATTTTAATTATTAAAGTAATAATTTTGGCTTATGCTAAAAATCTTTGTTTATGTGCGTAACAGCATAAAACATGCATTTGACAATTTACACAACGAAAGACTGAAGTATAACCTGCTGCAGGCGGTTCCGTTCTGGATAGGCTCCCTGATCACAGGAATTTTCGCAGTTCTCTACGCCAAAGCATTCGTTTGGGGCGAAAAACTCATGAATCTTATCTTCGACTGGCATGCATGGATGATCTTCATAATTGCACCGGTAGGATTTGTATTATCGTGGTGGCTGGTAAAAGAATTTGCGCCTTACGCCAAGGGCAGCGGAATTCCCCAGGTAATGGCCGCCGTAGAACTGGCCAATCCGAAAGAGCATAAAAAAATCCGTCATCTCCTCAGTTTAAAAGTAATTGTTTTTAAAGTCCTTTCGAGTCTCGCACTTATTTTGGGCGGCGGTGCAATTGGACGCGAGGGACCTACGATTCAGATCGCCGGCTCAGTTTTCCGGAAAGTCAATGAATATTTACCGGACTGGTGGCCGAAGATATCCAAGAAAAATATGATCCTTACCGGCGCCGCGGCAGGTCTTTCTGCTGCCTTCAACACGCCATTGGGCGGAATTGTATTTGCGGTGGAGGAACTTTCGAAAACGCATATCAACTATTTTAAAACAGCGCTTTTTACGGCCGTGATCATTGCAGGTCTTACCGCGCAGACTCTTGCTGGTTCTTACCTTTACCTCGGTTATCCGAAAACTTCAGATGTGACTTTAAGTGTAATGTTCCCGGTGATTCTGGTCGCAGGAATTGCAGGTATTTTAGCCAGTCAGCTTTCGGTTCTTATGCTAAAGATCAGCGCATGGAATAAATCATTAAAAACAGACAGAGAAAAAATTATATTCCTGGTTTGCTGCGCCTTACTTCTCGCTTCACTGGCTTATTTTGTAAACCGCGAGATCTTAGGGTCCGGGAAAATAATTATGGAGCGCACGCTTTTTACCGAAGACAAGCATGAAGACTGGTATATGCCGTTCTTCCGGATGATTGGACCGGCACTGTCCTTCACTTCAGGTGGTGCGGGCGGGATTTTTGCACCGGCGCTGTCAGCAGGTGCCTCGGTTGGTTCTGTAGTTTCGGGACTTATACATCTAACACCACACGAATCCAACGTTGTAATTCTGGCGGGAATGGTAGCATTTCTTACCGGAATCACGCGTGCTCCCTTTACCTCCGCCATTATCGTTTTGGAGATGACCGACAGACACTCGCTTATTTTCCATTTAATGCTTGCAGGCATGGTTTCTTCTTTAATTTCGTTAATGGTGAGCAAACACTCACTCTATGATTATCTGAAAGAGTCCTATCTTGAAGAACTTCGTGCCGAGCAAAAACTTATTGAAAATAAAACACAAAAAAACCCGCAGATTTAATTTGCGGGTTTTGTTTTCTGTTAATAGGTTGTTTTAAACTCTTTTGGATTTCCCAAGATATCAGGGAAGTACAGGTCGGAAAGATGTTCAAATTCGTCACCGCGCATAAACATACTGGCATCAACTTCTTCGTAGGAATTGCGCCCTGCCGCTGCGATGAGCTCGTTGCAGGTATGCAAAGTATTTTTGTGGAAGTGGTATACACGTTCACTTTTATCGGTAACATCCAGTCCTTTGATGAGCATTTTATCCTGTGTCGCCACGCCGGTCGGACAGTTATTCGTGTTACAGCGTAAAGCCTGAATACAGCCCAGCGCAAACATAAATCCACGCGCATTGTTACACATATCTGCACCCATTGCCACTGCCCGCAAAATATCCAGTGAAGTAAGAACCTTACCACTTGCGATAATGCGCACTTTGTCCCGGAGGCTGTATAAGTTCAGCGTTCTGTTTACAAAGATCAGCGCGGGTTCAAGCGGCATTCCCACACCATCTGAAAATTCCGGCGGAGCTGCACCTGTTCCACCTTCAGCACCATCTATGGTAATAAAATCGGGATAGATTTTTAATACGTTCATCTGTACACAGATATCTTCAAATTCCCGGGTGTCACCGATACAAAGTTTAAAACCAACCGGCTTTCCGCCAGAAAGTTCACGCAGCTGCTGAACGAATCTAAGCAAACCTGCTGCATCTGAAAATGCGGAATGCGATGGTGGCGAAATAATTGTCACACCAGGCTGTACGTGGCGGATCGCGGCGATCTCAACCGTATTTTTCGATCCCGGCAAAACACCGCCGTGGCCAGGTTTGGCACCTTGAGAAATCTTGATCTCTATCAGTTTTACATTAGGAAGCGATGCATTTTTTGCAAATATCTCTGGCGAGAATCTGCCTTCCTCGTCGCGGCAGCCGAAATATCCTGTTCCGATTTGCCAACATAGATCACCACCTTCCATATGATAAGGAGAGATTCCTCCTTCGCCGGTATTGTGGAAGAAATTTCCTTTTTTCGCACCTCTGTTCAGCGACATCTGCGCGCGGTCACTCAGCGAACCGAAACTCATTGCAGAAATATTAAAAAGTGAGGCGCTGTATTTCTGTGTACATGCATCGCCACCAACCAAAACACGTGGCAAATCTTCTTTGGGCGACTGTGCATAGATGGAATGCTTAATACCCTCATACTTACGCTGGTTCACCTCGAGCTGTGTACCGAATGGCACAGTGTCGCTCAAATTTTTTGCACGGCGGTAAACCGCAGAACGCTGGTTTCTGGGAAACGGCTTCCCGTCGGTTTCCCGCTCGATGAAATACTGCTGCATTTCCGGCGAAATGCTCTCAAAAAAATATCTGAAATAGCCGATAACAGGGAAATTCCGAAGAATCGCATGCTTGGTCTGGAAGCAGTTGTAAATCCCCACACCATAAATTACTGTAAGAAGGATCGGGATCCAATAGTAGGTTTTCAGAAGCAGAGAAACTGCCCAAATGATGACTACGAATATAATTCCCCATCGCAAGAATTTATCTCTCATTTCTAAATTTTATAGATTTTTTCAAAGATAAAAATAATAAACCAACAAAAAAAAACCCTTTTACAAACTGCGTTTTTTATGGCCGGTACCGAAGTATATTCAGCTCTCAAAACTTTTGAAAATGCCGCAAACAACGCTTTAAAAGGGGCACTAATACGTCATAGAATTTTCTGGCGTAATATTTGGAAAGTCCAAGGTTCACAATAAACATTTACCGTATTATGAGAACAAATACTTACGTAGCCGCAGCAATGGCGGTAGCAACCATAGGAACTACCGCGCAGTCGTGCATGGCATTGGCCACAACAGGTGTCGGTTTAGCAGTTTTAAAGCAAATTCTTTTGGGCGGAATTACAAAAGGCCTGAATATTTTTGCGGACAAGAACAGTTTTCTGGCCAATCAGCTGATCGATGCCGCACTGCCACAACAGCTCCGCGAAATCAATTCTACTCTGCAAAAGGTTGGCCTTTCAAATCTAGTTCAGAAAGAAAAGGAATACATCGCTCAGGCGGCTGCTTTCACTGTGGATACTTCCAGACCTATTCTGGTAAACGCCGTTAACAGTCTTACGGTTGAAGATGCGGCCCGTATCGTACAGGGCGGAACCGGTGCAGCAACACAAATCCTAAAGGAAAGAACTTCTGAACAGCTCATGGCCGCAATCGCACCAAAAGTTGATGCGAAACTGAACGAGTTCGGACTTGTGCAGTCACTGAACAGCGCCATGGGCAGTACAAATATTCTGGGAAGCATTTTTGGCTCCCAGGGAACATCAAACTCCATAACCAGTGGTATCAGTAGGTTTGCCTCGCAACAGATGGTGAATGGTTTGTTCAACATCATAGAAAATCACGAGCAGCAAAACTCTTCCGCCATACTCAGTTCGCTGCAGGGCATTAAATAATCTGTCAGAAATTAACTAAATTTGAATTCCGATACGTCGGAATTTTTTTTAACCTAAAAATATAAGACATGCTCAACATAATAGGTCATGAAAACGAGAAAACTCCGGAGGAGTTCTACGCTTCACTGAAAGAAAAGCTCGAGGCCACACACGATTTTCCTGAAGATTATCTTTACAAATTCATAATTACGAACGAGGAATCCAAACACACTGAGATTTACCGCGTGTTCGACAATATTAAATTTACGCTTACTACGCGCGACAGCAAGAACGGCAAGTACACTTCCATCAACATCAACGCGTTTGTGATGGATGCTGATCAGGTCATTCAAATCTACAAGGAAGTTGGCAAAATTTCCGGCGTTATCATGCTTTAACATTTAATGAATATTCTGATAACCGGAGGAACAGGATTGATTGGAAAAGAACTGGTGAAGAATCTGCGCCTGAGATATCACGACGTAAGAACTTTAACCAGGAAAAAAACAGATTCTCCCAATGAATATTACTGGAATATTGCAGAAGAATTTATTGATGAAAAAGCGTTTGAAAATCTAGATTCAATAATACATCTTGCAGGTGCCAGCGTAAGTGAAAGATGGAGTGATTCTTACAAAAAAGAACTCTATTCCAGCCGGATAGACTCTGCGGCACTTTTGTTGAAATACTGCATCCGTAAAAAAATTCGCCTCAAATCATTTATTTCGGCCTCGGGCATAAATTTTTATGGAACCTTTACTTCGGGGCAAATTTTAGACGAAAACTGCGAAATCTTACACGAAGATTTTCTGGCTGATCTCTCCCAAAAATGGGAAGAAGCAGCATACCGATTTTCCCCAATATCCGACCGCGTTGTGTGTCTGCGGACTGCGGTTGTTCTCAGCAATAAAGGGGGTGCATTTCCTATTCTTCAAAGGATTGCAAACCTCAATCTCAGCTCAGCGCTTGGTTCGGGAAAACAGTGGATGAACTGGATCCATATCGGTGATATGGTCAATATGTATATTTTTGCGGCGGAAAACCCCAAGATCACAGGTAATTATAATGCCGTTGCGGAGGAAATTCCGACAAATGCAGAATTTATGAGAAAACTTTCAAAGGCTGCGAACAAAATTTTTCTGCCCATTCCTGTGCCGGCTTTTATAATTAAGATTTTATTTGGAGAAATGAGCGCCATAACGCTGGAGGGAACGCGCGCCTCGAACAAAAAAATCAGGGCGGCGGGATTTGATTTTAAATACAGAAATATTGAAAAGGCATTTGAAGATTTACTGTAAAACAGTTTTATTCCATAAAGAATTTTACGTTTTCCAGCGGTCTTCCAATGAGTGCTACTTCTTCTTTAATGAGAATCGGTCTTTCGATAAGGGAGGGATTTTCCAAAAGGATTTGGATCCACTCATCTTCGCTTAAGTTTTTATCTGCATATTTCTGCTTATAAAGCTGCTCATTTTTCCGGCAGATTTCAAAGGCAGATTTCTGCAGTTTTTTCAGTACAGTGCGCAATTCCATTTCGGTGAGGGGATTTGCGATGAAGTCGATGATTTCGAAAGGCACATTATTCTCATCAAGATATTCCAATATTGCTCTGGATTTGGAACAGGAATTATTATAAAGAACTTTTAGCATGATTCAGATTTTAAATATTGCAGGCCCGCAAGAAACGGAGATTAAAGTTACACTTTAATTTTAAATTTAAAATAAACCGTGAAGTTCCGTTTCAATCCGTTCTAAAACAAAGCCAAAATCCTCAGGTCGGTCTACGAAATCGAGGTCATCAACTTCAATGATCAAAAGCTTTCCTTCGGAATATTCCGAGATCCATTTTTCGTATTTCTGATTCAGCTTCGACAGATATTCTATGCTGATGCTCGCTTCATAATCACGGCCTCTTTTGTAAATTTTCTTTACAAGATTTGGAACATCCGACTTTAAATAAATAAGCAGATCGGGTGCCGAAACGAAACTTTTCATCAGATTAAAAACCGACGAATAATTATCAAAGTCCCTGTCGCTCAGCAAAGCCATATCATTTAAATTCTCAGCAAAAATATGGGCATCTTCGTAAATGGTACGGTCCTGAATGATATTGAGTCCACTGTCGCGGATCTCCTTCACCTGCCGGAAACGGCTGCCCAGAAAATAGATCTGCAACGCAAAACTCCACTTGCTCATGTCACTGTAAAAATCCTCGAGATAGGGATTGTGATCTACGTCTTCATATTGCGCTTTCCACCCGTAATGTTTGGAGAGCATAGTAGTTAAAGTGGTTTTACCTGCGCCGATGTTTCCTGTGACAGCAATGTGCATATTAATGAGAATTTACGTTAAATAAAAGTGTTTTTCCTGTGCTGCCAGATCTGGAAAAACAGATGTGCAGCGCTACATTTCAGAGTTTGTAAAGATAAAGTTTGTTGCCGCGCACTACAAAGAAGGTCGATGAGTTTTTATCCACAATCCGGGCATTTTCCGAGAAAAAAATCGTCTGCAGCGAATTTGCCTCCAACTTTTGAACGGAGTTTGTAGTGATGAGCAGAACCGTTTTATTTTCGCGGCGAAACCTTTTTCCATTCTCCACGGGTAAAGTAAGGAGTTTTTCTCCTTTAAGATTATAAATACTGAGATTTTTGTCGGTAAGGATGTACAGCGTTTGTTCAAAAACAATAAAGTCCTTTATATTTTCGAAATCAACATCAAACGAGAATGCGTTCAGGATCTTATCGTCACGGAAATTGTACTGGATCAGCCGCTTTGCACTTTCATCCAAAAGCCAGATCTGCTGCAGATCCTCGGCGTAAGCCATTTTAATGAACCCAAATTTCTGCCGGAAATTGACAGTTTGAATTTCATTCAGGTTTCGGTCGTAAAATTTCAGTTCCTGCGCGTTTTCAGAAAACGACGGGATATTCAGGGGATTTTGAACAGATTGAATTTTAAAGGGCAGCGTGAGCATGAGTTTTCCTTTCTGTACACCTGCTGAATCGTATTTCGTAAAACTGAAATCCTTTTTGCTGTACAGATAAATACTCCCATAATCATCTGCGAAGAGATCCTGTGCATCTTTCAGTTTCAGTGAATCGAACGGTAAATTACGCTGCGCCGAAACCGTGCAGATAAGTAGCAGAAATGCTGCCGTAATCCAAGATCGTGTCCGGGTTTTTATGGTAATTTATTTAATCTTCACTTCGTAGATCTTCGACCACAACTTGCCAGTAACCAACATATTTTCGCCTTTAAATGCGATACCATTCAGCACGTCGTTGGTTTCGTCTTTGGTATTTTCCTTGGCCAGTGCGGTGAAATCGAATTTACCCACCACTTCGCCGTTTGCAGGATTTATCTTTAAAATAACCGGTTTCTGCCATACATTGGCGTAGATGAATCCGTTGTGATACTCAAGCTCATTAATCTGGTCGTAAGCTTCGGTATTTCCTGCGATCGCGATATACCTCACAAGTTTTGACGGATCGGAAACGCTGAGGAAATAAATATTTTTTGTGCCGTCGGAAGCAATCAGGTTTTTGCCGTCGTAAGTTAAGCCCCAACCCTCGCCCATTACGTTGGGATACGGAAATTCATTCAGGAGTTTCAGCGTATTTTTATCATACACAAATCCTTTCTTATTCTGCCAGGTCAGTTGATATACTTTGTCGCCTACTATGGTACAACCTTCAGAAAAAACATCTTCCGGCTGCCGGGTTTCTGCAATCGGCGTGGTACTTCCCAATGTATATTTCAGAATTCGGGATTCACCTAACTGCCCGTCGGATTCATAAATTATATTTCCTTCCAGCTGAAATCCCTGTACAAAATTCTTCGGATCGTGCGGATATTCCTGCACGACTTCGTAATTCAAAACAGCTTCGGGACTTTTTGCAAACACGTTTATTGTCGCATCCTGCGTAAGCGACTCACCATTTTTTTTCTTGATGACAAATGTTACGGCATTCTCACCCAGCGTAAAAAACTGAGGATCCACAACCAAAGACGACGTTTCCCTGTCGCCAAAACTGATGGAAATGCTTTCCGCGTTATTGGTAACATCCTGCGGTAATTTCAGGGTGTCGCCGAAATGGTAACCAGCAGCTTCGCGCGAAATATTGTAATCATTGAGCGTATTCAAAATTTCTTTGTCCTTGTTGCAGGACACCAAAAAACCGAAAGCAAATAATGCCAGAAATAGTCTGATTTTCATTAAAAATAATTTCCTCAAAAATACTTATTTTAAATGATACCCATGAAACTAAAATAATATCCGAAAGACAACACCGTGAAATTAATATTTATCTTTGTTTGTATTATTTCGCTAATTATGAAGAAAACGCTCTTTTTACTCGTGATGTGGTGTGGGATTTTCCCGGCACAAACTTTTACAAAGCAGGATTCACTGAAAGGCTCAAATACCGGATTCAGGAATTTTTGGGATGTAAAAAAATATGAAATTTCTGTAGAACCCGATTTCGCAACACAGTCGGTTTCGGGAACAAACAAGATTACTTTTGAGATTACGCGGGACGTTTCAAATCCTGTTTTTCAGATCGATCTGCAGCAACCTATGAATTATAAGATCATCGACAGCGACAAAAAGCTCTGTTCATCCGAGCGCGACGGTGATTTTATTTTCATTAAAACAAATACCGATTACAAAAAAGGAGATACGCACTCGTTCACCATTCAGTTTTACGGAAATCCTTTAATTGCCAAAAATGCACCATGGGATGGCGGCTGGGTTTTTACTAAAGATGATCAGGGGAATCCATGGATGTCGGTGGCACAAGAGGGAACCGGCGCGTCGCTTTGGCTGCCCACAAAAGATATCTGGAGCGATGAGCCGGATGATGGCATCATCATGAAAATTACAACACCAAAAGACCTCGTGGGTGTGGGCAACGGCAGACTTATTTCTGAAACAACATCCAGGGACAAAAAGATTTTTACCTGGGAAGTCAAAAATCCCATCAACACCTACTCGATCGTGCCCAATGTGGGGAAATACGTGAATTTTAAAGACAGCTACAACGGGGAGAAAGGCAACCTCGATCTCGACTACTGGGTTTTGGATTACAACCTGGACAGGGCAAAAAAACAGTTTCAACAGGTAAAACCAATGATGAAAGCTTTTGAATACTGGTTCGGACCCTATCCTTTTTATGAGGACTCTTATAAGCTGGTCGAAAGTCCTTATTTAGGAATGGAACACCAAAGTTCGGTAGCATACGGAAATCATTATGAGAACGGTTATCTGGGGCGTGATCTTTCGGGCACAGGAGTGGGTTTAAACTGGGATTTCATCATCGTGCACGAAAGCGGCCATGAATGGTTTGCCAACAACATTACTGCAAAAGATCAGGCGGATATGTGGATTCACGAAAGTTTCACCAATTATTCTGAAACACTTTTTACTGAAAGTTATATGGATAAAGCTTCCGCAGAAAAATACATTATCGGCTTGCGGAAAACCATTAAAAACGACCGGCCAATTATTGGCAAATACGGCGTACGGAATGAAGGCAGCGGTGATATGTACAATAAAGGGGGTAATATGATCCACACGATTCGGCAGGTCATAAATGACGACGAAAAATTCCGGTCGATTCTGCGTGGTTTAAATAAAGATTTTTACCATCAAACCGTAACCACCCGGCAAGTTGAAAATTACATCTCGCACAAAGCGGGATTTGATTTCTCTTCCGTTTTTGACCAGTATTTACGCACCACGAAAATTCCGGTTTTGATGTATGAACAAAAAGGAAATGAGCTGAAGTTCAAATATTCGGAGGCAGTAAAAAACTTTAATCTTCCGTTGCGGCTCAAATCCGGTGAGTTGCTGGATCCTACAGAAATGTGGCAAACCATCAAATTAAAAAGTGCGCAACCTGCAGCTTTTGATGCGAACTATTACGTGATCTATCAAAACCAGAAGTGAAAACTTTAAAAATAAAATACAAAAAGCCGTTTCCGAAAGAAGCGGCTTTTTTGTGAAGTGCGGTTTCTTAATTGCAGTTTAAAACATCGGAAACCATCAGCCGCTGACTAGACGTGTTTGCGGGAACAGCAACATCATCCGAAGGAATAAAAGTCGCACTGGCCAAAGTTGGCGGAACATAAATCTGCACGGTCATTTGCGTGTATCCATGTGGATGGTAGGAGACCCAATAGCCTTTCGGATGCAAACCCCAGGTCCCATAAGCGATGTCGGATTTTTCGGGGTTAATGCCGCCCAGCATGGCAAGCCGTTCGAGTTCCGCATAATTTGAAGACGAGGAGCTGAAGAAACTTCTGATCCTGTTTTCTGCCTCCAGAGCGATCTGCACAGGTTGCGGCAGGTTGCTTTTCACCTTGGACATGAGATTATCTGGCACGAAATCCAGGCCCATTTTCGAGAGTTGGAGAAGTTCGTTTTTACTTAAAAGCTGCGTGGCGGCAAGCTGCATTTCAGTGTTCATATTTTTGAAACTCGATTTGGCAATCACACCCCAAATGATCGACTGCACGGTGTGTTGCGGAATATCCTGATGTTTGTACCAGTTTTTTACAAGCGCATTGATGATCTCCTTTTTCGGACCACGCACGGGTGCGTACAGATAACCGTCGCCTTTGCTCGGAGCATAAGTGCCGGCTTTCAGGCAGAAGCTTTTCAGGTCGATGGTGTAATATCCCGGTTTTAAAAGATAACCTTCGTTCTGAGAAAAATTGGCAGCGCAAAGGCTGGTGAATTTTTCATTTTTAGCAAAGTCGGGCATTTTAATATCGACCTTGTTGCAGTCTTTAAAATTCGTACTGATGGCTTCGGTTGTAATTCCAGCCATCATTTTTTCGCCCACCAAACTGGAGGCTTTGTCCTTGACTTTGTCTTTTAAAAGGTCAAAAATCTGCGCATTTGCGGGGATCATTAGCGCAAGAGAAACGGTGAATAAAAGTTTTTTCATGATTGGGAGTTTTTTGTGTTACTGTATACGAAATTATACAATATTTTTTACTC
Source organism: Kaistella palustris DSM 21579 (assembly GCF_000422265.1). Taxonomy (GTDB): domain Bacteria; phylum Bacteroidota; class Bacteroidia; order Flavobacteriales; family Weeksellaceae; genus Kaistella; species Kaistella palustris. The sequence goes on from NZ_AULL01000013.1 coordinate 172,373, forward strand.
CTGAAACCTATCTTCGCCGTAATCCCCAGACCGTCAGTTTATTCACTGCAGATTTCTCAGGAATTTCTCATCATGATCCGGAAAGTCGTTCCCGTTCCCACTTCGGTTTGCGCAATTTTAATGTCACCATTGTGATATTCCTTGATCACTCTTTTGGCAAGTGAAAGTCCCAAACCCCAGCCGCGCTTTTTGGTGGAATATCCAGGTTTGAACGCATCGCGTGCCTGCGAGCTCGTCATGCCCGCTCCGGTATCTTTGAAGTCAATAATGGTATACCTGTTTTTTTCGTAAAGTTCAATTTCAAGTCTGCCCTCGCCTTTCATTGCGTCCACGGCGTTTTTTACAATATTTTCGATCACCCAGCTCAACAGGATCCGACTGTGCGGGATAAGCACTTCGCGGCTGGGTAAAACAAGATTAAAAATAACTTTTTTGGAAATCCTGGATTTCAGGTAATCGTAGTTTTGCTGCAGCGTCTCATTGATGTTCAGGTCATTAAGTTCGGGCACAGAACCAATCTTGGAAAATCTTTCAGAAATGGTTTTAAGCCGGTTGATGTCGTTTTCGATTTCCTTCACACCCATACTTTCAGCATTTTCCATCCGCAAAATTTCGATCCAGCCAATCATCGATGATAGCGGTGTGCCGATCTGGTGGGCGGTTTCTTTCGCCAGGCCTGCCCAAACATAACCTTCGTCAGTTTTTTTAATGGTCCTCAGAAACCAGAACGAAAAGAAAATATAAGCCAGAATCAGTGAACCCAAAATGTAGGGCGAGTAGCGCAGATTGTTGAGCAGATCAGAGTTGGTGTAAAAAACGTACTGGTTGTTGCCGTCCGGCATCTGCAGTTCAATTGGTTTGTAGGAGCTCTCCATTTTGCGCAGCAGCGCGGTCATTTTCTTTGGATCCTTCAGTATCTTTTCGGGAATGTTGATCTTAAAGCCTTCGCCATCGATCGGAACTTTATTTTTATCGGTCACAATCACGGGAATCGTGTTGTTTGTTTTGCTGATCTGCAGCAAAAGATCGAGCGTCATTGGATCTTCAATGATATCTTCCTGCTGATATTTGATTGCGGTGGCAAAAAGTTCAATCCGCTTAATTTCTTCCTTCCGCAGGTAATCGATGAGAATTACCGAAGCCACAACCACGCCCGCTACAGCCGTAGTAAGCAAAATATAAATTACCCAGTTATTGAGTTTCGAGAAAATGCTTCTGCGTTTCATATCTGCTGCTATCGGGATTATTTCAAAACATTGAGCACCTTATACAGCGCATCGCTGATATTTGAACCCTGATAATTATTAATAATAATCGCAAAAACATACTTTTTACCATCCTTCGAGGTGTGGTAGCCCGCAAATGATTTGGTATCTTTCATGGTTCCGCTTTTCATTTTCATACCGTTTCCCTGCGTGGGGAATCCTTCGTAAAAATCCGCGAACCACGTTTGCTTTCTGCTCCAGATAAGTGACTGCACTTCCGCTCTGGCCGACACATAGTTTTGTGGCGAGAGCCCACTTCCGTCGGCGAAATTAATCATCGATGCGTTGATCCCTTTACCCTTCCAAAAATCTTTCAGATAGGAAACGCCGGCCTCGAAACTGCCTGTGTTCGATTTTTCTTTTCCTAATGTTTTCACTAAAGTTTCGCCGTAGAAATTCACACTTTTACGCATAAACCAGTAAATAATTTTGTCCAGCGTGGGCGATTTGTATTCCAGAATAATGTTCGATTTTGGCGCAAACTGCAGTTTTTCGCCTTTGATCTGCTGCATAGAAACCGATGTTATCTTTCCACTGAAATCAATATTCGCTTCTTGCAGCCAATTCGCAATTTCTGCACCCAATGTTAAAGGTGGATTGGGAGTCGCACCGGACACGGTGACAGCTTTCGCGGGAAGCGTGCCGTTGATATACGCCACTTCGGAATACGGCGCTGTAAAAATCAGACTCTGGTCAGAACTGCCGCCAGTTTTCACCTCACTCACCCAATTTACACCGGGAAGCGCTACGTTAAAGCCCTTGATTTCTTTGCCGTACATCGACATATCGAACTGATTTTCGCGCCAGTTCACGCCAAATACTCCGGCACCATAATAATTTCCCATATCGTTCCATGGCCAGCCACCCGGCGTGGTCTGAAAATCGAAGTAAGAATCATCAATGATCACATCACCGGAAATCTTCGTTATTCCGGCTGTTTTAAATGCTTCTATAAATTTTTGCTTAAAGTTTTCCGGCTTATAACCGTCGTAGCGCCAACTGCCCAATGTAGGATCACCGTTGGATTTTACAAACAGATTTCCCGTCAGAACACCTTTGTTTAAATTTCCCGAGTAAGATGCAGTGGTAGTATACTGATAGTTGCTGCCCAAAGTTGCCAGCGCAGCCGCAGCGGTAAAGATCTTTTGTGTGGATGCTGTAGAAAGGCCCTGATTTCCCTGGTATTCGTATACAAAATTTCCGCTTTCATCGGCCACATACAGGGAAAGATTTGCAGAATAAGCCGCTGAAGTTGAAAGCAAATTTTTGGTCGCGGTGTCAAGTTTTTGACTGACAGTCTGCGCGAAAACAAGTTGTGCACCCAGAAAAAATAGTGGCAGAAGTTTGTGCATCTTTTTTTATTTTCAAATATAACGAAATAATATTTTTAGAGATGGCAACCTGAATGTTGTGCGTATTATTCTGCATTTCGAAACTTTAACAGATAAAACTTGGAAACTTCGTTATAATTATGTAAAATTTGTATGGAATATTTAAATATGTGAAGTTATGTCGTCAATCATCACCGGCTTATTTAAAAGCCAAAGCCAGTCCAGAAAAATTTCTGAAGACTTAGAAAATGCAGGTATCAGTAATGACGGGTATATTATGTATTTGCACGAACATCCCATTTCGAGGGAAGTAAAAACCTCGATATGGCGCTCCTTCTTTAAAGACAACACCAGTCTGGAAGATGAAAGCCTGGTGGTAAGTGTGAAGGTAAAAGGCCCGGAACAGCGGGAAATGGTAAGTAAAATCTTTGATGCTAATGACGCCGTAACCCAAAATTACATTGAAAATATAAAATTTAAAGACGCGGAATCATTGCAGTATTTAAGACGGATTGTCTCGCTCCGTGCAAAATCGGAGATCATGCCGTCGCCGGACATTAAACACCGCGGTCAGACACGCGGCATAAACTCGGAAGTATTTTTCGGAAAAAACTAGAAAATACGGTATATCACATCTTAAAAACACCTCTATTATCGCCTCAGCCTGTGGTTATCTGCAGCTGAGGTTTTCTCTGTAATTGCCCGCTGTTGAGCATTTTTTTCTTAAATTCGTGAAATAATTGGCATCTTTAAATGGTATACGATCTAGAACAGGAAAACAAGGAAATTCTCGCGCGCTACAAGGATTTAATTTCAAACACTTACCGCACTTTAGACGAGGAGCAGAACAAGCTCATCCGCAAAGCGTTTGATATTGCTCTGGATGCGCACAAAGATCAGCGCCGCAAAACCGGTGAACCTTACATTTACCACCCGATCGAAGTGGCAAAAATCGTCGCGAACGAAATTGGTTTGGGCGCAAGTTCTATTGCCTGTGCGCTCCTGCACGACGTGGTGGAGGATTCCGAATATACTTATGAAGACCTAAAAAAAATATTTGGTCAGAAAATCGCAGACATTGTAAACGGACTCACGAAGATCGCGGTGATGAACCACCAGAATATTTCGGTACAGTCTGAGAATTACCGAAAACTTTTGCTCACCCTTTCCGAAGATTTCCGCGTAATTCTGATCAAGATCGCCGACCGGCTGCACAATATGCGGACACTGGACAGTATGACGCCGCCAAAGCAGAAAAAGATCGCTGCAGAAACCGTGTATATTTATGCTCCACTGGCGCACCGTCTGGGACTTTACAACATTAAATCTGAACTTGAAGATCTCTCGCTGAAATTCAGCAACCCGGAAGTATATTTCGATATTTCTGAACGCCTGGAACTGGCAAAGGAAAGCCGGGAAAAATATGTAGAAGAATTTAAAAAAGAAGTCAACGAACAGCTTGCAGAAGAAGGTCTGCACGTGAGTATAAAAGGCCGTGCAAAAGCAATTTCCTCGATCTACAGGAAAATGCTGAAACAAGGCGTCACCTTCGAGGAGGTTTTTGATAATTATGCCATCCGAATAATTTATAAATCCGATGCGAAAAATGAAAAATTCCTCGCCTGGAAAATATATTCCATCGTCACAGACCTCTACCACAGCAATCCACAGCGAATGCGCGACTGGATTTCACAGCCAAGGTCTACTGGTTATGAAAGTCTGCATCTTACAGTTTTGGGGCCGGATAAAAAATGGATCGAAGTGCAGATACGCTCGGAAAGGATGGATGATATCGCCGAGAAAGGCGTTGCCGCACACTATAAATACAAAGAGGGTTTCCGGCAGAACTCCGATGAAAAGAATTTTGAAACCTGGGTGACCGAGATCCGCGAAGTTCTGGAAAACCAGCAAATGCTTTCCACGACCGAACTGCTGGATAATATTAAACTAAACCTTTACTCCAAAGAAGTTTTTGTATTCACACCGAAAGGTGAGATCAAGATCTTACCGATCGGTTCCACCGCCCTGGATTTTGCTTTTTCCGTACACTCGGATCTTGGAACAAAATGTCTGGGTGCCAAAGTCAACGGCAAACTGGTGCCGATTTCTTATATTCTGCAAAACGGTGATCAGGTCGATATCCTGTCGTCGCAAAACCAAAAACCTAAGGCGGACTGGCTGGATTTTGTAGTAACCTCAAAGGCGAAATCAAAGATCAAAGCCATCCTTAACTCAGAAAAAAATCATCTTGTAGAAGAAGGAAAGGAAATTCTGCAGCGAAAAATGCGGCACGCAAAACTGAATTTTAATGACGAGGAAATCAATAAAATGCAGAAATTCTTTAACCTGAAAACTTCGCAGGAACTGTTCCTGAGTTTCCAGAACGGGAACCTGGACACAAGCGATATAAAAAAATATAACGAGGGAAAAGGCATGTTCAGCAACTTCATGCAGCGTTTCCGAAAGTCACCGAATAAGAACGAGGTTTATGTGGAAAGTCCGGAAACCAATCTGGATATGATCGTTTTCGGGAAAGATGAGGAAAAAATGAATTACTCTTTTGCAAAATGCTGTACTGTAATTCCGGGAGATAAAATCTTTGGTTTCATCACCATTTCCGAAGGTATTAAAGTTCATAACGACAACTGCCCGAACGCGATTAACCTGCGCGCGCAATATGATTACCGCGTGCTCCCTGCAAAATGGGTGAACGAAGAAAGCTTCAAGAACCGTATCAAGTTTGAGATCGAAGGCCTGGACCGGATGGGAATGATCAATGATATCACGACCGTCATCAGTAACTCGATGAATATGGATATGAAAAGTATGTCCATAGAATCCAACAACGGTATATTCCTGGGAAACATCACGCTCGAGGTTAAGAACAGAAACCAGCTCGAGGAGACCTTTAAACAGCTGAAAAACATCAACGGAGTTTCCCGTGTCCGCCGCCTTTAAAACAAAACTATGCTCATCACAGACTATTTTCGCAAATTTCTTCACAGTTCACAGTCCTCGGGGATTCTGCTCATCATTTCGGTAGGTATTTCCCTGCTTATAGCCAACTCGTCACTTGGCGAATCATTTCAGGCGCTGCTGGATCAAAATATCGGTACAGATATCTTCCAGCTGAACTATCCTTTAAGCATCTGGATCAATGACGGTTTGATGGCGATCTTCTTCTTGCTCGTAGGTCTGGAAATCAAACGCGAAATCGTAGAAGGCGAACTTTCTTCCTTTAAAAATGCTTCGCTGCCCATATTTGCCGCGGTTGGCGGAATGGTGGTTCCTGCTTTGGTTTATTTTCTTTTCACACAGGGAACGGAATATGAGAAAGGCTGGGCGATTCCTATGGCGACCGACATCGCCTTTTCACTAGCAATCATCTCCATGCTTGGCAAAAAAGTGCCGCTGTCGCTGAAGATGTTTCTGGCGGCACTTGCTATTGTAGATGATCTGGGCGCCATTGTAGTGATAGCCGCTTTTTATACAGATCAGATCCACTGGGATTATTTGGGATTCAGTGCGGTGACGGTAGCAGTTCTGGTTGCCCTCAATTTTTTGAAGGTCCAAAAACATATTTATTATCTGGTGCCGGGTATTTTTCTCTGGTATTTCATGCATCATTCCGGCGTACATGCGACAATTGCGGGTGTAGTACTCGCTTTTACGATACCTACCAACATCTCTACGACGGAAATTTCGCCTTTAGAAAAACTCGAACAGAAACTGCATTTACCGGTAAACTTTCTGATCATGCCGATTTTCGCCCTTGCAAATACCAATATCACCTTTAAAGATGGTATGGTCGACGGTCTTTTTACCAATTTCGGGTACGGCATCATTCTCGGGCTTTTGGTGGGTAAAGTGGTCGGCATCAATCTGTTTTCCTGGATCTCTGTAAAGTTAAAAATCAGTTCGCTTCCCGATCAAAGTAGCTGGTCGCAGATGATCGGTGCGGGACTGCTCGCCGGTATAGGATTTACAATGTCTATTTTTATCGCCCTTCTTTCCTTTAAAGGTCATCCGGAAATTCAGGATGAAGCGAAGTTCGCGGTACTTGTCGCCTCAGGCATATCGGGAATCGCAGGGTATAAACTCTTGAAATCGGTGGGTAAACGGAGGATGCGCGCTAAAAAAGCGGACATTAAATAATTTCTTAAAACTGCTATTCTTCAATCACGATTTTATGCCGGTCGCTATCTGAATCTGAGAGTATATCTGTACTAAGATTCTGTGCGTTGTACTGCATTTCGTCGGCAATCATTTTTTCAACACGCACTTTCTTGATCGCGATATTTAATTCGTTACCCAAAAGAATCAGTATAATATTGATGTTCACCCAAACCATTACCAAAATAATGGAGCCGATAGAGCCGTACAAAACATTGTAGCGGGCAAAGTCCTTCACATAAATCGCAAAGAAATACGTAAGCAGCACAAAAAGAACGGTGGTAAGTATCGCGCCGGGAATGGCCTGTTTAAAAGTCGTGATCTTCAGACAGCCAACCCAGTAGAACAGCGCCAGAAGGATAAAGTAGAATATCGGAAACGAAATAAATCCAATAATTTTAGACATGTTATCTACAAACCACGAAATATTGATCTGCGGCGTAAAGAGTTTTAACACAACCTCACTGTAGTAAACGCCTAAAAGCGAAGCAATTACCAGCACCACAAAGGCTATGGTAATAAAGAACGACACCAGATACTCTTTCACCACGCCGCGCCGCAGATTCGTATTAAGGTTAAAACCGTTGATCAGTGAATGCGTACCGTTTACGGCAAAGATCATGGCAAAAATAATGGTGAGGTTACTGATGTTCTTCATATTTGGAAGTATGAAGTCATGAATATAACCGGACACATCTTGCTGAATGTGCGCAGGAAAAACATTATGCATCAGGACTTCGAAAATATAGAATTGAAGCTTGTCGTAATGCGGTAAATACGGCAAAAGCGAAAGTAAAAACAGGATAAAGGGAAAAAGACTCAGAAAGAAACTCCAGCTGATGCTCGCAGCAATACGGCCGATCTGCATTTTGAAGACGCCCTGACCGTAAATCTCAAACATTTTCCAGAGCGAAATCCCTAAGAAAGGAATATGTAGATCATCTAGAAACCTGTGTATTTTGAGAAGGAATTTAGGAGTTTTCAGGCCCATTAATCTATATTTGCAGAACAAAGATATGAAATGCGAATTAATTTGGTATGCATCGGGAAAACCGATGACCGCGAGATCCAGGCTCTGCTGAAATATTATCAGACCCGTTTGCCGAAACACTGGAATTTTGAGATGACAGAAATCGCCGATGTAAAAAACGCCAAAAATCTTACGCCCGACCTTATTAAAAAAGAAGAAGCAAAATTATTTCTGAATCAAATAGAAAATTCCGATTTTGTGATCCTTCTTGATGAGAACGGAAAACATTTTACCAGCCGCGAATTTGCCTTAAAAATAGAATCCTGGATGAATTCCTCGGTCAAGAAAATTGCCGTACTGATTGGCGGCGCCTATGGTTTTGCCGAGGAAATTACTGAACGCGCAAACGAAAAAATATCGCTTTCAAAAATGACGTTTACGCACCAGATGATCCGCCTTTTTTTTATGGAACAGCTTTACCGTGCCGATCAGATCCTGCAGGGAAAGCCGTATCACAACGACTAGAGCGTGCTTATTTTTTATTTTAATAATTTCATTTAAAATCAAATTCAGCGAAGCAACCGCGTTCAGCTGCGCGATTGGTATGTTTTTTCCTTTACCTGAAAAAAATAAATTATGGATTTAGGTAACCTGGAGAAATACCGCAAATTTTTTGCTTTTATTCTAAAATATTACAACAGCGATCTGCTAAAATCAACCACCAGCTCTGTTTTAAATCCTGAGCAGGAAGAGGCTGACTTAACCGGTGATTTTGAAGATAAACCTGAAGAACTTGTGGCTGACCTCAAAAAAATGGGTCCTACTTATATTAAACTTGGCCAGCTTTTATCCACTCGGCCGGACCTTCTTCCCGAACCTTTTTTAAACGCGCTGGCTGACCTGCAGGATGATGTAGAAACGATTTCTTTTGATGAGGTTGAAAAAATATTCGAGCAGGAAATTGGCGTACGGATAAACAAAGCTTTTCTGGATTTCGATAAAATACCCCTTGCAAGCGCTTCCATTGGTCAGGTACATAAAGCTGTTTTACATTCGGGCCGCGTGGTAGCGGTTAAGATTCAGCGTCCCGGCGTGCGGAAGGATTTTTTCGATGATCTGGATACCTTAAAGGAAATGGCGGCTTGTGCAGTAAAACATTCCAAGGAAGCCCGGAAATATGCGCTTGAGGAACTGGTAGAAGAGTTGCGCTATATTTTACTTAATGAGCTGGATTATACCAAGGAGTTTTACAACCTGAAAACATTAAAAGAAAACCTGAACAGATACCACAAACTGATTATTCCTGCGCCTGTTGCCGAATATTCATCTCCGAAAGTGCTTACGATGGATTTTGTGGAAGGTAAGAAAATTACCTCTCTGGGAAATCTGCGAAAAATGGAAAGCGATTTCACACCACTGGTTGATGAGTTTGTAGAGGCATATATGCAGCAGATCATTGTTGATGGTTTTGCGCATGCAGATCCACATCCGGGAAATATTCATCTTACGGCAGACAACCGTTTTGCAATAATGGATCTGGGAATGGTGGCCAAGTTCAGCCCAACACTCACCGAAAAAATTATGATGCTCCTGGTCGCGATGAGCAAAAGAGACGGAGATGCGATGACTGATGCGCTGCTGGAAATGGGCGAATATGACCAAAACACTGCCAACCTTGAGGAATTCAGAAAAAATATTAACCGCCTGGTCTTGGAAAGCAACTCTACGGCCGCCGCCGAAATGCAGTCGGGAAGGGTGGTACTTCAAATGAATAAAATTGCTACAGATCAGGGAATAAAGCTTGCCGTGGAACTCAATATTCTGGGGAAGATTCTGCTGAACCTCGATCAGATAGTGGCCGTACTTACACCGGAATATGATCTGCAGCAAGCGATCAGGCGTTTCATGGAGGAAATGGTGAACAGAAAAATGAAACGTGATCTGCGGCCCGAAAACGCTTACGGCTTCCTTCTGGAAAATAAGAAGCTTCTCGAAAACCTGCCCTCTCGACTTAATAAAATTACCGAGAAACTTGCCAACAGCGAATTCGAGCTCAAAATCCACGCGCTTGATGAAAAACGCCTGACCGACGGTTTCCAAAAAGTGGCCAACAGAATTACTTCAGGTCTTATCATTGCCGCCATGATTATCGGAGCGGCGATCCTCATGCGGATTCCATCCACCTACTCTATTCTCGGTTATGGGATCCTGCCTTTTATTTTCTTTTTGATCGCCATTGGTCTCGGCCTTTATCTTGTGTACAATATCATGTTCAAAGATGAAAACTTTAAAAATAAAAAGTAGCAAATCAACAATTTCACGTACGGTTTAAAATATTTTCGGTCCTTCTTTGAACACAATTTTTATTCTTTTCTTCACATTAATGGTTATTTTTGTACCCTATGGATGATTTATCATTGCGCACGGTCACGGTCATGCGCTACATTCTGCCGCTGCGCGAGGGCGGTTCACTGCCGGCTTTGGCAGAGGCCGACGACGATTTCAAATATGTATTGAAGTTCCGCGGCGCGGGTCACGGCGTGAAAATGCTTATTTCTGAATTGCTTGGCGGTATGATCGCCCACCGGCTTGGCTTACAGATCCCCGAACTTGTTTTTGCAAACCTAGATGTGGACTTTGGCCGTACCGAGGCTGATGAAGAAATTCAGGACCTGCTGAAGTTTTCTGAAGGTTTGAATTTAGGTCTTCATTTTCTTTCCGGTGCCATCGCGTATGACTCTTCTGTAAAAGTTGATCCATTGTTGGCGTCAAAGATCGTATGGCTGGATGCTTTTATCACTAATATCGACCGAACCTTTAAGAATACCAATCTGCTGATGTGGCACAAGGAACTGTGGATCATCGACAATGGTGCTTCGTTTTATTTTCACCATTCCTGGCAGAATTTCGATGCTGCAGCGAAAACGCCTTTTAAATATATAAAAGACCATGTGCTGCTGGCGCAGGCTACGGAACTCAACGAAGCGGACCGCTTTGCAAAAGAGGTATTGACAGACGAGTTTTTCCGTAAGCTCGTCAATCTGCTTCCGGAAGACTGGCTGCACTGGAACGACGCCGACGAATCGCCGAATGAGATCCGGGAAATATACTATCAGTTTTTAACAACACGGCTGCAGAATTCTGCCATATTTATAAAAGAAGCTCAGGATGCAAGAGGATAAATTATACGAGTATGCGGTAGTACGCCTGGTTCCAAAGGTTGAAAGAGAAGAATTCTTCAACATAGGACTCGTCATGTTTTCGAAGAAAGAAAAATATATCCGAATTCAGTTTCATGTGTGTCACGAAAAGTTCACGCTCCTGCAAAGTAAAATGGATTTTGAAGACATTGCGCAGAATGTTGACAGCTTCCAAAAAGTAGCAAACGGTGAAAAAAACGCCGGCGAAATTGCACAGCTCGATATTCCGGAGCGTTTCCGCTGGCTGACGGCTGTTCGCAGTTCTGTGGTCCAAACTTCGCGGCCACATCCGGGGAAAACCAAAAACCTGGACCAAACTTTTGAGAGACTGTTTGAGGAACTGGTAAAATAACTTTTTCTGTCGCAGCAGATTTTCATTAACAAAAAAAAACTCACGCAACGGCTTATGAGTCAGTAAAAAACTTTAAACTTTTGTCTGTTTAAAAAGCTATTACTTAAATGATTTACCCTTTTATTTCGGTTTTAAATCTTGGTGAGTTTTGCAAACTTCAGAATAAGATTTTTCTCGCCTTCATGCTGAAACTTCACTTTTGCTTTAATGTTTTGCGGGTCGGTACCATCTAAAAAAATCACTTCGCCTACGCCAAACCTGTCGTGCCGCACCTGATCGCCGACCTCAATATCCTGAGAGGAATTGCCGCTTGGGTTGATGATTTTAGCGGTAGATACAGGTTTTAAGTTCTGAGGAACCTGCAACGGCTCGTTTCGCTGTATGGTTTTCTTTTCGTCTTTCTTTTTATAAAAGCGCGGTTCGCTGGGCAGATCATCAAAAATGTTGGAGGTAATTCCGGAATGGTTTACATAACGGCTTTCAACCGCAGGATTTATAAATTCGAGGTACTCGGCGTCAACTTCGCTGAGAAATCGCGAAGGTTCCGCATCGGTAATTTTGCCCCACTGAAAACGCGAAACTGCGTAGGTAAAAAATGCCTGCTTCTCTGCACGTGTCAGCGCCACATAAAACAACCTGCGCTCCTCTTCCACCTCTTCGCGGGTTGAGGAACTCATAAAACTCGGAAAAAGATTTTCCTCCAGACCAACGAGGTGAACCACGGGAAACTCCAGACCTTTGGAAAGGTGAATGGTCATAAGTGAAACTTTGTCGCCATCATCGTTCTTATCGGTTTGCGTATCGGCGGAAAGCGCAATATTTTCCAGAAAGTTTGAGAGCGACGGATCGCCGTCTTCTATCTGCTGCTGCTCCTCAATAAATCCCTGCATGGAGTTCATCAGTTCCTGAATATTTTCAACACGCGAGATACCTTCCGGTGTTTGGTCGTCTTTCAGGAATTTTATCAGGCCAGTGCGTTTCGCCACTTCCATTCCGACATTGTAGGCGTTTTCCTCTTTCAACATGACCTGAAACGCTTTGATCATCGCCCAGAAGTCTGCAAGTTTCGTGAGGATACCGTTGTTCAGGTTCAGATTCGGCGCGTAAAAACCGAGGTTACCCAATACCTGTGTAACGGTAATGTTTTGGGAGCCTGCAAAAACGATCAGTTTATTTTGAGTGGTTTCACCGATTCCCCGGGCGGGATAGTTGATTACGCGGAAGAGCGCTTCGCTGTCATTTTCATTCACCAAAAGCCGCAGGTAAGCTACCAGGTCTTTTACCTCTTTACGCTGATAAAATGAGAGACCGCCAAATACGCGGTACGGAATATTCTTGCGGCGCAGGGCATCTTCAAAGGCACGTGTCTGGGAATTGGTGCGGTACAAAATGGCAAAATCTGTAAATTTTCTTTGCAGCGAATTGTGCTGTTCCCAAATATTTGAGGCTACAAAGTTGGCCTCGTCGGCATCGGAAAGTGAACGGTAAACTTTAATTTTCTCGCCCTCTTCATTTTCGCTGAATACATTTTTCTTAAACTGCTGCACATTTTTCGCAATCACCACATTTGCAGCGTTTACAATATTCTGGGTTGAGCGGTAATTCTGTTCCAGCGAAACAGTTTTCGCATCGGGATAATCTTTTTTAAAGTTTAAGATATTGAAAATATTTGCGCCCCGGAAAGAGTAGATTGACTGCGCATCATCGCCCACCACGCAAATATTTTCAAATTTGGAGGCTAAGGCTTTAACGATCAGATACTGGGAATGGTTGGTATCCTGGTACTCATCGACCAAAATGTACCGAAAACGATCCTGATATTTGGCAAGAACTTCCGGAAAACGCGTGAGCAGTTCATTTGTCTTTAACAAAAGATCATCAAAATCCATCGCTCCATTTTTGTAGCAGGCCTCTACATATTTCTGATAAATCGCGCCGATATGCTTCATATTGGCCCTTTCATCAGATTCGATGAGCTCCGGATTATTAAAGTAGGCCTTTACGGTAATGAGATTATTTTTGTAATTTGAAATGCGGGCGAGCACTTTTTTAGGTTTGTACAGATCCGCATCAATATTCATTTCTTTTAATACTTTCTTCAGCACGTTCAGCGAATCCTGCGAATCGTAAATCGTAAAGTTCGAAGGAAAACCCAGGTAATGCGCTTCACTGCGAAGAATTCTGGCAAACACAGAGTGGAAAGTTCCCATCCACAAACTTCGGGCTTCACTGTCACCCACCACTTTTGCAATACGGCTCTTCATTTCCTTTGCGGCTTTATTGGTAAAGGTGAGCGCCAGAATATTGAAGGGATCCACGAGGTTGGTAATCAAATGGGCGATGCGCATGGTCAGCACACGGGTTTTGCCCGAACCCGCGCCGGCGAGAACCATCAGCGGCCCTTCGAGCGTGGTTACGGCGTCATATTGCGCTTCATTTAATCCTTTCAAATAATCCATAAGTACAAAAAAGTTGGCGTAAATTTACGTAAATTTTTAGAGATTTTTTTTCAGAAGACTTCTCAAAAGATAATACAACGGCACACTCAACTGCTCGGTATTTTTTGAATTAATGAACGTATATCCTGAATTTCCCTGCAGATTTTTAATATTTTACCCCACCTTTTTGCTTTGGAATAATTTTAAATAGTTATATTTGCACTTCGAAAACTCTGAAATAAAAAATGAATACAATATTTACCTTATTCATGATCCTGATCATGATTGCGAGCCTTCTGCTCATCGTAATGGTTATGGCACAAAATCCAAAAGGCGGCGGTCTTTCCGGAACTTTTGGCGGAACTTCTTCAGCCCAGTTCGGTGTACAGCGTACCAACGACTTTATGGAGAAAGCGACCTGGAGTTTAGGCGCGATCATTGTGGTTCTGATTTTGGTGAGTGTTATTTTAACTGCGAAGCCGATCACACCTGTGAAGGGTGCACCGGCAAGACAGGAAGCTCCGGCACCGCAAACCGCTCCGGCTACCAACAATCCGGCAGCTACAATGCCTGCTCCCGCAGCAAATTAAGCATAGAGTTTTTTAACGAAAATAAAAAAGAGGTTCATTATTTTGAACCTCTTTTTATTTTATTTCGTTCCATTCGGTGCCTTACCTTCAGACCGGCGGACAAAAAACTGTGCTGAAGTGGTTTCGGCTTTTTATAATATTTATCAATAAAAATCTGCATCGCCCCGTAGAACCGTTCCAGATACACAAAATCCTTAACCGTGCATTCACCCTTATGATGAAGGATGGAAGTTTTGCCGTAATACCAGTTCTGATACTTTCTGCGCAGCAAGGTGTAGCACAAATCAATGTCTTCTCCGTACATAAAGTAGCGCTCATCCAAACCTCCGATCTCCTGGTAAAGTTTTTTCTTCATTAAAAGGAATGCGCCGGTGATGATTTCCACTCTCGCGATTTCATATTCATCAATGTCGTTTCGGTAATACGATTTGGCGGTATTTTTCCTGAAATTGGTAAATAACTTTTCAAATGAGTTAAACATATCCGGCACCGATCTTTTGCTTTCCGCCAGGAACCTGCCCTTGGAATCATGCATTCGCACACCCAGACAACCCAGATTTACCTGAGTGTCGGCAAAATTAATCACAGCGGCAAGATCTGGCTTTTCAAATTCGGTATCAGGATTCAGCAGAAGAATGTACTCGCCACGGGCTTCGCGCACGGCTTTGTTATTAGCCACAGCAAATCCCTCATTTTTATCGGCTGCTATAAACCTAAAGCGCGGGAATTCCTTTATTAATGTTTTCCAGGATTTATCCGGCGAATCGTTATCAATGATAATTACTTCATAATCAATATTGATCACATAATTTTCAATAGATAGCAGGCATTTCCGCAACAATTCTGTGACGTTATAATTCACGATAATGACCGATAACTTCATTTTCCCTTTTGTTTTAAATATTTATGGCGGCAAACTCTCGCCACATATTTTAACTGATAAAAAAACCGATAGCAATGATATTCTGTTTTTGAAATCCTATTTAACCGTAACATTTCGCGCAGATTTTTCTGAAATCCTTTTTCCATTTCCTTTAAATTGGCCGACAGACCGGAAATGCCGAAAGATCTTTTTCCGCCGCCCGCAAAAACCAATTCTTCATTTAAGATATACATCTTATCTTTCTCAGAAATTTTCAGCCAGTAATTTATGTCCTCTCCGTACTTCTGGCCGCCATCAAAATAACCTGTGTTGTCTAAAATTTCCCGTTTTAAAATTACAGTGGAGGGCTGCGCTTCATTTCTGAACATCAATTTACGAAAAGTAACTGCAGATAAATTATTTCTGAAATCGGTGTAAGGATATTTCAGCACATGATTCACACGTCTTGTTGCCAAAAAATCGACAGGGAAACCTGCATTGTGGAAAATGTGCATTTGTTTCGCTGTTTTTTCCGGCAGCCATTCGTCATCAGCATCCAGAAAGGCAAGGTGGGAACCTTTTGCAATTTTCATCGCGGCATTTCTTGCAGCGGAAACTCCTGCGTTCTGCTGATCAATAATAATAAGGTTTAGGTCTTTATTCTCTGCTTTAAAATTTTCAATGATCTGCCGGCTTTTATCCGTGGAACCATCATTAACAGTAATAATTTCAAAGCTTTCAGCAGCAGTCTGATTTTTGACGGAATTCAAAGCACGCAAAATACTTTCTTCAGCATTATAAACAGGAATAATTACGGAAATCATGCGCAGAAAACTTTTATAAAAAATTCAGTGCTAAAATAGGAAAAACTTCGCCGCGGCGCTTAATCTTTCTCGTTATAAGGTAAACGGTTTTGAATCGAGCGGCCGAGGGAAATTTCGTCGGCATATTCCAGTTCATCGCCAACGGAGATTCCACGAGCAATGGTGGAGAAGTTAACGTCTGCGTTCTTGAACTTGCGGTAAATATAGTAAGCGGTCGTATCGCCCTCCATGGTGGCGCTGAGCGCAAAGATCAACTCTTTTATCTCACCTGCAGCGAGTTTTTTTTCGATCGACGAAATGTTCAGCTGGTTCGGACCAATTCCTTCCATTGGCGATATCTTACCACCGAGGACCAAGTATTTTCCACGGAATTTTCCTGTATTTTCAATCGCCATTACATCGCGTACATCTTCAACCACGCATAAAATCTCAGGATTTCTTTTTGGGTTCGAGCAGATCTCACAAATTTCGGAATCGGAAAAGTTATGACAATCGGCGCAGTACTGAATTTCGGTCACAAGTTTCTTTAGCGAATCTCCCAAAGTGAGTGCCTGGCTTTGCGGCTGTTTCAGAAGGTGCAGCGCGAGCCGTAAAGCAGATTTCTTGCCGATGCCCGGCAGGCCGGAAATTTCTTCAACCGCTTTTGCTAAAACTCTACTCGGATAATCCATTGCGCAAAGATAAAGTACCGCAGGGAAAGTTCAAAATAGTGAAAACCAAATTGTATCATTTCCCTATCTTTACGGAAATAAAACCATGGCTCTGCAAAATCTAAATTACCCGCTCGATTTCAAGTTTAAGATCACTACCCTTTCCAGCGACTTCAATATAACCGACAGGAACGGTAATTACGTTGCTTATGTGCGGCAGAAAATGTTCCGACTGAAGGAGTATGTAATTGTTTTCCAAAATGAAAGCCGCACGCAGGAGCTGTTCCGCATTCAGGCCAACCAATGGATCGATTTTAACGCTTCTTATTCGCTCACAGATGTTGTAAATGATAAAAAGTTCGGCAGAATGGCGCGTAAAGGTATGCGCTCACTTTGGAAATCTCATTATGAAATTCTCGATGAAAATGATCAGTTCAAATTTGAAGTGAATGAGGATAACGCCTGGGTGAAAGTTCTGGATGGATTTATTGGCGAAATCCCGGTGCTTGGTATGTTTACCGGATATTTCCTCAATCCTTCGTACACCGTTAAAGACAGGAACGGAAAAGAATTTTTCAGACTGAAAAAAATGCCGTCACTTATTGGAAGAAGATTTCAGTTAGACCGGCTGATTGATATTGATGATGAAGATGAAACCTTGGTGGTATTGAGTTTACTGATGATGGTGCTGCTGGAACGTTCCCGCGGTTAAAAATTAATAGGATATTTTTATGAAAAAACTTGTGCTTATTACGACTCTTATATTTATTATCTCCTGCCAAAAAGATGGAAATACATCCGGATTGAAAACAGCTCAGGATTCCCTTTCACTTAAAACTGATTCCGGAACTGTTTCTGCTGGCGAAATCCCGAATCAGATCCATCTGGAGACTTTTGCATTTCCCCCCGAAGTTAATGGCTGTTCATGTTATTTTTCTGCTAATAAAGCAGATTTCGACGATGAAAAATATATTTATATTGATGATTACGGTAATAATGCTTTTATAAAGACCAACGGAAAAATGATAAAGTTTGAAATGAAGGAAGGCGACTTCGATCCCGAAAACTTCAGCAAAACAATTAAAAACAGTGACTTTACCATTTCCATTACCGGTCAGAAAGTAAAAGAACTCGGAGAAGTAATGATGTTTCAGGGAACAATGACGGTAGAAAATAAAACAGGTGAAAAAACCGTGACACCAATCTACGGTGAATGCGGGTGTTAATGTATTCCTAAAATTTTTAGATTACGCTGCCGAATATTTTGGGAGCGTTTTTTTATTCGTATTTTTGAGATAAATAAATTTTAAAATGGAATTAGCAAACTTAGAACCTCAGATAATCTGGAAGAATTTCGCCGCCCTGAACAGCGTTCCGCGACCTTCGAAAAAAGAAGAAAAGGTAATTGAATTCATTAGGAATTTTGGCGAAAATTTGAATCTGGAAACTACGGTTGACGAAGTGGGAAATGTGATCATCAGAAAACCCGCCACACAGGGAATGGAAAACAGAAAACCCATCGTAATGCAGTCACACCTGGATATGGTTTGCCAAAAAAACAGCGATATAGATTTTGATTTTGAAACGCAGGGAATTGCTATGGAAGTTGATGGTGACTGGGTAAAAGCAAAGGGAACCACGCTTGGCGCCGACAACGGAATTGGTGTGGCAACTATTATGAGCGTACTGGAGAGCAATGATATTCCGCATCCCGCGCTGGAAGCGCTTTTTACTATTGATGAAGAAACCGGAATGACCGGTGCGATCGGGCTGAAACCACATCAGTTAAAAGGGGAAATACTTTTAAATCTTGATACTGAAGAAGATGATGAAATCGACATTGGCTGTGCAGGTGGAATCGACGTTACCGCTTCACAAACCTATAACCTGGAAGAAGCCAAAGGTCAGACTATAAAAATTACGGTCAAAGGTTTACAGGGTGGGCACTCCGGCATGGATATTCACAAAGGTTTTGGTAATGCGAACATTATTCTGGGAAGACTTTTATACACCGGACTTGAAAAACAGAATCTGCAGTTGATCTCGATTGACGGCGGCGGTTTGCGCAATGCCATTCCACGGGAGGCCAATGCTGTGATTTCTGTCCGCAATAGTGCTGAATTCGTGGATGAGGCAAACAATCTTCGGCGAGCGATAATGGAAGAATTTGCAGACATCGAGAAGGATCTTCAGATTAATATCGAAACATTTTCATCTGCCGATAAGGCAATTTCCGAAGACGATTCTGCAAAAATTATTCTTGTTTTGAAGTCGCTTCACAACGGGGTTTACAGAATGTCACCTGATGTGGCCGATCTCGTAGAAACTTCAAATAATGTCGCACGCGTAGAACTGAACAATGGTGCATTAAAGATTATGAACCTGTCCCGTTCCTCAGTAGAATCCACTAAATATGCTGTGGCAGAACAGTTAAAATCAGTATGCGAACTTGCAGATATGAAAGTGGAATTCAGTGGTTCATATCCCGGCTGGAAACCAAAACCCGGTTCGGAAATCGTGAAACTGATGGAGAAAATTTACGAAAAAGATTTTGGCCAGAAGCCACAGGTCGTCGCCTGCCACGCAGGTCTGGAATGTGGAATTATCGGTGCAAATTATCCCGAAATGGAAATGGTGAGTTTCGGACCTACAATCCGCGGCGCGCACTCGCCCGACGAGAAAGCAAATATTCCTTCGGTACAGAAATTCTGGGGATTTGTAAAACAGATCTTAGCGGAAATTCCGGTGAAATAAACATTCAGAAATAAAAAACAAAATGTGAGGTGCGTTTTGTTTTTTTTTGAATTTTTTTGGCTTGATCAACTGTCAAAAAATGAAATTGTACATTTAAATAATTATTGCCTGATGATGTTGGATAAAAACTTTAAACCACGGCTGATAATACTTTCTGATATGTGGGGAAAAGCGAAATCCGATTGGGTTTCATATTATATAGAAATCCTCAAGCCGCTGTTCGAGACTGTATATTACGATTGCCGCGTACTCGCAGAAATTCCCACACATAATATCGGCGAAGCCGAATTACACGGGCAGTTTACAGAAGGAGGCATTAGCAAAGCTGTTGAGAATTTAGTAAAACTTGAAGTTAATGCCAGCACAATTCTGGGTTTCAGCATTGGCGGAACTGTGGCGTGGAAAAGTTGCCTGCAGGGATTATCGTGCAGAAATATCTATGCGGTCTCCTCTACCCGACTTCGGAAAGAAACTGAAAAGCCTGCCGTTGTTACACAACTGATCTATGGCGAAAACGATCCTTACAAACCCGACAAGAAATGGTATGAAAGTATGAGACTGCCCGAAACTCTCATTAAAGGCGAAAGCCACAACTTTTATAGGGATAAAATTCGGGCATATCAAATTTGCGAAATGATTACAAAGAATTTAAACAAAGAAAAACCCTGAATTTCAGGGTTTTCACTTTTATCGCGCATCGGCGCGCTTGGTTTTATTTTTATTTTTTTTCTTTTTCGATGATTTTGTAAGCAGAAATCCCAGACCTAATCCAACGCCCATCATCAAAACGGTTTGCGTTTTTTTCGAAGGAACCGGCACTGCCATTTCGCCATAAATTCTCATCGGACTTTCAGAGGGATAATTTACATTTCCATCTGTATTCGTGGTGGCATTTTCTTTCATCACCAACCTCATCGCGGCAGAAGCGGTATTAATGATTGCTTTCGGGAAAAGACCGTACAAAACTTTCATCACCGCGGCGTAACCGTCAGTTATGAAACTTTTCTTCGGATTAACCGCGGCTTCAACCATATAACCGGCAAGCTGACGCGGGTCTGTAGAAAACGGCGGAATTTTAAAATCAAGACCGGAGTATTTCGCCGAATGCATATTTCCGGTAGACCTTTGAATTCCCGGATATAGTCCGACGATATGAATATTTGGTTCATCCGAAACTTCGCCCTGCAATCCTTCGACCATTCCACGTATCCCAAATTTCGTAGTTGAATAGGCTGTGGAATATGGCGCCGGCATATAACCGCCTATCGACACGTTGTTGATCAGAATTCCTTCTTTTTGTTTTTTAAATATTGGCAGAACGGCGTACGCGCCGTGCATATATCCCAAAAGATTGGTTTTCACGACCTGCTCCATACTTTCAAGCGGTATATCTTCGAATTTTCCGCTTGCCATCACGCCGGCGTTATTTACCCAGATGTCGATCCGGCCATTAAACTGGAGCGCGCGCTCGGCGAGATTTTTTACATCTTCTGCATTTGACACATCGGTCTGCACGCCAAGAGCAACTACACCCAGATCGTGGCAAAGCGCCACAGTTTCATCAAGTCCTTTCTGCCCACGCGCGGCAACAACCACGTTACAGCCGGCAAGGGCAAAAGCCTCTGCAGCTGCACGTCCTACGCCGCTTGTCCCACCTGTAATAACGACTGTTTTGCCGTGTAAATTTCCCACATTCCGCTCTCTTTCTGCTGTTGTATCCATTGTAATATTTATTTGTGGTTAAGGAAGTATCAATTTTTGTGCAACTTATTTTTCAATTCACTTTTGAAATTTACTGATGTTGATTCTAAAAAGAGAAATTCACTACTTTTAACCTATTAAATGATTCCAACATGACCAATAAAAATTCCTCTACCGAGCTTCTTCAATTACTGGAAGCGCGTTTTGAAAATAACAAAAACCGGCATGCGAACCTCAGCTGGAAAGACATTAAAAAGAAACTCGAAAAATATCCCGAAAAGCTGGAATCGCTGAAAAATATGGAAAAGACAGGTGGCGAACCCGATGTGGTGGGAGTTGATGGAAATACAGGTGAATATCTTTTCATGGACTGCGTGCCGGAGAGTCCGATACAGCGGCGAAGCCTATGTTACGACCAGGTAGCTCTCGAAAAAAGAAAAGAAAATAAGCCCGCCGGCAATGCGGTTACAGCGACAGAGGCTTTGGGAGTTGAGTTGTTGACCGAAGAAGAATACCGGTATTTACAGACAGTCGGCAAATTCGATCTAAAAACGTCGAGCTGGCTGAAAACTCCTGAAAATATCCGGAAACTGGGTGGTGCTGTTTTCGGAGACCGGCGGTACGACACGGTTTTCGTATATCACAATGGTGCCGAATCGTATTACGCCGGTCGTGGCTTCCGGGGCGTTCTGCGCGTTTAAACCTGCGGCTCAGTCCCTTTCAAGACTGAATGTTTTGGTTTTGCACTTTTAAAGATTAATAATTTCGCTGTTGCGACGTAAACTGCTGTTTTTGATTGAAAGCCTACATTTTCAGAAATCATCATTTTTTCCTTTGCTTCACATTTGTTAAACATTCCTGCCAGAAGGACAAAACCGAGCGTTTTTAAATTTTTCATTTCAATTGTTTTTACTGTGATGGTCATATTTAATGTTCCCGCGAGATACCGTTTTGTATCTTTTTAAAAGAAAAATCCCGTGACGTAACATTCTGTAAAATTAGATTTCCGGCAGACATCGAAATAGGAAAAAAAGGACAAAAGGAGTTTTTGCTTTCTATCTGATGAAGAAAAAAAGGCAAGGTGTAATTAAGTAAGAGAAACTTCGCGCGGCAATGTCTTCAGAAATCCAGTGGGTGTACATCCGGAGAATCTTTTAAATTCCGCAGACAAATGGGAACTGTCATAAAATCCGTGATCATACGCGAGGGAAGTCAGACTTTCGTTTTGTGGATTTGAAACGAGATATTCTTTAAGCGCATTAAAGCGGATAATACGCGCATAAAATTTAGGCGTAAGGCCAAGATAATTAAGGAATGCCCGCTCCAAAGTTTTTCTTGAGGTATTTGTCATGTTCTGCACATCGGCAATTTCGAGCTGGCCGCAGGAACCGGTGATCAGTGCAACCGCATTCTGTGCGTTCTGGATCCTGTAATGAACGGAAGTTTTATACATTTCGCGGCATAGGAATTTTTCGAGTACCTCGACGGTGGCTTCGAGTGACGGCGCAGACTGCATTTCATCACACAAAAAATCAAATCCTACCGGCCAGATATCTTCAGCGGCAATAATCTGATCCGCCATGTGTTCCATATTAATACCTGTAATCTTTGAAATCCCAAGTGCTTTGAATTTCACACCGATAATGTCAACGCCTTTTTCACTGGTTGTGATTACCCGCGGACAGGTTGGCTGCCCAAAGATATAAGCCTGCTTCGAAAGTGTAACTGTTTGTCCGTTATATTCATGATGTTCTGACTGCTGTTTAAAATTGAACGCCATGCCCTGAAGTAAAGGAGTCGCGTACAACTGAACGGCAGCATTTTCCAGATCGACCTTTGAATACCAGTAATATTCTACGACATCTGAAAGTTCGGGGCAGGGATGAAAAACGCGGTAAATCACTACGCTAAAATTTGTTATACCAGCTAAGTTACGCAACAATATTCATGATTGCAGCCGCTCATGAGGAAAATTTTCATAAAAAAAAGCCGATTCAGTTATTTTAATTTTAATTAATTAAAAGTTTATTTATAAAAAAAGCCGCAAATATTATCTGCGACTCAGAAAGGTCAAATGATCTTCAAAGATATTCAGCGTAATTTTCTGTTTATGGATATGGAGCGATTGCGACTTCCAGACCATCAATTTCCTCTGAGATATGGATCTGGCAGCCTAAGCGGGAATTGCTTTGTACATGAAAAGCTTCCGAAAGCATAGCATCTTCCTCATCGCCCATTTCCTGCAGTTTATCTGCACCGTCATTGATGTAAACCTGGCAGGACGCGCACATGGCCATTCCTCCGCAAACGCCAATTGTGCCTTCGTCAGCTAATTCGTAGGAGCGAATAACCTCCATCAAATTCATCGACATATCTGTGGGCGCAATCACATCGTGTGTTTCGCCGTTCCGGTCTGTAATTTTTATATGTATATCCTGCATTTTTTCCGTTCTAATGGTTTGGGCTTTCAGATCTTAGTCGATTTTTTTAACAACTGCTTTTTCGGCTTCTTTCCGTGTACCGTCGAAACCGTCGACGCCACTTACTGTGGTATATTTTAAGACGAATTTTTTGCCGGGATTCAACATATTGTAGACACTTTGGCACATTAATGTAGCTTCGTGGAAACCGCACAGAATCAGCTTCAGCTTGCCGGGATAGGTATTGATATCTCCGATCGCATACACGCCGGGAATGTTTGTCTGATAATCCAGTGCATTATTTACAACGATCGCATTTTTCTGGATCTCAAGTCCCCAGTCGGCCAGAGCGCCGAGTTTTGGTGTAAGTCCGAAAAGCGGAATAAAGTAGTCGGTTTCCAGATCGAAGGTTTCACCTTCTTTTTCTACGGTGATCGCGGTTAGTTTGCCTTCTCCTTTCAAACCTACAACCTCGGCAGGAGTCATCATGGTAATTTTTCCCTGGTCTTTCAGCGCCTGCACTTTTTCTACAGAATCCAGCGCGCCACGAAATTCATTTCGGCGGTGTATTAAAGTCACCTCACTTGCGATCTCCGCGAGAAAGATGCTCCAGTCTAAAGCTGAATCTCCACCACCGGCGATCACTACTTTTTTGTTTCGGAAATGTTCAGGTTCTTTAATAAAGTATTCTACACCGTTTTCTTCATAATCTGCAAGATTTTCCAGACTTGGTTTGCGTGGTTCGAAAGTGCCTAAGCCGCCCGCGATTGCTACAGCTTTCGCATGATGCACCGTACCTTTGTTGGTGATGACTTCAAATGTTCCGTCGTCAAGCTTTTTCAGGGTTTCTGCGGTTTCTCCCAAAGTAAATCCGGGTTGAAACTGCTTGATCTGCTCCATTAAATTATCAACAAGTTCGCCTGCGTTGATCGAAGGGAAACCCGGAATATCGAAAATAGGTTTTTTGGGATAAAGTTCGGTAAGCTGACCGCCCGCCTGCGGAAGTGCGTCGATCAGATGGCATTTTAACTTCAGTAGACCGGCTTCAAAAACTGCAAAAAGACCCGTAGGACCTGCTCCTATAATCAATATATCACTTGTAATCATCGATGATTTTTTTGTAAAATTTATTTCTGCAAATTTAAGAAAAATAAAAGAACAGCGCTTTGCATACAGTAGCTAATTATGACACAAAAACACCATGAAAGAGAGGTTTTTCATTTATGGCAAATTTTTTGCAAAACACTCGGCATGAAAAAGATTTTTAGCGCATTTATAATACTTTATTCCGTTTTGGGATTCGCCCAAAAATTCGATAATATAAAATCCGGCGAAGTTTTAAACTACAGAATCCATTACGGAATTCTGAATGCCGGCACGGCAACTTTAACTACTCTTAAAACCACATTTCAGGGCAAACCGCATTTTTATGTAAAAGGTTACGGCCGGACTACAGGTGCTGTTCGTGCTTTTTTTAAGGTGGAAGATAACTACGAAAGTTTCATTAATTACAATACCGCGCTGCCCAGCTTCTACGTACGGAATGTGAAAGAAGGCGGATATACGCAGCATTTGCAGACCGTTTTTAATCAGGATAACCAAACGCTGATCCTTACAGATAAAGAAAAGAACACCTCGAAAGTAGTGAAGACCGTGAAAAATGTGCAGGACATGCTTTCTGCTTTCTATTATCTGCGCAGTCTGGAACCGGGCGAACTGAAGGTAGGCACCGTGAAAAAGCTGGATGTGTGGATTGATGATGAACTGTTCCCTTTTCAGCTGAAGGTGGTTGGGACTGAGAATGTGAGTACAAAATTCGGAACCATCAACTGTCTGAAAATTATTCCGCAGGTCATCAGCGGGCGCGTATTTAAAGATAAAGAAGGTGTTACACTCTGGGTGAGTAACGACAGGAATTTGATTCCCATTTCTATAAAAGCCGAACTGGCAGTTGGTTCGCTGAAAGCCAGCCTGGATTCTTACAGAAATGTAAAATATCCTTTACAGTTTTAAGAAAAATTAATATAAAGATCGGTTTCGGCCGGTTTTTTTTGTCGGTATGTAACATTGCAGTAGGGTCTGTTGTCTTATAAAAAAACAGACAATGACCACTAAACTCTTAACCTGTGCTTTGTTGGCGCTTTCCATTCATTTGGCAGCCCAGCAAACGCAAAATGATTCCATCAGCAGGAAAAAACTTACTGCCCTGAAAATCTCAGCCGCACCAAAAATTGACGGTATTCTGGATGAAGAAATCTGGCAATCTGCCAAAACTGCTACCCAGTTCACGGAACGGCGGCCCAATAACGGAATGCCTGCCTCTGAACTGTTACGAACGGAAGTAAAAGTTTTATATGATGACACCGGAATTTACATCGGCGCCATGCTTTACGACAGCGAACCGACGAAAATATCAAGAGAACTTACGGAACGCGACAATATTGAAAATGATGATATTTTTGGCGTAACCATTAACGGCTACAACGACCACCAACAAAGTCTCGAATTTCTGGTGCTGCCTACAGGCGTGCAGTGCGACGCAAAAATTACCAATGATTTTGGCGAAGATTTCAGTTACAACGGCGTTTGGTATTCGGCGGTAAAAATTACGGATGAAGGTTGGTCCATAGAAATGAAAATTCCTTATTCGGAATTGCGTTTTCCCAAAACTGATGTTCAGGAGTGGGGAATAAACTTTCTAAGGCTTGTAAACCGCACAAGTACGATCTACGACTGGAATTTCGTGAATAATAAAAAAGGTTCCTATATGCTTTACGACGGGATCTTAGGCGGCATCGAAAATATAAAACCACCCACGCGCCTTTCATTTCTACCCTATTTTTCAGCTTACCTGAATAATTTTGCAGGAAAGACAACCGCTGATTTCAATGGCGGCATGGATTTGAAATACGGAATTAATGATGCCTTTACGCTGGATGTAACACTTATCCCGGATTTTGGTCAGGCTTCATTCGATAAGTCGGTGTTGAATCTCTCGCCTTTTGAAGTTCAGTTTAATGAGCAGCGGTCTTTTTTTACGGAAGGCACAGAACTTTTCAGTAAGGGTGATCTCTTCTATTCACGTCGGGTCGGCGGAAACCCGTCGCGTGTTCCCACATTGAAAGAGAATGAAGAAATCCTGGAGAACCCGGAAAAAGTAAAACTCTTCAATGCTGTGAAGGTTTCTGGCCGCACAAACAAAGGATTGGGTATTGGTTTCTTTAATGGCATTACGGAAAAAATGAGTGCCAGACTGCAAAATATTCAAACGGGCGAAATACGCACGGAGGTTGCAGAACCCTGGACAAATTATAATGTGCTGGTATTGGACCAAAGGTTCCGGGAGAATTCTTCGGTAACGCTGGTGAATACCAATGTAACGCGCAATGGCGACTTTCGGGATGCCAACGTGAGTGCGCTGCTGTTCGACATTAAAAACAAAAAAAACACTTACGGTTATTCCGGTGCGGCAAAAACCAGTTTTGTCCTGGAAAACGGAACAGAAAAAGGAAATGAATTTTCCGGTGCTTTTGATAAGATATCGGGCGAAAACCGGTTCGGCGCCAATTATTTCCTCAGGACAAAAGATTATAATATTGGTGATCTGGGATATTACGACCGGACAAATTTTCACAAAATAAGCGGCTACTATTCTTACCGGTTCCTGCAGCCGCGGGGAAATCTCAACCAGTTAAACTACAATCTTACACTCACGCACACGCGCCGACTTGATCAGGATCTTTTCTCAGAATTCATCATTCACAATAACATCGAGATGCAGACAAAAAACTTTTTCAATTTCGGTGGCGGTCTTATGATATGGCCTTTCGGTCAAAATGATATTTACGAAGCCAGAACTGAAGGCAGATTTCTGAAAATCCCCGCAATGATCAATCCCTGGATCTTCATTAATACCGACAGCCGCAAAAAATTCCGTGTCAATACGTATATCGATTACTATGCTTACAACGAAAAAGGACGGTATATCTTAAAATACGAACTGAATCCGAGCTATAAGTTTTCCGATCATTTACGGCTGTATTATAATGCCTCCTTTGATTATGAAAATAATGACCGTGGATTTACCGGCAAAAGTGCCGACGATATTTTTATCGGCCAACGCAACCGGTTTACTGTAGAAAACAGCATTTCATCTCAATATACCTTTAATGATAAAATGGCGCTCAACCTTTCTTTCCGGCATTATTTCTCTGAGGTGACCTATAAAAACTTCTATACTTTAAATGCAGACGGAACCGTGGCGGACACAGACCGGTTTACAGAAAACCGCGACGGCACGTTCAATTCCTGGAACCTTGATCTGCGCTACTCGTGGTGGTTTGCGCCTGGAAGTCAGTTAACGCTGCTGTACAGAAATGCCGTTGGGAATTACTTAGATATCTCACGGATAAGCCTGAAGGATAATTTCGACCGGCTTTTTGCGGAACCGATGGCGAATAATATATCCTTAAAACTCACATATTACATCGATTATAACCGGGCAAAGCATTGGTTTAAAAAGAAAAATTAAAAATTTAACTCATAAATAAAAAGACCGTTTCCTGAGAAAGAAACGGTCTTTTATATTTCTAAAAAATCCTTTTTAAAGTGATTTAAACTGCTGGAGCATTCTCTTGTCGTTTTCAAAGAACATACGGATATCGCCCATTTGGTAAAGCAACATCACGATGCGCTCGATTCCCATACCAAAAGCATATCCTGAATATTTGTCGGCATCAATGTTTACATTCTGCAAAACTGCAGGATCTACCATGCCACAGCCCATAATCTCCAGCCAGCCGGTTCCTTTTGTAATTCTGTAATCGGTTTCTGAGTTTAAACCCCAATACACGTCTACTTCTGCGCTTGGCTCCGTGAAGGGGAAATATGAAGGCCTCAATCTGATCTTGGATTTACCGAAAAGTTCTGTGGTAAAAAACTGCAGCGTCTGCTTAAGATCTGCAAAACTCACATTCTCATCTATATACAAACCTTCGATCTGGTGGAAGATGCAGTGCGACCGGGAAGAAATCGCCTCGTTTCGGAACACGCGGCCCGGCGAAAGAATCCTGATCGGCGGCTGGTTCTCTTCCATATATCTGATCTGTACAGAAGAAGTATGCGTACGCAGAAGGATATCCGGATCGGTCTCCAGAAAAAATGTATCCTGCATATCGCGTGCCGGGTGATATTCCGGCAAATTCAGGGCGGTAAAATTGTGCCAGTCATCTTCAATTTCAGGACCGTCGGCCACGGCAAAACCTATGGATTTAAAAATCTCGATGATCCGGTTTTTTACCAGATTGATCGGATGCCTCGTTCCCAGCTCGGCAGGAAATCCAGGTCTTGTAAGATCTTCTTTAATCTGAATGATCTGTGAGGTTCCGGCATTTTTCAGGTCGGTAAGTTTACTTTCTACCGCCTGTTTCAGCGTA
The DNA here is from genome assembly GCF_000422265.1 of Kaistella palustris DSM 21579. Taxonomy (GTDB): domain Bacteria; phylum Bacteroidota; class Bacteroidia; order Flavobacteriales; family Weeksellaceae; genus Kaistella; species Kaistella palustris. The sequence continues at coordinate 201,338 of NZ_AULL01000013.1, forward strand.
TTGATCTTCTGACCGAATTCCTTTTTCTGTTCGTTTGGAACATCTTTAAATTTGCCGAAGATTTCGTTTAAAATACCTTTTTTTCCACTGAACCTTATACGAAACTGCTCGATCTCGTCTTTATTCGCGGAGGTGAAATTCTGCACTTCAATCAGTAACTCATCAATCTTCTCTAACATTATGTTCTAAATATATATGCTGCAAAAATACGGTTTTTTACGGATATTCAGAGACAGAAAACCGCCGGACAATCAGGAATTAAGAAAAGTAAGAAACCGGTCGATGGCTTTTTTCCTGTGACTGATCATGTTTTTTTCGCTCGCGGTCATTGCGGCAAATGTAACCGCGTGATTTTCCGGGATAAAGATGGGGTCGTAGCCGAAACCCTTGCTTCCCGATATTTCCGCTGTTAAATTCCCCTGTACGCGTCCTTCAAAATAATGCACTCCGCTATCATCTACGAGACACATTACGGTAATAAAATATGCCTTTCGGTTTTTTTCGCCTTCCATTTCCCGCAGGACTTTTGACATATTTTTTTCGAAGTCGTGATTTCCGGCATAGCGCGCTGAATATATTCCGGGCCGGCCGTCCAGAGCTTCTACCACCAATCCGGAATCATCGCCCAAACTTGCTTTACCGGTTTTTTCAAAACAGTATTTTGCTTTGATGAGGGCATTTTCGTGAAACGTTTCACCATCTTCCACAATTTCTTCGTGAATACCGTAATCGGTAAGCGACATAACTGTAAAACGTTCACCGAGGATTTGCTGAATTTCTTCCTTTTTATGCACGTTATGCGTGGCAACAAGTATTTCCATTTTTTTCTTTTATTATTCTTAAAAATATATTAACTGATCTCGAGTTTCCCCGACTAAACTCTGTCAAAGCTGAACTGCGCCAAACTTAAACACTTATAAGGTACGCGATTTCTTTTTATTCTAAAAATCTGCAGAAAACTTTCACAAGGTTCCGCCTTATTCATTATCCAGATAATGCACGCGGTATTTCCGGGTAAACAGATAATAAAAAAGAGGAAATAGAATAAGTCCGGCGAGCAAAATATAATATTCAGAGATTTTAAAAGTTTCGGAAAAGCTTTCTGTTTTTCCGTAGAAAATCAGCACAGATGAACATAAATTATTGAAAGCGTGCAGCAGAATCGACATCAGAAGCGATTTTGTTTTGTAATACACCACGCCCAGAACGCTGCCCAGCAAAACCGCACCAACGAACTGCCAGGGATTCCCATGGACCAGACCAAATAAAAGCGCCGAAAAGGCAATTGCTTTCCACGGTTTCACACCTTTGTTTATAAGGCCTTTCTGAACAATTCCGCGAAAAACAATTTCTTCAAACAGCGGCGCCATCACTACCGCAAGCAAGATCAAAGTCGGCTTATCATTGGTCATCTGTTCCATTAGGCGCGAAAAATAGTCGTAAAAGGGACCAAAGAAAGAACCGGAAACCGGGATTTGGCCGGTGATAAATTCAGCGATGAACATCATGCCAACCATCATTGGAAAAATCAAAAAATACGTCGTAAGATTGGTGGGCGAAAAATTAAAATTCAGTTTGCGCCCTGTCTCGGGACGGACAATCAGGAAATCAAAGGCTAATATGGCGCCGATAAATGCCGCTGCGTTGGCCATGATCAGATAAAAATCATTGTACTGCAGATTTACATTAAATACAAAAATTGAAAATACATTAATAACTGAAACAAGCAAACTGCCCGCAAATAGGCCGCCCACAAGTGCACCGGCGCCTTTCCAGCCAAAAGTGAACTTTTTATTCCTTGATTGTAAAACCATTTAAAATTGTATTGGGCAAATATAAATTAAATCTGATAAAGCTTTTGTTCCCTGTTTGGCGGTCGGGAAAAAACGCGGCACACTGCAGTTTTTATAATCCATAAAAAAACACGATTTTTGCAGTCTCAAAATTTATTATGGCGGACCTCCTCACAGAAATCGGAAAACGAAAAACCTTCGGAATTATCTCACACCCAGATGCCGGAAAAACCACACTTACTGAAAAACTGCTGCTTTTTGGTGGCGCGATTCAGGAAGCCGGTGCGGTAAAATCAAATAAAATCAAAAAGGGAGCGACATCTGATTTTATGGAGATCGAAAGACAGCGTGGTATTTCCGTAGCGACGTCTGTGTTGGCTTTTGAATATAAAAATCACAAGATCAACATTTTAGATACACCCGGGCACAAGGATTTTGCCGAAGATACATACCGGACTTTAACCGCCGTAGATTCGGTGATAGTGGTGATCGATGTGGCCAAAGGTGTGGAAGAGCAAACAGAGAAGCTGGTAAAAGTCTGCAGAATGCGGAATATCCCGATGTTGGTTTTCATCAATAAACTCGACCGTGAAGGAAAAGATGCCTTTGATCTCTTGGATGAAGTGGAACAGAAACTGGGACTGACCGTAGTGCCGCTTTCATTGCCGATCGGTATGGGCAGCGAGTTTCAGGGAATTTATAATATCTGGGAAAATAACATTCAGCTTTTTCTGGAGGAAAAGAAACAAAAAGTGGGTGAAGCTGTAAAATTCAGCGACATCAATGATACACATATCGACGAAGTTATTGGTTCAAAAGCTGCCACCACTTTACGTGAGGAGCTGGAACTGGTGCAATCGGTTTATCCGGAATTTAACCGCGAAGACTATCTGAAAGGCGATCTGCAACCTGTTTTCTTTGGTTCTGCTCTGAACAATTTTGGCGTGCGCGAACTTCTCGACACGTTTATAGAAATCGCGCCCATGCCGCAACCCAAAGAAAGCGATACGCGACTTGTAAAGCCTGAGGAAAAAGATTTTACAGGATTTGTATTTAAGATCCATGCAAATATGGATCCTAAACACCGCGACAGACTGGCGTTTGTAAAGATCGTTTCCGGAACTTTTAAAAGAAATGAGAATTACCTGCTTGTACGGGAAAATAAAAAAATGAAGTTTTCATCACCAAACGCTTTTTTCGCAGATAAAAAAGAAATTGTAGATGAAAGTTTTCCCGGCGATATTGTGGGACTTCATGATACGGGAAATTTCAGGATCGGCGATACGCTGACGGGTGGTGAAAAAATCTCCTTTAAAGGTGTGCCGAGCTTCTCGCCGGAACATTTCCGCTATATTAATAATGATGATCCGCTGAAAGCAAAACAACTGGCCAAAGGCATCGATCAGTTGATGGACGAAGGTGTAGCGCAACTCTTCACTATGGATATGAACAACCGAAAAATTATCGGAACGGTTGGTGCACTTCAGTATGAAGTTATACAGTACAGACTGGAACATGAATACGGCGCGAAATGTACCTACGAACCACTTTCCATTCACAAAGCCTGCTGGATTGAAGCCGATGAAAAGTCGGAAGAATTTCAGGAATTTGCGCGGTTGAAACAGCGATTTATGGCGCGCGATAAATTCGGTCAGCGTGTGTTTTTGGCCGATTCTTCCTTTACGATACATATGACACAGGAAAAGTTCCCAAATGTTAAATTACACTTTATCAGTGAGTTTGCGCAGGAATAGGCGTTTTCGCGATATCGCTATTTATTTTTAATGACTTCAAAATCTAAATTGACCGTAAAAAGTTGGAGTTGATTTTCTTTGAGGAATGGCTTTGTAAACTTCCTTCAAAAATATTTGCAACAACCATTAATCCAAAAAACTACCGATTGCAAGTTGCGGTTCTTTTATAAGGAATGTTATTTGATTCCATTTTGGCGTTATTAATTCAAACCAAAAAATGAAGAACCTAATTCTTGCCATTCTGTTTGCTGCAGCGCTCATTTCCTGCGACAAAAGCACAATCCAACAAACTACGGATTCCATAAAAACCGCTGACAGCATTTTCGATAAAACCGGTAACCGCCTGAAAACACTGGATTCCATTCGTAAATCGATCAGCGATTCCGACGGTATTGCCAAAAAAGTCATCATTCCGGAAATTGTACGGCAGAAAAAAGTGATCGACAGCACGATCCGAAGCGGCGCATACACCATAGATTCCATAAACAGGGATTTTGAGAGGATTACAAAAAACGTGAAAGTAGGGACCGATGTGGCTAAAACCCTGGATTCAGCCAACGACGCGATTAACCGTGGCGAAAGTCCATTGAAAGTTTTAACGAGAACCGCAGATAAGATCCTGAAACAGACACGCGTAAAATCAAGCCCAGCCGAAGATAAAAACCTTTCTACGTCGCCACCGCAAAAAGATATGAACACAATCCCATCCATTCGCCAGGACAATCCGGTTACCAAAACTGCGGCACTGGAAATTGAAGTCGATGATCTTTCGGCGGCGAAAGCAACTTTAAAACAAAAAGTGCGGGAGAACAATGCAGATCTCGTTTCCGAAAATTTCAGCAGCACCGAAGGTGTTCAGCGTAACCGACTGAGTATAAAAGTTCCGCTGCAGAATTTTGATGATCTGGTAAATACCATTTCTTCGCAGCTTGGCGATGTGCGAATGAAAAGTATGACCTCCGAAGGGACAGATTATCAATCCGCGCAGATGTGTGACGTAGAAATAACGCTGGTGCAGAATGAAAAAATGGCCGGTGAACAGTTCGGCACCGAGGCCGGCAAAACTGACAGTTTTGGTTCTAAGTCTTCGGGTGCTTTTATGCAGGGATTTGATTTAGTGAAGAAAATGGTGCTGGCGCTTCTACCCTTCTGGCCATTTTTCCTGATTGCCGCCGCTGTCCTTTTCTTTATCTTAAAGAGTCGCAGAAAAAAGGAAATCTCCAGGGCTAAAGATTCTGTGCCGGATGATGCAGTTGTAACCGACAAGCTGGCAAATGATCATTTAGAGGAAGCACCGGCGGACAGCAAACCCGACGACCTCAGCGAACCGGACTATTCCAAATATCTGCCGAAGAATTAGAAATTAGTGCTCACCTGCGGATTATGAAATCAGTTTTGAATTATTCCGGATGTTCTTATGTGAAACAATCTTTAAACTGACACTAAAAAGAATTGATCTTACCGCTCGTCATTAAATAATAAAAAACTACGGCAGCTACGATCAATACAGCATAAATCCCAATAAGTAATTTCTGTTTCTTTAGCAGCGATAAGATCAGAAGGCCCAAAATACCTGCCATTAAAAGTCCCAGCTTCTGTTCGGGAACTCTTATGAACAAAGAAACAGCGACGAGCCCGAGCGCCAGAAAATGGAAAATTCTTTCGCGTTTTAAAATTACTTCTTTCATTGCCTAAAAATAAGAAATCCTTTCATAACCGAAAGGATTTGCTTTTATTTCATGTTCACCACGCGGTCTACGACATACGTTGTATTACCGCGCCAGGGCAGAACACCGTGATATTCTTTGTAATGCAGGTCAAAAGTCTTACCGTTGTTTACTTCGAGTTGGTTGAAAACAGCTTCATCTTCAATCGAAAATTCGAATTCGTAACTGGTCAGGCTTCCTGTTTTGGAATTGGCACCAAATCCCTGCTGAATGAGCTTGCCTTCATACGTTTTGAACACATTACCTTTCTTCACGGCGTAATTTAAAACACCGGATTTTACGCCTTCGCCAAATACAAAATAATATTTGTACCAGATAAATCCTGCGAACAAAACTGCGACGGAAAGGATTGTTAACCAAACATATTTGTTTCTCATTTTATCTCGGTTTAAGAATTATTTTTTGGCAATGCTGCGCGAAATCACAATTTTCTGAATCTCCGAAGTTCCTTCGTAAATCTGCGTGATCTTGGCATCGCGCATCATTCTTTCAACGTGATATTCTTTTACATAGCCATAGCCGCCGTGGATCTGTACCGCTTCTATCGTGGTATCCATTGCCACCTGCGAGGCATATAATTTTGCCATGGCGCCGATCTCAGAAATATCTTTGCCTTCATCTTTTTCAGTTGCGGCTTTATAACAAAGCATTCTGGCTGCCATGATATTGGTTGCCATATCCGCAAGTTTAAACGCGATCGCCTGGTGATTTATAATTTCTGTTTTAAAGGCTTTACGGGTCTGTGCGTAAGCGAGCGAAAGTTCATAGGCGCCGCTTGCGATTCCCAAAGCCTGAGAAGCGATGCCAATTCGGCCACCGTTTAAAACTGCCATGGCAAATTTAAATCCAAAACCATCTTCACCAATCCTGTTTTCTTTCGGCACCTTCACATCAGTAAATAAAAGTGAATGCGTGTCGCTTCCGCGGATTCCGAGTTTATCTTCTTTCGGACCTACGGCAAAACCTTCCCAACCTTTCTCAACAATAAACGCATTGATGCCTTTGTGCTTCTTTTCGGGATCGGTTTGTGCGATTACAATATAATAAGTGGCGTTACCACCGTTTGTGATCCAGTTTTTGGTTCCGTTCAGCAGGTAATGATCACCTTTGTCAACCGCTGTAGTCTGCTGCGAAGTAGCATCGGAACCGGCTTCGGGTTCTGAAAGGGCAAATGCGCCTATGACTTCGCCACTTGCCAGCGGCTTCAGATATTTCATTTTTTGCTCTTCATTGCAGAATTTTTCCAGACCAGCGCAAACCAGCGAGTTGTTTACAGACATCACTACGGCTGCAGAAGCATCGACTTTTGCGATCTCTTCAATAGCCAGAACGTAGGAAACGCTGTCCATTCCCGCGCCGCCATATTTCGGATCCACCATCATTCCCAGAAAACCCAGTTCGCCCATCTTTTTTACCTGCTCGTGCGGAAATTTCTGTGCATTGTCCCGTTCGATCACGCCCGGTAAAAGTTCGTTCTGTGCAAAATCTCTCGCCGCCTGCTGAATCATCAACTGTTCTTCCGATAAATTAAAATTCATAAAATTAAATATTGATTGTCGGTAAAAATACGACTTTTCTAAAAAGTAAAAAATTTATATTCATTACCTTTCACTTTATTGAAGACAAGACGTTTTTTAAAAGATTTTCATTAAGAAAAAAGCAAATTACAACCTTATTCAGCACAGAAAAATCCTGTTTTGCGGTTTAAAATAAAAATGATATTTTTACCACACTGCGGCCCTATTTTTTCTGTTGAAAGTTGCCCGCAGATATCCATAAATAATCATGCTATGCCTATAAAAAGAATTTTCGATTTCGCACACGAAGCGCTGAATAAATATCCGCAGGATGAAATGTTCGCTACGAAATATAATGGGGTTTGGGAAAAGACATCAACGCAGGAATATCTGCATCTGGGAAATTCAATTTCGCGCGGTTTGCTGAAACTCGGCATAAAACCGGGCGACAAAATTGCGCTGATTACTACGGCAACACGCACAGAATGGGCAGTTATGGATCTTGGAATTTCGCAGATCGGCGCCGTATCGGTTCCGGTTTACCCAAGCATTTCTCCCGAAGACTATAATTATATCTTCAATAATGCGGAAGTTCAGTATTGTTTTGTTTCCGACAGTGTGCTGCTGGAGAAAGTGCTGAAGATAAAAGAAAATATTCCGTCGCTGAAGGGAATTTTCAGTTTTGATGAAATTGAAGGTACGGCGAACTGGAATGAAATCCTGGATCTTGGTAAAGAGGAAGCTACCCAAAATGAGGTTGATGATCTGGCGAAAAGCATTAATTCTGAAGATCTGGCAACTATTATTTACACGTCGGGAACAACGGGCCGGCCAAAAGGTGTAATGCTGACACATCAAAACATAGTCTCGAATGTGCTGGGTTCAAATCCAAGAATCCCGCCGATTCCAGGGCTTGATTATAAAGAAATTAAAATCCTGAGCTTTTTACCGATTTGCCATATTTTCGAAAGGATGCTTTTTTACCTGTACCAATATAACGGTTACACAATTTATTTCGCGGAGAGCATTGAAAAAATGGGCGACAACATCAAAGAAGTGCAACCGCATCTGATGTCTGTGGTGCCGCGACTTGTGGAAAAAGTGTACGATAAGATTTACGATAAAGGAACAAGCGCCGGCGGAATCAAAGCCAAAATTTTCCTCTGGGCACTGAGCGTAAATAAAGCAAAAGAAAAAATTGGGAAACCTTCGGGGTTGAAAGAAATCATTGCCGATAAACTAGTTTTCAAAAAATGGCGCGAAGGTCTTGGTGGAAATATCATTACGCTGGTGTCCGGTTCAGCGGCACTGTCGCCACGGCTGAATAAAATGTTTCAAAATGCCGGAATACCTATTCTGGAAGGTTACGGACTCACTGAGACTTCACCGGTGATTGCGGTTAACAGTTTCGGGAAAATAAAAGTTGGAACTGTTGGTCATGTGCTGGAAAACCTGGATGTGAAAATTCAGGAAGACGGTGAGATTACAGTTAAAGGCCCTTCCGTTTTTAAAGGTTATTTTAAAAACGAAGAACAGACAAAAGAGGCTTTCACACCCGACGGTTATTTTAAAACCGGTGATATTGGACATATTGATGATGAAGGCTATCTGCATATCACGGACAGGAAGAAAGAGATGTTCAAAACTTCGGGCGGGAAATACATTGCACCACAGATCATTGAAAACCAGGCAAAAGCATCAAAATTCATCGAACAGGTAATGGTAGTTGGCGACGGCGAAAAAATGCCATGCGCTTTTGTACAGCCCGATTTCAATTTTGCAAAATCCTGGGCGGCCAGAAAAAACATCAATATCGGTGAAACACCGGCGGAAATCGCCAGCAGTCCTGAACTGAAGGAAAGAATAGGAAAAGACATCGATTACCTGAACACAAAACTGGGCAGTTGGGAACAGATCAAGCGTTTCGAGCTTACTCCCGAACTTTGGTCCATTGAAATGGGATTGCTTACACCTACATTAAAACTGAAAAGAAAAGCGGTAAAAGAACATTACCTCAAACTTTATAATAAGATGTACGGGCACGAGGAGTAAACTTTAAGAGAAAATTTAAAGCGAATACATTTTTGTGTTTGTTGATAATGTTCTTTGATTTAATGTTGTATCCTTTCATTTGTATTAAACTTCCCGAAAGTGAAAAACTTACAGTAATATCTTATTATTTAGCGGGATTTACGCGCAATCTACTTTTAATATTTGCATTTTGAATTTACAAAGGCATTTTTGCAGATTGTTATGAATATTCAGCAGAGGAACATTTTCAATGTATTAAGCACCCAAAAGTCCTTTTTGCAACGCATACTGTTTGGCGCTAAAGTCTGTTTTTCCGTTTATGAAATTTAGTTAAACCACTATTAACCACCATTTTAGGCTTGCGCATCTTGGTGATCTAATTTATTAAAACAGTGCGCGCTCGTTCCTATTTTACAACGTACAAGAACAGAGTACGAAACTCCGGCTCTTTATTCCGCGGTGTGTCTCGATGGTCAGTCAACTTTCTCTCGGCCTTCCCTTTTTTAAGATTAAGGAATTTGTAGGAAAAATCCGACATGGAATGATACATCGGCACTGCGTGAGCTTTATATTTTTCTTAACTTCATTTTTAATTTGTATATTTGTTTATCACAAAGAGTTTTTTACGAAAGATAATTCATATTTTTTGCGTTTTTTATTAAAAAAGCGCATGACAAGGAAATAGATTTTAAGGTAGAGAGACTTACCACTCACTCGAACAGACACAAAACAAAACACAATCACGATGAAAAAACCAATCACATCTACGCTGCAATGATGGGAATTTTCTTTACTAATTTTTAATTCCATTTCTCATCTGCCAATCTCCATCTGTGGAAATGATTCAGTTCGCTTCAACTTTACAACCGTTGCTAGAAGAATTTTAGCAGCCATTTTTCCGGTCAGATTTTTTCCGGCGACCAGTGGAGCTTTAAACTGTTTTCGCCTGGGATATTCTCTTCTCTTAGATTTATCCGGGATTTTATCCTAACCATACCACCGATCTACCTGCCATCGGCCTGCAAATGGACCACGGTTGTATTTCCACAGACACTGCAAACAAACGGGGATAAATCATCTTGTCCAAGCAAAATGAATTCGCTACAACCTTTGACATCAAAATTAAAGTTCAACAGGTTTCATCCCGTGAAGATGATAGCAGCCTACCAACAATTTACAACTTAACTATTATTAAAATTACAGCTATATGATAAGTATAAGATCTCATTAACAAAACACTAAACACAAACACTATGAAAAACACATTTACACTTCTATGCTTCCTCTGCGCATACAGCCTTTTTGGGCAGGGTCCCATACCGCGAGCCGAGGTTAACTTAAACGAAGTCTACTCCCAGTACAGTTTAACAGGAGAAGGCGTATTGGTTGTGATGATCGACCGCGGTATCGATTACAGCCATCCCGACTTCATCGATGAAAACGGTGATACGAGGTTTGCTTATATCTTTGATATGATCGACCAGACGGGAGCCGGCGCACCAAATAATCCCTATGGTGTAGGTACCGTATTCGACCATAACACCATCAATACTGCGCTGCACAGTAGTGCACCACCGTTGTCGATGGACAGGTTCGGTCACGGAACAGCCACCACAGGTATAATTTGTGGTAATGGAAGCGGAACGGCAGACCGCCAGTTTCACGGTGTTGCAACAAAAGCGACCATCATCAGCATAAAAATTACACATGATGCTTTTCCGTCTTTTAATGGCCTGCCCGGACAAACCGCCTTTTGGAACCCCGCATATATTGCGATTGCATTACAGTTTGCCAAGGATAAGATAGCGGAACTGGGCCTTCCCTCTGTTACTTTAATGAACATTGGCTCTTTAGGCGGTCCTTCAGATGGTACGAGTACATACAGCAGAGCCATTGATGACTATGTTGCAAGCGGGCACCCGTTTGTGTGCGGGATCGGAGACGATGGCGGCCGCGAAAACAATGCCTCCGGAAATATTGCGCAGGGTGAAACCGCGGAATTAGTTGTGAACAAAGCAGTTGCAGGAAATCTGCGTTTTGATCTTTGGTACAGTGAAGATGATCGTTTTACGGTAAGCTTTGTAAGACCTAACGGCACAACAGAAGGCCCGTTTACAGCGCCTGGCGGACCGAACGGCTATGTGGATCTAAACCTGGGAGATATCTATATGGCGCATCGCGGCAGTAATCAGGACGGCTGGGGTTCAACCGCTTACCGAAGAGAATTGATCGTGGATTTTTCGGGAACAGGCATTTATAAAGTTATTCTTAAAGGCGCCACCATTGTTAACGGAAAGTTTAACGCTTCCTTAAGTCCTTCTAATTTTGCCATTAATAATAAATTTGAATCCTATGCAGTTCCCGGAGGCAGCATCAATGATTTTGCGACGGCTAAACTGAATATTGTACCTACAGACTATGTAATAAGTCCGGGATGGTATGATATTAATGGAGTTTTCCGACATTTCACAGGGCAGGGCAGCCCGGGAGAAATCTGGCCCGGCTCAAGTGAAGGTCCCACTCAGGATGGCAGGCTGGCACCCGATTTTGCAGCACCTGGAGAGATCGCTTTATGCGCGCACAGCCCGAATACCTACTACAGCAGATCACCCAACACTCTGGCACAAAACAGCAACGGACTCTATGGAATACAAAATGCGGTAAGCGCTGCCGCGCCTCTAGCAACGGGAATTATTGCTTTAATGTTAGAAGTAAATCCGGATTTAACTGCGGCACAAATCAAAACGATCTTGCGAAACTCCTGCAAACAGGATGCTTTCACAGGAACCGTTCCCAACAACACTTGGGGCTACGGAAAACTGGATGCTCTGCTTGCAATACAGAACGCGATTACGTTGGGTGTGGAACAAGCCGGACGTAAAAATACCGTCGTATACCCGAATCCAACCACTGGCCCTTTCACCATCAATTTAGATAAAAAATACATTGATGTGAATGTACAGATACTCACCATGCCCGGGCAAATTATTTCTTCAGAGAAGTACAAGGACACAAAAAAAGTTACCTCTGAAATCAAAGGTGTTGCCGGCGTTTATCTGATCAAGGTTAATGCCGGCAACAGGACTCTTAAATCGTTTAAAATAATTAAGCAATAGCTTATTTTGTGGCTGAATTTTAAAACAAATGACTTCGGATATCTGTTTTATTGAAAAGAAATTACGGCAATAAAACTTCGGTCTGATTAATCTGTTCGGAGTCATTTGATTTATAGCTTCCATGTATGAGACTTCCTAGCAAATAAGATTTAATCTGGTGGCCTGATAAAATTCCCGCATGGCCAAAAGTCCAGGTTACGGACTAAAGATTACATTAACACTAAAACATAAAACAATGAAAAAATTATTACTTATTGCCACCTGTTTCATTTCCTGCGCCACTATTTCGGCGCAGGAAAATAAAAACCGAAGCATCCTCGGCGCGACCGATGCTTACGTTATGGAGTTTTTTACAAATCCTGGCCAATTCGGAACACTGCCGCTAGCCGGGCCCTACTACCCCATTCCAAATGTAATAACAAACAACGCATACAATATGTTAGGTGGCGATTTCGACAGCGCAAATAATTTATACACAATCGTTTACATAAATCCAACTTATTATTTAGGTATAGTAGATTTAACTTCTGGCGCAGTAAATTACGCGGCTACAATTTCAGGTGTGGTCAGTGCGCAGCAGTTTTTATCGCAGCTGTCTTATAATGTTACCAACGGTCATTTTTATGCGCTGAGCCATGATCCCAATAATAAGAACGGCTCACAGCTTTACTCGGTTGACATCGCAACGGGCGTTCTGTCTCCGGTCGGACCACTGAATTCCATCGCCAATGCCATCTCATTTGAAATAGACAATAATGGCATGGGTTACGCTGCAGATTCGGTAACGGGAAAACTGTATACCATTGATCTCTCAACCGGAGTGGTCGCGGAAGTGGGCCTTATGGACCAGAACGGTTTTTATCCGGTAGGCCAAAGCTTCACCATTGACCACAGTACAAATACAATGTATGCCGTACTGCAAAACAAAAGCGGAGTCATACGCAGCCATTTTTACACAGTAAATTTAAGCAGCGGTGCACTCACGGACCTTGGTGACGGCAGTTCCCGGAAATACAGTTTGTTTGCTGTATCTCCATTCACACTTAGTCTAAGCGATTCCAAATTGCATCAAATACAAGCATACCCCAATCCCACCAATGGAAATTTCACGGTTGCGCTCGACAAAAAATATCCTGATGTAAGTGTAGAAATATTAAATATAACCGGACAAATCGTTTCATCGCAAAATTACAGAGAATCTAAAAATATCATCTCTGAAATCAAAGGACCTGCGGGCATATATATAATTAAAGTGACGGCAGATCACAAAGAGCTAAAATCCATTAAAATAACTAAGCAGTAGGTGTAATTACGAAAGACGATACTTTTTTTTCATTGCTTTCTTTTTTTTTGATAAGTTTTCCAGACACTGCTCCTACACGTGGCTACAGTGAACCCGCGGCGTTTAAAGCTGCGGTTTCTTCTGGTAAGTCTTTTATACAAAAATTTACAGTTTAACAGCCGGTCCAGTTGTCACACAAAATGTTTATCCTTTTTATAATGTGGCTGTTATCATCTAAATTTTTGTATTTTGGCTAAGGTTTTCAGTTTGGGATTCAAAATGTTATTTTTAAAGTATCCGCGATGACGAAATCGATTCGAATTACAGTCATTATTATCGGTGCGCTGACCATCGGTGCTGCGCTGTACGCCTGTCTGCAAGGCACTCACGACGCTATGACGTACTTTGCTTTATTGATGGGCGCAGCGCTGATCATAACTTCAGTATTAACTGGAAGTTCTACCGATGCCGAGGAATAGTTCCGGTTTTAAATCGCCCTACTTTCCCAAAAAATAATTTTTATATTTGATTATCAATTGACTGGTATGCAAAACTGTCTGGAATGTGGCGAAAAAATCATTGGGCGGAGCGATAAAAAGTTCTGTAATGATGGCTGCCGCAACGCCTTTAACAATAAAAACAACAAAGATTCATCAAACCTGATGCGCAACATTAATAATAAACTGCGCAAAAATCACCGTATACTTTCCGAACAGAAATTTGTGGACGGCAAAGCCAAAACTACCCGAAGCAAACTGACAACAGAGGGAATTGATTTCGAATTCTTCACCAGTTTAAAGATTTACAAAAACGGTGCTGAGTATCGGTTTGTATACGATATTGGGTATAAGTTTCTGGAGGAAGACTGGATATTGCTGGTGCGGAAGGAATAATTATATTTGTGCACATTTATCTGGATGAAAAAAAATTTACTCCTTCTATTTTTCTGTTGTTTCTCAACACTCATTTTTGCTCAAAAATCAGTTTCAAATTCCAACGCATCTTTTTACGAAAACAAAGGTCAGATTGTCGATCAGGCCGGAAAAGAAAACTATGCCGTCAAATATCTGTTTCATTCCAAAGGTTTAAATGTTCAGCTTAAAAGAGACGGATTTTCGTATGATGTTTATGAGCTTAAAAAGACTTTAAAAAAAACTTCAAGGAAGAAAGAAAAAATATTTCCATTAGAAAATAATGAGCGTGCAAAATATGATTTCAAGTTCCAGTTTCATCGGGTAGATATTGATTTTATTGGTGCCAATAATAATCCAATAATAATTGCAGAAGGAAAATCTGGAGATTATGAGAACTTCTATAATGTGCCGAATAAACCTCAGGGAGTAGAGAAAGTTTACCGCTACGAAAAAATAACGTACAAAAATTTATACTCCAATATAGATTTAGTCTTCTTCAAACCAGACGACACCTTGAAACCTGTAGAATATAATTTCATTATAAATCCGGGCGGAAAGATTTCAGACATTCAGTTAAAATTTAAAGGCGCAAAAACCAAATTAAAGGACGGGAAACTGTCTATGAAACTTCGGTTTGGAGAAATGCAGGAAAATATTCCGCATTCCTGGGAAGAAAATGGAGCTGCAAAAAATACGATTGATGTTCAGTTTACCGAGTTAGGAAATGGCATTTTTGGTTTCAAATCTGAGAAAAATATTTCTAATAAAGTTATGGTGATCGATCCGGTTCCGACCCGGATATGGGGAAGTTATTTCGGGGGCAGCGGTGAGGAATTCGGTGAATTGAAAGCGGATAAAGATAACAATATCTATATTTTCGGTTATTCTGCGAGTCCTAATAATATCGCAACAACAGGTGCCTATCAAGACAATATTTCCGGAGGCGCCGACGCATTCATCTCAAAGATCAGTAAAGATGGTCAGCGATTTTGGGGTACTTATTACGGAAAACCTTACTTTGACATAACCGGATCTCTCGACACGGATGCCGACTTAAATATTTATGCGGCGATCATCTCACAAAAACCAAATCCGGCCTATCCCGGAAATCATTATTACTCATACCAGAAATTGGTTCTTTTAAAATTAAATTCCAGTGGTAATTTGGTTGCAATAAATGAATACGGTCAGGAAGTCGGAAATCCTGTCTTCGGTGGATATCAAGATGAAACAAACATCTACGACGTATGGTTTTTTAATGACAAAGTATATATACTTGGTGATACAAGAATTTCAGGATATTCTACACCGGGTAGCTTTCAGGAACAAATAAAGGGTGGTATGGACGGCTTTTTGGCGAGGTTTGACGCAAATAACGCAGGCTTAGATTTCTTTACCTATGTGGGAGGAAACTCGTCTACAACTTTATATCGAATATTTAATGCTGACTCTACGGGCCTTGAAATATCCGGAATGACAAGGATGACCGACTTCCCTATGATTGATGCCTTTAAATCGGTCAATAATCAGGATCCTTCTGTTGGGGGAAATAACGGCTTATATTTGAAATTCTCTGAAAGTGGAAATCTTTTGAAATCAAGTTATTTCGGAGGAGCTGAGAGTTATAATTTTACAGGGGTGAGAAGGTTCGGCAACGAAATCATATTTGGTGGAAGAATGATGAGCAAAAATAAACTTTGTTATTACAAAGTGGATACTGCACTGAACGCCATCACCGATTATAAAGAAATAAGTGTATTCAATAATGATGGCGACTTTTATATTGATGATCAAAAAAATATCTTCGCCGCATCCAGGGTGAGTCCCAATGATTCGTGGGCAAATCAAGTTACCACCGCCGGTGCATATATGCCGGTTATAGGAAAATACATCTCTATTTTAGCCACGAAATATGATCTAAGTTTTAATAAAATTTGGGCAACCTTTTATACGGGGGATGGTGGTACGCAAATAGGAAATTTCATAAAAGATAATGAGGGTTATTTGTATTTATGGGGTTTATCTTCTGGAAATAGAACCGGCATAGCGACACCCGGAACTTTCCAGCAAACTGGTGGGCATCCATCCAACGATATTTTTATCGCCAAATTTGCCGATTGCGCCTCCACTGTAAATGTGACTTACACGCCAACCTGCATTGGGCAAAATCTACAGTTAAATGCTTCGGGTGGAACATCTTACGAATGGTTTGGTCCCAATAATTTTCATTCGCTCCTTCAAAACCCTGTCATCAATAACGCGCAGGCCAGTGATTCCGGCGAATATTTTGTAAGAATTACGGGTGGCCAATCATGCGGCGGAATTTTTACATTAAACATCAATATTGGGAGCCCAACTCTGCCGGTTTTAGATGTTCCCAATCTGCCTGCAATCACCGGCTTCTGCAGCGTTACAGTTACGGTGATCCCAACAGCCACGACCGGCTGCGGAACAAAAATAAATGCCACCACCACAGATCCGCTCCTTTACACTTCACCGGGAACTTACGTCATTCACTGGAATTATGACGATGGAAACGGCCACCAACTTTCTCAAAATCAAACCATTAATGTGCAGGGAAGTCCGCTGCCTACCGCCAGTTCGCCACAAAACTTTTGCCTTATCGATGAGCCAAGACTTTCCGACATTCAAATCACGGGAACCGCAATAAAATGGTATGATCTGGTTGGCGATCCTTTGGATCCAAACCGGCTGCTCGCGGGCAGCTCTAAGTATTATGTGACGCAAACACTCAACGGCTGCGAAAGTGCAAAGCTGGAAATTTTGGTTAATGTTAATGATCCTTTCCCACCAACCGGTGCTTTAAACCAGGATTTCTGTTCGGCCCAAAACCCGACTGTTGCAGATATTGTGGTTTCCGGACAGGGCGTGAAGTGGTACGATCCTTCGGGTCAGCTTCTGCCGCCCGCAACTCCACTTACTCACAGCCAAACCTATTACGGAACGCAGACTGTGAATGGCTGCGAAAGTCTGCAGAAAATTCCTGTGACGGTTTCTGTATCTAATGGCGGCATTCCCGCAAATGATTTCACAACTGCAACCTGTAACGAAACTACCTCAACTACGAAGCAGGAAAACCTTAACAATTACAAAGAAAAGTTAGTCCCGAATTCATCTGTTTACACGTTTGAATTTTTCGATGAATTTAATCAGACGGTTCCCGATCCTGCAAGTGCAGGTTTACATATTGGCAACAATATTTTTCATGTTAAAATCAGCAATCCACTGGGCTGTTTTGTTGAGGTTCAGCTGACTGTAACACTGAATCCAAAACCACTTCTTAATTTGCGGGATAAAGAGGAATTCTGCGACGGCCAAAGCGTACAACTCAATGCCGGCGCGGGTTTTTCATTTTATGAATGGTCCAAAGAAGGTTCGGCAGTTCCTTTTTCTAACCAGCAGATCATAGAAGTAACCGAAGCAGG
Source organism: Kaistella palustris DSM 21579 (assembly GCF_000422265.1). Taxonomy (GTDB): domain Bacteria; phylum Bacteroidota; class Bacteroidia; order Flavobacteriales; family Weeksellaceae; genus Kaistella; species Kaistella palustris. The sequence continues at coordinate 218,918 of NZ_AULL01000013.1, forward strand.
AAAATATACGGTGAAAGTCCGAAATATTTTTCAGTGCGAAAACGCCGCAATGGTTATTGTAACCAAGTCTGTACTTGCAACCATTCTGCGCGTGGACATCGTAAACACCACAGCGACGGTTGTTCTTTCGGAAAACGGCGATTTCATTTATATCATGGACAATCAAAGTCCGCAGATTTCCAATGTTTTCAGCGGCCTGAAGAATGGCAACCATACAGTTTCAGTAAAAACTCCGGGCGGCTGCATCATCGGTAAGATGGATTTTACACTGTTCAATGTTCCCAACAGTTTTACGCCCAACGCTGATGGCATTAACGATACCTGGAAGATCAGCGGTTTGGAAAACTATCCCAATTCGGAAGTTCTGATTTACGACCGACACGGAAAAAACGTTTTATCGAAGATCACAGGCGGCGCTTTCGAGTGGGACGGCAGATATGAATCCCGGGCGCTGCCCACTGGAAATTACTGGTACGTCATCATTGTTTCAGACGGTCGCACACTTAAAGGCTGGCTGCTCATTAAAAACAGAAACTAAATTTAATTGAGTAGTTATTAAAACATATAAAATATCAATTATTAAAGAGCAGACTATTTGAAAACACGGGGATAATCATTACTTTTGCCCCGTCTTACGGGATGTAGCGCAGCTTGGTAGCGTACTTGCATGGGGTGCAAGGGGTCGCTGGTTCGAATCCAGTCATCCCGACAAAAAAAGAGCAGATTTTACGTCTGCTCTTTTTTTCTAATGTTTTATTGCGGATCTTTTTCTTCTTCCAGCAGGCGGATCTTGTCTTCCAGAATTTCTATTTTTTTATCACGGTATAAACCGCCGATTGCTTTTTTAAAGTTTTTCTTGCTCATCTGCAGTTCCTCCTTTATTTCTTCGGGCGTGGATTTATCTGAAAGGTAAAGCAAACCATAGTTCTGCTGTAGCCGGTCCAGTATAATTTTCTGGAATTCATCGATATTTTCATAACCTTCTGGCTGCAGAGAAACATCGATTTTACCGTCTTCGCGGATGGTTTTTATAAAGCCGATTTCTTCCGACAGTGGAAAAAGCTTTTTGTAAACATCGGAAGCGTAAATAAGTCCGATATATTTTTGGTTAATGATCACATTCCAGCCCAGTTCACCTTCACCCATTAAAAGCAGGCGCACTTTCTCGCCTTTTGCGAAAGGCAGATCTTCATAGTGTGGATTTCTCTTGAATCGCGTGGTACCGGTAATCAGGCCTAAAGTTTCATCCACATACACATATACTATATATTTCCTGCCTTCTACAATCTTTGCTTTTTGCTGTTTGTAGGGCACAAAAAGATCTTTGATAATTCCCCAGTCCATGAAAGCACCACTTGGCAAACTTTCCACACAGGTCATTACCGCATATTCTCCAATTTCGGCGTACGGTTTTTCGGTTGTAGCTTTCAGCCTGTCATCGTCCTGATAAACAAAAACCTCCATTTCACCACCGACCTCCGCATCTTCGGAGGCAAAAACTTTGGGCAGAAAACAGCGTTCGCCGTTTTCATCTTCCAGGAACAAACCTGAATAATTTTTTTCTGCGATCTTGAGGAGTTGCGTGGTACCGGGATTCATTGTATAAAATGAGGTTGATGATTGATAATTAATGCTTACAGCGCACAAAGATAAGAATTCTAAGGGAACGGATTTTGCTGAAATAGAGCTATGCCGTCGACCGTTATTAAAAAATATTCCTATGAACCTGAACGCGAAATTTTGCGGATCATTTATCAGTCGGGCGCGGTTTATGACTATTACAACGTTCCGCTGGAAGTTTTCGAAGCCTTCCGGACTGCTTTTTCAAAAGGCGTTTTTCTGAATCAAAAAATAAAACCCTTTTACAGTTTTGAAAAGAAGAGTTTGTAGGATTTTCTATTATTAAAAAATTCTATTGAATTCGTCTGCTCAGTTTTATCGGGAAGAATAAATTTCTATTATCCTGGAGCTGGCAATTTATCTTTGCAAAGCACTGAATCCGGCGAGAAATCATTAACAAAAAAAAGAGAAGCCAAAACCCCTCTGCCAATCAATTTAAACGTCTGACATTTCTGCCTTTTGCTTTATTTTTACGTCCCCACCAAACCAGAAATCCCGTAACAGGAAGTGAAGCGGCAAGCAGACTGACAATAAAAGCCAAAATTTTACCCCAAATTCCCAAAATGGCACCAACATGTATGTCATAGTTTGCGGCCACATATTTTTCGCCGAAATTCTTGGAACTGTGTGGTCTGTTTTGAAGCAGCACACCCGAATTTTCATCAAAAACAAGCTGATGGTTGATGTGATAAGAATAATCCAACTGCTTTACAAAGACCTCGTAATTGGGATGCTCGTGATCGTCGATATGCTCATGGCCAAAATCCAGGCTGTAAGCGGAAGCTGTGGGATAAAGTGCTTCGACTTTTGCCGCAATTTTATCTAACGTCGCGGCATTTCTCGCCTCAACCGGTGCGGTGGTTTTAATGTGGGAATAATCGGGATAGGTCGTTTTACCGCCTGAAAATAAGACATACATGATCGCCTGAACAAAAAAGAAAGAATAAAACAAACCAGAAATCACAAAGACCAACACCAAAAATGAAGAGTAAAAACCCACGATGCTGTGCAGGTCATAATTCCTGCGGCGCCAGGTTTTAATATTTTTCCACTGAAACCAAAACCGCTGCTTCCGCGCTTTTTTATTTTTGGGCCACCATAAAATGATGCCCGAAATCAGCATAAATAAAAAAATGATAACCGGAATTCCGACAACATATTTTCCCCAGGCGGCTTTCAGCAAAAAACTCCAGTGAATAAATTTTACAATGTTAAAGAAGCCATATTTTTCGTCCTGCACAGAAAGAACTTTGCCGGTGAATGGATTTACGTAAGCGGTTTTGTAAATCACGAGTTCATCAAAATAATTCCAGGCCCGCGGATCACTTTCGTAATAGTTAAATTTATAAGATCTTGATTTGTCCAGCGGAATGTCCACCCAGTGCAGAGGGAATTTTTCACGCATTTGCTCATCGACCTTTTTTTCTAAAACCTTCAGTGGCAGTGTTTTTTTGTTTACGATATTTTTTTCGGAATGATGTATAAAATCTTTGCGCAGCGCATTCTGCACCTCATCTTTAAAAACATACAAAGCACCCGTAATGCTTACGACAAAAATAATAAGACCGATGGCAAGACCAAACCACAAATGCAGCTTTGCAACCCATTTTTTAAATGGTGATATTTTTCGGATATGATGATTTTTTTTTCTCAAACTAAATTGATTTAAAGAAGTCAGCGGACCAGAATCCGCTAACTCCGATGAAAAATTAAATGATATCTAAACTTAAAAGCTGAATCCCAGGGAAAGCGATAAAGTCCGCAGTTTCTGGGGTGTAACAGTGCTCCAACCGGAAAAATATTTTTTGTTGGTCAGGTTATCCAGTTTCAGTGCGATGCTGTAGCGCTCGGGAAAATAACCGATCATTGCATTCATCACTGTATATTGTGGTAAGATGAAAGTTCCGTATCCATGACGGTTCAGTGTTTTATGTTCGCCGGCATAATTCAATCCGAAGCCGGCCGCCAGATTTTGCAGAATTCCGTGTGGGATCTTATAATTTGCCCAGAAATTAACAAGTGTTTCAGGTCCTGCCTCCTCAGGTCGCAATCCGACGTAAGTGGGGTCTCCTTCCGTGGTCTCACTTTTATTTTGGCTGTACCCGGCAATGATGTTTAAACCCTCGACCGGATTTCCGACCGCACTGAATTCAAAACCCTTGCTGTATACTTTGCCGCCCTGCACAGACAGGTTTTGATTGGCGGGATCGGGCATTATTTTGTTGGAAACCCGTATGTCATAATAGCTTGCGGTTAATGAAAGTTTCCCTGCGATCAAATTGGCTTTTGCGCCCACTTCCCACTGGTTGGCACGTTCCGGATCGAAATAACTGATGATCTTTTCATTGGTATTTTGATCTACTGCGACGGAGGGATCTACATACTGAAAGCCATTCATATAATTAGCGAATATTGAAAGCTTGTTTAAGACCGGCTGATACACCAAACCGAATTTTGGCGAGAAGTACGTTTCGTTTTTAATCTCTTCAGTCGACCATTGCGTAGGCTTTCCGCTGAAGTTATCAACCCGTAAACTTACCATTGCCGAAAGTTCCGGCAATAAATTTAAGACATTTGAAAAGTAGGCACTTTTAATATTTGATTCTGTGGTGGCCGGTGTTACTTTCGCATCCAAAAGCTGATGATCTGCAGCCTGTGTCGTCAAAGCCGTATTTTCGTAGTTGCCGGTTGCGGGATTCAGCATTACGTCGGTTTGATTGACAAGTGAAACCGTACCGAAACCGCGCCACTCCGAATCATTATTAATAACTTGAGTATTAAGGTAATCGAGTCCAACTACCAGGCGGTTCCGCATATTTCCCAGGTTAAAATCACCGATAAAATTCTGCTGTATGCCCGTGGCCAGCGTTTCGCTGTTGCTTTTAGATAAATATCTTGTAAAAGTATCACCATTGCTGTCATCATAAAGATATTGGTAGTAACCCATCGCCTTGCTCGAACTGCTGGAGAACTGCGTCTGCGAAGTCCACTGGTCCGAGAGTTTATAAATCATCTGCGACTGCATACTAAAACTTGGGTTGGAAGTCGTAAGGTTATTACTCGTGTAGGATTTTTTATAACTTTTTTCGAAAAGATCAATGCCGGAAAATGAAAGCGGTGCATAACGGCTCAGGAAAATCATAGGTGCATTGGCTGTTTCGTTATTTTTAAATTCCGTATTCACCAAAAAAGTAAGTTTTTCGGAAGCCACATATTTTAAAGAAGGCGCCAGAAAGTAAGATTTATTAAAACCCGCATCCTGAAAAGAATTCTCAGAATGAACTGCGCCGTTCAGTCTGGCGTAAAGTCCTTTTGCCACTGGAGCGTTCACATCCAGCGTGACGCGGTTGAGCGCGTGGGTACCTGTGATATAGTTGATCTCGCCACCAAATGTTTCGTACGGTTTTTTCGTCTGAATATTGACAAGTCCGCCGTATGAAACCAAAGTTCCGCCGTAGAGGGTGCCCGCGGGACCTTTTATCACATCAATATTTTCAATATTTGCCGGATCCAAACCACCGTTATTAAAGCTGGCCATTCCGTTTACCAGTCTCGACTGTGTGGAAAATCCGCGCATTGTGTAGTACTCTGCGCCATCGCCGCCGCGTGAAGTACTTTCCCATAACCTCGTGATGCCGGTCGCGTTTGTAAGTACATTTTTAAAATTAGTAGAAACCTGATCTTTCAAAATGATTTTAGGGATACTGTTATAAACTTGGGGATTTTCAATGTCCTTTAAATTAAGTTTTGAAACTGCGAATGCATTCTCGTTTTTGTACTTTTTTGTCTGATTGATAATGACTTCTGTGATGTTCTGAACTTTGGTGGTGTCAGTTTTTTGCGCAAACACTGTGGTAGCGGTCATTACAAGCGCGATGGGAGCAAGGGTTTTTTTCATAAGTTATTTAGAATAGTTTTAAATAGACAGCAAATATAAAAATAATTCTCGCTTATATTTATTAATTCTAAATAAAGTTTATGATTTGAATCATAAAAAAAGAGAAATAAATATTTCTCTTTTTAATTTTCAAAATTTCCTGTTTGCGATAAATCTAGAGATTATGCATATAAAACTATTTGTTCGACCACGAAAAATATTGCACCGATCACACAGTTTTCTATCTCTTATTTCGTGTTCTGGTGGGTTTGAAAAACAGTCTGCTGCAAAGATCAGAAATGAATCGCCCTCTTTCCGGTCGCATCTAACGCCGCTTCTTTCATGGCTTCAGCATATGTCGGGTGTGCGTGAGACATTCTCGAAATATCTTCAGCACTCGCTCTATATTCCATTGCAACAACCGCTTCTGCAATTAAATCTGCGGCTCTCGCTCCGATCATGTGAACACCAAGAATTTCGTCGGTTTTTTCGTCAGCAATTACTTTGATGAAACCATCAACATCACCAGAAGCACGGCTTCTTCCCAAAGCACGCATCGGGAAATTACCCACTTTTATGGCAACTCCTTCCGCTTTCAATTGCTCTTCAGTTTTACCGACAGCAGCAACTTCCGGCCAGGTATAAACTACGCCGGGAATCAAATTATAATTGATATGAGGTTTTTGTCCGGCGATCAATTCAGCCACCAAAGTTCCTTCTTCAGACGCTTTGTGAGCCAACATTGCACCTGCGACCACATCACCGATTGCGTAAATATTCGAAACATTGGTTTGTAAATGTTCGTTTGTTTTCACTCTTCCTCTTTCATCCAGATCAACGCCTGCATTCTCAACAGCAAGTCCGTCTGTGTAAGGTTTTCTACCTACAGCAACCAAAACATAATCACCTTCGAAAACCACTTCTTCGCCTTTTTTATCTTTCGCAGTAACTTTTACAGAATCGCCGTTTCTTTCAACAGACTGAACTCCCGTAGAAAGGTTAAATTTTATTCCCTGTTTACGCAGAACTTTGTTCAATTCTTTCGATAAAGCACCGTCCATGGTTGGAATTATTTTATCCATAAATTCTACCACCGTTACTTCAGAACCTAGCCTTTTGTAAACTGAACCTAATTCCAGCCCTATTACTCCACCACCAATAACGATCAGGTGTTTCGGGATTTCTTTTAATTCTAAAGCTTCCGTAGAAGTGATAATTCTTTCTTTATCCAGCTTAATAAAAGGAAGCGTACTCGGTTTGGAACCTGTCGCAATGATGGTATATTTTGACTCAATTGTTTCCGCAGTACCGTCGTTTTTGGTCACTTTGATCTTGGTTGAAGATTCAAAACTCCCGACACCTTCGAAAACAGTGACTTTATTTTTATCCATCAGGAACTGAATTCCTTTTGTTGTTTGTTCTACCACTTCATTTTTGCGTGCGATCATTCTTGCTAAATCTGCCTTTGGCTCATTGATGATGATGCCATGATCTGCAAAATTGTGTGCGGCGTTGTGAAAATGCTCCGAACTGTCCAAAAGTGCTTTACTGGGAATACAACCCACGTTCAGGCAAGTTCCGCCCATTGTAGGATATTTCTCGATAATAGCTGTTTTAAAACCCAGTTGCGCACATCTGATCGCGGCAACATATCCACCGGGACCGGAACCGATGACGGTCACATCGAATTGACTCATATTTTAATATTTATGATTAGTTTGAAAGTAGCGCAAATTTACGGATTATTTCGGGTTTGGCAGGATGGAAACGGAGGGATTTTCCGGCAATGTCATTGCGAGGAATGAGGAACGAAGGACGTGGCAATCTCAGGATTAATTTGCAAATAATTCTGAGGAGCCGGGAACCTGCTTGGGGTTTATCCTGAGCTTGTCGAAGGGATATATCTTTTTTGCTCGAAAAGTTATTTATAAAAAGAAGTTATTCGGAAGCAAAAAAGGAAGCCGCTGCAAGCAGGGCTAGTCATATTTAGGTTTTAAAAGATAAATTCTGAATAGATTGAGCGTTAGTATTAAGATTAGTGTTGGAAAATAATTCTGTAAAAAGATATCGCTCCTACGGAGCGCCAATTTGAATCATTAATTTTATTCTCTACACAGATAGCGTTCCTACGGAACGCGCCATTCTTATTAACTAATCCTCGGGAGGAATCTCAGCGGTAAGATTATACGGAATAGTAAAAAGATGGCGTTCCTAGGGAACGCAGCATTTGTATTAATAATTTTTTCTACACAGATATCGCTCCTACGGAGCGCCAATTTGAATCATTAATTTTGTTTTCTACACAGATAGCGTTCCTACGGAGCGCGCCATTCTTATTAATTAATCCTACACATATATCGCTCCTCCGGAGCGAAATTAAGCTCACCCTACAGAACCTACTAATCTCTGTTTCCCACGGATTGTCATTCCGAATGAATCTCAGCTTTAAGATTCATTCAGAATGACAACGTTATAATTGAGTATTTACATCAAAGTCCATTTCCTAAAACATGGAGTATTTCAAAGGATGAGGAAAAGAAAAAAGGCTGCTTCCAAAATTGAAACAGCCCTTAAATATTTAAAAAGTAACTCTACCCACACTTACTATTCCCGCAATTCTTACAGGTCAAACAACCTTCCTGATAAACCACTTGATCAGAACCACAACTCGAACATTTTCCAGCTGCTTCGGTTCCATCGGCGATGTAGCGTTTTAAAGCACGTGCAACTCCGGCTTTCCAGTTGTTGATGGATTCAGAATCGAGTTCTAAGCGGTTAATTAATTCCACTGCATTTTCAATCGGCATTCCGTGTCTTAAAGTTCCGGAAATGAGTTTTGCATAATTCCAGAATTCGGGTTTGAACTTGTGCGAAAGACCTTCAATCGTCGTTTTATAACCACGCTGATTTTTAAACTGGAAATCATAGCGCGATTTTCCATTCTCGTCGCGATTCTTGATGATCACGCCATCATTTACCCAGCGTGGAACTGAAATTCCTTCTTCATCATCCGCCAATCCCGTAAAAATCTCGTAAGGTTTACCTTCAATCAAGCCAACAAAAGCAATCCATTTTTCTTTATTATTTTGAAAACGAACGACATCGGCTTCCAGGATTTGAGGTCTTTTCGTTGGGAAAGCTGAAGCGATCATTTCTGCTTTTTCCTCTTTTTTATCGTCTGCGGAAATTAAAACTCCGGACCGTGAACCGTCGCGATAAACCGTCACGCCCTTGCAACCAACTTCCCACGCTTTGATGTAGAGTTGATTTACCAATTCTTCCGTCGCATCATTCGGAACATTGATCGTCACCGAAATCGAATGATCTACCCATTTCTGAATAGAACCCTGCATTTCTACTTTGCTCAACCAATCCACATCATTGGAAGTTGCTTTGTAATACGGCGATTGTTCAATCAATTTATTCAATTCCTCTTGCGAATAATTTTTGTCGGTGTCGATTCCATTAACTTCCATCCATTCTTTAAAACGGTGGTGGAAAACCAAATATTCTTCCCAGGAATCGCCTACTTCATCTACAAAATCCACGCGAACATCCTGATCATTAGGATTTACTTTCCTGCGTCTTTTATAAACAGGCATGAATACAGGTTCAATTCCAGACGAAGTTTGCGACATTAAAGACGTACTTCCAGTTGGCGCAATTGTCAATAATGCAATGTTTCTTCTTCCGTATTTTTTCAGATCTTCGAACAATTCCGGATCGGCGTCTTTCATTCTTAAAATGAACGGATTTTTCGCTTCTCTTTTCGCATCATAAATTGCAAATGCGCCTCGTTCTTTCGCCATTTCTACTGATGAACGATATGCCGCCAAAGCCAAAGTTTTATGAACCAAAGTCGAAAATTCATTTCCTTCTTTACTTCCATACTGAATTCCTAAAGCAGCCAACATATCGCCTTCCGCTGTAATTCCAACTCCGGTTCTTCTGCCTTCAATTGTTTTGTGACGGATTTTTAACCAAAGATTTTTCTCGGTTGCTTTAATTTCATTTCCTTCCGGATCAGATTCGATCTTCGTAAGGATCGCATCGATTTTTTCAATTTCCAGATCGATGATATCATCCATCATTCTTTGGGCGTAACCAACATGCTCTTTGAATAATTCAAAATTAAATTTCGCTTTTTTCGTAAACGGATTGTCAACATAAGAGAAAAGATTCACCGCCAACAATCGGCAAGAATCATACGGACACAAAGGAATCTCACCACACGGATTCGTGGAAACTGTTTCATAACCGAGATCAGCGTAACAATCCGGCAAAGATTCCTTAATAATGGTATCCCAGAAAAGAATTCCAGGTTCCGCAGATTTCCAGGCGTTATGAATAATTTTATCCCAGAGATCAGTCGCTTTTATTTCCTTCTGAAATTTAGGATTTGCACTATGAATAGGATATTTCTGAATATAATTTTCTTTATTGACAACGGCTTTCATAAACTCGTCATCTATTCTTACCGAAATATTGGCACCCGTAATTTTTCCCTGCTCTAATTTTGCATCTACAAAATCTTCAGAATCCGGATGATTTACAGAAACAGAAAGCATCAACGCTCCTCTTCGTCCATCTTGCGCAACTTCCCGCGTAGAATTCGAATATCTTTCCATAAACGGAACCAAACCGGTTGAAGTCAACGCAGAATTCTTTACTGCAGAACCTTTCGGACGAATGTTTGACAAGTCGTGACCTACTCCACCACGGCGTTTCATTAACTGAACTTGCTCTTCATCAATCTTCATAATACTTCCGTATGAATCACTTTGAGTTCCACTTCCGATTACAAAACAATTGGAAAGCGAAGCGATCTGAAAATTATTCCCAATTCCAGTCATCGGACTTCCTTGCGGAATAATATATTTGAATTGTTTAATAAGATCAAAAACCTTTTCTTCGGAAAGAGCGTTTGGATATTTAGCTTCAACTCTGGCAATTTCGGACGCAATTCTATGATGCATATCATCAGGATTTTGTTCGTAAATGTTTCCATCCGAATCTTTTAAGGCATATTTACTCACCCAAACTTTGGCGGCCAAATCATCACCTTCGAAATATTGTAAAGAAGACTGAATTGCTTCATCGTAAGTATAGGTTTCTGTTTTTTTTGCTAAGAGCATTGCTTCCATAATTATTTTTTTTGACGAAATAAATATACAGAAGTATCTTTTAATAAAAAATTGTTTGCAAAAAATTTATACTAAAGTACTGATTAGTAATACAATAATTATTTTAAAAACAATAAAAGTTTACAAAAAATAAATTTTTATTATGATCTAAATCACAGTTTCTTTAAAAATATTTTCGTACTTATCCAAAATAAAATTTATTGAAAACCGAGAAGAAATAGAATTTTTAATCGCTTCAGAATCATGAATTGTTTTAAGAATATCTAATATTTTATCAGAGAATTCTTGATGATTTTCAATATTTGAAATCTCACCATTAATTCCAGGTTGAATAATTTCAGTAATTCCACCCGGACAATTATTCGCTAAAGAATAAATTCCGCACGCGCCGGCTTCTAATAAAACATTCGGGAAACCTTCATACCGCGAAGAAAGTATAAACAGATCTGCGAACTTTAAAAACTCATAAGGATTTTTTTGCTGTCCATGAAGGATGACATTTTCTAAACCTAAATCATTTTTCATCTGATGAAGCAATTCTTTATCCCGTCCATCTCCTAAAATATGAAGTAGAATTTTTTCATTTTTTAAATGAGAAAAAACTTTCAACAAATTATCGAAACCCTTTCTGGAAGATAGATTTCCAATCGCTACAACATTTTTAAAATCATCTTTAAAGCATTCCGGCTTTTCTGAAATCGCAAGCTTTTCATTAATAAAAGCAAAATCGACGGGATTATTAATCTTAACCAGTTTCTCTTTTTTAACTTTAAAATTCTCCAACAGATCATTTTCCATATCGTCGCTCTGACAAATAATCTTGTCATAGTTATTATAGAACTTATAAAAAAATCGGATTTCCTTTCTGGTAACGTGCTTTGAAACAACATTTGTTTCTCTGGCAATGAATTTTATCTTCGGAAAAAACTTAATAAATAAAGCCAAATATGCATTGACTTCACCAAAACCACTGAAAACGATATCTGGTTTTCTTTTGCGAATTTCCTTTAAAATAGGTTTTAAAGAATGACGAATTCGGGGCGATTTTAGATCGATAACGTCCACATCATCTTTTAGAAATTCCAGAAAGCCACCTTCTTTTCTTAACAAAAGAATTTTTGGTTCAAATTTTTCTCGTGGCAAATGATTCGCAATCGTGGTGACAATCCGTTCTGCACCGCCGGTTTCCAAATCGGGAAGCAAAAATAGAATAGAGATTTTTTCCATGTATTTTAAAAAAGCTTAACAAGGTTTGAAGCCTCGAAGTTGCCAATCGCTAATTTACATTAATTCCGGAAAGTCCTGGGAATGGTTATTTAGAATGTGATTCACTAAAAATCGATTGTCTTTTTGGTCAAAGAAAATATACCATGACGTTTGATGGTTGGCTTTGTAGCGAAGAAATTTCTTACCGTATTTTTTGAAGTTTTGGGAGGAATTTTTGGTGATAGGATATTCTATATTACCTTCGATGAAATCGTAGATTTTATCAATATAAACATCGACATCTTCTACAAAACTAAAATATTTTTGTTGATAAAGAACCTGTGCAAGCCCATCTAATTCATCAACGAATAGCGGTGAATAATTTATTTCCCCCACCATTCGCTGACTCTTTTTTTAGATTCTTTCCTTGCAGTTTCAGAATTCAAACCTTTCACAAACCTTTGTTCAAAATCATCTTTTATGGCGTAATCCGCTGAAAGATCGGCAACCACAGAAGATTCCTCTTCTGCAAGTGACTCGATATGTGCCGCAATATTCTCCATAAGTTCGTCGGAGGTCATTCCTGCTGCAAATTGTTCGTCAAAGTCATTTTCTAATGGTTTTTCAGAATTGATATCCGAAATTAAGTCTGACGAATTATTACCGTTCTTGATGTCCATCAACCTCTCAAGCAGCCCGGAATCAAAAGAATTTTCGATCCAGTCAATGAGCTCATTTTTCATATCGATCATTTCCTTTTCCATAATTCCTGAATTTAGTTGGCAACGTCCGAGATAAATTTAATCCTCAACATACGGACTTCCTCATCACTCAGGTCATCACCAAATTCAGACAGCAGAACTTTCATACTGTCACTTTCGCTTTTACCCATGAAATCCATAAATTCCTCCACAATATCTTCATCGAAATTTTGTCAATATAATAATCAATATTAAGCTTGGTTCCCTGATAAACAATTCGTTCCATTTCTTTCAGAAGATCATCCATAGACAGGTTTTTAGCTTTTGCAATATCTTCGAGGTCGATTTTTTTATCGGTACTCTGAATGATGAAAACCTTGTGCGATGATTTATTTGCGACATTTTTCAGCACCATATCCTGGGTGCGTTCAATGTCATTCTCCTCAACATATTTGGCGATAAACTCCGCAAACTGTTTGCCGAATTTCTTGGCCTTTCCTTCGCCTACGCCGTAAACTTTTCCAATTTCGGCAATGGTGGTCGGGTATTGCACAGTCATATCCTCCAGGCTGGGATCCATAAAAACGGTGTACGGTGGAATGCCCTGCTGCTTGGCCACGGTTTTCCGCAACTCCTTCAGTCCGGCATATAAATTCTGATCCAAACCGCCGCCCTGCTGAACCTGCACCTGATCGGAATCTGCCTTGGTCTGCGCCAGATTGTATTCGCGGTCTTCGGCGATAAGAAAAGGAGTTTTATCTTTACCTGAAATTCTTGCGTGGCCCTTTTCAGTTATTTTCAGCACACCGTAGGTTTCGATGTCTTTTTGTAAAAAATTCTGCACGGTTGCCTGGCGGATCACTGATTTCCAGAAATTCTCAGGGTGATTTTTTCCGATGCCAAAATGCTTCGTAGCCTCGAGTTTATAGGATTTTGTTACAGGATTTTCGCGTCCGGCAATCACAGCGATTAAATCTTTGGTCCGGAATTTTTCTTCCAGATCTTTTACCAGATTCAGAATAATGTTCAGTTCTTTGGTAGCATCCCTCAAAGTGGGCGGGTTAATGGAATTATCGCACATCAGCGCACCTTCGCCATTTTGCGGATCAAACTGCTCACCAAAGTAATATAAGATATACTGCCTTCTGCTCATCGAAGTTTCAGCGTAACCAACCACTTCATTTAATAGCTGAAGTCCGATTTCTCTTTCCGAAACCGGTTTCTGGGCCAGAAACTTTTCAAGCTTTTCAATATCTTTTGGATCGTAAAATGCCAGACATATTCCTTCACCGCCGTCGCGGCCGGCACGTCCCGTTTCCTGATAATAACTTTCGAGGGATTTGGGAATATCGTAATGGATTACAAAACGGACATCCGGCTTATCGATACCCATGCCGAAGGCGATTGTGGCCACAATGATGTCTGCATCTTCCATCAGGAATTTATCCTGGTTTGCAACGCGTGTTTTCTGGTCAAGGCCCGCGTGATATGGTAAAGCATTAATGCCGTTTACCTGCAGAAGTTGCGCAAATTCCTCCACTTTCCTGCGGCTCAGACAATACACAATGCCCGATTTACCTTTATGCTGATTGATGAACTTTACTATTTCGCGGTCGATATTAACCTTAGGGCGAACTTCATAAAATAAGTTCGGGCGGTTAAAGCTTTCTTTAAAGACAAGCGCGTTATTCATACCCAAAGTTTTCTGAATATCATCCTGAACCTTTGGCGTGGCGGTGGCAGTAAGGGCGATCACCGGAACATCGGCAATTTTATCGATGATGGTTTTCAGGTTCCGGTATTCGGGCCGGAAATCGTGTCCCCATTCCGAAATACAGTGCGCCTCATCGATTGCGACGAATGAGATTTTCACATCGCGCAGAAACTCCATATATTCTTCTTTAATCAGCGATTCCGGCGCTACATATAAGAGTTTTGTCCGGCCTGCTTTAATGTCGTCAAAAACCTGTTTGGTCTGGGTTTTATTGAGCGAAGAATTCAAAACATGCGCAACACCCTCCCGTGAAGAGAGACCGTTTACCGCATCTACCTGGTTTTTCATCAGTGCGATCAGCGGCGAAACCACTATTGCAGTCCCTTCAGAAATCAAAGCGGGAAGTTGGTAACACAAGGATTTTCCGCCGCCCGTGGGCATAAGTACAAATATATCTTTGCCCTCCAGTAGATTTTCGATGATCTCTTCCTGCTGACCTTTAAATTTTGAGAAGCCGAAATATTTTTTGAGTTCTTTTTTTAAATCGGCATTTTTTGTTTTCATCTGTTCATTTTCAATTGATAGCTGCAGATGAAGCGCCGGAAATATTGCTTTCGATACAAACTTGCTGTTCGCGGCATTTCATCTAAAATTGTTTGCTAAATTTGCATATTACCCAAAGTTAAAAAATAAAAGCTGAAATAAAGAAAATTGACTTTTTATTTTAAACCGCACGTAACGCTGCATCATACATAAAGCCAGACCTTTCTAATTCCCTCTTATGACTAAGACCAAGATCCTTGAAGTCGCTAAAAACGCCCTTTCCATCGAGATTTCTGAACTTGAAAAACTAAGGAGCCGCTTAGATGACAACTTTCTGAAAGCGCTGGAAACTATTTATTTCTGTCCGGGGAAGCTCATTGTGGTTGGCATCGGAAAATCTGCACATGTAGGAAATAAGATCGTAGCCACATTAAACTCAACAGGTACGCCCTCGCAATTCCTGCATGCGTCCGAAGCAATTCACGGCGATCTTGGCGTCATTCAAAAGAGTGATGTAGTGTTGTGTATCTCCAACTCAGGTAATTCACCTGAAATTGTAAAAATCCTTCCCTTTCTTAAAGAATATTCAACCGCACTGATCGGCATGACGGGAAATCCAAAATCCAAACTCGCGGAATTCTCCAGTGTGGTTTTGGATACTTCTGTAGAAAAAGAAGCCTGCCCCATAAAACTGGCTCCCACAAGTTCCACGATTGTGCAGATGGCGCTGGGCGACGCACTTGCGGTTTGTCTTATGGAGATGAGTGATTTTAAGGAAAACGATTTTGCACGCTTTCACCCCGGCGGCAGTTTAGGAAAGAACCTCACTGCCAAAGTCGGACAGTTTCTGTCGTCCCAAAAACCCCAGGTCTCCGCCGACGCCAATATCCGAGATATTATTATTTCTATAAGCGCCTCGTCGCACGGGATTACCATCGTCACGGAAAACGAAAACATCATCGGTGTCATAACAGATGGTGATCTGCGCAGAATGCTCATGAGCACGCAGGATATTTCATCGGTTTCTGCCGGAGAAATCATGAGCAGAAATCCCAAAAGCGTCGATAAAAATACCCTCGCAAAAGAAGCCATGGCGCTGCTCAAAGAAAATAATATCGGTCAGCTCATCGTAACAGACAACGGCAAATATTTCGGCATCATCGATATTCACCGCCTGCTCGACGAGGGAATTGTGTAAACGGAATCCGCAAGTCAAACCATCGGCATTATAAAAAAAATAAGTTCATTTCTACCTTTTCATATTAAAAATGTAATTTCGCCTCTTCAATTGCGGTCAGTTACAGCAGTTCAACCTTAAACAGAATTTTGTGAGCGAGAAAAAAGAAATGTCCTTTTGGGGGCATATTGGCGAATTAAGAGGACACATCATCCGCGCGGTTATTGCAATGATTGTCGGAGCTATTATTGTCGGCTTCAATGTAAACTGGATCATGGACCACATTTTCTTCGGTCCCACGCGCAACGATTTTTTCACCTTCCGCGTTGTCAATCATTATTCCCGTGAGCTTCTCGGCCACGACAGTATTGTACTTCCTGCCCATTTTGCCGTTCAGCAGAAAAAGCTTTTCCAGCAGTTTAATGTGATGATGGCGGTTTCTATTTTCGGTGGAATGGTTCTGGCCTTTCCTTATATTGTTTGGGAGATCTGGCGTTTTATTTCACCGGCACTTCATCCGAAGGAAAGGAAAAACTCAGTATTCCTCATCAACTTTGTGTGGATGCTTTTTCTGGCGGGAATTCTCTGCGGCTATTTCCTTATACTGCCTTTTGCCATTAATTTTGGTTTACTTTTCAAGATTTCAGATTCCATCACCCAGCTTTTCGATCTCAGTGATTATACCACGCTTTTCATGCAGGTTGTTCTTGGTATGGGCGTCGTATTTCTCTTTCCGGTAGTGGTTTATTTCCTCACTTCAATTGGAATTCTTACACCTGCGTTTATGCGAAAATACCGGCGCCACGCAATCGTACTTATCATGGTTGTTGCCGCGATCATCACGCCGGCCGATGTTTTAAGTATGATCATGGCTGCGCTGCCGCTGCTGTTGTTATACGAATTCAGTATTTTAATGAGTGCATATACCTTTAAGCAGGTGCAGAAACGGAACGCTTTACCACCTGAGAAGTTCTGATTCAGGAGCGTGAAAAAGCAGTTTCTCTTCCGAAGACCGAGCGCGCTGTCACTACTCGCTTCCCACGCCTTTGCGGCGCGGGAGAGCTCAGGCAGGCCGTTCCATCGCGGCTAAAACCAAATTTCCCGCTTTCCCGAAAAAGAAAAAATCCCGTAATCGAAGGTGCCGATATAACCTAACTCTACTGCTTCTTCGCTAAATTTTTGACCGTTAGAATATCCCGTCTCATTGTGTGCTATTCAAATTTGATTTCCGCACTTCATTATATTGCATTCGAAAACCATCAGAATTAAAAGTTATTTTTAGGAACACTTTTTGTCGAAATCTGCATCTCCACTTTATAAAACTAAACTTTGGGAACAGTCTACTATATCATCATCGGATTATTGCTGCTTGTCATACTGTTTGTCGCAGGAGTTTTTATTTTTATGAAAAATCCAGGATTCGGCAAAGCACCTGCCGGCAAACGCCTCGAAAGAATTAAAAATTCACCGCATTATACCAAAGGCTCTTTTCAAAACCTCAGCCATACACCGCAGCTTGCAGAAGATGCTTCGATGCCGGGCGTTCTCTTCCGGTTTCTGTTTCATAAAAGCAGAAACCTACGTCCAAAAACAAAATTCAATTTTGCAAAGTCCGATCTCAAGAATTTAAATCCCGATGAAAACATCTATGTGTGGATGGGCCATTCTTCCTATTTTCTGCAGACCGAAGGCAAAAAAATTCTCGTAGATCCGGTATTCAGTGGAAACGCTTCACCTGTAACCTTCAACGTCAAAGCTTTCGCAGGCACCGATCTGTATACACCCGACGATATTCCCATGCTGGATTATTTAATCATTACGCATGACCACTGGGATCACCTTGATTTTGACACTGTCAGCAAACTTCGGCCAAAGGTTAACCAGGTAATTACCGGATTAGGAACGGGTGAACATCTGGAATATTGGAATTACGAGCCGGCCAGGATTATCGAACTGGATTGGGGCGAGAACTTCGATCCGGGTTCCGGTTTCAAAGTGTACGCAGAAACAGCCCGCCACTTTTCCGGACGCGGCTTTAAGCGGAATCAGGCAATATGGGCGAGTTTTGTTTTCGAAACACCAAAAAGAAAAATCTATATCGGCGGCGATTCGGGTTTTGATAACCATTTCGAAAAAATCGGAAATAAATACGGTGGTTTTGACCTGGCAATTCTCGAAAACGGGCAGTACAACAGCGATTGGAGGTATATACACATGTTGCCGGACGAATTTCTAACTGCTGCAAAAAATTTAAAAGCAAAGACCGTAATTCCGGTACACAATTCAAAATTTGCGCTTGCGCTTCACGACTGGAAAGAACCTTTGGAAAAAATATCAGCATTGCGCGGGAAAGCAAAATTTCGTCTGATCACACCCAGGATCGGCGAAAAAGTCAACTGGGAAGATGAGAATAAAACTTATGGCAAATGGTGGGAATCTTACGACTGAAACCTTGATGCTGAAAATAATTTTAAGATACTCTGTAAGTTTTTATTTAAAATTATTATTTAAAAGAATTCATCAGGAGAACTCACCTAAATATAGGCTTCAGCAGCCATGTAAATTTTCCTAAATTTACGCTCATCAAAAAATAAAAATGAAGAACGCATATATCATCGATGGTACACGCTCAGCCATCGGAAATTTCAAAGGAAGTTTAGCTGCTGTACGAACAGACGATTTACTGGCTTCTGTCATAAAAAATCTTATTGAAAAAAATCCGGACATTCCTTTGGATAAAATTGATGACGTGATCATCGGTTGTGCCAACCAGGCGGGCGAAGACAACCGTAATGTGGCGCGCATGGCTTTGTTGCTGGCCGGAATTCCCATTAATGTTCCCGGTGAAACTGTAAACCGGTTATGTGCTTCCGGTATGAGTTCCATCGTGCAGGCGATGAGAGCGATAAAATCTGATGAAGGTGATCTGTTTATTGCAGGCGGTGTAGAAGGAATGTCGCGGGCGCCTTACGTAATTTCCAAATCCGCCTCGGCTTTCGGAACAGATTCCAAAATGTACGATTCCAGTTTTGGGTGGCGCTTTGTAAATCCTGCAATGGAGAAAATGTACGGCATTGATACGATGGGAAAAACCGCCGAAAATCTCGCCGCAAAATATAATATTTCCCGTGAAGAACAGGATGAGTTTGCTTTGAATTCTCAAATGAAAGCAACGAAGGCCCAACAAAGGGGAAGATTAGCAGAGGAGATTTCGGATATCACAATTCCACAAAGAAAAGGTGATGCGATCGTCATTAATAAGGATGAATTCATAAAACCCAATTCTACCTTAGAAGTTTTGGGAAAGCTGCGTCCGGCTTTTGTAAAAGAAAACGGCTCTGTAACAGCAGGAAACTCTTCCGGTTTAAACGATGGCGCGGCGGCAGTTTTTGTGGCTTCAGATGACGCAGTTAACAAATACAATCTGAAACCTTTGGCAAAAATCGTATGTTCCGCAGTTGTGGGCGTTGAACCTGAGATCATGGGAATCGGTCCGGTTGAAGCGACTAAATTAGCATTGAAAAGAGCGGATTTAACGCTGGATCAAATTGATATTATTGAACTGAATGAAGCGTTTGCTGCACAAAGTATTGCGGTTTTAAAAGAACTCGGAATTGCTAATGATGATGCCAGAGTTAACGTTAATGGTGGCGCAATTGCCCTCGGTCATCCGCTGGGAATGAGTGGAACAAGAATCACGTATTCTGCCGCACTGGAACTGCAGAAAACCGGTAAAAGATATGCGTTGGCCACCATGTGCATTGGTGTTGGACAAGGATATGCAGTCATTCTGGAAAATGCAGATCTGTAGCTCGCCACAAACTGAACATCGTTTCCCGAAAAAAATCAAGGACGTTTCTGGTTAAATACCGAAGCGTCTTTTATTTGCTCTGAATAATTTAGTGAGGCTGCACCTTTGCCGGATCATCATAATTGATCAGCCAACTGATGCCGAATTTATCTGTAAACATACCGAAATAAGCGCCCCAAAATGTTTCCTCCAATGGCATTGTTACTTTTCCACCTTCGGAAAGTCCTGTAAAAATACGGTCAGCTTCTTCCCGTGAATCTGTATTTACGGATAATGAGATATTGTTGCCGATCCTGTGTTCATGAAGCCCGGGCATTGTATCACTTCCCATCAGGACAGTTTCCGCGGAAATCGGCAGAGTCATGTGCATAACGCGGTCTTTCAGTTCCGCAGAAAGCGGCGGCATACCTTCCTGTGGCGGCATATCACCAAATTTTCCGACCATTGGAAAATCACCGCCAAAAACGGATCTGTAAAAATTAAAAGCTTCTTCGCAATTACCGTCGAAAGTTAAATATGCATTGATAATAGCCATAATTAAAAATTTTAAAATTAAAGATACAGGATAATTAAGGAGAGTTTAAACCCCAAACTGTTCCAAATGATGATTCAAATGTTTCGCGAACATGTTATTCCATTCCTGGGCTTTCAGCTTTCCGAAAGAAAAGGACTCTTTCCCGTTAAAGGCTTCTCTTCCCAGTTGCTGCGTTTTCTGAATAAAGCCGATCAACCGTTTTTTTTCAAACTCAAAATCGCGGGAATCATTTATGATAAACTGTGGTGCCGTCGGCGAATTTCTGGGATAGGATTTTTCGCTGACCACTTTTGGTTTTACAAATTTCTTTAAGATAAATTTCGCAATTCCGCCTGGAGTTTTGTGTTTTTGAGGTTCATACACCATTTCATACGTCACATTACAATGTGCTAACATTTGATTGACCGACATTTTTCCCCATTTCCCCTCTGATTCGGAGGTAAGCCTGTTGATCCTGTCGATAAAAGTCTGCGCATCTTTGGCGTTGAAAACATCTTGCATAGTCGGGTTATTTTCTTTCAAAATTAAAATTATTTATGCATTATTTCCGATTTAAATTTCACTTCTTATTCTGCTTAATGTTTCCTGTGAAATCCCAAGATAAGTTGCAATCATTCCAAGAGGAGCACGCAGAATAATATTTGGATTCTCTTCTAAAAGTTGGGCGTATTTTTCTTTCGCCGTCATGTGTTGCAAGGAATTAACCCGTTTGGACATTTGCGTCATTAAATTCCCCAAAAGAAACCGACTGAAATTTGCGGAGGTCAGGGAAACGGAACACAATTCTTCGAGTTTTTTATAATCACAAAAAGTGATGGTACTTTCTTCTAAAGTCTCAATATTATAAATAGTGGGAACATTTGCGAAAATGGTATCAATGCTGCCAAAGGATTTTCCTGCTGAATAAAAATTGGTGGTGATGTCCTTTCCTTTTTCGAAATAATACGTTCGCGCCAAACCTTCTTCCATGTAATATACATTTCGGTTATAGGTGTTTTGATGACTTAATAATTCGCCTTTTGCGAAAGTTTTGGTTTGGGTTTCTGTGTGGAAAAACTCTTCGGTAACAGCGTCTAATTTTATATATTTTGAAATTTGGTCAAGAAGTTTCACGTTATGGCATTTTTACAAAAATAAAGGAATTAAAATACATTTAAACGCAAAGTGCGCAAAGTGAATATTTCTGTTTGCACCAAATTGCGGACGCAGAGGCGTTACACTCAGCGAAGGCTAGAACTGGAACTGAGTTGAAGAATCTCAAATAGTAAATAATCTTGAAAGAAGCGAAATCTGCAGCCCGACTTGAACGGAAATCCTTTTTTGCGACGAGGAACGAGGAGTAAAAAAGATTGAGAGTGGAAGGCGGAAATGTCTGCCCTAAAAAACACTAAAAAAACGTCCGGACCGAAGTCCAGACGTTCCCAACAAACAAACAGTATGAAAACTGTTCTATTTTAATTCAGAAAATTTTCATCATTAATGATTAAATTCGGATTCTCTTCTGTAGGAATTTGCTCCTCGTAATCTTCTGAAATATTGTATTTTTTGAATAGGAAATGGATTTTAATTTTCAAAGCGATCCAGCCGATAATGAAATAAACCCAACCTAAAATCAGCAAGTGAACCAGATATTTTTTAGTCAAAATTGCAGATCCGTTTTGAACAACCATAATCTTCAGCGCTTCTAAATAAGGCGTTAAAGGAATTATCGCAGTAAAGTTTTTGATAAATTCCGGCATGGCGTAAGTCGGCCACGTAAATCCACTGATGATAAATGCAGGTGACGCAATCACCATTAAATACTGCGTTGCTTTCAAAGCATCCGGAATTACGATACTTACCAAAACTCCGAGATTCGTTGCTGCGACGACGAAAACTGCGGTGATCAGAAAGAAATTCCAGACATTATCCGGGACGGGAATTTTGAAATAAAGACTGCACAGATAGAAGAAAAGAATGTTGAAATTCGCAAAAACCCAGATTGGCAGACATTTTATCGCCATGACGGCAACTGCATATTTTTCCTTACCTGCAAAATCTTTGATGAAGGATTCTCTTTTAAATTCTTCGGAAAATGAAACCGCCATCGCGAGTAAAATCACCTGCTGTAAAACGACCGCCATCATTGCAGGCCACATAAAAATCAGGTAATTGCTGGTCGTGTTGAAGAGCGTAATATAATTGGCTTTGAAAGGTTCGAACTGGGTTTTCGCCAAATCTGCATTCATTCCTTTTTTTTGCAAGGCTTTTATTTCTGCGCCGGCCGAAAAAGTTCCTAAGGTTTGTTGAATGGCTTTGGTGGCGAAATTCGCGGTCAAAACGTTTGAAGTGTTCACATAAACATTCACTTCCGGATATTTTTTCTGCAGCATCATGGCTTCGAAACGTTCGGGAATGATGATCATGGCGGCTGCTTCCGTTTTGATGGTTTCATCTTTCAGGTTTGCCGGTTCGTTGATGTAACTTAATATTTTCAAGGGTTTACTGTCCTGAAGCATTTCCAAAAGTTGGTCGGATAAGGGCGTATTGTCGTGATTCACCACGATCACGGGAATGTTTTCTACTTTTCCTGACTGGTACGTAAACCCGATCAGTAACGCATAGAAAACCGGCGCTAAAAGGAAAACCGAGATCAAGGTTTTGTTCGTTAAGAACAGGCGGAATTCCCTTTTTAATAAATATTTGATCTGTTTCATTTTGTGACTTTTAGTTAGACAATTACTTTAAAGTCACATTAGAATTCACCAAAATATCTTTAGCTGCCTTCTGATTTTCCGGCACTACTTTGATTTCGTAAATCGCTTCTTCCGGTTCGTAATCAGGGAAAGCCGTCGTTATATCTGCGTATTTTGCCAATTGTTTGATGGCGACAATTCTTCCGGTAAATTCTTTTTTATTGTAGTTCACCAACATTTTCACGGTCATTCCTTTTTGATATTTCGAAATTTTACTTTCGGGAATGGTGAATCGGAAATAAGAAGTTTCCGGAATATAACCTGTGAAAAGCGGATAACCTGCAGTTGCCAATTCTCCTTTGTTCAACGCGATGGTTTCAATTTCCATGTCATTTGTGGCAATGATGTATTTTTCAGAATTCGCAATATTTGCTTCTTGTAATGCTCCGGCTGCTTGATTTGCTTGTCCTTGCGCCATTTCAATTTTTTCGTAGCGCGTTCCGGACTGAACATCGTGAAGTTCCGCATTCACCGCATCCAATTGTGCTTTGGCACCTTGGTATTTCGCAAAATACTCATCGTAATTTTGCGGCGAAAGCAAACTGTCATCATACATGTTTTTCGCTCTGTTAAAAGATTTTTGAGCATATTGAAACTGCTCTTGCAAACCTTTTTGTTTGGCTTTTAACTGACGAAGTTGATCGTCGGTTGCGCCATTTTTTGCCATTTGAACTTGCGCTCTGGCTGCAGAAGTTGCACCTTTTGCCTGCGCAATTTTCGCGGAAACTTCCTGAACATCTAAAATTGCAAGCGTATCGCCAACTTTCACGGTTTGTCCTTCTTCTACTTTAATGGTGAGAATTCTTCCGGTTAATTTGGGAGCGAAGGAAACAATTTCCTTTTTCGTTTTGCCCACAATTTCTCTTTCAGGTTTTGATTCCTTACAGCCCGAAAGTGCGAGAACACTTGCCAAAGCGAAAGAAGTTAATACAGTATTTTTCATGTCTGTTGTTTGTTTGTTGTAATGTTGAAGAAAATTATTTTCGTCTCTTTCTCTTCTCTAAAAGTCTATTATCTATTGTCTTCTTGTCTATTATCTTTTTCTTAAAGTTTTTCAATCTGCAAATTCTGCGTGGATTTCATCAGTTCGATAGCGCTTCTTCTTTGATTAAAAATCGCGTTCTGATATTCCAGTTCAGCATTTTGCAGATCATTTTCGGCTTCAATTAAAGCCGCGGAAGTTTTGGTTCCATATCGGAATTCTTTTTCCACCTGTTCTAAACCTTGTTTTGCAATTTCAAGTGATTTTGCTTTCAATTTGATTTGAGAAGTCGCAATCGTGTAATTCGTTTGATTGTTGGCTAAATTCAGATTCAGTTTTTTAGAAGCATCGCGTTTTTTATTTTCTAAAATCTCCTTTTCAATTTTGGCTTTTTCAACCAGATGCTTCCCTTCATTACCATCAAAAACATCCCATTTAAAACCAACTCCGGCTTGAACCAATGGCAAAACATTTAAATTTGAGGGATTAAAATCCAGTTTCTTTCCGGAATTTGGCAACAATTCTTTTGACGTCGAAATATTCCCATTAAACAAACCAATATAACTTACGGAAGTTTGCGCCTGAACTTTCGGAACCCACCATCTTTCCTCGGCTTTAATTTTATAATCGGTCGCTTTAATGCCGTGCTCCAAGGCTTGAATCTCTACTCTATTTTCAATATTCTGATCAAGAACTTCATAAGAAATAGTTTCCAATTGTGGCTGAATCAAAGCGATTCTTTCTCGTTCGATTCCGGTTAAAATTTCGATTTGGGTGATCAGCAATTCTTTTTTTCCTTCGTATTCTACTATTTTCGAATTCAAAGTCGCCTGAGCTAATTCAATTTTTTTGTGATCGTAAGGAGTGATTAATCCGTAACCTAATGCTTTGTCAGCCGTTTTTTTATTGATGTCTAAACGTTTTTTTGCTTCGTCTAAAACTTTCTTCGATTCCTGAACCAAGGCCATTTGATCATAGGCTTTCGAAATTTCGGTAATGATTTCATCCCGGCTTTTCTGCATCAATAAATTCTCGGAAATATTTTTTTCTTTATTGGCTTCTTTCAGGTATTTCACTTTTCCACCAGAATAGAGCAAAACACTCGCTTCGGCTTTTGCCATGGCTGAAATCCCGGAAATATTCAGATTATTTGAAAGTTGACCTTCTGGAATCACAGCGCCGGGAAAAATTGGTGGAAGTGCGGGAATATTAATTTCGGGCGAATTAAGACGCGCAGAAGTATAGAGATAACCCGCTTTTCCTGTCACTTCAACTTTAGGAAGAAAAACATCTTTCAGTTTTTGATCATCGAGTTGGGTATATTTATTTTCAAGGGTTTGTTGGGTTAATGTTCCGTCGTTTTGTAGCGCACTGTCGATGAGTTCTTGTAAAGTCGGCGCTTGTTGGGCAGAAAAAACCAGCGGAAAAAAGAACAGCAATTTGACCAGATTATTTTTAAGCGTTTTCATATTCGTTGTCTGTTTGTGGGTACAAAGTTGCGGAGAATAGGAATCGAATCCTTTGATATTTGTCAAAAACATATTTTTGGTAGAGATAAATCGCGACTGATCAACAATAAAATTTTGAATTAGAAATATTTAATTTTTTATATTGTTCTTTTGTCTTGAAACAAAAGAACCAAAAATTCAAGGCCTGGAAACTCCGGCTAAAAAATTTCTTTTAAACCTAAAATTTCCAAACTTGCGCGATACAAGATTATTCCTTCGATTGAAAATTATTGCGCGCTTCGGACATGGAAATTTCTTTACGCTTTAAAAGAAATTTTTCTTAACGCCTCCATTTCCTTGGCCAAAAAAAAATCCGCTTCAAAATTGAAACGGATTTGGTTACAGATAATTTTATCGATTGTACAAGTCGCGACTTGACCCTACAGAATTATTCGGTGATCGTAATTTTTGTGCCTTTTGTATGCGCATTCATTTGTGGCGCGTAATAATTTTGCAAAGTGGTAATTCCATTGCTGAAAGTTCCCGCTGCATTGCAAATATAATCGTACTCAAAAACGTATTTTCCTTTCGGCATATTCTCGATATAGAAATTCGTGGACGCATCTTTTGTACTTTGATAATAACCTAAATTATTTTTCCATTCGTAGCCTGAAATTACATTTAATGGTTCAAATCCTGCCGCTCGCATATCTTTCAAGTGAATGAATTCCATGTTGCGATCGGTGTTTAAAATCATTCTTACGGTAACTTTGTCTCCTACCTTTAATGGCGTATTTTCTGCAATTTTTACCAATTCTTCACCATTCACCGTTTTCACTTTTTTGTACAATTCTTTGGTAATCGAAAGGTAAGATTCGGAAGATTTAATTTTATCTAAATCCTCATAATATTGCCAGAATAAACCACCCTGAACAATTCCAGGACCTGGTTTGGCAACGGTAACTTTGCCTAAACTCTTATCAATTTTATCAGATTTTATTGTTTGTTTAATATAGCCAGGCGTACTCTGCTCCCTCTCCTTTGGAGAGGGTTGGGGTGAGGAATATTCTTTTCCACCCCAAATAATAGTAGCTTTATCGCTTTCAGAACTTGTCCAGGATTTTCCGGAATTGAGAATGGTGAAAATAACTTCTACTGTTCCGCGCGAACTTCCCCAGGAATTAACTTCTTTTTGAGTAATCAACCAAATCTTCATTTCTTCAATGAAAGTTTCGTCAGTTGGTGTTAATTTATTGAAGGCTTCCAACGCTCCGGCGTGATTCACGGTTTTGGAATTGTACCAACCCCAATCGTTTAGATTTTGTTTCCAGTAAATTCCTTGCGTTTCTGATTCGGTTGAAGTTTCTTTTAAATAAGTCATTAATTTTTTAGAAACTGCTGGAAGTTTATAATCATTAAAAAGCAAAGCTGCTCTGTGTAAACCAAAAAATGTAAAATCAGTAATTTTCGCCGTTGGTGCTTTTTTGATGACCAAAGTTTTCAGTTGCGCACCTTTTCCAGTTAATGGATGGTCTTTTTCCCAATAATTTCGGGTGTCGAGATAGTCGAGAACATAATTATTCCAAACATTGCTTCGACTTCGCTCAGCAGCCGAATCGAAATTATAATATCGGAATACTTCAGAATCTACATAATTAACGAGTTTCGCAACCATTTCTTTCTGTTCCGAAGATTGATAATCCGCCGTATTTCCTTTCAGCCATTCATTAATTTTTCCTAAATTTTTCAAGATGTAAAGCGAGTTGTAATAGGAACTCGGATAACCTTGATACCAGGAAAATCCACCATCAGGATTTTGCAGTTTCTGCAATTCTGCCCAATCTTCATTAATGGAATTTCGCATATTATTTGCGTCAAATAATCTGGCGAGATTTTCCATTTGCTCGGTTTCATTTTTCGATTCTAAAACCCATGGAGTTTCTTCTAATAACAGTTGTTTCAATTCCTGATTTTTCTCCAAATTAGAAACCAATAATCCTTTGCTTTGATATTCCTCAAAAACGATTTTTAATTTCGGATTGGCTTTAAAAATTTCAGAAGCCAAAACATCGGCAAACCATTTATTGAAAACGACATCCGCAGAATTGTTCGTGTCATTTTTCAAACCTGGCAACGCAAACATAATTTCCCAAATCGGATTCGTCGTCAATTCCAAAGTATTGGAAAAGTTCGTTGCAGTTGTCGATGTATTTTTTACTAAATTTTCTAAAGTGAAAGTTTTAGTTTGACCTTCTTTCACAAAGATCGGAACAGCATCTGTCACCAACATTCTGTTTGGTAAAACGGCGATTGCTTTTTGTTCGCCATCAGAAAAAGTACTTTGGTCACTAAGCGACGTCGAAGTGGCCACGACTTTAATAATCATTGATGAAACATCATTTGGGACTTTCAATTTCCACTGAACGACTTCATTTCCATTTTCTGCTAATTCAAAGGATTTTTGAGTTTCATTCAAATTAAATTTAGATGAAATATCTTCATTCGTAAAAGCATCTAAAATTTGCAATTGCGCTACTCCATTCAATTTTTTATCAACTAAACTTGAGAGTTTTGATTGCAAATTCAGTTCATCACCTTCCCGTAAAAACCGTGGATAATTTGGTGTTACTGAAAACTCTTTCTGTGTAATTACGGATTCTTCTAAAGTTGCAGAACGCGCATCTTTGGTGTGCGCCAAAAACATCAGTTTCCATTGTGTTAATGCTTCCGGCGAAGTAAATTCAAAAGTCACATTTCCGTCTTTGTCGGTCATTAAGTTTGGATAGAAAAATGCGGTTTCGTTGAGATTTTGACGAACTGGGATTTTGTCGGGATCGGTTTTATCTTCATTAACTAAACCAGAAGCTGTCTCTAATTGTTTTGAAATTGGCGGCGGCGCGCCCTCAGTCTTTGCAGAATCCCGCATCACTTCCATTTTTGCAGAAGCAGAATACATACGGGGCATTACCACATTTCCGTAAATCCCTTTATCAAACCAATTAAAGTCCGGAACGTTAATATTTTTTTGGTTTAAATGGGGAGCCCTCTTACTGTAATATTCTTTGGCCAAATTTTCATTAATTCCATAAGAATTCATAATGAAAGATCTCTGATAGATTTGCTGGAAATAATAAGAATTATCCGCAAACTGATCCAAAGATTTATCATACATATTCGCCAGAACTTCGGCATTGATTTTCTCTTTATCCTGTCCTAAAACTTTAACCGTCCATTTTTCTTTTTGTCCCGGCTGCAATTTATCACGGAAGGTTACGGTTTCAATTCGCAAAGGTTTATTGTCACAGGCAATTGTCAAATTAACCGATTGCGTTTGCACATCATTGAAAGCAACCAACTGAAACTGAACATTGATTTGATCAATACTTTCGTCCTTCGGAAATGAAATTTCATATTCTAAAAGTCCGTTTTTAAATTTCTTCTGTTCGGTTAAAGTTTCGCCATTTCCATTTTGAATATAAACATTCACCAAAGCGTTCGGAATTGCAGAATACACGAAGATTTTTGCTTTTTCAGTTCGCTTGAATTCGGCTTTTGGTTGGATGACTTTTAAATAAGGTTTTTGTGAATCCGTTAAAAATCGTTTATCGAAAACTTCGAAAGTTTTTTCAGTTTTAATAGTGTCTTTTCCTTCGATATTATAGAGTTCGAGTTTGTAATTTCCAGCGGCGAGTTTTCCTAAATCAAGAGATTCTTCATTTCGCTGCACGCCATTCAGAATGACAGATTGTGTTTTCCATTCCTGCTCTTCTTTCGAGAAATAATCATGTGGGAATTTCTGACTGAATTCAGATTTTGAAAACTTCGGTAAATCCTGAATCTGACTTTCAAAATTAGATCGATAAATTCTCTCTTTAGGTTGAAGTTTCGACAATTTAACGTGATAAGATTTCTTTAAATTTTGATCGTTGTAATTTTTGGTTTCAACTGTAAATTTCACATTCTCATCGGTGAAAAAATCCCGGTCGCCGAGCGAGTTTAAAGCGAGGTCGCTGAGCGAGTCAGAAGCGCGGTCGCTGAGCGGAGTCGAAGCGGTAATGTAATGCGAAACAGAGGCGACTTTTACATTTTCTGTAGAAGATTGCGTTTCACCATTAATATCCGTCACAGAAGCATTAATTTCATAATTATCAACCTGAATTCCATCTAAAGTTTCATCTTTTTTAAGATCAAGTTTAATTACAAATTCTCCTTTATCATTGGTTTTAACTTCTCCTAAAATAGAGTTCTCATTAACATTTCCACGTGGGAACCACCAGAAATATCTCCAGCGAATATTTTGTTTTTTGATTTCATAATTTACGGTTGCATTACTCAACGCGACTCCAGAAAACATCATTGCTTTTCCTTTCAGTTCAATGGTTTGTCCGTATTTATACTCATCTTTAATGGGTTCAAAAGTCACCTCAAATTTCGGACGTTTGTATTCTTCAACCTGGAAATATTTTGTCGCATCACGATCTAAATCATCAGAATCAACTTCCAAAGAAAATTGTCCATTCAGTTTTCCGTTCGGCAACGTGAAACTTCCGTGGTAAGAACCGAACTCATTGGTGGTGAATTTTTGTGATGAAATTTTTTCGCCGTTAGCATCATTTAAAGTGATTTCCTGTGAAATTCCAGACGCTACAGATTCTTTATCCAAAAGCAATTTCGTATTAATCACTTTAAAATAAACGATTTGTCCGGGACGGTAAATTCCGCGATCAATAAAAATTTGCGCTAAATTTTCTTCTCCTAATTTCTTTGGTTCATTATAATATTGATTGCCGTAAACCTGCATTAAATTATAATCATTCGTTGAAGGTTGTTGCACCAAATAATATCGGTAATACTGATTATCTTTAGAAACAGGAAATTTGAAAATCGCATACTCATCGGCTTTTGCTGTAAAAGAATTGGCTTTTTTATCGTTTGTAAATTCAAAAATTTTCAGATTTTCATTCGAGACCGATTTGCCATTTTCACGGTTCACCAGTTGTAACTGATCAGCGATTGGTTTACGTACATCTTTTTTGTTATAAATGATTCTGGAATTTGTGGCGATGAAATAAAAATTTTCCTGAATTGAATTTTCGACCACATATTCTGCCAAATAAATTCCAGACGGAAGTGGTTTAATTTCTAAAGAAGTTTTGTGATTTTTATAATCTTTTAAATCTTCTAGATCGAAACTTTCTTTTCTGACTAAAGTTTTCTTAACCGCCGGAAAACGAGTTTTATCATACGAGTTCGCTACATATTTCAAAAAATTCTGCTGATCATCTTTAACTTCATAAATATTCAAAGAAAACTTAGAAACATTTTTCGCGTCTGCAACCAAGTGAATCGGCAAATTTGCTTGCGTATGTGTTTCGTAATAAATGGATAAATTGGGTTGAAGAATTGAATTTTCTCTATTAAGAATATTATTCAGAAATTTAGATTTCGCATATTGTTGCTTCGTGTCTTTAATTAATAAAAGCGCTTCGTTATATTTTTGATCAGCGGTTAATTGATCGATGATTTCAGCAATAATCAAAACTTTATAATCACCTTCTGTAGAAGATTTTACCAAATTTTGGAGTTGTTGAGTTTTGTCTTTACAATTTAAAAATTCACAGTCATCATTTAATTTTTGATGCTGAAAATAGAGTTTTGAATTCCCTGCATTTTTCTGAATTAATTCTGAATATATACCTGCAATTTTCGATTGATTGACTTTCTTTTCATTTGGTGTGAAAAGTTGCGAATTATTATAGAACTTAATTTCATTCATCGCCTTCCAGTCAAACAAAGTCGGGAAATAATCCAGATCTTCAGTTCCTTCGAAAATCTCTTTGTATTTCGACATCGAAATCTTTTGCAACTCTGCATTTCTTGAGTCTAAATCAGTAAAATGTTTCTTTAAATAATTTTTAAAGTCCAGCTTTGACCACGTTTCAATTTGCGTAAAATCCTGATTGTTCAAATTCGTTCTCTGATTAATCCGCCACTGGTTTTCATTGTAATAATCATTGAAAAACTCACCTTTCAAAACCTGAAATAGTAATTTTTCATCGCCCTTTAATTGGGAGTCTAAGCCATTAAGCTTGGTAAAAAATTCAGTGGAAGCATCATTTTCAGTATCATCAGAAGTTTGATTAATGATGCTGAATTCCGCTTTCAACGAACGGATAAGCTGCACGGCATTGTCTTCTTTCATAGCCTGATTCTGGATTTCTAAAATTATAGGGAGGTTAGATTTGAATTTGCCATTTTTATAATTTTCGGCTACTTTTTTCCATTGGCTATCGTAATTTTTCTGGGCAAAAAAATGACCGAAGCTGAAGAGTAAAAGAAAGAGTGCAAAAATTTTATTTTTCATAGATTTGTTTACTTATTTAAAACCTCAAAGGTTTTGAAAACCCTGAGGTTTTGCGATATGAACAGCCTAAATTTACTAAAAAAATACCTTATCGACAGTCAAATATTTGTCTCCCTGATGGGGACTTTTTTTGCTGTCTTTTTTATGTTTGAGCAGAACATTATCAAAACACCGACCATTGCTCTGATCTTCATCACGTATTTCAGCGGTTACCTTTACACCAAATATCAGAATACAGGAAAACTATTTTATAAAATCCTTGTTTTCAACATCGTTTCCGGAATTATTTCCGCGGCGCTCATTCTGTACAACCATAATGAAAACCGACTGCTAAAATGGGCGGTCATCGTAGTTCTGGGACTTTTGTACGACAGCACATTCCTTAAATTCTTCGTGCGCAGAATTCCGCTTTTCAAGATATTTTATGTGGGATTAACCTGGGCCTTAATTAATTCCTGGCTGATCCTGCCGGAGTTTAACCCCGAGATTTTCTGGATTTCCTGGCTGTTCATCACGGCACTTGTTCTGCCCTTTGATATCCGCGATATGAATTCGGATACGGTCGTGACTTTTCCGCAGTTGATCGGCGTTCAGCGCACCAAATATCTGGCTTACGCACTTGTGTTTGTGAGTTTAATGATTTCTGTATTGTTTCTTAAAGCCGATTTTGCCTTTGCGTTTTATATCACCGCAGTTTTCACCTTTATTCTTATTTATTTTTCCGAAAATTCGAACAGGGAGTCTTATTTTTCTTTTTGGGTAGAAGGCTGCAGCGGATTGCCTTTTTTGCTGATTATGCTGCGCTGGCTCATTAATTGATACTCAGGTTTTTCAAATCACTACACCTTGCACGCAAAAAAATTATTTTTCGTTTCCGTATTTTGTTTTTTTATTTCCATTGTTTCTGCGCAGGAAAAAAAAGATTCAATTTATTATAAAATCGAAGAATTCTCGGACAAAAGGAAATCAACAAAATTCATCCACCGACTCATATTCCGGCGCGAAGCGGATTCCGTTTCGGTAAAGTCGCGCACCGAAAAACAGGCAGCAGACACTTACAGGGGAAAAATAATCCGCAATATCAGGATCGAAACCACAGATCCTTTTGGCTACCAGATTGCGGACCGAAAAAAGGACCAGAAATGGTACGACCGCCTTGCAGACCGTATCCACATCGACAGCAAAAAATCAACGATCCACAATTATCTGCTTTTTAAAAAGGGCGAAACCTATAATGCACAGAAACTGTACGAATCCGAGCGTGTACTGCGAAACACCAACTTTGTAAACCGCGTGAAAATCAGCGTAGCGGACAGCACTTCCTCTAAAGATTCTATTGATATTTTGGTTCAGGTTCTTGATTCCTGGAGTTTAAAACCGCGGCTGCGCTTTTCGGGCAAAAAATTTGGTGTGGGCGCCAAGGAAGAAAATCTGCTTGGTTTAGGTCACGAAGTGAACTTCCTTTATACTGATGATTTTAAGGACAAACAGAATAATATTCTTGCCGGCTACAAAGCGACCAATCTTTTTGGTTCGTTCATCGACGCGGAAATTTCCGGTGAGAAAGACTTTTATGACAACGAAAGACTTACTTTCAGTGCAACGCGTGATTTCTTTTCGCCGCTCACAAGGTGGGCAGGTGGTTTCACTTTCGAGTATTTTATGCGGCGCGTGCTGATGCCATTAGAAAATACATCTGACTACCCGGAAGTCCAGATCAAAGTCTACAATCAGGATCTGTGGGGCGGTTACCAGTTTCCGGTTTTTATAGGCCAGAATGCTGAGATCTCACGGAATATTGCGGTTTTGGGACGGTTTCAGAACTACCAATACAAGGACAGTCCACTTGCAGATGAAAACGGCTATTTTTCCTCCAACACCAGCTTTTTAGCCTCGGCGAAGTTCATCGAAAGAAAATACTCGGTGCAGAAAGACATTTTTCAGTATAACTTACCCGAAGATATTCCTTACGGCAAATCATTGGGCTTTACAGGTGGTTTTTTGAACAGAGGTACCAGAGCAGTTCCGTATGCCGGGATTTCGGCCTCGCTCGGAACGTTCATTAACTGGGGCTATTTTACGGCAAAGGCAGAATACGGACGGTTCTTTAATGAAAACAAAGCCAACAGCGACTCCTTCCGTTTTGACGGCACATATTTTACAAATCTTCAGAATCTGAGCTTCGGGAAGGTGCGCCATTTTATTTCTCCGACCTTTGCCTGGGGAAGCCAGCTGTACAATACCAGCTACAGAGACCGGATTAACTTTGTAAATGACAGCGAATTTCCGCCATACAGTGAGGATTATATCGGCACCAAAAAACTGATCCTGCGGTATCAGCTTCAACTTTATATTGATAAAACGTGGAAAAATTTCCATTTCAGTCCGTACAGCATTGTGGCGCTGGGGTGGATGTCGCAAAACAGCGAAAAACTTTTCAGCACAAAAACTGAATCTAAATTCGGCATCGGCGTTTTGATTGATAATCCATATCTTGTCTTCAACAGAATTCAACTTTCGTTTGTGTTTTATCCCAAAGTTCCCTTCGATAATAAATCTGTATTTGAATTTAATGATTACCGCAATAACATGCTGCCGCTGAATAATTTTGAAACCAGCAGACCGCATTTCGTAAACTTCCCAAATTAATTTTTTAGTCTGCTTTTAAAAATCTTCTGCACGGAAATTTTTATCTTTACTGCCGAAGAAATGCACACACCGAAAAGAACATTTCCAATTGGGACTATCGAAAATCCTGAGAAACTTCAAAAAATTTTAGGATTATGATCATCCAAAACCTTTCGCTGATTAATTTTAAAAATCACGATGAGAGAAATTTCGAACTATCACCACAGATCAACTGCTTTGTGGGAAACAATGGCACAGGGAAAACCAATATCCTGGATGCGCTTCATTATATGTCGGTGGCAAAAAGTTTTCTGGGCAACACAGATGTAAACAATATAAAATTTGACCGCGAGTTTTTCACGCTCGAAAGCCATATTTATAATGGTGAAAAAGTGGAGATTTTGAAAATCCAACAGCCAAAGGATGCCAAGAAGATCATTAAGAAAAACGATAAAACTTATGACAGAATCGCAGATCACATTGGTTTTTTGCCCAGCGTAATTATATCACCGTACGACTCAAATTTAATTTCCGACTCTGGTGAAAGCCGACGGAGGTTCCTGGATTCCATGATTTCGCAAACCGATTCCGACTACCTTTTTAATTTAATCCAGTATCAGAAAACAGTGCAGCAAAGAAATGCACTGTTGAAATCATTTGCCAAAAACCGCTATTTCGATGCCGAAAATCTTGCGATTTACGATGAACCATTAGTAAAATTCGGGAGCAGAATCTTTTTGAAAAGAAAGGAATTTACTGATTCTATTCTGCCGCTGATCCAGAATTACTACGAAACCATTTCCAACGGCAATGAAAAAGTCACCGTAAATTACCAATCCGATTTACAGCCCGCATCGCAGGAAAGTACGCCGGATGAAACGTTCCGGGAACTGCTGCGCGGGAATTTGGATAAAGACCGTGCAGTAACTTATACGTCCAAAGGTATTCATAAAGACGATCTGCTTTTTGAGATGAATGGTTATTCACTGAAGAAAATGGGAAGTCAGGGCCAGCAAAAATCATTTTTGATAGCGCTTAAGCTCTCGCAGATGAACAGGATTAAAGAACTGACGGGGAAAACGCCAATCCTTCTGCTCGATGATATTTTTGATAAGCTTGATGATTCCCGTGTTTCCCAACTGATCGAACTTGTAAATAATGAGCATTTCGGCCAGATATTCATTACAGATACCAACCGCGAACGCACAGAAAATGTGGTGAAAAGAATAAATGAAGAAAGTAAAATCTTCGACTTATGAAAAGGAAAAAACGCGAATATAAGTCCTCGGAACTTGTAAGGTCATTTGCAAGAATTCATGGTTTTGAAGATAAACTTCTGGCATTTGAAGTTAAAGATTTTCTGCGGGAATATTTAAAGGAAACCCTCTACCAGGAAATTGAAGCCGTAAATCTAAACGGTAAAATTCTCATTATAAAGATAAAATCTCCGCTGCTGAAAAACGATTTCCGCCTACGGAAAACATTTCTGCTCGATAAGTTCAACAACCAGTTTCCCGAGGCGGAATTCAGCGATCTTCAGATTTGGTAGGTACCGTATTGTCCACCATTTCTTTGGTTCGGATATCCAGCGTTTTTGACTGAATGGGCAGAAAAAACCGCAAAGGATTCTTAAGGAAATACCGGATTATTTCGCGGTAAATTTCTCGGACCTCGCCGAAATTCACTTTCCTGGACCGGAAAGCCAAAAACATAGACAACCCAAAACTTACGGCAAAATTGAAAAATCCAATGATAAAAACCGTGATGATGGAAATCCAGAAAGTGTAGGAATCAATCATAAAGCCGGAACCGTAAAATCCGAGTGCGACATTTCCCGCTGCAAATGTAATGTGCCGGATATCCAGGTCAAGTCCAAAGAAAAGTCCGATCGGACCGGTAACGCCCAGAAAAACACCAAACCAGAAATTCGACATGATTCCCGCCCAGTTCCTGGCGTAAAACTCCGAAAGTCTTTTTGAGGAGTGCTCACCGATGAACTGGTTTAAAAACGGATTTTTGGCGATACGTTTCGGAATGCTGTAAAACACCGAACTGTTTGCCACGTTACCCGAAATAATTCCCGAAATGAAAAGGAAAAAACCTGCAATACAGGCGTGGAGAATCGCTTTGGAGCGGAAAGGATCGTGATCCTGCAAAAGTTTGGCTGCTTTCTCCGCTGCGAAATTCTGCTGAAAAAGCACATCCAATCCATAAATTAAAGCAAGCGCCACGGGAAAAGCCAGAAACACATTACCCATAAAAGCAATGAACTGCGTGCGGAAAACCTTGGATACCAAATGCGCAAAGTCGACATAGTTTTTTTTGGTATTCTCACCTTCCGAAAGAACTTTGGCCATGGTAGCTGCAGTCATGGCAGGCTGTTTTGTGGCCAGGGTGAAATTCATCAGATAAATCATAATGAAACCCATCGCGTAATTGAAAGCATAATACGCCGCATGCGAAAAATCACTACCGGGAAGTGAACCATAAAATAATTTCAAAACAACCAGGCAACCGACAATTATTCCACCGCCACTGGCTTTCATAAACATTTTAAAATAATCCTTTCCGGTAGAAGTGATGTAGTGTGTGCCGGTTTCTGCCGTATGGTTGGTGATAAGGTGCGACATCAGCCTTGTACTGTCGGAAATAAGATCAGCAAGATTATTCTTGTGTGATTTATATTCTAGAATATTGAAAAATAACTGCTGCGACTTTAGAACAACCTCATCTTTACTGTCCGTAACCATCACCGCAAGAATGTCGCGCATACGGTCCAGCTGCTGCCGGATCTTCAGGAGCGACTGGTTGATCTTACCCGAAATCCCGTATTTTGCTGAGTTTTTAAATGCCAGATTCACAAAGTCCTGTCCCTGTTCCAGGTAAACTTTGATCTGTTTATAATGTTCATCTTTGGAGGTTAAGGTGATAGCCGGGTTTTTGTTAAAATTTTCATTCAGCAGATCCAGTTCATTTTGCAGGGCTAAAAACGGATTGTCGAAGTTTCGGTATTCCGGTGCCATGTTCACCACTTCAACTTCCATCGCGTTGCCGATTACCCGCCAGGCGAGGATATTCATCGAGAAAATAAGTTCTTTTTTTACTTTAGGATGAGTGATGAAATCATCGATCCTGAGTAATCGAAAAAACTCATTAAGCTGTTTCTGCGGAATCCGCCGAAGATATTC
This sequence comes from Kaistella palustris DSM 21579, assembly GCF_000422265.1. Classification (GTDB taxonomy): domain Bacteria; phylum Bacteroidota; class Bacteroidia; order Flavobacteriales; family Weeksellaceae; genus Kaistella; species Kaistella palustris. Next base: position 256,591 of record NZ_AULL01000013.1, read on the forward strand.
AATATCCCTCCTCGGATGAACGGAAGCGGCATCAACCAGAAACCATACGGTATCTTCATTTTCTACCGCCGGTAAAAACTTATTCAGGACCCTTTTCTTAAATTCCGGATAAAAAGCTTTTTCAGATAAAATATTAGCTTCGGTAAGTGATAAATTAAAAGGTTTGCCCGAAAAGAGATTTTTGATATAGTAGGAGAAATTGTCTGCAATTTCTTCATTATTTCTCAGGTAATCCAGAATTTCGCCAAAATCTGACTCGTGTAACGTACGCATTAATTCCGCCAGCGGTTCCACTGATTTCGTTTCGTTGCGAAAACTGAAGTACTGCGCGAGCGTGGTCGTAAAACTTACTTTGATGCGGCTGTAGAATGGCATATTGCAGACAAAGATAAATTATTTCAAACTCACGTTATTCATTTGCCGCATAATCCAGGTATGCTTTCTTTTTAAGTAGGCAGAAGGGTTTTTCGGGTCGTATTGCTTGGGATTTGGCAAAATAGCGGCGATCCAGGCCGCTTCACTCTTGGTAAGACTGGCGGAACTTTTATGAAAATAATATTGCGAGGCCGCCTCTACTCCGAAAACACCGCGTCCCATTTCAATTGAATTCAGGTAGCGTTCCAGGATCACATCTTTTCCCCAGGCAATCTCGATGATGAAGGTGTATACGGCTTCAAGTCCTTTCCGCACCCAGCTTCTGCCCTGCCACAGAAATATATTTTTTGCGGTCTGTTGCGAAATAGTACTTCCGCCGCGGATTCTTTTACCGCTTTCATTATGTTTCATCGCGTTTTCAATCGCTTTGTAATCGAAACCTTTATGCGTAAAAAAGGACTGATCTTCCGAGGCGATCACAGCTTTTTTTACGTTAGTTCCCATTTCATCATAAGAAATATAATCGCGCTGCAGTTTCTGATATTCGAACAGACCGCCGATCTGCGTAAGCGTAACCGGTGGATTGAAGAATTTGCCCCAAACTATGAACAGGATATTGGCGAGGATAAGAAGTAAAAAGATTTTTTTGATTTTCTTCCACATGGTTTAGAAAAGTGAGTTTTTAGATTTTCTACGCCGCAAAAATAGGCATATAATTTACTTCAGCTCCTTCAAAAATGTTAATTTATAATCCGGCAGCAACTGTGGATGAAAGATTTTTATGTAATCCTTTAAAACCAGATCAGCGCGTACGACACCGCTTTCGAAGTAATCGTTTGATTTGCCCACTTCCCTGCCGGTCAGCGTATAGAGTTTGCCGTTTTTATACACATTCATCTTCGCATAATTGGGATCGATCTGCAGCATTTCTTTTTTGGTCTGATGGTTTCCTGCATTTACCCAGAATTTCGCCTTTTCAGCTTTTACGAAAACTTCTTCGAAGCTCAGCGGAACTGCTTTGGCTTCTGGACTGTCAGCGTTGATGTAATGCGCGCCTGCATCCGAAAGGAACTGTGCGAGGTTTGTTTTTCCGCCGGGCAAAAACCATTGGTTCCCGTACATTTCATTACTTAAAACGAGCGGTCTTTCTTTTGTGGTAGCTGCAAGTTGTTTCAGGGAATCATAACTTTTTTTAATGGAACTGTAGCGGCTTTCTGCCTTTTCAGTAACATTGAATAATTTCCCAAATACCAGTAAATATTTTGATTTTTCCAGTGGGTTCTGCTCCAGATATTCATCCAGAAAAATAATTTCAATTCCGTTTTTTCGGATGAGATCGTAGGTATTGTCAAAACTTGAAATGTAATTGGTGAAGATCACATCGGGCTTTAACGCAATGATCTTCTCCACATCATATTTCTGTTCGTTACCAATATCTGCAATTTTACCTTCGCTAAGCAGCGGTTTGATTTGCGGAGAATACACATATTCCGGACTTGAAATGCCCACAATGCGGTCTGCAAGATCAAGTTCGGTGAAATATCCCACCAAACTGGCATTAAGTAGGATTACGCGTTTAAAAGGCAGTTTTGAAGAAGGTATTTTATAGTTGAATTTTCCCGACTGCAGCTCAATAGTGTTGGCATCAGCTTTATATTTTACATTTGCGGAGATGGGCTGCCAATTTTGATCCGCAGAAACCTGTTCTTTTTTACAGGAAAAAAGTATCAGCAGTGAAAAAATAAATAAAAAAGTAGATTTCATTTTTGAAAGAAGATAAATTGTGTTATATTTGCAAACCTAAAAAAGGCCTCGTGGCGCAACTGAATAGCGCACCTGATTACGGCTCAGGAGGTTACAGGTTTGAATCCTGTCGAGGTCACAAAACCCAGCATTTGCTGGGTTTTTTTATTTTTCAAGCAGTAGGGAAACCCATTCTTCACGCTGGATTTTCTTTTTCAAAGTTAAATTTTGCGCCGTGCAAACTTCCAGAATATCATCAACATCAAAGAAACAAAGACCTGAAAGCAAAAGCTGACCGCCGGAATTTAAAACGGAAACATAAGTCGGGATATCAGAGATCAGAATATTTCTGTTGATGTTTGCCAGAATGATGTCAAAATTTTCTTCGCCAAGGTTTTCAGCTGTGCCCTGCGAGATTTCCAGGTCAACATTGTTTCGGGCGGCATTTTCTATGGAATTTTCCACGGACCATTCATCAATATCAATGGCGACGGTTTTTGCTGCTCCCTGCTGTTTTGCAAAAATCGCCAAGACTGAAGTTCCGCAACCCATATCGAGGACTGTTTTATTGCGAAAATCCATATCCAGCATTTGCTGGATCATAAGATAAGTCGTCGCATGATGACCGGTGCCGAAAGACATTTTTGGCTGTATGATGATCTCGTGCGGTAAACCCTGATTCCCATGAAATTCTGCGCGGATGGAAACCTGATTTTCAATATTGATCGGCGAAAAGTTCTTTTCCCACTCTTCATTCCAGTTGATGTTCGGCATTTCGGTGTATGAGTAAGAAACCTGAATTTCCGGATTCTGCAAAAGATGGAGTTGTTTTAAATCTTCTTCGCGGAACTGTTCTTTTTGTATGTATGCCAGGATACCGTCGTGTTCTTCGGTGAAACTGTCGAAACCGATACCGATCAGTTCGGCCATCAGAATCTCGTTCCAGGGTTGAAGCGGAACTATTTTAAAGTTGAATTCTAAATAATTATTCATTGTAAATTTTTGTAAAAATAACCAATTTTGCTGTTAAAAACTTCCTGCGCCCCGACCTGAATGGAGCTCTCCCGCGCCGCGCGGGAAGCGGGAATGGAGGGCGGAAATGTGCGCCCAAATTCTACTTATAGAAATGATGCGGAAAGGCATCTTCGGGTTTCTGGCGTATAACATTGAGCAAAATCCACGATTTTAAAAAACCGAAGCCGTAGGAGAACATCTGTATGTAAGTGGAAATGACCGCCAGTGCGGCGATGCTCACGTTGCGCGTTTTGTAGAGTGCGTGAAAAAAGACGAGAAAGGTGTAAAACCCGTAAAATCCTAAAATAAGGCCGTTGTGAAACATGAAATATTCCAGAAAACCCAGGATATAACCCAGGAAAAAAAGCGAGGGAAAGGCAAATGAAAATTTCACGTATTCCGGGTGACGCTGGTTTAAAATGGGACGCGCACAGCCGAACTGGTACACCTGTTTTGAGAATTTGCCAAAATCAACACGACGCTTATGATACACGCCGATATCATCAAAAAAAGCGGTGCTAAAGCCGTTTTCCCAAAGTTTCATCGAGAGGTCCGGATCTTCACCAATGCGCATTTCGGAAAAACCGCCAACCTTTTCAAAAGCTGACTGGCGGACGCCCATATTGAAACTGCGCGGCTGAAATTTACTGATGGCTTTTTTGCTTCCCCGAATGCCGCCCGTTGTAAAAACAGACGTCATGGAATAGGAAATGGCTTTCTGCATCAGATTAAAACCTTTGTGCGCTTTATCGGCACCACCAAAAGCATCGCAGGATATTTCACTTAAATTTTTCCTGATGTTTTCTATGTAATCCTGCTCCACAATCACATCTGAATCTACAAAAACCAGCCAGCTCTGAGCCACATCTTGCGCGTGAACCCGTTTTGCACCATAATTTCGCGACAAGCCCGGTCCTGAATTGTCTTTCCAGAAAAATTTTATGGAAAGACTTTGGTGGAAAAGATCTGCAGTGGGTTTTAAATTGATCTGTGAACCGTCATCAACAATAATGACCTCAAAATCTTTATCGGTCTGATGCGTGAGCGAATTGAGGAGTTCGAAAAGTTCGTCTTTCCTGTTGTAAATCGCGATGATGACGGAGATTGTAGGCAATGTAACAAGTTAAAAGTGTAACAATAAAACAGTAAAATGGAATATTGTTTAGGTCGGTTCGTTTGTTAATTTGTGAATTTTCTTGGTGCCTTCGTACATTTCGAACTGTAGAAAGCGACATTCCAGTTTTCCGTTGTACAGTTTAATCCGTCTGGATGGTCGTAGACCTACTTTTTTCATCGCATCCAGATCCGACGAAATGAGCCAGGCCAGTGTATTCGGATATCCCTGTTTGAAGGTGTCGCCAATTTTTTTGTAAAAATCGTCATCATTGATTTCGATCCGTTCGTCGTAGGGCGGATTGAAAACCATCATCAACGGAAACAGCTCTTTTTTGGACTGAAAGAAATCTTTTTCACGGACTTCGATGACTTCCTGTAATTCCACCGCTTCAATGTTGACCTTCGAGGCGTGCAGCATATTGGAGTCGATATCGTAGCCTACAATTTTGCCGGTAAATTCTTTAACCCGGTTAATGCGGACTTCCTTAATTGTTTTGAAAAGTTCTGCGTCATAGTTTTTCCAGTTCTGAAAACCGAATTTTCGCCGGAAGATCTGTGCGGGCAGATCGAGGGCGATCATGGCAGCTTCAATAAGCAATGTTCCGGAACCGCACATGGGATCCAGGAAATTACCTTTGCCATCCCAACCTGCGAGCTGCAGCATGCCGCTTGCCAGGACTTCGTTCAGCGGTGCCTCGCCCTGCTCCTTGCGGTAACCTCTTTTAAACAAAGGATCACCCGAGGAATCCAGAGAAATTGTAACGAGCTCACGATCAATATGAAGATGAAATTTAATGTCGGGATCGCGCGTATCGACAGTGGGTCTTTTTCTGTATTTAAAGTTAAAATAGTCGGCAATGGCATCTTTCATCTTTAAAGAAATAAACTGCGAGTGATTAAATCTTTCAGAATAAACCGTGGCATCAATAGCGAAGGTCTGATCCACGGTCATATACTCATCCCACGGAAAAGCAAAAAGTTTGTCGTAAAACCGGTTTTCATCCCAGGCTTTAAAAGTGAGAACGGGAATCATAATTTTCAGCGCAGTTCGCGCAGAATAATTTATTTTATAAAGGAAGCCGAGATCACCCTCGCAGTTCACGGCGCGGTTTTTAACTTCCACGTTCTTGCCGCCGAGTTTTCTTATTTCTTCTGCCAGAATCTCTTCGAGGCCGAAAAGCGTTTTAATCTGTATTTTTAAATTTTCTGTATCCATAGTATTGCCGCAACTTTCCGCAGTTCTGATGCTAAAAAGCAGGTCTGGGTTTGCTAAGTTATATCGGCAAATTTAGTTATTTTTGCACAATGGCATGGTTCGAAACTTGGTTTGATACTCCTTACTATCATATTCTTTACAAAAACAGAGATTTCCGCGAGGCGGAAAATTTTATTTCACTCCTTACAGCGCATCTGCAGATCCCTGAAAACTCTACTATAATCGACCTCGCCTGCGGCAAAGGACGGCACTCCATCTACCTCAATAAAATGGGTTTCAATGTTTTAGGCGTGGATCTTTCCAAAGAAAGCATTTTTCATAACAAGCAGTTTGAGACGACAGGTTTACGGTTTGATGTGCACGATATGCGCGATGAGATCTACCCGACGGTTTCGCCGGCGAAGGCAGATGCGGTTTTCAATCTCTTTACCAGCTTCGGTTATTTTGATAAAGCGGAAGATGACAGGAAAGTCTTCAGGTCGATCTCCCATGTATTAAAAGATGAGGGTTATTTTGTGCTTGATTTCCTGAATGAAAAATGGGTGCGTAAAACGCTGGTACCGGAATATGTGACCAGAAAAGGAAATATTGATTTCCATATCAAGAAACGTATTGATGAGCAGCACATCATCAAAGACATTAATTTTACGGATAAAGGTAAGAAACACCATTATTTCGAGAAAGTAAAGCTACATACATTGGAAGAGATCGGAAATTATGCTGCTGATTTCGGATTTGAAACGGTAGATATTTTCGGTGATTATGATCTCGGTGCATTTGATCTGGAAAAATCGCCGCGCTGCATCAACATATTCCGAAAGAAATCTTAATTAAAGCTGAGTTTTATGATTGTAGCCCTTTTAATTTCAAGCGTACTGATCGGTGTGCTGTTGGGGAAATTTTTCGGAGAAAAGCAAAAATTTGCCAAGAGTCTTCTGGTGGTAAGTGCGGGTTTTTTGATCACGATCTGTCTTAATGAAGTCTTCCCGGAGATTTATGTCGCTGATCAGCGGAATATTGGAATATGGGTAATCGGCGGCGTACTGTTGCAGATGTTGCTGGAAAATTTAACCAAAGGTTTCGAGCACGGGCATTTTCACCACCATACGGAAGGTAAAAATATCCTGCCGTTTGCATTGATGGTTGGCCTTTTTATACATGCTTTTCTGGAGGGTATCCCGCTTTCAAATCAAGACAGTGTGCTTACACCTTATCTGACCGGTATTTTAGTACATAACATTCCGATCTCATTTATCTTAGGTGCTTTTTTGGTGAAGAATAAAAAGTTTTCACCTTCAGCGGTGCTGATCATTTCGCTTTTTGCGCTCGCCTCGCCGTGCGGATTCTTACTCGGACAATATTTCAACCCGGATTTAGAAGTATATTTTCTCGCTCTTGTGGGAGGAATTTTCCTTCATATTTCATCTGTCATCATTTTTGAAAGCAATAAAAACCACAATGTCGACTGGCAGAAACTCGGTCTCGTGCTGCTTGGTGTGGTGCTTGCAATGACCGGGCATCTTTTTCACAGCCATTAAAAAAAAACTCCGGATTTCTCCGGAGTCAGCATCAATATTTCACTTAATTCTGAAAATTAAAATTTCCAGCCGAGTGTAATAAAGAAATTGTCTTTTGTGTTTTTCACGTCAGATACTATGGCATCATTTGAATTCACAATATATTGATTTGAAAAGTATCCTGTATTATTCGCAGCTGATCCTTGAAGGAAGGGACTGGAGTAATCGGAACTAATGTTCTGGTAAGCAGCATCGATAAAGAATGATTTAAAATCGTAGCCTATACCTGCACCGATTGTATTCCTTTTTCCCAGGATCATATCATTGGAGTTCTGATTTGGCAGACTTGCTCCACCAAGCGTCACGGAGTCAAACGGACTCGACGCAAAAGCATAGCCACCTCTAACGCGCAGACCGTCCCACCGGTATTCGGCACCTACTTTTACTTCAGACAGATTTTTTGCATTTGCGGAGAAAAACCGGTTGAGTTCATTTTCAGCTTCACCATATACTTTATATTTCGGTTTTGTTAAACCTAATGAATAGTCTACGTTGATAGCGAAATTTTTATTCGCCACATATGCAGCACTTAAGGTTGCTTTCATAGGAGATGAAAGGTTTCGGTCTTCGGTGTAAGTTCCGTCTACAGGATTCTCATACTCATTATACAACCGTGATATACTCCACCAAGTAGGCGTTTCCAGTGCGGCTCCAACTCGGAATTGCGGATTTATCTTTCCGATTACACCAACGGAAGCGGAAAACCCGGTCGATGATTCCGAGAAGGGCGTATACTGTTTGTTATAGACGTCGGTTATACCATCGCTGTCAGTAAACGCTGCAGAATCGTACTGATCGAGCTGCGCATTATGGAAATTTAAGCCTGCGCCAATATAAATTCTGTTATCATAATTTCCGCCCACACCTATGTTCATTTTCGAAAGATTACCATAACGGTTATACGCATGACCTGCAAAAGACAGTTCATCGATAAGTGCACCGCCGGCATCATTGATGTCGTAGATCAATCCGGAATTGCCGGGAGTTTCAGAATAGTCTTCAAGGCTTTTATTGGAATAATTTACGGCCACATTCACGAACTTCCAGGGAGATGCGGAACTAACAGGGAACACAGCGATGGCACCCACATTTCCAAGGTCTGTATTGTTCACCTTGTAATCGAGAGATTTGCCAGCGTAACCCGTCGAGTTTTTACTGCTCTCAATATAGAGCGTACCAGACATTTCACTTGCAATACTTACCGCAATACCTGCAGGATTAGAGTTTAATACGGAAACATCGCCACCAAGAGCGCCCATGGAACCTGCCATGGCATTATATTTCGAGGTTCCGTCCAATGACGAGTGTGAGTAAACTTCTGTGGTATTTCTAATGGTTGATATATCCTGCGCATTTGCAAAGTAGGCTGCAGATATGCTTAAAATCGCTAACGACTTTTTAATCATTTTACTTTATTATATTTTTAAGTTTTTTTTATCTTCTGAATCCTCCTGATGACCTTGTAGAACCTGAGGAAGAGTTACTTGAGCCGGAATTAAAACCACCTGAACTACCTGTTCTGAAGCCGCCGGAATTACCGGAGTTGGTTCTTGTTGGCTGTTCATAATTCGGGAAACTCTGTCTTGGTGCGCTGTTCTGTCGCGGCGAACTGTTCTGTCTTGGACTTGTATTTGGCTGCGTTGTATTTCTGAAGCCTGGCTGACGGTTTGGCTGATTGTAACGCGGCGAATTGTACTGTTCGCGGGAAGTTGGTGCCGAATTTCTGAAACCCGAACTTGAACTGTTATTCTGCCTTAGGTTCGATGTGGAATTTAAATTTCGGAAAGATCCGTCGGCACCGCTTCTTTTGTTGGTAAATCCACCATTATAGCTGTTACCGAATCCTCCGCCATAAACCGGCGAGTAGTAACCGTATGGGTTATAGCCGTAGTATGGATTATAACTGTAATAAGGGCTGTAATAGCTGTAGTAAGGGCTGTAGTACCCGTAAAACGGATTATAGCCAAATCCCCATGGGTCGTAAAAACCGTAACCCCAAGGTGAACCCCAACCAAAACTCATCCCGAAAGTTAACCCCGGCGCAAAACCATAAGGGTAACCCCAGTTATCGCTATAGTACGTATCGGTTCCCGTATAAGGACCCCAATCGGAACTTTGATTGTCCTGCCAGTTTTCGTTTCTGTTTTCTGAATTTAAATAAGGATTTGCCGAGTCATTTGCCTGATAATCGTAGTATTCACCTACACGGTTTCCGCTGTTCATTACAGTTCCCTGCGGCAGGGTGTCGCGGTTAGGATCATAATATACGCCGTCGGTTTCGCTGTATCCGCCGGTCTGAACACCGCAGGATACCAAGAGTAATCCACCTGCCATCGCAAGAATCCCGTTGGATTTCAAAACTGCAGCTAGATTTTTATAGGTAATTTTTTTCATGATAAGCTGAAAGGTTTTTAATTTGATTTATATTTGCAATTTGCACCAAAATTATACCAAATATTTGGTTTCATTTCGAGTAAAAATACATCTTTTATTATTAGATTACAAGTTACCTAAAAAGTTAAATTAAGATTAGAAAAATGGCAAAACTTACTTCAAGGGCCGAAGATTACAGCAAATGGTACAATGAATTGGTCGTGAAGGCCGATCTGGCAGAAAACTCCAAAGTTCGCGGATGTATGGTCATCAAGCCGTATGGCTATGCGATCTGGGAAAAAATGCGCGATGAAATGGACAGGAAGTTCAAGGAAACTGGTCACGAGAATGCCTACTTCCCAATTTTCATTCCCAAAAGCCTGTTTGAAGCTGAAGAAAAAAATGCCGAAGGTTTTGCTAAAGAATGTGCAGTAGTTACGCATTACCGTTTGAAAACCGATCCTGACAATCCACAAAAACTGATCGTGGACCCTGAGGCCAAACTGGAGGAAGAGCTGATCGTGCGTCCAACTTCAGAGGCCATCATCTGGAGCACCTACAAAAACTGGATCCAGTCTTACCGCGACCTGCCGATTCTGATCAATCAGTGGGCAAATGTCGTACGCTGGGAAATGCGTACCAGACTTTTCCTGCGTACTACCGAATTCCTTTGGCAGGAAGGTCATACTGCACACGCTACCAAAGCAGAAGCGATTGATGAAACCGAAAAAATGCTTAAAGTATATGCCGAATTTGCGGAAGACTTTATGGCAATTCCTGTAATCCGCGGTATTAAAACTGCCTCGGAAAGATTTGCAGGCGCCGAAGAAACCTACTGTATCGAAGCACTCATGCAGGATGGTAAAGCGCTTCAGGCGGGAACATCTCACTTTTTAGGCCAGAATTTCGGTAAAGCGTTTGATGTAAAGTTTACTACCAAGGAAGGCACCATCGAACATGCCTGGGGAACTTCGTGGGGAACATCTACCCGACTGATGGGAGCGCTCATTATGACGCATTCCGATGATTTAGGTCTGGTATTACCGCCGTCTTTAGCACCGATCCAGGTCGTTATAGTTCCTATTTTTAAAGGAGATGACCAACTCGAGCAGCTTAATGCAGTTGCTTTCGATCTTCAAAATAAACTGAAGGCTAAAGGCATCTCTGTAAAATATGACAACCGTACCGAAAATAAACCCGGCTGGAAATTTGCCGAATACGAATTGAAAGGTGTTCCGGTGCGCATCGCTCTGGGAGCAAGAGATCTGGAAAACGGAACCGTAGAAATTGCCCGCCGCGATAATCTTTCAAAGGAAACGCGTCCACTTGAAGGCATTGAAAATTATATCGACGATCTTCTTAAAACCATTCAAAAGGAAATTTATCAAAAAGCCGTCGATTTCCGTGATCAGCATATTACAAAAGTCGATTCTTACGAAGAATTCAAAAATGTGCTTGAAACCAAAGGTGGTTTTATTTCTGCCCCGTGGGATGGTACTGCCGAAGAAGAGGAACAGATTAAAAATGAGACCAAGGCCACGATTCGCTGTATTCCTTTGGATAATTCTTTGGAGGAAGGAATCTCCATGATTTCCGGGAAACAATCAAAACAACGGGTAATATTTGCAAAATCATATTAGATTTAATTTTAAAATATAAATGACTCAATAAAAAGTTAATTTTATTATAAAACTTATAAATCACTCCCCAATGGAGTGATTTTTGCTTGGTTCTATTATTTAATTTTAAAATAAACTATTATGTCATTAAACATTATCGACCTTATTAAAGGACAACTGGGTCCTGCTGTAGTTTCGCAAACAGCGTCCCAATTGGGAGAGAGTGAATCCGGAATTTCGAAAGCGGTCAGCGGCTTCTTGCCTGCAATAGTGGGCGGAATTGCTAACAATGCAGGGAAACCCGGTATTCTGGATGCGCTGACCGGTACGAATTCCAGCAGCCTTTTGGGAAATTTATTGGATGGAACTTCAAATAATTCGATGGTTTCAAATGTACTGCACTCCATCTTTGGAGATAAAATTGCCGCTCTGGTCAATTCAGTTGCTACCTTCGCCGGAATAAACAATTCCTCTTCCACTTCCCTGTTAAATATGGTGACAGGTGCTGCACTTGGTTCAATCGGCAAATATGCTGCGGATAATAACCTGGATGCTTCACAAACAAAAAATTTACTGGAAGACCAGAAAGGCGCAGTATCGTCGCTGCTTCCTGCCGGATTGTCTTTAGCTTCTTTAGGTTTAGGCGACTGGGGTGCAACAGAAGATCTGCGTGCAGCTGAAAACGTGAACGTTACTTCTTATGATGAGCCAAAAGTTGAAGTAACCCGGGGTGGAAATACGCATGTAAATGTAGATACTTCTGAAAACGATGGTGGAAACTCTATCTGGAAATGGCTTTTGCCACTTTTACTCCTCGCGCTTGCTGCCTGGTTCCTCTGGAGACAGTGTAATAAACCTGCAACCGAATCTACGGTGACTACAGATTCAACCGCAGTAATGTCTGACTCCAGCGCTGTTACAGCACCAGCAGATACCGCGGCAATGACAGCAACAAAAACCGATGAAGATATTGACCTGAATGGCACCAAAATCAGAGGCTATAAAGGTGGAATGGAAGATTCCATGATCGCTTTCCTGAAATCGGATTCTTACAAAAATGCACCCGATGATGCTGCCCTAAAAGACAACTGGTACACTTTCGATAAAGTAAACTTTAAAATGGGATCCGCTTCAGAGTTGGAGGCTGGCTCAATGGATCAGATGAATAATTTACTCGCCATTTTAAAGGCATATCCCGACGCGAAGATAAAAATTGGTGGCTATACTGATAAAGTGGGAAATGAGCCGAGCAATGTTAAGTTATCACAAGACCGTGCAGATTATATTAAAAAATGGCTCACCGATAACGGCGTAGGTAGCCAGATTCTTGGTGCCGAAGGGTACGGAAGTCAGTTTGCAACCGTAGCGGCTACAGCAAGTGATGCTGAAAGAGCTGCTGACCGAAAAATGGCGGTGAGATTTGCAAAATAATCCGTCTGTATAAATAAAGTCCCAACAAATTGTTGGGATTTTTTTTGCAGAAATATTGACAATTAGATATAATTATGTAATTTTGTTAGATTACTCTAACATAACAGATTTATGGGTCAGAATTTTCAGGCTAAAGGTTGGCGGAAAGAACGGAGTTCAGATTCCCTGCCTGAAGTTTTTTCAAGTATAAACATTCCCAAAAACGCCGGCTTCTGGCGTAAACTACTCGCATTCACCGGCCCGGGACTCATGGTTGCGGTCGGTTACATGGATCCCGGAAACTGGGCGACCGATATTGCTGGTGGCGCGCAGTTTGGGTACACTTTGTTATCTGTAGTACTTATTTCAAATCTTTTTGCAATCGTATTACAGCATCTTTCACTTAAGTTAGGCATCGTAGCCGAGCGTGATCTGGCGCAGGCATGTAAAGATCATTTTGGCCCCAAAACCAATTTTGTGCTTTGGATCTTTTGCGAAATTGCCATCGCTGCCTGTGATCTGGCAGAAGTGATTGGGTCGGCGATCGCACTCAATTTGTTATTTGGACTGCCGTTGACCTGGGGCGTAGTCGTCACCATTGTTGATGTGTTGCTCATTCTTTTTTTACAGGCTAAAGGTTTCCGCGTGATTGAAAGTATTGTGGCAGGATTGATCGTGGTGATTCTCGGCTGTTTCGCCTATGAGATCATTCTCAGCAAACCCGACATTTTCCCGATCTTGGCAGGACTCGTTCCACAGAAAGAGGTCGTAACCAATCCCGCCATGCTCTACATCGGGATCGGAATCCTTGGAGCTACAGTTATGCCACACAATCTCTATCTGCACAGCAGCATCGTGCAGACCAGAAACTATGAGCGAACTGCCGCCGGCAAAAAAGAAGCTATCAAGTTTGCCACACTCGACAGCAGTATTTCACTTTTCCTGGCCTTTTTCATTAATGCCGCTATATTAATAGTAGCTGCTGCTACCTTTCACACCACGGGAAATCAGGACATCGCTGATATTCATGATGCGCACGAAATGCTAACTCCGCTTTTAGGCACAACATTCGCAAGTATTGTCTTTGCAGTTGCACTGTTGGCATCCGGTCAGAACTCTACTTTGACCGGAACTCTCGCCGGCCAGATCGTGATGGAAGGTTTTCTTAATATCCGTTTAAAACCGTGGCTCCGGCGTTTGATCACGCGCTCAATTGCCGTAATTCCCGCCTTGATCGTGACCATCATTTATGGTGAAAAGGGCACCACTGACCTTTTGGTTTTTAGTCAGGTCATACTTTCCATGCAGCTGAGTTTCGCCGTAGTACCACTTGTGATGTTTACCGGGTCAAAACTGAAGATGGGCGAATTTGCCAATAAACTGTGGCTGAAAATAACGGTTTGGATTATCGCCTTTATCATTATCCTGCTCAATCTCTTTTTACTGGCCGAAACAATTTTTTAATCATTTAAAAAATTCAGTGTCGAAATATCTTTTCCACGTGATAGTTCTGCCGAATTGTCCTTAAAATTTCTTTGGCAGAATCTTTGCGAAATGCTTGGTACTAAAAATAAATATTATGTCAGAAAATCACGATATACCGGACGATATTATGGATGCGCAGGACGGGAACGCCGAAAACACAGCTAACGAGGAAACACAAAATGTCACTTCTGAAGCCAATCCGCAGGAACTTTTGGCAGAAGAAAAAGACCGCTATATCCGGCTTTTTGCGGAGTTCGAAAACTATAAGAAACGGACGACCAAAGAAAGAATGGAATATTTCCAGACTTCAAACCAGGATATGATGATCTCTATGCTTGGCATTTTAGATGACTTTGAGCGTGCTTTAAAAGAGATTGCCAAAAACGGCAACGAGGCTGACCTGCAGGGTGTTGAACTGATTTATCAAAAATTTAAAAATAAACTCACGGAAAAAGGTTTAAATTCTATGGAAGTGAACCCCGGCGATGACTTCAATGTAGATTTCCACGAAGCGATCACCCAGATCCCTGCTCCGTCGCCGGAACTAAAGGGAAAAATTGTAGATGTGATCGAAACCGGTTATATCCTGTACGACAGAGTGATCCGTTTTGCAAAAGTGGTGACCGGGAATTAAAAAACAGCAGCATTGAGCAGTAAATGTCAGCACTTTTTTAGCTGTAGATTTTTCTGCTCATTTCTTATTTACTTATAAAATTAAGATGTCAAAAAGAGATTATTACGAAGTTTTAGAAATCACCCGAACAGCGTCGGCCGAAGAAATAAAAAAAGCCTACCGAAAGATGGCGCTGAAACATCACCCCGACAAAAATCCGGGCGATAAAACCGCAGAAGAAAAATTTAAAGAAGCGGCAGAAGCCTATGAAGTCCTCAGCGACGGCAATAAAAAAGCAAGGTACGACCAATACGGTCACGCGGGTTTAGGCGGTGCCGCAGGTGGTTTCGGTGGCGGCGGATTCGGCGGCGGAATGAATATGGAAGATATTTTCAGTCAGTTTGGCGATATTTTCGGTGGTCATTTTGGCGGCGGCGGTTTTGGCGGCGGCTCTCAGAGACAACAGCTGCGCGGCAGTAACCTTCGCGTGCGCATCAAGTTAAATCTTGAGGAAATGGTGAATGGTACACAGAAAACCATTAAAGTTAAAAAGATGAAACTGGCGCCTGGCGCTACCGCCAAAACATGTTCTACCTGTGGTGGGAGCGGTGTGCAGATGAAAGTAATGAACACCATGTTCGGGCAGATGCAGACACAGACACAATGTGGAACCTGCGGCGGTGCTGGAAAGATTGCTGATAAAATCCCTGCGGGAGCGAATTCCCAGGGCTTAATAAAAGAGGACGAAGAGGTGACAATTAATATTCCGGCCGGAGCGCGTGAAGGTATTCAGCTTAATGTGCGCGGAAAGGGAAATGATGCACCTTTTGGCGGCAATCCCGGCGACTTGCTTGTGGTGGTTGAAGAAGAAGTTGATGCCACGATAAAACGCGAGGGCGACAATCTGCATCAGGAACTGTACGTATCTTTCGCAGAAGCTGCACTCGGAACCCAAAAGGAAATTCCTACAGTTGGTGGAAAAGTAAAAATTAAAGTAGACGCCGGCACACAGTCCGGTAAGATCCTGCGACTTTCGGGCAAAGGTTTACCAAGCATCGATAATTACGGCAAAGGTGATATGTTCGTTCATATCAATGTATGGACACCGCAGCGGCTTTCACAGGAACAAAAAGAATTCTTCGAAAAACAGATCGCAAACGGCGAAATGATGGCCGAACCTTCAGGAAAAGAAAAAACATTTTTTGATAAGGTCCGCGACCTTTTTAATTAATCAGATCAAAGAGACTTTCCGAAGTCTCTTTTTTTATTTAAAGCATATCAAAGGAGACTTTTGCGATTGCCTTTGGCATAAAGTTAACCCGATTTTTAACATGAAGAAAAAACTTTTCGGTTGTCGATTTTGGTTAATGAGCACGCTTGGTTTAATCGCCGCTTCATGTTCTTCAAAATACCGAACCACAGAAAAAGAAGGCGCGCAAAAATATTACAACTTAAAATACGGCGCACACAAACAGCAGCGAATGGATGTTTTTCTTCCAGCGTCCTACGCGCCGGAAAATCCTGCGTGGTCATCGTACACGTGGCGGCTGGAAGTTTAGCAATTTCGAAAAGCAATGAACTTTCCCGCAGCTGGAATTCGAAACCGGATAATTATGGTTTTTTAGGTGAAATTGCGGGCGGACATTTAGCGCTTCTGTACAACCATTACCATCCGGAAGAAATTGAAAAGCTTATTTCGCTCAGTGGACCGACCTATTTCTCTTCTGAAAAATATCAGAAAAGCCCCTGTTTTAAAAGGACGTATGGCATAACTCGAAAAATAGTCGGCAATACTTTCGATAATAATCCGGCAGCTTTCAAACAGGCAAATCCGATCACACACTTTTCGCAAATTCCAACCTTACTATTTCAGCGCCACCGCGGTTTTCTGGTAAATAAAAAACAGGGACCTGCGTTGGAATTTGCACTGATGGCAAAAAAAATTCCTCATAAACTGATTTTTATGAAGAATTCCGGACATGTGACGAGATTTGTAAAGCGCAATCGCGAACAGATTATCTTTCTTAATATTTTATCATTTATACAAAAGAAATACTAACGGACTCTTTCCTCGCGCTTTTTCCCAAAAAAGAATTTAATGAGGATAGGTGCAGTCGTCAAAATCACGATCACCAGAATAATCATTTCAAGATGTTTCTTCAGATCGATACCGAACTGGTCTACAAAAAGTTTATCCAGGTAATGACCGGCAAAGATTAAAATAAAAGACCAGAGAAATGCACCGATCACATTATCAATAAGAAACCGTTTTTTATCCATTTTAACAATTCCCGCCACAATCGGTGTAAAAGTACGCACGATCGGTAAAAATCGCGCCATGATTACGGCTAAGGCACCATGGTCTTCGAAAAAATCATGTGCCTGGAAAAGATATTTTTTCTTAAACAAAAATGAATCTTCCTTTTTGTACAGCGCCGGACCGGCTTTTAAACCAAACCAGTAACCGACCTCGTTTCCGATAATTGCCGCTACTGCAACTGTTGTTGCCAAAATGGTGGTATCTAAAAAATCACTTCCTGTGGAGCCGAAAGTTTCGCGGATAATTTCTACTGCATAAATTCCCGAAACAAAAAGCAGACTGTCACCGGGCAGAAAAAACCCTACGAACAAACCTGTCTCGGCAAAAATAATAAACAAAATGAGCCAGAAACCGCCCATTTTAATATAAAATTCTGGATTGAGTAAATCCTTCCAACTTTCAAAATGCTCCATATTTGCAAATATAACAAAAGCCCTCTTTTTAAAAAATCATTGAGTTGTTAAAGTTTGCCAATAGTTACAGCGCCCAGTCATCGGTTTCTGCAGCGTTTCCATCCGCCATGAGGAATGCTTTTAGAAAAGGGGTAAGGTCACCGTTCATCACTCCATCAACATCTGAAGTTTCGTAGCCTGAGCGCACATCCTTCACCAGTTTGTAAGGGTGCATCACGTAATTCCGGATCTGGCTTCCCCACTCGATTTTCATCTTGCCGGCTTCAATTTCGGTCCGCGCTTTCATTCTTTCTTCCAGCTCCATCTCATAAAGTCGTGAGCGCAGTAGCTGCATTGCTTTTTCTTTATTTTGAAGCTGTGAGCGCGATTCGGAATTCTCGATAATAATTCCCGTAGGCGCGTGTCGCAAACGAACCGCGGTTTCCACTTTATTCACGTTTTGTCCGCCCGCACCGCTGGAACGCATGGTTTCAAAGGAAATATCCGCAGGATTAATGTTGATTTCGATGGTATCATCAACCAAAGGATACACGTAAACCGACACGAAACTCGTGTGCCGTTTTGCATTGGAGTCGAATGGGGAAATGCGCACCAGCCTGTGTACACCATTCTCGCCGCGCAGATAACCAAATGCGAATTCGCCGTCAATCTCAAGTGTTACTGTTTTTACACCCGCAACATCACCTTCCTGAAAATTCAGTTCCCGCAATTTGTAGCCCTGATTTTCTGCCCACATGGTGTACATCCGCATCAGCATGGCTGCCCAGTCACAGGATTCTGTCCCGCCCGCTCCGGCAGTGATCTGCAGGACCGCGGAAAGTTCGTCGCCTTCATTCGAAAGCATGTTCTTAAATTCCAGATCTTCAATCCTTTTGATCAGTTCGGGAAAAGCCTTTTCCAGTTCCTGATCTGAATCCGGATCCTCTTTTGCAAATTCCGTCAGTACCTGGATATCTTCAAAGCGTGAAAAAATTTCCTCATAATCACTCACCCACTTTTTTTTGGATCGCAGCTGTTTCATAAAAAGTTCCGCATCCTTTGGCTTATCCCAGAATTCAGGCGAAAGGGTTTTCTCTTCGTCGTTGGAAACCTCTATTTTTTTCTTTTCGATCTGAAGAAATTTATATAAGTCGGCAATGCGGCTCTGCGCATTTTTTAATTGGTCACTGTTAATCATACTCCCGCAAAAATACAGAAAATTTCTACTTTTTTCTTCAAGGGAGCGGGCATTTAAGAATAGGAAAAAGAAAAACCGGAAATCGTATGATCTCCGGTCTGTTTGTCTTTAATGATGAATGTGGTAATTACGCATAGATTTCTGTGTAATACTCGTCAGCCATACGGTCGCTGTTGAACTGAACTTTCACATCATCCATCGCGTTTTGCTGGATTTTGCGCCAGTCGTTCGGGCGGTCGTAATAAGTCGGCAGGATTTCGTTCTCCAACACGTTGTAAAGATTTTCAAGGTCGAAATTATCCTGATCATAAATACTCAGATTGGCGTAGTCCGCCTGTGGTGTCACAAACCCGTTGATGCCGTTTTTAGCGAATTCCGGGATCCAGCCGTCGTCGGTAGAAAGGTTTACGGAGCCACACATCGCAGCGGTCATTCCCGAAGTACCGGACGCTTCGCGTGGAACCCGCGGATTGTTCAGCCAAAGATCAGAACCCTGTTTCAACGCCTTACTCAAAGCCAGTTCATAACCGGTAAGCACTGCCATATTTTTATAGTATTTGCTTTCTTCCACCAATGTATTGAAGGTTGAGATCGCAGAATAATCCATTGGATAAGGTTTACCTGCCCAGATGATCTGCACCGGATATTTGGGATTGTTCAGCAGACGTTCAAAACGTTCCTTATCGTGCAGCAGGAGGTCTGCTCTTTTGTAGCCTGCAAATCTGCGTGCCCAGACAATCGTAAATATATTCGGATCAAAAAGATTTCCGGTCTGGTCGGCCACGATCCTAAAAGTTCTTTTCTTCAAATGCTTTTTTCTGAAGTCGAAAAGCATTCCGTCATTCTCATCCTTGGCATCATAAAGCGGCTTGTCTGCCCAATATTTAAATTCCTGCGCATTGGTGATTGATTTTATTTCGCAGATGTGCGGATATTTACTCCACATTTTTCTGGAAACCTCACCATGAAGCTGCGACACGCCATTCGCAACGCGTGCCATTCTCAGCGCACAAAGCGAGTGATTAAAACGGTCGTCATCAACACCTTCTATATTTTTCACTTCATCAATAGAAAACCCGGAAAAGTAAGACATATCATGACACATGAACAGATCGTGTTTTTCATTTCCTGCTTCTTCCGGTGTGTGTGTGGTAAAAACAAGTTTTTCTTTCACTTTTTCTTTATCACCGCCGTATTTCCTTAAAAGATAAAATGCTGCCGGGAGCGCATGTGCTTCATTTAAATGATACACATCTCTTTCGAAATTCATTACATCCAAAAGTTTTGCACCGCCTTTGCCGAGTAAAATGTACTGCGCTAATTTCGTAGATTCATTGGCGTCATATAACCGGTGACAGATTGTTTTGGAAATGTGGTCGTTTTCAGGCACATCGGTAGAAAGTAAAAACATAGGCGCAGTCTGGAAAATCTCAGGTGCGAGGTAATACACTTTTACCCAAACCGGTGCGGAATGGATCTCGATCTGGAATTTTATTCCGGTGTCTTCCAGGAAAGTATACATTTTTTTGGTCCAGGTTGGCTGCAATGTCTGGTCGTGATTTCTCGCCTGATCGTAATAGCCAAATTTCCACAAAATTCCAATTCCTATTAAATCCTGTTTAAGGTTAAAAGCACTTCTCATGTGTGATCCCGCCAGGAAACCGAGTCCGCCGGAGTAGATCTTCAAAGCCTGATCTATGGCAAATTCCATTGAAAAATAAGCGACTTTTTTTGAATATTTCGGATTGATGTCAAAAGGCATCCTAAAGTTTGTGAAGTCCATATAGAGGTCATTAAATTTAAGGTGCAAAGATACTGCTTTTGATCACCGCCAAAAACTATTTCAGGGAGTTTTCCCGATTCGTAATTCATATCATGTCTTAGTGGAAAAATACCGGAATAATATTGTCATAACCATAAAGGAGGATCCCGGCTACACCAAGAATGATGCATACAAAAACGAAATACACAAATGTCAGAAGATAACTGAGGAAAGCTGACCAAAGCGTTCGCAGGATAATATGTTTTTTATTGTGACCCTGAAAAAACTGCAAAAGCGAAAACGTGATCAAGCCCCAGACGAGCAGTAGAAAGATTCCCGAATAATGCCCGACAAAATGATTCAGAAATATGAAAAAAATGTATACCGCCAGCGACTGACCACTGAGAAAAAGAAAAATCACCACCCATTCCGGGTAATTAATTTTATACTTTCGGAATCCCAGATAAAAACCCAGCGCGGTGATCGGGAGCATCAGCAATATAGTAAAAGCCAAATGCGACGAAAGCCAGTGAACGATCTCCTTAAAAAAAGAAACTAAACCTTCCAGATCAACATAACGTGCAACTTCGGTTTTTGCAAGATTGGTCTGTATAAGCTTATCATTATCCTCAGGGGATTTTTTATGGAGAAAGTATTGAATCAGCGCACAAACAGAACCCAAAACCAGCACCAGCATAACCGGTCTGAAATGAGGTTTACGTTTACCTTCAAGATATTCCCGAATACTGTGGCCAGGGCGCGTAAAAAGCTCCTTAAGTGTAAAGATAATTCCGCCATCGATGTGAAAGATACTGTGCGGAACCTCGTGAACAAAATAATGAAAATTGATTCGGTGCGTATCGGTTTTCTGACCACACTCATGACAGAAATTCTGCTGCAGAATTAAATGCTGGCCGCAGTTTTTACAACGTTCCTCACTGTTTTTCATCGTTTTAGTTTTAAGTAAAATTAAAACTTTTCCGTAATTTCTACAATAAAAAATTCCTGATCAACAGCCAGGAATTTCATTTTTATAAAATAAACTCTTACTGAAAGTGAGGTTCTTAAATTAAAAAGCAGTGGTATCTTTAAAATAATCCGAGAGCAACTTGATTTTGCCGTTTTCAGCAAAAGCCACGACTGTGCAAATATTATTTCTGTAACTTCCTTTTCCCTTCAGATGTCCCACAGAAACCGTTTCGTAAAAAAAACGTCCTTTACCGAGATCAAATATCTCAGAGGCATTCCATTCAATATTTTCGTACTTACGGAAAATCGCCCGGAACAGCGCCAAAATTCTGCTGCCACCCTGAATTTCTTTTGCAGGCGGGATCCAGATCTTGCTGTCGTCATTAAACCATTTCTGCAGATTCTCTATTTTCAGAGAATTCAGGTCTTCCATAAATGAAGTTACTTTACATTCCATACGCATATATACGATTAAATAGGTAACTTTAGATTTAAATATCTGCTCACATGAAAGATTTATTTCTGAAAAGGTTTCTTTTTTACAAAGATCTGGGCGACAAAACGTTCTCTCAGCTTTCTGAGTCAGAGGTTTTATGGCAGTTTAACACGGAAAGTAATTCTGTAGCTACGATCGTAAAACATATTTCCGGAAACATGATCTCGCGCTGGACCAATTTCCTGACAGAGGATGGCGAAAAATCGTGGCGCAACCGCGATGCCGAGTTTGAGAATGACATTACTTCGAAAGCAGAAATGCTGGAAATCTGGGAAAAAGGCTGGCAGGTTTTGTTGGAAGCGCTAAAGCAGATCAATGAACACAATTTACAGAAGACCATTTCTATCCGCGGTGAAAAAATCCTGGTTGTTGATGCACTTTTACGGCAACTCGCACATTATCCGTATCACATCGGCCAGATCGTTTTTATCGCTAAAATGCTGAAAGATAAAAACTGGCAAACGCTTTCTATCGCGCGAAATAAATCCGGAGAATACAACGCGGAACTTTTAAAAAAAAGCATGCCCGAAGAAATACGCGGAAACTCGTCGCCGGTTTGTTTTGCAAAAAGCGATGAAGTGCGCGACGAATATAAAACGGAACTAGAATAGAGATTTTCAATTTCTTATCTTTGCAGCTTCTAAAAGTATTTCAAATTGAACTCAAGCCCCACCAAAACCGCCGCCTTTCATACACTTGGCTGTAAACTTAATTTCGCCGAAACTTCTACCATTGCCCGCCAACTCACCGGCGCCGGCTACGAAAAAGTAAGTTTTGATGAACCTGCAAATGTGTACATCATCAACACCTGCTCCGTAACAGAAAATGCTGACCGCGAATGCAAACTCCACGTAAAGCGCGCCATGAAAGCCAATCCCAATGGTCTTGTAGTCATTCTGGGCTGCTATGCGCAGTTGAAGCCTGAAGAAATTTCTGCCATCGAAGGTGTGGATATGGTTTTGGGAGCTAAGGAAAAATTCAATATTCTGAGTTATTTGGAAGATCTGGAAAAAACCGAAAACCATGGCATCATTCATTCCTGTGAAATTGATGAAGCCGACTTTTTCATCGGGAGTTATTCGATCGGCGACCGTACACGCGCTTTTCTGAAAGTTCAGGACGGCTGCGACTATAAATGTACTTATTGCACAATTCCTTTAGCCAGAGGAATTTCCCGTTCAGACACCATCGACAGCGTGGTGAAAAATGCCGGAGAGATCGCAGCGCGCGGCATAAAGGAAATAGTGCTGACGGGCGTAAATATCGGCGACTATGGCAAAGGGGAATTTGGGAACAAAAAACATGAACACACTTTTCTGGACCTCATCACAGAACTCGATAAAGTAGAAGGAATCGAAAGAATCAGGATTTCTTCTATAGAACCTAATCTTCTGAAAGACGAAAGCATTGAACTTGTAGCCAACAGCAAAAGTTTTGTGCCGCATTTCCATATTCCGCTCCAAAGCGGCAGCGACGATCTTTTAAAGAAAATGAAACGGCGCTACCTCAGTGGGCTTTACCAGAACCGAGTTGCGAAGATCCGTGAAGTGATGCCGGATGCGTGTATTGGCGTTGATGTGATTGTGGGTTTTCCCGGCGAAACGGAAGAAAAATTCCTGGAAACTTACACATTCCTGAACGAATTGCCAATCAGTTATCTGCACGTTTTCACCTACTCGGAAAGAGAAAATACAGAAGCCGCAGTAATGGACGGCGCAGTACCTGTTCAGGAAAGAAAACGCCGCAACAAAATGCTGAGAATCCTTTCTGAGAAAAAGAAAATGGCCTTTTACGCCACACAGCTTGGCAAAAAATTACCTGTACTTTGGGAACACGAAAACAGGAACGGTATCATGTTCGGTTTTACAGAAAACTACGTTCGCGTACAGAAACCTTTCGATGAAGATTCCATTAACAAAATAGAGATTTTGGAACTTACAGCTGTTCAAAATGACGGAACAGTATCTGTAAAGCCTTTGTTCGAAGAGTTTCTGGCGAAAGCTTAGTTTATTTCACTGGTTGGGCCTCGCCTAAATTCAAACTGTTGAACAGCTCAGGGAAAAATGTGACCAGCACAAAATAAAAAATAATAAGCAGCACCAATACGGAGATTACACCAATTACCACCGGTCCGGGTGTATTTTTCTTAGAAGTTTCCATAAAATTAAAGATTAAGTTATCTTGTAGCCGGAACCATTTTTATGCCATTTCGGGGCTTTTAATGATGGTAAATGTCGTCGTATTTTACACCGGCTTCAATTCTTGTTTTCAAAATATTTTCCAGTGGTACGATCGGGCAGTTATAATCATAAGCATTATAAGCGCAGTAGGGCTGATAGGATTTATTGAAATCCAGAACGATCTTGTTTCCCCCGGGAATTTTTAAGTCCATATACTTCCCGCCACCGTAGGTTTCCTTTCCGTTGGTCTCGTCACGAAAAGGCAGGAAAAGATGGTCTTCAAAACCGGTTTTCTGACTTAATGCAATATTCCGGTATACGGTTAATGTGAACGGCTGACCTTTCAGCACGAAATCCGCTTTGCCATATTCTACATAAGTGCGTGTTTTTCCGGAAGAAGTCGGCATTTCAAACGGAACAGCATTTTCAGTTTTGCGGAAATCTGCCGTGACGCGATATTGCAGATCGATCGGGAAAAACGGATGCTCCTTAAAATCTGTAAAGTTCGTTCCGCGCAGCGGTGTTTCTCTTGGATTTTTATATTCAGCGTTGAGTTCCTTCTGAAATTCCTGAATTTCCTGTACAGAATTATGTGCCGGTTTAGGTGCGCACGCCATTAACAAAGAAAAAAATGCGACAGTAACAGCGTTTCTCATTTCTTATAATATTTTTTTCGAATGGTTTCGTAATAGTTTTCGTCGCGGGAAAAATACAGCGGTTTCTCTATGAAATTCTGATCGCGGTACATTCCCAAATGCAGATATACCGGTGTCGCACTTTTTTCAGCCTTCAGTTTAAAATTATAAACATCGATAAAATCGCGTGGCGAAGTCGGCGTATGCGCAGAAACCAGCTTTTCCAGCGTAATCTTACCGTTACGGCGCACGATCCTTTTACACATGGCTTCCAGAGAATCTTCAACCAGCTCCCGCTGGAAACTTTTGGAAATATTAAAATTCCTGAATTCTGAGTAGTCCTGTTTTTCACATTTGCTGAGCAGTGTTTCGGCAAAGTTCTGCGCAACATGTTTTCGTTCCGCTGGGATTTTATTTAATGGTACCGTCGCATATCGCGAATTACAGGAGGCGAGAAGCATGGGCAGGGCAAAAAAAGCGATCTTTTTCATTTAATTTATTTTTACACGGTACACATCAGTTGCATTTCTCTTGATATTCCTTACGCAGAAACCGCCCTGTTCAGGAATTTCTTCCTTTAATGTAAATGTGGTGCAATCTTTTGGCAGGCCACTGAAAACCAATGTGAACCAAAAGTCTTTCGTTGGTGGAACCTCAGTCCAGTAAGGAAATAACGAAATGTTTTGATGGTGGATCAGTGCGCTTTTATGGGCAATAGTTTCATCGATCAGAAAAGTACTTTTCCAGATGCGGATCAGACTTCCCTCTTCAAAACTTGCCGGAAAGCAGCAGTGCACGATGACCTGCTTTTCTTCCTCCACCTTTGTCTGCAGACTCAGCAAAACGCCGGTGACAATCCGCGGCAACGCGACAGGCGGATTTTCCTCAACAAAGCAAGGATCGGATTTATGGCCTGCTATTTCTCGTTTAATATTCAAGTTCCAACATTTCTTTGGTGTAGTTCCTGATCTTTTCAGTGAGTTCGGGATTGTCGCCGAGTTTTTGTCCGTATGAAGGAATAATTTCCAGGATCTTGTCGTGCCATTCACCGTTTACTTTGTCGGGGAAACATTTTTCCAAAACCTGCAACATGGCATATGCCGCGGTAGAAGCGCCGGGTGACGCGCCAAGCAACGATGCAATAGTTCCGTTGCTGTTAACCACCACTTCGGTTCCGAATTCGAGTTTCCCGCCTTCTTTATCATCTTTTTTAATGATCTGCACACGTTGGCCGGCCACTTTCAAGGTCCAGTCCTCCTCTTTCGCATCGCGTACAAACTCACGTAAGTGCTGCATCCGCTGCGCTTTTGTCATGGCGACCTGGCGCACAAGATATTGCGTGAGCGGCAGATTGTGCCACCAGGCACCGAAAAGTGAACGTATATTTTTAAAATTAATGCTTTCCGGCAGGTCAAGATAACTTCCTTCCTTTAAAAATTTCGTCGAAAACCCTGCGAAAGGTCCGAACAGCAACGCTTTTTTACCATCGATAATCCGCAGGTCCAGGTGCGGCACGCTCATTGGTGGCGCGTCTAATCCAGCCTGCGTATAGACTTTGGCGTGATGCTGGGCTACAAGTTCCGGGTTATGGGTTACCAGCCACTCACCTGCTACCGGGAACCCACCGTAGCCGTCGCTTTCGGGAATGTCTGAACTGTCAAGCAGCGGAAGTGCATATCCGCCCGCACCGATAAAGGCAAATTTTGCCGCAACGTTTTGCGTGTGCTGATGCAGACGGTCTTTAATTTCTATATCCCACTTTCCGTCTTTGCGCAGATCAAGGTCTTTCGCTTCGTGATACAGAAAAATTTCCACACCGGAATCTTCCGATAAATAGCGGCCCATTTTTCGGGTGAGCGTTCCGAAATTTACATCGGTACCCAGATCCATTTTGGTGGCGGCCATTACCTCACTGTCCTTTCGCTTTTTCATTATTAATGGTATCCACTCGCACAGCACGCTGTGATCTGTAGTAAACTGCATTCCGCGGAAAAGCTCAGACTGCGTCATTTTCTGCTGCCGTTTTCTTAGAAACTCTACATCATCTTTCCCAAAAACCAGGCTCATGTGCGGACAGGTCGTAATGAATTCCTTAGGTGTGCTGATATATTTTTTCTTCAGCAAAAATGACCAAAACTGTTTGGAGATCTCAAACTGCTCGGCAATATTCTCAGCTTTTGAAGTATCTATCGTGCCGTCTTCTTTTTCCGGCGTATAATTGAGTTCACAGAAGGCAGAATGTCCTGTTCCTGCATTATTCCAGGCCGCAGAACTTTCGCGTGCAAACCTGCCAAGGCGTTCGAAGATCGCGATTGTTAGGGTTGGATCGAGTTCGTGCAAAAGTGTAGCAAGCGTAGTACTCATGATTCCGCCACCAATCAGTACAACATCGTATTCGGGTTTCGGAGTTCTTTTCGTCAGGAAATCGGGCATAGATTTTGGTTTTTAATTACACTTCTTATCAGATATTAAAAGTTAAACTCAGTAACGAAACCATTAACAAGAAAAACACAGCAAAAATAATCAGATGAGAATCTGCACTAATTTAGTTTTGCGGTGAGTTTTTCAAACAGTTTTTCTGCATTTTTTTCTTCGTAAAGGATTCCGTAAATCGCATCGATGATCGGCGTTTTCATTTTTTTCTCCTGCGATGTTTTATAAATTGAATCAGCGGCGTAATAACCTTCGGCAATCATGTTCATCGACTGTATGGCAGATTTTACGGTGTAGCCCTTCCCTATCAGATTACCGAGGTTTCGGTTTCTGGAGAAAAGGGAATATGCGGTAACGAGCAAATCGCCCAAATATGCACTCTCGTTTACATCGCGTGGCGTCTCATGAATATTTTCCAGGAAAAGCTCCATCTCGCGGATCGCATTGGTCACAAATACAGCTGTAAAGTTATCACCGTAACCAAGTCCACTGGCAATTCCGGCACCGATCGCATAAATATTCTTGAGGATCGCGCTGTACTCGTTTCCTAGAATATCGGCACTCGAATTTACTTTGATGAAGCGCGAGGAAAAAAGATCGTGCAGCATTTTTTGATTTTCCTTCACGGTAGCGATGGTTAGGTACGAAAGTCTTTCCATAGCGACTTCTTCTGCGTGGCATGGCCCGGCGATTACCGCCTGACTGCGGAAGCCGATCTTAAACTCATCGCGTAAATAGTGCGCTACAACATCATTTACTTTTGGAACAATTCCCTTGATTGCAGACACAAAAATCTTGCCTTTGTAGTCGCAGGTCATTTTATCCAGACTCTCGGAAAGGTAAATTGATGGCGTTGCCAGGACCACAATATCACAGGCCGAAACAAGCTCATTGATGTCGGTTGTAATTTTCAGTTTTTTAATGTTGAAATCTACAGCGGTAAGATAAGATGGATTGTGGTGGCGCAGTTCTATGGCACCTTTTACAAATTCATTCCGTACACACCAGTGAACTAAAGAGCAGTTTTCTACGAGCATTTTGACAATAGCAGTGGCGAAACTCCCACTTCCTACTACTCCAATCACGTGTCCGTCTGCCGGCTTTTTCTTATGCATAGTTTTTACTTGAATTACAAAGATACAAAAGAGAGCAAAGGAAAAAAGTGATTTGCCCTGTATAAATGAGTCGGCTGCGATTTTTAAGAAATATTAACTTTTTGGTGCAACATTTTTTCCTTTAAACTCCGTTAAAACATTCATAAAAAAAAACATGCAAATCTATTATCCTGAATTTTAGTATTTTTGCCTGCCAAAAAAAGAAAAACATTTTCAAGAATGACCCATTTTTTAAAGAATAAAAAGAAAGTAAATTTACTGTTAGGCGGTTTGGTTGCGGTAATCTTCGCACAGGCGCTGCTCCTCGGAAAAGTACTTTCCGAAAAAGACAATAAATCTTATGAAGTAAATCTGGTGCAGATCAACACGCAGAAAGACAGCATTGATTATCTGGAAATGCGCCAGAAGCTTGTGCTTGTAGATCAGACCGTACGCGAACTGAACAGTTTTCTTGCCGAAAAAAACCTGAGTGACCACCGGATCACACTTCTGGCAAAAGACAGTATTTCCAGTGCGGTATATTTGGCCAAAGAAAGCAACCGCTACAGCCAGTATCTGGTGGATCTTCAAAACAAACTTCAGGCGGTTCCCCTCGGCATCCCTACAGACGGATATATCTCCTCAAATTTTGGAAAGCGTAAAAATCCAATTCCCTTCAGGAATGTACTTTTCGCGTCTGTATCAGCACAGAAACCTGCAGCTCCCCAGCCTTTAGTAAAAGACAGCGCCGGAAATATCATTAAACCAGCTTCATCTCCGGCCGATCTTGCTGCAAAAAATGCGCCGCCTGCGGAACCTGAGCAGATTCAGTTTCATAAAGGTCTGGATATCGCCGTACCTTTCGGCACTGATGTTCGCTGTGCAGCTACAGGAACTGTGATATTCGCCGGTGTAAAAGGTGGTTACGGCAATTGTGTAATTGTTTCGCACGGTAATGGTTTGGCTACTTTATACGGACATCTGTCGCAACTTTTGGTGAAAGCAAATGATAAGGTGGAGGTGAATGATGTGATTGCAAAATCCGGCAATTCCGGCAGATCCACAGGACCTCACCTGCATTATGAAGTTCACAAAAACAACACGCCGGTGAATCCGAAACTGTTTACCAATTTGTAGTTTATAATAAAATTTTCGCTTCTCAACAGGGAGCGATTTTTTATTTAAAAGGCTTCGGGGCCGTAAAATTTTCATTTGTAAAAATGGAATGGTGCATTTATTAAAAATTTACCCAAATTTGCATTCGTCCAAAAAATGAAGCCGATCTATGAAATTATGTATTGCTGAAAAACCAAGTGTCGCACGCGATATTGCCAAAGTTCTGGGCGCCGACATGCCGAAGCAAGGCTATTTTGAAGGCAACGGATACTGGGTCACCTGGACTTTCGGGCATTTCTGCACGCTAAAAGAACCCGACGAATACAATCCTTATCTAAAATCGTGGGACCTTATTTTCCTGCCGATCATCCCAGAGCCTTTTGGAATCAAACTCATTTCCAATCCCGGCGTTGAGCGTCAGTTTAACACGATCGAAAAACTTGTGGCAGACTGTGCCGAAGTCATCAACTGTGGTGATGCCGGCCAGGAGGGCGAACTTATCCAGCGGTGGGTTCTGCAAAAAGCGAAATGTACAAAACCCATGAAAAGGCTTTGGATCTCTTCGCTTACTGAAGATGCAATAAAAGAAGGTTTTGCCAATCTGAAACCTGCTGAAGATTACCAAAACCTGTACCTGGCGGGAAATGCACGCGCGATTGGTGACTGGCTTCTGGGAATTAATGCTACGCGCTTGTTTACCAAGAAATTTGGCGGCAACAAAACGGTATTATCTGTAGGCCGCGTGCAGACACCCACTTTAGCAATGCTGGTACAGCGCCAGAAAGAGATCGAAGCATTTACGAGTGAAGAATACTGGGAACTGAAAACTAAATACCGCGACGTAATCTTTACCGCTGCTATCGACCGCTTAAAGAATATAGAAAAAGCCGAAAAAGGTCTGGGATATTTAAAACAGAATGAATTCGAAATTATTTCCTTTGAAATAAAAGAAGGCAAAGAAAAAAATCCGCGGCTCTTCGATCTTACGGCACTTCAGGTTGAAGCTAACAGAAAATTCGGCTTTTCGGCGGAGCATACTTTAAAATATATACAGAGTTTGTACGAGAAAAAGCACACAACTTATCCGCGCGTCGATACGACTTATCTGTCGGAAAGTCTTCACCCGAAAATCGCCGGAATCCTGCAGAGTATGAACTTTTACCGTGAATTTACCGCACCTCTTTTAGCCGAGCCCATTCCGAAATCAAAAACTGTTTTCGACGATTCAAAGGTCACCGATCACCATGCGATTATTCCCACAGAAATTCCGCCTGCATCAAATCTGAGCCGAGAAGAAAAACTGATCTACGATCTTGTGGCGAAAAGATTTATAGCGGTTTTCTACCCGGAATGTAAAATTTCGAATACGCTGGTTGAAGGCCAGGTCGGAACCATCGTATTTAAAACTTCGGGCAGACAAATCCTGGAGCCCGGTTGGCGCGCTGTTTACATTAAGGACAAACCCGACAATGCAGAAAAACCGGCGAAAGAAGAAGAACAGACACTTCCTAACTTCACGAAAGGTGAAAAAGGTCCACACAAACCGATGATCCACAAAGGCAAAACCAGCCCACCGAAACCGTATACCGAGGCCACGCTGCTGCGTGCAATGGAAACGGCCGGCAAACAGGTGGACGATGAGGAACTGCGGGAACTTATGAAAAACAACGGCATCGGAAGACCTTCCACAAGAGCGAATATTATTGAAACCCTGTTTAAAAGAAATTATATAGAGCGGAAGAAAAAAAACATTCTTGCCACATCCACCGGAATTCAACTTATCGATATCATTCAGGATGATTTGCTGAAAAGTCCCGAACTTACCGGTGAGTGGGAATTTAAACTCAGAAAAATCGAGCGCGGCGAATACGATGCCTCCCAGTTTAAGAAAGAACTCATTGCGATGGTTACGGATCTGACGCGGAAGGTCATTAACGAAAAAACCAAAGCGATAACGCTCGAGCAGGAAATACAGCGCGATGTAAAGAAAGAAACTTCCGTACGGAAAAAAGTGGCTGTGAGATGGGAAGAAATCCAGTGTCCGAAATGTGGTGAGAGCAAACTCATCCTGGGAAAAACTGCGGTCGGCTGCAGCAATTATAAAGGTTGCGGCTTCAAGGTTCCGTTTACGCTGTTCGGTAAAAAACTGAGTGAAAAGCAAATTCATGATCTGATCAGTAAGGGAAAAACCAGCAAAATGAAAGGCTTTGGCGGACATCCTGAACAGTTGACCGAAGGAATTTTGCATTTAACTGCTGAGTTCACAGTTGAATTAGAATAACTAATTGTGCCAATATCTGTCTGAAAAAAACAGATTTTCAATAAACCTTGCGAATGTGCAGATGTTTATCTTCCGGCGTTTCTTTAGGGAAACAGGTTAATTTATAAAGACGGCAGCATTAGCTTAAAAAACCAGTTTAAACCAAAACCTTACCTTTGTATTTCGACTTATCTGTTTTAATAAGCTACTATTACTACAGATAAAATTAATTAAAGGAGATAAAGATCTCCGCAAAACCAAACTTATGACAATAGACAAAAATCACGTCGTATCACTACATTACACGCTGCACGCTGTAGAAGATAACGGCGAAAAAACCTTCATTGAAAAAACTGATGCCGACAACCCTTTCTCTTTTTTATACGGTGCCGGACTCATGCTGCCCAAATTTGAAGAGCACCTGAAGGATATGGCTCCCGGCGATAAAAAATCGTTCACCCTGGAGCCGCAGGAAGGTTATGGTGATAAAGATGAAAATGCGAAAACTGCATTGCCGCTGAATATGTTTGAAGGCGCGGATATGCCGCCGGTAGGTGCGATCCTGCCACTTCAGGATCCCGAAGGAAATCATATCAACGCGGTGGTTCTGGAGATTACACCTGAAGCTGTGTTGGTAGACCTGAACCATCCAATGGCGGGGAAAACTTTGCATTTTGATATCGAGGTTGACGGAACGCGCCCCGCTACGCCAGAAGAACTGGACCACGGTCATGCGCACGGTGCTGATGGACAGGGCGGTCATTAAAAAATACTGATTTAAGCTGCTGAAATTATCTGCAGCTTTTTTTTGCTTGATGTAAAGTTTTCAAAAATAATACAGGTGTTTTGAATTTTCTGTTTTAGCCGAAACAGTCGCTCTCAAAATCTGCGCTCCTGCTTAGAATTTTAAATCCGTGTCGCCGCATTTACCGTATTTTTAAGAATGAAAATAATCATTGGTTATACTTTCGCCTTTTTCACCATGTTCAGTTGTCAGTCAATCAAGCACAAAGATGTAATCTACGCGAAATCTGCCGCAGATCAAGACCTGAAACTGAATATTTTCGTGCCCAAAAACGCTGAAGGCAAAAAATTTCCGGTCCTTATCTTCGTGCACGGCGGTAACTGGAACAGCGGAAGTAAAGACCAGTATGGGTTTTTTGGGCGGAACTTCGCAAAGAAAAACGTGATCACCGTAATTCCCGATT
Source organism: Kaistella palustris DSM 21579 (assembly GCF_000422265.1). Classification (GTDB taxonomy): domain Bacteria; phylum Bacteroidota; class Bacteroidia; order Flavobacteriales; family Weeksellaceae; genus Kaistella; species Kaistella palustris. Next base: position 289,195 of record NZ_AULL01000013.1, read on the forward strand.
ACACCTTAAGTCCAAAGGCCAACGTGGATCAGATGACACAGGAAATTGCCGCAGCGATCCTATGGGTTCAGAAAAACATTGAAACTTATCAGGGGGAGCCGGATCAAATTTTTGTAACGGGACATTCGGCAGGCGGTCAGCTCGCAGCTAATGCCGTTTTAAACCCAAAATTTGGAATTGATGAAAGTTCGGTGTCCGGAATTATTTTAAATGATGCCGCAGGCATAGATATGAAAGCTTATCTGGAAAAATATCCGCCAACCGCTGAAGATGATTATCTGCAGACCTGGAGCAATGATCCGGAGAATTGGTACCAAGCCTCACCTATCAACTTTCTGGCTAAAAACTCGCCACCATTCCATATTTATGTGGGAGCAAAAACTTATGAATCCATAAAAACCGCCAATAAAAATTTTGTGAGAAAACTGCACGAATTTCAGCCATGTGTAAAGCCGGTCATCATTAATAAAAGCCATATTCCCATGGTTTTGCAGTATTTTTGGCCGGCGAGCGCACGGTTTTCAGAAATAAAAAAATTCATGGACGAAAACCGCAATTGACACCTTTTCATACTTTCCATTAAAAAATATTTACGCTGAAAGTCCTTACTTTTGCGCTGCTAAAAAAACAGTATGACCGCCACCGACTTTATAAAGAAATCGCTTTCTGTATCCGATAGAAACATCAATGCGACATTAAAACTGCTTGCTGAGGACTGCACAATTCCGTTTATTTCGCGCTACCGAAAAGATGCAACCGGAAACCTGGATGAGGTTCAGATCGAATCCATTTCCAAATTAAACCGGCAGTTTGAAGAAATTATTAAAAGGAAAGAAAGTATCCTCAAATCAATTGAAGAGCAAAATGCTTTAACGCCGGAATTCAAACAAAGAATTGAAGAAAGTTTTGATCTTCAGGAGCTGGAAGACCTTTACCTGCCCTATAAGAAAAAACGGAAAACCAAAGCAGATGCGGCAAAAGAAAAAGGTCTGGAACCTTTGGCGAGGATGATCATGAGTCAGAACGCCGGTAATCTTACAGCGCTCGCAGGGAAATATCTGAGCGCCCAGGTTCCGTCGGAAGAAGAGGCGCTGCAGGGTGCGCGGGATATTATGGCGGAATGGATCAACGAAAACATGTACGTCCGGAAAAATCTGCGCCGATTATTCCAGCGAAAAGCAGTCATTACTTCAAAAGTCATCAAAGCAAAAAAAGATGAAGAAGCTGCGCAAAAATTTTCACAATACTTTGACTGGGAAGAAAGTTTGAGCCGCATTCCGTCGCACCGTTTATTGGCCATGCTGCGTGCGGAAGCCGAAGGTTTTGTAAAAACCAATGTTGGAATTGATAAAGAAGAAGCGCTGGAATTTATTGAAAACGCGGTAATTAAATCAAATAATGAATGTGCGGATCAGATTGCTTTGGCCATCAAAGATTCTTATAAACGATTGCTGGAGCCGGCAATATCCAATGAGACTTTGCAGGAAACCAGGGAAAAAGCGGACCGGAAAGCCATCGAAATCTTTTCTGAGAATCTGCGTCAGCTTCTGCTTGCGCCACCTTTGGGAGAGAAAAGAATTCTGGCAATTGACCCGGGATTCAAAAGTGGATGCAAAGTGGTTTGCCTGGACGAAAAAGGTGATCTTCTGCACAACGAAACCATTTATCCGCACGCGCCGCAAAATGAAACCGGCCTGGCCATGAAAAAAATCCGGTCACTGGTCAACTCGTTTAATATTGAGGCGATCTCGATCGGAAACGGTACGGCAAGTCGTGAAACGGAATTCTTCATTAAGAAAATTGCTTTTGATAAACCACCTTTGGTCTTCATAGTTTCGGAAGCCGGCGCGTCGGTTTACTCGGCCAGTAAAATCGCGCGGGATGAATTTCCCGGTTTTGATGTCACAGTGCGTGGCGCGGTTTCCATCGGAAGAAGATTGGCGGATCCCCTTGCAGAACTTGTAAAAATTGATGCCAAGTCAATCGGTGTCGGGCAATATCAGCACGATGTAGACCAAACACGGTTGAAAGAAGAACTCGATTCTACGGTGATGAAATGTGTAAATTCAGTTGGAATCAACTTGAACACTGCGAGTAAATCACTGCTGAGTTATGTGTCGGGAATTGGTGAAAAGATGGCGGAAAATATCGTGAATTACCGTGCAGAAAATGGTGCGTTTGAAGACCGGAAGCAACTCAAAAAGGTTCCGAGACTGGGCGAAAAAGCTTATCAACAGGCGGCAGCATTTATCAGGATTTCCAATGGTAAAAATCCGTTGGACAATTCGGCGGTCCATCCCGAAACTTATCCGGTCGTGGAGAAGATGGCGAAAGATTTGGGAATTAAAACGCACGACCTCATCGCGAATAAAGAAAAAATTCAAACCATTGATCCTCAAAATTACGTTACTGAAACAATTGGCACTTTAGGCATAAAAGATATTTTAAAGGAACTCGAAAAACCGGGCTTGGATCCGAGAAAAGCAGCGAAAGTTTTTGAGTTCGATCCTACCGTGAAATCAATTAAGGATTTACGGACAGGGATGATACTGCCCGGAATTGTAAACAATATTACGGCTTTTGGCTGTTTCGTAGATGTGGGAGTTAAGGAAAGCGGGCTCGTACATATTTCCCAGTTGAAGCAAGGTTTTGTGGCTGATGTAAATGAAGTCGTAAAACTGCACCAGCATGTTCAGGTAAAAGTCGTCGAAATCGATGAGCCACGCAAACGGATACAGCTGACGATGATTTTGAATGATTAAAAGGGAATTTTAGATTTTAAATTTTAAATGACAGAATGAGATAAAGGTAAAATGTGCCTGTATTAAAGAAAGTTTTTTATGTGCTTTTCGATGTTTAAGTCGATGCTATTTCAGTTTAAACAAAGTTTTAAAATTTAACCCTAACCACGACCAACTCTGCATGTTTGATGAATTGGGAACATTTTTTAGATATTTCATTCCGTCGGCTGCAAACATTTGCGAATGACCAAGCTGCAGGTTAAAGATTTGTGCGACTTTGTAAGTAAAAACTACGTCGCCTTCCGTTCCTAAATAAGTAGAATATTCTTTCTGCGCTGCAGCATCAAATCCCAGTTTTGCATTGCTCGCGAAGGCATGGAGGTTTAATGCCAAAGACGCTTTTGGATTTAATTTAAAATTGGACTTGAGGTAAAAGTCTTTTAAACCGACACTGTTAAAATGGTTGCCCACGAAAAAGTAATCCATAAATCCATTGAATTTATGATTTGTGCCGTACAGCGGGCTGAACGAATTGTTTTTAGTAACATCTTCGTTATAATCTGTGCCGGAAAGCCACTCCGTTCCCAACACAACATTAGCATTTTTGTTCAAAATAAAATCGATATTAGCTGAAAACTGATACGCATTTTTGCTTTGGGCTAACGTATTTTTCCCCGTTTGCCAATATGCCGAACCAAAGAAACCTACATTTTCGTAATATTTTTTAGCGTTCATTCCCAGCGTCAGCATATCGTAATGGTTTCCGTTTAGATGCTGAACCACATTGTTTAAACCGATGAATGAAACACTTGCCTGCGGCCATAAATATTGATAATGAATGATTTGCATCGACTTGGTACGTTCGCCGGAATCCAGTACACTGTAAAATTCCCTGTCCGCGGGGTCGTTTGCGTCGTTGTCATCATTGTTATAAGTGACTACGGTCTCCAGCTTTGATTGCGGACTGAGACGGAAAATTCCTTTCGCAGCGTCAAAACTTCTGCCCTGCATCTGCCAGTCGAGAGCGCCAAGCAATCTTTCGTCATCGTAAGACAGAATCTGGCGGCCGACCTTCAGCGCGACGTCTCTGTTAAAGTTATATTTCGCCCAGGCTTCATTCACGTTTAAACTTCCGCTACGCTGGTTTGTTGAGGAAACTTCGCCCCAAATACGCGCATCCTGCAGCGACATGTATAATTCGAGATCCTGCCAGTAATAATCAACTCCGAGGCGTACTCTTGAAAAAACATTGGTTTCCGGTTTTTTTCCTTGTGGAATTAGTGTTTTATAACCGTTATCGAGTTCGGCGCGGGTTCGGAAATCCAGACTGATCTTCAGACTGTCGGTTTGCGCAGTGGCAGAAAGCGAAAAAAGAGTGGCAGCACAAAGCGTGAGGATATTTTTTATCATGGCAAAAGGCTTTAAGTTTTTACATTTTTAAATTAAGACAAAAAGGTCTTATTAAATCTTCTGCGAAAGTAATTATAAAGCCTGAAGAATTTGTGCATCTGCACCGGAAAATCAAAAATGCTGAAAAATATCATCTGATCAAGACCGCTTCCGCATCAATGAAAAAAAAATAATTCCGCGCTACACTGGCTAAATTTAAATGGACTTTCGGTTTATTTGCCGTTGGAATGATGAAGCACCACAAATTCCCACGCAGGCAAATCCAGCTGAAAAGTCTCCGAAACATGCTCCGGCTCGCCGTTGAAAAGATTTTCATAACTGCCTGTTTCTGCCGATGTATCAAAGTTCACTGAAATGTTTTTATGGCTAAAATTAAAGAATGCCAAAACTGTGTCTCCATTCTTTTCTCTGGAAAAAGAAACCGCCTCATCACTTCTGTTATTTTTAATGCGAACCATTTCACCACCGTAAATCCCATTCCAAAGTGCCTGGTTATTATGTTTTAAATTGAAAAGCAGCGTATATAATTTTTCGTTTTCGTGTGGTTTCCAGGAAATGGGATCTTTTTCAAAAAACTGCAGGGACCGGTCGAGACCTGCTTCCTGGCCGTTGTAAATGAGCGGCATGCCATCCATTAAAACTGTAAAAACCATTACTGTTTTTAAAGCCGCACCGAAGTTGGCTTGCGGCGTTCCTTCCCAGGCGTTTTTATCGTGGTTGTCCACGAAGTTTACACGGATTCCTTCTTTCGGAAAAACTGACACATGTTCGGCAAGGTAAGCTTCGCTAAGTATCTTTGCGCTTTTCCCGTAAAGAGCGATCTGCTGCAAAACATTCCACAAAGTCCAGTTGTAGGTGGCATCAAAAGCTCTGCGGTGAAGTTCCCTGTCTTCCGCTTCGGCAAGCATAAAAACAGGTTTGATCTCTTCGAGTTCTGCCCGCACGTTTTCCCAAAAATCTACCGGCACAAATGCAGCCACATCGCAACGGTAGCCATCAATATCAAATTCCTGCACCCAATATTTCAGCGCGTCGGTCATATATTTCCGAATTTCAGGCTGCGAATAATCAAAATCGATGATATCATCATAATCGCGCCAGGGCAGCGACTGGAAGGCGCCGGTCTTGGATTTTTTGTACCATTCGGGATGTTCGGAAACCAAACCATTATCCCAACTGCTGTGGTTGGCCACCCAATCCAGAATCACGTGCATTCCTTCATTATGAATGGCATTTACAAGATCGCGGAAATCACCGTCGGTTCCAAATTCGGGATTGACGCCATAATAGTCTTTCACCGCATAAAAACTGCCGAGTGTCCCTTTTCTGTTCTTAATGCCGATTGGCTGTACCGGCATAAGCCAGATAATATCGATACCCATTTTCTTCAGGCGCGGAAGTTCCTTTTCAATGTCTTTAAAATTTCCCTCGGGCGAGAATTGCCGCACATTGAGTTCATAAAGTATGGCATTTTTAAGCCATTCCGGGTTTTTTAACTGCACATATTTTTCGGGTTGATAACGGTTGGGCATTTCCGGTTTGGTTTTTGGTTTTTGGCTTTTAAAATTTCTAATTTAGGAAGATAAAAGTAGTGTTTATATTAGAAATTTTTTTTCTCAAATTCTTTTGTGGTTTTTTTTGCTGGTAACTTGTTTAGGTTTGATGTTTGCTGAAAGTATGATTAGCGCTGGTAAAACTAAAAAACATCAGATTTCCTTAAAATAAAATTTTATGATCCCAAAAACAATTCATTACTGCTGGTTTAGCGGCCAGGAAAAACACGACCTGGCAAAGCACTGCATCTCTTCCTGGAAAAGGATTCATCCTGATTTTGAAATCATTGAGTGGAATGAAAGCAACTCGCCGCTTGGGGATAATGCTTATGTGAAGCAAGCTTTTGAACAGAAAAAATGGGCTTTTGTGTCCGATTACGTCCGTTCGAGGATCATGTTTGAGCACGGTGGAATTTACATGGATACCGACATGGAACTTAAGCTTCCGCTGGATGAATTCCTGACGGAAAAGGCTGTTTGCGGATTTGAAGTGAAAGGCGTTCCCTATTCCGCTTTCTGGATGGCCGAACCCCAACATCAGCTTTCCAGGGATTTTATGAATTATTACAATCAGCAGGCCGGCTTTATAGAACGCATCAACACAGATATTTTTTCTGAAATGCTGGAAAAGGAATACGGTGCCGATCGTTATAGCGATACCATTCAGCATTTAAAACATGGAGTCACGCTATATCCATCAGTTTATTTTTCGCAGGATCTGCCAAAAAATTATGTAAGTCACCATTTCAACGGTTCCTGGTTTGGTGGCGATTCGCAAAATACACATAAGAAAATGGTGAATGTTTATGGGCTTTTGGAGCGTCTGGTAAATTATCCGGATGCGGCAAAAGCGGTGAAAAGCATTCTAAATGAACACCAAATTATCGACGTTAATGAAATCCTGGACCTTATACCGAAGGAAAAAATTGAGGAATATCTTCGTGGTTGAGAGTTGACAGTTAATGATTAACGGGTGAGAGTTGATAATTAAAAGTTGATGATGGACAGTGGAAAATTGATTGGTAGCAAAAGCAAAGTTCCAAAACAGCGAACTGATTTGGAACTTTTTAAGAACTTTAACAGAGATCCGGAATTTATTACTGAAGTTTCTGAAATAATAATTCTGCCACTTTTTCTGATGAAGCCGGGTTTTGTCCGGTGATCAACAATCCGTCTTCGATCGCATATTGCTCAAAATCTCCTTTTTTGCTGTAAATTCCGCCATTTTCTTTTAACATGTCTTCAACTAAAAAAGGAACAACGTCGGTCAATTGTACCAAAGCTTCTTCAGTATTGGTAAAGCCGGTTACTTTTTTACCTTTTACCAATGGTTCTCCATTCGTATTTTTCACACGTTTCAACGCTGCCGGAGCATGACAAACGAAAGATACAGGTTTGTTGGAATTATAAAAACTTTCGATCAGTTTTGCGGAAGTTTCGCTTTCTGCCAAATCCCATAACGGTCCGTGGCCGCCAGGATAAAACACGGCGTCATAATCGTCGGATGAAACCTCGGAAAGTTTGTGCGTTCTGCTTAGTTTTTCCTGTAAATCTTTATCCGCTTTAAATCTGACGGTTGATTCCGTTTGATTTTCAGGTTTATCGCTGGTAGGATCAATGGGTGGTTGTCCGCCATTTGGGGAGGCTAAAGTCACCTCTACTCCTTTATCGACTAAATAGTAATAAGGACTTGCAAATTCTTCGATCCAGAAACCGGTTTTTTCGCCCGTGTTTCCTAATTGATCGTGCGATGTTAAGACAAATAATATTTTCATATTTATTTTTTAAGTGTTTTAATTTTTAATAATTTTATGAATATTCTTTTTGAACATTAAGTTTTAACGTAAAGCCTCGCAAAGTTTTTTTTTAAAACATACTGTTTTACGTACTTCCTTAAGTTCGAAAAGGCGTTTCACTTAGCAATGAATTGTTTAATTTGAATTTTTATAATTCTGATTTTTAATAACTCATTTCGATGATTTTCTGAGCATCAGAAGGTTTCAGAGATTTATGTTCTCCAAGTCCTTCCCAACCTCTTTCAGTAAAACGTTTTGCCACAGCGGTTCCGGTTCCTGTATAATCTTTGGTGTAGTCTGATAATCTAATATCAATTCCTAAAGATTTAAAGAACTCATCTGTTTTGTCAATTCCAGCGTGGGCTTTTTCTTCTAAAGTTCCGTCCGTAATATTCCAAACGCGTTCGGCGTATTGCGCTAATTTTTCTTTCTTGGTTTCGAAATTATAACGGTAATGATTTCCGGCTAAAATTGCTAAAGTTCTGGCGTGATCGATGCCGTACATCGCCGTCAGTTCGTGGCCCATGGAGTGAATTGCCCAATCTCCCGGAACTCCCTGCTGGATTAATCCATTTAACGCCATCGTACAACTCCACATAAAATTAGATGCTGCTTCATAATTTGTTGGATCTTTCATAATTTCCGGAGCCGTTTCAATCAAAGTCTGCATAATACTTTCCGCGAATCGATCCTGTAATTTGCCGCCGATTGGATACGTCATGTATTGTTCCATCACGTGCGTGAAAGCGTCAGCAATTCCGTTTGCCAATTGACGTTGTGGAATCGATTTGATTACTTCCGGATCAAGGATTGAGAATTGCGGGAACATTCCCGGTCCACCAAACGCTAATTTTTCCTGAGTTTCTGCTCTGGTAATTACCGAACCTGAATTCATTTCTGAACCTGTTGCAGGAAGTGTTAGAACCGTTGCGAAAGGCATTCCTTCGGTCACCGGTTTTTTGTTGGTCAACAAATCCCACGGAGTTTCGCCTTCGTATAAAGCGGCGGCTGATAAAAATTTAGTTCCATCAATGACAGAACCGCCACCAACTGCTAAAAGATAAGTGATGTTTTCGTCTTTAATAATTTTTAAAGCCTCCAATAAAACGCTGTATTCCGGGTTTGCCGGAATTCCACCAAATTCTACAACTTCATATTCTGACAGTGTTTTTTTCACCTCTTCATAAATTCCATTTTTCATAATACTTCCGCCACCATAAAGCATCAGGATTTTTGAATTTGCCGGAATTTCTGTTGATAGATTTTCGATTTGACCTTTACCAAACAATATTTTTGTTGGATTTCTGTATTTAAAATTGTTCATATTATATATTTTAATGTTTATATTTTTACGATCATTTTTCCTTTATTCTTACCGTCGAAAAGGTCCATAAAAGCCTGTGGAATATTTTCAAAACCTTCCACGATGGTTTCTGAATAATTCAGTTTTCCTTCGGCTAACCATTGCGATAAATGTTTCATTCCTTCCGGAAATTTCTCGGCATAATTTCCTACGATGAATCCTTGCATCAAAGCACTTTTACGAATTAGAAAATGTTCAACTCTTGGACCTTGAGGAACTGAAGTATCGTTGTAAGCGGAAATGGCGCCACACACAATAATTCTTCCTAATCGGTTAATGTTTGCATGAACGCTGTCGGAAATCGTTCCGCCAACATTGTCATAATAAACATCAACTCCGTCGGGACAAACTTCTGCAATGGCTTTGGGCATGTCCTTCGTTGTTTTATAATTAATGGCTTCATCAAAACCGAATTTAGATTTCAGCATTTCTACTTTTTCATCAGTTCCGGCGATTCCGATAACGCGGCAACCCAGTATTTTTCCGATTTGGCCAACGATACTTCCGACGGCTCCGGCTGCTCCGGAAACAACAATCGTTTCTCCTTTTTGCGGTTTACCAATTTCTGTGAGTCCAAAATAAGCCGTTAATCCCGTCATTCCCAAAACGCCCAGATAATTAGAAAGTGGCGCAATTTGATCATCTATTTTTAAAAGGTTTTCTCCCGTTGAAGTTTGAAATTCCTTCCAATCCAACATTCCTGAAACAAAATCTCCTTTCCTGAATTTTTCATTTTGCGATTCTGTCACTTCTGCTACAACTCCCGAACTCATTACTTTTTGAAGTTCAAAAGGCGGAATGTACGATTTTGCATTACTCATTCTTCCTCTTAAATAAGGATCTACAGAAACGAATTTTGTTTTTAAAAGAATTTCTCCCTCTTTTACAACTGGCATTTCTTCCCCGATAAATTTAAAATCTGAAAGCTGGGGTTTCCCAACAGGTCGGCTGTTTAAAGTAATAGTATTATTCATATTTTTATTTTTGATAAATTATTGACGCTTTAATTCCGGTTTCCAACGGTTTCTTATAAAACTTCTCAGTGATTCCGGAAAACTGAACGTTCATTCTTTAATTGAAAAAAAAATTACATTTTAACTGCATCCCACGCTACCTGAAACATTTCGCTCTTGGTATTTTCATCCAAAGTAAAAATATCGCGCGCCTGCATTTCGAGTAAAAAAGAAAGTGGATAAATGGTATGTGCATATAAAACGTAATCTGAGACCGGCTTGATGATGCCTTCGTTTTTCCCTCTTTCCCAATGATCAAGTAGGGGCTGCAGGTTTTTTAAACCTTCTATACGAATGGCTTCACCGATCATCGGACTGTTATCGCACTGCGATAAAAAAGTAGCTTCACTGATCTGTTTCAATTTATAATCTGCAATATTAAACCAAATGATCTCGAAACCTTGTTTTACAGACATCTGGCTGTCATAACCTTTAAAGGCACTTTCGCTTAAAGATTTTTTCACTTTCAGATAAAGACTGTTGATCAGATCCTGCTTATGTTCAAAATAAAGATAAATCGTGGCCGGAGATACGCCTGCGAGTTTCGCAATCTTCGACATTGGTGTGTTGTGAAAACCGTGGTTGTTAACCAAGGTCAGCGTAGCATCCAGCAGCGCGGCTTTCTTATCTGTTACTTTTTCTTTTTTAATCATTTCGGCATTTAATGATGAATTTTCCCAGTAAAATTTCCGTGAGTGAAACTATACCACTCTACTTTGCAAACATACGACAAACTGAATGAACGTTCATTTTTTTAACGAATTTTATCTTTTTTAAGAATTTGGTTGTAGAATTCTGTGAATGAAAATGGATGAAGAAAACGGAGGTACAAATAAAAAAATTAAGAATTAAAAGCCGTACGAAATCCAAGGAACAAGAGAGAATAAAGAAAAACAAGATAAGTAAATCTGTTAACAGAAATCAAATAAAACTGTTACGGAACTACACAAAAAAACTTAGCGGACTGAAATTCGAAGTCCAGGTGTCAAGAGAACTCAGCCAGGTTTTCACCGGCGACACTTAGGAGTTTTACATTTTCCGGTAAAATATGATCGCGAAGATTTTGCAGAAAGCGCGCGCTCCTTTCGCCGTACACACCCGGATCCACAACCACAGCGGCGAGCTTTTCGGTTTTGCAAATATTAAAAATGCTTTCGGTTTCTTTCGGACGAATAATTTGAAAACTGCGTTTTTTAAAAAGTTTACGCAGGCGCGCCAAGGGTTTGGTCTGGCTTTCTATGACGAGGATCTTGCTTTTCATAAGGCTCTTTTCAATGAAGCACGCAAAAAGCGTTCCTTTTAAACGGAGTAATCTTCGCAAACACTTGATAACTGAGATTGTGCGCAATAAAGATCAAAATTCAGCACATAATTTTTAATGTGAAAGTCTTTCTCAATTATTTACCAAGTAACTGCGACAATTGCGAAACCACGGCGTTAGGATGCGCGCCCTGCTGCAGCGAATCGATCGCCACCTGGAAAGCCAGAATTTCTGCACCGAATTTTTTACCGTTTTCTTCAATGATTTTGATCAGGTCCGGTAGCCGCAAGTTTAAACCCAAATTACGGAAAGCGCCGTAAAGGCTCTCCGCAATTTCTGTATCATCCTGAGAAAAAGCTTTTCCGGAGATCAAAGGCAAAAGAAATTCTTCCTCCACGAAAGTCTCCTCCACGCCGGGAAAGTTCTTCATGAATGCAGCGAAATCAAATTTTGTCCTGGCACTTTGCACAATAAAATCGGTGACAAGATGCAGTTCCTCATCGGATAAATGGCTGAACGGATCATCTTCCGCACTGAGAAGATCATCATCATCATCATCATCATCGTCCGCAAATTCGCTTTCCGCAAAAAAGTATTCGTCATCTTCTGAAGTGTAATCTTCACCGCCAGCAAAAATGATATCGTCATCCAGCTCATTTAAACTGGATTGTTCTGAAATTTCGGGCAAAGAAACAGTATCAGCGCTTTGGCCTTTGGCAAGTTCATGCAGCACACGCTGATGAAATGCTGCAAAACCAAAATTATAAGTTTTGTCGAGTTCCTGGAGTTCTTCGTCGACTTCTTTTAAAAGTTGCATGTCCTCCTCGGTAATATCTTCTTCGGCAGCCACTTCACGCAGCCAAACTTTATCGCGCTGCAGAATACTGTAAATTCTGAAAATCACCGCCTCAGCCTTTGGCCGGTCATCTTCAATTAAAATATCAAAAGCGGAAAGATTTTCAAGATAAAAATTTTTGTCGATCATAATGATTAATTAAGTTTTTTGATGTGTGCGCAAAAATAAAGTAAATGTGATCAATAGCGGATTCCTACAATACTCTTTAACTGTAAAAATGCGTGTTTTTTTCCTGTAACTGCAAAAGCACTGAGTTAGATAATTGCTTTATCAAAATTTTGCCTGCCGCTCAGATAAAGAAAGCACCTACCTTGCGGCAAATGCTTTCAGATTTAATCAAGGTCAAAGTTTATTCTTTATTTCCAGGGATCTAAAACTACTTTTACGCAGCCGTCTTCCTTTTTATCAAAAATTTCGTAACCTTTTGCTACCTCATCCAGCGAAATTTTATGTGTAATGATATCATCAAGCACTACTTTTTCTTCCTTCACGTACACAAGCAGTTCATCAATAATGGCTTGAACTGGTGCCTGACCTGCCTGAATCCGTAAACCTTTGTCAAAGATCTGACCTAGTTTAAAATTATCGTAATTATAAGGATATACACCAAGAATCGAAATTTTACCACCACGGCGCACGGCACTCATACAGGCTTCCAAAACCTTTATAGAACCTTTTTCAAAATTAACAACTGCTTTTGCACGGTCGAGGATATTACGTTCCGGCTCAAAACCGACTGCGTCAATACAGAGATCGGCGCCACGACCATGGGTGAGACTTCTGATCTCTTCGATTACATCTTTTGGGTCTTTCCACAGAATCGTTTCGCAACCTGTGAGCCTTTTGATCTGGTCCAGTCGGTACTGCACAGTGTCTACGACAATTACCTGACCGGCATTTTTCAAAACAGCACTTTTCGCCGCCATGCTGCCCACCGGACCCGCACCGAATATCGCCACAGTTTCACCACCCTTCAGCTCAGCCCACATTACACCGGTATAGCCTGTAGGAAAGATGTCGGTTAAAAAAAGTGCCTGGTCATCAGTCAGATTATCGGGAACAATCCGCGGCCCGAAATCGCCATACGGAACCCGCACATACTGTGCCTGGCCACCGTCGTAACCGCCGTAAAGATCGGTATATCCGAACATGCCACCACCTTTTTCGGTAGCGATGCCACCTTCGGGGCCATAATTTTCCTCGTTGCTGTGCTCGCAGGCACTGGGCAGATCATGCTGGCAAAAATAGCAGTGACCGCAAGCCACCGGAAAAGGCACCACAACGCGGTCACCAACTTTTAGATTCTTTATCTCTCCGCCAACTTCCTCCACGATTCCCATAAACTCGTGGCCCATCACCATTGGTCGCGGCTGCGGAATTCCACCGTGATACATATGCAGGTCACTACCGCATATTGCCGTGGATGTTACTTTCAAAATAATGTCACTGGGTTCTTTGATCGTAGGGTCTTCTACGGTATCACAGGTGATTTTGCCCGGACTGTGAAAAACTGCTGCTTTCATATACTTAATTTTTTTATTGTTTGGTAATTTCAGATCATCAAAACATTAGCCATATAAATTCCTGCGCTGATTTTTTATATTTTTTTATAATGGGAACCAAGTCATGTTAGCAGTATGATATTACATATTTCAGTTTATGATAGAAGTCTCTCTGTGCTTACCAATTATTTAAGCCATTGAAATTTACTCCCTCTGAATTTTCAGGCAAAGAAATACAGGCAAAGCACGATCACAAAAAACTAATTACAGCAATTCCTGATTTCGGAAAACATGCCTATTCTGCCTTTAAGCGCCCATTTCCTGTATCCCGAATTATCTACACGTTATGCCACCAAATAATTTTTAAAGAACAATGCTAAATGATAACAAATAGGCGGGCGGAAATAAACACATTAAGCACGTTATTTTTTAACTATCTATTAACATTTTGGGTTAATTGTGTGGATAATTTAATAAAAGATGTTAACAAGTATATTATCCGTTTTCTGCGGCATAAATTTTGAATGCTATGCTACACACAAAAATAAACGAATTGTAGCTACTTTTCATTTCGTAAAAACACAATTTTATTAACAACAAAAAAGAATTATTATGAATCGCAGAAGTTCGAACGGCTCACGTTCAGGTAACAGATCGCAATCTCGTGATTACGATGATGATAACTACAGAAATCAACGTCAGCATTATGACAATGATTATGATGAAGATGATGACGATTATTACGATGAGGAGGACGATTATGATGACGACGATGATTATGAGTACGATAATGAGTACGATGACGACTATGATGATGAGTACGATGACGAGTACGATGATGATGAAAACTATGATGACGATTACGATGACGATGATGATGACGAATATTACGACGATAATGTTGGCAGAATGAGAGACAGCCAGGGCCGTTTCACCAGCGATGATGATGATGACGATTATGACCGGTCATCAGGACGCAGCGGCGGAGGTTCCGGCAGGTCAGGTGGAGGTTTTGGCAGAGGCGGCTCCTCATCCGGAAGGAGGAATTCTGGCGGCGGCCGTGGTTTCGCATCGATGCCGAAATCTGAAGTAAGAAGAATAGCTGCGGAAGGTGGCCGTGCGTCACATGGCGGTGGTCGTGGCGGTTCATCTTCATCCGGCAGAGGAAGTTCAGGCGGAGACTCGCGTGGTGGCAACTCCGGCAGAAGTGGAGGCTCTGGCCGTGGCAACAGCGGAGGGTCTTCACGTGGAGGTTCATCTTCAGGCCGTGGAAACTCAGGTGGCGGTGGAAGAGGTTTCGCGTCTATGCCAAAATCTGAAGTAAGAAGAATAGCAGCAATGGGCGGCCGCGCCTCACATGGCGGTGGATCATCCTCGGGCCGGGGTAACTCCGGCGGCAGCAATTCCGGCAGAGGTGGCGGTTCCGGCCGTGGCAGTTCAGGAGGAGGTTCGTCAAGAGGAAATTCATCATCCGGACGTGGAAATTCCGGCAGCGGAAGACAGGGTTTTGCATCAATGCCTAAGTCTGAAGTCCGAAGAATCGCAGCTATGGGTGGTCACGCCTCACATGGCGGCGGCAGAAGCGGATCATCCTCCGGCAGAGGTAATTCCGGCGGTGGAAATTCTGGCCGTGGCGGCGGTTCAGGTCGTGGAAGTTCCGGCGGAGGAGGTTCATCAAGAGGAGGTTCATCTTCCGGCAGAGGTAATTCCGGCAGCGGTGGCGGCAGAGGTTTCGCTTCTATGCCAAAATCTGAAGTAAGAAGAATCGCTGCAATGGGCGGCCGCGCTTCACACGGTGGCGGCAGAACTTCATCGCGATCCGGCCGGTCCGGTTATGGCGGCAGACGCCGTGATGAAGATTCATAACTCATATAACACCTGATAAAGGAGGCAGCCGTCTCCTTTATCTTCTTGTTCACATTAAAAATAACAAACAATGGAAAAGCCAAACGAAAGCAGCATGGCCACCTCTAAAAAAGGTGACGAAACCAAAGCTGCAACTGCGGCGGACACGACATCAAAAACAGAAAACAATCCAAAGTCCGGAGCAGATAAATCAGACAAATCCACTACAGAAAAGTCTGAAACCGAAAAAAACAGTGGAAAAGCTGCTGCACAAAGTACAGCAGATAGTAAAGCCAACGGAAAAGCGGCGGGAAAGACCGGCAGCGAATTGGACAGCAACACCGACAATTCTACGGAAGATGAAGATGACAGTGAAGAGAAACCCTTGAAAAAATTCTTTTTGGATGCACTTAAAGATATCTATTTCGCAGAGCATGCCATACTTGAGGCACTGCCTAAAATGCGGGATGCTGCAACCACCGAAGAATTGAAGGACGCGTTTGAAGACCACGAGATCGTGACCAGAAAACAGATCAAGCGGCTGGAAAAAGTTTTCCGCAATATTGGCGAGCAGGCTGAGAAGAAGAAATGTGAAGCGATCGAAGGTTTGATCAAAGAAACTGAAAATATTATAAAATCTACACCCGAAGGCACCATGACACGCGACGCAGCGCTGATCATCGCGGCGCAGAAAACCGAACATTATGAGATTGCCAGCTATGGTGGCCTGGTGCAGTTAGCGATAACGCTGGGTTATGATAAATGTGTAGACCTGCTTGAGGATACACTCGAGGAAGAGGAAAACACCGATTATGACCTTACTGATATTGCCGAATCCTTTATCAATTTCGAAGCACTTAACGATGATGCGGAAGCAGATTACGGAGAAGATGACGAAAGTGAGGATTATGAAGATGAAGCTTACGAGGAAGAATACGACGAGGAAGAATATGAAGAAAGCACTTCGTATCATTGATAAGTTACAGACTGTAAAAAATAACGCCCCGAAAAACCTTGTTTTTCGGGGCGTTACATTATTCCGCTTTAAGATCTTATCAGTTCAAAAAATAAAGTGCTGTTGCCGATGATTAATCATATCTTGCTTAAATTGATAAAAAGGCGGCAGTTGCTTTAATAGACAAACCGTTGGACTTCGGGACCATAAAAAAAGCCACCTACAGGAATTCTGTAAGCGGCTGTAAATCAAGTGGCCCCACTTGGGCTCGAACCAAGGACTTGCTGATTATGAGTCAGCTACTCTAACCAGCTGAGTTATAGGGCCTAACTGTATTTCCGAAGAAACAAAGTCTCAATTGGGTTTGCAAAAATAAGGCTTTTTTGATATAATCAAAATTTATTTGGCTTTTTTCCTGATAAAACAGAAGGTTTGAAGGGAAAATGCCTTTTTCTAACTGCCCTATACAATCTTACAAATATACGCTGACTTTTAATCTTTTTAAATTTTGCCGTAATATAATTGCAAAACTTTCAAACAACCGTCGGTCATTTTGGAAAAAAATAAAAGATTTCAGCGAAATATTTTAGATTCACAAATAATCACTATTCCTGAGCTTACTGCCAATTCACCCGTCGGCTTACCAGTTTTTTGCGACTTGGCTCTTTTTACTTTTTCCCCGTGTCTTTAGATATCCTGACACAGCTCTACCAGTACACCGTTGGTGGATCTGGGGTGCAGAAAGACCACGAGCTTATTGTCGGCGCCGGCTTTGGGTT
Organism: Kaistella palustris DSM 21579; assembly: GCF_000422265.1. Taxonomy (GTDB): domain Bacteria; phylum Bacteroidota; class Bacteroidia; order Flavobacteriales; family Weeksellaceae; genus Kaistella; species Kaistella palustris. The sequence continues at coordinate 306,269 of NZ_AULL01000013.1, forward strand.
CTTCGGAAACAAATGTAAAACCTGCATCCTTCAGGCGGGTGATTTCAGCAGAAATATCATTTACGCCAAAGGCGATATGATGCACACCTTCGCCGCGTTTGTCGAGGAATTTCGCAATGGGACTTTCAGGATTTGTAGCTTCCAGCAGTTCGATCTTGCAGTCGCCCACTTTGTAAAAAGATGTGGTAACGCCTTCCCTTTCCACGGCTTCCTGTTTATAATTTTCTTCGCCTAAAAGCCGGGCAAAAAGATTATCAGAGGTTTCCAGTGATTTTACGGCGATGCCGAGGTGTTCGATTTTCATGTAGGTTTATGGTTTAATTGTAGTGATTCAAAATTAAACTATCTGTTTTAAACTTAAATTATTCCTGTTTTAATGGACCGATGATTTTTCGCGGAGTTCTGCGTGAGGGCGGAGGGCATTGTTGGAGCTCTTTTCAGGTGAACGCGCGGGGACCGGCAAAGGCCACCTGAAAAAGCGACTGCCCGCAGACCGGTTTTTTTTGGCCTTGCCGAAGCGCAGGCGAAAAAAACACGCCCAAATTATTAAACCAAAAGTACTAAATTTGCGCTATGAACGAAAGCAACAGACAAAAGAAAGTCGCCCAGATTATACAGGAGGATTTTGCCGAACTTTTCCGCAAGCAGGCCTCAGAAAGTAAGCAGAGTTTTCTGGTCTCGGTGTCGGACGTGAAGGTGACGCCGGATCTGAGTATCGCTAAGATCTACCTGAGTATTTTCCCGCCGGAATACCGAAAAGATATTATGAAGGAAATCCTGGCGAACAAGGCGCAGTACAGAAATTTCATCGGTCAGAAAATGGGAAAACAGGTGCGGATCATTCCCGAGCTTAATTTTTACCTGGATACTACGCTGGACGACGTGGAAAAGATTGAAAAAGAGCTGAAAGGCCAGGGCGACAATCCTGTGCTGTAACGGTTTTAAAGAATCACCTTTTGAAGAATACGGCTTTTTACATTGCAACCCGCTACCTTTTGGCTAAGAAAGGAAGTACTGCGGTTACGTTTATCACGTGGCTTGCCGCGCTGGCAATGATGGTTGCGGTGACAGCAATGTTTATCATCATCTCTGTATTTTCGGGGCTCGAGGATTTGAATCAGGACCTTATCGCAAATCTGCACGCGGATATTACAGTGAAAAGCAAACAGGGAAAAACGCTGCCTGATATTGGCGCGGCTGAAAAAAAGCTGAAAACCGTGGCTGATATTGCGAATTTCTCCAAGGTCATTGAAGAAAAAGTATATATCAACTTCCGCGAAAATGGTGATATTGCCAATTTGCGCGGCGTGGACTCTGCGTATGTTCTTGTAAATCCCATCGATAAGAATATCTTCTACGGGGCGTATCCGAGTTTTAAATACAGCAATGAAGTGCTGATGGAGAATAAGCTGGACAACCGTTTGGCGATCCCCGTGGGCGACAGTGCAGATTTCGCGGAACTCCTGATGCCAAAGCCAGGTACCGGAATCATAAGTCGCGAAGAAGATATTTTTGAAAAGCGGCAGATCGTGGTTTCCGGCGTCTTCCCCGGGAACGATCAACTCGACAATACCATTATTTCGCCGATTGAACTCACACGCGAGCTGCTGAATCTGCCGAAAGGTTCTGCCTACGAAATCGTGATCAAACTGAAAAATCCCGAAAATGCAGATATTGTAAAGCAAAACCTGCAGCAAATCCTTGGCAGCAAATATGACATTAAAACGAAAGAGGAGGAAAATGCGGCCTTCTGGAAGATGATCAATACAGAAAAACTCTTTATTTATCTGATCTTCGCACTCGTTATTTTTATTACCACATTTAATCTCGCGGGCGCCGTAATTATTCTGCAACTCGATAAGAAGGAGCAGGCAAAATCACTCATTTCGCTCGGCATGAATTTAAAAACACTGCGGAAAATTTACTTTTACACCGGATTACTCATCGTGCTTTTCGGTATCGTGAGTGGGTTGATCCTTGGCAGTATAGTAGGATATCTTCAAATGCAGACGGGCTTCTTCAAGGCCGGTGAAAATACAGATCTGCCGTTTCCTGTGCGCATCAGGTTCTGGAATTACATTATTGTGGGCTGCACGTCGGCGCTTTTTGGCGTGGCGGTTTCCTGGATCTTTTCCAAAATCAACAGATCAAACTTTACGATACGCTAGATTTCCGGTTTTTCGCTTTTATTTTATATTGAATCTTTTTTGATGAAGGTTGGCTGGAAATTTTATTTGTAAAAGTATCGTTGACTGTAAATGCAGAAGGCGCATTTTTTTTCATCAATGAAGATCAGGCGAATATTATTTTAGGGTTAAAGGCCTCTTTATTTAATATCTTTGCAGCTAGTTTTTAAATTGAAATGAAAAAAATATTTACAGTTTTGCTCGCGGGGATATTTTCGGCAGCATTCGCGCAAGCGCCTCCTGATTATTATAATGGCACAGCTGGACTTACAGGCTATACCCTAAAATCCAAACTCAGTGAAATCATTTCCGATGGTGCGTTGGATTTGGGTTATGGCACCGGAACGGGTGGATTGTGGGAAACGTTTTACACCTCCGACGTAGATAAATATTACGAAAATAACGGAACTGTGCTCGATATGTATTCTGAAAGGCCGGCAGGACCGGACGCCTACGAGTACAGGTTGGGACGCGTGACCGATGGCGGCAACCAGTGCGGCACTACCAACAGTATGGAGCAGGAGAATTCCTGCTACAACAGGGAACATACTTTACCCAAGTCATTCTTTGGCGGCATCAATGCAAGACCTATGGCCAATGATGCGCACTTCATTATTCCTGCGGATTATTATGTTAATGGCCAGCGGTTCAATTATCCTTATGGCGAAACCAATGATCCGGACTGGACCTCGAGCAATGGCAGCAAAGTGGGTGGCTGCAGTTTCCCCGATTATGGCGGCACGATCTTCGAGCCTATTGATGAGTTTAAAGGCGACCTTGCACGGATGCAGCTCTACTTCATCACACGCTATGAAACCAAACTTCAGAATTTCTCGCAGTACAATCCTTCTATGAATCCAATTGACGGTAGCAGAGAACGCGGATACAAGCAATGGTATATTAACCTTCTGCTGAAATGGGCTTTGCAGGATCCGGTCTCGCAAAAGGAAATCGACCGGAACAACGCAATCTACGCCCGGCAGAAAAACCGAAATCCCTTTATCGACCACCCCGAATGGGTTTTTATGATATGGAATTCTACCCTTTCAAGTTCAGAAGTAGCAGCATTTAAAACCAGAGTTTCCGTTTACCCGAATCCCGTGCGAAACGGCGAAATTCATCTTGCCGGTTACGGACTTGAAAAAATTAAAGAGGTAAGGATTTATAATATGGAAGGACGCCTGGTCAAAAGTGTTTCCCAGGATTTCAGCAACCTCAGAACAGTAAATATTAAAGAACTCCCAAAAGGTAATTATATTTTGAGGACCGAAGAGCAGTCATTAAGGTTTATCATCAATTAATTTTTAAAAAAGAAGGAAAGCCGTTTCGGAAGAGGCGGTTTTTTTATGCGCCCGAACTGTTTTTTGGGAAGAAATTGTGTGAACAAAACCTCTTGAAATTCATGTAGGTGCCGTGCCGCACAATATTTAATGATCTGTCGGCGTGGTACATATTTTTATTTACCTTTGCCTTCCACTAATATTTAAATCATTATGAAAAAACTCACCCTCCTTTTATTGGGTTTTATGTTTTCAGTTTCACTTGCTCAGGCGCCGGCAGGTTATTATAACGGCACCGATGGACTTTCGGGTGCGGCATTAAAAACAAAACTCAGCGCAATTATTACAGCCGGAGCTCAGGATCACGGTTACAACGGACTTTACAACGGTTATCCTACTACCGACAGCGATCATTTCTACGAAAAAGACGGTACCGTACTCGATATGTATTCTGAAAATCCTACAGGAACAGACCCATACAATTTTGTACATGGCGTGAAAAAATGTGGTAACTACAGCGCCGAAGGCGACTGCTACAACAGAGAACACGTAGTTCCCCAAAGTTTATTCGGTTCGAAAGCGCCTATGGTTTCCGACATCAACTTCATCCGCCCGACAGACGGTAAGGTCAACGGAATGCGCAGCAACTATCCTTTCGGCATGGTTGGCAGCGCGTCTTTCACCTCTAAGAACGGAACCAAAGTAGGTTCAAGTTCATCACCAGGTTACAGTGGAACTGTTTGTGAGCCGATCGATGAATTCAAAGGTGATATCGCCAGAATGATCTTTTATTTTGTCACCCGGTACGAAAGCAAACTTTCAACTTTCTCCACAGGCAATATGCTTGCGAACAACACTTATCCCGGTTTACAGACTTGGGAAAGAGATGTTCTGCTGACCTGGGCACTTCAGGATCCCGTTTCACCAAGCGAAATCGAAAGAAACAATGCATCTTATGTTTACCAGAACAACAGAAATCCTTTCATTGATCATCCCGAGTGGGTACAGACAATCTGGGGCACACAGGTCATTGACAATGAAGCACCGACTGCACCTACAAATCTTGCAGTAATTTCTACAAACACAGCTTCTGCAAAACTAAGCTGGACCGCTTCTACCGACAATATTGCGGTTTCTTATTACCGGATCTTTGTGAATGGTGTCTTCAACAGCAACGCACCGTCCACCACGGCAACAGTTTCCGGTCTTGCACAGGGAACAACATTTACCTTTTATGTAGTTGCAGTAGACGCTGCCGGAAATGTTTCTGCACCAAGCAACACTGTGAGCGGAACCACTTTAACTGATAATGAAGCGCCAACTGCACCAACGAACCTCGAGGTAACATCCGTAGGAACAAATAATGTAGCACTCAGCTGGACTGCAGCAACTGATAATGTGGAAGTAACATCTTATGATATCTTTATCAATGGTGTTTTATCCGGCTCTACAACCGACACCTCAACCAATATTGCGAACCTTGATCCTTCCACCACCTACTCCATTTACGTGGTGGCAAAAGATGCCGCGCTCAATGTTTCGCCCGCAAGTAATGTAGTTACCGCGACAACGCTTGCAATTGGAATCAATTGTGGTGACGAGAATTTCGATTCCATTCCGGCAGATGCTTCAATTTATTCCACTTATAACTGGACAAGCAACGGAATTTCCTGGACTTCAGAAGACTCCAGAACAGATCAAACACTTAACGGCAGAGCAATTACCATCCGCAACGGATTCTTAACCGCCTTATCTGTACCAAACGGAATTGGCGATCTTACCGTGACTACGCAACTTAAATTCAGCGGTAGCGCAGGGACTTTAAAAGTTTTTGTTAATGACATCGACACGGGTAAAACCGTACCTTACAGCGCTACGGCACAAACAACTGTAGTTACCGGAATCAATGTATCCGGCGTGGTGGAAATCAGTTTAGTAAACAGCAACAGCAACCGTATTGCGATCGATGATATGAAATGGACCTGCTACGCGACTGCAGCAGTGAATGAAAGCGGCATGCAGAAAAACGCCTTCACCGTTTCGCCAAACCCTGTGAAAAATGGTGAGATCAACGTGAACGGTAAAAATCTGAACACGGTGAAGGCCGCACAGATCTTTGATTTTGCAGGCAAGCTCGTACAAACAGTAGACGAACCCTTTAAAAATGGAAACAGAATCTCTCTGAAAAATCTACCGAAAGGAATGTACATTTTAAAAGCCGGCAATCAATCCGCGAAATTCCTTGTACAATAAAAGCAGTTCTCTGTATAAATTCTACAAAAGGCCAGTGTTTATCGCTGGTCTTTTTTTATTTTTGAGGCATGGAAGAAGTAAATAAATTAGGTATCATCGGCAAAAATATTTCCTATTCATTTTCGAAAAAATATTTTGAAAATAAATTCCGCCAGCTGATGCTGAAGAATTACAGATACGAAATCTTTGACATAGAAGATATTTCTGAAGTAAACAGGGTTTTCGCCGAACCCACTCTTATTGGCTTGAACGTGACCATTCCGTATAAAGAAAAAATATTACCTTTTCTGGATGAACTCAGCGACGAAGCTGAAAAAATTGGTGCGGTAAACTGCATTGTGATCAAAGATAACATACGTAAAGGCTATAACACAGACGCCAACGGTTTTGAAAAAACACTACTTCTACACCGCAAAACTCAGCATACTTCAGCCTTGGTTTTGGGTAATGGCGGCGCCGCAAAAGCCGTATATTATGTGCTGAACAAACTGCAGATCCCTTTTCAGAGCGTTTACCGCAGCGGTGACCTCAACTTCAAAAATTTAACAGCGGAAAATGTTGCGGAAAACCTGCTGATCATTCAGTGTACGCCGGTAGGTACTTTCCCTAATGTGCAGGATTGCCTGGATTTTCCTTTTGAAGGGCTTTCGCAACAGCATCTCGTTATTGATCTCATCTACAATCCGGAGTTTACAGCTTTTCTGCAAAATGCTGCAGCGCGTGGCGCACAAACCGTGAACGGATATTATATGCTTGAGCAGCAGGCCGAAAAAAATTGGGAAATTTGGAATTGTAAATAAAAATAAGTTAATTTAGTGCTCTGTTTGCCGCGAAGTACGGTGAAAGCCTTTTTTCTTTTTAAATTAATACCACGTTCGATATGATTACAGAAGATTCAATCTCTGACCACAACGAAAAAGCGCCTTTGACCGAAGAGGTTTCACCGGAAAACACCGCCGAAAAACCCACTGAAAATGCTCCGGAATCTCAGCAGGAAGCCCCTGTTGCGATAACTGAAGAACCTACATCATCGGAAGCAGGCAATCAGCAAACTTCCGCCGAATCGGCTGATGAGACTTCTGGCGACAATAACACGGCGACCGAAAGAACTGAAGAAGCTCAGGAAGACCACGCACCTCAGCAAACCAATGAAAAAGCAGCTCCTGAAGATAAAGCAGAAGTTGAAACATCGGAAGATAAAACAGCACCGGCGGAAATTCTTCAGGAAGAACCTGAACACCAGGCTGATGTTGACACGCAGAAATCAACACCGGCACCTGCCGATTCTAAAGTACTTTCCGAAATAGACCCGGCAAAAGCAGACGAAGGCGCTCCAAAAACAGATTCCTCCACAAGTGAAAAGGTTGCCGCAAAAAATCTGTCGTTGAATGAAATTTTGAATGAACTAGAAAATCTGGTAAACAGAGAAGATGCCGGTGCGCACTATCGCGACTTTAATCAGCTTAAAGAGCAGGCCAATCACCTGATCCAGGAAGAAACCGAAAAAGAAAGATCGAACTTTACAGCAGGAGGAAATGCCGACGAAAATTTTAATTTCCAGCATCCCGGGCAAGCCAAACTTTCTGCCCTGATCAATATCTTCCGTGAAAAGAACGACGCCTATACCAAAAAACAGGAAGAAAATCACGGCAAGAATCTGGAGGAACGCCAGACAATCATTGAGAATTTAAAGAATTTATATACCAATACCGAACCTGGCACCAATCTTTTTAAAGCCATCCGCGCCATCAAAGAAGACTGGAAAAATGCAGGTCAGGTCGCAAAGTCTGAATTTAAACTGCTGAACAATAATTATTTCCATCACCTGAACCAGTTTTACCAGATGCTGGATATGAATAAGGAATATATGGAGCAGGAATTTGCGCACAATCTGGAAAAACGGCAGCACATCATCAGCAGGGCAAAAGAGCTGGAAACCGAGCCCGCTGTACAGAAAGCGCTGAATGAACTGCAGTATCTGCACAAATTGTGGAAAGAAGAAGCTGAACCTGTGGCCGAAGAATTCCGTGAAAAAACCTGGGATGAGTTCAAAGAAATTTCAAACAGGATCCATGACAGAAAATCTCAACTTTCGGCGCAGATCGAAGGCGAACAGAATGAAAACCTGGAGAAGAAAAACAAGATCATCGAAGAGATCAAAAGAATTTCTTCCCCCGAAAAAGAGCCGAACCACAATTACTGGCAGCTTTCCATTAAAAGAATCGAAGAACTGCGCACAGAATTCCTGAAACTCGGCAGTGTACCACGAAAGGTTTCCAACCAAAACTGGAACGATTTCAAACAACACCTGCGAAACTTCAATACAAAGAAAAATGAGTTCTATAAAGGACTGAAAAACTCACAGCAGACTAACCTCGACGAAAAGCTGAAACTCATACAAACCGCCAAAGACAACATGCTTTCCGAAGACTGGGATGTGATTGTACCGCTTTTCAAAAAACTGCAGGACGACTGGAAAAAAATCGGTCACGTGCCGCGAAGCATGACAAATAAAGTTTGGGATGACTTCCGCGAGGCCTGCAACACTTTTTTCAATAATTACCGCGAAAAAAACAATACAGCCGGCGATAACTGGAAAGAGAACTACAAAAAGAAACAGGAGCTTCTGGAAGACCTTAAAGCAGTTACCGATGAAGTGGGCAGTGTAGAAAAAATCGAGCAGATCAAAAACAGCTGGAATAATATCGGGAAAGTACCACGCGAAAAAATTGCTATCAATACAGAGTTCAACAAAACTTTACGCGAAAAGCTAAAACTGAACAAAATTGAAGGTTATGCTCTGAAGGAAGAAGGACTTTCTGAAAATCAGGTTACCGACAAGGCACGTAAAATAAAAAATCAGATCAGCGATCTGGAGGCGGAGATCGTGAAGATGGAAAATAATCTTGGCTTCTTCAGCAATTCCTCCCGTGATAACCCTTTGCTTAAGGATACTTTTGAAAGGATCGACGCAAAAAAATCGCAACTGGAGAGTATGAAGAAAAGCCTGCACAGCATTCTTGCCGGCGAAAATCAATAATATGGTAAAGAAAATCTGTTTTATATTTATGCTGGGCGCGCTTTCATTTTTAAAGGCACAGGACGCTGCAGTTGATCTGCTGTCGGTTCCGGGCCCGATTGATTATGACGGCACCGAATATTTTCTCACCTGGAGCAAACAGCCGTCTAAAACACTTTTCCGCCAGCAGTTTCTGCCACGCGATGAGCAGATCGACGATTTCACGCAGCTTCTGGACTTTTCGTTTTTTAACAAAGAAATCGATATGGAACTCGCAGTGCGCCAAAAAGTGGAATCAATACAAAACCGCGAAGAAAAGGACAAATTTGCAAAAGTAAATGTTACAGAAAGTCCGGACGGCAAAGAATATGTGGTGGATTTTTTTGTTTCAGAAAACCCGCAGAAAGGTTCACCGTTCGTGGAATATAATGTCTACCGATTTAAACAGTTTGACAACGGGACCCAAAAGAGTTTTTTAATTTTGGCTTATGCCCGGCGTATGTACGGCGACCAAAAATCAGCGGCGAGAGCACTGGCCAAACAGCGTGATCACTTAGTAGCCACAATGATTGAATACAAAATTCCCGAGATCAAAGTTGCCGATGCATCTCAGAATTGAAAATTATAACAAACTTTCAAAACACCCGGCATAAGTTGGGTGTTTTTCTATTTAAAGGCATCCTGCTTTATTGGCCTTTCATTAAAACCGAAAAATGATTCACGAAATTTATATGCGCCGCTGCATAGAACTGGCAGAAAAAGCTTTGGGAAGAACATATCCCAATCCGCTTGTTGGGAGTGTGATCGTGCACAGGGGACGCATCATTGGTGAAGGATATCACCACAAGGCTGGTGAGAGCCATGCGGAAGTGAACGCGATCGCTTCCGTAAAAAATAAAGAGTTGCTGAAGGAATCTACCATCTACGTCTCGCTCGAACCCTGCTCACATTTCGGCAAAACCCCGCCATGTGCCAATCTGCTCGTGGAAATGGGTTTTAAAAAAGTAATCATTGGTACGCTGGACACAAATGAAAAAGTTAACGGCAGGGGAAAAGAAATTCTGGAAAAAGCCGGAATTGAGGTAATTACGGGCGTTTTGGAAAAAGAATGTCGGGAACTTAACAAAAGGTTTTTCACTTTTCACCAAAAAAAGAGACCCTATTTGCTTCTGAAATGGGCACAGTCGGCAGATGGTTTTCTAGATCAGAATTTCAGACCTACACAGATCGGAAATTCATTAACAAAACAGTTTGTGCACGGGATCAGAAGCGAAGAACAGTCGATTCTTGTGGGCACGAAAACGGCGCTTACCGACAATCCTACCTTGACTGTTCGCGAACTGGCCGGCAAAAATCCCATCCGGATTTTACTTGATCTGCAATTGAAAGTACCGCCGACCTTCCATATTTATAATGACGAAGCTCCGAGTATTATCTTTAATGAAATAAAAGATGAAATCCGCGGGAATATTAAATTCATAAAGACCGGCCGGGAAAACTTCCTGCAAAACCTGATGCTGAAGCTTTATGAAGAAAATATTCAGTCTGTCCTCATAGAAGGTGGAAACTATACGCTGACTCAGTTTTTGCAGGCAGATCTCTGGGATGAACTGATGATCATTAAAAATGAAGAACTGAATTTACATAACGGAACTTGCGCGCCCGTATTTGCGCGCAAACCGGATTACTCCAAAAGGTTTAGGGACAATATCATCGGGTTTTATAGAAATACCTGAACTGTAAAAATATATATTTTGGAAAACTTTAGTTTTAAAACTCTTAAAAATCCGGTGGCTGATATTCTGCTCAAAGAGAAAGGCAGCAAATTCATCGGCTTTGGTTTTCCCGTTTTCAATGAATCCGATGTCAGGAACAGTCTTGAAAAAATAAGAACTGCCCATCCAAAGGCCACACACCACTGCTATGCTTTCCGCCTTGGACTGCAGGGCGAAAATTACCGTGCCAACGATGATGGTGAACCTGGCGGAAGTGCAGGTCTGCCAATTTACAACCAACTGCTGGCACACGAAGTTACCAACATACTTGTTATTGTAGTTCGGTATTATGGCGGCACCAAACTGGGAGTTGCAGGTTTGGTAAAAGCATATAAAGAGACCGCAAAATTAACGCTGGACGCCGCGGAGGTCATCACCAAGGAAGTGGAAAGCGATATTGAGATCAACTTCGGTTTCGCGCAACAGAATCAGGTCTTCACTTTGCTTAATAAATCAAATGCGAAAGTTCTGGATTTCCTGGCGGAAGAAGAGTGTACGATCATTGCGCGGCTCGCCACAGCACAAAAAGAAAACATCTCGGAACAATTGTCCGAGATGCAGCAAATTTCTTTTAAGTTTTATGAGGATTAGTCCCGTCTGCCCATAAGCAAAGATGCCCAGTACAGAAGCTGTGCGAGCGAACCCAGCGCGGCAACAACGTATGTTCTTGCAGCCCAGGTAAGTGAATCTTTTACCCCCACATACTCCTCTGGAGTTACGGTTCCGGTAGTTTTCAGCCATTTCATTGCACGGTCGCTCGCATCATATTCCACGGGTAAAGTTACAAAGGCAAATAAAGTTGTGAACGCAAACATTGCGACACCCACAGCAAGTACCGTCGTATTTCCGTTCGGATTATCAATAGTTCTTGTTGCGAACATCAGCGCAATACCTGCAATTAAAACGAACTGCATTAAATGGGAACTGATGTTGACCATAGGAACAAGCTTGGACCGAAGCTGCAACATGGAATAACCTACTGCGTGCTGCACCGCGTGTCCACATTCATGCGCGGCTACGGCAGCAGCGGCGGCATTTCTCTGCATATATACGCCTTCCGAAAGATTGACTGTTTTATTGGCCGGATTATAATGGTCGGTTAACTGACCGGGAACTGAAATGACCTGCACGTCGTGGATGTTATTGTCTCTCAGCATTTTTTCCGCTACTTCCTTGCCCGACATGCCGTTACGCAAATGTACCTGCGAATAGTGGGCAAATTTGGATTTCAACCGTGCCGACACCAGCCAGCTCACGAGCATTGAAACACCAATAATCAAATAATAACCTGTCATTTTAAATTAGTTTTTTTAGATTTCGTAAATTCGATTATTAGTATAAAAAACGTGCCAAAGTGTTACAGTTTGTTTTAATGATTATCTTTGTTTTCCCAAATATACCGCACGATGCCAGAAATTGATGTGACTGAAGTAAAGTCCGCAGCAGATCTCCATAAATTTATAAAGTTTCCCATGGAACTTTACCGTAACAATCCGTACTACGTGCCGCCGCTGATCAACGAAGAAAAAGATATCTGGAATCCCGCGCAGAATCCTGCGCTTGTCTATTCGGAAGCAAAACAGTTTCTCGCCACCAAAGCAGGAAAAACCGTTGGGCGCATCGCGGTTATCATCAATCATAAAGAAGAGGCGGAGCTCGGTATAAAAAAAGTACGCTTCGGCTGGCTGGATTTTGTTGATGACGCTGATGTTTCCAAAGCACTCATTCAAACTGCGATTGATTTTGCCAGGGAAAATCAAATTTCAAAAATTGAAGGACCGATGGGCTTTACCAATCTGGACAAAGCCGGTATGCTTACAATGGGATTTGACAAGATCGCCACTATGATCGGCCTCTATAACTTTGATTACTACCCGACGCATCTGGAAAACCTTGGCCTTAAGAAGGAAAAGGAATGGGTAGAATATGAGATGAATTTTCCTGAAATTCTGCCCGAAAAAGTGGATAAATTCAGTTCACTGATTTTACAGAAATATAAACTTCGGGTGATCGACTTTAAAAATAAAAAAGAGATCATACCCTATATCGAACCGATGTTTAAACTCATCGACCAAACCTACAACTCGCTCTCAACCTACACACCGATCACCGATGAACAGATAAAAACGTATAAGGAGAAATATTTCCCCTTTATTGATAAAAATTATGTAATCTGTGTAGAAGACGAGAATAAGATGCTTGTTTCATTCGCAGTGACCATGCCTTCCTACTCCAAAGCGCTGCAAAACGCCGCGGGAAAACTCTGGCCGTTTGGCTGGTGGCATTTTCTGCAGGCCGGAAAGAAAAACGAGCGTGCCAACTTCTATCTTATCGGCATCCACCCAACGTACCAGCGGCGTGGAGTTACGGCCATTATCTTCAAGGAAATCTTTGTACGTTTCAGCAAAATGGGAATTAAGTTTGCAGAAACCAATCCCGAACTTGAGGAGAACAAAAACGTGCAGCTGCTCTGGCAGGAATATAAGCCTGTAAACCACAAAAGACGGCGCACCTACTCACTGGAAATCGTATAAATACGGCCGAAAACTCCCCAAAATTTTTATGAAAAAGCAACTTTATTTCTACGTGCTGATGATTGTACTGTTTGTGGCCTATAACCAGTTTTTCCAGGTTCCGGACGAGCGGCTGAACAGCATCATCAACATACTTTTCGCAAGTTTCCTGTTTCTGTATATTGGCTATATGGCTTATTTGGTTTTAAAGAAAATGAAGGGCGGAGACAAGAATGAAGAGGCATAATTTTTACTAAATCTAAATTAAGCGATTCACCCATTTCGCTAACATTTGGAGGCCTTATATTTCACGCTTACATCTTAATTCCTTAAATTTGCCTTTGAGAAAAAAATGTTGTGATGAATTTACCAGAAAATTATATTCCCATTATCATCCAGGCCTTAGTGGCAGTTGGTTTTGTAGGCGTTTCACTGCTTGGAGCCCATTTTCTGGGACCGCGGCAGGATAAGTCTACGGTAAACAAAAACAAGAACTTTGAGTGTGGTGTGGAAAGTGAGGGAGATGCGAGAACACCTTTTTCCATCCGTTACTTTCTTACAGCGATCCTCTTTGTGCTTTTTGATATCGAGATTGTATTTTTCTATCCCTATGCTGTGAATTTCCGCGAGTTTGGATTGGAGGGATTCCTTGCAGTAGTCACATTCGTGACCATATTTTTCCTCGGTTTCTTATACGTTCTGAAGCGTGGCGCACTGGACTGGAACAAATAACCTGTGCCTCAGCTTTTGGAATCTTTTTTAATTAATGTCTAAAACAATGTCAGAAAATAAACCCCTAATCAATACAAATGCGCCTTCTCCTCCGGGATTTGAAGGTGAAGGTTTTTTTGCCACCAATCTGAGCAGCATCATAGGAATGGCGCGCTCTTATTCACTTTGGCCACTTCCATTTGCAACCTCATGTTGCGGCATCGAATTTATGTCGACCATGGCACCGAACTATGACCTTGCACGTTTCGGCAGCGAGCGTATGAGTTTCTCGCCACGGCAGGCCGATGTTTTGATGGTCTGCGGAACTATTGCCAAAAAACTCGGTCCGATCCTGAAGGAAGTTTATACACAGATGGCGGAACCGAAATGGGTGATCGCTGTAGGTGCCTGCGCATGCAGCGGAGGTATTTTCGATTCGTATTCGGTACTGCAGGGAATTGATAAAATTATTCCTGTTGATGTGTACGTGCCCGGGTGCCCGCCCCGACCGGAACAGATTCTGGAAGGAATTATGCAGGTCCAGGCGCTGGCTCAGAGCGAAAGCCTGAGAAGAAGACATCTGCCGGAATATAAAGAATTATTGGAATCTTATAACATCAATTAATTTTATGGAATTTACCAATAGTTTCGTTCTGGAAGCCATCTCACGAGAATTCCCCGATTCTGTTATCTCCGCCTCCGAACCTTATGGTACGCTTACGCTGGAGATTAAAAAAGAAGATTTAAAAAAGATCGTACACCACATGAAAGAAAGTTCGCTGGATTTCATACACCTTACCGACATTTGTGGGATTCACCACCCCGAGATGCCGAAGAAAGAAATCGGTGTGATCTACCATTTACAAAATCTTGTACACAGCCACCGAGTAAGACTTAAAACCTATATGCCACTGGAAAATGCGGAAGTTGACACACTGACCGACCTTTATGCCGGTGCCAACTGGATGGAAAGGGAAACCTTCGAATTCTACGGTGTTAAATTTAAAGGTCATCCGGATTTGCGCGTGATTTTAAATGAGCCGGATATTGGGTATCACCCAATGCTGAAACAGTATCCTCTGGAAGACGGAACCCGTTTGGACAAGGATGATGTGATGTTCGGAAGATAATATCCGCCGCTTAATGCTATTATAATTATGAAAGACCAGGAACTCTCCAATATACTTAACCAAAACGAATCGAAGGAACATATCGACGGGCAGTTATATACGCTGAACCTCGGTCCTACACACCCTGCGACACACGGAATCTTCCAGAACATCCTTACAATGGATGGTGAAAGGATCCTTCATTCCGAGCAGACTGTAGGTTATATCCACCGCGCTTTCGAAAAGATTTCTGAAAGAAGAAACTTCACCCAGATCACCACATTAACCGACCGTATGAACTACTGTTCAGCACCGATCAATAACCTGGGCTGGCATATGACTGTGGAACAACTTCTAGGCGTAAAAGTTCCAAAACGCGTAGATTATATGCGTGTTATTATGATGGAACTCGCCAGAATTGCCGACCATATTGTGTGTAATGCAGTTATAGGTGTTGATACGGGCGCCTTAACAGGTTTTACCTATCTCTTCCAGGATCGGGAACGCATTTATGATATGTACGAAGAAGTTTGTGGAGGCAGGCTCACGACCAACATGGGGCGAATCGGAGGTTTCGAAAGAGATTTCAGTGAGCGTTTCCATGAACTGCTGCCTGAATTTCTGAAAGGATTCCCGGCCAGACTGCAGGAATTTGCTGACCTTCTCGAAAGAAACAGGATTTTCATGGACCGGACAATCGGTGCAGGAGCCATTTCTGCAGAACGTGCACTGTCTTACAGTTTTACCGGCCCAAACCTTCGGGCGGCAGGTGTAGATTATGACGTGCGTGTGGCACATCCCTACTCTCCCTATGAAGATTTTGATTTTAAAATCCCGGTTGGAACAGCAGGTGATACTTACGACAGATTCATGGTTCGCCAGCACGAAATGTGGGAAAGTCTGAAAATCATTGAGCAGGCCTATAACAACTTGCCATCCGGCCCTTTCCATGCTGATGTGCCGGAATATTATCTGCCCGAAAAAGCCGATGTATACACCAAAATGGAAGCGCTCATCTACCATTTCAAGATAGTAATGGCCGAAACTGAAGTTCCAAAAGGCGAAGTATATCACGCCGTAGAAGGTGGTAATGGCGAGTTAGGATTTTATCTCGTGAGCGATGGCGGGCGAACACCGTACCGTCTCCACTTCAGACGGCCTTGTTTTATTTATTATCAGGCATTCCCGGAAATGATTACGGGCTCTGTGATTTCCGATGCGGTAGTCACCTTAAGCAGTTTAAACGTAATCGCAGGCGAACTGGACGCGTAAATTTGTACCCGGTACAAATTAAGTTGTATAAATATTAAAATTAAAAAGTGCCTTGTACATTGTACATTGTACACTTCACACGATAAGAAATGAGTGAAACAATAGCTTTTCGACCTGAAACTTTAGAACAGGTTCAAAAAATAATCGCAAGATATCCCGAGGGCAGACAAAAATCAGCTTTGATTCCGGTACTGCATTTGGCACAGAAAGAATTCGGCGGCTGGCTTGCCGTTCCTGTTATGGATTATGTGGCCGAAATATTGAGTATCAGACCCATAGAAGTGTACGAGGTTGCTACTTTCTATACCATGTTCAACATGAAACCCGTGGGAAAATACGTGTTGGAAGTTTGCAAAACGGGACCATGTATGCTTAATGGCAGCGATGACATCATTAATCATATTAAAGAAACGCTGAATATTCAGAATGGCGAAACAACACCCGACGGCCTCTTCACCCTGAAAACAGCAGAATGCCTGGGAGCCTGCGGATATGCACCGATGATGCAGCTGGGCAAATTCTATCATGAACATTTAACAAAAGAAAAAGTAGACGAGATCCTGGAACTTTGCAGACAGGGTCAGCTTGCTTTGGATTAAATTCTAAGAACTAAAATGAGTAAAAAGCTTTTACTTAAAGACGCACATATCGAAGGAATTCGAACATACGACGTATACCGCAGACAGGGCGGTTACGAAGCTGTGGAAAAAGCACTGAAAATGACACCGCAGGAAGTGGTGGAAGAAGTGAAGACTTCCGGCCTCCGCGGTCGTGGTGGTGCGGGTTTCCCAACAGGACTAAAGTGGAGTTTTCTTGCCAAGCCGGAAGGAATCCCGAGCTACCTGGTCGTTAATGCCGACGAATCCGAACCTGGAACTTTCAAGGACCGCTATCTTATGGAGTTCATTCCGCACCTTCTAATCGAGGGTATGATCATTTCCTCTTTTGCGCTGAACTCGAAAACGGCTTATATCTACATTCGTGGCGAATATTCCTGGATTCCTGATATTTTGGAACGCGCGATCGATGAGGCGAAAGCTGCCGGATTTCTGGGGAAAAATATACTCGGCACCGGATACGATCTCGAAATCTATGTACATCGCGGTGCGGGAGCTTATATCTGTGGCGAAGAAACAGCGCTGCTGGAATCTCTGGAAGGTAAACGGGGCAACCCCCGTTTGAAACCGCCTTTCCCGGCAGTTAAAGGACTCTGGGAATCACCCACAGTGGTGAATAATGTGGAGACAATTGCAGCGGTGGTACCGATCATCAATATGACGGGAGCAGAATATGCAAAGATCGGCGTCGGGAAATCCACAGGAACTAAACTGATTTCTGCCTGCGGAAACATCAATAAACCCGGAGTTTACGAGATCGACATGACCATTACCGTAGAAGAATTTATTTATTCTGATGAATATTGTGGTGGCATCCCGAACGGTAAAAGACTGAAAGCCTGTATACCCGGCGGTAGTTCCGTGCCGATCGTGCCGGCGAATTTACTTCTTAGGACGCTTAATGGCGAACCACGCTATATGAATTACGAATCTCTTGCAGACGGCGGCTTCATAAGCGGAACCATGATGGGTTCCGGTGGATTTATTGTTTTAGATGAAGACCAGTGCGTTGTAAAGCACACCCTAACATTAGCGCATTTTTATATGCACGAAAGTTGTGGCCAGTGTACGCCTTGCCGCGAAGGAACCGGCTGGATGTGGCGGATCCTTACCAAAATTGAAAACGGTACAGGTACAATGGCCGACATCGATCTGCTTTGGGATGTACAGCGAAAAATCGAAGGAAATACAATCTGTCCGCTTGGTGACGCCGCTGCCTGGCCGGTTGCTGCTGCGATCCGTCATTTCCGCGATGAGTTCGAATGGCATATCGACAATCCGGAAGCACAGGTTAGAAATTACGGTTTGGCAAATTACGCAGACCCAATTCCGGTGCCGGCAGTTTAAGAATTAAACAGTTATAAACGTAAGTTTAAATGATAGGAAACGCTTAAGCGTTAAGTATAAATGAAGAAGTTCTTTCAAATTTTTGTGTTCCTGTTTACAGGTTTAATGATCACTCAGGCGCAGGACCTAAATGCCGACAGAAATGCCGCTAACCTGGTCGAACAATCGTCGGGAAAAGTGATGCCTTTGTCAAAAAAAGGACAGATGTTTGTTTTTTTTGGATGGAACAGAGGAGCGTTCAGCAAATCGGATATCCATTTTAAAGGTAACGGTTATGACTTTCAGCTGGACAATGTAATTGCACACGACAGACCTACGCCTTTTGGAATTGTGTATTTTGATCCGGCCTGGTTTACTGTAGCGCAGTACGATGTAAGGATCGGTTACTTTTTAAAGGATGATCTGGCGATAGTCCTGGGGATCGACCACATGAAATATGTAATGGATCAGGATCAAACCGTGGGTTTTTCGGGAAATATCAGCGATCCACAATACGCTGCTTATGTACAGAACGGGCAGGTGAATCTGGCAGATGAGAACTTTCTCACGTACGAGCACACCGACGGGTTGAATTATGAAAATATAGGTTTGGAAAAATATCAAAACCTGATGACCAGAAAAAACATTGATCTTATCTGGTCTTATGGCGGCGGAATCGGCGTGATGTTTCCGAAAAGTAATGTAAAATTGTTTGGAAACGAAAGAAGTGACCGTTTTCACGTTGCCGGAATGGGAACCGATTTAAGAACAAGTTTGAATTTGGTTTTTTGGAATCACTTTATGGCAAGACTTGAGGCAAAAGCAGGTTACATCAATATGTGGGATATTAAAACGACCTTAAATAACAGACCGGATAAGGCAAGTCAGGACTTTATGTTCGGTCAGGTGCTTGTAGGTGTTGGTTATACCTTTAATACGAAGAAATAAGAAAAGTAATCTTTTAGATTATTAAAAATGAATAGCGTTGATAAGATTTTTAGCAGTAGAGTTTTTATTTAAAATCTATAACCTAAAATCTAAAATCTTTAAAAATGAGCGAAGAAGTTAAAAAATTCAAGATAACAATCGACGGGCAGACCACCGAAGTGGCGCCCGGAACTTCTATCCTGGAAGCTGCCAGACAAATTGGCGGCCCATCTGTACCGCCGGCAATGTGCTATTACAAACCGCTGGAATCCAGTGGCGGAAGATGCAGAACCTGTTTGGTAGAAGTTTCAAAAGGTTCAGATGCCGATACACGACCGATGCCCAAATTGGTAGCGAGTTGCAGAACCAGTGTGATGGACGGAATGGAAGTTAAAAACCTGACTTCCGAAAAAACCCAGGAAGCCAGGAAAGCGGTGACCGAATTCCTGCTGATCAACCATCCGTTGGATTGTCCGATCTGTGATCAGGCCGGTGAATGTCATTTGCAGGATCTGGGTTATTTACATGGTCTGGAAGGAACCCGAACCGAGTTTGAAAGAAGAACTTTTGAGCCGGAAGATATAGGTCCGTATATAAAACTGCACATGACGAGATGCATTCTGTGTGCAAGATGCGTTCTGGCCGCTAATCAGCTGACAGAGGGCCGCGAGCACGGAATTCTTTTCAGAGGTGAACGCGCAGAAATTTCTACGTATTTGAACAAAGCGCTGGAAAATGATTTTATTGGAAACGTGATTGATGTGTGTCCGGTTGGTGCTCTAACAGACAGAACTTCAAGATTTGCAAGCAGAGTCTGGTTTACCAAGCCTACAAATGCAACATGCAAATGTGAGAAATGCTCCGGAAAAGCTGTACTTTGGATGAAAGGTGAGGAAATAGTACGTGTAACCGCAAGAAAAGATCAGTACGATGAGATCGAAGACTGGATTTGTAACGAGTGCCGTTTCCACCGGAAAGATGTAAAACTTTGGAATATCGAAGGACCGCGGCATATTGACCGCCACTCGGTGATCTCGCTGAATCATTATGAAAAGCCTGAAAATATGGTGAGTATACTCGACAATCCAGACGCTAAAGAACTGAGTCCTAAGGATGAAGTAGAATCCGCTATAAAAATTGACACTAATTTCAGATTAATGTAACGCTGGAGCAGCGTAAATCTTTACAATAAAAATGGAACCATTAACATTTAAAATTATCCTCGTACTGTCCCTGTTCCTGCTGGCACTTACCGTAGCCGCGTATTCTACGTGGGCAGAAAGAAAAGTGGCAGCGATCATGCAGGACAGAGTCGGGCCAAACCGAACAGGACCACTTGGCATCCTGCAACCATTAGCTGACGGTGGAAAGTTTTTCTTCAAAGAAGATTTTACACCGGCCAATGCTGAGAAATTTCTCTTCATCATCGGACCTTCATTGGTGATGTTCATTTCACTTATTACGGGAGCAGTAATCCCGTGGGGAAAAACACTGAACATCGGCGGTACCTCATTTGATCTGCAGGTGGCCAACATCGATATCGGTGTGCTGTATCTTGTAGGAATGGTTTCCATCGGTGTATATGGAATTATGCTCGGTGGCTGGGCTTCCAACAACAAGTTCTCGCTGATCGGTGCAATCCGGGCAAGTTCGCAGATGATCTCCTATGAACTTGCGATGGGCCTTGCAATTATTTCGATCATTATGATGGCGGGATCGCTTGACCTGAAACTGATCGTTGAGCAGCAGACACACGGTAAAATCTGGGGGATCATTCCGGAAGTATCGGGCTTAAACTGGAATATCTTTTATCAGCCACTGGCGTTTCTGATATTCTTTGTTGCTGCCCTGGCAGAATGTAACAGAGCGCCATTTGATCTGGCGGAATGTGAAAATGAAC
Source organism: Kaistella palustris DSM 21579 (assembly GCF_000422265.1). Classification (GTDB taxonomy): domain Bacteria; phylum Bacteroidota; class Bacteroidia; order Flavobacteriales; family Weeksellaceae; genus Kaistella; species Kaistella palustris. The sequence continues at coordinate 327,157 of NZ_AULL01000013.1, forward strand.
TTGTAAACGGTTATCACACCGAATATTCCTCCATGAAGCTTGGCTTGTATATGTTTGGTGAGTACGTAAATATGTTTATTTCAAATGCGCTGATCGTGGTATTATTCTTCGGTGGATATAATTATCCCGGAATCGACTGGGTTACGCAGCACTGGGGAGAAAACGCGGCGGGAATTCTTTCTGTAGTCTCGTTCCTTGCAAAATCTTTCTTCGGCATATTTGTATTCATGTGGATCCGATGGACTTTGCCAAGATTCCGTTATGATCAGCTGATGCACCTGGGCTGGAAAAAGCTTCTTCCGCTTGCGCTGGTAAATCTTTTGGCAACGGGTGCGGTGATTTTGGCATTTGAACATTTTACAAGATAGCAGGCTAAGAACCGGAAACTTAAGTTCGGGATAGCGGGAAATGAACTTATAGCCCTGATTGAACCGGTATCCCCGGGCCCGAAATTCGGGATCGGGATAAAGGTGAAAGCAGGTACAGATTTGAAAGACAGCGACACCTGTGTTGCTCCTAAAAAATATAAAATATATTTCTGAATACGGAATATTTAAACTGAAACTGGCTTAAGACCGGCAGAATCTAATAACCGTTTTTCTGAATAAAAAGATAAAGAAAGCAGATGAAATTAACTAACAGATCAAAAGTGGTCTCCGACAAAGAAATGACTTTCGGTGAGCGTATTTACATTCCGGCGATTTTGAAGGGGATGAAAATTACGATCTCGCACGCGGCAAAGTCTGTTTTTGGCAACGGTGTAGCCACGATCCAATATCCGGAAGTAGTGCGGCCCCGTGTAAAAATATGGCGAGGCCAGCATGTATTGAAACTCGATAACGAGGGACGTGAGCGATGCACCGCCTGCGGACTCTGTGCGGTAGCCTGCCCGGCAGAAGCAATTACCATGACCGCCGGTGAGCGCACCAGGGAAGAACGCGACCTGTACCGTGAAGAAAAATATGCAAAAGTATACGAAATCAATATGTTGCGCTGCATTTTCTGCGGGATGTGCGAGGAGGCCTGCCCGAAATCAGCGATTTACCTGACCGACAGACTTGTAAATGTGGAGGAAAACCGCGGCAGTTTTATCTATGGTAAAGACAAACTCGTGGAAAAAATAAACGAGCGGATTGATGTTTCTGAGAGACAGAGCGAACTGCAGAAAAAAATGATGAAATAAATGGAACAGATTTTATTTTTCGCCGTTGCGGCGCTCGCAACTGCCAGTGCTTTTTATTTCGTGTTTGCCAGGAATCCCCTTTACTCTATTCTAGCGCTGATCGTTACCATGTTTTCGATCGCAGGTCTGTATATTTTACTTAATGCGCAGTTCCTCGGTATTGTGCAGATCATTGTGTACGCTGGTGCGATCATGGTTTTGTTCCTTTATATTCTGATGATGCTTAATTTAAATAAAGCAGATGAAAGTAAAAAACAGAACCTGATGAAGTTTGTGGGCGTGTTTTCTGCCGGACTTCTGCTGATCGCGATTTTAGGAGCTTTCCGCGGATTTAAGGTTGAAGCCGCTGCAGCGGATGTAGATGCGGGCGTGGGTCTGACAAAAAACCTGGGGAGATTATTGTTTAATGAATATGTACTGCCATTTGAACTTGCATCGGTCCTTATTTTAGCAGGGATCGTTGGTGCAGTTTTAATCGGTAAAAAAGATTTATAGGATTATGGGAGAAGTAAATTCATTTGTACAGGCCGTACCGCTGGAATATTTTATAGTTCTGAGTTCGGTATTGTTTTGCCTGGGCGTGCTGGGCGTGTTGATCCGCAAAAATGCCATTATCATTCTGGGATGCGTAGAGCTGATGCTGAATTCTGTTAACCTTTTGCTGGCGGCGTTCTCCAGTTACAAAGGCGACGGAAACGGGCAGATCCTCGTGTTCTTCATTATGGTGGTCGCTGCCGCAGAAGTTGCTGTAGGACTGGCGATAATCGCAATGTTGTACAGAAACACAAAATCTGTCGACATCAGTATTTTTAATAAATTAAGAGGATAAGAACAGCATGGAAAATTTAGTTTACGCTATCATACTTTTACCTTTACTTGGCTTTTTGTTTTCGGGACTGTTCGGAAAAAAACTGCCTAAAATCCTGGTCGGAAGTATTACAACACTCGTGGTTTTTGTCTCGTTCTGCATTGCCCTGAGCATATTTTTGAAATTTGATGCTGAATCGCAGCCCGTGATTGTACGTGCATTTGAATGGTTTCGAATCAATGGTATTCAGGTCAATTTTGGATTTCAGATCGACCAGCTTTCATTAATGATGATCATGATTATTACGGGAATCGGTTCTCTGATCCACCTGTATTCTATCGGCTACATGAGCGAGGATGAAGGTTTTTATAAATTCTTCAGTTACCTGAATCTGTTTATTTTTTCGATGTTGCTTTTGGTGATGGGAAGCAATTATTTGATACTGTTCATCGGTTGGGAAGGTGTAGGATTATGTTCCTATTTGCTTATCGGTTTCTGGTATAAGAACAAAGAATATGGTGCGGCTGCAAGAAAAGCTTTCATCATGAACAGAATCGGTGACCTTGGAATGATCATTGGAATCCTGATGATCGCTTACCAAACCAATGCTGTCGATTACCTGTCTGTAGCACAGAATTCTTCGAAATTCGCGCTGGACTCGCCGGTCATCATCTTTATTACTGCGAGTTTATTTATTGGCGCTGTGGGTAAATCTGCCCAGATTCCGTTATTTACCTGGTTGCCCGACGCGATGGCCGGACCAACGCCGGTTTCAGCATTGATCCACGCTGCGACGATGGTAACTGCCGGAATTTATTTAGTGGTTCGTTCGAACTTCCTGTATTCACTGGCTCCCACAACCATGGACGGAATACTGTTCATCGGATTGCTGACCGCTTTGGTTGCAGCCTTTATCGGTCTCCGCCAGAACGACATCAAAAAAGTGCTTGCCTACTCTACTGTTTCACAACTCGGTTTTATGTTCGTTGCAGTAGGGGTTGGTGCTTATACCACAGCAATGTTTCACTTAATGACGCATGCCTTCTTTAAAGCTTTATTATTCTTAGGTTCCGGTTCTGTGATTCACGCAATGAGTGGCGAACAGGATATGCGGATGATGGGTGGATTAAAGAAAAAAATACCGGTAACGCACATCACTTTCCTTATCGGAACACTCGCCATATCAGGCTTCCCTTTCCTTTCCGGTATGATCTCAAAAGATGAAATCCTTACAAATGCTTTTGGTAAAAGTCCGTTTATCTGGCTGATCCTTTTTGCAATTGCTGCCATGACGGCGATTTATATGTTCCGGGCATACTACCTGACCTTTCATGGTGAATTCCGTGGTACCGAAGAACAGAAACATCATTTGCATGAAAGTCCAAAAACAATGACCATTCCGCTGATGGTGCTGGCGGTATTCTCTGTAATAGGAGGATTTATCAATCTGCCGCATTTTATCGGTCATGGGTCATATGCGAAATTAGGCGACTGGCTGAAATCAATTTATGTGTACGACGTACAGTTGCCGGAGGTAAACTTCACTACGGAAATGATTCTACTCGCATTAACTGTACTCATGTTTTTCGCAGTTTGGTTTATTGTAAAAAACATTTATGTAAACAAGAAAAAAATGGCCTTGCCAGACGAGAAATACAGTGGCTGGGAGCGCCTCTCCAACAGAAAATTATTCCTGGATGAACTTTACAACGCGACTTTTGTGCGGTTTGTGGAAGGTCTTGGTGTAGGAGGAAATATGTTCGATAAAGGTGTTCTGAACAGATTCGTAGAATTCATCGGAACCGGTGCCGAAGATTCCGGCCGGGCTGCAAAACGCCTGCAGAATGGTAATGTTGAGAATTATGTGCTCATCATGTCTTTGGCGATCGGAATTATTTTAATTGTTAACTTTTTATTACAATAGTAAATGTCATACCTGTTATTAACATTACTCCTGTTACCTCTTGTAGGTTCTGCATTGGTATTCGCGTGGAAAAATCCCGCAAGTAAGTATTTAGCGCTGGGACTCGCGTTTGCCCAAATGTTCCTCACCTTCTACATGTTGGCGGACTTCGATTTCAAACCTACGGTCGATGGGGTTTTGCAGTACGAGATCAATTATCCCTGGTCCAACTACATCAAAAGTAACCTTCATTTCGGTATTGATGGACTCAGTATGTTGCTGGTACTGTTAACGAATATATTAACACCGCTGATCATACTATCTTCCTTTAATGAAAAGCCGGGCTACAGAAATACGTTCTACGGTTTGATCCTGCTCATGCAGTTTGGTCTTCTTGGCGTGTTTACAGCTTTAGACGGTTTATTATTCTACGTTTTCTGGGAAGTAACTCTTATCCCAATCTGGCTTATCGCCGGTATCTGGGGTCAGGAAAACAAGAAAATTCAGTTCACCACGAAGTTCTTTGTGTACACCTTCGTAGGTTCTTTATTTATGCTGATCGGTTTGATCTATGTATACACGAACTCTGCGTCTTTCGCTTTAACAGACCTTTATAATGCAGACCTGAATCTGTCGCAGCAAACGGTTGTTTTCTGGTTTATTTTCTTCGCATTTGCGGTGAAGCTGCCGATCTTCCCGTTTCACTCCTGGCAGCCCGACACGTATACATATTCGCCAACACAGGGTTCCATGCTGCTTTCCGGTATTATGCTGAAAATGGCGATCTATGGTTTACTGCGCTACTTGTTGCCCGTTACACCGGATGCAGTTCTGGGGATTTCCGGAAAGATCGTTCTGGTCCTCGCCATTATTGGGATCGTACACGGAGCGCTCATCGCGATCATTCAAAATGACTCTAAACGCATCATCGCCTATTCATCATTATCACACGTTGGCTTAATGACAGCGGGGATTATGGCGTCGGCGATTTTAACCATGCAGGGAACCTTAATGATAGAAGGCGGACAGGGTGCGCTGGTGCAGACATTTGCCCACGGTATCAACGTAGTCGGTCTCTTCTACTGTGCTGACATTTTATTCAAAAGATTCAAAACCCGTGATATCCGGAAAATGGGCGGACTTGCAAAAGTAGCTCCGAAATTTGCAGTTCTTTTTATGGTGGTTTTATTGGGCTCGATCGCGCTGCCGCTTACCAACGGTTTTATCGGTGAGTTTATACTGATCAAATCCATTTTCGATTACAGTATTTTTGCGGCAATTGTTGCCGGAACAACCATGATATTTTCATCAGTTTACCTTTTCCGTTTTTACGGCAAAGCCATGTTCGGTGAAGGCGATGAGCAGATCCTGGCGTCAGCGGGCGACCTCAGTCCGGTAGAATTTTCAGTGATGGCAAGTTTGGCAGTATTTGTAATCCTGCTTGGTATATTTCCGCAGCCGATTCTGGATATGGTCGACAGTTCGCTGAAATTTATTTTCACTTCTATGGTGAACTAAGAAATCTGTACGTAAACAATAAAGACTTGAAGACTGAAGCTAAATCCTGAAGTCTGCTAAATAAAATTCAAATTCAAACTCAATGAGCGTTTTAATCATCATATTCCTTACCGCAGTTGCCGCTTTGTTTGCCGGCGTTTTCGAGAAAGGAAAATATTCAAGATACATCGGTATTCTGGGACTCATCATCGCGTTTTATGTAAGTTTTCTGCCGGAAAACGCTTTCTTTAACCAATACCTTAGTATGTACGAATACGGTGCAAATGCCGCGCTGTTCACCAAGATTTCTATTGTGGTAACATTGCTGATCTTCTTTCTGGGAGGTTTTGCCTTCAGCAATCACCGTAGCCATCAGTCGGAACTTTATGCGCTGATGCTCTTCTCGCTTTGTGGTGCTTTTGTGCTTTTTGGTTTCCAGAATTTAGTGACGCTTTTCTTAGGAATTGAAATACTTTCGATTCCGCTCTACGTTTTGGCGGGTTCGAGCAAGTCTGATCTGCGTTCCAATGAAGCTTCCATTAAATATTTCCTAATGGGTGCCTTTGCCACAGGATTCCTGTTGTTTGGGATTGCTTTGGTTTACGGCAGTTCAAGTACTTTCGACCTGTATAAGATCCATACGTTCTCTGTTGAAAATCCAAAAAATCTCATGGTTACCATGGGCGCGGTTTTAATTCTGGTAGCGCTTGCATTTAAAGTTTCTCTCGCACCATTCCACATGTGGAGCCCGGATGTATATCAGGGTTCGCCCTCTTTAATTACCGCATTCATGATGTCGGTGGTTAAAATCGCTGCATTCTTCGGTTTCTTCAAGATCATGACGGTTGGTTTTATTGGCATTACAGGAGCGTGGATCAATATATTGGGCGTTCTTATCATCATCACTTTATTCCTTGCAAATGCAATGGGTCTGGCCCAGAGCAATGCCAAGCGGATGCTCGCCTATTCTTCTGTCTCACATGTTGGTTATCTGGGACTGATTTTTTACGGCATGAACAGTTTATCATCGTACAACCTCGCATTCTATCTTTTCGCTTATTCGCTTGCGACGGTCGGCGTGATGATGTGTCTGATCTGGGTTGAGAAGCTGAAACGTGAAACTTCTTATAGCGCCTTCCGCGGACTTGCTCATTCTGAACCAATACTTGCGGTGGCAGCGGCACTTTCTATGCTTTCAATGGCTGGGATTCCGCTAACTGCAGGTTTTATGGGGAAATTCGGGATATTCGCACAGGCAATTACCGCATCTCCATTTCTTGTTTTGATTGCAGTTTTGGGTTCCGCGCTGTCGATCGCTTATTACTTACGGCTCATTATGATCATGTTTTTCCCGAAAGAAAGCAGTTTCAAATCGCTCGAAAAAGTAAGTTTGACTTATAATATTATAGCAGTTTTCATCATATTTGCTCTGGTCGTACTGGGTGTTTTCCCTGACCTGTTTGCGAAACAGTTTGGATTGTAATTACCTTTTTTAGATATATTAAAAAGCGCATTTCTTTCGATTTGCGTTTTTTTTATTATTAAAGATTAATCATTTGATTAATTCATTTGTTTAAATCAAAAAATTAATCTTAACTTTACTTAAGAATTTAAAGCATGAATACTGAAGAAATTTCCACCGAAGACAAAATTTTACTCGCCGCATCCAAAGTTTTTACAGAGAAAGGCTTTTCCGGCACACGAACGCGGGATATTGCAGAAGAAGCCGGAATTAATCTGGCACTTTTAAACTACTATTTTCGAACAAAAGAAAAACTGTTTGAACAGGTGATGAAAGTCAAAATCGTTTTACTTTTCGGACAAATCATTCCAATCGTGACGAATGAGGAAACTTCTTTAGAAGAAAAGATTGATTTAGCGAGCGTCAAATACTTTGACATTTTAACCAAGAATCCAAACCTTCCAATTTTCGTTTTAAGTGAAATTCAGAAGAAAACCTCCGACGTGAAATCACTTCTACCCTTTGATAAAGTTTTGAACAATTCATTCCTCATGCAACAGATTAAGGACAGAAAACCAGAAGTGAACCCTTTTCATTTCCTTATCAACTTTTTAAGCATGACGGTTTTTCCATTTGTTGGAAAACCGATTCTGCAATCTTTTGATTTGATGACTGATGCTGAATTTCAAAAATTCGTAGAAGAAAGAAAAACCATGGTTCCCATGTGGATCAAAATGATGTTAAATAATTAGCTGTAAAGCGGTATTCTTTAGTAAAATGTACAAATGTCCCATGTACAATGTAAAATATATAAAGCAGACGTTTGATTTCTCATGTCTCATATCTCATATCTCATGTCTCACGTCTCATGTCTCACGTCTCCTGTCTCACGTCTCCTGTCTCACGTCTGATTTCTAACCTCTAACCAACAATGAAAACTTTAAAATACTTACTTCTTCTCCTCTTCTTCTCTGGTAATGCTCAAACATTGACTTTAGAGGAATGTTACGGTTTGGCGAAACAGAATTATCCGCTTATCAAAAGGCATGAACTTATTTCGAAAACTAAAGAGTACAATCTTCAAAATGCCGCGAAAGGTTGGCTTCCACAAATTCAGATTATTGGTCAAGCTACCTATCAAAATGACGTCATCCAGTTCCCACTTTCACTTCCCAATATGACGATTGAACCTTTGAGCAAAGACCAATATAAAGTCTATGCAGATGTTCAGCAAAATATTTACGATGGCGGAATGATCTCGAATCAGAAAAAAATGGCAACCCTAAATTCTGAGATTGAATTACAAAAAACCGAAGTCGAAACCGATCAACTGGAATTGAGAATAAACCAAATTTATTTCGGAATTCTACAAACTAACGAACAACTTCAACAAACAGAACTGACCAAATCTGATATCACAAACGGACTTAAAAAAGCAGAAGCACAACTGGAAAACGGCGTTATCTATAGAAGTAACGTAGATGTTTTAAAAGCACAATTGGTCAATATTGATCAAAAACAATTGGAACTGGAATCGATGAAAAAAAGTTTCTTACAAATGCTTTCTCTTTTCATTAATAAAAATTTAGACGTAAACACGATACTTTTAAAACCGGAAAAAATTCTCATTCAAGACGAAAACAAACGCGCTGAACTGAAACTTTTCGAATTACAAAAACTTAGTTTGGACCAGCAAAAATCGAATATTAACTCGAAAAATCTGCCAAAATTCGGAGCATTCTTCCAAGGTGGTTACGGAAAACCGGGTTTTAATATGTTGAAAAATGAATTTGATGTTTTTTACATCGGCGGTTTGCGTTTAAATATTCCAATTTCTGGATTTTATACTAAGATAAATGATTTGGCTTTGGTAGAAGCTCAACAGCAGGAAATTGACGTTCAAAAGGAAAACTTCCTTTTTAATCAGCAGTTTCAGACCATTCAAAATAATAATGATCTCGATAAAATCCAGCAATTAATTGCGAAAGATGATGAACTTGTGATATTAAGAGAAAGTATTAAAAAAGCATCTTTAGCACAATTGGAAAACGGCGTTATTACGACGAATGATTATCTGCGCGACGTGAATGAACTTGACCGCGCAAAAAATCAAAAAATCACGCACGAAATTCAGTACTTGTTAACGCAATATAATCTGAAAGCGCAGCTTAATCAGTGATTCAGTATTTAAGTATTTGAGTGTTTGAGTATTTGAGTATTTGAAAATTAGATAAAAAGATTTAAATAAAAACTTCCGATGAAAAAATATATTTTACTTGCAATCATATTTTCCCTTGCTTCCTGCGACAATTCACATAATAACTACGATGCGTCCGGAACTTTTGAAGCCGAAGAGATCTTGGTGACGGCGAAAGCAAATGGAACCATTTTGAATCTTAATGTCGAAGAAGGTCAGATTTTAAAAATTAATGAAAAAGTTGGCGAAATTGATTCGAAAAGCATAGAATTACAAAAAGATCAGATCGTCGCAAGTATTGATGCCATCGACCAAAAAACAAATTCTGCGCTGCCTCAAATTCAGGTTTTGCAATCCCAGATTTCGGGACAATCCGCAAATGTTGGTGTTCTTCAGGAACAACTTCAAAATGCAATAAGAGAACGAAACAGAACAGCGAATTTAGTAGAAAAAGATGCTGCAACTAAAAAACAACTCGACGATGCAAATGGACAAATCAAAGTCATTCAAAAACAAATTTCTGCGGCACAAAGTCAGCTGAAGGTTTTGCAACAACAGATTTCAACAGCCAAAGAAAATGTTTCCATTCAAAACCGCGCAATTTTAAGTGAAAGAAAACCAACCGAAAAAAAGGTGGCTCAAATCGATGAACAGTTGAAAAACAACATGATTGAAAGTCCAATTTCCGGAATGGTTTTGACGAAATATCTAAATCAGGGCGAATTTGCAGTTGTTGGAAAACCCATCTTCAAAATGGCAAATTTAGATTTGATGACTTTAAAATCGTTTGTGACAGGAGATCAATTGCCACAAATAAAAATTGGTCAACAGGTAAAAGTGCTCATCGATTCTGCTGAAGGAAAAACCAAAGAACTTTCCGGAACAATTTACTGGATCAGCTCAAAAGCCGAATTCACGCCAAAAACCATTCAAACAAAAAACGAAAGAGCAAATCTTGTTTATGCGGTAAAAATTCACGTCAAAAATGATGGTTACCTCAAAATCGGAATGTACGGCGACGTAAAATTTTAATTTTCTGAAACTGCCAACTCTCAACTGAAAAAAATGAATTCAATAATCGTTCAAAATCTCACCAAAACTTACGGTAAGAAAAACGAAAAAGTTCTTGCTGTTGATCACGTGAGTTTTGAGGTGAATCATGGCGAAATCTTCGGATTGATCGGTCCGGATGGCGCTGGAAAAACTTCCATCTTCAGAATGTTGACCACGGTTATTCTACCCGATTCCGGTTCAGCATCCATTGAGAATTTTGATATGGTGAAAGATTATAAAGAAATCAGGAAAATTTTGGGATATATGCCGGGAAAATTTTCTCTTTATCAGGATTTAACAATTGAAGAAAATCTGGAATTTTTCGCGAGCGTTTTTAATACGACGATTGCTGAAAACTATGAATTAATCAAAGATATTTATATTCAAATTGAACCTTTTAAAAACCGCAGAGCCGGGAAATTATCAGGCGGAATGAAACAAAAACTCGCTTTGTGTTGCGCCTTAATTCACAAACCTAAAGTTTTATTTCTCGATGAACCCACAACCGGAGTTGATCCGGTTTCCCGAAAAGAATTCTGGGAAATGTTGCAGCGTTTAAAATTGCAGGGAATCACAATGGTAGTCGCAACTCCGTATATGGATGAAGCGGCTTTGTGCGACCGAATTGCCTTAATGCAAAATGGAAAAATTCTCTCCATTGATACGCCGGAAAACATCAGCAATTCTTATCCGGATGCTCTATTTGAAGTGAAAGCAGGTAAAACTTCCAGCGTTTTAAAAGCTTTAGAAAAATTCGACCTAAAGAAAAATGTTTACGCTTATGGAGAATTTGTGCATTTAACCATTGACAAAAATGAAAATTTTTCAGAGCAAAAGGTTGTAAAATATTTAGAAAAAGAAGGATTTGAAAATATCGAGATCAATCCGATAAAAGCCAGCATTGAAGATAGTTTTATCCGTTTATTATCTCATCATTTATGAATTCAGAAAATCAAAATATCGCCATTAAAGCAGAAAATATCACCAAAATTTTTGGAGATTTCATTGCGGTTGACAATATTACTTTTGAAGTGAAAAAAGGAGAAATATTCGGTTTCCTCGGTGCAAATGGTGCCGGAAAAACGACCGCGATGAGAATGTTCAGCGGACTTTCAATTCCAACTTCCGGAACTGCGACTGTTGCAGGTTTTGATGTCTATAAAGAAACAGAAAAGATCAAAAAAAATATTGGCTATATGAGTCAGAAATTTTCTTTGTACAACAATTTAACCGTGAAAGAAAACCTGGATTTCTTCGGTGGAATCTACGGAATCCCCAGAAAAGACTTAAAAATAAAACGGGATGCGCTCATCAAAAAACTCGGTCTGGAAAATGAAAAAAACAAATTGGTTTCGGAACTTCCATTGGGGTGGAAACAGAAACTTGCTTTTTCTGTCGCTATTTTCCACGAACCCGAAATTGTGTTTCTTGACGAGCCAACCGGAGGAGTTGATCCTGTAACGCGCCGACAATTTTGGAATATGATTTACGACGCTTCTGACCGCGGAATCACCATTTTTGTCACGACCCATTATATGGATGAAGCCGAATATTGCGACCGCGTTTCCATAATGGTTGATGGAAAAATTGCAGCTTTAGACACGCCATCAACTCTGAAAAAACAATTCAACGCGAAAAATATGGACGAGGTTTTTTATGAATTAGCGAGAGGAGCGAAAAGGTCAGAATAGATGATAGATAATAGATGATAGATGATAGATGGATGGAAATACAGATTATTTAAATCGCAAAAGAAGCAAAAGATAAATACAAATAAATAGTAAATCAAAAGTTTCAAAAAATAAAACTCACCTACTTTACACCTCTTGCAAACTTTTGATTTGCTAATTAATAAGAATGCTTTTGGAAACTTTTTGCGGTAAAAAAAATCTAGATCGAATATTAATTTAAACTAATTTATGATTAATTATTAAAATAAATGAAGCAACTTCTCACTTTTGTGAAAAAAGAATTCTGGCATGTTTTGCGTGACAGAAGGACTTTGCTAATTCTTTTGGGAATGCCGGTTGTGCAGATTTTGCTCTTTGGCTTTGCATTAAGCACGGAAGTTAAAAATACAAAAATTGCTATTTTAAATCAGGATAAATCCCAGAATTCCATTGAACTGATTTCAAAAATTAATGCAAATCAATATTTCGGTATTGACAAAAATTTGAGATCAACTGACGAAGCCGAAGACGCTTTCAAAGGCGGAAAAATAAAAATGATTCTCGTCATTCCAGCGCAGTTTTCCCAGGATATCATCAGTGGAAAAAAAGCACAACTCCAATTAATCACCGACGGAACTGACCTTAATCTGGCGAATCAGATCTATAATTTTATGTCGAATATTATCATGGATTTTTATGGGCAAAAAACATTTTCTCCAAATTCCGGAGTTCAACCGGAAATCCGAATGCTCTACAATCCGCAACTAAAAGGTGCTCCGAATTTCGTTCCCGGCGTTATGGCATTTATCCTTTTAATTATTTGCGTTTTGATGACTGCCATTGCAATTGTTCGCGAAAAAGAATCCGGAACGATGGAAATATTGCTCGTTTCTCCCATGAAACCCTACATTATTATTTTAGCCAAGGCAATTCCGTACTTCATTTTATCGATGATCATTTTAATTTCCATCCTCATTTTAAGCGTCACCGTTCTCAATTTACCCATCAAAGGAAATTTATTTTTACTCTTCGGAATCAGCATTATTTTCATCATCACCAATTTTTTGATTGGCATTATCATTTCAATTCTCACCAATACGCAACAAACCGCAATGTTAATTTCACTCATCGGAACCATGCTTCCAACCTTAATGTTGAGTGGTTTTATGTTCCCTGTAGAAAATATGCCCATTCCTTTACAAATCGTCGGAAACGTAATTCCCGCAAAATGGTATTACGAAATCGTAAAAAATATAATGATCAAAGGAACCGGCTTAGAAGTTGTCTGGAAACATGTTCTCGTCCTTTTTGGTATGATGATTTTCCTGTTCCTGGTTGCAGTGAAAAAATTTAAAATAAGATTGGAATAGAAAAAAAATAACAGACCGCTTCGCTGATAGATAAGAGATAATAGACCGGATTTTTTGGGCAGACATTTCCGCCTTCCACTCCCGCTTTTTTTTCTGGTAGCTTCGGCTCCGCTCAGCCACCAGAAAAAAAGAGCTCCGTTCAAGTCGGGCTGCAGATTTTTTATCATATAAAAAGTAAGATTAAAATAAAAGAAATTTAAATTTCCCCTTTGCTAAGCAGAGCGCCTTTGCGAACTTAAAAGCAGAAAAAAAGCAGCATTATAGAAAAAAAACTTTGCGGACTTTGCGTTTAAAAAATTAAGAAAAATAATGTTCAGAACACTTTTCATATTGATCAAAAAAGAATTCCTGCAAATATTCAGGAACAAATCAATTCTGGCCATTATTTTTATCATGCCTGTAATTCAACTGGTTATTCTCCCTTTGGCGGCAAACTACGAAATAAAGGACATCAAAATTGCCGTCGTGGATCATGACAAATCGACTGAATCCCGCGAACTCATTCGGAAAATTACGGCTTCAGGATATTTTAAAATCATCAATTATGGGGAAAGTTATAACAAAGCTTACGCAGAAATTGAGAAAGATAAAGCCGATCTGATCTTGGAAATCCCCAATAATTTTGAAAAAGATCTGGTGCGCGAAAACAACGAAAAAGTTCTCGTCGCCATCAATGCCATCAACGGAACAAAAGCCGGACTTTCTGCGAGTTATCTTGGTCAGATTTTACAGAATTATAATCAACAGGTTCAATTGGAAATGTCTCCGGAATTAGAATCTGCGAAAAAAATTTCGGGCTTAGAAATTGTGCCGACGTTTTGGTTTAATAAAAATTACAATTACCGACTATCCTTGGTTCCGGGAATTCTGGCGTTTCTCGTGACTTTGATCAGTGGATATTTAGCAGCTTTAAACATTGTTCAGGAAAAAGAAATCGGCACCATCGAACAGATCAATGTTTCGCCGATCAAGAAAAGAGATTTTATTTTAGGAAAACTTATTCCGTTCTGGATTTTGGCAATGATCGCTTTTACCATCGGACTTTTGGTGACCATTTTTGTTTACAAAATCCAGATGCAGGGAAGTTTTCTGCTGCTTTATGGATTTATTTCCGTGTATCTTATCACAATCTTAGGAATGGGACTTTTGGCTTCTGTTTATAGCGAAACTCAGCAACAGGCTATGTTTATGGTTTTCTTTTTTATGATGATCTTCGTTCTCATGAGTGGACTTTTCACCCCGATAGAAAGTATGGCAGATTGGGCAAAATATATTGCGTACGTAAATCCCGTAACTTATGGTGTGGACGGAATTCGTCTTATCATGCTGAAAAATAGTGGTTTCCGAGATTTGTTACCGCAATTTGGATTTATCATCGGATTGGGAACCGTAGCGATTTCCTGGGCGGTTTTGAGATATAGAAAGACGAATTAGATGTTGGAAGTTGGAAGTTGGAAGTTAAAAGTTAGACGTTAGATTTTAGATTTTAGATTTTTAAAAAAAACAATTAAAATTCATTATTTATGAAAAAAATAATACTTGTAATTTTTCTCTTGCTTTTCGGTGGAGTTACTTTATTTATGAGCAGTTCCGTTTTGTTCGACTGGTTCGGAATCCGGGCAAAAGAAGGCAATTTTGTTCCGTTTGTTGTTTGGGCAAACTGGGTTTGCGGAATTCTTTATTTGATTGCAGCATTCGGAATTTCGCGAAATCAAACCTGGGCAAAATTTCCCTTAATGATCTCCTTAATAATTTTAATTCTCGATTATATCGGATTATTTATTCACATTAATAACGGTGGATTATATGAAGCAAAAACCATTGGAGCAATGGCTTTCCGCACTGCAATTACCGCAATACTTCTATTCATAACTATAAAAATTTTAAAAAAATGAAAAAGATTATTTTATCCGCAATCTTAGGATTGGCAACCTTAATTTCCTGTGAGAAAAAACACGAAGAAAATGCAACCCATGAAAGTCATAAAACAGAGCAGGCCGCTTCCGGCGAACATGCAACTCACGACGATCACGAAAAAGCCGACGATCATGACGAAAGTGTAAGACTTGAACTGAATAACGGAGAAAAATGGGCAGTAAATCCGGAAATGAAACCGTATATCGCAGAAAGTGAAAACTTGCTTAATGCCTACGACAAAGAAAAAGGTGACTATCAGAAATTAGCAGCAGCTCTCACGAACAACAATAATAAGCTTGTGAAAAGCTGTACAATGAACGGTAAATCCCACGATGTACTTCACGCCTGGCTTTTGCCGCACATGCAGCACATCGACCATTTGAAGAAATCCGCGAACCGCGAAGAAGCCAACGAAACTGTGCACGAACTTAAGGAGTCGATGGACGAATACCATAAGTATTTTAATTAATAAACTCAAAATAAACCTTCGGAGAAATCTGGAGGTTTATTCGTTTTTCTTCGCATCTTCCCAAAGTTCATCCATTTCTGCTAAAGATAAATCTGCCAGATTGAGATTTTTTTCCAACGCCAGATTTTCCATTTTTTGAAATCTGGCAATGAATTTATTATTTGTTTTTTCTAAAGCCGAATCGGGATTGATACCGGAAATTCGGGCATAATTGACAAGTGAGAAGAAAACATCACCTAATTCCTGCTCTTTTTTTTCCAAATCAGTTTCCGCGTGAAATTCTGCTAATTCTTCGTCCACTTTTTTCCAGGCATCTTCTGCATTGGCAAATTCAAAACCGATTCCTTTTACTTTATCCTGAATTCTAAAGGCTTTAATCAAACTTGGAGTTCCTTTTGTGACACCGGAAAGAACGGATTTGTTGCCTTCTTTTAATTTTAGTTTTTCCCAGTTTTGCTTCACTTCTTCCTCATCATTCACTTCAACATCACCATAAATATGCGGATGGCGGAAAATCAATTTTTCATTTAAAGAGTTGATGACATCTCCAATATCGAAACTTCCTTTTTCAGAGCCAATTTTCGCATAGAAAACCAGATGCAGTAAAACGTCGCCTAATTCTTTTTTGATCTCCTCTAAATCCTCTTGAAGCAAAGCATCAGAAAGTTCATAAACTTCTTCCAAAGTTAAATGCCGCAAAGTCTGCAACGTCTGCTTTTGATCCCACGGACATTTTTCCCGCAGATCGTCCATAATATCGAGTAATCTGCCGAAAGCTTCTAGTTGTTCTGATCTGGAATTCATTTTAAATAGTTGATAGTTGATAGCTGTAAATTTACTTAAATAAAAAACCTTGTCAACATTTTGCATTTGACAAGGTTATATTTAAAAAATCAGGGAAATTATCCCATTTTTCTATGCGTACTTTTCGGCGCTCCTTTAGCAGATGAAGTTGACGCTTTTGCTTTTGGTGCCGCAGTTTTTTCAGTTTTCGGTGCAGCTTTTTTGGTTTCGATCTTATCTGTTAGTTCAGTTTTCTCCTCACCGGCTTCAGTTTCTGTTTTTACAAAACTTTCAGGGGTAATGTAACCCGCTTTGTGCAGAATATTATACCACTGCGCCAGTTTCTTGATATCGGAAACATATACGCGGTCGTGATCGTAATCACTCAGTGAGGCTGCCATAAATTCGCGCAGTTCGGCATCAGTGGATTTGTGAGAAATTGTCTCCTTATAATCACTGTTTTTAGCCACATTTTCAAAAACTTCAAACAAGGGAACTTCTCTGTCGAACGTAAACATGGCGATATTATCGAGCAAGCTTACCTGCGATGAATTGCCGATGCTCATTTTCTTTTTGGTTAAAACATCTTCGATGATGAAACCGTTTTTCAACTGTGAAATTAATTTGTAGAGACCCGGTTTTCCCGAGATCGAAATTATTTTTTCTAACTGCATATTCTAAGTTTTTTTGATTTAATTGTTTTTTTACCGAAGTTTTTTCGCGTAATTATTTTGGAAACCGCATTTTGTAAGTCACGGAAACCTCACCGTGAGTAATTTTCTGAAGTTTACCTTTTACAAGTTTCTTCTTCAGCGAGCTAAGATGGTCTGTAAAAAGTATTCCTTCAATATGGTCGTACTCGTGTTGAATGACACGGGCGCGCATATCTGAAAAAGTATCGGTATGCTTCTCGAAATTTTCATCGAAATATTCAATGGTGATGGTTTCGCGGCGTTTTACATCTTCGCGTACATCGGGAATTGAGAGGCAGCCTTCATTAAATTTCCATTCTTCGCCGGTTTCCTCCAGCATCTTTGCATTAATGAAAACTTTTTTAAAAGTCCGGAGTTCATCGGCGATATCCTCGTAATCTTCGTCTTCTGCGAGAGGCGAAAGGTCTACCACGAAAAGTCGGATGTCCATGCCGATCTGTGGTGCGGCGAGTCCTATGCCGTGTGCAGACTCCATTGTTTCAAACATATTGCTGATGAGTTCCTGTAATCCCGGTTCATCTTTCTGCACGTCATGGCATTGCTTGCGTAAAACAGCGTCGCCAAATGCACGTATTGGTAATATCATTTCTGTTTTTGTTCTAAAAAATTCTGCAAAATAAGCGTAGCGCTTACTTTATCGATTAGTCCTTTTTCTTCGCGTTTTTTCTTTGTTTTTCCACTTTGTGAAATAAAAAAAGACGCCATTTTCGAGGTGAAACGCTCATCAAACCGATGGATCTCGATTGCCGGAAATTCAATGCGGAATTTCTCAATAAATTTCACAATATCTTTTTCGACCTCCGAGAGGTTCCCTTTCAGGTCCGTGGGAAGGCCGATTACTATTCCATCAACATTATTTTCGGCGATATATTTTTTAAAAAAAACAAAAATATTTTTCGTCTCCACGGTGGGCAGACCGCTCGCGACAATCTGGAAGTCATCGGTTGCCGCAATACCGCAACGCGCTTTTCCGTAATCCACGGCGAGAATTTGACCCATAGTCTGCAAATTTAAGAAAAATTAGGGAACTGAATTTTATACTTTTTGAGATTTTTCTTGGTATTCCTGGCAAAATTATGTCTACTTTTATTTGTTCAAAAACTTCCCTGCATGAAGACACTTATACTTGTTCGGCACGCCAAAAGCGACTGGCCCGAAGATACGGCAGATTTCGACAGACCGCTGGCAGACAAAGGCTTACACGATGCTCAGAAGATGGCAAATTTTCTCAAGAGTAAAAATATAAGAATCGGTAAACTTGTTACAAGTCCTGCGTTGCGCGCACGCACTACCGCGGAAATTTTCGGTGAGGTATTTGGATTGAATGCCGAAACCAACCAGAAACTTTATAATCCTACAGAAGCACATTTTGAGTCGGCCATTTTTGATTTGGAGGAGCAGGTTGAAAGTGCAGCGCTGTTTTCGCACAATATCGGAATTTCAAATTTCGCGAATTCGATGTCGGAAGATATAATTATTTTCCCGACTTGCGGCGTGGCTGTATTTCAGATAGGTTGCGAGGCCTGGTCTGATTTCGAAAACGCTGAAAAGAAATTGCTCGCCTTTTACGAACCAAAAAAAATCTGATTTTTTTTCAAGAAGAACAGCAAAACAATATCTGCCTGACTCGCAATCATTTAATATAATAAGTAAGTTAAAAGACTGTTGCGGAAGATCTTTGCCAAAACTCTCGGCAAATGTTTAACAGGACTTTTTTGGCTTCAAAAAATCTTGAACATTCCACCCAAAATGTAAATATGAATCTACAATTCTTATTAGTTCGGCATGATAAAAAAAACCTTCCCAGAAATAAGGAAGGCCATTAATATTGAAAAATGCTTTTTGAGATTTTTTAAAAATGGACTAAGCATAAAGCGTTACTTTACGCGCTGCAAATCCAGATCTTCAAAATCAA
Organism: Kaistella palustris DSM 21579; assembly: GCF_000422265.1. Classification (GTDB taxonomy): domain Bacteria; phylum Bacteroidota; class Bacteroidia; order Flavobacteriales; family Weeksellaceae; genus Kaistella; species Kaistella palustris. Next base: position 346,097 of record NZ_AULL01000013.1, read on the forward strand.
AGCTGAAATCGGTGACATCTGAGATGGGTTTCATTTTCGCAGACTCTGCCTTTCCGTTTTCATCATAATTAAAGATTACAAAGGCATCCGCATCATAACTTCTGTCGTCCCACTTTGCGATGAAAGTGTTGTTTGAATACGGCAATAAGTCGCCCTGTAAGCGCGGTGAATTTTTACATGAAATCCTGTAATCTTTTCCGTCCTGTGATATTACCACATTACCAAACCAGGCATCTCGATATGTTCCTACAAACTGTTCTGCTCTAGGTTGTGCTTCTTTATTTTTCCGGAAAGTTTCGGACTGGGCAAAAATTTCTTTTTTCGCTTTGTCATAACCTTCGTTTACTTTCGCCATTCGGTCTCCGTAGATTTTGAGCCAGTTGCGGTCGGGAATACCCAGATATGAATCTTTTACCGTATTTGTAACCGCACTGAATGCGGCACCGCTCTGCTGATTTGTGAGCACTACAATACCGAGTTTCATGTCCGGGATCAGCGTGAACTGCGTCACCGTTCCGATGAGTCCGCCCGTGTGGTAAACTTGCTTGTGCCCTTTTACATCGGTTAAAAACCACCCAAGACCATAACCTCCAAAATTGGAATCGTAAGGATTTTTCAAGGCAACAGGTGTAGCGATCTGCAGATTCCATAATTGTTGGATCTGCTTATCGCTGACGAGTTTTTTACCTTCTTTTGTCGTAAAGCCGTTCATCAGAAAATCAGCCCAGGTAGTCATATCCTTAATATTGCTCAGGATTCCGCCCGCTGCATTTGCAGTTTCGTTCCAGTCATGGGGAACCTGAATCGCTTTACCGTTAACAGGTGCGTGCGCCTCGATAATATTCGCTGCATTTGCGGCTTTTGCACGGCTGTAACTGCCGAAACTGGATGTCATTCCCACAGGTTGCAGAATCCGTTGTTCGATAAATTCGGCCCAGGTTAAACCGGACACGCGGTGAATTATTTCACCTGCTACAATAAACATAATATTGTTATAGTCGAGCGTAGTGCGGAATGGATTTTCCGGTTTCAAATATCTTACGTTGTGGATGATATCATTAACACTCAACGGTCCGCCTTCAGGAAAAAACATAAGATCGCCTTGTCCGAGGCCAAGACCTGCGCGATGTGTCAATAAATCTTTTATCGTAACTTCTCTGGAGACATAAGGGTCGTACATTTGAAATTCGGGGAGATAGTCTGTTACCTTGTCATCAAAACTGAGCTTGCCTTCATCCGCCAACATGGCAAGCGCCGTGGCAGTAAAACCTTTGGAGTTTGAAGCGATTCCCACTAACGTATTTTCATCCATCGCCTGTTTACTGTTCAGCGAACGCACCCCGAAACCTTTGGCATAAATAAGCTGACCGTCTTTAATGATGCCGACAGACATGCCCGGCACATCGAAAGTTTTAATTGTTTTTTGAATAAGTTCATCGAGCTTTGCCGTTTCGATCTGGCCAAAAACCTGCGCTGCGGCGATCAAGATAAATAACAGGGAAAATTTTGATTTCATAAAAAAACTGTTTTTTCAAAGGTAGAAATTTTTTCGAAGAGTAAGTCTGAAAGCTTTTGCCGGGACAGCATTGCAAATGAAATGAAAATTTATCCCATCAAACAAAACCGGTCATCCGAATGATTCATTATTAGCGAATTTGTTTACGAGGAATTATCCTACGCTGATGAACATTTTCGTAATTTCGTACGACAAGACTTTAATACAAATACTTTTTGGTCTATATGAATCAACGCATAAATCTTTTGAAAACCGATCCAAGAGCTTACGAAGCAATGATTGGCCTTGAAAAATATCTTGCCCAAAGCGGACTCGACAAAAACCTTTACGAACTCATTAAAACACGCGCCTCGCAGATCAATGGCTGCGCCTACTGCATCAATATGCATACCCGCGATGCTGTAAAGCTCGGCGAAACTGAGCAGCGATTGTTTCTGCTAAATGCCTGGCGGGAAACCGATCTTTACACCGAAAAAGAAAAAGCAGTTTTAGCACTCACCGAAGCCATGACTTTAATAACGACAGGTCACGTACCCGACGAGGTCTACCAAAACGCTGCCCACCACCTAACCGAAGCAGAACTTGCCGCAGTTATAATGGCTGTTGTTGCCATTAACGGTTGGAACAGAATTGCTATTACCACGAGAATGCCCCTTGATTAGATCAATGAAGACAGAAGAAATAATTTCGCGCCTGGAGGAACTTAACCGCACAAGTCAGGAGCTGGACATGTCTGAAAAGGATAGACTGACTCTGCTGGAAAGTGTCTCAAACTATTCCAATGATTTCATTAATAATTTAAGCAGGAGTCCGGCTTTCAGTTCAAAGCCGGTAACCGGGCTGGAAATCACGACGCAGAAAAAACCGATTGAAGATTTACTGGATCTTTACCGGAAGCAGGTTGCAGAAAACGGCATCAATGCGGCATCGGGCAAACATTTGGGATATATTCCCGGTGGCGGTGTTTTTAGCGCGGCGCTGGCGGATTTCATTGCTGCGGTCACCAATCCTTTCGCGAGTGTATATTACGCCTCACCCGGCGCGGCCACGATTGAGAACGAGGTTGTCAACTGGCTGCGGAAACTTTTCTCCTTTCCAGAAAATTCCACTGGCTGTTTATCTTCAGGCGGCTCGATCTCCACACTTATCGCTTTCACGGCCGCACGCGACAGGCATAAGATCAAAAACGAACTTATCAGAAAAAGCGTAATCTATCTGAGTGAGCAGGTTCATCATTCAACCCAAAAAGCGCTGCGGATCATTGGCCTGGAAGACATTATTATACGATATGTTGACCTGGACGCCAACCACCGCATGCTGCCGCAATCTCTGCAAAAACTGATCAGCGCGGATCTTGCGGCCGGACTCAATCCGTTTATGGTGGTGGCGACTGCAGGCACAACCGACACCGGCGCCATCGACCCGCTCGATGAAATTGCTGAGACTGCGGAAAATCACAAAATGTGGTTTCATGTGGATGCCGCATATGGCGGGTTTTTCATCATGACTTCTAAAAAAGAAAAATTCCGGGGAATTGAAAGGGCAGATTCTATGATTACAGATCCGCACAAAGGACTGTTTATACCGTACGGCGTGGGGGCGGTAGTGATAAAGGACGGTGCCGCGGCGCTGCACTCCCATTATTATACGGCAAATTACATGCAGGATGGTGCCAATGAGGAAATGTTGAAAAGCCCGGCGAACGTGTCACCCGAACTCACAAAACATTTCCGCGGTTTGCGCGTTTGGCTGCCCTTGCAGCTTCATGGGACAGCGCCGTTTGCGGCCTGCCTGGAAGAGAAACTGTTACTCTTAGCCTATTTCAGGAAAAAACTGAGCGCACTGGGTTTTTGTTTAGGTCCGGAGCCTGATCTTTCGGTAAGTTATTTCTGGTATCCTTTCGAATCCCACAGTGATGCCAAAAACCGCAGATTAATGGAAGAGATCCACGCGGACGGTTCCGTGTTCTTAAGCTCATCCATAATTAATGACCGTTTCGTGATCCGGATCGCAATTTTAGCTTTCCGGACAAAAAAAGAAACTATCGACGAAGCGGTGGAAATGATCATTAAATGTCTCGCAAAAGTAAGGGCAACAAATTGAATCACTTCCTGACGTTTTTTGACAGATTAAATTATTAAAAGTATATACGGGAAATGACTGGAACAGAAAAGTCAGAATTTCAAGGCTGGATGAAAAAATGTCTGGAGCTTGCCCGAATCGCTAAAGCACGCGGCGACAGTCCGGTGGCCTCTGTAATCGTACAGGATAATGTGTTGATTGCTGAAGGAATTGAAGGCGGAAAAACACACAAGGACATTACCTGCCATGCGGAGATTGAAGCTGTACGAAACGCGGTAAAATATCTCGACAAAACCGATCTTTCAGATTGCATTTTGGTTACCACCCATGAACCCTGCATTATGTGCTCATACGTTATTCGCCACCACAAAATTCAGTTGGTCGTCGTAGGCGCAGATTCCGGTGAAGTTGGCGGGTACAGTTCCGCATATCCTTTGCTTTTAGACGAGACCATATCATCCTGGGTTAAGCCGCCATCAATTATCCGTGGAATATTGCAGGAAGAATGCGCTGCGCTGAAGAAGTAATCGAGGCAATTACTTATCACTTGAACGCAAATATCTTCTTTGATTTCCAAACTTAATAATCATGCAGATGGCCACGTGCAACAGAACTTATTGCTGTGGTGCAGAGAAAAATGCACCCGAAACGGTTTTGCTTTTTTTAATTTACTAACTTTGAGGGTGTAACGGGAGAAAACCTCAGACTGCTTGTTGCAGAATACTACCAGTTAGGGCCCGCCGTCATGAGACAGCAGGCTTATTTCAGAAAAATTCAATCCTCCAAATTCTTAAAAACATATACTATGGATACCGATATTTTTAATGTTAAAAAAAATCTGCAGACGGCCGAGGGCAATTTCACATATTACAGTCTGCCTGCACTTGAACATCAGGGTTATGAAATTTCCAAACTTCCCTTTTCTATTCGTATCCTGCTAGAAAACGCACTGCGGAACTACGATGGATTTGCAATTACAAAAGAAAATATCGATACCATCTTAAACTGGCGCCCACAGGTTTCCGACAAAGATATTCCCTTTAAGCCGGCGCGCGTGCTGATGCAGGATTTCACCGGTGTTCCAGCGGTAGTGGATATTGCAGCACTTCGGGCAGAAGTTGCACGAAAAGGTAAAGATCCCAACCGAATCAATCCGCTGGTTCCTGTAGACTTGGTAATCGACCACTCAGTACAGGTCGATTATTTCGGCACCGATTATTCCTATGACCGTAATATGGAAGAAGAATACAAGCGGAATCAAGAGCGGTATCAGTTTCTGAAATGGGCGCAGAATTCGTTTGACAATTTCAGCGTAGTTCCGCCGGGAATGGGAATCTGCCACCAAATCAATCTGGAATATTTATCCAAAGGTGTTATCGAAAGAAATGGCGAGGTTTTTCCCGATACGCTTGTGGGTACCGACAGTCACACACCGATGGTTAACGGGATTGGCGTAGTCGCGTGGGGCGTTGGTGGTATTGAAGCAGAGGCCGCTATTCTCGGTCAGCCACTGTATTTTATTATGCCGGAAGTTATTGGCTTGAAACTTACAGGAAAACTTCCGCTGGGATCTACAGCGACAGATCTTGTATTGACCATTGCAAACCTGCTTCGGAAATTTGGCGTGGTCGGAAAATTTGTAGAAGTTTTCGGACCCGGTCTGGCGAACCTTTCTGTGCCGGACCGTGCGACCATCGGTAATATGTCTCCCGAGTTTGGCTGCACTATTACCTACTTTCCTATCGATGATAAGACGCTTGAGTATATGCGGAAAAGTAACCGGTCGGAATCGCAAATTTCCCTGGTCGAAAATTACTGCAAAGCCAACATGCTCTGGCGCGAAAAGGAAGATGAAATCACTTATACCGATGTTCTGGAACTCGATATCTCAACCATTCAACCTACTGTTGCCGGTCCAAAGAGACCGCAGGATAGGATACTTTTAAAGGATTTTAAAGACACTTTTATCGATCTTTTACATACGTCTTTCAACAGAACGTATATATCTCAGGAAGACCGGGAAATCGAAAAATCGATCACGCGTTTCGATAATGAAGGTGGCGATCTGCCGGTTCCCGAATCTGAAGCGAAAGAACTCAATTCTGAAATTGAAACCAAAGAAAAAGACGGTTTAAAAACCGTATGGATCACGCGGGGCGAAGAGAAGTTCATGCTTTCAGATGGTGCTGTAGCAATTGCTGCCATCACTTCCTGTACAAATACATCCAATCCTTTTGTAATGATAGGTGCCGGACTTGTTGCGCGCAAAGCCCGTGAACACGGCATCGATGTGAAACCATGGGTAAAAACCTCACTTGCACCCGGCTCCAAGGTCGTTACAGATTATCTGGAAAAAGCAGATCTGATGAAAGATCTGGAGGCACTTCAGTTTCACCTCGTAGGTTACGGCTGTACCTCCTGTATCGGAAACTCCGGGCCGCTTTCGCCGAAGATTTCAAAAGCGGTGGAAGATAATAATCTGATTGTTACTTCGGTACTTTCCGGTAACCGCAATTTCGAAGCCCGCATCCATCCGCAGGTTAAAATGAACTTCCTCATGTCGCCGATGCTGGTTGTAGCTTATGCACTTGCAGGGCGTGTAGATATCGATCTTACAACGGAACCTTTAAGCTACGATTCCAACCAGGAACCTGTTTACCTAAAAGACATCTGGCCAACTGATGATGAAATCAATGAAATACTCAACCGCGTGCTCTCACCCACCGACTTTGCAAAAAATTACGATGAAATCTTTGATGGCAATGAGATCTGGCGAAACCTCGTAGTTCCTACGGGCAAGCTTTATGACTGGGATGAAAGTTCTACATATATCAAAGAAATACCATTTTTCCACGATATTTCCCGCGAAACCGAACCTTTGAAAGACATTCAGAATGCGCGCGCTTTACTCGTTTTGGGTGACAGCGTAACGACAGACCATATTTCACCGGCAGGTGCATTCAGTGAGAACTCGGCGGCAGGGCAATATTTACTGAGTAAAGGTGTGCACAAAGATCATTTTAACTCCTACGGTTCGCGCCGTGGAAATGACGAGGTAATGGTCCGTGGCACATTTGCAAATGTCCGGATCAAAAATAAACTGGCTGAAAAAGAAGGTGGTTTCACCTCTTACCTGCCGACAGGACAGGAATTATCGGTTTATGATGCAGCAGTTCTTTATAAAGAAATGAAAACGCCGCTGCTTGTGCTTGCTGGTAAAGAATATGGCAGTGGTTCGTCGCGCGACTGGGCGGCAAAAGGAACTTTTCTTCTCGGCATCAAAGCGGTTTTGGCAGAAAGTTACGAGCGAATCCACCGCAGCAATTTGGTCGGGCTCGGCGTTTTGCCGCTCCAATATAAATCGGGTGAAACAGCACAAAGCCTCGGTCTGACGGGTAAAGAAACCTTCACTTTTACCGGAATTGCACAGGACATAAAACCGTTAAAGGAAATACAGGTCAGAGCTCAGGGCGAAAACGGAACAGAAATAACGTTTTCGGTTATTGCCCGGTTAGACTCGCTGATCGAAATTGAATATTACCGAAACGGCGGAATTTTACAATATGTCTTACGACAGTTTTTAGAAAAATAAAATTTAAAAATCAGGACAAATGGAAAGACATGATTTATACCCAGAAACCACCAAAGATCTGGCGGATAAAAAAGCAGCATTAGCACCAAAAAACATTGAAGCCTGGCGAAATTTCAGTAAAACAGTTTTCGAAGCGGGTGCGCTGGATGAAAAAACAAAACAACTGATCGCGGTAGCCGTTGCGCACGTTACGCAATGTCCGTACTGCATCCGCTCCCATTCTAAACAGGCTCTGAGAAAAGGCGCAAGTAAAGAACAAGTTATGGAAGCGATCTGGGTCGCCGCCGAAATGCGCGCCGGAGCCGCCTACGCCCACGCCACTATCGCAATGGATGAAATGGAACTCACGAAAACACACTGATTTTTTTAGGACAGATTTTGAAGAAGTATCTTTACAGATTATTACGCTCAAAAGAAACAGCAGCAATGTATGCCAACAGAAAAAAACAGCCCTGAAAAAACCAGGCTCCATCCAAGAAATAAAAACCGCGAAAATTACGACCTGGAAGCTTTAAAAACTGTAGAACCGCAGCTCCAGACCTACATTAAAACGAACAAATACGGTAGTGATTCTGTGGATTTTGCTGAGCCGCGCGCCGTAAAGCTTTTGAATAAAGCCTTATTAAATTATTATTACGGTATTAAAAACTGGGATTTTCCTGACAGCAACTTATGTCCGCCAATTCCCGGTCGTGCAGATTACCTTCATTATATGGCAGACCTGCTCACACAAAGTAATTTCGGAGTTTTACCAATGGGAAACAGAATCACCGCTCTGGACATTGGTGTGGGTGCAAGCTGTATATATCCCCTGATTGGTGTTGCAGAATATGGCTGGAATTTCATTGGTTCCGATGTGGATGCTGAATCCATCAATTCCGCTTCCCAAATTATAACTTTAAACGACAGCCTTTCAGGAAAAATTGATTTGAGACTGCAGAAAAACGGCGAACTTATCTTCGAAAATATAATTGGGGATCAGGAAACAATTGATCTTACCTTTTGCAATCCACCATTTCACTCCACGGCTGAAGAAGCGGAAAAAGGCAGTCGCCGAAAAGTGCGTAACCTCAGTCGTAAAAAGGTACAAAAGCCGGTCCTCAATTTTTCGGGTGTAAGTGCCGAGCTGGTTTATGAAGGTGGCGAGAGTGCTTTCATCATTAAAATGATTAATGAAAGTGCACACTTTGCGAAAAATTGCTTCTGGTTCTCAACGCTGGTTTCGAAACAGTCGACTTTAAAAGGTATTTATAAAGCGCTGGAACACCAGGAGATTACAGAGATAAAAACCATTGCCATGGGAACAGGAAATAAATCCAGTCGGATCGTCGCATGGTCGTATCTTGCAAAGGAAGAACAGAACGAATGGCGGCAAAGCCGTTGGCGCGGAACGGCGCGTGCCCGTTAAAAAAATCCTAAAATTTGAAAAAAATTTTTTAAAAAGATATTTTATTAGGAACCGCATACTTTGGAGAGCTAGAAAAAATCACAATAAGTGTTTTACTTTACCGGTTTCGCCCTAAAATTAATTTCACTTCTGATTTATGCTAAACTGCTTCAGTAGAATTAAAATCTTGCTTGGTAAAAACAATTTCCTCACTCTTAAAATAAACACAAATGAAAAATCGCAAACTGATCATTATTCTTATTTTTCTTATGCTGTCTGTCGGGAATTTCAGCAGGTTGACACACAATGATGAGATACGACCCATTGAATTTCTTTCTATTTTTCTGATCGGTGTTTTCAGCGGATTATTAATTAGTGAACTCGTTGTTATCTTCCGCGCACGCAAGCAGAATTCCTCTGTTATACAGCGTTAACACCCCGTAAAAGTTTGCTGTTTACGTAATCTTCTGCCATTTAGTGCAGCGGGTATTTCCTTATGTCAATAAAACGATAATAGTACAAATACACTTTGCATTCATTACGTTATTACCAACATAAAATCAATAACTATTAATAATAACCTTAAAAAAACAGAAAATAGTTGTTTATTCTGAAACGATTTCGTAATTTCGCCTTAAACACAAATGAAATGACGAATAAAATTATTCTTTATGGTAAGCAGCGTCTTTACCTGGACAGTTTAGTGAGCCTACTTGAGCAAAGTGAATTCCAAAACACCTCAACCTTTCAGGCCTTTTCCCATCTGGAAAACGTGGAAAATAATATTTTTGAGAAAGATACTGTACTCTTTCTCAATATCAGCGGTTTCAATACGGGTGAAATATGTGCATATATTGAGAAGCTTCTAAGGATTAATAAGTCCTTAAAGATCATGATTCACTCGGACCTTCCGGACGCGCGGATAATAAAAAGGGTATTTGACAAAGGTGCCAAATGTTATCTGTGGCTTAACACATCGAAAAACGAATTTCTGGAGGCACTGCGTGCTGTGCGGGCGGGTAATATTTATATCAGTGAAGCCGCAAAAAATAATCTTTTCAACTTTATTTGTCATGCCGACAAAATGAAAAGCCACAGTACAAATGTGGAATTAACGGGCCGAGAAAGAGAAGTACTCTACCTCATCTGCGAAGGTTTACGGTCGCGTGAAATAGCAGAAAAACTTTTTATCAGCACGCACACGGTAGAATCTCACCGAAGAAATATTATGCTGAAATTAAATATTAACACCATAAATCTCCTGGTAAAATACGCGCTCGAAAATAATTTGGTCGAACATTAAGAAAAAGTAACTATAACAAAAAAGCAGATCGACCGATCTGCTTTTTTTTATAAAAAAAGTTGAGGAATAAATTCCCCAACTCCCCTTGAAAACTTCACTCCCAGTCAGGCATTTCTGCATCGGGGAATAAGTCTGTTCTTTCATTATCTTGAAGCATTATGCTTATTATATTTTTCTGTGAGATCCCATCGTTTGAAGTATTCGTTAAGATAACCGAAGCATCATTTGGCGAGAAGCGGGGATCAAGATCGTTTGTTCCATCAGGTTTACTGCTAAGCGCCGAAATGTCCAGCGTAGTTGCAGTGGCGATGCTGTAAAGAAAAATGTGAGAGTTCAGCCTTCTGTAGTTTTCGTCCTGATGACCGGAAATATCATAAGCATACAAAAGCGAATTACCGTCAACTGAAAAATTTAACCCGGAAACTGCACCTGATACATTATCTAAAATTGTCTGGACTAAATTTCCCAACATATCTATTATTATGATCTTAGAACTGTAACCACTGGGATCATTTGTCTTCAGTGCAATCTTACTTCCATCATAACTCCAGTCACATTCTGAAATAAAACTACCGTCGGGCGTGGTATAAAGCAACTGCAGACCCGTACCATCCTTGTTAATTTTATAAAGTTTCGAAAAACTAGGATAAATAAATTCGCTTCCATTTGTATTCCACGAAAAGTTAAGGTGCGCGTTATTAAAGCCCGCCACAGGGATGGAGGTTACCTGAAACTCTGAAGAACCATCTCTTTTAGCAGTAAAAAGCTGTGTATTACCGCCAACTGTACGCAGAAACGCGACCAATTTTGCATTTTGGTTCAAGCGCGGCCGCCAGCTATTTGTGCCCGCCAACGAGAACTGAAAATTAATATTCGCTTCATCGCTGGAAAATATGGTGTAATTACCGTTGACTTTGCGGACATAATGAAAGCGGTTTTGTGGAATTGCAGTAGTTTTAAACCGGAATACAGAACTGTTTACTTCCGGATTAATTCCGTCTGAAACTGAGACCTGCCAGTAATAGTTGACACCATATTTCAGGTTCTCCAGAAAGTAATGCTTATCGGTAAGGTCTTTAATTTCAATGACATTGGCATCATAGTCATTTTTAACTGAAAGGCGATATTTCAAAATATCGGTCGTATCCGCATCGGTGCAGTCCCACTTAAGATCGACAGATACAGGTTGCTCTGTTGCATTGTCTACAGGACTTAATAAGGTGGGTACCGATGGAGGCGAATTTAAAGAGTCGTCATCTGCCATTTCAAAAACGACACTGACTGTCTGTGACGTACTTTTTATATTTACACCCTGAATGCCCGTTACGTAGCCCGATATTTCTGCGCGCACAGAATAGTCGCCAAGGGGAATATTTTCGATAATGAAACTTCCGTCATCTTTCGTAAAGACAGTTTCCGTTGTAGGATTCGTGGTTATTTTTACATTTTTTAGGGGTTGGTTAGTTCCTTTTTTAATTACGACTCCTTTTAGTGTTCCCGATTCAACCTTATCTACCAAATCCTCGTTACATGAGACAAGCAGTAAGGTGGTAAAAAAAACGGAGAATATGATAAGTATATTTTTCATGATCTTATTTTTGATTTTTTTTAAAGCCAAAATAGTAGTTCAGTCCAAGGCCGAACCGAATGCCCATGTCATTTCTTTTGCCGTTTACAAAATTATCCCAGTTGTCAGTAAATCCGAAATCATATTGGGCAGAGGCACGTATGCCAAGGGATTTATCCGCCATATACTCCAGTCCGCCGCCAAGTTGTGCCTTGTACAGATCCGCAGTGGGGTGAATGTAAAATCCTGCTCCACCGTAAACAAAGGGAGTAAGTTTAAATTTTGGCAACAGCAGAAATTCCAGATTAACTTCCGGCCCAAAAAGCTTTTTTTTCGTGATACCTTCGTTCTCTGTAGTAATAGCGTTTACATTGAGTTCGATATTTAAATAGTCTGTCAGAAAATATTTTACTCCTAATTTCCCGCCAATATTGGTTTTTGGATTTATGTAATCGCTTTTCACTGTAAAGGCTTCGGCCTGCGCAAACGCTGAAAGCTTTCCGCGCTCCTGATCAGGAAATTTATTCCCGATGAGACGCGTATCATTTACCCGTTCTTCTGAAAGATAGTTGGAAATGATGGCATCAAAATCGCCTGGATTTTTTTGTTTGGCTGACCAAATGTTATCCTTTACACCTTCCACAATGAGGGAGTAGACTGCTTTTTCAATCGCTTCCGTAACGGCTAAATGTACTGGCTCGTTTTGCGTAATGCCAACATCTGACTCCAGAAGCCTCTCCGTATCGATAAAACGGAAGAAATTACCATTAATACTGGTGCTGAGGATTGTTTTCGAAGTGTAAACCGTTTTCAAAATCTCACCTGTGGAGGTAGATACCGCCCGGAGATATACGGTAATGCGGTCCTGCCGGTATTGCGCGCCGGCGCCAAGACCAAAATAACGCGCACCGATCCCGCCTGTCATCACATTGGTGTCGTAGGAAACTACGCCCCCTTCCAGCAGCATACCTGCAAAAAGAAGTGGTGGCATGGAAGTGTCTGCCGCATCATTGCCTGTATACTCTTTTCGGGTGCTTCGAATAATCTGTCTCTCGTTCAGCAGATTTCCGATATTTTCCCGCTCAATTGCGGTAAACCATTTGCTGTCTTCCAGTGCTTTCAGCAGAATGGTGGTCGTGCCCTGCGGTATAGCTGTGCTCCAGCTTGCGCCGTTTTCGGCTGCTTTATATTGCCCGGTCTGGTCCCGAAATTTATAAACTCCAACAATGATTTTTTCTTTCGGTGCAGGTAATTTTTTTATTTCGGATGTATAGTTCGTATTTTCTCCCAAAGTTGATTTTTCGTTTCCGGTGGGAAGATTAAACAGGGTGCAATTTTGTAGCATTAAAAATATTAGGGTGGCAGAAATTGATTTAAATAAGGTGGATGTGTTCATTTTTTAAAATTTTTAACCACCTCCCGGAATCACGATTTCACTTTGCTCACCAGTACTCGTATTTAGAATTGAAATCAGGAGACCCTGTCCTGTTTGCGAAACCGTCAGGTACATAGATCCGAAGACATAGGTGCCTGGTTTCAGATCGCCCTCACCAAACTGGTCGCCAAATAATTTGCGCGATAATTCACTTAATACCTGGCGGTTCAAGCTGTCTGTAAAACTGCTAAGCGAGTTAAGATCCTTCATATTGAAACTGGTTTTATCCACGTTGTCGAATTGGTTCTGACTGCTGGCTGAACTTAACAGCCATTGATAATTGAAGGTATCGCCGCCAAAGGCCGGATTAATAGGTTTATATACGAATTGCTGAGCTTTCAGAAATGATACTCCCAAAAGGCTTAAAAAGAAAAATAAATTTTTCATTAGTCGGTAAATTAATATTTGAATTCTTTATCCCGAAGTGCATTTCGTTGCTCGTATTGCGCGAGATACGCCAGAGCACGTTCTGCTTCCTGTTCGGCAGCATCTTCGTCCGGCTTTGACATGAACGCATAAATGATCTGATCATCTATACTGACCGTGATCCGGCTGGACCTGCCAATTGTGGGCATTTCAGCAACTGTGATTGTTCCGGTGTACTTCTTCGGGATTTGATTGTATTTCTTAAAGAAAGATTCGTAAAACATTTGGCCAATGCGGGTTTTCGTATCGTCTACCGTAAGACCCGACAGTTCAATTTGCTTTTCGGGAATGTAATTTATTTCGGCAGAAAACTGCGCCGCGTTGATCTCTAAACTGTCTTTAGAAACAAGATGATCCGTTTTTTCGTCCTTTAAAAATAAAAAGACTTTTAGACCGTCATTTTTCTGCAGATTGATCCGAACTTCAGACAGAGCCTGCGTGTCATTCGGCCTCAGCGAGAATTTGCCGCTTTGTTTATTCGTGGAAGTGCCACTTTTTCCTTTTTTTAAAGAAATCAGAATGTAATTTAGATCTCGGTACAGATCAGAACTGTTGATGGCAACAGCTTTTAACTGAAGGAGATCTCCATGGTTTTCGGTGATAATTTTTCCCTGCACGTCTTCACTATTTTGCGCAAAGCTTTTTTGGGAGAGAAAAAAAACGACCAGAATTGCGATGAGAGTTTTCATTTTCAAGGGGGAATTTAATAATTTCTCATAAAGATGGTCATGTCATTGGCATTGATGTTTATTTTTATGCCATTGGAAATACTGTTGCTTCCGGTGATATCAATATAGTTTCCGGAGCCCTTAATATTTACTTCTGCATTTGTTGTATGATTGTTAGGGTTAATGAAATAAGTTGTATTGTAATTTCCTATCTGTGCAAGACTGAGAATCTTGGCGCTTCTGTCCGCGGTTTCAATAATGTTTCCGTTTCCCATCTGAACAAGGATGTCTGAACTCTTTGCCTCCAATTGCATCTTATTCTGCTCAAAATAATCCAAAACATTATTGCTGTTAACATTTGCAGCCGTTATTGCCTGTGCACTCACAAAATGAAAAATTACAGTACTTACTGTGGTAAATATGAATTTTTTCATGACATTTAAATAAAAAACAGGGAGGAGCTCTCCTCCCTGCTTGAATTAGCTGTGTACAATCAAACTTAGTTAGATTGATTAGTAACGATCATGTTACCATTACCGGTTTGCGCTCCCTGATGGCTGTGAAACTGACCACTCTGTGATACATAAGAACTGTTACCGTCACCCATCTGATAGTCAGTCGCATAGTTGTCAAAACCATTTTGGCTCTGGCTGATCATGTTACCATCACCCTGTTGCCATCCTATAGTCTCGTTCCAAGTACCGTTTTGCAACGAATATGCCTGGTTACTGTTACCGGATTGACCATGTGTTGCATCATTAAGGCTACCATCCTGTGTTTGATATGCTATGTTATTATCGCCAAGTTGGCTTGCTGAAGCATCATTAGAAGTTCCAATCTGGCTTTGGCCTATGGTGTTTGCATTACCTTGTTGCCACCCAGCTGTTTCGTTGAACGAACCTTTCTGGTAAGAGTTTGCAAGGTTATTATCTCCAGCCTGACCATGTGTAGCTTCATTTAGTTGACCGTCTTGAGTTTGATATGCCTGGTTGTTATCACCTGCCTGATTGGCTGTTGCAGTATTGAAATTACCTTTTTGATTCTGCCCAATAGTGTTCCCATCACCTAGCTGATAGCCGGTTGTATCATTGTAGTTTCCAACTTGGCTGGATGATGCAAGGTTATTGTTACCCATTTGCCCATGAGTGGCCTCATTATTGTTTTTTTCCTGATATTGATAAGCCTGGTTGTCATTGCCCTGCTGACTTGCCAACGCCTCGTTGCGGTTTCCTAATTGTGATTGAGAAGCTGTGTTTCGATCGCCTAACTGCCATGCATTAGCTATGTTTCTGTTGCCAACCTGTCCCTGAGCAGAGTTGTTCAAGTTTCCGTTTTGTCCAGAATTTGCTTCATTGCGGTCACCCTGCTGGTACTGATTTGCATTGTTAAGATTACCTAACTGGGCAACATTTACTTTGTTAAGGTCACCGGCCTGACTTTGAACAGCTTGGTTTGCGCCACCATTCTGATCTGTTTTTGCCTGGTTTTGATCTCCAATTTGTGTGGTGATATTACTGTTGCCCCAACCTACCTGATCTACATCAATCCCATTCTGATTTCCACCGGAATATGCGGTATTCATGTTTAAACCACCCATCTGGTCTATGGTTGCCATGTTGCTGTTACCGGTTTGCTGCAGAGTGTTGCTGCTGCCAAGACCTGTCTGGTTAACGTAGGCTTGATTGGAATTTCCATTCTGACCTGTTACATCCTGATTACCCTGTGCGTAGGTAAATCCTACTGCTAAAAGTGCAATAGCACTCGCTTGTAATTTTTTCATAATTAATATTTTATTAGATTAATACTGACAAATGTAGCGCAGTAACATTCGAGATTTATCCCTCTTATCAATCATCTTTTAAATATCCCTAAATACCATTAGATAGTGAGTAAAACACCCTCTACATTTTTCTCATTAAAAAAGACCATTTAAATTTTTGAAAAAACCTAGCACGCAAATTGCAATGTTGTCGGAACTCGCCCAAGTATAGTTCTGACGCGAAACTTTAACAATCTTAATTTATTATGAAAAGACTCACTTTAATTTTTTTCGCCGTGGTTTCACTTTTTATGGTTTCATGTACTGCAAACCAAATGGATAAAAACCAAAAGCTCTACCATGACACCTGGGAACTTGAATACATCACAGGACCCAGAATTACATTCGAGGGATTGTTTCCGGATGAAAAACCCGCAATCAGTTTCAATAAAAATACGGGTACAGTAACCGGAACCACAGGCTGTAACGGCTATTCAACTACATACACACTCAACGGAACCTCAATTTCCTTCGCTCAGCCAGGGATTACAACAATGAGATACTGCGGCGACGGTGAAGTTGTTTTTTTAAAAACAATGCAGCAGATCACAAATTTCCGTTTGGAAACCGACGGGAAACTCACTCTCCTAATAAATGATATTCCGGCGATGCGCTTTCATAAAAAAGAAAACAAATAGCATTATACTTATAATTCCTCCATTAATAAAAGCAGATCATTTTCTGCTTTTATTTTTGTGCCTGCAATAAAATGGAATCTATTTCGCAGGGATTTTATTAAAAAAGGAACTACAGAATTTTTTAAGTGCTAAAATTTCGCGTGCGACAAAGGTTTACGCAATAATATATTAACTTTGTAAGAAACTGAAAGTAAATGGAAAGTAAGAAAGAATTTTTTCTGGAGTGCTACAAACTCGGCATTATCAAATTCGGTAGGTTTACCCTTAAAAGTGGCATTGAAAGTCCTTTTTACGTCGATTTACGGCCACTCTCTTCGGATCCTAAAATTTTAAAACATCTGGCTAATTATCTTCTCGATATGCTTCCGCTGGATAATTTTGATCTGATCTGCGGAGTTCCATACGCGGCAATGCCAATGGCTACCGCAATGTCACTTGAAAGTTACATTCCGCTGATCATCAAAAGGAAAGAAGCCAAAACTTACGGTACCAAAAAAGTCATTGAAGGCATATACAAAAAAGGCCAAAACTGCCTGCTTGTAGAAGATGTAATCACCTCCGGCGCTTCACTTTTGGAAACGATTCCGGAAATAGAAAACGAAGGAATTACGGTTTCAGATGTGGTCGTAGTTCTCGACCGCCAGCAGGGAGGAAAAGAAATTTTGGAGAAGAAAGGCTTCCGCGTGCATACACTTTTCACTATTTCCGAAGTATGTAAAATGCTTCGTGAAGAAGAGCATCTGACAGACGATGAAGTCGGGAGAATAAATGATTTTCTTGCCGGTAACACTGTAAAATTTAACGAAGAAAAAAGGATTTCTTACGAACAGAAACTGAAGATCTGTGACCATTCTGTCGCACAGAAAATTCTGGAAACTGCCATTGAGAAAAAATCAAATCTTATCGTTTCTGCTGATGTAACATCTACCGCAGAACTTTTAGCGCTTGCAGAAAAGGTCGGCCCTCATATTGTGGCCCTGAAAACACATATTGATATTCTGCTAGATTTTGATGCCGATGAAACCATTTTACCACTAAAAGACCTGGCAACCAAGTACAATTTCCTGCTTATGGAGGACCGAAAATTTGCAGATATCGGCAATACCCAAGAAATGCAGTTTGCGTACGGAATTTTTAAGATCTCGCAGTGGGCAGATCTGGTCACAGCCCAGGTAATTGCGGGTTATGATTCTTTGGATTGCTTTAGAAATGTAGGTGTAGTGGCGATTCTGGGAATGTCTTCTAAAGGCACTTTAACAAACGAGGATTATCGGGATGAAGCCACCAAAATCGCATTATCACATCCCAATGTTTTTGGTGGGGTCTGCCAGAATAAAATCCCAAACGAACTCCTGCTATTTACACCTGGAATCAATTTAGCTGATTCTGCCGATGGCAAAGGTCAACAGTACAATACGCCGGAACACGCATTTTCGCAACTGGAAACAGATTTTATTATAGTAGGCCGCGGCATATATAAAGCCGACGATGCAGAACAGGCAGCATTAAGTTATAAAATTGCTGGCTGGCAGGCTTATGAACAAAGTCTGTGAGGCATTTATTAACATTAAAAATATGCTCAACCTCTTGAATCCGCCCACTGTTGGACATTGAATTTCGCTGCATCACACTTCGTGACTTCTTATATTACCTCAAGAGCAATTCCATTTAAGATTCGTAAACTTATGATATTAAAATGATTACGATATGAAAGTTGATATATGGAGCGACATACGCTGCCCCTTCTGTTACGTTGGAAAGAAAAATTTCGAAAAAGCGCTCGAACAGTTTCCCGAGAGAGATAAAATTGATGTGACCTGGCACAGTTTTCAGCTTGATCCCAATCTCGTCACCCAACCCGAAAAAAATTCTTTAGAATATTTCGCTGAAGCAAAAAGAGTTTCACCGGAACAGGCCAAAGAAATGCACGCACACGTTTCGCACGCGGGCACGGAAGCAGGAATTGAATTTAATTTCGAACACCAGAAGATCGCCAATTCCTATCGCGCACATCTTTTACTCCAGTTGGCCGCTACCAGAGGTTTGGCAAATGAGGCTGAAGAAGCTTTATTTAAAGCCCAGCTGATTGAGGGTAAAAACATTGATGATGAAGCGACATTAATCGAAATCGGCCGGTCACTTTCCTTAAACGAAGGCGAGATCAAAGCTGCGTTTGAAAGTGATGAATTTAAATTTGCCGTGTCGCAGGATATGATGTTGGCAAGGCAGATGGGCATCAGCGGTGTTCCGTTTTTTGTCGTTAATGACAAATATGGCGTTTCCGGTGCGCAACCTTCTACAGTGTTTTCAGAAGTGCTGGAAAAATCCTGGCAGGAATTTTCTGCAGGAGACAAAGGCCTAAAAATTATTCACAGCGGTGACAGTTGCGATGTGGATGGTAATTGTGATTAACTTAAAGTAACTCAATTAAAAGTACATTACACTTCCGGATTTTTTCGGAAGTTTTTTTCTTATTAATGAAAATTATTCGGACTGGAAATTGCACTGATAAGCATTAAATAAAAATATTATGAGCCGCGGATTTGTAAAAGAAGATGATCAGGAAGAAGTACCGCTCGTGCCGCCACGTGCCGATCTGCCTGCTGGTTCCGAAAATCTTGTAACCCAGAATGGCATGGATTCTTTGCTCAACGAGCGCGAAGACCTTCTTCGCGACCAGGAAAACCTGGATTCGTCCCAGGAAAAAGAATACAGAATCGCCTTTAATCATCTTAACGCAAAACTCCAGCTGCTCAATGAGCGTATTGCTTCTGCAAAAATTGTCGACAGCCAAAAACTCCCACAGGACGAGATTCATTTTGGCGCCAAGGTGACTTTTATAAATACAGAAAATAAAATGCAGCAAACTTTTCAGCTTGTAGGTGTAGATGAAGCCAATATCTCGAAGGGTAAAATTTCATTTGTGACGCCTCTGGCCAAAGCACTTCTTCATAAGAAAAAAGGTGAAAAAGCTGTGCTCGACTTAGGTTCCAGAAAAACCGTGTTCGAGATTGTGGATATTAAATACTAAAAAAAGTCACGGATTTTCACTCCTGAAAATCAAACAATTCTTTTCCGCGTAAAAATTTGAAGCACAAGAATACCACCGGATAACAGAATCCCCAACACTGAAACACCGGTCCAGCCAAAAGAGTTCCAGGCAAGTGAACCCAAAGTGGTACCGACTGCGCCTCCAATAAAAAAGCCGACCATATAAATTGTGTTTACACGGTTTCTGGCTTCGGTGTTTCTGGAAAATACGATATTCTGATTGGTGATGTGCACACCCTGAACGCCGAGATCGATCAGAATCACACCAATCACCAGGCCGACAAGCGAATGGGCTGAAAACAGAAATATGAACCAGGAAAGTAAGATTAATAAGGTTCCTGCAAGAATAAGTGTGCTCTTCTGTACGCGGTTATTTAGTTTACCTACTACAGTGGCACCAAGCGCGCCTGCAATACCAAACAGACCAAAGCCACCGGCCACAGCACTTCCGTATCCGAAAGAATCATCCATCAGGAAAACAAGTGTAGTCCAAAATGCGCTTAAACTCCCGAAAGCAAGCGCTCCGCGCAAAGTTGCCAGCCGCAGAGTAGGTTCCGATTTAAAATAATGCCACAGAGATTTCATCAGCTTGAAATAACTCTCGCCAAATTTCGGGCGGATCACCGGCAGTTTTGCATTCAATAAAAAGAAAAGTAAAGTCATAATTCCGGCCGCTCCATAAAAAACACTTCGCCAGCCAAAGTATTCCCCCACAAGACCACTCAATACACGACTGCCCAAAATGCCGATCAGCAAACCACTCATTACAATTCCTATCGCGCGGCCACGGCCCTGGTCATTGCTGAGATGCGCAACCATGGGTACAAACAACTGTGGAAGAGTGGACGTAAAGCCAATCAGAAAACTGGCGATGACAAGAAACACCAGTGACTGCGAAAGTGCCGCGCCAAGCAGTGACAAAACCAATACTAAAAAATCCATGCGGATGATCTTCAGATTATTGATCTTATCACCAAGCGGAATGATCAGCAGCAAGCCCAGCGCGTAGCCGATCTGGGTTGAGAGTGCGACGTTGCTCACCTGCGCATCGCTTACATGAAGGCTCACGGCAATATCATGAAGCAGCGGCTGGTTATAATATAAGTTGGCCACAACAAGTCCGGCCGAAATACTGAGTAAATATAAAATGGAATTGGAAAGTGTGTTTTTCATAGAAGTGCTGATACTGCAAAAATAAGCTTTCAATGCTAAAAACAGGGACCTTTCAAAACGCTTCTTATCTTAGGTCAAGGCCGGCCTCTTATAATCGCCTTATCTTTGTAAGATAATTTTAACAAAATAAATTGAAAAGTATGTTTAAGAAAATGATCTCCCTTGTTGCGGTAACTCTGTTCACAGTGTCAGCATTTGCACAAAAAGTCCTGGTAAGTGACGCAGCCCATTCCAGAATTCAGTTTACTGTAATTCACTTGGGAATTAACGATATTACCGGCAATTTTGACGACAACAGTATGGCAGTGATGCTGGATGAAAAAAGTTTCATCAATTCTAAAATTACTTTCAGTTCAGACATAAATTCGATCTCAACACATGTAGAAGCACGCGATAATCACCTGAAAAGCGCTGACTTTTTCGATGCAGCGACTTACCCGACAATGGACTTCGTTTCTACCTCGATAGCGAAAGGTAAGCACAAAAACTATTACACCATGAAAGGTAATCTTACGATGCACGGTGTTACGAAACCGGTTTCTCTGGTATTGGTGTACCGCGGCTCTACCGTAAACCAAATGAATAAAAAGGTGACATACGCTTACCAGGTTTTGGGAACTTTGAAAAGGTCAGATTTCGGGATCGGAGCCAAGTTTCCGGAAGCAATAGTAAGCGATATGGTAAGAATTAAGGGCGATTTCGAGCTTACCGAAAAATAAATTTCAGGTTTTAATATTTTTAAGGGAGAATTCTTATTTTAAGGATTCTCCTTTTCTTTGTCGGCGATGGCATGGAAACGTTTTACCGAAGTTGGTTTAAAGATGTATTTCGCAGTATAAGTCTGGGGAGAATTTATATCGATTTCGTACCATGGTGTAAGTTTTATGTTGGAAGGATTCCTTAAAATATGAATATCCTGCGCAGGCATAAAACTTTCAGCCAACAGATAAAGCCTTTTACCCGCCGCATTTTTGGCCACTCCTACTACAATTACAGAATGCCCGGGACTTCCAGGCTTTATAAGGAAATCCCCCGTTTTAATTTCCTTATTGTTCAACACAGAAACAGATTCGCGGTCAAGCGAAATCGTTCCTGCATACCTGAAAATAACAACCAGATATCGGCGAAAATTACTGTAGGAATCATCAACAATTCCGGTTTTGTAAAAGCGCACGCGGTTTTTGTATTCTTTTGTACGTACGCCGTTTTTGTAATCGTTCCAGGTGAAAAGCTGACCACTGGTAAATTCAAAAGCAATCTCATCATACCTTTTTTGAGACCATAGATATTCAGCATAAAGTCTCATCCAGGCATCGGCGCATTGCTGCAGATCACGGTCACCGACATCGATCTTTAAAATAGCTACGTGAAAACTCTGCTTTTCAATAGGCACGGCGCGATAATCGCGGATGGGAAAATTCGGCGGGTGCAGCGGGAAATTCACAAGATATTCACTGAAACTGCCAGGAACTTCGTTCACCCACGCATAACCTTTTGGTGGTGTAAATCTTTTGCGGATCGTTGATTTACTCTGGTCATAAAGTAAGGGAGCAGTTGTTTCGGCAACCTGCGCACCCACAGCGTGGCCACAGAACAGTATAAGTAAAAACAGCAGCGGATGAAATTGCTTCAACATGAAATATTTAACCAAAATTAACAATTATTTTACAAGTGCCAGAAATCAGGGAACTTTAGAAAAAACATCATTATATTTGAGTTTGATTTGAAGATGAAAAGATATTTTTGGTGTTTATTATTTGTTCTGAACTACGTCGCTATTTATGCGCAGCGTGACAGCATTTACATAGACGCTAAAATATCAAATGACCTGCGTGAAATCTCGGTAAAGCAGGAGATTATCTACCAAAATACGACAGGTGCCGACCTCCGGAATATTAAATTACTCAACTGGATTGCCGCGTACAAAACCCGCAATACGGCATTGCTAGACCGGAAACTCCAAGACCGTAAATCTGATTTATATTTTGCGGCACCAGAGGAACTCGGTGCGTTAAAAAACTTACAGATAACAATAAATGGCCACGTATTCACTGACTTTGACCTGTCGGCTGAAAATATTTTCATAACGCTGAGTGACATTTTAAAGCCCGGTCAAAAAATAACTCTCGACCTGGAGTATTTGTTGCAACTCCCCTCGCAGAAATTTACGGGATATGGAACTGGCGTCGGAACTGCTGCACTAAAATATTTCTTTCTTGTTCCCGACGGTTTCGAAACGGCCGGTCAACAACCTAAGTACTATAAAGATATAGAAGAAAATCAAAGTCCCGGCAATTACTGGAAAGTAAATCTGGATGTCCCGGTAAATTATTACTCAGCAAGCAATCTGCAGGAAATACAGCCGAATTATTTCGAAGGAATACTTAATACCGATCCGGAATTTTTGATTTCTGAACATCCTCTGGAAACAATTTCAACTTATATTGACGGCGCGCCGGTAAAAGTTGTTTTCGGCTATCACTTAAGTGCAGCAGAAAAGGAAAATCTGGAATTCTATCTTCCTTTACAGCTGAGTTTTATTAAAAATAAGATCGGTACACTTCCCGCTAAAATTTTCATCAGTAAAAAATTCAGACAGAGTGAAAATTTTACCGGTGTTGATGACATTAAATTCTGGAAATTCCGGTATCAGCTTTTTACAGAAGCACAGCGCACAGACTTGAATTATTTCAGCATTCTCTCCCAGAATATCATAGCGCAGTCGGCGATTTTTGAAAAAAATATGGATCACTGGCTTACAAACGGTTTGCAGACTTACCTGGAAATTCAGTATATCGACCGTTATTACAAAGATGCTTTACTCCTCGGCGACCTGCCCGAGAATTTAAAAGTTTTTGGATTAAAGCCGCTGAAACTTTTCCACGCCTCCAAACTGAAACTTTCTGAACGTTATGGTCTCGCGTACCAGTATATCATGACGCAGAATCTGGATCAAAAAATCAATACGCCGTTTGACCGGCTGAGTAATTTCAATGCCAGTGCGGTCAGCCATTTTGAAACCGGTAGCCTGTTTTCGTTTGTAGGGGAAAAAATGGGAAATGAAAAATTTGACGATTTCATTACCGGATATTTAGCGGAAAACTCCGGCAAACACATCGATAAGAAAAACTTTTTGGATGAGCTGACTGTTGCATCGGGATATTCTGCCGCTTTTCTCGAAGATTTCTTTCAGCGCAAAAACCGTGTAGATTTCAAACTAAAAAGATATGTAAAAAAAGAAGATCACTTCGATGTAAAGATCTCGAAAAACACGTCTCAGCAAATTCCCTTTAAAATAGAAACCGAAACGGAAGACGGCGAAAAAAGGGCTTTCTGGTTCGATACCAATAATTCCCAAAAACCCGTGGTTTATACCATTCCACAGTCAAATGCCGAAAAAATCATCATTAATGATGAATATATTTTCCCCGAGAAAAATTTTCGCAATAATTACCTGTATACGAAAGGACTTTTTGCGAACACTAAAAAGATCAATCTGAAACTTTTCAAGGATATTCCTAACCCGGAATACAATGAGATTTATCTGAATCCGCGAATGAACTTCAATGCGTATGACCGCGTACTTGTAGGCTTAAATTTCAGAAACACATCTTTATTTTACCGAAAATTCAATTATTCTGTTACGCCGTATTTCAGTACAGGAACAGGGAAACTGACAGGTTCCGGCGGCGTAGCTTACTCTTTTCAGCCTGCACAAAGTTTTTACCGAAGTTTGGATGTGGGCGTATCCGGCTCGTACTTTCATTATGATTATGAGCTGAAATACCAGAAAATTTCTGTTTTTGCGAATTTTAATTTTACTAAAAATCCCAGGAGCGATATCGGGCGGAGTTTAGGATTTTCATATAATTTTTACCATAAGGATCTGGACCCGCGTTTTCCTTCAGCAACTGATTATAAAAAATATAACCTCTGGAATGTGGGTTACGCTTATTCCGACCGCTCGATGATCCACGAGAAATATATCGGTGGCGGTTTGCAGCTCATGGAGGATTTTCAGAAAGTTTCCGGTGAGGCCTCGTACCGCTGGGAATATGCACAGGACAAGAAAATAAGTATGCGTTTCTTTGCCGGATATTTCATTACAAATAAAACCAAAAATTCACTTTTCGATTATGGCATTTCGCGGATTTCCAATTATTCCTTTTCATACGGACTGTTGGGGCAAAGTGCGACCACAGGTGTACTGGCGCAGCAGCTTATCATCGCCGACGGTGGATTTAAATCTTTTGTCGGAGGTACAGTCGATCAGTGGATTTCTTCCGTGAATGTAGATTCGCATGTCTGGCGTTGGTTTAACGTGTATGCAGATGCGGCGGTCTATAAAAACAAATCCGTGGATCCGCGATTCATCTGGGATTCCGGTGTGAAGTTAAAAGTGATTCCCGATTTTCTGGAGGTTTATTTTCCCGTTCAGAGCTCACTGGGTTTTGAACCTTCATTTAAGGATTATGGCCGCAGGATCCGGTTCACACTCAGTTTAAACTTCTCTGCGATTACCAGCTATTTTAGAAGAGGCTGGTTTTAGCATGATCTTTAAAAAAAAGCCGCCAGGTCAAAAGACGAGGCGGCTTCATTTATGAATAAAAATTCAATTAGTTCTTAACTACTTTTCTGCTCACTTTTGCAGAACCGTTATCAACTGTTACAATATATATTCCTTTTACCAGAGAAGATGTATTGATTTTTTCAGCATTGTTGATTCTGTTTGAACTGATCAGTTTACCGTCTGCAGAGAAGATATTTACAGTTGCTCTTCCTGGAAGCATAACCTGCAAATCATTTCCTACGATGGTATTCATTTTCACCTGGCTGTCAAACGCTTTCACGTCGGTCACTGCCATAGTTCCGGCTTCGTAAGCGGAGAAGTCATCGAACTCAGCAATGGTAGCATTGTTGTATGCACGCACCGCAACTTCAAGTACGGTACTTCCCGGGCCGGCAGGCATTGTAGCAGTATACATAGTCCACTGAGCCGCTGACGGCAAATATCCGTTGTTTGTTCTGAAACTATCTGTTGTCGCGTCCGGAGTGGTGTAAACAGGAGCTCCACCTGCTACGGTTTTGTATAAACTCCAAAGTCTTGTATCGGAATCATCACCAGCGGATTTGTACCAGAAAGAAATTGTATAAGATTTACCTTCGGTAATGGGAACAGTCTGGTAAAAACCTGTGGTAGCTGTAACTCCCGCATACGCAGCATAGTTAGCGCCGGTATGTGGTGCCGTTGTAGCAATCATAGGTGCTGTATAACTTGCTGTGGGACCTGCTGCCCAAGGAGCAAGACCGCTCTCAAAGCCTGGATTTACAAGCAGTTCCTGGCCAAAAGCAGTTGAACTTAACGCAATTACGCCTAAAACAGTAAATAATTTTTTCATTTTTTTTTAAATTAAGTTGTTAATATTTTATTTGATAAAGCAAATTTACGAATTTGTTTTTCGATTCTGTATTTTATAATACTAATGTTTGTCATGCAAAAAGGTTACCATTGCTGATAACCTTTGGAAAAATATTTCTGAAAATCACTTTTTCATAATTTTTTGTGAAATTTTGTTACCGTTAACAACTGCAGTTACGATATACATACCTTTTGGTAAAGTCGCCACGTCCAAAGCTGTATTTTGGTTTACAGAAGCAGTCTTAACTACCTGACCGTTGGTATTGATCACTTTTATATCTGCTTTATCTGCAAACAAAATAGAGTTACCCACAACTGTGTTTTTCACAAGATTCACTTTGGCCGCGTTTACGTTGCCCACTGCCTGAGTAGGTGCTTTAACCACGATATCATCAATAAAGAATCTGTTGTTTGCAGCAACTGCGGCAGCAAACACAAGTTTACTGGTGGATGTGCCTCCAGTGATCTGAATTGTATAGGTTGTAAATGCTCCCTTAACCATCGTTACAGTCGTCATATCCAAAGTACCACCACCGATAATATCCACATTCAATGTTAATTTCTCGCTGGCACCATCCCAGGCGCCCGCACGGAAAGTAAGCGTAGCAACACCGGAAAGTTCGGTTAATGCAGGTGTGGTAATAGATCCAAGCTTGCTGCCGGTTCCTCCTTTTAAGCATTGGTCACCTTTGTACATGTTGGAATACACCCAGTCTGCAGGTGCGGTTGCCGCGGTGTTGGCCGCAGATCCGCTCCAGGCTCCGTCGTTTCCGCCGGTACCGTTCACATCATCGAAAGTGGCGCTAAAAACGGTTGTTTGTGCGCTTACTGTTGCAGCTAAAGCTACAGCCGCGAATAAAGAATAGATTTTTTTCATAACTAAAAATTAATAAGGTTAATATTAGGCGCGAAAATACATACTTTATTGCGGATTTCCTAATCGCGCAAACATTTCCTAATATATGTCATAAAACAATTTTAAAAGCAGTTTTTCGTTACTTTACAAACTCCTTTTACGAGAAAATTTGACTCCAAAACTCCTCTTTTCCCTCCTCATTTTAGCAGTACAAATGTGCACGGCGCAGATCTTTACATGGAAAAACCCAAATATAACACAGGATTCCATTAAAAGAGATTCCATACTCGCTGCCAAAATTGATAAGGATGTGTTTTCCCGTGATACACTGGATTTTATAAGAACGCACAATAAGATCGTTGTGGATGAAGGTGTTCTTGTAAAAAATCCACGCGCTCAATTACTGGGAGATCTAAACTCAAAAGGTTCCATCATTCGCGGCATCACGTTCGGGAATAACCAGGGACAAAGCGTGCAGAGTTCTATGGATCTGCAGATTTCGGGAAAACTGTCAAAAGATGTTTCGGTTCTTGCGTCGATATCCGATCATAATCTGCCCATTCAGGCGGATGGCTATACGCAGACATTGGAAGAATTTGATAAGATCTATATGCAGCTTAACATTAAAGATAATTCGATCCTGCGGGCCGGACATCTTGATCTCGTCAATGACAGCACTTACTTTGCACGGTTTCAGCGCAGGAGCATGGGCCTGCAGTTTCAAACCCTCTTCGGTAGCCACAATAAAACTTCCTTTGATTTATCTGCAGGAGTCGCGCGGAGTGAGTTTCACCGCATCCGCTTTCAGGGAGTCGAGGGCAATCAGGGACCGTACAGGCTTACAGGAAAAAACGCCGAACAGTTCATCACCATTATCTCCGGCTCGGACCAGGTTTTTATTGACGGTATATTAATGAAACGCGGCGAGAATCAGGATTACGTCATTAATTATAATACCGGCGAAATTACATTCACAAGTTTTCGGCCCATATTTAAACAGAATTTCATTACCATTTCCTACAATTATGCGAACAGGAACTATACCCGTTTTCTGGTGACGGGTGCCGTAAAACATCAGCGGGAAAAAATGAAATTCGGCTTCAACTGGTTTTTGGAGAATGACAATAAAAATGCACCACTCGCCTTAAACCTCAGCAAAGAAGATGAGCAGATCCTTGCAAATGCAGGAAACGACACTAATCTTACGTTTGCGCCTTCGGGAATTGTTTCCGAATATGATGTGAATAAAATACTTTACGAACTGGTCCAGGATCCAGCGGGGAGCTTTTACCGGTTTTCTACGGCGCAGTCCGAAACTTTGTACCAGGTGGCATTTACCTATTTCGGGCAAAATCTGGGCGATTATATGATAAAACAAACTACCAACAACGGACGCGTCTTCGAGTATGTGGGACCAAACCAAGGCGATTACAGAGCAGTCCGCAAACTGCCGGCTCCGCAAAAATCGCAGGTCTTTTCGGCAAATTCCGAATTTCTGCTGAGTGAGGGTAAAATCGGCGCTGATATCTCCTTAAGTAATTTTGATGTAAATCTCTTTTCCTCAAAGGATTCCAATCAAAATACGGGATACGCAGGCCGTGTGTTCGGCTATAAAACATTTACCCGCGGTTCCTGGAAAGGCACGCCAAGTTTTGAATACCAACACATCGATTCACGTTTCCACATTCTGGACCGGATCAATGACGTAGAATTTTCCCGGGATTTTAATCTGGCGCAGGAATTCAATCAGATCACCCAAAACCGGCTCATCTTTAATTTTCTTAATCAATGGACCAACCGGTCTTTCCTGAATTATAAACTCAATTACCTCGACGAAAAGGAAAGTTACCGCGGTATAAAAAACGATCTCGAT
This sequence comes from Kaistella palustris DSM 21579, assembly GCF_000422265.1. GTDB lineage: Bacteria > Bacteroidota > Bacteroidia > Flavobacteriales > Weeksellaceae > Kaistella > Kaistella palustris. Next base: position 374,902 of record NZ_AULL01000013.1, read on the forward strand.
TTTGGCTGGATCAAAGGCAAATTCAACACCACCGGAAAAGTTTCTTATCTCGATACCAAAGCTGTTTTTCAAAATACACAGTTCGTGCGCAGTGGGATTATCTCGGAATATACCACTTCTACCGGGAGTTGGGCTGTAGGTGCGAATATGGAACACAACATGAAAAAATTCAATGAAACAGAGCAGCTGGATATTACAAGTTTTAGCTGGAAAGAAGTTTTTGTGCAGAAAAAGATCAGTGACTCCGTGCGGAACAGGCTTCTCGCGCGCGTCTATTTTCGTGATAATGATTCGGTGCGGAACAATTCCCTCGAAAACATGAATCAGATCCTGGGAATCATGGCAGAAAGCCAACTCATTAAAACAGAAAAAACCACCCTAAGTGCGCTGGTACATTACCGCAAGATGTTTTACCAGGACCAGCAGACAACAGCAAGTTACAACCAGGATTTCGTGGTGGGGAATATTCTTTATAACCAGCAGCTTTTCCGCAATGGTATGCGTTTGCAGGCATTTTACGAACTCGGCAATGGTCAGGAAGCTCAGCGGGAGTTTCAGTACGTAAAAGTTACCGACGGCCAGGGAATTTACAAGTGGACGGATTACAATGGCGATGGCATACAGCAGCTTGATGAATTCGAGATCGCTGAATATGCTGATCTGGCGCAATATATAAGGATCTACACCAATACTGTAAACTACATTCCCTCTAACAAAAACAAAGTGCAGCTCGCTCTGTTCGTGAACCCTTCGGTGATATTTAATTCTGAGAACGACTTCCTGAAGCGCTGGAATTTTAATATTTCACTGAATTCCCAAAACTCGTTTTACAAACGAAGCCGCGTTTTGGTTTTGAATCCTTTCGAAAAGAATGATGATCAGATCCTGAAGAACCAGAATCTCCTGGCTTCGGCGCAGTTCAATCCTACAGATAAGTCGGGTTGGAACGGGAATTATCGGTTTATATCTAATGAAAATCTGATCAATGCCAACTTCAGCAACGAGGAAAGGTCACAAACTTCACATTTTTTAAATATCGGTTACTGGTTCAGTAAAGACTTTCGTGCGGATTGGGAAAACGCGCTGCATCATATTGAAAACGCTTCCCAACTTTTTACGTCCCGGGATTTTATTTTAAATAATTTCGAAACCAAGCCCAAGGCAACCTATAAATTTACGGAAGCTGTACAGGCAGAACTCTCCACGGCGCTGCGACAGAAAAAACGTGCGGATGGCGAAGAGTTTCTGAAAACCTTTGACCTTACCGGCAGTCTGCAGTGGGAACGCAAAAAAACCTCAGTACGCGGGAGTTTTTCTTTTATTAATAATGATTTCACGGGGAATAACTTTTCGATCGTAGGAAACCAGATGCTCGATGGTTTGAAACCGGGCAAAAATCAGGTGTGGTCGGTATTCCTGCAACAGGCACTTAACTCATTTATACAGATCAATCTGAATTATGAGGGGCGTAATTCCGGCGAACGCACCATTCACATCGGATCTATGCAGGTTAAAGCGAGTTTTTAATTGAGCATTAGCGCAGCAGAAATTATCTTTACCTTCAATTTTACAGCACGTTACTTAGAAATTCTGCTAATTATCCAGGATAACTTTGCACAAAAAAAAGCCCGGGCGAACCCGGACTTCATGTGATAAAGCTTTTAGAAAAATTATTTCTTAATCACTTTTACAGACTGCACGTCATTACCTGTTTTCAGTTTAATGATATACATACCTGGAGTAAGATTTCTCATATCCATTGTACCGAAAGCAGCATTCCATGTTTTGGTCACTACTTTTTGTCCTGCTACGTTGTAAACTTCTACTGAATCGATTTTCGAGGAGAAATTAATATTCACGAAATCTACAACAGGGTTCGGATAAATTTTAACACCTTTCGCAGTGTTATCATTTACAGCCATTGGACCGGTAAACTCATCAGCACCTATATCCGGTGTTGTTGCGTTTCTTGTCTCACCGTCAATGTCTACAGTAACTTCAGCAAGCGGTGTTGCTTTTCCGTCTAAACCTGCGTTGGCAGTTGTAAGGTGGAGATCGGTCTCGGATACAAATGTTGGTTTCACGTTAACTGAATGTGTGTTACCGCCAAAGTTGGTCTGAATATCAGCCAGTGTAGCTCGTGCAGATCCTATAAAACCAAGGTTTGCTCCGGTTGTATAATAATCGTTGTAATCGATATTGGAATATACCGTTTTGGCAGATCCTGAATAAATCGCATACTTCTCACCTGTAGTGGTCTGGTTGTT
>NZ_KE383813.1:0-111623 GCF_000422265.1 Kaistella palustris DSM 21579
TTTTTCGATTTTCCTGCTGGAATAGATATTATCCATATAAGCGTAAACCATTACCTTGAGCATCATCTTGGGATGAAAGCTGGGTTTGCCATCTTTACTATACTCCTCAATGAGCAGTCTCAGATCAAGTTGCTCAATAACCCCATTAACGATGCGAACAGGATGACTTTCCGGAATCAATTCCTCGATTGAGGGCGGGAATAACCAGTTTTGTTGTTGATTATAATCTTTAAATTTAATATTCATATCATTGATTATCAATACTTAAAGATACAAAACAACTATAAAATAGACAATACTTTGCAAAAAAAATCACAAAAAAACCGCCTCAGTTTTGAGACGGCTTCTTTTAATTTAGAAAAAATATGCCGCAAACTTTTTTAAGCAGTTAAAAAGGGCACAATTTCTGTTTCAGGTTTTGCAAATAAATTTTTATGAACACTTTAGAAAATAAAAAGATTGCAGTTCTTGCAACTGATGGTTATGAACAGTCTGAACTCGAAAGTCCGGTGAAAGCATTAAAAGAAGCCGGCGCGACAGTCGAAATCATTTCGCTGAAAGCGGGACAGATAAAAAGTATGAAAGATCACGAATGGAGCGATCCTGTAGATGTGGATCAAACCGTGGATCATGCAAAGGAAAGCGATTACGATGCTTTGGTTTTGCCTGGTGGCGTGATAAATCCGGATACCTTGCGAAATGATGAGAATGCGGTAAAATTCGTTAAATCCTTCTTTTCGGCAAATAAGCCTGTCGCCGCAATTTGTCACGGTCCACAGACCCTCATTAATGCGGATGTTGTAAAAGGCAAAAAAATGACTTCCTATAAATCGATATCTCAGGATCTTAAAAACGCTGGCGCCGCCTGGGAAGATTCTGAAGTAATCACCGACGGAAACCTTACGACCAGCCGAAATCCGGGCGATCTGCCGGCCTTTAACAAAAGAATAATTGAAGAATTCAGCAAATAATCATTAAATAAAGTCATGTACCACAAAGTTCCTAAACAAACAGAAGGCAACTGTAGCGATAACATTTCTGAGCGAATTTTTGACACAGAAAAGGAAGCGGCAGATTTTTTCCGGGATCTGAAAAAGAGATTTTTCGACGTAAATTCCTGGGAACTGTATGCAGGAAAGGAGAAAGCTGAGTTTTCCTTACGGAACCCCGGCGGCGAATTGTCTCTCGATTTCCCGAAAGTCAACGATTATTTGAGGATTAAAGTTCCCGGTCTGCATAATCCCACCGGGGATTCTTATGACTGGGTGCGCCTGGAAGTGGTTGAAGAAGAAGATCACGAAACTTCACAAACCGCATATATGCGTGTTCGTCCCTGTGAAGATCCGCATAAAAAAAATGGCAAGATCGCACACTTTTTTACCGATTCCGCTACCTCCAATTTTTTAATTAAAAGAGAGGGCTCCAAAATAACGGCTGCTGTACTTGCAAGGAATGAAATTCCAAACACCGAAGATCTAAATCTGCTGGAAAAATTACGGAACAACCTGGTCGCTGTTGGCGGCATGGTTATAGGAAGCAAATTCCAGTGGACCTCACTTACTGACGGTTTACTAAAAAAAGATGAGGAATAAGTATTTTATTGGCTGTTCGGGCTTTACACAGGGTTATTGGAAAGGTTTTTTCTATCCGGAAAATTTGCCGTCAAGAGATCATTTACAATATTATGCTGAACATTTAAAGACAGTGGAGATCAATTCCACTTTTTACCGGAAGCCTATGCTTAAAACCCTTGAGAAATGGTATGACGCGACACCGGAAGATTTTCAATTTTTCCTTAAGATTCCAAAAAACATTACCCACGTTAAGAAGTTAAATGATACAGCCGAAGAAACTTCAGTATTCTGCAGTCACATTTGTTCCGGCTTAAAGGAGAAAGTCGCGGGATTTCTGTTTCAGTTACCGGGCAGTTTTAAATTCAGTGAAGAGAATTTGGCTCACTTAATCGAAAGTGCCGATCCTAAGTTCGTTAATGTTGTTGAATTTCGCGATAAATCCTGGTGGACCGAGCAGGTCTACGAAAAACTGAAAGCAAATAACATCGTGTTTTCCGGCGTCAGTTATCCCAAAGATCTGCCGCGTGCGGTAATGGTCAATAATGGAAGCCTGTTGTATTACCGTTTGCACGGCATTCCCGTCCTTTTCAAATCTGAGTATGCCGCAGAAGAACTGGAATCATTAGCCAAAGAACTGAAGAATTTTAAAGGAAAAGTTTTTGTTTTTTTTAATAATACCTGGGGAACGGCAGGAATAAAAAACGCGCTCGAACTCGACGCACTCCTGCGAAGAAATTAATATTTCCTTTCGATCACGTAATCAAGCATCAGTTCCAGCGAATGTCTGGCCTCACCTGCCGGGAGTTCCTGCAGGATATTTTTTGCTCTTTGCTGATAATCTTTCATCACACCGATTGCGTAGCTTAAACCACCGGATTTTTTCACGAACTCGATCAGTTCCTTTACCCGTTTGGTATCATTGTTAAAACGCTTGATGGTGTTGAAATAATATTTCCTGTCGTCAGCATTTGCAGTTCGCAGCGTATAGATCAGTGGCAAAGTCATTTTCTGTTCCTTAATATCAATGCCCACGGGTTTTCCTATAATATTCGAAGTCAGGAAATCGAAAAGGTCATCTTTGATCTGAAAAGCCATGCCGGTTAAAGTGCCAAATTCGCGCATTTTTGCCGCCATTGTTTCATCATCGGTATTGCTCAGCACGCCGACTTCACAACATGCTGCAATGAGCGTAGCTGTTTTCTGCCGTATGATTTCAAAATACACATCTTCTGTAATATCGAGTTTGCGGGCTTTTTCGAGCTGCAGAAGCTCACCTTCCGACATCTCCCGAATCGTGGTGGAGATCACACTCAACAGATCATAATCCTTGTAATCGGTTGAGAGTAAAACCGCCTTTGAAAGAAGATAATCGCCGACTAGAACTGCGATCTTATTTTTCCATAACGCATTGATGGAAAAAAAATTACGTCTTTTAAAACTTTCGTCCACAACATCGTCGTGCACCAAAGTCGCGGTGTGGATCAACTCGATCATGGACGCGCCGCGGAAAGTTTTTTCATTAACCTCGCCGAACAGTTTTGCACACAGGAAGACAAACATCGGGCGCATCTGCTTTCCTTTCGTCGTCACAATAAAACGTGTAACCTTATCGAGCAGCGGCACATTACTCTGCATCGATTCGTAAAACTTCTGTTCAAAAAGTTTCATCTCTGCGTTGATCGGCATTTTAATCTCTTCTACAATGTGGGCCACTCTGTATATGTTGGGAATTATTACGTAAACGCAAATATAATTATTAAAAACCTAATCTGCGGAGAAAACCTTTGCCTGAGGGAAATTACTTCAGTTTTTCAGCGGGGATAAAATAAAGGCGCGCTTTTGATCTGCCCAGTGGAGAGCGGAATTCTTCGCCGGAAATATAAGCGCCGGACTCATCTACAGCGATTCCCTCGATTTGACCCACCGCCAGCGTACTTCCCAGAAAATATTTTTTGGGTTTCTGGTCAAAGAATATTCCGGGGGAAGTTTCATTAAAAACAGAAAGATAGATCTCAAATTTTTTGGTGTAACCTACAAGATAAAGTCTGCCTTTGAAGTACGATGCATCAGTCACCACGAAATCGGTTTTATAGTTTTCAACTATCTGTGCGGCCTGTTTTTCCGGCAAGTTGGGATTTACAGTATAATGTGTCACGCCTTTGGAAAACCATTCTTTCGTAAAGACATGAATCTTTCCGTTCAGGAAAATCATCGATTCTGCATCGAAATCATTATTTAGATTCTGTGGCTCGAAACTGGTTTGCTCGGGGTAATAGAAAGGAATTTCTTTAATGGAAGTCAGGTCTAACGAATCATTGAACGGGATTTTATAGATCACAAGATCCTTGCGGGTTCCACGGTTGTTGCCGATGTCGCCGATGTACAAGCTGGTGGAATCACTCGCGATGGCCTCCCAATCCTGATTTTTAAGGTTTGTTTTAAAAACTTTTTTAATGACAGCTGAATGCTTATCGATCTCAAAGATTTCCGACGTATTTCCACTGTCATTAAAGGTATAAAGCTTGCCGCGGATAAATTCCAGACCTGAGTTTTCGACCAGTGTATCGCCAAATACAGCGGTTTGGAAAGGATTAAGTTTCAGCCATTCATAATCTTGCTGCGCAGAAAAACTCAGTGAAACAAATAAGGCTGTAATCGCCAGAAGCTTCTTCATGATCGGTGTCGTTTTATTAAAAGGATTTTAATTTTTATAAAGTCGTACAGCAAACCTGCGGTCAACAATACTGTTCCAAGAATCAAAGATTGGATGCCGAAAAAATCGAAAAGAATTCCGCCAACGATGCCGCCTGAAAAAAACATCAGAATGATTGTAAGCCGCAATTTGATGGACTTGATGAGTTTGATTTGGTGCACTTTATCTTTATAGAAAAAAAGCTGGGAAAATTCGATTCCCATATCGGTAAATAAGCCGGTAAGGTGTGTGGTTCGTACGATAGATTTCGAAATGCTTGTTACGAGTGAGTTTTGCATGCCCATTGCGAAAAGCAGACTCAGCGCGATAAGATCGGGACTTTGCTGTATCAGAAAATTTCCTGAAATGGCGATGACCAGAAGAATCACCGCTTCGCTGATTACAGGCAGAACATAAGTTTCATTTTCCCGGATGCGTGAATAGGTTTCTACCATGAAGTTGGCCAGAAAAGCCCCCAGAAAAAAGGCAAAAACAAAAAGTGCAAAATGAAACGCAGCCTGGAAGTTGAATTTGAAAATTTCCTCAATAAAAAAGGCAAAATGGCCGGTCACGTTTGTGGTTAGGCGGTGTACGGAAAAGAAACCCACCACATTGACCAAACCTGCAACAAATGAAAGCAGTGAGGCGATCGCCAGATTATGGCGTGGCGTGCGGCTTTTACCGATGTGCGAAAACATCAGTCGCTGCTTTTATTCGCCAGTTGACCGCAGGCGGCATCGATATCGCCACCACGGCTGCGCCGTATAAGAACGGTGATCCCGGCTTTTTCCAGCTGACGCACATAGTTTTCCTCTGCCTCCTTATTACACTGATCGTATTTACCGTCGCCGATCGGATTGTACTGTATGAGATTCACTTTGCTGGGAACCTGCTTGCAGAAACGGATCAAGGCTTTAATGTCTTCGTCGGTATCGTTAATGTTTTTCCAGACACAGTATTCAAAGGTAATCGGATTTCCGGTGTTCGAATACCAGTACTGAAGGGATTCCATAATTTCTGTCAGCGGAAATTTGCCTGAAAATGGCATGATCTCATTCCGTTTTTTCTCAATGGCTGAATGCAGTGAGAAAGCAAGCTTTACACGCAGATTTTCGTCGGCAAGCATCCTGATCATCTTGGGAATACCGGATGTTGAAACTGTGATCCTGCGCGGCGACATGCCCATACCGGTGGGATCCGTCATTTTTTTGATGGATTCTACCACATTTTTATAGTTCATCATCGGTTCGCCCATTCCCATAAAAACGATATTCGAAAGCGGCCGGTCAAAGTACAGTTTGCTTTGCCTGTCGATAAGTGCAACCTGGTCCACAATTTCGGCCACTTCCAGATTCCGCATTCTTTTAAGGCGCGCTGTGGCACAAAACTCACAGTTGAGTGAGCAGCCGACCTGAGAAGAAACGCAGGCTGTAGTTCTGGTTTCCGTAGGGATCAGTACGGATTCTACCAGCAGTCCGTCGTGCAGTTTTACACCGTTTTTAATGGTGCCGTCTGTTGATTTCTGCAGTTCGTCAACTGTGATCGGATTAATGGTATATTCCTGGGCAATTTTTTCGCGAAGTTCCTTCGAAAGGTTTGTCATTTCCTCGATGGAATGCAGGTTTTTACTCCAAAGCCAGTCGTAAACCTGTTTCGCACGAAACGGTTTCTCGCCCAGTGAAATAAAATATTGGGTAAGTTGCTCCAGCGATAAAGTGCGAATATCTTTCAAAAGAATTTTAGATTTTAAATGATAAATTTTAGATTAAGAACACCGAAATGAACTTAATCTAAAATTTATAATCTATCATTTATAATATTTATATAATCAACATCGCATCTCCGTACGAGTAGAATTTGTATTTGTTTTTCACTGCTTCCTCATAAGCATGCATCAGAAAATCTTTTCCGGCAAAGGCTGCAATCATCATCATTAATGTTGATTTAGGCGTATGAAAATTGGTGATCATTGCATTGGCAACACCGAAATCGTGCGGCGGGAAAATAAATTTATTGGTCCAACCGTGATAAGGACCGATTTTTTTATTAGATGAAACCGAAGTTTCCAGCGCGCGCATGGTCGTTGTTCCTACGGCGCAAACTCTGCGCTGCTCTTCTACCGCTTTGTTGATGATATCGGCATTGAGCTGGTCGATGATCGCTTCTTCAGATTCCATTTTATGTTTTGAGAGATCCTCAACTTCAATTGGATTGAAGGTTCCTAAACCTACGTGCAGAGTAACTTCAGCAAAATCAATCCCTTTGATCTCCAGTTTTTTCATCAGGTGACGGGAAAAATGCAGACCTGCCGTAGGTGCTGCTACAGCGCCTTCGTGTTTTGCATAGATCGTTTGGTACCGTTCTGCATCTTCGGGTTCCACTTCTCTCTTGATATATTTCGGGAGCGGTGTCTGGCCAAGTTCCTTTAATTTCGCACGGAATTCCTCATAGGAACCGTCGTATAAAAAGCGCAGTGTTCTTCCACGAGAAGTGGTGTTATCGATCACTTCCGCTACAAGGGATTCATCTTCTGAGAAAAAAAGTTTGTTACCAATACGGATTTTTCTTGCCGGATCCACGAGTACGTCCCAAACGCGGGTTTCCTTGTCGAGTTCACGTAAAAGAAAAACTTCGATCTTGGCGCCGGTTTTTTCTTTGTTACCGTATAATCTTGCAGGAAAAACTTTGGTATTGTTAAAAATAAAAAGATCGTGCTCGTCGAAATAATCAACTACATCTTTAAATGTTTTGTGTTCAATGGTTTCCGTTTTGCGGTCCAAAACCATTAATCTTGCGTCGTCTCTGTGTTCAGCCGGATGTTCCGCCAAAAGCTCTTCAGGCAAATGGAAGTTAAAATCCGAGGTTTTCATCTTTTTCAAATTACTGTAATATAAAGATTAAGTCCGAAAAAACGAAAATTTTTCGGCCTGCAAATATACGACATTCAAAGGCGTTTGTCAAGTCCCCCGCGTTTGAATTTTGGCGCAGGTGATTTGGAACGATAAATGCAGAAGACACTCAAAATAATCATTATGAAAAAGTTAATTGTTCTTGCCACTGTGGTCAGTCTTTTTTTTGTAACCGGTTGCCGGGATATCGTGAATTCTGTACTTGATGCGCTGCCGCCGATTAATGTGCCGTTTTCTACAACACTGCAGGTCCCGTTTGCAGCCGTAAGTACAACCACGTATACCCGAACACCGGAAATTCCGATGAATATTGATCTTGATGCGCAGATCAAACAGAATAATCCAAAATATTCCATCAATAATTTAAAGTCGGTACAGCTGAGTACGTTAAGTTTGGATTATGTAAATTCAGATCTTGGGAATCAGCTCGACGTAATTAAAAATGCAAACATTTATGTAAAAGCGCCAAACCAGGCTGAACGTCTGATCGCAACGGCGTATGACAACACCAATCCTACCACGATCACCTTCAATATTGAAAATGCTGAACTGATCGAATATTTCCGCACCAGCCAGAATTCCTTAATTATAGAAGTTCAGGCCGCCCGAGCCACGGCTGATAAAATTACCATGAAAATGAATTCCGGATTTAAAATTAAAGTTCAGCTCTAGAAAAGCTTTAATTGAAAAACAATCCAAAAAGTACTAGTATTTCCAATTCTAAAAAAGAAGTCCGGATAAATCCGGACTTTCAGTTTTACAAAGTTTCTTTTAGCCATTCGAAAAATTCGCGTTGCCAAACCAAACCGTTCTGAGGGTGTAAAACCCAGTGATTCTCATTTGGGAAATAAAGGAATTTTGTTTTTAAACCTTTCAGCTTAGCCGCCTGAAATGCTTCCTGGCCCTGCTCATAAGGCACACGGTAATCAATGCCGCCCTGGATGACCATGATCGGCTTGTTCCAGTTGTTCACGTAATTGGAAGGGTTAAACTCGGTGTAAGATTTTGGTGTGGGCTTGTCGTAAGGCGAACCTCCCAGATCCCAGTTGGCAAACCAGAGTTCTTCAGTTGTCAGGTACCACGATTTCATGTCGAAAAGTCCGTCATGTGCGATGAAGGTTTTAAACCTGTTGTCGTGAATTCCGGCCAGCATAAATACGCTGTAGCCGCCGTAACTGGCACCAACCGCGCCCATCCTGTCGCCATCTACGTAAGGTAATGTTTTCGCATAATCTGCCGCCGCAAGATAATCGCGCATCGGCTGACCGCCCCAGTCCTTTGAAATATCTTCATTCCATTTTGTTCCCCAACCCGGCATTCCACGGCGGTTTGGCGCTACGATGATGTAGTCATTTGCCGCCATCAGGGCGAAATTCCAGCGCACGCTGAAAAACTGTGTTAGTGCCGACTGCGGACCGCCCTGGCAATATAAAAGTGTAGGATATTTCTTTGAAGCATCGAAGTTTGGGGGATAGATAAACCATACGCCCATTTCTTTTCCGTCGGTGGTTTTTACCATTTTCAGTTCCGATTTTGAAGGTGTGATCTGCGCGTATTCTTTTTTGTTGACCTCGGTAATCTGTGTCATATTGCCGCTTTTCGCATCTACCGAGAAGAGATCTGCGTTGTGGTTAAAATCGGTCCGTGAAACGACGAGGCTGTTTTTATTCTGGGCATAAATTTCATTTACATCGAAATCACCTTTTGTGATCTGTGTTATTTTTGGGTTATTCAAACCGACGGAAAAAAGCTGTTTGGTGCCGCGGAAAGCGGTTGTAAAATACAGGGATCTGGAATCCTGCGCCCAGCGCACATCTCCAGCCACGCTCTCGTCCCAGTCCTTTGTAAGGTTGGTGACTTTTCCGGTTTTCCACTCAAAGATCTTGATGTCATTTTTATCGGCCTCATAACCTTCGCGCTCCATCGACTGCCAGCTCATATATTTTCCGTCCGGCGAGAATTTTGGCGCCACATCGTAGCCTTTGTTACTGCCTGTAAGGTTTCGTACAGTACCGGAATTTACATCGTAGGCGTAAATATCAGTGTTGGTGGACTGGGCATATTCTGCACCGCTGAGCGCTTTGGTTACATATAAAAGCTGGGTTGAATCCGGACTCCATACCATGTCTTCGCTTCCGCCAAATGGCCGCTGCGGTGAATCCCAGGCTTTGCCTTCCAAAAGGTCTTTGGCATTTTCCACCTTATCCGAAATATTCACCACAAAAATATGGTTGTACTTGCCTTCATTAAAATAATCCCAATGCCTGTGGTTAAGATCGGAATAAATATGTGCGGTAGATTTTGGAGCATCTGAATATTTATCTTTGCCAAGAACTTTTTCTACGGTAACTTCTTTGCTGAAGGCAATCTTCTTGCCGTCCGGCGAGATTACTACATTATCGACCTCGCCGCTGGTGTAAAATTCTTTCCAGGTTTTTCCGGCGTCTTTAGAAATAAAAATTTGAGCTCCCTCCTGCGCATAAAGACCGTTTGAATCCCACTGTAAAAGTGACTTTTTCCCAAGGTCCAGAGCGCTGGCGCTATTGGTTTTAAGATTTAAAAAATAATTCTTCCTGTTGTTTTTTTCAGTTTTCAGATCGGTTTTCCCCACACTGTAAACAAGTGAACCCTGATCAGGCGAAACTGCTGAAACACCGATTTTATTGAGTGTCCATAAAGTTTCGGGTGTCATTACATTTTGGGCATTCATAAGAAAAGGCGCTGCCAGAGCGATTAAAGAATTTTTAAGTTTCATTAGAAATTATTTTAAGAATTGAAGAGTAACAAATATAGGATTTAAAAAAAATAAAAGGTGACTGAACTCTTAATTTCGTATTTTTATCTGCATAACACAAAATAAAAGCTGCTATGAAAACAAATTTAACCGCTGTCTTCCTGTTTTTTTATATGTTTTCTTTCCCCCAAAACACTTTATTCCTGCCATATGAAGCTTTATTTCAGGGAACAACAACTGTTACTGTAAAAAGTTTTGAAAATAATTCAACAGTTTATTTTACTACCGATGGCAGCCAACCCAGTTTAAATTCACCTTCAACAACCAGCGAAGTGCAGATCCCAATTTCTGTCCAGACAACTTTCAAGGGATTTTATGTGCGTTTAGGGCAAACTTCACCTGTTGAAACAGTTACTTACTATCGCAATGACTATGAACGGCCAAAGTTGTTTTTTAAGCCGCCCGCAAGTTGGACGGATACCTGTGCTTACATGAACGCAGAAGAACCGAGATCCATGGTCGATTATTTTCCGCCGGGACCGCAAATGAGTTCTGCCTGCGAGGGTTGGAAAAAAATAAATGCCAATTTTGCAAAAGGTTATGTTACTTTTAACACTTGCTATTTGTTCACTCCTGCAGATCCACAAAGCTCACCGGCATTTTTGATAGATTCTGATTTATTTTGGGATTTTTCAGTAGGCGCGATTACAGATCCGCCTGTCTGTTTATTGGCTTCGAATGAGGTGAGCGGAAAAAATGCGATGATCAAAGTGTTTCCAAACCCAGTGCAGGACAAGTTAAAAATTAATTCACAGATTTCTTTCTTCAAATACGAGATTTTGGATTCTTCCGGGAAAATTTTCGAAGCAAAAAAATTGTCAGATAATGAAATCAATGTGAGCGGATTGCCAGGCGGAGTTTACTTCATTAAACTTTACAGTGCGGAAGGCGGAAATAATTATGTGAGATTTGTTAAAAAATAATCTTAAAATTTTCTTTGCCTGCGTGCTCTACTTTCATCTCAATTTCAATGGCGACATCTTTACCGCTGAAAATTCAGTCCAAACCTGTTTGGGAACCTGTAAGTTTCACTAAATACATTCTAAAACATCCAAAATAAAAATATAGAAGCTATCTTTCTTATCCCGTAAAGTTTCTGCTCTCGGTCACTGTTGCCACGAATTTTTCCGGATCCCCGGGACTGATCATATAGATCTTACCCGACTGCAAAGTGATCCTCACTTTCTTATGCCTGTTCGTCACGTACCAAACTTCACCTTTATTGAAATAGCCAAAATAACCAAAAAGTCCACCGACACCGAAAGTGCGGAAGTTAAATCCCAGCGTCGTAATCTGTTCGAGTGTTTTAATGTCTTTAATATTAATCGCAACACGACCGTATAAATTTTTGATGATAATCCGGGATTCTGAGACTTCAATACTTTTGGGAACAAAACCATACGAAATTACTACAGCGCCAATCAATATAATCATTAGAGCAACCGCAGGAACGGGTTGTGCAGGCTTAATAAAAAAGGGCGTAACAGCGAACAGTGGCATAAGAATCAGGAGAATTACGGTTAATAACCTCGTACCCTGATCCATTTTCGCAGTCTCAAATTCCTTCATAAAAGCAATATTAAAGTGTAAATAAATTATCTTTCGGCGTGTAATCCATAAAAATTCCACCATCCAATTTAACAGATCTCACTTTCATTTTTGCGGGAGTTTTTGTGGTAAAGGTTTTAGCCGTTTTCCAGATTTCGGGCGTATAATGTTTTTTGGTCACCGTTCCATCAGCAGCTGTAATTTCTACCTCAAAGGGAATCGCAAAACCACCAACGTTCTCTATACTGATGATTAAGTTTTCACCTTCAATTTTGGCTGAATTCAATTTTAAATCGATGTAGTTATTACTGAAAAACCAGTTATTCCAGAACCAGTTAAGATCCTGCCCGCTTCCGGCATTCATTGAGTTGAAAAAATCCCACGGCATCGGATGTTTTCCCTGCCAGGTATTCATGTAATGATGGAGTGCCTTTTTGAAAAGGTCATCACCGAGCAGATCTTTCAGCGCCAGGTACGAAAATGCAGGTTTTATATAAGAATTATTACCATAGCCAATGCCCGAAACCTGTGTACTCAGCGAGATAACAGGTTGGTCTTCTTCGGTTGAAGGATCGTTGATATATCTCTTTACCCGAAAATCTGTGAACATTTTATCATTAAAGGTTTTGCCGTTTTCGGCCTCCCCGATCAGATACTCCAGCGCGGTCGCCCAACCTTCATCCATAAAAGCATAGCGGGTTTCATTGATTCCCATGAAGAAAGGGAAATAGGTGTGCGCAATCTCGTGATCCACGGTTTGCCTTGAATCTGCAAGATTATCGGGAATGGCAGTATCATTTACCATCATCGGATATTCCATATCCGCAAAACCCTGAAATGCAGTCATGGTCGGAAAAGGATATTCAATTCCCGGCCAGTTTTCGGAAAACCACTTAATGCAGTATTTCTGCCACTCTACATATTTTTCGAAGTCCGCAGTTCCGGCATTGTATGTTGCCTGCACAGAAACTCTCTTTGTCTGCAGCTGCACACTGCTGGCATCCCAAACATAAGAGGAACTTACGCCAAAAGTAAAATCAGTTATATTTTCTGCCTTGAACTTCCAGGTATTGACCGGCTTTTGAGCGGTTACTTTGCCGTTCCTTATTTCCGGCGCAGTTGCCACGTGAATGATTTCGTTGCCTGTTAAAGATTTTTTAAATTTTGTTAGGACAGCAGGCTGCAAAACTTCCTCAGGATTTTGGAGGACTCCGGTCGCATACACGATATAATTTCTCGGTACAGAAACGGATACACGGTAGTTGTTGAAGTCGTTATAGAATTCATTCCGGCCATTGTGGGGTAATTTATCCCAGCCGTTGTAATCATCATATACAGAAATTCGCGGGTACGCGTAGGCGCCAAACAGTGTATTTTCATCGATCTGACCTTCGCGGCCGCTTTCTTTTGACAAAGGATATTGCCATATAATTTTAATTGTGTTTTTTGATTTTGGCAGCAGCGCAGTTTTCAGCTTCAGATCGTAAAAAGTTTCCCAGTCCTCACTGTTAAGCGTGTATTTTTCTCCGTTAATGGAAAGCGCTTTGATCTGCAAACCATCACTCAGAAAGTCTGGTGAGGTTTTGCTGTTTCGTGGTGAGGTTGGTTTGTGTACGTTGTTCACAAATCTTATGACAACCGTTTTCAGTGTATCCGGCGAGTTGTTTGCGTAGACAATTGTTTCATCACCGGCAACAGTTTTCGATTTGGGATCTACTGTAAAAGCAATTGAATAATCACCTCTGTTCTGCCAGTAATTTTTTCCGGGTTTCCCATCTTCCGAACGTGTCTGCTTTTCATAAGCAAGTTTAATATTCCGCGGAATATATAAATCCTGTGCAAAACTGTCCGATGAAAATATCAGAAGAAAAAAAATGACAAATAAGCGGTTCATAAGGTAAATGTTAAGATTCAAATTTAAAGAATTTCAAGCAATCTGAAATATCATAAAAAAACCATTCCCGGGAAATCCGGAAATGGTTGTGCTTTATTAGGAAAACAGTCCTTAATCTTTCGGTGAGATCAGTCCGCCAAGTAACGAGGTGATAAAAGATAAAGCGATACTGAAAATGAAGGCCCAAAGAAAGCCGTCTACCGTCATGCTGTCGACAAAATAATCAGCGATCAGAATTACAATGGCATTGATGACAAGAGAAAACAATCCTAACGTAATAATCGTTAAAGGAAAACCCAAAATTTTGAGAATTGGTGTAACAATAAGGTTAAGGATTCCCAAAACGATCGCGAAGATCAGCGCGCCGCCAAAGCCGGTAAAGTGAATGCCCGGCAAGATATACGCTAGTAAATACGCTGCAACTGCAGTGACTAAAAGTCTGATGATAAGGTTCATAATTTATGATTTTAAAGTGTTGATCTGAGTTTTTTGAAGGACAGACTTTTGCCGATCCATTTAAATTTCCAATATCCGCGCACATTCAGCAGGCCATCTTTACCAAATTTAACTGATGAATCCCAGTGTCGGCCTGAACTTGCATCATATATAATTCCGTGTTCCCAGGAATGGGTTTCAGGTTTGTATTCCAGACCTTCCAGAATTTCCATTCCAATTATTTTTCTGCTTCGCAGGGCGGGATTTGGGTTTCCGGAGTCGTAGCGCGAATTCATCGGTTTTCCGCTGCCCAGTTTTTCATCGAACCATATAACTTTTGCACGGTATTCGTCATTAACTTTATACACTTTTACAGCCACGCTGTGATCTACTGCCATCCAACTCCCGAGAATATCGTCGGCAGACTGTGCCTTAATAACAGTGAAGCTGAACAGTAAAAAGAACAGAATTTTTTTTGCAATCATGAATCTCTCTATGCAAGATTACTGCCATAATGGGACCTTACCGCGGTTTTGTCAATTATGTTATTTCATTTAACTTTCAATTTCGATCCAGACGGGCGTATGGTCGCTGGATTTTTCCCAACCGCGAACATGCGTATCTACCTTTGCTTCTTTTAAAAGTAGCAACGCACTCGGCGAAAGCAGAAAGTGATCGATGCGCATACCGGCATTCCGCTCGTATGCTTTCCGAAAATAGTCCCAGAAGGTATAAATAGTTTCCGTGGGATGCAGATGCCGTATCGCATCGGTCCAACCCTGACTGATCAGACTGAAAAACGCTTCCCGAACTTCGGGCAACATCAGCGCATCATTCTTGAATTTTTCGGGTTTATACACATCTTCATCAGTAGGAATCACATTGAAATCGCCGATCAGGAAAACTTTTTTGCCGGAAGTAACCAAGACCTCGGCATGCGCATCGAGTCTTTCAAACCAGCGCAGTTTATAATCGAATTTTGGCCCGGGTGTAGGATTTCCGTTCGGCAGATAAATACATGCAATTACAAGGTCGCCCACTTTTACTTCCAGATAGCGGCTGGCCTCATCCTCTTCCTCACCCGGCAAACGTGTGCGCAGCACTTCTGCTTTTTTATCTTTTGTTAAAACCGCCACGCCATTCCAGCTTTTCTGGCCGAGCCACACCGCATGGTAACCGGCTTCCAAGATTTCGGCTTCCGGAAACTTTTCCTGTGGCGCTTTGAGTTCCTGTAAACACACGATATCCGGCTGTCTTTCTGCGAGCCATTTCAGCAAAACGGGTAATCTGCCGTTCACACCGTTTACGTTGTAAGTTGCGATTTTCATAGGTTGAATTTAAAAAAAGTTAGCGACATTAAAAAAAAATGAAAGAATAATTTGGACGGTTATTTGATATGATTTTTTCTAAATAAAAGATTATGAGAGCTATTTGGAACGGTGCGATCGGTTTTGGACTCGTAAATATCCCGATCAAATTATATACGGCAACGGGCGAAAGTAATATTGATCTCGATATGCTCGATAAAGATGATCACGAAAACATCAACTTCAAGAGAGTAAACGCGAAGACCGGCAAAGAAGTGAAATATGCCGATATCGTGAAAGGTTATAAACTGGAAGACCGATACGTGGTGCTTACAGATGAAGATTTCGAGGCGGTGAGTCCGGAGAAAACCAAGATCCTGAACATAAAGCAGTTCGTGGATATTCACGAGATCGACAGTATTTATTTTGAAAGTTCCTATTTTCTGGAACCTCAGAAAAATGGCGAACAGGCGTACCAACTGCTGTTGAGCGCTTTAATTAAAACTAAAATGGCGGGAATCGGTACTTTTATTTTGAGGGAAAAGGAAATCCTTTGTCTGGTTCGTCCGTATGATGATAAAGTCCTCATACTGAACCGCATGCGCTATCCTGATGAGATCCGCGACTTCGGTGATCTGAAACTCCCAAAAGCAAAGACCGCCAAAACAGAAGAACTTGCAATGGCAGAATCCCTCATCAAACAGTTGGCGACAGATTTTGATCCGAAAAAATACAAGAATACTTATAACGATGATCTTATGAAAATCATTGAAGCCAAGGCGAAAGGTAAACCGAAAAAAGTGGTGGTCAAAGAAGAAGTGTCCGGCAAGGCGACCGATCTTATGGCCCAGCTGAAAGCCAGTCTGGATTCGAAAAAGATGAAAGCCGGCTAAACTTTGCAGTCAACAGTGTTTTATAATTAAAAATTATCATCAGCAAACTCTCATTAATGCCACTTGACGAATACAATAAGAAACGTGATTTCGAGCAAACTTCGGAACCAAAGGGAAAAAACGAAACCAGAAAAGGCAAACTGAAATTTGTTATTCAGCGGCATGCCGCGAGTCGCCTGCATTATGATTTCCGGTTAGAGATGGATGGGGTACTTAAAAGTTGGGCTGTCCCCAAAGGACCATCGTTGAATCCGGCGGATAAGCGACTTGCAATGATGGTTGAAGATCACCCTTTTGCATACCGAACTTTTGAAGGAAGCATACCCGAAGGAAATTACGGCGCTGGTGAAGTCGAGATTTGGGATGAAGGAACGTACGAACCTTTAAATAAGGTCAAAGGTAAAACCGACGATCTGGTTATGCAGGAGGAGTTGGCCAGGGATTCCCTCAAATTTGTGCTGCACGGCAAAAAACTGCACGGTGAATTTGCGCTGGTTAAAATTAAAAACTCCGACGACGGGAATCCGTGGCTGCTCATAAAACACCGTGATAATTACGCGGTAGACGATTACGACGCCGAAGCCGAAACCGATCCTAACTCCAAAGTTTCAGAATATCTGATCCAGAAAAAAAGTAAAAAAAAAAGTAATTCGCCAGTTGTAAAACCGTTCAAAAATTATACGCCGGCGCTTTCTGCAGAAAGAAAACTCAGCAAGTTCATTAAACCGATGCTCGCCGCACTTGCGCCAAAACCTTTCAGCGGAAAAGACTGGGCTTTCGAAATTAAATGGGACGGTTACCGTGCGGTCGCTGATCTGCGCAGCGGCGTGCAGCTTTACTCGCGCAACGGCCTCTCCTATCTTGAAAAATTTAAAAAAATTACAAATTCATTAAAAATTCAGGAGCATGACATGGTTCTGGATGGTGAACTTGTCGCCTATGATTCTTCGGGCAAGCCTAATTTCCAACTACTGCAGCAAATCGGCGATATGCCAAACCTCACGGTGGTTTATCAGGTCTTTGATCTGTTATGGCTAAATGGTCATTCTACCGAGAATCTCAGCTTTCTTCAAAGGAAGGAATTGCTGAAAGATGCATTAAAGGAAACCGACGTCATCAAATATTGTGATCATGTTCTCGAAAACGGCGAAGAATTCTTTAAACAAATCCAGAAAACAGAACTTGAAGGCATGATCGCAAAAAAGATACACAGCACGTATATTGAAGGTGCCAGAAACGGTGACTGGCTGAAAGTGAAAAGCGTGCAGACCGATGAAGTCATCATCTGTGGATTTACCGCACCCAAGGGAAGCAGGAAAAAGTTCGGTTCCCTCATTTTAGGCAGGTACGACGGCGGAGATCTGATATTCAGCGGACATACCGGAACAGGTTTCAGTGACAAAGGTTTAGTTGAACTATATGCCAAGATGGAGCCTCTTATTGTAGGGCAGTCTCCCTTTAAAAATACCCCAAAAACCAATGACAAAGCCACGTGGCTGAAACCTGAGCTTATTGCAGAAATTAAGTTTACCGAGGTGACCAAGGATGGGATTTTCCGCCATCCTGTTTTTCTGCATCTGCGCGAAGATAAAAATACAGAAGAGGTGACCATTAAAAAAGATAAAATTATGGCAAAGAAAAACGAAGAACCGAATTTGAAAGCAGAGCAAAAACCTGTGAAGAAAGCTTCAGTGAACCGCGAGACTGATCAACTGGCGAAATTTGGAAAACAGGAAGTGAAACTCACCAATCAGAATAAAATTTACTATCCAAATGATGGCGTGACCAAAGGCGATATGATAGAATACTATCAGCAGATTTCGACCTACATTCTGCCGCATATCAAGAACCGCCCTCAATCGATGAACCGTTTTCCGAACGGAATTACCGGTATGAGTTTCTATCAGAAAGATGCTTCAGACAATACACCGGAATGGGTGCAGATTGAAAAAGTGCATTCCGACTCCGGCGATAAATTTATCGACTATATCATCTGTAACGACAAAGCTACAATGGCCTATATGAACAATCTCGGCTGCATTGAATTTAATGTGTGGACAAGCCAGATTCAGAATATCGACAAGCCCGATTATCTGGTTTTGGATCTGGATCCCTCAGAAAAGAACAGTTTCGAAGATGTAATTGAAACTGCGCTCGTTGCAAAAAAAATAATGGATCTGGGAAAGGTCAAGGGATACTGCAAAACATCCGGCAGTTCGGGTATTCACATTTATATCCCAATGGGCGGCAAATATACTTTCGAACAGGTTAAGGATTTTGCGCATATTCTGATGCAGTTTGTGCAGAAGGAACTTCCCGATACTACGACTTTGGAAAGAGCGCTTCAGAAAAGAGATAAGAACAAGATTTATCTGGATTACCTGCAGAACCGCCGCGGCCAAACCCTGGCCAGCGTGTACAGTTTACGTCCCAAAAACGGTGCGACCGTATCCATGCCATTGGAATGGAGCGAAGTGAAAAGTGGTTTGAAACCTACGGATTTTAATATAGAGAATGCTTTGGAAAGGGTAAAAAAGAACGGAGACCTGTTCAAACCCGTGCTCGGCAAAGGCATCGATATGCTGAAAGCGCTGGAACTTCTGCACCCAAATGAGAACTTATAATCCCTTTAAAAAGCAATGATAACCGCGCATAGATCTAATTTGGTTGCATATTTGCTAGAAAGATAATTATGAAAACCCAAAACTACAGCAATCACACGAAATTTTACGCGCCGCATCATTTTATACTGTTGCCGCTTTTGCTGATTCTGCAGATTTATGGGATCTGGAAAATATTTACCGATGAGCCTCAGATCCTTTGGATCCTGTTTTCGGTCATTATCTTTCTCTTTATTTATGTGGCGGTCATGATGCGGCAGCATTATGCACTGGGAAACCAAAACAGGATCGTTCGACTGGAATTTAAGCAGCGGTATTTTGAGATTTTTCATCAAAGGTCGGATGAGGTTGCAGACAGGCTCAGTTTCGGTCAGATCGCCGCGCTGCGTTTCGCGTATGATGATGAGTTTAAGATATTACTCGATAAAGCATTAAACCAAAACCTTTCAGGCAAAGAAATTAAGAAAGCCATCACCAAATGGCGCCCGGATCACAACCGGGTTTAGCTAAAAACATTAATCATTAAAAATAAACATTATGAAAAAGTTTACATTCCTCAGTCTGGCCGTTTTTTTCCTGCTTACACTTACAAGCTGTGATGCAATCGGTACCATATTCAAAGCCGGCATGTGGTGGGGATTCATCCTCGTGGCTGCCGTTATCGCTTTAATTATCTGGCTTTTTACAAGAGGCAGAAACAGTTAACCGCTTCCGCTGTTATACATAACCGAAAATGCACAGGGATCCATTTAATATTTAATTAACCGGGTTCCTGTTTTTTTATTAATGATCAATTAAATATCTACCCAAAACCAGCCATGGAAAATCCCGAGACCGAACTTATACAAAAACTCACTCCTGCGCGCATTGTGAAGATCATGAAAGATCCCGTGAAATCTGCAAAGGCAGTGCAGTTGATTTATACCAGCGACCGCGAACTCGAAGGAATTGCGAGACGGAAGCGTGGGAAAAAGTTCTCTTATTTCATCGGTGACGAAAAGATAAAGGATAAAGAAGAAATTGCCCGGATCAACAAGCTTGCAATTCCACCGGCCTGGGAAAATGTATGGATATGTACGCTGCAGAACGGTCATCTTCAGGCAACAGGAATCGACGCAAAGAAAAGGAAGCAGTACCGCTACCATCCGCTCTGGAACGCATTGCGGAACCATACCAAATTTTACCGTATGCTGCAGTTCGGTTACGCGCTGCCAAAGATCCGCCTGCAACTTGAAAAAGATCTTGCCCGAAAAAATCTGGATAAAACCAAAGTTCTCGCTGTAGTAGTCAGTCTGATGGAGCGCACAAATATCCGCATCGGGAACAGCGTGTACGAAAAACTTTACGGTTCATTTGGTTTAACGACTTTGAAGGATAAGCACGTTGAAATTACAGGAAGGAAGATCCATTTTTCTTTTAAGGGAAAAAAAGGTATTTACCACGATATTGATCTTAAAAATTCAAAACTTGCCAAAGCGGTACGAAACTGCCGCGATATTCCGGGCAAGGAACTCTTTCAGTATTATGATGAAGACGGCAAACGCCATGCGATCGAATCAGGTATGGTCAACGAATATATTAAGGAGATCAGCGGCGAGGATTTCACGGCGAAAGATTTCCGAACCTGGTCCGGCACGGTGAACGCACTGATTGCATTTAAAGAAATCGGCGAAGCCGAAAACAGCAAGGATTATAAATCAAAGGTTAAAACAGCGCTCGATATGGTTGCAGAACACTTGGGAAATACAGGAAATGTCTGCCGGAAATATTATGTACATCCGCTCGTTATCAATCTGTACGAAAATAAATCGATCACCAAATATCTAAACGAACTCGACGCGATTGAGGTTAACGACGGCAGAACAGGTCTGACGAAAGAAGAAACGGTTGTTATGAAAATTTTGGAAAACGAAAAACTGAAAAGTTAAATTTCGTCCTTTAACTCCCTGTCTAAATTATATGCCGCTTTTGATTAAAAGTTCCCAAATTGGCGGTTATTCAGCTGAATAAATATATCAGATAGACAAATACTATTCTTTTATTTTGATATTAGAACATTTTTGTACTAATTATGTAGTCTAATTAAAAAATAAAATTATGAAAAATTTATTCAAAGCAATTGCGGCCATTTTCTGTGTCGTAATGATTTTCGTTTCCTGCGAAAACAGTGATGATCCTATGGTTGATATGCCAAAATCTATTTATCAGCTCGCCTCTTCAGACAGTGACCTGAGCAGTTTAAAAGCAGCAATCGATAAGGCAGGACTTTCTGCAACGCTGGACGGCTCAGGCAGTTTTACCCTATTTGCACCTTCAAATGCAGCTTTTACTGCATTCCTCACTGCAAATGGATTCGCAAGCCTTAACGACGTTCCCATTGCTGCTTTAAAGGAAATTCTGCTTAACCACGTTCTGGCTACAAAAGTAATGGCAGCGCAGGTTACAACAGGTTATGTTTCAACGCTGGCAAAAGGCCCGGCATCCGCCAGCAGAAATCTGAGTATGTATATTAGTACCGCTTCGGGCGTGAAAATCAACGGCGTTTCTACCGTTACCGAAACCGACATCATGGCGACAAACGGTGTAATCCACAAAGTTGATAAAGTGATTGGCCTACCAACAATTGTAACTCACGCAACTGCAAATCCGAATTTCAGTAGCCTTGCTGCCGCGCTTACAAGACCGGATATGCCGAACTTTGTTTCAATTTTAGGCGGAACTGTGAACTCACCTTTTACCGTTATGGCGCCTACCAATACAGCGTTCACCTCTTTACTTTCGGAGATAAGCTTGCCTGATCTTGCCTCAATACCGCAGCTGACTTTGGAAAATGTTTTAAAATACCACGTAGTTGCAGGAGCAAATGTGGCTTCTACCGACTTGGTAAATAATATGGTCGTAACTACCTTTCAGGGTGGGACTTTTAAAATTACCACCAATGGTGGTGCGAAAATTACAGATGCTCAGGGCCGTGTTGCCAACATCAATTTAACCGATGTGCAGTGTTCAAATGGTATCATTCACGCGGTGGATAAAGTGTTATTACCATAGTTTTTTTTAGTTTTTTCTTAGTGTTTTGGGATACATCTTTTTTAACAGAAGATGTATTCCTGTTTTTTAGCGTATAGATTTTGTTTCTCTTAATGATTTCGGCTTTGACATCAGAGTCCGGGCTGATTCCGATAAATTCCCGGCGAATACTTAGTTTTGCACCCTCGGAAAACTGCTGTTTCAAAATGAAGTACAGTTTCTTACCTTATCTTATTTAAAGTTCCTTTTTCGAAAAAGTAAATCAATGAAAAATTTCTTTCTGTTTATCGGTATCTTTATTTCGTTTTTATCGCTCGCGCAGGTTGGCTCGGTTAATATTTCCGTTGTTGATGAATTCAGCAAAAAACCTTTGGAAGCGGCTGTGAAAATTCGAAATACAGAAATTCAAAGTTCAGGAAAGGGAAGTGTGCAGCTGTCAGATATACCTACCGGCAACTATACGTTCGAGGTTTCTGCGGCGGGTTACGATGATGGTTATCTTTTCGATATTAATATCGTTCCCAACCAAAATCTGGCGCTTTCCATTGGCCTGAAAAAATCGAAAACGACCGATATCCAGGAAGTTGTACTTACACGAAAAACCTACAGGACAACGGCAGAAAGTCCACTTTCTCTCCGAAATATCACCAGCGAAGAAGTTCAGAAAAGTGCCGGATCCAACCGCGATGTTTCTAAAGCGATCCTGAGTTTCCCCGGCGTTGGGAGTACACCGACTTTCCGGAATGATCTCTTTATACGCGGCGGCAGTTCGGCAGAAAATAAATTTTATATTGACGGTATTGAGGTTCCAGTCATCAACCACTTTCAAACCCAGGGCGCTTCCGGCGGACCACGCGGGATCATCACGGTGGATTTTATTAAAGATGTCGACTTTTACAGCGGCGCCTTTCCCGCAAAAAGAAACGGCGTTCTTTCTTCGCTTTTTGAATTTAATTTAAAGCAAGCCCGAAAAGACAAGCTCGGCTACAAAGCAATTTTAGGTCTCGATGATATGCAGTTCATGATGGACGGTCCTCTTTCGAAAGACCAATCCTGGAGCGGTTTATTTTCAGTAAGAAAATCGAATCTCCAGTTGCTTTTCAAAGCGATCGGTCTGCCTTTTTTACCAAGTTATTACGATGCGACTTTCAAAGTTTCTAAAAAATATGCCGGCGGCGATGAACTGTATTTCCTGGGGTTAGGCGCAGTTGATGATTTTAAATTCAATGAAAATGCGAAAAAGACTTTATACAATCAAACTCTGATCGACCGTTTACCCGTTTCCCCGCAATGGAATTATACCTTTGGCGCAGGCTACAGACATTTGGTTGATAATGGAAACTGGCTTTTCACCTATAGCAGGAATATGCTCGACAACCAGGCGACGAAATATTACCGAAACCGCGAAACGCCGGAAAATCTCCTTTACGATTATAATTCCCGCGAAGCAGAAAATAAATTTCGTATCGACCGTAATTTCCAGCTGCAGGATTACCGTATTAGCACGGGCGGAAATATCAATTTTGCGCGGTATACCAATAATTCCACGATCAAGCAGGTGAACCAGAAAGAAATTAATTTTGATCAGATCAATTCACAGCTTAATTTGCTCCAATACGGATTTTACCTTCAGTCCTCAAAATTATTTTTTAATGATGCGCTTACCGTTTCTCTCGGTGCCAGAGTTGATGCCAGCAGTTATTCGGCGGAAACCGGCAATCCGCTCGATCAGTTTTCCCCGCGCCTGTCTTTAAAATATAAAATCGCAGAACGCTGGGCGGTAAATTTCAATTCCGGAATTTATTATCAGCTTCCTGCTTACACTTCTTTGGGTTATCGGCTTAATGAAGTCCTGATCAATAAAAATACTTTAAAATATATTAAAAACTCCCAGATCGTAGGAGGTTTAGAATATTCCGGTGAAAATAATCTGCGGTTTACCGCGGAAGGTTATTACAAAAAATACAAAAATTATCCCTTCTCACTGCGGAACGGAATTTCACTCGCCAACATCGGTGCCGACTTTTTCGTCGTGGGCAGCGAACCTGTAGATTCCCGCGGTTTTGGAGAAACTTATGGTCTCGAATTTTTAGCTCAAAAAAGAACAGTAAATAATTTCTACGGTATTCTGGCGTATACTTTTGGCTATTCCAAATTCAGCAATGCGGCAGGAAATTTATTGCCCTCGAGTTGGGATTCCCGGCATATCCTATCCGCTAGTGCGGGCAAATATTTTAGCAAAAACTGGAATTTTGGCGCCCGCTTCAGGTTACAGTCCGGGTTGCCGGAAACGCCGTATGATTTGAACCGGAGTTCACTGGTTTCGATCTGGAATATTGCCAACGGACCAGTGCAGGATTTTGCAAGGTTGAATACTCTGCGCGGAAATGTTTCGCATCAACTGGATCTGCGTGCAGAAAAGAAATGGGTTTTCCAAAAATGGCAGTTCACAACTTATGTGGATATCATTAATGTTTACGGCTCAAAAAATGCCAGCAATCTGCCTGTAGTAAATCTTCAGCGTAATGAACTGGGTGATGGAATTGTCGCGAATCCTTCTGCGCCGCAGGATCAGCAGGTTTATTTACTTGACGACGGAACTGCCGACCGCAATACACCGATCCCCTATTTCGGATTTATATTTGAATTTTAGAATAAATTAAGCACCAAGAAGCCCGGGGAAATTAATTCCGCAGGCTTTTAAGTTTCGCTTTCACTGTGCAGAAAGTCTAATTCTGCTCCACCCAAATAAGGTTTTCGGTTTTATATCCGAGCGCTTTTGCTTTTTCCAAAAACCTCTGTTTATAACTGTCCGGCAAAGTTTTTTCGCGCGAAAGAATCCAAAGATAATCGAGGTTATTTCCCGCGATCAACGCGTAAGTGTAATTTTCATCAATATCGATGACGTTATAGCCGGACCAGATCGGTTTAAAGAATGAAACTTTCAGGCGGCCTTCGGTGGGTTCATTTACAAAACGCGCTTCACCGATCGATTCCTTCCATTCATTTTTCACATAATCATAGCCACGGTTTTTAACTTCTATGTTTCCATTTGGCTTGTTGGAATATTCAGCAGTCACGTTGTTCAGGTTTTTCTCGAAACGGTAGTCGAAACGGGCGATCTCATACCATTTTTCCAAGAATTTTTTTGAATTAAAGCCCTGAACAGCTGTTGCGCCTTTTGGGATTTTCGCACCACACGAACTCAGGATCAAAATTCCTAAAAGTCCGATTGAAACAGGCAGGATCGCCTTATTTAGATTTTTCATTAAAGTAAATTTGCGTTTACACTTCAAAAATGGTGCCCTCGGTGAAAACTATATTTTTAAAATTTCCTTTTAATGTTTTCGTGTCCAGACCCGTGAATTTACTGAATGCCGGCAATACGATCTGGCTTTCTGACACGGCAAAACACGGCAGCCGGATACGTTCATTCCTGCCCTGCAGCACAAAACCCGGATGGATATGTCCGGAAATATAAAAGGACTCGTGACCGTAAATTTCGGGATCATGTGAAAAATGAAAAGGTGGCTGCAGAAGTTCGCGGTCATGACATTCCAAGCCCAGACCTTCATAAATTTCGCAGCTTAGGCGGTCGTGATTCCCTTTAATTAAAATAAATTCCTGCGAAAACTGATAGCGCCATTTTCTAAAGATTTCAAGGTCAGAATTATATCCGGCATGGAATAGGTCGCCAACGATGACGATTTTCTCCGCCCCGAAATACTGAATGAGATCCTCCAGCTTTTGCAGATCTGCATGTAAAATTTCAGAGGAAACCGCGATACCATTTTTCCGGAAATGTGCAGATTTGCCCACGTGCAGATCACTCACGATGAGCATTTTTTCCTCATTCCAAAAAAGTGCGCGTTGGTTGGTAAAGGTCAGGTTTACGTTTTGAATGGTTTTTTCGAGAATCTTCAGCATTAAATTTTATATAGAAACAGGGGTGTCATTATTTTTTACGGACCATCTGACTGATGGTTTTTCCTTTCTTCATTGCTTCGGCCTGCATCCTGCGGATTCTTTCGCCCAGGTCTTCACTGCTGAGCGACTGTCGGAGGCTGTCGACTTTGATGGGGAAACTGAGCGGCGTGAAAGCGTTTGCAAATTTGAGAATTATTTTGGACTTTTCTATCCTTTTAAATGCTTCCACCAGGCGCGCTTCATCGATCTGCTGATTGAAAACTTCTGCATAAGCCTGTTTTAAAAGGATGTTTTCAGAATCGTAATCCTCCAGAACATTAAAAATCAAACCCGCAGAGGCCTGCAAACTTTTGTTGTTTTTCTGCTGTCCGGGATAAGTCTGAATCACCAATCCCGAAATCACGGCAATATCGCGGAATTTGCGGCGTGCCATTTCAGTTGCATTGATGCTGCTCAACACGTCCTGAATCAGATTTTCTTTGGAAAGAATCTGCTGTATATTTTCGTCATTTAAAGGAATTTCCTGGGAACTCAACAGTTCAAAACCGTAATCGTTCATCGCCATCGAAAAAGAGATTGGTGTAATTTTCGAAATCCTGAATGCGATGAGTGCGGCCATGACTTCATGAATGAGCCGGCCTTCAAACGGATACATGAAAAGATGATAACCGTCGCGGGTTTTGATCAGTTCTACCAAAAACTCACCGAGCTTGGGAATATGCGAAAAATCCTGTTGGTTTGCCAAAAGCGGATGGAGGAATTTCAGTTCTTTTTCTGATGATTTTGCATCAAGCGACTGCGAAAGTTTCAACCTTAAAAACTGTCCGAGATAAGAGCTCAGCGGTAACCTTCCACCGAGATAACTCGGCACCATCGCTTTGCCTTTCGCATTGCGGCAGTACACGGTCATTTCTTTAATATGGGCAACTTCCAGAACGCGGCCCGCAAGAATAAATTTATCATCTTTTTTCATGCGCGTGATAAAATATTCCTCGATCATTCCAACATAACCGCCGCCCAAAATCTTTACTTTCAACATGGCATCGCTCACCATCACGCCAATATTCATGCGGTGCAGCATGGCAATTCTCCGGCTTGTCACTTTATATACTCCGTCTTCAATAACGACTTTATGAAATTCTTCGTAATTCTTGAAAGCACCGCCGCCGACCGTAATGAACCGCATGATCGAAGTCCATTCCGTTTCTGACATTTCCCGGAAAGCAAATGTATTTTTAATTTGATTAAAGGTTTCAGCTTCCTTAAAACCTTCGCCAACAGCTAAAGTGATCACATATTGCACGAGCACATCAAACGTCATGACCATGGGAACTCTCGGTTCGATGACCTTTTGCTTTACCGCTTCCTTTAACGCCGCTACTTCAATAAGTTCCAGGGAATGCGTGGGAACAAAATAAATTTTTGAAGTCTCAAAAGGTGAATGTCCGCTTCGTCCTGCGCGCTGCAGAAAACGCGCAACGCCTTTACTGGAGCCGATCTGGATCACGGTATCCACAGGTTTAAAATCTACGCCTAAATCGAGCGACGAGGTAGAAACGACCGCTTTAAGGTATCCGGAACTCAGATTTTCTTCGATCCAGATGCGCAGGTCTTTATCGATGGAACTGTGGTGAATGGCGATCTGGCCGGCAAAATCGGGGTGTTGCTGCAACAGAATCTGATACCACATCTCTGCCTGGCTTCGGGTATTTGTGAAGACCAAGGTAGTTTTGCTTGCGAGAATAATGGGAATAACTTTGTCAGCGAGTTTATGACCGAGATGTCCGGCCCAGGGCAGGATTTCGACTTCATTGGGTAAAACGGGAATGATATCGATCTTCTTTTTTTCCTTTGCAACAACTTTTGTCTTTTTGATTCTGTAAGGAATCAGCACTTCCAGCGCTTCATCCAGATTCCCGATGGTTGCGGTAATTCCCCAAATTCTGACTTTCTTTTGATACGAAACCAGACGGGAAAGAGCGAGCTCCGTTAAGACGCCGCGTTTACCGCCGAGGAGTTCGTGCCATTCGTCTACGGCGATGCATTTTAAGTTTTTAAAAAACCGCTGGTGATTTTTCTGCGCTAACAGGAGATGCATACTTTCGGGTGTCACCAGCAGAATGTCGGGCATTTTTTTTGTCTGTGCCGCACGTTCCGCAACGGGAGTATCACCATTTCTCACGCCAACAGTCCAGTCTAAGCCGATCTCATCTATAACGTCGCGCATGGCTTTTGCGATATCTTTTGCCAAAGCCCGCAACGGCGAGATCCAGATAAGTTTTAAACCATCGCCATACTTTTCAGGAAAATTTAAAAAATCAATGATAACCGCCAGAAAAACCGAATATGTTTTTCCAAATCCCGTGGGCGCCACTACCATTCCGCTGTAATTTTTATAATACTTTTCCCAGGTTTCCAGCTGAAAAGAGAAGGGCGAAAATTCTTTCGCCGCCAGCCATTTTATGATGATCTGTAAACCGTCGGTATTTTTAAAGTCGTTTTCCATTCAGCGGTAAGCAGGCTTTTTTTGTAAAGTCCCTGCGGTTAAAATTCTCAGGTAATTAATTTTTTCACTTCTTCGATATCATCAATTTCTGCTGCGGTCTTATCGCGCCGCCATCTTACAATCCGCGGAAATCGCAGGGCAACTCCACTTTTGTGTCTGTTGCTGAAACCTATACCTTCAAAAGCAATTTCGAAAACAAGTTCCGGTTTTACAGTCCGCACAGGCCCGAATTTCTCAAGTGAATTTTTCGTCACAAAGCGGCTGACTTCCATTATTTCTTTATCCGTCAAACCGGAGTAAGCTTTAGCAATGGTCACCAGTTGGTCTTCTTTTTTCACCGCAAAAGTATAATCGGTATAGAAACCACTGCGACGGCCACTACCCTTCTGGGCGTAAATCAAAACCGCATCGATCGTTAAAGGATCGACTTTCCATTTCCACCAGTCACCTTTTTTCCGGCCGGAATGATAATGGGAGTTTTTCTGTTTCAGCATGAGACCTTCGCTGTTGTTATCACGGGATTTTTCGCGGATTTCGGCAAGTTCTTCCCAATCTTTTGCAAGTACGATTTCTGATATCCTGATATTTTCAATGTCGGAATTGTCAATCAGTTCTTCCAGAATTAATCGCCTCTCAACCATTGGCTTTTCGCGCAGATCTTCGCCTTCGAGCTCCAGGATATCATAAACAAAGGTGGCGACAGGAATTTCCTTCATCATCTTCGCAGAAATGGTTTTCCGGTTCAGGCGTTTTTGAAGTTCATTAAAGTTCAAGACTTCATCATCTTTTACCGCCAGGATTTCCCCATCGAGCACAAAATCGCCATTGAGTTTCGAAAGTGCTTCTACCAGTTCAGGAAACTGCGGATTCACAAGTTCTTCGCCACGCGACCAGATAAAAATTTCGTTGTTCCTTTTAATAAACTGACCGCGGATGCCATCCCACTTAAATTCTGCCTGCCATTCTTCCAGATCACCAAGATCGGCAGGTTCCTTTTCCAGCGGATAAGCCAAGCAGAACGGAAATGGTTTGGAATTGTCAGGATTAATATTGGTGCCTTGGATCAGTTCCTCAAAATTGACATCATCAACCGTCCATTTTCCCATAATGCTGTGCATGAGCTGACTCGTGTCGATGCCTGAATATTTTGCCAGTGCATTGATGAGGAGTTTTTTTGAAACTCCAATGCGGAAACTGCCGCCGATCAGCTTATTAAAGATAAAACGCTCGGTATAATCCAGACCGTTCCAGCTTTCCAGAACATACTGCTTTTTTTCGTCGTCGGTTTTGGCTTTTAATTCCAACAATTCCGACATCCATTGATTTAATGATTTATCGATGATGTTTTCGGGAGCGGGTAAAATAAGTGAAAGCGTTTCGCCCAGATCACCTACGGAACTGTAACTTTCCAGAAAAAGCCATTCCGGTAGATGGGTAATTTCGAGCGCCCACTGTTTTAAATAATTGGTGTTGATGGGACGTTTCGGTCTTTTACCCGTAAAAAGTGCGAGAAACCATAACTTATCTTTGTCGGCAGCCACATTCAGGTAATTGACCATCGCATCGATCTTTGCGGTGGTTTTATTACTGCTTTCCAGGGATAAAATGAGTTCTGCGAAATGTTTCATTTTTTAAAAAAAATAGGAATCTGTAAATTCTAAAAAATTTTGTCTTAAATGGAGTTTCCAATTTCCATAATTGGTTTCTATTTTGTCTGTTCTTTCTGCGGTTCAACTTCCTCTTTTGCACTTTCTTCCTCGTCGCCGAAGTTGGTTTTGGCTTCGAAAGCTTCGATGCCGATCTCATTTAAATATTTTGAGAAAACAGCAGTCTGGCCGTGTGTGACATGAACTTTTTCAGCACCGGTAGCCTTTACAGTTTCCAAAAGTCCGCTCCAGTCTGCATGGTCGGAAATCGCAAATCCGGCATCGGCAGAGCGCCACCTTCTGGAACCGCGAACCTGCATCCAGCCGGAACATAAACCCGTTGCGCGGTTGGGAATTTTGCGGATCATATTACTGTCGAGCAGCGCCGGCGGAACGATCACAATTTCCTGATTTACCTTTTTCAGATCATCATTAAATAAAACAGTTTCATAATCCGGCAAATCAATGCCTACACTTTCGATGGCTTCATTTAAACGGCCAATTGAACTGTGTACGAATATCTTCCCAAAACCTTCCACCGATTTCATGATGCGCTGCGCCTTGCCCAGGGAATATCCCACAAACACAGAAGTTTTCCCCTGCTGGCGGTTATTTTCAACCCAAACCCGCAGCTGCTCCGAATATTGTGCCGGCGTAAGCCAGTTATAAATAGGCAGCCCAAAAGTGCTTTCGGTAATAAATTCATTGCAGCGAACGACATCAAAAGGTGTTGAAATGCCATCGTCCTGCACTTTATAATCCCCGGAGAAAACCGTGACATAACCTTTATATTCCATGCGGATCTGCGAAGAGCCTACAATATGCCCCGCAGGATGAAAGCTTACCTTCACACCGTTAATCATCAGCGGATCGTCATAACCAACGCTTTGCACGTCAATATCTTCACCAATGCGGATCTTCAGAATCGGTTTTGTATAGTGGTGACATAAATATTTCTTCATACCCCACTTTGCATGATCGCCGTGACCGTGCGAGATCACCGCTAAATCAACCGGCCGCCAGGGATCTATGTAGAATTTCCCGGGTATGCAGTAAAGACCTTTGCTGGTAAATTTGATCAGTTTCATACGCTTTCTTAGGAGTGTAAATTTCTTATGGATGCAAGCACCTTTATAGGCTTTTGCGGTCCGGTAAAAGCTGAAGCCATTTCCATACCAGTTGGCTGAAGATTGCAGTCGGCGGCCTGATAATTTCCATTAAGGGCGAGCTTTAACGCTTTGGTTTTACGGTTTTTCGGTCAGATATTTCCAATACCGTTTCGGCAGGGATTTTACATGAAGTTTTAAGTTTTTCCGTTCCGGAATATTGGTTTTGATAAAATACCGCTGCCACAGTTTCTGATAATTAATTTCTTCTTCGTGAAGTACACTTTCCGTTTTTGAAAGACTTGCAAACGAGAGTTCTTCCGGATAAAAGAATTCAACTTCCTTTAGATCATAATAAATGCCGTAATGCCTTTTCAGATCAAAGATCATCCACTTCTGATCGCGGTAGCGGTGTTTAAAATGCTTCAGGATTAATGGCAACAGGTTAAAATCAGGTTCAATTTTAGAAAAAAACACGTCATCCTGCAGTTTTTCAAAACGCACAAATGCGTGCATACGGTGGATTTCGCGACCTACTGATTTTACCGTTTTTGCAATTTCCATCATGTGCTCATCTGCAAAATTCTGAAGTACATTTTGGTTGGGGTTATTAACGGAATACCGCACGGCTTCAAGGATCAAGTTTTCCAACTCGGGCTTCTCGGAGAAATAGACCATCAGGAGTTTTGATATGCCATCTTTGCCAAGATTTGCTTTAATTCTGTTTAATACACGTTCCGATTTTTCTTCATTGAAAAAGACTTCGTGAAGCTCTGCAAAAATATTTTCGTGCAGATAATTTTCCTTGCTGATGATCGCCACGTCAGAAAATTTATATTCGAAAACCTCAAAAACAGCTGTGAGCAAACCGCCGAAACTGCCGTCGTAAATAACTGTGGTCATTAAAATAGTGAAAGCTGCTCAGAAAAAGGATTCTGAAATTTCGACTTCATCCCGTTTAAGATGATCTTCCGTAAGTTCTGATCA
Source organism: Kaistella palustris DSM 21579 (assembly GCF_000422265.1). GTDB lineage: Bacteria > Bacteroidota > Bacteroidia > Flavobacteriales > Weeksellaceae > Kaistella > Kaistella palustris. The sequence continues at coordinate 31,870 of NZ_KE383813.1, forward strand.
TCGATGTATTTTGTAAAAATATTCTGACTTTCGAATTCAACAAAAAATTTAGCACGGTTTACGGCCACACCGATTTTTTTTAAATGTTCCAGGTTTAGTTTTTGAAAACGCCGCGCCTGTAAAATTTTATTAGTTGACTTTGTGCCCACGCCGGGAATGCGCAAAATCATTTCCTTGGACGCGGTATTGATATTCACCGGAAATTTTTCACGGTTCCGCAAAGCCCAGGCAAGTTTCGGATCGACTTCAAGATCAAGAAAGGGATTTGAACGTTCTACAATTTCATCAGCCGCGAAACCGTAAAAGCGCATCAGCCAGTCAGCCTGATACAAGCGGTTTTCGCGTAACATAGGAACCTGCGAATGCACAGACGGCAACCGCGCATCTTCGAGCATTGGCACGTAGCCGGAATAATAAACGCGTTTTAGGTTAAAGTTTTGGTAGAAATGGTCGGCAACCTTTATGATTTTCAAATCGGTCTCATCGGTGGCGCCCACAATCATTTGCGTAGACTGGCCGGCGGGTGCGAATTTCGGTACCTTCCGGAATATCTTTTTTTCCTCTTTATAAAGGATAAGTTCATTTTTAATAAAGCCCATCGGTTTGATCATCTGATCATGCGATTTTTCGGGTGCAAGAAGTTTCAATCCTTTTTCGGTCGGAATTTCGAGATTAATTGAAAGGCGGTCGGCATAAAGACCTGCTTCCTTCATAATTTCGTCACTGGCTCCCGGAATGGATTTTAAATGAATATACCCATTGAATTTATGTTCTGTACGCAGTTTCTTGGCCACGCGAACCAGCCTTTCCATGGTGGTGTCGGCATCTGTAAATATACCGGAGCTCAGAAAAAGTCCTTCAATATAATTTCTGCGGTAAAAATTTATGGTAAGATCCACCACTTCTTCTACTGTAAATGCTGCGCGTTTGATATCGTTGGATTTTCTGGAGACGCAGTATGCGCAGTCGTAAATGCAGTGGTTGGTCAGCAGGATTTTGAGCAGTGAAACACAGCGTCCGTCCTCGGTGTAGGAATGGCAGATTCCGCTGGCATGGCTGTCGCCCAAACCGCCGTTTGAATTTTTGCGGTTCCCGCCACTGGAGGAACAGGAAACGTCGTACTTTGCGGCATCTGCAAGTATTTCGAGTTTTTCTTTTATGCGGTCGAAGTTCTTCATTATGTTAAATAGCAACTGCCAAATATAAAAGGAAATATGCTGAAATTGTAACGACAGTTGCTAGTTTTTGTAGCATATTTAGATTTCCAAACCGCCTTCTATTCCACCGTCTTCATTCCTGCTGCCTGTGACTGCGGCGAAAACCATCTTTGCCATGGCAAAAACCTTATTGTCTTTGGTTTCATAGTAATATCCATCCTGCGCTTTTACACCAATCACGGTCACACGCGGATCATCTTTGCCGTCGAACCAGGCGTTGGCAAAGTCTGACCAGTATTTTTCGATAAGTTCCCTGTCTTTAGAAATCGAGGCGTTACCTTTTATAAAAACATATTCGTAAGATGAACCGTTCATAAAATAAAGCTGCACCTGCACATCTTCCTGAATATTGCGGTTGTGCTCACTTTCGGATGAACTGATGAACCATAAGATTCCGTTCTCATCAACTTCCTGCAAGGTCATCGGAACGCTGTGTGTATCTTTTCCGATTTTAGTAGAAAAAAAACAGGTTCTGGCCTCTTCGGCAAGGTCCTTAATTTTTTTGATCGCCGCATTGCCGGCCAGATTTTGGTGTGGAGATTGTGCTTGTCCCATAATCGTAATTTTTAAGGTTAAAGAAAGTGGTTATCATTCAGATATCTTTGCTGAAAAGAAATTTTAATTCAAATAGATCAGGCAAGAAATTCTCTGTAATAATCCAAATCAGAAAAGCAAACATTAGTCCAAAAGCATTCTAATTAGATGATTTAATAAAAAATTAATACCTTCTGTGGTTGCCTGCCGGTTTTGCGCCGCAGCCTGATTTAGCTCGTGTGTGGCCACCAAAAAAGAAAAACTGCTTTGTAACTTTTTAATTTAAATGTAACTTTACGCTTGCTTTAGTTGTAGGTTTTGATATTGTAATAGTCTACTGATCACCTTCGGCTGCAACTTTAATTTATACCACGTATGAACATAGAATTACTCATCGAGATTTTAAAGGATCTGCAAAGTTTTGAAGAAAGTGCTGCCTACACGAATACTGCCAAGGTGGAAGATTTTCGGAATTTCCTTAATGAAAAAGCATACGAAAAGGAAAATCCCACGAACCTGACCGAAAAATATGATCTGGAGGTCTACGATCTGGAAAATGAGATTGCAAAACAGGTCATTCTGCTCGGCCGTTATTCCAAACATCTTATTAAAAAAGCTCTTGAAAATAACAGTAATCTTGTAAATGACGATTTTACCTATCTGTTTCGCCTGATGGATTACGATTCTTTAACCAAAAGCCAGCTTATCGAAAAAAACGCGCACGAAAAACAGTCGGGAATTGAGATCATCAAACGGCTGGTAAAAAACGGCCTTATCTCTGAAAAGCCCGATAAATCCGATAAAAGAAGTGTGCGTATTTCGGTAACAAAAAAAGGAAAGGAAGTTTTTTTCGAAACTATGAAAGACATTACAGTCGTTTCTAAGATCATGTCGGGCAAACTGAACGCCCGCGAAAAGGCAACGCTTCTATCATATCTTAAAAAGCTCAACACTTTTCACCATACCATTTATCTGAATCTCAGAAACGAAAACCTGGCCGAAATTGAAAAACTGGTCTGAGTTAACTCAAAAAAATACGACGCAATTTTCATCAAAAAAAGCCGGAAGAAAAATCTCCCGGCTCTTTGCTAATATCTGAACGATCTAGTTTACAATGATTTTTGCAGACTGTGTTTTCGTCGTGATAAAATAAACGCCTTTTGGTAAATGGGTCAGACTTATTTTTTGTTTGTTGTTCACATTCAGAACAGTTTCTAAAAGCTGGCCAGTCAAACTGTAGATCTTCACCGTTTCGTTGGAACTGATTCCGCTGATAACGAACTCGCTGTTTTTTACCGGATTCGGATATACCGAAATTTTCTGGGTGTTCGGCGATACATTTTCTGCTCCCATCGGCGTATAACAAGTCCACGAAAGATTATCAAAAGAAACCCTGTTACTGGTGGTTTGGTCGATCAGCTCAATCACTACGTCGCCTGCCACATTTATATTTTCAATAGTCTGTGTTTTCGCAGTCTTTGAATACGGGATCTGGCCTTTTACAACGCCATTGATCAGCAAAGTATAATTCCCTGCAGAATCGGAAAACGGCAGATAGGTTTTCACTTTCAGTGAGCCAATTCCACCGGAAATCACCGATGATTTAAGGGAACCTTTCTTAATGCAGATGGCTTTGTTCGTATCCCCGTCAATGTAAATCTGCTTATCTGTACGTGCGTTGGTCGCATTCCACACAATTCCGTTACCAGACCAGGTTCTGTCTGCGTAAGTAGATGCCGGCGGATTACTGCCGGTTGACGGAACATTTTCGAAATCTTCGGTACCGCAAGTAGTTCCTTCGCCGGATGTTCCCGCGGGAAGTGTAGTTCCCTGAACCGTTAAACTTACCGGTGATACGTTGCCCGCCGCATCTTTGGCCACAACATGAAAGCTGTATGTAGTTTCCGGAGTAAGACCGGTCACGTTAGCGCTTGTTGTTCCAACCGTTGCGTAAATATTGCCATCGACAAAAACCGAATATGCGGTAACACCGATATTATCTGTTGCCGCAGTCCACGAGAGGGAAATTCTGCTGGCTGTAGTTTCGGTAACTGCTAAATTTGCCGGCGCGGTTGGTGCTTCGTCATCAGTTGCTGCGCCGCCGCTGAAAGTGTCGGGCCAGGTGTTTTGCGCATCCGGTCCGCCCCAGATCACAGTGGCAAGATAAGGATTATCAATAAAGGGATTTCTGTTTTTCTGTGTGGCTGCTACCACATTATTACGCTGGATCTCAAATTCAGAAACCGGATCTTCAATATTCCATTTCAACAGAATATCAGGGAAATCCGGTGAATAAGTACTTGGATTCATTGTAATGTTCAAAGGCAGACATCTTTGATTGTATCGAACGTACATATACATAAGGATTCGCGCCACATCGCCCTTCCATTCATCGCCGGGAAACCAGCCACCGCGGCTTGTTCTGTAGGCAAGAGCGCCCAGGCCGTCATCAAAAGAAAGATTACCGCGCGTGCTGTTCAGCGTATTATCAGCCGGACGCAGGTGGTGACCGTCGGCGCCCGGACCGGAAGTGCCAAGGTTCGGCGTACCTTTCGACTTGGCATACACATGTTCGCGGTTCCAGCTGCCGTTGATACTCCGGCTCCGCTGATGCGTACCCGAAGTCGCAGAACCATAAATCAAAAGCAGGTTACCGGGTTGCTCCGGATCGGCATCGCTGGATTTAAGCAAAGTCTGCAGTTCACTGTAGGAAATTGTTTTGGTGTGCGTAGATGTAATTAAAGCCGCAAGGTCAGCTTTTAAAGCATTTTTGGTTTTGGCAAAATCTACACCCGAATAGTAAGCCGGCGCGGATTGCGCATGCATTAAAAACGAGAGAAGAAGCCCTAAAAAGGTAAATTTTACTTTCATGTTTATAAATTATTAAATTAAATCTGCAAGGAGGATTTGGTTGCGGTATATGCCGAAAAACTGATTCTGTAGTTTACGGCAAACCTTCCTGTCGAAATCAATAAAAATTTGATCCTCGAAAAGAAAAAGTTTTGCGGGGATTATTTTGCTATTAAACGAAGTTTGGATTTCGACACTGAGGCCGTGGTCTGCATGTTGAGCTTGAAAAGGAATGTCGCGGTACCATTTAAACTGAGCCGCGTGAAAAGCAAATGTGCGGGTAAACAGGCCGGGATGCGCCTCACCTTCGCCCACAAAGAGCCGGTTTTCTGTGATATCGAAGCCTATGACAAACAGCGGCGCGTTTTTGCCACCCACATTAATGCCTTTGCGCTGACCAAGTTGAAACCCGCTAAGTCCCTGATGTTCACCGACAAGGAATCCATCGAAAAGCGTATAATGCGGAACCCGCGATCTGAACAGAAGTTCTTGTTTTCTGGAAGTGAACCGCGGCGGAAATTCTTTGTATAAAGGAGAATTCGCGGGAATTTCTACTATCTGTCCTTTTTGGGCCATTAAAACTTTACTGCGCAAGGGCGCTTCTCTACTTCATATTTTGGCCAACGAATTTAAGTATAACTTTTCAGGCGGCAGCTGTCGAAAATCATTTTTATTGCTAAAGTTCACCAAAAGCCCATTTAAACCGGAAGATATGCTGAATAAAATGGCGGATTGCCACAGGATTTCACATTTTATTTACTGACAGTTTCCAAAAATTCAAGAGATCGCTTCCCAAATATCAACAGTAGCCGGGTCGGATTCGCCATTATAATACTTATCGAGGGCTTTTTTAAAAACCGTAAATTTTACATCATCAAAGGTCTGCGGCTGATCTAAAACAGTAAGGTTGAATAAAGTCATACACGAGTGAAATTTCAGCCAGTCGGGATAACCGAAAATTTCTTCAGCGGATTTTCCACTAATGTCTTCAACTAAAGTATGCGTGAGTTCAAGAAGCCGCCCGCCCAAAATTTGATCCTGAAGATATTCTAGAGCTTCCTGCCGGTTTTGGATGTCAAACTTTCGGGCTGTTTCCGATCTGCCCAAACCTTTGATTTGTGGAAATATATACCACATCCAATGGCTGGTTTTTTTGCCTTTTCTCATTTCGGTACGGGCGTGGCCAATAGTCTTTTCCTGTGCGAGGTGAAAACGATGGAGATTACTTTTCATGATTTTCCCATGCGTTATTGTGTACCACTAATTTATTAATAAAAATATTCTGTGGTGAAATTATTAAAAAGAAAAAAGACCACTCCAAAATGAAGCAGCCTTTATAACGAATAAAATTTGATACGGTTATTTAAGGGATTAAAATCTTTACTGATTTACCACCGTCCTTTGCCTGAAGAGTCACAATATACACACCGCTGTTCAGCGAAAACTGGGTGTCGGAATGTACCCGCAGGGATTTCAGCAAGGATCCGTTCATACTGAAAACCTTTACGCTTGTCAATGAATTCACTTTTGAAATATATACTGATTTGCCCACAGAAAAAGCCTGCACGGTTGATTGAGGCTGTGGAGAATTAACCGCCAAGGGAAGATCCAGAAATGGATTCCAGCCGTCATTTCCCTTTGTGAAGTTGTAAAGTGTAATTTCCGTACCATCGGTCAGGAAAGGAGTTTGCAGAACTTTCGACCAAGGAACTCTGTTCGCCGCGTTGCTGACACCGGAAAGTTCATTTGTCGCGTACTCATAAATGCGGTCTGAAGTTCCACCCAAAGAGTTGGTCCAGCCTGGCGGAGAAATCAGCGATAAGCCTGCAGAACCGGGATAATCCGAGGTTTCCACGGTGGCTTTGTAAATCACGGCTTCACTTGTATCTGCAGCCCAGGGCCGGCCAAAATAACCTGGCTTTGCGCGGTAGACCGAAGCTGTTTCTGAACCGGGATTGGCAGAACCGACCGTACATTCGTACAGTAAAAATCCTCTGCCGTTAAGTTGTTGCGGTGCCAAAAGATAAGCTGCATCGGATGACGCATCACTTGTGTTCATAGCGAATTTCGACTGATAGAAAACTGCGGTCATCGGGCCGAAAATGTAATCGACCGCGCCCATCATCACGCCTTTGTATACAGCTACTCTCGCGCCTGTGCCACCGAAGAAAGTATCCTGTCTGCCCACGATACGGCAGTTTTTCAGGAAAACTTTATCTGCCCCGTTTGCTACGGCCAAGGCGGCAGCGCGTTCCACAAAGGAGCGGTTTTGCACAGCTACATCGCCTGCAGTTTTCGGACGTGTACCTTTGGTTCCCACTACTTCTACCAGCACGTCTGCTGCTTCTTTTGCCGAAATATACTGGTTGAAGGAATTCTCGAAAATGATGTCTTCTGCTACAAAATTGTCGGCAGCAATCACGGCCGTTGCGTTCCAGTACGATCCATTGCTGGTTCCGCTCAAATTTGTATAGTCGGTAAATCCATTGGCTTTGTTTACTTCCAGTGCGAGCGCACTCCACTTGTTATCAGGTCCCTGACTGAAATAATTATAACCCACGCCGTAATAAGAAGTGATCCGCACGGCGTTTGGAGAAATGTCCACACCCTGATTTGCAAGACTGATGCTTGGGGATGGCGAGGCGTTTTTAAGTGTAATATTTGGATTTCTGATGACAATCATTTCTTCGTAATTACCCGGATCGATCAGTACAGTAACTCTCTTGTCCGGTGTTCTTTGCATGTTTCCTATTGCTGTTAAGGCTTCCGTAACCGTCTGGAAATCTTTGCCTGGGCCCACAGTGACTGTAGGCGAATACGCTGCAACCGGATTTTTAGAAATGTCAGTAATATACGTAAGACCTCCAACAGAAATCATTACATTTCCTGCGCTATTTCCATTATAAATGTATTCCGTTTTTTCCAGTAAAGAGGTACTGGCGCTCGAAGTGGTAACCGGCGCATTTCCATCAATGGAGAAATTTGCGGCATAGTAATAAGTGATGGTTAGCTTTTCACTTGGATTGACCGGCACCGAAATGGTGGATCCCGCCTGACAGACAAGATGCCCTTTTGCAATTTCATTTACAATGTTTCCGGTGAATGCAAGTCCTTTGTAATAAGGCGTTGCCGCCGTAATTACTTTATCTTCAAAAGACCACACCGATACAGGTACAAAGGTCAGAATTTTCGTTGTTGGGGCATTATTCACTTTCAGGTATGAAGTCAGCTGCAGCTGCACAGGGTAAGCATCAAGTCCGGAAACTGCCACGGAATAGGTTCCGTTCCGTAAAGAGATAGCGGACAAATCCGTAAAACTATATACATATCCGGGCTCGCTGACATTCGTAAATTTAACCTGGAGCTGTGACAGTTGAACTGCATTTAAAGTCGGAGCAGAGATGGACACTCCATATTTGGGTTTGGCACTGAAAACAATATTATGCACGGTATTTTGCGGAGGTATTGCCAGTATGTTGTCTGCAATTTCATCATCATTAACACCTGTTGCTGATATGGTATAACTTAAGTTTGCCTCCAGGTTCACGCTATATGTTCCCGTGGTTTTATTGACAACAGCTTTTGGAGTATAAATGGTTCCGGAGTTGGGATCCGGCATAAAACTGAGATTCAGATTATTCAGGGAACTTGTACCGCTGAGCCCGCTGATTGAGCCGGTTACCTGATAAAGTTCCACCTGTGCAACCGAAATATTGTGAACCGTAGAAGTTGCGGTAGCCTCAAATGTTTCGCCTTCCGAAATTACATAGCCATTTGCATTCCCCAAAGAAACCTGGTAAGTATAATTTGCGGGCAAAGTGACAGTGTAGGCGCTGTTCTCGACCGGCGCTGTCCAGGTTTTCCCGGCACTGTTGGTGAAAATTACCGAATAATTCTGTGGAACAACGCTGGTTGCAGAGGTATCAATAATTCCACTCACATTTACATAGGTTGCAGTGGTACGCTGGATGCGGTAATAACTGGGCTTACTCCCGCTGTCGAAGATCCTGTAGCTTCCGGTCTTTTTAGCAACGAACTTAAATTCCTGAACCGCGGTAGTTGTCGCCGATTGGTTAGTCTGTACTGCGGGATCAGCTGCATAAACAAAATTCAGCATTCCTGCCGCGTCCGAATTCACAAAAACGGAAACTTCATCATCTTCTTGTAATGCCAAAGTCAGAAATCTGCCGGTCGCGGAACCTGCGTTTACGTAAAGTCTTCCGGTATACCCCAGTGCGGCGCCCGGCCCCACGTTGCTGTCATAGCGTGTAAGGTTGGTGTTGCTGGTGCGAAGGCGGTCGTTGGCACCGCCGGTCCAGGAAAGATCGGAAGCGACAAAAGAAGCCGGCATTACTACATTCGAACTTCCCGCCGCCGCCGTATACCACGAATTTATTTTGGCCTCTGTAAGTTCATTGTTAAAGCCTGCGGGATCCAGCTGCTGTGCGCCGAAATCCCAAACATCGGTTTTTTGCTGTGCGGAAAAACTGCAGGTTCCTGCAAGCAGCAAAAAGACTGGGAAAAGTAATTTTTTAAACATAATAATATAATTTAATTGACGAAAATTTAATAATGATGATGAGAACTTACACAGATAAATGCCATATATTTTGAACGAATTGGCGAAAACCTGCAACTTCAAATTGAAACTTAAATATTTTTATTAAACTTGTAATCGATTACGCAAATGTAAAAGAAATTTGATAATCCGAATGATTTTATAAAATAAATTTAGGCGAGTGGAAAATTCATCGTTGAAATTAACCATAAGCATCATATAATTAAACGGTACGTTCGCTTCATCAGGACCGATCATTCATCCTGAATTTTAAATTAGATTAAACCACAAAATTCCCCCGCGTGAAGGATGACCAATAATAGATGTAAACCTCGTATCTCCTTTCTGCTGCTGGAAAGCTGACATTTCACCAAATTATTTTTTTTATTCGAAATAAATATTATCTTTGTGCAATCGATTACATTTAAACAGGAATTATGACCAAATACAGTTTTAGATACGCCCACCACCCCGAAGATGCCAAAAATTACGATACTCAGCGCATCAGAAAAGAATTCCTTCTGGACAGTCTTTTTAACTCCAAAGAAATCAACCTCGTATACTCAATGTACGACCGCCTGATCGTAGGTGGCGCAATGCCGGGGAAACAGGAACTAAAACTGAAAACCATTCCCTACTTAAAATCAGAAAACTTTCTGGACCGCCGCGAACTCGGTATTATCAATGTCGGTGGCGAAGGCGAAGTTTCAGTCGACGGTGAGAAATTCATCCTTCAGAAAAAAGAAGCGCTGTATGTCGGGAAAGGTGCCAAAGATGTTACCTTTAAAAGCACCACAGATTCACCTGCGCTGTTCTACCTGAACTCAGCGCCGGCACACACAAACTTTCCAAATAAAAAAATTACCAAGGATAATGCAGAAATCGTTCATCTTGGCGACGATAAACTGGCGAACAAGCGAATTTTAAATAAACTCATCGTAAACAGTATTGTAGAAACCTGTCAGCTCCAGATGGGTCTGACTGAACTTTTACCAGGAAATATCTGGAACACCATGCCTTCTCACACGCACGAAAGAAGAATGGAAGCGTACTTCTATTTTGATGTCGAAGATGGGCAGTCGGTTGCACACTTTATGGGTCAGCCACAGGAAACACGGCATATTTTCATCCAGAATAATCAGGCGGTTTTATCACCGGAATGGTCGATCCACTCAGGTGCAGGAACGTCGAACTACTCTTTTATCTGGGGAATGGCGGGAGAGAATCTAGATTATGGCGACATGGATGTAGTGGCCGCAAACGAATTGAGATAACACATGAACTTATTTAATTTAAGCGGAAAAAATGCACTGATCACTGGTGGAACGCACGGTCTAGGCATGGCAATGGCCGAAGCTTTGGCCGAAGCCGGAGCGCAAATTATAGTGACCGGAAATACGCCGGTGAAGATGGAAAAAGCGTTGGACCATTATCATTCCAAAGGATATTCAGCAAAAGGATATTTGTTCGATGTGACCGACGAAATTGCCGCCGCAAAAAATGTGGAACTCATTTCTGAAGAGGTTGGTGACATTCATATTTTAGTCAATAACGCCGGAATTATCCGGCGGGAACCTGCAATTTCCATGGAGGTTTCAGAGTTTCGAAAAGTAATTGATGTCGATCTGGTCGGACCTTTTATTATGTCGCAACTGGTTGCAAAGCAAATGATTGATCGAAAAGAAGGCAAGATCATCAATATATGTTCAATGATGAGCGAACTCGGTAGAAATACCGTTTCAGCTTACGCCGCTGCGAAAGGCGGTTTGAAAATGCTCACCAAAAATCTCGCTACCGAATGGGCAAAGTACAATATTCAGGTCAACGGAATTGGTCCCGGTTATTTCGCCACCACGCAAACCGAGCCGATCCGTGTCGATGGTCATCCGTTCAACGAGTTTATCATCAGCCGGACTCCTGCTGCAAGGTGGGGCAATCCTGAAGATTTAGGCGGAACCGCGGTTTTTTTGGCTTCAAAAGCGAGCGACTTTGTAAACGGTCAGATCATTTATGTAGATGGCGGCATTTTGGCAACCATCGGCAAACCTTCTAATGAAGAGTAATATATAGAGCGAAATATTTTTTTGGGCAGACATTTCCGCCCGTAGTTTATACTGAGCCTGTCGAAGTGTTCCCTTCAAATTTTCAGGTCGGGCTGCAGTTTCGGATACAAAACGAAATTGTCGCACAACAGAGGCAATGGTGAAAAACCACGAAGAGGTGAAATCACCAGCATAGGGCAAAACCCTATGGAACAAAAAGTTAAGCCCTGAAAGGGCGAAATCATTAGCATAGGGCGAAACCCTATGGATAAAAATGAAACAAAAAGCCACGAAGTGGCGTAATCAACAGCGTAGGGCGGAACCCTATGGAACAAAAAGTTAAGCCCTGAAAGGGCGAAATAAAAAGGTCAGAAAATGAGCAACAATTTCATTCACGATAATTTCCTTCTGGAAAATAAATATGCCGAGGAGCTTTATCACCAATACTCCGCAAAACAGCCGATCATCGATTACCACAATCACCTCTCACCAAAACTGATCGCAGAGGATCATATTTTCGGAAATATTACGGAGGTCTGGATCAAAGGCGACCATTATAAGTGGCGAGCAATGCGGACTTTGGGCATCAGTGAAAACTTCATCACCGGAAACGCGTCCGACAAAGATAAATTTCTACAGTGGGGAAAAACGGTTCCCTACACCCTGAGAAATCCGCTGTATCACTGGACTCATCTGGAATTAGCGCGTTATTTCGATATTTATGAATTGCTGAACGAAAAATCTGCGGAAAAGATTTATGAAGAAACTTCCGCCAAACTGCAGACGCCGGAATTTTCAACACAGAATTTACTGAAAAAAGTAAACGCAGAACTCGTATGCACCACCGAAGATCCGATTGATAATTTAGAATATCATCAGCAATATAAAACGCAGAACGCCGGTGTAAAAATGAGCACAGCTTTCCGACCGGACAAAGCGATCTTAATTGAAAATGAAGGTTACAACGAATACATCAATACTTTAGGAAAGGTGGCTGGCGTTGAGATCCGTACTTTTCAGGATTTGAAAGATGCGCTCCGTCAAAGAATTGTTTATTTTAATGATCATGGCTGCAGGCTTTGTGATCACGGTTTGGACCAGATCTATTTTGAGAATTTCACTGAAAACGAGATCGGCGAAATCTTTAAAAATAAAAGAGAAAACAAAACGGTTTCGCATCAGGAAGCTTTAAAATTCCAAAGTGCAATTCTCCTGTATCTGGCCGAAACTTACCATGAATTTGGTTGGGTTCAGCAATTTCACCTGGGAGCATTAAGGAACAACAACGCGAGAATGCTGAAGGTATTAGGACCGGACACAGGTTGGGACTCCATCGGAGATTTTTCTCAGGCAGAAAAATTATCTAAATTTTTAAATGCGCTTGATTCCAAAGATAAACTGGCAAAAACAATCCTGTACAATTTAAATCCTGCCGATAATGAAGTTCTGGCCACAATGATCGGCAATTTCAATGATGGAAGCGTGAAAGGAAAAGTGCAGTTCGGATCCGGATGGTGGTTTCTCGACCAAAAAGACGGCATGACCAAGCAGATGAATGCACTTTCTAACATGGGATTAATTTCCTGTTTTATTGGAATGCTGACGGATTCCAGAAGCTTTTTATCCTTCCCAAGACACGAATATTTCCGCAGGGTTTTATGTAACCTTTTAGGAAAAGAGATCGAAAGCGGCGAACTTCCAAATGAAATGGAATGGATCGGGAAAATGGTTGCCGACATCAGCTATAACAACGCAAAGGAATATTTTTCTTTTTAATGACTGAACGTATGTTTTTAGAACAAAGCAAATATACCTGGGAAAAGATCGATGATAATCTGGAGCGCGCCGTTGTTGGTTACGATGAGTCCTTGATGCTTACTATTGTCCGTTTCAAAAAAGGCGGCGTTGGCAAACTTCATCAACATATCCATTCGCAAGTCGCTTATATTGCTTCGGGCGCTTTTGAAGTTCAGATCGAAGACGAGAAAAAAGTACTGAAAACAGGCGACTCATTTTTCCTGAAAACCAATATAAAGCACGGTGTGGTTTGCCTGGAAGATGGCGTTCTGATCGAATCTTTCAGTCCGCTGCGCGAAGATTTTTTATAAATACCGGGAACAATATTTAAGGCGCAAAACGAAAACATTAAATAAAAATTAACGAAAAAACATAATTTAACAATGAGCAAAGTAGTCACATTCGGAGAGATCATGCTGAGATTAGCTCCACAAGGTTTCCTAAGATTTTCACAGGCCAACAATTTCGATGTCGTGTATGGCGGCGGAGAATCCAATGTGGCGGTTTCACTGGCAAACTACGGTATTCCGGTGGATTTTGTAACGCGCTTGCCGAAAAATGATATTGGCGAATGTGCCATGATGGAAATGCGGAAACGCGGTGTAGGCGTAGATAAAATTGTTTGGGGAGGCGACCGTTTGGGAATCTATTTCCTGGAAACCGGAGCTGTAAGCCGCGGAAGTAAAGTGGTTTACGACCGGGCACATTCCGCCATGTCGGAGATCCAGCCCGGTATGATCGATTGGGACGAAGTATTCCGCGATGCCGATTGGTTCCACTGGACCGGAATTACGCCGGCGATCTCGCAAAGCTCCGCAGATGTTTGTCTGGAAGCCGTAAAAGCCGCCAGCAGATTAGGCTTAACTATTTCTACCGACTTAAACTACCGTGCAAAACTTTGGAAATACGGTGGCGACCGTGAAGCGATCATGACTGAACTGACGTCACATTGCGACATCATCCTCGGAAATGAAGAAGATGCTGAAATGCATTTCGGCATCAAACCCGACGGACTGAATGTTCAGATGCACGGCCACGACGTAAAAGCGGAAGCGTTCCTTTCTGTATGCAAGCAGATGATGGAAAAATTCCCGAAAGCTAAAAAGGTGATCACAACCCTACGAGGTTCAATTTCCGCTTCCCATAATACCTGGGCTGGTGTACTTTATGATGGTGAAAAAATGCTGGAGTCGGCACAATATCAGATCACCGATATCGTGGACCGTGTAGGCGGCGGCGATTCATTTATGGGTGGTTTGATCTACGGACTTTTAACTTACCCTGATGATGACCAGAACGCGCTGGATTTTGCCGTGGCAGCTTCATGTTTGAAACATACCATTAAAGGAGATGCCAATCTTGTGACTGTATCGGAAGTACAAAAATTAATGGCCGGTGATTCATCCGGCCGTGTTGCAAGATAAATTGCCATGATCATCAATACCTTTAATAACGCTGCGCAGTACGAGGCACTTCATCCACTTTTTTCTAAAGCATTTGACTTTTTAAAGGAAAATAATTTAGAAGATCTGGCAGATGGGACCGTAGAGATCGCAGAAGGTTTAAAAGCGATCATCAGCAATAAACCCGGTAAATCCGCAGAAGTCAGTCTGCAGAAATTTGAGTGTCACGATCGTACGGTCGATATTCAGTTTTGTGTGGCAGGACCCGAAACCATAGGCTGGAAACCGCGTGAAAGCTGCACAAATCAAAAAGGCGAATACAATCCCGATAAAGATGTGCGCTTCTTCGATGAACAGCCTGAAACGTACTTTACACTGCACGGCGGCCAGTTCGTTATTTTTTATCCGGAAGATGTACACGCTCCAATGATTGGCGACAGCGACATCAAGAAAATAGTTTTTAAAGTAAAAATATAAATCAAATGACCACAAATATTCAGAAAGTTTCAGATGCGATCGTGCAGCAGGGAATCCTCCCACTCTACTTTAATGCAGACGAAAACGTAACTCTTGAAGTTTTAAGAAGTTTATATAAGGCGGGAATCCGCGCGGTGGAATATACCAACCGCGGCGAGGCTGCACTGCAGAACTTCAAAAAAATGGTCGGGATCCGCGATACTGAAATGCCCAATTTGCTTTTAGGGATCGGTACCATTAAAAATAAAACTCAGGCAGAAAACTTCGAGAAAGCAGGCGCCGATTTCTTCATCAGTCCGGGATTTGTGCCGGAAGTTGCCGCGTATCTGATCGCAAAAGATCTTTTCTACAGTCCGGGTTGCATGACTCCTTCTGAAATCATTGCCGCAGAAAATGCAGGTGTGGGTTTCATCAAACTGTTCCCAGGAAACATGCTCGGACCCGATTTTTTAAGCGGTATTAAAGATATTTTCCCGAATTTGCTTTTTATGCCGACAGGAGGTGTAGATACTACTAAAGAAAATATCGAAGGCTGGTACAAAGCAGGCGTTTCCGCCGTAGGTATGGGCAGCAAACTCGTCAGCAAAAAACTGATGGCCGATAAAGACTACGCGGCAATAGAAACTGAAACCAGAAAAGTGCTCGACGTGATAAAGTCGATCAAGAACTAAAATGTCTTAATCACCAAATACTCCTCCGATGAAAACAGAAAACACGGTAAAACCAAGTAACTTCAGGTGGACGATCTGTGTCCTGCTCTTTTTGGCTACGACCATTAATTATATGGACCGGCAGGTACTTTCACTAACCTGGAAAGATTTTATAGAGCCCGAATTTCACTGGAATAACAATGATTACGGTAATATTACCGCGCTTTTTTCAATTTTCTATGCGGTGAGTATGTTTTTCGCCGGGAAATTTGTAGACTGGTTAGATACCAAAAAAGGTTTTCTTTGGGCGATCGGTATTTGGTCGGTAGGTGCATGTCTGCACGCATTTTGTGGTATTGCCACTTCGGGACTGATCACCGGTGAGTGGATCATGAGTTTCGAAGGGTCCAAAGAAGCTTTGGCAAAAGTCGATAATGCATCGCTTATCATCAGCACCAGTGTAACGCTGTTCATATTTGCGCGATTGGTATTGGCTGTGGGTGAAGCGGGCAACTTCCCTGCCGCTATTAAAACAACCGCAGAATTTTTCCCTAAAAAAGACCGCGCGTTTGCCACGAGTATTTTTAATGCCGGAGCTACGGTTGGTGCGCTGGCCGCTCCACTCACCATTCCATTCATTGCCAAAGCCTACGGCTGGGAAATGTCTTTCATCATTATCGGTGCACTGGGGTTTTTATGGATGGGACTTTGGCAGTTTTACTACCAGAAACCCGACAAATGCAAAAAACTGAACAAGGAGGAACTTACCTACATACAGCAGGATGATGCTGAGGACGACTGTGCACCAAACGGATCTAATGAAAAAGCACGCAGCTTCACCTTTGCGCAGAGTTTTAAATACCGCCAGACCTGGGCCTTTATCGTGGGTAAATTCATGACTGACGGCGTTTGGTGGTTCTATCTTTTCTGGACCCCGGCTTACCTGAGTTCTGTATATGGTATGGACAGTACCCAAAGTGCAATTCCGCTTTTTATCCTTTACGCAATTACGCTGTTTTCCATCATCGGTGGTTGGCTGCCAAAATATTTTGTTGATAAAATGGGCATGAACCCGTACTCCGGCAGAATGAAAGCAATGTTGATCTTCGCTTTTTTCCCGCTACTCGCTTTACTTGCCCAACCTGCCGGCACAATTTCCTTTTGGTTGCCCGTGATCATAATTGGTATCGCAGGTGCGGCACATCAGGCCTGGTCTGCAAATATTTTTTCTACCGTGGGCGATATGTTTCCGAAGCGCGCCATCGCCACCATTACAGGCATCGGCGGTATGGCAGGTGGTTTGGGATCTTTTCTTATTAATAAAGGTTCCGGGGTGCTTTTCGATTATTCGCACAAAGCCTGGACCACAGTGAACAATGTTCCGTTCCTTGAAAAATATCCGCAGTACGCTACAGAAAGAATTCCGGAAAATTTATTTGATGACCTCAGGAAATCCGGCGCAGTAATATCCGACGGTATCGACAAAGGCTATATGATCATCTTTTCGATCTGCGCGGTTGCCTATCTCATCGCGTGGTTCATTATGAAGAGTCTTGTGCCCAAATATAAAGTAATAAAAGATTAAGAAAATATGGAGAGTACTACTAAAATAAAATTAAGCCGCGAAAATTACGGCACCGCCGAAAAACTGCCGATCAAAGTCCTGCAGTTCGGTGAAGGGAACTTTCTGCGTGCATTTGTGGATTACGCGTTTTACAAACTGAATAAGGAAGTGGACTTCAATGCGGGAATCGCCCTGGTTCAGCCACTTGAAGGTGGTATGGTTCACATGATCGATGAACAGGACGGCTTATATACACTTTTCCTCAACGGCATTAAAAACGACAAAAAGATCCAGGATATCCACCTGATCGACAACGTGGTGAAATGCATAAATCCGTATCAGGATTTTCAGGATTTTCTTTCTGTTGCTAAAGTAGAGTCGCTGGAATTTATACTATCAAATACTACGGAAGCCGGTATAGAATTCGTGGACAGCGATATCATGTCTGCTGAAAGTCCGAAATCCTTCCCCGCAAAACTCGCGCATTTTCTTTTTGAAAGATTCCGTTTTTTCAACGGCGACCCTACAAGAGGCTTAACCGTGATTCCCTGCGAACTCATCAACCACAATGCAGATACGCTAAAAAGCGTACTTCTACAGTATGCTGATCTCTGGGATCTGGGAGAGGAATTTAAAATCTGGCTCACCACCGCCTGCAGTTTCCACAATACATTGGTCGACCGTATCGTGCCGGGCTATCCGCGTCATGAAATTGAGCAGTACAATGATAAGCTGGAGTATCAGGATGATATTCTGGTTACAGCGGAACCGTTTTTCCTTTGGGTAATAGAAGGAGGTGATGATTTGAAGGAAAAACTCCCGTTCCACAAAACCGATCTCGATGTAAAGATTGTGGCAGATATGCAGCCTTACCGAACCAGAAAAGTCAGGATACTGAACGGCATTCATACAGCAATGGTTCCGTTTTCGCTGATGTATGGTAACGAAACGGTGCAGCAGTCCATCGATAATGAATTTACCGCCGAATTTATCAAAAAGCTTGCTTACGAAGAGATTGTGCCGACACTCGATATGGACCGTAAAGAACTGCTGGAATTTACTGATGAAGTTTTGGACCGGTTCAGAAACCCTTTCATCAAACACCAACTTTCAGATATCGCTTTAAACTCTATTCCTAAATTTAAGGTTCGTGTTTTACCCACCATCCTGGACTACATTAATGAAAATAAAAAACTGCCACTGAATCTGGTATTCGGTTTTGCTGCAATGGTCCGTTTTTACAAGGGAAACTGGGAACAAAAAAATCTACCGGTAAAGGATTCTCCGGAGATCGTGGAAGCTATGAAAAAATACTGGGCGGCGGACGATGTGAAGGAGACCGTAACACAGACTCTTGCCGACCTCAGTTTCTGGGAACAGGATCTGAACCGAATTGAAGGGTTGGCTGCGGCGCTCACACTTGCGATCCGCGAAATGGAAAGCCACGGCATCGAAAAAGGTTACGCGAATTTTATACAACAACTTTCCTAAAAACTTTTAACATGCAAAAAAAATTAATGAAAGTAAACGCGCTCGATAATGTAATCGTGGCGTTGGTAGATATTCAGCAGGGTGAACACATCATTTTTGAGGGCCGGGAAATTGTAACGGTTACTCCGGTAAAAGCAAAACATAAAATCGCCGAAAACGATCTGGCCATCGGTGATTCTGTAATTATGTATGGTGTGATGGTCGGAAAAGCACATTTACCCATTCGCAAGGGTGAGGTTTTAACTACAGAAAATGTGAAGCACCAAAGCGAAGAAGTTCACGGTAAAAAAACAACCCTGGGCTGGACGCCGCCAAATGTGGATAAGTGGAAAGATAAAACTTTCATGGGTTATCACCGCCCCGATGGTCAGGTAGGTGTTTCCAATGTGTGGCTGTTTTTCCCGCTTGTTTTTTGTGAAAACAAGAACATTGAAAAACTTAAGGAAATATTCGAAAATGAACTTCTGCCTAAAAAAGAAGATTCTCACAAATTATTTCTCCGTTCCCTGATTGAAGGTACCGAAGTTCCGGAAGAAGTTGAGCATCAACGTCCCTCGCACCAGATCGATAACGTAGAAGTCCGTTTCATCAGCCACCAGGGCGGTTGCGGCGGAATCCGCCAGGATGCCGAAGGTTTGGGCCGGCTGCTCGCGGGTTATGTAAACAATCCGAACGTGGCGGGCGCTACAGTTCTCAGTTTAGGCTGCCAGAATCTGCAGATGGACATTTTCAAAAAATCCCTGCACGAAATGAACCCTAACCACGGTAAGGAGATCTTATACTTTGAACAGCAGCAAATCGGCACCACCGACAAGATGCTGCAAATGGTTATTAAAGATTCCTACGAAGCCATTAAAAGAGCAAATGAAATTCAGCGTCAGCCGGCACCTTTCTCCAAACTTACGATTGGTCTGGAGTGTGGCGGCTCCGACGGGTTCTCGGGAATTTCTGCCAATCCAACGCTGGGACTTGTGTCCGACACCTTTGTAGCCTTGGGCGCAAAAACCATACTCGCCGAGTTCCCCGAACTTTGCGGTGTAGAACAGGAACTGATGGACCGTTGTGTAGAACCTGCAAAAGCCGATAAATTCCTGTCGCTGATGCGGGCATTTGAGAAATCTGTCGTCGATGCGGGCTCCGGTTTCGATATGAATCCATCGCCCGGGAATATCAAAGACGGTTTGATCACCGATGCCATGAAATCTGCAGGTGCCGCTAAGAAAGGTGGAACTGCGCCAATTGCCGATGTACTGGATTATGGTGAATATGCTACAAAACCAGGTCTGAACCTCCTGAATACACCAGGAAATGATGCCGAATGTACCACTGCTTTGGTAGGTGCCGGTGCGAGTATCGTGCTGTTTACTACCGGACTTGGTACCGGTATGGGAAATCCGGTCTCGCCTGTGGTGAAAATTTCCTCAAACAGCAAACTGGCAGAAAAAATGCACGATGTGATCGATGTGAACGCCGGTGGTGTGATCTCCGGCGAGCAGTCGCTGCAGGAAGTTGCCGAAGACCTTATCGATTATATCATCGATCTGGCAAGTGGCCGCGAAGTAACCAAAGCGGATCAGCTGCGGCAGGATGTATTTATTCCCTGGAAACGCGGTGTATCTCTGTAAAACAAAAAAGTGGAAATTTTCGATTTCCACTTTTTTTTTAATTATATCTAAAGATTTTGTCGTTAAATCTTTTCTGCCAGCTTTTTTTTAATGGTTGAATTCCTGATGATGAGTTCCGGTTTCATTACCACTTTTTTGTCGATCTGCACCATGCCGGGACTTTCGATCTGTTCCAGAAAAACTTTTGCTGTAAGCCGACCCATCTGCTCCGGAAACTGATCGATTGTACTCATGGACAGCTCCTGGAAATCTGTGAAAGGCTCATTGGCAAAACCGATAACAGATACATCTTCAGGAATCCGCAAACCGCGCGCCTTCAGTTCCTGAATGACGCCAAGTGCTACAAAATCACTTGACGAAAAGATGCCGTCGGGTTTTTCATCTAAAGCAAAAAGTTCAGTCACCGCCGCTTTTCCCTCAGAAATACTGCTTCTGGTGTGAATCACATATTCCTCTCTGTAATCGATTCCATTATCGATCAGCGCCTGCCTGTAACCTTCGTGTCTGTCGTGAAAGATCTCGATTGCAAAATCACCCGAGGCCAGATGTGCAATTCGCGTGCAGCCCTGCTCTATAAGGTGCCTGGTCGCCATATAACCGCCGGAGTAATCGTCAATGGTAACGGAGCTTACGCCGGACATGGTTTTTTTTCTGTCGAAAAATATCAGCGGTATATTTTTGCTTAAGATCTTTTCAAACTGCTTTGAATTTTTACTCGAAGTTGACATGAAAATCGCGTCAACCTGCAGATTGATAAGTGATTCAATATTGTTAAGCTCCTTGGTCTCGTCGTTGTGACTCTGGCAGATAATGATGTGATAGCCGCTGGGATTCAGTTCATCTTCGATGCCACGTATTACAGAACCGAAAAAATTGGTGTTGATCCTGGGCACAATTACGCCGATATTGTTACTTTTTCCGCTTTTGAGCGCTAGTGCAAGCTTGTTTGGACGGTAGTTCATACTTGCCGCGGTTTCCTCCACCAGTTTCCGGGTTGCCTCGCTAATGTTTTTGTTACCGTTGAGTGCCCTGGAAACAGTTGCTGCCGTGACATTCAGAACTTTGGCGATGTCGTAGATAGTCGTTTTTTTGACCATAGGTGGAAATGATATTTTCTTCTTCCGAAGGTTATTTACCGAGTGCTAACGGGCAAATTTAAGGTATTTGCTACGATATGCAACAAATTTTACAGTGATAAATATTATTTTCAAATAGGTTAAAAAATATTTGCATGGTTATGCAATTTGTTTATATTTGTAATCGATTACATTAATAATATATGAATAAGACAGTTAACTACCTGAAGTCGCAGCTGCAAAGCATTATCCTGATTTTTACGCTGCTCCTGAGTTCTGCGGCCGCCGTGGCTTGCCTCTCAAAAAGTGCGGTGGAACCACAAAACGGGGAAAGTTTTCCTATGGAACAAATGCTGACGCTGGAACGCTCCATCAAGGAACCTGTTTTCAAAGATAAAACCTATAATATCCTGGATTATGGCGCTGTCGCCGACGGTAAAACAGCCGCCACCGAAAGCATCAGAAAAGCAATTGAAGAATGTACCAACAACGGCGGCGGTAAAGTTTTGGTACCCGCAGGCAAATTTCTTACCGGCCCCATTCATCTGGAGAACAATGTAAACCTGCATATTTCCGAAGGGGCAGAGCTTCTGTTCAGTACCAATCCGTCGGATTTTTATCCACTGGTCCACACTTCATTTGAAGGTCTGGAGCTGATGAATTACTCACCGCTGATTTATGCAAATAACAAGAAAAATATTGCGGTAACAGGCAAAGGGACGCTCAACGGACAGGCAGGAAATGACAACTGGTGGCCGTGGAAAGGTAAAACTTCCGAAGGTATAACTTACGGTTACAAAGTTGGCGATCCGAGCCAGCTTGATAAAAACAATTTGCCCGCGCTTATGGAAATGGCAGAGAATAACGTGCCTGTGGCAGAGCGTATTTTCGGAAACGGACATTACCTGAGACCTAATTTCATAGAACCTTTCGAATGTGAAAATGTGCTGATAAAAGATGTACAGATCATCAACGCTCC
Source organism: Kaistella palustris DSM 21579 (assembly GCF_000422265.1). GTDB lineage: Bacteria > Bacteroidota > Bacteroidia > Flavobacteriales > Weeksellaceae > Kaistella > Kaistella palustris. The sequence goes on from NZ_KE383813.1 coordinate 54,133, forward strand.
TTTCTGGATCCTTCATCCCTATAAATCAAAGAACGTGATCGTGGATGGTGTAAATATTAAAAGTCACGGACCGAACAACGATGGCTGCGATCCGGAATATTCCCAGAATGTGCTCATTAAAAATACCACCTTCAACACGGGTGACGACTGTATCGCCATCAAAGCGGGCCGCGATGCGGAAGGCCGACGTATTGGGATAATGACCGAAAACGTGATCGTGCGCGACTGTAAAATGATCGACGGACACGGCGGTGTGGTGATAGGCAGTGAAATGTCTGCAGGCGTAAAGAATGTCTTCGTATATAACTGCGTGATGGACAGCCCCGAACTTGACCGGGCCATACGTCTGAAAACAAATACAAGACGCGGCGGAACGGTAGACGGCTTCTATGTGAAAAACCTTACCGTAGGCCAGGTGACGGAAGCCGTACTGCATATTACAATGAATTATGCGATCTACGGCGATCAGAAAGGAACGCATATCCCTACCATTAAAAATATTCTTCTGGAAGATGTAACCGTGAAAAACGGTGGAAAATATGCCATTTTTGCCGAAGGGTTGGAACAGTCTAAAATTCAGAATATCATCTTTAAAAATGTAAAGATCGATCAGGTAAAAGAAAACTTCAAACTGAAAAATGTAGAAAACCTCAAACTGATCAACACGACCATTAACAATACTAAAATCGTAATGCCATAACCTAATTACTGAAAATTATGAAACACAAACTAATAATTTCCCAAAGGATAAAATATACCGTCGCGGTATGTGCCCTGTTTGGAATGCAAAGTTTTTACGCTCAAAAAAAAGGAGATACCCTTGTCCGCCAGAAAGACATTGAAGAGGTGGTAATGATCGGTTACGGAACTGCAAAAAGAGGTGATCTGACAGGATCTGTGTCCAGTTTGAAAGGAGCTGACCTTGTAAAAGTTCCCGTATCCAATGTCGCTGAAGCACTTACCGGAAAAATTGCCGGTGTAAAAATCGTAACGGCCGAAGGTTCACCCGATGCGGAAGTGAGCATCAGGATACGCGGTGGCGGTTCCATCACGCAGGACAGTTCGCCGCTGATTATTGTTGATGGTTTTCCCGTAAACAGCATGTCGGATATTTCACCTTCGGATATTGAGAATCTTACCATATTGAAAGATGCATCTTCTACAGCAATCTATGGTTCCAGAGGGGCTTACGGTGTAATTCTGATCACCACCAAAAGTGGTAAAACAGGTAAACTCCAGGTGAACTTTAACACATACAGCGGTTTTAAGGAAAAAGCCAACAGGCTCGATGTACTCTCTCCGCAGGATTATGTGAAATGGCAGTACGAATATGCAACGCTGGACAATTCCCTGGACAAATACACGAAATATTTTGGAGCATACGATCAGATCGGCAACTTTGCAAATGTGGCACCGATCGACTGGCAAAAGGAAATTTATGGCCGCACAGGAACTGTTTTAAGCAATGACATTTCGATCCGCGGTGGCAGCGAGAAAACCAGCTATAACATAAGTCTTGCACGGTATGATGAAAATGCGATCATGCTGGGTTCCGACTTAAAAAGAGAGAATATTGCCCTGAATTTAAAAAGTAAACCGACTGATAAATTAGATCTTTCGGTCACTGTACGTCATAGCAACACCGTGATCAATGGTGGGGGAACCAATGAGCAAAATGAGTCATCATCATCTGACTCACGGCTCAAGAACGCGGTTCTTTATACGCCATTTTATGTTCCCGGTTTAACTGTGGAAGATCCGGATGCAACTGAAGACGATACTTTGATCAACCCGTATACTTCCGTTTACGACAACGACCGTACGCAGGAAAGAAGGAATTACAACATTCAGGGAAGCGTAGGTTATAAGATCATTAAGAATCTGCAGTTCAAATCAGATCTTGGTGTAGATTTTTACCGGTACAAGGATGCGCGTTTCTACGGAAAAGGAACTTATTATGTAAGGAACGTGCCTTTGGCAGATTTCCAGGGAATGCCGGCGCTGATCACGTATAACCGCGAAGACCGCAGATTCAGAAACTCAAACACTTTGAACTACGATTTCAAATCACTGTTGGGTTCAGATCACAAGCTTAAACTTTTGGTTGGTCAGGAAATGATCCTCAGCCAGAGAACGACAGTGACAAATGTTGTTCACGGTTTCCCGAAATTTTTTACCTTTAATGATGCTCTGAATATCACCACGCAGGGTAATCCGCAGTCTGTGGGTAATGTAACCGATCCCGATGACCGTTTACTGTCATTCTTTGGGCGCGTGAACTATGATTTCAAAAACAGATATCTGTTCACCGCAACCATGAGGGCGGATGGATCGAGCAAATTCTCTACCGATAATAAATGGGGTTACTTCCCTTCCGTTGCATTTGCCTGGAAAGCTAATGAAGAAAGCTTTCTGAAAGATGTAGCGTGGATGGATCTCTTAAAATTCAGAGTAAGTTACGGCGAAGCTGGGAACAACAACATCCCTGCAGGTCAGCAGATCCAGACATTTAGTAACCTGCCAAGCAGCTGGATCAACAATGTAAGCAATTACTGGGCAGCAGATAAAATACTGTTCAATTCCGATCTGAAATGGGAAACAACGGTAACCCAAAACGTCGGTATGGATTTCGATTTATTCAAAGGCAGAATCACCGGTTCGGTAGAACTTTACAAAAACCTTACAAAAGACCTTTTGATTTTGTTCCCACTTCCGGGTTCAGGCTATGACGGCCAGTACCAAAATATCGGTGAAAATGAAAATAAAGGAATCGAAGCATCCCTAAGTGTTGACATTGTAAGAAAAGAAGATGCAAATGTGAACTTCTCCCTCAATGTGGGCGCCAACAAAAACAGGATCAATGATCTTGGACCACTGATTTCGCAGTTCTACCCCAGTGGCTGGAATCCCGCGATTGGCGCAGAATACCAACTGAGAGTGGGTGAACCTATCGGCCAGATTTACGGTTACGTGAATGACGGCAGATATGAGGTTTCCGATTTTGATTATAACACAACCACAGGCGTTTATACTTTAAAAGCGGGAGTTACCAACTCCTCCACCATTGTAGGTGCGGTAAGTCCGGGCTCTATGAAACTTCGGGACCTGAACGGTGACGGCAAAGTTGATGCAAATGACCGAACAATCATTGGCGATACCAACCCAAAATATTCCGGTGGCTTTAATTTAAACGCCACTTATAAAAATTTCGATTTTGGTGCGGCATTTAACTTTACGGTAGGGAATGACATCTATAATGCCAATAAGATCGAAAACACCACCGCTACCCCATCATCACCAAACGGACAGTACCGTAACTTAACTACAGAACAGATGGACGGTGTGCGATGGACCAACATTGATCCAAACACCGGCGCGCTTGTTTCAGATCCGGCAGCACTGGCAGCACTCAACGCCAACACCACCATGTGGTCGCCATTTATGCAGCGATTTGTACTAACCGACTGGGCAATTGAGGATGGTTCATTCTTAAGACTGAATACCGTAACGCTGGGCTACAGCTTACCGCAGAACTTCACCTCGCAGATCGGTCTTTCCAAGATCAGAGTGTATGCTACAGCGAACAATGTTTTTGTATTGACTAAATATTCAGGTTTGGATCCGGAGGTTTCTACAAGAAGAAAAACTGCGCTCACGCCTGGCGTTGATTATTCACCATATCCAAAAAGCAGAATGTACGTTCTGGGCCTAAATGTAAATTTCTAATTACTAAATTCAATTTAAAATGAAAAATTATCTAATAATATCAGGACTTGCCCTCGCCTCTGTCTTTGCGTCCTGCTCAGATTTCGCCGATGATTTTCTCACCACGGAATCTCCCTCGTCGCTGGATGAGGCTAAGATCTTCTCTACACCAGGTCTCGCGGCCGGCGCGGTTGATGGTATTAAAATTCCTTTCGGTGATACAGAATCGTATCGTGGCCGTTTTCTGCCGTGGTATGGTATGAATACCGATACAGAGTGGTACAACTCTTCTGAATCTACTTCCAATGACAAGGCAGATCTGGCCACCTACGATGCAAAGCCTAATAACAGTGAGATGAATAAAGTCACGAATGTTTGGGCTACCGGAATGTACGCGGGAATTGAAAGAGCCAATATCTGTATTCGTGGATTAAGGACTTACGGCAACCCGACGCCCGGTTCTGAACTTGGGTATTTGTTGGGCGAATCACTTACACTGCGCGCCGTATATTATGCCGATCTATTAAAAGCCTGGGGCGATGTACCGGCAAGATTCGAACCCATTACACCGGAAACGGTTTACCTGCCAAAATCGAGCAGAGATATCATTTACAAGCAAATCATTGCAGACCTTGGCGAAGCGGAAACTTTGGTGCCGTGGCCAAACGGTAATGCAGCCACTTCATCTGTAGAACGTGTGAACAAGGCTTTCGTAAAAGGGCTCCGTGCTAAACTGGCACTGGCAGCTTCCGGTTACCAGCAATATCCAGATGGGGTGCGCAGAAGCAATGATCCCGAACTTACCGTGCAGAAAATGTACACACTTGCCTTGCAGGAATGCCGCGATGTGATCAACAGCGGAACCGCAAAACTGGAACCTTCTTTTGAAGGACTCTGGAAAAAATACAATCAGGAAAATACCGCTGCCGGTGGTGAATCCCTTTGGGAAATCCCCTTCGGTGCAGGCCGCGGAAGAATGTTGTTTACCTTCGCTGTGAATCATACCAATGTAGACCAGTATCAGGCCAACGGCTCCAATAAAGGAGGCCAGGGCGGTCCACTGCCAACTGTTTTCTATGATTATGATGTGAAGGATCTTCGCCGCGATGTGACTTGTGTACCTTACAAATGGGGAGCACCAAGCTCTACAGTTCTTACCAATGGCTTCCCCACTGCAAAACAGGAGCTGGGTGCGCTGAACCGTTGGTATTTCGGTAAATACCGTTACGAATGGATGAACAGACGCGTAACATCTACCAATGACGACGGAGTAAACAAAATGTACATGCGCTACGGTGAAGTTTTATTAATGGCAGCCGAAACAGCAAACGAACTCGAAGGTCCTTCCGCAGCGGCCGTTTATCTTAAAATGCTTCGCAAGCGTGCTTTCTCTGCAGAAGATCAGGCCGTGAAAGTAGATGCTTATATCAATTCACTCTCCAGCAAAACAGCCATGTTCAACGCCATCGTGCGGGAACAGGAATTTGAATTCACCGGCGAAATGGAAAGAAAACAGGCACTGATCCGATGGAATCTTTTAGGAACCAAAATGGCAGAAGCAAAACTTGCCATGACCGACCTTAAAAACAGAACCGGCGCTTATGCCGATGTGCCAAGTGTGCTGTATTACAAATACGCTCCAGACAACGTATCCCTAATTATTTACGGGCTTAACCGCGGAGAATTCAATGATCCCGGAGCCGGTTATACTTCATTTGCATGGACAACCTTAAGCGATTCGAAGATCAGTTCACTCTACCGGAACAATCCCGACACCAAACAGTTCTGGCCGATCTGGCAGGTGTTCCTGGATTCGAGTAACGGTTTGTTGGTCAACGACTACGGTTACTAGTTCATAAAAAATTTATATAATAAAACCTGCCATTTTTCAATAACCAAATTGAGAGCTGGCAGGTTTTTTATTTAATGTACTTCTTTCTTTTTTTCTGATGGTTTTACTCCTTAAATAAAATCACCGCAGATTTTTAGCAACAGCTATTTTATCCAAATAATTCTTAATTACAAATACATGAAAAAGTATATACTCACAGCTGCCACATTATTATTTGCCGCTTTCAGTTCTGCCCAAAATTACTATCTGCCAGCGCCCGAAGGTTTTGGTGCGGCCACCACGGGCGGCGGCGACTCCACGCCGGTGACGGTCTCCACCTATACAGCTTTAAAATCCAACCTGACTTCTGCCGGCTCAAAAGTAATTTTGGTTTCCGGCGAAATCACCGTACCGTCCGGTCAGATGATCAGTGCAGTTATTTCGAACAAATCCATTATTGGACTGCCGGGTGCCAGACTCATTAATGAAAACCAAACTACCGGTGCCGGCATTTTGTATTTAAAGCCTGGCTCTTCCAACATCATCATCCGTAATTTAGTCTTCGTGGGCCCCGGAGCTTATGATATCGACGGCAAAGACAACTTAACTGCAGATGGTGTTTCACGTCTGTGGGTGGATCACTGCGAATTCCAGGATGGCCAGGACGGAAACTTTGATATTAAAGGACTTTCTGACAACATAAGTGTTTCGTGGTGCAAATTCACCTACTTAAAACCTCCGGTTGCGGGCGGCTCCGGCGGTTCCAATGATCACCGTTTTTCTAACCTGGTCGGTTCCGGTCCAACTGATGCGCCGGGCGACGGCCACTACAGCATCACATTTCAAAACTGTTACTGGGCCGAAGGGATCAAAGGAAGAATGCCACGCGCCCGAAATGCGGAACTGCACATTCTGAGCAGTTATTTCAATACTTCGGTGGCTGGGGCTGTAGCCATAGGTTTAGGCGGCGGCATCAACAATACGACCTGCTATGTGGAGAATTCCAACTTCGCAAAAGTAAAAACGGTATATCAGGGTTATCCCGGCGATGGCGGAACTGTTGCAATAGAATTTGTGAATTCGATGGGCGGCGTGTCCAACATCGGCACAGTACCAAAACCCACATACAGTACAACGCCCATTCCCGTAGCAGAAGTTGCGCAGTTTCTAACTGATCCGACCTGCGGTGCAGGTGCTTCTCTGCTGATAACTGCAGATGGTGTGGTTTCGCCAAGTGCATGTACAAACCTCGGAACGCAGGCATCACAAAAAGCCGGAATGAAAAAACTGACAGCAACACTGCAGCAGGATGTTCTGTTTCTTAATTTCCCGAAGGGAATAAAAGGCGTAGCGAACGTTAAAATATTTTCTGCACTCGGACAGACAGTGAAGTCTGCGGAAATGGATCTTTCTAAATCGTCAGCGGTTCAGCTGAATGTGGGCGCGCTGGATTGCGGTGTATATTACATATCTGCGCAGGCAGCTACCGATTCTTTTAGCGGAAAGTTCCTTAAACACTAGATTCCTTTAAAAATCTTCAAAAATGTAAGCACAGGTGTTGCAGAGTTTTTAAATAAATTATACATTTGTGCAATCGATTAATCTAATCATATAATAGTAAAAATCAAGAACTTAAAATCTCAATGTTATGAAAAAATCTTTCCTTTCCTTAGTAGCAGGGTTTCTGCTTTTTTCAGGAATTGCCACAGCGCAGACTACCACCTGGAATTTCTCTGAATGGCCGGCACAAAGTGGCTATACAGAATCTACTGTAGTAAACAATCTTGGCTTTCTTCCCGGCCCAAGCAACAGCTCCAATTTAATGGGTGCTATTGAAAGCAACACCGCTACAATCGACGGAATCAGCTTTACCCAAAGACTGAAAACGAACGGCGGCAGTTACACTTCCGGTGAGACAAATTTCGCAATGCCTTCGCAGCGCGCAATGTATTTTGATGTAAACGGTAATTCCACCATTAAAATATGGTATAAGAACGGTGGTGGCGGTACCCGTACTGTGTATATCACCAACGGAACATCGGTTCTTACGTCATTCCCTTACACCGATTCCACTGTCGGCCAGTACGTGACTTACAATTATGTGGGCGGTCCTACCAAAATTTATATTACAGATGACCAGGCTGTTAACTTCTATCAGATTTCAGCTACCAACCTGGCTACTACGACTGTTCTGGGAGTAACAAATGCAAACAAAAAATCTTCAACAGTTTATGCAGCCGGTAACCAGGTTTTTGTCAGCAAACTTAGCGGTCCCGCGACTGTAGAAGTGTATACCATGAATGGTGCACTTGTAAAAACAATCAGCGCAAAAGCAGATACTTCATTTAATTTAAATACCGGAATTTATATTGTTAATGTAAAATCCGGGAACCAAACTGTTTCTCAAAAAGTCTCAGTAAGATAGTTTTTTTGTGATTAATATTTTTTTGTGAAACAGAAAGCAGCAAGTCGTATTGCTGCTTTCTGCTTTTTGGATCTGATGAGTTTGCGCAGCACCCTATCCAAAAATACCGTTTAAGGTTATCACCAAAAAAGTCTTTAGTTAAGGTTTATCAATACACATCCGGAGAGGGCAGCAATTTATTTTGTTGCTCTTTTTATTCTTGGTTCACCGTTTGGTGGCATCCTGGATTTATATATTTATTAATGGTCATTAAATGGACATTTAATGTAAGTTTTCGGTGGATATTAAGTTTTTGTCCGGAATACAGCGCATTTTCTTTTTTATTTTTAATGATGCTTCTTTGTAAATACTCTTGGAATTATCTTGATTAAAATTTAACTGTGATGCTGTTATAAAAAGTCAGCGTCTGCGTTTTTTGGTAATTAAATACCCGGTAATTTTGCAGTTTTTTTTTAACTAAATTCTATGAAAATTAAACAGAATTTCCACAGTAGTCCAGCGTAGATATTTGCAACTACCCTTCCGAAATACGAAAATAATTCCTCAAGTACACGAAAAAAAACCGGTGGCGGATTTTAAACAGAACGCGCGTTCAGTGCCTGGTATTTTCTTTTACAGGATTTATACTCCACAACCATATAATGAATTTTTATCTAAAGTCCTGAACTGATCTCTAAACTGTCATCAGCTGAATAAATGAGACCGAAAATTTCCGCTGGGATCCGAAAAGATGTATAGCTTATTTTTTCTCATCAGGTTCCTTCCCAAACCGGACATTTTTGGTTTTTATAAATTTCACTTCTTATAAATTCTTTCTACTTTAAATAAAAAAAAGGATGGCAAAAAGCCATCCTTCAGTACTTAAAAAGTAAATCTTACTTTTTAATGATTTTCTGTATGTGCACACCTTTGGTTGTCTGTATTTTAACCAGATATAATCCTGCTGTCAGATTTTGCAGATTCAGTGAGGTATTTCCTCCACTGAAAGTTTTCATCTGCTGACCTGCCATATTGAAGACAGAGACCTGGGTTACTTTTTCTTCTGCCGGAATGACCAGATTCAACACATCAGTCACCGGATTCGGATACACTTTTATTGCTTTTGCAGTTGCAGTTGCCGCATCTGCCGCAAGTGTGGTAAATTCCGTTTTGATGTAGTACAGATTTGTGGTATCACCTTTTTTAATCGTATGGCTTCCTGCAGCCAGTGAAGGTATAATTAAAACACCGTTACTTGGGTAATAAGTCGCATTGTCGATTTTTACCTTACCCGAGAATGTGGGATCGAAAACAAGTGTAAGTTTGGACGGTTCCATGGTATCGTATGATACGATGGTTGCAGATTCCATTTTCATTCTTGCCGTAAGTATCAGTCCGTCGTAGGTGGTATTGCCGGGCGTAGAGTTCATATTCGCACCCGTAAAGGTGTAGAATGTACTGTTCAGACCGGATACCGTGAAGTTATGAATCTGGTTGCCTTGTGAACCTGGTTCTTCTACAGATATGTTTCCTGAACCCTCCACCGGTGTGCCTGTAGGTCCGGAGGTGACCACGGTGAAACTTACATCTTCAGTCGGCGTTCCCGATACAGTGATCGTTTGCGCTGCCATATCTTTAACAGCAGTAATTCCTGCGGCCGGCAGACCGATTACAGTGGCATCGGTTGCGGTTCCACCCCAGGTGAAAACCATATCGCTGATCGCAGTGCCCGTGATGACGGTTTGGTCATTGTTATTCGGCACAGTCAGCGTCTGGCTGCTTGGGTTCACAGGATCTTCACCCTGTACATAGACAAGCTGAGTAGTATAATTAAGCAGCAAAGCTTTCAAAGCCGCATTTACAGCGTACGAAGCATCATCCACTGCATTGTTGAAGGCAAATGAAATGTCTCCGCCGGAAACACGTCCTGCGTACATCATCGTCTTATCTCTTGCCACTTCCGGCTCATCGATCACCAGTGAACTGATGTATAAAGTCGGGTCTGTATCGAAATTGTTGTAGGTGTTTCCGCCTTTTTTTGATTTAATGGTGTTGGGAACCACTTCATTTCGCGTCGCCGAAACATAGGCATCAAATTCAACTGGATAATTTACAGGATCGTAGCCTACAAACCTCTGCTGGCCGCTCATTACATTATTAAAAGCTTTGATCACGCCGCCGGCTTCACTTGAAAATGTTCCCTGGGCACCGTTGTACACATCGCTTCCCTGCATCGAGGTAAGCATAGGATATTTGCAGGCGCGGAAAAAATTTCCTTCCATAAAAACCGATGAGGCCATGGTAGAACCTGCACCGTATTTTGAGTTTCCGTCGTAATAATTGTTGTACACGTGGGCAGAATAATACCGAACCCGCGGGTGCCGGGAATCTGAGTGGTCATACCAGTTGTGGTGGTAAGTAATATATAAATTCGCCATACTTCCTTCGCTCAAACCCAGCAGATTGCTTTTGCCACTGTCCCAGAAATGGTTGTAAGAAAAAGTGACATCGGTAGATTTTTTACAGTCAAGCGCGCCGTCACCTTTGGCCTGATCAGCATCGCCACCTGCCGCGCCGTAAAACATATCGCAGTTGTGAACCCAGATATGGTCGTTCCCCTGCTGCAGTCCTACGTTATCACCTTCATTGGAGTCGGTCAGCATGAAGCCGATATTTCTGATCTCAATATTGCTGGCATTCTTGATGCGTATTCCCCAGCCATTGGCCACCGCATCCGAACCTACACCTTCTATGGTAATGGAGCCGTTTGCGTTATTCTTGTTTTCTACTACAATATCTCCGGACTGCATGTTGCTGAGATCAGTAATATTTCCAATCATGCGGACGACCAGGGGCCGGGAATCAGAACCTTTTTTAAAACCGTCTAAAATATTCTGCAGCCCTACGCAAGGGTTGGTCGTTGCACCGGTCACATTGAGTGAAACCGTGTTTTTGGTATTTTGAGTAACGTAAATGATCTGGGCGTTATCCTTCAAAGTACCGTCAAATTTATAGGCGCCGGGCAGTCTGCCACCACGGTAAGCAAAACCTGTACGGTCATGCGCAACCACAGTTACAGGTGCTGAAACAGTGGCATCTCCCTCTGTTCCGCCAATTACGGGCACCACCTTCATGGTGTAAACTCCGGCGGCAAGTCCCAGGGCATCTGCGCGGAAATAAGAACCGTAACTCCGGATCAGCTGCGTATCGATTTTCTGATCGCTCACGCCCTGGCCGGAATAATACACATTATAACTTTGGGCTCCTTCCACCGGCGTCCACTGCACGTAGGCTGATTCCAGCCAGCCGGTTTGCTGGGTAATCGTTACAGACTGTGCCTCCAAGCCCAGTGACATTAGAAATAATGCCATAAAAAATACAATTTTTCTCATTGTTCGGGTAATTTAATTTTAGCGTTTTCCATTAATGTAATGGATTACACAAATGTAGAAATATTTCTGAATCATCATTACAGAATTGTGAATTATTTTTAAAAAGGTGATTTATTCAGTCGGAAACCGTGAAAAACAGTTATCTGGTCCGCTTCTGATGCTTGATTATTGCTAACTTTCACGAAATGACGACTTTTCTTTTGCCCTTAAAACAAAATTATATAGATTTGTGTAATCGATTGCTTTTAATTATGAATGATTCCCTCGCCAGAAAGATCCTCTTAATTATAACCCTTGGCATGCTGGTGTTCATCAGTGCGCAGGGAAAAAAGGATACTGCTTTTACCCTAAACTCGGAATTCGCTAAACAGATAAGAAAATACCCATTCATTAAAAAAGTAAATCCGACACCTCAGACTGCACTCAAAGAGGAACATAATATTGTGTACGCTACTCTTTCCGGGCGTGACGTACATCTTGATGCATTCATCCATCCAGAAAAAAAACTGTTGCCCGCAGTCATCCTCATACATGGTGGCGGCTGGAAATCCGGCAGCAAGGAGCTGCAGAAACCGCTGGCACAGCAGATCGCACTTTCAGGCTATCAGACTTTTACCTTAGAATACCGGCTTTCAGCAGAAGCGCCATATCCGGCGGGAATCAATGACATACGTGCCGCCATTGATTATATAAAAAAGAATTCTGCCTCCTTTAATGTAGTTCCAAAAAAAATAGCACTTCTCGGCTGTTCATCCGGTGGCCAAATGGCCTCACTGATTGGCACAAAATATCCAAAGGAAATAAATGCCGTCATCGATATCGACGGTCTTCTGGCTTTTCACCATCCTGATTCGGAAGAAGGAAAATCCGCTGCGGACTGGCTGGGCGGGACTTATGAAGTGGTCCCAAAAATTTGGGAAGATGCATCTGCACTCACCCATGTCTCTGAAAATACACCACCTTTCCTTTTCATCAGCAGCCGGTTCAAGCGCTTCACCGCAGGAAAAGCAGAAATGACTGAAAAACTTACCCAGTACGGAATTTACTCCGAAGACAGAAAGATCGAAAACAGTCCGCATACCTTTTGGCTTTTCGAACCGTGGTTTGATACGACATTACGCTACATCAATAATTTTCTATATTTAAATTTCAAAAAATAAAAAAAATGAAAATCTATACAACAGCCGCGGCTTTTGCGCTGATACTTGCACAGATCAGCTGCGCCACGCACACAACCGCTCCCGTACCCGGCGCCAAAACCTATGCGGAAATATCAGTGAAGGAGGGTGGCAGCTGGACCGGCAGAAAATATGCGGGCGGTACCTTCAAAAATGTACAGGAGCACACGATTGATCCACGGCATACCGACCATTCTTTTGATATACGATACGAAGGTCCCGGCTGGGAAAGCAATCTGATCGCCTACCGCCTGTATCTCGACTGGCGAAATGCGATTGATATTTTCGGTAAAACTACAGAAAAGATAATCCTGCCGGAAGTGGGTCAGGACGGTTTTGATTCATACCACTTGAAACAGGATTGGGGCTCCGATATCTTGAAAGTAGGCAAAGGTGTCGGTCTCGGTTCAATCTCACGGATCGTAAACAATGAAATGTACCGCTTCGAAAGCGTGGATAAAACTACTGTAAAAGTCCATAATGCTGCGAAAAGCTCCGGTGTAGATATTTTCTATAAAGGCTGGAAAACCCTTAACGACAAGATCAATGTAAATGCGTCCTTATCCATCTTTCCGGACGAGCGGTTTACGAAATACAGCTTCACCCCTTCGGCACCTGTTTCGGGGATCTGCACAGGAATTGTAAAGGTGAAGAATTCCGAATATTGGGAGAAAACTGATGCCGCGGGAAACTGGGGATATATCGCCACTTTCGGAAACCAATCGATGTTTGACGACGCGCTGGGCATGGTTCTCTTTTACGAAAAATCAACAGCAGCCGAAGTTAAAGCAGGTCCGTTTGATCATCTTGTCATCTTTAAACCGACCACAAAACCGATAACCTATTATTTTCTCGCTACCTGGGAAAAAGAAGCGCACGGCATCACGACAAAAGCCGAATTCGAGGCGTACATCAACAATAAACTGACGGAACTTAATTCGAAAAACAAACTTTAAAGATATAAAATGCTTAAACTGAATACACGGCTTTTTTCATTCGCTTTCTTCGCAGCAATTATGCTGACTTTTGTATCGTGCACGCTTCAGCAGAAAGTTTCGGAACAAGATCACATGGTGATACCCGCTGAAAAAAAATGGTCCGAAAAAATGGCTTTAACGCTGATGCATGATTATCCTGAAGCCTATCAACTTGACGATAAAACCGAACCCAAGTGGGATTACGTACACGGTTTGGTGATGTCCGGCTTTGAGCATTTATATAAAAAGACCGGCGACCAAAAGTATTTTCAGTATCTGAAGGGCTATGCCGATGCAACCATTAACGAAAATGGTGAAATACCGTCGTACAGGTTCGCGAATTACAATATCGATATGATCGAGGCGGGAAATATCCTTTTTTACCTTTACAGTGAAACCGCGGAACAGAAATATCTTACTGCCATGCAAACGCTGAAAAGTCAGCTCGAAGCGCAGCCGCGCACAACTGAAGGTGGTTTCTGGCACAAACAGGTCTACCCAAACCAAATGTGGCTGGACGGTCTCTTCATGGGTGCTCCTTTTTATGCGCACTATACCGCAACTTTCGAAAACGGCAAAAATCTGAACGATGTGGCACTGCAGTTTGAGATCATTCAGAAACACCTCGTAGATCCCAAAACCGGACTCCTGTATCACGGTTGGGACGAAAGTAAAAAAATGGCCTGGGCAAATCCCGAAACCGGCACTTCGCCTACTTTCTGGTCGCGCTCTCTTGGCTGGTATGCAATGGCACTTGTAGATGTGCTCGATTATTTTCCGAAGGATCACCCGAAACGCGCAGAGTTGGTTGGGTACTTTAAATCGCTTTCTCAGGCATTGGCGAAATATCAGGACCACAGCGGTCTTTGGTATCAGGTCACAGATCAGGGAAACCGTGGCGGAAACTATCTGGAAGCTTCAGGTTCTGCCATGTTTATTTATGCTTTTGCAAAAGGTGCCAACAAAGGTTACCTGCCACAAAATTATAAAACCCTGGCCCAGAAAGGTTTCGACGGTATGATCAAAGATCTCGTAAAGGTTTCGCCCGATGGTTTGGCGACCATTACTCAGGCTTGCGCTGTTGCAGGTTTGGGCGGAAAGCCTTACCGCGACGGCTCTTTTGAATATTACGTGAACGAGCGTAAAAAAGACAACGATCCCAAAGCGACCGGTCCTTTTATTCTCGCAGCTTTGGAACTTGACCGCTAAGCCATGAAAAGGTTCTTTCTTTACAGCTTTGTCTTCCTGATTTCCTCTTTGGTCTTTGCACAGGAGAAAGATACACTTGTTGTGGCCAAGGACGGTTCAGGCGACTACACTTCGGTGCAGCAAGCCATTGACAATACCAAAGCTTTCCCCGAAAACGTAAAAACCATCTACATTAAAAAAGGTATTTACAAAGAAAAAGTAAAACTACACGCCTGGAATCCGCAACTGCACCTGGTAGGTGAAAGCCGCGATTCTACGGTGATTTCTTTTGATGATCATTTCAGTAAAATAAATCTTGGCAGAAACAGCACTTTCTTTACGCCCACACTTTCAGTTGAGGCTGATGACGCAGTCGTGAAAAATCTAACCATCGAAAATACGGCGGGCGATATTGGTCAGGCCATTGCGCTGAGTCTTTCCGGAGACAGGACCGCAGTTTTAAACTGCAGAATTTTGGGAAATCAGGATACACTCTATGTGTCCGGTGGAGGCACGCAGTTTTTCAAAGACTGTTATATCGCCGGCACAACAGACTTTATTTTCGGCAATGCCACTGCGTTTTTTGAGAACTGCGAAATTTTCAGTAAAAAAGATTCTTTTATCACAGCAGCTTCCACACCGAGGGAAAACGCCTTTGGACTTGTGTTCAGGCAGTGCAGGTTTACTGCGGTGCCGGATGTTTCAAAAGTATTTTTGGGAAGACCGTGGCGTACCTATGCAAAAACAGCTGTACTGAACTCCTATCTCGGATCCCATATTCTTGCTGAAGGTTGGGACAATTGGAACAACAAAACCGCCGAAAAAACGTCATATTACGCGGAATTTAAGAATGAAGGACCCGGCGCGGCAACCGGGGAAAGAGTGAAATGGTCTCACCGGCTTCGCAAAAAAGAAGCGCTACGGTTTGCCAAAGAAAAAGTCCTCAGAGATGATGCGCATCCGTTATGGTTCCGGGCTTTATTACCTTAAAAAATTATTTACAATGAAAAATTACCCTCTGTTATTTCTCGCATTTTTATTACTAATGAACTGCGCCGGCGTGGATTCTGCCAAAAACCATTCAAAGAAAATAACCATTTATACCATCGGTGATTCTACGATGGCCAATAAACCGGATCCCGACAAAAATCCGGAGCGCGGCTGGGTACAGGTTCTGCCTCAGTTTTTCAATGAAAATGTGACTGTAAAAAATCACGCCGTCAACGGCCGCAGTACCAAAAGTTTCCGCGAACTTGGTCACTGGAAAAAGGTTGTAGATTCGCTGCAACCCGGTAATTATCTCCTTATTCAGTTTGGCCACAACGACGGTAAAGAAACCGATCCCGCGCGCTACACCAATCCACAGACAGCTTACCGCTATAACCTGATGGCTTATATTGAAGAAGCGCGCGCCAAAGGTGCAATCCCGATTCTGTGCTCGTCGATCGCGCGCCGGAAATTCAACAAAGAAGGTGTTCTGCTCGATGCACATGGTAATTATACGCTGATCGCACGTCTTGTGGCGCAGGAAATGAAAGTTCCATTTGTCGATATGCAGTATCTTACTGAGAAAATGGAAGTAAAGTTTGGTGTAGAAGGTTCTAAAAAGCTGCATCTTCATTTTGAACCCAATGAAAACACTTACGTGCCAAAAGGTTTGGATGACAATACACACCTTTCCGTTTTGGGCGCTACCGAGGTGGCCAAACTGTTTGTGCAGGAACTTAAAAAACAAAATCTTCCGCTTGCGAATTATTTAAAAAAAGAAACTGAGCCATCAACTCAGAAAAACGAACTTTAAGATAATCTTGGGTTAGCCTCTTTCATTAAAGAAGACCAGCTAAAAACGTGTTAGGGTACTTAAAAAAGGAATCTGTTCATTAAAAATATAAATTGATGTAACTTGCAGTTTAATATTGCATTATGAAAAGAAATAAAATACTCCTGCTGTTTGTCGTCAGTTTTTTTCTGAGCTCATGCATTGTTTCAACTGCCGCAAAGATCGTCACCACCACGGCAAAGATCGGCTACTCCGCTGTAAAGGGAACCGTAAAAGGTGTAAGCTGGGCCGTGAAGAAAGCCGAAGGTAAAATCAACGAAGACCGTCTGGATGGTGTTTGGAAAGTAGTTGGCGTATACAACGGCAGTTATGAGCAGTTCTCAAAAGACACTGAACCTGATAACACTTTTACCAGTTCCTGTACCGACGGATTTGAAGTTATTGAATTTAAAGCCAACCGGGAGAAATTCAAACCTGTTAATTGCCAGTCCACTGATGAAGACTGGATCAAATACAAATTTAAATTCGGTAAAAACCCACAGACAAAAGAAAAGGAAAACTACATAAAATATAATTCCTCCAACTATATTTCCATTATTGATGTCACCAACACAACAATGGTCTTAGAAGGTAACCTGATGCAGAATTATGCGTTATCCGGCGGTAAGCTCTATCTTTTCGAAAAAGTAAAATAATATTTCCACTGGCTTTTGAGCCAGCCGTATTTACTGAACTGCATGCTGTCGTGTGCAGTTCTCTTAAATTATATATCTCATGAAATTCAGAAAACTGGTCGCACTTGAACCATTAAACTTAATTCCTTCTGCCGAAAATGACCTCGGCAGTTTTGCCGAAGAAGTAATCATATACCGCGACCGGCCACAAACTGCCACCGAAATTATACAGCGTATCGGCGATGCCGACGCGGTGTTGGTAAGCTATACGACAACTTTGGGTAAGGATTCTCTGGCGTACTGCCCGAACCTTAAGTATATCGGCATGTGCTGTTCGCTTTACAGTCCCGAAAGTGCCAATGTAGATATTTCCTACGCCAACTCCCGTGGGATCGCGGTAGACGGCATCCGCGATTATGGCGATGAAGGTGTGGTGGAATATGTGGTGAGCGAACTCATCCGCTGCCTGCATGGTTTTGGAAATCTCCCCAGCGGCAAGCCAAGAAAACCCTGGAGCGGCATACCGCGCGAGATTACCGGCCTTAAAGCAGGAATCATCGGACTGGGGAAATCGGGCGGTATGATCGCTGATGCACTCCATTTTTTTGGAGCAGACCTCTCCTACTTTTCGCGCACAAGAAAACCTGAAGCCGAAAATAAAGGTTTCCGTTATTTACCACTTCGCGAGCTTTTGCAGGACAACGAAGTGCTTATTACGTGCCTGAATAAAAATACCGTGCTCTTGTACGAAAGCGAATTTCAGCATTTAGGAAACCGAAAAATAGTTTTCAATACCGGTCTGTCGCCGGCATGGCAGGAAGAAGCGCTCATAAAATGGCTCGAAGGAGATAACCTTTTATATTGTGATACTTTAGGCGCGCTTGGTTCGGAAAAATTACTGAACCATCCGAAGGTGAACTGCATGCAGGTTTCTTCCGGGCGGACAAGCCAGGCATTCATCCGTCTGAGTGAAAAAGTTTTGGCCAATTTAACCGCGCATCTTAAAAAACAATCGGCGAGGTGATATTCCGGAGCGTATTCACTACACTCCAACCTGCGATCTGAGCGGTTTTGCTGTACACATCAACCACGGCGTGGATCTGGTCGCTTTTAATTTCTATGCGGTGGTCATCGCCCACAAAACCCGGCAGCGAATTAATGGAAACCTTCACCTTTTCAGGTCCGGTAGAAGCCAAAGCAGCTGCTACAGCTACATTTACACGGGTTGGAAAAAGTGCGATCGCTTCCGCGGCGTTTCCACTGAAAACTTCGCAGGTCTCGGTTTGAAGCTTTTCGGTATAAACTTCCGTATTTTTTAGAGAGTTCGGCCCTTTCATCGTGGTAAATGTCACTTCGCTTTTCTCCATTAATGAAACCGTGCGCAATACATCAAAACCGCCAATAGCGCCGGAAGCCAGATGCACGCGGGTGCCATAGGTCAGCGCGGTCTTCTGTACCAGGCTGTAAAAATTTTCATCTGCAAAAGCACCGATCGAAAGGGTGACAATTGATAAACCGTTTTGCAGCGCGGGCACAGCTAACTCCTTTAAAGAAGACGGCGATGCAGTTTCCACGATATAGTCCGGTTTCAGGGCGAACACTTCATCAAGTGAGCGGCAGGGCGAGCATGTGTAAATATCCTGCGACTCATTGATTTTCGACGCGATATTTTCCGCTTTTTCAAATGTCCTGGAATAGGTAGCGATGAGTTGGTAATCCGGAAGCAACCCTTTAATTAAGGCTTCCAACACAATTTTTGCGAGCTTGCCGCAGCCGACAATTGCTAAAGTTTTTGATTTCATACTGCGAACATAGGAATAATTAGCCTTAAAAAAAACCGGGCGCATGGGGACTTCAAAAATGAAAAAAAATTAAGTCTTAAATTTGTGCAGACTTTGCAGACCGCCGCTGGTTTGTTCACCTCTGATTCATCAGCCTTTTTCCAAACGGTGCCTTTGAAAAGGGCCAGCTGAAAATTCGGTGTTTTTCATCTTAAAAAATTTTAACATGTTTAAAACTACTTTGCGCAGGGGAATTTTTTTACCGAGTATTATTTTTATTGCTCTGGTTTCCGTTGTTTCTGTACTGTATCCGGTACTGGCAGATCAGATCCTGAACCTCATCAAGAATTTTATCTTCGTCAATCTGAACTGGGTCTATGTTTGGGCCGTGACCTTATTTGTAATTTTCCTGGTTTACCTGCTCTTCAGCAAATACGGCAAAATCCGGCTGGGCGACAACGATAGCCGACCGGAACACTCCTTTTTTTCCTGGATCGCGATGCTGTTTTCCGCCGGAATGGGAATCGGACTCATGTATTTTGGTGTCGCAGAACCCATGCAGCACTATACGTCCGAAGCTTTCGGTCTTACACATTATGTGAACAAAGCGAAGAACGCGCAACTTTATACCTTTTTTCACTGGGGAATACACGCCTGGGCGATATACGGTTTGGTGGGCTTGTCGCTCTCGTATTTTGCATACCGCTTAAAAATGCCGTTATCTTTGCGCAGTTGCTTTTACCCTTTGTTGAAGAACAGGACCAGCGGTGCCTGGGGAAATGTGATCGATGTCTTTGCGCTGTGCAGTACTTTTTTCGGAATTACTACAACTTTAGGATTTGGTGTGGTTCAGATCAATTCCGGTCTTCAGATTCTTAACATTCTGCCCGACACCAATTTTATCTACGAAGTCATGATTGTGGGAGTCTTGGTTGGGCTTTCGATCGTATCAGCGCTGACCGGCGTGGACAAAGGAATTAAGATCCTGAGCAACCTGAATGTAACGCTCGTGGTTTGTCTGCTTTTGTTTGTGCTTTTTTTCGGTCCCACTGTTTTTCTTATTGGCAGTTTCACCGAAGGTTTGGGAAATTACATCAACAACTTTTTTAATCTGACTTTTGGAACCCACGTATACGACCGCGAAGCGCTGCCCTGGTTTTACGACTGGACCATACTTTACTGGGCGTGGTGGATCTCGTGGTCGCCTTATGTAGGTATTTTCATTGCCAAGATCTCTAAAGGCCGAACGATCCGTGAGTTTATTCTTGCTGTACTGATAATTCCGTCGCTTTTCAATTTTATCTGGATGACCGTTTTCGGAAACAGCGCCATCTGGTTTGACGTGAATGTCGGCAATGGCGCTCTGAGTGCGTTGGCGGGAAACCCCGATGCGCTGATGTTCCGTTTTTTAGAATATCTGCCCTTTACCGAAATTGCCAGCTTTGCCACCATACTTATTGTGATCATATTCTTTGTGACATCTGCAGATTCCGGGATATTTGTGATGAATAATATTGCCACAAAAAATGCCGGGAAATCGCCAAAATGGCAAACGGTTCTTTGGGGCAGTTTGCTGGCAGTACTGTCATTACTCCTGCTGAATGCCGGCGGACTGAAAGCGCTACAAAGTATGACGCTCATTACCGCGCTGCCATTTTCAATGATCATGATCCTGTTTATGGTCAGCCTGCTCAAAGGTCTCAGCATAGACCAATCCTACTACGACAGGAATTTCTCCAAAACCACCATTCCCTGGTCCGGCAGACTTTGGAAAAAACGGCTGAAGCAAATCGTGGCAACCAAGAACCGCGCTTCAGTGGACTACTTTATCAATACGGTGGTAAAACAGGCGTTTACAGAACTGCAGGCTGAGTTTGCTGAAAATGGTATCACCGCAAACATCAACATGGGAAATGAACCCGGGCATATTGAACTTGAAATCAAATATGATGTCATCAATAACTTTGTCTACGGCGTGAAAACAACATCGAAACAGATTGCAGATTACCTCATTGGCCAGGAAAATTTACCCAAAGTTCAGGAGATGGGCACCTTCTATCCGAAAGCGTATTTTGGCGATACGCGTGAGAGTTATGATATACAGTATTTCACCAAGAACGAACTTATTTCCGATGTTTTGAAACATTATGACCGGTTCCTCGATATTGTTTCCGAGAAACGCAATGAAATGTTTGTCAGCAGTGATTCTCATGACATTGATGACCGGAATGAGCAATAAATACAGATAGAATTCCGCAGTGAATGTAAAATTTTTGCTGTTCTGCTTGCATCGCATTTATTTTTTTTCGTACCTTATCAGATAATTTAAAAACAGCATATAATATAATGGCAGATTCGTTTTCAAAAAAGGAAAACTTTAAGAAAAAACTTCAGAAACAAAAGGAAAAAGCCCTTCGACGCGAGGAGAGAAAAGAAAGTAACGACAAAGGCAAGGAGCTCGACGACATGATCATGTACGTGGATGCTTACGGTCAGCTTACCAGCACACCACCGGATAAAAACGACAAGATCGATGTGGATCTGGACAGCATACAGCTGGGCGCCGCGCCACGGGAGGCTGAAGAAGTAGTTAAGATCGGGATCGTGACGTTCCTGAGCGAAAAAGGCTATGGTTTTATTACCGCAGATACTTTGAAAGATAATATTTTCTTTCACAGCAACAACTGCACAGAAATGGTAAAAAAGGGAAACAAAGTTTCATTCGAAATCGAGCGTTCACCAAAAGGACTCACTGCAGTCGACATCAAGGTGATCAGATAATCAACTATTAGCTCCGCGAGGGGCTTTTTTTATATTTAATGATTTCCTGAGTAGCTTTTTAATTTTTTTTTAAAGATGTCAGCAAGACTTTCCAAACTCTACTTTCAGCAAAATGATGCCGTTGCGCTTGCGAAGGATCTCCTGGGTAAAACGCTTGTCCGGAAGTTTGCAGATGGCCGTGAATTCCGTGCGCAGATCACCGAAACAGAAGCGTATTTCGGCCCGGATGATCAGGCGAGCCACGCCAGCAAAGGCCGCACACCACGCACGGAATTAATGTTCGGTGCCGGCGGTACGGTGTATGTGTACCTCATTTACGGCAAGTACTGGCTACTGAATATTGTTACCGGTACAGAGGATCTTCCCGAAGCCGTTCTGATCCGCGGACTCACCACCGTAAGCGGCCCGGGCAGAATCGGCAATCTTCTGGAGCTCGACCGAAGTTTTTACGGCGAAGATCTTGACACTTCGCAACGGCTGTGGCTGGAAGAGTCCGAACTTGCGGGTGCGCTGATCACCGGCCCGCGCGTCGGCGTAGATTATGCCGGCGATGAATGGCGTCTGAAACCCTGGCGCTTTATTTTACAGGAAGAAATATAGAACATTGCGTAAATAAGGTTATTACATTTATTCGTGCCAGGTGGAACTATAAATCCTTTCGAATTCATAGGACAATACTTCGTATAAAAACCAAAGGAAATATAGAGCTGGAAAACTTTAAAAAGTAAAGTTCCAACCTGCTTCAGTTCATTATTTGACTCACCTGCAAAATTGCTATTTACCCTTCAAAAAAAATGACATCAGTAAAATCCCGGTGCCATTATAAGTTATATATATTTTCTGCCGAACTGTGACTGCAATACCGTTCAAATAAAATCACACTAAAGCCTAAAATTCCGGTTAGTTTGAAACACCGCCCAAAACTCCGATGATCTGTCCTGTAATATAAGAGGAACAGGCTGGTGCGGCGAGAAATACGTAAGTAGGTGAAAGTTCTTCGGGCTGCGCAGCGCGCTTCATAGGATTTTCGGCGCCAAATTTTTTCACGTCTTCTTTTTTCTGGTCTGCCGGATTCAGCGGTGTCCACACAGGACCTGGCGCAACGGCATTTACGCGGATTCCTTTTTCCACGAGATTTTTGGCCAGGGATTGCGTAAACGCATTAATGCCGCCTTTGGTCAGCGAATAATCAATCATTTTCTCATTCCCAAAGAGGCCGTTTACCGAACTGGTATTGATGATACTGTCGCCTTCGTTTAGATGAGGCAACACGGCTTTCGCCATATAAAAATAACCGTAAAGATTGGTTTTCATTGTCATGTCGAAATGTTCGGGCGAGATCCAGTCGAGACCTTCTGCGTGCGCCTGAAAAGCTGCATTGTTGACCAGAATATTAATGGTTCCCAACTCTTTCACAGTCTCTTCCACTGCCGCTTTACAAAACCCGGGATCGGCCACATCACCCGCAATGGTCAGCGCCCGCCGGCCTTCTTTTTCTACTGCTTTTCTGGTAGCGGCAGCATCTTCGTGCTCATTAAGATAAACGATGGCCACATCGGCACCTTCCCGTGCAAACAGCACAGCCACGGCACGCCCGATTCCGGAATCGGCGCCGGTGATAAGTGCAACCTTACCTTTTAATTTTTCCGAACCTTTATAATTCGGAGCCTCGTAGCGCGGTTCCAGTTCCATATCTTTTTCCAGGCCCGGCTTTTTCAGTTTCTGTCCGGGAAATGGTGGTGCCGGCTCTACCTGGGAACCGGCCTGAACTGCCTTCTGTTTTTCATCATCTTCCTTACTTTTTTCTTTTTTAGGTGATTTCGCGTCGAGTTCGTCAATATGCTTTTGAATCTCCTGTTGTTTTTTGGCAGTGCGTTCTGCGTTTTCAGCGAAATTTTTCAAGGTATTTTTCATAATATTTCTGAGTGTGGTTTAATAGGTTTTCCGCGGGTATAAAAGCAAAGACTGTGCAACAAAACACCTTTTTCATTTTTTCTGAAGCATATTTCGTTTTTGCCTATTCCACTATAAACCTAGCCGTGGGCAAAACTAGTGTCTCTTTATTCCTTATTAAAAGTAGTCTACAAATTCATTAATAATATTCAGTTCGTCCGCACTGAGGTCAAAATTTAAAGCTTCTGCGTTTTGCTTTGCCTGTCGCGCATTTCTCGCTCCTGCAAGTGCTACTGTAATTCCCGGCCGCTCAATGGTCCAGCGTAAAACAAGCTGGCTTAAACTTGCGTTATGTTCCGACGCGATGGGTTTAATTTTCGCCAGCAGTTCGTTCGTTTTCTCTACGAATTCGGGTTGAAAATGTGGCAGGTCCGCCCGGTGGTCACCTTCTTTAAAATGGTGGCCCGATTTAATTTTCCCGGTCAGTAATCCTCTTTCCATGGGGCTGTAAGCCAGCACAGATTTCCCGGTTTTTATGCAGTACGGAACTGTTTCATCCTCCACACTGCGGTTAACCATGCTGAACGGAATCTGATTAGAAACCAGTGATACACTTTGTCCTGCTTCAGCCATTTGCTGTGCATTATAGTTGCAGACGCCGGCGTATCGCACCTTTCCCTGTTCGATCAGTTTGGCTACAGCTTCGAAGGTCTCGTCGATCGGCGTGGTAACATCCGGCCAGTGGATCTGGTAGAGATCGATATAATCGGTACCCAGCCGTTTCAGGCTTTGTTCACATTCATAAATTACACTGTCGCTGCCCGCATATTTGTAAATGTCGATCTTGCGGCCGCTGTTATCCTGGGAATGCATGGCGAGTTTTCCTTTTTCCAGATCCCAGCGCATACCGAACTTGGTAAGGATCTGAACCGTATCGCGTGGCAGGCCTTTAATTGCTTCACCCACGATCTCTTCACTTGTTCCCTGTCCGTAAACCGGCGCCGTATCAACAGAAGTGACACCCAAATCGTACGAGGTTCTGATGGCTTCGATGGCATCATTTCGGTCGGTACTTCCCCACATCCAGCCGCCTGCCGCCCAGGCTCCAAATGTTATGGCTGAAACTTTCAAATCGCTGTTTCCTAATTTTCTGTATTGCATTTTCCTTTAGTTTTAATGTTGATGTAATTTAATCAGTATGAACCGCAACAAGAACCCGACCATCTGCATGATTAGAAATCCTTTATCTGTAATTTTATTTTACGCTTTAATTTAAGGACATATACTTAAGCTCATCCTGGCAAGCGACTTCTTTCTATTAGGGATCATGCCGTCTTATTTTCTTCATTAATGAAAGTGTACGTTTCATTAGCCACAGATTCAGCAGCAAACCGCGTGCATTAATGCCTCTCAGCGTTCGTGAAAAAGTTAAAAGTGTTATCTTTGAGATCTATTGTTGTACAACTTAAAATTCAGTCCTGAAAAATGATCCTAATTGTCGATGATTCTCCCGAAAACATTATCTCCCTAAAAATGGTGCTGGAGAAAAATGATTTCGAAGTGGATACCGCTTCTTCCGGCGAAGAGGCTTTAAAAAAAATACTCAAAAAATCTTATGTCCTTATCATTCTGGATGTTCAGATGCCGGGCATGGACGGTTTTGAAGTAGCTGAAGTAATATCAGGGTACAGCAAAGCCAAAGAAACTGCCATTATATTCCTTTCTGCCGCCAGTGCAAATGTGAATCTTATTACAAGGGGTTACTCCTCCGGCGGTCTGGATTATATCAGCAAACCCGTGGATATGAATATCCTTTTGCTGAAAGTGAAAACCTTTTACCGGATCTATGAGCAGAGCCGCGCTCTAAATGAAATGCAGGATGCCCTGCGCGCTGAAATAGATTTCAGGAAAGAAGCCGAACGCAAAAAAGATGAATTCATCAGTATCGCAAGCCACGAACTGAAAACTCCGATGACGAGCATTAAAGGTTACATACAGCTGCTGGAGCGAAGTCTGGATAAGAATGATATTGAGACGGTACGCAAAAGACTTCATAAAGTACAGAACCAGGTAGAAAAACTGAATCTCCTCGTCGCTGATCTTCTGGATATTTCCAAGATCGAAAGCGGAAAACTCAAGCTTAACCGCAAATATTTCTGTTTTGGTCAGTTGCTTGATCACATTCTGGAGGCGGTACAGGAAAACAATCCGCATGTGAAAATCCTCACAAAGGCAAGTACAAAAACCGAAGTCTTCGGCGATGAAATGCGTATCGAGCAGGTGATCACCAACTTCATCACCAATGCCATAAAATACGCCCCCGATGGCGATGAAATTCATGTCACCTCCCATAGCGACGGTGAAACGATTCTTTTTTCAGTGCGCGATTTCGGTATTGGTATGTCCGAAGAGCATGAACAGAAAATCTTCCAGAAATTTTACCGGATCGAGGAGTCTTCTGAGCGTTTTCAGGGCTTAGGTATCGGTCTGTATATCTGCCAGGAGATCATCGACCGGCACAAAGGCAAGATCGGTGTTACAAGTACGCTGGGTGAAGGCTCAACTTTCTATTTTAAAATTCCTCTGCATCCGGAAATGGCAGAACAAAAAAACTTACAGTATGACATTTAAGAAAAATCTACTCTTTGGACTGGGCCTCTCGGTTCTACTTCTCATTATAAGTTCAGTTGCTTCCTACCTCAGTATCACCAATCTGATCAGCAATGCACAGATGGTGCGGCAAAGCAATGTAACCATCAAGGATCTGGACAATGTGCTGTCTTTGGTCAAAGATGCTGAAACCGGGCAGCGCGGCTATCTGCTGACCGGCAACGAAGTCTTTCTGAAACCATACAACACCGCCAAACTGCAGATTTCAGAAGCCATTACCACTTTGTCCCGCGAACTGAGCGATACCGATGCGCAGCGAAGTAAATTTGCAAAACTCCAGTTGAGTGTAAATTCCCGCATGCAGATCCTGGAGGAGAATTTAAATTACCGAAAACAAACGCAAACTGTGACTGCCGAACAGTTGCTTGCCGGTAAGAAGTTTATGGATGATATCCGGCAAACGGTTTCTGCCATGCAGAACGAAGAAAAGAAAATACTGCAGACACGCACCGAAACCATGGAGAAGTTTGCCTCCTTTACTCCGTTACTTATCATCTTTTCCGCCCTCCTCGCCCTTGCGATCACACTTACATTCTACCGGAAAGTTTCGCGCGATTTCAGTGAAAAAAACGCACTTGCCACAGAACTTGAGGAAAAAAACAGAGAAACCGAGGACCGCCTGACTGCAATAGAGAAAGTAGCCGGGCAAATATCGGACGGCGACTACAATATTCTGCTGGATCCCACAGTGAAAGAAAGTTTGGGCAGCGTGGCCAAACCACTAAATCACATGGCAGAATCTCTGCAGACCTCATTTAACCTTCTGGAGGAAAAAGAGTGGCTCAGTTCTGCCGTCGCACAGCTAAATGATGGCGTGATGGGTGAAAAAAGTCTGGAAGAACTTGCCGCGGATGTGCTGGGTATCATCACGGGACTTACCGAAAGCCGTGTGGCAGCAATTTATCTGCATGGTGACGATAATTACCTGCATCTGATGGGAAGTTATGCGCTGGCCAAAGATCTTGTAAAGACCAGGATCGCAGTCGGCGACGGCATTTTGGGCGAAGCATTCCGCACCGGAAAACACATTTTGGTGGAAGATATCGAAGATATTGATGCGACCATCAGTTACGCGACCGGAAAAACCAAACCTACAAACATCCTGGCATTGCCGATCACCAGAAATGGTCTGCCGATGGGCGTGGTAGAATTAGGTTCTACGCAGGAGTACGGCGGGCAGCAGCTAAAGTTTTTGGAAGCGGTTGCCGGCAATATTGGTCTGGCTTTCTATGGTGTTCAAAGCCGCCTGAAAATGCAGGAACTTCTGGAAGAAACTCAGGCACAGTCGGAAGAGTTGCAGACGCAGCATTCTGAGCTCGAAAACATTAACGAAGAACTTGAAGCACAGTCCCAAAAACTGTTGGCTTCCGAAGAAGAGTTACGTGTACAGCAGGAAGAGCTTTTGCAGAGCAATCAGGAACTGGAAGAAAGAACAGGTTTACTGGAAGAGAAAAATGCCCTGATCGAAGAACACAATATCAGCATTCAGCAGAAATCACTCGAGCTTGAGCAAAGCACCAAATATAAATCGGAGTTTCTGGCAAATATGTCGCATGAACTTCGCACACCTTTGAACTCAATACTTCTGCTCTCTAAATTAATGACTGAAAGCGAGGACCTGGATCCGCAATACGTGGAATATGGCGCGGTGATGCAGAGTTCCGGACAGGGATTGCTGACGCTCATCGATGAGATCCTGGACCTGTCGAAAATTGAATCCGGCAAAATGACGCTGGAGATCGACAGTATTGAAGTGGAACAGGTGGCAACGGATATGCGCATGCTTTTCAGCCCGCAAACCCGCGAGAAAAATCTGGCTTTAAATATTGAAATAGCTCCGGACACCTCAAAAATGGTGAATACCGACAAACTCCGCCTCGAACAGATCTTAAAGAATCTGCTGTCGAATGCCATTAAATTTACCTCCGAAGGAAGTATTACCCTACACATTTCCAATGATGAGGCGAAACAGAAACTTATTTTCAAAGTCATCGATACCGGAATTGGCATTGCAAAAAATAAACTGCGGATGGTGTTCGAAGCCTTCCAGCAGGCCGACGGAACCACCCAACGAAAATATGGCGGAACCGGTTTAGGTCTTTCGATCAGCCGCGAACTCGCCAGGTTGCTCGGCGGTGAGATCGACCTGGAAAGTACCGAAGGCGTCGGCAGTGAGTTTACCCTGACAATTCCCGTGGTGTACACTAAAACCGAAGAAGAACAGCCCACAAAAAAGCCGGAAAAAAGACCGGTGTATCCTGTGGAAGAAAGCGAGCCACAACCGGTGCGGTTCATCGCCGAACACATTCCGCAACCTATTGAAGATGACCGCGACCATATCGTAGAAGATGATAAGATCATTCTGATCATTGAAGATGATACGCCTTTCGCAAAGGTCATGCGCGATTATGCACGGACCAAAAACTACAAAGTAATTGTGGCGGTGCGCGGCGACGTGGGAATAGAAATGGCCCAACAGTTTAAACCTCTCGCGATTCTGCTCGACATTCAGCTGCCTGTAATGGACGGATGGCAGGTTATGGAAGCTCTAAAATCTGATCCGCAGACGAAGCCGATCCCGGTTCACATCATGTCGAGCATGCAGTTTAAGCAGGAAAGTTTACTGCGCGGCGCGGTAGATTTCATCGACAAGCCTTTTGCCCTGGAGCAAATGCAGGACATTTTCAAAAAATTGGAAGACGTATGGAGTGCCGGACCGAAAAAAGTCCTTATCGTAGAAGAAAACGAACAGCATGCAAAGGCCCTGAGTTATTTTCTGGCCGCCAACAACATCAACACCGATATTGTAAACAACGTGTCCCAAAGTCTGGAAGCACTGCAGAACAAAGAGATCGACTGCGTGATCCTGGATATGGGAATGCCGGATAAAAACGCATACGAAACGCTGGAAACCATTAAACAGCACAAAGGTCTGGAGCAGCTTCCGATCATTGTGTTTACCGGAAAAAGTCTGTCTCAGGGTGAAGAGAGCCGCATCAAAAAGTACGCAGATTCCATCGTGGTAAAGACCGCCTATTCTTATCAGCGGATTCTGGACGAGGCGGGGCTTTTCCTTCATCTTGTCGAGGAAAAAAACCGGAAAAATAAAGACAGGTCTTCAGATTTCGAAAACCTCGGTGCTTTAAGGAATATTCTGAAAGATAAAACCGTGCTTATTGCAGATGATGATGTGCGGAATATCTTCTCGCTGACAAAAGCACTGGAAATCCAGGGGATGAAAGTCATTCCGGCGATCGACGGCAAAGAAGCGCTGAAAATTTTAAAGGAAAATAAAAACATCGATGTGGTACTGATGGATATGATGATGCCTGAGATGGACGGTTATGAAAGCATCCGCGAGATCCGGTCGATGCATCAGTTTAAAAATCTGCCGGTCCTGGCAGTCACTTCCAAGGCGATGATCGGTGACCGTGAGAAATGCATTGCTGTAGGTGCCTCCGATTACATTTCAAAACCTGTAGACATCGATCAGATGGTGTCTTTGTTAAGAGTTTGGCTTTACGATAAAATTTAAAGTTCCTGCGTATGAAAAAAGAAATTCTCATCATTGATGATGACAGCAGAAATATATTTGCCTTAAGCGCAGTACTGAAGGCAAAAAAGTACGGGTGCGTTTCTGCCCTGAATGCAGTTGACGGGTTGAAGATGCTCAACACCAATACCAATATCGGCGTAGTGCTGCTGGATATGATGATGCCTGAAATGGATGGTTACGAAGCCATTAACAAAATAAAAGGCAACGGGCAGCTGAAAGATATTCCTGTAATTGCGGTGACCGCACAGGCAATGGCAGGCGACCGCGAAAAATGCCTGGCTGCAGGTGCCGATGATTACATCTCCAAACCCGTAGATGTGGATCAGCTGCTCACTGTGCTCAACAATTTAAATATCCTGCCTTGAAATCCACCGAAAACGACAAATTTGTAGAAATTTTACTTGCAGATGTTCTGGAAGTGTACGGTTATGATTTTACGGGATATTCCCGCGCATCGCTGAAACGCCGCATGATCCGCCTGTACGAACTCGACGGGTTTGTGAGTTTTGCCGAGTTTCGGTATCGTATCCGTACTGATTCAGGATATTTCAAGCGGTTTATGGAGCAGATCACCATCAATGTGACGGAGATGTTCCGTGATCCTGAGTTTTTTCAGACTTTAAGAAAAGATATCCTGCCGCGGCTCGGCACCTACCCTTTTATCCGCATCTGGATCGCCGGCTGCAGCACGGGCGAGGAAGCGTATTCGGTAGCGATTTTTTTAAAGGAACTTAATCTTTTGCACAAGTCGCTCATTTATGCCACAGACATTAATCCCACCGTATTGGAAACGGCCGCCCAGGCCATTATTCCTATGAGCAAGATTAAAATGTACACCGAAAATTATATTGAAGCCGGCGGCAGTGAACAGTTTTCGGAATATTATACCGCGAATTACTCTCTGGGAAAACTGAAAGACGACCTGAAAAGCAACATTATTTTTTCTACCCACAATCTGGTTTCCGATAATTCATTCAATGAGTTTCAGCTGATCATGTGCCGCAATGTGCTGATTTATTTCGACAGACCGCTGCAGTCCAAAGTCTTCAACCTGTTCGACAGCAGTCTGGAAAAATTCGGATACCTCGCCCTGGGAACGAAAGAAACACTTGATTTTTCTTCGGTCTCGAAAAATTTTGAAAGACATACCACCGGAAAGATCTGGCGCAAAACTCAGTAAATGGAAAAATGTGAAGTATTGATTATCGGCGGATCTGCCGGAAGCCTGGACGTACTTTTGAAAGTGCTGCCCAATCTGGCTTCTGTGCTGAACTTTCCGGTGATCATTGTGCTGCACCGCAAAACCGGTAAGGAGAATCTGCTTACCGACCTGCTGAATGCCAAAACCCAGCTGACTGTAAAGGAAATTGAAGAAAAGGAAAGACTGCGCGCCGGAATGATCTATATTGCGCCACCCAGCTATCACCTGCTCATTGAAAAGAGCAAAACCTTTTCACTGGATGCTTCCGAAAAGATCAACTTTTCGCGTCCTTCCATCGATGTGACTTTTGAGAGCGCTGCCGAAGTGTACGGCAACAGACTTGTCTGCCTGCTTTTATCGGGGGCAAACAGCGACGGCACCAACGGGCTGAAAAAAGTAAAGGAAAACGGCGGCTTAACAGCAGTGCAGGCACCGGACACCGCGATTTCGCGTTTTATGCCGGATTCAGCCCTGGAAAATCTAGAGGTGGACCGGATCCTGAAGCCCAGCGAAATGGCTAATTTTATAAATGATTTATCAAAATGACAGATAATAACACTTTTAAAGAAAGAAAGAAAATATTTATTTTTGATGACAACCTGGAAATTCTGGAACTCTGTACAGAAATTCTGCAGGACCTGGGTTGCGAAGTGAAGACCTCGCCCACCACGAACAATATTGAAACGCAGGTACTGGAGTTTATGCCGGACCTTATTTTTATGGATAACTGGCTGCCCGACATCAGCGGGATCGAAGCCACACAGCTCATTAAAGCAAATCAGAGATTAAGACATATTCCTGTAATTTATTTCTCCGCCAACAGCAATATAAGTGAACTTGCCGCAGAGGCCGGCGCCGAGGATTTTCTGGCTAAACCTTTTGATATAGATCTTTTCGAAGAGGTAGTCTTGAAATATATAGGGAAATAGAATTCCGGGTAGGCAGACAATTTGGAACTCCTTCAGAATTTCAATCTCCTGTTAAAACGCGTTCATCATCACTACTCATCCGGAACTCAGGAATTGGCCACGCGCACCGTATCTCTACGCTCGAGCTGTAGAAACAGGTCGAGCGCATTGCGGAAAGCCTGATCCATGTTGAAATATTTATAGTTCGCCAGGCGGCCCACAAAATACACATCGGTTAATTTATCCGCTTCTGCCTTGTATTTTGCATAGATCTCCTGGTTTTTATCGTTCGGCACCGGATAGTACGGTTCGCCGTGATCCACCGTGTATTCCTTTACAATGCTTGTTTTCGCAGATTGCTGGTTACCGAAATGTTTGTATTCCACAATCCGCGTATATTCCACTTCTTCACCCGGATAATTAACCACGGAATTTTCCTGAAAATATTCCTGATCCAAATGTTCGGTGACGAAATTGATTGAGCGGTATTCCAGTTTTTCCTTCAGTTTCTTTCTAAAGTTAAAAAAACGGTCGATAGGTCCGGTGTAAAAGAGTTTATCGTAGTCGCCAAGCTGGTCTTCAACTTCAAAATAGTCGGTGTTCAGCAGTACCATAATATTCGGGTTGCTGAGCATTTTTTCGAAAAGCTTGGTATAACCTGCCTTTGGCAGCGCCTGATAGCGGTCCGAAAAATAGCGGTCATCAAAATTCTCCCGTACGGGAATTCGGTCCAGTACCGAAGCGTGCAGTTCTGCGGGATATTTGTCCCACTGCTTTTTGGTATAATGCCGGAACATTTTTTCGTACAGGACTTCACCTACTTTATTCAGCACAGCTTCCTCACCGTTTCGGGGTTCATCAAACGGAATCCGGTTTTCTGCCAGCCACTGCTGCATTTCAGCTTCTTTTGTAAAGTTTTTGTTAAAGAGTATGTTCACGGTAGTGATGTTTACAGGAATGGGCACCGTTTTACCGTCCACTCTCGCTATGACGCGGTGCTGCCATGGATACCACTCGCTGAAACGGTTTACATATTCCCACACGCCACCATCATTGGTATGAAATAAGTGGGCGCCATATTGCGAAGTTAATATGCCATTTTCATCTACAAAATCATAACAGTTTCCTGCAATGTGATCCCTTTTTTCAATGATCAGAACTTTTTTTCCGATCGCCGCGTAACGTTCGGCCAGTACAGCACCGGAAATACCGGCACCCACGATTACAATATCAAAATTTTTCATATAAAAAGCGAACAGATTTAAGCGGGAACATCGGTAATCAGTGTGGACATGCTTTGTACCGTCCGGTCCCAGGACGTTTCTGAAAGTATGCTTCGGTAATGCTGTTTGAAATTCCGGAACGGTTTCTGTATCGCCGCGCTGAATTCCTCCGGATTATCAACAAGGTTTACGCAGCTGCTGTACGACCTTTCCACATCTCTGATGCGGGTAGAGATAATCGGTTTGTTGGCCGCCATATATTCCAGCGTTTTTGTCGGACTGATGAAGCGGGTGGCATCGTTGAGCGCAAACGGCATCATCGCAATTTTAAAGAAGTGCAGATACTTCGGCAGTTCTTCGTAGGTTTTCATACCGAGATAATGAATGTTTTCTGCATTGGGCAGATCGCTTTCATCGATCTTGCACAGGGGACCGATCATTACAAAGGCAAAATCCGGCCGGAGCAGCGCCACACCGCGCAGCAGTTCCAGATCAATACGTTCATCGATCACACCGTAATAACCGACAATCGGCAGAAATACAGAATCAAGATCCGCAGGTCTCTCGATATTTTCGGTGTAATGATTGGAGAAATGATGTATATCTACGGAACTCGGGAAACAGTGAACATTGTGGTGCCTTCGGGATTTAGATTCAAAAAGCGATCTGCCGCCGGTATATACGATATCCGCGGCCGCCAGAAGCTGATCCTCCTGCGCCAGAAGTTCGCTGGAAGCGCCTTTAAATAAGGAAAGCTCATCCATACAGTCATAAATGACGCTGTCAAAATCGAGGTCACTTAATACAGATACAAATGCGGCGGAATAGAACCAGCCTATTGGAAATGTATTTTTGTGCAGATGTTTTTTCAGGTATGCCCCAAGCTGGCTGAGGTTTTCGACAAGCGGCTGGCAAATGTGAATATTTGGAGCCACTTCGCGGACTTTAAAATAAGACTGCTCATCATTATATACACCTACAGGTTCCTCAATCACGAGAATCCTGAACTGTTTTGCCAGTCTGCTGATGATATGTTGAGGCCTTTGGTATACGAAATCCCAGCGCAGATGACAAAAGATAAGCATGTCGTACGCGGGAACTCCATCGGACTGATACAGATAATTGCTCATAACGTTTATTTTTAATACTGTAAAATTAAAAACGGTATGAGCAAAAAATGACGATTATGAAATGATTAACAGCGCAATAACATTTATTATACCCTATAACGTAAATTTAATGAACGGATTGCAACTTCACCCGCAAATCTCAATAAATTTTGCAATGAGCCGATAAAGGATTAAAGGAAGACTTAACAGTAAATACTCTTATACTTTTTGGGCGTGATGCCGTATTTTTCTTTGTAAATCTTCGAAAAATAACTGCCGCTTTCCAAACCTATGGCGGCCACCACGTCGCGTACGCTGTATTCCTTGTCCTTCAGCAGCACATTGGCGCGCTCCAGTCTCGCGTGGGTTATATATTCGCTGATGCTTTGGCCAAACAGGTAGTGAAAGCCGTGCTGCAGTTTTGCCGGATTCAGCCCCGAAATCTGAGACAGTTTTTTTATCGAATGATCGTCTGCCAGATTCTTCAGGATCAGTTCACCGAGTTCTTCCACACGTTTCAATTCCTGAATCCGCAGCACACTGCGTTTGTTCGTATGCAGAAGATCATCCTGAAACTGAACCAACTGCTGTATAAACATCTGTATGGTGATGCTCTGCAAATTAAATTTTCTTACTACGGTCTGCTTTTTATATTTGCCTACATCGCCCAAAATTGTTTTAAAATACACACCGGAAGAAGCGATATGGTAAAACTGCTTTTTCCCCTTGGTATCAGTAAGCACTTCTTTCAGCGGGGAATTCCAGTCCTGCAGTTCGCAGGATTCCTGGGTGCAGAAGCGTTCGCGGTCGATCTCCACGCTCACTACTTCGTGTCTGGTATCTTTTCGGAATTCGATGATGTGGCCGCTTCTGTTTTGGCTGGCTACAATGGCGCTTTTAAATTCTTCGATGAGGTGGGTTTTGTTTTCGTTTCCGAATTCGTGGATCAGCGGACCCTGCACGGAGTTCAGGAATTTTACCGGATGTACTTCATTTAAAGTAAACTCCAGGCGGATGTCTTCTTTAAAGGTGACTTTATAAATCAGCAATGCCAGGCCGTTTTCAAAATTAATACCGCGTATTTCCCCCGTACCTAGATGCTCGGGCAAAGTCAGCGAATACTCGCCGCAGAAATGCTGTGGTTTTACTTTGAATGACTTTGCAAGACTGATGATCACATCTTTCAGCGGGATTGAATTAACCTGAAAAACCAGCATATTTTTAAGTTTTTTAATTGAAGGGGCAGACACCAAAAAGCCGTTATTGGATGTCTGCAATCCGCAGATCAATAACGAAGATAAGAATAAAATGTACTTAACTGAGATGATTTTAAAATTATCTGTGTCCTGAAAATAACTGAATGTGGTATCGATCTCCTGCTTGAAAATTATATAAACCGTTACATGACATCCGGCTGCGTTTATTTTTTTCAGTTTTAATGGTTGGTTTTTGCAGCTGCGGTATAAAGGACAAGTCTGTTATTATTCGTAAGTATTCACGTCTGGTCGTTAAACTTTAATTATGCTTCTTCAGCATTTTTAAAGGAGGAAAAACCAAAATATATTTCCTGTATCAGGTGAATTCTTCCAGCCAGAGTACCTTCAGGAAAAGCATATCCGTTCCCGCCTGAAAAGAAATTAAATATCTTTGTGTAAATAATTTATTATGAAAAGAACCAAAATCACCCTTCTGGCCCTGGCGTCCGTACTTTTGTTTTCCTGTACGGCGCAGCAGAATACCACCTCCACCACGCAACAGCAAGCTGCCCAGAATTCTCAGAACAGCATCGACCGTTTTGCAGATATCGAAGTCCTGCGTTATGACGTACCGGGCTGGAACGACCTTACATTAAAGGAAAAATCATACGTATATTACCTGAGCCAGGCCGGTTATGCAGGCCGCGACATCATCTGGGATCAGAATTACAAAAACAATCTCACCATCCGCCGCGCGCTTGAGCATATTTACACCACGTACAGCGGAGACAAGTCCACTGCTGACTGGCAGAATTTTGAAATCTATCTGAAAAGGGTTTGGTTTGCCAACGGGATCCATCACCATTATTCCAACGAAAAAATGAAACCTGCTTTTAGCCGGGTGTATTTTGAGCAACTTTTAAAGGAAACCAAAACACCGCTGAGTTCTGAAGTAGCCGATGTGCTCTTTAATGATAAAGACAACAAAAAAGTAAACCTGGATTTGAGTAAAGGACTGCTGGAAGGTTCAGCCGTCAACTTTTACGGTGAAGGTGTTACTGCTGATGAAGCCGATTCCTATTATGCCAATA
Organism: Kaistella palustris DSM 21579; assembly: GCF_000422265.1. Classification (GTDB taxonomy): domain Bacteria; phylum Bacteroidota; class Bacteroidia; order Flavobacteriales; family Weeksellaceae; genus Kaistella; species Kaistella palustris. Next base: position 90,671 of record NZ_KE383813.1, read on the forward strand.
TGAAAAGTCCGGATCCCGAACGTCCGCTTTCTACAGGTTTGAATTCAAAACTTGTAAAGGAAAACGGCAAACTCACCGAAAAAGTCTGGAAGAGTGGCGGTATGTACGGCGCTGCCATTGATAAGATCATTTACTGGCTCGACAAGGCACGTACCGTTACCGAAAACCAGAAACAGGCTGATGCGCTGGCCCTGCTCATCGCCTACTATAAAACCGGTGACCTGAAATCCTGGGACGACTACAACATCGCCTGGGTAAATGCAACAGAGGGAAATATCGACTATAACAACGGTTTCATCGAAGTGTACAGCGACCCGCTCGGCCACAAAGGTTCGTATGAAAGCGTGGTGCAGATCAAGGATTTCGATATGTCGAAAAAAATGGAAGTCCTTTCAAAACAGGCGCAGTGGTTTGAGGACAACTCGCCTCTTCTGCCGCAACATAAGAAAAAGAATGTGGTGGGTGTAAGTTATAAAACCGTGATCGTAGCTTCGGAGTCCGGTGACTCTTCACCAAGCACACCGATTGGTGTGAACCTTCCCAATGCCGACTGGATCCGCGCCGAACACGGCTCTAAATCTATATCGCTTGGAAATATCATCGATGCTTATGATAAAGCTGCCGGCTCCGGCCGTCTGAAAGAATTTGTAAACGATGAAGAGGAACTTCGCCTGGCGCAGAAATACGGTGAACTCGCCAGCAAACTGCACACGGCCCTGCACGAAGTGGTAGGTCACGCTTCCGGCCAGATCAATCCCGGTGTTGGCACACCGAAAGAAACGCTGAAAAGCTATGCCTCTACCATGGAAGAAGGCCGTGCGGATTTGGTAGGTCTTTATTTCCTCTACAGTCCCAAACTTCAGGAGCTCGGCCTGGTTGATGACTGGAAAGCTGTAGGCATGGAGGCTTACGACAGCTACATCCGTAATGGTCTGATGACACAGCTCGTGCGCCTGGATCCCGGAGCCGATATCGAAGAAGCCCACATGCGGAACCGACAGTGGGTCAGCGCCTGGGTTTTTGAAAAAGGCAGGAAAGACAATGTCATTGAAAAGCTGACGCGCAACGGCAAAACCTATTTCAACATTACAGATTATGCAAAACTGCACGAACTTTTCGGTGAACTTTTGCGCGAAACGCAACGCATCAAGTCCGAAGGCGACTACAACGCTGCTAAAAATCTGGTCGAAAATTATGGCGTGAAAGTCGATCAGGCGATTCATAAGGAAGTGCTGGCGCGGAATGCGAAATACAGCGAAGCGCCTTACCGTGGTTTTGTAAATCCATACATCACACCGGTAGCAGGCACTAATGGCAAAGTAACGGATTATGTCCTGAAATATCCGAAAACCTTTGCAGAACAGATGCTGCAGTATGCGAAAGATTACAGTTTCTTACCCGATCACAATTAATTGGAGTGCCACCGAAAAGGTGGCATTTTTCTTTGCTTAAAAAAGACAGGCACCAACCTTTCAGTTGCGGATAATTACAATCCGCATTTCGCATCACGGCAGAAGATCTACGCTCGCATTAACCAAAAGCTCCTCCGCACCGGCATTTATTTAAAAATCAGCTGATGTAGTGGAGTCGCCAACTATTTTTTTCAGAAATTTGCGCCATGCATCCACAAGAACTAAAGATCGAAGATTTTACCTATACCTTACCCGACAGCCACATCGCCTATCACGCTGCTGAGCCCAAGGATTCTGCACGCCTGCTGATCTACGGCAAAGAAGATTTCACCGAAGATACTTACCGCAATATTGGCGCGCACCTGCCGACCGGTGCGGTGCTCGTTTTTAATGATACCAAGGTGATCAAAAGCCGGCTGCTCTTTCAAAAGGAAACCGGCGGCAATGTCGAAATTTTCTGTCTGGAACCTGTGGGAGAAAACCTTCATTTCGAAGAAGAACTCAACCGCAGAGGCAGTGCGCAGTGGAAATGTCTGGTACGCCGGGCCGGAAAAGTCCAGGGTGTCACGCTTGTAAAAAAAGTAACCATCGGCGGCACGGCAGTAACCTTGAAAGCCACAGTTGGGGAACGGCTGGGCGACACTTATCCGGTAAGTTTCAACTGGAGTCCACCTGAATTTACATTTGGATCGGTGTTGGCAAATTCGGGCGTAATGCCGCTGCCGCCGTACATCAGGCGAACTGCTACCGAGGAAGATGAAATGGCTTATCAGACCGTATATTCAGAACATGAGGGATCCGTCGCGGCACCGACTGCCGGCCTGCACTTTACCGAAAGGGTTTTCGAAGATCTGAAAACACGCGGCATCCAGACCCTTTTTACCACACTGCATGTCGGCGCCGGAACTTTTATGCCCGTAAAAAGCGCTACAATGAATGGCCACGCCATGCATGCCGAATATATCAACATCACCACCAACTTTCTGGAAGCATTGCTTGCGGTGACCGACCAACCCATAATTCCCGTAGGAACCACCTCCATGCGCACGCTGGAAAGTATTTACTGGATGGGTAACAAAATCCGGAACCAACCTGGCCTGACCGCGGCAGAACTGAAAGTCCGGCAGTGGGAACCTTACGAAACGGCAGAAACGCACAGTGCGAAGGTGGCCCTGGGTGCGCTGCTGGACTGGATGCGCGGGCACAGTCTGCAGGAGTTTTCGGTGGAGACGGAGATCATCATTGCACCACCCTACCGCTTTCAGCTGGCACGCGGTCTGGTGACGAATTTCCATCAGCCGAATTCCACGCTGCTGCTTTTGGTGGCAGCGCTGATCGGTGAGGACTGGCGGCGCATGTACGACCACGCACTAAAAGCCAGTTTCCGTTTTCTGAGTTATGGCGATGGCTGCCTGCTGCTGCCTTAAGTGTTGTTGATATTGTTTAAACATTCTACACAAAACCCTTAAAAACTGCTCACAAAAGCAGAAAAGTTACCTGTTGAGCAGGTGTTTTGACTTAGTCAGTGGCAGGAAAAGACCTCGCAGATAAGCTGTACCCTGACATTCCTTTGATTTTTTCCTGAAACCGACAACACCAAAAGATAACGACGGTTTTCACCACTTCTTTTTATCCTTGCAATCCGCGTTTTATTTTCAATGGGCTTTTAATGATCATCAGCTGCCATCGGCGAATTTTTTTTACCGGCTCACAACGGAGTGAAAAGCACTTGGAAAGAGGAACGTTGAAGTAAATAAGTTTCACCACATTCTCCCTCACTATTTAGGTCAGGCGTTCTCAAGGGCAATTGGCAGCGACTGGAGTTTTTTCAGCCTTTAATGATTTTCCGTATTTTTGTAAGTATCATTATCATTAAAACCACCACAATGAAACCCGAATTTGAGAGTTTACCATTAGTGAATAACGACAAGAAGAAGCGCTTTGAGATGGAGTTCAACGGGCATCTTGCCTTTATTAATTACGGCGATTTTGGAAATGAGATTGCGCTCGTGCACACCGAAGCAGAACCGGAACTGCAGGGCACAGGCGCCGCCACCGCAGTAGTCGAAAAAACCCTGGAATACATCGAATCGCAAGGTAAAAAACTGCTGCCCTTCTGCCCGTATGTTTTCGCCTACATCAAAAAACATCCGGCGTGGAAACGCATTGTCGATCCCCATTTCAAAGGTTATGATTCACTTTAATTATTAATTAAAATAAAAAAAATGCAGTCAAACGTTGGACTTATCTTAGAAGAGAAATCTGCCGATATCGGCAATTTCCTGGTAGGCAGGCTTCTGCCGTTCCGCGAGAAAAGAGCGGTGGGACCTTTTGTTTTTATCGATCACATGGGGCCGACCTGCCTCAAAGAATATCAGAACCTGGATGTTTTGCCGCACCCGCACATTGGCCTGTCGACACTCACTTATCTTTTGTCGGGTTCTATTTTTCACCGCGACAGCCTGGGAAACGCCATCGAAATAAAACCCGGTGAAGTGAACTGGATGACGGCCGGAAAAGGTGTGGTACACTCTGAAAGGACACCGGAATATCTCCGGGAATCTTCTATGTTCCTGCACGGTTTCCAAATCTGGCTGGGCCTTCCCAAAGCGCTGGAAGAAGGCGAACCCTCGTTTTACCATATCGCTAAAGAAGAAATCCCCGAATGGGAAGAAGATGGTGTATATTACAAACTCATAGCAGGCGGAATCATCGGTAAAAAGTCTCCCGTGCCGGTTCACAGTCCGATGTATTTTCTGGAAATAAAAACGAAAAGCCCGCAAAAGATCAATATCGGTGAACATCTTTTCGGCGAAGTCGGTATGTATGTAATGGATGGTACAGTGAAAATCGACGGTCAGGAATTCGGCACCAAGCAGCTGCTGATCGCTAAAAACGCCACACTTTGTGAGTTTGAAACGACAGGCGAAATGTCAGTTTATATTTTCGGTGGCGAACCTTTTCCGGAGGAACGTTTTATGTTCTGGAACTTCGTGAATTCCGACAAGGAACGTCTGGAAAAAGCCAAAAAAGACTGGTACGACCAAAACCACGACGCCTTTCCAATGGTTCCCGGTGATGATCAGGAATATGTGCCGCTGCCACGCTCCGTATTCGACAGCAAAAAAGACGACGGCGAAGCCACAAAAAGTAAATATTTATAAAAAACAATGAAAATACTTGCCTTTGCAGGAAGTTCCTCTTCCACTTCCCGAAACCTCGAACTGGTGAAATATGTCCTGAAGGATTTCACCGAACACGACATCAATCTGCTCGACCTGAACGATTTCGATATGCCCGTTTTTTCGGTGGACCGCGAAAAAAACGGATATCCCCAGGCTGCGCATGACTTCCTGAAAGCAATCGGAGAATGCGACGCCATTATCTGTTCGCTGGCGGAACACAACCGCAGTTATACGGCGGCCTTCAAAAATGTGTTCGACTGGGCGTCGCGCATCCATGTGAAAGTGTGGCAGGACAAACCCATGTTCCTGCTTTCTACATCACCCGGCGGTTATGGCGGCGGAAATGTGATGGCCACCGCACAGAAGTTCTTCCCGCAGTTTGGCGCCGATATACGTGAAACTTTTTCGCTGCCAAAATTCATCGAAAATTTCGATGTGGAAAAAACTGAGATTACGGCTCCGGACCTGAAGGCGGCGCTGGATGAGAAAACGGCTGCCTTTAAACAGGGTTTGTAAACTGACATCCAAAATTTTCAGAGCGCGCACACGCGCAAAAAAGTAACGGTTTTTCAGGAGCTGGCAGTCCGGAGCCGATGGTTGAGGTTTTAACACTTCCACCGCCAGGCTTCAGAGACCGAATTTGTCGCGCGATTTTTAGAAATAATGTTCACCAGCTCCTTTACAAAAGATTTTTTCTAAAAGCAAAAGTACCCGCGCTTACAGACTTTTAAACAGTTAGATTTAAAGTCAACGGAACGGGCTTTACCGCGGTGGAACTACAAGGCGGCTTACATGGTTTTTACTATTTTAACTATCTTTGCGCAGCCATTAAGGCTACGTATCAGCTATTGAACGCAATGCTGTGCGTACCGCAATGACGAGGTATCTTTCCTAATGCTAACGGAGTTACGACTTCAGTATCATGCGCTGAATTTACCTAAACTTGGCGGGCTGGCGTTGCAGATACCTGACCTAACCGATACTATAAACAAGAAATTTCCTGCCAGAACAGGCTGACCGCTGAAAATTACAGACTTACAATGAAGCAGATCATTACCATCGATTTTTATTTTCAGCAGCTGGAGCATATCCCGGTTATTGATGTCCGCTCGCCGGGCGAGTTTGCAAAAGGACATCTGCCCAATGCGCACAATATCGCTTTATTCTCCGACGCAGAGCGCGCAGTCGTAGGAACGGCCTATAAGCAGGAGTCCAAAGAAAGAGCGGTTGAACTGGGCTACGAATTTGTAACGTCAAAACTGGATGGTTTTATTACACAGGCTCTTGAGGTTGCCCCCGAAAAGGAAGTTGTAGTGCATTGTTGGCGAGGTGGCATGCGCAGTAATGCCTTCGCTGAGCACCTTGTCGCGCACGGTTTTAAAAAAGTGTATGTAATCGAAAAAGGATACAAAGCTTTCAGAAATTATGTGCTGCAGTTTTTTGAGCAGCCTTTCAACCTTCAGGTTCTGGGTGGGTATTCCGGAACCGGTAAAACGGAGATCCTGCACATTCTGGAAAAGAAAGGCCGGCAGGTGGTGGACCTTGAAGGTCTGGCGAATCACCGGGGATCTGCCTTTGGAGGAATTGACCTACCGCCGCAGCCTACCACCGAGCAGTTTGAAGCGAAACTGTTTTCGTTGTTAAGAACGTTCGATATCAGCCAACCCATCTGGCTGGAAGATGAAAGTAAAATGGTGGGCAATGTAGCGACTCCGAACGCGTTTTACCTGCGGATGTGTAATTCAGATGTCTATTTCCTGAACGTCCCATTAGAGAAGAGGATTGAGCATCTGGTAAAAATCTACGCCCACCTCGACCAGGAAAAACTCGCGGACGCCATCAGCCGCATAGGCAAAAGACTTGGAACGGATAAAGCCCAGACCGCTTTGGAGGCGCTCGGAAACCGAAACTATCCGAAAGTCGTGGAGATCGTGCTGTTCTACTACGACAAATACTACAGCAAAGGCCTGCAAAAACGCCCGAAATCATTAATAAAAGAGATAGAAATCAGTTCCGCAGATCATGAAGAGATTGCGGATATTTTAATCAGCCTAACAGCCCAGACAATGGATGAACCAATAAAAATGACAAGCTACAGCCACGGTGCCGGTTGCGGCTGCAAAATATCGCCAAAGGTACTGACTACCATACTGAAATCCCACACTACAAATATCGAGGATCCCCGCCTGCTGGTCGGCAACGATACCAGAGACGATGCCGCGGTGTATGATATGGGAAACGGCACCGGGATCATCAGTACGACTGATTTTTTCCTGCCTATTGTTGATGATCCTTTTACTTTTGGAAGGATCGCTGCGACCAATGCTTTGAGCGATGTATATGCCATGGGCGGGAAACCCCTGATGGCGATTGCCATCTTAGGCTGGCCAATTGATAAATTAACCCCGGAAGTGGCGGCCGAAGTGATGGAAGGCGGCAGAAAAGCCTGCGCTGAGGCGGGAATTATCATCGCCGGCGGGCACAGTATCGACAATCCCGAACCTGTTTTTGGTCTAGCTGTGACGGGATCGGTGGTCTTATCACAGTTAAAACGCAATGACAAAGCGGAAGCCGGCGACATACTTTTTCTGACTAAACCATTAGGTGTCGGGATTTTAACCACCGCACAAAAAAAAGGTGTCCTGGAAGAGGCGCATAAAGACATCGCAGCAAACTCAATGGTCATTTTAAATGATGTGGGTCTCGAACTTTCGGAAATGCAGGAAGTGACCGCCCTGACTGATGTCACCGGATTCGGCCTGATGGGACATTTGCTCGAAGTCTGTGAAGGAAGCCAGGTATCTGCGCATATCAGTTTCAGCAAAGTACCGGTCTTCAGAGAAATTGAACAGTACCTTGACCGGAAATTTGTTCCGGGCGGAACACTCAGAAACTGGGACAGCTATGGTGATCAGCTTGAAATTGAGGACGAAAGGCAACGCTATATTTTATGTGATCCGCAAACCAGTGGTGGGCTGCTTATTGCTGTAAAAAAAGAAGCAGCTGACAAAGTGAGCGCGATCCTGAAAAGCAGGGGACTTCATTCCGAACCTATTGGCGAAATAGTAGAAAAGGGCGCGCTGCCGATATTTGTCAATGAGTAAATGTGATCGAAGCTACAAATAGGTGGCGCCTGAGCCTGTCGAAGGCCGGTGCCTAAGCTTGTGAATGACGGTGCCTGAACCTGCTGAATTGGTGCCTGAGCGGAGCCGAAGTCACTTTCTCCGGCTTCGGCTTCCCTCCGGGGTTATCATCCTTTGGCTTCACTCCGGGGGTATCATCCTTTGGCTTCGACGGGCTCAGCCACCGGTAGGAGATTTCTCAATATTTATAACTGCCATTGCGGCTGTCGAGGCGGTGCCTGAGCCTGTCGAAGGCCCGGTGACTGAGCGGAGCCGAAGTCACTTACTCCGGCTTCCCTCCGGGGGTATCATCTTTTGGCTTCGACAGGCTCAGCCACCGGTAGGAGATTTCTCAATATTTATAACTGCCGTTGCGGCTGTCGCAGCGGTGCCTGAACCTGCCAATGGCGGTGCCTGAACCTGTCGAAGGTGGTGCCTGAGCCTGTCGGACGCGGCACCTGAGCCTGTCGAAGGCCGGTGACTGAGCGGAGCCGAAGTCACTTACTCCGGCTTCGGCTTCCCTCCGGGGGTATCATCCTTTGGCTTCGACAGGCTCAGCCACCGGTAGGAGATTTCTCAATATTTATAACTGCCATTGCGGCTGTCGAAGCGGTGCCTGGACCTGCCAATGGGGGTGCCTGAACTTGTCGAAGCGGTGCCTGAACCTGTCGAAGGCGGTGCCTGAGCCTGTCGAAGGCGGTGCCTGAGCTTGTCGAAGCGGTGCCTGAGCTTGTCGAAGGCCCCGTGCGCAGCAGTAACTCCTTTACTCTTTAGTAATATTATAAATAATTTTCAGTCGCCGTTTATCTTTGTACTTAGGGAGGTCAGGATAGTGAACCGAATTTGCGGTTTGAGATTTTTTCGTTGAAGTATCCAAGTCTGCAGGTTTTCTTTTAATTCGCTGTTTTGCCGGTTTTCTCTCGGCGGGAATTGCGGCAGAATCCGCCAGACTGTCGTACGCTATCTTTCCCAAATAAAGTTCTAAATCCTCATAAAGACGATAACCTTGTTTTAATTCTTTATCCGGAGGAAATTGTTGACCTCCTACGGAAAAACCAAGCATTTCGATCAGCAGCCGCGGGCTGTCAGGATTATAACCCCCCTGAAAAAGTATATGTGTTTTTGGTTTCAGTGACTGAAATTTCTTATCCTTATTTCTTTTAAACAGTCTGCTCAAAATAAATTCACTGCCCTCCCGATATTCAGTATCTTTAATGCCTTCCCGCATTTCCTGCATATAAATATTTTCTAAAGTCAGATAGAGAATATTCTCTTTGGAAATTCCAAGAGCATCGATTGTTTTTTGTAATTCAATAGAATAAGCCATAAGATGTATAATTAGTACCGCCTGATTTATAACAAAAATCTGCATTGGAAACGAGTTGGAAAAGAAGACAGTATGACGGTTTTACAGTGCTAAAATTAACAGGTAAAACCTGTAAACCGACATAGTGCTCTGCGAGGTGACGAACGCCTATAGACTGGAGGAAGGTAATGTGGTTTTGAATGAAATAATGCCTGCTATGGGCCAAAGGAACATAGAATAGCCGCGACTTTTTGCAATGGTGGGCCAATAAATTAATATAGGTAAAAGTATTTTATTCTCTGTATTTCTTAAAATTCTCCGCCTGCTCAAAAATCTCTTTATAAACCTCATCGCGTGTTACGGGAGGGTAACCATGCGCAGCCAGTTTTAAAATAAGATCTACTTTCAGTTCCGCTTTGATGTCTTCACGTTCGCTCCAGTCTGTGTATTTGGCTTTGTCATCGACAATGATCTTAATGTCCTTCGCTAAAGCAATCAATTGTTCTTCTGTAAACTCAAATTTGTACTTATCGCGGATGGCTTTTAAAATATCATAAAAAGACTTTTCTTCAAAGTCAATTCCCATTTTTTCGAAGGAGAATTTTTCGGTTTTTAAATCCCGAAGTAAATCTGCCATTTGTCCTGCGAGATCATCCAAAACATCGTTGGCTAAAACCATGTCTTCGCTTCTTTCGTTATAACGGTCAACAATAGTTTGCAGCCGTTTGCTGAAATCAACTGCTTTTATTTTATTGACTTTTTTGAAATCATCAATTGCCATTTTCAAAAGTCGCTGCAAGACTTTTATTTTGGTGTTCGGAAGTTTGATCCGATCGATTCGCTCTAAATATTCTTCGCCGAAAATGTCGATTTTCTCTCCTGCATTTTCGTCCATTCTAAAGACTTCTTCTACGCCATCACTTTGCAAGGCCTCTTCCACCATCTTAGCAACTCTGGCATTCATCTGTGCGATGTCTGGAGCTTCTTTTTTGGTAAGTTTATAGATGATGGAGCGAATGGCAGTGAAGTAATGCAATTCATCAGCTTCAAAAGTGGTAAAGGCTTCGGATGAACAGCAAATATTATACGCCTCTTTCATCTTCCGCACAATGCGCATAAAACGTTTTTCTAAATCCTGGGTGGATTGAACAAATTCTGCAGCGAGATTTAAGTTTTCTAATTTCTCTATCGGACTTCCTTCAAAATATAATTTGCTATTAAAGTTGTGAAATATCTTCCGCAATAAATCGAGTTGATCCTTGACAATGGTTATGGCTTTGTCAATATCTTCAAATTCATTTTGATCCGCATTATTGAATTTTGCCAACGCATAATTCATATTATTTTTAATGCCGATATAATCAATGACCAAACCTTTGTCTTTTCCTTTAAACTTTCTGTTCACCCTGGAAATAGTCTGAATTAAGGAATGTTCTTGGATTGGTTTATCAATATAAATACTGTCAAGAAATGGAACATCAAAACCAGTTAACCACATATCGACTACAATCGCAATTTTAAAATTAGACTTTTCCTGCTTAAACTGGCGGTCCAGTCCTTTTCGATCATCCTTTGTTCCTAGAATTTCATACAGATCATCGTCGTCATCTTTGTCCCGTGTCATCACCATATTTACCTTAGCGACAGGCTTTAACTCTTTCATCTCCTTATCTGAAAGTTCCTGAGTTTCATCATGAGTTTTAACAATTCCCCACTCCGGACGGAGCACCATAAGTTCTTTATAAAATTTAAATGCAATTTCCCTACTGCTGGACACAAACATGGCTTTTCCGCAAACAGTTGCACCTTCTTTTACCCGGGTTTCGTAATGGTCGACAAAATCCTGAGCCAATGCTTTTAAGCGGTCTTTATCACCTAAAATTGCATTCATATTGGTTGTGGCTTTCTTGCTTTCTTCTACCTGATATTCACTGGATCCTTCTGCTACACAAGTCGCATAGTACTCCTCGATGTCTTTTAATTTTTCTGTTTGCAGAATAACTTTGGAAGCTCTGCCCTCATACACGATACGAACGGTAATTTCATCCTGCACCGATTCATTCATGGTATAAGCATCTACAACTTCTCCAAAAACATCAAGCGTTTTATCAATCGGTGTTCCAGTAAAACCAACATAAGTGGCGTTCGGTAAAGACTGATGCAGATAGTATGCAAATCCATAACTGGAGCGCACTTCTGTATCTGTAATTTTTAGATTCTTATCCAGGTTAATTTGAGAACGGTGTGCTTCATCAGAAATACAGACGATGTTATTTCTGTTAGAAAGAAGTTCGGTATCTTCTGTAAATTTGTGAATGGTCGTAAGAAAAACACCACCACTTTCCCGACTTTTCAATTGGTTTCGTAAATCTTCTCGTGAGGAAACCGTAACAATATGATTATCGCCAATAAAGTTTTTTGCATTCGTAAAAGTTCCCGAAAGCTGTTCGTCCAGATCCGTTCGGTCGGTGATGAGAATGATGGTTGGACTTGCCATTTCTGTACTTCGCATTAGAAGCCGCGAGAGATAAAGCATAGTGTAACTTTTACCACAACCTGTTGCTCCAAAATAAGTTCCACCTTTCCCGTCGCCTTCCGGTTTACGGTGAAGCAGAATATTTTCATAGAGTTTTCTGCTTGCATAGTATTGTGGATAACGACAAACTATTTTTTCATTTTTCTTACTCGTATCGGGGAAATAAATAAAATTCTGAATGACATCACGCAATCTGTTTTTATTAAAAAGCCCTTTGATCATGGTGAACAAAGAACCAATTCCGTCCTTGGAGATTTTCTCGTCACTTTCTGCTTTACGCCACCCGTAAAAGAATTCATAAGGTGCAAAAAGAGAACCTGCTTTATTGTTTACGCCGTCGCTTAAAACTACGAAAGCATTGTATTTCATCAACTCCGGAATATCTCTTTTGTAGCGAACGGTGAGTTGCTTATAAGCATCGTTAATAGTGGTGTTTTCCTGAATGGCTGTTTTGAATTCAAAAACAACCAAAGGGATTCCATTGATGTAGAATATACCGTCGGGAATTCTTTTTTCTAAACCTTTTATTTCTAACTGGTTGACAAAGCGATACGTGTTCTGATCTGCGGAAGAATAATCGATCAATTGGATGAACAGATCCTTTTTGGTGGCATCTTCTCTTTTGAGCAAAAAACCATCTGAAACCATGCGCAGAATATCGCGGTTACTTTCGTACAAAGCTGAAGAAGAAAAATATTTAAGTTGAAGAATGATCTGCTTAATTTCGTTCGGCGAAATATCTGCGTAGTTTTGATAGAGATAATTCTTTAAATCGTCCTGAAGTAAAACTTCTTCTAAAGTTTTATGAATGTACAACCCAGACGTATGCGGAATTGCCTCTTTTTCTAAAAGGGAAATGACGCTTTGTTCTAATTGGGCTTCTGTGAATTTCATAGTAATTATTTGCCTTTAGATTTTTTAATCAATCCTAATTGTCCACCTAAAAGTTTTACATCTTCACTATTTTCTGATTTATCCTTAATAGCGTTTATAAAATCTTGTGCCTCATCTGCAGCAGATTCTAAAATCGTTTTTAATTTTTTTACGTTATTGTTTAATATCTCAATTGAATGTTCATCACTTAAAAAATCAGTTTTAAAAATGGTACGCACAGCACCTTCTACTTTCAAATTTGCATACTTAAATAACCAATCACCATAGAAATAAAAAGAATCGTTATCTATATTATTATTTTTTATAAACTCATCTCTAATATTATCAAAAGTATTTTTAAATTTATGATTTTTACTCTCCATTGACTTTATTAAACTCGAATAATCATCCTTTGTGTCTATATCATCTGCAGAAAAATTGTTGGATTTTTCCACAAGATTTTCTTTAAGCGCTTCAAAAGAACTGCTCGACCAATTATTATAATCAATGGTTTGTAATATTTTAAAATCTTCTGAATCTGAATCTGAAAAAACCTCTTTCCATTCCTCTTTTGTCAGTTCATCAAAGTACTGTACTTTTAGTTCAATACATTTTAAAGTCAATCTATTATTAATTGCAATTGCTTTTTCAAAAAAATTATTTGAAAGATTTTTGACAGAAGCTTTAGATAAATCAGATGGCGACCAATTATTAAATTTTTTAACTAAATTTTCTAATCCTATATCTGTGTTTTCTGAAATAAGTTCTATCGGCGGTAAAACTTTGCTTAATAGTAATCTGTAAGAACCATAAATATCTTCATCATCATTTACAAGTTTATTTAAAACTTCTTTATAAAGAGGGACGTCTTTAAATATTTCATGTTTTAAAATAAAATCGGAAAAAGAATTATAATTTAAAATTTCCTTCGCAACTTTGTCAACAAATGAGTCCTCTGTTTTATCTAATGCTGCTGTGAAATAAGATTTATAACCGCCTAAAGCCAAATCTCGCGACAATCTCATTGCGAGTAAATCATAATATAGTTCATCTTCTTCAGTAACGGTTGTAAACCTAGAATATAAATTAACGTCTGTTAAACCATCTGTCTTAATTGACTTTCCAAATTCTTTTAAAAGTCTTAAAATTTCTGCCAGCAATTCATTGTCAGCGAAATTAGTTTTGAGATCAGCATATAATTGCTTTTCAAATTTTGGAAGTTTGTACTCATCTCTATTTAAATATTTGGTAAAGTCTATCTCTTGTAATTTTTCGGTTTTAATAAGTGCTAAATATTCATCTAATTCATTTTCATCTACATCAATTCTATAGCTTTCATAGTGTTCTTTTTTAGATCTAACTAATTCAATAAATGCATTAACATTATCTATTTCGTGATAATCTAAATTTTCCAAAACTTCTATTTCAATTTTTTGATCTGTTAAATATTGCTGCAATTCGTCAATATTATTAGCATACTTTAAAGTATCCCAATTTTCATCGTAAGATAATTCTGAAATAATGTGCTGAACATATACTAACCGTTCTTCTTTACTTCCAATTTTGCTTAAAATAACTTTTTGGAAATTTTTAATTTTATGATCTGTATTTTCTAAAGAGTATGATCTTTTTATTAAATCTTCCCAAATTAAATTTTCACTTATATTTGATTTAAATTTGTCGGATGGTACTGTATTTAAAGACTCAATAGCGTTAGGTAAAAACTCATCATTAATCGTTGGATATGTGGTTTCGAGGATCGAAGTAAAAATGTTTGATTCCGCAATTGTATTTAATTCTTCTTGGTCTTTTTTAATTAATGCATCATAAAGTTTCTGCTCAAATATTATCTCCATAGATTTTTCTGGATCAAGCTGATAAACTATCGCAGTTATATATTTTGGCAATTCAATATCATTTGAGTAAATAAAATCCAAACCTTTTATAAAGGAGGGTTTGCTTATTTCTGAAACGGGATCCTCTAATATTTTTGTCTTATTAATTACAAAAAGAGCAAGATATTGTGCTGGAATTTTACCCTTATGAATTTGTTTTAAAGTTGCAATTTCATTAGTCAAAACTATTATTTCTCTTGGTGTTATTTTCTTGTTTTGAATTTCATATACTTGTATAGTTCGTCTAAATTCTTCTCGATCATAATCAACCCCAAAGCATTCAGTCCATTTTATCTCAAAAAAAGATTTCCAATTAGTCATAATTGGGGGAGCAACGCGATAAACTATATCAAATGTTTTATTGATATAATCTTCTGCATAATCGCCAAATTCTGTCTTATCTTTTGAGTGGTTTAAATCACCAAAAGCATTTTTTATATGTTCACGATCAAATGGTATGATCACTTTAATGTTTTCATATTTTTGTTCAGCAAAAAATATATGAATTGATGACCATAAACCTAATATTTTCTGCTTTGGAAGCCGATCAAAATTATCAAAAACAACTACAACTTTTTCATCTTGCAAATCCATATTGATTTCCAAAATCCAATCTCTAAATTTTTTAACTGAAGGTTCTTCTTCTGTAATAGTTACAAAAGTTGTTTCTTCAATTTTATCCTTACTGTAAATTTCAAATAATTTATTCCATGCATACAAATAAACGTTCGCGTTTACGTTAAAATATCTGAAAAAATAATAAAGATAACCTGCTACTAAAATTAGTGCTGGAAAAGCATAAATAAAATATTTAAAACCAGAATCCACATTATCTCCCAAAACTTTTAAAAATGGCAGTAATAACAGAGAAAATAAAGACAGAATTATTCCTAAACTTAAAATAGGTTTTCGCTTTGTTGTAGTTTCCTTGTTTTTTGCAAGCAATTTTTTAAGTTTAGTATTCCATTTTTCTTGATCTACTAATTTGTTTAAACTAATATATTCTGTAATTTCTTCTAAAATTGTTCTACGTTGTTCATCCTCTTGATGTCCCCATACATCGTAGATGAAAAAATTATACTTTTTTTCAATAAGTTTTTTTTCAATGATTCTAACTAAATTACTTTTTCCAGAACCCCAACTTCCATCAATTCCAATAATCCCATAATCAGGTTTTTTCAGAGTTTCAGAAATAATATCAGCCATCGATTCTTGAGACTTCCCTTCAAATTGATCTTTCCCTAGGGGTTCGTTTTTTAAAAATTTTGGATAAAGTTCGCTCATATTGTTTTGTGTTTTTAATCTTCAACCGCCATTTTCCCCAAGAGCAAACTTTCCAATTCTTCCAGTTTTTCGATTTGATCTTTTAAATTCTGGTTCTTTTTAAAGATTATTTCAGCAATAATATTAAAATTAGATATAATATTATTGTTTGGAATAATCATCCTAATGGATAAAAGATTTGCTTGATTTATTTTTAATTGAACCGCTCCAGTAATTTTATTTGTTATGTTCTTGTTTTTTAAAAATAAATATAGACTTTCTTCAGTAAAATTATTTGTTGCTTTTAAGACATGAGCATGATTATTAACCCAAAATTTTCCAACAACATATTGCAATATTGGTGTGCCGTTTTCTGTGATAACTGTTCCATCTTCACCAAGCAAAATGTACGTTCCATCAAAAAGATATCTATCGACATAATCTAATATTGAAGATGCGCCATAATATGGATAAATCTTATTTAAATCTTTCCTTTCAAATGACGACAACGGAATTCGTTTAGAATCAAAATTTTCACAAATTGTTCCTAAATTATCCACTCTCCAACCTACCGGAATCTCCTTGCCCAATTCCTCACACTCCACCATCTCACCGCCCGAAGATTTGTACCCTTCGACAAGCTCAGGGTCCGACTTTGATTGAACAGGAAATTCAAAATCTTCAAACCAATGTTTGTAAATCGTTTGTGCAGTTTCTTCTAAAGTAGCGCAGAGTTTTTTATTCAGTTGTACGCGGTTTTCGATAACTTCATATTCTGCTATCACTTCTTTTTGTTTTTCGAGAGAAGGAATTGGTAATTCTGTTTCCAACATTTCTGCCCAATCAAAAGTTTCCCGTGCGCTTCCATGGCTTTTAAACCTTGCATATCGATCAAACTCCGGTCTGCGAAACCACATCATTAGATAGTCTGGTAATAGCAATTCTTTATCGATCACTTCAAAAACTAAATAGACTTGAGAAACTATCGCTTTATCAAATTCTTTAAGTAAAGCAATAGAAATTTTATCTCCATTTCTGGAAGTTACCGTTCCATACGCAAACTGATTTTTTTTAATAATTTTATAAGTCGACATATCAGTGCCAACAACGTTAGCAATGGAAGGAATCAGCATTTTTCTAATACTTACACCCAAAAGCGTTTTTACCTCAAGATCTCTATTTCGCTCATCCAATAATCGGATATAATTCCCCAATCTTTTATATCCCGACTTCATATCCTAATTTTTCAAACACATTTTTTAAATCCGCATTGCTTTCCTTTTCTGCTTTTAGCAAACTCATTACATCTTCCTGCAAAGCTGTCATTTTTTCGTGGTAATCTACATTCTCATCGCGGTTTATAAATTCAATATATTTACTTGGCACCAAAGAATAATCTTTAGATTGGATCTCCTCTATTTTGGCAGCGTAACAATATTCAGGAATATTTTTGTAGGCTTTCTCCGTTTGCCAGTTGTGAAATGTGGCAGTAATTTCTTTAATGTTATCTTTCGAAAATTCTATGAATTTTTTTTCAAAAGGAACGCCTATTTCCCGTAGATCCATAAATAAAACTTCGTCTTTTCTATCTCTGTAGCGCCGAACTTCGCTTCCTTTTTCAACGGTTCTCTGCGTTTTATTTTTATTAATAATCCACAGAGTTACACTGATATCGGTGGTATAAAACATATTTCTCGGCAGAATAATAACCGCTTCAACCAAACCATTTTCAACCAAAGTTTTGCGTATGGCTTTTTCTGTTCCATCACCACTTAAAGCACCATTAGCCAAAATAAATCCAGCCACTCCATTTTCTGAAAGTTTAGAAACCATGTGCAAAATCCAACCATAATTGGCGTTGCTTGTAGAAGGACTATCATAACCATTCCAGCGTGGATCATCGGTTAATTCATTTGCAGCGCGCCAGTCTTTTTGGTTAAAAGGCGGGTTTGCCATAATGAAGTCGGCTTTCAAATCTTTGTGCTGGTCGTTAGAAAAAGTGTCTGCCGCCGTGTCACCCAGATTCGCAGAAATTCCACGAATGGCAAGATTCATTTTTGCCAGTTTAAAAGTCGCATTCGTATATTCCTGTCCGTACACCGAGATCTGTTTTTTATTGCCTTGGTGTTCGTTCACAAATTTCACACTCTGCACAAACATCCCACCAGAACCGCAACACGGATCATAGATTTTTCCTTCAAAAGGTTCAATGAGTTCTGCAATAAGATTAACGATAGATTTTGGCGTGTAGAATTCGCCTTTTCCTTTCCCTTCCGCCAAAGCAAATTTGGAAAGAAAATATTCATACACCCGACCGACCAGATCGTGCTCTTTATCTGCAATCGTATTAATCTGATTGATGGTATCAAGCAAAGCAGATAATTTACTGACATCCAAGCCCAAACGGGAAAAATAGTTATCAGGCAAAGCGCCTTTTAACGCTGGATTATTTTGTTCTATGGTAAAAAGTGCGGTGTCAATTTTTAGGGCAATATCCGGTTGTTTTGCCTGTTGCATAATGTAAGACCACCGTGCTTCTTCCGGCAGATAAAAGACATTTTTCATGGTGTAGAATTCCACCATATCGGTAAACTGTTCTTTACCCTCTGCAATGAGTTCCTGTTTTCGTTCTTCAAAGGTATCTCCTGCAAATTTCAGGAAAATCAAACTTAAGACGATGTGTTTATATTCTGCAGATTCTACAGATCCGCGGAGTTTATTTGCGGAATCCCAAAGCGTTTCTTCGATGGATTTCGACTTCGTAATTTTCTTGGCCATTTAATGTTTTTCGTAATCCCTAAAATTAACATTATTTTATGAAAGTGGCAATTTTCAGATCACCAGGTGCAGAGTACTTCCGCACCTTATACTTCACCTTCAAAATTCCCTCCTTCAAGTCTCCTAATTTTTTAAAGGCACCCTGACTCAGATCGAAAGTCCGTTCGGCTTTTAAGGGACCCCGGTCGTTGACCGTTACAACTACCCTTTTTGAATTTTCGGGATTAATGATTTCCACTTCGGTGCCGAAAGCCAGACTTTTGTGGGCGGCTGTCATTTTGGAATGTCTGTAAACTTCGCCACTTGCGGTTTGCTTACCGTTGAACTTGTCGGCATAATAAGACACGGTGGTCGACCGGTAAGATGAGTCGGTGTTAACGCTGCGCGCGGAACAGGAGTAAAGAGCAGTAGTGGTGAGAACCAGGACAAACAGATGGCAGAATTCGTTTCGTGTAAAGCTTTTTATCATTTTCATTCCTTCAGACTGGTGAACAGAACCGGTTTTTATGTGGAGGTTCAGGTTTGTAAAAATAACGCTTTTTTAAACGGTACAACGAACGTACTGCGGCACCGGATAATCATTTTTAAAGGCCAACCGGGCGCTGACACATCTTTCAGCGCCGGTTATGCAATTATCTAAGCGATCCGTTTCTGTAATAGGATTTTTGAAAAATAAAAAACGCGATTCACAGAATTCCTGTCAGCGATGACCTTTCTGTTTTTAGTTATTTTCCGGCAGTTTCGTTCGGGACTCGTTCGGGACTTGTTTCCAAAATCGGCCTTTTTCCGAAGCAGCCCCGAACAATCCCGAAACAATCCCGCAACAAACTGCTTTCTGACAAGGACAGAAAGTGACATTTGCAGACATTCCCGGCCATTAAGTGACAGCAACTGTTCATTAAAGACAATGAAAGACTTTAATGGAAATATGAAGATAAACGAAGCAAAACCGCGCCGATGAAAGCCAGATTCCGACAACCAGGGAAAAATGTAGATTTCCGCAGACAAGTGATGACAGCGAGTGCCAAAAGCAGAAATGAAAGGACGATCAGCGAAACGTGAAGCCACTGTATATCAATTACTTGCATTTAACTTTTTGCCGAATTATATTTGTATCTAATTTAAACTTCAAAGTTATGGCACGTATTAAAAAAGGAATCCTGGGAGGATTCAGCGGAACCGTAGGAACGGTAGTAGGCGCGAACTGGCGCGGGATGGACGTTATCAGAAGCCGTCCGAAATCATCCGGCGGCAAAGGCACGCCGCTTCAACTGATGCAGCGCGCAAAGTTTGCGCTGGCAGTGAAATTTCAAAACTCGCTCCGCTCCATGCAGAGCCGCCTGTATGGTGAAAACGCCGGTGTGAAATCAAGAGTCAACCTGGCAGCCAGCTATCTGCTGCGCGAAGTGGTTGATTATGTGAATGACCAGGCGGTACTGCGCATGGAAAAGGTGATCGTCACCAAAGGTGTGGTTACGGGTTTCCAGAATCTCGCCGTAGCTGATGCCGCAGACCAGACGCTGAACTTTACCTGGACCGACAACAGCAGCCAGATGATGGCGAAAGCTACAGACATTTTCTGTACCGCGGTTTATGAGGAGGAATCCGGAGAATTTGCGATTAGCGAAGGGCCGGAAACCCGCGTTGCGGCTGCGGCACTGGTGGTGCTGCCCGAGATCTGGGCTGAAAAAACGGTGCATGTTTATGCATTCTTTCAGACGCAGGAGCAGGATGAAGCCTGCAACTCAGTTTACCTGGGAACTTTGATGGTGCAGTAGGAAACTGCAGTACCACGGAGACAGCAAAAACCGCAGAAATCGAAAAATTCTGCGGTTTTGCCGTTGTTGAAGATCAGCGTTTAATCTTCGGTGTCGCCTTCCATAAACTCCTCCACTTTGCTCGCCAGGTAGAAGATCTTGCCACTTACTTTTTTAAAGGGCAACATTTTTTCATCGCGCCAGCGCTGCAGGGTCCGCAGAGATACTTTGAACTGCACCATCATGTCGTGGTTGTCGAAGTATAGGTATTCCAGTGCACGGCGGCGCTCGGTTTGCTGCTGTGGAACTTTTCTGAAGGAAGGTCGGTTTTTTTGTCTGTCTCTTTCGTCCATAGTTGAAGTACTCAAAATTTAATATTTATTAAAAACTGCGGTGTACCGTAAAAAAGTTTACTCAGGTAAAGATTTTATTTTCAGTACTTTAAAACCTACATTTGTTGATGAAGTATGTTCCTTGTGCAGCACTATTACATGTAAAAATAGAAAATAGAAGCCCTTAAAAAAAGGCCTGGAGCGTAAAAACAGCGGATTGAGATGTAAAAGTTTTCCACAAAGACACAGAAGTGCCGCCTTTAGCGGCTTCGCAGCGTTTGATCTTCAAAAATGGCAAAAATCGGCACTTTTCGTTAAACAAGTGACATTAAAAGACTGATTATCTGTATGATATATTTAAACAGCTGTTTTGAGCATCTTACTTTTTTTCAATTATAAAAATATCCGTCAGAAAATAAAATGATGGCGATGGCACCTTCTCCGGCTTCGGCTCCGCTCAGCCTCCGTTCAAGATTTTGTAACCATCCGGTGAC
>NZ_KE383813.1:111918-374515 GCF_000422265.1 Kaistella palustris DSM 21579
TCCGCTCAGCCTCCGTTCAAGATTTTGTAACCATCCGGTGACTGAGCGGAGCCGAAGTCACACCTTTATTTGCGCAGTCGAATTCACTACTTATTCTTATAATGAGATTCATTCATGCATTCGGCTGCTTTCTTTAGTTCTTCATCCCAGCCATTAATTAATGCCTCTTTCTTCCTTCTGCTCCAACCCTGAATTTGTTTTTCCCGGAAAAAAGCTTCATCGATTCTTTGGTACTCCTCGTAATACACCAGTTTTACAGGCAAATTTTTGCTGGTATGATTAGCGCCTTCACCCTGTTGATGCTGTTGAACGCGCCGTTCCAGATCGGTTGTGCTTCCTGTGTAGTAAGAACCGTCAGCGCATTCAAGTATGTACGTATAGCCTTTCATATGGTAATTGTCTTTTGCGGCTTCGGCTTCGCTTAGGGGTATTATCCTCCGGCTTCGACAGGCTCAGCCACCGGCAGGAGATTTCTCATTTTTTTTAACTGCCATTGCGGCTGATCAATGGGCGGCCGTGCCTGTCCAAGCTGTGCCTGAGCCTGTCGAAGTCACAAGCTCCGGCTTCGGCTCCGCTCAGCCTCCGTTCAAGATTTTATAACCAACCGGTGACTGAGCGGAGCCGAAGTCACTACAAAGGCCGCAGATAGTCCCGGTGCAAAAATTTCTTAAAACCTTCTACGTCGCTTTCCAGGCCGTAACCGCCCATCCAGTGGCAGTATCTGTTAAACAGTAAAGCCTTGAGGCTGATGGGAATACCATCGTCCTCATTACACAGCGGGAGCCCATCCTGCAAGTACTCCACTACGCGCGGATGATCCATCGCTCTTTCATCTTCACGTTCTACCCAGAACCGTTCATAGTCCCATAAGAGTTTCTGATTGTTTTCATTTGTCTGCGGTTCGGTGCCGGGACCCTTATAAAAGCGGGTGAATTCGAAGAGGGGATTTTGGTGTGACATATGTGAGTTTTAAATGGCGTTTAAAAATACGAAAGAATTTTTTTTTAATGGTCGCTAAAGTCACTGCCAACATCAATTTTGTGTGGGATTGAAGATTTGGGATTGAAAGCAACTAAACGGCAACAGTTAAAAGTAATCTACTTCAAATACGGAGTGTATGAACTCACGTTAGCAGGATTGTGCCCGCGCTACACGCAATAAAATTCATATTTGATCTGATAAAGGTTCTAGAAGCAGATGAAAATATCAACCGTATCCTTTAATTTCTGACCATTTTATAAATCCCGGCATCTACTTATCCGGTGTTCTCTTCTGAAAGCTTTTAAAATTCAGCTGCATGCATAAATACCAGCACACCAATAGTCTTCAGCCTGGCGGTAAAAAAGCTGTTCCGCGTAGTGCGTGACGTTGAGCCAGGTTTTTAAAGGTCAGCCATAATGTCCTTCACGTGCCTTAAAATATAAAAAATATGCGCCTCCCGATGACTGTACGAAGTGAATGTCAGCCAAACCACTATATTTTCGCTACCTTTCAACATGGCGTTTTCATCCGTATTGCAAAACCCACAAAAAAAAACCGCAGATTAGTGATCCGCGGTTTCTAAAGATGGATAAGATCAGAGCTTTTTAATTTAAAAATCAGAAAAATGATGACTGATTTGGCGCGGGCTGATATCTTACAGCCCCGCCGAAAAAAATATTGAACCAAAATGTGAAAATCATTGGTAAAGTTCAATTACCGTTTAAATGCTTTAGTCACAAACCTGCTTTTTGCAGCTTCTTATTATTTAGCTCTTACATACAGAATTTTATAATCGCTGTTGGTATTGGTTGAATAGCCACTTAGGGTAAGGGTGTCATTCGATAAATCAATTTGCTCGCACACCCTTTTCTCCGGTAATATCAGCAGCATTTTTTCATTACCGGCTTTTATATTGGTATTTTCATAAGGACATTGCGTTCCTAATTCATATTTTTCGAATTTAGGATCATTTGCTGTACCTTCCTCTACAAATTTGACGGTAGAATTCTGGAATTCCACCGTACGAAACGGATATTCAACCTCTTTCCACTTTCCCTGCAGTGATTTCGCAAGCGTAATTTTTTCAGTTTCCAGTCCTTGATCTTCAGTATCGCGGTCGGTATTTTCAACCACCTTGTTTTGATCCGACTGTTCTACGGTAGATTTTGTGGCTGCTTTTTCACAGGAAAACATGGTTAACGAAAGAATAACGATTAAAGGGCTTACTAATTTCTTCATACTGCTGATTTTATTGGATTAATAAAAAGCACCGAAACTCATGGTGCCTGTAGGTAAAGAATGAGTCTTTTTATGTGCTTCAAAACTGCATTGATTGCCAAAGCTCGGATGAAAACTTCGTGCCAGTATGTAAGAACGCGGCCTCCCGAGATTGCAGCGGCGACTGAGCGGCGCCGAAGTCACTTTCTGCGGCTTCGGCAGGCTCAGCCACCGGTAGAAGATTGCTTAATTTTTATAACTGCCATTGCGGCTGCCGAAGCGGTGACTGAGCCTGTCGAAGGCACTTTATCCGGCTTCGACTCCGCTCAGCCTCCATTCAATATTTCGTAATCTCGCGGTGACTGAGCGGAGTCGAAGGCACTTTCTTTGTAACCACCGGTGACTGAGCGGAGCCGAAGTCACTTTCTCCGGCTTCGGCTCCGCTCAGCCTCCATTCAATATTTCGTAATCTCCCGGTGACTGAGCGAAGCCGAAGTCACAATCTCCGGCTTCGGCTCCGCTCAGCCTCGGTTCAAGATTTTATAACCAACCAGAGACTGAGCGGAGCCGAAGGCACTTTCTTTGTAACCACCGGTGACTGTGCGAAGTCACTTTCTCCGGCTTCGGCTCCGCTCAGCCTCCGTTCAAGATTTTATAACCAACCGGTGACTGAGCGGAGTCGAAGTCACTTTCTTTGTAACCACCGGTGACTGAGCGGAGTCGAAGGCACATTTTCATTTTCCGGGTGACTGAGCGAAGCCGAAGTCACAATCTCCGGCTTCGGCTCCGCTCCGGGGTACTATCCTATGGCTTCGACAGACTCAGCCACCGGTAGAAGAATTCTTAATTTTTATATCTGCCATTGCGTCTGCTGAAGCGGTGCCTGAGCTGTCGAAGTCACAATCTCCGGCTTCGGCTCCGCTCAGCCTCCGTTCAAGATTTTATAACCAACCGGTGACTGAGCGGAGTCGAAGGCACATTTTCATTTTCCGGGTGACTGAGCGAAGTCGAAGACAATTTCTGCGGCTTCGACAGGCTCAGCCTCCGAGGGCATTTATCATCCTGTGACTTCGACAGGCTCAGCCACCAAATATTAATGAAGAATGAATTGGACGCTGCGAATTCCTAAAGCCCTGTGCATACCGCACAGTTCGGTTCACCGGTCAGGTTCCCCTTTTCGTCCAGCTGATATTTGCAGCATTCGGTGAAGTTTTTTTTCAGCATGTTTTTGGCTCTTTTAACGCGGATTTTCACATTTTCCAGACTGAGGCCCGTGAGGTTGGCTACTTCCTGCTGCTTTTTTCCTTCAACGTAAAGCAAATCGATGACTGTCCTGTATTTTTCGGGCAAATCCTTCAGGAACTGGTCGAAACAGCAGGCATGGTCATAGTTCTCCACAAGTGCTTCCTTATTTTCATTAAATTCACCGCTGTAGGCCGATTCCCGACGCAGATAATCTATAATTTCATTTCGCACGATTTGATAGACCCACGCGCGGATTTTTTCAGGATTTCTGAGGGTGGAAATGTGGTGGTGTATTTTCAGGAAACTGTTTTGCAGGATATCGTTGGCGGCATTTTTGTCCTTTACTTTTTTAAGAATAAAAAAATAAAGCTCACTGTTGAAATTATTCCAGACGGTCTGCGTATCCATATTAAAAAATAAAGGTCGGCTCGCACCAACCTTTTAACTTATTTACAGCAACTGCATTTATCGCAATTACATTTTTCACAGGAACAACTGTTTTCTTTGCAGTTTCCACAATTACACACTTTGCATTCGCAGCTTGTACACTGGCAGTTTTGATTTTCCATGTTTAAATATTTTATATCTGTCAGGTAGACTGAAATACTTTAAAAAAGATACAAAAAAAATAATATTTTTCAGCCACTAATTTAATTCTGTGCGTCTTCCTTCGCAGTGATAGGCTTTGGCGCACTTTAAAATTTCTGAGTAAAGTCGTACAGAATGACCGGCGATATTGATCAAACTCTACTTTTGAAATAATTGCAGATGAGTTTGTGATGCAGCCTTTTACTTTCCGATACAGAATCTAACTTTTGTTTATTAATAGGAGCTTAGAAAAGTTGGGCAACAAATGAGCAACAGAACTTGGAGAATCAGGTGGTAAATAAGAGAAGATCGCGCGGTTAATCAGAACTGATCAACATACAAATATAATCCTTTTTTTTGGGTTTTTGCATCCAGGGAAAGCTGCTGATATCTCGGTAAGTCAGAACAAAAAATCTTATTGTAAGCTTTTGCGTAACCAGCAATAACCATCATTTCATTTAAAATACTTCCATCTTGTAATTCAACATACGCTAATGTTCTTCCGTATTTGTCTGCTAAATTATTCCGTTCTTGGATGATATTGACAGGATCTCCTGGCTTTACTATCGACCTCATAAAATCGTATGATTCGTACGCCATTTTCATCAGCAATTGTCCCGCAATTTTGGTTTCTGATTCGTCTTGCTTTAATTTTCTGCAGGGCGTTAATTCTGGAGCATCGATTCCGTAAAGTCTTATGTCCTCCTCTACTTTAGTCAAAATATTCCTCACAATTATACCGTCACCATCCACAACTTTTACGACTTCGTAGTGTGTTTTTCTAAATATCTGATTCTTTGCTTCCATTTACACTTATTGTCAATTATTTAACTATTTGTTTTTCAGTCTTCTATATGTAAATTTAAGCTAAATAATTTTAAAAATTAATACAATGGCACGTCAAAAAGGTCACATTAAGTATGTCGGAACTTTGGGCGAAGTTCGACACTTCAAAATCAAGAATAATCCAGGATATTATGCCGGATTAAAAGGAGGCCCAACAGGAGAACAAATTGCTACTGATCCTGCTTTCGTCCGTACGCGGGAAAACATGAATGAATTTGGAGGCTCTGCAACTGCAGGTCGCTCCTTCCGTACCAGTATTGCAAATTTAATCCGGAACAGTGCAGACAGCAGAGTTACTGGCAGAATTACTGCTGTAATGAAAAAAATTAATCTGGAAGACGGATCTGAGGCAAGAGGCCAACGGGCGATTCTAGTGACTGCTGCCCCGCAATATCTGGACGGTTTTGAATTCAATAAGTTTAATTCCTTCAGCGGGGTTTTTAATGCACCATACAGCATTACGCCCTCGGTTGAACGGGATGAATCGGATTTATCTATTCCGGTGTTCAATCCGCTAGACAATATGTTTATACCAGCAGGAGCAACGCATTTTAAAATCATCAATGCAATTACTGTTATGTCTGATTTTGTTTACAATCCTGTCACTAAAGCTTATGAGCCGAAGGATCCTGACGTTAACGGACTGACTGCTGTGGCAGATTCCGGTTATCAACCTGTGAATGTACCCACCGCGGCAATAAACATTGTAGCCACTATTCCGGACTCACCCGTAATTACAGCAGATTCTTCAGTGATTAATCTTATCTCAGTGGAGTTTTATCAGGAGGTGAACGGTACCTACTACATTTTTGCTCAAGGCAACACGATGAAAGTGGCAAAAATATTCTAAGGACCATCAGTAGATTTTTATTCGGAAAATCAGAGCAGCCCATTCTTACGAGTGGGCTTTGCTTTTGGATGCTCGAATTTGACTATAATAGTTAAATATGTATCCTTTACCTATGGGTTAAATATCAGTCTTTTATGAAATAAATAAGACGGAAAAATTTTTCAAAAGAAAAAAAAAAAAAAAAGAAAGCCCAATTGAAAGGGGGCGCGGGAAAAGCTGTCAAGGTTTTTGGAGAAAAAATACAACCCGCAAGGGTGGAGATTTTTTCAACAAAACCCGTAGGGCTTGACCTTTACAGCTGATGGCGGCTGGTGATGGAAGCCCCCTATCTTCGCTGCACTTTTTGATTTTTCTGGGTTAGGTATCCTACTTTCTTTACGGTGGGTTGGATGCGGAGGTGTTGGGAAATATGTAATTAGATATTTCCGCGAAAGTCGTCTTGTGAAATTGCAGAGGTTGCAAAGTTTTCAAATGGTGCAATCCAAGCGGAAGTAAAAATGAGGGATGAGATTCTTATTATGTGGATTGGGTTGCGGGATGCGAGTGTGGAAAGGGTCGGGAAAGACAGCGGTATGACGGCGTGCCAGAACCCCCTAAAATAAATATTCCTGGTATGCCGGCATACTGCTGTGCGCGGTGACGGAAGCGCATAGACGGCTCTTCGACAGGCTCTGGGGACGATCGACAGGCTCTGGAACCTTCGAAAGTTGCAAGTTCAGGGACCTTGCTGTGAATGCCGGCTATGGGCTGGAGGAACATGGGAAAGGGGTTGCTTTTTCTATTGTGACTGAAACTAAAGCGGAGGGAAAGACAGCGGTATGGAGGGAGGAAAAAAAATGCTTGATGGTGCGGGAAAGCGGGCAAAGGGAAAGCGATGGACAAAGCTATTTTTTTTCTGACCGGAATACTGCTGTGCGCGGTGCCGAAGTGCATATACTGCTCCCTTTCTACTTCAATCAAGGAACTGCTTTTCTTGCAGGATATGGACTGCAGGCACATGGAATTATGCAACCGTACTTTTAAACTAGCACCTTGGATTTGTGGTCGAGTTTTTTTAAATTATAACTGCACTGGCGGCTGGAAGGGGGTGGCGCAAAAGGGCTTTGCCCGTTGCAAGGAAAGCATTTAGCATAATTTTCAATTATAGGCACTTGGTTGGTGGCTCGTGAGGGAATGTAGCGCAGCGGAATGGACGAACTCTCCGTAGCGTTGGAAAGTGCGTATAATTGCAATTATGTTATTTGCTGTGGCCGGGCGGGGATATCACATCTTAATACTATAAAAAAAAATTCAAATTTCAGAAAATTAATATATTAGCATATCTTTGAAAACTCTAAAATACATAATCAAAATCAGCGTAACCATCTATTTATCAATATTATAGATTGTTATTTAAAATATATTTTGTATATTTATAGAGTAAAAAAGGCATAGATTTTATGGATTACTCAGTACTTGCTCGTTCATACAAAACCTTAAGTTACGAAAAGGAACTCAGGGAAATGTACTGCACTTTTCATAACAATCCAGATTATAATGCACTATCAAAACATGAACTGACTTTGCTTATAAATGAGGACATATTTAAAAATTATAACGGTGAACAAGTTCTTAAATATAAAATTGCAAAGGAGTTTATTAATAAACAATATGTGGCCGCATTTGAAGTAAAAGTTAAAAGCAGCAGAACTGATTTTCTAGTTATAAATGGTGATACAAAATCTTTTGAAATTAAGTCCAAAATAGATACTCTTCAGAGATTAGCTAAACAGACAGCCGACTATGGAACTGTATTTGAATATAATACTGTGTTGATCGACAAGTGTCATTTATCCAAAGTAATAAAGTCACTTCCTGATTTTTACGGCATTTGGTATTATGAGGGTGATGAGAAAATAATTTTTAGAGAAGCTTCTTACAGTCCCAACATAAATTCTGGTGAACAACTAACTTTGTTTAATAAAAAAGAACTTAAAACCGCATTTTCCACATCTTGCATTGAGACGATTTTAAGTACGAATACCGGAGAATCAATCAACTGCGCCTTAAAGATCATGCTAAAGAAGCGATACAATGATCGGTGGAATTTTCTTCAGAATAACTTTAAAAAGATTGTTCCTATTGACTTACAATTCTTTTTCAACACCAATGTTGATCCATTTCTAATTTACAATATTAATTAGGCATATTCGTTTGTGTCAGTTCACCTTTCTGAATGAGAATTTTCATACAATATAAGTAATGCTCTATAGCAATACGCTTAAACTTCGCCTGACTTTTTCCACTTTCTTCTTTCCGTGAAATTCGCAGTAATGTGTTATACCCCCAATTAGCTTCAGATAAAAATGGAGGGATAGCCTCTAGCATTCTGGTCGTTGCCGAAGACGCTAAAATTGCTGGAACTATAGTGTTATCAAACTCATCTAAAGATTTTATTTCAGCCTTATAACCATAATATTGATTATCTGAAGCATCATAATATAAAAAGCCTGGACTGATTGTGCCTCCTGCGGTCAGATTATCTTTTTTAATGCCTGCATAATCACCAGTTGCATTAACCTGAAATGTCGACATTATATCTGTATCAATTTGACTGTTATCTGCGTCCATAACAACTTGACCATGATCTAATTTCACATTTTCAATCTCCGGGTTAATAGCACTTCTCAATAAAACTTTCTTACAAGCTGTAAAGTCTCGTAGAGCATTCACAACGGGTTTTAAAGGCGGGGTCTTAAAAGGTCCTAACTTATCTAGATCAATTATTAAAAAATCGTTTTCCCTAGCGAGCTGTTTAACTTCTTCAAAATCTTCTTTAAATGAATTTATATATATCCTAAAAGCAATACTACTAAAATTTGGTCGCAAAAGTTTTTCCTGTTTAACTATCGTATTTTCTTCCCCTGTCTTTAACAGATATGACGATATTACCGGAATAACTTTATCAACCTCTGAGAATAAGTTTAAATGATCAACCCGCTTCTCAAGATTATTTACCACCGAAAATGAAAATCTAACCACTTCGTCCTGAACAGATCCTGACTGATTAATATATATCGGCAAATCAACAAAAACTTTTTCAGCAGAAATCTCTTTTATTAGTCCAGAATATATTTCAAAAAAGGAATTCTGATCATTTTTCCTTGTCTTTTCTTTAACAATTTCCAATAAAGGATACATCGAATCTCCAAAATCAAAATTTTTCATAGCTAGAACTTCCTGCTGTCTTACACGGAAGACAGGCATATAAATCAAGTTAGTGTCCATAAGAGATTTTCATATTTTTTACGTTAATAATGTGTTCTTCTGTGGCTTCGTAGTTCTCATCCAAAAAAGCCAATTCGCCAGTGTATTTTTCAATGAAATCATTGAATTCATCTGCTAGCCATTTATACTTTAGGTATATATTCTCCTTATTGACCGAAAGACTAAGATTTTCAGAAATGTTTTGGTTAAAAATTTTAAAAAACAGTTCCTTTTCCTCAATTTTAAAGATATGATTAAAAATGTTTAAATACTGAAATTCACAACTATTCTTAATTAAGCTACTTTCCAAAACTGATGCAAATTCCTTTTCATCTTCAGATGGATATATTTCCAGTTGCTTCACAAAATCTGTTGAAAGGATAATTCGTGGGAAAACCGCTAAATTACTTTCCATTTTGTAGGCCGTCGCTAAGGGAACTCCTAGAGCGATTGATGACTGATCTATAAACAAACCGTAATCAATGCCGCCTCTTAAAAAATACCCTTTTTGAACAAACTCGAAATATAATTCCGAAATAACTAGAAGTAATTCAATTAGAGATTTCTCTCCCCTACTGTTAATATTTTTAACTGTTATGCATATGTTGTCACTAAATAAATAATAACTGAATTTTTCTTTATCTAATTTTGAAATCGCATAATCAAAGGTCTCAATAAATTCACTTGCAGATTTTGAGTAATAGTATGGTCCTAATTGTTCATCATCCTCTTCAGTTTCTGACAATGCCACCTCCTCTTTCATGACCCTATGAAACTTAATAGCTTCATCTTCAAAACTTTGTAGTTTGTTTTGAAAACCTAACACATCTAAAAATGC
The DNA here is from genome assembly GCF_000422265.1 of Kaistella palustris DSM 21579. Taxonomy (GTDB): domain Bacteria; phylum Bacteroidota; class Bacteroidia; order Flavobacteriales; family Weeksellaceae; genus Kaistella; species Kaistella palustris. The sequence continues at coordinate 121,731 of NZ_KE383813.1, forward strand.
TACTGCACGATGGGAATATATGTATTGAATTTCTGAATTCATCAACAATTATCTATAAGTTTATAATTATACAACTACGGATTTTTTTAAAAAAATATTGTTAGGATTTGATCAGCAATCACGTCATCGATTATCGACTTATTCGATTTTTTCTTTATTAATCTCCATTCACTTTTTTTAGTGCCAGAATTTGTCAGTTAAAACTGCCCACCCACGCCTTTAAACTTCTCCACAAAAGAAACCAGCTTTTGAAAAACACTTTGCTTCTTAGTTAAATACTGAGGATTCAAAGGACTCATTTTTGGTAAAAGAGAATTTAACTCCATGCCATTATCGCTTGCAAATTCACGTTTTAATGAATTGGAAATGTAGCGTTTCGTTGCTTCTTCATTTAATCCTTCTTCGGAAATTAGTTCCGTCGCTTCCTCAGTTTTCTTTTGATTAGCGTATGCATAAAACGCATCTAAAATATTTGCTTTCTCTTCAATACTGTCCAAATCTGTTTCATTAATAAAATCAACAATTAGACTCTCTTTGGCTCTGTTGCCTATACTTGCACGAATTAATCTTCTGACTTCATCAATTAGGTCTGATTTATTCTTGGTTTTCTTATTATGCTCAAAAATTAATTCCAGAATATAATCCAGGTTAATTTCCTGGGATTTTAGTAAGTCGATTTCAAATACTACATCGTCCCAGTCTACTGTGGAATCTTCAGATTCTTTACCGCTCTTCTGCTGTCGTAACCAATCGCGGATATCGTTATAGGTTGAACGGTAATTTTGCGCTACCCGATCTGGTAATACGTCAAAATTTTGCATCGCAGCAATATCTTCGTCTGTTACATAATGCGTCTCCTTAAACTTTTCCACTGCTTCGGGATCTGATAAATCTACAGACTGAAGTTCTTTGAGGTTGGTGAATTCATCGTAATTCTGTAAAATATTTTCGACACGTAAGTATTCCCCGAAAAGTTTCACAAATTCCTTTTTATCTTTTTCTTTGATGATCTCATCCGGATCAGGGAATTTAGTATTTAAATCTTTTACTACTTCTAAATACCCCCGGCGGGCCTGCCCTGTAATAATATCGGTAAAGCCTTCTAAGTATTCTTTATAACTTTTTTCAAGAACTACATTTTTAGTATTCTTATCACCGAATAAAGTAATAGCATCAATCGTTGCCTGCTCCAGATTTCTAAAGGTGACTATATTGCCAAAGGTCTTTGTGGCATCATAGATGCGATTAGTCCGCGAAAAGGCTTGCATTAATCCATGGTAACGCAGGTTCTTGTCAACAAATAAAGTATTCAAGGTAGGAGCATCAAAACCTGTTAGGAACATGCCTACCACAATAATCAAATCTATTTCTTTCTTTTTAACGCGGTTTGCCAAATCCCGATAGTAGTTTTGAAATTCTGTACTGTCGACGCCAAAATTCATATTGAACATTGCGTTGTAGTCGTTTATTGCAGCCGTTAAAAATTCTTTTGCACTGGTATCTAATGCACTAGGCTCAAAGGTTTCATCGGTAATATCTCCTATGGCACTCTGTTCTTCATTGGCAGCAAAAGAAAAAATTGTTGCAATTTTCAGCGGTTTCTCACTGTCTTTCTGAAGCTTATTTAACTCCTCATAATACAGTTTCGCGGCATCTACACTGCTTACGGCAAACATGGCATTAAATCCTTTATTTCCTGCTTGGTTTCTGTGTGTTTTAAATTTGAAATTATTCAGGATATATTGGGAGATTTCTCTAATACGCCCGGGATGTAAGAATGCTTTTTTATTTTCTGCTGCGCTTAGTTTTTTTTCGTCTTGCTCTTGCTCTAAACTTTTGAACTTAGGTCTTACGTTATTGTAATCTACTTTAAATTTTAAAACCTTTTCGTCCCGAATGGCATCTGTAATCACATAGGAATGCAATTCTCTCCCAAAAACGCTTGCGGTGGTTTCTGCTCCCAGAGCATTTTGGACAAAGATAGGGGTGCCCGTAAATCCAAACTGATAAAACTTTTTAAATTTCTTCTTTAGGTTCTTCTGTGCTTCGCCGAACTGGGAACGGTGACACTCATCGAAGATGAATACCACCTGTTTCTGGTAAATATCCAGATTGTCATCGCCTTTCATCAGATGATTCAGTTTCTGAATGGTGGTGACAATAATTTTGTTATCGTCCTTCGCTATGTTGCGTTTCAGGCCAGCTGTACTGTCTGAGCCGTTCACGCTATCGGGCGAGAAACGCTGATACTCTTTCATGGTCTGGAAGTCCAAATCTTTACGGTCGACTACAAAAAACACTTTGTCGATAAAATCCAGTTCTGTAGCCAGACGGGCAGCTTTAAAACTTGTGAGTGTTTTTCCCGATCCTGTGGTATGCCATATAAAGCCTCCCCCCTCAACCGTTGCCCATTTTTTAGCTTGAAAGGAACTTCTTATCTTCCATAGAATTCTTTCCGTGGCAGCAATTTGATACGGCCGCATCACCAATAAGGTATTGCTGATATCTAAAACCGAATAGGTAAGAATAATATTGAGTAATGTCTTTCTTTCGAAAAAGGTAGCTGTAAAATCTTTTAGGTCTTTAATTAATGAATTATCTGCTTTCGCCCAATTCATGGTAAAGTCGAAACTGTTTTTATTGCGCTCTACTGTATTGGCAAAGTAGCGTGTATCGGTTCCATTTGATATTACAAATAACTGTACGTACTTAAAAAGAGAGAATTCGGTGTTTAAACTTTCTTTGGTATACCGATGCACCTGATTAAAAGCTTCGCGAATGGCAACGCCTCTTTTCTTAAGTTCTACCTGTACCAGAGGTAAGCCATTCACCAATATCGTAACATCGTAACGGTTGGCGTGGGTGCCTTTCTGCTCCACCTGAGAAATTACCTGTACTTTATTGCGTACGATATCTTTTTTATCAACCAGGTAAATATTTTGGATATGCCCATCATCAAATACGAAATCGTAGATATGATGTTTCTGGATTTTGTCGGTCTTTGCTATAATTCCGTCACTCGGTGTATTCAGATATTCTTCCAAAAAACGGGACCATTCTCCATCCGTGAACACCATATTGTTTAATGCCTGCAGCTGTTTTCTCACATTCGCCAACATTGCATCCATGGTTTTTATTTCGGAGGCATATTCGTAGCCTTGATTGATTAAATCCCGGATGAACTCCCGTTCCAAAGCTGCTTCTGTTTGATAGGCAGTTTGTGAATCATTGACGGAGCTGTACTTGTCGTATTTTTCTAAAACGATAAAGTTATTCGATTCTGCTATGGTGTTATATTCTGGCATTTTGTGCTTTGGTAATTAAATTGTCAATTTAAAACTATGTCTCGTCTTGAAATCATGTAGCAATTTTGCTAACATCGCTTTCTCACTTTCTGTGATATCCGGTATTTCCTCGCCTGAAAATTTACTATGACTTGAAAAGTTGATGACACGTTTATAATAGCCCTCCCGAGCACCTACTGTATCATTTGATAATAAATCATCCCACTGTCTGTACCCTAAGAATGTAGCACTTTTTTCTAGAATATTTCTAAGAAAATTAAAATGATACTTTTGAATTTCTCCGGATGCAATCGCTTTTTCTAATTCTGAAATAAGGAAAAGATGATACGAAAAAGGCGAATCTGTTGAATTCTCCATATTGTATGTACCATCATCAAGCTTTTCTAAACGATATTTAACTATCTTTTTCTCTCTATTAAATTCATTATACAATACATTGTAAAATAATGGGTTGTGTGTCGTAACGATGAACTTAACCTCAGATTCGCTGGACTTTATTAAATCTGCTAAATTAACTGCCAATTCGATCAAATGATTATCATCCAATGAACTAACTGGGTCATCAATAAATACATATTCCAAATCATCAAAATTATCTGTTTCTCTATCTTCAGCTTTGTTTAGAACGTCGATAACCTGATTTAAAAAGCAATAAAAAACACTCCAAATAAAACAGCTTTCTTCGCCCTTTGATATTTTAATATTACCCAAGTTTTGGTCGTCTCCAGTATCTATAGAGAAAATAACTTCGGAATAATCTGCACTAAAGACAGGGTTTATCTTATTGCTTGTATGATGCTGAAAATTGGCAGCAATATTAAACTCCTGACCTTCTTCGGCGAGCACCCAATTTGTAAAAGAGTTGGGTTGAATTTTAAGTTTCCTCTCTGTATCTCCATCCAAATCATTATCCCAAAAGAATAAATCTTCGGTAAAGGCATTGTAGTATAATACTTTTATCTTACTCTGTTCATCTTCGTTATTCTTAGGTGCTACTTCTTCTTTAAACGCTCTGGACAAGCGTGTTTTTCCCGTTCCATTAAATGCGTAAACCAGTTGTACTTTATTCTTAGAGTTTCTTAAAATTTGTGTGATGTCGCTTAAAGTTTGTGCCATATATTAAGTCTCTATTTTAATAAGAAAAAGTTAACAATTGCTCTCTGTAATATTCGTACTGCTTGTTTCGTAGTGTTATTTCTTTTTTGATGGCTGATATAATAGCTTGGGTCTTGGCATCCATATCATCTAAAATTTTAACAATTCGTTCTTGTTCTTGTGAAGAAGGCACTGGGATTTTAAATTGACGTAAAGTGCTAAGATTTAGCATACCATAATCTTTCATCTGGGACTTTAATTCGTTATATAAACTTGTTATGTACACAAATAAATATTTATCATTAATTAGTTGTGTATTTAATGATTTGATACTAGCAATATTCTGATTAGTACACGCATTAAATTCTAAAAATCCAGTTTTAAAAATTGTAGCTCCAACTAGTGCTATTAAAGTGCTTTTAGGTTCTAATAACTTAGCACTTGAATTATTTAATCCTTCTTCTGTAATAAAATCTTTTGCTTTGTAGATAGAAGTATTATTACAAGATTCAGATCTTAACCAAGGTATTATTCCATTTTCCCAATATTGGATTTTAGTTTTACTTGGAGTACCTCCTGCAGAAATTTTAAAATATTCAGTATCTCCCAAACTTTTCCACTCCACGTCTTTACCTTCAAGCGTAAACAACTCTTCTCGGTAGAAATTATATTGTTTTTGGTGGAGATCGAGTTCTTTTTGCAGTGCTGCGGTGAGTTGGTTGGTTTCTTCGGAAAGGCTGTCTAAAATACGGACAATTTCCTGCTGGATTTTTAAGGATTTTTCAGGGTTGTCGGGAAAAGGGATGGGTATTTGAAGTTTTATAAATCTCTTCTTAGAAATATTATAGCGAGTTACTCCACTAGCAGTTTTAGCTATGGCATCACGCATATATTTACTTCTAAACAAATACTTTGTAAACTCTGGGATCAGTTTAATTTCCGAATTAAATCGCAAGCCAAATGAAAAACTGTTCAAATACATTTCACTATCAGGGGATTTCGTAACACTGGATGACATGCCTGCCTCACTAGCGATTTCTGATGACCCCGTGAATAGGACATCACCATATCTTATTACATATTGATTTTCATTTGGTAAAACTTTCACATTTTCTAGTGTATCGAAATTTACTTCATTATTATTAAATATGTTTTTATAAGTTACATACTTAGCGTTACCATCAGTGAAATCATTTTTATTTTTTCCCTTTAGGCCCCCATACAATTCTGATATTTCATCCAAGCTTATCCACTCCACCTTTACCCCTTCCAATAGTTTTGTTAACTCACTCATGCTTCTCCGTCTTTTTTAGTTTCTTTTGCTTTGCTTAATTTACTGCCTTTTTTGGCTTGCTGCTCGAGAATCGAAATGGTTTTCAGGTATTCGCTTTCTACGCCGCTCAGGGTTTTGGCTTTGTACTTTTTGTATTCCAGCGTTGCCTTTTCTTTCATTTTTGCATGAGAGATTTCGCCGGCGTTTTCCAATACCTTTCGCCCGGCAGAATTCAATATGTTATCCAACTCGCGAATATAATCCTGCATGCGCATTTCGCGTTCTTCAATCGCATTCAATTCCGCTAAATCAAAATAAGCGGCTACGAGGTTATTCAAAACCCGCAGTTCTTTTTCTTCTAAAAAATTTTTAGCGACCATGGCTTCTGCCTGCGTGGGTTGCTCCCCTTTAAAATTGGTTAAACCAGCAAAAGGTTTATCGCTGTCCACCCGCATGTATACCACTTCGCTGGCGGTATGTCCGTGCGCTGCATAATGCAGTTTGTTTTGAACAATTTTGAAGAAGGTTAAACTTTCTTCACTTTTCGGATCGTAATCCGTAGCGGTCGCATAGAGATCTAAAATCTGACGGTACATTACTTTTTCGCTGGAACGAATATCGCGAATACGGTCTAAAAGTTCTTTCCAATAGTTACCGCCACCGAGGTTTTTCAGACGCTCGTCATCCATAGTAAATCCTTTTACGATGTATTCTTTTAAGCGGGATGTTGCCCATTGGCGGAAGCGTGTGGCGATTTTCGAGTTTATCCTGTACCCTAAAGCAATAATCATATCCAGATTATAATAATCCAACTCACGGGTTACCTCTCTGGTGCCTTCTGTTTGAACTGTTCGGATTTTCCGAACAGTTGCTTCCGGCATTAATTCTTCTTCTGCATAAATGTTTTTAATATGCTCACTGATGGTAGATTTTGCAGTCTGATACAATTCTACCATTTGCTTTTGTGTAAGCCAAACAGTCTCATCGTCCAGTTGGACACTCACTTTCGTGATGCCATCTTCTGTGGTATATAAAATTAACTCGCTCATGCTTCAATCTCTTTAATAATGTTAGCGATAGAAAACCGTAAAGAAGTTATAGTCTCCACGGTAGTGGCAAGTTCTCTATTTAGATCATCGATATTGAGGACTTCACGGGTGTCTTTAGCTTCCACATACGAACTTACAGAAAGATTATAATCATTTCCAGCAATCAGTTTATTATCTACTGTAACGGCCGTATACTCTACATTTTCTTTGGCATCGAAGATTTCCATAATCGTATCTATATGGTGATCTTCTAAGATATTGTTGTTGGTTACTTTCTTATAGAAGCTTTCGCCACTGGCATCGATAAACTGGGTTTTAGGATCTTTTTTGTTCTTGGAAAGCACCAGAATATTTACGGCAATCGTAGTTCCATAGAATAAATTCGGAGGCAGAGAAATTACCGTTTCCACATAGTTGTTATCGACCAAATATTTTCTGATTTTCTGTTCGGCACCGCCGCGGTAAAAAATACCCGGAAAACATACAATGGCTGCCCGACCTCTACTGGACAAATAACTTAAAGCATGTAAAACAAACGCAAAATCGGCTTTAGATTTTGGAGCCAACACACCAGCAGGAGCGAAACGCTCATCATTAATCAAAGTAGGATCATCCGAACCTTTCCAGTTCACAGAGTAAGGGGGATTAGACACAATTGCATCAAAAGGTTTATCATCCCCGAAGTGAGGCTCTGTAAGGGTATCACCCAGCGCAATATCGAACTTATCGTAATTAATGTTATGCAAAAACATATTCATACGTGCTAAGTTGTAAGTGGTATGGTTAATTTCCTGACCAAAGAAGCCTTCTTCAATAATATGATTTTCAAACTGTTTTTTGGCCTGCAACAACAAAGAGCCAGAGCCCGCTGCCGGATCATATATCTTGTTTACTTTTTCCTGTTTATGCATCGCAAGGCGTGCAATTAAATGCGAAACGTTTTGAGGCGTAAAGAACTCACCTCCAGATTTACCAGCATTCGCTGCGTAGTTATTAATCAGAAATTCATAAGCGTCACCAAATAAATCGATTTTGCTGTCGCTAAAGCTTGCGAAATTCAATTCTGCTATTCCTTTTAAAACAGCTGTTAAACGTCTGTTTTTTTCTTCAACCGTATTTCCTAAACGTGAACTGGTGGTATCAAAATCTGCAAACAGCCCTTTGATATCAGATTCGGAAGGATACCCGTTTGCAGAATTTTCGATGGCATTAAAAATAGTCTTTAAATCTGTGTTTAAATTGTTGTTTTTACTGGCTTTGGTCTGTACATTTATAAACAGTTGCGAGGGATAAATAAAATAGCCTTTAGATTTTACGGCATCATCTACTATATTTTCAGGAATATCGGAATCATCAAATTTGGCATAGTCTACGCTGTTGTCACCAGCTTCTATATAATCCGTAAAATTTTCGCTAATAAATCGGTAGAACAGTGTACCTAAAACGAAATTTTTAAAATCCCATCCATCTACTGAGCCCCGAACTTCGTTGGCAATCTTCCATATTTTATTTTTTAATTCGTTTCTTTGATCTATACTTGTCATTATTGATTTTAATTAAGGCGTGTGTTTTGTTTTTGTTAATTTTAGTAAACCACCAAAGATAACAAGATTTTGTTATTTTTGATTGTTGATTTTTTTATAAACTCCATCTTTAATCTTTTCCAATACCTCGGGAACCAATTTCCGCAACAGATCATCTACTGTGCGTTCGCTTAAAGTTAGTTTAGCACCTTCTACTACTGCCTGTTTTCGTTGAAAAGTTTCTGGTAATAGCGCAATTAATTTTTCTTTATTATTTGTGGGTTTGAAGTTTTCTTCCTGGTCACTGGCTGAAAGACTGTTAAAGACCATTATAGAATGTTCTATATAGACTTTGCTCAGTAATATGGCTGCCGTGAAATCTTCGTCCGTACAAAAAACGGTATCTGCAGTGTCGCCATTTTCGAATTTGCGAAGCGCTGTAAACACCATGCAGATTCTGAATGTTATTAATCCTAATCTATACACCACTCCTGCAATATCGTCGGAATTATAGAGAACAGACTGCTCTAACCGGTCTTTGAATTCCCTGTTGAACCACGACCACTGGTCGTGGGTAAACTGTACTTCTGTAGGATAATTGATGAGCAGTTCTGCAGCCTGCAAAAGTTTTTCGGAGAGTTCTGCGAAATGATCGTTGTATACAATTCCATTGGCCGCCGGAGCGGGACTTTGCCAGACTATTGGACTTCTGAAAGCATAGAACATAAAGCGGCTGAACAATCCGTTTTCTGCAGATCCGATGAGGCGAGGAACCTGTGCCGGAGTACCTGACAGACAGACGGCAATTTTGGGTTCTTTAATTTCAAATACTTCATTATTGGTTTTGCGCGCTATGGAAATAGGTTCATGATGAAATGCACCCCGCAAGAGCGGTGAGTAACTTCCCCAATCCTGTTTATTTGCTCCGGACATTGTATCAGCTTCCGTCTCGAACATAATGCCGTTGCCACCGTTATCGTTGATCATTTTGATGAGCATGGACTGGCTTGTATCGGCTGGAATGAACACTCTTCTGAACGGTGGTTCTACGGGCTGTTCAGGAGGATCCTCCCCTTTTTTGAGTTTGGCGCAGATGGCTTTGTATCTAAGTAATTCCTTTTGATATTCTTCCTTTTCTGCTTTGGACTGTTCCGTAATTTTGCAATGGTATTTGTCTGCCAGCCGTTTGGCGTTTTTCATTACGCCTTTTCCATTTGCTGCCGGTGCGATGATAAATCCGAATAGATTCGGAAATACTCTTTCCTGGTGATAAATCCCAACAACCTCCGGCAGGCATCCGCTGATGACTGTGAGTGCGCTGGTCAAAAACACATCGCGTTTTCTGCGATCTTCGTCGAATGCCAATGCTCCCTCTTTCAGGATATTGGGCAGGCTTTGATAGACCTCTTCCGGAATATGCGGCATGGATTTCAGCACATCTTCCGTGATCGGCGCTGCACTATTTGCAGTGTTTGCAAATTCTGCAAGGTCTGCAATATCTGTAATTCCTGAGAACTTTTTATGTTCGCTTTCATTCAGTTTGTAGGCACTGTTTACTGTCGCTGTAATTTCTTTTGGATCGAGATTGAAGGTTGATAATATTCTGGCTTCTGCACTAGAGTGTGATAAGCCATTACGGTTGCAGTTACAGGCTAACAGATGAATGTAGGTGTTACGGCTGCCGTGTTGATAAGTGAGTTTTTTATCCGTGAATTTAATGAGGTTTGCAAATATTTCATCATCGGACAAAACCGTTTTGGTTTCTTTCTGTTTGGGCTGTTTCACTGAAACGTCAAATAGTTCCGCCTCATCATTATACCAGGCATCAGAATCCCAAGACATGAAGCAAAGTCGTGAACAATCTTTTCCAGAAGGATCGACGGTTTCATTTAGCGCTGTTTCATAATAGTCCGCAACTTGCTGAAATGCCAAGCCGTGTTCTGAAATGCCGGTACTGACTTTAACCACTACTTTCAACCCTGTTCCGCGTGGACTGATGAACGCTGCCAAAGTAAAAGGTGCAAGAATGGCGGTGTCTTTTGCGGACTGTAGATTCACGGGAGTGATCTCATCGAAATCCAGAATTACACACTGGTTATATTCTGTAATGTCCGTAATTCGCCTGTGATTTTCAAAAGTGCCGGAAGCTGTAAATGCCAGTAGATTTTTTTTGAGTTTGTCGGCTTCCTGTTTTCCCTTTTCAGTATTTATTTTTCTGATTTCTTCGACCTGCTTTTTATAGCTGCCGTTCTTGATCTCTTCTATACACTCCTGCATGGTGGAATGTTTTACTTTTAACGTAAAGTTTCGGAAAACAGTTACCATCAGCTCAGCCTGGGTGCTGGTCATTTGAAAATTTGTTGCCATCAGTTTTCGGATTCAGGTTGGTGTTTTTTGCAGGAACGGTACATTTAGAAAGTAGTTCCAAAATATCATTGAGCCGGTAGTAGATTTTATTTCCTATCTGGACATAGGTGATGATATTTTCAGTTCGCCAATAGGCTGCGGTGCGTTTGCTGACATTCATAATGGAAAGGAATTCCTGACTGTCATACCATACTTCTTCAGGCTGCGTTCTCTGACTTTGTTTGAGCTCTAAAGAAATCTTATCTAATCTGCTGAGGATTTGCTGTACCTCTTCTTCGGAAAATCTGTAGAAACTCATGATCTGCGCTTGTTTCGGATTAAGTAATTTGCGGCAGCGGTTTCTATATCTTCGGCGGTTTCCTGTCTGTTGCGCATTAACCATTCATCAATTTCCTGGCGACGGAAATAGAGTTTCTTGCCTTGTGGGCAGAAATGCGGGATCTGTTTTTGGGAAGTGAGTTTGTAAAGATGTGATGCACTGATGTCAAGATACTTGCATGCATCATTAAAATTGATTACTTCTTTTTGTAGAAGGTTTTGTTCATCGATTTTCTGTTCGAGCTGCGTGAGCTTTTGTAAGATTTGTTCTGATTCCATTTTTGTGGGTTTAATAGGTTAAACTTGAATTATGGAAGCAAAGTAATGCAGCATATAGACGCTACGGTAGTTGCACAGGGTTGCACAACCCCGCGTTAAAGTGTCTGTTTATCGGTGTTTTTGGTGATTATTTTTCTTTGTCTTTTCTTGCTTTCTGCATGAAATGGGTGAATTTTTCCTGCCAGAAATCGACTGTATTGAAGTCGGGAGTATCGAATGCGTTTTTTATAGAATTTGCGCTGATATCTTCTTTCTGTTTTGAGGAAAAGTTTTCGGCAATGAAATTAAAGATGTCGGTTTTGTGTTTGCTGTCAATGATTTCTTCATCGTAAAGGACCCGAAATAAATAGGCTAGTTCTTTAACGCTGAGGTTGGTTTTGAGTTTTTGTTTTGGCTGCACCGTGTTTGGTAGTGCGAAATCGGCAAAGGAACCCAAATAGCCTTTTTTGAAATCCTGCAGAACTTGGTCTGCTGCTTCGTGATAGAGGTGAAAATATTTGTCGTAGTAATAAAATACATGATCAAAATATTTGGACTGGTGTTCTGGCATGCGTATATAATGCTCTTCCATATCATTGGGAATCCAATATTTTTGAAAAAACAATTTTTTAAGAAAATCATAACGCCGGTCTGGTTGATGTGTTTTAAACTGGCTTAATGAAACTGTGAGATACTTATTTATTTCCTGGTTATTTAGGTGCTGTATTTTTTCAAATGTTGTTTGTACAAAATCATGTAATTGCGGACCTTCAAGAAGTTTGGCGAAGTATTGAGGATCGAATTCCTCTACCTCGTTTGTAAAATTAATATAGTACTTCGTTGCGGCATCTATTATTTTATCCTCCAAATCCTCAACTAAAAACATTCTTGGTTTTTCCATTATTTTTTCCATTCTATTTTATCACTGTCTCTGTGAGCGCGAGTTAACTGTAGCATCTGCAGAAGATCTTCGCGGATTTTTTCTATTGTTGCCGGTGATGGATCATAACTTTTGTTTCGGATGCTGTTGGGTGATATTTGCTGTTGGTCTTTACTCTGAAAATTGGCCGCTATAAAATCAAAGAACTTGGTTTTTTGGTTTTTGTCTAAAACAATAATTCCCTGCTCGATTGAAAGTTTGAAAAAATAAGCAAGTTCTTCGACGGTGTAACCAGATTTAAAAGATGCTTTAGCAACGGGAACCTCCGCTGTTTCAAAAGAGAAATTATTGATTACCGATACCATTTCATCAATATAATAGATTTTAAGATTATTCATCGTACGTACATCTTCCGGTTCGATCGTACCTTCAAAATCTTTGTTTACAACATTTATCATGAAGCCAATATTACTGTACTCCATTAATAGTTCTTTTGTTTGTAAAAGCTTTGTTTTAATCCTATTTAACGTGACATCTTCTCCTTTGATAAACATCGAAAATATTTGCTTTTTCAGCTCGGAGGTTTGATTAAAAAGATTTTGATTTACTTCATCATAATCTTTAACGGTAATTTTTTTATTTTCAACATCGACAATAAAATCTAAATTTTCGTTATTGAAAATATATTCAATCAGGGAGGAGTTATGATCCATATCTTATAAATTGATTTTTATTTTATTAGCTGCCGCTACCTTTTTCTCATTAATCACCTTGGCATAAATCTCCGTTGTAGAAAGATTTTTATGACCCAACAGCTTTGAGACTGTATAAATATCGGTTCCCAACGAAATCTGTAATGTCGCATAAGTATGCCTTGCGCAATGGAAGGTAATATGTTTATGAATACCCGCATCAGTAAGCCAATCTTTGAGATAGGTTTTATTCCAGTTTCCGTATTTTAATCCCGAGAATACTTTTTCTTCCTGGCCTTTCTGTTCGCCTAAAAGTGCCCTGGCTTCTTCCGCAATTGGCAGCGTTTCCGCTCCGCTTGTTTTCTTTTGCCTGAACCTGATAAAATTACCTAAATTTTCTGAATGCTGGATTTCTGACCATTTCAGTTTTTCTATATCAGACCATCGCAAACCAGTAAGACAGGAAAATAAAAACATTCTTTTCAGGGTTTTATTCCGACAATGGGTATTTGCTAACTTCTGAACTTCCTCCAAAGTAAGGAATTCGCGCTGCACATCATCCTGCTTGAAAGGTTCAACATAATCAGCTGGATTGGTTTGTAACAGTCCTTCTTTGACTGCCTGCTTTAATGCCGCCCGTAATTTGTTAAAGTAGCTGTATTTGGTATTTAAGGATATTCCTTCGCCGGTTTTGGTTTTTGCTTCACGGCTGAGGTAGTTTTTGAAACCTTCTACCCACTCTTTATTTAAATGTTCGAAACTGACCTCTTTAGGGTCATAATCTTTTATCATTTTTCGTACGGCATTCCAGTTGCCATAGTTTCCCAAACTTTCATATTTATTTTCAGTTAGGGCATCGAAAAATTCGTAGAATTTACCTCTCTGTTTTTCTTTATCTCGTAACCCATAAATATTATTTTGAGCTTCGAGATGTTTCTTGCTCCGGATTTGTTCGGCGAGGTCAAGAATTTTTCTGTTCTCATCTTTCTGCGCTTTGGTCAATTTACCTTTATCTGGTTCGGGTGTAAGATATAAACCAAGATGTTCATATTCCCTCTTCCCTTTATCATAGAAATCCAGATAGAGTGAAATCTTATTTCCTTTCTGCCGTTGCCTTAATGTTACTTTCATTTTCCATCAGTTTTAAAAAGGTTATCTATTTCGGATCGTTGTATAATAGTTCTACGGCCAAGCTTAGCTGCATGCAATACATTTCGCTGCACCAGTCTTTGAATAGTCCATCTGCTTGCTCCCAGAAGCTCTGCTGCTTCCTGAACACTTAGGAATTCTTTGTTTTTAAGATTGAGGAAAGGTTGCAAGGTTTGCAGACTTTGCAAGTTTTGCGGTTTTGCATCATTTGCAAAATTAGTTTGTTCGGAAAGTGCCTGCTGAATCTTTTCTTCTTTCTTTCGCAGCTTGTATGCGAGTTTTGCACAGCGATCACCACAGTATCTTGTAGTGGTAGTCTGCGCTACGAATGCCTGACCGCACAGCTGACAGTGTTTTGGAATGCTGAGTCGTGTGTTCATCTTGTTGCCAGATGGTGCCGTTTGTAGCTCTGTGGTGCTGCATGGTGCAGAAACTCCCCGATACTAGATTATACTAGTTTTGGGCAACAAATTTGTTGCTGTAGCAACATCTGGGCAACAAATATACACGAAAAAACACAATCGGGCAACAAAAAAGAGAAAATTAAATAATTTTAACTAAAAGAATAACAATGTGTTAGCAAATAAAAGAAGGGTAACTACTTCCCAATACAAAACTTCGAGAAAATATTCCCCAAAACCTCATCATTCGTAAACTCTCCGGAAATCTCACCCAACTGCTCCAGCGCATTTCTCAATTCATACGCCAACAGTTCGGTATGAATCCCGGAACTCACCGCTACTTCCACCTGAAGAACAGATTGCAGCGAATTCTGCAAGGCATCAAAATGCCTTTGATTCGTAATGATCACATTGCTTTCCTGATCTTTCAAATTCTCCACGTAATCGATCAACACCGTTTTTACGGCTTCAATTCCTGTTTGATCTTTCGCGGAAATCCTCAACAATTCATCACAAAAATCCGGAAACAATTCCAGGTTTAAAGTGGCGTCAAATTCATTAGGTATTTCGTCGTTGGTCAAATCCACTTTATTATGAACCAGCACAATTTTCAGATCCTCGCGGTGGAATTCCTTCACAAAAGCAATTACTTCTTCAGGCGAGGAATCCTGCTCATCGTAAAGATACAACAGCACTTTCGCCGAAGCAATTTTCTCCTTCGCTTTCGTTACGCCAATTTTCTCAATGACATCCGTCGTTTCCCGAAGTCCCGCTGTATCCACAAAGCGAAAAGCCGTTCCTTTCAAATGAATCAGTTCCTCAATCGTATCCCGCGTTGTACCGGCAATTTCAGAAACAATCGCTCTTTCCTCTTTCAATAACGCATTCAAAAGCGTCGATTTTCCAGCGTTCGGTTTCCCGATAATGGCGACTTCAACTCCATTTTTCAGCGCATTTCCGTATTGGAAACTCTCAATCAAAGAACCCAGTTTATGACGTAAGTTGAGCAGCAATTGAGTCATGGCGGTACGGTCTGCAAATTCCACATCCTCTTCCCCGAAATCCAGTTCCAGTTCAATCAGCGACGTAAAATTCAGCAAGTCATTTCTAAGGATTGAAATCTCATTCGTAATTCCCCCTTTCAACTGATTCAAAGCCACTTTCCGCGACGCCTCATTTTCCGAAGCAATCAAATCAGCAATCGATTCCGCCTGCGCCAGATCAATTCTGCCGTTCATAAAAGCGCGCATCGTAAATTCCCCGGCTTTCGCCAGTCGCGCCCCATTCTTCACCAAAACTTCCAGAATTTTCTTTGCAATATGCGGCGATCCGTGAAAAGAAATTTCTACCACATCTTCGGTCGTAAAAGTCTTCGGCGCAAGAAATACGGAGACCATGACTTCATCAATGAGTTCTTCTGTTTTATAAATGACCGGGTCTGAACCTGTGGTCAATGGTCTATGGTCGGGAATTACATACTGATGCGAACCACCGTCTTTTTTAGTCATTTCAGGAGTTTCATCAATCACAAAGTCCATTTCATTTCCACCTACAACGTGATCCTTATAATCCACGATATATCCATAATGCACCGTATGGGATCTCACCTTTTCCAGGTCAGTTCCCTGAAAACAGCGTTTCGCAATCTTCACGGCATCATTGCCGGAAAGGCGAATAATTCCCAAAGCTCCAACTCCGTTTGCTGTGGCTAGGGCACAGATCGTATCTTGATTCATGCTGTAAAATTACGGAATTATTCCTTTTTTTAGGAGCACAAAGATTTCGCCTCTTTCGAAGACCCGACCCGCTGTCCACTATATCCCGCCGCGGCGGGGATGCCGTTACCATCGGGGCTAGAATGGAGGGCGGTTTTTCTTTTTGGAATTTCAAAATTAAAAATATTAAAACAAAGAATAATGTAAAATCTAATAAGATTTCTTATTTTTAGTGAATTACTTATTTGATTAATATGAAAAATTTATAAAAATATTTAAATGAATGAAATAGAAAAAGAATTTTTCACAATACACAAAATTGATTTTGAGAATTGCATAGATGTTCAGAAAATGCGTTTGACAGTTGGTGTAAAAGCGATTATGAAATATCATAAAAAAAAATTTGCTTATAATACATTTCCATGCAAAAGAGGACATACAATAAAAAATTCCGTTGGACAATGTGTAATGTGTAACTCATCTGCGATCAGTTATCATTCTCGAGAAAGAAATAGTGGATATCTTTATATCGCAGGTTCAAAATGGGGTGAACGAATAAAAATAGGAGCGACTACAAATTATGAAAAGAGAGAAAAATATTTAAATGAAAATAAAGGATATGGAATGCACGCCGATTGGAAAATTTTAGCAGTAATTAAAGTTGATGAAATGGGATTTCGCGAAAGACAAATTCATAATTTATTAGAAAAATATCGTGAATATGGAATACAGTACTATCGTGGAAATGAAATTAAAACATCTAACGAAGCATTTAGATGTAATTACGAAAAATCATTAAACCTCCTAAAAAAATTTTGTTTAGATCATAAATTTGATTTAAAAATTTTTGAACGTGAAGTAACGAAATATGATTTTGCAAATTTAATAAAAGACATTGAAGACTTATAACATTTTAAATTCCCTACAAAATCTTATAATAACTTTTCGAATTACTCCTGTAATTGTTTTCCTACACAAAGTATTTCGATTCTAAAAATTCCGAATCAATATGCATTAAAGAGTTTTTAGTAAATGAAGGTCTTAAAAGACAGTATCATACATTAATTGATTGGGAGAGCAAAAATGCTAATCCGTTCTTTGCATTATTTGGCCAAGAATTCAAAAAATTTATGAATGTAAAAGTAAGTGAAGATGGTAATTTGAAAGAAAGTATAATTTCATTTATAGAATTAGGAAATGAAAGAAATAGATTAGTTCATCAAAACTTTGGATCATATTCAATTGAAAAAACATTAGAAGAGATTTTGAATTCCTATCAAAAATCATTATTATTTGTCGAATCATTAATTGACAACCTTGAGGTCTTTCATAAAAGCATACTAGAAATTTCAAATCATGATGATTTCGCAGAATAGTTTTCGTAAGAGAATTCTCAACATTCTCTTTAAAATTAAATTTCTTTAACACATCTACTTTTGTTGCTACCAAATATGTACCTGTATTACTCTTTTAAAACCAATAAAATGCGCGCAATCCATATCACAAAATCCGGTGGGCCGGAAGTTTTACAATTACAGGAAACTCCAAAACCAACACCGGCAGAAAACCAGGTTTTGATTAAAGTAAAAGCCGCCGGAGTCAATCGCAGCGATATTATCACGCGAAAAAACACCGACACTTACGGCAAAGGTTCGCCAACCACTTTAATTCCCGGTTTAGAAGTTTCCGGCGAAATAACAGAAATCGGTTCAGCCGTAACAGATAAAAAAGTCGGCGACAAAGTCTGCGCTCTCATTGCAGACGGCGGTTATGCAGAATACGTGGCGGTCGACAGTTCTCACTGTCTTCCCATTCCCGCAGGAATCAGTTTAACCGACGCTGCGGCAATTCCAGAAACGGTTTTTACGGTTTGGTTTAATGTCTTTCATTTAGGCAAACTTCAATCTGGTGAAAAACTACTCATCCACGGCGGCACCAGAGGTATCGGAACCATGGGTTTGCAAATGGCAAAAGCTTGGGGCTGCAAAACCTACACCACCGCCGGAACTGAAGACAAGATTGATTTCCTCCAGAAAATGGGCGTTGACAAAGTCATCAACTACAAAAAAGAAGCCTTCGAAGAAGTCCTGAAAGACGAAAAAATCGATGTTATATTAGACATGGTCGGCGGAGATTACACCCAAAAGAATCTCGAGATCCTGAATAAAAAAGGCCGACTTTGTTACATCAACGGTATGAAAAACATGGACGTCAATATTAATCTGCGCACCCTAATGGCAAAGAATCTCACGGTGACAGGAAGTTTTCTAAAACCCCAAACTGCGGAAGTAAAAACCCAGATCGCCACAGAAGTGGAAAAAAACATCTGGCCGATGTTTCATTCAAAAAAGATTCATCCCATCATCTACAAAACATTCCCTCTCACAGAAGCTGCTGAAGCGCATCGGTTGATGGAAAGCAGCGAACATATCGGGAAGATATTGTTGACGATGGATCGATGATAATTTGAGAATGTGCTAATGTGGCAATTTGAGAATGTGGCAATTTGAGAATTTGAAAATGTGCTGATTTGAAAAAGGAGTTTCGATACGACCTGGGAAACGGGGCCGTTAAGAAAATTGAAATTTGAGCCATTAAGAAACCGACAAAGGAGGTGCGCCGATTCAAATAAAACAATAATAAATAATGAGGCAAGTTTCCAGTGTTTGAGTGGCGGCAAAAATTGTTAATCGAAGAAACAATTAAAGTTTCCGCCCGAGTTTGGAAGTTTTAGAATTAAATTCTAATTAGGCGAGTTTCCAGTCTTTTCCGCCGCGGCGGATGGTTCTTTTTATCAAGGAAAAAAAATGAAATAAAAAGAATAAAGAAAAGATTAGAAACTAATATTGAGATTCCACGCTTCACTTTGTTCCGCTCTGAATGACAAAAAGTGGTTTATAAAAAACAAACTCGTAGTTAAGCGACCGAAGAAAGGGAGCTATTTAAAAAAATTGCATTTGAAGCATTAACCACCTAAAAGCACTGCTAGAGTTTGGAAATTTTAAAATTAAATTCAATTTTCAGGTGAGTTCCGCGCTCAAGTGTAGTTCCGCCTAAATCATTATTTTAGCAGACTATTAAAAACTCTATGAAAACCGCCGTTATAGATCTTCACTGCGATCTCCTCTCCTATCTTACACAGCCGAATTCCGGCATTTATAAAACCGAAGATATCGGCTGCGCAGTTCCTTTTTTAATGAAGGGAAATGTCAAATTACAGATCATGGCGATTTTTGCACCCGTGACAGATGACAGTCATGAATTTGGCTTGCAGCAAAGTGAAATATTCCGTCAACTGGATCACCAGGAAAATGAGCTTTACCGCTTCGGAAAACAGGATTTAAACACTTTTGGAACTGCTGAAAAAATCGGCATGCTCGCCGCGATTGAGAGTGGCTCTGCTTTCTGTACCGAAACAATACCTCTTAAACAGGGTTTCGAAAATCTGGAAAGAATCATCGGGAACGTGGGAAATATTCTGTATATGAGTTTTACACATCATGCAGAAAACAGGTTTGGTGGTGGCAATTTCTCTACCGCCGGTTTAAAAAACGACGGTAAAGCCCTGCTTGATTATCTACACGGTAGAAATATAGCGCTGGACTTTTCGCATACAAGTGATGCGCTGGCGCATGACATGCTGCGCTATATTGCTAAAGAAAACCTTAAAATCCCCATATTAGCCAGTCATTCCAACTACCGGCCAGTTTTCGCGCACCCGCGGAATCTGACCGATGAGGTGGCGAAAGAGATCATTCACCAACAGGGCCTGATCGGCCTGAATTTCGTGCGGGCTTTCGTAAATCCCAAAGATGAAAAAAGCCTTGAAAAACATGCTGCACACGGGATACAGCTGGGCGGTGAAGATGCCGTTTGTTACGGTGCCGATTATTTCTACACCAAAAATCATCCGGATAAATCCAGGATCCCGTTTTACTTTCCGGCCTACGAAAATGCAGGACTTTATCCCGAAATCAATGAATCGCTGAAGGAAAACTTTGGCGAAGAACAAATGCAGAAAATCAGCAGTGAGAACGCGCTGAATTTTATGAAAAGGCTTTGGTCCTGATCCCTGATCTTTCCGGGACATCTGAATTTCATCATTCGTATTTCCTGATTCGCACTAACCGTTCGCATTGAGACCCGCTTCAGAAATACTGAGGTTATTATTGTCTCAACTTTGATCTTAACCGCTAATATTTGCAAATATACCCTCCCCAGGGTATATTTTTTTTAGCCGCTACCAATACCTTTATATAAATGAATTTACTTCTTTTTTCAAAGTTCGTAAAGAGCACGTTTCAGTTTAGCTTATTGGAAAATTAAACTTCCTACACAATTTCGCCTTCACATGGCGCGAATTAATTTTATTTAAAGAGGCATCCGTCTATCATTAAAAATTACATTATGAAAAAATTATCCTTTCTCCTTCTGCTCTGTCTGGCGCGAACCGCTTTCGCACAGTATGATCCACAAGTGGTAACGCCTGTATATACCGGAGGAAATACGTACAGAGGCGTCAATAACCTGTACTTTTCTGCCACTTTGGGCAGCCGGCTGTTTTTTAACGTACAATTGGAAGATTCTTTCGAATTATATATGACCGACGGCACCGCTGCGAATACACTGAAACTGAAAACACTGCCGCAGGTGTTGAATATGGCTGCTTTCGACAATAATGTGTACTTCTCCTTTGGTGATCCTGTGAACGGCACCGAGCTTTGGAAAACTGACGGTACCCTGGCAGGAACTGTGTCTGTTTCTACGCTGGGAAGCAATTCGACGGCTGCTACGCAGTTTACGGTGTCGGGCTCGAAAATGTACTTTGTCGCGGGCAATTCTGCCTCGCCCAACAGTCCGCAGCTATATATACTGGAGGCGGGAAGCAATACACCGCAACTGCTAAGGAATGATCTATACGAAGTTTCTAACCTGACCGCGCTCAACGGAAAAATATACTTCTCAGCAAGTGATACCGCACCCAACATTTACAATCGAGAACTGTATACCACCGATGGAACGGTTGCCGGCACAATTCGCGTAAAAGACATCTGGTCCGGAACAGGAGACAGCAATCCTCAGAATTTTAAGGTCTACCATAACAAACTGTATTTCTCGGCAAATGACGGCACACACGGCAGAGAAGTATGGACCAGTGACGGCATCGAAAGCGGTACGAAGTTACTTAAAGACATCAATTCCGGCAGTGGTGACGCTTTCTACGGTTTTAATTCGGGGGTTTACAACGGAAAACTATATTTTGCCGCCAGCGACGGAGTCAATGCTGGCGCCATGTGGGTCACCGACGGGACGCCCGGCGGTACAGAGCCGGTAAAAGTATTCAACACTGCTGGCAGTTCCGGCGTGTCAGGATTTGTGGAAGTGAACGGTAAAATGATTGTAACTGCAAATGATGGAACACATGGTTTTGAACTTTGGGTAAGTGACGGCACGGCACAAAATACGACTTTACTCAAAGACATAAACCCGGGCCAGAATTCGGCGAATTATGCGGTCTACGCCACAAAAGGCGGCTGCGGAAATGTGCTATTCTTTGATGGTGACAGCGGCGCCAACAACGTGGAACCATGGGTTACCAACGGAACGGAGGCAGGAACCTATCAGATCAAAGATATTCACCCCACCGAAGGAAGTCTGGATTATGAGACCCGGTATGTGCAGTTGGGAAGTAAAATATATTTTTCTGCAAGACTGCCCACAGGCAGACAGCTGTTTTCAATGAATGCAGACTGCACTTTGAACGTAAACGAAAATCCGGCTGCTGCAATCCGCGTTTATCCTAATCCTGCACATGAATTCATCAATATCAGCTGCCCGACCGATATTAGAACAGTCGAAATTTATAATTCGGCCGGTCAAAAACTATTGAATATGAGCGGAAATCAAAAACAGGTCGACGTGCGTCAATTAACTGCAGGCATCTACATCATTAAAATCACTACAGGAAACGGTAAAGCATTCTCAACAAAAATTATTAAAAAATAAATCATCAGCAAACGGGATATCGCTTTCAAATTTTGCACTGTTGATCACAACTCACAGCCAGTCAAACTACACTGCTCATAATGGGCAGTTTTTTTTGCGCTTCATTAAAATATTCAGTTCATGCGAATGATATTTTTCGCAATTGATTATTAAAATCGATATTAATCAGTAATAGAACACCAGAGATTATTATTAAAAAAAATACATAAGCAGACGGCGTCTAATTCTAAAAAGTTGAGTATCAACCGAATTTCCAGAATAATTTCGGAAATAAAAACGCTCTTTCGGAACTCTGTTTGCGCAAACTGCGAATAATTGATAACTTAGGGGTTAAACTTTTTCAAATGAAAACTCGATTTCCGGTTTACGCGTTATTGGCTATGCTCGCCTTATCATCGTGCGCCACAGTAAAAACGCCAACGAGGGCAGCAAAGGACGACGGTAAGATCACCATCACTTTCGTTCAGATCAATGATGTATACGAAATTGCTCCGCTACAGGGTGGAAAGGTCGGCGGCGTGGCGCGCGTAGCGACATTAAAGAAACAGGAGCTCGCCAGGAACCCAAATACGTTTATGGTGATGGCGGGAGATTTTTTGAGCCCGTCGGTATATAACAGCTTAAAATACGAAGGCAAAAGGATCCGCGGCCGGCAAATGGTAGCCTCACTGAATTCGGCGGGGCTCGATCTTGCAGTTTTTGGCAACCATGAGTTCGATATTACCGAAAAAGAACTTCAGGGCAGGATCGATGAATCTGCTTTTCAGTGGGTGTCATCAAACACTTTTCACAAAACCGCCTCAGGTATTGCTCCATTTACCAAAACAACTGCTGCCGGAACTGAGAAATTTCCCGAAACCTATATCATGAACGTGCAGGACAAAGACGGCACCCAGGCAAAAATCGGTTTCATAGGGCTCACGCTGCCGTTTAACAAAGCAGAATATGTGTCTTACACCGATGAATATCAGGTCGCTGAAAAACTTTACAACCAAATTAAAGATTCATGTGATGCGGTGGTGGCGATCACCCACACCTCCGTAGAGGAAGACAGCATACTTGCGCGCCGCGTTCCCGGCTTGGCCCTGATCATGGGTGGTCACGAACACAATATGCAGTTTAAGAAGATCGGCAACATTTACATCACAAAAGCACATGCCAACGCTAAATCAGCGTATGTAAACTATCTGACCATCGATGTGAAAAACAAAAAGACTTCCGTGGTTCCGGAGCTTAGAATGTTGGATACTTCCGTACCACTCGATCCCGAAACTTCCGAGGTCGTACAGAAATGGATGGATATCGGAAACGCCAATTTCGCGGCGCTGGGATTTGATACGCAGCGGGTGATCCTCGAACGGGGCGAACCGCTGGACGGGCGGGAGGAAATGATCCGCAGCGGAAAAACCAATCTTACAAGAATTGTGGTTTCTGCCATGGAAAAAGCCGCGCCTGCCGCCGATGTCGCTATCCTGAATTCCGGCTCGATCCGGGTGGACGACATTATACAAATGCCCGTCACAGAGTACGGTATCATCCGTTCTTTGCCGTACGGCGGCGCCATTATGGAAGTAGATATGAAGGGAAGTCTACTGACACGTATTCTGGAAGCCGGCCGGAATAATGTGGGTTCAGGCGGATTCCTCCAGTATTCATCTACCGTGAACTATGATCCCCAAAAATCTGTCTGGATTTTAAAGGAAATGCCGATAGAGCCCTCGAAAACCTATCATGTAGCGCTGGCTGATTTCCTGATGACCGGTGGCGAGGCGAATATGGCCTTCCTCACCAAAGACAATCCGGATATCGTAAAGATTTATCCTGTCGCCACCGATATTACAGATCCCCGTTCCGACTCCCGACTCGCAATCATTAAATATATGCTGAATCTCGGCCATTAAACATGCCCGCAAGACCTGACTTCCTTTAATAAACAGTACTCCATAATTTTACCTGATGGCAAACAAACTTACAGAAAATGACATCCAGTATCTGAAGCGATGTCTGGAGCTCGCTGCAGAAGCGGTAAATGCCGGCGACGAAGCGTTTGGTTCTGTTCTGGTTGATGATTCCGGAACCATCATCACGGAGGCCAGGAACAGGGTGAACGAAAAAACAGTCCTGGCCCATCCGGAAATAGATCTGGCTTATGGGGCGGCAGAAAATCTCACCGAAAAAGAGCGGGCAGCCACAACGATGTATACCACCGGCGAACACTGCCCGATGTGTGCCGCTGCCCACGGTTGGGTCGGTTTGGGAGCTTTAGTATATCTGAGTTCGGCGGAGCAGCTAGCAAACTGGCAGAAGGAATCTGCACTACCGGCGGCGCCAATTAACTTCCTGCCGGTGGAAGAAATCATTAAAAATATTGCGGTTCGCGGTCCCGGCGACGGTGAACTTTTGGCTGAAATTAAAAGGCTCCATCAAAAAAGCTGGTTGAGCGATTAGTTATGTCGGCCTACTTTTCCGTCAGCTATTTCTCTGTTTTCATCCAACGGTCCCAAAAAGTAAAATACAGGCCGAAGTTTTTCTTCAGGTTCCTGTGATGCTGGTCGTGGTGCGTGGCGCCGATTACGTTCTTTCTTATAAAACTGAACCTTTTACCAAGCGGATAAATTTCGAGGCCCGCATGATTGATGATGGCAGACAGCGTCATTAAGAATAAAGTGATAAAAACCGCGGTAAGACTCATGGGCAGAAACATAATGATCAGCGGCAAAATAACTGCCTGCAGCAAAGATTCCACCGGATGAAACGAAAAGGAGGTGAAGGCCGTTGTGCGAACACTCTGGTGATGCGTCATATGAAACCGGCGCAGTACGGCCGAACTGTGCATCCACCTGTGAAGCCAGTAATAATACAGATCATGCAGCAGCAGGTAGATGACAATGCTCACCGGCAAATACCACAGCGGATATTCACGAACATCGGTATACACTTTCGTATAACCCAGCTGGTATAAAACCAGTACGACCATTCCGGTCACGCCAAAAATTACCGCGCTTACAGACGAAAGGATGAGTTCCCTTCTGATCTGGCTGCGCATGTTGTGGTGAGACAGCAGAAGCCTTTTGGAATTACCATTTTTGCGCAGCTTCAGGACCATAAAATGATAGGCGCCGGAAAGAATCAGATAGCGCAAAAATACGACAGTGCAGATCAGTACAAGCGAAACGGCGAATACCGGCGGCTGCGTAAAGTCGAAACCTGCAACGGTTCTAAGTGGAAGTTGTTCTGCGGACATCAAAATGATTTTATTAAAGATATCCATTTTTTAAATATATCTTTCGGATCAGGCAAAAAAAAGATGCCGACATTTTAGTGGGCACCTTTTTTAAGCAGGAATAACTTTTAAAAATTAATCCTTGGTAAGTTGGGAGTTTTGGTTAAAGCGGTTTTACCTGTTCCAAAAACCAGGTTTTTACATCACCCTCCAGTTCGTTTTCAAGTTTTTCGCGGCACCATTCGTGATAGGAATTCAGCCAGTCTTTTTCAGGTTCGGTAAGCAGGTCCGCAGCGATGACATTCCGGTCAAAAGGACAGATGGTCAGCGTTTCGAAATCATAGAAAGTACCGAAATCAGTGGTTTCCTTTTCGCGTACGGCGATCAGGTTCTCATGACGGATGCCGTAATGGTTCTCATAATAAAATCCGGGCTCGTTGGAAAGCACCATACCCGGGATCAGATCCTGCATGTTCATATCTTTGCGGATATTTTGCGGACCTTCGTGAACATTCATAAAACTGCCAACGCCGTGGCCAGTTCCGTGGTTGTAATCCTTACCTTCCTTCCAAAGGGCGAGTCTGGCAAAGGCATCCAGCTGAACGCCGCGCGTTCCTTTTGGAAATTTCACCATCGACAGTTGAATAAGCCCTTTCAAGGCCAAAGTGCAGTTGTGTTTAAATTCTTCCGAAGGTTTGCCGAGCGCCAAAGTCCGCGTGATGTCGGTGGTTCCTTCAAGGTACTGTCCGCCGGAATCCACAAGAATCGTGGCCTCGGCAGTGACTTCCTTACATTCTTCCTGTTTCGCGGAATAATGCATGATAGCGCCATTTTCTTTAAAACCAACGATACTGCCAAAACTTTCTCCAACAAAATTCTTTCCCTCCGAGCGGAAGCCGCGGAGTTTTTCGCCGACCGTAAATTCACTCATAGGTTCTTTGCCAACCTGCGAAGTGAGCCAGTGAAGGAACTTGACCATGGCAACTCCATCGCGCTGCATTACCGTTCGGAAGCCTTGGAGTTCGACAGGGTTTTTAATGGCTTTCATTAAATTCCCGGGAACGGGTGCTTTGATGAATGTATTATTTTCTTTTAATGCTTCGAAAATGGACTGGTTGCTGTTCGGTGAAATAAGTATTTTTTCATCTTTAATGTCTTTCAGATCTTCAAAGAAGTTGTCGTAAGGCATCATTTTTACGCAGGAATCATCGAGTTGCTTTCTGGCATCGGTTTCAAGCTTATCGAGATCCACATAAAGTTTCGCCTCGTTCTTTGTCAGTAAAATATAGCCCAGAAATACAGGATTTGCCTGTACATCGCTGCCGCGAAGGTTTAAGGTCCAGGCTACATCATCTAAACTCGATATAAGATGTACGGACGCACCGAGCTCCTCCATTTTATTTCGGATATCGTTGAGTTTTTCGGTGACCGATTTTCCGGCCCGTTCTACGGGATGCACGAATACAGGATTTTTCCTCGCGCTTGCATTCCGATCGGTCCAGATGTCTTTCAACAGCGGAAGATCGACGATTTTACGGCCTTTCGCTGACAGTTTTTCCTGCAGAAGCTGCCAGTTGGCGTGGGAAGTAGCCAACGCATTGACGGCGACTTTGCCGCCTTCCGGAATTTCGGAAATGATCCAGTCGATATAATCAGGTGTGCCATCCATACCGTCTTTATAAAGATCGATACCCGATCCGGCGAGTTCTTTGGGCGCCTGCACAAAATAACGGCCGTCTGTCCATAAGCCCGCTTTGTCTTTGGTAACTACCACAAATCCTGCAGAACCTGTAAACCCCGAAAGCCAGGTGCGCTCCTGCCACTCCGCGGGCAGATATTCGCTCATGTGCGGATCCGCGGAATAAATGATAAACGCGCCGATATTGTTTTCCTGCATTTTTTGGCGCAGTGCCGATATTTTTTCAGATGCTGTCATGTGATAATATTTTCACCGAATTTACGAAGAAATCAAGAGGTGAAAAAAGTCTTAGTGCTAAAGTTTTACTAAAAATCCCGGCTGCAATTTAAAGTTGTATGGGCGTTTTCGGTGTCGGTCAGATTCGTCGCGGGAATAATTTAGAAAAGTTACCGGAAAAATGTGGATCTTGATTTATAGCCGCGATTGAAACGGCATCCCCAGCCCCGAAGCCGGGGCTGGGATATAGTGGAAAGCGCGACCCGACTTCGGAACAGCTCAAATCCAGGTTGCTCCTGAAAAAAATACGCATTTTACGAAAGCTGAAAACAAAAAAAATGTACTGAAACGGGTTCAGTACATTTTGGATTAGATTGATTCTGCAAAAGTTTATTTTCCTTCGGCAGCCTTCATGGCAGCTTCCTTGGCTTTGAATTCCTGGAATTTTGCTTCATTCTTATTGGACTGATAAAGTCCTTTGAGCAGTCTTACAGCCTCTAAATTGTTGGGATCATACTGGTACCATTTTTCCGCATAAGGCAAGGTTGCCGCAAGTCTGGCGCGGCGGGCTTCGATGATTTTGTTGGCTGCATCTGGTTTTCCCGCTTTTTTGGCAGCGTTGTAATCGTCGATGGCTTTGGCATCATCACCCATGGTCAGATACGTAAGGTTTTGCCATGCCTCTACATAGTCGGGCTTCAGTTCAAGAGATTTCTTGTAGGATGCTACAGCTTCAGCTTCGGTTGCAGGATCTTTGCTCTGCAATACACCGAGATTATACCACGCATTGGAATCGGTAGGGTTTTTTGCTACGGTAGATTTTAGTGTAGCCACGAAATCATCCATCTTACCGGCTTTGTAATAAGCAGTTCCCTGAAATTCTGCGAGCTTGGTGCTTTTGGGGAATTTCTTCATGCCGGCATCAATAAGTGCGAGCGCCGCATCGTATTTCCCGTCTTCGATGAGTAAAGCGGCGTTGGTCTCATACAGTTCCTGCTCAATATTTTTGGACTTGTCCATTTTGAAATCGGTGTAATCAGCAGCATCGCCCATCTTTTTGTAAAGGTCCCAAGCTGTTTTTGAAAGATTCTCAAGAGCACCTGATTTCTTGTTTTTCGCGGTATACGTGGTTTCCGCGCCGGTATATCCCGAAGAGATCAACTCATCGTAAACCTTAATTGCAGCGGGACGGTTCTGTGCAAGGGCGTAATTTAAACCGGCATAATACAGATACTGTTTATTATCCTGTCCGCCGGCCTTTAAAAGGTCATACACTTCCTCAAACTTCGGCGCTGCCGCAGCGTAGTTTTTTGCATTGTAATAATCCATTGCGGCTTTGTTGGCAGATTCGATAAGCGGGTTGATCGTGTTGGCGATCTTTCCGGTAAGCGTGGGATTGTAAGTTTCTTCTTTCAAACCCTGAATGCCCGATTTATCTGCAGCTTCTTTGCCCACGTAGTACACTTTGTTCTTGGAACTGTCTTTTCCGGTATAGATTTTCATTTTTCCCAGGTCCGTCATTTTTGCAAGATAAGTAGCTCCTTCTGCGCTTTTTCCTGCTTTTAGAAGGGACATGCCTTTGGCATAATAATACTGCTCCTGAACGGAAGGCTCCAACATATACGTTTGCCCACCCATTGCTGCTTCTGCAGCTGTGATCTGCGCATTGGCAGCCGACATATCACCCGCCTCTACTGCCTTTGCAGCTGCAGCGATCTCTTTTTTCTGCGCCATCGCAAAAGTCATTGAAACTAATGCTGCGCTTAAAAATATTTTTTTCATTATATTATTTTTAAAAAAAATTGGTTTAAAATTTATTCTGAATCGTTGTCTTCTTCACCGTCATCAGCTGCGGCGGTTTCATCTTCGGGAACGCCTGCATCGTCTGTTGGCGTCACTTCAGTTTCAATGGTAACCTCACCATCGGTGATTTCCAGGTTTTCCATTTCGGCTTCTTCTTCAATTTCCTCCACATCTTTGTCCATTTCCACTTTTGCAATAGCCGCAATGGAATCGTTTTTCTTGAGGTTGATGACTTTTACACCCTGTGTATTTCGGCCCATCACGCGCATTTCATCCATTCCCATTCTAATGGCTACACCGGATTTGTTAATGATCATCAGACCGTCATCGTCGGTCACCATTTGAATGGCGATCAGATTACCGGTCTTCTCGGTGATATTTAAGGTAATTACCCCTTTGCCACCGCGGTTCGTTATACGGTAATCCTCTACCGCCGTACGCTTGCCGTAGCCATGTTCAGAAACTACCAAAACAGTTTCATTCTGCACATCGTCCACAACGATCATGCCAATGACTTCGTCGCCTTCGTCCAGTGAAATACCACGGACACCAATGGAGCCACGACCTACGGCACGGGCTTTTTCTTCTGGAAAACGGATACATTTCCCGTTTTTGGTCGCGATCATGATCTCGGAACTGCCGTTCGTTAATCTTGCACCTAACAGCTGGTCGTTATCACGGATCTCAATCGCATTCACCCCGTTTGTTCTTGGTCTCGAATAAGCCTCCAGAGAGGTTTTCTTGATGGTTCCGTTTTTGGTGATCATCACCACATTCATCTGTTTTACATAATCCACATCTTTCAGATCATTGGTTCTGATGTATGCTTTGATCTTGTCGTCGGGTGCAATATTGATGAGATTCTGCACGGCGCGCCCCTTTGATGTTTTGGAACCTTCAGGAATTTCGAAAACTCTTAACCAGAAACATTTTCCTTTCTCGGTAAAGAAAAGCATATACTGGTGATTGGTTGCCGCTACAATATATTCCAGGAAATCTTCATCTCTGGTAGTTGCTGCACGGTTTCCTACGCCGCCACGGCTTTGTACTTTATATTCCGACAGCGAGGTTCTTTTGATATAACCTGCGTGAGAGATGGTTAGTACAACTTTTTCGTCGGGAATAAGGTCTTCGATGGACATTTCGCCGCCTGAGTAATCTATTTCTGAGCGTCTTTCGTCGCCGTATTTTTCTCTGATTTCAATTAATTCATTTTTAATGATCTCGAATCTGCGATCTTCATTGGCAAGAATATCTTCCAGGTCTTTGATCAGGTTCATGATCTCTTCGTATTCCGCCCGGATCTTGTCGAGCTCCATTCCTGTCAGTCGCGCCAACCTTAAATCAAGGATGGACTGGGCCTGAATGTCAGAAAGGTCGAATTCATTGATCAAACCGGTCTTGGCTTCGGCAGGATTCGCGCTGTGGCGGATGATCGCAATGGCTTTATCGAGATCATCCTGGGTGCCGATCACCTTCATGAATCCTTCCAGGATATGCGCGCGCTCCTTAGCCTTCTTCAATTCGTATTCGGTTCTGCGCACGATCACTTCATGGCGGTGATCCACGAAGTGGTGAATAAGATCTTTGAGATTCAATTGCTCCGGTCTTCCTTTTACCAATGCAATATTGTTTACACTGAATGAAGTCTGGATTGAGGAATATTTATAAAGCATATTCAGAACAACGTTCGGAATTGCATCATTTTTCAGTTCATATACGATTCGCAGACCGTTTCGGTCGGACTCATCGCGGATCTCGTAGATACCGGGAATCTTTTCGTCCTTTACCAGTTCTGCAGTACGTGCGATCATCTCGGCTTTATTGACCTGATATGGGATTTCGGTAACGATGATCGCATTTCTGTTGCCGATCTCTTCAAAGTTCACCTTTGCACGGAGTACGATACGGCCACGCCCTGTATGGAAAGCATCACGCACACCGTCATAACCATAAATAATTCCACCTGTTGGGAAATCGGGAGCGATGATGTGCTTCATCAATTCATCGATGGTGATTTCTCTGTTATCGATGTAAGCCACAATGGCATTAATGCTTTCAGTAAGGTTATGCGGCGCCATGTTGGTCGCCATACCTACGGCGATACCCGAAGTTCCATTAACCAGAAGATTCGGGATCTTGGTCGGCATTACGGTAGGTTCCGTAAGTGAATCATCGAAGTTATTCTGAAAATCAACGGTATCTTTATCAAGGTCGGCAAGGATCTCATCAGAAATTTTCTGCAGTCTGGCTTCGGTATAACGCATTGCTGCCGGCGGATCACCATCCATAGAACCGAAGTTACCCTGGCCATCGACCTGCGGATAACGCAGACTCCACGGTTGCGCCATACGCACCATTGCATCGTACACGGAAGTATCACCGTGCGGGTGATATTTACCGAGAACATCACCAACGATTCTCGCGGATTTTAAATATTTTCTGTTAGAAAAAACGCCCAGTCCGTACATACCGTAAAGGACTCTTCTGTGAACCGGCTTCAAGCCATCTCTTACATCGGGTAACGCTCTGGAAACGATTACCGACATCGAATAATCGATATAAGAGGATTTCATTTCATCAACAATGTTGATAGGAATTAACCTTTCTCCTTCTTTATGCATAAATGTTTTTTAAATAAGATGAAAATCAGAGGTTTAGAACCTGCGCTGATTTATCCTAACTTCTTGGTTTTAATAAGGGGCTAATTTACAAAAAAATTACCGATTTTTGCGCTGTAAATTTGTGCTGTAACCATAAAAAAAACATAAAATAATGACTGTTGTGAGCCTGACTTTTCATACCCTGAACCACCGCCAGGAAGAGTGGGAAAATTATCTGCACACAGAATTCCCCCAAATGATAGAAAATCTTTTCGACGTTGATAAATATATGCTTGCCGATGTGGAAAGCGAGATGATCGCCGAAGGAAAAAACACAAACCTCCTCCTCTTTTTCGACAGTGTTGACCGGCGTGATGATTTTCTGGGTATAGAACTGAAAAATATCTCAGAAAGACTGGAACAGAAATTTGGCGAAGATGTGATGCTCTTCAGAACGCTGCTGCATCCGCGAAATTCGAGAATATAAACCGGTGGTGTTTAGATCACCTCCAGAAAACGCATGGTATCCACATGGTCTGCATAAGTGTCCAGACCGGGATGCTGCGCCTCTCCGAAACCTATAGAATCAAAACCCAGACCGGGATCTGCCACAATAGTCTGAATATCTTTCTCGTTTTCACGAAGGAAATCCTGTACCTCTGCAATAGCTGAATAACGGGAGAAATGAAGCACTGCCAGCGGCGAAAAGAGCTGCTCATCTTCCTTCAGAAGCACAAAATTATTATCCCAGAACTGTTCCTGATTCAGCAGGTAGACAGCGCGGTTGTATTCGTAGTTATTGGCGTATTTATGGTGGTTAATAATACCTTTGAATTTCAGGAAACTTTCGAACAAACGGTCGATCTTAAAATCTTCAGGAATAAACAGGCGCGTTACATTTCTGCAGCCCAAGCCGTAATACCGGAAAATATCTTCCGCCAGAAGCTCCAGCTCGGCCGAAGTTTCAGCACCACTTAAAACCGCCACTGAAGTTCTGTTTTTACGGATGATACTCAGGTGATCCTTAAAGTAATACTCCAGGTAGCGCGCGGTATTATTGCTTCCTGTAGCGATTACCGCATCAAAGTCTTCAAGCTTTTCTACAAATTCATAACTAAGTGAACTTTCGGCAAATTCCTGCCATTTCCGAAGCAGGAAAGGCAACAGCCGTTTATCTTTTGACGACAGTTTTATCACCGCAATATGATTGCTCAGTATCACTGAAATTACATCGTGAAAGCCAACCATCGGGATGTTGCCTGCCAGAATCAGGCCTACACGCTTTTGAGTTTTCGAAGGCTGATAGTGAGAAAGCCATCCGCTGAGTTGAGATTCTGTCAGCAGTTCAGCCCACTGCGAAAGTGCAAATTTTTGATTTTCTAAGGTAAACCACGGATTTTCAATTTCCGATTTCTTTAATAATGCTGAAAATTCCGCATTAACTTCATTATCATTTTCAGGATCTGCATTTAAAAAATTATTAATGAGGGCACCTAACCTGCAAAGTCCTGAAATTTGTTTTTCTATAGTCATAATAAAGAAAATTGAGGGAATTTTTAGTAATTTTGTGCAAATTTAAAAAATAAAAGTAGCAATGGCTATCAGAATAACAGATGAATGTATAAATTGTGGCGCCTGCGAACCGGAATGCCCCAACAATGCAATATATGAAGGTGCAGTAGACTGGAAAGCGTCCGACGGCACAGCGCTGAAAGGCAAAGTAGTGCTGAAATCCGGTTTGGCAATTGATGCAGACGCCCCACAGGAGCCGGTAAGCGATGACATCTACTTCATTGTCACCGATAAATGTACGGAATGTATCGGTTTCCACGAGGAACCCCAGTGTGCTGCAGTTTGCCCTGTCGACTGCTGCATACCGGATGAAGATAACGTGGAATCTGAAGAAAGCTTGCTGGAGAAGAAAGCTTTTTTACACGGAGAATAGTAATTCTGCTCACGCACTGTGAGCAGTTTTTTTTACGCTATATCCTACAAAAAACACCAACCACGATGTGCATTCTTACACTTCGTACAAAATAACAAAAATGAATAAAAAGCACAATTTCAGCGCCGGACCCTGCATTTTACCACAGGAAGTTTTCGAAAAATCGGCCGCCGCAATTCTGGATTTTAACGGCATTGGACTTTCACTGCTGGAGATTTCCCACCGCAGCAAGGACTTTGTTCCCGTGATGGAGGAAGCCCGCGCAATTGTAAAAAGATTGCTGAACCTGAATGATGACTATGAAGTAATATTTGTAGGCGGTGGCGCAAGTCTGCAGTTTCTGATGGTTCCTTTTAACCTCATGAAGGCCGAAAATGGGAAAGCTGCGTATCTGGATACGGGCACCTGGGCCGCCGGCGCGATCAAGGAAGCTAAAAAACTCGGCACTGTAGATGTGGTAGGTTCCTCCAAAGCTGATAACTATTCATTTATACCTAAAGATTATAAAGTCGGCAACGAATACGACTATTTTCACTGTACGTCCAACAATACCATTTACGGAACGCAGATGAAATCTTTTCCGGAGGTTGATACTTTAATGGTTTGCGATATGAGTTCCGATATTTTTTCACGTCAGCTCGATTTCTCAAAATTCGATGTGATCTATGCGGGAGCGCAGAAAAACATGGGTCCTGCCGGCGTAACTATGGTGGTCGTAAAAAAAGAAATACTTGGGAAAACAGGCCGGGATATACCTTCATACCTCGATTATTCCCTGCATATTGCCAAGGAATCCATGTTCAACACGCCGCCGGTCTTCCCGGTTTATGCGACGCTGCTCACGCTTCAGCATCTTGAAAAAAACGGTGGAATTGCTGCCGCAGAAAAAAGAAACGAAGCAAAAGCTGAACTTCTTTACAGTGAAATCGACAAAAATCCACTTTTTGAAACATTCTGTAACAAAGAAGACCGCTCGCTGATGAATGTATCCTTCAAGTTACTTGACGAAAGTAAAAAAGAAACCTTCGATGCTGCGTGGAAAGAAGCCGGAATTAACGGGCTGAACGGTCACCGCAGTTTGGGTGGCTACCGCGCTAGTCTTTACAACGCTTTACCATTAGAAAGTGTTCAGGTATTGGTTGACGTAATGAAATCTTTAAAGTAAAGTAATAACACAGCAATTTTTGCAACCGTAAATTCACAATATGAAAGTTTTAGCAAACGACGGAATCTCAAACGCCGGAATCGAAGCTTTAAAGAAAGATAACATTGAATTTGTAGAGGCTAAAGTCTCTCAGGAACATTTGGCAGATTTCATTAATGAAAACCAGATCGATGTATTGCTGGTCCGCAGTGCGACTAAAGTGCGCCGTGATCTGATCGATGCCTGTCCCGGTTTGAAAATCGTAGGCCGTGGCGGCGTGGGTATGGATAACATCGATGTGGAATATGCCATTGAAAAAGGACTTTACGTAATTAATACACCGAAGGCTTCGTCGCGGTCGGTTGCAGAGATGGTTTTCGGGCATTTCCTCTCCCTGGCTCGTTTCCTGCACGAATCTAACCGTATGATGCCACTTGAAGGCGATACCCAGTTCAAAGCTTTAAAAAAGTCATATTCGAAAGCCGTAGAACTTGAAGGTAAGACTTTAGGTGTTGTAGGTTTTGGCGGTATAGGTCAGGAAGTTCTGAAAATCGGAATTGCTCTGGGAATGAAAGTCAAAGTGCTGACACGCCATCCGAAAACCGAAAGACTGGCGCTGCAGTTTTTTGATGGCCAGTCCGTAAGTTTCGAGATTTCTTCGGTTCAGGATTGGGATGCATTTTTGAAGGATGTCGACTTTTTAAGCCTTAATACACCGAAAACGAAAGGATATATAATCGATACGCCGCAGTTCGAAAAAATGAAAGATGGCATTTTTATTGTAAACACTGCCAGAGGCGGCGTTCTGAATGAAGTGGCACTTCTGGAATTTATCGATTCGGGAAAAGTTGCCGGTGCTGCCCTGGATGTTTTCGAGAACGAGCCCACGCCGGAACTTCCGCTTCTCATGCATCCAAATCTTTCACTTTCTCCGCATCTGGGCGGTAATACACTCGATGCTCAGGAGAAGATCGGAACCGAACTTGCGCAACAAATTATTGACATTAAAAAGAAACTATAGAGAAATGCCTACTTTCAAACCTTTTCGGGGAATCCGTCCCAACGAAGATTTCGTCGACATATTTCCTACACATCCATTAGATAACTTTTCGCAGGAAGTCATTAATGAAAAAGCTCAGACTGACTCATCGTACATTCAGATGATCAAGCCGTATGTAGTAAGCAAATCCAAAGATATCAACAGAAACCTGCGAAAAATAAGAACCAATTTCGAAGAACTGCTCGATGATAAAAAACTCGTGCAGG
This sequence comes from Kaistella palustris DSM 21579, assembly GCF_000422265.1. Classification (GTDB taxonomy): domain Bacteria; phylum Bacteroidota; class Bacteroidia; order Flavobacteriales; family Weeksellaceae; genus Kaistella; species Kaistella palustris. The sequence continues at coordinate 157,661 of NZ_KE383813.1, forward strand.
ACAGTTCCTCCTATTACCTTTATGAGCAGTTTTTACCCAATAAATCCACCTACCGCGGACTTTTGGGTTTGGTAAGTGTAGATGATTTCCGGAACGGAAAAATTAAAAAACACGAATCTACGCTCACCCATAAAAAGGAGAAACTGGCATTTTATCTGGATAAAGTTAACCTTCAGGCAGAACCTGTGCTCCTGACTTATATCGCCAATCCTAAGGTAGAACTCCTGATGAACCATGAGGAGAAAAATATTCCTATCCTGAATTACCTGGATGATACCGGCACGCGACACAAGATCTGGCGTATAGATAACCGGTTGAAAATGCAGCAGTTCAAGGAGGTACTGGAGCAGATCGATTCATTCTATATTGCCGACGGACACCACAGAATCGGCAGTGCAGCGCTGAACGCTGACAATCAAAAAGAGAAGAACAAAAAGCACACAGGCACAGAACATTATAATTTCGTTTTCAGTTTCCTGGTTTCGAATCAGTCTATTAAAATACACGATTATAACAGGCTTATTTCTGACCTGAACGGACTTTCGGAAGAAGAATTCCTGAACCGCATCGGCGAAAATTTTCTGGTTCACGAAAAAGGAACTTCACCGTACTACCCTTCTCAGAAATTCCATATTTCCATGTATCTCGGCGGCAAATTCTATTCGCTGCATGTAAAACATGACCTGCGGAAACAGCAAAGTGATATGAACGATCTTGACCATTTTCTGCTGGAGGAATTTATTTTCAAAGACATACTCAGCATCAATGATCCGAAAACCACTGAGCGCATAACCTATCTTAAAGGTTGTTCGAGTGTCGACGGCATTAATAAAATCAAGGAAGAAGTCGATTCCGGCGCATATAAAGTGGGATTTGGAATTTATCCGGTGAGTTTTAATGACCTGCGAAAGGTATCTGACCAGAATATCAAAATGCCGCCTAAGTGTACTTATATCGAACCCAAACTCGTGACAGCGCTTATTATGTACGATATGAAACAGTAAAGCATTTTCATAAATTTTGTTTAAATTTGGGTTTATCAATTCAAGTAAACCTATGAAATATTCTCTGATCAAAATACTTCCGCTCTTTCTGGGCGGAATTTTATTTTCCCAAACTCCGCAGGACTCCATTCAGTTCAAACACATTGCCGATGAAATGTTGGTTAATGGAACCGCTTATGAGGGCCTGCGCGATCTCACGCAAAATATCGGTCACCGCTTAAGTGGTTCCGAAGCGTACGAAAAAGCCACAGACTGGGCAGTCCAGAAATTAAAAGAAGCTGGCGCAGATAAGGTCTGGAAAGAAGATGTGATGGTGCCGGTGTGGGTGCGCGGCAAAGAGTCGCTGCAGATAAAAGCCAGTGACGGTGAATGGAAAACACTTCGTATGACGTCTCTGGGAAACTCCGAAGGATCGAACGGAAAAGATGTAGAAGCGGAGATCATCTTCGTAAAAAATAAGGCAGATTTCGATAAACTGCCGGACAATGCCATAAAAGGAAAAATTGTCTTTTTTAATTATGCCTTTAACCAAAAGTTTATTTCTACCGGTCAGGCTTATGGTGATGCGGGAATTTACCGCCGTTCGGCTGCGTCCTGGGCCGGCAAGCGCGGTGCAAAAGCAGTGATCATCCGCTCACTTTCTTCTGCTTTAGACGACGTTCCACATACGGGAATGATGACTTATGATAAAGATGACACCGCCAGAATTCCTGCCGTAGCCATTGGGCCAAAAAGTTCCGACGAACTGGAGAAAGCACTGCAAACGCTGAAAATCACCGCAAAACTGAACTCCAACTGCGGAATGAAGGGTGAAAAACTGAGCCATTCCGTAATTGGAGAAATTACCGGTAACAAAGATCAGAGCGTCATCGTAGCCGGTGGACACCTGGATTCCTGGGACGTGGGCGAAGGTGCACAGGACGATGGCGCCGGCATTGTTCAAAGCATTGAAATCCTGCGGACCTTCAAAAGTTTAGGTTTAAATAACAACCACACCCTTCGCGTTGTATGTTTTGCCAACGAAGAAAATGGTGTGCGTGGCGGAAGACAGTACGCCAAAAATGTAAAGGAAAAAAATGAAAAACACATCTTCGCCGTGGAGAGTGATGGCGGAGGCTTCACGCCGAGAGGTTTTGGCTTGGTGATGACGCCTGATAAAAGAAAACAGGTTCAGTCCTGGCGCGCACTTTTTCTGCCGTATGGCGTTCACAACTTTGAATATCAGTATGCCGGAACCGACATCGAACCTTTAGAGGTACTGGGTGTTCCTTTAGCAGAACTAAGTCCCGATTCACAGCGCTACTTCGACATCCACCATTCCGAGGAAGATACATTCGATAAGGTAAACCGAAGAGAACTGTTGTTGGGTGCGGCGGTAATGGGGCAACTTATTTACATGGTTGATAAAAACTGGTAATGAGGAAACCTCCTTTCCATAAAAGTTTAAGTAACGCTGTAAAAGGAGTTTTATGGATGCTCAGATCCGAGCGCAACTTTCAGCTGGAAGTTCTTGCGATGCTCCTCAATTTATTCTTAATAGTATTTCTGAGCTTAACACCGACTGACGCTGCACTTATTCTAATTGTATGTTTTGCGGTGTTAAGCCTGGAAATTCTGAATACATGCGCCGAAAAGCTATGCGATTTGGTGCAGCCCGACTTCGACGAAAGAATTAAAATCATCAAAGACATAGCGGCAGGCGCTGTGGTTCTAATGGCCACCGCATCTGTATTGGTGGGAGTTCTGGTATATACTAAATATCTTTTTTAAAGACCATACCGTCGTAGGAAGTTTTTGCTGCGCTGTACCCGATGTCGAAAATCTCTTCCAGGCGGTTGGCTTTGCGCTCAAAAGTGCCGTAGTTTGCCAGTTTTTTGGTGGTGATGAGCCAGTCGCAGTATGCAAATTTGTGAATTTCGGTTCGGTGCGACAGCAGCTCGTAAGCGCGCGTTGTAACCGCTTTTATAGTATTTAAATCTGCAATTTCTACATCCTGCGGTGGCGAAACGTATACGCCGATCAGCCTTTCGCACGTACCGTGGATGATATCCGCCGGAAAATTATTGAGCACACCGCCATCACTGAACATCTCGTTACCTACAATATATGGAACGGTGATCCCGGGAATGGAGCACGAGGCGATTACGGCATCTACAATTCTATCTTCGGCCTGAAAAATTTTCTGCTCACCGGAAACAAGTTCTGTAGCGACGATTTTTAATTCAACGTCGAGGTCACCGATCTTCATATCCTCAAAAACCGGCGTAAGGTAATTTGAAAATATCATTGACGAGACAAGTCCTGGCTTATTGAACGCGAAATGGGTCCAGTGAAAAAAATATACTGATTTAAAAAAGTCCAGGATTTCCTGCGGCGTTTTATGAACTGCATACAGCGCCCCCACTATGGAGCCGGCACTGCAGCAGGCCAAAACGTCAGCGCGAATATTTTTTTCCGCTAAAAACTTTAAGACACCGGCGTGGGCAACACCGCGGGTTCCGCCTCCGGATAAGACCATACCCAATTTGTGTTTAGAATCAACTGACATTTACACCAAATAAATAACCGGTAAGCGCCGAAGCCAACATCGCCAATGTCCCCCAAACGGTCACACGTACCACCGAATCTAAAATATGGGAGCCGCCGCCACGTGCGGACAGATAACCAAGAATAATTAAAAATAAAATGGTAAAACCGTACTGGTAATACATCATGTGATCAATCGGCAGAAATATGCTAACCATAAGCGGCAAAATACCTCCGGCTATAAAAGAAGCGCCACTGGCTAATGCCGCCTGCAGTGGCTGCGCTTTCATGATTTCGTTGATCCCGAGTTCATCCCTCGCGTGTGCTTCCAGGGCGTTGTGTTCGTGTAGCTGTTCGGCCACCTGCAAAGCCAGCTCCGGAGTGAGGCCTCTTTTTACATAGATCTTTGCCAGTTCGTGCATTTCGTGTTCCGGCATTTCTTCGAGTTCTTTTGCTTCGCGTTTTAAGTCCGCAGCTTCAATATCTGCCTGCGAACTTACAGACACATATTCACCCGCTGCCATTGCGAAAACGCCGGCAACAAGTCCGGCGAGTGATGCCAACACCAAAACATCTTTTGAACTGCCTGCGGCCGAAACACCAACTGCAATACTGGCAACCGATAAAATCCCATCATTTGCGCCGAGAACAGCCGCGCGGATCCAGTTGCTACGGTTGATAAAATGATCTTCGAACTGAATTTCGTTTTCCATAAGGTAAAAATAAAAAAAACTTCAGTTAAATGGCTTTAGTTTCTGAAGAGTGTTGGTATTTTTTGAAGTGTTGTTAAAAAAAACTGTCACGGACTGCAAATCCGCGACATCGGCTTATAATCTTTAAACTTAATATTCATATCATTGATTATCAATACTTAAAGATACAAAACAACCATAAAATAAACAATAATTTTCAAAACAAATCACAAAAAAACCGCCTCAGTTTTGAGACGGCGTCATCAGTATTTTGTCAAAAAATATTTAGAATATTTTAGATGTGAATCACCTCGCCATAAGCGGCCGCAACTGCTTCCATTACTGCTTCTGAAATTGTTGGATGCGGGTGAATTGACTTCAGCACTTCATGGCCGGTAGTTTCTAATTTACGTGCTACAACCGCTTCCGCGATCATATCGGTTACACCGTCGCCCACCATATGACAACCAAGCCATTCGCCGTATTTCGCATCGAAAATTACTTTGATGAAACCATCGGTATCGCCGTTGGCAGTGGCCTTTCCGGACGCTGAGAACGGAAACTTCCCTACTTTCAGTTCGTAACCTTTTTCTTTCGCCTGCTTTTCAGTCAGTCCTACAGACGCCACCTCGGGATGAGCATAAGTACAGCCCGGGATATTACCGTAATCAATCTTTTCTACATGAAGTCCCTTGATCTTTTCTATACAGGTAATTCCTTCGGCCGAAGCCACGTGAGCTAAAGCCTGGGTTGGCAGAATATCACCAATTGCGTAATATCCCGGAACCGAAGTTTCGTACCACTCATTGACCAAAACTTTTCCTTTTTCGGTTTTAATGCCCACTTCCTCAAAACCCTGACCTTCAATATTTGAGGCAATTCCCACTGCGGACAGCAGAATATCGGCTTCTAAAGTGATGTTCCCTTTTGCTGTTTTTACCGTGGCTTTTACACCATTTCCGGAAGTGTCCACAGATTCTACAGAAGCATTGGTCATAATTTCAATACCCGATTTCTTCAGGGATTTTTCAACGTGCTTTGAAGTATCTTCGTCTTCAACAGGTAAAATCACAGGCATAAATTCTACAATGGTCACCTTCGTTCCCATGGAATTATAGAAATCGGCAAACTCCACACCGATCGCACCTGAGCCAACAACGATCATTGATTTAGGCTGTTCCGGCAGGTTCAGCGCCTGTCTGTAACCAATGACTTTTTTGCCGTCCTGCGGAAGGTTGGGCAATTCGCGGGAACGCGCACCGGTTGCTATAATGATATGTTCGGCTGAATATTCGGTGGCTTTACCGTCGTTACCGGTCACAGAAACTTTTTTGCCTTTTTGTACTTTGGCTGTTCCCATGATCACGTCGATCTTATTCTTCTTCATTAAGAAAGCAATACCGCCGCTCATTTTCTGCGCCACGCCTCTGCTTCGCTGAATCACTTTTGAGAAATCGAAACCCGGATTTTCTATTTTATTAAGTCCGTAATCCTCTGTATGTTTTAAGTAATTGAAAACGTGTGCTGATTTCAGAAGTGCTTTGGTAGGAATACAACCCCAGTTAAGGCAAATTCCGCCCAGACTTTCTTTTTCTATAATAGCGGTTTTAAAACCAAGTTGTGCCGCTCTGATTGCTGTAACGTAACCACCGGGACCACTTCCGATGACAATAATATCGTAGTTCATCTTTATAAATTTGATGCGAATTTACGGAAACTTTCTGAGGTTTTATACAGATTACAGGGCTGATATTTCCCTTAACAAGTCAGTTTCTCTCAAGTTTTAATTATTTCGAAAAATCCAACAATAAATGTTAATCTGATTTAATTTTACCAAAAAAAACCCTTTCAGATTTAATCCAAAAGGGTATGTTTTATTTTCAAAAGTTTTCGGTTTAATCTAAACTGCCGGAAATTTTTCGGGATTCACTTCATTAAATAAACCGTAGATCTTCTCCACCATATCATCAACACTCGGTTTGCTGAAATAATCACCATCGCTTGCATAAGGCGGACGGTGGTTTTCGGCCGAAATAGTAAGCGGATCAGAGTCCAGATATCTGAAGGCTTTCTGCTTCTCCAGGATTTGTTGTAGAATAAAAGCAGAAGTTCCACCTTGCACATCTTCATCAATGACAACGAGGCGGTTGGTTTTCTTTACACTTTCCAGAATATCATGGCTGAGATCAAAAGGAACCAACGACTGAACATCGATCACTTCCGCAGAAATACCCATTTTATCGAGCTCCTGTGCAGCTTCCATCACAAGTCTCCACGTGGAACCGTAGGTAACCAAAGTAACATCTGAACCTTCTTTGGTCACTTCAATTTTCCCTACAGGCACTGTAAATTCTCCTAAATTATCCGGCTGTTTTTCCTTCAGGCGGTAACCGTTCAGGCATTCGACGATCAGCGCGGGCTCATCACTTTGTAACATCGTATTATAAAAACCGGCGGCTTTGGTAAGATTTCGTGGAACAAGGATCAAAATCCCTTTTGAAAGATTTATAATTCCGGCCATTGGCGAGCCAGAGTGCCAAATACCCTCTAGGCGGTGACCGCGTGTTCTGATAATTAACGGTGCTTTTTGTCCGCCCTTGGTTCGGTATTGCACGGTAGCCAAATCATCGCTCATGCCTTGCAGACAGTAGAGAATATAATCCAGATACTGAATCTCAGCAATCGGTCTTAAACCGCGCATGGCCATTCCGATTCCCTGGCCCAGAATTGTGGCTTCGCGGATTCCTGTATCGGCAATTCTTACCTCACCGTATTTTTCCTGAAGCCCTTCAAGACCTTGATTTACGTCACCGATATTTCCGGCGTCTTCACCGAAAATAAGTGTTTCGGGATATTTACTGAAGATCTTATCGAAGTTGTTCCGTACCACTACTCTGCCATCCACGGTTTCGGAAATGTCGGAAAACACGGCTGGAATTTCTTTTACGTTGGTCGCTTTCCACTCGCTTTGCGAATAAAGATGTGAGGAATAATTGTCTTTTTCGGTGGCAAACAGTTCTTTGAACTTTGTCTCAATTCTGGAACGTTCCGCACTTTGAGATCCGCGCGTCAGCATTAATGATTTTCTTACCAAGTGGAAGATATCACGTTTAGCCGGCGAAATCACTTTCTTATAAGCCTCGATTTCCGCTGCGATCGCGTCATTATTGTTTCTAAGGTTTTCTACTAAGGGAAGAAGTTCTTCTCTTACAGTTTGAATGGCTTTCTGATAACTTTCCCAGGCTTTTTTCTGACCTTCCTTTACGAATTTTTTCGCCTCATTTTCAATTTGCTCCAGTTCTTCAGCCGTTGCAAGCTGCTGTTCTGCACCTTCTATTTCGATGGAATAATCCAGGATCCACTCCCGGAATTTTCGGAGCCCATCAAACTCACCTTCCCATTTTAGGCGGTCTTCACTTTTGTATCTCTCATGTGAGCCCGAAGTTGAATGTCCCTGTGGCTGCGTAACTTCTACCACATGCACGACAACAGGAATACTTTCAGTTCGGGCAAAATGCTCCGCGCGTGCAAAAGCGTCCAGCAAGGCAGGATAATCCCAGGCTTTGACCTGAATAATCTCGCAACCCTGGTTTTCACCTTCTTTTCTCTGAAATCCCGAAAGCATTTCGGCAATATCTGCTTTTGCTCTTTGGTTTTGGGTCGGAACGGATATTCCGTAACCGTCGTCCCAGATCGCTGTGATCATTGGCACCTGGAGTGCACACGCAGCATTTAAGCTTTCCCAGAAATGACCTTCTGCCGTGGATGCATCACCGATTGTTCCGAAAGCTACTTCACTTCCTTTGTTTGAAAATTTTTCTGAACCTTCAAACTGTACAGATTTATACACTTTTGAAGCCAGCGCAAGTCCCAGCAGCCGTGGCATTTGGCCGGCTGTCGGCGAAATGTCGGAGGAAATATTTTTCTGTTTCGTAAGATCTTTCCAGCTGCCGTCTTGATTTAAACTTCTTGTGGCATAATGGCCGTTCATCTGGCGGCCGGCAGATGCAGGCTCGCGCTCTACACTTGTATCTGCATAAAGCTGTGCAAAGAAACTTTCTACAGTTAACGCGTCGATGGCGAGGGCAAACGTTTGGTCGCGGTAATATCCTGAACGAAAGTCACCGTTCCGAAAGACTTTGGCCATGGCAAGTTGTGGTAATTCTTTACCGTCGCCAAAGATCCCAAATTTTGCTTTTCCCGTAAGCACCTCGCGCCGGCCGAGATAGGACAGTTCGCGGGAAATCCGTCCCAACCTGTAATCGTCGAGGATTTGGTTTTTAAAGTCCTCGAAGGAAATTTGCTGGGTTTCGATATAGGTGGCTTCCATATAAATCTTGATTTCTACAAAGATAATTAATTGAAACGATTTGGAAAACCTAGGAATTAAATATTTTATTGATTTAAAAAAAATGCGTGTTAAATTTTTATAATTCCATAATGTGTATTTTTACGTAAATAAATGAAACCATGGAAAAAAAATCACCACACATTTTAAATGCGTCGTCGGGATTACTGGGATTTTGTCTTGTAATACTCACATCGCTGGAAATCACAAAAATCAGCAACCGCACTTATATTGATGAGATCGCGGGAATTGCAAGTTTATGCCTGGCCACAAGTTGCTTTCTTTCTTTTATGGCGATCCGGTGTGTCAACGAGAAACGGGAAATTAAATATGAAAATGCGGCAGATTATCTGTTTATGACCGCTTTGTTCTGCATTTCAGCATCGGTGATTTTGGTGACTTTAAATATTTTTTAAAAAATTAGTTTTTACCTGAAGTTTTCGAAATTCCTATCATCAAATAAATGCCAATTTTATTTTAAAAACGATCGGATCTATTCAGATTAAAACTTCAAATTAAATTACAGGCAAATATTATGTTCGGGTGAACGCTGGTTATGTTCCTTACAAAAAAAGATATTTCCGTGTTTTAGAAATTATTATTTGCAGTACTATTAAAAGCAAAAGTTGAAATTTGAATTTTTGAGATAGGTATATAAAACGATTCTTCCGCGAAACAATCCGCGGAAGAACCAACACAAATGATGAAAAAAAATATTTAGTTTAGGGGGTTACTTTCTTGGGGGTGGAGCAATTTCTCCATCCAGGTTTGAAATTTCCGGTGTATTTTGGTCACCGTTTATTACTTTTATATCGCCTCTGTTTAATGCGCCGGCGGAATCCTGTACTCTATGTAGGGTTGCCGCTTCTTCAGGGGATAATACTTCATCTGCTTCTCTGCAGGATTGTAATGCGAGTGTAGTAAAAACTACTGCTGATATTACTGCTAACTTTTTCATGCGTTTTATTTTTACAAATGTATTGCAGATTGGATGTACGGAACAAAAAAACAAACACCTACTTTTTAAAAAATCACACGTAAATTATAAAAGATGTACCGCAATTTTAAAAAAATAGCAGTATTATTGTAAAAACAAATGATGAAAAAATGATTTATCCTACTAAGAATCATTTTATTAAGTTCTTATGCAGCTGAAATACATTACCACTCTTCTTATTTTATTTCTCCAGGTATTTTTTTTAAATATCGCTGCGCAAAAGCCAAAATATTCCGGCCTAAGTAACGAACAAATCGAAAAACTGATCGACGAGAATAGCAATAATCCCACAAAAATGTGGGAACTTATTAATTTCTACATCGCGAAATCAAAAACAGATAAGAATAATGAGGCTTTGTTTTATGCATATCGATATGCAAGTATGTCAACCGATTATCCGGCGAATCTGAAATATGCGGACAGCGCAATTATTTCGGCAAAAGAATCATCTATAAAAAAAGTACTTTTAGATTCTTATCTGAACAGAGGCAACATTAATATGTCCGAAGAGTTTTATGAAAAAGCTCTGGATGATATTTTAATGGCCAACAAACTTTCTCAGGAATCGGGGAACAGCTATATTTATAACAAGACGATTTACTATATAGCCCAAAACAAGATATATCTTGGTCAATATGAAGATGCGAAGAAAGAATTGATTGTTTGCCTAAAGTTTTTTAAAGATAATTTAAACAGTAAAACATCTCTGGGTAAAAATTACGAGATGTATTACATTTATTCACTTATGAGTCTTATCGACTCTAATTCCAAATTAGGACAGTTTGAAGAAAATAAAGGTCTCCTAAAAGAAGCTTTTGGTTATCTGAATAAAAATAAACTGTCGCAGTATCTGCCGTACTTTATTACATCGGAAGGACTGAATGCATATTACTCGCAAGATTACAGTAAAGCTATTTCAAAATTTTCAGAAGCAATAAAATTATATGATGACCAATGGGAGCACAATACAGAGGTTTTTTACCTTGGTCTTTCTTATTGGTATACGGGAAAGAAAAAATTAGCAGTAAAATATCTGGAGGAGATTGATAAACATTATAATGTAACAAAGAAACTCGATCCTCAGTTCCGCTCGGCGTATGAAATTTTAATTAAGTACTACAACTCTACAGGAAACAAGGAAAAGCAACTCGAATACATTAATAAACTGATGGTTCTTGACCGTTCCTACGAGAAAAATTACAAGTATCTCTACAAAAAAATTGTAAAAGAATACGACACCAAGAAACTCGTTTCTGAAAAAAACAGGATCGAAAAAAGTCTGCAAAACCAAAGAATGATATTCACAGGGTTGATTGTGGTTTTATTGGCTGCTTTTACACTTCTGGGATTTTGGTTTTATAAAGATAAACAGAATTACAAAAAAAGGTTTGAAGCCATCATTGCACGGCAAAACGAAAGCGGGCCCTTGGAAGCTGAAACTGTTCCTGAAGTAAGCGAGTATCACCAAGATCAAAAGACCGATTACGAATTTTACAATAAAATTGCCGGCCTAAACCCGCTCTTTGTGGAAAACATACTGGAGCAGCTCGAAATTTTTGAAAAAGAAAATAGATTCCTGGATCAGCAGATTTCTCAGAAGTCGCTGAGTGAAGAGCTGGGCACAAATTCCACCTATTTTTCGAAAATCATTAATACATATAAAGGCAAAAATTTCACCCTTTATATCAATGATCTCCGTCTGGATTATATTATCGATCACCTCAAAAACGATGTGAAGTATATCAACATGGACGTAAAAGAGCTCGCTGCGCGTGCAGGCTTTTCGAGTGCGGAAAATTTCTCTGCCCACTTCCGCCGCAAATTTGATCTGAAACCGTCGGTGTTCATTAAGATGCTTAAGGACAAACTGAAACCTGAGATTACCTAAGCCGAATTCAACTAAGAAACATTTTCCACACGATTTGCCGAGAAATTTTTACGAAAAAAAAATCGAAACCTTTTTCAAGATCCCGATTTCTGTAAAACGTAAAATTTAAAAAAATATGAAATTAATTTTGGGGGTTTGCTAAGCTTTCAAGTTCGGTTTCCTTCAGATAAGCATCAATGATTTCGAATGCTTTTTTCTCGTCCTGCAGATTTACCATCAGTTTAACCGTAGATGCAGTAGGCGTTGTAGTGAACGTCATATACCGGTCATTTAAAAAACTACTGATATTCCCGGCATCCAGTTTGGACTTGATTATTTGTACATCGGTAGGTTTTTCACTTTCAAAAACTGACACTCTAGTTTCTCTTTCCATAATCGTTTTCATTTTAGAATTTCTAAATTACGATAAAAATTTAAAATATGCAAACTGTAAGAGATTGAGATTCCACAATTTGCAGCTAAAAAGTGGAGAAAATCTGTCCTGAAACTCGATTATAAAAGGTTTCACAAAATTTAAAGCAATTGGCAAACTTTTTAAATTTTCGAAATATTCTTTTCGATCTTATCCAGTGCCAGTTGTATTTCTTCCTTAGTAACATTCAGATGTGGCCGAAAACGGATACATTTATCCCCACACGCCAGAATAATCATGTCGTCATCATACAACACCTCGCGGAGTCTGTCACGCTTTTCGCCAGTTGGCAGATCAAAGGCACACATGAGGCCCCGGCCACGTGGATTTGAAATTAAGTTTGGATATTTTTCGGCAAGCTTTTGCAGACCTTCCAGAAGATATTCGCCGACAACCCGGGCATTTTCTACTAAATTTTCTTTTTCGATCACTTCCAGAATCAGCTGAAAACGGAGAATGTCAATAAAATTCCCGCCAAATGTGGAGTTGATCCTGGAACTTTCCCGGAAAACATTATTTGGAATTTCATCAAATTTCGCTTTATTGGCCAGAACGCCGCAAACCTGCGCTTTTTTTCCAAATGAAATAATATCAGGCTTTGCGCTGAAATGTTGGAAAGCCCACATTTTTCCCGTGAGTCCAATTCCTGTCTGTACTTCATCAAAAATCAGCAGTACTTCATTTTCGTCGCAAATATTTCTCAAGCCAACAAAAAACTCATCACGGAAATGATTGTCACCACCTTCGGCCTGAATGGGCTCGATGATGATGCACGCCACCCGATCAGGATTGGAGAGAATGGCTTCCTCTATATTTAGGAGTGCAAGGTTTTCATTTTTAATGGTTTCCTCAAGATTTTCCTCAGTGACGGGGAAATTGAGATGAGGATTAAGGATCCTTGGCCAGTCAAATTTGGGGAAATACTCATATTTCCTTGGGTCGGAAGTATTTGTGAGGCTCAGTGTATATCCACTTCTACCGTGGAAAGCCTGCTTGAAATGAATACAGATGCCCGCTTCAAGGTGAAGTCCTTTTTCAAAATTCTTCCTGGTTTTCCAGTCGAAACAAGCCTTCATGGCGTTTTCCACGCCCATCGTTCCGCCTTCGATAAAGAATGCATACTGCAGTTCCTTTGGAATGGCGACACGTTCGAACACTTCCATGAAATCTGCAAATTCTTTGGAATATACATCTGCAAGCGTTGGTTTGTTTACGGCCATTTTGCCGAGCCATGCCGATTTTTCTACAAGATACGGGTGGTTATAACCAATTGACGCCGAGGCGAACATGGAAAACATATCGAGGAATTCTCTGCCGGTATTGCGGTCGTGAATATAGCTGCCGTGCGACTTATCGAAATCCATGACAAAATCGAAACCATCGGCGAGCATGTGTCGCGACAATGTTGCTTTTACGTCATTGGTGGGTTGCGGATGAGAGGCGATTGCGTTGTTCATATGAATAGTTTTTGTGATTACTTGTAAGTTTCATAAGGCTGAACCAGAAGAAACTTCCGTTTTAATTTTATTTTTGGTTTTTTAGATGGTGAACAATTTTTGCTGTAAAGGTTTCCCCGTTTGATTGCGAGAGCATCTGCCGGAGAAATTTAATAACAAAAGCGGAATCGTATTTAAAGGTCAAATTTAATTCCCTGTGCCAGCGGCAGACTGTCGGTATAATTAATGGTGTTGGTTTGGCGGCGCATGTAATATTTCCATACATCTGAGCCGGATTCCCGGCCGCCTCCGGTTTCTTTTTCACCACCGAACGCCCCGCCGATTTCGGCACCGGATGTTCCGATATTTACATTTGCAATTCCGCAATCGGAACCGACCTGCGAGAGGAAAAGTTCTGCTTCGCGCAGGTCCTGCGTCATGATCGCCGAACTTAAGCCCTGTGGTACACCGTTCTGCAAAGCAATAGCTTCTTCCAGCGTTTTATATTTGATCAAATAAAGGATGGGCGCAAATGTTTCGTGCTGCACAATTTCATAAGAATTTTCAACTTCTGCAATGCAAGGTTTCACATAACAGCCTGAACTGTAGTTTTCGCCGGAAAGCACACCGCCTTCAACCACAAATTTTCCACCTTGCTGCCTGCATTTTTCGATGGAATCCTGGTACTGTTTTACAGCGTCCTTATCGATGAGCGGACCTACGTGATTGGATTCATCAAGAGAATTCCCAATCTTAAGCTGACCATAAGCTTTCACCAAACGGTTTTTTACGTCTTCATATACAGATTCATGTATGATCAAACGGCGTGTGGAAGTGCATCTTTGGCCGGCAGTGCCAACCGCACCGAAAACCGCGCCGATGATCGACATATTCAGGTCTGCATTTTCTGTAATGATAATGGCGTTATTTCCGCCGAGTTCCAGTATCGATTTCCCGAAACGCTGTGCGACATTGGTGCCCACGATCCGGCCGACCTTTGTAGAGCCGGTAAATGAAACGAGTGCTACATTTTTATCGTTTACGAGTTCTTCGCCGATCCTGTGGTCACCAACAAGCATGTTGGAGATTCCTTCGGGAAGATTATTTTCTTTTAAAACCTGCGAAATAATATTTTGACAGGCAATCGCACAAAGCGGCGTCTTTTCCGACGGCTTCCAGACCGTTACATTTCCACAGATCCAGGCAAGCGCCGTATTCCAGGACCAAACTGCCACAGGAAAATTAAAAGCGGAAATAATTCCTACAATCCCAAGCGGGTGATATTGTTCATACATACGGTGTCCCGGTCTTTCGGAATGCATGGTGTAACCGTGAAGCTGGCGGGAAAGTCCCACCGCGAAATCGCAGATATCAATCATTTCCTGCACTTCGCCAAGACCTTCCTGCAGGGATTTTCCCATCTCATAGGACACAAGTTTTCCCAGATCATCCTTATACTCCCGTAATTTTATGCCGAACTGGCGTACTATCTCACCACGCTTTGGCGCGGGAATCATGCGGAATTCCTTAAATGCACTTTTGGCATTTTCAATAACTGCTGCATAATCTGATGAGTTTGCTGTTTTAATTGTGGCAATGAGCTGACCGTCGTTTGGTGAATAGCTTTCCAGAAGATCACCACTTGCGAAGTATTTTCCGCCACACGAAACGCCGTCGTTTTCTGTGGAAATTCCTAAATTTTTGAGTGTTTTTTCAATACCGAATTCATTAAGTTTAGTGGACATATTTTTTAATTTGAGTTGCGTTTAAAGATATGAATTTTGAGTTAGTCTGAAAAATCCTAAACGTTTTTATTTAAATACTGATTAAATTAAAGACTAACCGAATTTCTTTTGAACAACCGGTAAAACGTATATGAATGTAAGTAAGTACCAGCGGCAGATGGTTTCTGCAAATCAAAATAACTTATTATCTTTGATGAAAGTTTTGAAAAAAATGGACAGGCCAAATTCAACAGAAAATAAAAATTCGAAGATGAAAACGTGGTTTAAACGCGTAGGTGTTGGCGGATTGATATTTTTCACAGTGAAAGGTATCGTGTGGCTTTTTGTTTTTTATTTCGGTGCCGAGATGTTTCAGGAATGTGCCGGTAACTGATCGTTGTAAGTCCAGCGCTGCCAGTCTTCTTTTTTAATTTCGAAGATGATATTTGTTTTTGAATCTTCGCCAAAATACGCCACTTCTTCCTCTCCTTTATTTTCCGCGCCAAGTTTGTTCATTGCTTTCACAGAGCGAATATTATTTTTGCCGACATGAAAAATAACGCGGTCAACAAATTGAAAAATATAATCCAACATCATCTTCTTTACTGAGGAATTAATGTTTTTACCCCAGGATTTTGTGCCATAAAAAGTGTAGCCAATCAATATAGTTTTTTCCTTTTCATTATAATCGTAAAAGCGTGTGCTGCCCAAAACTTCATCTGATTTTTTGTCTAAAATTAAAAACGCGCCGCCACTTTGGAATGCGCCATTAAAAAAATTCTGAAAAACTTCGCGCTTGTATCGCTCTTTATTCGGATGCATCGCCCACACCTCCGGGTCCGAAGCTACGGCGTAAAGTTTTTCGAAATCATTTGCAGTCAAGGGCTGAAGTTTTAGAAGATCATTTTCAAGTACAGGCTGCAGCGAGAAATTCATAACATATATTTTTAACGGTTAAAATTGGTTTTTTTGATTAACGAAACAGACCATCTTTTAGGATCAGAACAATATTGCTTTCTCAAGTTCCAGCAATTTCTGTTTGCGCCAGATCCCGCCGCCATAACCGGTTAAGTTTCCATTGCTGCCGATGACGCGGTGGCAAGGAATAAGGATGGAAATTTTGTTCATGCCGTTCGCGTTGGCTACAGCGCGGACTTTTCTTACGTCGCCCAGAATCTCCGCCTGCGCTCGGTAGGTCCAGGTTTCACCATAAAGAATCCGTGCCAGCGTTTCCCAGACTGTTTTTTGAAATGCACTTCCGACCGGTGCAAGCGGCACTGAAAATATTTTTCTTTCGCCCGAAAAATATTCTGAAAGTTGATTTTCCAAAATTTTAAGGTGAAAACTTTCACGCCAGGTGATTTCGGCATCAAAGGAATTTGCGAGAGCTGCCAGTTCAGCTTGGAGGTTGTTTCTGTCAGCATATTCGAGCATGCAGATTCCCGCGTCCACCGCAGCAGCATACATGGTTCCGAGTGGCGTTTCAATTTCCTTTAAATCGATGAACTTAGGGATGTCTTGTGGATTTTCAATTGAATTCATATTCAGTAGCCAAAAATAAAGTACTTCTTAGTAGAAAAAAGTGAACCGTAGTTCACCATGATTTTATTTTTGTGTGGCAGCATCTTTTTCGATCTGCTTGATTTCTTTCAGTTTTTCGAGGATTTTTGCCACTGCTGTGGGATTACCAGTTTGAAGCGGAATTACCACTTTTGTATAATCCCATTTAAATATGAGGTCTGCGGAACTGTCATCTTTCGGATTGATTGAAATTTCAAATGCTTCCTGCTTTTCGGTTAACTTTTGAACCGGTGCAGTGACGTCGGTCACATTCAGTTTTTCATCATACGTAAATGCACCCCATTGGGCTGCATCTTTATTAAGAATAATTTTCCATTCCTTTTCCTGTGGGATTATAAATAAGCCGTACGTCCCGGCCGCAACGGTTTTACCCCCAAAATTCACAGATTGTTCGAAGGTGATTTTTGTAGCGCTATTGGCCCCGGCGCGCCATACTTTACCAAAGGGAACGAGTTCGCCAAATATCTTTCTGCCTTTAATTAAAGGTCTGCCGTAATCTACAGTGATCTTAGACATAGAGAATTGCTGCGTTAATGTCTGTCGCGGACTTGCAGCAGGAAGATTCCATTGTGAAAAAGCGGAAAAAGAGATCGCCAGAAAAGTGCACAGGAATAATTTTTTCATGATTTTAAATTTTATTAAAGATAAGAAAAAGGCTGTAAAATGTGGAGGCTGCCATAAAAAAGTCACCTAAACCGAAATTTAAGTGACTCCCTAAAAATAAAACTATGAAACTATGGCATTAACACTGTATCAATTACGTGAATGACACCATTTGACTGATTTACATCTGCAATGGTAATTTTTGCGGAATTACCTTTCGCATCCATGATATACATGTCTTTTCCTTTGGTCCAGAACGTAAGCTCCTCCCCTTCTACGGTTTTGGTCATGTATTTTCCGTTATTTTTCTTGGTCCACATCCAAAGGTCTTTGGCTGAGATTCTACCTGGAACCACGTGGTAAGTCAGGATCTTTGTGAGCATTGCTTTGTTTTCCGGCTTTACCAGCATTTCTACTGTTCCTGCGGGAAGTTTTGCGAAGGCCGCATTAGTAGGTGCAAAAACCGTAAAAGATCCTTTGCCTTCCAGTGTTTCCACAAGACCCGCCGCTTTTACTGCGGCAACCAGGGTGGTGTGGTCTTTGGAGTTCATCGCATTTTCCACGATATTTTTGGTGGGATACATTGCTGCTCCACCGACCATTACTGTGTTTTGTTTTTTAGCCATCGTCTGGGCGGTGGCCGTACCTGCAGCAGCGAAAGTCATTGTGAGTGCCAGAGCGGCGGCTGTAATTTTTGTAAAGTTCATAATAAAGAATTTTTAATGTGTGATATATTGATTTGTGTTACTTTCATTTACGAAGCTATTTGCTTTCTGGTTTTATTTTTCTGAAAAATTGATAGATCTTTTACCGGAAACCGCCACTGGATAAGGCCTGCAAAGTTTTTAAAATCAAGAGCACTTCATTTATAACTATTTTCAAACCGACCTGGGTTAATGATTTGACGGATCTACCGCGACCTGGATTAATAATTATCACCGCATCACCGCGGTTTTGTCATTAGTTAAAAAAAAACTATTTTTGAACTGCGTTTGACACATTGAAAAAAACAACACTTTCTTCCGACCAGCTTTTATCGTTACTCCAGAGTAAGGATGAACAGGGCTTTAATTATCTGTATGAAAATTATGCAGCAGCACTTTACGGTATTGTATACCGGATTGTACAATACCCCGAAGAAAGCAATGAAGTTTTGCAGGACGCCTTCGTAAAGATCTGGAATTCGATTGCCAGTTACGATGAAAAAAAAGGCTCCTTATACACCTGGATGCTTAATATCGCGCGAAATTCCGCACTCGACAAGATCAAATCCAAATCCTTTCAAAACGATTTAAAAAACCAAAGTCTTCCCGAATTCGTAAATAGCAGTAACCCACTTTCTACGGAACAGAAGCATGAATTTAATGAGGTGGAGAAAGGTGTAGACACATTACGCGAAGATTATAAAATTCTTATACAAAAGGCTTATTTTGGCGGTCTTACGCAGGAAGAGATTTCAGAGGAACTAGGAATTCCCCTAGGAACGGTTAAAACGCGTACCAGAGCTGCACTCAATGAACTGAAGATCATTCTGAAAGACTTTAAAATTATTTTTTTATTTTTTTTACTTAGATAAAAGTGGATATTAAAACATACATATCATCCGGCGTTATAGAAGCTTATGTCATGGGAACACTCACCCAAGAGGAAAGCGCTATTCTGGAATGTGTGGTAAAAAATAATACCGAGGTGCAGAACGCACTTTTCGAAATGCAGGAAACTTTTGAAAAATTAGCTACCGCGGGCGCTATAAAACCACCGCCACATGTAAAAGAAGAAATTCTGAAGAAAATTGAATTTGGAACTTCTAAAGAGAAAGGTGAAATCATCGCCATTAATGCTGAAAGACAGGACAAGAAAACCAGCGGTTCAATACCGGTATGGATGAAGGCTGCTTCTGTTGCTGCTTTGCTTGGCCTGGGGTATTTAGGTTTTCAGCTCAATCACAAAAACAGTGAGCTGCAAACTTTTGCAAAGAACAATACCGAACTCAGTTCAAAGGTGACAAACCTTGAAGAAATGAATAAAATGCTTCAGAATTCAAAAAAAATTGAACTGAAAGGCGTTGGAAAATATCCGGGAATGCTCGCGGAAGTATATTGGAACCCTAGGGAAAAAGTTTATCTTGACCTGAAAAATATGCCGGCCGCACCGACCGGAAAGCAGTATCAGCTTTGGGCAATAGTCGATGGAAAACCTGTAGATATGGGCCTTTACGATCACGTAAAATCTGAAAAAATTCAACCGATGAAAACGGTGGAAAAACCGCAGGCTTTTGCTATTACCATTGAAAAAGAAGGTGGAAATGCTACGCCGACAATGGAGGAAATGGTGGTGATGGGAGAAGTTTAAACCGCTGATACTTTGCATAAAACAAAAAAAACCACCTCAGTTTAAGGTGGTTTTTATCATATATGCTAATTGCTTATTACATATTTCCTGAGTCATTTGAATACCAACTGTCGTAGGTGGCACGGGCATCATCTTCATGTCTCGGTTTGAAGCCCATATAAATTCCACCATCTTTAATGTGGTCTCTGTATCTTTCTGCTTCATCTTCAGGAACACCTGCTCCGGTCAATGCACCAATCAGGCCTCCAGCTGCAGCACCCGTTCCGGCACCCGCCAAACCTGCAGCAAGCGGACCTGCAACAATCAGTCCTAATCCCGGAAGCAGCACATTGGACCCAATTGCGGCCACAGCTCCCACTACAGCACCAATTCCACCTCCGATCAGCGATCCTTTGCCGGCGTTTTCAGCCACCTTATCTCCTAAAGCGGTATCATCACTGTCATGCTCATTGGTAAAATATCTGTTTCTTGTATCGTCGGACATCATTACATTGATGTCATCCTGTGAATATCCTTTTTCTGAAAGATCGTTATAGGCTCTGTCAGCATCTTCTCTGGTATTAAATACTTTTGAGACATAATCATTTCGATATTCAGGTCTGTAATTTGTGGAATTTTCCATAATAGTTAAATTTTAGGATTAATATATTTTTTCAAAGTCCCTAAGACAGACACAATAAAAATGCCAGCGGATATTTAAGCAGATAATTTTAACAATTTTTAAGAATCGCTTCAGGTTTACACTCCTTTTATATGCAAATCATTTTTATAATTAAATTATTTTATGAATTCGTCAGTCCGGAAAATAGACTGCCAACTGAAAAAAGTAAACAAAATTGAATTTAAAAATTATTAAAAAGGAATATTGAGAAACGAAGAAAACAGTTGTGCTTAATAATCACATTTCCAGAATGTCTGTCGCAAGGGTTTCTGCTTCTTCTCTGGAATGTGTCACCATTACGAAGGTGGTCTTCAGTTGTTGATGGATATCTTTTACCAGGACCTGTAGTTTCTCACGCGTTTCGCTGTCCAACGCCGAAAAAGGTTCGTCCATCAAAACGATTTTTGGATCATGTGCGATGGCGCGAATAATTCCGACTCTTTGTTTTTGACCACCCGAAATTTCGTGCGGAAATTTTTGTAGAAGTTCACTTTTCAATCCAATTAATGGAAGTAATTCTAAAATTTTTTCTTTGCAAAATTCATCCGGTCTCTTTAATAACTTTAGGCAATAAGCCATATTTTGAAAAACTGTAAGATGCGGAAATAAAGAATTTCCCTGCAAAACATAACCCATTTGCAATCTTTTTTCAATGAGATTTTGTGGCGTTAATGTTTCACTTTCAATTTTAATTAAACCTTTTTCGGGAAGAAGCAAACCGTTAATTAATCGAAGCAAAGTTGATTTTCCACTTCCACTTTCGCCCAAAATACAGGTGAAACTTTCCCTTTCGAAACGATATGAAAAATCCTTCAAAATGAATTTCTCCTCATATCTAAAATCGACATTTTCCACAGAAATGATGGTATTTTGACTCATCTTAATTATTTAAATTTTTAAGGAAAATCTGGGCAACTTCAGCTGGAGATTTTTTCTCCACTTCCACTTCATAATTGAGTTGCTGCATTTTTTCCGTTGAAATTTTTCCATTCAGAGCGGAAAGCAATTTTTCAACTTCGGGATATTTTTTTGCAATTTCATTTCTGATGATGATTCCCGCTTCATAATTGGGGAAATAATTTTTATCGTCTTTCAGAACTTTTAAATCTAAATGTTTTATTTGCGCGTCCGTTGTGAAAACATCAACCGCATCAATTTTTCCCTGCTCAAAAGCTTGATAACGAAGGTTGATATCCATTTCTTCCAGTTTTTTAAAGTTAAAAGGATAAATATTTATCAACCCCGGAAACGCATCACTTCTTTCGAAAAAATCAAATTCTGCCCCGAAAGTAAAGTCTGAACTTTTATCAGCTAATTCAGAAAAATTCGAAATATCTAAATTTTTTTTAGAGATCGCCAAACCGTAAGTATTGTTGAATCCCAAAAGACCGAGCCATTTTAATTGAAACTGATTTTGGTATGTTTCATTTAAATTACTAAAATCGATCAGATTATTTTCAGGCAACTTTTTTTTCAAAACATTGAGCCACGCTGTTCCGGAATATTCCACATAAATATCCAGATCACCGGACAACATTGCAGGATGAATATTGGTGGTTCCGCCTCCAATTCCAAATTTACGAATGACTTTAATATCGGTATTATTCTCAATGGTTTGAGAAATAATTTCGCCCAAAATAAATTGTTCACTTGTCGGTTTCGAAGCAACAGTGATGGTTTTGGAATTATTTGAAGAAAATGGATTTTGGTAAAAAATAGCTGCAAAAGTGCAGATCAAAACAAAAAGTGAAGAAAAAATGATCCTGTTTTTCTGAGTTCTGTTCGCGTTTTTAGAAATCACCCGGAGCAAACTTTCGTTCTTTTCAAACTGACCGATCCATTGATCACCCAAAATTGCAAACAGAGAAATCCCCAAAGATCCAGTCACAATTAATCCCGTATTCATCGTATTTAAACCCCGAAAAATTGCCTGACCTAATCCTCCTGCACCAATCAATGCAGCCAATCCGGTCAAGGCAACAATCATGACGACGGTAATTCTTAAACCCGATAAAATGGAAGGTAAAGCGAGAGGAAAATAAATATTTTTAAAAACTTGAATTTGCGTTGAACCTAATCCTTCCGCAGCTTCAACTAATTGTAGCGGAACTTCCTTTAAACCGCTGTAAGTACTTCTGACAATAGGAAGTAATCCGTAAATAATTAAAACGATCAAGGCGTTTTTCAGTCCAATTCCGACTAAAGGAATCAATAAACCAAACATGGCAATTGACGGAATGGTGTAGAGAAAATTGATTAATGGGAGAATTACTTTACGGCTTTTTGCTGAATAAAAAACAAAAATGCCCAGCGAAATACCCACAACAGTAACGGCCGTAAGCGAACCCAAAGAAAGCAAAAGATGTTCTGCAAGAAGGTTAAGAAAATACGTGCGTCGCTGCCAAAGATCCATTCAGATAATTTGATACAAGGTAAAAAATATTTTGTACAGCGTAAAAATTAAATGAAAAGAAAAAAAAATGGCGAAGAATAAATCTTCGCCGGTAATGAGTTGGAAATCCTTCAAGGATTTAAAATCCTTGAAGGATTGAATAATTTACATCATCTCCATTTTAAAACTCATACTTTCGATGACTTTTAAAATCGCTTCCGCGGTATCCATCGATGTCAAACACGGAACTCCGTTTTCTACAGAAGTTCTGCGGATTTGGAATCCATCTCTTTCGGATTGTTTTCCTTTGGTCATAGTGTTTACAATGTATTGAACTTTTCCGGTTTGAATTAGATCGATCAAATTAATTTCCGGATTTTCTTCTATTTTATAACCGATTTTCGTTCGGACTCCGTGTTCCTCAAAATAATTGGCGGTTCCTTCTGTTGCCCAGATTTTAAAACCAATTTCCTGAAATCTTCTGGCCAGGTCGCATGCTTCGGCTTTATGTTTATCTGCAACCGTGAATAAAATTGCACCGTGTAAAGGAACTTTTCTTCCTGCTCCGATCAATCCTTTATATAAAGCTTTTTCTAAGGTAATGTCTTTTCCCATTACTTCTCCTGTAGATTTCATTTCCGGTCCGAGTGAAATATCAACTCTTGTCAGTTTTGAAAATGAGAAAACCGGAACTTTCACAAAAACTCCGTCTTTTACCGGAGCCAAGCCGTTTTTGTATCCTAAATCTTTTAATTTTTGACCTAAAATCGCTTTTGTAGCTAAGTTTGCCATTGGAATTTCGGTAATTTTAGACAAGAAAGGAACAGTTCTACTCGATCTTGGATTTACCTCAATCACATAAACTCCGCCTTGATAAAGAACATATTGAATATTCATTAGACCAATGACATTCAATCCTTTTGCTAATCTTTCGGTATAATCTATTAAAGTTGCGATCTGATCAGCGTTAATATTTTGCGGCGGATAAACTGCAATGGAATCTCCGGAATGTACTCCGGCTCTTTCGATATGTTCCATAATTCCGGGAATCACGACGGTTTCGCCATCGGAAATCGCGTCAACTTCAACTTCTTTCCCGGTTAAATATCGGTCAATTAAAATCGGATGTTCAGAATTTTCTTTCACCGCATTCGTCATATAATGAGCGAGTTCCATTTCATCATATACAATTTCCATTGCTCTACCTCCCAAAACATAACTCGGACGAACCAAAACCGGAAATCCGATTTCATTAGCAATAATTAATGCCTCTTCCTTCGTAAAACAGGTTTTTCCTAAAGGTTGCGGAATTCCCATTTCCTGAAGTGCAGCTTCAAATTTATTCCTGTTTTCGGCGCGGTCTAAATCTTCCAGAGAAGTTCCTAAAATCTGAACGCCGTAAGAAGCCAGTTTATCCGCTAAATTAATGGCGGTTTGTCCACCAAATTGCACTACGACACCTTTTGGTTTTTCCAGATCGATGATATTCATTACATCTTCTTCCGTTAAAGGTTCAAAATATAATTTATCGGAAATGGAAAAATCCGTGGAAACCGTTTCCGGATTATTGTTAATGATGATGGCTTCGTAACCCAATTCTTTGATCGCCCAAACAGAATGAACAGTGGCGTAATCGAACTCGACACCTTGTCCGATCCGAATTGGACCGGAACCGAGAACGATGATTTTTTCTTTATCTGAGGGAACACTTTCATTTTCTTCTTCGTAAGTTCCGTAGAAATATGGGGTTTCACTTTCAAATTCTGCGGCGCACGTATCGACCATCTTATAAACCGGCATTACTCCGTTTTCTTTCCTGAATTCGAAAATTTCCTTTTGAGTGGAATTCCATAAAGTTGCGATGCTTAAATCTGAAAAACCCAGTTTTTTTGCCTCAATTAAAATATGTTTTTTGAATGCGTTTGCCGCAATTACTTTTTCAAAATCGATGAGTTTTTTAATTTTCCAGATGAAGAATTTATCAATTTTGCTCCACTCTACAATTTTTTCCCAGTCGTAACCACGTCGCAAAGCATCACCGATAATGAATAAACGCTCGTCATCACAAATACGGATTCTTCTTTCGATTTCTTCTTCGGTTAAAGCTGCGGCGTCTTTTGATTTTAAACCAATATGTCTTAAACCAGTTTCCAAAGAACGAATGGCTTTTTGCAAAGATTCTTCAAAATTTCTTCCGATTGCCATCACTTCACCTGTTGCTTTCATTTGGGTAGAAAGTCGGCGATCTGCAGTTTCAAATTTATCGAAGGGAAAACGTGGAAATTTTGTCACCACATAATCCAAAGCAGGCTCAAAACAGGCGTAAGAAGTTCCCGTTACGGGATTCATGATTTCATCTAAAGTTAAACCAACCGCAATTTTTGCAGCAATTTTTGCAATCGGATAACCGGTTGCTTTACTTGCCAAAGCCGATGACCGCGAAACTCTTGGATTTACTTCAATAATATAATAATCGTAAGAATTAGGATCTAAAGCCAACTGAACATTACATCCTCCTTCAATTCCTAAAGCGCGAATAATTTTTAAGGAAGAATTTCTCAACATTTGATATTCCCGATCCGACAAAGTCTGCGAAGGCGCAACAACAATAGAATCTCCGGTATGAATTCCGACCGGATCGATATTTTCCATATTACAGACGACGATGGCGTTGTCGTTTTTATCGCGCATCACTTCGTATTCAATTTCTTTGAAACCAGCGATGGATTTTTCGATCAAACATTGACGAACAGGACTGTATTTGAGACCGAAACTTGTAATTTCTTTCAGTTCCTCATCATTATTTGCGATTCCGCCTCCAGTTCCGCCCATCGTAAAAGCCGGACGAACAATAACGGGATAACCTATTTTTTCCGCGAATTTTAAAGCGCCTTCAACATCATTTACAATATCAGAATCCGGAACAGGTTCGTTTAATTCGTGCATTAAATTACGGAACAAATCACGGTCTTCCGCTTGATTGATGGCGGAAAGTTTAGTTCCCAAAACTTCCACTTTACATTCCTCTAAAATGCCGGAATTTTGCAATTCTACGGCCATATTCAATCCAGTTTGTCCACCTAAAGTTGGCAAAAGTGCATCCGGACGTTCTTTGCGAATAATATGACTTACAAATTCAAGAGAAATCGGTTCAATGTAAACCTTGTCGGCAATTTCTACATCGGTCATAATCGTTGCGGGATTTGAGTTAATGAGAATTACTTTGTAGCCTTCTTCTCTCAAAGATAAGCAAGCCTGCGTTCCTGCGTAATCAAATTCTGCAGCCTGTCCGATGATGATTGGACCACTTCCGATAACGAGGATTGTTTTTATATCTGTACGTTTTGCCATCTTTACTTAGATAATTTTTTAGATTTAAATTCTTCCATTAACTCAATAAATTCATCAAACAAATAATTTGCATCTTCCGGTCCCGGACTTGCTTCCGGATGGTATTGAACAGAAAAGCAAGGATGAATTTTATGTTTCAAACCTTCGTTTGTTCGGTCATTCAAGGCGATGTGCGTTTCTTCTAAATCGGTGTTCGTCAAAGATTTCTGATCGACAGCATAACCGTGATTTTGTGAGGTGATCGCGACTTTATTTTTCTTCAGATCCAACACAGGATGATTTCCACCACGATGTCCGAATTTTAATTTAAAAGTTCTGGCACCACATGCTAAGGCAATCAACTGATGTCCCAAACAGATTCCAAAAATGGGAACTTTACCTAAAAGTTTCTGAATCATTTCGATAGCACCTTTTACATCTTCCGGATCTCCGGGACCGTTGGAAAGCATAACTCCATCCGGATTGATCAACAGAATTTCTTCCGCGGTAGTATCCTGAGAAACTACGATAACGTCGCAATCTCTCTGAGCGAGTTCACGTAAAATCCCGAGTTTTGAACCGTAATCAACTAAGACCACTTTCAAACCTCTTCCCGGATTTGCATACGGTGTTTTGGTAGAAACCTGGGCAACCTGATCGGTGGCTAAAACAGAGGCTTTTAAATTTTCGATTACTAAATTTTCATCAGCATCTTCATTTACTATTTTACCTTTTACAACGCCTGAATTTCGAAGAACTCTGGTTAATCTTCTGGTATCGATTCCTGAGATTCCGGAAAGATTTCGCTTTTGGAAAAATTCGTCCAGATCCATTTGAGTTCTAAAGTTTGATGGAAAATCACAGACTTCTTTTACGATCAAACCTTTTATTGCAGGTTCGATACACTCAAAATCGTCGCGGTTAATTCCGTAATTTCCGATGAGCGGATAGGTCATACAAACGATTTGCCCGCAGTAGGAAGGATCGGAAATCAATTCCTGATAACCGGTCATTCCGGTATTGAAAACGATTTCGCCTTCAATGTCCTGCTCGGCTCCGAAACCTTTTCCGTGGAACACTTCGCCGGATTCTAATATTAATTTCTTTTTCATTTTTGTTTTTTTGATTGAGAACAATGATCCATGAACCAAGATGCAAGGCCTTTGACTTGTTTTAACTTTCCGTCAATTGTCAACTGTCAATTATTAACTGTCGACTATTTGGCTCCTGGTTCCTTGTTCTGAAAGTCTTTTATTCAAACTCAAACCCCTTTGCTTCCAGCGCAGTCTTTAGAATTGCCATTCTGGCGAACACACCGTTTTCCATCTGTTTGAAAATTCGCGACCGTTTACATTCGACCAGTTCATCATCAATCTCTACGCCTCTGTTGATCGGAGCTGGGTGCATAATGACAGCCCCTTTTTTCATTGCTTTTTCGCGTTCCCTGGTCAGACCAAACTGCCTGTGGTATTTATCGGAAGAGAATTTTAACTTCTCAGTGCTTTCGTGCCTTTCGTGTTGAATTCTGAGGAGCATCAGAACATCGACTTCTTTAATCAGATCATCGATCGACAGATAAGTTCCGTTTATGATTGTGCCTTCGTCAAACCATTGTTCGGGACCGGAAAAGAAAACTTTCGCACCGAGTTTTCTCAGAACTTCGGCATTAGAATTTGCAACTCTGCTGTGTTTCACGTCGCCCACGATGCCTACTTTTAAACCTTCGAATTTGCCGAACTCCTGTTGAATGGTCATTAAATCCAAGATATTTTGAGAAGGATGGTTACCGGTTCCATCGCCGCCGTTGATGACCGCCATATCGATTCCCTCAAACTCATCGTAAAATTTTTCCTTTTTATGCCGGATCACACAAAGATCAATTCCGATGCTTTTCAGGGTTCTCACTGTGTCATATAGTGACTCGCCTTTATTTACTGAACTTGCGGAAATATCAAAAGGAACCACATTCAGCCCTAACTTTCTTTCGGCCACGTCGAAACTCGTTTTGGTTCTGGTACTGTCTTCAAAAAAAAGATTGGCCACATAAATTTCCTGTTTCGCCTTTAATACTTTGCCTTTGGAAAAAGCGTCGGCTTGCTGAAGCAATTTGTGAATTTTCTCAACGGATAGATCAGATGTTCTAAGCATAATTTTAATTTTTAATCAAAAAAAAACGAAGCCAAAAAAGCTTCGTTATCATAATAAATATCGGTGATGTCGGCATTGCTGCCCTTATGTAAATCGTCTAATGGAAATATTCTTTTCATTAATTGCAAAGATATTATTTTTTTGGAAACTACGGGTTTTTTTCCGGTTTAAATGAAGATAAATATAAAGATTGGTTGGCTGTGTCTGATAAAAATTGCTCTTAGCAGATGTCACTTTCAATTAAAATCGTAAATTTCGGGTAAGTGGAACCTCGGTTTTATAACCGCCCGTAACCAGCCCTGATAGCAGCGGATACCCCGCAGCAAGCGCGGGATAAAGCCCTGGCGCGAGGAGTATGAGCGGATAGCAGGTTCCCGGCTCCTGATAAAACATTAAGATTAAAATACGGATAGACTATGAAAAATTACGTGATCGATGACTTACCGCATTACTTTAAGCAGTACAAAAAGTCGATAAAAAATCCGAAAAAGTTTTGGGATAAAGTGGCCGATGAGAATTTTGTGTGGTATCAGCGGTGGTCCAAAGTGGTGGACTACAATATGGAAGACGCTAAAATTCAGTGGTTTAAAAATGCAAAACTTAATATCACGAAGAACTGTATCGACCGCCATCTGAATGAGCGCGGCGATAAAACAGCGATTATTTTTGAGCCGAATGATCCGAAAGAAGAGGCGCAACATATTTCGTACAGCGAATTGCGCGACCGCGTTTGTAAAATGGCAAATGTGCTGCGTGATCAGGGCATAGAAAAAGGCGACCGTGTGTGCATTTATTTACCAATGATTCCGGAATTGGCCGTGACGATGTTGGCCTGTGCAAGATTGGGCGCGGTTCACTCTGTTATTTTTGCCGGATTTTCGGCAAATGCTGTGGAATCCAGGGTTAACGATTGTGGAGCGAAAATGATCATCTGTTCGGACGGAAGTTACCGCGGTGCGAAATCGATCGATCTGAAAGGAATTATTGACGAAGCAGTAGAAAAATGCCCGACTGTTGAAAAAGTTCTGGTAGTAAAGAGAACTGGCGGCGAGGTGAAAATGAAGGAAGGAAGAGATCTTTGGTTGGCACCGCTGTATGAAAAAGCACCTTCCGATTTTATTTCGGTGATTATGGATGCAGAAGATCCTTTGTTTATTTTATACACTTCGGGCTCTACCGGTAAACCCAAAGGAATGTTGCATACCACGGCAGGATTTATGGTTTACACGGCATATACTTTCAAAAATGTATTCAATTACAAAGAAAACGATATTTACTGGTGTACAGCGGATATTGGCTGGATTACGGGACATTCTTACATTTTATACGGACCGCTGGCCAATGGTGCAACGACGGTTATTTTTGAAGGCGTTCCTACTTACCCGGAACCGGACCGTTTCTGGGAAGTGATTGAAAAACATAAAGTTACGCAATTTTATACGGCTCCGACGGCGATCCGTGCCTTGGCAAAAGAATCGTACGAATGGGTTGAGAAACACGATTTGTCGAGTTTAAGAATAATTGGCTCGGTTGGTGAACCAATTAATGACGAAGCGTGGCACTGGTATAATGATCATGTGGGCAAGAAAAAATGTCCAATTGTTGATACGTGGTGGCAGACTGAAACCGGAGGAATTATGATCTCGCCATTGCCGTTTATCACGCCGACAAAACCGACTTATGCGACTTTGCCATTGCCGGGAATTCAGCCCGTTTTAATGGATGATAAAAGAAATGAAATTACCGGAAATCAAGTAGATGGGAATCTATGCATCCGTTTTCCGTGGCCTGGAATTGCACGGACAATCTGGGGTGATCATCAACGATATAAGGAAACTTATTTCACTGCTTTCCCTGGGAAATATTTCACCGGCGATGGCGCCTTGAGAGATGAAGTTGGTTATTACCGGATTACCGGACGTGTTGACGACGTGATCATTGTTTCCGGACATAATTTGGGAACTGCACCGATTGAAGACAGCGTAAACCTTCACCCGGCGGTGGCAGAATCCGCGATTGTCGGTTATCCGCATGATGTAAAAGGAAGTGCGCTTTATGGTTTTGTAATGTTGAAAGATACGGGAGAAAGCCGTGATAAGGACAACCTGCGAAAAGAGATCAACAATCTGATTGCCGAAACCATCGGGCCAATCGCAAAACTCGATAAAATACAGTTTGTTTCAGCCTTGCCG
Organism: Kaistella palustris DSM 21579; assembly: GCF_000422265.1. Lineage (GTDB taxonomy): Bacteria > Bacteroidota > Bacteroidia > Flavobacteriales > Weeksellaceae > Kaistella > Kaistella palustris. Next base: position 187,947 of record NZ_KE383813.1, read on the forward strand.
AAAACCCGTTCCGGGAAAATTATGCGGCGTATTCTGAGAAAAATTGCAGAAGGTGATTTTGCCAATTTCGGTGATACTTCTACGCTGTTGAATCCGGAGATTGTGGAGGAGATTAAGGATGAGAAAATCTGATTTGATGATGTGTTGATTTGAGAATTCGTTGATGAAAATACAACATCTATTTATGCTTGAACCTTGCGGAAACGTGAGGTTTTTTGTTATTATTTTTAACCGCAAAATATACCATAGAAATTTGGAGGAATATTTAGATGTTCAAAAGATTGCATTAGAATCGTGGAAGAATTCACCATTAAGGCTTTGGTTAAGGAGTTAAGTTTCTTTAAGATTCCTTACAAAAATCAGATTCCGCACCAACCTTTAGTGAACCTTGCATCTACTTGAAACTGATGTGACTCATGTGTTAAAGAGAATCTGCTAAATCTGCGACAGAATAATCTTAAATTTTTTACCATTAAAAATCACGAAAAAGTTAAGTTCATTAAGAATTCTTTCGGGAATTGAAAACTAATGTGTCCTTTTCGGGGTATTGCTTTTGAACTTAAACTTATGTGTTTAAAAATTAAATTGTAGAATCAAACTTTTGTGCCTTTGTGGTTATTAAAAAAATTTCGTGGTTTAAAATTTACTACATTTAAATAAAAAAATTGAAGAATTCAAATTGCAATACCGAAGTCATCATCATTGGTGGCGGTTTAGCAGGTTTAACGAGTGCAATTCACCTTTCGAAAGCGGGGGCTGAAGTGACTGTTATCGAAAAGAATTCTTACCCAAAACACAAAGTCTGCGGCGAATATATTTCCAATGAAGTCCTTCCCTATTTTGACTGGTTGGGAATTAATATTGAAGAATTAAAACCAACGCACGTTTCCACATTACAGTTTTCATCAGAATCCGGCCGAACTATTGAAACCAAACTTCCGCTGGGTGGATTTGGGATCAGCAGATACACTTTGGATCATGCACTTTATTTAAAAGCCCTTTCACAAAATTGCGAGATTATTGAAGACCAGGTGAATGAAGTTATTTTTAAAGATGATTACTTTGAAGTTAAATTAGCCTCCGGCAAAACGCTCACGGCAGCAGTCGCATTGGGTGCTTTTGGAAAAAGGTCAAATCTGGATTTAAAAATGCACCGGAATTTTATCGCGCAAAAATCGCCCTGGCTTGCGGTAAAATCCCATTATAGAGGTGAATTTAAAAACGACGTTGTGGGTTTGCACAATTTTAAAGGTGGATATTGCGGTGTTTCAAAAGTTGAAAATGATCTGCTGAATATCTGCTATTTAACAAATTTTGAATCATTTAAAAAATTTAAAAATATTGAAGAATTTCAGCAAAAAGTAGTTTCTCAAAATCCACATTTAAAAAATATTCTGGAAAATTCCACCTCTTGTTTTGAAAAACCCTTGACAATAAGTCAGATTAACTTTGACAAAAAAGAAAATGTCGAAAACCATATTTTAATGATGGGCGACACCGCAGGATTAATTCATCCGCTCTGCGGAAACGGCATGGCAATGGCAATTCACAGCGCGAAACTGGCATCAGAACAGGTCGCGAAATTTATTACAAAAGAAATTACAAGGAGCCAAATGGAAAAAAACTATACCCAGAACTGGAATAAAAATTTTAAAAACAGGTTAAGGTTCGGACGTTTTCTGGGTGCAATTTTCGAGAACAGCCGGTTATCGGAAGTGCTTACAGATTTTATCACCTACTTTCCTTTTTTACTCCCGGTTATCATTAAAAATACGCACGGCAAAAAAATTGCTGTAAAATGCTGATGGCTTTAGACACGACTCACCGCACTGATCTGGAAGAATCGATGGACGATTTTTCAATGGATAACGATGCACTTGTTACCGCGCTCGATGATATTTCCAAAATCAACCAACTTCTGGGCGGCAATTCCGTGACTTTAAATGGCGTGAAATATTTACTTAAAAATGTGCCCGCAGATACGGAGGTTACAATAATTGATTTTGGTTGTGGCAGTGGCGATATGCTTCGCATGCTGTCTTATTATGCCAGTCGCAATCAATTAAACTTCCGGCTGATAGGAATTGATGCCAACGAAGCCACGATCCGGCACGCCCGAAAATGTTCTGAAGGTTTTGATAATATTTCTTATCTCGCAGAAGATATTTTTCATTACGATTTTTCAAAAAACAATATCGATATTGCGCTGATTACACTTACTTTACATCATTTTAAGGATGAAGGGATTGTCAGAATTATGAAAGTTCTGTTTTCACTTGTGAAAAAAGGCATCGTGGTGAATGATCTGCATCGCAGTAAGATCGCATACCGGCTTTTTCAGGCAATTATCTTTATATTTAGGCTGGATAAAATGACGGCCGATGATGGTTTGATCTCCATCCTGCGCGGCTTTAAAAAAGAAGATTTGACCAAATATTCCAAAAACCTGAATTTTAAAAATTACAGTATCAGATGGAAATGGGCTTTCAGGTATCAGTGGATCATCGAAAAAAATAATTAAAAAAAAGGTACAGATAACTTTCCGCAAGGTCCTGGACAAGTGTACCGCACAATGATATATGAGCGTAAAAATAGTTACAGTTGCCAAACAGCTGCCGAAACATTCCCGCAAAACTGCTGAAGTTTTACCTTTTCTGGACCAGTGGCTTGCCGGCCAGGAAAGCCGTTTTGTGCGCAAAGTCAAAAAGATCTTTGAAGGTGCTGCAGTTGATGAACGGTATTCCATCATGGATCCGGTTGAAGTTTTCACTGCTACCTCTTTTGAAGAAAAAAATGATATTTATGCGCGCGAAGTGGTGACCCTCGGCGAAAAAGTTTTAGATAAAGCATTAAAGAAAGCCAACTGGGAACCACAGTCGCTGGATTATATCATCACAGTAAGCTGCACCGGAATTATGATTCCCTCGCTCGATGCTTATCTCATCAATAAGTTAAATTTACGCCAGGATATAGTTAGATTACCCGTTACAGAAATGGGTTGTGCCGCCGGAGTTTCCGGAATTATCTATGCTAAAAATTTTCTGCAGGCCAACCCGGGAAAACGCGCCGCCGTAATTGCGGTAGAAAGTCCGACTGCCACTTTTCAGCTGACAGATTTTTCGATGGCGAATATTGTAAGTGCTGCAATTTTTGGCGACGGAGCAGCTTGTGTCCTGCTTTCTTCGGATGAAGATGCGGAAGGTCCTGAGATCGTTGCCGAAGAAATGTATCATTTTTATGATAATGAACATATGATGGGTTTTAAACTGACAAATTCGGGTTTGCAGATGATCTTGGATATCGAAGTTCCGGATACGATCGGGACACATTTTCCGGAAATTATTCACCCTTTTCTGGCGAAAAGTAATTTAGAGATTAATGATATCGACCACTTAATTTTTCATCCCGGCGGAAAAAAGATCGTTCAGATGGTTGAAGGTTTATTTTCCGAATTAGGAAAAAATATTGATATGACTAAAGAAGTGCTGCGCCTGTACGGCAATATGTCAAGCGCCACCGTACTTTATGTTTTAGAAGAAATTATGAATCAAAATCCGCAAAAAGGTGACAAAGGTCTGATGCTGAGTTTTGGACCTGGATTTTCTGCACAAAGAGTTTTACTGCAATGGTAAAAAGATTTGAGAATACAGATTTTTGGGCATTGATCCTGGGCGGAAGTTCAGGATTAGGTTTAGCTTCTGCAAAAAAACTGGCTTCAGAAGGAATGAACATCTGCATTATTCACCGCAATGCCCGTGCAGAATTGGAAGTCATTAATAAAGAATTTTCGTTGATCCAGGACCAAAACATCAGATTTTTAAGCCTAAACAAAGATGCGCTGAATCTTCAGCATCAGCAGGATATTTTAGCGGAATTGAAACAAGCTTTAGCTTCGGGCGGGAAAATTCGGTGTCTCTTACACAGTATCGCAAAAGGAAATTTAAAACCTATGACTGGTGACGATTGCCTTTCTGCAGATGATTTCAGCATTACACTTCAGGCGATGGCCACAAGTTTATACGACTGGACAAAGTTGATTTTTAGCGAAAGGCTTTTTGCAGAAGATGCAAGAATTCTGGCATTCACCAGCGAAGGGAGTACAAGACCGATCAACAGCTACGGCGCGGTTTCCGCTGCAAAAGCCGCTTTGGAAGCAATTAGCAGAAACATTGCTTTGGAATTTGCATCGTTTGGACTACGATCAAACTGCATTCAGGCAGGCGTGACGGATACCCGGTCGCTACAGATGATTCCGGGAAGTGAGCAAATAAAAGAGCATACCCAAAAACGCAACCCTTTCCACCGGTTAACTGAGCCCGATGATGTGGCAAATGTGGTCAGTCTTTTATGTACAGATGAAGCAGCCTGGATCAACGGTTGCATAATTCCCGTCGATGGCGGCGAACATTTGTGTTAGATTCTTTGCAACATATGTTAGACAATAGATGATAGATGATAGATGATAGATGTTAGATTTGTGATGAATGTTGAATTATGAATGATGATTATGGATTATGAATTGTTACTGAGTATAAATTTTTGATGAAAAGAATCTCATTTTTAATTATTAATTATTAATTTTTAATTATTGACTGTAATTAACAATTTACAGCCTCGATAAGCTTATAAAAAAAACAAAGAAAAAGTTGGACACAACAGAAATTATCGAAAAACTACCTTACTCGGCGCCATTTTTATTCGTGGATGATCTGTTGCGTGTGGATGAAAACGGCGTGACCGGCATTTTTACTTTTAAAGAAAGTTCCGGTTTTTATAAAGGTCATTTTAAAAATAATCCGGTTACTCCAGGTGTGATCTTAACAGAAACAATGGCACAAATTGGTGTTGTTTGTCTCGGGATCTTTTTGATTGGCAACGATTTAACTGCGAAAAGTCAGATTGGGTTAACATCTACAGAAATCGAATTTCTAAAACCGGTTTTTCCGGGTGAAAAAGTCACAGTCATTTCGGAGAAAATTTATTTTAGATTTAATAAATTAAAATGCAAAGTCAAAATGCTGAATGTACAATCCCAAATCGTCTGTGAAGGTCATATCGCGGGAATTATCAAGTAGTTTTTTAATAATAGAAAAATATGCAGCAAAGTCTTTGCGGACAGATTCCACAGATTTGCACCGATATCATGCAACGAAATTAATGTGAGCTAAAATGTATGCTGCCTGATTTCGAGCACAGATTGCACAGATTTTCATGGATTTCGTGGAGAAAGAATTACCGACCCTGAGAAAACAGGTACAAATTGCTTTAGCGAAATTATCCATACAGATTAAAATTATTTAAAGTTAGCATTTAAAAATCTATGAAAAGCCGTGGAAATCGGTGCGAAAGTCACACCAAATAGCAACTAAAAAATTATGAAAGGAAAAAGGGTCGTCATTACAGGTTTAGGCGTTGTTGCACCAAATGGTGTTGGCTTGGAAGATTTCTGTGTGGCTTTAAAAGAAGGCCGTTCCGGAATAAGCTTCGATCAACAATTAGCAGATTTGCAGTTTTCCTGTCAGGTTTCGGGGACGCCACCTATTGACAAAGAAAATTTACAAAAATATTTCACCGACTTAGAACTGAGGAATTTTAATTCAACAGGAATTTTGTACGGCGTGATTGCAGGTTTAGATGCCTGGCAAGATGCAGGTCTGGAGATATCAGAACGTGCAGATCCGGATTGGGAAAGTGGAACGATCTTCGGCACAGGAACCTCCGGCGTCGAAAAATTTCGTGAAAGTATTTACAAAATCGATGCGCTGCAAACCCGAAGGCTGGGAAGTACAGCTGTTTCGCAGACGATGAACAGCGGCATTTCCGCATATCTGGGCGGCAAATTAGGTTTGGGAAACCAGGTCACCACAAATTCTTCCGCGTGTACAACCGGTACAGAAAGTATTATTATGGCTTTTGACCGTATAAAATCCGGCAAGGCAAAACGTATTCTGGCAGGTAGCACAAGTGATTCAGGACCTTATATCTGGGCCGGTTTCGACGCTATAAAAGTGTGTACTTTCAAATCGAACCAGCAGCCGGAGAAGGCTTCCCGGCCGATGAGTGCTTCTGCAGCGGGTTTTGTTCCCGGAAGTGGCGCCGGCGCTTTGGTAATCGAAGATCTGGAATCTGCGTTGGCGCGAAATGCAAAAATCTATTGTGAAATTCTGGGCGGAAACATTAATTCAGGTGGGCAGCGCGGCGGTGGAAGTATGACTGCACCAAATTCCGCGGCCGTAAAAAAGTGTGTGCAGGATGCGATCCTGGAGGCAGGAATTAAAGCAGACGATATCGATTATATAAGCGGTCATTTAACTGCCACTGCAAAAGATGCTGCCGAAATTCAGAACTTATCTGAAGCTTTGAAGCGCTCAGGGAAAGATTTTCCATACATCAATTCATTGAAGGCATTGACAGGACACTGCCTTTCCGCAGCTGGCAGTATAGAAGCTGTTGCAACTGTTTTACAGGTATCTGAAAATTTTGTCGCGCCAAACATCAACTGCGAAGATCTGAATCCAGAGATCGGTCAGTTCATTGACGCGGCGTGTATTCCGCAAAAACTACTAAAAGCAGACATCAACTTTGCGGCAAAAGTAAGTTTTGGCTTTGGAGATGTAAACGGATGTGCTATCTTTAAAAAATATTCTTAAAATTAAAATCACATAATGAACCGAGAAGAAGCCATTAAAAAATTAAAGGAAATTGTAAAGCCTTATGTAAAAAACGGAGAAGGTTTAGCAGATATTTCCGAAGATACTGATTTCATCAATGATCTGAATATCAACTCTGCCAATCTGGTCGATGTAGTTCTGGATGTGGAAGAAGCTTTTGATATTGAAATCGATGCAGATTCAATGGAAAAGATGCGCGATGTAAGATCTGCATTGGCAGTTATTGAAGAAAAACTGTCAGCGAAAGAAGATTAATCCTTCGCCCTTTAATTAAAGATGTAAGGAAAGTATCTTACCTTTGCACAAACAAAAATCAATATGAAATTTTTTATCGACACGGCAAACCTTGCGCAAATAAAAGAAGCACAGGAACTCGGAATTTTAGATGGTGTTACGACCAATCCATCGCTAATGGCTAAGGAAGGAATCAGCGGAAAAGAGGCGATCCTTAACCGTTACAAAACCATTTGCGAAATTGTTGACGGTGATATTTCTGCCGAAGTTTTAAGCACCAGTTATGATGAAATGATCAAAGAAGGTGAAGAACTCGCCGCAATTCACCCGAACATCGTAGTGAAAATACCAATGATCAAAGACGGAATTAAAGCTCTAAAATATTTTTCAAACAAAGGAATTAAAACCAACTGTACTTTAATATTCTCTGCCGGTCAGGCTTTATTGGCAGCCAAAGCAGGCGCAAATTATGTTTCTCCGTTCCTCGGAAGGTTAGATGATATTTCCGTTGACGGAATGAATTTAATTGAAGAAATCCGGATTATTTTTGATAATTATATGTTCGATACAGAAATTCTTGCTGCATCGATCCGTTCGCCAATGCACATCATCAACTGTGCAAAGATCGGCGCAGATGTAGTAACGTCGCCGTTACCGTCAATCCTGAATTTGCTTAACCACCCGTTGACCGACAAGGGTTTGGAACAGTTCGTAGCTGATGCAAAAAAGATGGGCTAGAACCGCATTCAATAAAATAAATAAAACCGTCTGAAATTCAGGCGGTTTTTTTGAAGTTAAAAGTTCCGGTTTAATGCGCTGTACAGAAAACTAGTTCTTGATCAGTTTTTTCGAAAAGACAGTACCGTCTTTCATATCGATTTTTAAAATATAATTGCCGCGCAGGAGGTTGGCGGTGCTCATATAATTTGGGTTTTTGGAGGCCAACACCATCCGTCCTTCCGTATTGTACAGCGCAAATCCGGCTGCATTCTCAACATTTTTAATGCGCAGGAAATCCTTAAGCGGATTTTCAACTTCGATACTTTTAAGGGTGACAGCTGCTGTTGAAAGGCGCTCATCAACGACCGTAAACTTTTCAATTTTTACCTGCTCAGGATTTTGTCCGTCCGCAGGAACAATGGAGTTGACTAAAATATAGTTGTCTTTCACTTCAATTTCGTGTCCGGAAAGAAGTTTAAAATCACTGCGGCTGTTTATCATTAAGGAATTTCCCGATGTGGAATAGGCACTTATTGATTTCTGATCATCTTTCTGTTTAAGGACAAAAAATGAATTATCTGTAAAACCGGTGTCTAAAAATTGTTCATAATTTGCGGAAGACACGAAACCACTGCCATTAAAACCGGAATCAAGCTGCTCATTACGAATTACAACTAATCTGCTGAAATCAGGGAGCGGATAATTTTTGTACTCGAAAACGGAATATACGAGTCCTTCATTGGTCATCCTGGTCGAAACATTGGTCTTATTCTGCAATGTAACTCCATTATACTGGTGGCAAATCTTATCATTTAAATCCAAAACAGTATGGGCATTCAAAGCATTGATGTGATAGAATGAAAATACAGACGAGGAAAGTGAATTCACATCGCAGGTTGCAATTTTTCCGTTTGCAGACTGCCCGAGCGGAAAGTGATAGTCGTACTGTATTTCGCCGTTACCGGCATAACCGGTATCCAGTTTACCGTCGGCCGTATATTTTTTAGCATTTGTGCTGTTGGAATTGCTGACCACAAGACTTCTGTCGTCAAGAACCAAAACACTCAGCGACTGCGGGTTGGTACTTTCTGTGACTTCATTTATTACGCCGCTGTTTCCAAAAGTTAGGTCCGGGCTTCCGTTTGAATTAAACCGCAGAATTTTTGAATCTTCGTAGGTGTTGTAATCCGAAGGTTTCGGCCCGAAGCAGACGATGATCTTCTCACCCTGCAGCAATGCATTTACAAAATTATTCTGGTCAAACTGCAACCTGCCATTGTTCCCAAAAGTAGTGTCTAACTTTCCGTTGGGCCTGAGCTTTAAGATGTAACTTTTTATAGAAGTGTTGATGAGGAAAAGGATGGCATTATCCGGCAGGACCAGGACATTGCTTTGTAAAACAGTTTCGCCGGCAGTGAATCCGGTCGTAAATGTTCCGCCGGTGGCGAAGGAGTTGTCTCTTGAAAGAGTAATCTGAGGAAATATCTGAATACCGCATAGGATAAACAGAAAAAAAGTAAATTTTTTCATAGCATTTGTGTGTTCACAAATATAGAAATTTATTTACTTATAAAAAGAAGAAAAAAACTGCAGTTAAATACAACCTGAAAATCCGTTAAAAATTTCAACTGCATTTTCGTGCGCAGTTAATGTTAGATCGCGAAACCTAGAATGAAAAGCAAAAAAAAACCGACTGACAGCCGGCTTAAGAAGTCTTATTTCTTAGATTCTTCTACAGAAACTTTTCTGAAATCCTTGAACAGTTTGCTTAATTCCAAAGCTGCTTTACGGGCTCTTGTACCAGCTGCTTTGTTTCCTTTTTCCGCTTGTTGTGTAGATTCTGTGGTGAATGTTTCAAATTCTGCGTTGATTTTTTCAATAAGTTCTTTCATAAAAAATTAATTTAGTCTGCAAACTTAACATTTATGCGGGATTCAGCCTAATATCAACAGAAAAAATATCGATAATGTCGCATTTTAACAGCGATTTTTATAAAAAACGAAAAAAAACCCTTAATTATATTGTGTGCAATTTAATTGTTTACTATATTTGCGGTAGAAAATTATTAAAAGTTATGGCCTTATTAGAAGATTTAAAATGGAGACATGCTGTAAAGGCGTATGATCCTTCAAAAAAAGTATCGGAAGAGGATTTAAATAAAATACTGGAAGCCGCGAGGCTTGCGCCCACATCTTCTGGACTGCAGCCCTTCCGGGTTATTGTGGTTCAAAATCAGGAATTGAAAGAACTCATGGTTCAGGGCGCCCTTAACCCTGAGGTAATGAAAGACTCATCGCAGGTACTGGTTTTTGCCGCCTGGGATACTTATACGGAAGAGAAAATAGACAGGGTATACGATTATCATACCGAAGTACGGGACCTGCCGAAAGGAAGATTCAGCAGTTATACCGACAAACTGAAACAGATGTACGGCGCGCAGACAGCCGAAGAAAACTTTGCGCACACTGCCAGACAAACATATATTGCACTGGGACTGGCAATGGCGCAGGCTGCAGAACTTAAAATTGACAGTACGCCCGCTGAAGGCTTCAGCAATAAAGTTGTGGATGAAATATTAGGCTTAAGAGAGCTTGGCCTGAAAAGTGTCACGCTGCTCTATCTTGGTTACAGAGATCTTGAGAAAGATTATCTTTCGCACATGAAAAAAGTACGGATTCCTATGGAGGAATTCATCATTAAAAAATAAAGGAATACAATTATCCTTTTAAATTATGGAAAATCCCACGCCAAAACTGGGCGAACAGCTTTGCTTCCCCTTCTATCTCATCGCCAAAGAAATCACCGGTATGTACCGCCCGTTTTTGGAGGAACTGGATATTACCTACTCGCAATATTTGGTCATGATGGTTCTGTGGGAATTTGAAAGACTTACTGTGAACCAGATCGGTGAAAAGCTTTACCTGGACAGCGGAACGCTGACTCCCCTATTGAAAAGACTGGAGGCGAAGGAATATATCATCAGACACCGAAAAAAGGAAGACGAGCGCGTAGTTGAGGTTTTCCTGACGGATAAAGGCGATCAACTCCAAAAGCAGGCTTGTGCAATTCCGGGGAAAATGCAGGAAAAACTTAATTTATCGGAAAGTGACCTGCTGGAACTGAGAGAATCAGTCAATAAATTATTACAGATAATAGAAAAACAACAGTAATGAAAACATTATATACTACAAATGCAACCGCTAGAGGTGGTCGTGACGGACATGTAAAAAGTGAAAACGGAATTCTGGAATTGGACGTTAGAACTCCAAAATCACTGGGAGGAGCAAGTGACGATTTTGCTAATCCTGAAATGCTCTTTGCAGCAGGATATTCCGCATGTTTTGACAGCGCTTTAAATTTGGTCATTAAAAAATCAAAAATCAAAAGTGGTGAAACCACCGTGAAAGCAAAAGTGAGCATCGGCCAGCTCGAAAATGGCGGTTTTGGCTTAGCGGTTGAGCTGGATGTGAATGTTCCGGGTGTTTCTTTGGAAGAAGCTCAATCCTTAACAGAACAGGCACATCAGGTTTGTCCCTACTCCAATGCGACACGAAACAATATTGAAGTAAAACTTGCGGTAACCAATAATTAATTCAGTTGCACCGGTTTATTCAGAAACACATCATTATATATAGCAGATTGAATAGATTCTAAGATTTAATCGAAAGTAAAGACGGCACCACTTATTTAAGTTGTGTCGTTTTATTTTATTAATTCATCATTTCTTCGATCTTACACTGATAATATTAAGAATCTCTATTTTTTACCGAACAACTTGCTCAGTTGTCTTTCAGTGAATGCACCAGAAGTTTTCATAGATTTTTCACCTTTATCTATTAATTCACTTGCTTTCTCAAATTTAAAATTACCATAATAAGCGCCAAATGATTTGCCGAACTCAAGAATCATTTTACCTTCTGGAAATTGTAGAGTTACTGTTTCCTCTTTTTTAGTGGCAAAATGGTCCTTAAATATTTGATATATTTTTTCTAAGGTGTCAGGTTCAGTTGAAAACTCAAAAATATAATAACTTAAGTCCATACTATATGGATTTACATTCTGAAAATCGCGATACTCTATTTTTGCCTTTGTCTTATCTGTTCGCTCGTACAGAATAGTGTGTGCATAAACATTGCCTATCTTTTCCCAACTGTCAGATGAATCTGCAATCGTAAACTGTCCGAATGCTATTCCTGAAAAAATTAAGGAAAAGATTATAATTATTTTTTTCATAGTCATCATATAATATTCTGCACTAAAATGCAATTAATAAAGTTAATATAATAATTGATAGAAAACAAAAAAGGATGAAAAATTAATTTCATCCTTTTTTTGTGACCGCGAAGGGATTCGAACCCCTAACCCTCAGAGCCGAAATCTGATATTCTATCCAGTTGAACTACGCAGCCATTTTTTAATTTTTAATCAATAATTATTAATTAAAAATGAATCTTCACTCCTGCCAAAATCTGTGCTCCCAAAACTTTGTAACCTTTGTACGTTTGATATTGGGTGTTGAGAAGATTGTTTCCGAGTGCAAAAATACTGAAATTTTTGTGAACCTGGTACTCTGCAGACAAATTTAAATCTGCAAATCCACCAACTTTGTCATTTGTGTTTTGCACAGAGAAAAAAACATCGGGATTAATACCATCATTATCAAGTACAAATGAATTTGTGGTTTGATCCGTCGCGAAAAATACTTTCGCGCCAAGGTTCAATTTTTTGTCCAACATTGCATATTTACCGCCAATACTGGCTTTTACCAATGGCTTATAATAAATGTCATCATAATTATCGAGCATATATTTTTCAAAACTTAATTCCGCGTCCAATGCCAGATTCGCTAATGGGAAATACTGCACGCTGGCTTTCGCCTCGCTTACAGTTCCGTTGTCGTAAACCGAAGAGAAAGTATTGGCAAAATCGTAAGCCGGCCGATTATAATCTACCGCATAATTATACAGATCATTCGCTTTGAAGAACAGAATATCGTTCATTTTTCCGAATCCTGCACTGAAATTGTATTTAATATTCTGGTCGATATCACCACGCAAACCAAAATAAAATTTATATTTTGTTTCTGTAGGTCGGAGTTCCTGATCCGAAACCAAATACGGATTTTCTTCCAGTAAATTCGCGAAAGTATTTAACTTTAAGCCACCAGTAATTCCTGCATAAAACTTGAATTCGTCTGCCGCTGCAAACTGTAATTCTGCTTTTGGAAACCAAAAGGTTTTATTGTTCTTGATCTTATCTGCCAAAACAAGATTTGAATTTTTAGCATTTAAAAACGAAAAATCAGAACCGATCATTACATACGATTTTCCTTTAAAGAAAGTCATTTTCGGTGCTAAAGTCGCATTGAAGAATTCGGAGGAATTTTTGTTCAGGATATCAAAATCCGACTGTACCGTTTCCAGATTCACTCCGAGATCGGCATTAAAATTCACGTCATCAAATTTTGGAAGCTCTACTCCATGCTTTGATAAATTCACCAGGATTTCAGCCTGATTTTCTTTTGCGTGGAAGTGATCTGTCAGGAACGATGATTTCACGCGAACATCATTTAAAATTTCATTCGAATAAAAATCGTAATAACCATTTAATTTAATACGATTGGTTTTCTGTTTTAAATCTATATTCGAAGAACCTGGATCAAATGCATAAATTCCGTAATAGTTATAATCATTTAAACCATAATCGGCATTGATGCTGAATTTCCCTTTATCACCGTAAGAATTCAAATATAAACCGACATTACCGGAATTTTGTTTTGAATTCCAGTCGTAAATCTTACGCAAACCATTGGTAGAAAGGAAATGGACATCTCCTCCGACTTCCATTCCGTTTTCTAATTTGGTAGAAATGTTTCCGTCGGCAAGAATTTTACCGTAATTCCCCATTCCGAGTTGGAAATAGTTGTTCTGATATTCTGCATCAAATTTCGGCGAGATATCTTCACCTTGAATTAGCGAGGTTTTAAAATCTGAAGATGCCGGAACATTGGTAATATCGTAAGTCGGCGGATTCGCAGATTTTTCTTCTGGTGGATAATTTTTTTCTGCTTCGACAGAAGTTTTCTTCTTTTCGATTTTCTTTACTTCCGGTTCGCGCTTTCGGTCCAAAATCAATTTTTCTTCTTTGATCTGGGAAAATGCAAATTGCGAAAATCCTAAAAATAACAGGGATAATATTTGAAATCGTTTGTTCATTTATTTATTTTTTTTTCGACGTTCAATCGTTTCTCGCCATTTTATTACGTCTTGTCAATGGGATTCACCCATTTTATTGATTTCTTTCAATGGGCTTCACCCATTGCTATTGATCTCGCCACGTTGTGGCTTGCTGGAGTTTTTTTTAATTTTCTTTTAATGGGCTGCACCCATTGCTATTGATAGCGCCACTTCGTGGCTTACTGGATTTATTTTTTAATTTGCTTTTTTAAATCCTTTGCTTCTGCAACAATTTCCGGGAAATCACCATAATTGGCAATAATCTGATCGGCGGTATAACTCGCCTGGTAATTGTCTTTTAGGCCAATATAATTTTTAACCATTAAGACCAGAGATTTTGCGCCCCAATATTCTTCGGAAGCATAATTATTAGCCAGTTTGAAAATCGTTTCATTGGATGATTTAAAGGCTTTTCCTTTGTTTTGATAGAACGCTTTTGCATATAAAGCTTCCGCAGCAACTTCCGTATTCGAGGATTTTTCTAAAGCCGTATATGCTGTTTTCGCCTCGTTGTCTTTACCATTGTTCATCAAACTTCTGGCTTTAATTACTTTCGCCAATTCATTTACCGAAGCTGAATTTTTAGGATTTTGCAAAACTAAATCAGCCAGCATTTCTGCTTTTTTGAAATCTTTTTCGTCTGCGTAAATCTTCATTAATTCTACATTTGCGAAGTTTTTAACATTCACGTTTGTAGAATTAGAAAGCGACACCAAATATTTTTTAGCTTCATTCGTATTATTCTGCGCTAAATAAATCTGGGTAATTCTGGTTTGCGCATCTTCCTGATAATCGTTCTGAACATTCGCAACTTCCTGCAAAACCAACAATGCTTTAGTAGAATTCTGAGTCTGGAAATAACTTTCTCCCAATTCATATTGCGCCTGATACAAACCTTCTCCGGTTGGATTCTGCGTTAAATATTTTTCAAAAAGCGGAATTGCTTTCTGATATTCTTTGCTTGCGTAATAAGACTTCGCCGTGTTCAGGTTAATTTCATCAATTTCTGAAGCATCGATTCTTACGCCTAAACTTTGGGCAAACTTTTGATAGCCTGAAACATCATTATTTTTAATGAAAATCGGTCTTGCTGCCTGAACAATTTTACTTGCAAACGCCGTGTTTTTATATTGATTTCCAAGAGACTTTAATTCAGATAAAGCTTTGGAATCTTCGTTTTGGTCGATGTAATTCTGAGCACGATAAATCTGAGCATTTGCAACTAAATCTTTATCTGTACTGGTCTTGATGACTTGTGTGAAATAATCGTTTGAGTTTTTAAAATCATCATTCGCGGCATAAGCAGTTCCGATTTCATATTGTGCATCGTCAAAATATTCTGAATTTTTATACTGAGCCAGCAACTTTTTCAATTCCGCAATTTTCGCAACGGTATCCCCTTTAAATCCTAAAGCCATCGCTTTTTGGAACATCGTGTAATCATCAGCACTTTCCGTTTTATCGTAAATTGCAATTGCTTCGTTCAGATCATTATTTGCATAATAGGTATCTGCCAATCGAAGTTCTGCATCTTTTTTAAACTCCGGTTTTGGATCTTTTAAATATGCTTCAAAATATTGTTTCGCTTTGTCGAATTTCTTTGATTTAAAATAAGCGTAACCCAAATCATAATTCAACTGTTGTTTTTCAGGGAAACTTTCATTCTGTAATTTTTCAAAACGAACGATCGCCGAAGAATAATTGGCTTTTTGATAATAAGTTTGCGCCAACCAATACAATGCTCTAGAATGAAATTCTTTATTGATATTGAATTCTAAACTTCTTAGAAAATACTTTTCTGCAGCATCTAAATTCCCTTTATTGAATTCTTCTGTTCCAATTAAGTAAGAAACTTCCTGATCAACTTTATCGGTTTCCGGAGTGGAATTTGGCATTTTATCAATTGCCGCCAATGTTCCTTTATAATCACCTGAATACAAATAAGATTTCACCAAAAGTGATTTCATTGCTGCAGTATCTGGACTTTTCGGATATTTCGTAATATAACTTTGAATCACATTTGAAGCAGATTCAAAAGGATTTCCGAGTTCATAACTTAACTTAGCGTATTGTAAATGAGCAAGTTGCTGAACTTTCGGATCGTATGTCATTTGATACGCCGAACGAAACGCAGAAAGCGCTTCCTGTTTTTTACCCACTTCTAAATAAGCATTTCCCAACTGGTAATATGCGTTTTGAGAAGTCGCCGAATTACTGTTTAATAATTGATTGTAATAAGAAACCGCTTCATCATATTTTTTCAAATGTGCGGAAACAAATCCCATTTCATACAAATCACTTTCAGAAGGTTTTCCCTTACTTTCCAGATAAATTTTTAAATGCGGATAAGCCGAACTGTAATCACCTTTCATGAAATAACTTTCGCCAATCATCTTGTGAACTTCCGCTTT
Organism: Kaistella palustris DSM 21579; assembly: GCF_000422265.1. GTDB lineage: Bacteria > Bacteroidota > Bacteroidia > Flavobacteriales > Weeksellaceae > Kaistella > Kaistella palustris. The sequence goes on from NZ_KE383813.1 coordinate 204,219, forward strand.
ATAATCGGCGGAAATATTTTCGTTGAGCAACGCATTTCCTTCTACAATCGCCTTATCGTAATCTTTATCATTAAAATATAACTGCACGTAATACGGTTTTACAACGCGTGCATATTTGTCGTTATCTTTAATCTGATCGAAATAAGTGAAGGCTTTATCGTTTTGTCCATCCGCATAATACAGATGTCCCAACATATATGCGATATCGTTTTTATCGGAACCTTCGCTCGTTTTGTACGCTTCTTCTAAAGCTTCAATCGCACCTTGAGAATCGCCGGTCATGAATTTCGCATAACCAAGTTTCATGATATATTGCGTATTTTCTTCTCGTGAAAGTTGGTATTGATTGACGCTATTTAAAGTTTCCAAAGCTTTATCAAAATCCTTTTGAGCCAGATAAAAATCGGCCAAAGGTAAATTTGCCTGCGCGAAATAAGCCGAGTTTGGATATTCTTTAATAAAAGCATCTAAACCTTGTTCTGCATGATTCTCACGCAAAATAACGCCGATAACATTATCGAAAAACTGTGCTGCTTCTTTTTTAGAATTGGAAAGATTCCCGTTGTAGAAATACTGTCGGGCATATTCGAACTGAGAAGCGTTATAAATTTTATTTTGGTAAAGATTTTCGGCGAGGTTAAAACGGTAATTTTCGCGGTCGCTGAAATATTGAGATTGTTGTGCTTCGGATAAGCCGAAATAGAAAATCGCGGCTGCGACTAATATCTTTTTTGAATTCATGTAATCCTGATTTTCTGGAAGTTTTTAGGGATTTGCTGAGCGCTGTTAGAGCTCGGAGCTCTAACAGCGCTATCCACATTTAATCAACGAAAATAGAAAAAAGTTATTGCCTGCACAAGCAAATACACTTATTGTGGAAATGGGGATAACCCCGTCTTTTTTATTCGTTTCAGCCCCAGAATCCTCAAATTTTCACATTCCCAAATGCTCAAATCCAAAATTCTATGATCTACAATCTAAAGTCTGACATCTGACATCTAAAATCTAATATTTGCCATCTAAAACCTAATTCCTGTTCTTCAGCAAAATCCAGCCCTGCCGCTGTTCGCTTTTCTGCGTTACCGGATCGAACCACGAAACCACGTACCAATAAGAAGAAGTAGGTAGTTCCCTGCCGTTGGTTTTACCGTCCCATTCGGCTTTTGCTGGATTTGCGGCTTCAAAAACCTTGCGGCCGTAGCGGTCTGTGATCAGCAGAGAAACCTGTTGCATTTTGTCGAGATTATCAATTTTCCAGACATCGTTTTTGCCGTCGCCGTTGGGTGTAAATGCATTGGTGATCTTGATGAAATAAACGGTTTTCGGTGGCCCGAAACATCCTGTGTCCGACTGTACCTGGATCTGATAAGAGTCTTCGGTGGGATTCTGTAAAATGGGCGAACGCTGCTTCACGCCATTAAAATAATACCAGTAAGGTTTGGTGCCGCCTTCCGCCACAACTTCAATGGAAGTATTCGTTTGGTTGATCACCTGAATTTTCGGTTGGTTTTCATCAGAAATGCTGAAACTGTGCGTGTATGGACAACCATTAACACCATTTTGCAGCGTCACAGAATAATTTCCGGGCTGCGTGAAATCTGCAAAACGCCCGGTTTTTCCGTCACTCCAGGTAACTGAATCATTTTCCGGACCTGCATCTATAGTTAAAGTATCATTAAAACAAATAAAATACTTTTCCAGCAGCGTAGAAGATTTTGTGGGAATGTTCACTTTCAGATGGATTTCTGCATCGGACGGACAAAAGCCGGGAAGCGTAATTCTGATATAAACAGTTTGTGCAAAAGGCGTTTTGTTCGTATAATTAGCCGGAATTGCCTGCGTGAAAGAAGCGTCTTTGAAATATTCAAAAACCGCAGCTGGATCGGTAGTAAAAATTGATTTTTTTGAGTCCAAATCAAATGTTGTTATTCCATCAAAATCAGGATCACAAAGTTCGTATGTGATTTCATTTACAGTCAATACTGAATTCCCGTTCTGTACAAAAGTGACCGTTTGCAGCTCCGAAGTACAGCCTGTTGTATTATCTTTGATGTAAAACCTGATCTCTTTCGGTAGTGCTCCTGAACTCACATCAAAACTTGAAGGAAGTGCACCTCCGTCTTCAGCAGTAAAAGTATACTGTGAAGGATTATTAATGACTTGATTTTTAAAATCTTCAAGTGAATAGGTCGTTTCGGAGCAGATTGGAATTTGAGTGCGGAGGGCAATCGGCTTTGGATTGTAAGATAAATTAAAAGTAACCAAATCACCGCAGGTTGTATTGTAAATGACTTTAATATAAGGATTTGCGCCCCAAAGCGCTTCGTTATAACTTGTTATATCGTTTCCGGTAAGTAAAGTTCCGTTCGGTGCATAATATTCTAACGTCACAGAAACGGGAGGTTGCGCATTGGTCAACGTCGAAGGATTTTGTGTCAGATCAAAAAATGTATTTCCTTGACAGTTCTTTTTCGTTAAGGTATTCGCTGTCAAAGTCGGCTTGCGATAAACTAAAAGTGTAATTGTAGGACGATCTGGGGACACACAGCCTGTAGAATTATCGACAACACGAATGTAAAGCGTTGTATAGCCGAGTCCGCTTCTGTAATTGTATGCAACAGCACCAACTCCGTCTGCTGCGTTCTGCGGAGATTCATGAAAAGTTACCGTCACATTGGGATCCGGATTAATTTCAGGAATCAGCGACTCCAGACCGAAAGTTTGTGTTGCACTCGCGCATTGTGGCGGCAACTGCGTTGTAGGAGTGTTTGCGACTACTTTTGTGTCTTCCGTAAAAACAATTGTAGAAATCGTACTGCAGCTGCCCGCTGGTGGATTTTTAGGTAAAATCTTAATCCACACCTTCGGAAAACTTTTTGGATTAATGACGGAATTTGTAGAATAAGAAGTCCCATCTGTTGAATACTGGTAATCAAAAAGGGCAAAACTTGCACCTCCGATTTCCGGCAGATATTGCGAAACATCTACGGAAGCAGATCCATAGCAGAATTTTTTAGGTAAATTATCAACCGGCAGCGGCAATGAATCAAAACGTATCACAAAATCCTGATCAATGGTACAGGTCGATGCAGGATCATTCACATAAATATGGACGGTTCTGTTTGTATTCGCACTGATCACAAAATTGGACGGATCGGAAATGGCAGTTCCGTTTTCCGAAAACAGTAAACTATATTTTGTCGGATCAGCCGGATAATAATTGTAAAGATTAATGGATTTACTCGCAGCACCGGAGTTTTCGCAATAATAAAGCGGTGTATTGCTTTCATTAAACGCGGGAATCGTAGAATTTCGATTTACAGGAATGGGGTCAGAATCGACAGAACAGACCGGCAAAGTTTTTCTGGAAGCACGAACAAAATAACTTCCCGTTTGCGTCGCGTAGTATGAATTTCCGGTTCCTATAACTTCGGTATTTCCCACGAGAAACCATTCAAAATTTAAATCAGGATCGCCGGGCACAGTTAGATTAACGCCCGTTACGCAACCACCTGCTCCACCAGCCGTAATAACGGGTTTCGGGATCCGCATAAACTTCACCTGTCCTGTTTTAACTAATGAGGCATCTTCCGCATAAGTCACTTTTACTATTAAGATATCACCGTCATTAGGACTGAAATCAGACAATGTATCCGAGGTTTCGCTTAATACAGTGGCATTTTGCGACCATTCAAATTTGGGTGTTAAATTTTGATTGGGTGTAAACACCATCGCCAGGCCTTCACTTTTCCAGTGACCATTATTATAATCCGAAGGAATTGTATTGTGGGCAGGAACTTTCCACTTTGAAGCGTCTTCATTTTGAATTCCGAGAATCGCATTGTAGGTATCTTCCGTTTTATTTGTTACATTAATAACGATCTTACCACCTTTTATCAGCAAGATGGTGCTGTTATATTTTGAACTCGAAATGCTTCCCGCACCATCAGTCTGAATTTGGTTTTGATAAGATATCTGAAGAGCTGGCTCACCCTCAGAAGTTGTAACTGTTTTATAACTATAAGTTACAGTGCCGTTCGCCGAAGCTGGGACCAAATTAGTATATCCAAAAAAGATCTGCGCAAGATTCAGTTCCTGCGCGGGAGCATTCCGGTAAACTTTGTTATAATCAGTGGATGGCAAGATTGAAAGCGGAAAAGCTCCAATTCCACTGAAAGGTCGGTCTATATACGTATTTATATTATTGAGATTGGCAAGTTCCGGGCTGTTTGTGAAAACTAACCTGCCATTGCTTCCCGCAACCACGTTCGTATAATCTTTCCCGTAAAAGCTGAATGTGAAACCGATTGGAATAACCTGGCTGAATTTATTGGTACCGGTCGCCGGAAAAACAATCGGCGTTCCACCCGGCGACAGCGGATAATTCGAAGGGTTTTCTTTTGCAACAGCATAATCACCCGTAGAAGATGCCGCTGCGTCCGCTTTTAAAGAAAATTTTTCGCCCGCGCAAAAATACATCTGCGAAGGGTACATTGCATTGGTTGCAGGATCTAAAAGAGTGACGGTTTGCGCCGTACCCAAAGAGCAAAAAAGAAGAAAGACAAAAACAGAAAAATTCCGCATCAAATAAATTTTTTTTCAAAAATACACCATTAATAATAACCCGAATCGCACTGTTTTTAGTATTTCCAAACTAAAAAAAATAAAATTTCTCAAATTTTCTTTTACATTTGTCTAAACTAATTTTAATATGAATCAATTATTCCGCAGAAAAAGTTACCGCGCCAACGAGAATTCATCAGGTTTACTTAGGGTTCTGGGCGTTTGGGATATCGTTTTCTTCGGCATAGCTGCAATCATCGGTGCCGGCAGCTTCAGTTCCCTCGGCGAAGCGGTTTTCCGCGGTGGTCCCGGCGTAATTATCCTGTATATCATTTGTGGTTTTGCCTGTGGATTTACAGCATTGTGCTATGCAGAATTCGCCAGCAGAATTCCGACAGCAGGATCCGCTTACACTTATGCTTATGCCAGCTTTGGCGAACTGATTGCCTGGATTATTGGCTGGGCGCTCATCATGGAGTATTCTTTTGGAAATATTTACGTCGCATTTTCCTGGAGCGATTATTTCACGAGTTTTATGGCGAGAGTTGGCGTACATATCCCCGACTTCCTTACATGCAGTTACCCTGAGGCCAAAAAAGCATTCTTCGGCGGTTCACAGAATAAAGAACTGCTGAATGCCTGGAAAAACGCACCCGTAATCGGCAATCTGAAAATTATACTAGATGTTCCTGCATTAGTAATTAATGGTTTGATTACGTGGCTCGTTTATCGTGGCGTACGTGAAAGTAAAAATTTCAACAATGCCCTTGTGTTAATGAAACTTGCGGTTATTGTTCTTATTATCCTTGTCGGCGTAGCTTACATTAATGTCGACAATTGGACGCCGCTTAATCCCGAAACTAAAGTTTCTTCTTTTATGCCTAATGGTTTCGCCGGGGTAATGAGCGCGGTGTCGGGTGTATTTTTTGCTTATATCGGTTTTGATGCGCTCAGCGTTTTATCGGAAGAGACAAAAAATCCCCAAAAGAATCTGCCGCGGGGAATGATTATTTCACTCGTTTTATGTACCGTTATCTATATCATTTTAACTCTTGTCTTAACGGGAATGGTAGATTACAGAAGGTTCGACGGTATCGGCGATCCACTTTCTTTCATTTTTGAAAGATCCAACGCAAATCTGCCCTGGATGGAGCTTACGGTTTCCTTTGTCGCAATTATTGCGATTACAACCGTTCTGCTCGTTTTCCAAATGGGACAGCCACGGATCTGGTATGCCATGAGCCGCGACGGACTGATGCCGAAGCGCTTCATGAGGATTCACCCGAAATACAATACGCCTTCATACGCCACGGTCGCCACGGGAATTGTAGTTGGCCTGCCGATTTTATTTACCGACAAATCCTTTATTTTAGATTTTACGAGCATAGGAACGATTTTCGCTTTTGTACTTGTCTGCGGCGGTGTTCTTATGCTGCCGTCAAAAAAGAAACTTCCCGGGAGGTTCCACTTACCGTACATTAACTCAAAGATTATCTTTCCGGTGCTGTTTCTCGGCGGACTCGCCTTTTTCTATTGGTGGCAACCGGTATTTTTCAATACGCTGATGGACTGGAAGGATCCTGCAGAAGGTGAATTCCGTATTTCCATGTTTTTCTTCATTTTAATAAATATCGGGCTTTGTGTTCTGGCTGTCGTTAAAAATTTGTCTTTAATTCCGCTAATTGGATTAAGCTCATGTCTTTACCTCCTCACCGGAATGAGCCACAACAACTGGTTTTGGTTCCTGTTATGGTTTGCAATTGGTCTGGTGATCTATTTTTCTTATGGTTTCAGCCACAGCAAATTGAATAACGATCTGAACGGTGATTTAAATTAGATCTCATGTCGGAAAGAATAGAAAACTTCACCGCCTTTTATAAATTTTATTTAACGGAGCACAGCAAAACGTGGACACGCATTTTTCATTTTGCGGGCACACTTTTAATTTTTTTTGTTATTTTCTACGTGATAAAGTCGGGGAAAGAAAGATTTCTGTGGTATATTCCCATATTTGGATATGGCTTTGCGTGGTTCAGTCATGCCGTCTTCGAAAAGAACAGGCCCGCAACTTTTAAGTATCCCCTTTGGAGTCTGGCTTCGGATTTTAAAATGTTCTTTGAGCTATTGACAGGAAAAGAAAGGTTCAAATCTGAAATTCCTTCCTCGCAAAATAAAACCGAACAGAACTAAAACAGTTGTACAAGGTTTTAAAAAAACCAAACTATATTCAGAACGATTCAAATAAAAAAAACCAACTCCGAAAAGTTGGTTTTGCTTTTATTAAAAGTCCGGTCTTAGTCTATTTTTGGTAAGTTATCCATTTGCTGCGTTGCCGCCATAGAAACCATCAGATCGTTGAGCAATGTACTCGCGGAATTCGGTGAATTTGGCAGAAGTACAAGATTGCTTCTGTTACTTGCGCCTATCGCCTGCAATGTATCATAATGCTGTGTAACCACGATCAATGCAGAAGCTTCCTGCGCATTGATGCTGGCCTCATTCAGCATTTTTACAGATTCTACAAGACCTGCTGCGATTTCTCTTCTTTGATCGGCAATACCCTGTCCCTGTAGTTTTTTCGATTCTGCTTCAGCTTTTGCCACAGCCACAATCCGTATTTTTTGTGCTTCAGATTCATATTCAGCAGCAGTTTTTTCGCGCTCTGCGGCGTTAATTCTGTTCATTGCGTGTTTCACCTGCTCATCGGGATCGATATCGGTGACCAAAGCTTTGATGATGTCGTAACCGTAACTCTGCATGGCCTCCTGCAGTTCACTTTTTACAGCCACCGCCACATCATCTTTTCTTACGAATACATCATCGAGTTTCAGTTTCGGAACTTCAGCTCTTACCACATCAAAAACATACGATGTGATTTGATTTTCCGGATTTTCGAGCCGGTAAAATGAGTCCGCAACCTGCGAGAATATCACCTGATACTGCACAGAAACTTTCATACGCACGAAAACATTATCTAAGGTTTTCGTATCGATGATCACATCCAACTGCTGGATCCGCAGATTCATACGTTTTGCAACCTGGTCGATGAAGGGGATTTTTAAATGCAGTCCCGACTGGCGCACTACATGAAATTTCCCGAGCCGCTCTACAATTGCCGCGGTCGCCTGCTTCACCGTAAAGAAGGACGCAAATAAAACGATCAGTCCAAAAAAGACTATAATTCCTAAAAATGCCATTGTTAAATTTTAATGAGTTAATGTTTATGAAACCAGCAATTGCACTGATTTGTTATAAAGATAAAGAAAATTCCGGCACCAACAATATAAAAGGTGAATTCACCCGGTCGTAATGAGGAATTCACTGTTTATTAGCAGGTTATACTGGCGGGCTCTATTTTATTGTAATTTTGAGAAGATTCTCCTCGAATATTTTCAACAGCAGATCTATTTTCTTTTTGCTAATAACGTTCTGAACATTGTGAGAACTATCTAATTTAAAAAAACTGTAAAAGAGAAAGCATCCGGCTCTAAATAAAATCTTAAAATTCCAGCTCATGTCCTTCAATAAAATCCTAAACGATATAGCTTACGCGCATTTCCAGCAGGCCAGTCCCAAGATAGACAATATAAAGAAAGGAATTCAGGAAAACCGGATGGGCGAAGCGAGACTTACAGATATACAAACGGACAGTTCCAAACTCTCAAAACGTATTGCGCGGGAAAACATGCCCGTTTCTGCTGCATTGGAAAGGATTAATGGCGTGCCGAATTTTCAGGACATTCAGATTCTGTACAAAATCCTGAAAATTTCTGAGTCCGTGGGCAGGATCACCATAAAAACACGCTACGGGAATTCCGGTTATGGTACAGGATTTCTCATTGCCCCGGGATTGCTGATCACCAACAACCACGTTTTCCCAGATGCCGAAACCGCAAAAAATTCTGTAGTGCAGTTCTACTATGAACTCGATGAAAATAACGAATGTCGAAAAGTGCAGACATTCGGCTTTATCCCCGAAAAGTTCTTCCTTACTTCAAACTATGTCGCAGATCCCGCGATTCCAAACAGTGGATTAGATTTTACCATCGTGGCAGTTACAGACAAATCCAAAGAAGGTAAAAATATCAGCGAAATCCCGCACACTGTTCTGGATGAAACTTTAGGAAAAATCATTGAAGGCGAAAATTGTGTGGTCATTCAGCATCCTAAAGGTGATTATAAAAAAACCGTCATGAAAGATATCCGAATGCTTACGCTGAAAGATGATTTTCTGATCTACGAATCCGACACGCTCCCCGGTTCATCCGGCGCCGTGGTAATTGGACTGGGAACAGGCGAAGTAGTTGCGCTCCACCACAGCAGCATTCCCAACAAAAATCCCCAGGGCCAGTGGCTCCGGAAAGATGGTGGCGTTTATAAAGACGGTGAACCTGACGAGTCTATCGACTGGCTCGGCAACGAGGGAATCCGTGTAAGTTCCCTGGTACGCGCGATCCATGCCGCAGTTCTGCCAGATGATATGGCGAATCTGAGAACTTTATTTTTTGGAAAACAAAAAAAGGACGACACTTCTTCAAAAACGCCGGAGCCCATTAATGAAAATCCGAAAACTGAAATGAAAAACTCTACAGAATCTGTTTTAAATCAGGCAGTAAACATGATTCCACAAGCCATGGCGGCTTCTGATCTGCCGCTGCAATATTTTGAAATCGAGCTTTCGAATGTGGTAATGATGCAGGAGGACTGGAAGGAAAATTACAAAAAGCTCGTCCCCGAGATTGTAACTTCCGAACCTTTGTTTCCACTGTCAACCGTCGCTTCACAAAAAACCATGCACTATCTCACCTTGAAATCTGCTGACAATCCCTGGGAGATCGCAGCCCGCCTGGAAGCGCTGCCTCAAATCCGTACAGCAACACCTGATCTTGAAATTGAAACTGACCTGCGGATGAAAAGCAAAAGCTCAAACGCAATGACGGAAACTGAAATGATGGAAAGCATGAAGATAAACAACGCCGCCGGCCGACAGGATGACTTTAAAGCGAAATGGAGCGCCTCGCCCTACTTCGAACTGAGTGAGGCCGATATTTGGAAACAGCGCACCTGGAACCGGATTGCGGTGGGATTTGGCAATGATCCTGCTTCCGGCGTCCGGGTTTTGCTGAATTCTTTAACAGCGAAGAAAAGTAGTTCATCAAATGAAGAACTGCTCGAGACTTCCCATGTTGACGGAATATTGGCGAATTTAAAAAATTTGGAATTGGTACAGTTAGACACAGGTTACACTGATCACGCCAAAGTAAAAGGACGTTTTAATTTTAACTGTGATGAAGATTTTATCGATGGTTCCGACGCGCGCGATGAGATGCGCACCGGTTTTCTGCGCCACCCCGGCCATGGAACTCGAACCGCAAGTATTATTATAGGCGGCGACATGAGCAGTATTTACAAAGACGATGGAAATTATGGAATCCTGTGCGATAATGAAAAAAACGCACTCCTGAATATCATTCCATACCGCATCGCGGAATCGGTTGCCATGATAAACCGTGGCAAAAATGTGGTTGACGCGGTGAACCAGGTCATTCATACCAATGGCGATGTAATGCTCCTGAGCATTGGCAGCTCTCCACGACCAATGATTGCAGAAGCAGCCAAAGCTGCGTATGACAATGGCATAATCTGGGTGTGCGCTGCCGGAAATGAAGTTGAACTTGTGGTCTCCCCGGCTTTATATCCGGGAACTGTAGCGGTGGCAGCCAGCAATCCAAATGAAAAACCGTGGCGTGGGAGCAGTTACGGCGAAGAGGTTGATCTGTCGGCACCGGGCGAAGATATCTATGTGCCTGCGATAGACGAAAAATATAACGAAATAATGGTTTATGGAAGTGGGACAGGCTATGCTGCCGCACATGTTGCCGCCGCAGCAGCTTTGTGGAAAGCCAAAAACCGCCGCGATATCTACCGGAAATATCCGTTTCCGTGGCAAATCGTGGAAGCTTTCCGGGTAAGTGTAAAACAATCAGCCACAAAACCGAAAGTTTGGGATAGTGAGAACTACGGAGCCGGCATTTTAAATATTGCGGAATTACTAAAAGTAGAACTTCCGGAAATCGATGGGAAAAAGTACGCGTACGCTAATGATTCACGTCAGGAATGGGATCTCGGCGTGAGAGAGGCGGTTCATTTTTTATGGAAAAACCAGCTTGGCGAATCGCCGTCGGAAACCGAGTCCGCAAAAAATATGCAGCTCACCGAAAGGTCCAGGATCGCGATCACCGCGATGACGGGCAACACTGTTTCCAGTATTTTTGAGAGTGACAGCATATCTGCCCTCACCGATTCCGACAGGATCCTTAAAATGTATTTCGACAGCTACAAAAAACAGTAACCATGGAAAAAAAATATTTCGACCTGCATCTCCATCCTTTATTTAAGAATTTTCTGAGCAGATATGATGTGACTGTGCCGCCACTCAACCGCAAACTCGCAGAGCTAACGCAACCCGTGCGCATGTCCAACGCCATCACCAGCGTCGTCGATGAGCTGTTTATTCACATTTTAAAAAGCCAAAGCTGCATTGAACAATGTGAAAAAGGAAATGCGGCATACATTGTTGCCGCCATTGTAAATCTGGAATTTGGCTTTGCAGACAGCCGCGGATTTTTCGGGAATATTTTAAAAAGCAGGTTTTCGAATCCGCTGGACAAAACTTTTTTTGAAAAAGTACGCCGTGGCGAAGTGTCCTATTACCGCCTCATGTTAATGGAGCTGTCACTTTATAAGCAACTGCGCGATCACAAAGAAAGTCCGGTTGCAGTCTTATCCAGAAACAGCAGTAATACATCCGGAACTAAGCCATTAAATATAATTTTTAGTCTTGAGGGATCACACAATTTCAGCAAACTCATGATTGGTAATCCGTTGGTCATTGATCATGTGCCCGACCGCTACATTGATTTAAAGAAGTCGGTGAAGCTTTCGGAGGTTGCCGATAATCTCTGGAGGGAGATGATCACCGATCCGGAAACAGCGGCCGATAATCACAGCCAAAATCCGGCGGTAAATTTCGAGCATTTCTATAAAAGTCTGGCCAAAGAAAAAATGGATCTGCTGTATCTCACACTCACCCACCTCACGCACATCAGCGAGCAGTTTTTAGCCACACACGCATTTGGGATGAAAATGCTGAAACATCCTTCATTCTATCCGTATGGAAACGGTATTACCACCGCAGGTTATGAAGTGATTGAGAAATGTTATTCACTCACCAATGATAAAAATGAATACCGGCCCGTGATCCTGGATGTCAAACATCTGGGCCTGAAATCAAGACAGGATTTTTATGCGTTCCGCAAATCATTAATTCAGAAAGAAAAAAAATACGCGAATATCCCGATCATCGCTTCGCACATTGGCGTGACCGGTTATACGTATAATGAATGGAAAAACGCCTTGAAACGCGATACCTGTACCGTTTATAATTACGAGGGAACACGCGCCGTTTCGGTAGAAATGGATAAAAAGAACTGCGGCAAATGGGGTTCATTCGTGAATAATGATTTTTCTTTTAATCCGTGGTCCATAAATTTAATGGATGAAGATATTACAGAAATACTTTCATCAAACGGAATCATGGGCATGAGTCTCGACGTGCGGATTCTTGGTTTCCAGTCGGAATACGGCATTCATCTGAACAGCGAAAACGAATTCCTCAGCACTGCAGATTTCCAGACACACTTTCCACAGATCACTGTCAAGAATCTGCCGGTAAACACCATGGAATCGATGGTCACAGAACAGGAAAGCTGGCTGATCCTCACCAAAGAAGATCGCCATCCCTTGGCTTTTTGCTTTAATATCATCCACATCATTCAGGTTGGTCTGCTGAAAACAGAGATCAGCGAACCTTGGAAACAGATTTGCCTGGGCAGCGATTTCGATGGTTTAATAGAACCGCTGAAAGTTTCTCCTGACATTTCATCACTCGGGGAACTGGAGGCAAACATGATCAAATGGCTGCCTGTTGCAGAAAAAGCCTACGTGGATGAGAACGGCGGAACCTGCGTCCTCGCAAATAAATCTACGGCCGATCTGAAAAGTGTCGTGCGCGGTATAATGTATGATAACGGTAAGGCGTTTATAGATCGCTGGCTGCGGAATTTCGAAATTTAATCACATGGTCATGCCAATATCAATTCCCTTGATTTTCCGGTAAAGGTCTGTTGCATAATTATCCGTCATACCGGATACAAAATCAACCACGCCCAACACTTTTTGATAGTCGCTTTCATTTTCATAAAGAAATTGCTGTGGCAGAAGTTTCAACGCCATTTTATCATAAGACTTCCGCGCAGATTTTTCTTTCAAAACCGGTGGAATAAAATGGTCGAGCAGTTCATTCATTACGTTATAGCCGGCGTTTTCAATTTCAATAACGTTTTTATGGTTGTAAATTTTAGCGATTGAAAATTTTTCAATTTCCTGAAGTGATGGATTGTCGGCTTTGTAAATATCTAGCAAACCCTTATCTAGATTTCCTGTTAAGATGTCCGAAAACCGTTCACGATAAATGTCGATTGATTTATTGATCAGCGTGTTGATCACCTTTGCGCGCAGATACGAGATCCGTTCATTGGCATTGGTCAAAACCGGCAGTTTCGCTTCCACCCTATTGGTACTGATATTTTCTGATTTAATGAGGTCGAAGAATAAATTCTCACAATCGCCGGTAGACACAATTCCCAAGCGGTGCGCATCTTCCATATCAATGATGTTGTAACAGATATCGTCGGCCGCCTCTACCAACCAGACGAAAGGATGGCGTTTGAAAATGGTCGGCTCCCGGCTTTCGGCCATCATGTTAACTGACTGGGCGATCTGCAGAAAAGTTTGTTTCTCATTTTGAAAAAAACCGAATTTTTTCCGGTGGATGATGCCTTTCTTTTTAGCAACAGCCTCACACGGATATTTTGCAATGCTGGCCAAAGTACTGTAGGTCAACTGCGTGCCGCCTTCATCCTTACCGGTTTGCTGATGTGTTAATACGCGTATCGCATTGGCATTTCCCTCAAAACTGACGAGATCTGCCCACTCCTTTTCCGAAAACTTATGCTTTAAATCCTTCTCATTTTTCTCGAAATAGCTTGCTATAGCATCTTCACCGGAATGTCCGAACGCAGGATTTCCCACATCGTGGCAAAGGCAGGCAGCGGCAATTACATTCTGCAGGTTGTGCTGGTAAAAGTTCTGACTGTTTTCGTCGAGGTCACTTTTAAAATCTTTATAAATGAATTCGCCGATCACACTTCCCAAACTTCGCCCAACCGAGGAAACTTCAAGCGAATGTGTCAGGCGGTTGTGGACAAAGACACTACCTGGCAGCGGAAAGACCTGGGTTTTGTTCTGAAGCCTCCGGAAAGCTGCAGAAAAAATAATACGGTCGAAATCCCGCTGATAATCCGTTCGTGAAGCCGCTGTCGCAGCATTCTGTCCGGTCCGCTGGTTGGTGAAAATTTTATTTAAATCCATTATTTTCTAAATATATCCCGCAAAGTTTTTAAAACATTTTTTGTCGCTGTCGTGAAAGTATCGCGTCTTTTTGCCAGCGAAGTTTCCTTTTTTAATAAATAGGATATTCGTTTCCGCGGATTTTTTCAAAGTTATAACAACATTACAAGCTAACAAAAGGCTCAGCACTATTTCTGATATAGTTTCGCTCAAATGATATTTTTAATGATGCCTTCTTTAAATGGTTTAAATTTTGATTTTTCTGTTGAAATTTAATACGATGCCTGAAGGTCCTTCCATACTGATTCTTAAAGAGCTTGCCACAAAATTTATCGGTAAAGAAATACTTGCCGCGGAGGGAAACGCTAAAATTGAAATGGAAAAAATCCCGGGACTTACTTTTCAGGAATATAAAATCTTTGGTAAACAGTCTTACCTAGTTTGCCAGCATTATACAATACGGATCCATCTGCTGCTCTTCGGCAGTTACTCCATCGACGAACTTACCAAACCTGAGCGCCAACTGCGGCTGCACCTGAAATTTGCAAACGGTGACCTTTACTTCTATTCGTGTTCGGTCAAACTTTTGGATGCGGCAGTATTAAAGGAAATTGACTGGAACGCCGATGTTCTCAGCGACGACTGGAAACCTTCGAAAGCGAGAAAGAAACTCAAAGCGCAACCCGGAATGATGGTTTGCGACGCACTGCTCGACCAAAATATTTTTTCCGGCGTGGGCAACATCATCAAAAATGAAGTACTGTTCCGTATTGGCGTGCATCCGGAAAGTGTAATCGGCAAACTTCCACCCAAAAAGCTTTCCGCACTAATTTTTGAAGCACGTAATTACAGTTTTGATTTTCTGCGATGGAAAAAAGAATATGTCTTAAAGAAAAACTGGCTCGTACACACGAAAAAGAACTGCCCAAAATGTGGCCAGCCACTCACTAAAAAACATCTTGGACTTTCAAACCGCAGAACCTTCTATTGCGAAACCGACCAGAAACTGTATGCATAAATTGATACATCGGTAGTTCCGGTAGCCATTAATCCCGAAAAAAACCTGCTGCTATAGTGATTTTTTTGTTGACTTTTTGTTTGCTTCTGCAAGGCAGTTCGCTTATAATTGCACAAATTATTTTTATGAAAAGTTTATATTTTATGGCTGCAGCGCTTTTCTGCAGTACAGTGTCGGCGCAGAGCCAAATTTCATTCGAAAGCAGCGAAGGATATGTTTTAGGCGACATCAACGGTCAAAACGGCTGGACAGTTACAGAAACCAGCGACGGACCGCTTACCAATCAGACCATAAGCAATGAAGTGGCATCAACAGGAATTTATTCTTTTAAAAATGCATACGTTCCCGAATATGATGCGCAGTGGTTTCCGATCTTTGGGATTGAAAAATCTTTTACACCCGCTCTGGATTACAAAAACACGACTGTTTCTTACGACTTTTACGCACCACAGCAAGGTGGCGCTGATTTTGAATTTGCAGTTTATTCCATAAATGATGCGACTCAGGAATACGATATTCTGTTGTCAGTTGGTTTCGAAAACCGCGGCCTGATCTACATTTTCAACGAAAAAAATTTCGGAGGATTTACTTATGCTGATGCACAGTGGTCCGCCAATCAGTGGTACAACCTTAAAGTTGAGATCAAGAAAAATACCATTACATATTATTTAAATGACGCCGTAATTTACAGCGGTGAAAACACCAGCAAAGTAAATGTGAACGGCATCAACTTTCTGCATAACAACTATGGTGGCAGTGCGTTCTATGATAATATCAAAGTCAATGGCGAACGTCTGGCAGTAAATACAGTTAGCAAAGCAACGGTTGCTGTTTACCCAAATCCTGTGAAAAACAACCTGAACTTCAGTTTGCCCAATACGACGAAAACTGCAAATATCGCGGTATACAATCTGGTTGGACAAAAGATTCTGAACAAGGAAACAACGGAAAATACCATTAATCTTGCTGGCTTGCGAGCTGGTACCTACATTATAACAATAACCGGCAGCAACGGAATTTCCTATTCTTCAAAGTTCATTAAAGAGTAAATTCCTGTCAATAACAAGCTAAAATCCCCTCCAAGACTAGACTGAAGGGGATTTGTTATTTGCAAGATTTTAATTAATCCATGTAACTCTCGATCGGTGCACACGTGCAGATGAGATTTCGGTCGCCATACGCTTCATCCACGCGGGAAACGGTAGCGAAAAATTTGTGGTCGCGCACCCAATCCAAAGGATAAGCGGCTTTCTCGCGGCTGTAGGGTTTATCCCACGAATCTGAAATAACCACCTGTTCGGTATGTGGTGCATTTTTCAATACATTATTTTTTTCGTCGGCCTCGCCAGTTGCGATCTCTTCGATCTCTTTTTTAATGGCGATCAGCGCCTCTGCAAAACGGTCAATCTCCTGTTTACTTTCCGATTCTGTAGGTTCGATCATCAAAGTACCCGCCACCGGAAAACTTACTGTCGGTGCATGAAAACCATAATCCATTAATCTTTTTGCGACGTCGGCCACTTCTATTCCCAGAGTTTTAAACTGACGGAAATCTACGATGCATTCGTGCGCAACCCTGCCGGCTGAGTTGGCGTAAAGAATCGGGAAATGTTCTGCCAACACTTCTTTCAGGTAGTTCGCATTGAGGATGGCGTGTTCAGTAGCCTTCATTAAACCAGAAGTTCCGAGCATTTTGATGTACGCATAAGAAATATTGAGGACTAAACTCGAGCCGTAGGGCGCGCCCGAAATTGCGTCAATAGATTCGTTCCCTCCAGTTTTAATGTTGGGATTTGAAGGTAAAAACGGTACCAGATGTTCCGCCACACAGATCGGACCTACGCCGGGACCGCCGCCACCATGAGGAATAGCAAAGGTTTTATGGAGATTTAAGTGACATACATCAGCACCTACATTTCCGGGACTTGTAAAGCCGACCTGCGCATTCATGTTTGCACCGTCGAGATAAACCTGGCCGCCATTGTCGTGAATAAGTTTTGTAATTTCTTTGATGTTCTCATCAAAGAATCCGTAAGTTGAGGGATAGGTGATCATTGCTGCAGAAAGATTTGCACTGTGCAACTCTGCTTTGGATTTCAAATCAGCAAAATCGATCTCGCCGCTTTCAAGATTTTTCACCACCACAACTTTCATTCCCGCAATTGTTGCAGAAGCAGGATTGGTGCCGTGCGCGGACTGTGGTATCAGAACAATATTACGGTGACTTTCGCCACGTGACTTGTGATATTCGCGGATAACCATTAAACCGGCATATTCGCCCTGCGCGCCGGAATTAGGTTGCAGAGAGGTTCCTGCAAAACCGGTAATTTCGGCAAGATCTTTTTCCAGTTCCTTAATTAATATCTGGTAACCGCCTGCCTGCTCTGTCGGTACGAAAGGATGTACACTTCCCCATTCTGCCCAGGAAAGCGGCAGCATATGAGTGGCGGCATTCAGCTTCATAGTACACGAACCGAGCGAGATCATAGAATGCGTGAGGGAAAGATCTTTTCGTTCCAAGCGCTTGATATAACGCATCAGCTCAGTTTCCGTATGGTATTTGTTGAAAACTTCTTCATTTAAAATCGAATCAGTACGTAAAAACTCTTCGGGTATCTGCAGCTCTTCCTTAAAAGTAAGTTTAAAACTCTGTTTTTCTTTGAACTGCGCAAAAGCATCAAATAAATCCTGAATTTTTTCCGTTGTAGATGCTTCATTTAATGAAATGCTGACAAAACCTTCGGTAAAATAGTTCAGATTGATTTTACGGTCACGCATTAAATACATTAAAGATGTTTTTTCCTCTTCATCGATTCTAAACTTTATCGTGTCAAAAATAGGTTCTTCCACAATTTCGTAACCCAGAATTTTTAGACCGTCGCGCAGCGCGTTGGCCTTAAAATGAATTTGATCAGCAATAAAGTTTAAACCTTTCGGTCCGTGATAGACCGCATACATACCGGCCATTACGGCAAGCAGCACTTGCGCTGTACAGATGTTGGAGGTCGCCCTTTCGCGCTTGATGTGTTGCTCACGTGTCTGCAAAGCCATTCGCAGCGCGCGCTTACCGTACGCATCCTGGGAAACACCTATAATTCTGCCGGGAATATCACGCTTGTATTCTTCCTTACACGCAAAAAAAGCCGCGTGCGGACCGCCGTAACCCATCGGAATCCCAAAACGCTGCGTAGTTCCCACCGCACAGTCTGCACCCATATCTGCCGGCGATTTCAACTTCACTAAAGCCAACGGATCACATGCTACAACAACCTGGAGGTTAAGTCCTTTATAAGTGGCGATGTTTTCCGTATAATCGATTATGATCCCATTTTTTCCCGGATACTGAAGCAGCACACCGAAATAGGACTCGTTGAACTGATGACTGTTGTGATTACCAACAATAATTTCGATACCTAAACCGGAAGCCTTTGTTCGTAATACAGCGACGGTTTGGGGAAGAACAAGATCTGAAACAAAAAATTTCTGCGCACCCGCCTTTTTCTGGTCTTTGGTCCGGCTTTCAAAAAACATGTGCATCGCTTCGGCAGCAGCCGTGGATTCATCGAGAAGTGAGGCATTTGCCAGTTTAAAACCTGTAAGGTCGCAGACTACGGTCTGAAAATTTAAAAGAGCCTCGAGCCGTCCCTGTGCAATTTCTGCCTGATACGGCGTATAAGCTGTGTACCAGGAAGGGTTTTCTAAGATATTCCGTTGAATCGCACTTGGTAAAATCGTATTGTTATAGCCAAATCCAATATAGTTATCAAACATCAGATTTTTGGATGCCAAATCTTTGGAATGTGCCAACATTTCGTGTTCTGAAAGTGCCGGTGAAATCTCCAGATCTTTGGTTAACCGAATACTTTCGGGTATTGTCTGAGACATGAGTTCCTCAATGCTGGAGACGCCAACTTTCTTTAACATTGCATCTTTATCCGCTTCATTTAACGAGATATGGCGGTTTACAAATTGCGTGGTATTCATAAAATTTTGAATGGGGTTTTTGTTGAAATAAAGGTTCGTAAAAGTACTACTTTTAAGTCAGAAGACCAATGACGGAAATCAGCAAAATGTGAACACCGAATTCAGAATGAGCAAATCCCGGTGATTAGGAGCTGAACACTTTAAGTAAAATCAGTAGCGCTATCGTGAGAAAAAGCAGAGCCAGCACGATAAGTACCGCCTTTGGGCGCCCTGCCGGATTCGCAGCTGTGGGCTGCTGCGGTTTAAACAATTCTTCTACCTCGTCTCTGAACTGTTCTTTGTCGCTCCCGAAAATCTCGGTGATGGTAATGCCGCGGACAATGGTCTTATTCAGCAGTGAATTTGTGGCATGCAGTAGAAGCTGAAACTTCCCGTCTTTGAACTCCGTGATGCGGAAAGTCCGCTCGCCATAACCTTTTTCCAGGCCAAATGGCATCACCTTTACAATATCGGCGTTGTGCGTTTGCCAGTTGATGATCACTTCCTCACCTTTCTGGGCCCGGACTTTGTTTGCCGTAAAGTTCTTGATGGAGGGCGGCAGTGTGGGGCGGTAACTTCGCTGCTGATGGCCTAAATTATCGTCGTAAATCCGCCTTTTCTCCGGGTCGCCCAGCATATCGTAAGCTTCCTGAATTTCCATAAAACGGTCTGCAAAAAACTGATCATTTTCGTTCTTGTCCGGATGGTATTTCAGGGAAAGTTTACGGTAGGCTTTTTTAATGTCCTCGAGGGGCGCATTTTCTTTGATGCCCAAAAAATAGTAGTAATTCTTCATTCCGTATTCAGATCACAAAAATACGGATTTTAAATTTTTATGAACCTAAATAAAAAAAATGCTGAGGATAATTTCAGCATTTGATCAGAGGATGATTTTTGCAAATTTATTTTCGCAGGAAATTGATGTCATAATTTAAAGCGCTTTTTCAGCAGTGTCTTTAATCCACTCAAAACCCCTGTTAAAGCCTGTATTCATGGTATCTTCATATTCCGGCAAAGTGTGTGTTACAGCGCGGAGTTCCGTGGTATTTTCGTTAATGGCGCGCAGGAAATATTTCTCTTCCAAACCACTCCATTCTTCTACCGCTTCACCTTTAATATCGGCGAAACCGTTTTTCACCCGACCGAGATGACTGAACACGACTTCTGTAGGTTCGTGAAGGCTCGTAATGGTTGAGGCCATGCCGTTTCCGTTCTCATCCAGAAACAGGGTTTCACCGTTCACCTTCCAGTCGGTTTTCATTACTGTTCCCATTCCGAAAAACTTTGTCCATTCTCTGTACGTTTCCGGATTCCACAGCAGATCCCAAACTTTTTCTATCGGCGCTTGTATTACTTTCTCGTAATTTAGGGTTCTCATAAACTGTTATTTAAAAAAGGTTTTGGTAAGGATTTATTCATTTTTAAAAATTGATCCATCAGGTGTTGCACAGGATCGTGTCATGATTTTTCTTAATGATTTTCAACATACTTGTGAAAGTTATTCAGGATCCCGTACCAGCCATCGCGCTGCATCTCCCGGGAATTCTTGCTTTCCGCATCGAAAACTTCAATGACCTGAGTCGTGTTTGCATCGATTTCATTAAAAGTAATTTCCACATTTCTGCCGTCGGAGAGGTGGTATTTAATCTTTTTCAGCGGAATAATCTCATCGTATACACCAATAAAATCAAATCCGAAACTGCCGTCTTTCGCCTCCATTCTCGTATGCAGGGTGCCGCCTACGCGAAAATCGTTTTCCGCTTTTGTGCAGTGCCATTTTTCCTGGGCAAAGTTCCATTTTACAATATGCTTCGGATCATTCATAAGATCCCAAACCATCTGAACAGGTTTCAGAATAGTGATGTCAATTTTAATTGGCTCCATAATTTTCATTTTTACTAAGGTAATAAAATTTAGTCTTAAAAAAAATTCTTTGTATTTATGAAATCCTGTATAACTATTAATTTCATTAAGCAACGACGTTAAAACAACGACAGCTGGATTGGCTGCGAACCTGTTGGTTTGCTGGCATCACCAAAAACAGTTTTACCGCCATATTTCCAGGAGTTTTTACGCTCTTCGTCAATTACATCATTCAGGCCAAAGTCCGGTTCAAAGTTTTCTTCGGCGCGGGAAATTACTGTATGTAATTTAGCCAATGTTTTCTGCTGATCGGAGTGTCCCAGTTTTGATTTTTCAATTCCTTTCTGCAGGATTTCGAGCGTCTCATCATAAATTTTCAGAGGTACCGGAAAAGGATGACCGTCTTTCCCACCATGCGCGAATGCAAAGCGCGCAGGATCTTTAAACCGCGATGGTGCGCCGTGAATTACCTCGCTCACCAAAGCCAAACTTTGCAGCGTCCGCGGCCCTACGCCCTTTAAAAGTAGAAGTTCTTCGAAGTTTTCGGGCTGGGTTTCGCGGGTCATGTACAGCAGAGCGCCGAGGCGTTTCAGATCCACATCCGATGCGCGAATATCGTGATGCGCCGGCAAAATTAACCGGGCAAAATCCTGCATGATTTTCTCGGAATTTGTGTGCGAAACCTCCAAAATTCTTTTTCTGTTTTCGCCAGCCGCCTGTGCGGTGAGATTTAAAATCTGCCCCTGATTAATTCCTGAGATTCCTGAGTGTGGCTCTTCTACAAATGATGTCAGGTCTTCGGAATGCCAGTGGTAGCGGCGCGCCGTTTTATCTTTAACATTCATTCCCTGCTGAATCACAGCCCATTTTCCTTCATCACTTAGAATAAAATTGTGCGTGTACAACTGATAGCCATCCTGAATGGCAGTGTTGTCTACTTTCGCTGAAAGTTTACTGGCGCGCACGAGTTCATCGCCTTTCAATCCGGTTGATTCAGATATTTTCATTAATTCTGTCGGCGTTTCCCGGGAGAATTTTCCTTTGCCACCAGCAATATAAATTCCGAGTGACCTTGAATTGGGATTAATGGATTTTTTCAAAGAACCCATGACGGAGGTCGTAACACCCGACGAATGCCAGTCCATACCCATCACCGCGCCAAAGCACTGAAACCATAATGGATCGCTCAACCTGCGGATGACCTCGTCTTTACCGTAATCGCTCAGTAAAACTTCAACCACAGAAAGTCCAAGTTTAGCCATGCGCTCATACAGCCACTGCGGAACATAGCCATAATGAAGCGGTAAATCTGCGGAACCCGAACGTTTCATTTATTTATTAAAGGGGGTTTCTATCGTGACTGAGGTGAATTAAAAAACCCTGCCGAATTAATTCCCAGCAGGGCCAAAACTGCAATGTGAATATTTTATTTTAAAGCATTCAAAGCTGCCTCGTAATTTGGTTCCTGTGCAATTTCGGGAACCTGTTCGGTATAAAGAACTTTTCCGTTTTCATCCGCCACGATGACCGCGCGGCTCAGCAACCCTTTCATTGGTGAATCAATCAGCTCTACGCCATAATCCGTACCGAAATCACCACGGAAATCAGAGAGATTTGTCACATGATCCAAACCTTCGGCAGCGCAAAATCTGGTCAGCGCAAAGGGCAGATCCTTAGAGATATTAATTACGACCGCATCACCAATGTGACCGGCTTCTTCATTGAATTTTCGTGCAGCGGCCGCACAGACTCCGGTATCTATACTTGGGAAAATATTGATGATCATTTTCTTGCCTGCAAAATCTGATAGCTTTTTCTCCTCCAGCTTTTCATTGACCAAAGTAAAATCTTTTAATTGTGAACCCAGTTCGGGCAGGTTACCTGCAGAGTTGATGGCATTGCCATGTAATGTAATATTAGCCATAATAATTGAATATTTTTGTTTCTCAAATTTAACCAATATTTCCTGGAGGTTGGGACTGGGAAAGGTTAAAATATTCTTAAAGTTCCCACCACGATTGATTTTTAGCAGCTAAAAAGAAAAAAAGGATCGGCGGTCGGCAGGTGGCGGAATTATTTGTAGATCTTTATTGTCCTACTGAAAAAGTCCCTGACAATACCGCAAAACGCTAAATATTTCATTAAATTTGTGATTCTTAAATTCAAAATAAAAAACAATATATAATGTCAGAAAATTCAAAGATCGTCTACACCCTAACGGATGAAGCACCCATGTTGGCAACCCATTCTTTTCTGCCCATTGTGCAGGCTTTTACGAAAACTGCAGGAATAGAAATTTTGCCAAAAGACATTTCGCTTGCCGGCCGGATCCTTGCCAATTTCCCCGAGTATCTGAAGGAAGACCAAAAAGTTGAAGATGCACTTGCCGAACTTGGCGTTCTTGCCACAAAACCGGAAGCAAATATTATAAAGTTACCGAATATCTCTGCGTCGGCACCGCAGCTTGATGCCGCTATTGCTGAACTTCAGAAACATGGTTTCGCAGTGCCGAATTATCCTTCAGAGCCTGCAACTGAAGAGGAAAAAGCATTGAAAGCAAAGTATGCGAAAGTTTTGGGCAGCGCCGTAAATCCCGTTTTGCGGGAAGGAAACTCTGACCGGAGAGCACCTAAAGCTGTGAAGAATTACGCAAAGGCGAATCCGCACAAAATGGGAAGCTGGAGCGAAGACTCAAAAACCAAAGTCGTTCATATGAGCAGCGGTGATTTCTACGGAACCGAGAAATCTTTGACCATAGAAAACGACTCACAATATAAAATTGATTTCTGTGGCGACGACGGTTCTGTACAGGAACTGAAAAAGCTTGCGCCGCTTAAAAAAGGTGAGATCATCGATTCTTCGGTGATGAGTATGTCGGCACTGAAAGGTTTTGTAAAAGATTCGATCGATGAAGCAAAGATTGAAAATGTACTGCTTTCCGGTCATTTGAAAGCAACTATGATGAAGGTTTCCGACCCTATTATTTTTGGCGCAATGGTAGCGGTGTACTTCCACGACGTTTTCGAAAAATATGCAGCGCTTTTCAAGGAACTGGATGTAAATCCAAACAACGGTCTTCAGGATCTTTACGACAAGATCAAAGGTCACGCAAAAGAACCGGATATCCGTGCAGATATTGAGATCGTGATGGATTACGGTCCCGATATTGCGATGGTCAATTCCGGAAAAGGAATTACAAATTTCCACGTTCCTTCCGATGTGATTGTAGACGCTTCGATGGCCGCACTTATTCGCGGCGGCGGTAAAATGTGGAATAAAGACGGCGAGGAGGAAGACACCATTGCAATGATCCCGGACCGCAACTATGCAGGTTTTTATGGAGCCGCGATCGAGGATATGAAGAAAAACGGCGCACTTGATCCCAAAACAATGGGCTCTGTACCAAATGTAGGATTAATGGCGCAACAGGCGGAAGAATACGGCTCACACGACAAGACTTTCCAAATTTCGGGCAGCGGAACGGTAAAAATCTCCGACGCAGATGGCAATGTGTTGCTGGAACAGTTTGTACACAAAGGTGATATTTTCAGGATGTGTCAGGCGAAAGACGCTCCGATCCAGGATTGGGTGAAACTCGCTGTGAACCGCGCAAGACTTTCGGATACGCCGGCTGTTTTCTGGCTGGATGAAGGCCGCGCTCACGACCGCGAAATGATCAAAAAAGTCAATCATTATTTAAAAGATCACGACACCTCAGGTTTGGATATCCGCATTCTGAATATAGAAGATGCAATGAAGTTTACGCTGGAAAGAATCCGAAAAGGTCTGGACACGATTTCCGTCTCCGGAAATGTACTGAGAGATTATCTTACCGACCTCTTCCCTATTCTGGAACTTGGGACTTCGGCGAAAATGCTTTCGATAGTTCCGCTGATGAATGGCGGCGGACTTTTCGAAACGGGCGCCGGCGGCTCTGCGCCAAAACATATTCAGCAGTTCATCGAAGAAGGATATTTGCGCTGGGATTCTCTGGGCGAATTTATGGCTCTTCAGGCCAGTCTGGAACATGTGGCACAAACTCAGGACAACAAAAAAGCGCAGGTCCTTGCCGATGCTCTGGATGAAGCCAATGAAAAATTCCTGGCTAACGATAAATCCCCTTCGCGAAAAATCGGTTCAAATGATAACCGTGGTTCGCACTTTTATCTTGCGATGTACTGGGCAGAAGCTTTGGCGAAACAAACCAAAGACCAGGAGCTCGCTTCACGCTTTGCACCTGTTGCGAAAGCCTTCGAAGATAATGAAGCGAAAATTAACGCAGAACTTATTTCAGCGCAGGGGAAACCGCAGGATATCGGTGGTTATTACCAGCCGGACTTCAATAAAACCGATGCCGCCATGCGACCTTCTGAAACTTTGAATACGATTGTAAATTCGATTTAAGTCTTAATTATATTCTCTAAACTACTTCCCGGAAATTTCGGGAAGTTTTTTTTTGTCTAAAGATTTAAAAGCAGAACTTAAAGTCTGCAAAAAAACAGAATCTGACAGTGAAATTTTAGAAAAAGAGTTTCAGAAAGCGTTAATTTCAGTTGTGAAATAACTGCGGAGATATCTGCGAAACCACCATTTGCCCGCCTGAAAACCAGAAAAAAACCCTTTCGGCAGTGCAAAAAGGGTTTCTGTAATTTGATTTTATAAATAAGTTATAACATTTTCAAACTGTTCACTTCAAGTTCGGTGAGTATTCTCCAGTGTCCGCGTTTGATGTTTTTCTTGGTCAGGCCTGCAAACATCACACGGTCCAGCGCTTCCACTTCGTAACCCAGTTTTTGAAAGATTCTGCGTACCACGCGGTTCCAGCCGATGTGAATTTCGATTCCGACTTCATTTTTCGGTTTTCCCTCGATGTAGGAAATGCTGTCGACCTCTGCGATACCTTCTTCCAGACGAATTCCTTCTGCAATAGCATTAAGGTCGGCACGATCCAGTTTCCGGTCCAGCATTACATGATATATTTTTTTCATATTGAATGACGGATGTGTCAGCTTCTTGGTCATGTGACCGTCATTGGTCAGGAGTATCACGCCTGTTGTGGAACGGTCAAGCCGGCCAACCGGGAATACTCTGTAAGGCGAGGCGTTTGCTACCAGATCCATCACAGTTTTACGTGCTTTCTCATCTTTAGTTGTAGAAATATATCCCTTCGGTTTGTTGAGCAGTACATACACCGGTTTTTCGGGAGTGATTCCCTGACCATCGAAGACCACTTTATCGGTTTTCTGAACCTGATAGCCCATTTCTGTAACAGGTTTCCCATTCACCTGCACAAGTCCCTGCGTGATGAGTTCATCCGCTTCGCGGCGGGAGCAGATTCCGGAGTTGGCCAGATATTTATTAAGACGGATTGTTTCTTTTGGAACCTCTTTCGAAATTTTTTCCAAACGTCTTTTCTGTACAAAAGAGCGTGTTCTCTCGCCGTCATCTTTTTTATCAAAAGATTTAAAAGGTTTTTTGGGGCCGAATTTGCTGTCGCCCTTCTCGTATTTTGAACGTGTATCAAAGGATTTCCCGCTGCGTTTTCCTGTAGGCTTGCCGGTTTTGCTAAAGGATTTCTCAAAGGATCTGGCTTCCGATTCCGACATCAGTCGGGGCTCTCGTGCGGGTTTTGATTTTTTCTCTTCCGTTTTTTCAACTTTTGGTGCGCGAGCAGCAGTAGGTTTGGAACGTCCTGCGGAGGAAATTCGGGATTTTTTCGGTTTGTCATTGCTGTTTCTGTCTCGGCTCATAGTCTGAAAAATTTTTGCAAAGATAAAACTAATTCGCTGAACATTAGGATTCTTTTACCGCAGGCAAAGTCTCTTTTACGTCTTGCTGACTGTTTTAAATTAAAATCTGGCAACAATACCATCAAACAACATGGCGATTATTCCTGCAAACAACCAGATTCGCAGAATATTCAAAGCGTAAATGCTGAATTTCTTGGGCGTTTTCCATAACAGAAACATACTGATGATGATTACAAACAGACCGGCCGCAAAATAGAGATTCATGATCGTGTGAAGTCCTTCAGTAGAAATTATTAACGCAGAGATCACCACCAAAATACATCCGATAAAACTGATCACCTTTTTCGAAAATGGAGCGCCCCAATAATTCGGAATGGTCATATATCCAAAAATCCTGTCTGCATTTTTAGTCAGCAGATCTTTTATAATATCACAGATCAGAAGGATAAAAAAAAGAAAGACCGCCATTAAAAAAATCTTCGACGAAAAAGTGCGGTAATAAACCCACATGCCGAAAAAGGGATATACGGTTAAAGTAACAAATGTTAAATTATTAAGGATTAAAAGCTTACTTAATTTATGGCTGTAAAACCACATAAGGAATTGATAAACCAGAAAGAACACAAAAACCCGAGGTGATATGAGAAACGCGATCCCCAGCGAAAGAAGGTTCAGCGTAAGATAAGCGTAGAGAAAATATTTCTGTTTAAGGAATTTCTGCAGCCGCGTACGGAATGGCTTGGTCAGTTGATCCTTTTCGCGGTCGTAAAACTGATTGATAATGCCGCCTGCCAGAATACTCAGCACCGTGCAGAAAATAATTCCGTGCACGCGGAAATCGAAAACAAAATTACGAAGACTCTCTTCCTGATTAAAGAGAAAAAACGTGGAAACATAAAGAGCGAAAGTGAAAAGAAGCGCCACGAAAACACGCGCTCCCAAAAGAAAACCGATAAGCTGCGAAATTCTGTAAAGCACAGGATTATTATTCATAAAAGTAAGACACTTAAAAGTTTAACAAATGTCAAATCCCGGTCTTAAATTTAGAATCTGTAAATGACTTCTTTGTGAAAACCCTGCAGCATTTTTTCCGCCTTTTCGTAGTCTTTGGTAAAACCAAGAATATAGCCGCCGCCGCCGCTACCGCAAAGTTTCAGGTAATAAGCGTTGGTATCAAGACCATTTTTCCAGGCTTTATAAATACTCTCGGGAATCATTGGTTTGAAATGTTCGTAAGCCCAGATGGAAAGGTTTTTGAGATTTCTGAAAAGCGGGTTCATCTCCTTTTTCAGAAATGCATCGATACAGGCATTGTTGTAACGTATGAATTCTTCCTTCATGGTTTTTCTAAAACCTTCGGTCTTCATTTTTTCAAAGAAGATCTGAACCATTGGTCCTGTTTCGCCGGTCATGCCGGAATCAATAAGAAAAATTGCACCCTTGCCTTCGGCACTCTGAGGAATCGACACTTTATTTACGTCATCGCGGTTTTCAATGAGGATAGGGAGATTCATATAACAGATCAGCGGATCTATGCCGGAACTTTTGCCGTGGAAAAAACTCTCCATCAGACCAAAGACTTTCTTAAGTTCTTTCAGTTCGGTTTTCGAAATATGTTCGGGAAGAAAAGTATGAAGTGAGTAGCGCTCAAATATCGCCGCGACCAGAGCTCCGGAACTTCCTACGCCGTAACCCTGCGGGATATTGGAATCAAAAAAAAGCCCCTGCCGCAGATCTTCCTGTAATTTTGAAATGTTGATCTGAAAGTTTTCCGGCAACTGCAATTCCTTTAAATAGGCTGCGTATTTTCCCAGTGAAACATTTGAATCCTGTTCAAATTCACTGTTTAAATCCGAAAATTTAAGGGCACCTTTATAGAAACTGTACGGCAAAGTCAGACCCTGTGAATCTTCAATAATGCCGTATTCACCGAACAGAAGAATTTTTGCGTAAAATAAAGGATTGGTCATAGTTTAATTTAATCCGTTGACTTTCAAATGCAAAGATACGGAATTTATATAAAATTCATTTACCTTATTAACAAATATAAAGCCACTTAAATAAATAAAAATTAAAATTTACTCTGTGCTTTTCGCAGGCAACACTTTCACCTTTAAAAACCGTATGAGGACAAGACCGACAAAGAAAAACGCCGACATAGACAATGCGGAGAAACGCATATTGTGGTACTTTTCTATCATAGTCGCGAAAATGAAAGTTCCTAAAATAATAGCCAGTTTTTCGAGCACGTCGTAAAAACTGAAGAAGGTCGTGTTATCCATAGAGTCTTCCGGCAGCAGTTTGGAGTAAGTGGAACGCGACATAGCCTGCAGACCGCCCATTACAAGGCCAATTATTGCGGCAATTGCATAAAACTGATAATCTACATTTGGATTTTCTTTGTTCAGGAAATACGCGGAGAGACAGGCGATGATCCAAAGAACTATAGCGATGGATATTACGTTTTTGTTGCCGATCTTCCGGGATAACCATGAAAAAAAGAGTGCCCCGATGATTGCTTCGATCTGGATCAGAAGCAAAGTCATGATCAGACGCTCCTGTGGCAAATTGATCTCACTTTTCCCGAAAAGCGTGGCCATAAGAAAAATAGTCTGCATACCGACACTGTAAAAGAAAAAACTTGACAGGAAAAATTTGAGGTTGCGGTCTGCGAAAAGTTTTCTGCCGACCCGGAACAGCTCATGAAAACTCTCTTTGACAATGGCTTTGTAAAAACACGCATTGTCTTTTAGCACTTCCCAAATTCCGCCCTGCTTTTCATGTTTCTGAAATATATTTTTATAATTCAGCAAAACCAGATCTTTTGGGAGCTGATCCTTCACATTTCCGAACTGTGGTAAATGTTTAAAAGTATACTGCGAAAAGCCAAACCACCAGGCGCCGGTGATAAGAAAAGAAACCCGCGTATACAATTTGGCTTCCTGCGGTGTTTTTGCAAATACCTGTATTAAGACCAGACAGATCACCACTAAAAGCACCGAACCGATGTATCCGTATACATACCCTTTTGCCGAAAGTGCATCCTGCTTGTCGGGCGTTGCAATATCCGGCAGAAAGGAATTGTAAAAAACCAAGCTTCCCCAAAATCCCACACTCGCGGTGATACTGAACAGCAGCCCGAGGAAAATATTCTGCATTCCTGTAAACATCGCCAGTCCCATACAGGAAGTTGCTCCCAGATAACAGAAAAACTGTAGGAATGACTTTTTGTTGCCAATCGTATCTGCAAGTGAAGAAAGTACAGGAGAAAGCAACACCACGATCAAAAATGAGATCGTAAGCGAATAGCCGTAGACGGCATCTGGCTGATACTCCTTACCAAAAACCGTGATCATATGCCGAACCGGGACTTTTATATATTGGCCTGTGGCCGCTACATACTCGGTTTTTTCGGAGGCAGTGGTAAGAATGGAATAGTAAATCGGAAAAATTGTAGAAGTAATTACAAGTGAATATACAGAGTTTGCCCAGTCGTACAAAGCCCAGGCTTTCATGATTTTCGGGTTATTCTTGATGTTCTGCGGTGGTAAATTTTCGTTTTCCGGCATAAGGTGGTTATTAATGGGACAAA
This sequence comes from Kaistella palustris DSM 21579, assembly GCF_000422265.1. Lineage (GTDB taxonomy): Bacteria > Bacteroidota > Bacteroidia > Flavobacteriales > Weeksellaceae > Kaistella > Kaistella palustris. Next base: position 234,439 of record NZ_KE383813.1, read on the forward strand.
AATAAAAAAACCCTTAAGAATACGGTGATCCTTAAGGTTTTTATTTAATGGATGTAAACTGTTTACACATTTTGGATCACGATCGCGCTTGCGCCGCCGCCGCCGTTGCAAATCGCAGCTGCGCCGTACTTTCCGTTGTTCTGCTTCAAGATGTTGATCAGCGAGACAATGATCCTTGAACCTGAACTGCCAAGTGGATGCCCCAGCGAAACCGCACCACCATTCACATTGACCTTGGAAGCATCAAGCCCTAAAATTTTATTGTTAGCTAAACCGACTACTGAAAAAGCCTCATTAAATTCGAAAAAATCGATATCCGAAACTTCCAGACCTGCTTTCCTGAGCGCGATCGGCAAGGCTTTGGAAGGCGCTGTCGTAAACTTTTCGGGTTCCTGCGCAGCATCAGCATAAGAAATAACTTTTGCCAAAGGCTTCAAGCCGAGTTCCTCCATTTTTTCTCCGGACATTAAAATTAAGGCAGAAGCGCCATCATTTAAAGTCGATGCATTTGCAGCGGTCACGGTACCGTTTTCTTTTTGAAAAACCGTAGCCAATGTACTGATCTTATCGAAATTAACGCTTTTATATTCCTCATCTTCAGAGAAAATAACCGGTTCGCCTTTTCTTTGTGGAATTTCTACAGGCACAATCTCGTCTTTAAACTTACCTTCGCTCCAGGCTTTTGCCGAACGCTTATAGGATTCTACGGCGAAATTATCCTGATCTTCACGGGAAAAACCATATTCTGCGGCGCACTGTTCTGCGCAAACTCCCATGTGAACTTTATTGTACACATCGGTAAGACCGTCCAGGATCATACCGTCCTGCATTTTCACGTCGCCAAGTTTTACCGCTTTTCGTGCGTTATAATAATGCGGGACTGCGGACATATTTTCCATGCCACCTGCCACGATAATATTCTGGTCACCTGCTTTTATAGCCTGTGCAGCCATGGTCACCGCCTTCATGCCGGACGCGCAAACTTTATTTACGGTTGTGGAAGGTGTTGCATTGCTTAAACCAGCACCCATCGCGGCCTGCCGGGCCGGAGCCTGACCTTCGCCAGCCTGAAGCACGTTACCCATATATACTTCTTCTACAAGATCAGGATTTAAATTTATTTTATCTAAAGCGCCTTTGATCGCGATGGAACCCAGCTTTGTAGCCGGAACTGTAGAGAGACTTCCCATGAAACGTCCCATCGGTGTCCGGGCTGCTGATACTATGAATACTTCTTTCATTATACTATTTATTAATTTAAAGTACGCCAAATTACAAAAAAAAACACACTTTGGAAACAGTGTGTTTTTTGATTTTTGATTAAAGGTTTGCCTCTGCAATAGCTTCGGGATCGTGTTTATGTTTAAACATTACCGCGAAAAGAATCGCCACCAGTAGTGCGTAACCGGAAAATACCAGCCAGATCTCATGCCACATCTTGTCGCCATTGGGCAAGGTGAAATATTCCTGGATCATCCAGCCACTTGCAAGACTGCCGAAAATCGCTCCAAAACCATTGGTCATCATCATAAATAAGCCCTGAGCCGATGAGCGTACCTTATAGTTCGTAGTCGTTTCCACAAATAGTGAACCTGAAATATTGAAGAAATCGAACGCCATTCCGTATACAATACAGGAAAGAATAATCAGACCCAGACCAAATCCTACCGGTACTCCGTACGCGAAAAATCCGAAACGCAGCACCCAGGCCAACATCGAGAAAAGCATCACTTTCTTAATCCCAAAACGGCTGAGGAAAAAAGGAATTGCCAGGATAAAGACCGTTTCCGAGAACTGTGAAAGCGACATAATAAGTGTGGATCTTCTTACTACAAAACTGTCGGCGTACTCAGGCATTTTCCCGAAATCGGAAAGAAAAGTATCACCGTACATATTTGTAAGCTGCAGCGCCGCACCTAAAAACAGCGAAAACAGAAAGAAAAGCGCCATTTTGTAATCTTTAAAAAGAGAAAACGCATTGAGCCCAAGTTTTTCCGCTAAAGTCGCATCGGCCGGAATTACGTTTTGTGGTGGACATTTCGGTAATGTAAAGGCGTAAACACCAAGTATCAGCGCGAAAACCGCTGCAATGTAAAACTGATTTCCCGAGGCTTTATTTCCCGTAAGGTTCGTGATCCACATGGCGGCAATAAATCCTATGGTTCCCCAAACCCGTATAGGTGGAAATACCTTAACCACATCGTAGTTGTTATTTTTCAAGATATAGTACGCAATTGAATTCGAAAGTGAGATTGTAGGCATATAAAACATCATTGCCAAAAGCATGACCCAGAAAAAGTGGTCGGGAGTTGTAATCTGCGGTAAGAAAAAAAGTGTGATACCGTAAAGTATGTGCAAAATACCAAATAATTTTTCGGCGTTTATCCAGCGGTCAGCCACGATTCCGGTTAAGGCAGGCATGATGATCGAAGCGATTCCCAGGGTAGCAAAAACCTTTCCAAATTCCTCGCCGCCCCATTGTTTAGTGCCGAACCAATACACGCCGATGGTGATGAGCCAGGCTCCCCATACAAAAAACTGCATAAAACTGAGGACCGTAAGACGTAATTTTAAACTCATAATTTATTTGATAATATTAGTCGATTTTTTTATTTCTCCGCTTAATTTCCTGCTGTAATTCCAGGGCCGCATCGAAGTCTTCGTCTTTCACGGCATCATCCAAAAGTTTGTGCAGATCCTCCAGCGTGAGCGCTGTAAGGTTTCCAGAGTCACCGGAAAAACTTTCTTCTTCTGCGCCGGGTTCCTCGAGTTCGAGCAGAATACCTGCTTCGCTGAGAACCTGCTGCGTGGTAAATATAGGCGCTTCAAACCGAACAGCCATCGCCACAGCATCAGATGTGCGTGCATCTAAGATCAGTTCTTCGCCGTTGGCATTATTTTTAAAATTGATATTGGAGAAGAAAACACCATCTAAAATCTGGTAGATGATTACGGATGTAAGAGTAAAATCCGCAGAAAGAACAAATTTCGCAAAGAGATCGTGAGTAAGTGGCCGCGGCGGATGAATATCTTTTTCAAGGCCTAATGATATCGACTGCGCTTCAAAATTTCCTATTACAACGGGCAACTTTACGTTTGTTTCTTCATGTTCCAGAAGCAGTGCGTATGCACCCGACTGCGTCTGACTGTAAGAAATCCCGCGTATGATTAATCTTTTATAATCCATAAGTACAAATATAAATGATTTTTTAGACCCGCGATTTATTTTCGGAAATATATTGCACAATGTCGGCAAAGAAAGCACCTGATATTAATTATGTTTTTGGCAGATCGCAAACATTCACAGTTAGATTGTAAATACTGCCATCGGAATTGCTTCTGCGCCGCAAGCGGGCATTAAGAAAACTCACACGCGAATCAATATTGCTGAGTCCAATACCGCTGCTCACGCCATTTACCGAAAAACCTTTACCATTATCCTGCACAGAAATCAATATTTGAGTGCCATCGGCCTGGATAGTGACACTGCCCTAGGTAGCTTCGGAATGTTTCACGATATTATTTACAAGTTCCTGAATGATGCGGTAAATGTGGGTTTCTACTTTTTGCGAAAGTTCAAAATGGCCACCTCTGAAACTGAACTTCATATCAATTTTATACAAAGTCTGAATCTTCATACAAAACTGTTCAACGGCATGCAGAAGTCCATGGTTAGTCACCGATGAAGGCGACAGATTATGCGAAAGTTCCCGGAGTTGCAGACAGGATTTCTCAATTGTTTGCGAAAGATCCTGAAGAATCAGTGAGTTTTCGGGGAGCTTATTTGTTTGGTTAAGGTAAGAAATATTCATTTTAATGGCGGTCAGGTCGCCGGAAATACCGTCGTGCAGTTCCTCGGCCCACCTCTTCCGCTCGCGCTCCTCGCCTTCAACCAAACCCTGAAGTTTTGTAATCTGCTGCTGATGCCGGTGTTGCAGCACGAGATTATTCACGCGGTTTTTAGCATCATTGATGAGTTTCATTTTATAGGCAAGTCCCAGACTGAAAAAAATGGTTTCCAGAATGATACCGATGTAGAATGATGTGATTGGATTGCGCATGTTTAGCGACGGCATAAAGCTTCCCGCAAAAGCAAGCAGCGCACAAGCCACATACGCACAGACGCCGAACAGAAAAAAATGTTTGTGCTTATCGGACACACGCATCGCCCTTATAAGCGAGATCACGAAAATCGTGAGCATTACCGGCAGGTAAAGGAATGTATAAAACGAAATATATAGAACGGGATTCTTCAAAAAGTAACAAAGACCTCCCAATATTAAAAACAGAAGTGTGAGAAATCTTAAAATAGAAAGCACCTTGGTAAAAAACCGCCGCGCGCGCTTGTCGAGGTCGAGAAAATACAGTGCGAAAATACTGTAAAATGTATAAAATACGATCTGGATATAAAAGTTCAGAATCTGCAGAAAAATTTCGGCATTCATCTGACCAAGAAACCGGGCGAAAAAATTTTGCGTGGCGAGATAATAATTATCGCTTCTGCTCAGCACATAAATTACAAGGCAGAGGTTATAAAGTACGTAGTACTTAAAACTTTTTTCGCGGAGGTACACAAATATAACACTGCTTATAATGATAAAAAGCAGCTGAAAAGAAATCACCATATTCCAGACAAACACCTCCATACAGCGCAGAATAAATATCCCTTACGTAAATGTACAGTTTTTACGTTTTATCCGCGACTAAAAAAAAAATTACAGCTGTTTAATCATTAAGGCAAAAAAAAAAGCACCGAAACATCTTCCGGCGCTTAATATTATGTAGAGACTAAATTTAGCCTTTCAAAGCCTTGATCTTTTCGGTAAGTTCAGGAACTATTTTGAAAGCATCTCCAACAACTCCATAATCCGCAGATTTGAAGAAAGGAGCTTCGGGATCGCTGTTGATCACCACAATTGTTTTTGATGAATTCACACCGGCAAGATGCTGGATCGCACCCGAAATGCCAACTGCCAGATAAAGATTTGGAGAAATGGCCTTACCGGTCTGCCCCACGTGTTCTGTATGCGGCCTCCAGCCAATATCGGAAACCGGTTTCGAACAGGCAGTTGCAGCGCCCAATACACCCGCAAGATCTTCGATCATACCCCAGTTTTCAGGACCTTTCATACCACGGCCGGCCGAAACTACGATTTCAGCTTCTTTCAGATCAAGTTTTCCGGAGCTTTGCTCGTGAGAAATTACTTTGGTATCTTCATTTGCGATAGAAAGTTCCTTCACTTCTTCGGAACCCGACGCAGCATTTTCTTTCGTGCCAAAGGAATTTTGCGAAACCGTAAGAATTACACCCTGGGAATCAGCTTTTGCATGCATGAATCCTTTCCCGGAGAATGCTTTTCTTTTCACCTGTACCGGTGAAAGGTTTTCAGGTACTTCAACCACATTGGTGATCAGCGAATAATCCATCATTATTGCAAGCATTGGTGCAATTGACGAAGCATCTGTTGTGTGGGGAAAAACAAGGATGTTGCCGTCGGCTACTTCATTCACTGCCTGTGCAAACGCTTTGGCACTGAAATTTTTTAAACCTTCATCTTTAATATTGATGACTTTATCTGCTCCATATTTATATAACAAATCAGAGGAATCGGTTGGGTTCACAGAAATTGCTGTCACTGTGTCACCCGCCTTTTCCGCCACAGCTTTCGCGTATGAAACCGCTTCGAAGGCTGCTTTTTTGTAAACACCGTTTATATTTTCTGCATATACGAATATTGCCATTTTGTAATTTTTTTAAATTTAAATTTCTTGAATTTGCCTTAGATCACTTTCGCTTCTTCGTGTAACAGACGTACCAATTCGTCGAGATTATCAGCAGAGACCATTTTCACGGCGGCTCTCTGCGGTACAGAATCGTAGGAAACACCTTCAACTTTTACTGCAGCGGAAACCGGCTCCTGAAGACGCAGCGGTTTTGTACGCGCCGACATAATTCCTCTCATATTCGGAATAATGAGATCTTTCTCGTCAACCATTCCCTTCTGCCCCGCTATAACTGCCGGAAGTTTTACAGATATAGTTTCTTTTCCACCCTCGATCTCGCGGACGGCAGTTGCTTCGGAACCATTCACTTCCAAACCTACACAGGCATTAACAAAAGGTTGACCGAGCAGTTGTGCTACCATTCCGGGAACAGCACCACCATTATAATCAATGGATTCTTTTCCGCAAAGAATCATGTCATAGCCACCATCCTTGGCGACATTTGCGATTTCTTTAGCAACAGTAAAGCTGTCTTTAGCTTCTGTATTTACGCGCACTGCTTCATTTGCGCCAATGGCGAGTGCTTTTCTGATCACAGGTTCGGTTGTTGCATCGCCTACATTGAGTACGGTGACGCTCGCACCTTGTGATTCCTGCAGTTTAACTGCTTTTGTCAGCGCGAATTCATCCAGCGGATTGATCACCCACTGAATGCCCGTTTTATTGAAAGCGGACTTATCTGCCGTAAAATTAATTTTCGAAGTAGTATCCGGAACACTACTGATACACACTAATATTTTCATTTGTCAAAAGTTTAATTAAATTTTTTGTGGAATGAAATCAATTCAGATCTCATTTGTTCCACTTGTTAATGTCGTAAAGATAAAAATAATATACTATGCATGCATAATACATCTTATTAAAAATATATTGCCGGCATAATAATCGGGCAGTTGGCTATTTGGTTTTTGCCGGACGTATTTCAATTTTACTCGGCAGAGTACGCGGATTCATTTTCAGAATATCCAGAATTAAATTCCCAAGGTCTTCGGGCTGGATTTTCCAGGCATCTTTTTCCGAAGGAATGTTTCCGTTGAAATTAGTAGAAACGGAGCCTGGCATGATGGTCGCCACTTTGATGTCGTAATTTCTCAGGTCTACCATTGCGGCCTGCGTGAAACCTACGGCGCCGAATTTCGAGGCGTTGTAACCTGACCCTTTTTCAAAGAAATTAGTCCCCGCCAAACTCGAAATACTGATGTAATAACCTTTGGACTTTTTAAGTTCTTCTACCGAAGCTTTTAAGGTGTAGAAAATCCCGGTGAGGTTGGTTTCGATCATCGTATTCCAATCTTCAACCGAAAGCTCATCAACTGGTTTAAAGATCCCAACACCTGCGTTCGCGATTACATAATCGAGCTGACCGAAACGTTCCAAAATCTGTGATACTGCATTCTCTTCATCTTCATAGTTCCGGACATTGGATACAATTCCCAAAACTTTGGAGCTGTCTTCAGAAATCAGAGCTACCGCTGATTCTACATCTTCTTTTTTCCGGCCGCTTACTGCTACACGGATTCCCTGATCGGCAAGTATTTTTGCCACGCCAAGGCCAATACCTTTTGTACCGCCTGTAATATATGCTACTTTGTTTTCAAACATGATAAAATTTTAAGTCTTAAATATAAAGAAATCGCCTCAAATTGAGGCGATTTTTAACAAACATTAGTATAAAGTCTGCGGTTTCTGCAATGCTTGGGAACTATGACGAAGCATAATTTGCAAAGAAAAGCGGAATACTTTCTATTCCTTTATAAAAATTGTAAAGTCCATAATGTTCATTTGGTGAATGAATCGCGTCGGAATCCAGACCAAAACCCATCAACACTGATTTTGCACCGAGGATTTCTTCAAACATAGCGGTAATCGGAATGCTTCCGCCGCTTCTGTACGGTAAGACTTCTTTACCAAACGCGGTTTCCATTGCCTTTTTCGCAGCGCGGAACTCTTTGGTGTCGCTCGGTAAAACATAAGGCATGCCACCATGGTGCGGCGTTACTTTTACTTTTACATTTGTCGGTGCAATTTTTTCGAAATATTTGGTGAATTTGTCAGTGATCTCCTCCGGAGTCTGGTAAGGGACGAGACGCATTGATATTTTCGCAAAAGCTTTCGACGGAATCACCGTTTTTGCGCCTTCACCGGTGTAACCTCCCCAAATGCCGTTGCAGTCGAGCGTCGGGCGGATTGAAGTTCTTTCGAGTGTGGTATAACCTTGCTCGCCTTCTACTCCATTCAGACCGATTGATTTTTTGAAATGTTCCGGATCATCTTTCAGCTTATTCATTTCTGCCCTTTCCTCATCTGCAACCGTTTCTACATTATCGTAAAAACCATCGATCGTAATGTGCCCGTTTTCATCGATTAAACCGGCGATCATCCGCGAAAGTACGTGGATCGGATTCGGAACTGCTCCACCGTAAAGCCCCGAATGCAGGTCACGGTTCGGTCCTTCAACCTCCACTTCTACATAGCTTAAACCGCGAAGTCCGGTGGTCACAGTAGGTTGCTCATTTGAATAGATATGCGTGTCGGAAATCAGGATAGCATCACACGATAGTTTTTCGGTATTTTCTTTTACAAAATCTTCAAGACTTTTGGAGCCTACTTCTTCTTCACCTTCCAAAATAAACTTTACGTTACAAGGCAAAGTATTGGTTTTCATCATGGCTTCAAAAGCTTTGATGTGCATAAAAAACTGACCTTTATCGTCGGCAGCACCACGCGCAAAGATCGCGCCTTCGGGATGAATTTCTGTTTTTTCAATGTACGGCTCAAACGGTGGCTTTGTCCATAACTCCAATGGATCCGGCGGCTGTACATCATAATGACCATAGACAAGGACGGTGGGCAATTTTGGATCCAGAAGTTTTTCGCCGTACACGATCGGATAACCTTTGGTTTCGCAAACCTCTACGTTATCGGCGCCGCCATCTTTTAAATATTTTGCCACTTCGTCCGCGCATTTTAGAACTTCACCTTTATAGGCAGGATCTGCAGAAATCGAAGCGATCTTTAACAGTTGAAAAAGTTCATCTACGAAGCGCTGTTTGTTTTCGTGAATGTAATCTAAAGTTTCTTTCATTTTTTTTATTTAATATTTTCAGATCGTAGTATGTAAAAATAAAGAAAATGTCCCGCCGGAGCAAGACATTTAGATATTTATAAAGTGTACTTATTTTATAACTGGTGCGCAGGTGAAGTGTCGGTTGCCGGTTTTCTTGCCTTGAGACTGTCCGTTTTTACGGTCGGAGTCATGGTAGCTGAAACCTGTGTACTGTCGCCGGCAGCGGAAGGTGCGGCCATTTCTGGGGCAGTGTTCGCTTCAGGTTTGTACTCTTTCATCTGATCATCGCTGTAACGCTCTGCGCCCGCTTCCATTTTCAAAACACCAAGATTTCCGCCCGCCTGAACTTTTTTACATCCGATCAAAAGACCTGCAAGCGCTACACCTAAAATAATTTTTTTCATTCTAAATTTTTTGATTGTTCAAAAGTATGAAATCCTGCCCTTTTTGCAAAATATTAGCGCGATTTTACAATAATCTTTCCTCGGCGCGTCTGCGTGAAAATAAGGTAGCGGCCTCCACCATCATGTATTTTATATTTTTTCTTAATGGCTTCGGGTGAAAGCGGATAATTTTTAGAGATAATATTGAACTTTTCACCTTTCTCAATATTCTTAGGTTCTATGATTTCAACTTCCAGTATTCTGCCGGGAAAGTCTGCTTTATATTCATCAGCTGTGTAAAAGTGAGTGTTTGGATGAAGTTTTTTTAAACCAAAAGCCTTTGAAATTGTATTGAAAGCGCCGACCTTCAGGACCGCATTATTCGGAATATAAAGAAACCGCAAAGGCTCCGAAAATTCAGAAACCGCATTTTTTTCTTTTTTGAAATCGAATACAAAAGCATGTTCCGCACTCTGTAGATTGACACATGAAATTTGTACGTTATCGCTTGGGGCAGTAGCGTCCAAAAAAACCAAAAGTTCTTTCACGTCGTTCTTTACCGCAATTATCTGGATTTCCACCATATTCTGCAGGACAGAGATTAAATATGAAATATCAATTAATGGTGAAAGTTTAATGATGATCTTGTCACCGGTTTCAAAAAGTTGCGACTGGATTTCCAGCAGATTTGGCGAAAGATCCTGCAGCAGAAATTTCTTGTTTTTTTCTGAATCGCGACGCGCAGGATCCAGATAAATAAGGTCGAACCTTTCTGTGTTATCCTCCAGGAATTCTTCCAGATTTTCATTAATAAAAGCTGCTTTGCGGTTCAGCAATTTCCAGTTGTGTTTAACAATATTCAGAAGCCCAATATTCTGCTCAACCAAAGTAACATCTGCAAAATTCTGCGACAGAAAGTAGGCATCGATCCCAAAACCGGCAGTAAGATCCAGAAATTTTCCACCGCTCAGAAGCTGCGCTTTGAACTCCGCGGTAGCTTGCGAAGAAGCCTGCTCAAGATTAAGATTTGGTGGAAAGATAATACCCTCTTTCAGCAGAAACGGAAATTTTTTGAGGGCGACTTTTTTTCCTTTGATCTGCTGCACAATTTCCGCCATTGAAACTTCGGCGAACGGTGAGTTCTTTAATAACAAAGAATGCAAATCTGTTTTTAGATTTGCATTAATGTAATTTTGAACTTCGGTCTGTAAAATATGTTTCACCAAAATGAATTATTTTTTTAAAACGGCGATCGCCCAATTTTACTCAAACATTTCTGCCAGCCGCACGGCAGATATTTTTGATGGATCGTATAATTCTTCGGCAGATTTTGTTTTTTCCAGTTTTGGATAAAGGTTTACGCCGATGAGTTTTATTTTTCCTTCGGCTACCCAATTTTGTTCATTCACCGCCTGGGTGTAAATCAATTTCTGAATTTTGCCCGCTTTTAAAAGAGCACAATAACCGCCTTCATTCTCTAAAGTCAGAAACAGCTGCCAGGATTTATCAGCGATCTGTCGGGTGATATCTTCAATATAATAACTTCCGTTTCCGGCATCTTCGAAAACATTAATAATACTTTCGTAGGCCAGTACTACCTGTTGTTTAAAGGAGATTTCTTCGGAGAGCGAGTTGCCCTCATCAAGCTTGTAAGCGTTACTGAATACTGCATCGGCGCCACCGATCATGGCAGCTGAAAGTTCCAGTGTGGAACGGATCAGGTTATTTTCCCCATCATTTTTTGCCTTGTTCCGCAGGGTGGTTTCCGCAAAGATGAAAGGTGTTTCTGCCAGACCAAACTCTTTGGAAAACTGATTTACCACAAGTTTAAGCGCACGCAGTTTGGCAATCTCGAAAAAATAGTTTCCTCCAACAGCAATCCGGAATATAATTTTATTCAGGATCTCTCCCCCAAAATTTTCGGTAAGTTCCTTGGTTTTCAATAATGCAAAAGCCACCTGCTGAATGATGGAGGCGCCTGCATTCTGATGCAGTGAGATATCGACCGCGATATTTCTGTTAAAATTCTTTGCCAAAAGCTCTTTGCCAAGCTGTACGTTAATTTCGCCTGTTGAATCTTCGGAAAAAATATCGATAAGTGAAAAATAGGTGTTCTCATCTGCCAGCGAAATATGCTCAGCCAAGTCCCTGTTATTTACAAAAATCACTTTTTCAGCCAAGCCCTCAACATTCTGATCAAGCAGGAACGCAAATGCATTATCTTCGGAGTTTTCATGGTAAGGTGACACCAGATGCGTAGATTCTACAGCCTTGGGCAAATTAATAAGTGACAACGGAACATTTGAATAATACGGCTTTACATCAATTCCCTCCAAATTCTCTTTCGAGAGGACCGCGTAAATATCTTCAGTTTTCAGTTGTTTCTGAACCATTTTTTCCCAGTCCCGAAGTGTAATTTTTTCAAACATCTTTTCTGTTTTAATGAGATTATTTTGTGACCGGTTTAATTTTCGAGGAATCCACTACCAGGATAAAAATTTCCTCGTTTGGCTTTTTCATAAAGTAGTTTTCGCGGGCAAATTTTTCCTTTTCCGATTTATTATTCATCAGTTTTTTATAAAAATCGTCGTTTTTGCGGTATTCATCTTTATAATAAGCCAACTGTTCTTCGTAGCGGTTGATCTCACCATTTAACTCGTTAACCACGAGAAACGAAGTGTTATCAAAAAAAACCATCCACACCAGAAAAAACAGGATGGTGATAAAATATTTGTTCACAATATATTTCCGTACAAACTTTGAAGCAGGTGATTTGGGCTGTATTTCTTTAATTAATTCTTTCATCGGGAAGCGTTTTATTGGATAAAAAAATTCGGCTGCTAGTGCGTTTTCTTTAAAGTATTGTTAATGACAGTCGACAGGAAATCAATGGCCACCGTATTTTGTTTCATATTGGGAACGATCAGGTCGGCTTCGTTTTTTGAAGGTTCTATAAATTCCTGGTGCATCGGTTTCAGCGTGGTTTGGTAGCGGTGCAAAACCTCCTGCAAGTCACGGCCTCTCTCCTGTGTGTCCCTGCGGATCCTGCGGATGAGCCTTTCGTCGGAATCTGCATGAACAAATACTTTCAGATCATATTCCTTTAAAAGTTCGGGATTGGTAAGTACCAGGATTCCTTCTACTATAAGAACGTTTTTGGGATCGATCAGCACATGGTCGCCGGTTCGGGAATGGGTTACAAAGGAGTAAATCGGCTGTTCGATCTGCTCACCGTTTTTCAGGGCTTTTACATGCTTCAGCAAAAGTTCAAAATCAATCGATTTCGGATGGTCGTAATTCAGAACTTCTCTTTCGGAAAGTGTAAGATGTTGATTGTCATGATAATAATTATCCTGCGATAAAACATTTACACCTTCAGTATTCAACTGCTGCAGGATTTTATTGACCACAGTTGTTTTTCCGGATCCTGTTCCGCCGGCAATTCCGATAACGAGCATAGTAATTATTTTTACAAATATATGATTTTGTCTGAAATCCGGGCCGTTTAAAACGGTAAGCTTTCTGTTACCAACCGCACATTCTATGCTTTCTTTTCGATATCCAGAATATAAAAAATCACGGCGTATACGCGCGCCAGGAACTCCCGCGACTGATTCCGGTAATAACTTTGGTTGCTCAAAACATCCTGCGCATCAAATCCCAACGCATTTATATTGTTATTTCTTGCATAAAAAAGGGCGCGCAGATTATGAAAACCCTGCGACACGATGATGACGTCATTTGCCTTGTAAATTTTTTTGCAGTTGCTGATGCTTGCCTGTGTTTTAAAGCCTTTGGGATCTTCGGTGATGATGTTTTCGGGGACACCTTCCTGGTAAACCAGATATTTTTTCATCGCAGATGGTTCATCATAACCACGGCTTTTTTCTCCGCTTACGATGATCTTTTTAATTTTTCCGTGGTGGTAAAGAAGAGCAGTAGCATCCATCCTGGAAGTGAAATAGGGATTGGAAATGCCTGATCTCATCTTCGGTGAAGTCCCTAAAACCAGAGCAGTTTCCCGTGGTGGAATTTTGGAAATTTTAGTAAATGTGCGGCCATTAGTTAAAGCAAAAACCCAGATATTAGCCATAATCATTAGCAGAACGCCGATTTCAACAAGCGTGAAAAATGATTTGAATATGTCTAATATCTTCTTCAAAAATTACATTAAATCGAAATTAACCTTTATTGTTTTGCTCAGAACTACGGACATGCACGCGAGAATTTTCCCGGCACGTTCCTCCTTTTCGGTAAGATATTCATTTTCCAGCAATTCTACTTCACCTTCTTGCAGCAGGCATTCGCAGCTTCCGCAGATCCCCGACTTGCAGGAATATGGCACGGGAAATCCCTGAATCAGTAACTGCTGCAGAAGTTTAATCTTATTGTTTTTTAAGGTAGTTGAATACTGCCTGTCGAACAGTTTAAAATCCACCTGTATGTCCTCAACTGCGGGAAAGACTTTTTCTACCGGATAAATATCTTCGTTATACTCCTCAAACAGTTCGAAATGAATATTCTTTTTGGGAATACCATTGTTGTAACAGGCATTTGCGAGTGATTTAATCATGTCACCTTTGCCACATATCAGCACTTCATCTACAGCGTCCCAAATTGTGCTTTCCTCATCGGTATCATCTAGGTGCAGAATCTGATTGATGATCAGTTTTGCTTTTTTACCGTCGAGCCGGCCATGGAAGAGGTGTTCGCCGGTTTTTTCCTGAGACATGAAATAAAATACCTGCATTCTGCCGCGCGAATTTTCAGCCAGTTCATCGAGTTCATCTTTAAAGGCGATATTGTGTGAATTGCGGTTGCCGTAAAAGAGGAACAGTCTGGTTCGGTGCTCAGTATGCAAAATATTCTTAAAATGGCTGAGGAGCGGCGTGATGCCAATTCCTCCCGCAAAACCTACGATAGTGCGGAATTCGTGCGGTTTTGAAACCAGCGTAAAACGGCCGCGCGGTTCCGAAACATCTATACTGTCGCCAACTTCAAAAGTATGGAAGAGCCCACTGGTGCTGCTGTTCCCGGTATTTATTTTTATTCCTAAAGCAATTTTCTGCTCGTAAGGTGCGGAGGTCATGGAAAAATCATTTTGAAAAACCTTTCCGTTATGCGTGTATCTTAAAGTCACATATTGGCCGGCTTCGAAACGGAAACGGTGCTTGAGAGAAGCAGGAATTTCGAACTCCAGCGAAAAGGTGTTTTTGGTTAGCTGCTGTTTTTTAGCTAATTTTAGCCGGTGAAATTCTGTTTTTCTTGCTTTGTTAAAGAGTTTTTCCATAATATACCAGAATTCAAAAATAATAAAAATATAATGAAGAAGTTAATTATAAGTGCACTGATCCTTGCGGCTTTTACCGCCTGTAAAAAGGAAACTTCCGACACAGAAAATTCCGAAAAAGACAGTACCGCAGTAGCCGCCGGTTCCCAAAACAATGAATATGCAGAAGCCGTAATACCTTTCAAAAAAATAGAATTATCGCCGGCGGAAACCTCGAAGATTCTTGGCAAACAAAATAACGATACGCTGTATGTGAACAACTTCTTCGCTACCTGGTGCGGACCGTGTATGAAGGAAATCCCCCACTTCAAAGAAAAAATGGCGGAAATGAAAGGCCAGCCTGTAAAATTCACATTCATAGATCTTGACAGCAAAGATGACTGGGATACTGCGGTGAAAAAATTTGCGGAAGAACAAAATCTCTCCAACCACATCGTGCTGCTCGACGGTTCTCAGTTGACACCGGAGTTCTTTTCGACCAACTTCAAAAAATGGGACGGTGGCGCAATCCCGTTTACCTTTATGAGAAAAGGCGATAAAACGGACGAAACTCTGGGATCGATGAGCATGGAAATGCTGACTGAAAAACTGGAATCCTTTAAATAATACTCAAAATTTTAAAAAGCCCAGCTCATATTTATATCCACGTTTTTTCGTGAACGATGACAAAAAGCTTCAAAATTACCGGTATTTTAATTCTTGTGGGAATTTGTATTTCCATCGCTTTGAATTTAAATATCGGTTTTTTGCGTTTGAATTTTGCGGATTTCTTCAGCAATACCCCAAACTCGCAAATCGCCGATCTGCGGATGAACAGGATTTTAGGAATGCTTCTTGCGGGTATGGCGATACCGACCTCCGGGTTTCTGCTGCAGGAATATTTTCAGAATCCACTTGCAGGACCTTCAGTTTTGGGAATTACTTCGGTAGCGAGTTTGAGTGTGGCTTTTTACATTTTCTTTTCGCAGGATTTTATCCTTCCGGAATTTCTGCAAAACAGTTTCCTGAGTTTTTCTGCAATTGCAGGCAGCCTTTTGCTAATGTCTGTTTTACTGGCGCTTTCGGGGAAATTCCGGGACAAATCCTTTCTTATCATTTTTGGATTTTTGATTTCTGCTTTGGCGGGCGCCGTGGTTTCGATCCTGCAGCTTTATGCCGAAAACCAAAGCTTAAAAAACTATGTACTCTGGAGTTTTGGGGCGAATAATCAGGTTTCAAGAAATCAGATCCTAGTGTTGGGCGGATTTGTGGTTTTAGGTTTGCTGCTGAGTTTCAAAAGCATTAAACCATTAATAGGGAATTCCCTGGGCACCGCTTACGCGCAGAGTTTAGGGGTAAACCTGAAGCAGCTGAAATTTCTGGTTATCATCGCGTCTTCACTGCTTTCGGCTTCTGTTACGGCGTTTCTGGGACCGATTTTATTTATCGGAATTGTAGTTCCGCATTTTTGCAGAATGCTGTTCAATCCCGCCAAACTGTGGCAACAATGGATCCTGAATATGCTTTTAGGAATACTCATCATGGAAATCTTTTCGGTCGTTTCTGAAGTTACACTGTTCCCTTTGAATGTGATCACCTCTTTATTTGGGATCCCGGTTATATTGACAATGATGCTGAACAAAAGAAGTCTGGGGCGGCAAGCCTGATGAATAAGGAATTGAAATATTTAAGCGGCACGAATAATATATGTTTTTACATCTAAAAAATACAGACGTCGGCTATAAAAACCCCTTAATCAAAGAAGTTAATACTGACTTGGCTTTAGGTGACATTTGTCTTCTGATCGGGAACAATGGTGTGGGAAAAACCACTCTGATTCACAGTATTTTGAAGCAGACTTCTATTTTAAGCGGTGAAATATTCATCCAGGAAAATAATGTGGCAGACCTTTCAACTGAGGACATCGCAAAACTCGTGGCCGTTGTATTTTCGAAAGCGCCAGTGCCCGCAAATTATACCGTAACCGACCTGATCTCGCTGGGAAAATACATTCACTATCCGTATTACTTCGAACTTAAAAACAGCGATAAAAATGAAGTTGATGAGATCATCCAAAGTCTGAACCTAACGCAATACCGCGACTTTCTACTGACGCAGCTTTCCGACGGCAATCTTCAGAAAGCATTCATTGGCCGCGCCCTGGCACAAAATTCACCCATGATTATTCTGGATGAACCGACTACCCACTTGGATGACCAAAATAAAATCATTATCCTGAAACTCCTGCGTGACCTGGCAAAAAAACAAAATAAACTAATCCTTTTCTCGTCCCACGACTGGCGCCTTGCCAAGGAATTTGCCGATAAAATCTGGCTCATTAATAACGAAAAACTTGAAGCCGGAATTACAGAAGAAATTCTGCTGAAACACAACGAACTTCTTAATCCTGAAATCTTCGAGTTCAATTCGGGATTTGTGGCACCGCAGATTCTGGCACCGGAACTCCACACGGAAATGCTCTACTCTTTCCTCCAGAAAAATGTGCAAAAAGACCTCTCCGCTCTTCAATTTAAATTTAAAGGCGGTTTTTGGGAGATTTCTACAGAGAATGCACAACAAAATTGCACTTCATTTGAAGATATCCTGAGTTTTATTACAAACAGCCAATAAATCCCCATTTTCTACGGTTTTTTAAAGTATTATGCATGCATAGTACTATGCTTTTCATATCTTTTAACATACTGATTACCAATTATTAACAAAACATTAACAGTAATAATATACTATGCATGCATAATATTTTTTATATTTGACATAACCACATTAAACAAGAAATATGAATAAATCACATCATGAAAAAGTAGAAAATGTAGACCTGATTCTGAAATCTACGTGGTTGGCAGTATCAAAAATGTATTCTGAAATGGCGCAGGATCACGATGCAACAGCGGTTCAGGCGCTTACACTTTTGAAAATTGATCCAAAAGAAGGTACAAGAAGTACGAATCTGGGTCCGAAAATGGCCATCGAACCGACTTCTTTAACCAGAATTATTAAACTTCTAGAAGATAATGGTTATATCTACAAAGAAAAAACCACAAACGACAAGCGGGAAGTGATCATTAAACTCACGGAAAAAGGCTTGAATTCAAGAAATCTTTCCAAAGAAGTCGTTGTCAATTTCAATAAAAAAGTGGTGGAAAAAATTCCTCAGGAAAAAATGGAAATTTTTAAAGAAGTGATGACAGACATTTTGAAGATCGCGAATGAATTAAATAATAAAAAATAAAAATATGAAACGAAGAATTAAACATGTGACGGTTCTCGGTTCTGGTATTATGGGTTCCGGTATCGCTGCACATTTCGCCAACATCGGCGTACAGGTGCTTTTATTAGATATCGTTCCTTTTGAATTGACCGAAGCTGAACAGAAAAAAGGCTTGACCAAAGAAGATAAAGTGGTGAGAAACCGAATCGCTGCGGAGAATTTTGTGAAATTACAGAAATCAAGTCCGGCGCTTTTATACTCTCCGAAATTCGCCGAGAGAATTACGGTGGGAAACTTTGATGATGACTTAGAAAAAATCAAAAATACCGACTGGATTATTGAGGTTGTGGTTGAAAGATTAGACATTAAAAAATCGGTTTACGAAAAAATTGAGCAGTTTAGAAAACCGGGAACTTTGGTATCTTCAAATACTTCCGGTATTCCGATTCATTTCTTGATTGAAGGCAGAAGCGATGATTTCAAAAAATATTTTGCGGGCACGCATTTCTTTAATCCGGTAAGATATTTACCGCTTTTAGAAATTATTCCTACGCCGGAAACTGATCCGGAAATCGTGAAATTCTACATGGAATATGGTGCGAAATTTTTAGGAAAAGCAACCGTAGAAGCGAAAGATACTCCAGCATTTATCGCAAACAGAATTGGAGTTTTCTCCATGATGAATTTGCTTCATGAAATTAAAGGTTTAGGGTTAAATGTTTCTGATATTGATAAATTAACCGGTCCCGTAATTGGTAGACCGAAATCCGCAACTTTCAGAACTGCTGATGTTGTTGGATTGGATACTTTGGTGATGGTTGCAAACGGCGTTCGTGACAGTAAAGTTGAAGCAAACGACTTTAATGATGTTTTTAAACTTCCGGATTATGTGCAGAAAATGATCGACAACAAATGGTTGGGATCTAAATCTGACCAAGGTTTCTATAAAAAAATTAAAAATGCAGAAGGAAAATCTGAAATTCACGGGCTGAATTTGGATACGATGGAATACGAACTTCAGGGCAAAACTGAATTTCCTACGCTTGCTTTAACAAAAACCATCGATAAACCAATCGACCGTTTCAAGGTTTTAATCGGTGGAAAAGATAAAGCTGCAGAACTGTATAGAAAATCCTTAGGTGCTCTGTTCGCGTACGTTTCTCACAAAGTTCCGGAAATTTCTGATGAGCTCTACAAAATCGATGACGCCATGCGCGCAGGTTTTGGTTGGGAAAATGGACCATTCGAAATTTGGGATGCAGTTGGCGTTCAAAAAGGAATTGAATTGGCTAAAGAAGCCGGTTACGAAGTTTCTGATTGGGTGAAAAATGTAGCATCTTTCTATAAAGTAAACGACGAAGGTCAAAGTATTTATTTCGATAAAAACTCCGGAAACTATCATAATATTCCGGGTCAGGAAGCCTTTATCATTCTTGATAACATCAGAAAAAATAAAACGCTTTGGAGTAATTCAGGATCCTCAATTCAGGATTTAGGAGATGGAATTATCAACTTTGAGATCCATTCTAAAATGAATTCTTTAGGAGGTGAAGTTTTAGATGGTTTGAACAGAGCCATCGATTTAGCCGAAAAAGAATATGAAGGATTAGTTATCGGAAATCAAGGAGCAAATTTCTCTGTCGGCGCAAATTTAGCCATGATTTTAATGATGGCCATCGATCAGGATTGGGACGATCTGAATATGGCAATTGCCTATTTCCAAAAATCCATGATGCGCGTTCGTTACTCTTCAATTCCTGTTGTAGTCGCTCCTCACGGAATGACTCTTGGTGGTGGTTGTGAAATGACGATGCATGCAGACCGAGTTGTTGCAGCCGCAGAAACTTATATTGGATTAGTGGAAACCGGTGTCGGTGTAATTCCAGGTGGCGGTGGAACGAAAGAAATGGCGTTGAGAGTTTCCCGTGAATTCCATTCTGATGATGTGAAGAACAACAGACTTCGTGATATGTTCATGAATATCGCGATGGGAAAAGTCGCAACTTCTGCTTATGAAGCCTACGATATGGGAATTCTTGAAAACCATAAAGACATCGTGGTGGTGAATAAAAACCGTCAGATCAAAACTGCAAAAATGCTCGCTTTAAGTTTAGCGGAACACGGTTACACGCAACCGATTGAACAGAAAGTAAAAGTTTTAGGTCGTGATGCTTTGGGAATGTTCTTAGTTGGAACCGATCAAATGTTAACCGGAAAATATATTTCTGAGCACGATAAGTTGATTGCTGATAAATTAGCCAACGTTTTAGTTGGAGGAAATCTTTCTGAACCAACCATTGTTACAGAACAGTATTTATTGAATCTTGAAAGAGAAACTTTCTTACAGCTTTGTGGCGAAAGAAAAACTTTGGAAAGAATTCAGTTTATGTTGACAAAAGGGAAACCGCTTCGTAATTAGACTTGAGACGGAGAGACTTGAGACTAAAGACTTTTCAACTTGAGAATTAAGAGCAGAATATAAATCGTAATTAAATTTATTCATAATGCATAACATTAAAAAATTAAAAATCTGGAATGACTCAATTGATTTGTGTGTCGATGTTTATCAAGCATTAGCAAATATGCCAAATGATGAAAAATATGGACTTTCATCACAGATCAAAAGATCAGCGGTGTCAATTCCTTCCAACATTGCAGAAGGGGCAGGAAGAGATACAAATCCACAATTTTCTCATTTTTTAAATATTGCATATGGCTCTTCTTATGAACTTCAGACACAATTAATTATATCTGAAAGATTAAATTTTATTTCATCTGAGGTTAATGAATCTTTGTTGAAGAAGTTAAATGAAGTTCAAAAAATGGTTTACGTTTTTAAAGATAATATTAATAAATAATTTAAACGGCAAGAGTCTCAAATCTCTTGTCTAAAAATCTCTAATCTAAAATGAAACAAGCATACATCATAAAAGGGTTCAGAACCGCAGTCGGAAAAGCTCCGAAAGGATCACTTCGCTTCACGCGTCCCGACGTCATGGCAGCAACCGTTATCGAAAAGTTAATGGCTGCAGTGCCGCAGTTAGATAAAAACAGAATCGACGATTTAATCGTTGGTAACGCAATGCCGGAAGCAGAACAAGGTTTGAACGTGGCGCGTTTAATCTCCTTAATGGGATTAAATACCGATCAGGTTCCTGGTGTTACGGTGAACAGATATTGCGCATCAGGTTCTGAAGCAATTGCAATTGCGTCTGCAAAAATTCAGGCAGGAATGGCGGATTGTATCATCGCAGGTGGAACAGAATCGATGTCTTACATTCCGATGGGCGGTTACAAACCTGTTCCGGAAAGCGATATGGCAAAATCTAATCCTGATTATTATTGGGGAATGGGTTATACGGCGGAAGAAGTTGCAAATCAATTTAAAATTTCGCGTGAAGAGCAAGATCAGTTCGCTTTTGAATCTCATCAAAAAGCCTTGAAAGCCAATGAAACCGGTCGATTCAAAGACCAGATCGTTCCAATTCCGGTAGAATATAATTACCTGGATGAAAACCAGAAAATGCAGACCAAGAAATACGACTTTACGATGGATGAAGGTCCAAGAAAAGATACGAGTTTAGAAGGTCTGGCAAAATTACGTCCAGTTTTTGCAAACGGCGGTTCGGTTACGGCAGGAAATTCTTCTCAAATGAGTGACGGTGCGGCATTCGTAATTGTAATGTCGGAAGAAATGGTGAAAGAATTAGGATTGGAACCGGAAGCACGATTAGTCGCTTATGCTGCAGCAGGTTTAGAACCAAGAATCATGGGAATGGGTCCATTGTACGCAGTTCCTAAAGCTTTAAAACAAGCAGGTTTAGAACTGAAAGACATTGATTTAATTGAATTGAATGAAGCGTTTGCTTCTCAATCGGTTGCTTTGAAAAAAGAATTAAATCTTAATCCAGACATCCTAAACGTTAACGGCGGAGCCATCGCACTCGGCCATCCACTTGGTTGTACCGGAACAAAATTAACCGTTCAATTGCTGGACGAAATGCGAAAACGCGGAAACATGAAATACGGAATGGTAACCATGTGCGTAGGAACGGGACAGGGAGCGGCGAGTATTTTTGAACTGCTTTAAAAGACGAGAAGATAATAGACGGATAGATAATAGACTTTGAAAAAGACTGAAAAATAATAGACGGATAGATGATAGACTGAGAAACGAGAAAGAGATTTTAATTAAATAAAAATTTGATTATGAGCGATTTTAAGAGACATAAAATTTTAAGAAACTTAAAATTTGGCAGATGGGTTTAGAAATTGCAAAAACAATTTTGGATCTCACTGATACCTTTCCAACCTTCGAGAAATTTGGTTTGAAAAGTCAAATGGATCGCTGCTCAATATCAATTCCATCTAATATTGCAGAAGGTTCGAGTAGAACTAATAAATCTTTCAGTCATTTCATTGATATTTCTTTAGGTTCATCATTCGAGTTACAAACACAACTTCTATTGGCGAATCACCGGAAATATATTTCGAATGAAGTAACAGATAATCTCGAAAACAAAATAGAAGAATGGCAAAGAGCCACAATGGTTTTTCAAAATACATTAAAAGAATAAGAAGACAAGAAGATAATAGACAAATAGATAATAGACAAATAGATGGAAGACAATACGAGCCAATAACATCTATTATCTATCCGTCTATCATCTATTCGTCTTAAATAAAAATTTAAAATCAAAATAATGAGCAATACTTTAAAAGGCGGTGAATTCATCATCAAAGATATTCCTGCAGCAGAACTATTCAGTCTTGAAGAATTGACTGAGGAGCAAAAAATGCTTCGGGATTCCGTAACTGAATTTATGGAAAGAGACGTCATCCCACACAGAGAGCGTTTCGAGAAAAAAGATTATGCACTGACCGAAGAAACCATGCGCAAATTGGGCGAAATGGGAACTTTGGGAATTGCTGTTCCGGAAGAATATGGCGGTCTCGGAATGGGATTCGTGAGTACCATGCTTGCTTGCGACATGGTTTCCGGAGCAAATGGATCCTTGGCAACTGCTTACGGAGCACACACAGGAATCGGAACACTTCCTATCCTACTTTATGGAACGGAAGAATTGAAACAAAAATATCTTCCTGCTTTAGCAACCGGTGAAAAATTCGGTGCATACTGTCTGACAGAACCAGATGCAGGTTCCGATGCGAACTCTGGAAAAACGAGAGCCGTTCTTTCCGAAGATGGAAAACATTACATCATCAACGGTCAGAAAATGTGGATCTCGAATGCAGGTTTTGCAGATACTTTTACGCTGTTCGCAAGAATTGAAGACGATAAAAACATTACCGGTTTCGTGATCAACCGTTCTGAACTGGAAGATCCGAACAGCATGACTTTCGGCGAAGAAGAACACAAATTGGGAATTCGCTCCTCTTCTACCCGTCAGGTTTTCTTTAATGATATGAAAATTCCGGTTGGAAATTTATTAGGGGAAAGAAACAACGGTTTCAAAATCGCGATCAATGCTTTAAATGCAGGCCGAATTAAATTAGCCGCTGCAAACATTGACGGACAGAGAAGAATTACAGGACTTGCCATCAATTATGCGAACGAAAGAAAACAGTTCGGCGTTTCCATTTCTACTTTCGGCGCGATCCGGAAGAAAATTGCAGAAATGTCCACAGGAATTTTCGTTTCTGAAGCAGGATCTTATCGTGCTGCGAAAAATGTAGAAGATAAAATTGAGGAATTCGTTGCGGGTGGAATGTCTCACGCAGAAGCAGAATTAAGCGCTTTGGCAGAATATGCCGTAGAATGTTCTATTCTAAAAGTGTACGTTTCGGATCTGACGCAACATATCGCAGACGAAGGAATTCAGATTTATGGTGGAATGGGCTTCTCTGAAGATGCTCCAATGGAAGCAGCCTGGAGAGATTCCAGAATTGGTAGAATTTATGAAGGAACCAACGAAATTAACCGACTTCTTGCCGTAGGAATGTTGATCAAGAAAACCATGAAAGGCGAACTTGATCTCTTGAAACCAGCAATGGCGATCGGAAAAGAACTGATGGGAATTCCGTCTTTTGAAGTTCCAGATTATTCAGAATATATGTCTGAAGAAAGAGCAATCCTTCACAACCTGAAAAAAGTATTCTTAATGGTTGCCGGAGCCGCGCTTCAGAAATACATGATGGAAATCGAAAAACAGCAGCATCTTTTATTAAATGCGTCTGAAATTCTGAATCAGATCTATATGGCAGAATCTGCAGTGTTAAGAGCAGAAAAACATTTCGATACCGATTCTGTAGAAGCAGCAATGGCGAGATTAAACCTTTACAAAGCTGTGGAAGCAATTACCACCGCAGCGAAAGAAGGAATCGTATCTTTTGCAGAAGGCGACGAACAGCGCATGATGCTTTCTGGATTACGAAGATTTACAAAATACACCAATATGCCAAATGTAGTTGCATTAACTGAAAAAGTGGCGGCGCATTTTGTGGAGAAAGGGAAATATTAATAAATCCTCCGTCTTTGCTAAGAACGAAGCAGTCCCAAAGTTAAATATTGAACGCTCTGAGAAATCGGGGCGTTTTTATTTTACTTTTTTTGAATTGTAAGCACGGATTGCAAATTCGCGCCATCGATGGCGACACTACAACAACTTCAATCAATGTGATGTCGCGGATTTGCAATAGGTGACAACATAACGCAACATCAATTAACCGTGAGTGACAGTGCTACAAGAACTCAATTTTACGGTATTGTATTACGTGCAGACCTAGAATCCCAACAATTTCTGTTTAAACTGTAAAACGATAGTTAGTTTTTAATAAATTTTACATTTCCTTTTTCTGTAGTTAATAAATACATTCCTGCTGGAAGGGAGGAAACGTTAATTTCCGGGTTTTTATTGTTGTTTATTTTTAACAAACTTTTACCCTCTGCATTAAATAATTCTATTTTTTCTACTGCTTGATTTAAGATTAGGTAATCCTGAACGGGGTTAGAACTAATAAGACTTTTGGGTTTTTGCATATTAATACCATTTGCAGATAATATGCAAAGAGCTGTCAGTTGTGGTATTGGTGCGGTATCTGGCAAAACATCAAAGGTATCTTTGCAAATAAATTGAATTGGATTATTGACAACAGACAGAAATTGCAAATTTTGCAAAAGACCATCCTGAAAAGATATTGTTTGAATTTGATTGTTGGAGGCATTTAAAACTTTCATTGCCTGGAGCCCTGCTACATTAATGGAACTCAATTTACTATTATTAGCATATATAGTTTCTAGCAGAGGCAAAGCATTAAAATTCAAGGTAGCTCCAATCCCGTTATCCATGAAACTAAAAATTTTTAAACTTAGCAGATTATTAATCAATAAACTTGAAAAAATATTATCATCTAAATTTAAATATTGCAAAGATATCAGATCTGTTAAATTTATAGAACTCAGATTATTATGTTGAAATGCTGCATATTTAAGGGCATTACAACCAGTAATATTTACCGTATCTAATTGATTTTCTCCTAAATAAATATGTTCTAAATTCGACATTCCATTTACATCTACAGTCGTAAGATTATTGCGACCACAATAAAGATTTTTAAGATTTGTAAAGGATTTGATTCCTGTAAGATCTGAAATGTGTGCATCATTTAAACTCAATTCTGTCACTACAGCATGAGCTTCCGTTTCCTGTATTTCCCCATCACCATTTATATCTACACCTTCACCGATGAGTTTATTTTTAAAATTTATATCAGGAATATTTACATTCTGCCCATGACTGTGGCAGAAGAAAAGAAAAGTAAAAATGAAGAAAAAAATGGTTCTCATATAAAATAGTTTATTAGTATTCTAAATTTAGCTAAATATAGCTCCAAAAGTAATAATTACAAAAGTACTTTTGAATAAAATTTATTTAATACAAAAACAAAAAAGTAGTTGTTCAACAACTTATACCGGTACACCGATATCGCGGATTTACAATCCGTGACTACACTCAACCTATAAAAACCACAAAAACATCCAAAGGACTTTCTACATCAGTATAATTTCGCGCACTGCTGAAATAATAATCCTCGGCTTGCGCAACTATCTGATGTCGCGGATTTGCAATCCGTGATCTGATGTCGCGGATTTGCAATCCGTGACTAAACTCACCCCATAAAAACCACTAAAACATCCAAAGGACTTTCTACATCAGCATAATTTCTCGCACTGCTAAAATAGTGATCTTCAGCTTGCAGAACGATCTTTTCTTTGACTGGATTTTGGTGAATGTAATTGATTTTCTGTTTGATCCATTTATCAGATAAACTTCTTCCGCGTGATAACCATCTTGCCAGACTTTATATTTTTGCCCACGTGACAAATGTTGACATGATTTCTGGAAATAATCCAACATCCACTCTCTTCGACTTTCAGGTGAATCTTTAATGGTTTCAATAATTTTCTTAGACGTAAACTTTTTAAAATCCCGCATAATTTCCGGTAAAGAGGATTTTCCATCAGCTCTGCAAAGAATATGCAGATGATTAGACATTAAGCAATATGCAAAAATTGACAATTCCTTCTGCGCCTGACAATATTTGAGAGAATCAATAATCACCATTTTTTGGGACAATCGTGTAAACACATCAACCCAACCCACAACCGTAACCGTTATGAAATAGGCCATGTTAATATCTGGAGCTTTATATTTGGTAGACATGATTGTTTTTATAAAGATAATTAAAAATTTATAGGCGTAAATATAATTGCTGCGCGTTGCTCTTGCTCGCAAGCAAAAGCAAAAGCACGGATTGCAAATCCGCGCTATCGATGTCCCCGCTATCGATGTCGTTTCAAATCTGTTCTTCTGTCTGATGTGTGATGTCGCAGATTTCCAACCGTGATTCGATGTCGCGGATGTCGCGGATTTCCAATCCGTGATTCGATGTCGCGGATTTGCAATCCGTGATCTGATGTCGCGGACTTGCAATCCGTGACTAAACTCACCTCTGATGTCGCGGATTTGCAATCCGTGACTAAACTCACCCCATAAAACCCATAAAACCATCCAAAGGACCTTCTAAATCAGCATAATTTCTGGCACTGCTGAAATAATAATCCTCCGCTTTCGCAATAACCTTTACTTCCGCAGAATTTCTGATTTGCTCAACCTACTGCATATTGATTTATTGTGAAAACTCTTAAATATTAGTTTAAACCCACAAAACTGCGTAAGGAATTTTACATAAAAAAACGCCTTCTCAGGCGTTTTGTAATGTGTATCATTTTTTCATCAGCGAATCTGTGGAAGCCGGTGGGTCGCTCGGCACTAATGCATTTGCACTGTCTGTTTTTAAAGAATCATCTTCATGATTCTGGATCAGTGCATCGCGGGTTTCCGCATAATTCGCGGGTTCGGTGTTTGCGGGATTCTCTTTCTGCGAACAGCTAACCGACGCCAATCCCAATAACAGTAAACTAAAAACAGTTGATTTCATAACAGTATTTTTATTAGTGAATAGTAAATAATTAACAGAATTAAAAATCGCCACAAAAACCGCACCTTTTCAGTCACAGACACTTTTTTTTGCTGAACAAAGAAACAGATTAAGGATTCCCGAAAATACATTCTAGAACAGCACAACGGGTGACACCTGAAAAAAAACCTAGCCTTTTCGGTAAAAGAAAAACAATATGGATCCCAGGATCGGCATAAACAGGCAGACCAGAATCCACAGGATTTTGGCGGATAAAGTATAGGAACTTCGAAGGATTTCCATCAAACTGAAAATAAATGCGGCCAGAAACAGAATTCCGAAAACGTAATAGTACACTTGTGTGTTCATCGTGATTTTCAGCTTCTCTTAAATTATTCTACAGCAGCCGGAAAGAGAAGCTCTTATTAAATTCCGTCTGTTTCGGGGTTATTGTTTTCAAACATTTAGCGCATACATGAATTTAGATTAGTCTGTGTTAATTCTTTCTCCACCATGTTGATTCTCTTCATCTTTAGAGTTAACCAAGCTTTGCCTGTAGAGTAAGCTTTTTTAGCTTTTGAATAAAGCTTACTGGCACTCCGGTTGGTTGACGTTCTGAACGGGAATGTGCCAGCGCCGCAACCTTTTAGTTTACGCATCAAAATTTGCCCCAAAACAATATAAACAGACAAAAAGTTTATATTTTTAATACACTGGTGCTCAAACATTTTAAAAATAAAAGTTTGCAGAATTCGTGAATTGAGCAATATGTCTTCTGGTCTGTGAGCCGTTTTTTTCTAAATTTAGCTACATCAAAAATCCAAAAATTTTATTATGAAAAAGACTTTTATCAGCTTCATGTTTGCGACATGTGGTCTGTTCCTGAACGCTCAGTCAGGAAGTTTAGACAACAGTTTCAACCAAACTGGCATTTTAAGTGGAAACTATTCCACCGGAAACAATTCAGGTGACGCTTTGGCGGTGCAGCCCGACGGCAAAATTATCGTGGCCGGTGCGACCGGCTCGTCGTCTGCAATCAAAGTAGGCGTTAACCGGCACAATGCCGACGGAAGCCTCGACACCACCTTTGGCACAAACGGCAAGATCAGTTTTTCGAGCGGGTGGATTAAATCTTTTGTAAAGGAGATTGTAGTGCAGCCCGATGGCAAGATCGTGCTGGCAGGTTACCGTTGGGATGATTCTACAGGCGATTTTGTGCTGGTACGTTTAAATCCGGACGGAAGCTTCGACAATACATTCGGCACGGCGGGCATCGCCATAATTGATGGTGGCCAGACTGAAGTTTCAGAGTCTTTCGCCATGACCAACGAAGGTGATTTTATTTTGTCGGGCTATGTAAATGATCATTTTTCGATGGCGAAAGTAAAAAGTGACGGCACAATCGATACCGCTTTCGGTACCGATGGCTGGGTGATCACCGAATTCGGCCAACTCGCCAGTTACAGTAAAAGTATCGCGATAACCTCAGAAGGACGCATAATCCTCGGGGGAATGATTCTCGATGTTTTCGAAAATAAATTTAAATACGGTATTGCTGCGTACCATCCTGACGGAACTATTGATACCTCTTTTGGTGAAGATGGCAAACTGAACTTCCACGTGGGACCTGAAAACGATAACGACTTTGGTGTAAAGGTAATTGCGCTGAAAGACGGCAAAATACTTATCGGTGGCCATTCATGGTATGCAACACAACCCTTGCGCTATGAACTTGTGGTGGCAAGGCTGAATGCTGACGGCAGTTTTGATTCGACCTACGGCACCGATGGATTCTTTAGAACCAGACTTGTAGAAAATGGCGAAAGTTATCTGGCAGATATGGCGCTCCAGGCAGATGGGAAACTTGTACTTGCCGGTGCGGCAAATCAGGGCAGCGCTTACGATTCCGGTTTGGCGCGCGTTACCGCTGACGGTCATTTGGATGCTTCTTTTGGAGATAAAGGTAAAGTGTTTCTGCACATCGCCGGCACCACCTACAGTGAGATTTATAAAGTCATTCTCCAGCCCGACGGCAAAATCATGGTTTCCGGAGATATGGCACCTGCGGGTTCGCCGGTCCAGTATTTCCTCGCACGCTTCCTCGATAAAACTTTGGCGGTTCAGAATGCAAGTACTGCTGCTGCACAACTCTACCCTAATCCCGCTTCTGATCAGCTACATTTTAATTTTGAGAAAAGCGGCAAAGAACACGACGCAGAAATTTACAATATGGCCGGTCAAAAGGTGATGACGGCGAAGGTAAGTTCAAAGTCAAGCCTTAATATTTCGAAACTTGCTGTCGGAAGTTATATCGTAAACCTCATGAGCGACGGAAAATTAACCACGCTTCGTTTCATTAAAAAATAACAGTCCAGTAATTTAAATCTTAAAGCCGGTGATCTGATCATCGGTTTTTTTTGTGAAGATCCTAATCAATTTTGGTCACATGTTCACAAATTGTTCTGAAGTATTTTTTTAAAAAAATCAACTGAGCGAATAGAATTTCTTAAATAAATGACTTCAACATCCGACCAAAATCAGGTACAACATCTGCCCAAGATTTTCATTAAGAATAATTTAAATTCTGTTTTGTACATTTGAGACAAATCCCTTTGCTGTGCGAAATCTCTTTAAAAAAATTACGATCCATCAGTTGCTTCTTTTGCTGGCACTTGGGATTATGCTGTTCGATATTTTTGTGCTGAACTATTTTCTCTCCGGCCTTCTTGGTGCAGTTACTTTATATGTCCTCACCCGGAGTTTTTACCGCAAACTCGTCGAGCAGCGCGGCTGGAAAAAAAATCTGGCGGTGGCCTTCATTTTCATTTTACTGATCATCAGTTTTGGGATTCCGCTGTGGGTTTTGATCGATATTCTGGTGCCGAAGATCAATGAACTTATCAGCGACCGCGATCTGGTGGTAGAAAAATTTCATTCAGTCCAGATCTTTCTTCAGAATAACGAATTTCTAAAACGGTTTGATTTTTCATTTTCTAATGAGCGCATCCTGAAAATTGTAAACACGGCGATTTCTTACATTCCCTCCACGCTGAATGCTGTGGGCCAGATCTTCGCCAATATTTTTGTGGCACTTTTTATCTTGTATTATATGCTCATCAACACCAGAACTATGGAGGCTGATTTTAAAGAAATGCTGCCGCTTTCTACCAGGAGCAAGCAATATTTCATTAAACAAAATGCAGATCTTATACGCTCGAATGCATACGGAATTCCCATCATCGCATTTGCTCAGGGACTTATCGCGATCCTGGGCTATTATATTTTCGGTGTGCACAATGCCATATTCTGGGGTTTGCTTACCGGCGCCGCGTCAATACTTCCGGTGGTAGGTACCATGTTCGTATGGATTCCCGTCTCCATTTACCAGATTGCAACCGGTGATGTAAACAGCGGGCTTTTTCTCGCCATTTACTGTCTGATTCTTGTAGGTTCTATTGATAATATTCTGCGCTTCACTGTTCTGAAAAAGATGGCGGACATTCATCCTTTAATTACAGTTTTCGGCGTGCTGCTGGGTTTGAAACTTTTCGGCGTAATGGGGCTGGTTTTCGGGCCGGTGCTTCTTTCGTTGCCCGGAATTTTCTATAAAGTGTTGAAAATGGAGCGGAACCAAGCCAAGTCTCCGACAAATTCAAATACTGCAGAAGAACAGTTTCCAACTGCACCAACCGGTGAGGACCGTGCGGAAAGCACAGAACTTTAAATTTTCGCTGACTTTCTTTAATGAAGATTATCAGCCTTATTATTTATCATTTAATGATTCGCGGAATGTCGGCCGAGATACGTGTCAGCAACTCATAATTTAACATATTGCTGTAGTCGCTGAAAGAGGCGACGGTAAGTTTATTATCGGCCTGGTCACCGATCAGCACCACCTCATCACCGCGCTTAACCTCCGGCAGATAAGTTACTTCTACCACCATCATATTCATATTGATGCTGCCTATGACTACGCACCGCTCGCCATTAATTAAAACCCGGCCTACATTGCTGAGGTTGCGGCTGTAGCCGTGCGCGTAACCTACGGGAACTGTCGCGATCTTCATATTCTCGTCGGCCATAAAACTTGTGCCATAACCTACAAATTCACCGCGCTTTACTTTTTTCACACTCATTACCTGACTTTTCCAGCTGATAACGCGTTTCAGCGGATCAATATTTTTGCGCTTTCTGTTATAAAAATCCACCAGCACTTCAGCACTGGACCAAAAACCATACTGCATGATCCCGATGCGCACCATATCGTACTGCGTTTCCGGATACATCATAGCCGCGGCAGAACACGCAGCGTGCCTTTGCAGCGGTTTTAAATCTACTGCACAAAACTGCCTGTAAATTTCATCGAAAGCGGCGATCTGGTTTTTAATCCGGAAGTAGTTGGCGATGCTTTCCGCTCCTGCAAAATGCGTACATAACCCTTTGAACTCGATGTGATCTTTATTTTTTCTGAGAAAATCCTGCACCCATTTTATTTCTGTTTTGTTGAAGCCGGTGCGGTTCATGCCGGTTTCCACCTCAATGTGAACAGTGGCCTTCATCTTGAGTTTCTTTGCTACGGCAGCAGCGGCAGTTAGGCGGTGCTTTTCAAAAACAAAGAATTCCACTTTATTCTCAATGCTCCATTTCAGATCTTTTCCTTCATCGAGCCAACCCATGATCATCACTGTGGCCTTTCCTGCCGCAACAGATTTCACACGCCGTGCTTCCTGACTGTCGAAAACCGAGAAATGGTCCACGTTTTCAGCAAGTGCAATCTGCACGAACTCCTCTATCGAGTGTCCGTACGCGTTACCTTTTACGACCGACGAAATAACCGGTCTATTTTTAAAATGGTTACGAAGGAACTGCATATTTGAGCGGTAAGCGGTAGAATCCAACTCCAGAAATGAATTATTGTGCATCGATAAGTTGACTTATTTTATAAAACATGGTGGCACCCGTTTCTGTAATCTCGTCCGGGAAATCGTAATCAGGATTATGGAGCGCCGGTGTATTTTCACCACTTCCTACACCAAACATCGCGCCTTTATAATGCTCGGTGAAAATGCCGAAATCCTCGCCCCAACTGAATGGAAATTCCATTTCCTTTAAATTTAAATTTAAACTGCCGGCAGCTTTCCTGATCAGATCAACTGCCGCAGGATCGTTTTCGTTAGCGCTGAAACTTTGAGTCCACATTATTTCCGGTTTCAATCCACGTTTTAATGCCGTTTCAGTGGCTATGGTTTCAAGTTCCTGTTCCAGTTCTTTCATTTCTTTATTTGCGGCGCGGCGAACAGTATAATGCACTTCGCCATAACCCGCCGAAACTCCATAATCCGGCGTACCCATTTTTATGCAGACTGGTGTCATGACCGTGAATTTCTCCTTTGCAGGATCGCTCTGCATCACATCCTGAAATTTTTGAATGATCTCCGAAATAGCTACTGCAGGATTATGCCCGTTCTGTGGTTCGCCGGCATGCGCTGTTTTTCCATAAAGTTTTATTATAATTGAATTCACGGCACAGGTAAATGTATGGTCCTTGACGATGATCTCATGCATAGGAGCACCCGGAATATTATGTAGCGCAAAAACCAGATCGGGAGTAAGTTTCCTGAAATTTTCATCATTGAAAATTGCCACTGCGCCCTGCCCGTTTTCTTCCGCAGGTTGAAAAAGCAGCAGGATTTTGGTGTGCTGCATTCTTTTAGCATGAAGTTTTTTGGCCAGTGCACACATAATACTCATATGTCCGTCGTGGCCGCACTTGTGCGAAACCTCATCAATTCTTGATTTATGAGCGAAACCGTTTGTTTCCTGAATGGGAAGCGCGTCGAGTTCGCACCGGAACATGACTGTTTTGAAGGCCGTTTTTTCAGACTGGTATACTGCAATAATACCGGTTCCGGTTCCAAGGTTTTCGATAAGCTGATCTGGTGCGTAATTTTTTAAAAATGAAGAAATTGATTTGGCAGTTTCAAATTCTTTATCCGAGAGTTCCGGATTTTGGTGTAGGTTTTTCCTAAGCGCGAGAATATCATTCATAAAAGAATTTTAAAAATTATATTGATTTTCAGTAATATTATCAGAGATAAAAATTGAGTACAACGCCTTAAAATAATAAATATAAAATAAAGTTGGCCTTTAAAATTAGGGCTGGAAACTAAAACACCAAAATACTTTAGCTTAAAAATTGAATGTTTACTTTAGCAAAGAGTAAAATAACTGCTTGGATGATCCCGAAAAATACGATGAAGCACACCCATATTTACGATAAAGATGGCCGGCAGATCTGCTGCACCGAGGAAGAGAAAATAAACAAAACTGCAGATGAAAAGCTGATACAAAAATTAGGAAAGGAAGCTGTGCCTGTCATTTCCAAAAAAGTAAAGGAAAGACATCGTAAAAACGACGGCCATTTTCACGGTACCAGATTCAAAGAAGAACTGGATCACAACCACGACGGCCATGATCATGATCATACTGCAGGTGATCAAAGCAATTTTCAGCTTTTTCTGCCGAGCATCATTTCCCTGATTCTGCTTCTAACTGCACTTGCGCTGGATCACCTTATTCCCCAGAACTGGTTTCGCGATTATGTGCGGATTGCATGGTACGCTCTCGCCTATTTGCCTGTAGGTCTGCCGGTGATGAAAGAGGCAGTGAAAAGTGCCATAAAAGGCGGAATTTTTTCTGAATTTTTCTTGATGACCATCGCTACTGTAGGTGCTTTTGCGTTGGGTGAATATCCGGAAGGTGTGGCCGTTATGCTTTTTTATTCGGTAGGTGAAGTTTTTCAGACACTGGCGGTGACCCGAGCGAAGGCAAACATAAAAACCCTGCTGGACCAGCGTCCTGAGGAAGTGACAATCCTTGAAAACAATATTCCCAAAACCATTAAAGCTGATCAGACGAAGATTGGCAATATCATTCAGTTAAAACCTGGTGAAAAACTAGGCCTGGACGGTGAACTGCTTTCGAAAAGCTCTTCTTTTGATACCTCAGCGCTTACCGGCGAAAGTAAACCCGATACAAAACTTGCTGGTGATTCAGTGTACGCCGGCATGATCAATTTGAATACAGTTTCACAGGTAAAAGTGACCACAGATTTCAGCGATTCAAAATTATCGAAAATCCTGGAATTGGTACAGAATGCCACCGCTCAGAAAGCACCAACCGAACTTTTCATCAGAAAATTCGCCAGGATCTATACACCGATCGTAGTTCTGCTGGCAATTTTGATCTGTTTGCTGCCGGCTATTTTTGTAGAGAATTACATTTTCGGCCAATGGCTGTACAGGGCTTTGGTATTCCTGGTCATCTCCTGCCCGTGCGCTTTGGTGATCAGTATCCCGCTCGGATATTTTGGTGGCATTGGTGCAGCGAGTAAGCATGGGATTTTATTTAAAGGCAGTAATTTTCTCGACCTCATCGCAACGGTGCAAAATGTGGTGATGGATAAAACCGGAACCATGACCGAAGGTGTTTTCCAGGTGCAGAAAGTGACGATGAAACCCGAGTTCGATAAAACCAAAATTTTGAATATGGTCAATGCGCTGGAAAGCAAAAGTACCCACCCGATTGGTGCGGCTATTCACAATTTTGCAGGAACTGTTGATCCGGGCATTCACTTTTCTGCTGTAGAAGAAATTCCGGGTCACGGTTTGCGGGGCATCATTAATGAAAAAGAATTATTAGCAGGAAATTTTAAACTTCTTGACCGGTTTAAAGTTTCCTACACAGAGACCGACTCACTTACCGACACAGTGATCGCAATTGCTTACGACGGCAAGTTCGCAGGCTTTATCACCATTGCCGACAAAATAAAAGCTGACGCGCAACAAACCATCGACCGGCTGAAGAAGCTGGGTGTGGCTACTACCATGCT
Organism: Kaistella palustris DSM 21579; assembly: GCF_000422265.1. GTDB lineage: Bacteria > Bacteroidota > Bacteroidia > Flavobacteriales > Weeksellaceae > Kaistella > Kaistella palustris. The sequence continues at coordinate 269,503 of NZ_KE383813.1, forward strand.
GAGTGGCGATAAAGATTCGGTGGTGCAGGCTGTGGCAAAAAAACTCGGTATTGAGAAAGCTTTTGGCGGGCTTTTACCCGAAGACAAAGTAAAGAAGATCAAAGAAATCAAAGCGAGGAAAGAAAGTGTGGCTTTTGTCGGCGATGGCGTAAACGATGCGCCCGTCGTAGCACTTAGTGATGTGGGAATTGCCATGGGCGGTTTGGGAAGCGATGCGACGATAGAGGCTGCCGATATAGTAATTCAGGATGATAAGCCCTCAAAAATTCCTGTGGCGATCAACATTGGGAAACAAACAAAAATGATCGTTTGGCAGAATATCACCCTTGCGTTTATAGTGAAAGCCGCAGTTTTGGTATTAGGCGCCGGTGGTTTGGCAACGATGTGGGAAGCGGTTTTCGCGGATGTAGGTGTTGCATTGCTAGCCATTTTAAATGCCGTACGGATCCAAAAAATGAAATTTTAAACATTTATTTTCCAAGGATTAAACCCCGATTTAATTTTATTTAAAAGGGTGCCATATACAGCAATTTAATACTGATAATTTTCACCTTGCAATTCGATTTCTGTCAGCACAAAATTCATGGGTCACGTTTCGTTATTGATTATCTTTGAGCATGGAAGCAATTTTTGTAGCTGATAAAACTTTCGATAAAGTAGACTTTACACAAAATCCCTTACCAAGAGGTGAATACGAAAACTGCACATTTCTGATGTGCGATTTTTCACATTCCGATCTTTCCGAAATCAAGTTTTCGGAATGCAGCTTTCAGCGTTGTAATCTCAGTCTGGTAAAACTCCGCCAAACCGCGCTTCGCGATATTACATTTAAAGAATGTAAGATGCTCGGTCTTCACTTTGGCGATTGTAATCAGTTTGGCCTAACTTTCAGTTTCGAAGAGTGCAACCTCACCCACTCTAGTTTTCTGGAAATGAAAATCCGTAAAACAATATTTAAAAACTGCATCCTACACGAAATTGAAATTGAAGAGAGCGATCTTACAGGTTGTATTTTCGAAAACTGTGATTTCAGAAATGCGCTTTTGGAAAACAGTATTCTGAATCAAGTTGATTTCTCTACAGCCGTGAACTACAGCATCAACCCGGAAGTGAACCGGTTAAAAAAAGCCAGATTTTCACTCACAGGAGTTCCCGGACTTCTGCATCAGTACGACCTTATAATTGAGTAAAGTTCAGTCTCAATCTGCTGACCTTTTCTTCGGGCGTTTTGCCTACAGATTCTAAACACAGGCTTCCGGGAGATGCTCTCTTCTTTTTCAAAAACTGCACTTAGAATTGTGTAAAATACTTTACAGTTTTTGGCCAAATCAAATAAGGCGCATTTAATAATGCCCGGCACATTTGTTTACAGAGTTTCTGCAAATGATTACGGGAACTCCATTCCTGCACGTTGTTATTTTTTATTTCTTTTTAAAGAATTCTTTTTTGGCATCATTCTTCCACAAAATTTGGTTCAGAAGCAAAACCCCCGACTTTAATTAAAAACCTAAAATTTTCAGTGATTATGAAAAAAGTATTAATGATTCTCACTTCGCACAAAGAACTTGAGAATACTGATTCTACGACTGGTTTATGGATCGGAGAATTTACAGATCCCTACTATGAGTTTATAGATAAGGGCTACCAGGTCACTTTGGCCAGTCCCAAAGGTGGCAAGCCACCCATCGATCCTATGAGTGCAATGACCGAAAACATCACTTCTTCCAACCGCAGATTTCAGGACGATGTTATGGCTCAAGATGCGCTTAATCACACACACAAACTCGAAGAAGTAGCTGCAGCAGATTTCGACGCGGTTTTTTATCCGGGTGGCCACGGACCACTCTTTGACCTGGCGTATAACGAAAAAAGCGGCCAGCTCATCATAGATTTTTTACAAAGTGGCAAACCTGTTGCTGCTGTATGTCACGGTCCCGCAGCGCTGCTCAAAGCGGTAGAAATGGATCCTTCGATGTTTACAGGGAAAAATGTAACCGGATTTTCAAACATGGAAGAAAAACTCGCCATGCGCGCCAATAACATTCCATATCAACTTGAAGACCGCCTGAAAGAAACAGGTTTCATCTATCATACTGCGCTTTTGCCCTTAGGCCCGCACGTAGAAACCGACGGACTTCTCATCACAGGACAAAATCCTTTGTCTGCGGGGCCAACAGCAGAAGCTCTCATCAAGCATTTGCAATAATATTAAGCTTACCAACCCGTTAAACCCCGGTTCGATTTAAAAAAGGCACTGTACAGAAGCGGCTTTTTTTTGTTAATGATTTTGATGTTGCTTCCTGCTTAGACATCTAAAACGCCAAAGCTGACCTCTTAGGCGCGCCTTTTCTATTTTTAGTATTTTTGCAGCCGTCCGAAATTTAAGGATATTAATTTTTTATCTTACATTCTTTAGCATCTTCGTCTGGCATTACAAATATGAAAACAGCGCTCAACTTATTCGATTTTTCTGCAAAAATAAATTACAGAAACGAAATTCTTGCCGGCCTTACAGTGGCTATGACGATGATTCCGGAATCACTTTCTTTCGCTATTCTTGCCGGCTTTCCGCCGCTGGTTGGCTTATATGCAGCTTTTATTGCCGGTTTGATTACGGCGGTTTTCGGTGGGCGGCCGGGCATGGTTTCGGGTGGTGCCGGCGCAACGGTAGTGGTTCTGATCGCACTGATGAGATCTCACGGAATCGAATATGTTTTCGCAGCTGTGATTCTCGCAGGAATCTTCCAGATCCTGATCGGATTTTTTAAACTGAGCAAATTCATCCGCCTGGTACCACAACCTGTGATGTATGGCTTTGTAAACGGCCTCGCCGTCATTATCTTTATGTCGCAGCTCGAGCAGTTCAAAATTAGTACGCCAAACGGTATCTCCTGGCTCCACGGCCAGGCATTATTTGTAATGGCTGGCTTAGTTGCATTAACGATAGGAATCGTTGTTCTGTTCCCCAGGATCACTAAAAAAGTCCCCGCTTCACTTGTGGCAATCGTAGTCGTCTTTATTTTGGTTGTCGCTTTTGGCATTGATACAAAGACTGTTCAGGATATAGCCTCAGTTCAGGGTGGTTTTCCACCATTTCATGTTCCGCAGATTCCTTTCACCGCAGAAGCTTTCAAAACCATTCTTCCCTACTCGATGATCTTTGCAGCTGTAGGCTTAACCGAAGGCCTCCTCACCCTGAATCTTGTAGATGAGATGACCGGAACAAAAGGTAATGGGAACCGCGAATGCCTTGCGCAGGGCGGTTCAAATATCGCCAACGGTTTTTTCTTTGGTATGGGTGGCTGCCCAATGATCGCACAAACACTTGTAAACCTTTCGGCCGGTTCCAGAGCGCGGCTTTCTGGAATTATTGCCGCTGTTACTATTCTGCTGATAATTCTGTTTGGTGCACCTGTGATTGGCAGGTTACCCATGGCAGCGCTTGTTGGAGTAATGATCATGGTGGCACTCGGCACGTTTGAGTGGGCAAGTTTCAGGATCATTACCAAAATGCCGAAACACGATATCTTCATCGGCATTCTGGTGGCGGCCATTACTGTAGTACTCCATAACCTGGCTTTGGCGGTTTTAATTGGAGTGATCATTTCAGCGCTCGTTTTTGCCTGGGAAAGTGCCAAAAGAATTCGGGCACGAACCTACACCGACGCGGCGGGTGTGAAGCATTATGAAATTTATGGACCGCTCTTCTTCGGCTCGGTAATGGCTTTTTCGGAAAAATTCAAGGTTGCAGATGATCCTCAGGAAATCGTTATAAACTTCCGCGAATCGAGGGTTGCAGATATGTCGGCGATCGAAGCGCTCAACAGCCTGACTGCAAAATACAGCGCTGCAGGAAAAAAAGTCCACCTGCAATATTTAAGTGCCGACTGCATACGGCTGCTGCAAAACGCTGAAGCAGTGATCGATGTAAACATCATACAGGATCCGGAATATCTCGTAGCTACAGAGCGGGAAGCTGGCGCGTAAACATTCCGCCGTCCTATTATAAAATCTATCATTACGATTGCGAAAGTCATTAGCGAAAAACCATTTAAAAAAGTTTGGCATCCTAACTTAGCGTGCTGGGAACAAAACGTAAGAGAAATCTTATTTCTGTTTAATTTCGTATTTTTAATGAAATGCGGTGTCTAACGGTTTCGCTGAAAATGATCAGGTTTTAAGCAGATCAAACAAAACGTAATGAAGGACCGTTATAAATCAGATTTGTTATATTACTTAAAAAGCAATGAAAAGTATAAAAAACCGCGACTTAAATTTCGGGAAAGGCTTTATTTTCAGCCGGCATATTCCGCAGGAAATTTCGCCCTTCGACCGCGTCTTTGAAATTTTCAAAGAGCTCCTGACGCATACATCCGGCGATATTGAGGAGGCTTTCGACTGGCTGGATACGCTGGACAAGGAATACAATATTTTTACCGATGAATATACACTCGCGGATTTTGAGGAAGATCTGAAAAAGCGTGGTTACATTAAAGAAGAAAAAGATCCAGAAGAAGGCAATACCGGAAATGGCAAAGGAAAGAATATCCTGACAGCAAAACTCGAGTCTGCGTTACGGGAATATGCGCTGGATCAGATTTTCGGCAAACTTAAGAAGAGCGGCATCGGAAATCACAGGACCTCCAAAACAGGTGTGGGCGACGAGCGCGACGGCGATAACCGTTCCTTTCAGTTTGGTGACGACCTGTCTGCGGTAAACATGACCGAAAGTTTAAAAAATGCGCAAATCAACAATGGGATTGGCGACCTGCGTATGACCGAAGACGACTTGATCGTGGAAGAAACCCGCCATAAAGCGCAGATGAGTACCGTGCTGATGATCGACATCAGTCACTCGATGATCCTGTACGGTGAGGACCGCATTACTCCTGCAAAAAAAGTCGCCATGGCGTTGGTGGAACTCATCAAAAGAAAGTATCCGAAAGACTCTATTGATATTATCGTATTTGGTAATGAGGCCTGGCCCATTAAGGTAAAAGACCTGCCCTATTTAAAAGTGGGTCCATACCATACCAATACCGTGGCCGGACTGGAGCTTGCCATGGATATTCTGCGCCGCAAACGGAATACCAACAAACAGATCTTTATGATCACCGACGGAAAACCAAGTTGTGTGCGCTTGCCTTCCGGTGAGTTTTACATGAACAGCAACGGCCTGGATGAGATGATCGTGGGCCAATGTCTTAACAAAGCGGCACAGGCCAGGAAATTAAATATTCCGATCACTACCTTTATGATTGCACAGGATCCGTACCTCCGCCGGTTTGTGGAACTTTTCACCGCGCAGAATCAGGGAAAGGCTTTCCTGACAGGACTCTCAGGTCTGGGACAAATGATTTTTGAAGATTATGAAAAAAACAGGATTAAAAGAATCTGATAACCGGGACTGCTGCCAATTAAACAACAAGCACTGATAATTATTAAAGACTACAAATCATCATAATAAATACATGAAAAAAGATATCACATTCAAAGAATTAAAAGATTCCGGGTACAAAGAAAAAACCATCCGCCAGGAAATTCAGGCGAATCTTATTGCAAAGATCAAAGCCAAAGAACCCGTATTCGAAGGACTTTGGGGCTATGAAGATACGGTAGTGCCCCAGCTCAAAAAAGCACTTCTTGCAGGTCACCACATCAACCTTTTGGGATTGCGCGGCCAGGCCAAAACCAGGATTGCCCGAAGTATGGTAAATCTCCTCGATGAATATATGCCGATTGTAAAAGGTTCGGAGATCAACGACAGTCCTTTCAGTCCCATCTCAAAATATGCCCGCGACCTCTTGGCAGAACAGGGTGACAACACCCCGATCTCGTGGGTGCACCGCTCGCACAGGTTTTTCGAAAAACTCGCCACGCCCGATGTGAATGTGGCAGATCTGATCGGTGATATCGATCCGATTAAAGCGGCTACTTTGAAACTGCCTTATTCCGATGAGCGCGTTTTGCATTACGGTATGATTCCGCGCGCAAACCGGTCGATCTTCGTTTTGAATGAACTGCCGGATCTGCAGGCGAGAATTCAGGTATCGCTTTTTAACATTCTGCAGGAAGGTGATATACAGATACGTGGCTTTCAGCTGAGAATGCCTTTGGATATTCAGTTTGTCTTCACCGCCAACCCCGAAGATTACACCAACCGCGGCAGTATTGTAACACCGTTGAAAGACCGAATCGGATCCCAGATATTTACGCATTACCCCAAAACAATCGAGCTCGCGCGGCACATTACCGAACAGGAAGCGCTGATTTCGCCCGAAGATAAAGCTGCCATAACAATTCCCGAGCTGGCCAAAGATCTGCTGGAGGAAGTCGCTTTCGCTGCACGCGACAGCGAATATGTTGATGCAAAAAGCGGCGTGAGCGCACGGCTGACCATCAGCGCGATGGAAAATCTTGTGGCAGCGGCCAAACTGCGCCTGATAGAATCCGATTCAGCGAACACAACTGTGCGTTTGGTAGATTTTATATCTATCATTCCCTCGATTACCGGAAAAATCGAACTCGTGTACGAAGGCGAGCAGGAAGGTGCTGATGAAGTTGCCAAACTCCTGATCGATAAAGCGGTCATCACTTTATTCGAAAGAATTTTCCCACGCATCACGAAGCTTGAAAAGGAAGGCAGAAAAACACCGTATACTGATCTCACAAGATGGTTTAATGAGAATTCGCTCGAACTTAATTTTACCGATACCGATGAAGAATATTACGCTAATTTGGAAAGCGTAACGCCTTTAAATGAAATTATAGATGAATATGCCGCTAATTACAGCCGCGATGACCAGAATTTCTGCAAAGAGTTGATATTGTGGGCGCTGACCATCAGTAAAAAGTTGGATAAGTCTGAAAATAATACCTACAGTTTTAATTAAAGCAAAGGGCAGCAAAAATCATTTGCTGCTTTTTTATTAATGCCCGCCTGTGAAATAGCGTTTGACTTCTAGTTAAGGAAAAAAGTAGAAAAAAAATTCACGATCCTGTTCATATCCTGGCGCATAGAAAAGGCGAGCAGATATTTTAACTGATGCAGAAGGGGTCCGAAACCATTGGCGAGCTTCAGAAATTCGCGCTCGGGCAGGATACCGTAACATTTTCCCTGGTGCATAATATTGAGAGCGTGGTCACCAAGCGAAACCGTCATGCTGCCAAGTTTTTTGTAAAAGGTATATTCGCTGATGCGCACAAAACCGTCGTCCAGCATTTCGGAAATTAGGGTATCGAAAAGTTTCTGTCCTTCAGGCGATAAATTCATGGCAGGAAAATTACGCTGTAAAATTAGGAAAAAAACAAAAGGAAATTAAACGGTAATTGTTATAATAATATTTTCCACGCCCTCAGTTCTGCCGCAAAGCCGTAAATTAAAGGCTTGCACGCGGGTTTCGCGGTTTCTACGCAGTAAAAATTTAATAAAATTTTAAGATTCCGAAAATAAAATGAACCTGCAAACTAATTTACCTTTGCTTCTTAATTAAATCAAGAATGCCGCAAGATTCCAGACAGGTATTTCAAACGAACAGCGCCAAGCGCTACAGACTCACGCAGTGGAGCATCCGTCTCGTAGCTTCTGTTCTTCTTTTTATTTTAATTGTAGTGGGAATTGCAGTTGCCAGGGGAAAAAATCCTTCGATGCCGCAGATGAATTCGGTTGGCAAACTGTTTCAGTCTAAAATAAATCCCGATAACAAATTCACTTTAACCACGCCGCTGAATAAAAAATTCAAAGGATTCAAAGATTTTCTCCAGAAGAAAATCAGCGCCGAAAAAGCCGGAACAAACATGGTAAATGCCCGCCTGATTCGCGGAGCGTTTTATGTGCCATGGTCACCACTTTCGCTTTACGACCTGCGTACCAACGGCGACAAACTGAACACGATTTATCCGGAATGGTTTTTTATTAATCCAAAGACTTTTCAACTCGATTCCCGCATAGATGCGGAAGCACTGTCAGTCATGAAACACCATAAACTGAGTATTCAGCCGATCCTGAACAATTTCATTTCAGCCAGGGGCAGCCAGGGAAACTTCAGCGGCGAACTGCTGCATACTGTTTTGCACGACAAAAAAATACAGAACAGACTTATTGCACAGATCATCAATACTTTAAAAGCAAATCAGCTCCAGGGAATCAATATCGATTTTGAGGAAATGAATGAGAATTCCGATGAATTTTTAAACGCTTTCATGAAAAATCTTTACACACAGTTCAAAAATAACGGACTGACTGTGTCGATCGACATCATGGCTGATAATTCAGATTACGATCATAATTATTTAAAAAATTACACCGATTATTTCATCGTGATGGCGTACGATGAATTTAATGACAGTTCGCAGGCCGGCCCTGTGAGTGAACAGAAATGGATCGAGAAACAACTGGATCAGATCGCAAAAGACATACCTGCCGAAAAACTGATCCTTGGTTTAGGCGCGTACGGCCGCCAATGGATCACCGATGAAAACGGCACCCGGACCGAAGATCTGACATACAGCCAGGTCATCGACCGCGCAAAAATTTCGAAGTCAACGATCACTTTTGATGAAAATTCTTACAACCTTCATTATGCCTATGATTTTGAAGGAAGTGATGATGAACCTTCCTCAAAAAACAGCGTTTGGTTTACTGATGCCGCGACCGCGTATAATATTTTGAGATTTTCGGATGATTACCGGAATGCGGGAACCGCGCTTTGGCGACTTGGCAGCGAGGATCCGCGGATATGGTCTTTCTATGCGCGCGACCTGAGCACAGAGAGCCTGCAGAAAAATCCTTTCAGTTACACGCTGCTGGAAATGATGCCGCCTAACTTCAATACGAAACCAACCGCCATCGGAAGTGGCGAGATCATCAATATTCTCTACTCGCCGGAACAGGGACGCACCAAAATTCAAACCGATAAAAATGAAAATTTAATTTCCTCGGAAAGCTACGCACAGTTACCTTCGGGTTTTCTATATGAAAAATTTGCGGAAGACAGTTCAAGGATCGGCCCGGGCCATAAAATTATTCTGACTTTTGATGATGGGCCAAGCGCGGAGTTTACACCCAAGATCCTCCGGATACTGGAAAAAGAAAGGGTTCCGGCCACCTTCTTTCTGATCGGTGAAAACGCAGAAGCCAACATTCCGTTGGTTCAGCGAATTAACCGCGACGGTTTCGAAATCGGAAACCATACTTTCACTCACGGAAATTTAGCAAAAATGTCTCCTGAACGCGCGGCTTTGGAACTGAAAACCACACGTTCACTGATCGAGTGCATTACGGGCAAATCAACTGTACTTTTCCGCGCACCCTATAATGCCGATTCTGAGCCACAGACTTATGAAGAACTGGAACCGTTGGTGCAAAGTAAACGCGATAATTATATTGCGATCGGCGAAAGCATAGATCCCAACGACTGGAATCCGAAAATGAATGGTGATTCCATTGTAAACCGAACCATTCGCTTTGCGACTCAAAATAATGCAAGTATCATTCTGCTCCACGATTCCGGTGGTGATACGCGGCAGCCGACTGTGGATGCGCTGCCAAGAATCATTAAATATTTTAAAGACAAAGGCTGTAAATTCACCACTGTTGCAGATTTAATGAAAGTGCCGGAAAGCGAACTCATGCCGCCCGTGCAGAGAAGCTGGAAAAATGATCTGAATTTTTTCTTCGCCTCAGCGAGTTACTGGCTCGGACAGATCATTTATTCGCTTTTTCTGATCGGCATTATTCTGTCGGTGGGAAGAATGATATTTATGGGGATCCTCGCGTGGCTGCAGACAAAAAGAGAAAAAAAACTGCGGGCAGATTCTCACGGTATTCGCCGAAACTTAGAGGTCAGCATCATTGTTCCGGCTTATAATGAAGAAGTAAACGCGGTTAGAACCGTTAATTCATTACTGAACCAGGATTTCGAAAACCTCAATATTGTGTTTGTAGATGACGGCAGTAGCGACCGGACTTTTGAAAATGTAAAAAATGCTTTTTTAAAAAATGAGAAAGTTAAAGTGTTTACCAAAGCAAATGGCGGCAAAGCTTCTGCACTCAATTTCGGAATATCAAAAACCAATGCTGAATTTATCGTGTGTATCGATGCGGATACCCAACTGAAAACCGATGCTGTATCGCAACTGATGAAAACCTTTTATCTGCACGGCCGACCTGCAGAAGTGGGTGCAGTGGCAGGAAATGTAAAAGTGGGCAACGAGATCAATATGATTACAAAATGGCAGAGCATTGAATATATTACCTCCCAGAATTTTGACCGCCGCGCCTTTTCTTTATTAAACTGCATCACCGTGATTCCGGGTGCCTTAGGCGCTTTCCGCCGAAAAGCGGTTTTGGAAGCCGGCGGATTTACGACCGATACTTTGGCGGAAGATTGTGACTTAACCATGCGTTTGCACAAACTGGGTTATATCATCGAACAGTGTAATGAGGCGATTTCGTACACCGAGGCGCCGGAAACCATCGGGCAGTTTTTGAAACAGAGGTTCCGCTGGAGTTTTGGAATCCTGCAAAGTTTCTGGAAACACCGCGATGCTATTTTCAGAAAAAAATACAAAAACTTCGGCAGGATTGCTTTGCCTAATATACTGCTCTATCAGATCTTACTTCCGTTTCTGGCGCCGCTTGCGGACCTGCTGTTGGTGGTAAGTCTTATCCTGTCGGGATTGGGACTGATAGTCGCCGATCCGTACCACATTATCCTGTATTACATTATTTTTTCGTTGGTCGATATTCTGGGTGCGGCAGTAGCCTTTGCATTTGAAAAAGAAAATTTCGGCAAACTCATCTGGATGATTCCGCAGCGCGTGATCTATCGTCAGCTGATGTACTATATACTCTTTAAATCTATCCGGAAAGCCGTTAAAGGAGAAATCCAGAACTGGGGTGTTCTGAAACGTACGGGAAATGTGAAAACTGCGTAACTTAGAGATTTTCAAGTCAAATGGCGGACAATATAATTTTATCTTTTAAAAAAATTCTCACGAAGATCCGCTGGCAGGAACTTCTTGCTATTCTCATTTTATTTCTGGCGTTTGTATTCTTCCGCAGCGAAAGGAAAGAAATGTCCTCGATCCTGCCGCAGCTGCATCATGCAAAACCATTCTGGATCACGGTGGGAATTCTGCTCACACTGCTTTACGTATTTCTGCAGTGCGTGATGTATATTACCGCTTTTCGGGCAGTTGGTGTAAAACTGAAAACTACAGATGCACTGGAACTGTTCCTGAAAAGAAATTTCCTCAGCGTCTTTCTGCCGGCTGGCGGAATAAGTTCGCTGGCATACACGCCGCGGCAGCTCAAGCGCAAGAACTTTGATAAGAACAGCATTCACAGGGCCAGCGCGATTTACGGTTTTACAGGCATTGTGACTGTTTTTCTTGTGGGCATTCCGGTCGTTGGTTATGCCGCTTTTGCCCATAAAAATTTTGGCAATTCCTGGATCTGGCTGGCGGGAACAGGCATCTTTATCGCCGCGGTCTTCGGGCTTGTAAACTCACTAAGGGCAAAAGGTTTTATCTATAGTTTTGCAGAAAAACATTTCCCAAAAAAGATAATTAAAGTTGACGGGTTTTTTGGTGGCGAGATCGATAGGAAATATTTTTACCTCACAATCATTATTTCCACACTTATAGAATTCTGCGGAATTTTTCATTTACTGATCGCAATGCTTGCTTTTGGTGCCGCCGGTTCATTTCCGGCCGCGGCGGTCGGTTATACAATTTCTGTATTGCTCATGCTGGTTTCCCCTTTTTTAAGAGGTTTGGGCGCGGTAGAATTCAGTCTTATTTTCATTCTGGCAAATTTCGGCTTTTCTCACAGTCAGGGGTTAGGAATCACTTTGCTGTACAGGATCTTTGAATTTTGGCTTCCTCTGCTGTTGGGGATTGTGGCATTTGTGTGGAAAGGGCGCAAAATCATCGCACGGATTTTGCCTGCAATTGCGATTTTTGTGTTGGGTTTAATCAACATTATCTCGGTGATCACGCCGCCGCTCGCAGAAAGACTGATCATCAGTAAAACCTATCTCTCGGAAAATATAATGCATCTTTCCAAAATACTCACTTTAATTGCGGGTATTCTGCTTATCGTTTCATCGGCCTACCTTTTGCGCGGCTTAAAAAGGGTGTGGTATTTTGCGCTGATTTTGGCCATTATTTCTTTTTTTGGAAATATCATTAAGGCGCTAGATTATGAAGAGGCTATCGCTGCGCTGGTCATTATTTTCATGCTGGTCATCAGCCGTAAAGAATATGTATTACAGACAAACCGGAAATATTTAAAACGTGGTTTCTCCTGGTTGTTGGGACTTTTATGCGCCGTGGTCATTTTTAATTTCCTCAGTTTTTATTTTATTGATGAGCGGCATTTCGGTATCGATTTTACCTGGAGCGAGTCGCTTTATTACACGCTGCACAGTTTCCTGCTTTTTCAGGACAGCGGCCTGCATCCGAAAACAGGTTTTGCACGTGACTTTGAGTACATCAATTATTTCCTGGGAATTATTTCCTGGCTGCTTCTTATTTTTTCACTTTTTAATGTCCGCAAACTGGTAAGTTCAGAAGAAAATTCCGGTGATTTTGCAGAAGCCCGAAATCTGGTCAGCAACTATGGAACGTCGGCACTGGATTTCTTTAAAACGGCAAAAGATAAACAGTTTTATTTTTCCGATGTCGCCGAAGGTTTTGTGGCTTACCGCATCGCAAATCATTTTGCCTTCGTGCTCGAGGAACCGGTTTGCGCAGAAGAAAACAAAGCAGAAATCATTGAAGAGTTTGAAGATTACTGCCGCAGTCACGGTTTAAAATCGGTGTATTACCGTGTGGATGAAGAAAGTCTGTATCTTTTTAAACCCTTTAAAAAGCAAAAATTATTCATAGGTCAGGAAGCGATTATGAACACAGCAACTTTCAAACTCGAAGGGAAAGAAAGGAAATCGCTGAGAAACGGGCTGAATGCTTTGGCTAAAAAAGGATATGAAGCAGAAATTTTGTACAGTCCGCACACGGCGCCAATCCTCAATGAAATCCAACGTATTTCCGATGAATGGCTAAAGGAATTCAACAAAGAGGAAATGGTATTTTCTCAGGGAATGTTTGACCGCGCAGAGATCGCGAATCAGGACCTGATCGTCATTAAAAATCCTGAAGGAAAGTTTGAAGCTTTTCTTAATATCATTCCGGATTTTGCGCCCGAGGAATGTACTTACGACCTGATCCGCAAAACGGTTAACGCGCCAAACGGAAGCATGGATGCGATGATCGTGAAACTGGTTTCTTATGCGAAATCCAAAAATCTGCAGTACATTAATCTTGGGCTGACTCCTTTGGGCGGCCTGAAACAGCCAGACAACACCGCAGAGGAAATACTGAAATTTGTATACAACCGTATCGGCAGTTTCAGGCATTACCAAAACCTGCGCGATTTTAAGGAAAAATATACTGACCGCTGGGAAAACAAATACCTGGTGTATGGCAGCGATTTCGACTTACTGCAGATTCCGGCTGCCTTAAACAAAATTACAAAACCGACATGAAAAAGTTTGCGCAGTTTCTCGGCGTCAGTTCGCTGCTTATTTTAATTTCCTGCAAAACGTCAGATCCGTTTCCTGTATCGTCGTGGAACGGTAACAGCACGAAGCCGGTCATTTTTTACGTGAGCGGCGACGGTGGTTTCAACACCTTTTCGAAATCACTTTCGCAGGAACTTCACCGGTTCGGTTATGATGTTTTTGCGCTGAACAGTAAGAAATATTTCTGGAAAAAACGTACGCCGGCGGGCGCCTCTGCCGACACCGAAATATTCCTGAAAGAGCTCATCAAAAACCGGAAAAATAAAAAAATAATTCTTATCGGCTATTCTTACGGTGCAGATGTGGTACCTTTTATTTACAACCGTTTTGACCCGGATTTTCAAAAGAACATCAGCAGTCTGATCATTGTAGGACCCTCAAAAGTCAACGATTTTGAAATTCATTTACAGGAATATGTCACCGGAGAAAAGGAATATGGATTCAGCGTAATTTCGGAGATCAACCGCCTGAAAGGTGTTCCGGTAACTGTGGTAGTCAGCGATTTCGAGAAGTTACATTTTCCGATGCAGGAAATTACATTAAAAAAATATAACTTCCTGCACCTCGCGGGAAATCATCAGTATAATGGAAATACAAAGATGCTCGCCGATGCACTGGTGAAATATTTTTGATTAATGATTTCATAATAAATAAAAACGCTGCCGGCAAAAAACCATTAAAAACACAGATCATGAGAAATAAAAAATACGTGCTGGATCTGCTCAAGAATGAAAATGAACAGCTGCACAAACTGCATGCGATCATAGAAAAAGCCATTGAAGAAGAAACGCTAATCACCTCCACAGTTGCCGAAGATGATGAAAGCCGCACGACCGGCGAAATACTATCCGACAGAGTTGCACAGTTTGGTGGCAGCTGGAAATTCATTATTATTTTCGCACTTGGCCTAATGCTTTGGATTGTGTTTAACACTGAGGTCATGCACAACACAAGTTTCGATCCGTATCCCTATATTTTGCTGAACTTGATTCTGTCCTGCATCGCCGCTATTCAGGCACCGATCATCATGATGAGCCAAAACCGAAAGGAAGCTAAAGACCGCAAAAGAGCCGTGAATGATTACATGATCAATTTAAAATCCGAGATCGAGATCCGCAACCTGCACGAGAAAGTAGACCTTTCCATCGTTGACCAGTATAAAAACCTGTGCGACATTCAGCAAAAACAGCTACAACTTCTGGAGGAAATGAACCGCAAATTAAAGGTGATGGGAAAGATCTGAAATTTAAAGTTAGTTGAGACGGAAAATTTTTTTTATTTTTATTTAAAGAATTACCTTCAAAATAAACATCATTTATGGAACAGATTTTCTGGATTTGCGTAAAGATCATGCAGCTTATGAGCAACGCGCTGGGCATTACTTATCAGCAGCTGAATGTGCTGCTCTTTGTTGTTCTGCATCCCGCAATCACAATATATTTATTTTTCCTCTACCGGAAATATAAAAAACGCTGCACGGAATTAGCGGCAAGTTCGGCGGATTAAGAACGTTCCCTATTCCACTGTTTTTTCAGAATCTTCCAGTAAATTTTCCAGTTCCTGCATTTCCTTTTCGGTGAGGTCGCGCCATTTGCCGACCGGCAGATCCAGTTTGATGTTCATGATTCGGATTCGTTTCAGCTTCTTCACTTCATAGCCTAAAAATTCGCACATCCGGCGGATCTGGCGGTTGAGACCCTGTGTTAACACAATTCTAAAACTTAAGGCATCGATCTGTTCCACTTCACATTTTTTGGTTACCGTTCCCAAAATTGGAACTCCACTGCGCATTTCATGAAGAAATTTGGGTGTGATCGGATGGTTTACCCGTACAATATATTCCTTCTCATGATTATTTCGGGCACGCAGGATTTTATTTACAATATCACCGTCGGAAGTCAGCAGGATCAGACCTTCACTGGGTTTATCCAGTCTGCCGATAGGAAAAATCCTTTTCGGGTGGTTAATGAATTCTACGATATTATCGCGCTCGCGTTTCGTATCGGTGGTACAGACTATTCCTACAGGTTTGTTCAGAACAATATACACATGTTTTTCCTCGGTTTTTCTAATGGAATTTCCATCGACGAAAATTTCGTCTTCGTCGGAAACTTTGGTTCCCAGTTCCGGAACCACTCCGTTGATGGTAATCCTGCCCTGCTCCAGAAGCCGGTCAGCTTCTCTGCGCGAGCAGTAACCCACTTCCGAAAGGTATTTATTAATCCGTGTCTTTTCCATATTTGTTATAATTCTTATTGCTGAACAAAGTGATACCGTAAAACGCACCGACAAAAACCACGCCCGTATTTCCCAACTGCTGACCTTCCAGATAAAACCCGGCCTGCTGGCTGAGCCGCTTGCTGAAAGATAATAAAGTTCCTGCTTTCACACCCCAAAAATCTGCATTGTTGACCGCAGAATCATTAAGCTGAAAACCATAAGTCAGATCCACGAAATAGGGATCGTCGTCAAGGTTGAACAGGATTTTGGGCTGAATAACTGCGTAAAAAGTATGGAAATTATCAGCAGTGTATGTATATTTCAAACCACCACCTAAAGCTAAATTTGGAATAAAATTATAACCGGCAACTGCCGAAACGCCGTAAGAGAAATCGTTGGGATAATTATTATTGTAAATATAATTGGGATCGGTTTCTTTGTCGCGGTTACTTTTAATGATATTTGACAAGTTAAAACCTGCACTCACTTCCGGCGAAAAATAAAAACCCATTGCCGGTCTTTTCAGCTTCTGACCAAAAGCCAATATTGACATTAATAAAAACAATAAGGTAATTTTTTTCATATATTTTTTTAAAGGATATCGGAACCAACTGTCTTGTTCTGAACGAAACAAACGATTACTGAAAGTATAGTTACGATTCGCTGTTATTCTGGGAAAGGTCTTTGTTGAAATCGGCGAAACGGTAGTCGTCATTTAAATAATCTGAACTGCCATTTTCTATAGTATATTCACCGATCTTTGTCCGGCGCAGATTGGTAAGATAAGCACCAACACCAAGCTCCTGACCAATGTCGTGGGCTAAACTCCGGATATATGTTCCCTTGGAGCAGCCAACAGTAAAGCCTATGAACGGCAGATCAACTTCTACATCTTTTATATAATTAATGGTGGTCTTCCGGGATTTCATTTCTACGTCTTTGCCGGCGCGCGCAAGGTCGTAAGCGCGGTTTCCGTCGATTTTTATGGCAGAAAAGACCGGTGGTTTCTGGTCGATCTCGCCGAGAAATCTGCTTAATGTCTCCTGAATATTTTCTTCTGTAATAAGCGAAATATCACGGTGAAGGATTTCTGGTTTTTCGGTATCATAGGATTCGGTCTGTACGCCGATCTTTATCTCGGTCAGATATTCTTTGGGCGCATCCTGGATTTCGGGAATTATTTTGGTGAATTTGCCGGTGCAGACTATGAGCAATCCCGTAGCGCGCGGATCGAGTGTTCCGGCGTGTCCGATCTTAAATTTTTTTGGCAGGTTAAATTCCCTCTTCAGTTTGTACTTCAGTTTATTTACTGCCTGAAAGCTCGTCCAGTCCAAAGGTTTGTCGAGAAGGATGATCTGGCCCTGTAAAAAATCTGTATCGGTCATTTTAAAAACAAAATTGGTAAAGATAAAGGCTCTGCAGCCCGACCTGAGTGGAGCTCTCCCGCGCCGCAGGCGGCGCGGGAAGCGGGAACGGAGGGCGGAAAAAGCTGCCATAAAAAAAGCAACATCACTGCTCCGTTTTCTGCCACATTAAATAACTTATTTAAACTGCGTAAAATAGATCAGCAAAATAATTCCCACTATGATCCGGTACCAACCCCAGGGCTTAAAACCGTATTTTGTAAGCACACCGATGAAGAATTTAATCGCCAAAACTGCCACTACAAACGCAATGAGGTTTCCCATAAGAAACAGCATCAGGTTATTGTCCTGCATCAAAAGTTCGTAACCTTTCTGCGAGGCGCCGGCATGATTCCAGTCTTTCAGCACAAGTGAATACACGGTAACCGCAAGCATGGTTGGAACAGCGAGAAAAAATGAAAATTCAGCGGCCGCCTTGCGCGTGAGTTTTTGCTGCATTCCACCGATGATTGAAGCGGCACTGCGGCTTGTTCCCGGCATCATGGCGAGACACTGCCAGAAACCGATGACCAACGCACTTTTGTAAGAAACTTCCTTTTCATCATTAATGACGGGGTTTTTGAAAACTTTATCAATAAATAAAAGCACGATACCGCCGATTATAAGTACGATGGCGATGGGAACGGGATCGCCCAAAACTGCTTCAATCCTGTCATCGAAAAGCTTGCCCAGGACCAAAGCCGGAATTACGGCTATCGCAAGTTTGTAATAAAAACTGAGGTTTTTGAAATCGAAAAACTTTTTCCAGTACAGAAAAACCACGGCGAGAATGGCACCGAACTGAATCGAAACCTGAAACATCTTCACAAACTCATCTTCCTGAATGCCGAAGATGGAACTTGTAAAAATCATGTGCGCTGTGGATGAGACCGGCAAAAACTCGGTTAAACCTTCGATAATGGCGATGATGATCGCTTGAATTAAATCCATTTTGTATGTCTGAGATTAAAAAAAACTTTGGCAAAGTGCGAAACTTTGACAAAGTGGTATGTTGCTGCGTGTTTAATTTTACGCTTTGTTTCTTTTGAGAATAGCAAAAACTTCGACCACAAAACCTGCGATTACAAGCAAAGGTGCAATTCTGATCCTGCGGATAGAGAAAATTCCCCCATTCCACGAATTAGGGTCGAATTTCCCATCAACTGTATTGGCGTCCGGGCCCATCATCAGCAGAAAACCGAGAACGATGAGCACCAGGCCGATCTGCATGAGTCTGTAATTCTGTTTACCAAAGTAGAAACCCGGCTGCGGCGGAGTATCCACCTGTTTCTTACCGATATTATCGGCGGAGAAATTTTTATTCTTTTTGCTCATTTAGCTGTAATATAAATCGTCTACATTAGAACGCAGGAAGCGCCAGGTTGCAAAGATAGTACTGAAAACGGTGATAAAAATCCCCAGCAGGAAAATTCCCACCACGAGCAAGATAAGTTGGTTATCATCCTGCGCAAAGGGCGTTCCGATCTGCGTGATGAAATAATACCAGGCGCCAAAAAGTACCGCAAGTCCCAGGACCGCGCCAATAACACCCAGAATTACCGCTTCTTTGATGAACGGTTTCAGGATAAACCGGCGTTTTGCGCCTACGAGCTGCATGGTTTTTATAATAAATCTTTTGGAGAAAATTTTCAGACGTATGGAATTATTAATGAGGACAATTGCCAAAACCAGGAATAAAAGCGAGAAGCCCAAAATCCATTTCAGAATATTGTTCAGGTTATTATAAACCTCGACCATGAGCGTGCTGTTGTTTTTTACATCTACAATTCCGGGTGTGGATTTAATCTGCTTGATGGCTTCATCGATACGCGCAGGATCTACATATTCGGGTTTCAGGGCCACTTCTACGGAAGAGGGGAAAATATTTTCCTCGAAAAGGGCGCTGGTTTCGATTCCCATACTTTTCTTGGCTTCATCGGCAGCCATTTCGCGGGTGATGTATGTCGCGCGTTTTACGGGTGTGAGTTTCTGGATCTTTTCAAAAGTTTCGCGCTCCATTTTTACGGTTTTCGCCGAATCCTTCACATCGAAGTTTTCATCAAAATAGGCGTTTACTACCAATTGCTCCTTGATATAATCGGAATATTTCTGTGCGTTGATGAGAATCAGCCCCATTAATCCCAATAAAAAAAGTACCAGAGCGATACTGATGATTACGGTAATGTTGCTGGAGCGCAGCCGCCTTTTGTTAAAATCCTCAACTGTCTTTGCCATGAAATAAAAAATTTCTGCTAAAATAGAAAAAATCTTCCGTAATTTGCCGGCAATGCCAATAAATAGGTGTTAAAAAAAATATAAGAAATGTCTTTTCCAAAGGCTTTCTACCCGAAAACAAGATTTGTGAAAACATGAGCGTAAGAGCCAAAAAACATCTGGGCCAACATTTCCTGGCCGACGAAAATATTGCCCAAAAAATTGTAGAATCGCTTAGTTTTTCAAACTATGGAAAAGTCCTGGAAGTGGGTCCCGGAATGGGCGTACTGACTAAATATCTGCTGGAAAAACACGCGGAAATATATGTGGCAGAAGTAGATACAGAGTCGGTCGCCTACCTTAAAAAAAATTACAGCGCACTGCAGGAGGATCGTATTCTGGGTGATTTCCTGAAACTGAATATTTCAGAAGTCTTTCAGGCTCAGATTGCAGTGATCGGCAATTTCCCGTACAATATTTCGTCGCAAATCTTATTTAAAATTATTGATTATTACGAAGATGTACCCGAAATGGTGGGAATGTTCCAGAAAGAAGTTGCAGAACGTACCGCGGCGGTTCCGCGTACAAAAGCGTATGGAATTCTCTCGGTGTTGGTGCAGGCGCTTTACGACGTGGAATACCTGTTTACGGTGCACGAAAACGTGTTCAATCCGCCGCCTAAAGTTAAATCCGGCGTGATCCGGCTGACCAGAAATCCCAATGAAGGTCTGGCGGGAAATGAAGTTTTATTCAAGAAGATCGTGAAAGCAGGCTTTGGTCAAAGGCGGAAAAAACTGTCGAATTCGCTAAAAGTTCTTGAGATTCCGGAAGCGTTGCTCACGCACGAGTTTATGGAAAAGCGTGCTGAGGAATTATCGATTCAGGATTTTATTTCTTTTACAAACGCCTGGAAAAACGCTTAAGACTTCGGTAGATCATTCTCCTGTTTCAGTTCGTGGAGTTGTGCCTGCAGTTTTGCAATTACATCGCGCATGGCGCGGATCTCATTTTTGTTTGAAGACACGTTGCTCTTGAGCATTACATTTCTGGCGCGCTCATTGTGGTCATCATCATCTTCGTCTTCGGCAATGTCTTCAATGTCTTCCTGAATATCATCAATGTCGACGCTGATCTCCTCAATATCCTCGCTGATCTCTTCGATATCGTCCTGGATTTCTTCAATATCCTCGCGGATGTCTTCAATATGCTCATGACTTCTGTTCACTGACATCTGAATAAAAATTGCGAGATATATCGCTTCCAGCGACAAAACGGTGGTGAGGACCAACAGCATTTTATCAACCGCCACAATACCAAACACGGGCAGTAAAAATGCCACAAGAAATACGATTGAATGCACGATGAGCGAGGGAATAGAACCAATCCACCACATCACGCCATCGGTGACTTTCTGTAGAAATTCGGCCTTTTTTTCAGTAAGTTTTTCGCGGCTCATGAAATCTCGATTTTGGCAAATTTAGTTAAAAACTTCCCGTAACGCCCAATCCGAAAAGTGCAAAGTCATATTTTGCGGGATCAGCAGGGTCGAATTTCCGCAAGGCCGAATCCATTTCTACTACGGCTTTCCAGTCGTTTTGTTTTCTTTGGATGAGTTGCAGTTTGCGCGATATGTTGCCGGTATGTACATCCAGCGGAACGGACAGATATTTCGGATCTATATTTTCCCATAAACCAAAATCAACACCTTTTCTGTCCTGCCGAACCATCCAGCGCAGGAACATAATCAGTCTTTTGGCGGAGGAATTCTTATAGGTAGAACTCACATGTTTGCAGCTGCGGTGCGATATATCATTCAGAAATTCTGTTCGGAAGCGCTCCAGTGCATGGTAGAAATTTTCTTCATCTTCCCGAAGCAGGAAAAACTTCTCCAGGCTTTCGCTCTCGCGGTACAATCGCTGCAGGTTTCTTATAAATTCCGCGAAATCCCCGCCGCTGAAAGTTCTGTGGATGGAAATTTTTTCTAAGGGTTTCAGCTCTTTACCGGACACATTACGTATGAAATCAAAAGGTGAATGCTCCATAAAACGCAGCATCTTTTCAGCATCGTTG
The DNA here is from genome assembly GCF_000422265.1 of Kaistella palustris DSM 21579. GTDB lineage: Bacteria > Bacteroidota > Bacteroidia > Flavobacteriales > Weeksellaceae > Kaistella > Kaistella palustris. The sequence goes on from NZ_KE383813.1 coordinate 290,996, forward strand.
ATGATGGATTTGCGGTTTCCCCAACTGATGGTAGCGGTCAGAAAACCTGCAATCTCGATATCCTGTTTCAGTGTAAAGCGGTGTGGAATCTGAATAGGATCGTTTGCAATAAAGTCCGGTGTGTTATATAATTCTGCTTTTTCGTCAAGGAAAATTTTTAGGTCTGAAAAAGTCATGCAGAAAGTTTAAAATTTAATTGAGAGAAGGTTTGTGTTCATAAAGCGGCTGATGACAAAAATTGTCACCGAGCTGTACTACCCAATTTTTACCGGCTCCAATGCCTTGGGAAGAAATGTGTTCGGGAATACTTCGCGAGCCTCTTCGGTGAAAACGGAGAGATCGCTGTAGCGGTTGGAAAAATGCCCGAGGATAAGTTTTCCGACATTGGCTTTCCTGGCAATCCGGGCCGCTTCGAGCGCTGTTGTGTGGCCGGTGTGATCTGCCATATCCTTCAGGTCATGCAGAAAAGTGGATTCATGATAAAGCACATCAACTTCTCTGATTACGGGAACTACATCTTCCCAGTATCTGGTGTCGCTGCAGAAAGCGTATGAAACCGGTTTTGTAGGTTCCGTGGTGAGGACTTCATTTTTCAGAACATAGCCATCACTGAGGACAAAATCGCGGCCGGCTTTCAAATGATGATAATCGCAGGTTTCAATCTCCGGATATTTTGAAATTTCCTTCATATTCAGGTGGCGCTCCTTCGGCTTTTCGCGGAAGAGATAGCCGTTGCAGTAGATCCGGTGATTTAGGGGAATAGTAAAAACCTCGATACGCTGATCCTCAAATATTTTTTCTGATGAATTGCCGCTGAGCTCATGGTAGATGACCTCGAAACCGCGGTATGTTTCTGTAAGCCGGAAAATAGTTTCCATCATTTCCTTTATTCCCAGCGGTCCGTAAACATGCAGCGGTGTTTCGCGGCCCAGCAGGCGGAAGGAAGCAATAAGTCCCGGTAAACCAAAACAGTGGTCGCCATGCAGATGCGAGATAAAAATGTGACTGATCTTTGAGAAACGCACTTTTGCTTTTCGGAGCTGTACCTGTGTTCCCTCGCCGCAATCGATTAGAAATGCCCGCTCCTCCATATCCAAAAACTGCGCAGTAGGTGCGGTATTCACGGTAGGAATGGCGGAATTGAAGCCGAGGATGGTAAGATAAGTACTCAAAACGGTATGATGTGGTGGATATTTTTCGATCGGGCAAAAAAGCCGCAAGTGAAATTTGGTGAGCTGGGGACAAATTTAAAGAAAATTTAGTGATTCGGGGAAAAAAATACCCTGGGTTTTAGCCCCGACCGAACGGCATGTTTGAGCCCCTTGTTTGGTGCGGCCGCTGGAAGCGGCCGCACCAAACAAGGGCGAGTAGTGAGGGCGGGTACAATCTTCGGAACAATGTGTATCCCGGTGCTCCTAAAAAGAATGAACGCACGGCAAAAAAAATCCCGAAATCTATTCGGGACCTTTTGAGTTTAGTTTTTATCCGGTCTGTTGAGGACCTTAAGGCGCCAAAAAGATACGGCGGAAAGCGTGATAATCGTGGCAATGCCAATATAAACCCAGGCCGGAATCGGTACGGGATCACCTGCTGCATAAGAATGCAGACCGCTCAAATAATAATTTACGCCGAAATAAGTCATCACCATCGAGCAGTATCCGAACAGTACGGCTACGTGGAAAGCCCATCTGCCGCGAAGTCCCGGAACTAGTCTCATGTGCAAAATGAATGCGTAAACCATGATGGAAATGAAAGCCCAGGTTTCTTTGGGATCCCAGCTCCAGTATCTGCCCCAGGATTCATTGGCCCAGATACCGCCAAGGAAATTCCCGACCGTTAACGCGAAAAGTCCCATGGTTAAAGACATTTCGGAAACAATGGTCAGTTCCTTCAGCGTACTGTCGTGGTGGAAATGATAGGATTTTTTGTTGGAGATAATGTAAAACATCAGCGTAATTACAGAGATTACCATCGACAAGCCAAAAAAGCCGTAACTCGAGGTAATGATCGCGACGTGGACAATTAACCAATACGATTTAAGCACCGGAACGAGCGGCGTGATCTGCGGATCCAGCGCGGAGCCACCGTGTGCAAAGCCCATCATAATTACAGCAACCATAAATCCTGCCGCGGGAATCAGTGCGTTTGACACATTGGTGCGTTTGATTTTTACTGAACTGTCTTTCTTTTTGAAACTCGGTTTGCCAAATCCGAAATAGAAGATCAAGCCCGCGGAAATGCCGACCCAAGAAATAAATATAATCGCTTCGTAACCATTGCTCCAGGGAGCGTGTCCGGATAAATACCATCTGGCGATAAGACCCAGGAAGTGCGCGGTATAACCCACGATCCCCAGTGCGATAATTCCCTTGATGATCCTGTTCAGGATTTTGTTGGGTTTAAACAATTCCACAAAACCAAGCAGCAAAAGCAATCCACCAATCAGCGTGTAGAAAATGAGAAGCTTGAAGTTCAGGTTAACTTTATTCATAAAAACTTCGAGCTTCACTTTGGATTCTGAAGGCACTACGTTTTTGCCCCAGGTCTGCTGGTACTGGGAAAGTTTCGCAAGTTCTGCATCGGCTTTTTTCCAGTCGCCATTCTGCTGCGCATCTAAAATACTCGAGAAGTAAGGGCCCATTACTTTTTGAGAAGCTTCATCTGGCTCGAAATTTTGATCTAACCAGGAATGCCACGTGCTGTTGGGATCATTTTTTACAGGAACTATTCTTAAAAACTGACCGCTGAAAAATTCGTTAAAGGCCTGAACACGGTCATTTAAATCGATGACCGCGAGATCATACTTAGACTGATCGGCAGGTTTCTTGGCAAAAGCTGTCCTGAAATCATCTTCCAACACATAATGCAGCTGGCCGGTTGCATCCGCAGGGAAAAGATTCATCAGCGAAGTGTAGCCTTCAGCATTGGCTTTGGTCTTCTTCAGCAATTCATCACCACCACTATTAATTTTGATCATAGGAACCATAGTCCAGGTCGCAGTATCAGTATTGATCGATAAAAACCACTGGTTGACATCCATACTTTTTCCGTCGGAGCCCTTGAATTTATCGCTTTTGTATAATTTCCTCAGAACATCTAAAGCCTGGGTATTAATCGGAACAATACGGCCCTCTCTGTTCTGAACCAGAAGGTAACCGAATTTATCGGCATGTTCTTTTGAGATCTTGTTCCGCGCAATGATCTCATCGGCAGAAATCATTTTTGGTGATCTCAAAGGCAGCGCCCCGGTCTGTTTATCCGAAGCTGCTTCCTGCATTAAAGCCGCATCAGCTCCGGCATGGTCATAGCCGTCGCCGGCGGAATGTTTCTGCTCGCTGCCGTCGGTCCCATGAGTGTCTATGTATTGTGCATTTATACTTAAGCTTAAAAACAGTAAAACGGCCATTGCAGCCCTCTTGCTGTTTACCACTTTTAAATTTTTGTTGAGTTTCCAGAAGTGTGAACCTTTCCAGAAAAATGTAACGAACATTCCTAAAAATAAGAAGGTGTATCCGAAATAGGTAACTATTGTTCCCCAAAAATCGTGGTTTACAGACAGTACAGTTCCCTTTCTGTCGGGATCAAAACTCGCCTGGAAAAAACGGTAGCCGCCATGATTTAAAACGTGGTTCATATAAATTTTGTAGGGCGTCTGCTTTCCGCCATCAATGATCTCAACATGGCTTTCATACGCACTGGGCGACGAACTGCCGGGGTAAGTTTCCATTACGAATTTTTCCAGTTTCAGAGAGAACGGCGTGTTATAGATTTTTGGTCCGAAGCCTAAAATAATATTCAGCCCATCGAGCGTGATTTGCTTGAAGGCGTTGGGATTTCCCTTTTCTACCGGCAAATCCACGAGCAGTTTACTTTTTGGTCCCGTTACTTCAACCGTAAGCTGGTCATTCACGTCTTTATCCTTTTTCCTGTCACCCTCATAAGCGATAAGTTTTCCTTTTTTCAGTCCTTCGGGAACGACCAGTTTAAGATCATTTATGCTGTACAGACTCCGTAATACCAAAGGTTGGTATTCATCTTTCTTGGTTTCACCCGTAGCCTGCGTTGCCATAGTCATAAACGTAGCATCAACAGGAGTTTTTATAAGTAAAGTACCGTTGGTATTATTAAATTCAACCGCACCATCAATGGCTTTGTTAAAGGCGACCAAAGTTCCGTTGACCAGTTTGGACTCACCGGGTTTGATGTATATATTTTCCCGACCGGTCTGGCCCGTAGAGACGAGATGCAGATATTCTGCACCGGAATTATCCGCAACAAGGCTGTCTTTTTTCCGCTGGATATACCGAACCTGTTTTACAGAAATCTGTTTTCCGTGGTAATCATAACCGGCTTTGAAGGTCTTGCCTGCAATCTTGGCAATAAGTTTCTTTTCCCGCGCTTCATCGGGAATCATGGTAAACGGTACATCCTGATAATTGAGCACATCACCTTTTTCTTCGATCTGAATTTTAAAGAAATTTTTATCCGTTACCACTTCGTTTGAGGTATCTCCTTCGCGGATATGCATCATCCCCTCATAGCTGATATACCGCGTGATCGCACCTCCGATAAATATCAGCACGAATGCAAGGTGAAACACCAAGACCGGCCATTTCTCCCGCCGGAAAAGCCGGTAACGTGCAATATTCCCAATAAAGTTGATGATCAGCAACAGCATGATAAGTTCAAACCACTTGGCCTCATAAATAAGGGCTTTGGCAGTTGGGGTTCCGTAATCATTTTCCAGGAAGGTGGCATAAGCCATAGAAAAAGCGAAAAGTAGCAGCAAAACTGCCATGGTTCGCGTAGAAATAAGAATATTCTGAATTTTTTTCATAGGAATCAAAACTTTCATTTAACTGAAATGAGTAAAATTCTGATTTCAGTCTTTTAATTTAGAATAAATTTAAGGGCATGCAAAAATACATACTATAAACTGAAATAGCGAATAAGACAAACGATATTTGTAATAATTATAGCCGCGGTTTAAGGTATAGTGGAAATCTGCAAGGGTATTTGAAGAAAGGTGAATTGGGATTCCCCTCCTTTGGAGGGGTGGCAAAAATTTTAATTTTTGACGGGGTGGTTTCCATAGTTTTCGATAATGAACACTTCTAGATTTTTCATTATCATCACCATATTATTTTTAATGTCAGTCTCAGAAATCCTGAACATTTTTAGGCCGAGCGATTCGAGGTATTGCTCAGCTTTTGTGTCAGGTTTATAAATGTCATTAGAAACCTGAGTGTCGATCTCGACGATAAGTCCAAGAGTTTTTACATAGAAGTCCACGATATAATTGCCAATAATTCTTTGCCGGTCAAAGTCTATCCTGTGAAAGTTGCCCGCCCTGACCTGGTACCAAAATAAAACTTCGGCAAGAATCCCCGCTTTCCGTTTGCCAGGTAATAGCTTTTTCAACTCAGGAGTGTATGGCAGATCTTCAATGAAATTCCTGTAAATTGGTTCGTCGCCGATATATGTTAATATCTGTTTCATCAACCGGGAAATCTGGCACATTAAATTTAAGAAAATAAAAAGCTATTTTACTTTTGGCCTGTAAAACCACCCCGTCAAAAATTTATCCCAAATTTTTGCCACCCCTCCAAAGGAGGGGAATTCCCTACTTCTTCCTATCCATTACACTCTTTCAATCACTATTTCGGGGTTGACCTCTAAAATTTTACGGAAAAAAAGTTCCTCATTTTCAGGTGAAATATAAAGGTCATTTTTATATTTCGTGAAAATAATCAAACCTTTGGTTACCGTTCCGAATTTTTCAAAACCGCTCCACATTGTTTCACCTTTGCGGATCTTTGTAATATGGCGGATGTCTTTCCGCGAAACTTCAAAAATAAGGTGTACGGTTAAAAAGTGATCTCTAATGATAATTTTCAGCCATAGATGACTTGCCAAGGTCAAAAATAAAATGAGGGTGCAAATAATTCCGACAGGCAGAAAAACAAGCGGGTCATTTTTTTGCAGATAGGTATAGAAAGCGATGCTCCAAAGAAAAACTACCACTCCGGCATACAAAAGCAGAAAGGTCTTATCCGGGGGTTTTGATCTGAAAATTGCGTCTGCCATTTCAGTGGTTGGTATTGTTGAGCATGGGTACAAATTTATAGGCACCAAATTCCTCTTTTTCGAATTCTTTTTCAGATTTTTTTGTGAAGCGGGTAAGTATCTGCTCATCGCTTTTCCCTAGGGGAATTACCATCATGCCACCTATTTTCAGTTGATGAAGCAGTTCAGTAGGCAACACTTCTGCACCGCATGTCACCAGGATCTTATCAAAAGGGGCAAAAGTCGGCAATCCCGCAAAACCATCACCAAAACTCTGAAATTTTGGCCGGAGATGAAGTTCGCGAAGTTTCCTTTGCGCGAAATCATGCAGATCCTTTTGTCTTTCTATGGTGTAAACCCAGGCATTCATCGCCACCAGGACGGCGGTTTGGTAACCACTGCCTGTGCCGATTTCCAGCACTTTTTCTTTTTCATTTACCTGCAGAAGCTCTGTCTGCTCTGCCACTGTAGAAGGGTGCGAGATCGTTTGTTTTGCCAAAATGGGAAATGCGCGGTCTTCGTAAGCGTAATCTTCAAAAATACTTTCCAGGAAAAGATGACGCGGCACCTCATTTATGGCCTTAAGCACCATTTCGTCGGTGATGCCTATTTTCCCGCGGAGATATTCGACCAGTATTTTTCTTTTCCCTTTGTGTAAAAACGAATCATGCATGTCACAAAAATAGGGAATAGAGGCGAGAATATACAATGCGGGAATTCTTAATTATTAATTATTAATTGTTGATTTTTAAACGCTGATGTCTAATGTCTCGCGTCTCAAGTCTCGCGTCTCGCGTCTCATGTCTAGTGTCTAACGTCTCGCGTCTCATATCCAGTGACTAGCGTCTAATATCTGCTATCTCATGTCTCCCGTAATTATTATCTTTACAAAAAATAAATTTCTATGCTTAAAGCAGGATTGGTAGGCGCAGGTCATTTGGGGAAAATACATTTAAAACTGCTGCAGCAGTCGGAAAAATACGAGCTTGTGGGTTTCCACGATGCCGATGCGGACAACGGAAAAAAGCTGGAAAAAGAATTCGGCTACAGATATTTCGAAAATTTTAATGATCTTTTAAATGAAATCGAGATGCTGGATATTGTAACACCTACTTTATACCACTACGATTATGCACTCAAAGCTATCGAAAGAAAAATTCATTTTTTCATTGAGAAGCCCATTACACAGACTTTGAAACAAGCTGAAGAAATTCTTTACAAATGCCGGGAATATGGAATTAAAGCACAGGTTGGGCATGTAGAAAGGTATAATCCCGCTTTTATTGGATCAAAGGATTATATCAAAAACCCAATGTTTATCGAGATTCACAGGTTGGCCGAATTCAATCCGCGTGGCACCGATGTTTCTGTGGTTTTGGATTTAATGATTCATGACCTGGATATTTTGTTGTCTTTGGTAAAGTCAAAAGTTAAAGCCATACATGCGAGCGGCGTTTCGATCGTTTCGAAATCGCCCGACATCTGCAACGCAAGGATCGAATTTGAAAATGGCTGCGTAGCGAATCTCACAACTTCAAGAATTTCGATGAAAGCGATGCGCAAATCGCGTTTTTTCCAGAAAGATGCGTATATCTCTGTAGATTTTTTGGAGAAGAAAGCCGAAGTCATCCGCATGCGCGCGGCGCCCGAAAATCCAAGCGATTTTGATATGATCATTGAAAACGCGGAAGGTGAAAAAAACCAGATTATTTTCGAATACCCCAATATTCAGCCAAACAATGCTATACTCGACGAATTAGAAAGTTTTGCCGATGCCATCACTGAAAATAAAAACGTAGAAGTTTCTTTGGAAGACGGAACAGAAGCATTAAAAGTGGCGCTTGAAATCGTGAAACTGATCAGCTGATTCAGAACTTTTCAGATTTGAAAAGTTGAAGTTTATGGTCAAGAAGTTCTAGGAATTTGCTGCAAACTTTGCCAACAGCTCTGATATCTCAGCCGGATTCGACTATTAAGTTCCTCTGGCCTTTAAAAGAGATAATAAACCAACAATTTTGCTCAACTTTTTCACATAATTAAATGAAAAATAAATTAATACTGTTCTTTTTAATGATTTCGGCTGGTGTGTTTGCACAGAAACAGTCATTAAAAATGCAGATCGAAAGCATCATCAAAGCAAAAAATGCCACGGTAGCCGTATCTGTTTTGGATTTTGAAAACAATAAATCTTTAGACATTAACGGAGACAAAAAACTTCCGATGCTGAGTGTTTTTAAATTTCATATTGCACTTGCGGTTTTAAATCTTGTTGACCAAGGCGAATTAAATCTAAACCAAAAAATTTTCATTAAAAAAACTGACCTTCACGAAAACACCTGGAGCCCAATCCGCGAGAAATATCCGGCAGGAAATATCGAAATGTCTTTAAGTGAACTCCTGAAATACAGCGTTGCTCAGAGCGATAACAATGGCACCGACCTTTTGTTGAAACTGATTGGTGGACCAGGAGAAGTGCAGAATTTCATTAATAATACAGGTATTTCAGACTTTCGGATAAAAGCGGATGAAGAGAAAATGCATCAGGGTTACGAATTTATGTACTGGAACTGGACTACCACAAACGCCTCGAACCAACTGCTCAAAAAGTTTTTTGAGGGAAAATTAGTTTCGAAAAAGTCCACGGACTTCCTGATGCAGACCATGCTGGAAACCAGTACTGGCGCAAATAAACTCGTGGCGCTGCTCCCAAAAGGAACTCCGGTTGCCCACAAAACAGGCTCTTCCGGGAAAGATAAAAAAGGTCTGACCATCGCCGAAAACGATATTGGAATTGTAACACTTCCCAGCGGAAAACATTACGCCGTCAGCGCATTCGTTTCTGATTCTATGGAAAGTGATGAAACTAATACGAAAATGATCGCGGAAATTTCGAAGCTCATTTTTGATTATTTTAGCAAAAAATAGCGATGAAAAGATTTCCTTTTTTATTTTTACTTTTTTGTTCCTTATTTCTTTTTTCTCAGCAGAAATGGGATGTCAAATTTTATAATGAAGTCGTAAACCGTGAGATTGCGATTTTTGCGGATAACAACGAACCGATGCCGATTTCCGCACGGTTCGCCTTTAAATTAAGTAACCTGACTTCAACCCTTCCAAACGATGAAATTGTAGTGATACCGCCAAAAACAAAAAGATTTCCGATTGCGGAGCTTAAGGAAATAAAGCGCAATGCGGCAAACTCATTTTCCTACACCAACTCCTATAACTTTGGAAATGCACTGCAGGAGAGTTTTGATGAGGATTATATCTATTCTCTGCCTTTTGAAAGCGGAAAAACCCAGTCGGTCTATCAGGGTTATAACGGCAAGTTTTCGCACCAAAATGAATTTGCGCTCGATTTTGATTTGAAAGAAGGAAGTCCGGTCTTGGCGGCCCGCGAAGGAATTGCAGTTGAAGTTGTGGATTCCAATGACCGGAACTGCCCCGATATTTCCTGTGCAAAATACAATAACAAAGTCCTTGTCATGCACAGCGACGGGACTTTTGCGGATTATTCTCATTTAAAATACCACGGCGCAGTTGTGCGGAAAGGTGATAAAGTTGAAAAGGGCCAGCTCCTGGGTTACAGCGGAAGCACAGGGTTTGCCAGCGGTCCGCATCTGCATTTTGCGGTTTTTATAAATAGGATCGATGGCCGCAGAACATTCATTAAAACGAAATTCCGGACTTTGGAAGGTGAGGCCACGCTTTTGGAAGAAGGAAAAAGTTATACCCGAAATTATTAATAATGAAAAAAGGTACAGCTTCGGTTCTTTGTTATAATTAAATAAAAATCCTCCAAAATTTAAATGAGATATCTATACGTTTTATTGATCACACTTCCCTTCCTGAGCCGCGCGCAGAAGAATATTGACGTTACTTTCTATCACGAGAAAATCGGAAATGAAATGCAGATCTTCGCCGACAACCATACATTTGCACCGGTTTCTGCCGAATATACTTACGCCGCGGAAAATATGACTTCCTCGTTACTAAATAAAGCAATCATCATTATTCCGGCGAAAACTGATAAGTTTAAGATTTCTACCGTCGCCGTTGCCGACTCCAGGCTAAAATCTTCTTTTTCTTATGATGTTGGGTTTGTGTTGGGCGATATTACCGATCAGGATTTCGACGAAAACTATGTTTACAGTCTGCCGTTTGCAAAACAAAAAACCTATTTGATCTTTCAGGGTTATAACGGCAAATTCTCTCACCAAAAAGCGAATTCGATCGACTTCAGCTTAAAGGAAAATGACCAGGTCCTCGCGGCACGTGCAGGCAAAGTTGTTGAAGTTGAAAGCGGCCATTCTTCGCACTGCCCCACTATTGACTGTGCGCAGTTTAACAATAAAGTAATTATATTGCACAGCGACGGAACCATGGCAGAATACGTACATCTGAAAAAGAACGGTGTTGCTGTTCAACTGGGCGACCAGATTGCTGCAAACCAGTTCATCGCGTACAGTGGGAATACCGGTTTTACTAAAGGTCCTCACCTGCATTTCTCGGTTTTTAAAAATAATATAGATGGCAGCAGAACCTACTTTAAAACAAAATTCAGGACCTCAAAAAGTGGCGCTGCACTTTTAGAAGAAGGAAAAAGTTACACCAAGAATTATTAAAATATAATTTCATAAAACAATATAAAATGAAAAACATTGTCGTAATCGGTGCAGGCACCATGGGAAACGGAATTGCACATACTTTTGCACAAACAGGTTTCAAAGTTGATTTAGTTGATGTTTCGCAGCAAGCTTTAGATAAAGGACTTGCCACCATTACAAAAAATCTGGACCGTATTGTCGCCAAAGGAAATCTGACCGAAACACAAAAACAGGAAACACTCACAAAAATTTCCACTTTCACAAATCTTGCAGATTGTGCTGCAAATGCCGACCTGATTGTCGAAGCTGCTACTGAAAATCTGGATCTGAAACTGAAAATTTTCCGCCAGATGGACGAACTAGCGCCGGAAAACTGTATTCTGGCGACCAACACGTCTTCGATTTCAATTACCAAGATCGCTTCGGTAACCAACCGCCCGGAAAAAGTGATCGGCATGCATTTTATGAATCCTGTGCCGATCATGAAGCTTGTGGAGATCATTAAAGGCTACTCTACTTCACCCCAAACTTTCAGCGCAATATTTGACCTCAGTAAAACCTTGGGAAAAGTTCCGGTGGAAGTAAATGATTATCCGGGATTTGTAGCTAACCGGATCCTTATGCCGATGATCAATGAAGCCATAGAAACTTTATACAACGGCGTGGCCGGCGTGGAAGAGATCGACACGGTGATGAAACTGGGCATGGCCCACCCGATGGGACCTTTGCAACTCGCAGATTTTATAGGTCTGGATGTTTGCCTCGCTATTCTGAATGTGATGTACGAGGGTTTCAAAAATCCCAAGTACGCGCCTAATCCACTGCTTGTCAATATGGTAACGGCGGGGAAACTCGGTGCTAAATCCGGCGAAGGTTTCTACGATTATGCGGAAAATAAAAAAGCGGAAAAAGTGTCGAAAATGTTTCTGAAATAAAACCGGAATGGGCGCTGTTAGAGCTCGGAGCTCTAACAGCGCTTTTAAAATCAGTATCATGCGAAGAAGACTTCTCGAAAACCAAATCCGTGTTTTTCTGGTTTTTGCCACCTTGACCGCGACTGCCCTGCGCTTCCTTCTGAATGAAAAAGGGCGCACAAATCCAGATTCTATACGCTTCATGCGCTCGGCAAATGTTTTTCCGGTAATCGATAATACCGTCACACCTCTCGGTTATCCGCTCAGTTTAAAATTCTTCACCCTCTTTGGATTTGATGAATTCTGGGCGAGCAAAATCCTCGGGATTATGGCTTATCTGGTTCTCGTATGGTTCGCATGGAAAAAGAAATTTTATTTCAAAGAAATCATCCTGACCGGCGGTCTTTTCAGCTTTGTTTCGATCTTTTCTTACACCATGAGCGAAGCGCTGATCTTGCCTTTTGTATTTGTATTCCTGTTCGTTGGCAGGCAGATTATCATTGACCAACTGAAAGGCTTGCGGGCGTTTGTTCTACTTTCACTGGCGCTGATCATCCTCTACAACATCCGTTATCCCGCACTTTTCTTGATCGGTGGGGTTTTACTTTTTGGCCTGATAAATTTTAGAAAACATTATGGAAAAATCTTTATAACTTCAGCTTTCACCGCCCTGGTATATGTCGTACTTTATAAATTTCTTTTCATTGATTACTTTAATGAAAAGTATATCGACACCTTTTTGGAGATTGGGCTTCATCCCACTTCTCAACTGCTTACCGAACTCTTTCAGGGACTCACAACTACATTTAACCCGTTCGTGCATATTGCAGATCCGGGCGGTGGTCTGATCAACTATGCAATCTACGGCATCGGTCTGTTTAATATTTTGTTGATAGTCTACCTGTTTGTACAGCAGAAACTTTCGGAAACTGAATTCTTCCTCGTATTTATGGGTGTTTTTGGAATCCTATGTTCATTTTTCATTCAGTATTTCTATTCCGTAAACGCGATCGATTACAGACTGATGGCGCCATTTTCATTACCAATCTGGCTGGTTTACTTCAAGAAGATGTACAGAATTTTGGGAAAATTCACTTACGGCCTTACCATATTAAGTTTGCTTACCGGTTTAATTTTTACCTGGCTTTCCAGAGGAAATTATCTCGAAAACCGAAAAGTGATCACCACATTTTTAAGAGCGGAAAAATTAGATAAAGTTCCACTGAAATTTTATGTTGAAAGCGAGGAAGAACTCGACAAATTTAAAATCGCCGAACTCATCAGCACGGTAAATCCGCGGGTGAACATCACCTTTAAGCCAGCCGACACACTGCGTAAAAACACGCTCACAGCGTACAGAGTTTTGCGAAAAATAAAGATCGACAAGAATCAATTTCAATAATTTTTATTACTTTTGAGGAGTTAAATTAATTATTATGAAATTACCAAAGTTTTTATTAGCCGACAATTCAGATTTCCCTGAAGATCTCTTTGTAGTTCACACAGAGTACCCAAGATTCGTGTTGAATGTTGAGGAAGAAGAAGTGGAATGGTTTGATGATCTGGAAGGAGACGACGAGGAAACCATGGCCGATGAAGCGACGAAAGTTGTAGAAGCCGCCTTTAAATGGTGTGACGACGAACTCGCGAAATACGATGAAGAAGACGACGAAGACGAAGCCTAGATAAAAATCAAAAAAAGGAACTCAAATTTGGGTTCCTTTTTTTTATGATCTTTTTTAGTAATTTCTTATAATTTATTGAATTTCAGCAGCAGCAACTTACCTTTATACAGTTCCAAAGTATTTCCGGCTACCACATATTTATCGGTTTCGCTCAGCATTTTCAGAAAGTTGCTTTCAATATCCCGATTGTCACAGGCCATTTTTGTTGCACCCGCGTTTTTCACACTGAAATTTCCCGCAGTCGGATCCAGCGAAAGTTCGCCAAAATAATTATTGCAACCCGCGTTACCGGTAACTTTGCCGGCTTCTATATTTAATGTAGGCTTTTTACCTTTCACATTGTCGGCCAAAGTCCATTGCGTATCAGCAATATTGGGTTGTGAACTTCCAACCTTCGAGGTGTTGATTACCGAACAGGAAACGATAACTGCCAAAGCGAAAAAAGCCAAAAATATATTTTTCATTTTCAATTTATTTAGTCAAATGTAAGAAATAATCGCGACTTAAACCGGGCTGCATGCTCATGGTAATTTTACTTAAAGTCCGAGGGATTTTCTACTTCTTAAGATCTCAATTCCGCTGCAAATTCCTTTTGGAAGGTTTTTATTAATGAGTTCATCACTTCTGTGATGTCTTTTTCTTCCAAAGTTTTTTCCTCGTTCAGAAGGTCAAAGCTCAACGCGTACGATTTTTTTCCTTCCGGCAGGTTTTTGCCTTCATACACATCAAAAAGGTTGATGCTTTTCAAATATTTCGACGGATTCTTTTTTGCTGCTTTGTGAAGGTCGGCATACGAAATGTTTTTATCCAAAAGCAACGCGAGGTCTCTTCTTATTTTATTGAATTTTGGAATATCTGCAAACTTGAGGTTGCTTTCCTCACGCAATTTCTGGCAGTTTTCAACTTCGATTTCTGCATAATAACAGTCCTGATCTATGTCGGCATCTTTCAGTAATTCAGCAGAAACTTTTCCGAGCCTTGCCAGGGTTTTACCACGGGCGGTAATTTCCAGCGCATCGGAGAAACGCGGATCGTCCAGCGCTTTTTCTTCTGTATTTAGCTGGAGATTTTCCAGAAGTATTTTCACATATGATTTCAAATAGTAAAAATTCGTGGCTGATTTTGGTTCGAGCCAGTTTTCACCTACATTCCTGCCGGTAACCAAAATGGCAAGCTGCTTTCGCTCCTCATATTTATTTTTCGGCTGCTCCGGCGCTGGTTCTGCTACAGGTCTCCGGTGGTAGATCTTACCGAGTTCAAAAAATTTAATATCGGGATTTTTTCGTTTGATGTTGTAATCTGCATTCTCCAGAAGTCCTTCGAGCAAAGATTTTCTCATAAATGCCAGATCGTTACTCAGCGGATTCAGGAGTTTTACAGCGTTGGTTTCATCTTTAACTGAAGTCAGCGAATTGTTCATAACCTCATTGAAACCGTTGCTTTGCAAAGTTCTGGCCCAGGAATTTTCCAGCGCATCCTGATCATTAAAACTAAGCTTTACAGGACTGAAAGAAATTTTCTTTGGTGAATCGATTTTATTATAACCGTAAATCCGCAGGATCTCTTCTATTACATCTATTTCACGCGTCACATCGGCTCTGTAAGCAGGCACAGAAATTTCCAAACCGTTCTGGATCTCATTAAGTACCGTGATTTCCAGCGCTTTCAGGATTTCCTTTATTTTTTCGCGATGGATTTTCGTACCCAGGATCTGTTCCACTTTTGAAAAACGCAGGATCAGATAATGATCTTCAATTTTTACGGGGTAATTTTCCAGAATTTCGCCTTTCAGTTTTCCACCGGCGATTTCTTCAATCATTTTAATGGCGTGCGTAAGTGTTGTTCTGGTAATATTCGGATCTACTCCACGCTCGAAGCGGAAGGACGCATCTGTATTCAAACCGTGTGCTTTAGCTGCTTTGCGTATCGCGACCGGATTAAAGTAGGCACTTTCTAAAAAGATGGTTTGTGTACTTTCGGAAACACCGGAATGCGCACCGCCAAAAACACCTGCAAGACACATCGGTGTATTTTCGCCGTCTTTGATCATGATTTCGGTACCGTTCAGTGTTCTTTCAACACCATCGAGGGTTACAAATTTAGTCCCTTTTTCACTCAGACCGACTTTCACTTTTTTAGCTGCAATTTTATCTGCGTCGAAAGCGTGTAACGGCTGTCCAAGACCGTGCAGTATATAATTGCTGATATCTACGATATTATTGATCGGGCTCAGGCCAATGGCTTTCAACCGGTTTTTCAGCCAAAGCGGAGATTCGGCCACATTTACATTTTCTATCACTGCGCCCAGATATCTTGGGCAAAGTTCGGCATCTTCAATATCAAGCGTGAAATCTGAAACACCTTCCGCAGTGATGTTTTCTGGCGAAAGTTTGGTGAACTCCGACTTCATCTGATTGGTCGTGAGGTACGCATTCAGGTCGCGTGCTACACCGTAATGCGACATGGCATCGGTTCGGTTGGGTGTTAAACCAATTTCGAAAACCTGGTCATTGACAAGATCAAAATAATCTGCGAATTTTTTTCCTAATTCAAATTTACTCTCGTCAAGAATCATGATTCCACCGTGATCGTCGCTCAGGCCGAGTTCGTCTTCGGCGCAGATCATGCCCTGTGAAATCTCTCCACGAATTTTCGCTTCTTTTATTTCTAAAGGTTTGCCGTCTTTAAAATATAAAACGGTACCGACAACGGCTACAGGTACAGTTTGTCCTTCCGCTACATTTGGCGCGCCACAAACTATATGCAGCAAAGTGCCGCTCCCAATATCTACGGTAGTTTTCTTAAGTTTATCAGCGTTCGGATGCTGTTCGCAGGACATTACTTTTCCCACAAAAATCCCTTCAAGGCTGCCTTTTACCGATTCGAATTTTTCAATTCCTTCGACTTCCAAACCGATATCAGTAAGATATTCACCGGTTTTTTCCGTTTTTAGATCTGTTTGTATAAAGTCTTTCAGCCAGTTAGCGGAGATTTTCATTGGATTGACAGTTTGAGATATTATATTCAGCGGGCAGCCTTATACTGCAATTCTGAATGGTGCAAATATCGTGATTCCGAAGCTTAAAAAAAAATTGAGATCCAAATAATATGAATCTCAACCTTAATTTTGTGAATGTGCTCTACGGATAATTACATTCCTATGACCGGCATCGAAAGCATCAGAATATTCTCTTCTGCTTCCAAACCGTCTACAGGCTCAATAATTCCCGGTCTGTTCGGCTGCGACATTTTCATAGTGATATCATCTGAATTCAGCACAGAAAGCATTTCCGTTAAAAACCTGGAGCTAAAACCAATGTTGATGTCCTCGCCATTGTAATCGCACGGAATCTGCATGTCGGCTTTGTTTGCATATTCTGTATCTTCGGCATGAAGGTGAAGAATATTTCCCGAAAGTTTGAAGCGCACCTGATTGGTGGATTTGTTAGACATGATCGAAGCTCTTCGGATTGAACTCAAAAGCAAATTCCTGTTGATCGTCAGCACATTTGGATTTTCTTTTGGTATTACGGCGCTGTAATTGGGATATTTCCCATCGATAAGCCTACAGATCCAGATATTGTTTCCAAAAGTGAATTTCGCCATATTTTCATTAAACTCAATGATTACATCGTCGTTTGAATTGGCTAAAATATTTTTAAAGATTGCCAAAGGTTTTTTCGGCATGATGAATTCGATAGGTTCGGCATTGATCAAGTCCTTTCTTTTATAAACTACCAAACGGTGCGAATCTGTGGAGACAAAATTCGTTTCATCTTCTTTAAACTGAAACAGTACGCCTGTCATTACAGGGCGAAGTGAATCGTTGCTCGTAGCAAAAAGCGTATTGTTTAAAGCTTCGGCTAAAACTCCCGCAGAAATCTTAACACTTTGTGACGCGTCAAATTCGGGTAATTCCGGATAATCTTCTGCATTATCAAGTGCTACAGCGAAGTTGTCTTTCTCGTCCAGAATTTCCAGCAAACTGCCGTTTCCGTCTTCAGAGTCCTTAACCGACAGGGTCAAAGGCTGTTCGTTATAAGTTTTTACAAAATCCTGAAAAATCTTGGCAGGAACCGCAAACTTACCGGAATCGTCGGATTTTACATCGAGTGTTGTAACAAGAGTAGTCTCACCGTCGGAAGCAGTAATTTTCAGATGATTTTCCTGAAGTTCGAACAGATAGTTTTCCAGAATTGGTCTGGACTGTGAACTGGAGATCACACCACTTACGGTGTTTAAAGCTTTCTGTAATTCCCCGCTGGCAACAATAAATTTCATTTGATCGTTTTTATTTTCTTCTTTAAAGTTGATTCAGATCAGCCTTTAAAAAAATATTTTCACAAATATATGAATTTGACCTAAATGAAGGAAACAAACCTCTAAATTAAAAATGAAATCAAGTAAAAGTTATCAACATCAGTCAGTCTTTCCGGAACTCGCTGTTTTATTGCCCGAACCATCAATCGAAATGAGGATTGCAAAGTACAGCATGTGATAGTTTACATTTCCTTTTCGTGCAAATTCGCGCTGGAAATGATAGCCCGAAGCCACTGCCAGGTTTTCATCGAGCTGATATTTTAAACCGCCATAAATTACATTTCGCGCAAGCGATGGACTTCTGTTGGTAATAAAAAAAACTTCGTCGTACACATTTGCAGAAAGTGCGCCGCCTTTTACGGTTTCAGCAGTAAGAGGAACAGAAATGTTCAGGCGGTAACGCAAGCGGATCCTGTCGGAATATTTCTTGATCACAGGTTCATAAAACCAACTTTTTTCTGCGCGCAGGCGGTTTTCAAAAGTGTATTTTCCGCTTTTCAGCTCGATTGCGTCCTGAAGCCAGACCTGAAATTCCCGCTTATCAAAAAGCTCATTTTCATAATAGCCATTTTTGCCGAAACCGACTGAAAGTTTGTGGTATTCAGATAAATTATAGCCGCCACTTGCTTTCATTTCATAATAATCCGGAACGGAAAAATCCTCATACGCGCGAAGGTTACCTTCTGCATTAAGAAAAAAATTGGGATTAATTTTATACGTTACAGATATCGTGCTGTTACTGGAAAAATAGTCCTCCTGTGCAAAAGCTGCTGAATGAATTAAAATCAACAGTAAAATTAAACCTCGTTTTTTCATGCAGCTAAAATACAGAATTATGGAAATGATAATTTGCGCAACTGCTAGGTCAAAACATGACTTTTTCCAGGCAATCACCCTAAAAAAAAGATGTCACCTGCTTGGCGACATCCTGTTGTTTGTGATTAATAAACGTTATCTTTTTCTCATCAAATGTGTAATCAAATCATTCAGTAGTTTTCTCATGATTGTTACATATTTGTACTACAAAGATAAAAAAATATTTCGGCTCCAAACAAATTCCAGGCTAAGTTTTGTAAAACCTTTTCCTTAAAAAAATCCGTATTTTTGTATGTTCAATTTTACCTATGACTACAGATACAGATATCGATATAAAAAAAGAGATTTTCGTAAAAAACGCGCATCTGAACAACCTTAAACACATTGATGTGCTTCTGCCAAAGAACAGACTCATTGTGATTACCGGCGTTTCGGGCAGCGGGAAATCATCGCTGGCATTCGACACCATTTATGCAGAAGGTCAACGCCGTTATGTGGAAAGTTTAAGCTCCTACGCCAGGCAGTTTTTGGGAAAGCTGGAGAAACCCAAGGTTGATGATATTAAAGGTTTAGCGCCTTCAATTGCCATACAGCAAAAAGTAATTTCCAGCAACCCGCGCTCGACTGTGGGAACTTCAACGGAGATTTATGATTACCTGAAACTTCTTTTTGCACGCGTGGGCCGAACTTACTCGCCGGTTTCGGGAAAGGAGGTGAAAAAAGATTCGGTGACAGATGTAATAAATTTCATTAAAGAAAATGAAAACCAGACTTTTCTCCTCCGCAGTCCGCTTAAGTTTGATGTTTCGCAGTTTACGGAACAACTGAAAACGCTGAAAGTCCTGGGATTTACACGCCTGGAGGTGAACGGAAATGTCGCAGGCATCGAAGATCTGGAAAGTTTCGGTTTTGCGCCGGAAAAGGATATGGAAATCCATTTGGTCATCGACCGTTTTAAATATGAAGAAGACGACAGTTTTCTCCAGCGGCTCGCGGATTCTATTCAAATGGCTTTTTATGAAGGTCACGGCTATTGTTCCCTAAAAAATACGGACACCGGAACGATCACGGAATTTTCGAATAAATTTGAGCTCGACGGGATTGAGTTTATGGAACCCAATGTTCATTTCTTCAGTTTTAATAATCCGTACGGCGCCTGCCCCGAATGTGAAGGTTATGGCAAAGTCATCGGCATCGACGAAGACCTGGTCATCCCCAATAAAAATCTTTCGGTTTTCGAAGAAGCTGTGGCGAGCTGGAAAGGCGAGAGCATGAGCGAGTGGAAGAAAAACTTCATTAAAAAAGCCAAAGACTTCCCCATCCATAAACCTTACCATCAGTTGACCAAAGAGCAGAAAAACTATTTATGGAAAGGCGACGGCAGCAGAAGTTTCCCTTCGATCAACAGTTTCTTTAAAATGCTGGAGGAAAACCTGTATAAAATCCAGTACCGCGTAATGCTTTCCCGATACCGCGGAAAAACGCTGTGTCCCAGCTGTGAAGGTCTGCGCCTGCGCGAGGAAACCAGATGGGTGAAAATAGACGGACACAATATTCAGTCAGTAATCGAACTTCCGCTGGATGAATTTTTGCCCTTGATAAAATCGCTGAAACTCAACGAGCACGATGCCGAAATAGCCAGACGGCTCTTGTACGAAATCACAACGCGCCTGGAATTTTTGGAGAAAGTTGGTCTAGGTTATCTTACCATCAACAGAACCTCGAACACGCTTTCCGGTGGTGAAAGTCAGCGGATCAATCTGGCGACAAGTCTGGGAAGTTCGCTGGTTGGTTCTATTTATATTTTAGATGAACCCTCGATCGGACTGCACTCAAAAGATACCGAAAATCTGATTGAAGTTTTAAAAAACCTGCGCGATCTGGGCAACACTGTGATCGTGGTGGAACATGACGAAGATGTGATGAAAGCTGCAGATTATATCATCGATATCGGTCCGGAAGCCGGCTATTTGGGTGGCGAACTCGTTTTTGCCGGAAATTTCGAAGAACTTGAAAATGCAGATACTTTAACATCAAAATACCTGACCGGCCGTTTAGAAATTAAAGTGCCGGCCAAGCGGAGAAAACCCAAAGAATGGATTCATATCAAAGGTGCGCGGCAAAATAACCTGAAAAACATTGATGTTGATGTTCCGCTGGAATGTCTGGTGGTAATTTCGGGCGTTTCCGGCAGCGGCAAATCGACTTTAATGAAAGAAATTCTGACGAATGACATTCAGATCCAACTGGGAATGGGTGGAAAAAAAGGCGATTATGATTCCGTAGAATTCCCGAAAAAACTCGTTAAAAACATTGAATTGATCGACCAGAATCCGATCGGGAAATCCTCGCGCTCAAATCCCGTGACTTATTTAAAGGCTTACGATGATATCCGCGACCTTTTCTCGAAACAGAAATCTGCTGCTGTACAAGGGCTGAAACCAAAGCATTTTTCCTTTAATGTTGATGGCGGCCGCTGCGACGATTGTAAAGGCGAAGGCGTAATTACCGTTTCGATGCAGTTTATGGCCGATATTGAACTGGAATGTGAAACCTGCCATGGCACGCGTTTTAAAAATGAGATCCTGGAAGTGAAATATGATGAAAAGAACATCTCCGACGTTCTGCACATGACCGTAGACGAGGCGATCGAGTTTTTCAAAGAAAACAAACAGGAAAAAATTGTCACCAAACTGAAACCGCTGCAGGAAGTTGGTTTGGGTTATCTGCAACTCGGTCAGAGCTCTTCTACCCTTTCCGGTGGCGAAGCGCAGCGTGTGAAACTCGCGTCGTTTTTGGTAAAAGGTGTAACCACGGATAAAACTTTATTTATTTTCGATGAACCTTCGACAGGTCTGCATTTTCATGATATCAATAAGTTGCTGCAATCGCTTCAGGCCTTGATCGAACTTGGGCATTCGGTAGTTGTGATCGAACATCAGCCCGATATCATCAAGACTGCGGATTATATTATTGACATTGGTCCCGGAGCAGGAAAGCATGGTGGCGAAGTGGTTTTTGCCGGAACACCGGAAGATTTGATTAAAAATCAACAATCGCACACTGCGAAATATTTAACAGAGAAACTGTAGACGGGATCAGTCTAAATTATATGGAAGACGATCGTAAAACGAAGGTTTTGCGGTGAACATCAAAAAAGTTTTTAGAAATATTCAGTTAAAATTAAAGTCAGCTTTTTGGAGCTGACTTTTTGTTTGTATATTTTTCATTTTTAATAAATAAAACGAAAATTTTTCTTTTTTTTTCTAAGACCGTAGCAATATATTAATTAATTTAGTTTATTGAATATGTTATACTTTTTTTAGCAAAAGCCTTATTGTTTACAGATTTTACCGTGGCAAAACTACAAACGTATGATTGAAAAGATTCCAGTTGCAAAAGTTTGGGATCAACTGCACGCTTTTATTCTGCTGAACCAGCCCATGAAAAAGAAACCAAGCCAAATTATTGTCATTATATCTGAAAGATTTGTACATGTAAAATGGTCCGCGATTAAAATTCCGTAAAATGAAAAAACTGTTTATCCAATAAGTCTCGAACGCTACTCACTAACGAAAAGCAAGCATGAAAAACAGTAAAAAATTTATAGACCGGGATTTCATATTGGTAAAGAGCTCACCTATTCATGGTAAAGGTGTATTTGCGAAAAAAGCAATTCCCAAAGGAACGCGAATCATTGAATATATGGGTAAGCGAATCCTTAAGGAGGATTTACCCTCAGACCGTGAAAAAGGATTAACTTCTTTAGTATACGTGATGCGCTTAGATGATTTAACAGCTATTGACGGTGAACGGGAAGGAAATGATGCGCGATTTTTTAATCACAGCTGTATGCCCAATTGCGAAGTCTATTTTTTTGATCAAATACCTTACATCTATGCCATGGAAGACATCATTGAAGGAGCAGAACTTTTTTTCGACTATCAATTGGGCAGTTCATCGGAACAAATCCTAAGTCTCGCGGAGAAAATAAAACTGCATCCTTGCCACTGTGGCGCCGCTAACTGTAGAAAAACACTGATTCAATAATAAAAAAACAACACAATGAAAACGATCATTTTTAACCCCACGTTCTGCTTCAGTAAAAACAACTTTCTGTCTGCAGCTGCTCTTATCACTTTACAGGCAGTATGTGCAAATGTACAGGCACAGAACAAGGAACAGGCTACTGTAAAAACACCTAAGAAAGAATCTATGTATATTAAAATGAATCTTAAAAATGATTATTTAAAAATGGGATCCTTTCAGAAATGCAACTGCAATGAAAATCTACGCATTGAAGGGCTTTCAAAGAGAAATCCTGTTTTCCGCAATACCAAAGGCGAACTGTTTACACTCAATAGTTCGACCGGAGATATGATTTTTATAAAACCTGAAGTATGGTCTAAAAGCGAGTATTTCCAAAAACCAAAGAATTACGGTAAGGCAGAATCTTTCTCCTGGAAAACCAATAACTTCCGGCCAGAAATTAGGGTTCTCGGTCTTAATGACGACGGTGCTACAGTTATGCAAAATAGTAAAGGCGAGAAATTTTATTTAAATCCGGAAAATGGAGATATGATCATCGTGAAATAGTGGCTGCATACAATGTCTGCCAATTTGAGCCAGTAACTCCGCTTGTAAAGAGCGGATTTTTTTTGGGAGCGCTGTTAGAGCTTGGAGCTCTAACAGCGCTTTTGAAAAGAGGTTGAAAACAATTACCTTTGCCACTCGGCTTCATAGTTCAACGGATAGAACAAAAGTTTCCTAAACTTTAGATCCGGGTTCGATTCCCAGTGAAGCTACTACGGAAAGAGCCAGATAAAAAATAAAAAGAGCCAAGTGGAAACGCGGCTCTTTTTACTTGACTCTTTTTACCTGGCTCTTTTTACCTGGCTCTTTTCCCTTACTCTTTAACACTATTTCTTATCCACCGCAATTCTCTCTTTCCGATTCGCCAGTTCCCAGGCCGTGGCAAAAACCAGTTGTGCACGTTTCCTCAATGCTGCATAATCGATTTTATCCGATGTATCGGTGGGTTTGTGGTAATCCTCATGGATGCCGTCAAAATAAAAAATCACAGGAATGCCGTTTTTCGCAAAGTTGTAATGGTCTGAGCGGTAGTACAGGCGGTCTTTATCATTCGGATCATCGTATTTATAGTTCAGTTCCAGATTCACGGTCGCTTTGTTTGCGGCTTCGTTGATTTTCTTCAGCTCAGAGCTCAGCATTTCCGAGCCGATGGCGTATACATAATCTTTGCCGCAGTTGCCGGGATCGCATCTTCCGATCATGTCGATATTTAAATCGGCCACGGTATTAGCCAAAGGGAAAACCGGATTTTCAGCGTAATATTTCGAGCCCAATAGTCCGTGCTCTTCGCCTGTCACGTGTAGAAACAGAATAGAACGTTTCGGACCGTTGCCTGCTTTTTTTGCTTTTTGAAAAGCTTCTGCAATTTCCAGAAGCGCGACTGTTCCGCTGCCATCGTCGTCCGCACCGTTGTAAATGTCGCCGTTGCTCATGCCCACGTGGTCGTAATGCGCAGAAATCACAATTACTTCTTCCGGTTTTTGTGTTCCTTCGATAAAGGCTAAGATATTTTCCGATTCGGGCAGACTTCCTCTTCTTCCATTTAAAGCTTCTTTCGGCACGGTCTGATAATAATTCTTCATCGATTGCGGGTGCGAAACGCCCATCTTCTGATACTGCTCAATCAAATATCGCCCGGCTTTTTTCTGACCTTCACTTCCCGTATCGCGTCCTTCCATTTCGTCTGAAGCCACGATATACAGGTGTGTTTTCAACTCTTCAGAAGTAATCGATTCAAAGGATTTTTTAAAGGGTGAACCCGTATACGAAAGATTGGCGGCACAACTTTGTAAGAGTGCAAAAGCCAAGGGTAGGATCAGAAAATTTGTTTTTTTCATTTATTATTTTTTTTGAACTTTAAATATAGGAGTAATTCTTTTAGTACTCAAAACATTCTTTCCGGTTCAACTTATAGCAGCTAACTGGATGAAAATTTTGAGTTCTAAATTCTGCATGAATTTCTAGAATGTAAGTGATCAGTAAAAGATTTTTCGCTGGTTTCTTTATGGCAGACCTTCGACTTTCCCGGAAGTTTTTGTTTTTTTGGCGGCTTTTTCCGCCTTCCGTTCCCGCTTCCCGCGCCGCCTGCGGCGCGGGAGAGCTCCACTCAAGTCGGGCTGTTGATTAATTTGCGATTTTTAATCTTTTATTTTCGGTATAAATATTCGGTGGCTGTTAAAACCGGTAAACTGACATTTTTGAAATCCTTTTTATTTCTCGTGATGATGAGGTCCATTTCATTTTCAAGAGCAGTGTAATATTGAACAGCATCTTCAAAATCAGAAAAATCGGAAACCATCGCCAACTCAAGGATCTTTCCGTCCAGAGGAAGTATTTCCACAAGGATTTTAAATTTTGCCAAGACCTTTCTGGCTTCACCTTTTAAGTGCTTCTGCAGCAGGAAATGTGTATTGGCAATCGTCAAAGCGGAAACATATAGGGTTACCAGTTTTTTATCGGCCAGGGTAAACAGTTCCTGGGCACCTTCGAAAAAGCCCGGTCGTTTCTGAAGAAGATCCAAAACGATGTTTGTGTCCACGAACAGTTTTTCCATCAGGAGTATTTTTTATTCAGGTAGGCATAATATTCTTCTTCCGATTCGCCTCCACTTAGGGGTATTACGCCGGTCAAGCTCTGCACAAGTGGACTGACTTTTTTCGCGTTAGCTTCCTTCTTTATTAATGAATGTAAGTAACTTTCAATAAGTTTTGAAAGGCTTACCTCGTTCTCTCGCGCATATTCCTTCGCCTGTTCAATGATATTTTTATTGAGGTTTAAGGTCAGTTTTGTATTCATTTCACAATCTTTACGTGTAAAATTAACAATTTGATACGTAACCAACAAATATTATCGCATTCAATTTTAAATCCAACTTCACTTTTCCACCATTTTCAGCCGCGGCAAACCGATCTCATGCTCCTGCGGATACGGTTGTCTCCACGTCATACTCACATCTTCATTGATTTTTTTGTGAACTTCATACCGCATTTCTTTATCTTCAGCATAACGCGGGTCCGGGATGAAAGGCATTTTCGCCATTTTGAAAATCGTAATCGTAGGAAAATGAAAATCCACTTCCACCATTCCGGCTAGCAGATAGCATCCGCCACCCTGAAAGGGATATTTCTGTAAATTATCCGGGAAATGGGCAGTGTCGAAAAAATTGCCTTCCACATCGATCCAGGTACCGAAAAACATGGTGCCTTTTTTAGTCGGAACGTGCTTTCTCGAAATCAGATACGCCAACATTTTTACCTGTTGTTTATGGTATTTCGGCAGATCTTTCGCCATTATATTACCCCGAAATTTTGTCTGCAACAGATCAAACGGACTGCAGGAAACAGCAAATCCAAGGATTTCTATTTCATCAAAAGCATCTTCAAACCGGTTTCTTTTCAGGACCGGAAGTTCATATTCCTGCACTGGCGTTTCAAAAAAAGTGGGCAAACGATATTCCGGTTTAAAATGAACCATCAACAATCTTGCTTCAATCAGCAACTCATTTTTGGGTTTTCCCGTAAAGCGAAAAGCGCCCACAAAAATCAGAGTCTGCAGCGTTTCAATCCCCACCGGCACGCGTTTGATGAAATTTTCCAGAGAAGTATAACCGCCATTTTTTCTTCTTTCATCCGGAATGAAATTCGCGAGTCTGCTTTCCAGTTTTTCAATATGCATCAAACCCAAAAAAACATCTTCGCCATAAACGGTAGTTTCAAATAAACTCTTATTCACACAGGGATTATGAATTTTTCCACCGCCCATCCTGCATTCATGAACATACACCTCGGTGCGGTAAAAACCACCGCCGTTATTGATGGCGCACACCATAAACTCGATGGGATAATACACCTTTAAATATAAACTCTGGTAACTTTCTACAGCGTAAGAAGCAGAATGCGCCTTGCAGAAAGAATAGCCCGCGAAGGATTCGATCTGGCGGTAAACTTCCTTAGAAAGTTGTTCCGGATGACCTTTCCGCGCGCAGGATTCGAAGAAATTATCTTTTACTTCCTGAAGTTTTTTGATGGAGCGTGACTTGCCGCTCATCGCTCTTCGTAAAACATCGCCGTCGTCTGCCGAAACGCCCCCGAAATGCAGGGCAATTTTGATCACATCTTCCTGATAGACCATAATTCCGTAAGTTTCGCCAAGTTGCTCTTTAAAAACATCATGAAAATATTCAAACTGCGTCGGATTGTTGTGCCGGAAAATATATTCCCTCATCATCCCGCTCTGCGCCACACCGGGACGGATGATCGAGGAAGCCGCTACCAAAGTCGGATAATTTTCGCACTTCAGACGCCGGAGCAACCCGCGCATGGCCGGACTTTCAATATAAAAACAGCCGATGGTTTTGCCGATAGTTAAATAATCATTACAGTTTTTATCATTTTTAAAGAGCGCTGTTTGGTGGATATCAATGTCAACGCCCTGATTTTTTTTCACGAGTTTCAAAGTATCATTGATGGTTCCGAGGCCGCGCTGCGAGAGGATATCGAACTTTTCAAAGCCGATATCTTCGGCTACATTCATATCAAACTGCACGATGGGAAAACCTTTCGGTGGCATTTCCAAAGCGGTATAATTCGTGAGCGGTTCCTGGGAAATAATAATTCCGCAGGAATGCATGCTTCTTTGATTCGGGAATTTCTCGAGCAGCATGCCGTATTTCTGCACGAGTTTCACGACTTTATTGTCATCGTGAACTTCCATGGGATTTTTGGCCAGAACATCGAGTTCTTCTTTTGGCAGACCAAAAGCTTTGCCCACTTCGCGAAAGATCGAGCGGTATTTAAACTCGACATTGGTGCCGCAAAAAGCGACGTACTCTTTGCCGTATCTTTTGAAAATGTAAGTCAGGATCTCATCTCTTTCCTGCCAACTCCAGTCGATATCGAAATCCGGTGGATTGTTTCGGTTTTTGTTCAGGAAACGTTCAAAATAAAGATTGAGTTCGATAGGACAAATTTCTGTAATTCCGAGGCAATAACTCACAATGCTGTTGGCGCCACTGCCGCGACCGACATGCAGGAAACCGCGGCTGTTGCTGTATTTCACAATATCCAAAGTGATTAAAAAATAGCCGGCAAAATCCATTTCCTGAATGACTTTCAGTTCCTTTTCAATACGGTCGATAACGGTTTTTGTCGGTTCCGGATATCTCTTTTTTAAACCTTCATAAGCCAGCAATCTCAGCAGCGCATCATCATCGGCTTTATTTTCAGTAAAATAAATCTTGTTTTTCGGCGTGGTAAAATCAAAGTCAAAAGAACAGTGATCCAGAATAAACTGCGTGTTTCCCAGGATCTTCGGATATCTTTTAAATTTTTCTTTGATTTTTTCTAAAGGTTTAAAAGTTTCATTTACCCTGCAGAAATCGTTTTCAGCAAGTTTGGAGATCAAAGTATTCTGATCAATGGCTCTCAGAATTTTATGCAGGTTGAATTCTTTTTTTGTTTTAAAAGTAATCGGATGCAGCACGACTATCTTATCCAAAAACTTTTGCCACTCCGGCCGGATCAGCAGATTCAGTTCTTCCGCACGGATGCCGATGAATTCATTTTCCTTTAAAGTTTCCGGGATATTTTGAAGCGGATAAATCACAAAAACTTTTTCGAAATCCGGTGAAACCTGCGGCAGATCGGCTCCTTCGCAATTGTAGTTCGTCAGCAGGCGGTTGATTTCGGCGATTCCGGTTGCATCTTTTGCAATGGTAATATAAAGGAGTTGATTTTCCCGCCGGATTTCTACGCCAACGATGGGTTTGATGCCGGATCTTTCACATTCTTTTTTAAAATCATAAATCGCGGTAACGGTATTGATGTCTGTCAGAGCCAGTTCTTTCGCACCGGAATCCACGGCCTGCTTCAC
Source organism: Kaistella palustris DSM 21579 (assembly GCF_000422265.1). Taxonomy (GTDB): domain Bacteria; phylum Bacteroidota; class Bacteroidia; order Flavobacteriales; family Weeksellaceae; genus Kaistella; species Kaistella palustris. The sequence continues at coordinate 319,367 of NZ_KE383813.1, forward strand.
CAGTTCTTCAACCGATAAAGTGCCGTAACGCAGGCTGTGGTATGTGTGAGAGTTTAGAAACATTTTTTAGATGATAGACGGATAGACAAGAGATGAAGATTCAGAAGTTGTAAAAATGCATTTTTTGGTCTTTTGTCTTGAAACAAAAGAACCATCCGCCGCGGCGGACAAGACTGGAAATTCAGCTAAAATTTGAATTTAAATCCTAAAATTCCCCAAACTCGCGCGATACAAAATATAGCCTTTTAATAAGAATTATTGCGCGCTCAAACAGTGGGAATTTTTTAACGGGTTTTAATTCAATTTTCTTAACGCTTCCGTTTCCTAAAGTCAGAAAAAACTCTTCGTAATTAAAAATATCTCTCTGAAATTAAAAATTTCACATCCTTCTTAATTCTACAGTAGGGAAAATGAACTTACCGCTTTTTGGTATTTTTGAGCTTTAAAAAAAGGAAACTTTGGGATTTTGTGGTTAAAAATCAATTACTATTCCCCTACACTTATATTTAAATTGGGTAATTCTACCTGTAATTTTACTTTAGCTTTTAAAGCAGTAAAAACTTTTAATAAGGTATCTATTGTTGCATTATTGGCATTACTTTCCAGTCTGGATATTTGAGCTTTTTGTACGCCTATTAATTTCCCTAATTCTTCCTGGGTCAAATTCCTTTCAATTCGGGTTTCTTTTATCGCCTTACCAATTAGGTCCATTTTAAGTTCATACTCAAACAAGTCACGTTCCGGTGTACCAATCTCTCCTATTAATCGATCTTGTACTTGATTTAAAGTATAGATTTTCATTTTATTCTTATTTTTTAATTTGTTGTTCTGTAAAATATTTAGCTCTTGCATTAGTTGCTTTTTCAACTTCATTATCAGGAATTTTACTTCTCTTTTTTATAAATCCATGGGTTGCAATAACCAGGGTTTGCGTAGATGAAGTTTTATCCCAAAATGCCAGAAGCCGATATTGAAGACCCTGATAAAGCGTTCTAAATTCCCAAATTTCATCGGTTAATTTTTTGAAAAGTTCCGGATCCCGATTTACCTGAGATTTACGAATATTGTAAAGAATTTTTTCATAATGCTTTTTTTCCAGTCCACTTAAAAACTCAAACGCCTCATCCAAAAAAATAATTTCAAAAAGATTCTTCATTTATGAAATATTTAGTAAATCAAAGATAATTAAAGTTTCGTTATAATGAAACTTTATTTAATATCGTGTTCTATATTCTATTAATGAACCAGGGAAATTTTATACACTCAACACACCAATTCAAATCCCGAAGCTCTACCCACCGCATTTTTGCCAAAACGGTTTTTCATGCGGTCCATGGCCTGGTAAAGATTGATGAGCTGTTCGCTGTCTTCAAATAAATTCATTTGATAGGTACCGTGAACTAAGTTTGTAAACCTTAATCCTACCAAGCGCAGACGCATTCTTCGCGTATACAGTTTATCAAAAAGATCCAGGGCTACGCGGGCTAAAGTATGATCAATGGAGGTGTAGGAAACTTTTGCCTGTTTGGTTTCGGTATCGAAATTGGCATAACGTATTTTTAAAACTACGGTGGAAGTCAGCCATTTTTCCTGCCGCAGCTGGTACGCTAAAGATTCTGCCATACCCGAGATCAGCCGCCTGACTTCGAAAACATCCATGGTATCATCGGTAAAGGTGTGTTCGGTGCCCAAAGATTTTCTCTCCGAATACGGAACAACCGGAGTAAGATCGATGCCGTTGGCTTTTTTCCAGAGTTCGCCGCCGTTTTTACCAATCATCTGCTGCAAAACCAAAACCGGCATATCTGCCAAAGTCTGAATAGTTCTGATGCCGACACGCGAAAGAAGCTGAAAGGTCACATCGCCGACCATAGGAATTTTCCGTACCGATAAAGGATTCAGGAAACTTTTGGTATGTTGGGCGGGAATTTCAAATCTTCCCACAGGTTTTGATTCTCCTGTGCCTATTTTCGACACTGTTTTATTCGTCGATAAGGCAAAACTGATCGGCAATCCCGTATTTTTCGTTACTGAGTCAGCAATTTCTTTCGTCCACTGGTAACACCCAAAAAACTGGTCCATACCCGAGAGGTCCATATAAAATTCATCGATGCTGGCTTTTTCCAGAACAGGAACTTTTTCCTGAATGATTTCGGTGACTTCTTTTGAGAATTTTGAATAGCGTTCGTAATCGCCGCGAATTACTTTTGCTTCGGGACATAACCGCATCGCCATTTTAATCGGCATGGCAGAACGCACGCCGAAATACCGCGCTTCATAAGAACAGGACGCTACTACTCCACGGTCGCCACCACCGATGATGACGGGGATTCCGTTGAGTTTCGATTCCTGTAATCTTTCACAGGACACAAAAAAAGTATCCAGATCCATGTGTACAATTGCTCTTTCCATGGGAACAAAATTAGTATGATTTATATCAAATTTTTGTATATTTGTTGATATAATTTATAGCAATGTCAGTTTTATCAGATAACATGCGGTATTTGAGGGCGCAACAAAAATCCTCGCAACAGAAAGTCGCCGATGACCTTCTCATCACCCGCGGCCGGTATGCCAAATATGAAGACGGCGCCACAGAACCGCCCATTGAGATCCTTCTGCGGATCTCCAAGTATTACCGCGTAAGTATTGATTTACTCGTGGGAATGGATGTGCGTAAATACCCTTTAGAAAAAATGTTAAAACTGCCGGACAACCGAATAATACTGCCTATTATGGTTGATGAAAAAGGCGAAAACCAGATTGAAATCATTCCGGAAAAAGCCCAGATGGGTTATCTGCAGGGTTACAGCGATCCCGAATATATCGAGAAACTCCAGACCATCTCACTTCCTTTTCTGCGAAACGGGAAATTCCGCGCGTTTCCGGCAAGTGGAGATTCCATGCCGCCCTTTAAGGACGGAACTTTTATCGTGGGAAAATATGTGGAAAATGTAAATGAGCTGAAAAAAGGGAAAACCTATATCTTCATCACCCAAAATGAAGGCGTGGTGTACAAAAGATTTGAAAAGAAAACCACCAGAAATATTACGGTGAGTTCCGACAATCCACTGTATAAGCCTTATGATATTAAACTTTCGGAGCTGGTTGAAATCTGGGAATATGCATGCAGCATCAACACGGCAGAATTTGAAACCGAAACTTTGGATATGATGACGGTGAAGGACATGTTTCTAAGTTTGAAGAAGGAAATTGATTTGATCAAAGCGCAGTAAACCGCAAAACATTAACACAAAAAAAACTAGGATAAACCGGCAAATTTTTTCCTAAAATTATTCGGACTTTCCTGAGTGATTTTTTTAAAGTATTTCCCAAAATGCGACTTATCGGAAAAACCAAGTTCAAAAGAAATTTCCGTAACGGAAAGATCAGTATTCAGCAGCAGTCTTTCTGCCTCCAGAATCACACGGTTCTGAATATAATTTTCTGCCGAGATATCGAATTTTTCTTTAATTAAAGCATTCAGATAATTCGCGGAAATGGCCAATTTCTGGGAATAATCTGAAGTTCTTTTGAGTTCCTTAAAATGAATTTCAACCAGATTCTTAAAATCTTCGATATAAGAATTCTTCCGGTTGGTCTTGAAGCCGATATAATCCGGATTTTCGGTCTTCCGGATGTATTTCAACATAGACGCCTTTAATAACAAACAGATAATTTCCTGACCTAAAACTTCTGCACGCGTGAATTCCCTTTTAATATCCGCAATGCCTGCACGGAAATGGGCAAAGTCATTTTTGGAGAAGTCACGAAAAAAAGGCAAGTTCGAAAATGCGGTATCGTTCCGGATCTTTCGGTTGCCCGTATAAATCAAATTATAAAAAGAACGCGTAAAAAGCACCGCCTCTCCCCGGAAATTCTCAACCTCAGAAAAAGAAAAAACCTGTCCGTAATCGCCAAAAAAAACACGGCCCTTCTGCAGCGCATGTGCCTGATGATCAATGCGCAAAGTACCCGAACCGCTTTCTACCAAAAGCAATGTGTAAAATTTTGTTTTAAAGGAATTCTGGGCAGAAAACACCGAAACCAAATCTGAAACATTGAGCAGAAGAAATTCACCTTGAAAAGAAAAAGGATGTTTCAAAGAATCTATTGTAAGAGAATTAATACGGGAACGCGCCATTGAGGTCTGTTTTACATCTTTAACAAAGATAAAACAAACCAGATAAAACAAATAATTTCATCTAAATTCGGGGTAAGTCTTGTGACAAAAAACTAGTTCAGACAGATAAATTCATCCGATGTAAGCGAGGGTGGCAAGATCTCGGTTTCTACTTTTTTATCTACATAATCGGAATTCATAGCACGCAAAACTGCCATATAATTCATGCTGAAATCAATGGTATCACCCACTTCAAGATTCGCGGCATTTTCATTAAGATCAAGGATAAGCATATCGGAACTGGCCCCAATAATATCAATTCCCGGGAGCAGCGGCGCAATATCGCGCAAATCAATATCCAGTAATCCCACATCTACAATCGCCCGCAGCGAGGAACTTCCTCTGTCGTCTTCAGAATACACAGGCGTTTCTCCCGTAAGATTGGTACCCGCCAAACCGGACGGAATATTGGGTTTCTGCTGCATTTCGATGATTTCAGCAGTCAGCGTGAAAACATCGTGATACATGCCTGCCAACAAGGAATCTTTGTACACATTGGTTCCGAAGAAAAGCGTTTCGCCCACCCGGAAATGGTTGATACCGAGCGGAATTTCATTAGTGAAAATAAGCGGGATCGTTACCGATGAACCTCCCGAAATATACGGGATCTTCTTCCCGGAATGTTCTTCCACGATCTCTTTAAAACGGCTGAGTTTGTAGAGTTTTTTCTCATCGGGCAAAATTCCGTTCAGGCAGTTGAGATTCGTCCCAAGTCCCACCACATCAATATTTGGGAGTGCAAGAACCTCATCATAAAAAGTCATCAGGTTCCGCGCCATAATTCCTTCCCGCAGCTCACCCATCTCCACCATCAGCACCACGCGGTGAATTTTATTCTGTTTTACAGCTTCGGCAGAAAGCACCTCCAGGGTTGCCAGTTCTGTATTGAAACTGACGTCGGCAAATTTCACAATGCTTTTGGCCAGGCGCTTTGCCGGAGGTTTAATATAAATGGTCTGGGTTTTGGGCGATATTTTTTTAATAGTCTTCAAATTGCTAAGTCGCGAATCGCAGATCTCTTTGTCCGACAAATTCAGCAGAACCTCAAGAAATTTTTCGTTTCCACAGAGCAGTTTAGCCACAATTGCCCACTCGATATGGTTCTGTTCGAAAACCTGATCGAGTACTTTAAAGTTGTGCCTCAGCTTTGTGGCATGTAAAGTAATGTATGACATGTTATTTCTTTAATCTCATCTCGAGATATTTACTGGAAAATCCGAGTTTTTCATACAGGAATTTCGCAGGATTATCGGGTTCGCAGTGCAGCGCAATATCGCCGTCTGTATTTTCAATGGCGGTTTGCATGAGTTTCTTTCCCACGCCTTTTCCGCGGAGTTCTTTATCGGTCGCAATATAAACCAGAATATTTTCCGGGATATAGCCTTCCATACCTGTTTTATTCAGAATGACAGCGCCTGCAAGCTTCTGGGTTGCAGTGTCTGTTGCAGTGATCACAAGACCTCCAGGTTTTTGGTCTTTACCAAAGGCATAGTCCAGACATTTCTGGATATGCTCTTCGGGATCACCGTATTGCTCCAGATTTTCGAAGAGAAAATGACCGATTTCCTTTTGAATGTATGCTGAAGCAGGTTCATGATGAGAGTAAGTTTTGATTGTAATCATATAAAATATTTTATCCGGGAACAGGTAAAGTTACATCATAACCTGTGAGGCGTTCTGTGTTATTTTTAATTTTTTTGAGTTTAGATTTTACGATAAACAGTGGAATATCCGTCCGGTTGATCATTTTCTTAAAGAAATTTTCGGCCATAAAGGATTTCCACGAATCTTCGTCCTGGTCCGCCAGCATAATAATATCGCTGTTTTTGGATTTAGCGGCTTCCGCGATCAAATCTGCACTATCGCGCGAAAACTTAAATTCTGAAATAAAATCCGCAGATTTTATGGCAAGATTTTTTTTCATTTCTATATAAGCCTGGCGCACCATGGCGTTGCTTTGCGGATTGCCCACACCCAACAGGTTGATGTCACCATTATTCTTCCGCGCCAGTAAAACCGATAAATCTGCTTTCTGATGTAACTCGTGCTTTACACGTACGGGAAAAAGAATTTTCTCAAAAGTTGTTTTTTGGAATTTTTCTGGAATAAGCAGAACGGAGCAGTTTGCGTGCAGAAGCGCATTATATGAAGTGGAACCTAAGATGAAATGTTTCATTTTCTGTTTGCCGCTGGTTCCCATTACTACAACATCTACATTATCGCTTACAATAAAATCATTGATGGTGTCGACGATGTTTTGCGTACTGATCTGCACCTGGGCAGCAAGATTATATTTTGACTTTAATTTGGTTTGAAGTGCCTCAAGCTTGCGGGTTGTATTATCGATATTTTGCTGTAATGTCTGCGAACCAATGAGTTGCTTGCCGCCGTGATCGATCATGTAGTACGCATTGATCACGTGCGTAACAATTAGTTTTGCATTGTGTCGCTGAGCCATTTTAGCAGCAACTTGCAGCGCGTTTCCTGACCGGTTTTTAAAGTCGGTAGGAACAAGTATGATTTTTATTTCGGATTTCATCTGCATTGTTTTTCTGTTTCACAAAATTTCTCACGGCAAAGTTACGCCTCCACTAAAAGATTTGATGTTAATAAAAACGCACATAGTGGTACGTATTACCGATTATATCGAGTGATTTGGTACAATTAGAAACTTTCCTGAAATAAAAAGGTAGTTAATAAAAAAATATACTTGATGGCGACTATGCGCTTTTCTGTTTCAAATTTTGGAATGAATTTCAGAAAAAACAAGCGCAAATGAAAATCGTCCGCGCATTAAGTTTCTAATAATTTCTAATGAAAATCTGCTCAGTTTTCATGGTTTGTATCAGGTTTCTAAGTTATCAGGCGAAAAATTCCAAGCAGAAATTCACCCCACCAAAAAAATAATTTATAACTTAGTGTGACCTTAAAACTGAATATTATGAAAACAAAACTTAAATCCTACCTTTCGTTCTTTGGGTTGCTTGCGATTATTGGCGCAATAGTAATCGTGACCACGAATTCAACCAAAGTGTACCGTCCGGTCAGCGAATCGCAAAGTGATTTCAAAAACCTGAAAGTTCTGCCCAAAAACATTACCAAAGACAGCCTGATGTTTTTAATGAAAACCTTTAATGCATCTTTAGGCGTTGATTGTGCACACTGCCACGCGCCGCAAAAGGACAATCCTGAAAAGCTGGACTTTGCCTCCGACGCCAAACTTAATAAAGAAATAGCGCGGGGAATGATCCAGATGACCGACGACATCAATTCAAAATATTTTCTGCCTCACATGCCGGATCCAAAACCAAAACAGGTCACACGCGTTTACTGTATCACCTGCCACCGCGGAAACTCTGATCCCGAAAAATATTTACAGGGCGTAAGCAAAATGATCCCGGTTCTGATGCCGCCCCGAAAAGAAAATAAAAAATAGCAGGAAATACGTGCCCATTTTATACTGCGAGCCCTGACCGAGAAATCGTTCGGGGTTTTTTATGCGCTTTTCAAAAATGCGTAATTCAAAATTAAAGAAATTCCAACGCGTGTTTCGGCTGATATATTTCACATACGTTCGGCGCCGGCCACAGTGTTTATGGCTATCTTTGCAAAAACTTTTTCACCAAACTGTGTTTTATTTATATGTCACCAACGCTTTTTAATCCTTTCGACGATCTGATCTTCAACGAACAGTTCTGCTTTCTGACCGGCGAACTTACAACCGAGAAAATGCCGGTTTACCCGAACTGGCTTATGGATCATTTTAAATTCCGCGAAGACCGGATTGAAATGATGGACAAATCAAAATCATACACATACAATGATCTTCAGCTGCCGTGTTCGCCACGTGTTAAAAAAGCTTTTGAAGCGCTGGATGAAACCTTTTACAATGCATACAAAAAAGGATTCCAAGGCATTGAGCAACTTGATGAGCAACAGATTTTCCTGTGGGCAGGCCGAATGGTTTACGGTATGCTGTACTACGAAATGTATTATGAAAGCAACCGAATGATGAGACAGCGCGAAGAGTTTGACCTGTCGCCAATGCTCCGCGAACGTTTTGGAAATTTTCATCTTATGCTGAAGTCAATCGTAGAACCGGTTTCATTTGTAGGCCATAAACCCTGGAGCATCATAGTTTTTCCGTTGAAATATTCGGCGGATATTATCAGTTACCGCGATGATACTGTGAATCTTTTGTTTCAGTTTGGTGTCAATGGTTTTGGCTTTATCGCCTGTTTGCAGGACAACGGCGTCATCGGTGAAAAGGAAAAAGAACTTACTGAAAAAATGAAAGGTCACGTTTTACATCCGCTTCAGTTTGAAGAGTTGTTTGCACGGTTTCACTACGCCGATTATATATTACAATACAAACCGCAATATAAAATTGACTGCACTGAAGAGGGAGTTTCCATCGAAGCGATTCCAATAATGGCTACAGAAGACCGCCCGGTTTTTGCCTTTTGGGATGAAGAGGTTTTTGCGCAACTGCTCACGAACTACTGGTCGGTGTACGGTATTCAACGCGAAGATATCATACAGTTTCAGAAACCGTTCTTAAGTTTTCTGCAGAATCCTTATACCAAGGAGTTCGTAGTTCCGGAAACAATTAATCAGCCTTTCTAGATTCTTTAAAACAAAAAAAGACCCGTTTCCATATTTCCTGTATTTTGAGGGCTTTAGAAAGTTTTAATTTTAATAAGCAATGTTTCAAAATAATCCGTGTAAACAACAAATAAAGACTGTAGCCTCTTTCGATGCGCTTATGGAATGTGAATTCCGCGGAACGCTGAACGCAGTTTGTTGGGAAAGAAATCTCACAGGAGATTTTCTGGAGATCGTTTCAAAACTCGAACTTGAGGAAGATATTACAGAAATTTCCACCGAAGATCTTTTGTCTCTGAAGCTTTCTGAGAAAGGAAATATGGCCCGCAGCTGTATTTTAAACGACCTTGATCTGCTGACAAAGGCAGGTGCCTTGCCATCACTTAATTTACTTAAATGTTATGAGCGCGACGATGTTTTTGATTTTATTTCTACCGATGTATATTCCTTTCATGTAGACCGGTCGCCAGTTGCAACCAGCACTTTTTTATGTACTTACTTTGGTGCGGCAAGCGAAATATTGCCAAACGCCGACGCTTTAAAGAAAGTCTCAATTCCCAAAGTACGTGAGCAGCTCGCAAAAATTTATGATGGCGATGAAGCTGACTTTGAAAAATTCCTTGTAGACAATTATTTTGATCTTCATTACGAAGCCAAATCCGGCAGCCGGCCCATCAATCTTGGTGTGGGAAACCTCTGGAAACTCGCAGTTGATCATCCCGGCCAGAAAAGTTTGCCATGCGTGCACCGCGCACCAATAGAAAAAACCGGTGAACTGCGATTGTTGCTGATCTGCTAATGGCTCATTTTTAATTCTTAATTATTAATTTTTAATTCTTAATTATTAACTCTGGTTATCGATCACTCCTCATTTTCAGAGAATTTTCCGATCACCTTTTTCATGTCAATACCTTTTCCAAGCACCGGCTTGAAGATGTCGCCCTCACTTTTAATCCGTTCCAATGCATTGTGAATGGTGAAATCGCTCATCTTGAGTCCTTTTTTCACTTCGTCCCAATGGAGCGGCATCGATACTGTGGCACCAGGTTTTGGCCGCACCGAATATGCCGCCGCGATCGTCGCATGTGGCCGGTTCTGCAGAAAATCGAGATACATTTTGCCTCCGCGGTTCTTAATTATGCGCTCAATCGAGGTGATCTTCGGTAATTCTTTCTGCACAAGCGTTACGATTACGCGCGCAAATTCTTTGGACTGCTCGTAAGTATATTTATTACCTAGTGGAATATAGATATGAAGTCCCGTGGAACCGCTGGTTTTACAATAAGACGGCACGCCCATACTGTCCAGGAGCTGTTTGGTCACCTGCGCCGTTTCGATCACCTGGTCGAAGGAATTTTGATCCGGATCAAGATCAATAATACAGAAAGTCGGATGGTCCGGTTTTTTCACCGTACTGCTCCATGGATTCATCTCAATACACGCAAGATTGGCCATATACAAGAGTGTGGCTTCATCTTTACCCACAAGATATTTGCGGTCACGCTTATCCGTATCGCTGGTGTAAAGGTAGGTTTCTAACCAGTCGGGCGCTTTGCCTGTCACATCTTTGTAATAAAAACCTTCGCCCTCGATCCCATCGGGAAAACGGTTCATACTTTGTGGCCGGTCCTTTAAATAAGGCAGAATGTACGGAGCCACCTGGTAATAATAATTAATGAAGTCGCGCTTGGTAATTTTTTCGCCGGGCCAGAAGATTTTGTCGAGATTCGTAAATTTCAGTTCGTGGCCGTTGACCTTGCGTACCTGGGTTTTGTCTTTGGGGTTTAAAAGCGTTTTCCGGCCGGCTTTGGTGCGGGATTTTACGGGTTGCTCATCGGCAGCAAGAACATCTTCCACCGGAACTTCTTTTTCGAGTACTACTTTTTTAGCATTTTTATCGGTGCGCATTCCCTGGAAAGACGGGTGGCGCATAATCCCATCGGAAGTGAGTTCGGTAAAACTTACTTCGCAGAGCAGCTCAGGTTTCAGCCAGGTGACTGTTGCGTGCGGTGGATCCGGACGGAAACGCGAAGGTTTATTCACATCGGGTTCTTCTGAGAAAGGTGGTTTTTTTGTAACAAGCGGTGCAAACAGTTCCATCATTTCCTTCTGATCCTTCGCATTGAATCCTGTGCCGACTTTGCCGGTATGGACCAGTTTTTTTCCTTCGTAAACGCCCAACAGCAGGCTGCTGAAGAGTTTGCTGGTTCCTTCATTTTTGGTATATCCTCCGATGACGACTTCCTGTCTTTTGTTGGCTTTGATCTTCAGCCATTCTCTGGTCCTGTTTTTTATATGATAGGTGCTGTCTTTGCGTTTTGCCATGATGCCTTCCAGGTCCATTTTCTTGGCGGCTTTCAAAAACTCAATTCCCGACGTATCAAAAACCTGACTGAGAACTACACTTTCGCTTTCGGGCAATATATTTTCCAGGATGGCTTTCCGCTCCATTAAGGTGAGCGACTTTAAATCATAACCATCGTACCAAAGTATATCAAAAACATAATATACAAGATCACCGTCGGCTTCGCTTCGCCAGTTTTGCAGACCGCCGAAATCCGATTTCCCGCTCGTTCCCACTACAACCACTTCGCCGTCAAGTACCGCATTGAGTTCTGATTTGCTAAGCGCATTGTACACAGGATAAAATTTTTCGTTGAAGCTTTTATCGTTCCGGGACTTCAGCGATACGTCACCATTATTCATAAAAGCCACCGCGCGGTAACCGTCCCATTTCACTTCATATATCCATTCATCGCTTTCGAAAGGTTCAGTGACCAACGTGGCAAGCATGGGATCTACACTGCTATAAAATTTCTGTTTGGGGCATTTTTTCAGTAAAGCATCAATATCCGCTTTTGAATATTGTGGGGCTTCCGACTGTTCTGTTTCACTTTTAGTTTCAGATTTCACCGTTAATTTTTCTTTACGCTTATCCGGATCTTTTTTTGATGATTTTTTTGATGATTTTTGGCCGTACACTTCATCCGGATCAGCTTCCATCTCTTTGATGGTTTTATGGGAAATCACCGATCCATCTTCTTTGGTAATATCTTTTGAGGTTGCAAATTCATCATCGAGTTTCATCAGCAGCCAGCCGTTTTCACCGCGCCCGTGCACTTTAACAAGGGCAAATTCGCCTTTCAGTTTTTGGCCGTTCATTTTAAATTTCAGTTTACCGGCGTGCAACTGATGGAGAAGTTCTTTTTCCTGCTTTTTCAGGGTTTCTTCCGGCAATTCGGCAGGTTCATAAACCCCTTCATCCCACACAATCACTGTACCGCCACCGTACTGGCCTTTCGGAATAATACCTTCAAAAGTCCTGTAGTCGTACGGATGATCTTCTACCATCATCGCCAGACGCTTTACATCGGGATCCATTGAAGGCCCTTTCGGAACTGCCCAACTTTTCAGCACGCCATCCATCTCCAGCCGGAAATCGTAATGCAGATGCGAGGCGTCGTGCTTCTGAACCACAAATCTTAATTCTTTTCCTGAAGGCTTTCCGCCAAAAGGTTCCGGCGTTTTATCTTCTGCTCTTTTCTCACGGTATTTTTCTAATGCCATAACTGATGATTTTAATGAAACGAAAAGTCCTGCCACCATATCCTCAAACCATTGACGGCCGCTTTAGTATCCAAATATTTGCTTACAAAAACTGCACCGAGCGGGGCATTTATTCGCGGTTGGGATATCTAAAGTTATTTTGCCGCACTTTTTCTGGTAATCAATGTTTTTTATTGTTAATGATTTCAGCTAAACTGATGAGCGGGTATTAATATTTAAAGCTTTGCATTCCATCTTTGAAACTTTTCCCGTTCAGGAACCCGACAAAGTCCGCTGCAGATATTTCGCGGTTTTGCTTTCTTTATTTTTGGCAACTGTTTCCGGAATACCTGCTGCAACGATCCTGCCGCCTTCATCGCCGGCGCCCGGTCCGATGTCGATTACCCAGTCGCTGCCGGCGATTACCTGCATATCATGTTCAACTACAACAACAGTATTACCTGCATCAACCAGCTTTTCAAGTTGCAAAACCAACTTTTCCACATCAAAAGGATGCAGACCGGTGGTAGGTTCATCCAGAATAAAAAGTGTATTTCCACGGCTGAGGCGTTGCAGTTCTGTAGCCAGTTTGATCCGTTGTGCCTCACCACCTGAGAGTTCTGTAGCAGGTTGGCCAAGGCGCAGATAGCCTAAACCTACCTCGAGTAAAACAGTTAACGCACGGAAAACTGCTACATCTTCCCGAAAAAATTCCGCGGCTTCTGCCACGGTCATTGCCAGGACATCTGCGATGTTTTTTCCGTTGTAGGTGACTTCCAGCGTTTTTGCATTGTAACGCGACCCGCCACAGACAGGGCACGGCGCGTATACGCTCGGCAGGAAAAGCAATTCCACCATCACAAAACCCTGCCCTTCACAATTCGGGCAACGCCCCTTACCGACATTAAAAGAAAATCTGCCGGCATCGTATTTTCTGCTTTTCGCCAGTTTTGTGGAAGCGAAAATTTTCCGCACGTTATCGAAAAGGCCGGTGTAAGTCGCCAGGTTCGACCTTGGTGTTCGCCCGATGGGCTTTTGATCCACCTGAACCAACCTCTTAATATGTTCGGCACCTTCGGTAATTTCTCCTTGCGGTGCGGGCGTATTTTCCTGAGCCAAAAGGTCCTCGGTTTCAGTTTCTTCAGCCGGTACGTTTCCCAGATGTTCAGCAACCAGATCTACAAGGACCTGGCTTATTAACGTGCTTTTGCCGGAGCCGGAAACACCGGTGACGCTCGTAAGTACACCAAGCGGAAAATCTACGTTAAGGTCCTGAATATTATTATGTGTTACGTGACTTAAACGCAGCCATGCATTCGGTCTGCGCGCCTCCCGTCGGGATAACTCTTTATTATTAAAAAGATGCTCGCGCGTGCGGGAAGCTTTTATCTCTTGTAAACCTGCAGGCGGCCCACTGTACAGAATTTTACCTCCACCTTCTCCCGCAGCCGGACCAACATCCACGATCCAGTCGGCATGGCGAATAACATCGAGCTCGTGCTCTACCACAAAAAGGGAATTCCCTGCCGCCTTTAAACCATCAAGTGCAGTCAGCAAAGCTTCGGTATCAGCAGGATGAAGTCCCGCCGAAGGTTCATCTAAAACATAAACGACACCAAAAAGATTGCTCCGGACCTGTGTGGCAAGGCGAAGTCGCTGGTGCTCGCCAGGCGAAAGTGTAGGTGTAGTCCTGTCAAGCGAGAGATATCCTAAACCGAGTTCCAGTAACACCGAGAGCCGCGCCATAAGATCTTCGGCGATGCGCTGTGCTACAATGACTTTCTCTTCGTGGTTTTTTCCCAGTTTCTTCAGTTCGGGAGCAGTTCCGTTGCTGTATGGCAAAAAAACCGCACTAAGCCTTTTAAGCGGCAGCTGTGACATTTCGGCAATGTCAAATCCCGCAAAGGTGACCGACAGTGATTCCTGCCGCAACCTTTTACCGTGACAGACCGGACATTCGCTGCTGAGCATATATTTTGATACGCGCTTTTTCATCAGCGCACTTTGTGTATGGGCAAAAGTATGAAGTACATATTTCCTGGCACCCGTGAAAGTTCCCATATAACTGGGTTCCATCTTTCTTTTAATGGCTCTTTGTACCTGCTCGCGGTTGAAACCAGCATATACCGGCACCTGAGGTTTTTCGTCGGTAAAGAGGATCCAGTCGCGCTCTTTTTTAGGAAGGTCCTTCCATGGCACATCTACATCGTAACCAAGAGTCGTTAAAATATCGCGGAGGTTCTGCCCCTGCCAGGCGGTGGGCCAGGCTGCTATTGCGCGCTCTCGAATAGTAAGTGAATCATCGGGCACCATGCTTGCCTCCGTCACTTCATAAACCCGCCCTAACCCGTGACAGTGGGGACAGGCTCCTTCGGGTGTGTTTGGAGAGAAAGATTCCGCATACAACAGCGGTTGACCTACGGGATAATTGCCGGCCCGCGAATAAAGCATGCGCAACAAATTCGATAAAGTGGTTACTGAACCTACCGAAGATCTTGTAGTAGAAGAACCACGTTGCTGTTGCAGTGCGACCGCAGGAGGCAGACCTTCAATATCATCCACAAGCGGAATGGGCATCTGATGAAAAAGCCGCCGTGCGTAAGGTGAAACCGATTCCAGATAACGCCGCTGGGCTTCTGCATACAAAGTCCCGAAAGCCAATGATGATTTTCCGGAACCTGAAACGCCGGTAAAAACTACCAGCGCGTCACGTGGAATTTCCAGGCTAACATTTTTCAGGTTGTTTTCGCGTGCGCCTTTAACACGAATAAAACCGTTTGATATCGGGGAATTATAAGTCTTTTTCTGCATGCAGCAAAATGTGCAAAAATGATGCCTTCCATCGCAAACAATGCGGTACGGGAAACAGTAGCAGAAAGCCCTAAAAAGTCATATACATTAATAAATACAGCCTGTGAATATGGAAATTATTAAAGAAAAACAAGGCGATTCTACTTCTTAATCTGAATTCAAAACAGTAGTGATGTTAAAAAAACTTTGATATAAACTTAGGTCCATTAAAAAGTAAACTCAGCAATTTTAATCAATCTAAAGGCCAGTATTTCCTTCTGCAAATTTACCGGAGCGTGATTCTTTTGTTGTCGGCTAATTTTCCTTTCCTATATAATTTTCAATTATTTTTGAACTTTCACCCTGCTCCGCCAGTTCAAGCAGAGTGCGGTTCACATCATAGGTCAGTTTACTTTCTTTCGGAAAAGCAAAACCGTAGCCCTGTTTATAATATTCGGCGGCGGCGATTCTAAAATCTTCTTTTGGGTGATTTTGCAGGTAGTACATTAATTGGGGCCGGTCATAAACCACCGCGTCAACTTGACCATCGTGCAGCATCTCCATAGCTTTGGAAAGATTTTCAGCCGATTTGCGGGTAAGGCCATATTCCCTTAAAAAATCAACCGCGGGCGATCCTGCTACAGTGGCGACTTTTTTACCCTTGAGCTGTTCAATATTCTGCACGTCTACAGACTGAAAATTAGAAAGTGTAAGCACACTCGCTATGCCGGCCACCATCGACGTTGCCGAAATGATGGACACAATCATCCACGTTCCTGCGATGATTCGTCCAAGTAACGTAACGGGCGCTTTGTCGCCATATCCTGTGGTGCTCATGGTCACGATGGCGAGCCACATGCCGGTGCCGATTCCTTTTGCGGGTTCCGCAGGAAACTGTTCCGGAGATTCCTTTCGCTCAGCAAACCACAACAAAGTTCCTACAATGGTGAGGATGACTAAAAAAATGCCGACTGCCAGGAGCAACTTAATACTGAACAGCAGTTTTATCATGCTCCAGACGCTGAACTCTCCCTTTTTATAGGCGATTGCCAAGCTTGACTGGTAAAAAGGCTGCGAAAACCGGAAGTTCTGCAATCTTTGAGAGTTAATGGTGACCGGTCCTGCAACCATATCCACCTCGCCTCTTTTCAGGCCATCGAGTGCGAGATTGACATTGTCATACGTGTGGTAATTATAATTCCAGTTCAGGTCCTGGGCAATAGCATTCCAAAGAGCAGGCGAAATTCCCTGTGGCTGCGGATTTCCTTTCTCCATAATCACGAAGGGCGCAGTTCCTGCGATGCCGACGGTGAGGGTATCTGTTGAGGGCAGTTTCTGTGCTTTGATTAAAGTGGGAAGACAAACGGAAAATATAACAAAACAAAGAATATGGCGCATCGGGAATATTTTAAAATTAACTGCGCCTCAATTTAATAAAAAAATAAAAACCGCCCGTAAGTGCAAAAAGTCACAAATAAAAAATCCCCAAACCTTTCGGTTGGGGATATTAGCGGAGGAATAGGGATTCGAACCCCAGGACCTGTTACAGTCAACAGTTTTCAAGACTGCCGCAATCGACCACTCTGCCATTCCTCCTTAGAAAAATGATCTCTCATTTTTCAGTGGTGCAAATATAAAAAGCTTTTCTACACTGACCAAATAATATTTGCAAAAATAATTTAACCGCTTCACAATCAGCCGTAAATTAATTCTTTGCCATCTGCAAACCCACATAAACCGCCGCAAAACCTACAATAATGCTTAGAAATACGTACAAAAACAGCATGCCGTAATTGCCGGCCTGCCATAGCGAAAGGTTTTCTGCAGAAAATGTTGAAAAGGTGGTAAAACCGCCACAAAATCCGGTGATCAAAAGAAAGCGAAAATAATTATCGGCCCGAAGATAATAAGATGTTAACCATCCGATCAGGAAACAACCTATAATATTCACCACAAAAGTTCCCAGCGGGAAATTTTGAACATTCGCCAACTTCTGGGTATAATTGGAGACCAGGAAACGCAGAACGCTGCCCGCACCACCGCCCAGAAATATGTAGAACAGATTTTTTATCATTAAAAACTGTAAATTCTGTTATTAATTTTCAAGGGAATATCAGAAATATTTAGGTTGTCAAAAATGTTTTATTAAACATTGAACATTCAAAATATATTTTAAACTAATCCAGTTCCGCCAGATATTTCTCTGCATCCATGGCAGCCATACAGCCACTCCCCGCTGCAGTAATCGCCTGTCTGTAAATATGATCCTGCACGTCGCCGGCGGCAAATACGCCCGGAAGATTGGTGCGCGTGGTACCGGGTTCGGTCACAATATAGCCGTTTTCATCCAGCGTGATCTGACCTTTAAAAATATCCGTGTTGGGCTTATGTCCAATGGCGATAAAAATTCCGTGAACAGCGATGGTAGACTTTTCCTGCGTAAGGTTATTAATAACAACCGCTCTCTCAACCAACGAATTTTCGCCTTCAATACCGATCAGTTCGTGATTGAATCTCACTTCAATATTCGGCGTGGTGTTTACGCGGTGCATCATTGCTTTCGAAGCGCGGAAGTGATCTTTCCGTACAAGAAGTGTTACTTTATTGGTGAGTTTCGCGAGATAAGTTGCCTCCTCTGCCGCGGTATCACCGGCTCCTACCACAACCACGTCTTTCCCTTTATAGAAAAAACCGTCGCAGGTCGCACATGCCGACACGCCTCCACCGGAATATTTTTTCTCATCATCCAACCCTAAATACTTGGCAGTTGCGCCGGTTGAAATAATGACAGATTTAGCTAAAATTTCTTTATTACCCGCCCAGAGCTTGTGCACACCGCCTACTTCCTGCGAAAACTCAGCTTTGGTGATCATTTCATAAAGTACTTTGGTCTCGAAACGTTCAGCCTGTTTTTGCAGGTCCATCATCATTTCCGGCCCGGTGATTCCTTCCGGATAACCGGGAAAATTATCGACTTCTGTAGTCGTAGTCAACTGTCCGCCGGGTTCAAGGCCCGTATAAAGTACAGGTTTCAGATCCGCACGGGCAGCGTAAATTGCCGCCGTAAAGCCAGACGGTCCCGAACCCACGATCACACATTCTAAAATATTTTCTTCCATTAAATAAGGTTGAGGTTGATTTTCAGTTTAAGGCCTCAAAAATCGGGATTTATTTTAAGGTGGCGAAGTTTTGGCCGATTAAATTTGTCAATCGCGGTATTTCGGAAATTTACTGCAATTTGTTTTTTTGACAATTACTTCTTAAAACCTCTACAGCTTCACCTTATATTGATCCACGTGCAGGATTTTATATACCATTTCTTTCAGCAGTTCACCATCAGACATATTCACCGCGCCAAGTCCTTTCTTTTTCAGGTCCATTTCGCGCAGTATAGAAATGATTCTGGTCGCATGTTTGAGCGAATATTTTCTGACAGCTGCGGCAGCATCAATATTCTGATAATAGTTTAGCCCCAGTTCCTGCTGAATCAGCTGCGGATTTTTACCCGCCATCGTATGATACATGATCAGATTTGAAAAAAAGCTGTAGAAATTCCCCATGATCATTTCAAAAGGATTCTGTTTGGGATTTTTACCTAAATAATATGCTACACGGAAAGCATTTTCCGCATCTTTTCTGGCCACAGCTTTGGTAAGTTCGAAAATATTGAAGTCCTTGCTGATCCCGATATGCATTTCGATCATTTTTTCGTCAAGGAGTTCACCATCTTTCAGGATGATCTTCAGTTTTTGAAGTTCATTGGAAATACGGGAAAGATCGGAGCCCAGATATTGCGACAGTAAGGTAGAAATATGGGGTTTACTTTGCAGACCGAGGCGCTTCAACTCTTTATCGATCCAGGGTGCGATTGCATTTTCTTTGATTTTCTCCGTCAGGAAAAGCATTTTGTTTTTAAAAAGTGTTTTTGCGAAACTCTTGCGCGAATCAATTTTCTTATACTTGTGCGCGATGACCAAAAGCGTAGATTCTACAGGATTTTCCGCGTAAACCTTCAAAGCTTCTGCTTCTTTTTCAGTGAGTTTTATTTCCTGCGCTTCCTTTAAAATAATGACCTGCATGTCGCCCATCATGGGGAACTGCCGCGCAAGGGAAAGAACTTCACTGTAGGTCGTATCTTTCCCGTAAACCATAGTTTGATTAAATGCTTTCTCATCTTCAGACAGATAGTCATTTTCAAAAGACTTTAAAGCAACATCCATAAAATACGGTTCTTCACCATGAAAAAAATAAATAGGTAAAAGCTCTTTATTTTTAATATTTTTGAGGATTAAATCTAATTCTTTCATAAATGCAGCTTCCGAAACTTAATTTTGAGGACCGGTTTGATTTCCAAATCAGGAGAGACAAAGATAAGTTTTTTATTTATGACCTGGTCCGCAAAGCGTGGCTGCAACTCACGCCCGAAGAATGGGTAAGGCAGCACTGGGTACACTTTTACCACATCAAACAGGGCCGCAATCTTTCGTCACTTATCCTCGAAAAAAAACTGATCCTGAACGGAACCACGAAACGCATCGATCTCATTGTCACCGAAAAAACTGTGCCTGTAATTCTGGTCGAATGCAAAGCGCCACACATAAAGCTCAGCGAAAAAACCTTTGAGCAGACCGCGCGGTATAACTCTGTGTTGGGTGCAGGAGAAATAATTCTGAGCAACGGTTTGCAGCATATTTTTGCGAAGTTTAACGGGGAGCAATATGCTTTTTTACCTTTTGAAGCGTAATTTTGCGGCATGATAAAAAACGAAGGCTCTATCATTTCGGTTTTACCTCTGCTTTGTTTTGTGGGTGTTTTTCTGGGTTTTGGGATTTATACCGCTGATTTCTATGCACTACCCTCGCCGATTGCCGCACTGATCGGAATTGTATCTGCATTTGTATTTTTAAAAGGTTCCATTAACCAGAAGACCGACACTTTCCTTAAAGGTTGTGGTGACGGTAAAATACTGACTATGTGCATCATATACCTTCTCGCAGGAGCCTTCGCCACAGTCTCTAAAGCGACGGGAAGTGTAGATACCATTGTAAATTTAGGTCTGAATTATATTTCTGCCGCGTATTTCCCCGTGGGCGTTTTTGTAATTGCCTCTTTCCTTTCTTTTGCGTCGGGAACTTCCGTGGGTTCTATTGTAACTTTGGGACCGATCGTGATAGACCTGGCAGAAAAAAGTGGTTCGCCGCTCGGATTAATGGGCGCTGCTTTGCTGTCCGGCGCTATGTTTGGCGACAACCTTTCGGTCATTTCCGATACTACAATTGCAGCAACGCAAAGTTTGGGCTGCGAGATGAAGGATAAGTTTAAAGCCAATTTCCGCCTCGCTTTACCCGCGGCACTTATTGCTGTCATCATTTTACTTTATATCGGTTTTACGGCGGATACATCTGCCGTGGTTCCTGAAAAAAATGAATTCAACCTTCTGCTGATTCTTCCCTATTTACTCGTTATCGCACTTTCTATTATTGGGATTAATGTTTTTATAGTGCTGTTTTCGGGCTTACTTTTTGCCGGGATTTTGGGTGTTGCTACGGGAACTTTTGGCCTGATGGATTTTGCACTTAACACTTATGAAGGTTTTACTGAGATGACGGAAATATTTCTGCTCTCACTTCTCACAGGGGGTTTGGCGGCATTAGTAGAAAAAGCCGGCGGCATCAGTTTTCTGTTAAGGAACATCAGTAAAGTCATTAAATCAAAAAGATCTGCCTTACTTGGCATTGGTGGATTGGTGACGGTGGCCAACTTTTGTGTGGCAAACAATACAATTGCAATATTGATATCCGGCAAAGTCGCGAGAGAGATTACCCACAAGTATAGTTTAAAACCCCAGGAAAGCGCTTCTATACTTGATATTTTTGCGTGTTACGTGCAGGGAATTATTCCGTACGGCGCGCAGATCCTGCTTTTAATTTCGCTGAGTCACTTCAAAATCGGTTATGTCGATCTGGTGCAGAATGCATTTTATCTGCATCTTCTGTTAGCCGTGACGCTGATCTCCTTGTTATTTGGTAAAAAAGCGCGGGCAAATACTGTTAATAACAATTAAATGGCAATAAAAAATATTATTTTCGATTTTGGCGGTGTAGTGATGGATTGGAATCCGCGTTACTTCTATAAAGATTATTTTAAGAATGATGAAAAGATGGAATATTTTCTCGGAAATATCGCCACCGATGAATGGAATGCGGAACAGGACCGCGGCAGAAGTCTCGCCGAAGGTACAGAAATTCAAATAGCGAAGCACCCGGAATGGGAAAACGAGATCCGTGCATATTATGACAACTGGACAGCCATGCTGAAAACTGATATTCCGCATAATGTAAAAGTCCTGCGTAAGCTCGAAAACTCGGGTTACCAACTTTTCGGTCTGACGAACTGGTCGGCGGAAACTTTTCCACATGCGCTCAGCAATTACGACTTTTTTAAAATCTTTAAAGGAAAGATTGTGGTTTCAGGCACCGAAAAGCTCATTAAGCCAAACCGCGAAATTTGGGAACTGCTTTTGACCCGATATCAAATAAAAGCCGAAGAATCTGTTTTTATCGATGACAACCAAAAGAATATTGAAACTGCGGAAAAACTGGGATTTATCTGCATTCACATAAAAGAAAACACTGATCTAGGAACTGAACTAAAGAATCTTGGAATAGAATTTTAGTCGGCACGCAAGATTCAGGAGAACGTAGATTTCCTGATCGTTAAAGTAAAGGAAAACCAGAAAAACGGGCTTACTCTTCCCTGTTCACCAGATCCATTGAAAAAGCCGGCAGACAAATGGCCATATAATCGCAGGGTTCTGCAAATGGATTGCTGTAGCGCACCCGGGCACCTTTTTGGATGAGAATGCTTTGACCGGTTTCTAAAACGACGGTTTCGCCATCGATCTCAAACTGTTTTTTTCCCTTAATGATATACGTAAATTCATCGAAGTCGGGCGTCTGAAAAGGTTCGCTCCAGTTCGGCAGCGCCACCATGTGTGCAATTGAAATCTGTGAGTTTCCGGTAGAATTTCCCCAGATCTCCTCAATGAGTTTCCCGTCGGTTGTAGGTACGGTGAACGGTGATTTTTGAATTTTATATTTTGGCATAACTGAATTTTTAGCGGTAAATCAAAATTACAAATTTAATCACGGCTGAAAAACAAAGCACGGTGGATGAATATCATTTGGAAAATCTATGAACTTAAGGCCAAATATCCTGCGTTTTATCTGTAAATTTAACCTTTAAACAACACGATTATGATCCGAAATCTTTTAGTCACAGCAACTCTTATGGGCACAAGCAATTTATTCAGCCAAAAACTTACACCAGTTTCTTATAATGAAGGTGCCCAGAAACTCAACGGTCTCGTCACTTCCAACGCGGGACAAAAACTTCCCGGCGTACTGATCCTGCCTGCATGGAAAGGTATTGACACTGAAGCAAGAACTGCAGCAGCAAACCTGCAGGAAGCCGGCTACATTGCTTTTATTGCCGACATTTACGGCGAAGGTAATATTCCTGCGGACAATGCTTCAGCGGCCAAACTGGCGGGATATTATAAAGAAAACTATGAGGCCTACCAGAAAAGAATCGCCTTGGCACTGGAGCAGCTTAAAAAGAGCGGCGCTAATCCACAGAAAATCGCAGTAATCGGCTATTGTTTTGGCGGAACCGGCGCTCTCGAAACTGCTCGCGCAAACATGTCGGTGGCGGGAATTATTTCCATTCATGGCGGATTGGCGAAAGATCAGGGCCGGAAAAACACAGGTATTAAAACAAAAGTACTGGTAGAAAATCCAGCCGATGACGAAAGTGTAACCGCTGCTGATTATTCCAATCTCGTCACCGAGTTGAAAGAAGGAAAAACGGACTGGCAAATTATAACGTATGCCAACTCAAAACATACTTTTACCAACCCCGAATCGCCGGATTATAATGAGGTAATGGCGAAAAGAGCCTGGAATCATACGCTGATGTTTTTGAAGGAGGTCTTGAAATAATTCTTCTCTTGTTCTTTTGTCCTGAAATAAAGAACCAATCCGCCGCCTCGGACAAGGTTGGAAACTCCGGCTTAAAATAATAATGTAATTCTAACATCCCCCAAAACCCGCGCGATATTTAAACTGCTCATCGGTTATAAATTGTGACGCGCTCAAACAGTGGGAATTTCTTTACGAATTACATTAGTACTTTCTTAACGCCTACGCTTCCTATGCCAGGTGTTATTGCAAATTCTTGGTTAGATCTTTTTAGGAAAATAAAAAAAATAGATCCTTTTCAATACTGAAAAGGATTTCTTTTATATAGTAAATGATTTGATTTAAAACTTCATTTCAGGAATTTCTCCTTCGATGATCAGGTCTGCTTCCGTAGCTTTTACAATTTGGTCTACAGAAACGCCAGGCGCCCGTTCCAAAAGTTTAAAACCTTGAGGCGTAACTTCAAGAACTGCCATTTCGGTCACTACTTTTTTCACGCAGCCTACACCTGTTAAGGGCAAAGTACATTGTTTAAGGATTTTACTTTCACCCGCTTTATTTACGTGCATCATGGCGACGATAATATTTTCGGCGGAAGCTACAAGGTCCATGGCGCCGCCCATTCCCTTTACCATTTTACCCGGAATTTTCCAGTTGGCAATATCGCCGTTTTCCGAAACTTCCATTGCTCCCAGAATGGTGAGATCAACTTTTTTACTTCTGATCATACCAAAACTGAAAGCAGAATCAAAAAATGAAGCACCGGGAAGAGTTGTAATGGTTTGTTTTCCGGCGTTGATTAAATCCGGATCTTCTTCACCTTCGAAAGGAAAAGGTCCCATCCCCAATACGCCATTTTCACTTTGAAATTCTACACTGAGATCAGGCGACACGAAATTGGCCACAAGTGTGGGAATCCCGATGCCGAGGTTCACATAGTAGCCGTCTTTTACTTCTTTCGATATTCTTTGGGCAATCTGTTCTTTTGTAAGCATAGGTAAAAGTTATCCTGCAATTTAAATAAATTTCACTTCATATAAAAATACGTTTCGGGCAAATTAAATTCAAAAGTCATAAGTATTATATGAGTATTTTTGCGTCCTATTTTGCTATTTATGAAAACTCTGCTGCAATATTTAAAACCGCACAAATGGCTGCTTATTCTTTCGCTGCTCCTGGCAACGGTAAACCAGGTATTTTCTTTGTTTGGTCCCGCGATTACCGGAAATATCCTGGATCAGCTGGTGACGCATCCGAATTTTTTCGATAAAGAAAAAATGCTGCCCAGAAACCTGAGTGAGTATTTTTACGGTTCGGGCACGTATCACGGCGTTTTTTATTTTTTAGGATTACTGATCGGAACGGCAATGGTGAGCAGGATTGCAAAGGCTTTTCAGGATTATGTGGTAAATGTCATCACCCAGAAATTTGGCGCACATATTTTCACGGATGGTCTACAACATTCGATGGCGCTTCCCTACCAGGATTTTGAAGATCAGCGCAGTGGCGAAACCCTCTCGATCCTGACGAAGGTCCGCGAGGATTCTGTAAAATTCATCACCAACTTTATCAACATATTTTTCGGTATTCTGGTCAGCATCATTTTCGTGTCGGTTTATGCCATACAGCTGCACTGGTCGATCATGCCGGTATATGTGGTGGGAATTCTCATCATTTCCTTCATCACCAATTTTTTAAGTAAAAGGATCAAATCCATCCAGAAAACCATCGTTGCAGAAACGAATACACTGGCCGGAAGCACGACTGAAAGTCTAAGGAATATAGAAATTGTAAAAAGTCTTGGCCTCACGAAGCAGGAAGTTAAGCGCCTGAACAGCAACACTTATAAGATCCTGGGACTGGAACTTCGCAAGGTCAAAAGCATACGCTCGCTGAGCTTTATCCAGGGAACGATGGTGAATTTCCTGCAGCAGATGATCACTTTCACGCTGCTTTTCCTGATTTTTAAAAATATCGTAACTCCGGGCCAGTATTTATCGCTGATGTTTTATGGTTTCTTTATCTTCGGCCCGATGCAGGAAATCGGTAATATCATTATTTCATACCGTGAGGCGCAGGCATCGCTGCATAATTTTGATACGCTGATGAAAAAACCTGCGGAGGAGAAACCCCAACATCCAAAAAAAATTGGGGCAATAGAGAAACTGGAATTCCAGCATGTTTCATTTCAGCACCAGTCTGCGTCTTATAAAGCCCTGAATGATATTTCCTTTAAAGTAAAAAATGGCGAAACCATTGCTTTTGTCGGCCCGAGCGGTGCGGGGAAAAGTACACTGGTGAAACTTCTTGTTGGCCTCTACCGCCCACAGAGCGGCCAAATTTTCTATAACAGCATCAATGGGAATGCGTTTGATTTTGAAGAACTGCGGAACCAGATCGGTTTTGTCACGCAGGATACGCAACTTTTCGCGGGCAGCATCAAAGAAAATCTCCTGTTCGTAAATCCCGGCGCAACAGAAAATGATGTAGATATTGCTTTAAAAAAATCAAGCGCGACTTCTTTGATCGCGAGAGCTGAAAAAGGCATTGATACCGTAATTGGCGAAGGTGGATTTAAGCTGAGCGGTGGCGAAAAACAGAGAATCGCCATTGCAAGGGCGTTATTAAGAAAACCTCATTTACTTATTTTTGATGAAGCAACTTCGGCGTTAGACAGCATTACTGAAGAAGAAATTACGTCGACGATCAAGGAAGTTTCGAAAGAAAAAGAGCAGATCACGGTTTTAATCGCGCACCGCTTGAGCACGATCATGCACGCAGACCGAATTTACGTACTTGAAAAAGGGAAAGTTGTAGAGACCGGTTCGCATGCGGATCTGTTGCTCGAAAAAGGTTTATACTATGCCATGTGGCGCCAACAAATTGGAGAAAGGAAATCGTAAGGATCTGGATATTCAGGTTTTAATGATTTCATTTACGCTATACTATATTTAAACCATAAATTTCAATATGTTTAAAGAAAGAACAAAAAGTCCACAGTTTTGGCTACTCATATTGAGTGTCGTGCTCTATATTTTATCGATGTTTTTTACGCCATTGTATGTTGACAATCCAAAAGCGGATATCTATTCCAATTCATTTTACATGCTGCTTTCGGGATGGATGGCCGTTTTGGGCGGGGGATTAATCCTGACCTTCGTCTGGCTGGCTAATCCACTTTATTACTATGCAGTTTTTTTCATCATTAATAAAGGCAAATTGGGAATTATACCTGCCTCACTGTGTCTGATTCTTGGTATCTATTTTATGACGCTTGATGTGGTGATGTACGGCGAAAGTGGCGCAACGACAGACATTACAAAACTTGGAGCCGGTTTTTATCTTTGGATTTCAAGTTTCACTGCGATATTTTTTGCTGGAATTTCTATGTTCATTAATAAAAAACTGCAAAGCCAATTTCCACGATACGGTAAAATCAGTGCAACTGCTTATAGCAGAATTTTACAAAATTTACGAACTGAAAAAGTTTTTATTAAATGATTTACGGAAGTAAAGTAGCAGGAAAATGTAAACATTTAATCTAATTTCTTTCATTTTGTTTTGCTTTAAATCTCCCTCGAAATTCTCCCGGAGTTACGCCCAAAAGATTTTTCACGTAACGCGTGAAATAAGAAGGGCTGCTGAAATTCATTTCATCAGAGATTTCTGAGAAATTTAAATTTTTATTTTCTAATAAAAGCGTTAATCTTACTTTTGTGTGTCTTTTTATCCACTCCGAAGCGGTTGTTCCGGAATGAATTTTACAGAGATAATTGAGGTATTTAGCGGAAATATTTAATAAATCACTGTAAAATTGTACTTCGCGATGTTGCAGACAATTTTGCTGTAGCAGGTTTATAAAATGCTCATATTGATTTCCCGTTTGCAGACTGTGTTTGCGTTTTTCATATTCTTTGGCAAATAAATTCCACATTTCCAGGATAAAGATCTGCATTTGGCGTTTTAAAAGTTCTTCATAAAAAATATGATCTTTCTCAAAAAAACGCTCATTCATTATTTTGAAATTTTTAAGTATCGTTTTCTTATCAATTTCTGAACTGATGGTTTTTACCGGAAATATTCTGGAATGCAGTTGCGAATCTATCGTCCAACCCTGATCTGGATTGTTATCTGTTAAAAAATCCTTTTCTACAAAAAGAACGCTGCTTTTAAAATTTCCAGAAAATTTAAGCTCTGATAATTTACTTTCGGCAAACCAAAAAAGAAACTGTCCTTTTTCGCATCTCATTTTTTCATCATTAAATGTAAATTCCAGAAAACCTCTGTGGCAGTAAAGATGTGTGTGGTAAATTTTTAAAAAATTATCCGGCAAATCTTTTTCTTTAAAAACTTCAGTCAATAGAATTTTGGGAAAATCTGTTTCACTCATCTTAAATCTCTTTTAACAAAAATACGTAATATTTGACATTTATAGTGTAATAATTGTCATATTTGAGACTGGCTTTTTATCTAATTTTGCATTAAAATATTTCTATAATGAGTGACAGCAAACAATCAATATTTGAAAAATTAAAGAATGGAGAAACAATCCACGCAAATGATCCGGATAACCATCAATTAAGAAAAGCCTCATACGCGACCATAAAACGTTTAAAAAAACTGAATAAAAGTGCAAAGCCAAAAAAAATAAGAAAAATTTTAGGAGCAATAACAGATTCAGAAATTGATGAAAGTGTGGCTGTTTTTCCACCCTTTTACATTAATTACGGTAAAAACACGAAAATCGGAAAAAATGTATTCATCAATTTTGACTGTGTTTTTTTGGATCTAGGCGGAATCACTATTGAAGACGGCGTTTTTATTGCGCCAAAAGTTAATCTATTAACGGAAGGACATCCTTTAAATCCAGAAGAAAGACATTCATTAGTTCCCGGAAAAATTCACATTAAGAAAAATGCGTGGATCGGGGCAAATGTTACGGTTTTGAAAGACGTGACAATCGGTGAAAATTCGGTAGTTGCGGCGGGTGCAGTTGTTCTAAAAGATGTTCCAGACAATACAATTGTAGGCGGAGTTCCTGCGAAAATTCTAAAAATAATTGAACCATAATTGATAAAATGAATTTAAAATACTTAACCCAAACTGCTTCTATCAGTGTATTAATTTTTACACTTGTATTAGGTAGTAATTTAAAAAGTCAAAATAAAATGAATACAGAAATTCCAAAAATCAGCGATTTCGCAACAGGCGAAGAAAATACAGGTTATGCTCAATATTTTTCTGGTAAATCCTGGTTAGCGCCTTTAACTATTAATAAAGATTTGAATGTTCCGGTTGCAAATGTAACCTTTGAACCAGGATGCAGAAATAATTGGCACAGTCACACCGGCGGACAACTTTTAATTGTTGTCGGCGGCGAAGGAATTTATCAGGAGCGCGGAAAACCTGCAAGACATTTGAAAACCGGCGATATCGTAGAAATAGGTCCGAATGTAGAACATTGGCACGGCGCAACTTCCGACAGTTGGTTCTCGCATCTCGCTACCAATGGAAACCCTAATAATAACGAAAATACTTGGCTGGAACCTGTGACGGATGAGGTTTATAGGGAAGCGAATAAGAAATAAAAAAAATTTAATTAATTCAATTAAACAAGACAAATGAATTTTAATTTTGAAAATAAAGTAGCCCTAATTACAGGTGCTGCATCTGGACTTGGATTTGCAACGGCCAAAGCATTTGCTGAAGCAGGCGCAAAAGTAGTTTTATCCGACTGGGACGAAAAAGCAGTAAATAATGCCGCAAAAGAATTAGAAACACAAGGTTTCACTACACTTGCAATTACTTGTGATGTATCAAACGACGAACAAGTTAAGGCGATGATCGAAAAAACCGTAGTCACTTTTGGCCGTTTGGATTTTGCTTACAACAACGCAGGAGTTCAAAATGAATTGGCCGAAGCAGCCGACCAAACGCGGGAAGATTTTGATAAAGTTGTAGGCATTAATCTTCGTGGTGTTTGGAGTTGTATGAAATATGAACTGCAACAAATGCGCAAACAGGGAAATGGATCTATCGTGAACTGTTCATCGATTGGTGGAATTTTGGGTGGCGCTCAACGCGGAGTTTACCACGCTGCAAAACACGGCGTAATCGGACTTACGAAAAGTGCGGCAATGGAATATGCCCCGCAAAATATTCGAATTAATACCATTTGTCCCGGATTAGTTCATACCGCAATGGCAGACCAACTGATTGCAAACGGACAAGGTGATGCGTTGGATGAAATGCTGAAAGAAGTTCCACTTGGTCGTTTAGGACGGTCCGAAGAAATTGCTAATTCCGTACTTTTTCTTTGTAGTGATGCTGCAAGTTTGATCGTTGGACACACACTTGTAGTGGACGGAGGTTTCAGTATTCATTAAAAAAACATGAAGATGAATAGATTTCTGAAATTGATATTTTTCTTAATGATAACATTAAATACAACCAAAATGAATGCACAAAATAAAAATACTTTAAATAATCAGGAAAAAAGTTTAGTCAAAATTTCTGCGTTAACGTCGTCGGGAAATTTAGAAAATTTAAAAGTAGAATTAAATGAAGGTTTAGATGCGGGTTTAACGGTGAATGAAATTAAAGAAGCGCTGACTCAACTTTACGCTTATTGCGGTTTCCCAAGAAGTTTGAACGCCATTAATACGTTCAGAACCGTCTTAGACGAACGAAAAGCAAAAGGAATTACCGATGAAGAAGGTAAGAAAATCGTGGTGGAAAATAATCCTGCCGATAAATATGAGCAAGGTCGAAAAGTTTTAGAAGAACTCACCAAAACGCCACAAACCAAACCTGCACCCGGATTTGGAGAATTTGCGCCAAGAGTTGACGCTTTTCTAAAAGAACACTTATTTGCAGATATTTTTGCGAGTGATGTTTTAAGTTTTCAGCAAAGAGAATTGGTAACTATTGCTTCCTTGGCAACATTAACCGGCGTTGAAGGACAATTAAAAGCCCATATAGGAATGGGAAAAAATACCGGAATTACAGAAAGTCAATTGGAAAATATTGCAGATTTAATTGAGCAAAACATTAATAAAACTCAAGCAGATCTGATGCGTAAAGACATTAAAAAATCGTAATTTTAATTAATGTAAGAAAAAGCCTCAGAAATTAAAATTCAGGGCGCAAGATATCCGGAAGCGGCGGAGAAAATGACGGGATTGTAGAAGTTTTTTTATTAAAAATTCATTTATTTTTAACACAAAATCTCCGTAATTAATTGATTTTACGGGGATTTTTCATAATTGTTGTTTAGATAATTTTTATCTAAACTGTTTTTTCTTACCGTTCTCTGCTGAATTCTTTTTTTAAATTTTTATCGCTTGAAACTCTTTCTACATAATTCTAGAAATATGAATTAATTTTATGAAAATTTTAATTAAATTAAAATTTGTTTCCCAATAAGGAAATTTGTATCTTTGATAAACATTCTGAGCTGAAGCAAAAATTTGATATAGAATTACTTCCCGAAGCCGTTGAGTTTTTAGAAAAACTCGATAAGAAGACGAGCGATAAAATTTATTACAATATCAAAAAATCGCAATTCATCAATGACAATGAACTATTTAAAAAATTAAATGAATTCATTTGGGAATTTCGGACGTTGTATAGCGGTAAAGCATACCGATTATTTTCATTTTGGGACAAAATTGATGGGAAAGAAACTTTGATTGTTGCAACACACGGAATTTTAAAAAAGTCTCAGAAAACGCCGACTAAAGAAATTAAGAAAGCAGAGGAAATCAGAAAACAATATTTAGAAAATAAACTAAAAAAGAGATAATGAGCGAAGATAAATTCAAAACCGTTTCACTCGAATTCATGATTGACAAGCACATCGGCAAAATTGGAACTCCAAGACGTGATGCATTTGAAAACGAGTTAAGAATTGACTTGTTAGGAGAAGCCATTAAACAGGCAAGAAAAGAACAGAATTTGACCCAAGAACAATTAGGAGAACTTGTTGGCGTGCAAAAAGCACAAATTTCAAAAATTGAGAATAGTGTAAAAAATGCAAGATTAGAAACGATACTTAAAGTTTTTGATGCATTAGGTGCGAAAGTAAATTTCAACGTCGAATTGAATAATAAAAAACTGGCCATCTAAAACAAAAGTAATTGAACAGTTATTTCTAATAACTTCTTTTACAAGCAAAAAAAAACATTTCTGTTTCGAGAAATGTTTTTTTATTAAATAATTAAAGTCTGCAAATCGCAGAATTTCTACGGTCTTTTTCTCACCGTTCTCTGCTCAATTCTTTTCTCAAACTTCTCACCTTTAAAAATGCGTTGCACCATAATTCCTGGAATGTGGATTTGATTCGGATCGAGTTGCCCGGGCTCTACGAGTTCTTCAACTTCAGCGATGGTGATTTTTCCCGCTCCTGCCATGGGCGCATTAAAGTTTCTGGCGGTTCCTTTGAAGATCAGATTGCCGGCGTGATCACCTTTCCAGGCTTTTACGATGGAATAATCTGCTTTGAAAGCATGTTCCAGAATATGCATTTTACCATCAAATTCTTTGGTTTCTTTTCCTTCTGCGACTTCAGTTCCGTATCCTGCCGGTGTATAAAAAGCCGGAATTCCACATTGGGCAGCACGACATTTTTCGGCTAAAGTTCCCTGTGGTGTAAGTTCCACTTCCAGTTCGCCGGAAAGCATCTGTCTTTCGAATTCTGCGTTTTCCCCTACGTATGAAGCGATCATTTTTTTGATCTGTTTTTTTTGAAGCAGCAGCCCAAGCCCAAAATCATCGACGCCGGCATTGTTTGAAATACATGTTAAATCCGTCACGTTGCTTTCTGCCAAAGCGTGAATTGTATTTTCGGGTATGCCGCAAAGGCCAAATCCACCAACGATTAAGGTCATGCCGTCGCTGATTCCGGCGATGGCTTCTTCAACATTTTTTACTCTTTTATCGATCATTTTTAGTCTGAATTTCGGTTAGTGAATTTAAGAATTTTTTTGGAAATGAAAAGGCGGCCTGATGTTTCAGCTACACTTTCATTTACAAAGCAAGCACGATAAAAGCGGAATCTGCGTGAGGGATGGCAGCGGCATCCCCCTTATCGCCTTGCCAGGCGATGAGGGGATATAGCGTACAGCCCGGCCCGGGATTGCATGTGGCAGCGGTCACGGGCCGCTGACGCATGCAATGGAGGGACACGCCCTGGCTGAGAGTTTGAGAATTTGAAAATTTGTGAGTTTGAGGATTTGAGGATTTGAGAATTTGAGAATTTGAAAGTTTGAGTGTTTGAGTGTTTGAGAACTGAAAGTTCTAGAGTTTGAGAATTGGAAAGTTCGAGGTTTGGAAAGTTTGAGGATACGTAACCATTCGCGAAAGATCTAAAAAAGGTGGATAAGTTGTTGTGTGGTAGAAGAATTTATATTATTTTTGCAGCCTGTTAACCAACCTCTGACGAAGGACGTGAACGTTGCTTAGCTCGACAAAAATTTTTTTTATAAAAAATGGATTTATTAAAGTACGTACAGGACAAGTACATTACAAGAAAAGAATTCCCGGAATTCAAAGCAGGTGACACCATCACCGTGTATTACGAGATTAAAGAGGGTGCAAAAACGAGAACTCAGTTCTTTAAAGGAACAGTGATCCAGTTAAGAGGCACCGGCGGTACCAAAACCTTCACCATCAGAAAAATGAGTGGCGA
The DNA here is from genome assembly GCF_000422265.1 of Kaistella palustris DSM 21579. Classification (GTDB taxonomy): domain Bacteria; phylum Bacteroidota; class Bacteroidia; order Flavobacteriales; family Weeksellaceae; genus Kaistella; species Kaistella palustris. The sequence goes on from NZ_KE383813.1 coordinate 352,158, forward strand.
TGTGGGTGTAGAGAGAGTTTTCCCTTTGAACCTGCCCGCTTTGCAAAAAATTGTGGTTGACAGAAGAGGTAAAGTTAACAGAGCAAGAATCTACTACTTCAGAAAACTTAGAGGTAAAAAAGCAAGAATTAAAGAGCCTGCTTACAAAAAGTAATCGGATCTCATTTATAAAAAAACCCATTAAATTTATTTTTGATGGGTTTTTGTTTGTACTGAGTTGAGAAAATGGAAAGCATGACCAGCTGTAGCTTTAACGCGCACCCAGGAAAAGTTAATTTATGAAGTTCTCAACTAAAAAATTTCCCGCTACTCATTATTTCCTGATCATCACTTGAGTATTGAAAGGAAGATTTAAGCCGATAACTTTCACCATATAATTTCCAGTGGGAAGAAGGCTTGTGTCGATCTTCAGATCATGGGCAAGTTTCTGGGTTGAAACAAATTTTCCCGAGGCATCGAAAATTTCCACGGTGATTTTGCCCGATATATTTTTTGCCGGTTTCAGGTAAAATTCATTGCGCGCAGGATTCGGGTAAAGTGTTGCTGCATTCTTTAATGCTGAATTCTCGCTGCTTAAAATCTGATTTGAATAAAAAATCGTATTTCCCACGGAATTTGTGACCGTTAAGTTTCTTCCTGAAAACACTTGCTGATAATCGAAAGTAAAAGGCTCATCGGGCGGGAAACCAAAATAAAATCCGGTGACCATTTCGTCGAACTGCTGTACCGCCGCCTGGTTTTCGCCGTGGTATTCCATAAGGGTAACCCCTACTGACTGCAGCGTGAAAAACTTTTGGTTGTCTGCACCAAAAGTCACCTGTCCGCCGGCAGTATTAAAAAAAACAGATGCAAAACCGCCGGATTCACCGGCATCAAAAACCACTTTGCCGGCAGATGAAAACGGTGGTGGCGGATAATAGTCGGTGCCCTGCCAGTTTATGCGGACAATAGTCCAGTCGGTATCCTGCAACAGCACGCTGTATGGTTGGCAATTCGCTGAAAAGGAAAAAACCAGAAGCAGTAAAAAGTAAATTTTTCTCATAAGTGTAATTTTGATTAAAGATATTAAAATTGCAGAAAGTTGAATTTTTGCAAAACATTAAAAAGAAAATGATACAAAAAAAGCCGCTCTGCAGGCAGAACGGCTATTAATTAAGATCTCAAAAGTTATTTTTTGATCATCAGTTTGGAAGAAAACTGAACTCCTAAACCTGTCGCTTTCACTACATAAACGCCATTCGGAAGGGCCTGTGTATCTACAGCAGCATCGGCAGCAATTTTCTGACTGGAAACTAATTTTCCGGATGCATCAAAAATTTCTACACTCACTTTTCCTAAAACACTTTTTGTTGATTTCAGGAAAAACTCATTTTTGGCCGGGTTGGGATAAATGGTAAATGCTTTATTGGCATTCACATTTGCAGTACCCGCAGTTGCGGTACAGTCTGCCGGAATGTCGAAACTTTCTGTCTGGTCATTGATATTTGTTTTGGAACCGGCTGAAGCGTTGATTCCTAAACCTCGCTTGGCAAATGTTTCCCAGATCATGCAACGGTCTGCACCACCACTTGCCGCATCGGCTGCAAGTATTGCGTCACGGCCGCTTACGAAAGTCGGGCTGCACTCCTGAAGTTTTAGACCGTCGACTACCAACTGAATAGCTTTTGTACTTCCATTGGTGTTGTTGGCCATTATATCTGATGAGTAGCCGTATTTTTCAGCAAATTTCCAGTGAAGGTCCCAAAGCATTGTCGCCCATACGAAACCAATCGAGTGTACATCCGGCACCACCTGACCTGCAGTGTTGGTGTACTCCATTCCGTTCGTATCACCATAAGTGTAGCCGTTGATGGCGAAGTCAGGAGAATATTTTGCCGGTCGTATGCCCAGCCCTGTAATGGGTTCTGTAATTGCGTAAGTACCTATTCCTCTAGGTACATCTTTCGTGGCGCCCGGCTGGTTGGTCAACATTAAAGCAAAATAATCTGACCAGCCTTCGCCCATTTGCTCTTTGGAATTGGATGAAGACAGACAGGAGTAACCATTTCCGGTATTTCTGTTAGAGATTCCGTGTCCATACTCATGTGTTACGATACCGTTATCAAAACTACCGTCGCGGATCTTCTGATCCAACTCATTATATCTTAATGTGATGTTTACGTTTGTAGATTTCAGGAGGTTGCTCATGTAAACGCCCTCACTGTTTTCAATAAGTACGGAAGGAATGGTAATATTTGGATTTACTCCCGCCATACCGCTTGTTGGCGCAGAATCCGGCAAATTATAAATAATGGCTGCTACGGCACCCGCATCCTGCGCGGCCTGCACTTTTGCCTGGAACTCGCAGGTACCCCGTTGGATCAAGCCAATTTTACCGGCAAGTGAACCTGCAGGCAGAGGCGAACACGCATCGAGAACCGGCGATACTTTCACATCAGCAGTTACACCGGTTGCATTCAGTGCCGGACCGAATGTGGTAGAAATATAATTCTGCACCACTCTGCCCACAGCTTCTGCAGGTGCATTATAAAAGACTCTCTCCAGAACAGTCGGATTCCAAAGGTACATCTGCATTCTTGGTCTGCCGCCGTCGGCCGGAGTTGAAAAGTTTGCGTTATCTGTACCGCCGCCGTCCTGCGACTCGGCCATTACATAATCATTCTGTCCGCCACCTTTTCCGTAGTTCCACGCCTGGAAATTCCTGGCGGTTTCGGTAAAACCTAAACGGTAGAAAATATCGTGCACCTTATTATTTATGTAGAAAAGGTTTGTGGTGGCAGCATTTAAGTTACCCGAAGTATCATTGACAATAAACGGAAAATCAAAAACCCGGTTTGCACCGCCGTCTGCGTACGCGCCAGGAGAATTTGCATTCGCTTTATCGTCGTAGGCCATTACGTTATTTCCTCTGGTTGTGTTATATGAACCGACATAACTGCCGCCCAAAATAGTGTGCCACCCATCCGGTGAAGCATCGGTGAACCAAGGATTGGTCACTAAAGTTCTGCTGCCGTGTCCGGGACTTTCCAAAGGAAGCGCGAAAACTCTGTAGCTTGCATCTAAAGCTGCAAACGACTCTGCATTTGGAGCTTCTGCGTGGTTCGGACTGAAATCTTTAGAAAAACCCTCGGGCAAATGTGCTGAATAATCGTGGTGGAACGCATCATGTCTAAAATTACAGGAAACGGTAAGATTATCTTTTCTCACGATTTCACCCGTATTGGCATCTGCAAGAACATCCCAGTAGTTGGAGGTTCCTTTTTCTTCGAAAATAAATTCGTGACAAAGCCGCAGGTCGCTGTTCTCGTTAAGAACGTAGATCAAGCGTGTTTTTGCAAAAGGCGTATTCAGATCCGCATCCTTGATGCCGATCAGTTGATAAGATGCAGAATTCTTTAAACCTAAAGATTGCGCAACATTATCAAAAACGGTTTTAGTCGCACGAGCGGAACTCGGCGCAGACGCGTTTGCATAATTTTTAGCAAAGCTTTCATTCAGATAGGTCACTTTCGCATCTTTAATCAGTGCTGTACCCACACCGTTGTACACGGGAATACCATTGTAAGACTGCTGAATTTTTACAACTTCGGCATTCATTGATTTTGAGAAATCCTCATTGATGATTTCAAAATTATTAAGGTTCGGCTTCATGAAGTTATTCTGAGCAGAAATGTGATTTTGGATCAGGGCTTTATAATCCTGCGCATTCGCATCTGCAAAAGAAAACATCAAACATACCGCCGCAATTTTTAGTGGTAAATTTCTATTTTTCATATATATTGATTAATTGGCACCGAATTTATAAAAAATTCCAATATGTTATAAATTTTTAACATAAAAAAAAACGCCTCATAAAAATGAGGCGCTTCAATATCAAATAATGTAGGTTTAGTTCCCTTCCATTTTCTTTTTCAATTCTGCTAACACGTCTAAATCTCCAAGTGTAGATTTTTCTTCGTTATTAGTTGAACCTGTAGATCTGTTTCCGGAGTTTGAAGACTGCTCTCTTACATTCTTCTTCTCTTCATCTTTAAAGATTCCGGTGTGGGAAACCACTACTCTTTTGAATTCTTTGTTGAATTCGATCACTTTGAACTGAGCGTCTTCACCTTTTTTAATTTTGGTTCCGTCTTCTTTCTCAAGTAATCTTGAAGGGCAGAAAGCTTCAACTTCTGAATCTTCGAACTGGATCTGAGCTCCTTTATCGAAAACGTCGGTTGCTTTACCTTCGTGTACTGTTCCTTCAGCGTATTTGGTTTCAAATTTATCCCAAGGATTGTCAAGCAACTGTTTGTGACCTAAAGAAAGTCTTCTTGCAGCTGTATCCAACTCCAGAACGATCACTTTCAGTTTATCGCCAACCGCACAGAATTCTGACGGATGCTTGATTTTTCTTGTCCAGGAAAGGTCAGAGATATAAATCAAACCATCAATTCCTTCCTCAAGCTCTACAAATACGCCAAAGTTGGTGAAGTTTCTCACAGTACCTTCGTGTACGGAACCTACAGGATATTTAGTTTCGATGTTAGACCAAGGATCTTCGTTAAGCTGTTTCATACCTAAAGAGATCTTTCTGTCTACTCTGTCTAGTGTTAAAACTTCTGCTTCAACTTCGTCACCAACTTTTACAAAATCTCCGGCGCTTCTCAAGTGAGTAGACCATGACATTTCGGAAACGTGGATCAGTCCTTCAACACCTGGCGCTACTTCTACAAATGCACCATAGTCTGCAAGAACTACAACTTTACCTTTTACTCTGTCGCCAATTTTAAGATCTGCAGAAAGTGCATCCCACGGATGAGCTTCCAACTGCTTCATACCTAACTGGATTCTTGTTTTCTCGTCATCGAAATCAAGGATTACCACTTTTACAGTCTGTCCGTCTTCCAGGATTTCTGATGGATGGTTTACTCTGCTCCATGATAAGTCGGTGATGTGGATCAATCCGTCAACACCTCCTAAATCTACGAATACACCGTATGAAGTAATATTTTTAACAGTTCCTTCCAGAACCTGTCCTTTTTCTAACTGACCGATGATTTCACGTTTTTGACCTTCAAGATCTGCTTCGATCAAGGCTTTGTGAGAAACTACAACGTTTTTGAATTCCGGGTTGATTTTCACAACTTTGAACTCCATTGTTTTTCCTACGAACTGATCGTAATCTTTAATAGGCTTCACATCGATTTGTGATCCCGGTAAGAACGCTTCGATACCATGAACGTCTACGATCATACCACCTTTTGTTCTTGATTTTACGAAACCGTTTACGATTTCTCCTGTTTCGTGAAGTTCGTTTACACGGTCCCAAGCTTTCAGGATACGCGCTTTTTTGTGAGACAGTTGAAGCTGACCGGATTTGTCTTCTCTTCTGTCTACCATTACCTCCACTTCATCACCTACGGCAAGACCCTGGTTGTAACGGAATTCGTTCAGTGAAATTACACCTTCAGATTTAAAGTTGATGTCAACGATCGCCTCTTTGTCGGTAAGTCTAACCACTTTTCCTACTAAAACATCGTTGTCCTGAAGATTGTTCAGAGAACCGTTGTAGATTTCCTCCAACTCGCTTTTTTCCTGTCTGGATTCAGCATCAAGACCGGATTCGAAAGAATCCCAGTCAAACTGTTCCGGAGCTACGTTTTGGTTCATCAGAACCTCTTCTTTTGTTGTCGTATCAGACATAAATAAATAATTTGTATTCCTTCTTTTTCAGTTTTGGCTTAATGTGGATCATGAAAAATACGGAAGATGTTAATTGTTAAGGTTTTAACTTTGCCAAATGTTTCCACAAAAAGTGGTGCAAAGATACTGCTTTTTATTAAATCGATTAGCATTTTTCAGGATTAACTGTAAAAAAAATGGATGCCCTTTTGAACATCCATTTTCCTGTCATTAAGTAAAAATTTAATTTTTGATAAGTTTCGTGGCTTTGATATTCTGGCCATCATTAATTTTAATGATATACATTCCTTTGGTCAAATCGCTTACGTCATAAGACTCAGCCAGTTTAAATGATTTCACTTTTTTGCCTGCACTGTCGAAAACTCCTACTTCAGTCTTCGCCCCGAGCGATTCTGCCGGTAGGCTTAATCTAAAAGTACTTTGTGTAGGATTGGGATATACCACCACTCTGCTGTCCAGCTGTCTTGTTTCTGTAGTTCCAAGACTTGTGGCTACATAGGTAATGATAAAAGGCATTGCCTGCGCTGTTGACGAACCGGTATCCATCAGAGGTGCCCAGCCTGTACTGCTCATCTGCATAGCATTTGCGCCCGGTGGCGAAACTACGCCGACATTTGTAACCGGCGGAAAAAAAGCTGCACCATCGTTTGTAGCGTGCACCTGAAAATTGAGCCAGTAAGTTCCGGGATTAAGTGTCGTAATGACATTGCCGTTTACTTTCCAGATTTTTCTGGTGGTGTTTACGGTAGATCCTGTGCGGTAAATTTTAGAATCTGCAGTTGCCGACCTGTTTATGATGTTTGTTGTTGTATCTCCAAAAACTACAGCGCCGGAAGGTGGTGGCCCGCTCAGAATTTGAAGCGTCAATGCATCGAAAGGCATTGTGGTCGAACTGGTTTGGTAAGCAAAAACATCAACTGATGAGATATCCCAACGTTCGGTAGACGGAACCACGAAGTCATCAGCAAGCCGAAAATCTGCCGCACTGCTGATGTAAGCTGAGGCGCCTAAAGTTGTGTTCGGCGATTGTACTTCGCTCCAGGTATATCCTGCCGGAGCGGCTGTTCCACCACTGGATGTGCTTCCTGTACTTAGATTTCCATTGGAATACACCTGCGCATTCAACATTGATCCTGCAAGAATCATTAAAGAAAATAGATTTTTTTTCATAATATAATATTTTTTGGTTAACTCAAATGTAATAAATTTTACTTTACAATTTTATAAAAGACAAAAAATTTATTAATATCTACTCTATATCACATCGAAAGTTCTTAACCATTACGAATACAACGGAAATGAGCAGGAATTATTCGACTTTACAAAACATTACTTGCGGCTATGTTTAAGATGTTGTATCGGTTAAATGACACTTTGCCGTAACTTTGTATCATGGAAATTGAAAAAGTTATTGCAAACCTACAGATCGAGGAACTGAATCAGATGCAGAAATCCGCCTATAAAGCAGCGGAAAACCAGAAAGACCTTATTCTTCTTTCACCAACAGGCTCAGGGAAGACGCTCGGTTTCCTTTTCCCCCTTTTAAGGAACCTGCGCGATGAAGAAGCGGGAATCCAGGCGCTGATCATGGCTCCCTCCCGTGAGCTCGCGCTGCAGATCGAGCAGGTTTTCAAGAGTATGGGTACAACCTATAAAGTTTCTGTGTGTTATGGCGGCCACAACAAAAAAATTGAAAAGAACAATTTTATACAGGCACCCGCTGTGCTGGTGGGAACTCCGGGCCGAATCGCGTACCATTTAAAAAATGAAAATTTCGATCCTACCACGATCAACACTTTGGTATTGGACGAGTTCGATAAAGCGCTGGAATTTGGTTTCCAGGAAGATATGGAGTTTATAATCGGTGCAATGCCTAATATTTCCCAAAGGATCCTTACTTCGGCTACGGCAATGGAAGATATTCCAGAATTTACGGGTTTAAAAGATGCGGCGACAATAGATTTTTTAAAAATAAAAGCATCAGAACCGGATCTTACGTTAAAAAAAGTACTTACTACATCTGAAGAAAAACTCGATACACTTTTTCACTTGCTGTGTAAAATCGGCAACAGGCGCTGCCTGATTTTCTGCAATCACCGCGATGCTGTTGACCGCATTTCGGAATTGCTGCGCGGGAAAGGAATCCCTCGCGAAACATTTCACGGCGGCATGGAGCAGGACGAGAGAGAACGCGCACTGCTGAAGTTTAAAAACGATTCGTCACGAATTTTGATTACCACCGACCTTGCCTCCCGAGGACTTGATATTCCTGAAGTGGAATCAATAGTGCATTATCAACTTCCGCCGAAGGAAGACGCCTTCATTCACCGAAACGGGCGCACGGCGCGAATGCATGCGCAGGGTTCTGTATACCTCATCATGACAGAAGATGAAAACCTGCCTTTCATTAAAAAAAGCATTGAAACAGAAAATCTGTCAGGTGATTATAAAATTCCGGCTAAAACACCTTTCCAAACGATTTATATAAGCGCAGGCAAAAAGGATAAAGTGAACAAAGTAGATATCGTAGGTTTCCTGATCAAAAAAGGGATGCTCGAAAAAGATGATATCGGACTCATCGAGGTAAAAGATACAGCGTCTTATGTAGCGGTAAACCGGAAAAAGACCGTCGCGCTATTAAAAACGCTAGTTGGCCAGAAGCTTAAAAACAAGAAACTGAAGATCGAATTTGCTAAGTAAAGATTCGCACTTTTATTCCCATTTTAATTATATAAATTTGTAGCTGTCACTCCTACAGTATGAAAATCAATTTACCGGACAAACTTTATTATTCGATAGGCGAAGTTGCCAGGGCATTTGATGTAAATGCCTCACTGATCCGGTACTGGGAACAGGAGTTCCCAATCATTAAACCCAAAAAAAACAATAAGGGAAACCGATATTTTACACCGCTGGACATCAAAAACCTGCAGATCATCTACCATCTTGTAAAAGAAAAAGGATATACGCTGGACGGTGCGAGAATCGCTCTGACAACAAATTCAAAGATTTCCGAAACGGTAAGCATCATCAACCGGCTCGAGTTTGTAAAAGCTGAACTTGAAAAACTGAAGGATTCATTAGTGGAAACCAGTGAGTAAAATTCAGGTGTTTTTCCCAGGATAAACTGTTGATTAAACGGTAGTTATTAATCTCACAACGTTGTAAATTTGAGTGAAAATACTGCCATGAGGTTCAAATTTCCCCTCGCCGCCGCTAAAAATTATTTTTTAGGTCTGGCCACTTCCGGCGCAGTACTGTTTGCCGGTCTTTTTTACTTTAATGCCAAAAAAAATGCTCCGCAATCGCCAAACGGTAATTCTGTGGAATACCTTCTGTCGGAAAAAATTCCTTTACAAAATTTTGATCCCAATGCGCTTGATGAAAACGGCTGGAAAAATCTCGGTTTTTCTGAAAGGCAGATTGCTACGATCTTAAAGTACAAAGGAATTGTGGGTGGAAGTTTCAGTTCGAAAGAACAGCTGCAAAAATGCTATTCAATTTCCGCCGAGAAATATGGCGAACTTCAGCCTTACATTCTACTTCCCGAGAATTCTGTGCGATATTCCGGGAATTATTCCCCAAACCGCAGTTTCAGAAACAACTCCGGTTTTACTCCGTATCATAAAAAAGAACTGCGTATTCACGGCAAATTTAATCCCGATCAGTTTACCGCAGCAGATTTTGTACAGATGGGTTTTTCCGAAAACCAGGCAAACTCTATTTTAAAATATAAAAATTATTTGGGCGGAAGTTTTCAAAGCAAAGAAAAATTTAAAGCCTGCTTTATCATCAGTGATGATAATTACCGCAAAATGGAACCTTACCTGCTGCTTCCTGCAACGGCGCCGGAAAATTCATCATTTTCTTACAAAAATATCCCATCCGAAAAAGCCAGGACAGCATATACCAGTTTTGATCCAAATTCAACCGATTTGGAAGGATGGCGAAAACTTGGATTCTCGGAAAAGCAGGCACAGGTGATCATCAATTACCGTGACAGGAATTTGCGTGGCAGTTTTAAGTCCTTAGAAGATATACAGCGTTGTTTTGTGATCTCCCCCGAAAAATTTCAGGAATTAAAACCGTTTATCATCTTAAATACGGCTACAAACCAAAATTCCGTAGCGCCAAACAATACTGAGCGGGCGGAAAGTAATAAAAATCAGGAGCAAAATACAGTTACCAATTTTGCAGCGGTAGACCTCAATCAAATCACTTACAAGCAGTTGATGGAATATGGTTTCGATTCAAAAAGTGCCGCAATGATGCTGAGTTTCCGGAAAAAACTGGGTGGATTTGTGAACCGCCAGCAAATCATCGACACGTATGATATCGACAAAGCTTTGGCCCAGAAACTAGTCGCAGAAGCACAACTCGATATTTCAGGTGTTCAGAAATATAATCTTTTGGATGCTCCCGAAGAATGGCTTAAATCACATCCCTATTTTAAATATTCTGCCGACAAGATTATTTTCTACAGAATTACCTATCCGAATGAAAAAAAGATCTGGAACATGATAAAAGTAAAACCTGAGTACGAAGCTCGAATGAAACTCTATTTAAACTAGGCAATTTTTTAACGTTCTCAAAAGAAGACCTCATCTGAAAATTCAGATGAGGTTCTTTATAAAATAAACATATGTCATCTATTTTTTAGTGATCTTAACTGACTGTCCGTCGATAGTAACCACATAAATTCCGGTTTTGAGATGCTGCACGTTCACAGAATTTTTATTTTTAAAAGGTGCGTTTTGCTCCAAAACTAATTTGCCCGAAAGATCAAAGACGGATACTTTCTTCACGTTTGCAAGATTTTTCCCTTTCACAAAGAAAGAATCTGTCACTACAGGATTTGGATAAACAGCATATTTAGCATCATTATTCACCAGAACATCGGTACTTGCCAAACTGCCAATATTTTCACAGTAATCGACCGGATAAGTCTGCCACTGCGAAAGAGAAAAAGTGGTGGATGGCTGCGTAACGGACGGCAATCTGTAAAGTGAAACATCGCCGAGTGACTCATAATTGTTGGTTCCGCGAAGACCAATGGCGTCCACAGTTGTGCTTGCATAGCGCAATTCCACATACTGACTTCCGTTAAAAGTCATCTGAGGAGCAGCGGTTACAAATTTTGCCTGTTCATTAGTAATGCAGGAAAAGTCAGACCGCGGATTCAGCACTACAAATGTTTCATTGTTTGCCACCGTTCCTTCCAGTTCATAAGGGGCGGGAAAATAGTAATTAGAAGCCGAAGTTAGCTGAATGCTCAGGCGGTATTTATTTAGATTGACGGGATGGCCGGTTTTGTTGGTGATTTCAATGGCTTTATTATCGGCGGTACCTTCCAGATATTTTGTGATCATTAAATCAGAGGCAAAAACATCGGATTCAAGAGTTGTTTCAGAGGCAATATTACTGTCGGCCGACTCCAGGTAACCATTATCGTAAGCTCTCACGGTAAAATTATAAACCGTTCCGGGCGAAAGATGGTCAATAGAAATATTTGTACTTTTAGTTGTAGCGACATACACGCCATTCTGGTAAATCCTGTATCCCAACACATCGCTCTCAGCCGAAGGCGACCAGTTCAGATTTACAAAATACGCACTGTTTTTCTGAATACTAAGGTTTTGTGGTGCCTGTGGAATCACACCATCAGGCGTTTGATTCCAGATCATATTTACCCACTCAGGATGATCGATGAATGGATTTCTGTTTTTCTGGAGAAGATAAACAGCATTGTTCCGGTCGACCTCACGCTGTGATACGGGATCCTGTGCATTCCACTGCAACAGCATTGCTACATACCAATCTTCGAAGGCTTTTTCTTCAGTTCCATCCAGCGGGCTTTTATCATTTGCGGCGGAAGTTCCATTATAATAATTGAAAGCATTCAGCTTCCCTTCATAACGCATGGCGAAATAAAGCAGGCTTCGAGCTATATCACCTTTAAATTCATCAATCGGTTCATATACTCTGCCTGTATAACCGGAGCCGGGCGTTGCGTTATTGCCGATTCTGGATGTGTTGGTAAAATTGTAAAATGTCGTAGAACCCGCTTTTCCGTAGGGATAGTTGCTGCGCAACTGATTAATCCGGGCATCGGTAGGTATAATATAAAACATATCCGAATACATTGGATAATTACTGTCGTAGGTGCTTTGTGGCATCATGTGTTCCCGGTTCCAACCCTGACCTTCTGCATTCGCAGACCCTACAAGATTACTGACTGTATATTCGTAAGCATCCGGCCCCGTGGGAATTTCCGAATATATATCCAGCAGTATACTGTCGTTCGAAGCATCATGATCATAATATCTGTCCAAATCAGTTAAGCCGAAAAAAGGAGTCAGATCGCTGTAGTTCCAGTTGATGTTCTTCTGTGAAACGATTTCGTGGAGTTTTGATTTAAGGGCATAACCTGTTAACGATTGTGTGCCGTCGTAATAGCCATCGGGCGCCTGGGAAAAAGCAAAGAACGGCAGAAGTAAAAGTAGGGATATAGATCTTTTCATATATTCAATTTTAAGGTGCTAAAGTAGGGAATAAAAAGAAACAGCAGGCAGAAGACAATGTATATCACAAATAATATTTAAATTTACTATGTGACTCATTTGTAAAACAGCCGTTTTTTATAAAACATGGTTTTTAGCTTCCTCTTTTTATTTATCTTTGAGGTCAAATAATTCATATGAGTAACGAGACTTTACAAAATATCGAAATGATTGCAGAAACCGCCCGGGATTTTGCAGAAAAAAATATCCGTCCCCACATTATGGATTGGGACGAAAGCCAGACTTTTCCTGTCGACCTTTTTCATCAACTGGGTGAAATGGGCTTTATGGGGATTGTGGTGCCGGAACAGTACGGCGGTTCAGGTTTAGGCTACCATGAATATGTAGCAATTCTTGATGAAATTTCGCAGGTAGATCCATCGATTGGGCTTTCCGTGGCGGCACATAATTCACTTTGCACCAATCATATTTATGAATTTGGTAATGAGGAGCAGCGCCAGCGCTGGCTTCCGAAACTCGCTTCGGGAAAAGTAATTGGCGCATGGGGCCTCACAGAACACAATACCGGCTCGGATTCCGGCGGTATGAGCACGACTGCCGTAAAAGATGGCGACGACTGGATCATTAACGGTGCAAAGAACTTTATTACTCATGCTATTTCAGGTGATATTGCTGTAGTAATGACCAGAACGGGAGAGAAAGGTGCAAAGAATAATTCCACCGCTTTTGTTCTCGAAAAAGGCATGGCGGGCTTCAGTTCCGGTAAAAAGGAAAACAAATTAGGTATGCGTGCTTCGGAAACTGCGGAACTTATCTTTGACAGTGTTCGGGTTCCCGACGCTAACCGCTTAGGTGAAGTGGGTTCAGGATTTAAGCAGGCGATGAAGATTCTTGATGGCGGCCGTATCTCGATTGCCGCTTTAAGTTTGGGGATTGCAAGAGGAGCATACAAATCTGCGCTGAAATATTCGAAAGAGAGACACCAGTTCGGAAAGGCGATCAACGAGTTCCAGGCAATTAATTTTATGTTGGCGGATATGGCCACTGAAATTGATGCTGCCGAACTACTCATCCAAAGAGCCTCAAATTTAAAAAATGCCAAAAAACCGATGACAAAAGAAGGAGCTATGGCAAAACTTTATGCTTCTGAAGCCTGTGTGCGAATTGCAAATAATGCAGTACAGATTTTCGGTGGTTATGGTTATACCAAAGATTTTCCGGCTGAAAAATATTACCGCGATTCAAAACTCTGTACCATTGGCGAAGGAACCTCCGAAATTCAACGGCTGGTGATCGGAAGAGAGATTTCGAAGTGATTTTTTCCATTTTAAAAAAAGACATTTAACACCCAAACGGGTGTTTTTTTGTGGTCGTAAAGTCTCATAAAAAATCAGCAATTATTGTTTCCATAAGGGTTTCGTGATATAGTAACATTTTTCGTAAAATATTTTGATTTTGTTTTGAAATAAATTATACATTTGATTTGTCTTTAACACTTTATTAAAATCAATCATATTCTATGAAAACAAAACTCTTATCGATCGCTTTCGTAGCAATTGCCGGTTTTTCCTATGGTCAGACCGGTTCTTTATGGACTCACACTGCGAAATTGGCAGGCGCGGAAGTTTTAGGAAACAAAACCTCGATCATGGCTCCAAAACTTTATCAGCTGGATATCGAGGGCTTAAAAACAAGTTTGAAATACACGCCTAAAAAGTTAGCAGCCGGAGAAAAATCTGAAAAAATCATTTCCTTCCCTACTAATGAGGGTAGGATGGAAAATTTCAAAGTTTCAGAAAACTCTAATTTTGACCCCACTTTAGCGGCAAAATATCCGGATATAAAATCCTACGTGGGACAAAGTTTAGATAATCCCACCAATATCATTTACTTCAGTGTGTCGGAGCTGGGACTTTCTTTTATGGAGATCAAAGCTGACAACTCTGCGGTTTTTATTGAACCTTATACAAAAGATGCCTCGACTTATGTTGTCTACGCAAAGTCTGATAAAAAAGACAACCTCAATAAATTTGAGTGCGCCACAATCGATGATGTAAAAACACAGATCACTGACCATTTTGCCAGACCTAATGCGGATGATGGTTTGCTTCGAACATTCAGACTGGCACTTTCCTGCACCGGTGAGTATACGGCTTACTTTGGCGGTACCAAAGCGCAGGCTCTCGCTGCGATGAATAATACGATGACACGTGTCAACGGCGTTTTCGAAAAAGATTTCTCTGCTCGCATGGTACTCATCGCAAACAACGATGCTGTTATTTATACTAATGCATCTACTGATCCGTATTCAAACTCCAGTTCAATGTCGCAGTGGAATGCCCAACTGCAGTCCACCCTGACTTCTGTAATTGGCGAGGCCAACTATGACATCGGGCATTTGTTCGGAGCCTCTGGCGGCGGCGGAAACGCCGGCTGTATCGGCTGTATCTGTGTGAACGGTTCCAAAGGTTCCGGTATCACTTCTCCGGCGGATAATATTCCTGCAGGCGACAATTTCGATATTGATTATGTGGCACACGAAATGGGGCACCAGTTTGGTGGAAACCATACTTTCACCTTTTCAAATGAAGGAACAGGCGTTCAGATGGAGCCGGGATCGGGGTCAACTATCATGGGATACGCCGGAATTACTTCGCTGGATGTTCAGCCGCACTCGGATCCGATCTTCCACGCAGTTACTATTCAGCAGGTTACCAACAATCTTAAAACAAAAACCTGCTCGGTGAATACACCGACAGGAAATTCAATTCCGACTGCAAATGCCGGCGCGGACTATACGATTCCGAAAAGCACACCTTTTATGCTGACAGGAACTTCAACCGATGCAAACGGAGATGCACTTACTTACATCTGGGAGGAAATGGACAACCAAACCACTTCTGCAGCGCCAAGCGCCACAAAAACCAAAGGTGTCAATTTCAGATCGTGGGTTCCTTCGGCTTCGCCAACGCGTTACTTCCCGAGAATGCAGTCGGTTTTAGCAGGAGCGACCACCACGGCAGGTCAGGAAATTACAGTGGAAGCACTTTCTTCGGTTGCCAGAACTTTAAATTTCAGATATACCGTACGCGATAACAGACCGGGAGGTTCGGGAAACAATTCCGACGACGCTGTGATTACAGTTAACGCGACTGCGGGACCTTTCGCCGTTACATCTCAGGCGAGCGCGACTACTTACGCCGGAGGTTCATCGCAGACCATCACCTGGAATGTCGCCGGAACAACTGCAAATGGTGTAAACGCAGCTAACGTTGATATTCTTTGGTCATCCGACAATGGAAATTCCTGGTCGACACTTTTAGCAGGAACTCCTAATGACGGTTCCCAAGCTGTTACCATTCCGAACGCTGCAACTGCCACCGGAAGAATTATGGTGAAGGGAAGCAATCATGTTTTCTTTAATGTAAATAAAGCAAACATTACGGTTACCGCCGGCAGCGGAGATACGGTGGCACCAACTGCACCAACACTTTCAGCTTCGGGCACGACCAGCTCTACTACCACCCTTTCCTGGAGCGGTGCAACGGACAATGTGGGTGTGACCGGCTATGATATATACAATGGTGCTACACTTTTAGGTTCTACTGCAGCAGCTTCGGTAAATGTAACGGGACTGAGCGCATCTACCACATACACTTTTACTGTAAAAGCAAAAGATGCTGCCGGCAATGTGTCGCCTGCAAGTAATGCCGTCTCGGTAACAACCTTGGCAAATACTTCAGACACGACTGCTCCTACTGCACCTACAATCTCCGCCTCGGGCACAACATCATCTTCTACCAACCTCACCTGGAGTGGTGCGACAGATAATGTAGGAGTTACAGGCTACGACATCTTCAAAAATTCCGTTTTATTGGCAAGTACAGCCTCTACAAGTTATGCAGTTTCGGGATTATCTGCTTCAACATCTTATTCTTTCTTTGTAAAAGCTAAAGATGCCGCAGGAAACAGCTCGGTAGCCAGCAACACAGTCACTGTAACAACATCTGCGAATGCTGTGACCTATTGTTCAGCCTCCGCGAACAATACAGCTGATGAGAAAATCGGGAACGTGAAATTTAATACGATCAACAACACTTCAACAGGAAGTGCGGGATACGAAGATTTTACGGGAGTATCTACGAATGTAACCCGGGGTTCTTCATACACACTGACAATTACTCCGAAGTGGACCTCAACGAAATATAATGAAGCCTATGCCGTATATATTGATTATAACGGAAACGGTATATTTACTGATTCAGGCGAAAAGGTATGGACTAAAGCGGGTTCTACCACTGCAACCGTTAGCGGAACTATAAAAATTCCGGCCACCGCCAAACTGGGTTCTACCAGAATGCGGGTGATGATGCAGTACAGCAGTATTCCTACCTCGCCGTGCGGAACTTACACCTATGGCCAGGTTGAGGATTATACGCTGAACATTGTTTCAACGGCGAAAGATTCCGGTCTTGAAATTACGCCGGTGAAGGAATTTGCGGTCTATCCTAATCCTGTTAAAGGCAATGTCCTTCATTTGACAAATCCTGAGTCAATGGATTTCCAGATTTTTGACATGAGCGGTAAACTGATTTACTCCGGTAAAATTTCAGATAACGCTGTGGCGGTTGGCAAACTTCCGAAAGGGGTTTATCTCCTGCAGGTTGGCAAAGTTTCCAAACGATTCATTAAGGAATAAAGCTTTAAAAATTAATGTAAACCGTCTCAAAAATTGGGGCGGTTTTTTTATAGGCTTTTTTACTACATTTATCTCTTAAAACCTACACAAATGTCCACCGAAAATAAATCAGAAAAAACTTCTTTTGCAGTAACTGTCACGGCCATTGCAACGCTTATTACAGCTTTAGGCGGACTGATCTACGCCTTGAAATCGAAGGATGCGTCTGATGCGGAACGAAAAGAGCCAAGCAGCCTGTCCATCAAAGGCATAACAGGAACAGAAAAAATATTTCACGGAAACGTCGGTAAACTGCAGACCACTTTCAATTTAACCTTCGACAACAATTCCACGGGAGTCAGCGGAAATTATTATTACAATAAAAGGCAGGATCAACTTTACGATCTTAAAGGCATTTACACAGGCGAAGACCTTCATCTGACTGAATTTACAAAAGGTACAGCGACTGCAAAATGTGTGTTACAGAAATCCGGCAATGACTGTTTCACCGGCAAAATGTTTAATAACGACGGAAGAAGTTTTGTGATGAATATTTGCGAGAATGGAGGTGTGAAATGGTAAATCTTACCGGATATATGCTTCGATTCTTCAAAATCAGGACGAATGAAAAGTTTTGTCAAAATTATTCCATTCCGACGGAGTTCAACGTGTATTCATACTTCTTGATGAGGAGTTCAGACTTAACCCAAATACCGAGGTACTTTATTAAACATTATTTAATGGCACTTTAAATCTGAAAAGCAGTTACGAATTTTTACTGCGGAGCAGAAATCTCTACCTTTGGTCAAATTAAATATTTTATGGAAAAACTAGATGCTTTGAATCAGGTCGCAGAATTCCACCGCACTTTCAACGCACCCATTTTAGATACACCGCAAATCCCTGCTAAAGAAAGATGTGCGCTTCGCGTTTCACTTTTGCAGGAAGAATTGAATGAGTTGAAAGCCGCCATCGAGGATAATGATATTGTGGAAATCGCCGATGCGCTCTGTGACTTGCAATACGTTTTAAGTGGCGCTGTGCTGGAATTTGGGCTCGGTAAAAAATTTCCGTCACTTTTCGACGAGGTTCAACGCTCCAATATGTCCAAAGCGTGCGCAAACGAAAAGGAAGCCGCCGACACGATCTCGTACTATAATGAAAAAGGCGAAGATGCTTTTGCCGAAGTATCCGGTTCAAAAATCAATATCCACCGAAAATCAGATCATAAAGTCCTGAAGAATAAACACTACTCACCTGCGGATATGAAAACCATTCTCGAAAACTAAACCGCATCATCCAACATCTATGAAAAAAACTACTCAAATTGCACTTGCCTGCGCTGCCTTATTTTTTATACTTAACTCCTGTGCATCTAAAAAAACCGTTATAAACCGGGAAGTGAAAACGGCCGACGACGGAAAAATGCTTTTAGGTTACCAGTCCAAAGATCAGCTGTTAAAGGAACCTTACACCGAATGGTATACGCCGGAACATAATGACTATACTGTAGATAGCAAGGCTATTGCCGAACTTAAAAAAGAAAAGTTAAACTCGTATAATATCACTGTAGTTCTTGGAACATGGTGCGAAGACAGCCACCGCGAAGTGCCCAGACTTTTCCGGATTTTGGAAGAGGTTGGTTTTCCGGACAGTAAACTTACGCTGATAGCAGTGAATAGGAAAAAGGAAGCACCTGGCGGCGAAGAAGGTCCACTGAACATTCAAATGGTTCCCACAGTAATCGTGCAGAAATATGGAAAAGAAGTTGGCAGAATTATTGAAACGCCTAAATCGGGCTATCTTGAAAGAGACCTGCTGGAAATCATTAGAAAAGATGCTAACGTAAAACTGTAAATTGAAAACAAATCAAAAATTAATTCCTTTCGCACTCGGTGCACTCGCCATGCTGTTAATTTTTCTGGTATGGCGCGGCCTTACGGTGAAAACTGAAGACCAGGTACAGAACGACTACTACATCATTACGAATCAAATCCGGAAAATGAATAAAATGGTGGTGATGGAGCAGGATTTTTCCAGCATTCAAAAAACAAAGGTCACATCCAAACTTCTGGGCGGTATGCTGCCTAATATCGAAAAGGAGCTGATCACCTTTACCAAGACCAACGCGCAGGTTTCCTACGACCTGAACAAGATGAAGATTGAGGTAGATTCCATTAATAAGAAACTCATCATCAAGGAACTTCCCAATGCGGATATCCGCATCACGCCAAGTGTAGAAATACAATCGCTAGACGATTCCTTCTTCGACCGCTTTGATCAGAAAGATTTTCAGAAAATAACAAAATCAGCAAAAGACAACGCCTATAAAGTGGTAAATCAGGAACGCCTTCGAAGTGAGGGACGCAAGCAGCTGCTGGAGAACCTTGACAACATATTTGTGCTGGCGAAAGCCCTGAACTACACCATCGAGGACCGCACAGGCACTTTCGATACCTCAAAACTGTAAATGTACGGCCAAAATCCAATCAAGAAAAAATAAAATAAGCGCTGCCCAGTCCAATTTTGCCTTGATAACTTTTCTGTGTATTTGTTGATATTTTATCATTTAGATTCGGTAGAAATTTCTATTTTTACAAAAATATCAACCAATATTATATGAAAAGACAATTACTCACTCTTGGTATCCTGGGAATGGTACTGGGTTTAAACGGAACACTTGCCGCGCAGGATGTGCAAAATAAAGTGTACAATGAGAATGGCAGTGTAAGCCTCGTAGAGTTTAAGGACGGTTCTACCCGGAATGCAGCTTCAGTATCAAACCTGTTCAAAGAAATCTTAAAATTAACAGCCGGGCAGGAACTTCGGCTGGTAAAAACTGAAAATGATTTCAGTGGGAAATTTGTAGATGAAAAATACCAGCTCTACTTTAGAAATATTAAAGTTGAAGGTGGCGTTTACAATGTACATTATAAAAATGGAAATTTGATCAGTATGAACGGCGCAGTGTTCCAGGATGATTCCGCCGCAGCCGTACCGGCCATTTCTTCTTCGGCAGCCTTTGATGCAGCAGTAAAGAGTGTAAATGCGCAAAAATACATGTGGGAAGACGCAGGTTATATTGCAGAAAACACCTACAGAAAACCAACAGGCGAATTACTTTACTTTCCCATTTTGCAGGCCGACGGCAAATACTCATTAAAACTTACTTACAGATTTGATATTTATGCCGCACAGCCTCTGAGCCGTGATTATATTTATGTAGATGCCGTGAGTGGCAGAATTGCTGCGGTGGATCCGATTATGAAACACGCCGAAAAAGAAGGCACCTCCACTGAAACGAATTTTGTAACGCTCCCCTCTCCGGGAATTTTACAGGCAGAATCTTTGGCAAAGGCTGTTGGAGTCGCGGACACGCGCTACAGTGGACCACAGAATATAGAGACTAGCCTTTCGGGCGGAAAGTATATTTTACATGATACAACCAGAGGAAACGGTGTCAGAACATTTAACCTTAGAAAAAGTTCGAGCTTAAGTTCTGCGGTAGAATTTCAGGATGATGACAACGCATGGACCACGGCAGAATTCGATAACGGCGCCTTTGATAATGCCGCACTCGATGCACACTGGGGTGTGGAAAAAACCTATGACTATTTTAAAGCCACATTTAACAGAAACAGTTTCGATAACAACGGCACGTTGCTAAAAAGCTATGTTCATTACGGCAACAACTACGAGAATGCAGGTTGGACCGGAAGTGAAATGATTTACGGCGACGGCGCAAGCAGATTCAAGCCGCTCACTGCTTTCGACGTGACTGCGCATGAACTTGGCCATGGTGTTTGCTCCAGCACTGCAAATCTGGTTTATCAACGGGAGTCGGGAGCATTAAATGAAGCCCTTTCTGATATTTGGGGCGCGGCAGTAGAATATACCTACGCCCCTAACAAAGAAACCTGGCTTATTGGCGAGGATATCACCAAAGTAAATCCCGGGTTTTTACGTTCCATGTCTAATCCAAAAGCCGGCAATCCACCACAGCCCGACACATACCGCGGAATTAACTGGTATCCGTCATCCATCGAAGACGGCTGTTCCTCGCCGGGGCAGACCAATGACAACTGTGGTGTTCACTACAACAGCGGCGTGATCAACCATTGGTTTTATATCCTTTCTGTTGGTAAAACAGGAGTCAATGACAATGGCAGCAGCTACAGCGTTGCAGGAATCTCGATTGAAAAGGCTGCAAAAATCGCCTACCGCCTCGAAACCAATTACCTCACAAGCACTTCCGGTTTTATGGATGCCCGGAATTTTGGTATAAAAGCGGCCAAAGATCTATATGGTGCCGACACACCGGAAGCCATTGCTACCCAGGACGCATTTTACGCGGTGGGAATCGGACCAAAATATCTTTCAGTTCCTGATGTAATAGCGCCAACTGCTCCTGCAGATCTAAGCTACAAAAATACCACGGGCACACAAACCGTTTTGGAATGGACCGCTTCAACTGATGAAAATGGGGTCGACAAATATTTTATATATAAAAATGGGGTACAGACTGCAACTGTAGCGGGAAGTAAAACCACTTACACCGCTTCTGGCCTTACACCAAACACTGCGTACAGTTTTTATGTAAAAGCGCAGGATCCTTACGAAAATGTTTCAGCGGCAAGTAATACAGTTACTGTGACTACGCTGAACACGCCGGTCTACTGCGGAATTTCATCAAGCAGTACAAGCGATGAGCGGATCAAAAGGGTTCAGTTTGGAACCATCGATAACCCAAGCACCTCGCTCGCCGGTTATGAAGATTTTTCTTATCTGTCAACCGATGTCAAGAAAACGCTGATTTATCCCATCACCATCACTCCGGAATGGGGCGGAACGGTTTACAGCGAAGGTTATGCCGTATTTATCGACTGGAATAACGACGGCGATTTTACCGATGCCAATGAAACAGCACTAACAATTCCTGCATCCAAAGGAAATCCGGTTACAGGCAATATTACCGTGCCGGGCGATATTACCACTACAGGTCCGGTTCGCATGAGGATCATTATGAAATACAACTCCACGCCGACCACCGCCTGCGGAAATATTTCTTACGGACAGATCGAGGATTATACCCTTAATCTGCAGAATAATTTGGGCGTGTCCAACACTTCAGCTTTGTCTACTATGATTTATCCTAATCCGGTGAAAGATGTGATCAGCATCCAGAGCAAAAATGCAGGCGAGTACACGTACAAGATCTTTAACGTAGCGGGACAGCTTATGAGCGCGGGGTCGTCTGCTGATAAGAAAATCAGTGCCGCGAAACTTACAGTTGGCAATTATATGCTCGAACTCACCGATAAACAGGGTGTGAAAACCGTAACCAAGTTCATCAAAAAATAAAATCATTTTAATTTTCAGAATGAAGAAGCCGTCTCAAAATAAAATTTGAGGCGGCTTTTTTTATTCAGTTTTAAGATTTTAAATTGGGATAGGTGTGCTTTTTTTAGAATAGT
>NZ_AULL01000016.1 GCF_000422265.1 Kaistella palustris DSM 21579
CACAGAAGTTAAGCCCTCTAGCGCCGATGGTACTGCGAAAGCGGAAGAGTAGGTCGCCGCCAGTTTTTTTTAAAGCTCATCAATTTATTTTGATGAGCTTTTTTTATGCCCGGAATTCTATGGAGCAAACACTACATTTGATTATAGCGCAGCAGCTTTCGATCCCATAATTTTTAAATGTAAGACAGCCACCACTGTGTAATACTCCTTCGCATGCCAATAAATTCAAAAAGCCCATAAATTTTTGTATATAGCTCTTCTAAGCAGTTTTACTAAAAGGTCTTCTCCCTGCATTTTAATTTTAACAGATAAAAAAGAGAAATCCCTGCTCACAGCATCGTAGATTTAGTTAGAATTTTTCTGAAAAATGTGTCCATGAATAAACGCTTGTTAAATTTTTTTTAGCAGTCCTCACAGCAAACTTCCTGGATCCTTGTCAGTTTTGAACTGCGGTAGATTCTGTGCTGACCAAGTAATTCTGTAAGGGGATTCTTTTGTGACCGGTTTTGCAGATAGCTTGTTACATAAGACGATTCAGGGGTTCCACGTTTTTGCCAGTCAAATTGCCACTTGTTATCCATCGGAAAGACTTCCACGGCGATCGCACTTAAGTTATTGCTCTTAGGCAATCCCAGTGCCTCCAGTTTTTTTCCGATATCCTGCAGGTCCAAACGGGCGGTTCCAAGTTTATTTCCGCCCTCCTTCATGTAGATATCCGGATTTGTGCTGCTCCTTTTCGGCTGATAATACATAGGTCCGGAATCTATTAAAATATTTCTGAAAGATTGGCCGTCGGCCTGGATGACCTGCGTGTACAGGCAATACCAGAGCGAGGTGTTTGGCGGAAATGCAGTGATAGTCTTTCCATTAAGAACAGCATTGGAATGTGGTGCTGAAATTTCAACTGATTTCCTCATAAGAAAAAACGGGCTTTTTATTTCTGATCGGATTGCTGTGCAAACAAGTTCCGGTGCCGGATGCTGAATCCCGTTGACCTTGAGTGGTCGGCCATATCGGCCCTGCGCCGTGCTCCACACTTCTTTTTTGTGCCCCACCCGAATTTCATACGTGAAAAATCCAAAAAGCTCCTCACTTTCTGCATGCAATCCTTCCGGTAGCGGAAGAAGAAATGTTTTTGAAGCGGCATCTTTTTCCGGGATCATTTCCTGCATTATGCCAAGTCCCGCGAAGTCATTGGTCATATTTGGAATGATCTCCCTGATCTCTTCGGGATTTAGGATAAATGGTAAATCGGCCTGAAGTTCTGAAACCAAATCCATATTCATGCGGCACAGATAAGGATCTGGCGCAGAAGCCAAAACGCGGCAAAAATAAGTGTCTTCTGGATCCACTGGCGGGCTGTCGAATTCCAGCCAGATGTATTTGCGGCGTTCTTCTGAAAACTGGTAATTGTCTTTGTCGTACTGGTACGGACTCAATGCCAAACCCGCTGATATCAGTTTCGGAATCTGATGTGGAATCACTGTAACGGGCAGATCAATGGTGAGAGTAGTGACGTCATTTGCCTCTGCCAGGTTATTTTTAAAGTTGGGTGTAAGCGTATAAGTTACTTTCAACTCCCGTGGGAATTCTTTCTGAAATTTTTTTGGGTCGATGCTGTCGAGGAAAATAATTCGGCTTTCCTGGCGGGCCGGCTCGCTGAGCATGCTCATGTTGGCCACATCTTTCAATTGAATGCTTCCAATCTCCCTCAATTCATCTTCAAATCCCTGCACGCTTCTCTTAACGGTAAAACTGTCAATTTTTACGCCTTGCCATGCCCAGTCACGCAGTAGGCTGAAGTCCACTGACACGAGCCAGCGGTTAAATAATTCTTTAACGGATGAGAAAGCGACAGAGCCACTTTCCGGAGCCAGGGAATGACGCAGTTCATTACTCACGCCAAACTGTACTCGCTGCCCTTTCTTTCCTTCCAGTGTAAGTTCATGAGCATTTAAGTCCAGCGCTTCTGTCAAACGCAACAGTTCCGGAGAAGTTCTGCTTGGAGAAATTTTAACCGCATCAAGTTTGGTTTTGGACAGGGAAGCGAGTTCCGGTTTTGTTTCGGGCTGCAGATAAAATGCACGAAGCCCACCTTTAATTGGTGACAGTAGGTCAAGTTCGTTTTGAGCTGTCTTAAAGGATGTCAGAAGCAAAGTGTTTCCTTTAGCCACAAATTCTGCCGCGTAATCATCATCAGCAAAATCGACAATGGGCACAAAGGTCAGCCTAAGCTGTCGGGAGGTGGGGAGAACAAGATCGTTACTGTCTGGATCTTCAGTGAAATTATTATCGAAATCAATTACTTTAAAATCACGGTAGACAATATTTACCGAACATTCCATATCGTAGTTTTCCTCGGGTATATTAGCCGGTAACTTAAATCTTTTTTTCTGCCAAATAACATAAGGATCACGCCCTGTCTCGGACAGCACATTATCCATTTCGAGCGATTTTACTTCCACAATGATCTCAAAACTGTTGACGTCGGGATCTGGCAGGCCGATGCTGTGTTGTTTTCTTTCAGTAGGATCACCTGGAGGCACGATAGCATTGATCTTATCCTTCAGCAGTTGCGCCGCATTCGAATATTTCCCGGTGTAGACTACGCCGGGATAGCCGAGATCAGGTCTTTTAATACGCAGCATATTTCCCTCACCGAGGATATTTTCAAGAACACTTGCGTCTTTCACTAATTCTGAAGTCTGATTTTCGTAAAATTCATCAATGTTTAAAACATTTAAGGCGCCAGCTTTGATATTTCTGCGGAAATGAACGTCAGCAATGGGTTTCTGCCCGCCATTCAGTGGTTCGGTTTCCGGTGCCGGTGAGCCGCCGGAAATATCCATAAGCCGAATGCGAAACTGATAGTCTTCGCCATAACGCAGTGGAAGTTTCTGACTTTCATCCTGGGAATAGGGATGAAAGGTCTTCTTGGGACTGAGGTTTACCGCGTTTGTCGGATCAAGTCCGGGTACAGGTATATGTTCACTGGCGAGCAAATGGATTTCTTCAGCTTCTTTATCGGGAATGACCATAGCATGACCGTTCCAGGACGCGAAATACATCGGCAGCCAAAAACCTTCCTCCATCGTATTGCCGTGTGAGGAAGGATGAACTTCTGTCGGCAGTTCGAAGGCTTGATCAAGGCCAGCAAGTAATTCTCCGTTCTGCATTAGAATATCCTGAGTAGCACGCACCATATTTTGGGAAAGCCATTGCGCACCGCCAAGTTTTCTCACGTCTACCTTGTAGCCGAAAACCCCGAGGGGAGCATCAATGGGCAATTCCGTTATTTCATCTTTTTGCCGGAGTTGGCGGTTTCCCCAAATTGTAAGCTGTTCATCGTCCCAACCCAAACGCAGTCCCACATCTTTTACCGGTGGATTACTGGTATCTTTCTCCTGTAACAAGTCCTGATTTACAGGTTGTTGGGCATGTACAATTTTTGCAAAACCATCATTATAAAGAATAGATTCCTGCATTACAGCATCGTAAGTGGCATTGTTGGCAGCACTTTCCTGTACGGGAAAAAGTACGGGTGCAAAAAGAATCCGGTCCTTTGTAAGTGAAGGGAGGCGTGCTGCATAAACGGCAGAAAGCACACTTCCAAAGGCAGATCCGGCCGCAAATTTCGTAAATATCCATCCTCCTTTTTTCAGAAGTTCACCTTCAACCGGTATACTGGCCTTATAAATGAAGCCGGCTTTCTCCGCCAGAAGCGGATTCCGAAGTATAAAAGCAATGAGTTTGCCCCACGAAATAAATTTTCGGTCTGTCAGAGAATCGGTGAGTTTTTTATCTTTATTTTTAATGATACACTCGTATTCGTCATCAGTTACTGCGAAACGTGTTCTCGCAGTTGTAAAATTAAAGGATTCCCGGTAGGTATGCGGAAGATATTTTTTAATGGCTACGTTCTTTAAAGCAAAGGCTTCCATCTGAGTTTTTGCACCTTTGTCCAAATTAACATTGGGGTCATCGCTTATTTTCAGTCCGTCGTGTTCCTCCATCTGCACGATGATTTCTTCGATTACCGCCTTCTTATTGGCTGGCAGAAAAGGAATGTTGGGAGAAAAACTGTCTGTAACTGCCGAAAAAAGAGGCAAACCGTCAAGTTCATTGATGATTTTTGTCTCAAACTGGAAATCACCGTCCAGAAAAGAAGGTATATTCGCACCGATCGGTTTTCGGAGATCGATGTTTCTCGGCAGCAGTACAATATTGAAAAAAAGCTGACCCGCGGTATAACTCTGTGGGAAAGTTAAAAGACTATATAAGGGTTCCATGATAATCTAGTTTTGAAATTTAAACATTAACTGATCTGTCTAGTTTCTTCCCACGTCTCCGTGAAGTTGATATTAATGACAAACGCAATCGAAATATCCAGCGCAAACGTACATCTGGCAATACAGTTTGTAGGTCCATTGCCTATTTTTTTCTGCACCTGTCCCGCTGCTTCTATAGAAATAGTAACTGTTACAATTCCGCCAAAAAGTTCTACGCGGCCGCGGAAGTATATAAATGCGCCTACGATTAGTTCGGTAGTATTGATTTTCATATCAATTCCCACCATATAAGTGACTGCCACAGAGCCAACGACCGGCAAGCCAACTGCCAGTTCGATCCCAAAGCCAAACTTAAAGTAAAGCGTAGGCGGCGTGGAAAGATCTGCGGAAACACCTACTTCTGCACGGCCAATTGCATACACAGTTGCTGCAGCCAGACTTACACACATGACACGAAGATCAGCACCCAGTTCTAAATAGGCGCCGACAGACGGTTTGATCTGATCAATCGTATTCGGTATTTTGATCGGTTGATTAAAATAAACACCCAACTTGAAAAAAGCGTCCAGTTTCAGGGGCGTCGTAGGTGAATTGTAATTAATGGGATCGAAAGGGAATTTGACCAGCGGAATTTCCTGGTCTGCTTTAAATTTATATTCCCAGCTGTCAGCGGAATTGCTCATGGCAACCTTTAAACCTTTTTTAATGGCTTCCGAAGGCTGTGTAGGATCCAGACTGTTTAGAAATACCAAAATGTCATAGATCTTCTGCAGGGTTTTATCCAGCTTCAGTTGCGGACCGCTGCCCATATCTACACCGGCATCTTTATTTTTCGCATTGCCGAAATTGCCCGAAATGTACATCAGCGGTTTAAATCCCGCCAGGTCTACGGCTACGGTTATGTTGTGCATCTGATTGGCCCATTTTTCCACAGAGCCGGAATCTGTTACATAATCAATTACCGAATTATTGGTGTTGTTGCCATCTGTATCAATCGCCACATATTTAAGATAGATCCGGAAGGAATCGCCCTCTTTACCTACAATGTTAAACTGGAAGTTGTCGGGAACCTTATAGTTGAAAACTTTTTTCACACCTTCCGGCAGCAGGTTCATCGCCGTTTTTGCCACGTCGTCGATCTGCACTGCATCTGCAAGGTTCGGGAAAGGACCTTTAGAATTCATCAGGCGGAAACAGTCGGCCAGCAGTGCCGGATCCGACATATACTTCCCGACTTCACCTTTATTGAATTCAATGGTTTTTAAAAGTAATTTCTGTGTATCGGTATTCTGAAGAAAGCCATACGTTTTATCAAAAGTTGCAGGCGTGTTTTTCAGCGCATCTGCGTAAGTCAGGAGGGTTTTTGTAGAACTTAGCGTAAATGGGCTGCCGTTATTTTTCGGACGCAGACCGTCTTTTACCAAACCTACGGAAGTTCCTGTTTTCAGATTTTGCACACTACCTGAATTTTTTTCAACTTCCACCACGCTCCAACTTCCATCCGGCGGCAGAATAGGAGATCCTTTAACAGAGGCGACGAAAATAGTGGAACTTTGGTTGTCGCTCTGGTACGAGGCGGACATTTCCGCTGCATTTGTTTTAAATTTCTGCAGGGTTTTTTCCACGGCGATCAGAGCTTCTATATGACCACTGACAGGATTCTGGCTTTTTTTAAGAATATCTTTTAATATCCGTGCTGGTATAGGGACACCCTGAGGTTTGATCTGCAGATAACCTTTAAATTCTTTGCCGGTAATATTTGCATCGGTCGCATCCAAATCTACGTCACAGTCAAAATAAACGGCTACAAATTCATAATTCACTTTATGTCCTGGCGCAGTATTGGTAACTGTCTGCGAAACTTCATCTAAATAATAATCGCCAGCAACCGTTGTGTAATCTCCGGTTACCGTATCGGTATAATCCTCGCGAATGTTTTTAACATTGAGTAAACCCTGAACCATTCCCGGATAAATGTCATACGGATTGGGAAATGGCAGATTACCACCACCCTGAGGCCAAGTAAAACTAAAATCAAAAAGGCCTTCGCTCTGTGCAACCCAGCCGCTGTCTTCCCGGAAAATAACTGCATTGTTGTTCCGAAGAAAAGTGACCGTTCGCGTTACGCAAATTCCCCAGGGATAGATGACGCTTACTGCCTGTACGATTTCATGGGCTGTTCTGCCTTTTATTAAATCGAATTTAGTTTGCGAAATTGAGGCAAACTTTACGGCAGGATTTTTCCAATTGCTGAAAGTGCTTGCGCCATAGCCGGAAAAATCGATATGGGTTAAAGGCACGCCGCGACTTTTTTCGGGAGTGAAAACATTATTGAAAATACCGGTCACCGTTTTCCCAAGAATACTGATGCCGGGTTGATCCTGCAAAGTCTCGAGTTGTACCGTGGTTCCATACATTTCCGGCGGAACACTGGGATTAGGTGATTTTTTCGCCGCAATTCTAAACTGCAGGCCGCCCCGATAATCCTCATTATTATATTTAAATGCTGGACGGATAAAATTGAGGTGATCTCTACTGTACATTACCTCGTTTTTGTAGGGGTAAAGCGTAGTGATCGAATATTTTCCGTTGGGCAGGGTAAAAAGAATTTTTCCTGTTAAGTTCGCCTCTTTTCCGTTTTTTAAACTTAAAGTAAATTGTTTCATATAATCCCGCGGATGAATCCTCACCGGAACATTGCTGTCTTGACTAAAAATGGTTGGGATTGTATTGGGAGTCTGGTAAAGAATACCAATATCCGGATCCGGAACCTCGGGATCTCCCGGATGAATTGGTTTTTGCTTCGGTGTTAAATTATTGACCGGTTCCCAACTCACCTGCGGTAATGTAAGACCGCGCAGAAAACCCATTGGCGCCTGCAAAAAGTTTCTGTTAATTGTTACAGTATTTTCTCCTGTCACCGTCACCTCATTGGCATATCTTTCCTGCATCTGCTGGCGGCTGTCGTAGGATAAGGCAATTCCCCAGTGGTCAGATTCGGTGCTCACATCGAATAACATAAAACTGTTCTGGAGTACAGGGTTTTGGCGCGTTGAAGAATACGTGCTGAAAACCGTCTGGTTTTGACTGTCGCCTTCTTCAAATTTGTGGTCCATTGAAAAGATTACTTCTGCTAATGCAGTATCATTGGTAGTCTCCCATTTTGTCAGTGCCTTCAGCGTTCCGCTGATGATTTCCCGCGGTCGGACTATTGGCAGGCGGTTCGAGGTATAGGGATGCGGAAGCGTGGGCAGCAGATCTAAAATATAAAAGTTCAGGAGAAGCGAGCCGTCATACACCTGATTAGTCTCGTTGTATTTCCCGTTCAGGAATAGTCCGCTTTCTTTGGTGGTAGTGAAGTAGGCGTTTTCCAGCGCGAACTGATATTTTTTGTAAACCGCGTTCACCTGGGAAGTATAAACCTCCGTCTGCTTCAGGTCTTCGGTTAGCATATCGCTGTCTAAAATCAGAAGGCTTTTACCCTGGG
Organism: Kaistella palustris DSM 21579; assembly: GCF_000422265.1. Lineage (GTDB taxonomy): Bacteria > Bacteroidota > Bacteroidia > Flavobacteriales > Weeksellaceae > Kaistella > Kaistella palustris. Next base: position 7,777 of record NZ_AULL01000016.1, read on the forward strand.
TGGTCAGGATCTTAGCGTACAGACTTTTTTTGGATTTCGGATGAACGGGCAGGTTTTCCGCACGAAGCGGTTTATCGATTAGAAAACCCGTATCCGCATAGCCGCTTACGCCCTCAGCGAGGTCACTTTGGGAGAGAAGCTGCACCATACCGTAATTCATAAAACGGACTTCGAGTTCCATTCTCGCGGGATTTTCTGCGGATTTCTGCCAGAGGGTGAGATGATCCTGCAAAAATTCGTAATCCGCACTTTCAGCATAAACCGAGAAAAAGCCGTTGAATAGCATGACTCTTGCGGCATTTACGCCGATGAGCGTGTCCTGCGCACGCAGGCCGTCCCAAGTCGTTTGCAGACCTTTATCTACATCCAGCCCGAGTACGCCATTAAATTTCACTTCAACAGACTGATTTAATTGTAGAACCCGACTTTGAAGCATCCAGAGCGACTGCAAAATTTTGGCACTGCCACTGATACTGTAAATGCTGGAATCACATTTCACCACCTCAAACTGATTACCTCGGGAGCTGAGGGAAAGGCACATATATTTGTTTTCCGCATCCCAGCTAAAGGTCGAATCTGTGCAACTGAAACTGTAGTTCGCGCCAAGCGTGCCGGCAGAAAATCCGCTTACTTCGCTGGCCAGGAGTCGTCCGAAGCCACTTTTCAATTTTAGATGATCAGTGGGTTTAAACGCCGATTGCTTGCCGTCCATACCAATATCTACTGTGTTTTCAGCAGTAAAGGAATTATCGAGCGTAAGGTCTGCCGTTAAGGGCGAATTTTTTGGAATGTGAACAGAATTGGACTCCAGCTGATAAGAACCTCCCAAATCAAAACTTCCCGATAAAACGCGCAGACCGACGTAAGTGTCACTTGGTGCCGAAGGATCCAGCAAGTCAGCACGGATCCAGACATTTCCTTTAATGAGCGTCAGTATTTTAACCTTTGTGTTAAGTGCTAAAATACGCGAGAGTCTTACCGGAATAATGAAGGCTGCCCGTGTTTCAGTACCGAAAAATATTTTAAAGTCGTTGATATAAGTGTAAAAATTGTAGTAGATATTCGTGCCGTCAACCGTGCGGAAAGGACCCAGCGTTTTCGCGGGCACCGTAAACATTTGGTTGATGTTGATATTGCCGTTCTGAGCGGTTTGCAGGAAGAGATCCGGAGTTTTTTCAACCTCAAATTCCGGGAGTGTTTCCGGTCGTGTTGGACTGGGAATTTTCCTTTTCTTTAAAAGGGCGTCAAGTCCTCCTTTTGCGGTGGGAATCTTAGACGTGGCAACTGTGTACAGTGGACTGGATGAAATACTGGATTTGTGAAGCGCGGAGATCAGATCATCGAAATGTTGGGGTTGGTTTTTTTCCGCAGCCTCTAAATCCAAATCCTGCAACAGATCGAGTGCTGGGTTGGTGAGTGGCATTTTGTCTAATTTTGAGATGGATCGTTTTTTCAGGTTATTACGAACTTCATTTTCAGAAGTAATGCATTGCTGCAGACATGCGTTGCAACAGACCGGTGTGAGTTGCCATATAATGCATTGGCACAGAGAATGTTACCTAAATGCTTAACAAAGGTAAAAGTTTTTGGCGGATAAGATTTAAGAAATGATATTATAGATGAAAATACGTGAAAATCACCCTTTTTAAAAACGACCCAGGATTCAGCAGCCGACGTAGGTTTCACTGCACCTGACCCGATTTCCAAGGACATAATTGAACGAACGGGAACTATTCAGTACAAAATAATTTCGCAATTCGGCATTCGCTCCCGCATAACAGCTAACTTTCCTTCCACATTTTCTTCATCTTCATCTTCATTCAAACAAACTTGTTTTAATGACTGGTTATTTAGATCCTCGCATAAATCCGTTAAAGTTATCTGAGTTTTGCTAATATCCAGAGTTTCCAGATTTTTCATTTCATTAAAAAAAGGAATACTTGCCTTGGTTATATTCTGATGTCGCCGTAAAAACAAATTTTTTAGCTGTTCAAATTTCAGCATATATTCCACGGCTTTGTCTGTAATTTCACTGCCTTTTAAATGGACATCAACAATTGAAGTTACCCTTAAAGTAAAAAAATAAAAAAAGTCATCGTCTTCGTTCCCGTCAATTGACCAGATCTGATCCCAGTTTTCATGCAGTTGTGAAGGCTTATCCAAATGATAATGCTTTTGCCAAAATTGTTTTTCCTTTTTCGAAAATTGCATCGTCTCCTTTTTATTAAGAAATATCAGTCTCTTTAATTCTTATTCTTTGCAGTATTTGCCAGAATCTCTTCAAATTCGTCAAGTTCTGCGTAATCTTTATATCTAAAGGGAATATGTAGCCAACCCGATCCACGTGTCATCAATTCCACTTTGGTATGATCGCTTCCCGGACCGTGCTGAATATAGCCATCTATAAGACCGAATCTAAGGGCATTACTGTTGTCGAAATTTGTCTTATTTGTAGAATAATGGATTAACTTTATATTATCAAACGGTAGGAAGAACCATTCGTCAACAGTGCGATAGATATTTTTTGGGGCAGAAATATTATGCACATAAATGACGATACCGTCGTTATTGATTTTATAGTTGAAAGTCTGTTCATCACCCTGCGAAGTTACTTTGGATTTTACGAAATGCTCTGCAAAAAAGCTTTTTACATAAGCAAGGTCATTGCCGTTAATGGTTGAAATATCTGTTTTATCAGCAACCGTTTTCGAGCTTTTTCCTTCACTGTTATTTTCACACTCAAATTTGTAGGATTCTGCCGCAACAGTGACAGTCACTCCAGTCACTCCAAAAAAATTAATCGTTTTAATTTCGACTTTATAATTACCATCAACACCTGTCCAGACACCGTCTGCATTGAGCGGTTCAGCACTAATATTCGGTTTGCCGCAAATTTGCCGGAAATCGTTTTCTTTGATAAAGGCGATAATTTTTGCGGCTTCAGAATCGCTGAAATCTTCAAATTTCACCGCATAAATGGTATTGTTTTTTGAGTAAACCTGCAGTGGTTCTTCCGTCACGCCTTCAAAATACTGCAATAGGTAGCCGCCAACTGTTTCATCATCATTTTTATCGTAAACCGGGTAGCCTTGAGATTTCATCATTCGTGGAATTTCCGTGAGGCTTTCTCCGATGAAATACTGCAGGTCGCGCAGGTTGGAAGGATGTTTTTGGCAGAAAAACAGCGCGGTCCCAAATAAGAATACTGTAATTGATAAAATTCTTTTCATTTTTAAAGTTTTAATTGAGCTGGTAAACAAAATAGAACGCGGATTCGGAATTTGATCTAATTTTTTCTGTTTTTAAAATCTTCCTGCGCTTTTTTTTCAGCTTCAACCCGTTGTTGATTGGGTTTGGGCCATTCTGTATTTTTTTTCCTTTTGAATCGTTCTGCTGCTTCATCCTGTTTTCGTTGCGCCATTTTATCACTATAATAATATTTCCAAATCGTTTCAAAAGCCTTGTAAATAGGAGTTCGCGTAATGTCGTCTTCATCGTTCACGTAGATGTTTACGGTTTCCGTTTTATCTTTAATGGTGAAACCAATATGCAGCGCGACCGGAATCTGCTCTGTTTCTGTTCCGTGAATCGTAACTGTCTCGCCGCCATAAGGTTTTATTTCGCTCACATTTTTAAAATCGAATTCTATTTGGTGATGTGATTGATGATCCTCTTCATCAAAAGTGTCGAAGGTTAATTTAAAAAATGCGCCGGAGAAACTGGCTTTATAATTTTTGGAAAGTGTTTTTTCCTTTCCGTCTTGCAAATATTCAGTGGTGAAATCCGTGTAATAACTGATGATGAAATCTTTCGCGGCGGCGACAGTGGAATTTTCGTCTGCGCGGTTTTCTTTCACTGAGTAGGTTTGTGAGATGCCGGAAATAAAACAAATAAGCAGAAGGACTGTTGCAACTTTCTTCATCAAAAGGATTTTAATAGAGAATTTTGAAATTATAAATAATTAAATATTACCTGTAAAATATTTAATGAAGATCATTTACATTGCAATAAATATAGATATAATTTTTATTTCCTGCCGAAAAGGTATGAAAATAAAAAAAGTAATTTGAAAGGTGCAGATAATTAATTTAGCTAAAAAATTATATCAGCTAAAACCGGCTCAGTATTCCCCAGTGAATTTTAGTATCTCCAAATTTGATGGGATTCCCAAATTCATTTCCATTAGAAAGCTGAAAACTCATCAGGCCAATCGGTAAAAAGAAATTGAAACCCAGGCCGAAACTGTAGATTTTCGGTTTCAGACCAAGATTTTTATTATTCAATTGTCCGTACTGTCCAAAAACATCGAAGAATGCTTGATTCCCGACAAGATAGCGGTACTCCGCCGTTCCGAAATAATAGAAATCAGCCAGCAGTGAATTTTCATTAAAACCGCGAAAGGAATTCCAACCGCCAAAACGGAGGAGTTCATTTGTTGCAAAATCGTTTTTCGAATTCAGCAGCGCGGTTTCGCCACGAATGTTCAGATAGTTATTTCCTGAAATATAAAAATTTCGCTCACCTGAAAACAGAAAATTATTTTGTTGTACCGAAAGATCTTCTTTATCATAATTCGTTGAAATATAATCAGCTTCGGCGCGTAATCTTGTTTTATACTGAAAAAGCGCCACCTCCGAAGGTTCTGTAAATTCATACCAAAGACCAACGCCTTTCTTTGTAAAATCCTTGGCCTGCACAAAAAGTGAATCTGTAACAGTTGAAGTTTCGAGTCTCCCACGAAGTCCGAGTTTCTGCCGGTTATTTAAATGAAGGTAAACGCTCGGCAGCAGTTTTACAGTGGCGAAAGTTGAATCCTGCCGGTAAATATTTACGTTGATGTTCGTTCCGATATTTGAGCCAAAAAGATAAGGAACGTCTGCCTGGAGGTCGAAAGTCTGGTCCTTATCCGGGTTTCGCTGCCAGAAAATATTCACCGTTTCGAAACTGTTGAACATATTCCGGAAGTTCACATTCAGGCTTCCGTTAAAGGTGAATTTTTCCGACTTATCGTTCCCAAAACCGATAATACCGTCGAAACTGTTGGCTTTCTTCTTTTGCAGAAATAGAAATACCTGCGTAGAATCTTTAGTAAAAAGTGTTTGCGGTGGTTTTTCGAGCAACACGAACGGATGATTTTGTAAGGATTGGTTCAGCGCCACGAGATTTCTGTCGTCGTAAGTTCTACCTTTGAATTCTTTTTCCAGGTTTTTAACAAATCTTTTCGGAAGTTTCTCATAACCTTTAAAAACAAAACTGTCGATATTTCGTTTTTCTCCTTTAATAACGGAAATTTCCACCTGCGGAATCCCGTTTTTCAAGCCGGTGAATTTAGATTTTACGCGGTTGAAAGCATAACCCCTGTCTCTGTATTTTTCGCTGATCTCCTTTTTTAAAGAGTCCAGGTTTTTTGTGAAAAGTGTCGCGGTCAGTTTTGTAATTTCGCTGATCTCCGGAGTTAAAGTGACTTGGGCTTCGTTGAAGTTTTTGCCTTTGTCGTAATATATTTTTGTGAGCGAATCTTTTTTAATGACTTCTTTTACTTCTGTGAGATAAAAATTATGCTGCGACAGCGAATCCAGAAATTTCACTGCAGAAAGAGAATCCTTCACCTGGGTTTTATTTTGATCCTGCAGATCAATCAGTTCATATCGGTCATGCTGCGCTTTCACAAAAACACATAGGAGTAGCAGGAATATGCTGTAAAGAAATTTCAATAAAAAGGTTTTATCAATTGGAACTCAATTTACGTTAAGTTTATTATATTGAACACTAAATTTTCACTTGCTTTTTCTTTCTTTAATGGCGCTTTACGAAGTGTGTCGAACATTAATAAAGTTTAGGGAAATTTTTAATTTTAAAGCGACATCAATAAAGTATGAAAAAAGTAGGATTGTTTTTTGGGAGTTTTAATCCGATACACATTGGACACTTGATCCTGGCCAATTATATTCTGGAGAATTCGGATATGGATGAACTGTGGTTCGTGGTAAGTCCGCAAAATCCCTTTAAAGAAAAAAAATCTTTGTTAAAGGATCATCACAGGCTCGATATGGTGCAGCTCGCCCTGAAGAATTATCCCAAAATGCGCGCTTCAAATGTAGAGTTTTCGCTGCCGCAACCCAGTTACACGGTTGATACTCTGACTTATCTTCATGAGAAATTCCCGGACTATTCTTTTGCACTGATCATGGGCGAAGATAATCTGGCAGGACTTGCAAAATGGAAAAATGCCGCGAACTTAATCAAGAATCACCAGATCATTGTGTATCCACGTTTGCAAACTTCGGAAATTAAATCATCATCAAAATATCCGGAACATGAGCATATTTCACTCATCAATGCGCCAATCGTTGAGCTTTCTGCTACAGAGATCAGAACAATGATCAAGGAGGGAAAAAATGTACGCCCCATGTTACCGCCGGAGGTTTTCGACTATCTCGACGGCAGCAGCTTTTATAAGTAGAACGGCTCAGCGCACAGTTTAAATTTGCCTATTTTTGCGGCGTTGCATTTTCAAAATAGTAAGGCGCAACAAAAATTTGAAACATGGATTTTATTACAAAATTTTTCGATAAATATTCTGAGGAAAAAATTGCACATTGGTTCAAGCAGATTTCTGTCGCCGAAGCAATTTCCTGGTGTCTGCTTTCCAGCGCGATGGTCTGGATCCGGTACGACCGCGACGGACTTTTGCCTACGATCTACATCATCATTATCGGGAATATACACGGCTTATTTTTTACGCTGTATTTACTGCTTTTGATCCCGGCCCGAAAAATTTTCCGGTGGGACGATGAAGATACAGTTTTTGCCTTGATCGCCGCCTTTTTTCCGTTTGCAACCATTTGGGTAGAAAAAAAGCTTGCCAAAATTAATCGCGAGTAGCACCGCAAAATAGTTTGCAGAAACAAGAGAGTGGAAGTTTTTCCGCTCTTTTTTTGTGTTTGAATGTAATGTTTTCGGCTTTCCGGTTGTCTACATAATGACGACATTTATTTTAACTTAATTTTTTAACCCTGATAATCAATGTCTTAATTGTCGAATATGAAGTTATTTACTACTTTGTATTGCATAATACTATAACATTGATATATCTTTGCATTGTTATACTACTAAAGAAACTAATAGCTGAAGAAAAGAAGGAAGGCAAAAACGAATAACCAGACCTAAACTAATAACTAACCTTCCTTCTTTTTCTTTTTAAAAATTAAACCATGAAAAAATTCCTCATCACTCTTTCGCTTCTTTCCGGATTTGTGGCATTTGCCCAGGGAAATCCCAAAACTGATTCTGTGAAAACACAGGAGATCAAAGAAGTTACACTGACTAAAAAAGTTTTCAAGAAAGAAAGCGACCGTTTTGTCTACGATGTAGCTGCCTCGCCGGTTGCAAAAGGTAATACAGCGTTCGGACTGTTAAAGGAAACGCCGCTGGTTTCTTCCACCGACGGAAAAACTTTAAAAATAGCAGGAAAATCCAGCACCGTAATTTATCTGAATGGTAGACCAACCCAAATGGACGCCGACGGTCTGGAGCAGTTCCTGAAAAATACACCGGCAGAAAATATTCAAAAAATTGAGGTGATCACCACGCCGGGCAGTGAATACAGGGTGGAATCCAGCGAAGGAATCATCAATATCGTGCTGAAAAAGAAAAGCAGCAACGGCCTCAATGGAAACCTGCGCTTATTCAACAACCAAAGTTATCACAATGCGGCCGGCGCAGGAGCATCTGTAAATTACAGAAAAGATAAACTGGGAATAAATGCCAATATCAATACCAGTGAGAATATTCAGGAACAGTATTACATTCTCCGGAACGGGAACAGCGCCGCCTTTAACCAGACTGAAGGACATATGACTGATCCCAACAAAAATCTGGGCGGTTATTTAAACATTGATTATCAGCTTACAGACATGAGTAATCTGGCGCTGACTTACAATTCCCGCGCAAACAAAAGTTACAATTCCCTCGGCAGTCTTTTTAACACCACTACAGATCTCACTAATAATACAACGGATTATACCTGGACCAAGAATAAGGAAGACGCGCGGTCGTATAATAACTCACTGAATCTGAATTATGAACTGAAGACAGACTCGCTCGGCAGTAAACTGAATTTAAATGCTGCAGGCCTTATATACAAGCGGTTTGAAACATCTACCCATTTAACCTTGGCCTCAGATATACAGGGAAATGACAACGGAACGGTAGTGCGGATCGATCAGTCGCAACCGCAGATCATTCACAATTTTTCTGCCACTGCAGATTATGTGCAGAAATTTAAAAATGATTATACGGTTTCCGTCGGTGGGAATTACAATAAAACAAAAACCGATAACGATACGCAATACGAGGAATTCAATTACCTGACTCAAATCTCAGAACAACTGCCGAATTATTTCCGGTATGATGAGAATATCTTCGGCGGTTACCTGACTGTAGAAAAAATATTTTCGCCAAAGTTTTCAGCTAAGGCCGGCGCACGTTACGAACTGACGCAAAGTGTGGGGAATTCCGACAATGCTCAGGATGCAAACCTCCGCAATATCGAAAGAGATTATGATAAAGTGTTGCCGTATTTCAGTTTCAATTATGCCATCAACGAAAAAAATAATATTTCTTACGCTTTCTCGAGCCGTATGCGCAGACCGAGCTTCTGGGAACTGAATCCGGTAAAGCATGTGCTGACGGAATTCAATTACATTCAGAATAACCCTTTTGTGAAAGCTTCGACATCCTATTCTCATGAGTTTACGTACATGTACAAAAACACCTATTTCTTTGTGGTGAATCACAGTCTGAAAAAAGATGCCATCACACAGGTGCCGCTTCAAGGAATGATAAACGGTCAAAATCAGCTCCGCTATATCCGCACAAATTTTGGCGATAAGCAGGAAATGAGCGCCACAGTGGGAATGCAGAAATCTTACTTTAAAGGTTGGCTGAGTTCTAATTTCAATATCGGTATGCAGCGCAACATTAATGATGGAAGTTTAAGTCAGGATCCGATCAGCGGAGATATTTTTCCGCTTTACGAAAACCATACGGCCTCCAACAGTTTGCTCATTCAGACAAATAATAACCTGCAGCTCGACAAAAAGAAAACGTGGTTTCTGGGTGTAAATTATTGGTATGTCGATAAACAGCAGATTGAACTGGGCCTGCTTGATGAGTTGATGAGCCTTGATCTTACTGTAAAAAAGCTGTGGAATAACTGGACATTTGCAGTGGCTGTAGAAGATGTTTTGGGTACTAATAAAAATATTATTTCAGATTACCAGAAAAACGGAAACTTCAATTACGTAAACCAAAACGGCTACAACAGAAACGTAGAACTGACGATTGTGTACAACTTCGGAAATCAAAAGGTGAAAAAAGTACGCGATATCGACAGCGCAGATAAAGACATTAAAAACCGCACCCGATAATTTCAATTTTCATAACAGTTATTTTTTTTTCGCGAAAGCCCTTAGAATTTTTTTTAAGGGCTTTTTTGTTTTCCGGTAACTGAACCTTTGTGGAGACATCGGTCTGGTAGTCCTGTTAACAGATGGAAGAATTCGCGAAACATCTCAAAACATCCGATAATTTCATTTATTTTTACGAAAATTTTTTGATGAAGTACAAATATCTTTTCGTTTTGTTTTTTGCCGGCTCGCTTGTTTTTGCACAGGAGCGGAAACCGATGAAAGAAGGCACACTGACAACGGTAACCGGTGAGAAAATCCCCTTCAAAGATCTGACCTGGAAAAATGGCAAAGCCTATTATATCAATGCCTCCAATAAGTTGCAGGAAGAACTTTTTGAACCGTCTATCAAGGAAATCACGGATCAGTTTCCGAATCCTGAAAGCAGTGGAAATACGTCTTTTTCAGCAGCGGAAATTGCCAGTCTTAAAAAAACCAGCTTGCCGGAAGGTATTTACGCTACGAAAGCGGACTTTGCTGCAAAACAGCCGTCGAAGATTCAAAAACTTACGAAAAAAGGACTCATCGGTTTTGAGAAAACTGTCGTAAACGACGACGCACTGGATTGTTTTTTCTACGATCAAACCACCGACCGCAAACTGAAAAATGTTTTTGCGGTTGTGTACAACGGTGATCTCTACTTTAATGTGCAAAGTATTCTGAACAACAGAAACAAAACTGACCGCGCACAGGGCTCAGATTTCCCCAACAGTTTTACCAAAGTCACCATTCAGGGCGAAAATTATTTTTATACCGAAGTCGTTCTTGCAAATATCTGGGCCAAAGGTCTTGCCTACAATATGGGCCCGGCAGGTGGGGCAATGGCTTCAACCCTTAATCAGAGTAAAGGCGTTGTGTGGGACGTAAAAAATGATGAATTCAATATCTTTAAAAATTGCGCAGATTATAACGACTTTATCAGAGATAAAGCTCCGCACGATATTTTAAACTGTAAAAATGATTTCTACGACCAGGTTTTTGTGCGCAGAACCATTGAAAAAATCAAATAGAGATTAAAAAACATAAACCTAAAAAGCCACTCAGACAGTGGCTTTTTTAATTTGTGAAGAACGGTGAAGGATTTCTTTAAAGTCTTCTGAAACGTTCAACTTAGTTTTTCGGTAAGAAAACTTCCGCCAACATACATCTTGCACTGCCGCCACCGTTTACTTCAATTGTGTTCAGGTCGGCATAGATGATTTCGCAGTGGTTTTCAATTCTTTGGATCTGGTTTGGTGTTAAAGATCTGTAAGCGGTTTCGCTCATCACAAGGAATTTGGTTCCTTCTTCGTTCTGAACCTGCAGCATATTTCCTGCAAACTGATGCATTTGGTCTTCGGAAATTTCTATGACTTCTTTTTCGGTTGATTTAATGACTTCCTGCACTTTTTCCCTTTCCATTTCATCATCGATACAGTCCAGGCAGATCACCACGAACTTCTCAGCCACACACATCATCACATTGGTATGATAGATCGGCAGGCGCTGATTTTCTACATTTTGAAAGGAATGAAAAACTACGGGTGTAAAATCAAATTCCGCACAGAATTTCCGGAAGAGTTCTTCATCCAGACGTAAAGAAACCGAACCGTACGCAATTCTGTAATCGTGGTCGAAAATCATGCTGCCGGTTCCTTCCAGATATTTTTCTTCGTTTTCGAAAGTGGAAAAATCTTCTACTTTGGAGATATGAAAGCCTTCTTTTTCAATGGTTTCCAGAATGTCCGCACGTCGCTCGACACGCCGGTTCAGTGCAAACATGGGATAAAGTGCCACACGGCCGTCTTTATGAAAACTCACCCAGTTATTTGGGAAAATAGAATCCGGCGAATGCGGATCCATAGTATCTTTAATAGTAATAACGTTGATACCTTTGCTGCGAAGCTTAGCTACAAAACTGTTGAACTCGCCCAGCGCTTTCTGCTGTATATCGCTGTCTTTCTGTTCGGTCTGGAAGTAATTGTTTTCTGCAGTCTGAGAATTAAAACCAAATTTCACGGGTTCGATCATCAGAACGGTACTGGCTGTTTGCATTAATGGTAATTTAAGTTATGAAAGGCAGAAGTCAGCCTTTATCGCGCAAAAATACTTAAATTTATAGACAATAAAAATCGTATGTTAGAAATTGCCTGCTTTGAGATCACCTCTGCCGAAACTGCTCTAAAATCAATGGCAGACAGGATTGAGTTCTGCGCCGATATGGCCCGCGGTGGTGTTACGCCGGACTTTTATGAGTTCCTGCATCTGAAAAGAAACTATACCACACCGGTTTATGTGATGATCCGGCCCAAAGGTGGTTCATTCTTTTATACTGCAGCTGAATTCCGCGATATGAAAACCAGTCTCATTACCTTTAAAGAAGCCGGTGCTGATGGTTTTGTCTTCGGGATCCTGGATGTTCATAATGAAATTGACGAATCGCGGAATGCCGAACTGCTGGAACTTGCGGGTAACGTGCCGTGTACCTTTCACCGTGCTTTTGACCGGACTTCTGATCTCGGGAAATCCATTGCAACGCTGATCAAATTGGGTTTCACTTCGGTGCTTACTTCGGGTGGAGAAAAAACTGCGGTGGAAGGAAAAGAAAAGCTGAAAACGCTAATTCAAACATACGGGGAACAGATCGAGATCATAGTAGGTGGCGGCGTGCGGTCCGATAATGTGGCCGCCTTAAAACGTTTTACCGGAGGCACCAGTTTTCATTCTTCAGCGATCCTGAAATACGATACTTTTGTCACTACTGACGAAATAAAGAAACTGAAACAGCTGAGCTCCTAACAACCTCTTTTATTGCGATTTAAATACTAATTTCTACTAATTCTTAAAAACAAAATTAGGTGAGTTGAGCCTCATAATTCGTGAAAATTTTCAACGACTTTCACAAAAATTTAAACAGAAAACCAGTTGAGTTTTTGCGGACAGATGTTATCGCTAAATATCTGATTGTGGAAATTATTTCCTCGCCAGTGGCAGAGTAGAACACCTGAGCAAGCCACCCATTTTAGAGATTTCGCGGTACGGGATTTCTTCCACGGTCATTCCCCATTCGTTCCGGAGATGATTGTTCAGCCGCGTAAAAGATGAGTCAGAAACTACAACTTCCGGCGAAATCGAAAATATATTGGGACACATCTCGAACATTTCCTGCTGTGTAACGCTGAAACAGTTTTCCTCACCGAAGATATCGAGCAAAAGTCTGTAATCACTTTCATCTACAAAACCGTCCTTATATATGATGCATTTGTCCGTTCCAACAGGATTAAAAGTGCAGTCTAGATGGAGAATTCCTTTCATGGGATCCATATCATTTTTATGCAGTTCCAGATCGATGATTCTTTTCTTCGGGAAGTATTCCTTTAAAACTTCAATGGCGTATTCATTGGTTCTGGCGGTTTTAAAATTGCGGTAATCCTCGGAGAAACAAGTGCCAATAAACAGAAAGTCATTCCACACGATCACGTCGCCACCTTCGATGTGAGCGGTGTCCGGCAGGTTGATGATGTTCTTCCAGCCTACACGGGCAAATATCTTCCGGTAAGCGTCCTGCTCATTGTACCGGTCCTGAATGATATTTGAAATGATCATTTTATCATCGATCACAAAGGCGACATCGCGGGCAAAAACCTGATTATATTCTTTGATCAGATGCGGACGGTAAACCTCTACATCATATTTTTTCAGCACTTTTTCGAAAGCGTCCATTTCGCTGATGATACCTTCTTCCGACGGATAAATTCCGTTGACCAGTGAATGGTAAGATTTTGCGTCATAGCTTTCTTCCAGAGCGGGAATCGCGCCAGGGGAATTGGGCAGTCCAAGAACAACAGATTTCAGCGGAGCGGTTTCGTTTGTAATATTCAAATTCATACATAAAGGCTTGCTGCAAAAATAGCGAAACCATTTGAAGTGAGGAAATTATGGCAGTTCGCGCAAACCTTAACCTGACTTATTTTCCTGAATATGAAGTAGGAACGCTTTTCGCGTGTAACTTAGCAGACGCCTTCGTATATGTAAAAAACATATAATTCTTGTTAATTTTACGTTAAAGTTGGAACAAAGCACTTTTACACAATACCTATTAAACATTAAATTTGTTTTGCTAAAATAAAAAACGTTTCTAAGATATATTTTGACGATGAAAAATACCTTAAAAAAATTAATTCCCTACGCAGTAGTAGGTGTAATTTCTGGAGCTACCACCTTCGGGGCGATTAATTATTATAATGTGAAAAGCGGAGACTCGGAGTTTTCGTATTTCGCGCCAAAAAATACCGATGCCAAGTATGCTTCATTTAATATGGCCGGTGTAGGCGATGATTTCGTGAAGGCCTCCAAAATGACGGTTCCGGCAGTTGTAAGTATTAAGAATTTCTCGAACCGAACTTCAAACAGAAGTGAACAGGATATGTTCGATCTGTTTTTCGGAAATCCCTTTGGGCAGAACCAAAGACAGCAGCAGACGCCACCACCGAACATGCCAACAGGAATGGGCTCGGGAGTTATTATTTCCCCGGACGGATATATCATTTCAAACAACCACGTAATCGCCGGTGCCAGTAAACTTGAGGTTGTACTCTCCAACAAAAAATCTTACGTTGCCAACCTTGTAGGTACCGATCCGACCACAGATATCGCACTTTTAAAAATTGAAGAAAAAGGTTTGCCCTACCTCAATTTTGCAAACTCAGATAATGTAGAAGTCGGGCAGTGGGTTTTGGCTGTCGGCAATCCGATGGGACTTAATTCTACCGTAACGGCAGGTATTGTCTCTGCAAAAGGCCGAAGTATTGATCTTTTGAGCCAGCAGTCCAGAACACCGATTGAAAGTTTCATTCAAACCGATGCCGCCATTAATCCCGGAAATTCCGGTGGTGCGCTGGTAAATCCAAATGGGGAACTTATCGGCATCAATGCTGCGATCTCTTCGAAAACCGGTTATTATGAGGGTTATGGTTTCGCAGTTCCTTCGAACCTTGCAAGAAAAGTGGTGGAAGACATTAAGCAGTTTGGTTTGGTTCAGCGCGGCTTCCTTGGCGTAAAACCTTTGGACCTTTCTGATCAGCGTCAGGTTTCACAGTACAACCAGCAGATGAAAACCAACATCAAATCAGGCGACGGTGTTTACTTGGTCGAAGTTTCCAAAAACGGTGGTGCCGAAGATGCAGGTTTAAGAACAGGCGATATCATTACCAAAGTCGACAACATCACTGTATCCAGCTATTACGATCTTTCTTTTGCAGTAGGATCCAAGCGGCCGGGCGACAAAGTGATGGTGACCTACCTGCGAAACGGAAAATCAAATACGGCAAGTGTAACACTCAAAGATGAGAAAGGTGGAACCTCGTTCCGCAGCAAAGCCGACCTTACTGTTTCCGAGAAAATAGGTGCAGAGTTTGAACCGCTGAGCGAGAAATTTAAAACCGATTATGGTTTGACCAGCGGCGTGATCGCCCGAAATGTGGTCGATGGTCTGGAAATGTCTAAGATTGGTGTGGTCGATAACTATATCGTGATCGAGATCAATGGCAAACCTGTAAACTCCCAGAAAGATGTGGATAAAATCCTGCAGGGATACACCGGAAATGTACAGGTTAAATATGTAGACGAATACGGTAGAATTACAACCCGCGGTTTCAAAATGCCGTAGTTTTAATATTATATTCATTAAATCAGCGCAGCTTTTTCAGGCTGCGTTTTTTATTAGTGACATCTTGATGTGCCAAAATACAATTCACTAAAAATTATATCGCGATGGAGAGGTCGCGTCCCAAAAAACTCAAAAAAAACTGGCGGCAGTTCTCGGAATTATTTATTTTAGTAAGAAAAATAATGAAAAAGTTTTCGCGCAAAAATGCGCTCCTCCTTCTTGCCGCAGGAACGCTGATTATTGCAGTTTCGCAAGTTGCAGTTCATTACTCTCCCGAATTTCCGGACTTTGCCAAAGGTGCGCTTAGCGGGATTGGTATAGGTATTCTGATTTTGGCGGTGTTTTTCGGGGATTTCAAAACGGCAAAGTAAAATGAATTTTCGTCATTTTATTCAGGAATATTAAAACAAGCCAATGCAGGAAATCATTAAAAAATTTAAGTTCAGAGACGCCGCAACTGTCCTGAACTGTCCGCCGCAACTGAAAAAAGAATTTGTGGCCCTCGGTTTCAAAACGGAGTTTGCCAAAAATAAAAGCGCCAACACATTGGTTTTCCTGAATGACAAAAAGGAGCTTGCAGATTTTCTGACCGCAGATTTAAAAAATATTGAGCGTGACAGTGTTTTATGGCTGGCCTTTCCCAAAGGAACATCAAAAATAAAAACCGATATCGGCCGCGATGTCATTCGCGAAACGGCAGAAAGCTTCGGACTTGCAACAGTTACTGCAGTTTCAGTTAACGAGATATGGAGTGCGTTGCGGTTGAGGCCGTTGGAAATGGTGGGGAAATAAGGAAATATAGCTGCTAGTTTTGTCAAGCTCATATTTGAATTAAAACCAATTTCTAGCATCTGATTGAAGCCATTAAATATCAACTTGGGTTTGCAGTGCTTCAAGCGTATTAAAATGTTGGTTTTTTTTTTATACATTTTCGGTGACTGAGTTTCCTGAAAAAAATTAAATTCCTGCCGCCGGGAATTTTTGTATTTTTAGCATCTTGCAGAATACTTCTGCAAAAACCATTAATAATCAATAAAAAATAAATATGCGAAAAATATTTTTACCCGTTTTGCTTTTAACCGCTTTGGCAATCAACAGTTGCACCGTTATGAAAGTATCCGAAAAAACAGAAGACGGGCTTTTTCAGGCTTCTAAAAAAGCAGATATTCTTGTAAATAAACCATTTGATCTGGATGCAAATAAAAGTTTACTTGTGGTTCCCAACAACAGTTTTATGAAGGGAATGGCTGAAAAGATCGGTTACTTCGATCAGGTAATTACCTTCGATGACCTGGAAAAAGATATAATCAGGGATAACAAACAGGATGAGGTGGGCCCGCTGACGGGCAAAATTGGAATTAATAATGCCTACAGAAAATACAGGAAATTCCTTTATCTGAAATTTGATGATAACAAAGAGAAAAGTAAGCGGATCCAGCTGAAACTGATAAATCCCGAAAATTTCGATGAGATATTCATAGGTGATACTTTGTACGATGATTTTTGGGTGGGCGTGAATGACCAGAATACTTTTAATCCCTTATTCAACGCTTTGATTACGTACATCAAAGGAAATTCAAAAACGTACGGGAAATAAATTTCTTCTTCATCGAAAAATAGAGCGGCCATTGTAAAGTTTCCGTAAATTTAACTTTAAAGAAACACATTTAATTTTAATACTATTTATGAATGATATTATTTGCCCTAATTGCAAAAAAGCTTTTAAAGTAGATGAAGCAGGTTTTGCGGCTATTTTGAAACAGGTTCGCGACCATCAGTTTGAAGAGGAAATCCAGTCAAGGCTTGAGCTGGCAGAACAGGAAAAGAAGAACGCCATAAAACTTGCAGAAGCCGAAGTCAAAAGTAGTTTTCAGGAAACGCTTGCCCGTAAAGAACTCGAGATCAGCAAACTCATCGGAAGAAGTGAACTTGAGCTCGCGGAAAAACTGGCCGAGAAAGAAGCCGACATCGCGGAACTGAAATCAAAAATTGAAAAAGCGGAACTCGATAAAAATTTAAGCGTCACCGAAGCCGTGCGTACCATAGAAAAAGAACGCGACGGCCTGAGCAATGAGCTGAAAAGCAAGGAAACAGAAATGGAACTCCTGGAGAAATCCCTGAAAGAAAGATTTACAGCTGCACTGAAAACCAAAGAGGACATCATAAAAATGAAAGATGAAGAGATTGCGCTCCGCAAGGATATGAAGCTAAAACTCTCCACCAAGATGATCGGTGAAACCTTGGAGCAGCACTGCGAAACGGAATTCAACAGACTGCGCGCCACAGCTTTTCAGCGTGCACATTTCGAAAAAGACAATGATGCGCGCTCCGGCAGTAAAGGTGATTTCATTTACCGCGAAGAAGATGAATTCGGGAACGAAATCATTTCGATCATGTTTGAAATGAAAAACGAAGGCGACGAAACTGCGACCAAAAAAAGAAACGAAGATTTTTTCCGCGAACTCGACAAAGACCGGAACGAAAAGAAATGCGAATATGCCGTAATGGTTTCACTTCTGGAAGCGGAAAGTGAGCTTTACAATTGCGGAATTGTGGATGTGTCGCACAGGTATCCCAAAATGTACATCATTCGTCCGCAGTTTTTTATTCCGATTATCACACTGCTCAGAAATGCTGCAATGAATTCGATGCAGTATAAAGCTGAATTGTCGCACATCCGGAATCAAAACGTGGACATTACCAATTTTGAAGATAACATCAATGCCTTTAAAGAAGGTTTTGCACGCAATTACGATCTCGCCAGCCGTAAGTTTAAAACCGCCATCGATGAGATCGATAAAACCATCGACCATCTTCAGAAAACCAAAGAAGCCTTACTTTCTTCTGAAAATAATCTGAGGTTAGCCAACAACAAAGCTGAAGATCTGACTATTAAAAAACTGACCAAAGGGAATCCTACCATGAGTGCAAAGTTTGAGGCGCTGCAGAATAAGTCCCAGATTTAAGAGGAAACACACGAAAATTAAACCGCTACTTCTGCAGTCTGCGGTTTTTTTTCTTTTTGCGCTCATAGATCACTTCTGTAATCTTACCACCCATCCACGCAAACGGGAAAAAGGTGAGGAAGATCAGGATCTTGTAAAAAGTGGGGTGGTAAGGGAAAATAATGATGTCGAGCATCGCGATGAAAAGCAGGATAAAGCCGATAAGAATCGCGTATGCAACTTTGGCATACTTCACGATCACGGCTGTCACCACGCCGCCGACAGTAGCTGCAATCCCCGAAGAAATAAGTAATGCTACAAAAAAGTAGGGTTTGTGTTCCATAGACTGCAACAGCGTTTCCCAGTGTTTAAACGGTGCGTAATCCTCGTAGGTGATCCAGTCTGAGTTCAGACGTACGCCCAGAGAAATTAGGAGTGCTGCCATACCAAGGCCCACAATTACCGCAAAAGTATTTCGAAGAAAGTTCATTTAAAACTGATGTGCAATCACTGAAATTTCAATATCTACATTTTTTGGCAGACAGGATACCTGCACTGTTTCTCGCGCCGGGTAATTTTCGGGATCCAGGTACGAGGCGTAAATCTCATTCATCACGGCAAAATCATCCATTTCCTTTAAAAAGATTGTGGCCTTCATCACGTTTTTAAAAGTCATGCCGGCTTCGGTTAGGATCGCCTGCAGATTTTTCATTACCTGGTGTGTAGCCTCTTCTATACCTTCGGCGAGTTTTCCGGTGTCGGAATTCAAAGGAATCTGACCTGAAATATACAGGATTCCGTTTGCAAAATTTGCCTGTGCATAAGGCCCGATCGCGGCCGGAGCTTTGGTAGTAGAAACGAGTTTTTTCATAATAGCATTATTGGCAAATATAAAACTTATGTTTTGTTATTTAAAATGATTTTAAAACGGAGCGTTTGGCTGGGTAAAACTTCGGTCTTTATATTTCAGCGCATCGCGCAGAATGTTGGCTTTGATGCCGATAAAGAAATCGTACACTTTATACTGTCCGTATGGGATCCAGTTGAAGTTGATCGTAAAACTCCGCTGGTCACGCGAGAATCCGAGTCTTGTGTTTGCGATCTCTTTGGTGATGACGTCGTAATAAAGATTTCCATTGAGGTTCCAGTACGGTGAAAGTTTCAAACTTGCATCCAAACCTACCGAAGCCATTTGTGTTCCGAAACGTGTTAAGCTTCTGGAGTAACCATACTGTGCGTTGATGTTTAAAGTCCAGGGTTGGTTAAACCGCGCGTAATCATCATCATCGAAATAATAGTTTTCATTTCTGATCTCTCCTTTTTTACTGTATTTCTTGGCAAGTTCCACTTTTTCTTTTCCGCCAAAAATTTCGCTGCTGAGCGGATAAGAAAGCTGCGCATTGAATCCCTGCACGCTGAAATGCCCGAAGTTTTCGGTTCGCACGCCAATTTCTTCGCCCGGCGCAAAATAGATTTGGTAGGGCTCAAGCGTGAGGCTTGTATTCAGGTTGAGTTTTTCAAACAAAGTAGTCTGGCCATTAAAGGAGAAAAGTGACCACTTGTGCGTAGGTGCTGCAAAATTATAGTTGGTATTGAAGTTCAGACTTTCGAAGATCTTTATTTTTTTAATGCCGGTTGAGTCTTTTTTGGACCGCACTTTCATTTCCAGGTTGTTGTTAATGGCAAAACTTACCGCCTCTACCAGTCCGGAGTTTGGTGAGCCGATGATTCCTCTGTCGAATATTGAATAGGGTGTAATCTCGCCGCGGTCATTGTAGTAATTCCTGTAGTATCCAAATGAAGGTGCAGAAAAATCGGGTGAATAATTAAAGCCGATCTGCGGAGTCATCATGTGGCGGATTGCCTGTATTGAAGAGTTTTTCCTGAAGTTCAGCATGCCGTAAAGTACCGTCTGCAAACTCGCACTTGTGGAAAAAGACGAATAGCCCGCGATCTTTTTATTCAGTACATCATCCAGCGTGTTGGTTACAGGATTGTAGCTTCGCGTCAGCGTTTTGGTGGTCAAAGCATTATCAATATTTGCCGACAGCGAAAATGTAAAATATTTGGCAAGTGTCGTATTTGTTCCGAGACCAATGTTGTTCTTCAGGCCGGTCTGCATCTTATCGAACATGGCTTTGGTGAAGAGTTCGCCTTCATTGGTCTGCACATAATTGTTAAGATTTAAACCTGTATTTACCGTAATATTCTCTAAAAGTCCCTGGCGGATTCCGGTTTTTGGTTTGAAAAGATAGAACTGGTTTACAGCTACATTCAGCACCGGCAGTTTAAGATCTGCAAGACCTGTGGAGAAATTCTGCGAATAAGATGATGTTCCGGTGATGGTGACCGGCAAAGTCAAAAACCTTTTCACCACACTGATGCTGGAGTTCTGCTGGGCATTCAGGTTGTTTTGGTTAAAGGCGTAATTATTATTGACGGTATTGTTGTAGAATTTATTGCTCACTACATCAACTGAAGCCGAAAAAGTGAGGAAAGGATTACTCTTTGAATCCTGCTGATGGCGCCACGCGATGCGGTATGTTCCCGTTTTCGAATAATCAGAAAGACCTTTGATCCCTCGGATCGTGGTTCCAATGTCAGCGGAAAAATTACCGGAATAGCGGTAATTCTTTTTGTAATTCATCTCAGGCCGCAGGTTCCAGCTGCCTTTCGTATAAATATCCGTAAGGATTTTCAAATCGAAATGTTCACCTATCGGCTGGTAGTAACCCAGCGAGTTCAGGAAAAAACCCACATCTTCTCTTTCTCCAAAACTTGGGATCAGAATCCCGGCGCTCCTTTTATCTGAAAACGGCAGAATTGCAAACGGCATTACCAGCGGCGTAGGAACCTGCTCAATATACAACTGTATCGGTCCGGTGATGACCTGCGATTTTTCTTTTCCTTTAATAAGTTTGATGTTGGGTGCAAGCAAATAGTAGTCAGCGATCGTATCTTTTTTCTGAATGAAATATTCGTCGGTAGTATACTTCCCGCGCCGCATAAAGAATACGGAATCGTTGTATTTCTTCGTTTTTTCGGCCACGATCACGCCTTCGCTCTCTTCAGTTCTCGCGTTGAAGGCGATGGCCTGGCGTGTCTTTATATTATAGGTAAACTCGTCATACTCATATTTCTTGCCGCCTTGGGTTGCTGCCGCGGGAGTTTTAATCCGTCCCAGTGAATCGAGTTCGCCACGCGCGAAGATGAGAGACTTGTTCCAGTCGATGGAAATATAATCAGCATCGATCGTCATATCCTGATAGTTGACCTGCGCATTTTTATTGAGAAAGGTCATCTTTTTCGGAATGTCGTTCCGAATGTTGTCGGCTTTGGTTTTCACCACAGCCTCAAGCTGTTCCTTCTTCAGCACAACAGTATCCGCCTGCCGGATGGTATCATTAACTACCTTATTTTCAGACAAATTTTGAGCCCCGAGGTGTGCTAAAAAATTGTTAAAAATTAGGATAATTAGAATTAGTGGTATATTTTTGAAGCCGGTTTTGACCAAAGCGCTTTTTTCTGTAATTTGTGGTCAAAATTAATACAATTTTTAAAATCTAAGGATGATTACCTACAGTTTTTCGTTTAAAAAATATTTCTTTTTCTTTTTCCTTCTTTTGTTTGCTATCGGTGGTGCCCAGAAAAAATTTACCATTGTGCTCGACGCCGGACATGGTGGCAACGACATAGGTACTAACCGAAGATACAGCGACTTAGGTACGGTGCGCGAAAAGGACATTACGCTTTCTATTATACTGAAGCTTGGGAACTTGCTCGAAAAGAATAAAGATTATAAAGTGATCTATACACGAAAGTACGATGAATATCCCTCGCTGAGCGAGCGTACGACACTTGCAAACCGCAGCAAGGCCGACCTCTTCCTGTCCGTACATGTCAATGCTTCACCTGCAAGTTCCACCGGAACAAACGGTACAGAAACTTATATTCAGGGGCCAAATCAGAACCGCACCAATCTGGAAGTGGCAAAGGCCGAAAACGACGTGATTTACCTCGATGAGAAGGACAGGCAGATGTTTGCGTCTTATGATCCAAAATCTCCCGAATCTTTGATAGCATTGAAAATCCAGCAAAGTAAATATCTGGAAAGCAGCCTGCTCATCGGAAGTCTGGTCGAAGAAAATTTTTCGAACCGGGACAAAAGGTATTCGCGCGGCATCAAGCAGGCAGATCTCCATGTTCTCCGGATGAATGCCATGCCCTCGATACTTATTGAAACCGGTTTTGTAAATAACTATGACGATGCGAGCTACCTTTCTTCCGACAAAGGTCAGCGGGAAATTGCAGAAAGCATTTATGATGCGGTTCAAAAATATAAAAAAGCGCTCGAAAGAAATGGTGGCGATATCAGCCAACCCAAAATCGCCGACAACAAGCCCGAGGAAAAACCTTTGAAGAACGATTTCCGCATTCTGCTGATGTCCTCACCAATGAAATATGCCGGCTCGGATCCTGCTTTGAAAGGTTTGAATTACATTCTTACAATGAAGGAGAACGGCATGTACAAATATTATTACAGCACCACAAATCTGGCTTCGGTTCGGGATAATAACCTGAAGAATGCCAAAGATGCGGGTTTCAAAAACGCCACCTCAATCTCATTTATTCCGAATCAAAAACTGGGAATTGGCTATTACACCCTGGAAATTGCAGTGTCTGATCAAAAACTGAGTTCCAATTCTTATATGCTGAACACGCTGAAGGATGTAAAACGCGATAAGATAAACGGTAAATTCTATTACACTTACGGCCGGTTCACCACGCTCGAAGAGGCGGTAAATACGCAAAAAGAGCTCGAAGAGAAAGGCATTAAAAACACAGTTATTGAAAAAGTTTTCAAATAAACTATGAGATGTTTGCAGGATCAAAACATTAGTGATATTTTTGCAGTCCTCAAAGCAAAGGCCTATTCGTCTAGTGGTAAGGACTCAAGATTTTCAGTCTTGCAACAGGGGTTCGATTCCCTTATAGGCTACTAATGAAAATCTTGAAAAAGTTTTTTTAAATTTATTTTGTAATAAGAAAAAGATTATTATCTTTGCACCCAAGTTTTTAGAAAGATATGGCAAATCATAAATCAGCTCTGAAAAGAATCAGACAAAGCGAAAAGAAAAGATTAAGAAACAGATACTATCACAAGACTGCAAGAACAGCTTTGAAAGTTCTGCGAAATGAAGAGAACAAAGCTGCTGCTACAGAGCAATTGCCTTCAGTAATCTCTTTGTTGGATAAGTTGGTGAAGAAAAACATCATCCACAAAAACAAAGCAGCTAATCTTAAAAGTAAATTGACCAAGCACGTTAATAACTTAGCGTAACACAATATACAAGACGCACTGGCCCGTTCGTCTATCGGTTAGGACCTCAGGTTTTCATCCTGGTAAGAGGGGTTCGACTCCCCTACGGGCTACTTAACTTCCGAAATTAATTTTTCGGAAGTTTTTTTATGCTTTTTTTTAACGAAAAAAGCCGAAACGGAAAAATCCATTTCGGCTGAGCATTATCTGTGTAAATTTAATTTTTCATCAGTCGCTCTTTATTACTTTCGAAACTGTCATTCCCGCTGCCGTTTGCATTCTAAGCAGGTACATACCTGCCGGTATTTGCTGAATATTCAGCTGGGTTTGCATATGCTTGGGGTTTGCCTCCAGTATCTTTTTACCGGCCAGGTCAAAGAGTTCAACATTAAGTATGATCTCATCCGATTTTATATACAGGATATTTTTCGTCGGATTCGGATATACCTGCATTTTCACCTTTTGCGCTTCGGGAGCGGTTCCAAGTGTGGTGCAATCGGCCAGTACGGTAATATAGCCTGGCTTCGTAACTGTATTTGAGCCAATATTGTTTGCAGCGGTGAGTGTTACTTTGTAAACGCCGGGTGAACCGTACGTTACACCCACTGTTTTTGTCGATGCAGTTGCCGGTGTTCCACCTTCGAATGTCCAGGTCCAGCCCGTCGGTTTGTTTGTCGAGGTATCTGTAAATGTTATAATATGACCTACACATGTTGTAGTTTCGTCTGCCGTAAAATCTGCTACCGGTGGATCGATAGGACAAACGTCCGTTGTTTTGCCTTCAGATGCGCCGTCACCATCACCACCGAAATAAGCAAAGAAGTGATAAGGTGTGCTGCAGTTTAAGAGGGCAGGGTCATCAGTCGCAGCGCCATCACCCGAGCCACCAAAGTAAGCGAACTGGTTAAATGGCGTACTGCAACTTGCATTGTCAGCTAATGTGTCCATGCCTTCGCCGTCTCCCGCCCCTCCGAAGTAGGCGACAAGATTGTTTGGTGTCTGGCAATTCTGTGTTTCTACGCTTTCAGTTGCAAAACCATCTGCTGCACCGCCGCGGTACGCATACAGCTCTTCATTTTGCGCATAAAATAAGTTTTGGAACAGGAAAATGAGCGACAACACCTGTAGTTTTGTGAGTATAGTCTTCATTTTCTAATTTGATTTTAATGTTAATGGGATTTTTTTTAGTTTCCTTTTTTTCAAATCAGAAAATTAACGTACACCTCTTCCTCCGTATTGGGACATACGGGTAGCGCCTACTGTATCCGCCCGGTCGGAGATCATCATACGTGCGGAGTTATTTCCGCTGTAGCCATAACCGCTTGCATTAAAGTGGCCTCCGCGCAGTATAAGACCTGTATTGTCGGGCCAGGTTGCCTGATCGGCATCGCCGTCGGTTGCTGCGGTGGTGGAAAGCAGTCCGTCTCCGAGTGTTCCGGTGTAAGTGCTGCCGCCTGCGGTTTTCGCTGCCACCGTAATTTCTCCTACATTTCCGCTCATCTCCATCGCACCATAATATGCTGCAGATGCAGAAAGGCGCCCTGAGGAATTGGTCGCGCTGAAACCAACCTTTACAGGTCCGTCCAAATTTACAGGAACATATCCGCTTAAAGCACCGTAATTTGCCAGGCCGTTAGTCACTGTATTGTATCCTTCATTAGCTTGCCCACCATTCACCACGCCTCCTGGTGTAATGCCGGTTGCTTCAGTAGTTCCCCACGCATATTCGCCGGCTACCGGTGCCAAGGGACCACGGCAGATCTTTTCAAACTCTATTTCGCTCATTGGTCGCAGTGCTGCCCAATCTAAGTAGGCGAGGACGTCTGCATAGCCCAGTGTGCTCATGGCAATATTTTGTCCATCATTTAAGTCATCGAAGTCGCCATCTGTGAGATCATTACCGTAAACTGCGGGAATTGCCGCGTTGCTCCCGGGCACTTTTATTTTTATACCGTTGCGGCTTGCGGTGCCAAACGCCTGTGTTCCCTGTGGGGAATCCGGTGCAGCTGCTGACCTGTGGGCCTGCTGTCCATAAGTCAGGGTATTTAGAAAGTTAACGTACTGTTCCTGGGAGATCTCATACTTCATGGCATAGAAATTTGCCCATCCTTTTGGGAAGGCGGCAGGCGCGCTGTTACCTGAGCCAATGGCGGAAGAACTGATCGAGCCATTGCCTGTAATTTCATATTTTGTAAAGGCCGAGGCGGCAACTCCGTCACCAACCCAATAGGATGAGATCTGTGGAATATTCACCATCTCCACCCCGAAAACTTTAAAATTATAGTTTTCATAATTAGCCGCTGCAACGTTCATCTTTAAAGTAACGGAAGTTGAGCTGATGTTTCCGCCACCGTTTGAGCTGCGGTAGATGAAAACACCTTTCCCGTCGGATACCGCATCCACTTTCAGAGCGCCACCGGCAGAATGGTCTGCAGAAGTTACACTAAGGTTCGCATGTTTCCACAGTTTGTCTGCACAGTCCTGGTATTTTATGAATAACCAGACTGCATCATGGTTTGCAGGCGCTATATTGGTACGCCAGCTGTTGTCCCATTTCAGACTAAATGTAATTTGGCCTGTTGCGGTGTCTACCGAGGTGCCGCTGATCTGTACGTTGTTCGCCTGCACAGAGAGGCCGAAAAAGGTGAGTGCCACAAATGCAATCTTTTGAAAGTAATTTTTTGTGTTCATTGTAAAAAATTTTTGAGGTTAAATGTTTTGCGGCAGATGGAAAAAATACTTCTTCGCCGGATCGCTGAAAATATTTTATATCCTGCTGCAGACCAAAGATATTGGAGCACACAAAAAAGTATATACCCTACAGTGGGTATTTTTAAAAAAAAAATCGTGGGAATTGAATGACACAAGATCATGAAGTCAGATCTAACCGGTGAAAGGAAAGAGAATGGAATGGAAATCAGGACTTTAAGTACAACTGAATGTATCAGCAGGGCTTAGAGATGTTCTGCGTTTTATGAGGTTCACCGTAATTATACTTTGAGCTTAAAGCAAAAAAAACACACTGGAAAGTGTGTTTTGGTGCCCGGAACAGGACTCGAACCTGCAAGCTTGTGGGCACTCGCACCTGAAACGAGCGTGTCTACCAATTTCACCATCCGGGCTTTGGATGTGTCTTGCGTGCGGCAAAATTAAGGAAAATCCCGCAAAAAATATCATGACACAAATTATTTTTTTAACCTGAAGTATTAAATTCGGTTCCCACATATTTAAGCCGTTATATTTTCGGTTTCCTGTAAGGTGTTGATAGCGGTTTTCTGTGATTTCCTTTCAGCGTCATATAGTTTGGCCGCGCTCCATTTGGCGTGTTTGGAGGGTTCGATATTTAAGCCTTTTTTTTGCGAATAGACCTTCGTAAATTCGGCGCCGAAAAATATAAGCATACACGAATAGTTGATCCAAAGCATAATAAGGATCACAGTTCCCGCTTTCCCAAATGCAGAGGTAGGTTTGAATTCGGCAAAATAAAGACTCAGCAAAAACTTGCCCACGGTGAAAAGCAGCGCGGTAAGGAAAGCACCCGCCCAAACGGAACGCCAGGAGATTTCCACATCGGGCAAAACTTTGAACATAAAAGCAAATACCAGCACGATTAAAATAAAACCTGCCGCAAAGTTCACGATCTCCATCAGCAGGTAGGTTTCAAACCCAAACTGTTGCGTAAGGAAATTATTAAATAAACTGATCAGCGATGATAACAGCATGGTGGTCATCAGCAGAAAACCGATCACCAAGATCATTCCCAGGGAATTTGCACGGTCCAGCAGGAATTTTAGGATCGCTTTTTTTGGTGCAGCTTCCACATCCCAGAGCTGATTCAGTGATTTTTGAAGGTGGAAAAATATGGTGGTGGCACCGAAAACAAGCGAAAAAATACCAACGACCTTCATGAAGATATTCTGCCGGTCAATAAGTGCGCTAGCAATCATTTCCTCAATGCTTTTGGCGACATCTTCGCCCATCATTGTGTTGATCTGTGCGCTTATTTCTCCCTGAATCGCCTCACGCCCAAAAAAATAGCCTGCGATCCAGATGATGATGATCAGCAGACCGGGAATTGAAAAAATCGCGTAATAAGCAAGACTGGCAGAATCTTTGCCGGCCGGAGAGTTGTTCCACTCCGTAAAAGTTTCTTTCAGTGTTTCCCAGTAAAATTTGAATTTTTTCATCATGCGGAGTTTTGGGTTAGAACGGATAGCCGATGGCAATATTCAATATGAGATTATCCCTCCTCCAGGCGCCGCTGCTGAAATCGATCCTGTTGAAGGTCCAGCGGTCACCTTCCTGATAATATGGAACCCGCAGCGGCATAGCCAGATCCAACCTCAGGATCAGAATAGAAAAATCCAGTCTTAAACCGACACCTGCACCTACGGCAATTTCCTTCAAGAAATCCTTTGAAAATTTGCCGCCCGGTTTCAGTGGATCTTCATTAATTAGCCAAACATTTCCGGCATCTGCAAAAACAGCCGCATTCAAAAATTTATAAATGTTGGCGCGGTATTCGGCATTCATTTCCAATTTGATGTCGCCTGACTGGTCGAAAAAGAAAGTCGCCTGCTGACCGCGCGGATCGTAACTTCCCGGCCCGAGCGTTCTGGCTCGGAAAGCACGTATACTGTTGCTGCCGCCCACAAAAAACTGTTTTACGTAAGGCATCACCGTAGAATTCCCGTACGGATAACCAATTCCTGCAATAAACCGCGAAGCGATGGAACTTTTGTCGTTCACTTTTCGGTAATAGCGGAAATCATGTTCCATTTTGGCGTACTGGCTGAATGGAATATTGAAGAGTTCTTTCTCTTTTCCAGCTTTCGCATCGGCGCCGCTCACCAGTCCGGCAATTGTTCCCGCGAGATCCACAGTTCCCTTGTAATAAAAAGTGTTCTTTTTTGGCAACATGGTGTTGGTGTAGGTAAAACTGTAAGTCGGTCCAAAAATAAGTTGCTTGGCCACAACCCGCGCCAGAGAAGGGTTGGGGAGGATGCCGGCTGCAGGATCGCCGTCGATTTGTTGCTGATATTCTTCGCTGACGTTTTGCGGAGCAACCAAGGTCACATCCAGCACTTTCAGTTCATGTTCTTTTCTTTCGTTTTCCTTCCAGAGATAACCAAAAGAGGTATTAAAATTATGCAGCGTATAGAGTTTGGTGCGGCTCAGATATTCGTAGCCGAGCTTGATATTGGTGCGCGGGACATAGGCACTGGAGGAATGAAACCTAAACGGCGCAACAATTCTCGGAATCGAAAGTTCTGCGTTGCCACCGACACGTATGATATTGTTGGCATCTTTCGGTCCGCCAACCTGCACATCAAAAGCGCCGTAAACTGCGGCCTTCAGCTGCTCTGCACCACGGAAGAAATTTCGGTGCGTCCAGTTGAGATTCACCTCGCCACCTGTGTAATTTGCGGAATTTGTTTTGCCTAAAGTTTCCACGCGCAGCGACTGAAACGGTCGCGGAGTTAAAAGATAATAGGCATCGAACTTATGGGCCAGCGAGTCCGAAACCACAAATTCATTTTTCACAAATTTAAAAACACCAAGACTGATG
The DNA here is from genome assembly GCF_000422265.1 of Kaistella palustris DSM 21579. Classification (GTDB taxonomy): domain Bacteria; phylum Bacteroidota; class Bacteroidia; order Flavobacteriales; family Weeksellaceae; genus Kaistella; species Kaistella palustris. Next base: position 36,728 of record NZ_AULL01000016.1, read on the forward strand.
AGGCGGTTGAGCGATAAGTTATGATCTGTCCGGTTATAAAGGTCGCCCTTCTGAAAATAAAGCGTACGGTCAAAGATTTTTGGTTTGAATTTTTTCTCAGGATCAATGATGTAAATGTCCTTATAAACTTCTACCGAATCCGTGTTATACGGAATGCCGTATTTCCCCAGTTTCACATCGGCGATATTATAATCGGCGAACACGATGGTTTTGTCGATGGTGAACTGGTCTTTTGCCAGTTCAGGTGTATTGTTCTTTAACTTTACAAATAACTCGACGCGTGGTTCTTTCAACACCGTGCTGTCTGCCTGAATGATGATATTATCGGGACTGAAATAATAGAAACCGCGGTTCTTCAGGTGTTCGTCTATTCTTTCACGCTCCGCTTTAATGACATCCAGATCGAAGGGATTGCCCGCTTTCAGAAAAGTTTTATCGGAGATCGACTGAATTTCGGAATTGATCACCGTGGAGTCTTCCGGGAAATGCACGCCGCTGATAAGGTAGCGCGCGCCCGGCGTAAGCGTATAAATAACTTTGGCTTTTCTGTTTTTCGAGATCGTATCGGAAGTTGCTTTGGCATTGAAAAAACCTTTGTTTTCCGAATAGTTTACTATAATTTTCTTGTTGAACTCCCGGTCCACATCCTGCAGCAGAACAGGTTTTTCACCAATCTTGTATTTCAGCCAGTAACCCAGTCCTTTTTCCTTTTTCGGCTCTTTAGTTATGTTATAGATGTAAAGTCGCGGCCGCAAACCAAGAAATGAAGAATTCGGTTTTGGACGAAGCTGGTCGGTGAGCACTTCTTTTAGATTATTTTTATCTTTTTTTGAAAGCGTATCGTTCTTAATGTTGATCCTGGCGCCGGTATAAAGCATTTGACCTTCCTGCAGAAACTTGGTATTGCTGCACGAGGAGATCAAAAGCATTAAAGCAAAAAATCCGGCCGTTCTGAAATATGTTAAAGGTGATTTCTGCATTATTTGGAGTTCCTGTTAAGTTTTTGCTGTTGTTTATTTTTTTGCGCCCGCTCGAAGATTTCGCGGAATTTATCGTAGTCCAGCGTAATGATAAATCCAATACCGGTTTCTATGATCTGTCCCTGCAGCGCAACCTGGTAATCATTTTTACGGTAAGCACGCAGCATATATCTTCCGTCTTTTGAGAGGCTGTATTCCAGCGTCACGTCGCCCGCAATATTGGTCGTCTGTTCGTTCTTTCTGGTGTCACCTTCCAGACCGAAGTTGTTGCCAACCGTAACTTTCAGGCGGTCGTCAAAGAGTCTTTTGCTCAGATCCACATTCAGGTCGGTGCGCTCATTTTTGGTACCTGAGGAATAATCCTCCGTAGATTCCAGATCGAAATTCAGCTCTACACCACCAATAAGATCTTTTGCTAGATTATTGAGCTGCTCCGATAAGATGCGGCTGACACTTTGTTTCGCCAACGTGGAAGCAGATAATCCTGTATCGCTCTGGAAAGGGTTTTCGCCTACAAACCGGTTCAAAAGTAGAAGTGCAAACACCTGCTTGTTCATCTCGGATTCTTCGCGGCGAAGCTGATCGAGTTTTGCCCTCGTATTATCCAGGACAACAGATGAAACCGAGCTGTTGGTTTCCGATGTGGTGATATCAAAAGTGATCACCGGTTTCATCAGCTCGCCCTTCATAATCAATAATGTGTTGAATGGGATTCGCTGCTTGTATTGGTTCAGTTCACTGCCCGAAACGCCTGTAAGCTGTTGCTGCAAAAGGTCGAGCGGTGCCGCATCGGTTTTATAATTGGCGGTAATATCCAGGATCGCGGCCGTAGGTTCGCCGGTCCAGGTGATGGTGCTGCCTTTTTCGATCTCGAATTTTCTTTTAAGTAAACTTACCGACATTTCGTAAGCGCCTTTTTCTACTTCATAAATACCAACCAGCGTAGTTTTTCCGGAAGGATCGATGCCACCTGTGAGCTGAGCCTGACCCTGCAGTTTTACAAAATCGCCGTTGGCCTTGTCTATTATTAAAGAGATCTTCGCTTCTTTATTCACCTCAATATTCACATTCACGTCCATACCTTTGATGTCGCTTTGGTTGGTGAGCGAATCTGATTTGATGGTTTCCTTCAGCGCGATCTGATCCTGATCGATGAATTCCACAATTCCTTCACGGTCTTTAAGTGCCGGCGAGGAATCGGGCAGAACAAAGGTAAAATCGGTCTTGTCGGTAACGGCTAAATTTCCGTCGACCTTGGGCAGGTCAAGGTTTCCGCGGATCTTCAGTTCCGCATCGATCGCCAGAATTCCGTACATGATCTTATCACTGTCCTTTTCAGAATCCACGACTTTGAAACCTTTTGCATCAACATTTAAATTGAAAGCAAAATCCTTGTAAGTGGTGGTAAGCACCGCGCCATCGATCGCTACCGCGTTTCCGGTTTCGTCTTTAATTTTAAAGTCATTAAACTCGATTCCGCGGGACGTGAATTTTATCTCGTCATCAATATTTTTAAATTTACTGCCAAGCTGCGTAATTCCGAGACCTACATCATTAAACTTCACTGCGCCTAAAACGGTGGGAGCGCCTGTATTCCCGCCGATCCTCAGATTTCCGGAAAGGTAACCTTTGGTATCTTCGATGGCATTTAAGGAAAAGCCCTGAACTGTTTTCATCTGCAGCTGGTTCATATTCAGATTCATATCCAGCGCACTTGATTTCATATTGTAAGTTCCGCCGAGTTTTACATCATTGTTAAAGCCGGATAGCGCAATATCTGCCAAGATAACGTCTGCACTCTGCGTATTTGCTTTGATGTCTAATTTTCCAACCGGGCTACCGTACACGTAAAGATCGGTAACATCCAGATTAGAGGTGAAAGTCATATTATTCTTCAGATCGCGCAACTGTGCGGTTCCGTTGATGGTACCTTTAGCCAGGAGCGAGTCTTTTTTTACCATTTCCGTAAGTGTTTCAATCTGGAAATCTTTAATAAAAACATTGAGTGGCGAGTTGGGCACCTGTGTTTCCGACTGAAGGCGGATCTCGCTTCCGGCGTTGGAGATCGCGAAATTATTAGCCACAATTCCGCGACTGCTCAGCTCCAGATAATTATCGGGCGCAACCTGCCAGTCTGTATAATTCAGTTTCAAACCTTCGGGATTTAAACTAATTTTGGTTAGGTCGCCCATCTTCTGCACGTTTCCTGCAATCAAAAATTTGGTCACATCTTTTTGGTCCTTCGTCGTGGCATTGTACGTGATGAGATTATTCTGTACGTCGCCGTTTAAATTCACTTTATTCAGCGCGATACTTTCATTTTTAAATTCAGCCAGGCTGATATCATAAACCAAAGCATCATTAAAATTATTAAGGGTCAATACACCGCCATCAATATTATTTTTACCGTAAGTTATATGCGGGATCTGGCCATTCACTTCGAGTTTCCGGGAATCGGCGTCGTAATTTCCTGTCAGGGTGACAGGTTCAAATTCCGTGAGTTCGGGCACAAATCTCCGCAGCAGATTATCGTCTTTAATTTTTGCATTAAAAGTGAAAAACTGGTTCGGATCCACTTTTCCCGTTTTGGTTCCGGGCTTTTCAAATTGATAATACTGATTTACTGTTTGCTGCAGCGATCCAAAGATCTGCGTGAGTTTATATTTGCCGGAAAGGTCTACATCGGCGATCTGTGATTTCAGCACGATCCGGTTGCTGTCTGCGGTAGATTTCGCCGTTAGTGAAACTTCCTGCAATGGGAAAACATCTTTGGTATCAGAGACCGCAAAGTTTTCCAAATGAAGAAAACCGTTGGGTGCGTCGGGATCCAAACTCGTGAAATTCCCGTCGAGATCGCCGGCAAGTATCATTTCGTCGCTGTAAAAACCGAGTTTGTGAAGGTCGAGTCTGCGGATGGTTCCGTTAACTTTTATAGAAGGACTTTTATCGGTAAAAACTCCGGAGGCGAGCAGTTTCAGGTTGGCGTTCGGGTCTTTCGAATCCAGGTTGATCACGTACGCACCACGGTTAACTTTACCATTCAGGTTCATGTTTCGGTAGGTGTAACCATTGTAATAGACCGAGGAAATATCACCGGCAAGATCCGCTACCGCTTTTTTATAATCGAAACTTTGACCGTTTACCTTAATCTGTCCGGTAATGGCACCCAGATCTTTATTCTGAATGATTTTTCCGAGTTGTAAATTCTGAAGGTTGGCAAGGACATTATATTTTTCCGCATTTTTCTGTTTCATATTCACAGACGCGCGGATCGCCGCATTTCCCAAAGTTGATGAGACCCGTAAATTGGCATTCACGATCTGTGTGCTGCCTTTCGCTGTGCCGGCAATCTTGAAGTAAGAAGGCAGCGTGATGTTTTGCGGAATCGTATTTTTTGGAACGAGGTTGTAAATTGTTTTTGCAGAAGACGAAAATTCACGCACATTCAGATCGTAATACAGGTTGTTCGGATCCATCGCATTTTTCACGGTTCCTGCAGCACTTACCCTTAACTGATCCAAACCGGACAGTTCCAGATTTTGAATAAGTAGATCGTTGAGTGTACCGCGAAGTCTTGTATTTACATTTAAAATCGCGTTCGGATATTTGTTAAAAGGAACAGTATTGCGCAATGATGGCACGAGCATTAAAATATCTGAAAATCCCACGCGTGAATCACGGATATTTGCCAGGATTTTCACGGCACCTGGATTTGCACTGAGTTGCTGAAAGGAATTGTAATTCAGAACGAGCTCGTCGCGCAGTGTCGTTTTTGGAGTTTGAAGATAAAGGTCTTTCAGGTAAGCCTGCGTATCGGTGTATACAAAATCGGTTTTCAGTTTTTGAATATTCAGTCCGCGACCTTCCCGGATTTCTGCTGAGTTTACCGTTCCGGCAAAAGTGCCGTTTTGCATTTTGAAATCCCTTACCTCTACATTCATTTTTGAGAAATTGAGGTGGTTGAAATCCATGCCGCTTCTTGTAGGTGCGACCGCTGTATTGTCGTAAGCAACTTTTACATCATCTAAAATAAGTTTTTTCAGTACGAGAGCCAGGGAGTTCTGGGTGGAAGAACTGTTATTGGTATCGGATTTTTTCTTTGACGAAGCGTTAGCAGCAGGCATAAATAGTTTTGCGTTGATGTTGGCACCCTTTAAATAAAGATTGTCGATGCCATAATTACTTTTCTGCAGATCGAGCTGAGTGATTTTGGTGCTGAGTTCTTTAAAAATAACCTTTGCGAATGTTTTGGTGTTATCATCACCGTAATCAATGTTGAAGTTGGTGAGTTTTATTTTATTCAGCCCCAGCTTCATCGGTTTCTGCTGGTTCAGGGAATCCACTTTTTCGGCAACTTTGTCGGTAACCTCTTCCAGGAAATCCTGTTTGAGTTTCAGTTTTAGCCCGTCCATATTAATGTCGTTCGCAGCATACGAATTCTGCTGCAGATCGAAAGTCTTTACGCGCGTATCGAAAGATTTAAAATACAGCGCAATATCATTTCGGGACTGTTTATCGATAAAAGACACGCGGATATCTCTGAGTTTAATCTTATCCAGAGAAATAATAAAAGGTTTTGAACTGCTTTCTTCCGAATCCTTAGTGGCAAAAGCATTGGTAATGTAATCGAAATTAAAGGTGCCGTCTTCTTTGCGGACTACATTTGCCGTCACGCCCTGCAAGTCGATCGATGTAAGATCGGCGGTGTTTTTTAAAAGTTTAGGAATATTTAGACCGACATCTAGTTTCCGGGCGAAAAGCAAAGTGTCCACGCGCTGGCCTTTTAAGTAAAGATTTTCCATCACCAGGCTGTTGGGAAAATCTACATAAACACGTTCCAGCCGCACTTCGGTATGAATCTTTTCCTGCAGATAATTCACGAGTTTGCCCTTTGCAAAATTCTGCACCGCCGGCAACCGAAGACTCAGTACCAAAATGGCAAGCAAAAGAATCAGCGAGGCGAGGACGATGCCCGTATATTTTAAAATTTTTTTGAAAATTTTCATCGCACGAAATTACCAATTCCGAAGGTATTAAAAAAATGCATTTTTCCACCAAAACCTGTATCAAAAATAATTATTTTTGATAGCGGTCTTCAATTCCCGAGCTTTTTAACCGCTCATAATTCAACTTTCTTAATTTTCTTATTAAGCTAAGAGTTGTGCGAAACCACTTATATTTGTAAAAACTTAGCGATGACAATTTTACTTTTAAACGGCCCTAATTTGAATCTTCTCGGCACGCGCGAACCCGATATCTACGGAAATGTTTCCATGGATGATTTTCTCGGCAGCTTAAAAGACGAATTTACGGAACACAGTATTCTGTATTTTCAATCCAATATCGAAGGTGAAATCATCAACAGACTGCAGCAAACCGATTATGATGCGGTGATCATCAATCCCGGCGCTTTTACCCATTATTCTTATGCAATTGCAGACTGCCTGAAGAATATAAATCTTCCAAAAATTGAAGTTCATATCAGCAATATTTATAAGCGCGAAGAATTCCGGCAAAAATCGGTGACCGCCGCGCACACCTACGGTGTTTTAAGCGGTTTTGGCCTGCAGGGTTACCGCCTTGCAATCCTCAGTCTTTTGAAATAATTTAAAAATCTGCCTCATGAAAAAATTTTTCTTTGCCCTTTTTATACTAATAAATGTATGTGCCGTTTTCGCACAAACTACTGATGCACGTTACCAACCGCAGGAATACGTGGAACTGACGCATCCGGAATGGAGCAAAAATGCGACGATTTACGAAGTGAACCTTCGCCAGTATACGCCGGAAGGAACTTTTAAAGCATTTGAAAAACATTTGCCCCGCCTGAAAAAAATGGGTGTGGATATCATCTGGTTAATGCCGATTCATCCGATCGGTGAGAAAATCCGAAAAGGTACGCTCGGAAGTTATTATGCAGTAAAAGATTTCAAAGCGGTGAATCCGGAATTCGGAACGATGGCTGATTTTAAAAATCTTGTCGATAAGATTCATTCCATGGGAATGTACGTCATCATTGATTGGGTGGGGAATCACTCCGCCTGGGACAATCCTTTGACAAAAGATCATCCCGAATGGTACACAAAAACGCGTGAAGGTAATTTTCAGCCTACACCGTGGTATGACTGGGATGATATAATTGACTTTGATTATGACCGGCCGGATTTCCGGGAATATATGACCGGCGCTCTTAAGTTTTGGGTTAAAGAAAGCAATATCGACGGTTACCGTGCGGATACGGCCGGATTTATTCCAATGGATTTCTGGAATGAAGCCCGTAGACAGCTCGATGAAATAAAACCTGTTTTTATGCTTGCCGAATGGGAATCACGGGACTTATTGAAAAACGCTTTCGATATGGAATACTCCTGGACTTTATTTGAAAAAATGATGGACGCTACTACAAGAAAGAAAGGTCTGGGCGGCCTGACCGAATATATGGCACACGATGTAAACACTTTTCCGCGGAATGCTTACAGGATGACATTTACCGATAACCATGATATGAATTCCTGGAATGGAACGCCACAGAAAAATTTCGGCCCGGGCTTAAAAACCGCGATGGTATTTACCGGTGTTGTAAATGGAATGCCGCTTTGCTACAGCGGGCAGGAAGCGGGTTTAGACCGCAGCCTGAAATTTTTTGATAAGGACCCGATCGAGTGGAAACAGCACGAAAACGAACAGATCTTCTCGAAACTGTTTCATCTGAAACATGAAAACCAGGCGCTTTGGAATGGGAAATACGGCGGTGAAATGATCCGTGTGGTTAATGACCGGCAGGATAAGATCATTTCTTTTTACCGCGAGCAAAACAGCGATGCGGTTTTTCCGGTTTTTAATTTTTCAGATAAAGCCGTGGTGGTGAATCTGAATACTAAATACTTTCAGGGCAAATATAGGGAGCTTTTTACGGACAAAATTTTTGATATTAAGGAGAAAACAACCTTTACGCTGGCTCCGTGGGACTATTTGGTTTTGGTAAAGCAGTAAGTTTTTGGTAATTCCTTCAATTAAAAGTTTTTAATACCGTTTGTCGAAATTCATCCTTTTTATATTTAAAAAGTATTTAAAACTCTTCATTTTCGTTCCACTGCGATTCATCGAAGGAATGACTGTCTTCGGCTAAAAGTTCAGCCTCTCTTTCAAGATACTCTTTCATTGAAAAGGTGACGCTGTCTGTGGTCAGTTCTTTTGCAAGTTTGCGTGTCATTGCTTTGTCGATAAGTGTAAATCTCTTCCCGAGGCGGCGCGCGGCATACGCCCGCATACCGGTAGCTTTCAGAATGTCAACTGCCATATTTACAGCGGTCCCGAATGTTTCACGGTAGATGTTTTCTACACCGCTGTTGTAAAAATCGTAGGCATCGAGCCGGTTTTTTGCCCTTACAAATATTTTGAGCTGCGGAAATTTTTGCCGCGCGTATTCCAGCACAAACTTGTTCTTCTCAGGGCTGTCCAGACAGAGTATGAGGAGATCTGCATTTTCTGCGCCGGCCGACCGTAGAATTCCCGGTTTGGAAGCATCGCCAAAATATACTTTAAAGCCGTTTGATCTCAAGAGATTTACGCGGTCCGGATCAATATCCAAAACAGTTGCTTTAATGCCGTTTACGCGCAGGAGCCGTCCTACGGTGCTTCCAAAATGCCCGAATCCAACGATGATGATGCTTTTCTGTTTCACAGGTTCATTAATTTCGTCATCATGAATATTTGGTTGCGGCCAGCGCGGCGCTATAAATTTTTCGTTTATAATTAAAAGGATAGGCGTTATGCACATAGTGATCGCGGTGATGGCGAGTAGCTGCGCATTCATTTTTGGATCAAGCAGATACAGATTAGTTGAGTAATTAATCAGCACAAAGGCAAATTCCCCGATCTGCGAAAGCGCAAAGGCAGTAAGGAAGGCCTGATCTATTTTAAGTTTAAAAAACTTGGATATACCGAAAAGCACCGCAAACTTCACCGTCAGAACCACTACTGTAGTGGTGAAGATAAACATGGGATCCTCCATGATGATGAAGAAATTGATCGTGGCGCCCACGCTCACGAAGAAAACCGCCAGCAGCAAACCTTTGAATGGGTCGATCTGACTTTCGAGTTCGTGGCGGAATTCGCTGGTGGCCAACATTACCCCTGCGATGAAGGCGCCAAGCGCGGGGCTGAGTCCCACAGCATCCATAAGTTCCGATACTCCGATAACCAGAAAGAGCGATGAAGCAGTCAGAAGTTCATTCATGCCTGAGCGGGACACATACCTCAGAAACGGAACAAATACGTACCGCCCCAGAATAATCAGCAGAAAAACACCCAGAAAGATCGAGAACGGTTGCAGCCAGTCGGGCAAATATTGTAACAGGATCTGCTGTTCTTTATCATCCGGTCTGCGGGCCAAGACAGGTAATAAGGCTAAAATCGGGATCACCGAAATATCCTGGAAGAGTAAAATTGAAAACGAAGCTTCACCAGCCTGCGTGCGGAAAATATTCTTTTCCTTCAGTGTCTGCAGAACGATCGCTGTGGAGGAAAGTGCGAAACACAGCGCAGCAACCAGCGCCTGATCGGACCGCCATTTAGCAATGTAGAAGATGAGGAAAAGTATGCCAACCGTAAGCAGCATCTGGCTGAGACCCATGCCAAGGATCTTCTTCCGGATCTTCCAGAATTTTTGGGGTTCAATCTCCAGACCGATCAGAAAAAGCAGCATGATCACTCCAAATTCGGTGGTGTGCATGATGTCATTGGAATCATTGCCGGTAAGTTTTAAAACAAAAGGACCAATGATGATTCCACCCAAAATAAAACCGATCACCGAGCTTAAACCAAGTTGGCGAACGAGCGGAACCATAATAATCGCAGCACCCAGAAAAATAAGTGCGGTCATTGCAAGTGAATTCTCCATCATGAATCTTTCAGGTTTTTCTTGATTTTTTCGGAAAATTCCAGCAGTTCGGTCTTATCAAGATCATCTGCTTTATATACTTCTATAATATTTTTTACTTCGATATTATTTACTTTTAGTGAGAGTGTCAGTGATTTCAGCAGATCGGAAACCGTAGTTCCGTACATGCCGCCTTCCAGATAGTTTTCCTCTTTGCCGCCGACCGTTACTACGATAAAGGCGTCTTTGTTCTGTAGCGGATGATTTACTTCTGCATTCCAGGTCATATCAAAAACTTCGTCGATCCAAAGTTTTAAAAGCGGCGGCAATGAAAACCAGATCAGCGGAAAATGAAAAATCAACCGTTCGTACTGCCGGATCCGCTTGCGCTCGCGAAACGTGGGTATATGAAAATCCGGAAATTCCTCATATAAATCCTTGAAATCCAGCTCGGCCATGTCTCCGTAAACCTTTATCAATTCGATATTGGCGGTTGAATATTCATAATAAGGATGGGCAAAAAGAACGAGGGTTTTTTTCAAGATTTTGAAGTTTCCATAAAAATAATGAAAAAAATTAAATTCTTCCTGTAATCAGAAAAAAAATTAAATCGGTATTTTTGAAATATGAAGGTAATAAAAGTCGATTCCCCTGCGGATAAAAATGAATTTCTGGAGTTCCCCGTACGCCTCTTTCGCAAGGACAAAAATTATATCCGTCCGCTCGATAAAGATATTGAAGAAGTATTTGATCCCCAAAAAAATAAGTTTTTCCGCTTTGGCGAATGCGAAAGGTTCCTCTTTAAAAATGAGAAAAACGAAACTGTAGGAAAGATCGCGGTTTTCATCAATAAAAAATATAAACAGCAGCAGCCGACAGGTGGCTTTGGTTTTTTCGACTGTGTTAATGATCAGCAGACTGCAGATTTTATTTTTGATTTTGCTAAGGATTATCTTCAGAAAAAGGGAATGGAAGCGATGGATGGGCCGATAAATTTTGGTGAGCGCGATAAATTCTGGGGTTTGCTAACGGATGGTTTTTTCGAGCCGCTGTTTGGTATGAATTATAATCCACCTTATTATCGTGATCTTTTTCAGAATTATGGTTTTCAAGTTTACTTTAATCAGTTGTGTTTTGGCAGAAAAATCCACGATGCCGTACCGGAGAGTTTTATGGAAATGCATGCACGGATTTCCCGCAACAGCGATATTTCAGCGAAAAGAATGAAAGCCGGCCAAATTGAAAAGTTTGCCAAAGACTTTACTGCCGTTTATAACAAAGCCTGGGCGTCGCATGCGGAAGGTAAGCAACTTTCGGAAGCGCAGACACTGAGGCTTTTCAGCACGCTGAAGCCGGTGATCAACGACCATATTTCCTGGTTTGTGTATGAAAAAGAAACGCCGATCGCAGTCTGGATGAATATCCCGGACCTGAATCAATGGTTTAAATATCTGAACGGAAAGTTTGGTATTTTGGAAAAACTCAGGTTTTTACTGCTGAAATATTTTAAAAAGAATAAAAAAATGGTCGGTTTGGTTTTTGGCATTGTGCCGGAATGGCAGCGGAAAGGCATTGATGGATTCATGATTTGGGAAGGGACAAAACACTTCCGCGAAAAAACGGATTTTGAAGATTATGAAATGCAGTGGATTGGCGACTTTAATCCCAAGATGATCAATATAGCGGAAAATTTAAATACGGAGATCACGAGAAAATTAGCAACTTACCGCTACCTTTTTGACCGTACCAAAGAATTTAAGCGACACCGAAGCCTTTAATAAAAGGAACAGATCAGTCGTGAAATCTCACGTCGCGAATATTCAGGTTGTAAGTTACGTTGCCCTTCCAGTGATTTTCCTCTACGGTAAAAGCCATATCAAAAGATCTGTGGCGGAAATCATCGGCATATTTTCCGAGTTTAAAACCTACGCATTCCAGGTTTTTACCTGTCGATTCCTGCCGTATGTAAAATTTAAGATGCGCCTCATCTTTGCCCATCGTTTTCACATAACCTGCAACCTTTTGGTTTTTAAGGACAAAAACAGGTTTCATATTGTGCGGGCCAAATGGCGCCAGTTTGCGGTGGAAATTGAAGAAATCTTTATTAAGAACATCAATATCTACATCTGAATCGATTTTTATACTTGGCTGTTTCTGGTGTTCCTGGATTTTTTCAGCCACAGTTTTCTCAAATTTCTCGCGGAAGGTTTCGAACATGTGCCTTTCCATAGAAAGTCCTGCCGCTGCGGGGTGACCACCAAATTTCAGAAAACAGTCTGAGCAGATCTCTAAAGCGTGATGCACATCGAAATCGGCAACCGACCGGGCAGAAGCCACCAATTCACCATTGTTTCCATCGGTAAAAACCAGGGTAGGCTTATAATAGGTTTCTATCAGTCTGGACGCCACGATCCCAATTACTCCCTTGTTCCAGTTTGCGCCATATACAATGGTTGAGAAATTTTGGAGCTGGCCGCTTTCCTCAACCTGTAGCAAAGCTTCGGTAGTGCTGCTCATATCCATTTCCCGGCGGGAATCATTAAGACTGATGATGTCGTTTACGATCTGGTGCGCCTGTTTCAGATTGTCGGAAACCATGAGTTCAACAGCCGCTTTGCCGTGGGAAATCCGGCCGGCAGCATTTATTTTGGGTGCGATCTCGAAAACAATATTGGAAATTTCGAAGGTGGCAAGTTTGTCGGCAGGGATCAGCAGCCGAAGGCCTAAGTTGCGGGATTTGCGCAGAATCTTTAAACCCTGTTTTGCCAACACACGGTTTTCACCTGTCATAGAAACAATATCCGCCGCAATAGAAATGGCCAGCAGGTCTGTAAGTTCAAAAAGTTCGGCTTCAGGAATTTTATAGATCGTGTTTAAGCCCTGACACAGTTTAAAACCCACGCCGCAACCTGAAAGTTCCTTGAAAGGATATCTGCAGTCCTTGCGTTTTGGATCCAGAACTGCAACGGCAGCAGGAATTTCCTCACCCGGAAGGTGATGGTCGCAGATAATAAAATCTATTCCTAAAGCCGTGGCATACTCAACTTTGTCGATGGCTTTAATGCCGCAATCCAGCGCTATAATGACCGAAAATCCGTTTTCTTTGGCGAAATTAATTCCTTCTACAGAAATTCCGTAACCTTCGATATTTCGGTCGGGAATATAATAATCGAGGTATTTTTTATCAACAATCTTGCTGAGGTAGAGATACATTAATGCTACGGCGGTGGTACCATCCACATCGTAATCGCCATAAACCAGAATTTTCTCACCATTCTCAATCGCGGTGGCAATCCGGTCTACAGCAAGCTGCATATCCTTCATTAAGAACGGATTGTGAATATCGTTGAGGTTGGGTTTAAAGAATTCGCGTGCTTTCTGATAATTGTCGATGCCACGCAGAACCAGGATCTTGGATTCGAAGGTGCCAAAACCAAGTGAGGTACTCAGCGCGTCTACAGTTTCTTCATCAGGCTCCGGGCTGTAAATCCATTTTTGGTTCATAATCTCACAAAAATAGAAATTTTTAATGAGTTTTTTTTTGAACGGTCGGAAAGTGGCAAAATAGAGCACTTTCTTAATTCTTTCAATCCATTTGAAATGCTGAATGTCATTTATAAAATTAAGGATGAACTTGGTTTAACTTTTAATAAATATAAACTGATTTTCAGTTCACAAAAACAAAGTTTTATAGTAAAGTATAAATTTTTAATAAAAAAATAAATCCAAACAAAATCTTCTGTCGTAATTATAATTATCAACCAATAAATAAAATTATTATGGAAAAACAGATTCAGGTATCGAACAGAGGAGCAACCCTGGATACCAGCAGAAGAAATTTTTTGAAACTGGGCGGCGTAGGACTTGTGGTAGCAGGTCTTACTCTGGCCGGCTGTAGAGAAGACGATTACCAGTATATTGAAGATCCGGTTTTTGATCTGGGGATGGGCGATGTAGGTATTTTAAATTATGCGTACGCGCTGGAACAATTGGAAGCCGATTTTTACACTAAGGTGGTCAACAGCTTTTACTCGGGTATTTCAAGTGTGGAAAAGCAGCTGTTTACGGATATCTATAATCATGAAGTAATTCACCGCGATTTTTTCAAAGCTGCCTTAACTGCTGCCACACCGCATGTTTTGCCTACTCTGGAATTTAAATATGACAATATCGACTTCAAAAGCCGTGATTCCATACTTGCAACTGCAAAAGCGCTGGAGGATACCGGTGTCGCCGCGTACAACGGAGCGGGTAAATTCATTACGAATCTGGATTATCTGGTAATTGCCGGTAAGATTGTAAGTGTGGAAGCGCGACATGCTTCAGCGATCCGTGATATCATCAATCCAGGGTCGGGAGATTTCTCGGGCGACGACGTGGTAAATTCCAATGGACTCGATGTGGTCAAAGATCCGAAAGATATTGTTGCAGCTGCCGGCTCCTTCTTCAAAACTCCATTTACCTGGAAAGAACAGGGGATCGGTTAATTACTAATTTTAAAATAGATATTATGAACTTACTAAAAATATTAGATCAGCTTTCGGATGATAAATTTTTCACCACCGAAACGTCTCGCGCAGGGAGTCTGTCGCAACTTACAAACTTTGGGAAAAAAGCAGCGCTTGCTGCGATTCCTGTAGGCCTTGGTTCCTTTATGGCTACATCAGCAAAAGCAGAAACCACTGCTGTATCCGGTTTTGCCGCGGCATCTGCATTGGTTGAGGCGTTAAAGCTCGCATTAACATTAGAATATCTGGAAGATGAATATTACAGAAGAGGGCTGGCGCAGTCCGGTTTAATCCCAGGTGCCGACCGGGTAGTTTTTCAACAGATCAGCAAACACGAAACCGCGCATGTCGCGTTTTTGAAAGCTGCGCTTACATCGCTGGGTGAAATGCCGGGTGCACAGCCGAATTTTGATTTTACCGCCGGCGGAAATTTTCAGCCTTTCAGCGATTATCAGCAGTTTATGACTTTGGCCCAGGCTTTTGAAGATACCGGGGTTCGTGCATATAAAGGGCAGGCAGGAAATGTGGCCTCGGATAAAGGAGTTTTACAGGCTGCACTGCAGATTCACTCGGTGGAAGCCAGGCATGCTTCAAAAGTGAGGAGAATGCGCGCAAATAAAGGTTGGATCGAGCTTGCCAATGGCGGGAATATGCCGCCTGCAACTGACCCGGTTTATGCAGGTGAACAGAATGTGACACAGGCAGGTTATAATACCTCAACTTTATTTGGAGCAGCCGCGGGATCAGCTTCTTTCGACGAAATTCTTACCGGTGATCAGGCCACGGCTATTGCAAGCCTTTTCATTGCCTGATTGCTATTAATGGTGGTCAGTTTCTTTCGGGATCTCCAACTTTTATTTCACAAAAAAAACCGCTCATTGAAGAACGGTTTTTTTTATATATGAGAGGAAGTGATTTAAGAGTACATCTGAAGCTGCAGCTCTTTCACTTTCTTATCGGCCAAATACTCATCGTAAGTCATCTGTCTGTCGATAATACCAGATGGTGTCAATTCAATTACTCTGTTACATACAGTTTCGAGCATTTCGTGGTCATGGGAAGCGAGTAGAAGTGTACCTTTAAAATTTACCAGGGAGTTATTCAAGGTCGTAATACTTTCCAGATCCAGGTGATTGGTCGGCTCATCTAAAAGTAAAACGTTGGCGCGCTGAAGCATCATACGTGAAAACATGCAGCGCATTTTCTCTCCTCCGGAAAGTACCTTGCAGGATTTTAAAGCTTCGTCACCCGAGAAAAGCATTTTCCCGAGGAAACCACGCATATATTCTTCATGGCGTTCATCATCATTTTTTGTAAACTGGCGCAACCAGTCGACCAAGTTGATATCTTCCTGAAAGAAAGGAGTGTTGTCCAGTGGCATATAAGATTGCGTGGTGGTAATTCCCCAATTGTACGTTCCTTTGTCAGCCTTAGAATTACCGCCTAAAATTTCGAAAAACTCGGTGATCGCAAGAGTGTTTTTTGAGAGTACAGCTACTTTATCACCTTTCTTTAGATTAAGGTCGATGTTGGAAAACAACAGTTCGCCGTCCTTGGATTTTTCAAGACCTTTAATTTCCAGGATCTGGTCCCCGGCTTCCCTTTCGGTATCGAAAATAATAGCGGGATATCTTCTGGATGTTGGTTTTATGTCTTCAATGTTCAGTTTATCGATCATTTTCTTCCGTGCTGTAGCCTGTTTTGCTTTTGCTACGTTGGATGAGAATCTTGCGATAAAGTCCTGAAGTTCCTTTTTCTTTTCTTCTGCTTTTTTGTTAGCCTGCTGCCGCTGTCTTGTAGCCAGCTGTGAAGCCTGATACCAGAATGAATAATTTCCGGTATACAGGTTTAATTTGGAATAATCCAGATCGGCAATATTGGTACACACGGTGTCCAGGAAGTGACGGTCGTGCGAGACCACAATAACGGTGTTTTCATAAGTTGACAGAAAATCTTCGAGCCAGGCGATCGTTTCAATGTCCAGGTCATTGGTAGGCTCATCGAGGATCAGCACATCAGGATTACCGAACAGCGCCTGCGCCAGAAGAACCTTTACTTTGTTCTGGTTTTCAAGTTCACTCATCATTTGGTAATGCTTGTCATCGGAAATTCCCACGTTAGATAACATGGTCATGGCGTCGGACTCAGAATTCCAGCCGCCCATTTCATCGTAGATCACGCCCAGTTCACCTGCTTTAATTCCGTCAGCATCGGAAAAATCTTCCTTAGCGTACAGCGCATCCATTTCTTCTTTTATCTCGAAAAGTTTTTTATTTCCTCTCAATACAGTTTCCAGGACTGTAAAATTGTCATATTTAAAGTGGTCCTGCTCCAGAACCGACATTCTTTTGCCGGGTTCCAAAGAGACGCTACCGGTGGTAGGATCCTGCTCGCCCGTAAGAATTTTTAGGAAAGTGGATTTCCCGGCCCCATTGGCGCCGATGATACCGTAGCAGTTTCCCTTTGTAAACATGATATTTACGTCATCGAAAAGTACTCGTTTCCCGAACTGGAGGGATAAATTAGATACTGTTAACATATAGTTTTGTAAATTTGCCGCAAAATTACGAAAAGATTTCGGCATTAATTTTTCATTTAAAGTGAAACCCGAAACAGACCTGAGTTTCTGAAAAAAAATTAAGATAAAATTTAGTTAAAACGCGAAAATTTTAACAGTCGTTATCAGTTGGTAAAAAACATAAAAAATGAAGATCGAAAAATCCGTCAATATTTTTAATAAACGCGCCCGGTATGAGTATGAGCTTTCCGAGGAAACCGAGGCTGGGATGGTGCTGACAGGGACTGAGATCAAAGCTTTGCGCTCCTCCAAAGCAAGTATTACGGAGGCTTTTTGCCAGATAATCGATGGTGAACTTTATATCATTAACATGACAATTGATGAGTATAAACTCGGTACGTTTTACAATCACAAAATAAAAAGGGAACGGAAGTTGCTGTTGCACAAAAGAGAATTGCAAAAGTTTGAAAAAAAACTGAAAGACGTTGGAAATACGATAATCCCTTTAAAATTGTATATTAATGATAGGGGAAAAGCTAAAATTCTTATAGCACTCGGCCGCGGTAAAAAACTGTACGACAAAAGAGAAGGAATAAAAGAAAGAGAAAACAAGAGAAATCTTGACAGAATATTAAAGAAAAGTTAAAATAAGATCTTAAAACTTTGCTTTTAAAGAAAATTTATATTTATTTTGCATTATCAATTATTTAATCATTTAATTCTATGAAAAATCTAAAATTAGGAATTTCAGCATTGGCACTTACTGTTGCCTCTACTGTTTTCGCTCAGACTACCAGCAATCCGTGGCTTATCGGTGTTGGTGCTCACGGAGTAAACCATGCTGCTGCTGGCGGAAATGTAGGGAATGTATTCTCTACAGCATTCGGTGGCGGAGACGGAGGTGAATTGTATAATATCAACAATTTTACTATCACACCACCACTTTCGAAGTTAACAGTTGCCAGAAACTTAAATAAGTATTTGGTTCTTGACTGGCAGACTTCTGTAGGAAACGTACCGAACGACAGAATTGGAATGGGAAAAGAATTTTTCCTGATGACTGGTTTAGGTCTTCAGTTTAAATTCAACGGACTTTGGAATGAAGATTCTTGGTTCGATCCGTATTTAAGAGTTGGTGCTAACTACTTGAGACATGATTATTCAGGTGTAGC
The DNA here is from genome assembly GCF_000422265.1 of Kaistella palustris DSM 21579. Classification (GTDB taxonomy): domain Bacteria; phylum Bacteroidota; class Bacteroidia; order Flavobacteriales; family Weeksellaceae; genus Kaistella; species Kaistella palustris. Next base: position 54,787 of record NZ_AULL01000016.1, read on the forward strand.
TTTCCCATTAACAGATACCAACGGTACTTATTACTCAGGTTTCTCTGGTGAGCCTTTCACTCAAAGAAGAAAAGATCACTTCACTGTAGCTACAGGTATTGGATCTAATTTCTGGGTAACCAAAAACTTCGGTCTTGGTATCCAGGGTGATTATGTATCTACTCCTACAGATAAATCTGATATCGCGAATTTCTGGCAAGCATCTGCTTCCCTGTTGTTCAGATTCGGAAACATGGATAGAGATAAAGATGGTATCTTAGATAAAGATGACAGATGTCCTGACACTCCAGGTTTAGCTGAGTTCCAGGGATGTCCTGATACTGATGGCGACGGAGTTCCAGATATTGATGATCAATGTCCAGATGTTGCAGGACCAGTAGAAAATAACGGTTGTCCTTGGCCAGATACAGACGGTGATGGTGTTGTTGATAAAGACGATGCTTGTCCGGATGTTGCAGGTCCAGCTGAAAACAACGGTTGTCCTTGGCCAGATACAGATGGTGACGGTGTTTTAGATAAAGACGACGCTTGTCCTACAGTATTCGGTTTGGCACAATACAACGGTTGTCCAAAACCTAAATCTGTTACTGCTTCAGAAGTAGAAGGTGAATTGAAAAATATTTATTTCGATTTCGATAAAGCGACTATCAAAGCTGAATCAGGACCAAGATTAGATGCTGCTGCTACACTTATCAAAACTGACGGTGGTAACTATCTACTGGAAGGACAAACTGATAAAAAAGGTGCTGCCGCTTACAACCTTGACCTTTCAAGAAGAAGAGCTGCAGCTGTAGTTTCTGCTCTTGATGCAAGAGGTGTAGATGTAAACTCACTTAAATCAATTGGTGTAGGTGAAGAAAAAGCAGTAGTTCCGGAAACAGCTTCTAACGAAGAAAGACAACAAGACAGAAAAGTTGTTGTTAGAGCAATCGAAGATGCTACTGAATGGGCTACTTACAAAAAGAATGATGTAGTTGCTCCTAAAAAAGCTCCGGCAAAAAAGAGAAAATAATTAAATTATTTTTCTAAATAATAAGCACCTCCCGCAACGGAGGTGTTTTTTTGTAAACAAAATTGTATTTTTGCACTTTAAAATTAAACAATATGGGACGCGCGTTCGAATACAGAAAAGCATCAAAAATGGCCCGTTGGGACAAGATGGCAAAAACCTTCTCTAAAATCGGTAAAGATATTGCCCTGGCGGTGAAAGCGGGTGGACCCGATCCCGATGCCAACCCGGCGCTGCGCCGATGTATTCAGAATGCCAAGGGAGCCAATATGCCCAAGGATAATGTGGAACGGGCAATTAAAAAAGCCAGTGGCGCAGATGCTGAAAATTATGAGGAAATCACTTATGAAGGTTATGGCCAGGGTGGTGTTGCTTTTTTTGTAGAGTGTACCACAAATAATCCCACACGCACTGTAGCAAACGTACGCGCTGTTTTCAATAAATTTGATGGCAATCTTGGGAAAAATGGTGAACTCGCCTTTATCTTCGACCGAAAAGGTATTTTCTCAGTAGATAAAGCATCAATAAAAATGGAGTGGGACGATTTTGAAATGGAGATGATCGACGGTGGCGCACAGGATATTGAAAGTGACGATGAAGAGGTTTTCATCACCACAGCTTTCGAAGATTTCGGTACACTTTCGCATAAGCTTCACGAACTGAACATTGAACCGAAAAGCGCTGAACTGGAAAGAATTCCAAACACGACAAAAGAAGTTTCAGAAGACCAGTTCAAGATAAATATGAAAATGCTGGACCGATTTGAGGAAGATGACGATGTGCAGAACGTGTACCACAATATGGAAATTACCGAAGACCTGCTGTCAACAATTTAAACAAACAAAACTCAAAGAAATTCTTTGAGTTTTGTTTTTTAGCGTTGCAGTAAAATGTCCTCTACATCATTCATTCTGTTCATAACCGAGCGTGCATAAGAACAGTGCGGGTAGATTTTCCAGTTATTGTCGCGTGCAAAGCGAATCGCCTCGTCGACAAGGTATTTTCCCATGCCCCGTCCTTCAAATTTCGAATGCACCAGAACAAATGAAATAATCAGTTTATGATCTTCGGGAAAGATCGTGTAAGTCAGGCGCCCAATTTCCTCATCTTCATTGCTGAGCGTAAGAACGCCGCCATTGCCGGATCTGTTATTTTCGTACTTCATATTCTACTTTTTTTTGATTATTAAATATAGGAAAAAAAGAACAAAGTCCGTAGAAAGGAAATATACTAGTTTTCGGATCCTGTGTAAAAATTATAATCTTTCAGAATAACATTGATGAACTGCCGTTCTGTGTAGGATCTTGGGTCGATCTCCAGTTTCAGGATTTCCTTTATTTTATCAGATAATTTCGAGATTATCAGCCGGTCGTCACTTTTCAGGGCTTTCCGATAATTTTCTTTAATGATCCGCACATCATCGTCGGAAAGAGCAATGACCTGTGGAAAAGCCGGCATATAATCCACTTTTAAATTTTCAAGTATTGTATGAGAAAGTGAAATGTCATTCTTAAGCGATATCACTGCGGTTCCCGATGCAATGCCGCCCAAACGCTGGTTGTTCTTCGAAATGATCATACTGAGCAAACCAACGATACCGGAGTTCGAAAAAATATCAACGAGGCGAAAGAACCAACGCATCAGATAGTCGCCAAAATTAGCCTGGAAACCGTCAATCTTTACCACTTTAATTTTCAACATTCTTTTTCCAAAAGTCTGGCCTTCCATTACACTTTCGCAAAACAGGGTGTAAATGTGGACCGGTAAGCTGAGCAGGATCAGAATCGCCGTCACAGACCATGAGTCGAGCGAGTTGAGGACCACACCCAGACTAAAAAGTTTAAAAAATACCAGATACGCAGCAAGGAGATAAGCGGCTTTAATTACCATGTCGATCCCGAAAGCCAGTATACGGGTACCAATACTTGCAGTATGGAAATTTATGTTCACATTTTGTGAAGTGTTTATGGCGATAAGCGACATATTTTTTATTATTTTAGCTCCTTATGAGAGAGGTAGCCTTCATTAAACAAAATAAAGAAAAATGGTTGGGAATCGAGCAGGTTATCACTGGAAAATCGAAAAAAAACCCCGACGAACTCTCCTCGCTATACATCAATCTGGTAAATGATCTTTCGTTTGCACAAACCTATTATCCCAGGAGCAAAACAACACTTTATCTCAACAATTTATCGGCGCTCATTTTTCAGAAAATTTACAAAACGAAACGGATTGGGAAAAACCGTTTTCTTTTTTTCTTCACCACCGAAGTCCCGCTGTTGGTTTTTCAGTACCGCCGGTTTTTAAGCTATGCTTTTGGCTTTTTTATTCTGTTTACGCTGATTGGTTTTATCTCTGCGTATTACGATAAGGAATTTGTGAAGATCATTCTGGGGGAGGAGTATGTTAACGAAACTATTGAAAATATTGCAAAAGGCAATGCCGTTGGCGTTTACCAGCAGGGATCCAACTGGGGAAGTGCGGTTTCTATTATCTTTAATAATTTAAAAGTGGGTGCTGTGCTTTTTACTTATGGGGTTTTCGGCGGCGTGGGTACATTGTATGCGCTGCTTCAGAACTGTATTATGTTGGGTTCTTTCCAATATTTTTTTCATGAGCACGGTGCACTGGTGCAAAGCGCGAAAGGCATTTGGCTGCATGGCGTTTTCGAAATTTTCAGTATGGTCGTGGAGGCTATGGCCGGCCTGATATTAGGTGCCTCGATTTTATTCCCGAAAACCTATTCGCGGTTCAATTCTTTCAAGCTGGGTTTCAGAGATGCCTTCAAAATTTTCCTCAGCACGGTTCCTTTCACCATCGCGGCCGGAGTTTTGGAAGGATTCGTAACGCGGTATGCGCTCACGATGCCGCCGATCCTTAATTTTTTGCTGATCGCTACAAGTTTGACTTTCGTTGGTTTTTATTATTTCATTTATCCCTATATTGTCTCAAACAAAACCAAACCCGCCAATGCAGTTTTACCGGAAACGGGACTTCGGAACGTTCATTTCTGATACCTTTAATTTTTTTAAAGAGTACGGAAGAAATTACTTCAGAAACTATATTCTGATCAACGGACTGTTGCTCATTCTTTTGGTTTTTGTTTTTATCATCGGTTACCGCGAATTGTTTTTGCAGATCGCAGGTTCCAATACAGGCGGCGGAAGTTATTATTTCGAAACCTATTTCCAGGAAAATCAGGGCGTACTTTTTCTTGTCACGGGAATTGTATTTCTACTTTTTATGGCAGTAATGATGGTGTCGTATTTATTTCCCGTACTTTACATAAAACGCCTGTGCGAAACCGGAAGCAAAAATATTACCGTAGATGACATGCTTGGAGACCTGAAGAAAAATACCGGCCGATTTCTGAAATTTTTTCTGGGGCTCGTTTTCATCGTGATGCCATTAGCTATGATTGTGTTCGGGATTTCAGGTCTGCTCGTATTTATCTTCGTAGGGTTTTTGCTTCTGATCCTTCTCGGACCTGCCACCCTTAGTGTTATCAACTTCCTGATGTATGATTATTTCAGTACCGACAAGGGATTTTTTGATTCCCTGAGTTATGCGCTTCGTGCACAGTTTTCCTACAGAAACGGACGCGAGAAATCTCCGTTCTGGAAATATTGGGGTTCAACAGTCGTGCTTTATCTGATCATTCAAACCATTATCTCAGCGGTTACCCTCATTCCAACGCTCATTATCTTCGGCAAGATATTTACGGTTACGCCAGACGGATCCGAACCCGAAAACATTTTGCAGGGAACCGACGGTATTTTATTCCTCATCTTTTACGGAATTGCTGTTTTAATTTCTTTTTTAATGATGAACGCAATTCTCGTGAACTCCGGTTTGCAGTATTATGACAGCCGGACTGATCTGCACCGGCACAGCGACTTTACAGAAATAGACTCGATCGGTACCCATGAGATTTAAGCTGATTTCCATTTTACTGTATGTGTCCGCAAGTGCATTTTCACAGAATGTAGCTGTTCCGCCTGCCACGCCAAAAGCGGATTCCCTCCAAAGTTTATACAGAAATTATGCAGAAGATTCTGTGCGGGGATTTCACTGGACTGATAATTTGGTATATCCGAAATCTTTTCAGGAAGGTTTCCGGGAAAAATACAAAACGCCGGATTTTGATTACAGTACTACAAAACCCCGGGAATCTCTCTGGCAAAAACTTCAGAAAAGGCTCATAAAATTGATACAGACCATTTTCGGGCAAACAGATCCACTTAAAAGCGCAACCTACGTTATTTATATTCTCCGTTTTCTGGCTTTGGCGATAAGTGCGGTGGTGGTCTACTTTCTTATTCGCTTTCTGTTGGGTAACAGCGGAAATATATTTTTCGGGAAAAGACGCGGGAAGTTCAATATTACGAGTCAGGACATAGTAGAAAACATCCATGAGATTAATTTTGCAGGTAAAATCGCGGATCTCGAAAAAACGAAAGATTTCCGCGCAGCGGTAAGATATCACTTTTTATATGTATTAAAAAAAATGTCCGACCAGAAGATCCTGCGCTGGACTCCCGAAAAAACCAATAAAGATTATCTGGCAGAAATTAACAATTCAAATCTGCAAAAGGATTTCAAAGAGCTTACTTACATTTTCGATTATGTTTGGTATGGTGAATTTAATGTTACCGAAAATGATTACTTCAGTTACCGGCAGAAATTTTTAAACTTCAGAATTCAGACTGAAAAAAATACCGCGTCATCAAATGAATAAAACATTCAGGTTATACGGGATTATTTTCATTCTCGTGATGTTGCTGTTGGTTTTGCTCGAAATGGGCAAAACAGAAAGAACCGATTGGCGCAAAAATTTCGATGTGACAAAAAAATCGCCGTTTGGTCTTTATATTTTTGATAATGAAGCCGGTCACCTGCTCAAAGGAAAACTGAAAAGAACACAATTGTCACCTTACGACTATTATTCTGCCACAAACCGGTTTCCGCAAAATATACTCGTAGTACAGTCGGAGCTGGATATTGAGTCCTGGAAAAAAATCCTTACAAATGTTCAGAATGGTTCTGATGCGCTTTTTATTTCCGAGGAGTTTCCTGCTGCGGTCATGGATTCCCTGGGTTTTCGCATCAGGACCAGCAGCCTTCGCTACGATAATGTACTGAAACTTACAGACCGAAAATTTAAGCGCGATTCCTTGATACTCGATAAATTTGCGGACGGGCGGGGGTTTTCAAGTTTTGGAGATGAAGCTTCTGTATTGGGAACTGCTGCGTTCGATGGCGGTAAGCTAAATTTCATCAAAATTCCATTCGGCAAAGGAAATTTGTATTTACATTCACAACCGCTGTTCATCACAAATTATTATCTTTTGCGTCCGGGAAATGAAAAGTATGTGCAGGATGTTTTTTCTTATCTGCCCGACCGCGAAACAGTCTGGTTTATGAACACAACCGGGGACGCCGCAGAATCTGCTTCGCCGCTGCGGTTCATCTTGTCGAAGCCGGCGCTGAAATATGCGTGGTGGCTCTTTCTCGCTGGACTTGTACTCTTTGTTATTTTCAATGCAAAGCGAAAGCAACGTGTTATTCCGGTGATTGAGCCATTGAAAAACCGCTCGGTTGAATTCGTAAAAAGCATCAGCAATTTGTATATGCAGGAAGGTGATTTCCATGATATGATGGCGAAAAAAGCGCAGTATTTCCTTAACCGTGTGCGCCAGGATCTACTTCTTGACACCCAGAATCTGGATGAAAAATTTATATACGCTCTGCAATTAAAATCAGGACAGCCCGAACAGAAAATTCCTGAAGCCGTAAACCTCCTTCAAAAGGCACAGGATCCGTACGCTGCGGTGACGAAAGAAGATTTGATCACGATGAATAAATTACTCGACGAAATTTTAAGGTAAAACAAAATTTGCTTTAGGTTTAAAAACCTTTTAATAAAAATAAATAACACTATGGAAAATACCGAAACTTCTACGGCTGAAAATATAAACAACGAATTTCAACCCCGTCTTGAGATGAAAGAACTGCAGCAAAATATGGAAGCTGTAAAAGCAGAGATCGGAAAAGTAATAATCGGTCAGGAATCCATGGTAGAGCATCTGTTGGCTGCACTGCTTTCTCACGGTCATGTTTTGATCGAAGGTGTTCCTGGCGTGGCAAAAACGCTCACTGCAAAACTGCTTGCTAGGACTGTAGATGTGGATTTCAGCAGGATACAGTTTACGCCGGATCTCATGCCATCCGATATTTTAGGGACATCGATCTTTAATGTAAAGAACGCTGAATTTGAATTTAAAAAAGGTCCTGTATTTTCCAGTTTTATTCTCATTGATGAAATCAACCGTTCGCCCGCGAAAACACAGGCTGCTTTATTTGAAGTGATGGAGGAGCGCCAGATCACGATGGATGGTATACAGTACGATATGCAGGAACCGTTTCTCGTAGTTGCTACACAGAACCCTGTCGAGCATGAGGGAACTTACCGTCTTCCGGAAGCACAGTTGGACAGGTTTCTTTTTAAGATCAATGTCGGTTATCCGGATCTGAAGCAGGAAACCGAAATCATTAAAAAACAGCATGAGAACAGACTTGATGATAAGTCAGATGCGGTGCAGAAGATCATTACTGCTCAGCAGTTACGGGCTTACCAGGCTATTGTTCGCAATATTCTTGTAGAACCACAACTCCTGGAATACATTGCCAAGATAACTGTGAGCACGCGTGAAAATCAGTTTCTGTATCTGGGTGCATCGCCGCGGGCAAGCCTTGCACTGCTGGCTGCCTCCAAATCTTTTGCTGCCCTGCGCGCCCGGGATTTTGTAACACCCGAAGACATCAAAGAAGCCAGTTTTGCTGTTTTGCGCCACCGGATCATGGTTTCTCCGGAGCGTGAGATGGAAGGTTTAACTGCCGACGAGATCATTCGCCAGATACTTGAAACTATTGAAATTCCAAGATAAACCTATCAGGAAATTTGTAAAGTCAAAGGTGACTGAGAATGCGACTCAAAACTGTGATTATTAAACTGAATTTTAAGCGATACTTTCTATGACCATAACGAAAATTTTCAGGTGATGAAAAACCTTTTCCTCAATACCCGTTTTTTCGCTGCACTTTTGGGTGTCGGAATTTGTTACGTACTGGCATTTTTCTTTCCGGTATTGATGGGGTTTGCACACGCTTTACTGATCGGTGTTTTCATCGCTGCCTGTGTGGAGTTCATGTTTCTTTTTACCAACAGGAGCGGAATTCAGGCCCAACGTATTCTGCCTGAAAAACTTTCTAACGGTGACTCAAATTCTGTAAAGATCGATCTTAAAAATAATTATGATTTCAGAATTAAAACAAAAATAATCGACGAGATCCCGTATCAGTTTCAGGAAAGAAACTTTTTGATTAGACGAGATATCAGTTCCGGCCACCACGTTTTTTTGGAATATTTCCTGCAACCTAAAGAACGCGGTGAATACAGTTTCGGCAGTCTTCATATTTTCGCAGAATCCGGGCTGGGATTTGTTTCGCGGCGTTTCAGTTTTCAAAAAAATGCGGTTTTGCCAAGTTATCCCTCATTTGTTCATCTGAGAAAGTATGAACTGATGGCGCTGCAGAATGAATTTCTTTTAGGAGGTGTAAAAAAGATCCGGCAGTTGGGACACACAATGGAATTCGAGCAGATCAAAGAATACGTTCCCGGCGATGATGTAAGGACCATCAACTGGCGCGCCACTTCTAAACGGAGCCAACTTATGGTCAATCAGTTTCAGGATGAGAAATCGCAGCGGGTTTATATGCTCATCGACAAAGGAAGAACCATGCAAATGCCTTTCAATGGCGTAAGTCTGCTCGATTACTCGATCAACGCCGCAATGGCCTTAAGCCATATTATCCTTAAAAAAAATGACCGCGCGGGCTTGATGACTTTTGCGAAAAATACAGAAAATAAAGTTGCTGCAGACAGTAAACCTGGGCAACTCAGAAAAATCTCTGAAGCATTGTACAATGTTCAGACTAATTTTGATGAAAGCGATTACAGCAGACTTTATCAAGACCTAAAGTTTTCGGTTGCCCAGCGGAGCCTCATTCTGCTTTTTTCGAATTTTGAAACGCTGGATGCACTCAACCGACAGATCAAATATTTACGTGGCATAGCGCGGAACCATCTGGTTGTACTTATCTTTTTTAAGAATGCGGAACTGCAGCAGCTTATTCAGCACGATCCTGAAAATATGCAGGAAATTTACGATGAGATCTTAGCTGAGAAATTTGAATACGAGAAAAGACTGATCATTCAGGAACTAAAGAAATATGGTATTTATACTGTTTATACACTGCCTGAAAATCTGAATGTTGAAGTCATAAACAAATATCTTGAAATTAAGGCGCGCGGAATTTTGTAAAATATTTGAATCGAAAAATACTTGAACGTTCCGTAGTTTCATAATTATGTTTAATGCGATTTTACAATTTTAATTAAAAAAAGTTTAGAGTCAATGGATCACGTTTAAATTCTAATCATAAAAAAATCAATAAAATCTATAAATGAAAATCACACTCAACAGAATCAATGACGATTATTTATTTGAATGTAAAAATGCACTGGGAAACAGCATTTTACTCGATAATATTTCGCAAAACGAGGGAACAATAGCGGTCTCACCTATGGAATCACTTCTGATGGCAGTTGCAGGCTGCAGCGGGATCGATATGGTAAATATTCTGAAAAAACAGCGTCAGGAACTCACCGGTTTTTCAGCGGAGGTACAGGGTGAGCGAATTTCCGTGGATGAAGCAAAACCTTTCAAAACCATTTTGGTTCAATTTTTCCTCGAAGGAAACATCGATCCTCAAAAAGCGCTTCGGGCTGCGGAACTTTCATTTCAAAAATATTGTTCAGTATCAAAAACGCTCGAGCCGAATGTTACTGTAAACTACGAGGTTTCTGTGAATGGTGCCAAGGTTTAAACAGAGTTTAATGCAACAATATAAAAGGAAAAAGCGGTGTTCTAGGACACTGCTTTTTCAATTATCGGTCTGGAGCCTATCCGGGGTTGCAGTAGTTTGGCAATGGTTGCGGTCCAGCCGGTTTGGTGTGATGCGCCAATTCCCTGACCGGTATCACCGTTAAAATATTCATAAAACATAATATAATCCCGGAAATGCTCATCATGATTCAGGAGTTCGTTTCCACCATTAAATGGCCGGTTTCCGAGTTCATCTTTTTTGAATATCGAATAGAGCCTTAAGCTGAGGTCAAGTGCTACAAAATCGAGGTTTTTCAGTTCACCGCTGCGGGCAGGATATTCTATTTTAAAGTTTTCCCCATGGTAATAGTGGAACCGCTGCAGGCTTTCGACAATAAGGAAATTAACCGGAAACCAAATCGGTCCGCGCCAGTTGCTGTTTCCGCCAAACATGCTGCTGTCGCTTTCTGCCGGCGTATATTTTACTGTAAATTTCTTACCGTCGACATGAAATTCGTAAGGGTCATTTTCATAGATCTTCGACATAGACCGGATCCCGTACTCGGAGAGGAATTCTGTTTCGTCGACCATCCGGTTCAGAACTCTTTTCAAACGTGTTTTGCGCAGAATACTCATCAGGTGTTTTCCGCCTTTACCTTCTACTTCCCAGTGCGAAACAAGTTCGGCCAGTTCTGGTTTATGTTTCAGGATCCACTCCATGCGTGCCCGGAAATTCGGCAGTTTCTCCAACAATTCATGTTCTACGATCTCCACAGCAAACAGCGGAATTAAACCCACAATGCTCCGTAATTTCAGTGATTTCGAATCGCCGTCATTAAGTTGCAAAACGTCATAGAAGAAGCCGTCTTCTTCATTCCACAAGCCGTTCTTTTTCTGTCCAAGATTTTCCATCGCGTTGGCGATATAAAGGTAATGCTCGAAGAATTTTATGGCCATATCTTCATATACCGGATTATGCAGGGCAAGTTCCATTGCGATCCGCATCATATTCAGCGCAAACATCGCCATCCAGCTTGTTCCATCGGCCTGCTCCAGGTGGTAGCCATTTTTAAATTCCATATTCCGGTCGAAGGCTCCGATATTATCCAGCCCCAGAAAGCCGCCACCAAATACATTATTTCCGTTCTTGTCTTTCCGGTTTACCCACCAGGTAAAATTGAGTAGAAGCTTCTGGAAGACGCTTTCCAGAAAAGGAATATCTGCTTTACCGTTGATGTTTTCGTCAATTTTAAAAACCCGGAAAGTAGACCACGCGTGCACTGGTGGATTTACATCGCTGAAATCCCATTCATACGCGGGAAGTTGCCCGTTGGGATGAATATACCATTCTTTGGTTAGGAGTTTCAGCTGGTCTTTTGCAAAACAGGCATCAATAATCGCGTAAGGTACACAATGGAAAGCCAGATCCCATGTTGCAAACCACGGATATTCCCATTTATCCGGCATTGAAACAATATCTTTATTCTGCATGTGGCTCCATTCGGTGTTGCGCACAAACTTCGAAAAGTTTCGTGGTGCTTCCCATTTCGGATCGCCTTTCAGCCATTTCGAAACATTGTAGTGGTAAAACTGCTTGTTCCAAAGTAAACCTGCAAATGCCTGCCGCTGCACATTTTTTTCTTCTTCATCCGGCATCTTGCTTTGTATGTCTGCATAAAATTCTTCCGCTTCCTGCCTTCTCAGGTCGAAGACTTCATCAAAATCGAAGAAAGCATTGTCCATATCATGCGGACTTAACCTGAAATCAAAAGTTTCTGTAGCACCGCCTTCAATATCTGCCTCTACAAGAAAAGCGGCTTTTGTGCCTTCTTTTTCAGGATTTATGGCATTCCATTCACCATGAACAAGGAAATTGTTGATGCCATCCTTAAAATATTTTTCCTCCGACGCCACACCGAAAATTTTCTGCGCGTTGGTTTCGTTATTGCAAAAGACTGCCGATGTTTCCGGATTTCTTGCGTACAGTTTTTTTACCGCTACCGTGTCGTGTTTTATATCGATGATTCCATTCACCGAACTTTTTAGGTTAGGCTTATAAGAGCCATAACCCCAGGACCAGTTATTGCGGTACCACAGGGTTGGTAATACGACAAGAGGTGCTTTCTGTGTACTTCGGTTCGTAACGGTGACGCGCACCAAAATATCATCAAAATGGATTTTGGCATATTCTATAAATATGTCAAAGTATTCATTATTGTTAAATATTCCGGTATCTACAAGTTCATATTCGGGGTCAGATCTACTTCGGCGGCCGTTTTCAGCAATAAGATCATCGTACGGGAAAGCATTTATGGGATATTTGTACACCATTTTCATGTAGGAATGCGATGGTGTGTTGTCTAATTCATAATATATTTCCTTTACATCTTCGCCGTGATTTCCCTCGTAGTTGCTCAGGCCGAAGAAACGTTCCTTAACCATTTTATCATTCCGGTTCCAGAAAGCCAACGCAAAACAAAGCCTTTGTTTATCATCACTTATACCCGCTATTCCGTCTTCGCTCCAGCGGTAAGTTCTGCTCATCGCCTCATTGTAAGTGGTATATCCCCAGGCATCGCCATCGTTGCTGTAATCCTCGCGTACCGTGCCCCATTGGCGGTTGCTCACATACGGTCCCCATTTTTTCCATTCATCATTGAGCAGTCTTTCTTTCTCAGCCGTCATTACAAATCATGTTTTAAGCTGTCAAAAATAGCAAATAAATACTTTTCTGCCGGTGAGCGCATTTATAAAAAATAGTTATATTTGCAACAGACTTTGTTCATTTACTTATTGAAAATGTTATCAAGAAAGGTGGAGAGATTAGACTCTGTGAAACCTTGGCAACCCTTCGGCAACGGAGAAGGTGCTACATTCTATCCCGAAATTTCGGGAACAGATAACACACATATTTTACCCTTGTACCGGTAGCATTTTCAATTTTAATTTATAGATAAATTGAAAGATCCGCTGCCAAAAAACACCCGTTATTTACACACTTTCGTTTCAGAAATAAAACCTGAAGCTCACTTCGCATGTCTCTTTTTTGGGCGTGCCCCGATTTTAGAATTTCCCCAACTGAAGTCCCTTCCAAATTCCAAAACCGCGTCGGTCTGCACTTCCAATTCCTCGTGCCCGCGCTACCGCCCCCGCATACTGCGGGATTTCCAGTTCCGCCCTCACGCAGCGTACTGCATCCAATAAAATCAGTGATACAATGAAAAATACCGATATACTTTATCAGGCGCTTTCCGAAAGGATCCTCGTTCTCGACGGTGCCATGGGAACAATGCTGCAACGCTATAATTTCACCGAGGAAGATTACCGCGGCGAAAGATTCAATGATTGGCCGCATTCTTTAAAAGGAAACAACGATTTGCTGTCATTAACCCAACCAAATGCGATCGAAGAAGTTCACCGCAAATATCTGCAAGCCGGCGCAGACATCATCGAAACCAATACCTTTTCCGGTACTACAGTCGCAATGGCAGATTATCACCTGGAGGAATTGGTGTACGAACTCAATTATGAATCGTCAAAAACAGCCAGAAAAGTCTGCGATGAATTCACCGCAGTAAATCCGGGCAAGCCGAGATTTGTAGCAGGCTCGATAGGTCCGACCAACAAAACTGCAAGTTTAAGTCCGGATGTAAATGATCCGGGATTCCGCGCCATTACTTTTGATGAGTTAAGGATTGCTTACCGGCAACAGGCAGAAGCTTTGTTAGACGGCGGTTGCGATATTCTCCTCGTAGAAACGGTTTTTGATACCTTAAATGCCAAAGCCGCACTTTTTGCGATTGATGAAATTCAGGAAGAAAGAAATGTTCATATTCCCATTATGGTTTCCGGCACCATCACCGACGCTTCCGGAAGAACATTGAGCGGCCAGACCGCAGAAGCGTTCCTTATTTCGGTATCGCATCTGAATCTTTTAAGTGTCGGTTTAAACTGCGCTTTGGGAGCGAAACAGTTAACACCATATTTAGAAACATTAGCCAAAAATTCCAGATTATTTATTTCTGCTTATCCCAATGCAGGTTTACCGAATGCTTTCGGTCAGTACGACGAAAGTCCCGAATTCATGGCTGAACAGATACGCGAATATGTTGACAAAGGTCTCGTGAATATTATCGGCGGTTGTTGCGGAACAACTCCGGCTCACATCAAGGCCGTCGCTGATTTGGTGAAGAATTACGAACCGCGTAAAATCACAGTAGAGATTTAAATTGATAACTATCTGGTTTTATTAAAACGCCATAAAGCCACGAAGTGGCGAAATCAACAACATTGGGTGAGCGCAGCGCGGCCCAATGAAAATACGGCAAAAGCATAAAAGGTCTGAAAGACCGAAATCAAGATGTCAAGAAATAAAACACAAATAAAATGGGCCAGTCTTTAAATAAAATCTACATCCATTTGGTTTTTTCGACCAAACACCGAAATCCTTTAATATCGGCGAAGATAGAAGAAGAACTCTTTAAATATTTAGGAGGTATCTGTAAAAATCTGGAATGTGATCCAATCCAGATAGGCGGGTACAGAGATCACGTTCATATTTTGTGTTTATTATCCAAGAAAATTGCTTTGATGAAATTACTCGAAGAAGTAAAGTCTCATTCTTCAAAATGGATAAAAACAAAAGGTCATGAATTTAAAAATTTTTATTGGCAGAACGGTTACGGTGCATTTTCGGTAAATCCAACGGAGATAGAAACTGTAAAGAATTATATTATTAATCAGGAAGTACATCATCAAAATAAATCTTTCCAGGAAGAACTTCTGTTGTTTTTAAAGAAATACAATGTTGAATATGATGAGAGATATATTTGGGATTAACTTAATGGAGAGGATTGCGCCACTTCGTGGCTCTCCGGCGACGTGTGATGATTTCATTGGGCTACACCCAATGCTGATGATCGCGCCACTTCGTGGCTTTCCAACGACGTGTGATAATTTCATTGGGCTGCGCTTCGCTTACCAATGCTGATGATTGCGCCACTTCGTGGCTTTGATTTGTGTTTTTGTTACCTTCATTGGGCTGCGCTTCGCTTACCCAATGCTGATGATTACGCCACTTCGTGGCTTTGATTTGTGTTTTTATTACCGTCATTGGGCTGGGCTTCGCTTACCCAATTCTGATGATTGCGCCACTTCGTGGCTCTCCGGCGACGTGTGATATTTTCATTGGGCTACACCCAATGCTGATGACTGCGCCACTTTGTGGCTTTGATTTGTGTTTTTATTACCGTCATTGGGCTGCGCTTCGCTTACCTAATGCTGATGATTACGCCACTTCGTGCCTTTTAAAATGAATTATAAAATTATGAGATATTTAAGATTATCAGGTTTAGAACCTTTAATTATAACACCAGAATCCAATTTTATTAATGTTGGCGAACGTACCAATGTCGCTGGTTCTAAGAAATTTCTGCGACTTATTAAAGAAGGGAACTATACTGAAGCGTTGGATATTGCCCGCCACCAGGTTGAAGGCGGTGCACAGATCCTGGATGTCAATTTTGATGACGGTTTGCTCGACGGAAAATACTGGATGGTCAAATTCCTGAATTTAATCGCTGCCGAACCGGATATTTCACGGATTCCCATTATGATCGATTCTTCCAAATGGGAAATCCTGGAAGCCGGTTTACAGGTCGTGCAGGGAAAATGTGTGGTGAACTCCATCAGCTTAAAGGAGGGCGAAAAAGAATTTATCTCTCATGCCAAAAAAATAAAAAGATATGGCGCCGCCGTCATTGTAATGGCTTTTGATGAAAAGGGGCAGGCAGATAATTACAAGCGCAGAATTGAGATTTGCAAAAGATCCTATGATATTCTGGTTAACGAAGTCGGTTTTCCTTCGGAAGATATTATTTTCGATCTCAATATTTTCCCTGTCGCAACGGGGATGGAAGAACACCGCAAAAACGCGCTTGATTTCATTAATGCTACAAAATGGGTCCGCGAAAACTTACCCAATGTTTCGGTGAGCGGCGGTGTCTCAAATGTTTCTTTCTCGTTTCGGGGAAATGATAATGTGCGCGAAGCGATGCATTCCGTTTTCCTTTATCACGCAATCAAAGCAGGAATGAACATCGGAATTGTGAATCCCGCGATGCTGGAAGTATATGACGAAATTCCCAAAGAATTACTCGGATTGGTGGAGGATGTAATGCTCGACAGAAGAGATGACGCAACTGAAAGGCTTCTGGATTATTCGGAACGGGTAAAATCGACCAGAAAAGAATTTACAGAAGATCTGGAATGGCGAAAAGATTCATTGCAGGATAGAATTACGCACGCTTTAGTCAAAGGAATCGACCGCTTTATTATTGATGATGTAGAAGAAGCAAGGCTCAATTCTGCAAGACCTTTGGACGTGATCGAAATCAATCTGATGACCGGAATGGGCGTTGTGGGTGATTTATTCGGCAGCGGAAAAATGTTCTTGCCGCAAGTGGTAAAATCTGCGAGGGTAATGAAAAAAGCTGTGGCTTATCTGCAGCCTTTCATCGAAGCCGAAAAAGATGAAAAACAAAAACCAAACGGCAAAATATTAATGGCAACCGTTAAAGGTGATGTGCATGATATCGGAAAAAATATTGTGAGCGTAGTTTTGGGTTGTAATAATTATGAGATCATCGATTTGGGTGTGATGGTTCCGGCGGAGAAAATTATTCAGGCCGCAATCGATCATCAGGTTGATGTAATTGGTTTGAGTGGATTGATCACGCCAAGTTTAGATGAAATGGTTCACGTTGCGGACGAGTTACAGAGAAAGAATCTCAGTTTTCCGCTGTTGATTGGTGGAGCTACAACTTCCAAAGCCCATACTGCGGTGAAAATTTTCCCTAAATATGGGAATACGGTTGTTCATGTAAATGATGCTTCCCGAGCTGTTGGAGTAGTTTCGCAGCTCCTGGATCACAACAGTATTCAGTATAAGGCAGATTTAAAAATTGATTATGAAGATTTCCGCCGGAAATTTTTAGACCGGCAAATCGAGAAAGTATATCTTTCGATTGAGGAAGCGAGAAAACAGAAATTCACGATTGCCTGGGAAAATGAACATATTTCCGAGCCGAACTTTTTAGGAGTTAAAGTCATTGAAAATCAGGACTTAAACGAGTTGATTGATTTCATGGACTGGTCGCCGTTTTTCCGCAGTTGGGAATTGCACGGCAGATTTCCCCAGATCTTAACCGATGAGGTTGTTGGCGAACAGGCTACAGAATTATTTAAGGAAGCCAAAGTTTTACTCCATAAAATTCTTGATGAAAAACTATTTGCTGCCAAAGGAATTTTTGGAATTTTCCCCGCAAATTCAAACGAGCAAGATGATGTTTTGGTTTTAAATGAAGAAGGAAACGAAATGGCGAAATTCCATACTTTGAGGCAACAGTTAAAAAAATCTGCCGGTAAAGAATATCTGGCATTAAGTGATTTCATCGCTCCGAAATCTTCCGGTAAACAGGATTATGTTGGAGCTTTCGCGGTGACAACCGGATTCGGAACTGAAGAACTGGCCCAAAAATATTATGATAACGGCGATGACTATAACGCAATCATCGTGAAAGCTTTGGCAGACCGCCTCGCAGAAGCTTTTGCAGAATTTTTGCATCATAAGGTCCGGACCGAATTCTGGGGTTACGCTGAAAATGAAAATTTAGGTAATGAAGATCTGATTGCGGAAAAGTATTCAGGGATCCGTCCGGCTCCTGGTTATCCCGCCTGCCCGGATCATCTGGAAAAGATAACAATTTGGCAGCTTTTAAAAGTTAAAGAGAACATCGGTTTAGAACTGACAGAAAGTTTGGCGATGTTCCCAACTGCCGCCGTTTCCGGCTATTATTTTGCAAATCCAAAAACGAAATATTTCGGCGTAGGAAAAATCAAAGAAGATCAGCTCAAAGATTACGCAGAAAGAAAAGGAGTTGATTTAGATTATGCCAGAAAATGGCTGAGTCCGAATCTTGCGGAATAAGAAAGCCACGAAGTGGCGAAATCCAACAGCACTGGTTGAAGCCCATTGAAAATGAAATGTAAATCCATCGCGAAGTCTCAGATAGATGATTCAATCAAGTCAAAGGGCGCAATCAATTTTAGGGAAGGAGTTTGTCTACATTGATACGAAACTGATTAAACAACTGAATCTGCAGCCCGACTTGAGTGAAGCTCTTTTTTATTGCAGGCTGAGCGGAGCCGAAGCCTACAAGAAAAAAAGCGGGAACGGAAGGCGGATATGTCTGCCCAAAATATTTAAAAATTTGAGGCGAGATTACTCCACTAACCTCGCAATGACAATAAAAAAATGAAAATTACCGAACATATTAAAAAAGCAAACGGGAAAACCCTGTTTTCTCTCGAAGTGGTGCCGCCCCAAAAAGGAATTGGTATCGAGGATCTGTACAGAAACATTGATCCGCTGATGGAATTTAAACCTCCGTTCATCGATGTCACCACTTCGCGTGAGGAATATATTTATCTGGATAAAGGTAATGGACTGATGGAGCGCAAAGTGACCAGAATGCGGCCGGGTACACTTGGGATCTGTGCGGCAATCCAGCATAAATACGGCGTAGATACTGTTCCGCACGTCTTGTGTGGCGGCTTTTCGCAGGAGGAAACCGAATATCTCCTGGTGGACTGTATGTATCTGGGAATTGAGAATGTGATGGCGCTGCGCGGCGATGCAATGAAAGGTCAGCAATACTTTGAGCCCACGCCCGGCGGACACAAAAATGCCATGGATCTGGTTCACCAGATGAATGATCTGGGACGCGGCAAATACCTGCACGACGATACGGTTTTGGATGAAAACAATAAATTCTGCATTGGTGTTGCCGGCTATCCTGAAAAACATATCGAAGCGCCCTCCATCAGTTATGACCTGAAATGGCTGAAGGAAAAAGTAGATGCAGGTGCAGATTATATCGTAACCCAGATGTTCTTCGACAATAAAAAATTTATAGAATTCGTAAATCAGGCGCGGGAAATTGGAATTAATGTTCCCATTATTCCCGGGATCAAACCCATTGCCACAAAAGCGCATTTGCAAATGCTGCCAAAAGTGTTTAAAATCGATCTGCCGGAAGATCTTATTTCAGAAGTAATTAAAGCTAAAGACAACAGCGCTGTGAACCGGATTGGCATTGAGTGGACCATCAGCCAATGCAGGGAACTGCTCGATTTCGGCGTTCCTGTTCTGCATTTTTATTCCATGGGAAAAAGCGACAATATAAAAAAGATTGCACGCGAGCTGTTTTAGTATATTTAGGCAATGAATTTCAACTACTTCAAAAACAGGTCTGCCAAACTGATCCTTTCGATTCTTTTTCTCGTGGCTGCAATATTTGTTTTTGCGGCAATCACTGATGAAGTGGTGCTCGAGAAGGAGCAGTATGCAGATCTTTGGGTCTTTCAGTTTTTCAAAACACATATCATCAGAAACAGGCTTACCGATCTTATGGTTATGGTCACCGGTTTCTGCTCGCCGGTGTTTATTAAAATTGCTTACCCGTTTATAATGGCGGTGTTTTTAGTATTTAGAATGTATAAACGTGCGCTGTTCCTGTTTCTGGCAGGAGCGGGCGGACTCATTCTGATTTATTGTGTAAAAATGTTTTTTCAGCGCCCGCGGCCGTTATATCCTTTGCTCTATAAGGAGTCGGGTTACAGTTTCCCGAGTGGCCACGCAACTTTCGGCTTTATTCTTTATGGGAGTCTGGCCTATTTTGTCTGGCTGAGTCAGCTGCCAAAAATGGTGAAGCTACTGATGATGACTTTTCTGATGCTTCTTTCGCTGAGTATTGGCGTAAGCAGGATTTATTTAATGGTTCACTATCCGAGCGATGTGTTGGCAGGTTTCTGCCTGGGATATTCCTGGCTGTTTTTGCTTATCTTCTATTTCAGGATAAAGTATCCTTTGAACTAAATTTCCAGAACACAATTACTGGTTAAGCAACTGCCCGAGCTTTACAAGATCTTCCTCGTTATTGAGTTTTATGTTATTCTTTTTAATGAAAGCCGTGAGCTCAGTCTTTTTCTCCGGAAAAATCGCTGCAAATTCCTTTTCGTTTTTTGGTATTTTCACCAGACCATTTGCTGACTGCACAAAATAAATAGGTTTCTGCGATTCGAACCTCGCTTTATCTCCCGGGATTAAAGTGTTTGCGGCCGGTTTTGGCGGATAATATGTGGTGATGATTTTTTTTAGAATTCGGTTTTTACCCGGTGCCACTTCAAAGAAATAGCCCGAATACGAATTGTTTGTCTTTACAAAAACCAGTTTTTCATGTGTCGACACAAAAGTAAATTCCGGTGAAGTCTCATCCTTCGGAAGTTCATACACATCAGTTCCGTTCAAAACTTCCACCGTATCCAGAAAACTGTTATAGCGCACAGGGATTTCATCGTCGGTGTTACCAACTTTTGCAGGAATAAAGTTTGCGCGGTAATAAGGAATGCCCAGTACATCGCTGTACTTAATTTTATTTTCGCCCCTTTCGTTTTCCGCAAGTTTTTCGAAACGCCTGTTGCTCGCAATTTCATGCAGAGAAACCTGCTGCCCCTGCAATAGGAGGCCGGTTGCAAGAATCGCAAGAAATCCAAATAGTGTTCGCATATTTTTAGTTTGATGAATTCATAAAGTTGATCAATTTAAGCAGATCCTGTTCCTGCGTCATTTTCACTTTGTTCTTTTTAACAAAGTCGTTTATCGCCGCAGATTTTTCTGGGAAAGCTGTTGCCAGCTCTTTGACGTTTTTCGGGACTTTAACAAACTGCGAATCCGTCTTGATATAATATATAGGGTTCAGGTTTTCAAAGCGTGGCATGATCGCCGGTGTAAAGGAATTTACCGCTTTTGCACCTGCACGGTATTCTGTTTTCATTTTTTTGTAAAGTGAATATTTGCCGGTAGCGAGTTCAAAATAATAACCTGCGGGAATGTCGCTGGAATTTAAGTAAACAAGGACAGTGCGCGTTTTTGGAAAAGAAATGCGGGCGTATTTCTGCGATTTCGGCAGTTCGAAGATGTCATCGTCATTCAGCAGTTCTACAGTGTCGGTATAAGTATTGTACCTGGTTCGGATGGCGCTGGAAGCTCCTTCGATATTTGCTGTTTCAAAACCTTTATATAAGTATGCACTGCCTTCAATATCGCCGTAGCGCAACTGTTCTCCCTGTGGTGAACTCACGCGGTCGATAAATTTATTAAAGCGGAATGCTTCATTAAAAAAGTTAGCCTGCGCACTCAGAGTAACCATTGTGAATAATGTAAAAGCAAGGGTGTAAAAGGTTTTCATCAGCTTGTTTATTGAAGATTTATTGGATTGTAAATATACATAAGATTGTTAGTTTACAATAATGTTAAAGCGAAAATGATAAAATTCGATGCGGTTTAAATATTAGTCGATCTTATTGTATTTCCGCATTAAGTTTTCATAAAGGTTTTGTGGCAAAATCCACTTCAGAGGAATGCCTATTTTCTGACCGAATTTCCCAAAATAGTAATGTGCTTTCCAGGACTTTTTAGCTAAAAGCTTTTCGATATAGTTCGCAACTTCAACCGGTTCAGACCCGTCGTTTACATGCGAATTCATCAGCGAATATACTTTATTGAAAGTGGCGAGATAAGGTTGTGAAACTTTTGTTTTCACCCGGTTTTCGGCAATATTTGTTTTTATGTCACCTAGATGTAAGGTGCAAACTTCAATATTCCAGGGTGAAACTTCATAGCGTATCGCTTCCGTCACTTTATCCAGAGCTGATTTTGAAGCTGAGTAAAAGCCGCGGAAAGGCAGACCCATTTCCGAACCGATGCTTGAAATATTAATGATTTGTCCGTATCCCTGCTGCCGCATATTTGGTAAAACTGCTGCCATCATCTGCACCGAACCTACAAGATTCAGGTTAAATAATTTCAGGATCTCTTCCTGGGTTGAATCTTCTATGGCGCCAACCATACCCATTCCGGCATTATTGATCAGCACATCGATCCGGCTTTCGGCTTTCAAGATTTCTGAAACTGAAGCCAAAATCTGCGAATTATCTGTAATATCGGTACCGATGGTTTTGAAAAAGTCGGAATCCGCAGTTTTTCTGCTCAGTCCGTAAACAGTGTGTCCTTTTCTGCCAAAATATTCTGCCAGCGCGAAGCCGATTCCTGCAGAAGTTCCCGTAATTATAATTGTCATTGATTATGAATCTGATTTTTCCAGAATTTGCTGAAGGTCTGCCCAAAACTCAGGGTAAGATTTCTGCACCACTTCGGGATTCTGAATGTGAATATCTTTAACAAGGCAATAGGGTGCGAAACTCATTGCCATGCGGTGATCGTCGTAGGTATCAATACTTATATGCCCGTGCGGTGCAAAAAATTTCTGCGAAGATATGGAATCGTCCGTAATCTCTGCGATACAGCCGATTTTAAAAAGTTCATTTTTAAGTGCAGTTAAGCGGTCTGTCTCTTTTACTTTTAAAGTCGAGAGGCCGGTAATTTCAAAGGGAATATTCATAGCCGTAGCTGTCACACAGACGGTTTGAGCAATATCCGGACAGTCATTCATGTCAATTTCGATCTTTTCGGGGAAAGTAAAAAAGTTTTCGGGCAGAAGAGAAATTCTCGACTCGGCACCTTCGGAAATCGTATTTACGCCGAAAAATTTCCAGTAGATTTCCTTTAAAACAGAATCTCCCTGCAATGAGTAGGGCTTAAAATATTTCAGGTTAATGGTGTCGCGCCCGATTGCCGCCAGCGAATAATAATAGGAGGCCGAACTCCAGTCGCTTTCTACCACGAAATGGATGAGCTGGGAATTCTTTTCACTATGCAGTTCGGAACCGATCGTAATAATATTATCTTCCCAATTCGTTGAAATACCAATGGTTCTTAAGATTTTCAGCGTCATCTCCAGGTATGGGCGGGAGGTGATTTTTCCCGCCAATGTAATTTCCAGACCATTTTCCAGACTCGCGCCGATCATCATTAATGAAGATATAAACTGACTGGAAATATTCGCAGCAACTGTCACTGAACTTTTTTCCAACTTTTTCCCGGTTATTTTTAATGGCGGGAATCCTTCTTTTTCAAGATAAGAAATTTCTGCACCCAAAGATCTCAGCGCTTCCACTAGAAATTTGATAGGGCGGTTTTTCATCCGTTCAGAGCCGGTTAGCGTTACTGTTTTGCCTTCCTGAACGGCATAGTAAGAGGTAAGAAAACGCATAGCCGTGCCGGCGTGGTGTATGTCGATGATTTCTGATTCGCTGTTCAAAGCCGCTTCTAAAAGCCTGGTATCCTCCGAATCTGAAAGGTTATCGATAATAATGGTCTCGAAAAGTTTTTTCAAAATTAAGAGGCGATTCGAAATACTTTTCGAGCCGCCGATATCTATGGTTTTATTTCCTCTTAATTTCGATCTTTCCAATAACATATATCGTCAGTTTCCCCGGCTTTCACCGTCGGTAGTTTTTGTAGTTTGCTGTGGATTGTCTTTCAATTTTTCGTTATCCCGATGTCGCACAGCATCTCTTTCAGTTTTGTGCTTCATTTTTTTGTCAAAAGCTTGCTGAAGGTCGGTGCCGGTTTGGTTTGCGAGGCATAAAGTTACAAATAAAACATCGGCAAGCTCTTCGCCAAGATCTTTATTTTTGTCGGCTTCTTTTTCACTTTGTTCGCCATACCTCCTTGCGATGATCCGTGCGACTTCGCCCACTTCTTCGGTGAGCATGGCCATATTTGTAAGTTCGTTAAAATACCGTACTCCCACGGTTTTTATCCATTCGTCGACTTCATGTTGAAGTTTTGTGATCTCCATAAAATACCTATTGATTTGCGAAAGTCCAGATCAGCGCTTTTTCCTTTGTTGCGCGGAAAATGGTGCTGTGTTCTTCTTTTGGCTCAGGTGAATATTTCCATTTGAGGTTAGGCAAATTTCTTTCCTTTAAAATCTTTGCCAGCTCGCGCGGATATTTTGAAATTTCTTCCGTGCCGGAACCTGCAAACCAGAAGCGCTTTTCCGCCGTAGGAAATCCGGCCAGATCTTTTTCCGCAGAACCGACCAGTGCATGATCATTCCACCAAAGCGACGGATCAAAAGCGATGTAATAATCGAACATATTGGGACTTTCAAGTAATGTTTCAGTTACAAATAACCCCGCCAGTGATTCACCAATGAGGCCTCTTCTATCACCGGTTCTGTATTTTTTTTCGATTACAGGAAAAAGTTCTTCTTTAATGAAAGCGCGGAACTCTTTGGAACCGCCGACAACAGGAGCGATCTTTTTATCTTCTGCATTTTGCGTAGGGCCGGTCAGGTCGCGTCTACGCTGTGTATTTTCTATTCCCACCAGGATAATGGGTGGAATTTCTTTTGCGCTGATGAGTTTGGAAAGCGTATTTGCAATGTGCGGAAAATCTTCCTTCAGGCCACCATCCGGCATATAAAGCACGGGAAATCTCCCGGTATCACTGTTGTAATTTTCGGGTTTCCACACGTTGATGACTCTGGTTTCACCCGTATATTTAGACTCCAGGATGAAAGTGTCATGCGCCGGAATAATATCCTGAACCGGTGCGGCAGAACGGCAGCTCATTAAAAATAATAAAAAGGTTAACGAGCTGAAAAGTGCTTTCATCGGAAATATACTTTTTATTGATATGCGCCCAGTGTAGGCGAGGCTGTTCTTGAAACTTTTACAATATCCAGCGGAGCAGTCGCTGCTACGGCAACATTTCCTTTGCCTTTCGCCGGTGAATCATCTTTAACGCGAAGATTCATTTTCTGCGTAAAGTAATTCTGAAATTTGGGATCTTCGTTTTTAATGTTCGTTCCGTCTGCGTTATAACCGGCATTTTCGCCATACTTCAGGAGGTTGTTCTGAAAGCTGGTCGCAAAGGTCTGGCCGGAGGTCGCTTTGAACACGATTGCATTTCCTGCGGTTCCGTACACGATTGAATTTTTAAGGGTTAGGTTTAATGGTCCCTGCTCAAGAGTTGATTCGCCGGAATATTCATTAGTCGCATAAATACTGAGGCCGGGAAGTGCAGAGTTGAGGTCCCAGTAATTGGCTAAAGTACAGTGTGTAAGGTCGATATTACCGCCTTTGAAAATGGCTATGTCGGCCTCTCCACAATTATTCATCACGAGATTTGATGCGGTAATATTGGATTTCACTGCATAAATTCCAAATTCCTGATGTGTATGTATAATCGAGTTTTTAATCTGGGCGGTTGTTTCCGTCATTTCAAGTCCGCGCGTACCACCAAAAACCCGCGCGTAGTTCATATTAAGCTGTGCGCCGGTGTCGAATGAAATGCCGTTCCAGTTTTTTGGGATGGTATCGTATTTTGTGTCATTTCGGTCACCCCGGAAAATGACTTCCTGGCTAAGGTCGCCCAAAACGTTGAGCTTGGCATTCCTGGAAATTTTCAGGCCGCTGTTTTTGTGGAAATATATTTTTGTTCCTTTCTTGATTTCCAGGGTTTTGCCCGGGTCCAGCGTAAGGTCGCCTACGATGATTTTTGCTTTAGCGTTATCCCAAACTGTATTTTCGGTAAGGATATTGGGATTGGTTTTCGTCTGGATGTAAAATTCAGCATCCTGCACAACCGAAAAAAGAGTTACATGCTGCGTGCCGGCCGGCGTTTGAAAAACGATCTGGTCTTCTGCAATTGCTTCGGGCGCGGTGGCAATCGGTGCGATTTCTACAAATATATAAAGACTGTCTTTTTTTCTTAATGGAACATCGCTGAAGTCTGTGCCGGCTTTCCCGTCCACATTAATTCGGTAGAGCGAAGCAGCGCCGCTGGCTAAAGATATTTTTGGGATAAGAACATCCTTATCTTCGTCGTTATATATTTTTACAGCATACGATTCAGACCGCACCTGGTTGTACACGGTATCGCAAAAAACGGTATCTGCAGAAAATCTGAGAGCCTGAGTCGGGCTGTCGAAAGTAATATCGTCTCTGTTACAGCTTACCACCGCCAGGAGAAACCATAATGAAACTCCGAATATAAGTTTAAATGTCTTCATTGAAATTGTGAATATATAGGGTTTTCAAATTTAATTAAAAATGTTGAACCTAAAAATTATAAAATTATCAAGCTGTGTGTTTGTAGATTACAAAATATATCGTACTTTTGCGGTCTAAAAATTTAGCAGAGGAAAATCCATTACTATTTCTGAAGCAAAACTTTAATTTATTAAACTTTTTATTATGAAAAACGGAATTCACCCGGAAAATTATAGACTTGTTGTTTTCAAAGATATGAGCAACGACGAAATGTTCCTTTGCAAATCTACTGCTGATACCAGAGATACTATAGAGTATGAAGGCGAAACTTACCCATTAATCAAAATGGAGATATCTTCAACTTCACACCCTTTCTACACAGGAAAAGTAAAATTGGTTGATACTGCAGGTCGTGTTGACAAATTTATGAACAAATACAAAAAATTCGCACAGTAATTTTTTGAGTTTACCGATATTACAAGTCTTTCAGGAAACTGAGAGACTTTTTTTATTGTAAATTCGCTTGATCATAGAGGTTAGGTACGAAAATCTAAAACCTAAAATTTGAAATCTAAAAGTTCTTATATGCAACTCGTTTTTTCCGATGCCCAGTTCTGGGATGAATTTTTGCCTTTAACCTTCACCCGTCCTGTCGCAGAAATGCGTTGTGGAATTCTTACATTTTCAGAACGCTGGAAAAAACTGCTGCAATCTGAAGAGATCTCTTACCTGACCGAAGATTTTCTGCAGCAGAAATTCCCGAAGCCGGCAAAGGTGGAAAGTGTCTTTCTGGTACCTAATTTTCTGCCTACCGAAAAAGTATTGTCTCAGATCAGGGAACTAAAGTTGGGGGAAGCTTTGGTGTATGAAGATGAACTCCTGGCAGTAAGAATCAATATGCAGAATTTTTCTCTGAATCAGATCGAAAAAATGACCGATATTCATGAAGACCTGCTGTTTTTCCGAAAGCCGACGGATTTGTTTTCCTTTAATGAAAAGGCGCTCGAATTCGATTTTGGTCTGCTTACAAAAGGAAGGATTTCTGCCGAACTTTCAGAAACCAATGGTTTTCTTGGTGATAAGAAAGATCTGTTTATCGAAGATGGAGCTGCAGTTGAATTTTCGACTTTAAATACCAAAACAGGGAAAATCTATATTGGCAAAAATGCCGAAGTGATGGAAGGTTGCAATCTTCGTGGTCCTATTGCACTTTGCGAAGAATCAAAATTCAATCTGGGTGCAAAAATTTACGGGGCCACAACAATTGGTCCGCATTGTAAAGTTGGTGGTGAAGTGAATAACATCGTGATCTTCGGTTATTCCAACAAAGGGCATGATGGTTTTGTGGGAAATTCGGTGATCGGCGAGTGGTGTAATATTGGGGCTGATACCAATTCTTCAAACCTGAAAAATAATTATGCTTCGGTGAAACTGTGGAATTACCGCACGAAACGTTTCGCCGATACAGGTTTACAGTTTGCCGGTTTAATTATGGGCGATCACTCGAAAACTGCTATCAATACGCAGTTAAATACAGGAACTGTGGTTGGTGTTGCAGCCAATATTTTCAAAAGTGGATTTCCACCGAATTTGATTGAAAGTTTTTCGTGGGGCGGCATGAAAGGCGACGAAAAGTTCAAACTCGAGAAAGCTTATGAAGTTGCCGAACTCGCGATGGCGCGAAGAAAAGTTGAATTTACGGATATTGACCGTAATATCCTGAAACATATCTACACCGAATTTTAAATTTTGTTTTACCCAAAAGTAAGTTTCCAACAAAAAGACCGCGCGTGTCGCAGCCCGACTTGAGTGAAGCTCTTTTTTCCTGTAGGCTGAGCGGAGCCGAAGCCTACAGGAAAAAAAGCGGGAACGGAAGGCGGAAATGTCTGCCATAAAAAATTAGCAACGGACCTTCGCCGGTTTTAATAATCGCCACAAAATTACCGTTGCACCCTCGCACACCTCAATTTCCCAATCTATTTCCTTACCTTTGCACCCACAAATTTCTCACTTAAACCGTTTATAGCATGCAACTGTACAACACCTTAAGCGCAGAAGAAAGAGCTCAACTTATTGATGAAGCCGGTAAGCAACGACTTACTTTATCTTTCTATGCGTATGCCAAAATCTCAGATCCCAAACGATTTCGCGACGAATTATTCATAGCCTGGAACGCACTCGATGCGCTTGGCCGTATTTACGTGGCGCATGAAGGAATCAATGCTCAAATGAGTATTCCTGCAGATAATCTTGAGGACTTCCGGAAGACTTTGGAAGTTTATGATTTCATGAAAGGAATTCGGCTCAACGTAGCAATTGAACATGACGATCATTCTTTCTTAAAATTGACCATAAAAGTCCGACATAAAATTGTTGCCGACGGTTTAAATGATGAAACCTTTGACGTCACCAATAAAGGAATTCACCTCAAAGCACAGGAATTCAATAATTTACTCGAAGATCCAAATACAATTGTAGTCGATTTCAGGAATCATTACGAAAGTGAAGTCGGACATTTTGAAGGTGCGATTACGCCGGATGTTGAAACTTTTAGAGAAAGTTTGCCGATCATCAATGAACAGTTACAGGATTTCAAAGAAGATAAAAACCTGCTGATGTACTGCACAGGCGGAATCCGATGCGAAAAGGCCAGCGCTTATTTCAAACATCAGGGTTTTAAAAACGTTTATCAGCTGGAAGGCGGAATTATTGAATATACGCGCCAGATCAAAGAAGAAAATATCGAAAGCAAATTTATCGGGAAGAATTTCGTTTTCGATCATCGTTTAGGGGAAAGAATTACAGACGATATTGTTTCACAATGTCACCAATGTGGAAAACCTTGTGATAATCATACGAATTGCGCGAATGATGGCTGTCATCTATTGTTTATTCAATGTGATGACTGCAAGGCGGCCATGGAGAATTGCTGTTCGACTGAATGTCTCGATATTATTCACCTGCCTTTATCTGAACAGTTAAAGTTAAGGAGAGGAAAAGACGTGGGTAACAAGGTTTTCAGAAAGGGAAAATCGGAGTCTTTGCTTTTTAAAAACAGCGGCGATTTACCAAGGAAACCGTTAGCAAAAGCGGAAAATAAAAATATCCGTCAGAAAATAGCGGTCAAAAAAATATTGGTTGGAAAAGCGGAACATTATTATACAAAATCAAAGATCGCTCAATTTTTAATCGAAAACAGTGAACTTTCAGTTGGCGATAGAGTGTTGATTTCAGGTCCCACAACCGGCGAACAGGAATTGATAATAACTGAACTTTTTGCCAATGGAAATCATTGCGAAACAGCTCAGCCTGGAGACCAGATCACTTTCGAAACTCCGTTCAGGATTCGTTTGTCCGACAAATTATTTAAAATTTCGGAATAATGACTGGATCAGGAAAAATAGAATTAATGTCGCCAGCAGGTGATTTCACTTCGATGCAGGCAGCAATCGACAATGGTGCCGATTCAATTTATTTCGGTGTTGAACAGCTGAACATGAGAGCGCGCGCTTCCATGAATTTCACTTTGGATGATTTGCCGGAAATCTCCCGAAGATGCTCGGAGAAAGGCGTCCGGACTTATCTCACTTTAAACACGATTATTTACGACCACGATCTTTCTTTAATTAAAACACTTTTAGATAAAGCAAAAGCCGCCAGTCTCACTGCAGTAATTGCGATGGATCAGGCTGTGATTTCCTACGCCCGACAAATCGGTATGGAAGTTCATATTTCTACCCAGATCAATATCACCAATATTGAAACAGTAAAATTTTACGCGCTTTTTGCCGATACCATGGTGATGAGCCGTGAACTGAGTATCTCTCAAATTAAAAAGATCTGTGATCAGGTGGTAAAAGAGCAGGTCAAAGGACCATCTGGAAATCTGGTAGAAATCGAGATTTTCGGTCATGGCGCACTTTGTATGGCAGTTTCGGGGAAATGTTATCTGAGTTTACATTCGTCGAACTCTTCCGCAAACAGGGGAGCATGCAAACAAAACTGCCGGAAAAAATATACCGTCATCGATCAGGAAACCGGTTTCGAAATTGAACTCGAGAATGAATACATGATGTCGCCGAAAGATTTGTGCACCATCAGTTTTCTGGATCAAATTGTTGATGCCGGCGTAAGCGTACTTAAAATCGAGGGACGTGGCCGCGCGCCGGAATATGTAGCAACTGTCACCAAATGCTATCGTGAAGCCATCGATTCAATTGCAGACGGCACTTACAGCGATGAGAAATTGGCAGAATGGATGAAGAAACTCGAAACCGTGTATAACAGAGGTTTCTGGGGAGGTTATTATCTCGGTCAGGAACTCGGCGAATGGTCTGCGGATAACGGTTCAGCCGCGACACAGAAAAAAGTGTACATCGGAAAAGGAAGACATTTCTACCCAAAATCTAACATTGCAGAATTTTTAATCGAAGCGTATGATTTAACAGTTGGCGATAAAGTCCTGATTCAGGGACCGACAACAGGTTCGCAGGAAATGCTTTTAGAAGCGATGAGAGTAGATGCAAAACCGGATGCAGAAAAAGCCACAAAATCGGATGTGGTGACTTTTAAAACAGATTTTAAAATAAGACCTTCCGATAAGCTGTATAAAATAGTGGCAACATAAAGTTGGTGATGCCGATAACCATCAACCATCAACTGTCAACCATCAACTGTCAACTTTAGAAAATGGTGATCATAACCCTTCAACGCGAGAAATGCATCGGCTGTAACTACTGCGCAGAATTCGCGCCGGAATATTTTCGCATGTCGAAGAAGGACGGTAAATCTGTGCTCCTGCGAACAGAAGACAGAAAAGGATTTTATACGCTGAAAACCCAGAACGCTGAAGCATTTGAACCTTGCACCAAAGCGTCCAAAGCCTGTCCGGTGAATATTATTTCTGTGAAAATTGTATAATTTTTCGACTGTTAATCTGCCCGCAGAAATTTTAATTAATTTTAAAGATGAAAAAATCCGAGCTTAGAAAACGTTATACAGCGAAGAAAAACAGCCTTTCGCACGATGAGGTTTTTGCAATGTCTAAAATCATTTTTACCAATTTCCTGTCCTTTTTTCCGTTAAAGAAAAACCAAAAAATTCACTGCTTCCTTTCAATTTCCGGGAAAAACGAAGTGGAAACAGGTTTATTTCTGCAGGCGTTTTTTGATATCGGAATCCGCGTTTTCGTGCCGAAAATAGTGAACGGTAAACTTGTTTCGGTTGAAATTAAAAGAAAGACTCCGCTGATAAAAAACTCATGGGGCATTCCTGAACCTGAAAGTAACACTGATTCGGGCATACAGGATTTTGATTACGTCATTACGCCACTCTTATATTGTGACGCGAAAGGCAATAGAGTAGGCTATGGAAAAGGTTTTTACGACCGTTTCTTTTCCGGACTTTCTGATGGGGTGAAACGGATTGGTGTCGGCTTGTTTGATCCTGCCGAAAAAGTAACCGACGTTTCCGAGCACGATATTCCACTGCATTATTTGGTAACGCCAACTGCGGTGCTGTCCTTTGGTGGTGAATCGAAATCGACAAAATAAAATTTAAATTCTTTCTTGAATTTTACCGGCGAAAGCTTCAGCATATACTGCGCATTTTTCTCGAATTTTCCGATGAGTTTATCATTGCTGTCGAAATACTCTACCTCGAATTTTGCAAAATCAAGTGTGTCTTTGGTTGTAATTTGCTTTTTAACATTCAGATTTCCCACTTTCGCGGTTTTCACTTTAAAGCTGTCGAGTTGTTTCAGCAAAGGGACGAGTTTATTGGAGTCGCTCTCTGCAAAATAGCTTTTCATTTGCGCGTAGATTACCGAATCGATTTCTGTGTCGCGGTTTCCTGAGGTATAAAGTGTGGAAAGGTCGAGGAGTTCCTGAATTTTCTGCTTCGTGATAAATTCTATGGCCTGCGCACTGTCCATTTTTGTTACAGGGTAGGATTTCAGATTATTATTGTTCCGGATCTTCTGAAGGTCAGATATTTCTGTACTTTCCTTTTTACATGAAAAAACGGTGAAAATAAGGGCGACCAGGAGGAAAATGAAATTATTTTTTTTCATCGCTTTCGATTTTAAATTTGATCATGGCAATTTTGCCGTCTTTATCGGTTTGGGTGTCAATCACCTGCAGGTTCTCCAGAGATGTTGAGGGTAAAGTTACAAGGTTGATGTAGCGTTGCTTATCCATAGTTTCTACACCATAAAACTGGTTGTTAAAAACCTGGTAAATGAGTGCGCTGTCGCTGATGAGGTAATTTAAACTTACCCTTTTCTTCTTAAGATCGGTCAGCGATTTGGAGTAATAGAACAGCATAATGGCATAATCATTCGGCTTAAGCTCTATATTTTCAAATTCCGGTGCGTTATCCAGGTTTCTCTGTATGGTATCTGTCTTATAATAAGGCGATGAAACCACCATTTTCAGCGTTTTCGATTTCGTGGTGTACACAAACGGCTCATTGGGCTTTGCGACATATATTATTGGAGATTCGTCCTCTTTCAGAATTTGAACCTGCAGCTCCGCGTTTATTTTTGAATTTCGGTCCGCGTCGATGAAACTGTACGTAAATTTTTTACTGAAGAGTTCTTCTTTAAATCCGAGCAGTCCGACTAAAACTGCCAAAACTGCTGAGATTCCCAGCCAAAGATATTTTTTTACAAGACTTAAGGACGATTTATCCTTTGATGCTGAAGTCAAATTTTCAGCCGCGTTATTTTTGTTATTGTGCTGATTTTCAGCAGCGGATTTTTGTAAAATTGGTTTTTCTTCAGCCAGATTAGGCGTATTAATGGCCGAATCTACATTTGATACGGCTGTTATATGATTTGTCGGTAAATGATCGGAATTTTCAACTGTTTTTTCCAGCTCGCTGATTTCACTGTCGTCCAGTTCGTCGTGTTCTTTTAGGACTTCATCGGCGAAAAGATGACTTTTCTTAAAATCATACCAGGAGACATAACCCGCATAAATACTCAGAATATTGAGCATATCGATGCGCGGTAGTTTGGTGACGGGAGAGTTTTTAAAGTAAGTATAGAATGATTTCTCGCTGATGTTTCCTTTGGCGATTTTGCGCAGATCTTCCTGAAAATAGATGATGTCAATGCCTTTCCACTTCGAGATGTCATCTGAAGAAGGCGTGTGGTTCTCTAAATACTGAGTTTGGACCTCATTTTTTAGCTGTTCAAAGTGTAATAAATCTAAATCGCTCAACTGCTAAATTTTATGTAATGGGCTGATTGTCACGTATGTTTTTTTGTAAAACTATTTTACAAATATATTACAATTAATTTGCGAAACAAAATTTATTTCTCGCTATACCTTTGTCCTGTTCGAAATGATATAAATCATACGGACTGTAAAATTTAAACAAAACAATTAATTCAATTTATTATGAAAAAGTCATTATTCGTAGCTGCGTTCGCTGCTTTAGCTCTTGTAGCTTGTAAAAAAACTGAAACTGTAGAAACTGCTAACGCTGCTGATTCTGCTGCACTTGCTGCAACTGATTCTTCTGCAATGGTTGCTGATTCTGCTGCTGCTGTTGTTGATTCTGCTGCTTCAGTAACTGTTGATGCTGCTAAAGATGCTGCTTCTGCAACTACTGCTGCTGGTGCTGATGCTGCTAAAGATGCTGCTGCCGGTGCTGGTGATGCTGCTAAAGGTGCTGCTGATGCTGCTAAAGATGCTGCTAAAGATGCTAAAGATGCTGTAAAAGAAGCTACTAAATAATTAGTACTTACTTACAAAATAACCGCTTCTCCCCGAGAGGCGGTTTTTTCGTGCCTTACTTCACCAGTTCTTTCTGCCGCAGAATCTCGTAACATGTGATCGCCACTGCGTTACTCAAGTTAAGGGAATCAATGCTGCCGGCCATTGGGATCAGCGCATTTCTGCCTTTCCCGATCCAGAATTCACTTAAACCCGAATGTTCGGTGCCGAAAAGAACTGCGGTTCTGCTACGAAGGTCTGCTTTATAAAGAACACCTGCGCTTTCATCCATGATCGTGGTAAAAATATTGTAACGGTTTTCCTGCAGAAATCCGTACAGTTCCTCATTGGAACTCTGGATGATATTCATTCCGAACAGGCATCCCACGCTGGAGCGGATCACATTGGGATTATAAAAATCAACCCTGGGATCAGTAACAATCAGTGCATCAATGCCAAAAGCCTCACAGCTTCTGAGAATGGCTCCCAGATTTCCGGGTTTTTCAATGCTCTCAACAATGATTATCGCAGAGTTTTCTCTTGGTTCAAAGTTTTTTAAATCTGATTTTTTGACAGAAAACACGCCGATGATTCCTTCTGTCGTTCCACGGTATGCGATCTTTTCATAAATCTTGGCAGAAACAAGCGTTATTCTTCCTTTCGGGAAATCGCCCTGGAAAATATCTTCACAGATAAAAAATTCCTGATTCCGGAAACCAAATTTCACGGCGCGCTCGTTCTCCTGCTTGCCTTCTACGGCAAAATAGCCGGATTTCTTCCGGAAGCGGTTATCGGTAAGTAAGCGTATGAGGTTCTTGATTTTCTCGTTATGTGGGCTTTCGATCAGCATCCCGCAAATTTAGGAAAACTATTCGCCGAAATCGATTTCGTTATTGGCATTTTCTACCAGGTTTGCCGGAATACTCTTTCTGCTTTTTGCTCCAAGCGCTTTCAGTTTCTGGGTTTGTGTTACCAGATTATCGTTACCTGTGGCGAGTTGTTTAAATGCGTCATTGTAGGAATTCTTCGCCTGATCAATATTTTTGCCCACTTTCTCCAGGTTTTCAACAAAGCTGACAAATTTATCATACAGTTTTCCACCCCGTTCTGCAATCTCCATAGCATTTTGGTTCTGGTCAGCACGTTTCCAAACATCTGAAATAAGTTTCAGGTAAGCGATCAGATTTGTGGGACTCAGCAAAATGATATGTTTGTGATACGCGTAATTCCAGAGCTGCGAATCATATTGCACAGCGGTAAGGAACGCCGGTTCCACGGGAACAAACATAATGGTGAAATCGAGCGAATCTTTTAGATCATCATATTTTTTTTGCGACAAGGTGTCGATGTGTTTTTTGATGGCCGCAATATGAAGTGTGAGATTTGATTTGCGGTCTTCTTCATTTTCAGCAGAAACCATTCTCTCGTAAGCATTCAGCGATACTTTAGAGTCGATAATCACCAGTTGATTTCCCGGCAGTTTCAGTACGAAATCCGGCCGCTGGTTCTCACCGGCTTCATTTTTAATGTTGTACTGCGCAAAATATTCGCGGTCTTTTGTCAGACCCGAATCTTCCAGAATGCGCTCCAGAATCATTTCGCCCCAATCGCCCTGGGTTTTAGTCTGACCTTTCAGCGCTGTTGCCAAATTGTTGGCTTCCTGGCTGATCTTCGTGGTTTGCTCCATCATCAGCTTAATGGTGTTGTTCAGTGAGAACCGTTCCCGCGCTTCATTGTCATAAACCTCGTTGACGCGCTTTTTAAAAATTTCCAGATTTTCACCGAGAGGTTCCAGTATGTTTTTAAGGTTTGACTGATTCAGCGCGGTAAATTTTTCGGTTTTTTCCTCTAAGATTTTATTTGCCAGATTTTGGAATTCGTTTTTGGCGAGTTCCTGCATTTTCGCAATCTCCTCCTTTTGGCTGGTTAACAGTTGTTGCAGACTTTCATTCTGTGCGGACAGGTGCGATTTCAGTCCTATAAGTTCCTGTTTTTCTGACTGAAGCTTTTTTATATCAGAATTTTGCGTTGTATTTACTTCAGCGAGTTCTGCAATTTTCTGGTTTTGGGCGCGGTTCTCAGCAGAAATTGTAGCCAGCTCATTTTTAAGCTGGTTTAGAATCTCTGTCTGTCCACTATTTGTTTTTTTTTCAGACTGCAGAATTTCTTCCATTTCCCTAAGCTTAGATGTGGAGTTTTCCAGATCGAAGGTAGAGCGCGTATAATTACTGTGGAGTTCCTCAAAAGAATTTCGGGGGACATGCGAAGACTTTAAAATCAAAAAAAGCAGAGCCGTACCAATAATTACACCCAAAATTATACCCGCAAACAAAGTCGTGATTTCCATATTTCAAAAATAGAAAGAATTAAAATGGTTTGTGGTGTTTGTGGAAAAGTTCTGTTGCCACATTTACAGCTTTGTGTCTGAAAGGATTTTTATGTTGTGGCCCACGTCGCCGCTTTCACAGGATTTTAATTTTTGCAGAAGATTCGCCGGAGTTTTAGTGGAGACAATGATGTTTCGCGCCACCAATGTAGCGGCGTTGTCGATCATATTGATCAGCGTCGGGCGGATAAAAGTGGCGGCATTGGACAGTACAAAAGCGCCCGCCCAGGAAGTTTCGCGTGCTCTGGAAATTGCAAAATCCAGTATCACGTTGTCCTGACCCTGCGAGATCTCATCAATCAGTTCAACAGGATAGCAAATCTTGCTCAGCGAATCCTGAACTTTCTGGTTGATGGATGCGATCACCTCATTGATTTTATTAAAATCATTTTTAAGCGGTGCGATCTTCCGGTACGGCATAATCGATGCGGCGGACACGCCAAGATCCAGATTAATATGGGCGTTGATTCCCAACAGAATGTGCTGCATGATGAGGAGATTCTTATTTTCTGCAGCTTCGAAGGCAGTAAACCAGGCATTGGTGCATTTGTGCCCGTTCCGGAAATTTTCAAATGCTTCCAGATAGCGTGTAGCGAAAGCAAGATCAAGCGTGATCATTCTTTTACCGTCTTCGAATTTTTTCTTTTTTACCGCATCTGAAACCGCAAGCGTCATGCTGCGGTAGGTGCATGCAAAGTAACCGAGCGGACTGTTTTCCCGGACCGACCAGGCGATGATCCCGTCCAGTTCCTGCACGACATCTTCAATTGAGTTAAGGGTTTTCATTTTTCTGTGTTTATGTAAAAGTAAAAGTAACTTTTTTAAACAAAAAAAATCACAGCGGAAATCTGTGATTTATAGTAATATAATAATGACTGATCTCCTTATGAATTCTGGATCCGCAGAAATTCTTTTGCAAGTTCGATCATCTTTGGATCGCCGGTGTATTTGCCATGTTCATCGGACAGTTTTACTGTGGGAATCCACTCGCCGTTAATGGCTTGTGCGCCTACAAGTTTCATCACAATGTTCATCGGCCTTAGCCCGACATCGTTAGTGAGATTGGTTCCGATCCCGAAAGAAATGCCGATCCGTCCTTTACATGCTCGTGTGATTTCTGCTACTTTTTCAAGATTTAATCCATCAGAAAAAATGATGTATTTGAAGAGTGGATCAATGCCGTTTTTTTCGTAGTGCGCGATTGTTTTATTGGCAAACTCAATCGGATCACCGCTGTCATGCCGCACGCCATCAAAAAGTTTTGCAAATTTTTTGTCGAACTGCTGAAAAAAAACTTCGGTGGTGTAAGTATCGGAAAGTGCAACGCCCAGATCGCCGCGGTATACATCTACCCAATGTTCGAGTGAAAGCGCGTTGGCCATTTTGAAACCATATTCTGCAGCATGGAACATAAACCATTCGTGCGCGTGCGTGCCGATCGGTTTAATGCCATATTTCATTGCAAAATGTACATTGGAGGAACCGGTGAATTTTTTTGTTTGGTTATGCTGTGTCAAGGCTTCGACCACCAAAGACTGTACTTTATAAGAATGCCTTCTGCGCGTGCCGAATTCTGCGAAGGTTACGCCGAGCTCATTAAGCTGATCCGCTTTTTCAAGGGTTTTTTCAATTACGCTTTCATTGGAATCCCGCTGCTGCGAAGTCATTTCGTAGTAAAGTTCAGAGATTAAAGCCAAAAGCGGAACTTCCCACAAAATGGTGCGGTACCATTCACCTTCAACAGTTACTTCCAGATCGGTGCCGGTTTGGGTAATCGTAACCTCCGACGGATCGTAATGGTAACCTCCCAAAAAATCCAGATAAGGAAGTTCAAGATAAGGACAGGTAATGCGCAGGTAATCTTTTTCCTCGCGCGTGAGTTTCAGTTCTGCCATTGCGTTTACAGCTTTCCGGAGTTCGGCTCCATAACCTTCGGGGAACTCATGTTTTCCGCGGTTGATGAAACTGTACTTTACTTTTTCATTGGGAAATAACTTTACCACGGCATTCTGCATGGTGATCTTATAAAAATCGTTATCGAGTATGGATTTTAAGCGGACTTCATTCATAAAAAACAAATATTTAACAAATGTAAAGCTTCAAAACAAAAATCGCCCGTCGGCAGGCGATTTTAATTTTGTTTTAAGAAGTTTTTTTATTTTCCGAGGAAGGAATTGTACATCCACACTTCTTTTTCCTGTTCTGTGATATAATCGCTCATCTGCGAATTGGTACCTTCGTCGCCGGCTTTTTCTGTGACCTCCAGCAGATCTCTCTGCAGGTCGATTACGGTTTTGAACGACGCCAAAATATTTTCTACCGCTTTGTCTGCATCAGAAACCTCTTTGCTTTCCGCTACTGTAGACTGCGTGAGATATTCTGAGTAATTGTGATTCGGCGTGTGGCCAAGCGTTAAGATCCTTTCCGCGATCTCATCGATCTTGATGAAAAGGTTATTATACAGTTCCTCAAACTTGGGATGCAACGTAAAGAATTTTTCTCCTTTGATGTTCCAGTGTGCGCCGCGCGTATTCTGGTAAAACAGAGAGTAATTGGCTAAAAGGATATTGAGTTTCGCAGAAATCTGTGCACAGTCGGTTTCGTTTAAACCAATAATTTTCGGATTGTTCATATCTTTTTTTTATTTTAAAGATAAGAAAATTAAAGCAGATTTCCAAACTGTTGCGTTTGTCAAACGGATGATTTCAGGAAGTGCTAGTGCTTCAGGAATTTAAAGGATTTAATTCCGTTATCGGTTTTTACGGAAATAATATAGGCTGCTGCGGGAAGATGGCTCACATCAACGGTAGTGGTTTTTGCGGTGATCAGAAGTTTACCGCTGATATCAAAAATAAATACTTTTTCAATATTGATTTTTGATGCTTTGATGTGAAGGAAATCCGTGGTTGGATTGGGATAAACCGCCAGGCCGCTGCTGATCTCTTCGGTGGCGAGATCCTTGACCAAAGTCACAGGTTCGCGGAAAAATGAAATTTCCATTAACTCATCAGGTAATTTTTCAAAATAATAGGCCTCACAGGTGTAATCCGCGAAATCTTCTTCGGTCACTTTGTTGATGGTGTAATTTTCTGTACTTACCGGTGTTATCTGATCCAGATTTTTAAACCAGGTAAACTGATACTCATTTCCTGAAAGCGCCTGAGGCAGGCTTGCAGAGGAACCAAGCGGCGCCGAGACTGTTTTTACTTCATCGTAGCGCTGCGGTGAATAGGTGAAGTCTGCGGCAACTTTTCCTTTTAAGATATAGTTCCGGATTTCCTGTTTCGTAAACCGGTTGTTCTCTAGGAAAGTTAAGGCCGGTAACGCGTCCGGCAGTGCGCCGGAAAGTTGATTTCCCGTGAGCGAGAGCATCTGCAGTTTATCGAGTTGCAGTAAAGTTTCCGGGAAAGTTCCGGTGATCAGATTTTTGTCTAGGTAAAGCTGTTCCAGATTTTTCAGCGCTAGTAGCGTACTGAAGCCTCCGCTGATTTTGTTATCCGATAAATTAAGGTGGATGAGATTGGTGAGTTGGCCGAGCTGTGCCGGAAAATCTTTGATCTGATTATCGGCGAGCGACAGCCATTCCAGATTTTTTAATGATGATAAAGGCGCAGCGTAATTGGGTGCAAATGCATTGTGACTTACATCAAGGGTAGTCAGTGAAGTCATGGTTGAGATTTCCGGTGGGATTCCGGTAAGTTGGTTTCCCGACAGGTAAAGTTCCTTTAATTTTATTAAAGCAGATAAATTCCGAAAATTCTGGGAAAGTGTATTGTTGCTTAAATCTAAAACTTCGAGCTGGGTGAGTGTGGCTATTTTTTGCGGTACGCTGCTCAAACCTGTATGCGAAAGGTCCAGCACAGTAAGTTTAGGAAAGTTCTGGATAAATGTTTCAATGTCACCAAAAGAAAAGCCATTGTTTCCCACAGAAATTTCGCGAAGATTTGAAAGCGGTAAAATTGCGGATGTAGGATCACCGGTAAACCTGTTATTGCTGATGTCGAGCCGCACCAGATTATTCAGCGACGAAAGTGTGGGAGCTACCTCGCCGGAAAGTTGGTTTGAACTCAGATCAAGCTTCTGAAGTTTCAGGAAAGTGGCAAGGTTTTGTGGAAAACTTCCTTTCAGAGCATTGCCGCGCAGGTTGATTTCGGTCACACTGCCGTTTTTCACTTTTACTCCGTACCAGTATTTAGGATCTTTATCGAAATCCCACTGTTGGCTCCAGTGTTCACCATCGGTTGTGGAATAAATGTTGACCAAAGCATTCCTCTCGGCAAATGAGATGCTGTACTGCTGTGAAAAATATAGTTGCGAAAAGAGCAGAAAAAATAGAATTTTCTTCACCGAACTGTGTTTTTTTTGGATGTACAAATATA
Source organism: Kaistella palustris DSM 21579 (assembly GCF_000422265.1). Taxonomy (GTDB): domain Bacteria; phylum Bacteroidota; class Bacteroidia; order Flavobacteriales; family Weeksellaceae; genus Kaistella; species Kaistella palustris. Next base: position 95,253 of record NZ_AULL01000016.1, read on the forward strand.
TATTAATTGTTGAAATATTGATAAATTAATAATTTGTCATCATAATAAATTGCACGGGATTACAAAGTTCTTTTCACACCGCTGAAATCCTTATATTTTTCAATAATTTTGGGCCACTTTATATGAGCACATGAAATTATCTTTTTACTGGTTTTTATTTTTCGCAGGCTTGCTGAGTATTGCTGTAATTCCTCCCTTTCTTCCTTATGGCGGAATTGGCGCTGATTCCATTTCCTACTTCCGGCAGGCATATTATCTGCCCTGTGATGTGCGCGACAGTCTTTTCCCACTGGGCTATCCTTTTGCTTTAAAGGTGTTTCACTTTGTGACCGATGATTATTACTGGTCCGCACGGCTGGTGAGTATTTCGCTTTATTCGCTGGTGGGTATTTTTTCCTGGTTAAAGAGGTTTCATTTCAAGGAAACAGTGATTCTTCTTTCGACTAAAATTTTCTTTTACAGCTTCTTTAATGCCATTTCTGAAGGGGTTTTTCTCACACTGATGTACTTTCTTTTTTATTATTTATATAATTTCTTCGAAGGTAAAAAAAGATCTTACCAATTTTATATTCCTGCTGCATTACTGGTAACACTTATGTTTTCGGTACGGTATTCCGGAGTTTACCTTCTTGTAGGAATGTCTTTTTTTTATCTTTTTTATTATTTTAAGAAGAGAAAGGAAATCCACTTTTTCAGAAATGATTTCTTTAAATTTTTACTTCTCTCTTCGGTCGGTATTGGGATTTATGTGCTTTTCAACTATTTTAGTTTTGGAGATTTTGCCGGAGAAAATTACCGTCACCGACCTTATTTAAATACCATTGGCGAAGATTTTTTCCGGAACATCATCAGTATTTTCAATTCCTTTAATCCCGTACTGGGGTTAAAGTTTAACGGACACAGTAATTTCATTTATCTTGCAGAATCTGTATTGTTTCTGATTAATCTTTTCTTTATTTATTTTGCCGTCAAAATATGGAGGAAACATTTTCAGAAAGAAGGGAGCGGGTTTCATCTTCTTCTGTTACTCACCGGCTTGGTATATACGGTATTTGTTTTCGCAACAGTATTTTTTCAGGGTATCGAGGAACTTAATATCCGGCTTTTGGCTGAAAGTTCATTTTGCTATTTCTTTTCGCTGGTCTTTATATGTTATAAGGAGAAAGTTTACGAAAGGCTGATTTTCCTGCTGGCCGTTTTCTCGCTAATCTTCAATTCGCTGTATGTAATCAAGATTCCGGAAAATTATCTGAAGCGCAAAGCCGCTTTGGAGAAGAATTATCCAAATCTGACGGGCAAAAAATATTTCTGTATCGACGATGCTGATGACAAAAGAATTGAATATTACAGGATACCACTCATTAATAAGGAAGTACAGTACGAACACCAGAATATGCAGGATGCTGCGGTAAACGGAGATATTATCATGATGCGCAGTCCTTATATATTATGGATATTAAAGGATACAGTAAAAAACAAATCAGAAGTCATTTACTCAAGTGAATTACGCTCAAAGTCCAGCAAATAGTTCATTAAAAAGAATGATATTCCGTAGTAAAGTACAAATAATGTGATCTGTATATTTGCAGGTTGAGAAATAATTCATACTTTTGCACCCTAAAATAAAAAGCAATAAATGCCTACTATTCAACAATTAGTAAGAAAAGGAAGAGCCACGCTTGCCAAGAAGAGCAAATCGGCTGCCCTTGATTCCTGTCCACAAAGACGAGGTGTATGTACAAGAGTATATACCACCACACCTAAGAAACCTAACTCTGCACTTAGAAAAGTGGCAAGGGTAAGACTTTCTAACGGTAAAGAAGTCAACGCCTATATCCCGGGCGAAGGACACAATCTTCAGGAGCACTCGATAGTATTGGTAAGAGGCGGAAGGGTGAAAGACCTACCGGGAGTACGTTATCACATTGTTCGTGGAGCTTTGGATACCGCAGGAGTAGCTGGGAGAACCCAGAGAAGATCTAAGTACGGAGCAAAAAGACCAAAACCAGGTCAGGCTGCCGCAGCACCTGCAAAAGGTAAAAAGAAGTAATCATTAATCAGTAAGAAACGAAACAATGAGAAAGACAAAAGCGAAAAAAAGACCGTTGTTACCGGATCCTAAATTTAATGATCAACTGGTAACGAGATTTGTAAACAACCTGATGCTTGATGGTAAAAAATCTATCGCATTCAAGATTTTCTATGATGCTTTGGATATCGTAGAAAGCAAAAAAGGTGAAAACGAGAAAACATCTTTGGAGATCTGGAAAGATGCCTTAACCAACGTAATGCCGCACGTAGAAGTACGTTCACGCAGAATCGGGGGTGCCAACTTCCAAATTCCTATGCCGATCAGAGCTGATAGAAAGATTTCTATGGCAATGAAATGGCTCATTAAATATTCTAAAGCAAGAAACGATAAATCGATGGCTCAGAAATTAGCCTCAGAAGTGATCGCTGCTGCTAAAGAAGAAGGTGCTGCGTACAAAAAGAAAACAGACACTCACAGAATGGCTGAAGCAAACAAAGCATTTTCACACTTTAAATTCTAATCTGAAATGGCAAGAGATCTTAAACTTACAAGAAACATTGGTATTGCTGCGCACATTGATGCCGGTAAAACCACCACGACAGAAAGAATTTTATTCTATTCCGGAAAAAATCACAAGATCGGTGAAACCCACGAAGGTGGTGCTACTACCGACTGGATGGAGCAGGAAGCTGAAAGAGGGATCACCATTACATCTGCAGCAGTAACTGTAGACTGGAAATTCCCGACTGAGCAGGGAAAAGCCCTTCCGGAAGCGAAAGATTATCACTTTAACATTATCGATACACCGGGACACGTTGACTTTACCGTAGAGGTAAACCGTTCACTTCGTGTGCTTGATGGTCTTGTATTCCTTTTCTCCGCAGTAGACGGAGTGGAGCCGCAATCTGAAACCAACTGGAGACTTGCCGACAACTACAAAGTTGCACGTATGGGCTTCGTAAACAAAATGGACCGACAGGGAGCTGACTTCCTGAACGTTTGTAAGCAGGTGAAAGAAATGCTTGGTTCCAATGCAGTGCCAATCGTATTGCCAATCGGCGACGAAGCTGACTTTAAAGGTGTGGTTGACCTGGTGAAAAACCGTGCGATTGTATGGCACGATGAAAACCACGGTTCAACATTTGATATTGTAGAAATCCCAGCTGAAATGGCTGACGATGTGAAGCAGTACAGAGCACAGCTTATCGAAGAAATTGCAGCGTATGACGAGGAACTTCTGGAGAAATTTATGGAAGACGAAAATTCCATTACAGAAGAAGAAGTACACACTGCACTTAGAGCGGCAACGCTTGACATGAGCATCATTCCAATGACTTGTGGTTCTTCGTTCAAAAACAAAGGAGTACAGTTCATGCTTGATGCTGTTTGTAGATACCTTCCTTCACCAATGGATAAGGAAGCGATCGACGGTACAGATCCAAGAACCGATGAACCTATCTCAAGAAAACCTTCAGTTACTGAACCTTTTGCGGCATTGGCCTTTAAAATTGCAACCGATCCTTTCGTAGGCAGACTTGCATTCTTCAGAGCTTATTCCGGTAGATTGGATGCAGGTTCTTATGTTTTGAACACAAGATCAAACAATAAAGAAAGAATTTCCCGTATCTTCCAGATGCACGCCAACAAGCAGGAGCCTATCGAATATATCGAAGCTGGTGATATCGGTGCAGCGGTTGGATTTAAATCCATCAAGACAGGTGATACACTTTGTGATGAGAAACATCCGATCGTACTGGAATCTATGGTATTCCCGGATCCTGTAATCGGTATCGCGGTAGAACCTAAGACTAAAGCTGACCAGGATAAAATGGGTAACGCTTTGGCAAAACTTGCTGAAGAAGATCCTACTTTCCAGGTTAAAACCGACGAAGCTTCAGGACAGACGATCATTTCCGGTATGGGTGAACTTCACCTCGACATTATTGTTGACCGTATGAGAAGAGAGTTCAAAGTAGAAGTTAACCAGGGACAGCCGCAGGTAGAATACAAAGAAAACCTTACAATGTCTGCCAACCACAGAGAAGTTTACAAAAAACAATCCGGTGGACGTGGTAAATTTGCTGATATCGTGTTTGAACTGGCTCCGGCTGATGACAACAAACCAGGTCTGGAATTCATCAATGAGATCAAAGGGGGTAACATTCCAAAAGAATTTATTCCTTCTGTTGAAAAAGGTTTCAAGGAAGCGATGAAAAACGGTCCTTTAGCTGGTTTCGAAATCGAAGGCATCAAAGTAACTTTGAAAGACGGATCTTTCCACCCTGTGGATTCTGATCAACTTTCCTTCGAGCTTGCTGCCAAAATGGGTTTCAAAGAAGCCGGTAGGAAAGCAAAACCTGTGATCATGGAACCAATCATGAAAATTGAAGTGGTAACTCCCGAAGAATACATGGGTGATATCGTAGGTGACCTTAACAAAAGAAGAGGTACTGTAAATGGTATGGATGACCGTAACAACGCGAAAGTAATCAGAGGATTCGTTCCGCTTTCCGAAATGTTCGGTTATGTAACAACGCTTAGAACCCTGTCTTCAGGTAGAGCTACATCTTCTATGGAATTCGAGAAATACGAAGCAGCACCAAGCAACGTGGCTGAAACCGTAATCGAAAAAGCAAGAGGTTAATATTTAAATTAGATCAAAATGTCACAACGAATCAGAATAAAATTAAAATCTTACGATTACAGTTTAGTAGACAAGTCTGCTGAGAAGATCGTAAAAACGGTAAAAGCAACCGGTGCCATTGTAAACGGCCCGATCCCTTTGCCTACCAACAAGAGAATCTTTACCGTACTAAGATCTCCGCACGTTAACAAAAAAGCAAGAGAACAGTTCCAGCTTTCCGCTCACAAGCGTTTGATGGATATCTATTCCTCTTCCTCCAAAACTGTAGACGCCCTGATGAAATTAGAGCTTCCTTCAGGAGTTGACGTAGAAATTAAAGTGTGATAAAGTCGGAAGACGCACGTTTTCCAAACACTTTGCTCATGATACCAAATCCCTTTTCGCAAGAAGAGGGATTTTTTTGTTTTCTTTTTTTTAGGAGCAGTTCAGTGGTCGCCCTTCCGGAGACTCCGCCCGCTTTCCGCCCTCGCTTTTTTTCGGCGGCAGCTGCCGCCGAAAAAAGAGCTCAAACAAGGCTTCAATCGGGGCTACAATTTAGGAACCATTTCCCCGGCAAGAAAAAATAGTCAGTGTTCAGGCCAAAGCCTACAAACCACAAAGTAAGCGCCAAAACATTGGTTGTAAAACTAACTTTTATGCAGTTTGACCGCTGTTGGTACGCTTTTTAATATATAAGAATTGCCTGTGAGTCCTTTCACATCGGCATGAAAATACTTTTATTTCAAAACCTTGTATCATGTCAAAACAGGAAAGTTCTTTTTTCGAAAAATTCGCAAACAGCGCAACCGCATTTACCGGCAGTTCCGCCGCATTTCTTATTGCTGCTGCTGTAGTGGTCATCTGGGCTGCGACCGGTCCGCTGTTCCATTATTCCGAGACCTGGCAGCTCATCATCAATACAGGAACTACGATCGTTACATTTCTTATGGTTTTTCTTATACAGAAAGCACAGAACAAAGACGGTATTGCCATACAGATCAAACTCAACGAACTGATAGCGGCGCACGAAAAAGCCAGCAACCGTATTGTCGATATCGAAGACCTCACCGAAAAGGAACTTGTAAAACTGCACCGTTATTACGAGAAACTTTCAGAACTCGCGCAGGAAGATCAGGACCTTCACGTCTCACATTCCATCGATGCTGCGGAAGATAACCAGGAACACAAACAGCGCAATACGCTCATCGAAAAAGAAATTGAAAAAGAAGAAAAGGATAAGTGACTGGAATTTAGTAATTTTGCACTGCATTCATGAAAAATATTTTCGTCATACTGTTAACTGTATTTTATTCCGCGACTTCATCGGGGATGGTTTGGCAGCTTCACCAGTGTTTTGACGAAGTTTTTGTTTCCGTGGGTGCGGAAGATGGTGCCTGCGGAATTTGCGGCACACAAAGTAAAAAGGACTGCTGCAAGTCTGAACTTACGCTTGTAAAAACAGACCTTTCGCAAATCGCGTCTCATTTCGTTTTCAAAACAATTGACCAACCGGCAATTCTGGCGCCGGAATTCGTGTATACATTCGCAGAAAATGTTAGAGAATCGAACAGCCATTTCATTCATATCAATGCGCCGCCGGACCTTTACAGGCCTGCGCTCTTCGTGATTCATTGTAATTACAGGATTTAAGATCGGTTCAATACCGGCTTTTTTAAGGAAGCCGGCAATTGCGGTTACAACCGTACCAATCTATAATTTAATCCTAAAACCTATTACAATGAAAAAATACTTTTTCACCTTCATAATTTCTTTGTGTGCATTCACCATCACAGCCGCACAACAGAAAGATGCTTCTGTCAGCGAAGTTTTCACAAAATATCTGAACCTTAAAAATGCCTTGGTTGCCGATAATGGTGACCGGGCGGCTAAAGCCGCGGATGAATTCATAAAATCTACCTCTATGGTCAGCTACCGAACTTTGTCCGAGGGAAATCTCGATCTTCTCCGTCAGGATGCCACGACCATAGCAGAAAGCCGAAGCATCGAAAAGCAACGCATTGCCTTTCAAAAACTATCTGAAAATATGGTCAGATTATCTCCAAAATTTAAACTTTCGGAAGACACTGTTTATGTTCAGTACTGCCCGATGGCAAAAGCACAATGGCTGAGTACAGAAAAAGCCGTTAAAAACCCGTATTATGGCAGCTCTATGCTGACCTGTGGCTCCGTAACGTCCGAAGTAAAGTAAAATTCTGCCGGTTTCGGTAGCCGTCGTTTCCACTGTGAAACACAAATGCTGCCGGCACATTTTAACCTCTTTAAAATTTAAAAAAATGAATTCTCATACGCACAAGCCAGATATGGAGCACAATCCGTACACACGTTTCCTGTTGATGTTGGCTGTTTCTTTCGTTGTTATGTACGCCGTAATGTATCTTAACACTTACCAGCCCGACCAGATTTATTTTAGTCTCACCCGTTTTTACATGACCTGCCTGATGATCTCGACCATGGCCGTGATCATGCTTCTTTTCATGAAAAAAATGTACGGAAGCAAACAAAACAACCGCCTGATTTTAGGCGGAAGCGCAGTCCTCTTTTTTGCTGCGCTGTTCCTGGTGCGCGCGCAGGTACCGATCAAGGATGTGCTGTGGATGCGTGCTATGATCCCACACCATTCCATCGCGATTTTAACCAGTGAGCGCGCCGATATTCAGGATCCGGAAGTACGCAAATTGGCCGATGATATTATTAAAGCACAAAAGAAAGAGATCGGACAGATGAAACAGCTTATCAAAAAACTTGAGAATGAAAAAAAATAAAAATATTCTGTTGCGGATCACTTTTGTTCTTGCTTTGTTGGTAAGCGTCACCGTGGCTGCACAGCATCACGGAAATCACCAAAGTGCAAATTCGCAGAGCGCGACAAAAGAACAGCGAACGGTGTCCTTCGGCGGGAAAACAGTACGTTACGACCTTTATGTAAAAGATACGCTCGTTAATTTCACCGGCAAATCGGCGCGCGCCATTGCAACCAACGGAAAACTTATGGCGCCGACCCTGTATTTTACAGAAGGTGATACCGCGGAAATTTATCTTCATAACCAACTCAAGGAAAATGCCGGTCTCCACTGGCATGGCGTTATACTTCCTAATGAAATGGATGGCGTACCTTACCTTACTACAAAGGAAGTGCGCCCGGGAGAAACACATTTATATAAATTCCGCGTTTCCCAAAACGGTACATATTGGTACCACTCGCACGAAGGTTTGCAAGAGCAGATCGGTATGAATGGAATGCTGGTTTTCCGTAAACGAGATACACAGCCTGAAGATAAAGTAGAAGCGGATATTCCTGTTTTGCTGGGCGAATGGACAGATGAAAATCCCAAAGAAGTAATGCGGCGCCTGCATATGGACCAAACCGACTGGTATAATATCCGCAAAGGAACGGTGCAGAGTTACAGCGAAGCCATAAAAGCGGGACATTTAAAAACCAAACTGATCAACGAATGGAAACGGATGGAAGCTATGGATGTAAGCGATGTGTATTATGACCGTTTTCTCATTAACGGTTCGCCTTCCTCAGTATTTCCTGATCTTAGACCCGGCGAAACAGCGCGGCTGCGTGTTGTAAATGGTGGTGCGTCTACGTATTTCTGGCTCAGCTGGGCGGGCGGAAAAATGAAAGTTGTCGCCAGTGACGGTAATAGTGTGGAACCTGTGGAAGTTGATAAACTCATCGTAGGGACTTCTGAAAGTTACGATATTGAAGTAACCCTGCCGGCTGATAAAAGCTATGAATTTCGCGCTACTTCAGAAGACCGCCAGGGTTACGCCTCACTGTGGCTGGGCGAGGGACCGAAGGTGGAAGCACCGGCTTTGCCTAAATTAATGCTTTTCGAAGGTATGAAAATGATGAACGGCATGATGAAAATGAGCGGCGACATGAAGCCTATGACTATGAAAATGAACAATCAGGTAATGGATATGAACGAAGTAATGTATCCGGAAATTCCGGAGGAGCAGCGCATGCAAACCATGAAACACATGGATGAAATGATGCAGCCCGCTTCGGAACAAAAAGGTCATACCAAAAAAAATCAATCTACAGCGCACAGCAATCACAGTGATCCTATGAAGATGGACCACAGCGCTCACCAATTGTCTGACGTTCGAGTTCCGGTGCGACTTAATTATAACATGCTGCAGTCGCCGTTTAAAACCATCCTGCCAGATGAGAAAGTTCGTGAACTCAATTTTACCCTGGAAGGAAATATGCGTAATTATCTGTGGACACTGGACAATAAAACGGTGAGCGAAACCGATAAAATTTTAATTAAAAAAGGAGAGGTTTTGCGGATTACCATGTACAACAATTCCATGATGCGCCACCCGATGCACCTGCATGGCCATGATTTTCGGGTGGTCAATGCGCACGGTGAATATGCACCGCTAAAAAATGTACTGGATGTGCTGCCAATGGAAACCAATACTATTGAGTTCCCGGCAAACCAGGATGGTGACTGGTTTTTCCACTGCCATATCCTGTATCACATGATGACAGGGATGGGCCGTGTTTTCACTTACGAAAATTCAGCACCCAATCCACAGATTCCCGATAAAGAGGCGGCTTACAGGAAATTCCTGAGTAAAAACCGGATGGTAAGCACTACGGCACTTGCCGACATTACCAGTAACAGATTGATGATCGAAAATATGACCATGTTTGGCAGCCGCTGGGTTTCAGCGCTGGATTTCCACAGCAATTACCGTTTCGACCATCTGGAAGGTAATGTAAAGGTTGGCCGTTACCTGGGGAAATTCCAGTGGGCAATGCCTTATGTGGGATTCAGAACGGCAAAGATCCACCGCAGCGGCAATTCCTGGTTTGGCCAGAGTATTAAGTCTTCTGCAGAAAATGTGGCGCTGGTCGGATTCCAGTATATCCTTCCTTTCCTGATCAGGGCAGATGCTAACGTAGACCACACCGGAAAAGTGCGCCTGGAACTGGGTCGGGAAGATATTGCCCTGTCGCCACGCTTGCGTGGAGCTTTTGCCGTGAATTCAGATCAAGAATTTGATTTAGGCTTACGGTATATTCTGGGAAGATATATTTCTGTTTCTACCAGTTACGACAGCGAATATGGCTTCGGTGCCGGCCTCAGGTTTACGTACTGATCACTTTTTGCACTTATTAGTAAACCAGCCCAATAACGCGTTGGTTTACTTTTATGCCGTGCAAATTACCTCAAACTGCATTAAATAACTGAGGTGGTGCGTTCAATTATTAGCGGAAATAATTAATATTGTATTGATTATTACTTCGTTAAAAATGAATATATTTTATGAAAAGATGTTTGTATTTGAGAGAGGGCGGGAATTATAGTTCAAGAGTTCGTTGTGAAGAAATATAAAAATATTCTAACGGGAAAAATTAATGTGTATCTTTGTATGGAAACACATATAAAATGTGAATGAAAAAATTTGAAGTAATATTTTGGAGCGATGCAAGAGAATTTTTACGCGAATTGGACTCGAAAAGTCGCGATAAAATAATTTTTAATATCGACAAAGCCGCAATAAAATCAGACAGCGAATTATTTAAAAAACTAAAAGGGGAAATTTGGGAATTCAGAACTTTATTTAATAAAACTCATTATCGAATTTTCGCATTTGGGGACAAAGACAACAAGCAGGAAACTCTGGTTTTAGCAACACACGGAATCATTAAGAAAACTGACAAAACACCTGAGAAAGAAATTGAAAAAGCGGAACAAATAAGGTTGAAATACTTCGAAATTAAAATGAAAAAAGATGAAGACAAAAAATAAAGAATTAGAAATGTTTAGTTTCGAACAAATAAAAGATGAATTTATTGGCGAACTCGGAACAGAAAGAAGAACGCGATACGAACAGGAATTACAGCTTGAAGTACTGGGCGAAATCATCAAGAAAGTTCGTCTTGAAAGGAATTTGACACAAGAAGAATTGGGGAAATTAATTGGTGTTCAACGTGCGCAAATTTCGAAGCTTGAAAACAATACAACCAACGTTACAATGGAAACAATTCTGAAAGTCTTTGGAGCTTTAAATGCAAAGGTGAACATCAACGTAGAACTGATGAACAACAAAATTCAAGTCGCAGGATAGAAAACTACTTTTGCCGACATCAGTTTGGCAATGTGGCGGTTAGTGTTCTTTAAAAGGCGTTTTTCAGTTCAGTTTTTCTGAAGAGTTCAAGTTTTATGCTTCTGTTTCCGCCGCGCGCTTGGAGCCAACAGGTTTTTTTTCAATATCTTAAATCTCCCGGTTATTCAGTCTCCCGGAATTTACCTTTTCATAAAATAGTCAAAGTAAGAGCAACTGCCTTTCAGCGCCTGCGCGGTTTGCGTTTGGCTGTAATTCTTTTTTAGCTCCGAGAAATAGGTACGGTATTTCTCATTTTCCACCGCAGCCATTTTTTTGTCGTATGCCTGTGATTTCTCTTCGTATTGCGGATCGTCATATCTTAACTGGACCGGATTTTTTGCTTCGTACTGATAGTATTTTCCCTGCTCCGCACTTGCCATCTGAAAAAGGAGCCGAGCTTTTTGTTCATGATCTTCACTTTCATCCAATGCTTTTTGATAATAACTGATGGCAACATCAAAATTATCGGGCTCCACAAAACTGCTTCGCGCAAAATCTTTAAAATAATAATTAAACTGCGGTTCTTCGTAATTATAGAAATGGTATTTTGGGCCGCCTTCATTATTGATGTCCATCACGAAAATTTCACGGAAATATCCCAGACTCGAGGTGTTGTACAAAAGATTACCGATCAGCTGATTTGCACGTGAGGCTTTTTGGCCGCTTCCCTGCGCGATTTTCTTTAACTCAATCAAAGCTGCACTTAACTCAAGCTTATTCATTTCATTTTTAATGAAAGGGAATTCGCTCAGATTTTCAGCTTTCATCGAAACATCCGGAGCGCTCTGGAAACTCTCCCAAGCATTATGACCGAAGATCAGAGAAGGAATATGGGAAAAACCGTTGTAAGCATTGCCGAAAGCAATTTTTGAAACTGTTGGCGCACCGTCTCCATTCCACGTATACTCGGTTCGCGGAATTCCTGAAAAATCCTTTGCCTGTGCATAGAAACTTTTTGCTTTCTCAAAATTGGCTTGCCGCATTTCACCGTCACCGTAAATCACGTTGAAGAAAGCCGGAATATTTCCAACATCATCTACACCCTTTGAAATGATCTTTTCTTCCAAAGCGGTTTTGTTCGGTTTCGTGGTAAAATCCTCCACGCTTTTTACAAGTTTGACATTAGGATTATACTGCAGATCCGAAAGTCGGTTGTTCATTAAAAAAGACTTTCCCTCCTCACCTTGCAAGAAATAGCGGTTTGCTAAAATATCGGTGATGAATTCCTGCGTTGACGGCTCATTAGCATCCTGATAAAAAGTTTCGGAATCATTCTTCGCAAACACAGACTCGAAAATTTTTGGATATTTCGTGAGCAGTTCATTTTCTACTTCCGGTGTTATGACCGGTGCGGAAACAATATCATTCAGCATTTTCATGCGGTCTATCTCGGCGATATACTCCGGATTATTTGTTTTGATCTGGGTTAATGTTTCTGTGCTTTTTTTGTAATCCTTTTGTAAAAATGAAAGATAAGCATCAGTGATCTGCCAGAATTCATCGGGTGACTTTTCTTTTATTTCTGAAGTGATCTTCTGGAATTCATCCAGGAAATTTTTCACCGGTTCATCCGACAGACTTTCATCTTTCGAATAAACAGGCAGGCGGTTCGGATTGTTTACCAAATCTTCTGTGCTCGGGAGATTATCTTTTTCAGGTGCAGCGCTTTCCTTCGAACCAAAGAGTTTAAGGAAGAAATTCTTCAGTTTTTGCCAAAAGCTCAGCGTACGCTCACCTTTTGTTTTTGTCTGTGTTGACGGCTTTGCTTTTATTACAGATGAATTGTCGCCGGCAGGCGCGCCTACATCAATCTGAAGATAATGCCTTTCGAGTTCGTTTACACTTCTGGCAGCGAGGACTTTCAGGATTTCCGACGTCGGATCTATTTCCAGCATCTTTTTCATCACAGGAATGGGATCGCTGTAATCATCGTAACCTAAAAGAAAATAGGCCATGTTTTTTTCTTTTGGCGTTTCCGCCCTTTCCAGCAAATGATCAAACGTCGCCGAATCCGACAGTTTCATCGAGACGAAAGCGCTTTCTTTACGGCTTTTGCTGTTCATGAAAACCTGGAAAAAATTCCAGTTGGCTTCGTCAGATTGCCTCAGACCGCGCTGTGCGCCCGCCAGCTGATCCAGTGCCAGAAAATACGGTGCGGATTTTATCTTTAAGGGTTCAACGTAATTTTTAAAAGCATTCACAGCTTCCGCGTAATTTCTGGTGTAGTGATTAAACCGCACAAGCTGATAACCGTAACGCAGTTTGATGTCGGGATTCTGCGTCGCGGCGTAAAGCGACTTAAGGGCGGCGACCGTTTTTCTGTAATCGAGATCGGTGGCATTTCTGTCGGCCTGGTCCGGTGTATAATAAAAGGAGTTCGGATTTTCAACAAAATTGATCCGCATATAAGGTTCCAGATATTTTGCCTCGATCAGATAATCGATTCCTTCTGCATGGTCCGTATAGCTGCCGGTCTTTTTTAATAAAAGGTTATTGGAATTTCCGTTTTTAAAGGCGTTCAGTTCGCCCGTGGGCAACTGCTCCACAAGTGTTTTGGTTTCTTTGTATGTCAGCGTATTACCGAAATACTTCTGCCAGTTTTCAATGTTTTCGTCAGGAATCTCAAAATGTTCGTGGCCGTAGAATCTGTTCGACAGCGTATGGAGAAAAGGCAGATAGGTTTTGTCCTTGATGATGCTCTGCGTGAAGAGATTAAAATATTCGTAATCGGGATCGTACCACGCACAGGCCTGCGTTTTCGAAATCATTAAAAATAAAACAGCAGCTGAAAGGAAGTATTTTTTCATAGCTAAAAGTTATAATGGTTTAGAAATCTACCGTCTAAGTGGTAATACACGATATTATAATTCCAGAGTTTGCCGCCTATAAACTGCTTGAGTTCACGGATCTGTGCGTTTGAGATTTCTTCTACTTTAATGGTGAAACCTTTGCTCAGATAACTGCCGAAATAGAAACCGTCTTTTAAAACTTCGGCTTTATTTTCGGAGATCATTTTAAAGTTGGGATTCTGCAGATCTTTTGTAGTCAGCGCATTGATCAGTTTGTGTTTGCCAACGTGGTTCGTAACGATTCCCCAGGAAAAGATCGGCACTGCAACATCGATGTCGAGCGGATATCTTTGGATATATCTCAGGTAATTTTTCAGCGTCGGCATATCGAGTATTGAATTCCGGTCTGTGTTTTCCAGCGGCGACGAGGTGGAGTAGCACATCAGGTACACTTTATCAACAGGTGGAACGCCGGAGAGTGTGCGGTCTTTTACCTGGTGAAGACGCAGCGGGCAGGTGATTTCTTTTTTTGAGTAATCTTTCAGTTTTTCCAGGAAAGCAAAATATTCTTTGTTGGTTCCGGCCGTCCAGTCGCAGTCGATCTGTATTTCCCCGGAAGGCTTAAAGCCAAAGTCTTTCTGTTTTTTTTGAATTAAGGTCGATACATTTTTTGCCAGAAAATCGATCTCCTTTAAAGTAATGTCGTAGAACAGGTCATTTTTAATGAATACCACAGGCACGATTTCTTTATCTGTTTGAAATGTATCATCTTTTGTAATGACAGCCACTGGCTGGAATTTCCCGTTTACTTTTTCAATATCGAAAAACCGCGTATATAAATATGGTGCGTCAGCCTCGGCTAAGGTTTTCTTTTCGTGTGCACTCATCGAAAGATTCGTACGCCAGTAATAAAAGGTATACGGATGCTGGTCCCATTTTTTACAGGAAAGCAGCATCAGAAGGAGAAGTGTGCAAATGAGGCGGTTCATACGTTAAAAGTATAAAATTGCGGCGAAAGTGAATTTTAACCCGCCCTGCGCTTTATGTAATCGTGCAAAAATGCGTGTGATTTTCTGTATGCAGCGATCCGGTCGCCGTTCCGGAACGATGACAAAATGAAAACGCATTTCTGTACTGTTTTTCTTAGCGGGGACAGAAATTCATTCTTTAATATATTGACGTTGATGGAGTAGGCCCGTAAAATTTACGAATTATTTTTATTTCAGCTATTGTCATATCAAAAAAACTTCATACATTTGCACACTCAATTTAGGGAAAAAGTATGCCTATTTCAAACGTAGAAATCACGACAGCCCTGAAATGATAAAGTGAATTTAAATAATATATATAAACAATGTCAGGTATTATTGGAAAAAAAATCGGGATGACTTCCCTGTTTAACGAAGAAGGAAAGAATATTCCTTGTACCGTTATTCAAGCAGGTCCTTGCTCGGTTTTACAGGTCAGAACCGTAGAAAAAGATGGGTACAAAGCTGCTCAGCTTGGTTTCGATGACAAGAGTGAAAAGAACGTTGGTAAAGCGTTAGCCGGCCATTTCAAAAAGGCAGGTTCAGCTCCAAAAGCTAAATTGGTAGAATTCTATCATGAATTCGTAGAGAAATTAAACGTTGGAGACGAAGTGAAAGTAAATTTATTTGCTGAAGGCGAATATGTAGATGTTACAGGAACTTCGAAAGGTAAAGGTTTCCAGGGTGTTGTGAAAAGACACAACTTCGCTGGGGTAATGCAGGCAACTCACGGACAGCACAACCGATTAAGAGCTCCGGGTTCTATTGGTGCAGGTTCCGATCCTTCCAGAGTATTCAAAGGAATGCGTATGGCTGGTAGAATGGGTGGCAAGCAGGTTACCGTATCAAACCTTGAAGTGTTAAAAGTAGATGAAGAACAAAATCTTTTAGTAGTAAAAGGTGCCGTTCCGGGAGCAAAAAATTCTTATGTAATTATCAGAAAATGGAACTAGTAGTATTTAATACATCAGGAGCTGAAACCGGAAGAAAAGTAACTCTGGACGAAGCAATCTTCGGAATCGAGCCTAACAAGCACGCGGTTTACTTAGAAGTAAAACAATATCTGGCAGCTCAGCGCCAGGGAACTCACTCATCAAAAGGCAGAAGCGAGATTGCAGGATCAACCAAAAAGTTGAAAAAGCAGAAAGGTTCGGGTTCTGCAAGATATGGTGATATCAAAAACCCGGTCTTCAGAGGTGGAGGTAGAATGTTCGGTCCAAAACCGAGAGACTACCGTTTCAAACTGAACAAGTCTTTGAAGAGACTGGCTAAAAAATCTGTGCTTTCTCAAAAAATGAGAGACAATTCTATTAAAGTTCTGGAGGCATTCAATTTTGATGCGCCGAAGACCAAAGAATTTATCAATTTGAACAACGCATTGGGTTTTGAAGGTAAAAAATCCCTTTACATCTTACCGGAAGCAAACAAGAACGTTTATTTGTCATCCAGAAACTTAGCGAAAACTAAGGTTTTGACTTACAACGAAATCAGTTCTTACGATTTGATTCATGCCGGTGAGATCGTATTTTTAGAAGGTGCTATCGAAAAATTCCAGGAAAATCTAAAGAAGTAAATCATGTCTATTATCATTAAACCCATCATCTCAGAAAAAGCCAACTACCTTACTGACCTAAGAGGTGCTTATTCTTTTTTGGTTAATCCAAAAGCGAATAAAATCCAGGTTAAGAAAGCAGTAGAAGAAGCTTATGGTGTAAAAGTAGCGGACGTAAGAACAATGATTTACGGACCTAAAGTTTCCTCGAAACACACCAAAAAAGGATTGCAGGTTGGGAAAACCAATAAGTTGAAAAAAGCAGTTGTTTCTCTTGCAGAAGGAGAAGTGATCGATATTTTTGCAACGAACTAAGAAACTCCGAAAGGATAACTTAAGTCTGTAATATAAATTAGAAATATTTATTAATTATAAACAATAGTAATGTCTGTTAGAAAATTAAAACCTATCACCCCGGGACAGAGATTCAGAGTTGTAAACAACTTTGAGGAAATTACTACCAACAAACCGGAGAAGTCTCTAACCGTTGGTATTAAAAAGTCAGGTGGTCGTAACAATACTGGTAAAATGACCATGCGTTACACCGGAGGTGGACACAAACAAAAATACAGAATTATCGACTTCAAAAGAAACAAATTCGATGTTGAAGGTACGGTAAAAACTGTAGAGTATGATCCGAACAGAACTGCATTTATCGCTTTGGTAGAATATACCGACGGAGAGAAAAGATACATCATCGCTCCAAACGGAATCAAAGTAGATCAAACAGTGATCGCTGCAGAAACTGCAGAACCAAACATCGGGAACGCGATGAAACTGAAGAACATTCCTTTGGGAACTGTAATTTCCTGTATCGAATTGCGACCTGGTCAGGGAGCAATCATGGCAAGAAGTGCAGGTTCATCAGCACAGTTAACTTCCAGAGACAAAAAGTATGTGATCATAAAATTGCCTTCCGGAGAATCAAGAATGGTTCTTTCAGAATGTATGGCTATGATCGGATCAGTATCCAACTCAGATCACCAGCTTACCGTTTCCGGTAAAGCAGGTAGAAGCAGATGGTTGGGTAGAAGACCAAGAACAAGACCAGTAGTAATGAACCCTGTGGATCACCCGATGGGTGGTGGTGAAGGTAAATCTGCCGGTGGTCACCCACGTTCTAGAAACGGTCAACCTGCAAAAGGTTTCAAAACCAGAAAGAAAAATAAAGCGTCTAACCGTCATATCATATCTAAACGTAAATAATTATGGCAAGATCACTTAAAAAAGGACCTTTCATTGCTCACACTTTAGATAAGAAGGTTCAGGCAAATATTGAGTCAAACAAAAAGACAGTAATTAAAACTTGGTCCAGAGCATCAATGATCTCTCCGGACTTCGTAGGACAGACCATCGCAGTACACAACGGGAAATCATTTATCCCTGTGTATGTAACTGAAAACATGGTAGGTCACAAGTTAGGCGAATTTTCTCCGACGCGATCTTTCAGAGGTCACAGCGGTAACAAAAATAAAGGCGGTAGATAATCATGGGATCAAGAAAAAGAGAAAGTGCCTTGGCACGTAAAATAGCAAACCAGGATGTGGCAAAATCATTACACAATGACTGCCCGACTTCTCCACGAAAAATGAGATTGGTCGCAGACATCATCAGAGGAGTACAAGTAGACAAAGCTTTATCTATCCTAAAATACAGCAAAAAAGGAGCTTCTGAAAAGTTGGAAAAAGTCCTTCTTTCGGCAATGGCCAACTGGCAGACGAAAAATGAAGGTGCAGACATCGAAGAAGCTAACTTAATCGTAAAAGAAGTTTTTGTAGACAGTGCAAGAATGTTAAAGAGACTGAGACCGGCTCCCCAGGGACGTGGCCACAGAATCAGAAAACGTTCCAACCACATCACATTAATTTTGGGTAATAAAGAAACTAAATAATCAAGGTATGGGACAGAAAACAAATCCAATTGGTAACAGATTAGGAATCATCAGAGGATGGGATTCTAACTGGTATGGCGGGAAAAACTACGGCGACAGAATCGCTGAAGATTTCAAAATCCGACGATACCTTGAAGCAAGATTATCCAAAGGAGGAATCTCCAGAATCTATATCGAGAGAACTCTGAAATTAGTTACAATTACCATCACCACTGCAAGACCGGGTTTAATCATCGGTAAAGGCGGTCAGGAAGTTGACAAACTGAAAGAAGAGCTTAAAAAACTGACGGATAAAGACATCCAGATCAATATCTTCGAGATCAAAAGACCGGAACTTGATGCAGTATTAGTTGCAGACAGTATCGCTAAGCAGATCGAAAACCGTATCTCCTACAGAAGAGCTGTGAAAATGGCGATCCAAAGTACCATGAGAATGGGTGCTGAAGGAATCAAGGTTCAGATCTCCGGACGTTTAAACGGGGCTGAGATGGCAAGAAGTGAAAACTTTAAAGACGGACGTATTCCGTTGTCAACCTTTAGAGCAGATATCGATTACCATATCGGTGAAGCACTTACCCAATACGGTAAATTAGGCGTAAAAGTTTGGATCATGAAAGGTGAAGTCTATGGAAAAAGAGACCTTAGCCCGCTAGTAGGACAACAGAAAAAAGGCCCTGCAGGAAGAGGCGATCGCAACGATCGTAATGACCGCAGAGACAGAGACGACCGTAGACCAAGAGACCGAAAATAATTAATGAAATTTTAGAGGCTATTTTTTAAATGACCGTTACTTTTTTAAAATCTAAAATCTAAAATCTAAAATTCCTAGAAATTATGTTACAACCAAAAAGAACCAAATTCCGGAAAGTTCACAAGATGAAAATGAAGGGGATTGCCCAGAGAGGGAATCAACTTGCGTACGGAACTTTCGGGATCAAAGCAAATGAAGGTGCTTGGATTACTGCAAGACAAATAGAAGCGGCGCGTATTGCTGCAACTAGATATATGAAAAGAGAAGGTCAGTTATGGATCAAGATTTTCCCGGATAAGCCGATTACCAAGAAACCAGCCGAAGTACGTATGGGTAAAGGTAAAGGTGCTGTGGAATATTGGGTATCTGTAGTGAAACCTGGTAAAATAATGTTCGAAGTTGGAGGTGTTCCTTATGATGTGGCAAAAGAAGCTTTGCGTCTTGCTGCTCAGAAACTTCCTGTAACTACAAAATTTGTAGTGGCTAACGATTTTGTTCAACCTCAATAATCTGAATTATTATGAAAAAAGCGGATATCAAAAATCTAAGCGCAGGAGACATTCAAAACAAACTGACCGAAGTGAGAGCAGATTTCAATAAAATGAAAATGGCTCATAAGATCAGCCCAATTGAAAATCCTATTCAAATCAGAGACATGAGAAAAACAATCGCACGTCTGGAAACTGAATTAACACTAAAACAACAATAAGAATTTCATTTTATCATGGATAGAAATTTAAGAAAAGAAAGAATCGGAATTGTTTCCAGCAATAAAATGGAAAAGACCATTGTTGTAAGTGAAACCACGAGAGTAAAACACCCGATGTACGGTAAATTCGTTCTGAAAACGAAAAAATATACCGCTCACGACGAGAACAACGAGTGTACTGAAGGCGATACTGTATTGATTACAGAAACAAGACCTTTAAGTAAAAGTAAGAGATGGAGATTAGTACGAATCATTGAAAAAGCTAAGTAATGTTACAAACCGAATCAAGATTAAAAGTTGCTGATAACACAGGTGCCAAAGAAGTACTTGTAATCAGAGTTCTGGGAGGAACCAGAAGAAGATATGCTTCAGTTGGTGATAAGATCGTAGTGACTATCAAAGATTCATCACCACAGGGAACTGCCAAGAAAGGTACTGTTTCCAAAGCCGTAGTCGTAAGAACTAAAAAAGCTGTTCGTAGAAAAGATGGTTCATACATCAAGTTCGATGACAACGCATGTGTTCTGTTAAACGCTACCGGTGAAATGAGAGGAACACGTGTCTTCGGACCCGTGGCCCGTGAACTGAGAGACAAAGAATATATGAAGGTTATTTCATTAGCTCCTGAAGTACTTTAATTTTAAAATTTACAGAAAAATGTCAAAGTTAAAAATCAAAAAAGGAGATAACGTCATCATCACTACCGGAAGAAAAGAAATCAAAGGTAAAAAAGGTGAGGTGATCGAAGTGATCAGGAAAGAAGGCAAAGATGCACGCGTGATCGTGGCAGGTCTGAATATTGTTAAAAAACATACCAAACCATCTGCAGCGAATCCACAGGGCGGAATTGTAGAAAAAGAAGCATCGGTTCATATTTCCAATGTTATGCTTATCGATAAAAACGGTAAACCAACAAAAACGGGAGTTAAAGTAGACGGTGATAAAAAACTGAGAGTTGCTAAATCAACCGGTGAAACTTTATAATTAAAAAGACGATGGAATATATAGTAAGACCAAAACAACAATATAAAGATAAAATTGTTCCTGCAATGATGGAAGAATTTGGGTACAAATCTGTTATGCAGGTACCTAAATTGGAGAAAATCGTTGTATCGCAAGGTTTGGGTGCAGCAACTGCCGATAAGAAAATCGTAGATTACGCAATTGAAGAACTTACAGCGATCACCGGTCAGAAAGCCGTGGGAACCATCTCCAAAAAAGATGAAGCTGCCTTTAAATTAAGGAAAGGTATGCCTGTAGGCGCAAGAGTTACGCTAAGATCCAATCAAATGTATGAGTTCTTAGACAGACTTACTTCTTCTGCTTTACCACGTATCCGTGATTTCAACGGTATTAAAGCTGATGGTTTTGATGGTCGTGGGAACTACAACCTTGGTATTACCGAGCAGATTATCTTCCCGGAAATCGCAATCGACAAAGTAAAAAAAATCCAGGGGATGGACATTACTTTCGTAACTTCTGCGAAAACCGATAAAGAAGCTAAATCACTATTAACACACTTCGGTTTACCTTTCAAAAAGAACTAAAAGATGGCTAAAGAATCAATGAAAGCGCGTGAGCGCAAAAGAGAAGCTACAGTAGCAAAATACGCAGAGAAAAGAAAAGCTCTGAAAGAAGCCGGAGATTACGAAGGTTTACAAAAGCTGCCAAAAGATGCTTCACCAGTAAGATTGCACAACCGTTGCAAATTAACAGGAAGACCAAGAGGTTACATGAGAACATTCGGTCTATCCAGAGTAACTTTCAGAGAAATGGCCAACAAAGGTCTGATCCCGGGAGTGAAAAAAGCAAGTTGGTAATAATTTAGAACAATCGAGATGCGCAAGTTGATCTTCTAGATTATAGACGGACAGACGGATAGATAAAAGATTTCAAAGTCTATCATCTATTATCTGCAAATCTATTATCTAATTGTCAAAACTGCTCATCACAAACCAATAATTTAAAATAGAAAAATGGTAACAGATCCAATTTCAGATTTCCTAACCAGAGTAAGGAACGCACAAAGCGCAGGCCACAAAGTGGTGGATATTCCTGCATCGAAAATCAAAAAGGAGATTACAAAAATTTTGTTTGATCAGGGTTATATTTTGAACTACAAGTTCGAGGATAACGCCGTTCAGGGAAATATCAAAATCGCTTTAAAGTACGACAAGCAAACCAACAGACCTGCGATCAAGAGCATTCAAAGAGCTTCAAGACCAGGTTTAAGACAATACAAAGGATCAGCAGAGCTGCCAAGAGTATTAAACGGTTTGGGAGTGGCAATTATCTCAACTTCACGCGGAGTGATGACAGATAAGAAAGCACGTCAGGAAAAAGTGGGTGGAGAAGTAATCTGCTACGTATATTAATTTTTTAATTGAAGGAAAATGTCAAGAATTGGTAAAGCAATTATAGAAATTCCCGCTAATGTTACCGTTACAGAAAAAGACGGTCTTGTGACTGTAAAAGGCCCGAAAGGTGAACTTACACAGCAGTTTAGCGATGGGATTACGCTAAAACAAGAAGACGGAATTCTAACCCTAGACCGCCCGTCCGAATCTAAACAGCACAAAGCATTACACGGTCTTTATAGAGCGTTAATCAACAATATGGTTCAGGGTACATCTGAAGGATGGACTAAAAAACTTGAACTTGTAGGAGTAGGATACAGAGCCTCTAATCAGGGTAACCGATTAGATCTATCTTTGGGATTCTCTCACGGAATCGTTTTGGATATGCCGAAAGAAATTACGGTAGAAACACTTTCTGAAAAAGGTAAAAACCCGATCATTACGCTCACTTCTTACGATAAGCAATTATTGGGAATGGTAGCCGCAAAGATCAGATCTTTCAGAAAACCGGAACCTTACAAAGGAAAAGGTGTAAGATTCGTTGGAGAAATTGTAAGACGTAAAGCTGGTAAATCTGCTTAATTTTAAAACTTAAGAAAATGGCACTAAGCAAAGTAGAAAAAAGAAATAGAATTAAAAGAAGAGTTCGTGGGAAAATCTCCGGCTCTGCTGAATTACCAAGATTATCAGTTTACAAAAGCAACAAAGAAATTTACGCTCAGTTGATCGACGATAAGGACGGTAAAACTTTAGCTTCAGCTTCATCCAGAACACTGAAGGCTACAGGAAACAAAACAGAGATTTCTGCAGAAGTTGGAAAGGCAATCGCTGAAAAAGCCAAAGCTGCAGGAATTGAAAATGTAGTGTTCGACAGAAACGGATTTGTGTATCACGGCAGAGTGAAAGCTTTGGCAGACGGCGCAAGAGAAGGCGGACTAAAATTCTAATCAATAAATTTCGGAAATATGTTAGGACTAGATAATATAGAAAAAATAAAACCGGGAGGATTAGAACTTAAAGATCGTCTCGTTTCAGTAAACAGAGTTACCAAAGTAACCAAGGGGGGTAGAGCTTTCGGATTTTCTGCAATCGTGGTTGTAGGAGACGAAGCCGGGATCGTAGGTTACGGTTTGGGTAAATCCAAAGAAGTTGCTTCAGCTATTGCAAAAGCAGTAGAAGATGCGAAGAAAAACTTAGTGAAGATTCCTGTTGTGAACCACACTATTCCTCACCAGACTTCAGCAAGATACGGTGGTGCAGATATCTTCTTAAGACCTGCAACTCACGGTACCGGTGTAATCGCTGGTGGTACAGTTCGTATGGTAGTGGAGGCTGCCGGTATTAAAGATATCCTTTCAAAATCAAAAGGATCTTCTAACCCACATAATGTTGTGAAAGCTACTTTCAAAGCCTTATTGGATATCAGAAGACCCGAAGAGATCGCAAAACTGAGAGGTATTTCATTAGATAAAGTGTTTAACGGTTAATTTTAAAACAATGGCTAAAATTCAGGTAAAACAAGTAAAAAGCGCTATTGGTAGAACAAAAACCCAAAAAAGAACGCTTGAAGCATTAGGATTAAAAAAACTTCACCAAGTTGTGGAACATGACGATACTCCTTCTATCTTAGGAATGGTGTCGGCGGTTAGTCACCTCGTAGAAGTTCAAAAATAATTTTAAAATAGAAGTTAGACGTTAGAGATCAGATTCTGGCATTTCATATACTGAATCTGATTTTTAATCTAACATCTGACATCTAACATCTAAAATCTAAAAAACAATGAATTTAAATAATATAAAACCGGCAGCAGGTTCTACCCACAACTCAAAAAGACTTGGTAGAGGACAGGGAAGCGGAAAAGGCGGTACTTCAGCAAAAGGACACAAAGGTCAGAAAGCGAGAGCGGGATATTCCCGTAAGATCGGTTTCGAAGGTGGTCAGATGCCTTTGCAGAGAAGATTGCCGAAATTCGGTTTCACCAACGTGAACAGAAAGGAATACAGAGGAATCAATATCGATACTTTGCAGATCCTTGCTGATACTAAAAACCTTACCGAGATCAATCACGATGTACTGGTAGAAAACGGCTTGGCAAAAAGAAGCGAGATCGTAAAAATTATGGGGAGAGGCGAGTTGAAAACAGGAGTTTCAGTTTCTGCACACAAATTCACTAAATCTGCTGAAGAAGCAATTGCGAAAGCAGGCGGAAAAGCAATTACTCTATAATTACGACAATGAAGGAATTTATACAAACACTAAAAAACATTTGGAGTCTTAAGGAACTTAGGGAAAAAATTATGTTTACCCTGGGGATCATCCTCGTGTATAGATTCGCATCTTATATTTCCCTACCCGCCATCAATATGGCAGAAGTAGGGAATCTTTTGGACATTTACAAAGACCAGGGAGGAAACAAGCAGGGAGCAGGACTCCTGGGCTTGCTTTCTTCGTTTACAGGCGGTGCGTTCAGCAGAGCTTCCATTATGGCGCTGGGGATCATGCCCTATATTTCTGCTTCCATTATTGTACAGCTGATGGGTATGGCAATTCCATATCTTCAGAAGCTGCAGAAAGATGGCGAAAGTGGCAGAAACACTTTGAACCAAATTACAAGATGGCTGACAATTGCCGTGTGTCTCGTACAGGCACCTTCATACCTTACTTCGATCACACAGATGTTTCTGCCGCATGCGCAGTTTGCTTCGGCGTACTACGTGCACCCGCAGTCCGTTATGTTCTGGTTGCCAAGTATCGTAATTTTGGTTGCAGGTTCTGTATTCGCAATGTGGCTGGGTGAAAAGATCACCGACAAAGGAATCGGTAACGGTATTTCTATCCTTATTATGGTGGGGATCCTTGCAGATTTCCCAGGTGCATTTATTCAGGAGGTGGCTACACAGACCGGAAAAGGTGGATTCGGAGCAATCATGATTCTGATCGAAGTCCTGTTCTGGATGGTAGTTGTACTTTTGGCGATCGTGTTATCAGTAGCCGTACGCAAAATTCCAATTCAGTATGTCAGCCGCGCGCAGGCAAGAGGCGGATCCAACAGAAATTTAATGCAGGGCGCAAGACAGTGGATTCCTCTGAAAGTTAATGCTTCCGGAGTTATGCCCATCATCTTTGCTCAGGCATTAATGTTTGTTCCCGGACTTTTGACCAAGGTTGATGAGTCCAATACTTTCCTGGCAGGATTCAAAAATGTATTCAGCTGGCAGTACAATGTGCTGTTCGCTATATTGATTATCATCTTCTCATTCTTTTATACTGCGATTACAATTCCGGTAAACCAGATGGCCGATGACTTAAAGCGGAACGGCGGTTTGATTCCAAAAGTAAGACCGGGCAAGGAAACCTCAGATTATCTGGATGATATCCTCTCAAAAATAACTTTGCCGGGTTCAATGTTTTTAGCTATCTTTGCAATCCTTCCGGCACTAGTGCACGGAGTGTTTGTTCAGACGGATCGTTTTGCCTTATTTTTCGGGGGCACATCGCTTTTGATTATGGTGGGTGTGATTCTCGATACGGTGCAGCAGATCAATACTTATTTATTGAATCACCATTATGATGGGCTGATGCAGTCAAAATTATCCAGAACATCGAACAACCAGTAATTTAAATGGCAAAACAAAAACATATAGAACAGGACGGCGTTATTACAGAAGCACTTTCTAACGCGCAGTTCCGTGTTGAACTGGAAAATGGGCATATCCTTATCGCTCATATTTCGGGGAAAATGAGAATGCATTACATTAAACTTTTACCTGGCGATAAGGTAAAGCTGGAATTATCTCCTTATGACTTGTCAAAAGGGAGAATCACCTTTAGATACTAATTTCAGGGAAATCTGAAGATTATTATATAAGAAAACAAAATGAAATCGAAGGATTCCATTTGTCATTTAAATATTTAAACGAAAGGGAATGTGATCACAGGATCCATTTAACCGTCGGAAAATTAAACAACAAAAAATGAAAGTTAGAGCATCTATCAAAAAAAGAAGTGCTGATTGCAAAATTGTTCGCAGAAAAGGCGTTCTCTTTGTGATCAACAAAAAGAACCCAAAATTTAAACAAAGACAAGGCTAAAATTAAATTATGGCGAGAATTTCCGGTATTGATTTACCAAAGAACAAAAGAGGCGTTATCGGCTTAACCTATATTTTCGGAATCGGGAGAAGTACTTCTTCTGAAATCCTAAAAGCTGCCGGTATCAGCGAAGACAAGAAAGTCAACGAATGGAATGACGATGAATTGGCACTGATCAGAAACTACATCACCGATAACATTAAAGTAGAGGGTGAACTAAGATCTGAAACTTCCACAAACATCAAGCGATTGATGGATATTGGATGCCAACGAGGAATACGTCACAGACTGGGATTACCTTTAAGAGGCCAAAGAACAAAAAACAATTCTAGAACCCGAAAAGGAAAACGAAAAACTGTTGCTAACAAGAAAAAAGCAAGTAAATAATCGGTAAAGAATTATGGCAAAACAGACTAAAGCAGTTAAAAAAAGAAAAGTAAAAGTTGAGGCGATTGGTGAAGCACACATTCAGGCAACATTCAACAACATTATTATTTCTTTAACTAATAAAAGCGGAGAGGTGATCTCCTGGGCATCTGCCGGAAAGATGGGATTCAGAGGTTCTAAAAAGAATACTCCTTTTGCAGCGCAAATGGCTGCAGAAAATTGCTCTACAGTAGCGCACGACGCTGGACTACGCAGAGTAAAGGTTTACGTGAAAGGTCCTGGTGCAGGTAGAGAATCTGCCATCAGAACTATTCACAATTCAGGTATCGAAGTTAGTGAAATCGTTGACGTGACTCCAATGCCACACAACGGATGTAGACCACCAAAAAGAAGAAGAGTATAATCTACAATTTTATATTTTGAATTTTAAATTTTGAATGTATTCATTTTTAAATCTAAAATCTAAAATCTAGAATCTAAAATCTTAAAAAAAATATGGCAAGATATATTGGACCAAAAACTAAGATTGCAAGAAAATTTGGAGCTGCAATCTACGGAGACGATAAAAACTTCGAGAAAAGAAAAAATCAACCACCAGGACAACATGGTGTAAACAAGAGAAGAGGCTCAAAGAAATCTGAGTATGCTGTCCAGCTGATGGAAAAGCAGAAAGCAAAATACACTTACGGTATTTTGGAGAGACAATTTGCGAACCTTTACGAAAAAGCCAACCGAGCAAAAGGCGTTACCGGTGAAGTTCTTCTTCAATTGTGCGAATCCCGACTGGATAATGTAGTGTACAGACTTGGTTTTGCAAAAACCAGAGCAGGTGCAAGACAACTCGTTTCCCACAGACACATTACTGTAAATGGTGCTTTGGTAAACATCGCTTCTTATTCCCTGAAACCAGGCGACGTGGTAGCTATCAGAGAGAAATCAAAATCTTTGGAAGTTATTGCTGACTCTTTGGCTTACAGAGGAAACTATGAGTGGCTACAGTTCAACGACGAAACCAAATCAGGTACTTTCGTATCTGCTCCAGAGCGAATCCAAATTCCGGAAGATCTGAAGGAACAGCTGATCGTGGAACTTTACTCTAAATAATAATTTTTTCAAATTTTTGCTCAACCCAAATTATATGGCAATTTTAACATTTATTAAACCCGATAAAGTAATCCTCCTTAATTCCGATGATTTCAAAGGCCAATTTGAATTCAGACCGCTGGAACCAGGTTTTGGATTAACGATCGGTAATGCTTTGAGAAGAGTTTTACTTTCTTCTCTGGAAGGATATGCTATTTCATCTATCAAATTAGAAGGCGTAGAGCACGAATTTTCAACAATTCCCGGTGTAATTGAAGACGTTACGGAAATTATTCTTAACCTGAAGCAATTAAGACTGAAAGCAAAGACCGATGGTGCTGCACCTGAAACAGTTTCTGCTAAAGTCTCCGGACAAACTACTGTAACAGCTGCAGATCTTGGGAAATCTATGCAGGGATTCGATATTCTGAACCCTGACCTGGTGATCTGTAATCTGAATAAAGAAGTGAAATTTGAAATCACTTTTACAATTGAGAAAGGACGAGGTTATGTGCCTTCAGACCAGAATAAATCCGGCAACGCTCCCGTAGGAACAATTGCAATTGATTCAATCTTTACCCCGATCAAAAAAGTACAGTACAGCATTGAAAATTATCGTGTCGAGCAAAAAACAGACTACGAAAAACTCATTCTGGATATTGAAACTGATGGTTCCATCAGTCCTCAGAACGCTTTAACTGAAGCTTCGAAGATATTAATCTATCATTTCATGTTGTTCTCCGACGAGAGAATTACTCTTGAAACTGAAGCCGTGAAAGCCTCCATTCAGTATGATGAAGAAACTTTACACACAAGACAGCTCCTTAAATCTAAATTAACGGATATGGATCTGTCGGTACGGGCACTTAACTGCCTGAAAGCTGCCGAAGTGGAAACTTTGGGAGAACTGGTTTCTTACACGAAGTCTGATTTGATGAAATTCCGAAATTTCGGTAAAAAATCTTTAACAGAATTAGAAGAATTAGTGCATGCAAAAGGTCTTAACTTCGGTTTCGACGTTGCTAAATATAAATTAGACGCTGACAAATAAAAAACAATGAGACACGGTAAAAAATTCAATCACTTAGGAAGAACTGCTTCACACAGAAGCGCCCTACTTTCTAATATGGCTTGTTCTCTTATTGAGCATAAAAGAATCAACACAACTGTTGCCAAAGCAAAAGCTTTGCGCGTGTATGTTGAACCTATATTGACGAAATCCAAAGAAGATACAACGCACAACAGAAGAACAGTTTTCTCTTACCTGCAAAGCAAAGAGGCAGTTACTGAACTATTCAGAACAGTTGCTCCGAAAATCGCAGAAAGAAATGGTGGTTACACAAGAATCATCAAAACTGGATTCAGACAGGGCGATGCTGCCGACATGGCAATGATCGAACTTGTAGATTTCAATGAGCTTTACAACCCGAACGCTGAAGAGAAAAAAGTAACTAGAAGAAGCAGAAGAGCAGGTGCTCCGAAAGCAGAAGCAGCAGTTGCCGACGTAAAAGAAGCTCCAAAAGCGGAAGCTGCAACTGAAGAACCTACAGCAGAAGCTGCAGATACAACAGTAGAAAAAACTGAAGAATAAATATTCTTAAAGTTATATTTTTAAAATCCGTCCCGTTTTTTTAACCGGACGGATTTTTATTTTATATAAAGTTGTTAGGTCTTTGCAAATAATGTCGGCCGGTTTCATGCAGAAATCTAAACTTAAATGGCTTACTGCGTACGTGCTTTCTTTAAACCGATTACATTATTTCCCTGGGTGATCGTTACGCTGTCATTCTTCGCCACAATCTCGTAATCATGATCTGTATACACGCCTTCTTCCGTACCTTTCTGTTGAGCGTTGATCGTCATTTTATCCCGGCTTATACTTATTGATTTCTCAGAACCTGTATTTTTAAAGGTTACCAATGCTGAAGAACCGTCTTCAGCCACATACCTGTCTGTATATTCTGCGGGCGAACCTTGCGCTGTGCCCGTCTGTGCGCTGTCGGTTGG
Organism: Kaistella palustris DSM 21579; assembly: GCF_000422265.1. Classification (GTDB taxonomy): domain Bacteria; phylum Bacteroidota; class Bacteroidia; order Flavobacteriales; family Weeksellaceae; genus Kaistella; species Kaistella palustris. The sequence goes on from NZ_AULL01000016.1 coordinate 124,707, forward strand.
GATTATACCTGTATTTCCGTCCGTGCTTTTGTTACAGTTTGTAAATGTTAACAGCGCAACCGCACCCGCTACATAAATTAGATTTTTCATTTTTCTGTTTTTTTTGATAGATTCAAAGTTACGCCTACTTTTTGAAATGAAATATCAAATCATTATTAACTAAATTTTAACTGAAACCTTATTAAAATCATCCCTTGCAGACCACGCAGTCATCATATTTTCACTAAATTTGTACTACACTATTATAATATAAAAATCTACATAATGAGTTACATTTCTTACATTGAAGCAAGACAGATTTTAGATTCCCGGGGTAATCCCACGATCGAAGTCGATGTGTTTACCGAGAGCGGATCTATGGGTCGCGCTGCCGTACCTTCCGGTGCGTCAACAGGTGAGCACGAAGCCGTGGAACTGCGCGATGGCGCCAAAGAATACGGTGGCAAGGGAGTTCTGAAAGCCGTGGAAAATGTAAGAGAAGTAATTGCGCCCGAACTGATAGGAATGCCTGTTAATGATCAGAATTTTATTGATCAGATCATGATCGAACTCGACGGGACTAAAAATAAGGGAAATCTGGGCGCAAACGCGATTCTGGGAGTTTCCTTAGCCGCCGCAAAAGCCGCTGCCACAGATCTCAAAATGCCACTGTACAAATATGTTGGTGGTGTAAACGCAAATACACTTCCTGTACCGATGATGAATGTCATCAATGGCGGTTCCCATTCCGACGCACCGATTGCCTTCCAGGAATTTATGATTATGCCGGTTAAGGCAGAATCTTTTTCAGATTCATTAAGAAAAGGAACTGAAATTTTCCACAGCCTTAAATCTATCTTACATGACAGAGGTCTTTCTACAGCCGTGGGCGATGAAGGAGGTTTTGCGCCGAAATTCAAAGGAACCGAAGATGCGCTGGATACCTTAACGCAGGCCGTAGAAAAAGCAGGATACAAACCCGGTGACGATATTATGTTTGCGCTTGATTGTGCAGCTTCAGAATTCTATAAAGATGGTACTTACGACTATACCAAGTTTGAAACGGCGGATTCTGCAAAATTCAACAGAAGTGAGCAGGTAAATTATCTGGCAGAACTGGCTTCAAAATATCCAATTATTTCTATTGAAGATGGTATGCATGAAGATGACTGGGAAGGCTGGAAAATGCTTACTGACAAAATTGGTGACAGAGTGCAACTTGTTGGTGATGATCTTTTTGTAACTAATGTTGAGCGGCTGTCTCGTGGAATTAAAGAGGGAATCGCAAATTCTATCCTGGTCAAAGTGAACCAGATCGGTACACTGTCAGAAACCATGGCAGCTGTACAAATGGCACAACACAACCGTTACACCTCCGTAATGTCGCACCGCTCCGGTGAAACCGAAGATTCGACCATCGCAGATTTGGCGGTAGCTATGAACTGCGGACAGATCAAAACAGGTTCCGCTTCCCGCTCAGACAGAATGGCGAAATATAACCAACTGCTCCGCATTGAGGAAGCGCTTGGTGAAACCGCTGTTTTCCCCGGCCTGGATGCCTTCAAAATAAAACGCTCATAGATAAAATGAATTGTAAACGCCAAAATTGATTTGCGGCGTTCTCGCAATATGTATAAATTAGTAAAAAAATAAATTATAATGTCAGATAACAAAGTAATATTGAACTATGATGGGAATGCATACGAATACCCAATCGTAGACAGCACCATCGGCGATCGCGGGATCGATATTTCAAAATTAAGAGACCAGACTGGTTTAATCACTTTAGACTTAGGATATAAAAATACGGGCGCCACGATCAGTGAGATCACTTATCTGGACGGTGACAACGGCGAACTTTACTATCGCGGTTACCCTATTGAGCAGATCGCAGAAAAATCGAATTTTACAGAGGTCATGTACCTGCTTTTAAACGGAAGTCTGCCTACAACCGAGCAGTTTGCAGGTTTTGAAAAAGGGATTAAAAAATATAATTTCGTAGCCGATGAAATGAAACGTCTGATCGATGTATTTCCCCGCTCTGCGCACCCAATGGGAGTTTTATCCTCATTAACCTCCGCCCTTACAGCCTTTAATCCAAAAGCAGTGGACGTAAATTCCAAAGAAGATATGGATCATGCAGCGGAAATGCTTATTGCTAAATTCTCTCACCTTTGTGCCTGGACTTACCGGAAGAAAATGGGCTTGCCAATAAACCATGGCGATGACAGCTTAAATTACGTAGAGAATTTCTACAAAATGTGCTTCCGTCGTCCTAACCAGGAATTTCATTTAGATTCTACAGTGGTAAATGCACTTGAGAAATTATTGATCCTGCACGCAGATCACGAGCAGAACTGTTCCACATCAACAGTTAGAATGGTCGGTTCCGCGCATACAGGTTTGTTCGCTTCAGTTTCTGCAGGGATTTCTGCGCTTTGGGGACCACTTCACGGTGGCGCAAACCAGGCAGTGATCGAGATGCTGGAAATGATTGAGAATGATGGCGGCGATGTGGCAAAATATGTGGAAAAAGCCAAAAATAAAGAAGATAACTTCCGCTTGATGGGCTTCGGACACAGGGTTTACAAAAACTTCGACCCAAGAGCAACCATCATTAAAAAAGCTGCAGATGACATCTTAAATTCCCTGGGAATCGAAGATAAAGCTTTGGATATTGCGCGTCAGTTAGAAAGAGTAGCATTGGAAGATGACTATTTCGTGAGCAGAAAACTATATCCAAACGTAGATTTCTACTCAGGAATCATCTACAGAGCATTAGGAATCCCAACAGAAATGTTTACCGTAATGTTCGCCTTAGGACGCTTACCAGGCTGGATTTCTCAGTGGAAAGAAATGCGTTTGCACAACGATCCGATCGGTCGTCCTCGACAGGTTTATCAGGGTTCAGCAAAACGCGATTACGTGGACATCAGTGCCAGATAAATTAAGTTTCAAATAGTAATTTCCCTTTCAGATTTTTTTTGGAAGGGATTTTTTTTATCTGGTTTAAGGAAAATCGAAAATTATAAATTGAGTATATTTAGACGTTAAGAATGCGGGATTTATTTCGGCATTCGGAGTTCAAAATAAATTTAATAGCGTACTATGATTTTTGAAAATTGGAGTGATAAGACATATCTTTTACTGTTGTTTATTGTGGGTGTGGTGCTTTTTTATTTGAATTTTCAACATCGCGAATACGGTTGGGATATGCCCGGTTATATCGGCAGCTATTATCTTGTTGATCCTCCTGACAACAGTTTGGGAATCCGCGAAAACGTATATTCTGCAATTCGCGCCGAAGCTCCTGAATTTCAATATAGTAAAATGGTTGGCTTTGGACAGGCAGAAAACTGGAATGATTTTATCTCGAAAATCGATGACGCTTTTAATCTTCAGATTCCATATTATTCAATCAAAGTTTTCTACGTCTTTTTGATTTTCTGCTTTCACAAAATTGGATTTTCGCTGCCGGTTGCTTCTTTTTTGCCTAACATTATTTCGTTTTTCATATTCGGTTTTCTGCTTTTTTTTATTTTTAAAGAGATCCTGAAAGACAGAAAATTATTAGCTTTCCTGCTGACGCTCATACTCTTGCTTATTCCGCCATTTAGATATTTAGCTACAATTCCTTCTCCCGATATGCTCACCCTTTTATTCCTGACGTGGTTTGCGTACAGCGTGGTCAACAGGCAGGAGTTGTACATTCAGTTTATGATTTTGATGCTCTTAATTTTTTCACGGCCAGATTTTATTATTTTCGGGATAAGTTACCTGGCCATCTTTTTCCTCCATGGTTTATACAAACGCAGAAACTTTGGTTACATGCCGGTTTTGCTTGCCTTGGTCATGGCTGCCACTTACTTTTTAATACTGAAGGTTAACAGTTATCCCGGCTGGAAAGACGTTTTTTACGATACTTTCATTCACCGGCGAAAATATATTTCAGGAGACGCGCAGTTTTCTTTTAAAGAATATGTGCGCATATTGGCTGATCACCTTATAAATTTTAAAAAGGTTTTCTTAATAATGCTGGGACTGATCACCGTGGTTTTTTATTTCAGCAAAGACTTGTGGCTCCGAAGTTTAGCGGTTCTGCTCGTAATCAATATTTATATAAAGTTCGCATTTTTTCCTGCACCGGGTGAGTACCGCTTCTTTATAGGATTTCTCCTGCTCCTGTTCTTCGCGGCGCTTTATGCTGCGCGGGATAAAATTTGTAATTTAACACTGAAAAAAATAGCGGATTAATGTTGAGCAATATTCAGAAGAGAAAATGGATCGTTTTAGGATTCGCAGTGTGGTCTGTTTTAAATTTAGTCGCCTATCAACTTCTTACAAATAGCCCTGATTATCAGCATTTGATTGAGCATGCGAACAATGATGCGCTGCGGAAATCCCTTGCGCAAAAGCAGGTTTTCAGTGATGTTTTTCCTGCGGTTGTTCTTACCATTGATATTGTCGGTATTTTATTCCTGTTATTTCTCTTTCTTAAATTTATTTTTAAATCTTTAAAAAATTCCACACCAAAATAATGAAACTAAAAAATTACATCAGCGGACAATGGATCGAAGGATCAGGAAATGAAGTTCCACTTTATAACGCGGTCAACGGCAATTTAGTCGCGATTTCAGATACAGGCGGAATTAATTTCGAACAAGCTTTAGATTATGGAAGAACCGTAGGTTACAAAAATTTGTCCTCCATGACTTTCTATGATCGTGGCGAAATGTTGAAGAAAGTAGCGTTGTATTTATTAGAAAGAAAGAAAAAATATTACGATTTATCCTATAAAACCGGTGCAACTCATTCCGATTCTTGGGTCGATATCGAAGGAGGTTTCGGCACATTTTTCACCTATTCGGGACTTGCAAAAAGAATGTTGCCCAATACGCCATTTTGGGTTGATGGTGATACGCAAAAAATTTCAGCTAACGGAACTTTTCTCGGAACGCATATTTTAACGCCCAGCGAAGGAGTTTCCGTACAAATTAATGCTTACAATTTCCCGGTTTGGGGAATGCTGGAAAAATTATCGACTTCACTTTTGGCCGGAGTTCCGAGTATTGTAAAACCTGCAACGCCAGGATCTTATTTGACAAACACCGTTTTCCAGGATATGATAGAAAGCGGAATTCTTCCGGAAGGAGCAATCCAATTGGTTTGCGGAGAGCCGGGAAATATTCTGGATTATGTTCAGGATGGCGATTCTGTACTTTTTACAGGTTCTGCTTCAACAGGAAAAAAATTAAAATCTTTACCTTCGATTTCCAGTAATTCGGTTCGTTTTAATATGGAAGCGGATTCTTTAAACTGCTCAATTCTCGGCCTCGATGCAAAAACAGGAACACCGGAATTTGATCTTTTCATCAAAGAAGTTCGTACCGAAATGACAACCAAAGCCGGACAAAAATGTACCGCAATCCGAAGAATTATTGTTCCCGAAAATTTAATTGGTGATGTTCAGAACGCTTTAAGTAAAGCCTTAGATCAAACCAAAATTGGAAATCCTTTAAGCAGGGAAACAAGAATGGGTTCTATTGTTGGCAAAAATGAAATGGCAGTTCTTCAGGAAAAAATAAATTTGCTGAAAGCGGAAACAGAATTAATCTACGATGGTCAACAGGAATTAGTAGATGCCGATTACGAAACTGGAGCCTTTATGACTCCAAAAGTCTTTTACAACGATAAACCTTTCGAAAAAAATATTTCGCACGATGTAGAAGCATTCGGACCCGTTTCAACTTTGATGCCTTACAAAGATGCAGAAGAAGCAGCCGCTTTAGCAAAACGTGGAAAAGGAAGTTTGGTAGGTTCAATTATTTCTCGTGATGAAAAATTCGTTGCAGAAACCTCTTGGAAAATGGCATCTTCTCACGGAAGAATCTTCGTCTTAAACAGAGATAATGCCAAAGAATCAACGGGTCACGGTTCACCTTTACCAACCTTAATGCACGGTGGACCCGGAAGAGCAGGAGGTGGTGAAGAAATGGGTGGTTTGAATGGACTACATTTCTTTTTGCAAAAAACAGCGATTCAAGGTTCACCAGATATTTTAACTGCGATTACTAAAGTTTATCAGCAAGGAGCAACGCAACATTTTTCAGATAAACATCCATTTAGAAAATATTTCGAAGAAGTAGAAATTGGCGATTCATTAGAAACTGCCGGAAGAACAGTGACAGAAGCAGATATCGTTAACTTCGGAAATGTTTCTTGGGATCATTTCTACGCTCACACCGATTCAACTTCATTAAACGGAACAATCTTCGATCAAACAGTTGCTCATGGATATTTTATTCTATCTGCCGCTGCAGGATTATTTGTTTCTGGCAAAAAAGGTCCGGTTATCGCGAATTATGGTTTAGAAAATGCGAGTTTCTTTAAACCTGTTTATGCGGGAGATACGATTACGGTTTATTTAACAGCAAAAGAAAGAATCAACAAAGGCGTAAAAGGAAGAAATGTTCCAAGTGGCGTTGTAAAATGGTTGGTAGAAGTGGTTAATCAACGTGAAGAAACAGTTTGTGTTGCCACGATTTTAACTTTAGTAGCAAAAAAATCTCCTTTTATTAAAATCGATTACAAAGATTTTGCAAAAAGATTAAATAATTTAACGGAGAAATCGGTGCCGAATTGGGGACAAATGAATGCTCAACAAATGTTGGAACATTTAGAAACCACCATGAAATACAGCACTGGTGAATTAGAAACTTCAGAATGTAAAACGCCGGAAGAACATCTGGAAAAATATCAGGATTCTCTTTATAACTTCAGAAAAATGCCGAAAGATTTTCCAGCACCTTTCTTAGAAGATGGAAAATTACCGGAATTGAAATATAAAAATTTGGATGAAGCCAAAACACATTTCATTGAATCGGTGAAGAATTATCAGATTTATTACCGCGAAAATCCAGAAGCAGAACACTTACATTTTGTTTTCGGAAAATTAAATAAAGAGATGATGGAATTGTTTCACCAAAAACATGTGACACATCATTTTGAGCAATTTGGTTTAACGGATTAATTTTTAGCTGAAATGAAAACATTGACTTCTGCGTTTTTTGTTCTCTTATTTACTTTGCAAATTTCTGCGCAGAAGGTTTTTTCTGTTGATTATCAAAGTCAGGCAGATTTGAAAGTTTTTGTGGTAAAATATGAAAATCAGGCAGATTTGAAAGTTTATAAAGTCGATTACCAAAGTCAAGCAGACGGAAATGATGGGAAATGGTTTTTTGTAAAATACCCTAGTCAGGCAGATAAGAATATTTATTTCGTCGATTACGAAAGCCAAGCCGATTTAAAAATATTTTTTGTGAAATATCAAAGTCAGGCTGGTTGGAGTAAAAATGAAAAGAAGCAGTTGATGTATTAAAAATCTTTGCAAATCTGTGAAATCTGTGTGCTATAAAACCGCACAGATTTACAGAATAAGCGTTCAAGATCCGAATATAAAAATGTAGAATTATGACTGAAAATGAAATTACCTTTTTGATAAGAAAAGCAATTTTTGAAGTTTATAATACGCTTGGTCCAGGATTGCTAGAAAGTGTTTATGAAAAAGCACTTGCACTACAACTTGAAAATCAAGGTTTAAGAGTGGAAGTTCAAGTTCCAATTTCAGTTATTTATAAAGAAATTGATTTAGGTTTGGGATTTCGTGCAGATATTTTAGTTGGAGAAAAGATCATTATTGAAATTAAATCGGTCGTAGAATTAGCGCCAATTCATCATAAACAATTACTGAACTACTTGAAACTAACAAATTGTCATTTAGGTATTCTTGTTAATTTCAACACGTATAATCTAAATAGCGACATAGTTAGAATTATAAACGGATATGTTTAAATAAAATCTGTGCACATCCGTGAAATCTGTGCGTTAAAATGCTCACAGATTTCACAGATTTGCACAGAATAAAAAACAGCAAAATATTTTGAAAAAAACCATCGGAGAAAAAGTAGTAGCATTCAACAAAAAACTAAACTATTCAGGTGAACTTCCTGAAGGTTTCGATGTGCTCAATCCTTTCTTCGATAATCCCGAAACTTTAACGGTGATGGCCGATTTTTATCAGAAGTTTTACAATGATGATTTGCAAAGAAAATTCATCATCGGAATCAACCCAAGCCGCCACGGAGCCGGAGTTACGGGCGTCCCTTTCACCGATACCAAAAGATTGGAAGCTGTGTGTGGAATTGAGATGAAATCTGCCCATACGCACGAAATCTCTTCTCTTTTTCTTTATGATGTCATCCAACAGTTTGGTGGGCCAGAGCGTTTCTACAAAGAATTTTATATCAATTCGCCGTTCCCGCTTGCCATCACGCAAAGAAATCTTCGCGGCGCCATCAACGCCAATTATTATGATGATAAAAAACTTTTCGAAGCCGTAAAACCATTTATGATTCAAAGTTTAAAAGATCATATCAGTTTAGGTTTAGACACTTCAGAAGTTTTTATTTTAGGAAAAAAGAATGCCACTTTCATTGATAAAATAAACAGACAGGAACATTTCTTTGATAAAATGACGGTGTTGGAACATCCGAGATATATCCAGCAATACAAAAGCAAAGAAAAACAATTATACATCGATAAGTATTTAATCGCATTAAACAAAGCATAATGAACAACGGATTTGTAAATCAAGAACTTAAAAATAACATTTCAGAAATCACTTTTGGACATCCGAAAAGCAATTCTTTGCCGGGTGAAATTTTAGAATTACTCGCTCAAACGATTTTGGATGAAGGAGCGAAAGAAGAAGTAAAAGCAATTCTATTAAAATCTGATGGTGAAAAAGCATTTTGCGCCGGTGCAAGTTTCGATGAATTATTGTCAATCGATGAATTAGATAATTCTAAAAAATTCTTTGGTGGTTTTGCTAAAGTATTAAATGCAATGAGATCTTGCGGTAAATTGGTGATCGTAAGAGTTCAGGGAAAAACAACTGGAGGTGGAGTTGGAATTGCTTGTGCTGCAGATTATTGTTTCGCCACAAAAGATTCTGCGTTGGCTTTAACAGAATTGAATTTAGGAATCGGACCTTTCGTAATCGGAGCATATGTTGAAAGAAAAATGGGCAAATCTGCCTACTCTGCAATGTCAATCGACGCAGATTTCAGAAGTGCAGATTGGTGTGAAAAACACGATGTCTATCATTCAGTTTCCGAAACTATTGAAAATATGGATGTTGAAATCACTCAGTTTCTAGAGAAATTATCGACCAGAAGTTCTGATGCTTTATCCTTAATTAAAAAAGTTTCTTGGGAAGGAACGGAACATTTCGAACGATTAATGCCTGAAAGAATTTTGATGAGCGCATCTTTAATTTTAGAAGATTCTGCTAAGAAAAATATTGAGAAGATCAAAGAACGACTTCGAGCGAAATAGTCAATGATTAATAATTCTAACAAAACCGTTCTCATTTTAGGAGCCAATTCGGATGTTGCAAAACAATGTATTTTGCAATATCTGGAAAAGGGTTTTTCGATTATTGCGTCTTCTCGAAATCTTGATTCTTTAGAAGATTTCGTGGAAGAAAATGAAATTGATTCTTCTAAAATTACTCTCAAATATTTTGATGCTGCAGATTTTTCTTCTCATCAAAAATTTTATAATGAACTTCCAATAAAGCCAAATATTGTAATTTATGCTGCAGGATTTTTAGTAGAAAATAAGAAAGCTTTACACGATTTTGCTGGAGCAAAACAAATGATGGAAGTCAATTATATGGGCGCAGTTTCTATTCTCAATATTATTGCGATGGATCAAACCAACAAAAATTTAGAAAGAATAATTGGTCTGTCTTCACTTTCCGGAGTTCGTGGTAGAAAAAGTAATTTCATTTATGGAAGTACGAAATCTGCGTTCACGCAATATTTGGCCGGACTTCGACAGGAATTATCTTCAAGAAAAATCATCGTAAATGTTGTAGTGAGCGGTTACATCAATACCAAAGTTAATAAAGGTTTGGATCTGAATAAAACGCTGTTGATGGAACCGGATTATGTGGCGAAACATATTGTAAATGCAGGAAATTCGTTTTCAATCGTTCCTCATTTTAAATGGAAAATCATTTATTATATTCTGAAAATATTACCGGAAGGTTTAGTTTCAAAATTACCATAAAAAAAGCGGAAAAAATTAATTTTCCGCCTCTTTATTTAAGACTCTTTTTCGGTCGCGATTTTCGATATAATCCAAAACTGCATCTTTCGTAGTAAGCCAGTTTCTGCCTTCCTTGAACGCATCAATTTTTCCTTGTCGTGCAAGCAAGCTTACGTATTCCTGTCCATAAGGAACATCGGGTTCGCGCACTATATCCGTAATACTTTGATACTGATCATAGGTATTATTGAGATTTCCAAGGTAAATATCCAGAGTTCTCTCAACGGCCTGCAAGATCAAAAGCAACAACTTAGAATAATCCTCATTGTTCGCCTGATTAAGGGCGTCGTAGTATTTCTTACGGTCATTTTTCAAAATAATTGCCGGTGGGAAACCACTTTTCATCAGAAGGAGATTGAGCAGCAATCTCGCTGTTCTTCCATTTCCATCGAAAAACGGATGGATCCAAACAAACCGATGGTGGAAAATTGCAGCTCTTATCAGTATATCCACTTCGGGATCGTTTGCAAAACCGATCAGTTCGCTCATGAATTCATCCACTTTCAGTGCGTTAGGCGGAACGAAATTAGCGCCCGAAATCCGAACTCCGGAAGTTCTGTATCTGCCTGCAAAATCCTTCTCGATTTTCTGGAGCACGAGGTGATGAACACTCAAAACATCCAAGGTATTAAGAATGTAATCCTTTGAAGCAAGTGATTCAACAAATTCAATAGCTTCCTGGTGATTCACCACTTCGAAATGTTCGCGCAGCGATTTTCCTTTAATGGTGAATCCGTCTTCGATCACCATTTTTGTTTCCTGCAGTGTTAAAGTATTTCCTTCAATACTGTTGGAATTATAAGTCCATTCAATGCTCAAACTGTCTTTGATGCTTTGTAGCACAATGCTCGGAATGGGACGTTTTTTATCCAGTTCACGTTTTTTTTCGTGAATTCTTTCCAGCTGTTTTTCTAAACCTTCAAAGTAATATGGATATAATTGCCATTTCATTCCCCAAAGGTACAACTTTATTCTTAATATCGGCTGATCACTTATATTTATTTATCCGATGTTAACGTTTTTTTTGCATAAAAAAAGGAGATTCACCTCCTTTTACGATGATAAATAAAAAAAATTAATCTATCAGTTCAACTTTCAAAGCCAATTCATTCAATTGTTCATCAGCAATCGCACTCGGCGCATCAATCATCACATCTCGTCCTGAGTTATTTTTCGGGAAAGCGATATAATCTCTGATTACTTCATTGCCATCAAGAATTGCAACCAAACGGTCGAAACCTAAGGCTAAACCTGCGTGAGGTGGCGCTCCGTATTGAAAAGCATTCATCAGGAAGCCAAACTGTGCTTCTGCATCTTCTTTCGTAAATCCTAATAATTTAAACATTTTTGCCTGCAGATCTTTATCGAAAATTCTTACAGAACCACCACCGATTTCATTTCCGTTCAGGATTAAATCGTAAGCGTTTGCTCTGGCTTTTCCTGGGTCGGTTTCTAATAAATGAACGTCTTCCGGTTTCGGTGAAGTGAACGGATGATGCATTGCGTGGTAACGGTTTGTTTCTTCATCCCATTCTAATAAAGGGAAATCGATTACCCAAAGTGGTGCAAATTCTTTTGGATTTCTTAATCCCAATCTGTTCCCCAATTCCATTCTCAAAGCGGAAAGTTGGGTTCTTACTTTATTTTCATTTCCGGACATTAGCAGTATCAAATCACCTGCTTTCGCATTAAATGTCGCGGCGACCCGCCGTAAATCTTCTTCGTTGTAAAATTTATTTACAGAAGAAGTAACAACGCCATCATTCTGGAATTTGATCCAAATCAGTCCGTTGGCGCCAACTTGTGGACGTTTTACCCAATCGATTAATTCGTCGATTTGTTTTCTGGTATATTCTGCGCAACCTTCAACGTTGATTCCGACCACCAATTCTGCGTCGTCAAATATTTTGAAGTCTTTTCCTTTAACCAATTCATTTACTTCCACGAATTCCATCCCGAATCTGATGTCCGGTTTATCGTTTCCGTATTTTTGCATCGCATCGGCGAAAGTCATTCTTGGGAATTTCCCGAATTCTTTTCCTGCGATATCTTTCAATAAAGTTGCGGTCATTCCTTCGAAGATTTGCAGAACATCTTCCTGCTCAACAAATGCCATTTCGCAATCAATCTGCGTAAATTCCGGTTGTCTGTCGGCTCTTAAATCTTCATCACGGAAACATTTTACAATTTGGAAATAGCGGTCCATTCCACCGATCATCAATAGCTGTTTGAACGTTTGTGGCGATTGTGGCAATGCATAAAACTGTCCCGGATTCATACGGCTTGGAACGACGAAATCTCTTGCTCCTTCGGGAGTTGATTTAATAAGAACCGGCGTTTCTACTTCGATAAAGTTCTGGTCAGACAAATAGTTTCTGACTTTCTGCGCCATTTTGTGACGGAAGATCAACTTTTCTTTTACAGGATTTCTCCGGATATCTAAATATCTGTATTTCATCCGAAGTTCTTCACCACCATCAGTTTGGTCTTCGATGGTGAAGGGAGGAAGTTCTGACTGATTTAGAACGGTTAATTTTTCTACTAAAATCTCGATATCGCCTGTAGGGATTTTGGGATTTTTGCTTTGTCTTTCGATTACTTTTCCTTCTACCTGAATTACGAATTCGCGGCCAAGTTTGCCTGCGCTTTCCAGCAGTTCTGGTGAGGAACGGTCTGCATCAAATACCAATTGCGTAATTCCGTAGCGGTCGCGCAGATCGATCCACATCATAAATCCTTTGTCGCGAATGGTTTGGACCCAGCCGGAAAGGGTGACATGTTGATCAAGGTTTTCGATATTTAATTCCCCGTTGGTATGTGTACGAAACATAAGTTGACAGATATTTGTAGTTAGATTTAGGATATTAGATTTTCCTGAATTTTCAGGTGCAAAGATAAGTTTTTTGAATGATTACAGAAGTGCAGTTTTATCGGTTCCCCGCGTGAGGGATTACAATGGAAATCCCGGAATGCAGCGCAGCGGAATGAGGAATTGCAATGAAAAGCCCGACCCGCGCGGCTGGAAATTCTGCGCCGTTTTTGTAAAGCATCGGAAAGGGGCACGCCCAAAAATTTGTGATTATTTAAGACCGCAATTTTAGCTATTTTGTGTAGCTTTGTGTAAATCAACTTCAAAAAAAGTACTATTATGGGAAAAGGAGATCAAAAATCAAAACGCGGAAAAATCATTTCTGGAAGCTATGGTAATAAACGGCCACGCAAATCTGGTTCTGTAAAAAATATTCCGGTAAATGTTCTGGATGAGGATGATAAAAAGGACAGCAAAGGAAAAGTGCGGAAAGAGGTAGGTTACCCATCTGACCACTCGGAAAATGCAGACGTAAAAAAAGAACCTAAAACAAAAGCCGCGGCAAAGCCGAAAGCGGAAGATAAAAAAGCAGACGCCAAAAACAAAGCGGAGGATAAAGCTTCTGACGAAACGAAGGAAGAAAAGCCTAAAACTGCTAAAGCTAAAAAAACCGAAGAATAATCTTCGGTTTTTTTTGTATTTATGAAAATTGATAGTTATCTGCTGCCGCCCAAAATGCTTCCTAACAAACCACCTAAACCTCCCTGCGATTGCTGTGAACTGCCGCCACCTAAAACACTGCCTAAAATATCATTCAAAGGATTCCCTGAAGAGTTTGCGTGCGAACCGCCACCTAATACACTTCCCAAAATATCATTGAGTGGACTTGATGCCTGCGACTGTGCTTCGTTCTGAGCACCGCCTAATATTCCGCCCAACAGGTCATCTAAACCGCCGCCCGAAGTTACGCCGCTTGATTGTTTTTGTTTACCGATATATCCCATGATCAATGGCGCCAACATTCCCAGAATTGGCCCAATTTTATCCATAGAAATTCCGGTATTCTGAGAAAGCTGATTTTCTACATTTGCTTTTTGGCCACCGAAAATATGGCTCAGAATTGAACCGCCTTCCTGTTGGCGGTCTGCGACCTGCGATGGATTGTTTAAAATGCTGCCGTCGTGATCCTTATCGAGCGCGTTGTTCAAAGCTTCTGCCTCCTGCGGATCGTCCTGTGTCTTTTTTCTCAGATAGCCAATTACCAGTGGCGCTGCAACTGCCAACAGCGCGATAATTTGGTTCCTGCTCACTCCAAATTTGTTCTCAGCCTGTGCGGCTACTTCGTTACCGGCATTTCCGGTAATTAAATCGATTAAACTCATTCTGTAAATTTTTCTTGTTAATATTTAGTGGAACTTCGATATGACCAAATTCCGTTCCTGAATCCGGAAATATATATTTAAGAATAATTTCGTTAGTTTTTAAATATGGGCACGTTGGAGCATGCTTCACCAAACATCAGGGATTTTACAAGTGGCTTGAGTTGTTCTACCAATTCAATGTAAGCGTTTTCGGGAATATTTTCGTCGGAGCAGCCTTTAACTAACACACGTTTTCCGGTCAGTTCAGAAAAATCGTGCGTGTGCACGGCGTTGTGCATAAGCAGTACTTCCAGATCTTCGCGGCTTCCGAAAATGATTTTTTTCGCTACATCCGTCAGTTTTGCGGTAAGCAGAAAATACGCCCATAACGGAACAATGGCTTCCGCAGAATTGAAAATGTAAACGAAGGCGTTTTCGTATTTCGTCACGTCGAGTGCCGCCACTTTTTCGCGGAAATCTTTTTCTTTTAAGATCAGTCCTTCAAAAAGGAAATCTTTCAGATCCACACCTTCGCGGTTTCCGCGGGGAATAATCTGACTTAAATCGAAATTGACGAGGCCGCTTTCCGCCACTTTATTTTTTATATCTAACCCGGACATTTTTTTATTTTATCTTTGAACAAATTTACAATTTTTTACCCAGTGAAATATTATATCATTGCAGGCGAAGCCTCCGGGGACTTACACGCTTCAAACCTTATGAAAGCGCTTAAACACGAAGACAGCCAGGCGGAATTCCGTTTCTGGGGCGGTGACCTGATGGCGGAAGTTGCAGGCTTTCCGCCTGTAAAACATTACCGCGATCTTGCTTTTATGGGTTTTCTGGAAGTCGCAAAAAACTTAAAAACAATCCTGCAAAATATCCAATTCTGCAAACAGGATATTGTGAGCTGGAAACCCGAAACTTTGATTCTTGTGGATTATCCCGCATTCAATCTGCGGATTGCGGAGTTTGCGAAAGCACGGGGAATCCGGGTGATTTACTATATTTCGCCACAACTTTGGGCATGGAAAGAAGGCCGCGTGGAGAAAATCAAGAAGTTTGTTGATGAAATGCTGGTCATTCTGCCTTTCGAAAAGGGTTTTTATAAAGGTCACGGCGTCGATGCACATTTTGTGGGCCATCCGCTTTTGGATGTAGTTTCGGAACTTCATCCAATTAATTCCGAAGTCTTTAAAAAGGAGAATGGCTTAAACGGTAAAGAGATTATTGCGCTTTTACCTGGTTCACGAGAGCAGGAAGTGAATAAAATGTTGCAGATCATGCTTTCGGTTCGTGATTCTTTTCCCCAATATCAGTTTGTAATTGCGGGCGCGCCGAGTCTTCCGAAGGAATTTTACGAAAAATATGTGGATGACAACGTGCATTTTGTGTCCAATAAAACCTATGATTTGCTGCGCTGTTCCAAAGCTGCACTTGTGACATCGGGCACGGCAACGCTGGAAACGGCCTTACTCAACGTTCCGGAAATCGTATGTTACCGCAGCAGTAGGATTTCTTATGAAATCGGTAAACGCGTAGTGAAAAACCTGAGATTTATTTCGCTTGTAAATCTGATTATGGATGAAGAAGTGGTTACGGAACTTATCCAGGACGAACTAAATACCAAAAATCTGATCCGTGAATTGAGCGCCATTTTAGAAGGAGATAAACGGGACAGGATGCTGGCAGATTTCGCGCGGCTAAGGAAAAAACTGGGCGGTTCCGGCGCAAGTGCGCAGGCTGCAGCGATCATCGTGAATGGGTGATTATACCCTATTTTTGTAAAGTAAAGATTTTTATTTTTACTTAAAAATAGCGTTGCACAAACAGCCTTTATTTCTGCTTTGCATTTGTTTCATTCTTGGGATTTTCTGCCAGGATATTGTCGCGTGGCAAATATCCGAAATCTATATTATGTTGTCGCTGAGCTTTTTACTGCTCGCCATGTTTTTCATTAAGAATTTTTACGTTTATAAGTTCAGGCACATTTCACTTTTGCTCCTCTTCTTTTCGCTTGGCGTGTTTGGACATTATTTAAAGTCCCAAAAGCCGCAATTGCCGCTACTTGACAATAAAGAAAACATTATTTTTGAAATTCGGCGCAAGCTGAATTCAAACGAGAAAAACCGTAAGTACGAAGTGAATGCATGGAAGGGCGAAGAAGCATTTCAGACTGTGCTTTCGGTTCCGAAATCTGAGGTGGAATTTGATTTCAAGCATTTTTATAAGGCTGAAGTGTTCATCAATAAAACCGAAAAACCATACAGTGATTTTCAGTTTGATTATGGAAAATATCTTGCCCGGAAAGACATCTATTTCCAATGTTATTTGCCCGGCGAAGTAAAAATCTTCGAAAAAGCGAACCTGACATTTGCTGAGAAAATCCGGCAAAAGCGTCTGGAGCTATTAAAGAAAATCGATGTAACGCCACTAAGCAAACAAACGCGTGAATTTACAAAAGGAATTATCCTGGCAGACCGTACAGAAATGGACAAAGAGACTGTGCAGGATTTCAGCAGATCCGGTCTGGTGCATATTCTGGCAATTTCGGGTTCTCATATCGCCATTATTTTTTGGGTGATATTGCTGGTTCTGAATCCCGTGTTTCCGCAAAAATTCAGAAATTTTAAAATCGTTATTGCACTTATTTTAATATGGTCATTTGCAGTTTTCATTAATTACGGCAACTCGGTGGTGCGGAGCTGTATTATGATTACCTGTTATTACATATATATTTTGCTGCAGAGGAAACCGGATCTTTTGCATTCCATGGCGCTGGCGGCATTTGTGGTGTTGATCGCCGATACCAACCAGCTTTTCGAGGTCGGTTTTCAGCTGAGTTTTCTGGCGGTTTTCGGGATATTCTGGCTGAACCAGCCGCTGCTGCGTTTTCTGCCGAGACCAAAAAACAATTTTCAAAATTTTCTTGTAAATATTGTAACAGTAAGTATTTCTGCGCAGATCGCCACGTTGCCGCTGGTGCTTTATTATTTTCACCAATATTCTTTTATTTCAATTATAGCGAATCTTGCAATCATTCCGTTTTCTGAACTTCTGATCGTTTTTGCGCTGTTAATGACTGTTATAACGGAGTTTTCACTGCATTTTGCGGTCTTGTTTGAGATTTACGATTTTTGCGTGACTGCCACATTGAAGGTGATTCATTTTTTTGCGGCAATCGACTTTGCATTTTATCAACTGATTCCTATGACTTTGCTGGAAGTGGTTGTAGCTTTTGGTATTGTATTTTATCTGAGGTCTGCACTGGTGAAGCTGAACATCAAACACGGTGTGCGGCTACTTTATTTTATATTGATGTTTATCTCTCTTCGTATTTTGCTTACATACCGGGCTGGTATGCTGGAGGAGGTTTTGGAGCATCAATATTTCAAAGAAAAGATAATTTCGGTGAAATCAAAAGAAGAGATTCGGTTTGTCTTAAAGCAAAAGGCACCACAGGAAAAAGTACAGAAATATGTCATTGAACCTTATTTGACATCGAGAAGAACTAAGAATTTCAAAATAATTGTGGTACCCGATGAAGCAGATTCCGTTAAAATAAATGGCAGGAATTACCGATTTGAATAATTTGCTGAACGCCGTAATTATTGTTTTAAAATCATTAAAGAATCTTTGGATACCGGAAGGGCTGCCTTATTTAGAAGAATTACAAACTAAAAGATTGTGACTTTTCTCACTTTATGTAGCATCACATTTTTTTAACTTTGTGGAAATTCAAATTCAAACACTTGTTATGGCAGGATTAAGCAGTTCTTCTATTGGTAGAAAATACGCAATGGCATTGTCCGCAATGTTTTTGCTGATCTTCCTTATACTACACCTCACGGTAAATTTACTTTCGGTAGTAAGTCCGGGGTCCTACAATGTGGCTTCAGATTTCATGGGGTATAATCCTTTGGTTCAGTTTCTTATGCAGCCTATTCTTGGTTTTGCAGTGATTTTCCACTTCGTGATGGGTTTTATTCTGGAAATCCGGAACCGAAATGCCCGACCAATCAAATATGGCATGAACAATGGGAATGCAAACTCCACGTGGATGTCCAGAAACATGATCATTTCGGGACTTGTTGTTCTCGCATTTCTGGGACTTCACTTTTATGACTTCTGGTGGCATGAGATCAACTTTAAATATATCCAGGGAAATCCATTGGATTCCGAACGCTTTTACGGAGAGATCCATGCTAAGTTTGCCGACCTGTGGCGGGTTGTGATCTATGTAGTTTCATTTGTGCTTTTGGGTCTGCACTTAGCACACGGTTTCCAGTCATCGTTCCAGTCTATTGGTGCGAGACACCCGAAATATACGCCGGTGATCAAAGCTTTGGGAACCTGGTATTCGATCCTGATTCCTGCAGGATTTATTTTAATTGCCGTCTATCATTTCGTTACTCAATAAAATTTTAGGTTTTTAATTAAAACTTAAAATACATTATCCGAAAAATTTAGTCATTTAAATTTCCGGATATATTCAAAAATCAAAATTTCTGAAAATGAGCAAATTAGATCCAAAAATTCCGGGAGGCCCGCTGGCTGACAAATGGACAAACCATAAAAATCATATGAACCTTGTTTCCCCAAACAACCGTGATAAAATTGATATTATTGTTGTAGGAACAGGTTTGGCAGGGGGTTCTGCCGCTTCTACCCTCGCAGAGCAGGGATATAATGTAAAAGCATTCTGCTACCAGGATTCACCAAGACGTGCGCACTCGATCGCTGCCCAGGGTGGGATTAATGCCGCCAAAAATTATCAGGGCGATGGTGATTCTACTTACCGCCTGTTTTATGACACCATCAAAGGTGGCGATTACCGTTCCCGTGAAGCCAATGTCTACAGACTTGCCGAGGTTTCTGCAAATATTATTGACCAGTGTGTGGCACAGGGTGTTCCTTTTGGGCGCGAATATGGCGGCCAGTTAGATAACCGTTCCTTCGGTGGTGTTCAGGTGAAAAGAACTTTTTATGCGAAAGGCCAGACCGGCCAGCAACTTTTATTAGGAGCTTATTCTGCCATGAGCCGCCAGATCGGAAAGGGCAGGATCAAAATGTACAACCGCCACGAAATGATGGAACTGGTAATTGTCGACGGAAAAGCCCGTGGAATTATCGCCAGAAACCTGGTGACCGGTGAAATTGAAAGACATTCTGCACATGCCGTTGTAATCGCGTCGGGAGGTTATGGTAATGTATATTTCCTTTCCACAAATGCAATGGGATCTAATGTTTCCGCCGCGTGGAAGATCCATAAAAAAGGAGCGTATTTCGCAAATCCATGCTTCGTGCAGATTCACCCAACCTGTATTCCTGTTCATGGTACGCAGCAGTCGAAGTTAACGTTAATGTCGGAATCATTAAGGAATTCAGGGCGGATTTGGGTACCTAAGAATATTGAGGATGCTGAGGCAATCCGTGCAGGTAAATTACGTCCCGAAAATATTGCTCCGGAAAACCGCGATTATTATCTGGAAAGAAGATATCCGGCTTTCGGAAATCTGGTGCCGCGGGATGTTGCTTCCAGAGCCGCGAAAGAACGCTGTGACGCCGGCTACGGAATAGAAAACAACGATACTAAAGAAGGTGTATTCCTGGATTTCTCTACGGAGATTTTAAAGAAAGGAACAGAAGCTGCCCTTGAAAAAAACATTCATAATCCTACACCGCAACAGATCTACGATCTTGGGAAAGCGTGGATTGAAGAAAAATATGGTAACCTCTTCGTGATGTACGAAAAGATCACCGGCGAAAATCCTTACGTTACACCAATGAAGATTTATCCTGCCGTTCACTACACAATGGGTGGTGTATGGGTAGATTATAACTTACAGTCTACCATCCCGGGCTGTTTTGTGATTGGTGAAGCAAACTTCTCCGATCACGGTGCCAACAGGCTGGGCGCTTCTGCGCTGATGCAGGGTCTGGCAGATGGATATTTCGTGTTGCCTTATACAATTGCTGATTATCTTGCAGCCGATATCCGTACGGGACCGATCTCTACGGAAACTCCGGATTTTGCGGAGGCGGAAAATGAAATCAAGAAAAAAGTTGAATTCTTCATCAATAATAATGGTGAACATTCCGTAGACCATTTCCATAAGAAACTTGGCCACATTATGTGGAATAAAGTAGGTATGGGCCGAACGCCCGAAGGTCTGCGCGAAGCGATTGCAGAAATCGAACAGGTGAGAAAAGAGTTCTGGCAAAATGTGAAAGTCCCCGGCACTGCGAATGAAATGAACCAGGAACTGGAAAAAGCTTTCCGTGTTGCAGACTTTTTGGAGCTGGGTCAGTTGATGGCCATTGATGCTCTGAACAGACAGGAATCCTGTGGCGGGCATTTCCGCTGGGATCACGCGACGCCTGAAGGTGAAGCTGAAAGGGATGATGAACATTATAAATTCGTGTCGACCTGGGAATACAACGGCAGCGACATTAACCAGGAAGTTTTGCATAAGGAAGATCTCATTTATGAAAACATCGAGGTGAAAACCAGAAGTTATAAATAATCTCCAAAAAATTATATAAACAATGAGTGCACAAAAAGGCTTAAACCTGACTCTGAAAATTTGGAGACAGAAAAACAATAAAACAAAAGGGCAGTTTGAAACCTATAAGATTTCGGACGTTTCAACAGATTCCTCTTTTCTTGAAATGTTGGATATGCTCAACGAGAATCTGATCAATGCGGGAAAAGAGCCCGTAGCTTTTGATCATGACTGTCGCGAAGGTATCTGCGGAACATGTTCGCTATACATTAACGGCCGGCCACACGGACCCGATACGGGAATAACCACCTGCCAGCTGCATATGCGCATGTTCAAAGACGGCGAAACAATTCACATAGAACCCTGGAGGAGCGCAGCTTTCCCCGTTATCAAAGATTTGGTTGTGGACAGAAGTGCCTTCGACAGAGTGATGGCAGCCGGTGGATTTATCTCAGTAAACACTTCTGGGAATACGCTGGATGCCAATGCGATTCCGGTTCCGAAGGAAGATGCCGACAAAGCAATGGATGCCGCGGCTTGCATCGCTTGTGGTGCCTGTGTTGCAACATGTGTAAATGGTTCTGCGATGTTGTTTGTCGGTGCCAAAGTTTCTCAGTTTGCGCTATTGCCACAGGGTAAAGTTGAAGCCAAACGCCGCGTGCTGAATATGGTTGCTGCAATGGATGAAGAAGGGTTCGGTAACTGTTCAAACACCGGTGCCTGCGAAGTGGAATGTCCAAAAGGAATTACACTGGAAGTTATTGCCAGAATGAACCGCGAATATGCTGTTGCGAAACTCGACCAGGAATAATTAGAATCTTTACATTTATTATCGAAGCCGCCTCAAATACTGAGACGGCTTTTTTGATTTTAAAAAAGGGATAAACGTGAAATACTATTATATAGTACCTTTCCATAAAACCATTATAAAATATAAACTTCAACATACTTGTTAGATTAATCTAACATAATTTGTTTTAACGCAGGAACTTTATTTATATTTGCCTTAATATTATTTTTATGAAGCAGATATTTACATTTCTTGTGCTGATGTCAGGCGTGGCGCAGCTTTTTTCACAGACAGGAAACTTAGCTGGAACAGTGCGCTTAAAGAACCAAAGCCTGGCCAGTGTTTCGGTGACCATTCCTAAAACTCCTTTTTCAGCAGTAACCGATTCAGCCGGAAATTTTAAAATAGAAAATATCCCGACAGGTTCTTATCACGCTTTCGTATCAGCTGAAGGTTACAGGAAAATGACGATACCTTTTACTGTTACTGACGAACAAACCACAACGCTCGACTTCGGCTTAACTTCGGAACTGCACTCCATAGAACAGGTGGTAATAACCGGAACCCGCACGCCAAAAAGAAAAACAAGTTCACCTGTTATCGTAAATTTAATAAACAGTAAAACGCTGGATCAGGTCGTCGCTACTACGCTTTCTGAAGGTTTAAAATATCAGCCTGGCTTACGGGTAGAAACCGACTGCCAGACCTGCAATTACACCCAGCTTAGAATCAATGGCCTACAGGGTGGCTATTCCCAGATTCTGATCAACAGCCGACCGATTTTCAGTCCGCTGATGGGATTGTATGGTATGGAACAGATTCCTGCCAATATGATCGACCGCATCGAAGTGGTGCGGGGCGGCGTGTCGGCACTTTACGGTTCCAGTGCGATTGGCGGAACGGTAAATGTGATCACCAAAATTCCCGACGGAAATAATTACAGTTTTACAAACACGCTGCACAGCATTAAAGGAAGTACTGCCGATAACGTCATTACGGGAAATGCTTCTTTCGTCAACAAAGAACGGAACCTGGGAGTAAGCGTGTTTTTTAATAACCGTCAGCGCCGTCAGTATGATGCAAATGGTGATAATTTCTCTGAACTTCCGGAACTGAAAGACAATACATTTGGAGCAAATATGTTCATAAAGCCGGGCAAAAATCAAAAGCTGGAGCTGAGTCTAAGCAGCATTAGCGAGTACAGGTTCGGTGGAGAAATGGTAAAGAAACCAGCTTATTTAGCCAGACAGTCGGAAGAGCGAACGCACGAAATACTTTTGGCAAGCGCAGATTACACGATTGGTTTCAATGACGGCAAAAATTCCCTGAGTCTGTTTTATGGCGGCCAAAAGACAGACCGAAAACACTACACCGGCATTCACCCAGACGATCCGGAGGAACTTTCTGCTTTTTTTGCGGATCCACCTTACGGGACTTCAGATGTGATCACCCACCAGGGCGGTTTGCAGTTCAACCACAGGTTCAACAGGTTTCTTGTCGGGAACTCCACGCTTACTATGGGCGCCGAATATGTATATGATAAAGTCTTCGACGAGATTTCAGCGTATAATTATGAAATCGACCAGACCACGAAAAATATCGGTGCGTATGTCCAGAATGATTGGGATGTCACCCCAGAACTAAACTTCCTCACAGGTTTCCGTTTAGATAAGCACAATCTGCTTGACCACGCGATCCTGAGCCCTCGGCTATCGTTACTTTACAAAGGTGTAACCAATACACAGTTCCGCCTGGGCTGGGGAACAGGATTCCGCGCGCCGCAGGCTTTTGATACAGATTTGCATATCGCATTTGCCGGTGGTGGGGTATCCAGAATTTTACTTTCGCCACAGCTGAAAGAGGAAAGGTCCAACAGTTTTACAGGTTCTGTGAATTACGATAAAGCAACCGAACATTTTATAGCGGGATTTACGGTAGAAGGTTTTTATACGAAACTGAAGGATGTATTTTTCCAGTTTCCTCTGGGCAAAGATGAATTCGGCAGCATCTTCGAAAAGAGAAACGGTGACCATGCCTTGGTAAAAGGAATAACCCTGGAAGCCCGCGCAAATTTTGATTATGTAGTGCAGCTGGAGGGCGGATTTACCTTTCAAAAAAGCCGGTTCAACACCGCAGTGTCCGTTGTGGATGGTCTGGAAGCGAAAAGAGAATTTCTGCGCACGCCAAATAATTACGGTTACGCGACCGTCACTTACAACCCAAATAAAAACTGGAACATCAGTGTAAATGGTGTCTTTACCGGCAGGATGCTCCTGGCACACGTGGCCGGTGAGGGAACAGGACAAGACACCGATGCATATTTCAGAACACGGCCGTTTACCGATCTGGGTTTACGGGCTGGTCATACGTTTAAGTTTACGAATCTGAAATCCGGTCTGGAATTATTTGGCGGACTAAAGAATATTTTCGATTCTTATCAGAAAAATTTCGACACAGGTAAAAACCGAGACAGTGATTTTATATATGGTCCGTCTTTGCCCAGAACGCTCTTTTTAGGAATTAAACTGAAATCTCTGTAACGATGCCCAGATTAATTTTACCATTGTTCCTTATTTTTAATGTGAATTTTTTAATGGCACAAAAGAATTCGGGCCAGATCAACTGGATCAGTTTTACGCAGCTCAATGACTCTTTAGCCGTAAGACCGCGCAAGGTTTTTGTCAACTTTTATGCCGACTGGTGCGTGTACTGCACGGAGATGGAGCGCACCACTTTTCGGGATCCTCAGATAGTCCGGATTTTGAACCGTGACTTTTACGCCGTGAAAATGAACGTGGAAAGTGAGGAAGAAATTACTTTTGGAGAGCAGACCTACATTAATAACAGAAAAAAGAAATTAAATCCCGTACATGAAATTGCTCTTCTTCTGGCAAGCAGAAAAAACAGGCCTTTCTCGCTTCCTGCGTTTGTCCTTTTTAATGAAAATTTCCAGGCAGAGGCGCGATACTTTCAGTTTCTGGATGAAAAAGCTTTGCTTAAAATTTTAACAAAATAAAATAAGCCGGTAAACACGACTTCAAAAAGAGATCAGCACCGATTTGCAAAAAGTTCCGGAGTGATCGCGCATTTTGAAAACTTAACGTTTTTTGTGAGATGCCATCTGCTGCATTCGGAATAAAACTCCTATTTTTGCGGAAATTTATATTAAAAGGATGAAAAAATATCTGTTAATGTTTATCATCGCCCTGGTTGCGATGTCATGTTCAAAAAAAGTAGAAGTGACCGGAAATTTCGCCGGCGGTTCACCTTTGGAAAGAATAGAATTTGTGGAAGCCTCTGGTGTGGCCACTTTGCCGCTCGTGAATATGGGTGTAGACAGCAAAGGAAGTTTTTCCGGCAGTTTCGAGGCACCGAAAGACGGTATGTACATAATGTCGTATGCAGGAAAAACCGCTATGATCTACCTTAAAGGTGGTCAGAAACTCAATATTTCCGGGCAGGCATCGAATTTCCCAAACCAGTTTACAGTAACCGGCGATGCCAAAAACAATAATGATTTCCTTTTAGAAGTTCAGAAATTTATTCAGTCTTACGCTGCAAAAATAAATGTAGGCGAACTTGTATCGAAAAATGAACCTGAGTTTTTAAAAGACGTTGAAAAGATCAGAACAGACATTGACAATAATATCGACCAGGCTGCGAAGAAAAATAATGCCGACAGCGATGCCGTGCAATGGAAAAAAGACGAGTTGCGTGCAAGTGTGCTTCAGCTCATGAGCCAGTACGAAGTGAATCATCCGCAGGCCGTACAGGATCCTGGCTACAAAGTATCCCAAAATTTCAAAGACGCAATTGCGAAACTGGATACCGACAGTGACCGGTTACTGAAAAACCAGCCGATCTACAGGAACTATCTTTTGGGTAAGTTAAGCCCTGATTTCCAGAAATTCGTAAGCGCTCATCAAAAAAGAGACAATGCGCTTTCCTCTGAACTTTTTGCAGAATTTCTTGATACCAAAAAAGACATGTCCCAACTTACGAAGGATTATTTATTGGCTTTCGTGCTTACAAGCGGTGACATCGCGCCCGGAATTACCACCGAAAATTCAAACAAGATTGCCAAAATCATTCATGATAAAATTAAGGATGCCGGAATTAAAAAAGATCTCGAAAGAATTCAGTTCGTGATCGGCGGTCCGAAAATTGGCGAGAGTGTTCCCGCCGGAAAACTGGTAAAAGCCGATGGCAGCGCCTTTGAGTTGTCTGATGTAAAAGGCAAGCCGACCTTGGTGATGTTTTACTCCTCCTGGAATCCTTATATCTCCGAAGCTACAATTCCTGTGTTGAAAGAAGTGGTAGATTTCTACAAATCGAAAATGGATTTTACCTACGTGAATTTAGATGATACCAAAGAGCAGTTCGTGAAAACCAGCAACGCCATGCTAAAAGGTATTCCCGGAAACAACGTGTATGCAGAAGGTGGTATGAACTCTGAGATCGCAAAAGAATGGGGAATCTACGGATTTAAACTTCCGTCTTTTGTAGTTTTAGATAAAGACGGTAAAATCGCCAGTCCTTTCTATGCGAGTTTGGGCGATCCGCAGATCGTGGCCGTTCTTGATAAACTTTCGGGATTAAAGGCGCCGACAATGCAGCCCGAGGCACAACTGCAGAATGATCTTATGGTTGAGCCGCAGGCACAGCAAACTGCGCCCACAAAATAATTTCATTTACATGTTTACATATACAGTTCCCGCCGGTCCTCCGGTGGGAATTTTATTTATATTTGAAAAAAAACAATATGAAAACAAAATTGCTCCTTCCCGAAAATTTGCTTTATTTCCTGGCGCTTTTTGCGGCAGTTTTCATGGTGATCACAGTAACGGTCGATGTTTCGTACCATAATTTTCCGCCTTATGCCAGCCATATCATTACCTTTTTTGCCCTCTTCTGCAGTTTTATTGTCGCAGTTGTAATGATTGTGGATGTCTTTAAAGATAATTATCCCGGCAAATATCTCTGGACGCTTGGCTTTTTGTTTGCAGGCGGCATAACTGCGCTTTTTTACCTGCCAAACCGACGGAAATACCATGCTGGTCTTTAAACTGCGCAGGCTTTCCTGTTTATCCGTTATTTTTAATGATTTCGAATACTGAAACCGAAATTGAATTATCGCCACTTTTTTGTTTTAAAACCTTATTTTTGCCGTCATTAATTGAGAAATGAGAAATAAGAATAAAAATATAGTTTTAGAAAATATAGAGTTGGTTTCTGCCGGCTCCAAAGGCGTCGCAGTAGGCCGCACACCGGAAGGAAAAACCGTTTTGGTTTCCGGCGCCGTGCCAGGCGATGTGGTAAATGCACGCGTAAAAAAATCGAAATCGAAATATTTTGAAGCGGAAATGGTGGAAATCGTGGAGCCTTCGCCTTTCCGTGTGGAACCGAAGTGCATTCACTTCGGGGTTTGCGGCGGCTGCAAATGGCAGAATCTTTCTTATGAAAAACAGCTTTCCATAAAACAGGACGAAGTCTTTAACAATATAAAAAGAATTGGCGGTTGTGACGAATTCGAGACATTGCCGATTCTGGGCAGTGAGCAGCAGTATTTCTACCGCAACAAAATGGAATTTTCTTTTTCCAATGCGCGTTGGCTGACACAGTACGAAATCAGTTCCGAAGAAAATTTCGGTAACCGTGATGCGTTGGGTTTTCATATTCCCGGTATGTGGAGCAAGATCCTGGACCTGAAAGAATGTCTGCTGCAGGAAGATCCTTCGAATGCGATCAGACTCGCTGTGAAAAATTATGCCGTAAAAAACGGTTTGGATTTTTTCGATGTGAAAGAACAGAAAGGATTTTTGCGCACCATGATGCTGCGCCAGAATGCAAAAGGGGAGTGGATGGTTCTCTTCCAGCTTTTCCGCGAGGAAAAAGCAAACCGCGAAAAACTTTTCGATTTTCTGCTGGCTGAGTTTCCGCAGATCACTACTTTGGTGTACGCTATCAATGCGAAACAGAATGACAGCATATACGATCAGGAAGTACAGACCTATTTCGGCGACGGTTATATAATGGAGGAGATGGATGGGCTGCAGTTTAAGATCGGGCCGAAATCATTCTTTCAGACCAATTACAAACAGGCGCTGGAACTATACCGCAAAACTTTGGAATTTGCAGATTTGAAAGGCGATGAAGTGGTTTATGATCTGTATACAGGAACAGGTACCATAGCACAGTATTTGGCGAGAAACGCGCAGCATGTGATCGGTATTGAATCGGTGCCTGAAGCGATAGATGCGGCGCGCGAACACGCGGAACTTAACGGTTTGTCGAACTGCACGTTTTACTGCGGGGATATGAAAGCGATCTTCAACGATGAGTTTTTGGCGCTTCATCCAAAAGCAGATGTTTTGGTCACCGATCCGCCGCGCGATGGGATGCATCAGAAAGTAGTGGAGCAGATCCTGAAACTTTCGCCGGAAAAAGTGGTGTATGTAAGTTGTAATTCTGCCACACAGGCGCGGGATATCACCCTGATGAAAGAGCAGTACAAGCTCGTAAAAATTCTGCCGGTAGATATGTTTCCGCAAACGCACCATGTAGAAAATATTGCACTTTTGGTGAAAATATAAATTCTGCTTTTCTTTGAGAGTATAAAGTGTTTTCCCGAACCTGGCCGGATGTTTTTGCTTAAATTTACAGTACGGATGTGCGCAGTGCTCTAATTTTTTTATTATTAATGATTTCGGAATTGGAATGAAGTTTTTAAAAATATTTTTACTTTCGGTTTTTCTGCTTTCGGTCTTTTCCTGTGGCAGCGATGATGACATATGTCTTGGCGGTGAAGCTACGCCGCGCCTGAAAATGAAATTTAAAACCAAAGCTACCGGAAAACTGAAAACACTGGATTCGCTTTTTATCAATGTGGATTACGGGAACGGTCCTGTACAGGTTATAGCGGCCAGGGCAAAAACCGATTCTGTTTTAATACCCTTGCGCGTTGATGATTATCCGTTTACAAAAATGTATGTTGGTTTGTCACGAAAGGCAGTCACTTCCGAAATTAAAATTAATTACACCACCAAATCGTCTTATGTTTCCCCGGCTTGTGGAATAAAGAAAGTGTACGAAAATGTAACGCCCGTTCTGGAAGTTCCTGCCGCTGTTGTTGACATTGAACAAAATCAAACCCAAATCCTCGATGAATCAAAAACGCATTTTTACCTTCTTTTTTAGCTTTCTGTATCTCTTTACATTTGCGCAGAACGTGCAGGATTCAGTTAAAAGCAGTTGGAAATACGAGCCTCATTTTATGGTAGGTTTTGATGTATTGAATGCCGGTGCAAGTATTTTTTCAAACAGAAAACTTTTTCAGGGATTTGTCTCATCCCGAATTTCTAAAAACATTCATGCAATTGCTGAAGCGGGTTTCGAAAAAAACACTTACGATAAAAGTGGTTACAACGCAGAAGCGAGTGGCCCTTTTTTAAAACTTGGCGGTTTTTATATGTTGGCCACTGACCGCGAAAATGAACTGAACGGTTTCTACGCAGGTGGAAAAATTGCGGGTTCCTATTATACCCAGCAATATTTTGCTGTGCCGGTGCGCGGATATGGTGGCAGCGAGACTTCTGAAGCTTTTCCTTCTTCTACACAAAGTTCTTACTGGCTCGAGGGAACTGTAGGTGGCCGCGTGCAGCTCTTCGAATCTGCATTTTATATTGATGTCAATATGCAGCCGCGTTATCTTGTGTATACAACTAAACAAGAGGGGTTACAGCCAATGATCGTGCCGGGTTTTGGTAAAAGTTCGGTGCGTTTTAATCTTGGCTTTTCCTGGAACATTGCCTATTATTTTTAATGGTTTCCAAACTGTTATGCACTGAATATATCTTCAAAAATATTTCTTCTATTCTGCTGCCGATAATATCTTAAATTTTTTAGCGTCATTAAATTATATTTAAAATTATTTGTTTAATGACTGAATATTCGTATTGGTAGTTCGGTTTAAATGCCGATATATTGAAATATAATTAAAAAATTAACGTTTTTTATTTTGATGGCGAGACAAAAAAAATCTAATTTTGAGACTCACTACAATATTTAATCATATGAAGAAAATTTTTACTTCTTTACTTTGCGGATTGATGAGTTCGGCTGCCCTGGCGCAGTGGGCTCCTACATCTATGAAGGGAGAAAAGATCAGAGAGGCGTCTAACGTCACAAGTTATTATTCCCTGGATCTGAATGCGATTCGGTCCACACTGGCAGATGCCCAGGAAACCGGAAAGAATGCAAGGCCGGTTGAGCTGAAAATCCCAACCCTGGAAGGAAAGATGGAAAGATTTGCCGTTTACAGTTTACCAGTGGTTGTAAAATCTCTGGCAGACCGGTATCAGCTGGGTTCTTACGTAGGAGTAGGTATCGATGATCCTACCGCTTATGTGCGTTTCAGTGTAGCTCCAAACGATTTTCAGTCGATGATGATCCGCAATGGGGTTTACGAATTCATCGAACCGCAAAACACC
Source organism: Kaistella palustris DSM 21579 (assembly GCF_000422265.1). Lineage (GTDB taxonomy): Bacteria > Bacteroidota > Bacteroidia > Flavobacteriales > Weeksellaceae > Kaistella > Kaistella palustris. The sequence continues at coordinate 154,814 of NZ_AULL01000016.1, forward strand.
GACAAGTCTGTATATGGTGTGCACCCGAAAACCAACAAGACTGAAGCCGACAAAGCATTTGTATGTTCCACCAGCGAAGCGCCGCTGAGTAAGCAACAGATCGACCGACTTTATATGTCCGGAAATACATTTGCCAATAATCCCGGGGATTTCAGCAGAGCTTCTGATAAAAAATACAGAACCATGCGCCTTGCGATGACTACCAATGGTGAGTACACGCAATATTTCGGTGGTGTAGCGGGAGCGCTTGTGGCCATCAATGCCACACTTACCCGTTGCAACGGTATTTTCGAAATGGATTTCGGTCTGCACCTGATTCTCCAGGATTTCCCGGCGCTGATCTATCCTGATCCGAATACAGATCCTTACTCAACAACACTGAGCACGTGGAATTTAGCAGCGCAAAAAGCCATCACGGCGGTAGCAGGTGAAGCTAACTATGATATCGGACACATGTTCGGAAAATCCGGCGGCGGCGGTAATGCCGGCTGTATCGGTTGTGTATGTGTGAGCCCACCAATGAATGGCTCGGGGGTACCGACAGGAAACGGAAAAGGTTCCGGTATCACTTCTCCTGCAGATGGGATTCCACAAGGCGATAACTTCGATATCGATTATGTGGCACACGAAATGGGCCACCAGTTAGGTGGAAACCACACATTCTCCATGAATCTTGAAGGAACCGGCCAAAACGTAGAGCCTGGATCAGGTTCCACAATTATGGGATACGCAGGAATTACAGGTGCTACAGATGTACAGCCACATTCTGATGCTTATTTCCATATCAACACGATCATTCAGGTTCAGACTAACCTGGCGGCAGCCAGCAAAACATGTGATATTGAAACACCAATCGCTAATAACCCACCGGTAATTACACCAATGGCGGATGTGACGATTCCAAAAGGAACTCCTTTCGTTTTGACCGCTCAAGCGACAGATCCTGAAGGCGATCCAATTACCTACACTTGGGAAGAAGTTGACAATGCGTCTACAGCGATCACCAAAAACAACTTAGGGAACACGACTTCAGGTGCAAGTTTCCGGTCGATTACCGGAACAGCAAGCCCCACGAGATATTTCCCTAAACTGTCTACAGTACTTACAGGTGCAGTTAAGAATGTAGATGAGTGGGAAGCGGTTTCTACTGTAGCCAGAGCCTCAAACTTCCGCGTGACAGTGCGCGATAACAATGCCGATCCTGCACAGAAACAAACACAGGAAGCTTTGCAGAAAGTAACTGTAAGTAACAACGGACCGTTCAAGATCACTTCCACAAAGGTGTATAATAATGCAGCAGGACCATTGACCTGGGATGTTGTGGGAACTAACGCAGCTCCTTTCAACGTAACCAATGTTAAGATCGACTACACTGCCGATAATGGTGCAACCTGGGTTGTTCTTGCCGCTTCCACTCCGAATGATGGTACAGAAGATCTGAGTTTTGCAAGTTTTGCTACCAACACTCAACTGAAAGTGAGAATTTCTGCTATCGGAAACGTATTCTATACCATTGCTCCTGTCACAGTTTCTGCCATCGTTCCTTGCGACGGAACTGCACCTGCAGGATTTGCGGTGTCTAATGTCACTACAGCGGCTGCCACCGTTACGTGGGATGCCATCGCCGGAGCGACATACGTGGTGCGTTACAAAAAAACTTCTGAATCCACTTGGACTGAAGTTCCTGTAGCTACAACCACCTACACATTTACAGGTCTGGATGAAAGTACTTCTTATGATGTACAGGTAGCCTCAGTTTGTTCAGGAACTACCGGAACCTTCACAGCTTCAAGCACCTTTACTACTTTGATGGTAGCTTACTGTACTTTATCTTCCACAAATTCTAATGATGAATACATTTCGAACGTGAAAATAACTGCAGAAGGTGCAGCGGGTGGAAACAGTTCGTCTGGTGCTTCCAATTATACCAATTATTCCACTGATCCGGCTCGTCTGATGAAACTTGCAAAAGGAACCACCAACAATACAATCTCAGTAACAAAAGCCTGGACCGGTTCGCCGTATAGCGAAGCTGTTACAGTTTGGATTGATTTTGACCGTAGCGGAACTTACGAGGCAAGTGAAATAGTAATGCAGACTACTGCCAATACCACTACCCCGGTTACTGCAACTTTCGCAGTGCCTGCAGATGCTTATACCGGTGATAAAAGTGTGGGCATGCGCGTTGCACTGAGATTTAACACCGCTCAGACAGCTCCTTGCGGAACTTATACCTACGGCGAAGTTGAAGATTATGCAGTAAGCATTTCCCCCACTTTAGGTGTAAATGACAATGTAAAAGCACAGTCTCTTCAGGTTTATCCAAATCCTGCGACTGATGTTTTAAATGTAACTAAAGTTTCCAACAATGCCACTTATGCAATTTACAATGTAGCAGGGCAGTTGGTTTCTAAAGGCAAAGTAACCAGCAATCAGGTACAGGTATCAAAACTGCAGAAAGGAGTTTATATGATTTCTGTTGAAGACAATGGTCAGTCAAATAAAGTGAAGTTCATCAAAAACTAAAATCACTTCTTTATATTAATGAATCCCCGGCATTTTCCGGGGATTTTTTTTGTTAATGATTTAATGTGAATTTTTGAAATATATCCGATCAATTGAAAAACTGAAAAGATTTTGACTGCAATAATTGTACAGCCGGTAAGTCTTTCGCAACCAGAATGTCTGAGTATCCATACTTTTAACAACATTTGTAGTACTTTAACCAAATTTTAACCGATGAATATTGCCTTAAATTCGGGCCTTTGCGAAAATTCAATTATTTTTGCGCTCTATATGAAGAAATTATTTCTGCTGGTAATGTTTTTCCTGATGAGCAAAACACAGGCACAGTTTTTTTCGGGAGAAATTTTGATCAGAGATAATTCCGTATATTACCTGAATCAGGTTTATGTGACCAACATTACTTCCCAGAAAACCATTTACACCGATTATTTCGGCGCCTTTAAAATTCCGGCAAAAGCAGGAGATATCATTCGCTTCACCTCTATAATCACCGACCGCAAAGATGTGAAGGTCACGCAGCAGGATCTGGACAACACCAATAATTTTGTAGAATTAAAGGTGGCGTATTACGATATTCAGGAAGTGGTTATCAGTAAGTTTAAACCCACAGGAAATCTGCGTAAAGATGTAAGCTCGCTGAAAACCGGTGACAAAACACTCGCACTCCAGAAAATGATCGGCCTGCCCGCACCCAAAGGCAATGGTCTGCCGCCAGAACTGCCCGTTGCAGGTTTTTCCGGTGGGGGTTTAACCTTTAGTTTAGAAAGCATTTACGACATAATTTCCGGAGACCGAAAGAAAAAGGAAAGAGCCACGCAGTACGAGCGAATGAACAGTGCCGTTGCCGGCATTAAAAATTATTATGGTGAAAATTATTTTACCGCCATGAAGATCCCCTCAAATCTGATCGAAAACTTTCTGCAGTTTGTTTACACCTCGGAAAATCTGTATCCTTACATCGCAGCCAATAACTATGATGCGATTGCTGTTTATATCGACAAATACAGGCCGATCTACGAGCGCAGGCTAAAGAATTCCCATTTGATGGATGTCGCTAAACAGCAAACCGTTTTCTAAAATTGCCGTATTTTTGAATATTGTAATTTTTACGAAGTATTCCTGATGTTGCTGAGGAAACTTCATTAACTTAAATGAGATGACCTTCCTAAAAAGTATTCTTTTTCTTTTCGGATTTTTATGGTTTTGCCAGTTTTCCGCGCAGCAGAAATACAAGGATTACAGCAATATCCTGCGCAGCACCAATATTTACGAAATCGACGCTTTCCTGCGGGACGCCCATCCGGATGATCCGAAACGTACTGTTCTGAAACCGCGACTGATAAAGATGTTGAAAGAGTATATAAAGAACGCACATCCTGCCGATCAGCGTGTGAAAGATTTTCAGGAAAAAATCGCGCTGCTTCGGCGCCGGCCGTCTACCAGAATAAGTTTTGAAGAGATGAATGAAATCATTCGCCAGAAACAGATTGCCAAATTTAAAGAAGAACTTACGAAAAAGACCGGCAATGCCGCTTATGTCACAAAGGCTTATGGAATTGATGCCGGCGCCGCTGCAACAGCAGGAAGCAAAAATTTTGTAGATACCGAAACAGAGGAGTTTACGATGCTGATGACCGTAAATCCAATTGAACATAAAAACAATACCGTAAAAATCCTGAATTCGCTTTTCGATAATGATCCGAACAGCAAAGAAAGTATTGTTATGATCGAAAATAAATCCGACTGCAATATTATTATGCGGATCGAGGGCGTGGGAAATACAAAATACAGATTGCCGATTCCCGCACATTCCGAAAATACGATTGTAGTTGCAAAAGGAGATTATATTTTTGGCAGCCTGGTCTGCGGCGCCGAATATTCTTCGCAAAAGACCGTACAAAAGGCGATTATCGTGTCGCTTGGTGATTCACCGACAAAATAAGTTTAACATTAAAAATAAATAAACAGTACAATTTTCTATAAGATCGTACGTTTTTGACTGAGAAATGGGTAAGAATAAACTGGCACGATTTGCCGAAAACGAAACACTTCCAAATGTATTTCAACCAACAAGAGCGCAGGCGCTGAACCAATATCCGCTGAAAGGAAAATGGCGGCAGGAAGTCTTTAAAAATGAAAATCCCATTGTGCTGGAGCTGGGTTGCGGCAAGGGCGAATATTCCGTAGGTCTGGCAAAAGCTTTCCCCGAAAAAAACTTTATCGGTATCGATATTAAAGGTGCGCGATTTTGGTTTGGTGCCAAAGAAGCAGTGGAAGAAGGTTTAAATAATGTGGCTTTTTTGCGTACGCAGATTGAACTGGTTGACTGTTTTTTTGCGGAAAATGAAGTGGATGAGATCTGGATCACTTTTCCCGATCCGCAGATCAAGTACCGACGCACCAAACACAGAATGACGCATCCCGATTTTCTGGAACGGTATAAAAAAATATTAAAGAAGGACGGGATTGTTCATCTGAAAACAGATTCGGAATTTCTGCACGGCTATACGCTTGGACTTTTGCAGGGTTTGGGACACGAGGTCCTTTTTGCAAACCACGACATTTACGGAGCACCTGAGTTTGATCCGGAAACGCCTTTGCTGCGCGAAATCAGGACTTATTATGAAGTTTTGTTTTCGGCAAAGGGCAAAACAATTACCTATATTAAATTTAAAATCACTTAAACCACGTTTTCATTAATGAAGAAATGCTTTTTAATTCTCATTTTATTGAGTGGCCTTTCAGTTTCTGCACAGAAGAATTATGCGGATATTTTAAAAAGTACGAACATCAGCGAGATAGAAAATTTCCTGAGAACCGCTCACCCCGATGATCCACGCCGGACGGTCCTGAAACCGAAACTGATATCACTTCGCAATTCACAGTGGGCAAAAAACCGAAATTCACCTGTAAGGTCATTAAAACCGTTGATTGTAGAAATTCCGAAAAGTGTCCTGAAGCAGAGAAATAACGATGAGGCTGAAGAGTTTAAAAAACTTCTTGAAGAAAACTCGAAAAATCATGAGGGTAAAACCGTGAAGCTTCTGAATCAGCTTTTCAACAGTGATGTTTCGAGCAAAGAAGTTATTCTTCTTATGCAAAACAATTCCGACTGTAATATGATCGTGCGGATTCAGGGAAATGATTATTACAATCTTGCGGTGCCGGCACATGGTGAAAATTCACTCGTCCTGAAAAAGGGTGATTACCTTTTGAAAAGCAATGTGTGCGATGCCCAATATGCATCTAACAAACATATTGAAAAAAGTACGCTTGTTGTGCTCAATAAACCGGTGGTTCAGCTGGCGTCATCATCAGGTATTCAAAACAGAGGCGGCGTAACAAACTAGAAATAAACAGGTTGAATGAGTTCCTGTTTCATCTCATTTAAAATTTTAACCAAAAAAAAGGTTCAGAAAATTAATTCTGAACCTTTTATATTTAAAGATGAAATTCTTATTCTGCTGCAGTTGCAGGAGTTTCTGAATCGAAATCTGCATCAGCATCAGCTGAAACTTTTTCGCCTTCTTCTTTGGATTTTTCTTTGTCGGCTTTTCTTTGAGATAAACCTTCTTTGATTGAATCTGAAACAACACTAAGGATCATATCGATCGATTTTGATGCATCATCATTTCCAGGAATCACATATTCTACTTTTCTTGGATCTGAATTGGTATCAACGATCGCAAAAATTGGAATACCCAATTTTTTCGCTTCTGTAACCGCGATATGTTCTTTCATGATGTCAACCACAAAAAGTGCTGACGGAAGACGAACCATGTCTGCGATAGAACCTAAGTTTTTCTCAAGGTTTGCACGCTGACGGTCAACCTGAAGTCTTTCTTTTTTAGATAAAGTTTCGAAAGTTCCGTCTTTCTTCATTTTATCGATGTGGTTCATTTTCTTTACCGCTTTACGGATGGTAACAAAGTTTGTTAACATTCCGCCTGGCCATCTTTCAGTAATATAAGGCATATTAAGTTCAGCTGCATATTTTGCTACAACTTCTTTCGCCTGCTTCTTAGTAGCTACGAAAAGAACTTTTTTACCTGCAGAAGTAATTTTTTCCAAAGCTGAACAAGCTTCATCCAATTTCACTGCTGTTTTATGTAAGTCTACGATGTGAATACCGTTTTTCTCCATAAAAATGTATGGAGCCATATTTGGGTTCCACTTACGGGTCATGTGACCGAAGTGTACGCCTGCCTCTAAAAGGTCTTTAACATTTGCTTTTGCCATGTCGCTTTTTTGTTTTTAGTTTACGTGCCGCTTATCGCAATCAACAATTTCTTTAGATGGGAGAAATGTTTGGGTGCTAAACTAACGGGGCAATTTTTTGGTTAGATAATAATTAGATAGAAGATTGATAGACTTGAGACACGAGACAACAGTCTCTAATCTCCAATCTAAGCGTCTCAAATCTTGTCTTAACGTTTTGAGAACTGGAATTTCTTTCTCGCTTTTTTCTGACCTGGTTTCTTTCTTTCCACCATTCTTGCGTCTCTGGTAAGCAAACCGTGTGGCTTAAGAAGCAAACGGAATTCTTCGTTGATTTCGCAAAGCGCGCGGGAAATCCCAAGACGGATCGCTTCGGCCTGACCTGTAATTCCACCACCGAAAACATTCACAGTCACGTCATACTGACCTACTGTTTCAGTTAATAAAAATGGCTGATTCACTTTGTAAACCAAAACGTCAGTTCCGAAATATTCTTTCGAATCTTTTTTGTTTATAGTGATGTTACCAGAACCTGGTCTCACATAAACTCTTGCAACAGAAGTTTTTCTTCTTCCGATTTTGTGAACTACTGACATATTAATTATTTGAATTCGTTAATATTGATAACTTTTGGCTGTTGAGCTTCGTGTTTGTGCTCAGTACCTTCATACAGATAAAGGTTAGAGAACAGTTGAGATCCCAGTCTGTTTTTTGGAAGCATACCTTTTACAGATTTTTCCAATACTTTCAAAGAATCTTTTTTCTGAAGTTCCAGCGCAGTCATTGACTTTTGACCACCAGGGTAACCGGTATGCCAAATGTAAGTCTTGTCAGCCCACTTGTTTCCGGAAAGAGTAACTTTCCCAGCATTCAAAACGATTACATTGTCTCCGCAATCTGCGTGAGGTGTAAAATTCGTTTTGTGCTTACCTCTCAAAATCTTTGCAACCTTGGAAGCTAATCTTCCTAACGGCTGTCCTTCAGCGTCTACCACAACCCATTCTTTATTCGCGGTAGCTTTGTTAGCTGAAACGGTTTTGTAACTTAATGTATTCACACTTTTTCGTTTACGATTAAACATAATTTTCCCCAAAACGGGTGTGCAAAGGTATGAATTTTTTTTATATTTAGAGTGACTTGTACAAAATTCTTCTGCACGATTAAATATATTTTTTATGGAGTTCTGCGCGGGATCTTATTTAATGTCAGCATGGCACATGAACACATTCTTTGTAAATACATTACCAGTAATCATTAAAATATAATATTGCCGCTTACTTTAGTTATGTAAAAGTTTTCGTGCTGGTGCTAAACTGTAAGCTGAATCTATTATTATGACCGCAATGATTTTGATGCTTTAAAACTTGCAATTAAATAATACGCTACAAACAGCATTGAGAATTTAATGATCGCCGGCACCGCATACTCCAACCCGAATACAAAAGTTCCTGCCACGCCCAAAACTGCCATAGCCAGAAATGAGATAAGAAATTTCTGCGGCAAAGTGAATTTTGCGTCATCTAAAAAATAAGCAGTTCCCCAAGCCAAACCGAAAGAAAGGCCGTAAAAAAAATCGAGCTTCCAACCCTGACTGCCGAGAATAAAATAATTCAGCAAAAAACTGATCAAAGTTCCGGCGAAAAAATAGAGGAGTGCTCTTTGCATGCTAAAAATTTTGGCACAAAAATAAAGCTTTAAAATTGAATTGGCCTTCAATTTTTCTTTAAAGACGCTTTTGATCAGTAATGGGTTCACCGGAAAAATCCTTTAGTTCAATGCACCTAAGTCGCCGGTGGTAAACAGCATCGATTTAATTAAAAATAAATTTAAGTGGTCCTTATTATATGTTCTGACTTTTGGCTGGGGAATTCACACGCAACATGCTTTTTCTTAAAATTTCTAAAATACTTACCTTTGGAACAATCGAAATTACATTATGAATCAAGAAAAATATACCCCAAAAAATAAAGTGAGAGTGGTTACAGCTGCATCTTTGTTTGATGGACACGACGCTGCTATTAATATTATGAGAAGAATGATTCAGGCCACTGGTGCCGAAGTAATTCATCTCGGTCACGATAAATCGGCTGAAGAGGTGGTGAACTGCGCCATTCAGGAAGATGCCAACGCAATTGCGTTAACTTCTTACCAAGGCGGGCACAACGAATATTTTAAATATATTTATGATCTTTTACGCGAAAAAGGTGCACCTCAAATCAAGATTTTTGGCGGTGGCGGCGGTGTAATCCTTCCTGAAGAAATTAAGGAATTAATGGATTACGGAATCGACCGAATTTATTCTCCTGATGATGGCCGTGAAATGGGACTGCAGGGAATGATCAACGATCTGGTTCAAAGATCTGACTTCGCAACTGGTGAACATATTCAAGTTTCAGATTTAGATAAAATTAAATTCGAAGATTCTAAGTCTATTGCCGAAGTGATTTCTGCCGTAGAAAATTTCTCTGATGAAAAACCTGAACTTGTTGCAGAGATCAATAAAAGAGCTGCCGCTCCCCTCTCCTCTGGAGAGGGGTTGGGAGTGAGGAAGATTCCAATTATCGGAATCACCGGAACTGGTGGAGCAGGAAAATCTTCTTTGACAGATGAATTGGTTCGTCGTTTTTTACGTTCAAATCCCGAGCAGAAAATTGCAATTGTATCCGTAGATCCTTCAAAAAAGAAAACGGGTGGAGCTTTGTTGGGCGACAGAATCCGAATGAATTCAATCAATGATCCGCGTGTTTATATGCGTTCGATGGCAACGCGGGAAAATAATGTTTCGGTTTCCAAATTTATCCACTCGACTTTAGATGTTTTGAAACTGGCAAAACCCGATGTGATCATTTTGGAAACTTCGGGAATTGGACAGTCGGGTTCAGAAATTACCGATATCGCAGATGTTTCAATGTACGTGATGACGCCGGAATACGGCGCTTCGACCCAACTGGAAAAAATCGATATGCTGGATTATGCAGATTTAATTGCGCTAAATAAGTCAGACAAGCGCGGTGCTTTGGATGCACTGCAGGCCGTTCGGAAAACGTATCAGAGAAATCATGTTGCTTTCGAAAAAAAGTTGGAAGAAATGCCGGTTTTTTCTACAAAAGCCAGCCAGTTCAACGATTACGGAACCACAGAATTATACAATGCTTTAATTAATAAGGTTAACGAGACTTTAGAAAAAACTCAGGGCGAAAATGCTCCGAAATTTAAAGAGTTTGTAGAGCAAAACGTTTCCGATGATTCTACGGTAATTCCACCAAAACGCGTGCGTTACCTTTCGGAAATTGTAGAAAGCAATCACGAATATGATAAAGATGTTGAAAGCCAGGCCCTGATTGCGAAACGAATGTATCTACTGGAAGGTGCAAAAACTTTGATCGCTGATGATCAACATACAACGGATAAGCTGGAAAAAGTTTTCCTTAAAACAAAGAAAGAACTTTCCGAAGAAAATATCGCTTTCCTGAAAGGCTGGAAACATTTTAAAGAAGAAATGTCGGGAGATTCCTTTTCTTATTTCGTGCGTGGAAAGGAAATTAAAGTAGAAACCAAATACGAATCTCTGTCGCATTTAAAAATTCCAAAGATCTCTTTACCGAAATTTCAGGATTGGGGCGATCTGTTGCGATGGAAAGGTCAGGAAAATGTTCCCGGACAGTTTCCTTACACCGCAGGACTTTTTCCTTTTAAAAGAACGGGTGAAGATCCCACAAGAATGTTTGCAGGTGAAGGTGGACCGGAAAGAACAAACCGCAGATTTCATTACGTTTCCTCAGATATGGATGCGAAAAGATTGTCGACCGCGTTTGATTCAGTAACTCTTTACGGCCAGGATCCCGCTTTTCCACCGGATATTTATGGAAAAATTGGAAATGCCGGCGTTTCAATTGCTACTTTGGATGACGCCAAAAAGCTTTATTCCGGTTTCGATTTGGTGAATGCCATGACTTCGGTTTCAATGACCATCAATGGACCTGCGCCGATGTTGCTCGCGTTTTTCATGAATGCCGCTATCGACCAGAACGTGGAGAAATATTTAACCGAAAATGATCTTTGGGATAAAGTTGAGGAAAAATTAAAAGCGAAATTCGACGATAAAGGTTTGAAAAGACCTGTTTATGAAGGCAAACTTCCGAAAGGAAACAACGGTTTAGGTTTGAAATTATTAGGACTTACCGGTGATGAAGTCATCGATGCTGAAACGTATCATAAAATTAAAGCCGAAACCATCGCAACCGTTCGCGGAACTGTTCAGGCAGATATTTTAAAAGAAGATCAGGCACAAAACACCTGTATTTTTTCTACCGAATTCGCGTTGAGATTAATGGGCGATGTTCAGCAATATTTCATCGACCAAAAAGTAAGAAACTTCTATTCGGTTTCAATTTCCGGTTATCACATCGCTGAAGCGGGCGCCAATCCGATCACGCAATTAGCGTTTACGTTGGCAAACGGTTTTACTTATGTAGAATATTACCTGAGCCGCGGCATGAATATCAATGATTTCGCACCGAACTTATCGTTCTTTTTCTCCAACGGCGTCGACCCCGAATATGCGGTGATCGGCCGTGTGGCGCGTAAGATCTGGGCAAAAGCAATGAGGTTTAAATATCACGCAAATGAAAGAAGTCAGATGCTGAAATACCATATCCAGACTTCCGGTCGATCTTTGCACGCGCAGGAAATCGATTTTAATGATATCCGAACAACTTTACAGGCCTTATATGCGATTTATGATAACTGTAACTCATTGCATACCAATGCTTATGACGAGGCAATTACGACTCCGACTGAAGATTCTGTTAGAAGAGCCATGGCGATACAGCTCATTATTAACAAAGAGTTAGGCCTGGCAAAAAATGAGAATCCGCTGCAAGGTTCTTTCATCATTGAGGAATTAACCGACTTGGTAGAAGAAGCAGTTTATACGGAATTCGATAGAATTACTGAAAGAGGTGGCGTCCTCGGTGCTATGGAAACCATGTACCAACGCTCAAAAATTCAGGAGGAATCAATGTACTATGAAATGCTTAAACACACGGGAGAATACCCGATTATCGGAGTAAACACATTTCTTGGAAAAGACGGTTCGCCAACGGTTCGCCCGGGAGAAGTCATCCGTTCGACTGAAGAAGAAAAGCAACTGCAGATCAAAAATTTAGAAAACTTCCAGAAATCTCATGCTGATAAAAGTGATCAGATCTTGCATAATCTTCAACTCGCCGCTATTAACCAGGAAAATCTTTTTGAAAAAATGATGGAAGCCGTGAAATACTGTTCACTCGGACAAATCACAAATGCTTTGTTCGAAGTGGGTGGGAAATACCGCAGAAATATGTAAACTGAATCTAGTTGGAGAATCCTTCAAGGATTTTAAATCCTTGAAGGATTTCTTATCACAAGCCATTAAAGTTTCGCTATGGAAAAACTACTGCTTGAACCGGGAAATTATTACCACATTTATAATCGCGGTAATAATGGACAGAACATATTTTTCGAGGAAAAAAACTATGTCTTCTTCCTGAACCGTTACGACCGTTATATCTCACCTTTTTGTGAAACTATAGCCTGGGTATTGCTCCAAAACCATTTTCATTTTCTTATTTATGTAAGACAAGCCGAGTTGGTGAATGTTGAAAAACTGGAATATTCCACCGTTGAAAAACCACAGAAGCTGGACGTACATCTGCAGTTTGGTCATTTATTTAATTCGTATGCAAAGGCGATCAATAAGCGATATAACAGAACCGGCAGTTTATTTGAGAAAAATTTCGAACGGAAGAAAATTGAGTCGGTTGGATGTCTTAAAGATTTAGTTCACTTTGTTCATTATAATCCCGTTAATCATCGTTTTGTTTCGCAGGTTGAGGATTATCCCTGGTGTTCGTACAGTAGTGTGATCTCAAATCTGCCGACAAAGATTAGCAGAGAATTTGTGTTGAGGTTGTTCGGCAATGTGGAAGAATATAAGTTATACCACAGGCAGAACCGCCAGTATGGCGACGAAATAAACGATCTGCTGATCGATCTTTAAAAGACCAATCCTTCAAGGATTTAAAATCCTTGAAGGATTTCTTAAATCACTTTTCCTTCCACCCACACTCCTTGCAACAACTAAAAACTCTTACCTCGCACAATAAAATCTTATACCTCGATCTTTGGGATTACTTTTAATGTTATATTTTTAATGAAATTCTAATCTGTGATTCCAAAAATCCGACTTTATTGCATCTTTTTCTCTTTACTCTTGCTGTGCTACTGTAAATCTGAAGCTGAAAAAGTCAGCACGCAGGCCACTGTCCGCAAGTCAATTATCGACAGTACTGTCATAGTGTTCCAGCAGAAATTACTGAAGAGCCAGCTCGATTCAGTCTTTGCCAAAAATAAATTCAATGGGAGTATTTCCGTTCTTCAAAACGGTCAGGTTTTGTATGAAAAGGAAAATGGTTTTGAAAATTTTAAAAATAAAAAACCGCTCGACAGCAATTCCGTCTTTGCCATTGGATCCGTCAGTAAGCAATTTACGGCGGTATTGATTTTACTGCAGGAAGAACAGGAAAAACTTTCTACCGATGACCGTGTTTCAGGATTTCTAACTGCATTTAAGGCCGCTCCTTTTAAGGAAATTACGGTTAAAGAGTTGCTGAATCATACCTCCGGGCTCAGTGATTTTGGCAATGGTTTACTTTCAGAACCCGGAACAGAGTTCCATTATTCCAACAAAGGATTTTATTATCTGGGGCAAATCATCGAAAAAGTTTCCGGGAAGTCTTATGATCAGAATGCTATGGATCTTTTCAGGAAAACCGGTATGAACAACTCCTTTACCGCAAATACGTTTACAGGTAATTACCTTGCCGGCGCATACCTTGGCGATGAGCAGCATTTTACCAAAGTCGCGAATATGCCGGAGAGGCTCACTGATAAATCGATTTCTGTGCCCGCCGGCGGAATACTTTCAACAATTAATGATCTGCACCGCTGGAATAACGCTCTGTTCAATGGTATAATTCTGAAACCTGCGTCTTTAAAAAAGCTCACCGAAAAATCTGCAGATCGCAATCACCCGATCCTGGGAAAAATGGGTTATGGTTTTGGTTTGATGATGAATGTCGGAAAACCCGAGGCTTACTTTCACACGGGTTATGTGAAGGGCGCGCCTTCGCTGAACGTGTATTATCCCGCAACTAAAACTTCAGTAGTTGTACTTTCGAATATTGCCGATGAAAGCAAGGGTAAAAACGTGATTTTTAAGACGCATAAAGAAGTGAAAAAAGCGACTGATCATATAGAAATGGCGGTCACGGGGTTACGCAGCGACATGCTGAATGTGAGACTGCACAACCTGGAGCGGTGAAATATGCATTCAGTCGCAGCTTTCCTGCAAAAAGCGCCGCCAATAGTCGTTCATCTGGTTTAAACATTTTACATTTGTAGCGTGCAGAATGAAACAATAATTTTAGGAATCGATCCGGGAACCAGCATCATGGGTTTTGGCCTTATTTCGGTGCAGGGAAGTAAGATCAAGATGATCTCCATGCACGAACTGATCCTGAGTAAATATCCCAATCACGAGACTAAACTCAAGTATATTTTCGACCGTACTTTATCGCTGATCGATGAATTTCATCCTGATGAGGTCGCGCTCGAAGCACCGTTCTTTGGTAAAAATGTTCAGTCCATGCTCAAACTCGGCCGTGCGCAGGGCGTGGCGATGGCGGCATCTTTGCACCGCGATATTCCCATCACCGAATATTCTCCGAAAAAAATTAAAATGGCCATCACCGGAAACGGCAATGCCAGCAAGGAAATGGTCGCCGGCATGCTCAAAAACCTATTAAACCTGAAAGAATTTCCCACCAGGTATCTTGATGCGTCCGATGGGTTGGCCGTTGCGGTTTGCCACCACTTTAATTCCGGAAATTTGTCCGCTCAGAAATCCTACACGGGTTGGGACAGTTTTCTGAAACAAAATCCCGAACGTTTGAAGTAGGATTTTTAGGAGCATCAAATTTCGTTTGTCTTTCGAAGAGCGGTCCGGCTCTCCGCTACTCCCGAAGTTTCGGGATCCACTGCGATCCCGGGCTATAAGCACAATTTAAGTTTCTCCGCCAGTTCTTTCATGCACAGATTTTTAGGCTGCTTGTTTGTAGCAGTAAATATATAACTGTTTTACAAAATATTAACTTGGTTAAACCTAATACTATTTGTAACGTTGTAGTGTTTTTTCTGACAAATAAATCAGATCTCTAATGCCAAACTTATGATACCACAAAAGATAAAACCCGTAAATACAGTAAACCATTCAATGAACTGGTTTCAGAAATTCCTGCTCGTCTGTTCGGGTGGTAATATTCACATCCTCCGCAAAACGCCGAGCGAGTGGAACAAATTTGCAGGAATTGGCGGTATCGTCCTCTTCACTGCAATATTTGCGACACTTTCAGCAGGTTATGCTATGTTCACGGTTTTCGATAATATTTGGGCATCTGCAGGATTCGCTGTTTTGTGGGGCTTAATGATCTTCAACCTGGACCGCTATATCGTGTCGTCCATCAAGAAGACCGGGCCATGGTGGAACCAAATTCTTATGGCGGTTCCGCGTTTGATCTTAGCTGCGTTCCTGGGAATTATTATTTCAAAGCCTTTAGAATTAAAAATTTTTGAGAAAGAAGTTAACAAGCAGCTGAACACCATCATTCAAAGAAATAAAACCCAGCTTCAGGCGGAAATGAACGGCCGCATTCTGCAGCAGTCAGGACCTTTTGAAACCGAGAAAAAGCAAATTCAAACCAAAATCGCCGACTATCAGAAATCTTACGATTCCGCGGCAGTTGAACTGGAAAAAGAAATCCTTGGCAAGCAAAGTGGCTTGACAAGCGGAAAAGTAGGTTATGGTTCGAACGCCAAAAGAAAAGCCGAACTGAAAGAACAGCGCCGCCGTGACCTCGAAAATTATCAGCAGCAAATCGCGCCCCGCCTCGAATATCTTGACAAAGAAGTCTCAAAAGTTTATACCAACATTGAGAAAGAACGCGACAAAACCGAAACTTTCGAAGATCAGTTCAATGGTTTCGCCGCACGTCTGCAGGCCCTGGACGAACTTGGGAAAAACTCTGCGATTATCGGCGTCGCTGCTGCATTTATCATGGGACTTTTCATTACGCTGGAAATCGCACCGGTATTGGTCAAACTTATTTCTGCTGTCGGACCTTATGATTATCTTTTAGAGAAAACCGAAAATGATTTCCGGCTTTATTCAAAAGAAAAGATCGAAAAGGGAAATGTGGGAACCGACTGGCGGATTCAGGATTACAGCAGTCAGCTCCGTAAACCTGAAGATGAAGAACTTTAACCACGAAAAAGCCCGCAGAAAAATCTACGGGCTTTTTCTTTAAGTAAGATGCTACTTCAGTTCATTAACTGTTTTCGCGACTGCGTCGGAGTTTACCGTTCCTTCTTCCTGGCTTACCATTTCACCATTTCTGTTAAAAACACTTATGATGTTCGAATGTGAAAAAACGATAGGCGATATTTTTTTGTATTTCACTGCCAACACATTTGCAAATTCACGCGTTGATTCTACGTCGCTGCGAAGAAAGATCCACGGTTCACCGTACATATTTCGCTCTTCGGCGTATTTTTTCAACACTGCGGGTGTATCATTTTCAGGATCCACGGAAACGAAAACAAAGGAAGTGTTTTTCAGCTGTTCCAGCTTAACCTTCGATTTTACAGCTTTCATGTCACCAACCAGCAAAGGACAGGCGGTTTGGCAACGCGTAAAAATCATTACTACAACCAGGTTTTTGCCTTTCAGGTCTTTCAGCTGAATTTCTTTACCATCCTGATTTTCCCATTTCGAATCGAGCAGAAAAATGGAGTCGGTCATCTTTTCTTTAACTTCCTCCTTTTTATCTGCGTTTTCGGTACAGGAAATAAGAAAAAGGAGAGAAAAAAATGTGATTATAAATTGTTTCATTTTTTAATTTTCTTTGAGGTCTTTGGCACACCGGAAACCGAGATTTTCTACCGTGTAATTAGCTTTTAGACTCGACCGGAAAGCGTAGCGCATGAACGAAGCGTAATTCAGAACATCGGCGGCACTTGTTGCAGCAGATGCGCAGAACAGTCCTTTGTCATCAAATTCACTTGTGCGGGAATCGCTGGTCGTCATTATGGAATTAAAATCGTCTGTCCATTCCCAAGTAAGGTCGAACATATTATAGACACCATAATAGTTGGGTTGGGATAGTTTAACCTTGTTTTTCTCGCGGTATTTCTTGTTGTAAAGGTTAATCAGGTGCGCAGAATACGTAGGTTTGTTCCGTGCATTGGCGCTTTCCTCATCTGCCATGGCCACATATTCCCATTCATCCAAAGTCGGTAAACGCTTGCCTGCACTTTTGGCGTAAGCTTTTGCTGCAAACCAGGAAACAAACGTAACAGGTGCATCCGGATCGGCATCTTTGGGCAGCGTTTCATCGTCCTGCCAATCTTTCAGATAGGTTTCATCGGCAAAAAGTCCTTTGACATTACTGCGTTTCCATTTCGGATTTTTCTTTACAAAATCTAAAAATTCAGCGTTGGTTACCGGTCTTTCATCGAGAAGAAAATCCTCGACTTTCACCAGTGAACTGTCCCCGTAAAACGGCAGATATTTTCCGCCTTTGATGGGAATCATTTTCACATCCGGCGTAATACTGAGCTCCTGGGTTATGGTGGCAGAATCATCTTTTGAATTT
The DNA here is from genome assembly GCF_000422265.1 of Kaistella palustris DSM 21579. GTDB lineage: Bacteria > Bacteroidota > Bacteroidia > Flavobacteriales > Weeksellaceae > Kaistella > Kaistella palustris. Next base: position 172,309 of record NZ_AULL01000016.1, read on the forward strand.
ATCGTGGCAGCCTTATCGCAGCAGAGAAAAATAAAAAAGAAACTGCCGGTATAAAATAATATTTTGAAAATTTTAGACATGGCAGTTCCTTTTATGTTATTTGAATTTTTGATTACTGTACTTTGTTATAAACCTTCGGATTTTTTTCGCCGGTTACTTTCAGCATTCCGATAGCTCCTTTGTTAAAGGCACGGAAGATAGAGTGGTCGACCAAAATATAGTTTCCGGGCTCTTCTACTTTAAATTCTACGATTGCAGCGCCGCCGGCAGGAATTACAGTGGTCTGTACATTCTTATTGATCGTGCTTCCGCCTTCTACATATACTTTATCGAAGATCTCTCCGATCACGTGGAACGAAGAAACAAGGTTTGGTCCGCCATTTCCTACAAAGATCCTTACGGTTTCACCAACTTTGGCTGTAAGTGCATTTGCACCCATCAACGCGTTTTTCTTACCGTTGAAGACTACGTAAGTCGGTCTTTCGTCAACACCTTTGTCCTGATCGAATTCCTGAAGTCCTTTCTCGTCGGTTTTTCCTTTGGTATAGAATTCACCCTGCATTACGTAATATTCGCGGTCAACTTTTGGCAAACCACCTTCCGGCTCTACAAGGATCAAACCGTACATTCCGTTCGCAATGTGCATAGGAACCGGTGCTGCAGCACAGTGGTAAACATATAATCCGGGATTTAAAGCTTTAAAATTGAAGATCGCTTCTTTGCCGGGTGCAACATTTGTTGCTTCTGCGCCACCACCTGGGCCATTCACCGCGTGAAGGTCTATATTGTGCGGCATTACGCTGTTACTTTTGTTTTTTAAGTGAAGTTCTACCTCATCACCAACCCGAACTCTGATGAATGATCCTGGAATGGAGCTGTTGAAAGTCCAGAATTTGTAAGTGACGCCATCAGCAAGTTCACCTTCTTCTTCCGTAGCTTCCAGGTGTACAACGACTTTCTGGGCCGCTCTGTCACCGATCGCAGCAGGAACTCCTGGTGGCGCTACAATTCCCTGTTTTACAGGTTCACCACTCACCTTAATTTCCATGGCTTCGGCTGCCGAGGTGGAACCTGCATTTTCTGTTGAATTTTGTTTGCACGCCTGAAGTGTGAATAAGGCTACTGCAAGGGTTGTCAGAATGTTTTTCATTGTTGATTTTTTAACTGTTTTTTAATAGGACAAATCTATCCTAATTAAAATATATTTGAAAATATTTGGATATGAGTTATATCAGACTTGGGTAAAATATCCGATGGCTTCTTTCTATTTCAGAATTTGTGTGCAAAAGTACGTATTCAAAAATATCTCATCTATTGTGCAGAAAGCTTCAGAATAAGCGGGTCACTGATTACTTTCTGGGAATAATATACGGCACCGCACACAGTGGATCGCAGCGTATAATTTCCTTTACGGAGGACAAACTGATTTTTAGAGTGTGCCGCGATGGGTAAATTATAAATCTGGCTGTTGGAAATTCCTACAAGGCGCAGAATAATATTGCAGTTGGAAGCGTTTTCGACTACGGCAGCGGTTTCGGTCTCGCGCGGATCGGTATCGTTAAGGAGATACGTGAGAACAGCCGCATTTACCTGTTTTTTATTGATCTTGTCTTTTTCCATAAGTTCCTGAAACTCGCTGCGCTCAGCCGACGGGGCTGCCGGAGTGGAAGTGGACGAATTTCTGTACACGGTATTAGGTATTGTTGATATTTCACAACCTGTTACCATTAATAAGAGAAGAAAGAAGAAACAGTATTTCATTACAGATTCAGATTGGTAAAAGATAAATATAGCATTTTCTTTTATAAAATAAATAAGAAAACCAGTCATTAAAGACTATTTAAAAGGAGAAAGATTAAATTTTCTACACATTGAATAAATTTCTCGGCAGGTAAATTTTAGAAATAATTCATCAGTATTTGGTTTTCGGTATTGAAGCGAAAATCAAAGAGGAAAACGATTACTGTTCTTTTACTATCTGCCGTGTTTTATAGTGATAACATCAAAATTTCAACTAATAAAATCTATATATATTTGGGGAATTAACAATTTAAATTCTTATTTATGAAAAAAGTTTTATCTGTTGTCTTTTCTGCAGCATTTGCAGCAACAATGTTCTCTCAGACTTTAATGGCTGACGATTTTAATTCTTACAACACCGGAAATCTTGGTACACAAGGTGGCTGGGGTCGCGATGGCGGGGCCAACAACATGGCGAAAATCGCCACGATAGACGCTGCACACGGTAAATCCCTGCAAATGGCGAGCACAGCAGCTAATGCAGCAGGTATGTTCATCTACAAGGAATTCGACTGGTTTTCAAAAGCAGATGGTAATGATGTATTCGTTGCAGAGTTTGAACTTTATCCAACGGCCACTTCACCGGCAGAAATCCAGGTGTACGACGCGGCAGGTGGCGAATACTATGCAATTTTCGACATTTATATGGCACCGGGCGTAGGTGTATATCTAGCTGACCAGGCAGATTTCGACGACGAGACCAACGGCGAGTTGCTCACAGACAATGTAACCGCAAACACTTGGTACAAAGTAAAAGTTACTTACGATACTTTGGAAGGAAGTATGAAAGTAAACATCAACGGAACAGAATACGGTCCTTACGCTAAAGCGGCAAACTACTATCCGACAGAAGTCGATATTGTTTCTGTAGGCGTAAACAACGCCGGTTTCGATAACATTAAAATGTCTGCAGAAGCAGCTTTGGCAGTTAACAGTACCAAATCTAAATTTGCACTAAGTGTATATCCGAATCCGGCAACTGATGTGATCAACTTAAGATCTGCAGAAAAAATCTCTGAGATCTCTATTTTTGATCTTTCCGGAAAACTGGTAAAAACTGCTGCTGAAACTTCAGTAAATGTTCAGGATCTTGCAAAAGGTTCTTATGTAGTATCTGTGAAATATGCAAACGGTTCTACAGAAACTAAAAAAGTAATCAAGAAATAATTTTCTCACTTTCTTTTAATGATAAGGGCTGCGTTTCGCAGCCTTTATTTTTTATTAAAATCTGCATATTAAAAATGCAAAAGAAAACTCCGAAAGCCTGATTTCGGAGTTTTGTCTGTTACGCAGTGTTAAATTATAACGAATAATTCGGCGCTTCCTGCGTAATTATTACATCGTGCGGATGAGATTCCTTCAGTCCGTTTCCGGTGATCATCACCATTTTTCCGTCCGTTTGCAGGGTAGGAATGTCTTTGGTTCCGCAATATCCCATACCGGCGCGGATTCCACCTGTAAGCTGAAACACTACTTCCTCGAGTTTTCCTTTGTGTGGCACACGCCCTTCAATACCTTCGGGCACAAATTTCTTGGCTTCACTCTGGAAATATCTTTCCTTGCCGCCGCGTCGCATGGCAGAAAGTGAACCCATTCCCTGGTAGGCTTTAAATTTCCGTCCCTGGAAAATAATTTCCTCGCCCGGCGCTTCATCGGTTCCGGCCAAAAGTGAACCAAGCATTACGGCACTTGCACCGGAAGCCAACGCTTTTACAATATCTCCGGACAATTTAATTCCGCCGTCAGCAATTACAGCTACATTTTTAGATTTCGCATATTCAAAAACATTATAAATCGCAGAAAGTTGCGGAACACCAACGCCTGCCACAACCCTGGTCGTGCAAATGGAACCGGGTCCCACACCGACTTTCAGAATATTTGCGCCGGCCTCGATCAGGTCCTTTGCAGCATCTGCGGTTACAATGTTTCCGCCTACAATATCAAGGTCCGCAAAGTTTTTACGTATTTCAGCAATTTTATCAAGCACACCGCGCGAATGGCCATGTGCGGAATCTACCGCAATGATATCTACTCCCGCTTCCACAAGTGCAGTAACGCGGTCAATGGTATCCTCGCCCACGCCCACGCCGGCACCTACGATCAGGCGACCGTTTAAGTCTTTATTGGCGTTGGGATATTCCATTTGGTTGTCGATATCTTTAATGGTGATCAAACCTACAAGTTTAAAATCATTATCAACTATAGGAAGTTTTTCTACGCGGTTACGCAGCAGAATCTGCTTGGCTTCATCCAGATTGGTCGCTTTGTTTGAAGTGATGAGGTCCTCTTTGGTCATCAGCTCTTCAACCTTTAACGCAAGGTTTTCCTGATATTTCACATCGCGGTTGGTGATAATTCCGATCAGTGTATTGTTTTCATCAACCACCGGCAGACCCGAGATCTTGAATCTTGCCATCAGCTCTTTGGCTTCGGCAAGAGTGTGGTCTTTTGATAAAGTCACCGGATCGGAGATCATTCCGTTTTCCGAACGCTTCACATTATAAACCTGTGTCGCCTGCTCCTCGATCGGCATATTTTTGTGAATGAAACCTATGCCGCCAACTCTTGCCAGCGCAATAGCCATTTCTGCTTCAGTTACAGTATCCATAGCCGCGGAAACTATAGGAACATTCAAAGTGATTTTATCGGAAAGCCGGGATTTTAGGGAAACCTGATTAGGCAGAACTTCGGAATAAGAAGGGATTAAAAGCACGTCATCAAAGGTGATGGCACTTTCTACAATTTTTGTGTGAATAGACATCTTTGCTTTCTGCGCAAAATTAAGGAATTTTTAGGAAAAATAAAAATATAGATTTTGAAGCGAAGAATAATCTTTTAAATATTGTCCAAATTTTAATAACCGTCCGGCAATTACGTTGAGATGATCATCCATTAAAAAAAAAATTCAGCAGATTGAATTTCAAATAAAAAACCACCCGGAAATGGGTGGCTTAAGAAGTGAAGGCTTATTTGCTGACGATTTTCTTCACGTCATTTTTTTCAGAATAGTTGATGATCCGGGAAATGTCATCGGCGGTAAATTTGCCAGAAACATCTACAAAAACAGATTCACTGCCAGACTGTATTGAAATGAGTAGTTTTTTGATCACATCGCCGGTTTGTTTCGCCTGAAAATTCACCGTTTCGTTTTCCTTCCGTACGGTCATCCATTCCTCGAAGTTATTATTGGCGAGGTAGTTTGCGTAGTCGGCGAGCATCGATTTGTTGCCGTTTTCAATGGTCATCACTTTGATGTCGGATATTTTTCTGATGAGGTTAATGAGTTCTTCGCTTTCACCGTCTTCGCGCAGCGCTTTTTTTACGATGGGTTTTGCAAGAAACATAGGCACATTAATGCTTGTAAATTTTGCTTCCCTGTAATCATGTGCCGCTTTGTTGAAAAATTCCATCTTTGGTTTTGTAGATACCATGCAGGAATTGAGTGTAAAACCAAGCAAACTTAGCGCAAGTACAGCGTATAGACTTTTCATATTTTTAGTTTAAAGGTTTAATTGTGCCGCCGCTGCTCTGTTGCAAACCGCCGGAAATGTTTCGTGGATTACCTTTATAGCGGATCGAAGCGCCAGAACTTGCATTTGCGGCTAAGCTTTCGGTTGCTGTAAGTTTGATGTTTCCGCCGGAAGAAGCTGTTGCCGTACCGTTTTTTGACACGAGATTCTGTGCGTTACATGCCGCTGCACTGGTTACTTTCAGGTTTGCACTTTCTGCATTGCCGGTGACCGTCGCCATAGAACCGCTCGTTCCTTCGAAACTGAAATTTTTGGTCTGTACGCCCATCCGCATGGATGAGCCTGAAGTTATTGACACGGTTGTCGTGTTTTTTATGTTCAGGTCGGCATTCAGATTTGCACCGGACGAGATATCCGCCTTAAAATTATCTTCATTAATGGCGTTCAGCGTTGTAAGCAGGGCACCCGACGAAACCTGAGCCGATGCAAGCCGCGGTCCTTCTACAGCGACAAAAAGTTTCTTGAAATTAAGATTCTTTTTATCTTTATTCTTGATGGTGATCACCAAAATCCCGTTTTCGACTTCTGTAGAAACGTATTGCTGCAGGTCGGGATCGGTTTGTACCACTACCGACTGCGTGTCGCTCTGCGTAAAATTTACTGTAATGCCGCTGGAGACAGAGATTCCTGTAAATTTCCCTACGTTACGAACCTGTGTGGTGCCGTTGCGGCTGATGTTTTCCGTGGTCACCGACGTTTTGGTACTGGGTTTTTCCGCTTCATTGATGAGATTATTCACATCATCCATCGAAATTTTTCCTTCCAGCATCATCAGCATTGTATTACCGTCGGAATTTATGTTGAGCAGCAGGTTATCTAAAACTCCGTTTGCCGCGTCGGATGACAGAAATTTTATTTTGTTGTCTTTGCTGTGCACGGTGATGAGTTCCTCATATTTCATGTTTTTCAGCGAACTTGCGATATCCGTCTGCAGTTTGTCGAACTGCATGAGCTGCATCTTATTTTCCGGTGCTCCCGGCGTTTTCGCTGAAGCCGGTTTTTCCAGGATAAGGATCTTCAAACCCTCGATCTTGCTGAGCAGCGGTTTGATCTGCGACAGTTCATCATCTGCAATATTGAGTTTATTAAGCATATTAAACATCGGTTTGGCGATTTTGATGGAGGTTACGCCATCTGCTTCCTGGTATTTTTCGAAAAGCTGATCCAGTTTCGCCTTTTGCGCATTAAGTTGAAAGAAAGACGAAAAGACCAATGTAAATATTAAAAGTAATTTTTTCATGATATCGGTTTTAGTAATCATTGTTAAAGTTAGTGATGACGTCGGTTTGAGCCACCGTTTTAGAAACATTTTCAGAAAGAACACGGAAAGAGTACTTGGTTAAATCGATTGCTTCCTGTTCGTTTTCAATTTTTTGACCGTTGATGATGACGTAATTCGAGTGATAATCCGGAGTTTTCACTGAATGTTGGGGTGCAGATCTTTCCGGAACAGCATTCTGAACATACTGCACTCTGCCGGTTCTCCTTATACGTCCGCGTTTTGGCAGGATCTGTTCTACCACATCAGCTGCGTTTTGTACGGATGTTGAATCTGCAACCAAACTGTCGGAAACTACATTTACAGAATCTTTTGCGGTAAGAACAGCCACGTTGCCGTCATGACCGAAGTTTTCTTTCTGCTTTAAGATTTCGTTTTTTACGAACTGATCCTGTTCGGCAATCGTAGGTTTTGTGGTGATCTTATACAGCACTCCAAGAGAAACTAAAAATGCCAAACCTGCAGCCATCCAGAAGATTTTCGGGAACGTGGCGGAACTTCTCAGCGGCTGGATTGGCGCCACTTCCTGCGGATCTTCAGCTGCAGCTAAAAATTCATCGAAATCCCAGTTCATTTTCTCGTCCTTCATTTCTGTAAGGATCTCTGTATATTTATCCTGTGTGTGGTCTGTCTTCATAATTCGGTCTCTTTAATCCCCTAAACGCCAAACTTTAAAGGAGTTTTCTGTAAAATAAAAATTAAAAATTCTCAATCACTCTGTTTTCATAATCCATGAGATTCTGGATCTGTTCTTTCACCTTCTGCCGGGCCCGCATCAGGTTTACCCGCACTGCATTTTCTTCCATTTCCATGATTGCTGCAATTTCGGAAACTTCGTACTCTTCTACATCTTTCAGGTGGATCACCGTTTTCTGCTTCTCCGGAAGCTGGTTGATAAACCCGATGATCTGCTCCTTCATATTATTGGCTTCTACGTGGTAAAGTTCACTTCTGTGCATTTGGAAATCTGCAAAACCCATTTTCACCGTGTGATGCTTCAGCCTGTTCAGGCATTCGTTTTTCACCGCTCTCAGCGCATAAGATTTTAAATTTCCGAAGGTTGTGAGTTCTTCTTTCTTCTGCCAGAATCTGAGCATCAGATCCTGAACTACATCTTCCGCTTCGTCACTGCTCATCACGAATCTTTTCGCAAAACGGTACATCTCATCCTTGAGACAGAATACCGTATTTTTAAAGATTTCGTGGGTCATTGTTTTGTTTCTAATAGTAAGACAACTAATTTCCGAATTATATTACATCAAAATAAAATAAAACTTCAAAATAGTTTTTGAAGTTTTATTTTATGCTCGCTTTTTATTATTAATTCCTCTTTTGTTTTGCGAACTAATCTGCAGCCCGACTTGAACGGAGCTCTTTTTTATTGGTGGCTAAGCTTGTCGAAGCCAACAATAAAAAAAGCGGGAGTGGAAGGCGGAATTGTCTGCCCAAAAAAATTACAAATCCGTCACTTTCTTCTCAATTTTATAAACCGTTCCACGAAAAGTTGCCACCAAAATTTTATGCTGATTCGTAATCGAAATATCATAAACACCGGTTTTTCGGGTATCAGAAATAAGAACACTTTCCGCTGTTAAAGTATCTCCCAATCTCACTGCTTTTGTAAAGTTCATCGAACAATGTAAAGCAACAGAAGCCTCATTCGTATTATTACTCGAAAAAGCCAGCGCCGAATCTGCGAGAGAAAAAGTTACGCCACCGTGAACCGTTCGCAATCCGTTGATCATTTCCTGTTTTACAGGCATTTCCATCAGACAATATTTCTCCCGAATTTCGATGAGTTTTATTCCCATCCATTGTGAGAACTGATCCTGATTGAGCATGTATTGAGCGAGTTCGTGTGGAGTCATTTTTTATTTTAATTTACCAGTTTATCAGTGTACCAGTATACCAATATAATAATTTGCAAATAAGAAATATAAAAAAATTGTTATATTCTTACATTGATAAATATTTACATTTGGCGAAGCAAAATGCTTTGTCTGTATCGTTCTTCCTGATAAGTTTCGTAGATATTTTGCAGCGTTTCCGAAATTTTTTGGTAACCGATTTCTTTTCCCCAAGCAAGCAAACCTTTCGGATAATTCACGCCTTTCTGCATGGCTAATTCGATCGCTTCATCACTTGCAATTTTTAATCTTTTAGCTTCCACTGCTTCATTAATGAGCATTGAAATAATTCTAAGAAAAATTTCGCCGTATAATTTTTCGTCTTTTTCCGGAGCAGTTTTTATGGCGTTTTCTGAATATTCGTAAAATCCTTTTGCTGTTTTTCTACCGTGTAATTTGGCCTCGCTCATTCTTTGTTGAAGCAAACTCGGTTTGTATTTTGGATCGTAAAAATAATCCGCGTAAACCGTTTTTGTGACAGAGAAATTCACATCAATTCCAATAAGATCCATCAATTCAAAAGGTCCCATTTTGAAATTTCCCAAAGTTCGCATCGCATCATCAACTTGTTCTGGAGTGGCGATGTTTTCTTCCACGATTCGTAAAGCTTCGCCATAAAAAGGTCTTGCAATTCGGTTCACAATAAATCCGGGAACATCTTTTGCAATCACTGGAATTTTCCCCCATAATTTCATTAGCGAAACCATTTCTTCATCTAAATCTTTTTCCGTTAAAAGTCCTGGAATTATTTCTACCAAAGGCATTAAAGGAGCCGGATTAAAAAAATGAATTCCAATAAAACGTTCCGGATTTTTTAATTCAGAAGACAGGGAAGTGATAGAAATGGAAGAAGTATTGCTGGAAATAATACATTTTTCAGAAACAATTTCTTCTAAATTTTGAAAAACTTTGGTTTTTATTTCTTTATTTTCAATAATGGCTTCAATCACGAGATCACAATCTTTGAAATCTTTAAGTTCGCTGCAGGGCTTTATTTTACCAAAAATGTCTGAACTTTTTTCTGAAGATATTTTTTCTTTTTCGACCAATCTGTCCAGAACTTTTTTAAGACTTGCTAAAGATTTTTCAGTTTGAGCCGAATTGGTATCATACAAAAAAACCTCACAACCGGAAGTTGCTGCAACCTGTGCAATGCCAATTCCCATGGTTCCGGAGCCGATAATCCCTATATTCATATATTTTATTTGAGAATTTGAAAATGTGTTAATTTGATAATTAGGTTTTAGATGTTGAAATAATTTTGGAGAGGATCAGCTGAATTGCTTTTAAATCATAAAACATTTCTTCGTTAGGAGAAGTTAAATATTTCGAATGTTTGCAAAGAAGTAACCAATATTCCGTCTCATCTGCTTCTTTTGCAGATATTTTCATCTTATGAATAAAATCAGCTTTACTCTCTACATTCTGGCTTTCTCGTACATTTGCACCAATAGAAGTACCGGACTTGAAAATTTGATTTGCTAATGAGAATTTCTTTTGTTCGAAAAACATTTCAGAAAATTCTATAATCTGAAGAGCAAAATCAAAGGTTTTATTAACGATTATGTTTTCTTTATCATTTCTCATCATTCTCAAATTTTAAAATTATCTCATTTTCAAATTATTTTATTTTCCTTTATATTCCGGTGTTCTTTTTTCTAAAAATGCAGAAACGCCTTCCATAAAATCTTCTGATTCGGCTGCGGTTTGCTGCAGTATTCCTTCCATATCAAGTTGTTGACTCAGTGTATTGTCGTAAGACTCGTTGAAGGCTTTTTTTGTGAGTGAAATTGCTTTCGTTGGTAAATTGGAGATTTGTTCTAAAACGCCCATTGAATTCACCATAAAATTTTCATCTTCAAAAACATCCGCAATTAATCCTAAATCTTTTGCTTCCGCAGCTGATAATTTTTTCCCGGTAAACGCTAAATAATTTGCTTGCTGTCTGCCCAAAAGTTTTGGTAACCAATACGTTCCGCCGGTATCCGGAATTAATCCAATGTTCACAAATGCCTGCGAAAAATAAGAAGATTCTGTCGCCAAAGCGATGTCGCAAATTAAAGCCAACATTGCTCCAGCTCCAACTGCAGGACCATTCACCAAAGAAATAACCGGTTTTCTGGCATTTGCAATTTCTTTCACCAAAGGATTATAATAATCAATCACCATTCTTTGAATCACCCGATCTTCATCCGGATCGCTGAAAGACATAGCGTCTTTTAAGTTTTGTCCGGAGCAGAATGCTTTTCCACGACCTGAAATCGCCAGACAACGAATATTTTCATCCCGACTTCCATCATGAATAAAAGTTTTAAGTTCAGAAAGTAAAGTTTTATTTAAGCTGTTATAAGTTTTCTCGTCGTTCAGATAAGCGATCTGCAGTTTTCCGTCGAGGTGAGTTTCTATTTCGAGTTCTTTATACATATTGTTGATTTGAGAATTAGGTAATTTGAGAATTTGAGAATTTGAAAATGTGTTAAAGAATGTAGTTGTTTTTTACGCAAGAGTATTTTAACAAAGATAAGTGTTTGTTCACCCTTAAAATAATGCTTTAAATAGTGAATTTTTTTTGATCATCAAATTTTCAAATTGCCACATTTTCAAATTGAATTAATGACATTTAAAATAATCGAAAGGTTCCAGACAGTCATTGCACTGATAACTGGCTTTGCACAGGGTAGAACCGAAACGGCTGATCTGTTTGGTGTTTTCAGAACCGCATCTTGGGCATTTTTTCGGAACGTTTAAATGATCTTCGTGATTTCCTTTTTCAGGTGGCGTAATTCCGTAAATTCTGAGTTTTTCCCGGGCTTCGTCGGTGATCCAGTCGGTGGTCCAAATGGGAGAAATTTTGGTGATGACTTTCGCCGTAATTCCCTTTTCTTTAAAAAGTTTAATAATATCTTCTTCGATATTAAACATCGCAGGACACGCTGAATAAGTCGGTGTAATGACAATTTCTGCTTCGTTTTCGGAAAGCATTTTCGCTTCCCGAACAATTCCTAACTCAACAATATTGATCACGGGAATTTCGGGATCGGGAATATGGGACAGTATTTTTAAGAGATTCTCCAAAATATTTTAAGCGTTTGAGAATTTGAGAGTGTGCCAATTTGAAAATTTAAAAATTGACGATGCGCTTTTTTCATTTTTAAATTATCACATTACCAAATTTTCAAATTGTTTTCACCAGGCGCAATTAGGATAAGTTTTCTGCATAAACTGCAATTCACATAAAATAAATCCAAAATATTCGGTGTGATATCCAGTTCTGGAACCTTTTTGCATAAAGTCATTTTCCGGAATTACAATGCCAAAATTTTGGAAATCTTCTTTGATGGTTTTTGTCCAGATCTCCTGCAGATTTTTGCTGTTTGGAACAATATCGAGTTTTTCCAGATCCTCTTCGCCTGGAGTTTCCGCAAACATTCCGCCGGTATATTCCCACAGATTTTCAACTGCATTTTTGATGCGGTTTTTACTTTCTTCGGTTCCGCCTGCAAACATTTTGATCCACGTCGAAGTGTGCGTGTAATGGTATTTTACTTCTTTCAGAGATTTTTCTGCGATTGCAGAAAGTTGTTCGTCGCTGCTTTTCATTAATTCCGCATAAAGAATTCGCTGATAAACTGCGAAGAAATAAACCTTGAGGATCGTATTCGCATAATCACCATTCGGAAGTTCGGAAAGTTGGCAATTCAGATACTCTTTTTCCAAACGCAGAAAAGCCAGATCATCTTCAGTTTTCCCCAAATCCTGAATTTGAGCAGCGTATTTATAAAAATTATTTGATTGTCCCAGGTAATCCAAAGCGATATTCGTCAAGGCAATATCTTCTTCCAGATAAGGTCCCTGTCCGCACAATTCACCCAATCTCTGACCAAAAATCAAAGTATCATCGGCTAATTTTAAAGTATAATTAAAAAGTGGATTCATTTATTTAAATTTTTAGACATGAGATGTAGAGATTTTAGACATGAGATTTTTATAATAGAAGAAATTGACCTGATATTCTTAACGATCCAATTTCTCGTGTCTCATGTCTCCCAATCTCTGGTCTGTTTTACATGTTTTTCACGTCATTCGGAATCTCATAGAAAGTCGGGTGGCGATAGAGTTTATCATCGGCAGGATCGAAAAAAGCTTCTTTATCAATCCCTTCAGATGTCACCAAATATTTGCTCGGCACGACCCAAATCGAGGTTCCTTCCATTCTTCTGGTATAAACATCTCTTGCAGCCTGCAATGCCATTTCCGCAGTTGCGGCCTGTACGGTTCCTGCGTGTTTATGGGAAAGTCCGGGTTTTGTCTGTATAAAAACTTCCCATACGTCTAAGTTGCTCATTCTTTAAATTTTGAGGGGTTAAGATAAGAATTTTGAAGAATTTAAAAAATTAAAACTTCGGAAAGATTTTTTTTAGGAGCAGCAAATTTTTCGCTTTTTTGGAAATCCGGTCCCGCTTTCCATTGCAATTCCTCGCTCCTCCTTCGTCGTCACTGCGGGATTTTCATTGCAATCGGGGCTATAAGTTCAGGCATTTTGTCATTTATAATTTATAATCCAGGCAAACCTGCGAAATCTGTGTGGATAATAAGCGCACAGATTCTACGAATTTGCCCAGATTTTTATCGATATTAAAATTTCGTGAATCTTAATTTTCTTAAAATTGATGATGGTAAAAAGTTTACATTTTTTCGCCATTAATATAAACCGATTCCGCTTTCAAACTTCCCTGGTGATAAAGGATGTTATGAAAATTATCGGTTTTAAAAGTGACAAAATCGGCTTTCTTTCCTTTTTGCAAAGTTCCGCGGTCAGATAGATTTAAAGCGTGGGCTGAGCGGAAAGTGATACCGGCCAAAACTTCAGCGGTTGATAATTTTTCGAAAGTCGCCAAAATCGAAGCCTGCGTAATGAGATTTCCCATCGGGGCAGAACCGGGATTCCAGTCGGAGGCGATGGCTAAAATTCCGCCGGCATCCAGAATTTTTCGGGCGGGTGTAAATTTTTCGCCCAAACCTAAACTTGCGCCGGGAAGTGCCGTTGCAACGGTTTCTGATTTCGCCAGAAAAGCGATATCTTCATCAATTGTTGCTTCCAAATGATCGGCAGATTTTGCGCCCACTTCTACCGCAATTCTGGAACTTCCGGAAGTAAACTGATCAGCGTGAACGGTAATTTCAAAGCCTAATTCTTTTACCTTTAATAAGAATTCTGTACTTTCATCGGGTAAAAACGCAGATTTTTCAATGAAAATATCAACGCGTTTTGCGAGATTTTCTTCTTTAACTTTAGGTAAAATTTCATTTAAAATAAAATTCAAATATTCTACTGAACTTCCGTCAAAATCTCTTGGTTTTAGATGAGCAGAAAGACAGGTCGGAACCAAAGTCGCTTTCGTGAAAGTCTGTGCTTTTTTAATGACACGTAACATTTTTAGTTCATTTTCTACATCCAAACCGTAACCGGATTTTATTTCGATGGTCGTAATTCCCAGTGAAATGACGGAATTTATTCTTTCTAAAGTTGTTTTTAATAATTCTTCTTCGGACGCTTTTCTGGTGTGTAAAACGGAACTCCAGATTCCGCCGCCACTTTCTGCAATTTCCAGATAGGTTTTTCCGGCATTTCGCATGGCAAAGTCATTCGCGCGGTTTCCACCAAAGCAAATATGCGTGTGGGAATCGGTGAAAGCCGGCAGACAAACCTGCTCATCTTCAATGTTTTCGACTTCAATATTTGGGTATTGTTCTTTTAAATCATAAAAATTGTTTGCATCTGCTATTTTTCCCTCTTTAATTAAAAGTCCGCCGTCCTCAATAATTTCCAGCTGATCATCAGAAAGTTTCCCCCGCAACGGAAGATTGGCAAGTGTTACAATTTGTTTGAAAGGACCGATTAACTTCATGATGAATATTTTTAAAAATTAATAAAATGCTATTCCCATTTTTTAAGGTGATCGAAAACCATTTTCGAAAGTGGAATAAACATTAATCCTGCAAGAATGAACACGACAAATGCCCGCTGTAAACCGAAGGCGCTGGCAAGATAGCCGATGATCGGCGGCCCCAGAAACATACCCACTGTAGAATACGTGCCGATGATCGACATTACAATACCGACCGGGTATTTCCTGGCCTTTCCGGCGAGAATGTAAGTCATCGGGTAAAGTCCGGAAACGCCAAAGCCGACCATTCCAAAACCAATAAGAACCGGATAAAGATAGGGGAAAATTGTGGCAATGAGTACACCCGAAATAATGAGCAAAGAACCGGCAATATATAGTTTTTGCATGCCGAAATGCTCCATCAGTTTATCGATGCTCAACCGCGAGATGGTCATGCAGATCATTAAAAGAAGATAGCCGTAAGTGAAGACCTCCTGTTTCACGACTTCCTGCAGGTAAACGCCGTTCCAGTCATACATTCCGCCCTCGCAGATCGCCGCAAAAAAAACAATGAAACCTAAAAGTGAAATATATCTGCTCGGTTTCCCCAGTTTAAATTTGCTTCCGACCTTTGATTTATCACCTTTAATGAGCATCGGGAACATAAAAACCGTGATTAAAAGACCAAATATCGTGACGGACAAGAAGTGCCAGAAAATTGAGATTTCATTTTCCAACATGATCGTCGAGAAAAGAACTCCCAAAATCCCGCCAATGCTCCAAATGCCGTGAAATGAACCTACGATCTTCTTTTTAAATTTTTGCTGTACGGCAATCGACTGCGTGTTGATGGAAATGTTGATCGTACGAAGCGCGATGGAAAAGAAGACGAGCGCAATCGAAATTCCGAGAAGCGAAAAACCCCAGCTGAGCGAAAAAAGTGAGATCAAAAATAGTATACTTGCAATCTGCATGGGAATTCTGCTGTCAAATTTCGCGACGAGCCAACCGGAAAGCGGAATGCCGACAATCGCGCTTGCAGGCAGAATCATCAGCAGGTTTCCCAGTTCTCCTTCACTCAAATTATAAAGGTTTTTGAGTGTGGGAATTCGCGACGCCCAGGACGAGAAACAAATTCCGGAGAGTAAAAAGTAGGCAGAAAGAGCGATTCTTTCCTTTTGAGGAGTTGAAAACATATCCGGCAAATTTACAAATTTATAGCCCGATCTGGTGACGCTTGGGCAGTCGCTTTTTATAATTCTTAGGGCTTGTTCCGATTTTATTTGTTAAAGATGACAGGAATTTTTCCCTCTAAAAATTTCTATCTTTGACTAAATTTTAAAAAATGCCCGATTTTCTGCATCCAGACCAAGATAATTTTTCCGAAGACGAACTTATTCAGGAAGAAAAGATCCGTCCGCAGAGTTTCCGGGATTTTGCCGGACAGCGGAAAACGCTGGACAATCTGGAGGTTTTTGTAGCGGCGGCGAAAAATCGTGGTGGCGCTTTGGATCACGTGCTTTTACACGGTCCACCCGGGTTGGGAAAAACTACTTTAGCCCATATTATTGCGAATGAATTGGGAGTTAGCTGCAAAATAACTTCGGGTCCGGTTTTAGATAAGCCCGGAAGTTTAGCCGGATTGCTCACGAATCTGGAAGAAAATGATGTGCTTTTCATAGATGAAATTCACCGGCTTTCGCCGATTGTGGAGGAGTATCTTTATTCGGCGATGGAAGATTATAAGATCGACATCATGCTCGAAAGCGGACCAAATGCCAGAAGCGTTCAGATCGGTTTGAATCCGTTTACTTTAGTCGGTGCCACTACCAGAAGTGGAATGCTGACAAAACCAATGTTGGCGCGGTTCGGAATTCAAAGCAGACTGGAATATTATACGATCGAACTGCTGTCGATGATCATTGAAAGAAGCGCGCGTGTTCTAGATGTTAAAATTTATGAGGATGCCGCGACGGAAATTGCCCGCAGAAGCCGCGGAACGCCGAGGATTGCAAATGCACTTTTGCGCAGGGTTCGTGATTTTGCGGAGATCAAAGGAAATGGCGAAATTGAAATTGAAATTACAAAGTTTGCGCTGAATTCCCTAAATGTTGATGAATTCGGGCTCGATGATATGGACAACCGAATCATGCGCGTGATGATCGAAAATTTCCGCGGGAAACCGGTCGGGATTTCTGCGTTGGCAACGTCGATTGGTGAAAATCCCGAAACTTTGGAAGAAGTATATGAACCATTTCTCATTCAGGAAGGTTTTATAATCCGCACGCCGCGAGGAAGAGAAGTAACGGAGAAAGCTTATAAGCATTTACAGATCTCGATTCCCAAAAGACCGGATGAGCTTTTTTAACGTTAATACTCGAATTGGATGAATATTTAAACGCTGTGGACGCAAAGAAGATTAAATTTATTTCTGTGTGGTGGGGCGCGAAGGCGTTTCACTCAGCAAAGGCTCGATTTGATCTCTTCAAGTTAAAGGGTTGAAAATATGAATGAAAATGAAATTTCAAAAATTGTATTTGAATCGGGTTTGAAAATTCATCGGGCGCTTGGAGTAGGTTTGTATGAAGCAGTATATGAAGAATGTTTGTTTTATGAATTAAGTAGAAAGGGTTTAAAAGTTGAAAAGCAAAAAGACATCCCTATTGAATACGAAGAATTGCTTATCAAAAAGGCTTTCAGAGTAGATTTGTTAATTGAAGATAAGGTAATAATAGAGATTAAGGCTGTTCCCGAGATTAATAGTTATCATACCTGTCAACTATTAAATTATTTAAGAATTACTGGATTTAAACTGGGAATGCTTTTGAATTTTCATTCTTTATTATTTAAAGATGGAGTTAAAAGAATCGTTAATCATTTATAAATTAATATGTCTTCGCTGAGTGCACGCCTTCGCGGACGTAAAAATGAGAAAACCAATAAATAAAAAAAAATAGTAGCGGCCTTTGCGTTAAAATTAAGTATACATTAAGCAGTACAGCAAAGAATTTAGATGATCGTCTTCGCTGAGTGAAACGCCTTTGCGAACTTAAAAAGGAGAGGAAAAACATATATTTATGAAACCTTCGCGGACTTTGCGTTAAAAAAGAAGAGCAAACTTGAAAATGAATTTGCAAGCAATCTGTTGCAACTTCGCTTCCCTGAGTGCAACGCCTCTGCGCTCTTAAAAAAACGACAGAAAGTGGTATATTTAAAGAAATCTTTGCGGAATTTGCGTTAACAAAAGAAGATGAAACCTGAAATGAATTTGCAAGCAATCTACTGCAACTACCCTTCGCTGAGTGAAACGCCTTTGCGAACCTATTATTTGATCAGCAGGAAAAAACCTCTGCGATCGTTGCGTTAAAAACAAGTCTGAATTTAAAAGATAAAATTTTATGAAACTATATCCAGTCCAGTGTGGAAAATTTAAGTTAGATGGCGGTGCCATGTTTGGTGTGGTGCCGAAAAGTTTGTGGCAAAGAACAAATCCTGCAGATGAAAGAAATTTAATCGAATTGGGAACCCGCTCTCTTTTGGTGGAAGACGGTAAAAAACTTATCCTGATTGATTGCGGGTTAGGTAATAAACAGGACGAAAAATTTTTTGGCCATTACTCGCTATGGGGTGATGATACCTTAGATAAAAACCTTAAAAAATATGGTTTCGTGAAAGAAGATATCACCGATGTTTTCCTTACGCACCTGCATTTCGACCATTGCGGTGGCGCGATCGAGTGGAATGCTGACCGGACCGGTTATCAGCCCGCCTTTAAAAATGCGCAGTTCTGGACTAATGAGGACCACTGGAAATGGGCAACCGAGCCAAATGCCAGAGAAAAGGCAAGTTTTTTGAAGGAAAATATTTTGCCGATGCAGGAAAGCGGTCAACTCAACTTTTTGCCGATCCCGCAAAATGGGAATTACGGTTTCGCACCCGATCTGAAAATGGATGTGATCTTTGTAGATGGTCATACCGACAAGCAGATGCTTCCCGTGATCCGGTATCAGGACAAGACTATTGTTTTTGCAGCGGATCTGATCCCGACCGTGGGTCATATTCCCCAGGTTTATGTCATGGGATATGACACGCGGCCACTCTTAACAATGGAAGAAAAAGCAAAATTCCTGAAACAGTGCGTGGATAATGAATATCTTCTGTTTTTTGAACATGATGCGCACAATGAACTCGCAAGTTTAAAAGTAACCGAAAAAGGAATCCGGTTAGATGAAACCTTCAGTATGAATGAAGTATTTGGCTATTAGAAAAAATATAAATTATAAAATATGATCAACGACGAACCCGAACCCGAACCCGGGCCCAAGACCAAAACAATCGGAATTACCGGCGGTATAGGCTCCGGCAAATCTACGGTATCAAAATATATCGAAGAGGCGGGTTATCCCGTGTACTATTCAGATGCGCGCGCAAAAACAATTGTTAATGATGAACCGCAGCTGCAGCAGCAAATTAAAGAACTCTTAGGTGAAAATTCCTACGATGAAAATGGCCGCTACGACCGTAAATATGTCGCAGAAATTGTTTTCGGAAATGAAGAAAAGTTATTGCAGCTAAATTCACTCATTCATCCTGCGGTAAAATCAGATTTTGAAAACTGGGTTTCCCGGCAGAATTCTGAGTTTGTATTTAAGGAAACCGCACTTTTATTTGAACTGAAATTACACGAGGCGTGCTATAAATCCATTTTGGTAACAGCTGATGACAACTGCCGACTGAAGCGTGTGATGGACCGCGACGGCAAAACATACCGGGAGGTGGAAACCATCATGCACCGACAGATGGCGGAAAAAGATAAGATAAAATTTGCCGATTATGTGATCTATAACAATGACGGTTTAGACGAACTTAAGGTGCAGACCCTGCAGACTTTAGAACAACTGGAAGGCAGTCTGAAAGCGGTTTAAACTGCGGAAAATATATAAAAAAAACCTGGATCACTGGATTCAGGTTTTTTGTTTGGCAGCTATCTGCGGTTTTTTACCAAAACCCAGCCGTTGTATTCTACCATCGAGGCAGAGCCAGGCTCGCGCCACTTCATTACATACCAGTAACTGCCGGATGTTACCGCTTTTCCGGCAGATTTACCATCCCAGGAAAACCGATTGTTTTTATCGCCGGTGAAGACCGTATTACCAAACCGGTCGAAAATCTTTATGGATGCTTCCTCTTTTTTCAGCAATACAGAATAATCCAGAATATCATTAATACCGTCACCATCAGGTGATATTGCGTTGTAAACTTCTACTACAGTAATTTCAGCAGTAACAGGACTGCAGTTATCGGCGGATATTACGTAAACCGTGTGGTCACCGCCTGCCACATTTGTGAATACGTTGGAGGTCTGATAGTTATTGCCGTCAAGGGCGTATTCGTATGGTGGTGTACCACCGGTAACGTTCACTATAACTGTTGTACCCTGGATTTCCACGGAGGTGATCCCGGGTAAAAGTATTTCTGTAACCGTTACAGATTGGCGGTGAGTACATCCTTCAAAAGTAAGATCCACCCAATATTCACCCACGGGAACCTTGATGGATTGGGTAGTTTCTCCCGTGCTCCAATGGTAACTGGCAAATCCGCTGCCGGGGTCCAGTGTTGCCAAACTTCCCGGGCAAACCGCCTGATCGCCAAGTTGCGTTGATATCTTTGGGATTTTTACAGTGACATGTAGCGCAGCTATATTATCGCAAAATCCATTTTTATGAAAACGCAGGTAGTAGGTTCCGCTGTTTGTTACCGTTACATCTGCGGGAACAGAACCGATGTTCTGCTGTGCCGCACTTAAGCTGTTGAAATAAGTGGTCTGAACTCCGCTCTCATTAGTAAGGACGGACACGAATTTGCTGAGATTCACAGTTTTAATGCCGTCAAGATCATCGTCGCATTCGGAAACGGAGGCGTTATCTGTAATTAACTGAACCCTGTTGCCGAACTTAAAAGTGAGCATTTTTGTTTCTGCTCCACAATATGCGGAAACTGCTCTCACATACACGTTTGTCTCTTTTGAAAATAACCAGTCGTCCGGTAAAATGGTTGAAAAATCACTGAAAAGCGAATATTCAACGGTGAAAAGCGCAGAATTCTGTATGATCACCGGAGTGACGGTGGACAGTTTAACATGAATTACCCCATCGAAATCATCATCACAAAGGGTAGGGTTGTAAGCACCAATATTCCACTTTGGCAGGGGCGACTCCAGAATGGTGATGCTTTTTGTAAAAGTACAGCCGGAAGCATTGGTGAAAAACACGGTATATACGCCAGCCGGCAAAATTGCGGTCTGCGTGGTAAAGACTGTAGTATTTCCTTTTTTCCAAACATAATCCGTATAAGTAGATTCTGCCATAAGTGTTATGGAACTGCCGGCACAAACTGTGTAGGAATCCAGCAGCGCAGTGGGTGTGGAAGCTTTCAGCAAAATGTTTAAAGTGCCAATGGTATCGCAAAAACCTGCTTTTTTAAATCTATAGTAGAAAGTCTTATCTCCGCTAACGGTCTGCGCTGCTCCAATGTTCTGGCCGGGCAGATTGTTCTGCGCTTTGATCCGGTCATCGAAATATTTTACCGTGACACCGGCATCAGGCGTAAAAAGCGTGTTATAGTTTGCGAGATTTATATTTTCGGTATTGTTCAGATCATTATCGCAGACAGGATAAGAAATTACAGATGTCAGCAACATAAATTTATCACCGATTTTAAAATCAATGGTCCGGACATCTGGCGGACAATCTGCGGACACTGCCCTTACGTACACTTTTGTATCTGCAGAATAAGTCCAGTTATCGGGTAAAAGAGGGCTGAAAGTTCGGGAAAGCGAATATTCTACTGTGAAGAGTGCTGGGTTTTGCAAAATTTGAGATGTAACACTTGAAAATTTCACTTCGACCTGACCGTCGAGATTATCATCGCAAATGACGGCATTAAATGCGCCAATTGTCCATTGAGGCTTCGGCAATTCTGTTACTGTTACATACTGACGATAAACGCAGTTGGAAGCGTTCGTAAGATCCACGAAATAATTTCCCGGTCCTGCGTTGATTGTTTCGGAATTGTCACCCGTGCTCCAGAGAATACTGCTGTAGCCGGTTCCTACGTTCAGTGTGACCGTGCTTCCCGTGCATACCGTATAACTTGGCAGCAAAAATGTGGAGGGAGTTCCTTTTGTTAAATTCACTTTTAATGTACCAATATTGTCGCAGAAGCCCGGAATACTAAAACGGTAATAAAATGTTTGCGCACCGGTAATAACCTGATTTGCACTGGTGGAATTTAAATTTTGTTGGGCATCCGTGAGCGTATTAAAAAAAGTCGCCGAGTTTCCTGCTGCAGTGGTAAACAACGGAATGTAGTCTGAGAGTACAATAGACTCGGTATCATCAAGGCCGGTATCGCAAATATTTTTGGTCACTTCATTTGTAATTAATGAGCCTTTGATGCCGATCTGTAAAAGGATTTCCATAATAACGGGCGCACACACTGCAGGTGATTCCACTCTTATCCATACTCCTGTGTTTCCGGTGAAGCTGTAGATTCCTGTCAAATTATCCGTTAAGCCTGCAATTGCTTTTGCTTCGGTTTCATAATATTTTACAGTAAAATCAGCCGGGTTTTGAACCACTAGCGGCGTGATGTTGCTTAGATCAACTTTATAAATATTGTCGATTACACCATCTATATCTTCGTCGCAGGTTTTGTGCGTATAGAGTGCAGGATTTACAACCGGAGGTGCGGTTATTTTCAGTTCGATTTTTGCCTCCGCATCACAGCCATAAGTGTTGTGGAGTTTTACATAGACTGTTCCCGGTTCGGAAATGTAATTGGTTAATTGGCTGTCGGGAATCTGAACTGAATAAAGCGCATCGCTGAAATATGTTTTTGCAACCGCAATATCAGGTGTAATTTGCGCTGATGTAAGATCAAACGTGGCCATTGAGGTTGCTGAGCATTCGTTCAGTATTTTATCATAATGTTCGATTTGATTGAGGTGCACGGTGGCCTGCACAGTTTCACAATCCGGAATGGAGCCTGTTCCGCAGAAGGAATACTTAAAGGTATCTGTACCAGTGGCGTTGAGATTCGCGGTATAAGTTATGGTACCGTCGGCATTTTTGGTGACCGCGCCTTTGGTTGGTGGCATGTCGATCACGACCGAACTTGGGTTTAGCGCCTGCGTACTCAATGCGAAAGCCGGTGTAATTGTAGTCGTGGTGCAGATATCGTAATCGTTGTTGGTATAAGTGGTGCAGTTATAAAATTTAAAGTCCCTCGTTTGTATTTCGGCGCAGGAACCCTGTTTCACCTTTACGGCATAGATCCCGGCCTCAGGCGGAATATAACTGAAAATGTTGTTGACTCCCGGTGCAGGGTCGTACCCGCCGGCTGCATTTTTAATGAGCCATTCGTAAGAATCGAAACCTTCGGTAACCTCCAGTTTCACACCGGGCAGACAGTCGCCTTCAGTTTTTGTAATCAGAGGAATGGAAGAGAACCCCGCGAAATAACCACCGTAACCAAACGCTGCATTTCCACTTGCAATTCCCGCGGTAACCGCTTTTGTAGATTCTACTGTAATATTTCCCGTAACATTGGGAATAGAATAGGTAACCCAATTTTGATTGCCCGCAATTACTGAAATATCGTAAGGGCCATATAATGTGTTTGGTATTACACCGTTTACTTTTACAGTGGCATTTTTTTCGGTAATGATATTGAGCTTGGTAGTGAACGGCGGATTGTGCGGTACATTTGAAAGATAGTTGATATAGCTGATTTCATCGATTCTTTTTGGCAGGTAGCAGTTTAATGGCGGGATATAATTCATTCCGCCGGTTGCAAGCGGAGCGCTTCCGGAAGCAACACCTGCCAGCAGCTGATATACATATACATTTTTATCTGTTACAATATGAAGATTGTAATGTTGGTTTCCGCGGTTAACATAATTCGTTTCGCTTACCTTGTAAAAATCACCCTTATTTGCCAGAATTGCAGTGGGTGTAACTGAGTCATTTAAGTAAATAGATGTCATTGGTTCTGTAGCAACAATTATTGCCCCTTCCATCTTATTGCCAATGGAACCATAGCCTTTTACAATTACAAATTCATCACCTAACTTGTCGACCGGAACAGATTGATCCATTAAAATATCTGAACCGTCAGAAACATCCGTACTTGCGTATTGTCCGTTAAAATTTCCGTTACTCATGGAAATTGGCTTATCGGAATTCACTTCAGCACCTATAAATCCATCTTTGCCATTTGTGTTGGAAACTCTTCCATCTATTATATAAGACTGGCCTTTATTCAACTTGAAGGTGAAATTTGTAGCCATACCATAATTAGTGAAAGCCAGTGGCTTTTTAAAATTATTAACAACTACTGTGGTGTTGTCTTCGGTGGCTATGAAACTGGCAGCAAATCCCAGATTATTGTTCCCAACAATATTAATTAATGAACTTGGTGCCACAACGGTAAAAAATTGAGTTCCAATACCGGCGGTACCTTTAGATGTGATGATTTCGGTATGATTGGTAACACCAAACCGCAAATTTGCGAAACAGGGTTTTTCGGCTTTTACGTAAAGTCCCTTATTAATTACCTGGTGTAATTCACCTGCAGTGTTAATTATTATGCGGTTCCGGGCAATTTCATTTACGCCGGGATTGGATTTAATCACAATAACTCCGGGATTTCCTTTACTTATAACCTTTTCTGCAACAATTATGTTGTTACTATAAACTTTTACATTAAATGGGGTAGTTTCGTTTGTGCTAAGATGCAGGAACTGTTCATCACCAGTATTACTTTGTCCGTCATACATCGGTGCAAACCAATGCTCGCGGTCGAGTTGCGCAAAAGAATATAGAAACGTGAAAAAGAATATTAGGAGTAGAATTTTTTTCATTGAAGTCGGTTATAGTCGGCGCAAATATAGCGTTATTAATAATATAAGTACATTTTTATTCCTGATAATATTTTCCAAATGAAAAAAAATTGTGAATTCCGCATTTGACGGATATTTTTCACGGTAGTTCTACTCAGTTAAAAACTTGCTTTTTTGCTGGTTTCGCCCTTCTCTCAAGGTGATCAGTAAAATATTTACGGTGATGATTTATAAAGTCTGAAATCTTTTTATTGAATAATATCATCATTCAGTTGCGCCGAAGCAATTTTTGTGTTTTATCCAATTCTTTCAAATAATTCACTAATACCGTAACCCAGTGAAATAAAAACAATTAGATGTTAATTTTAAAAGAAAAAATCATCATTAATGAAAAAAAGCGTTTAACTTTATACACAAATACACGATCATGAAAATAAAAATTTATTCTTTGATTATCCTGTGCTTTGCAGTTTTTGGATATTCGCAGACGATGAATGTGAAACAGCAGCGCAAGACACTACAGAAGCAGTACGCTAAATTTGAGAAAAACCTGAAAAAAGTCCATGCTCAGAAAGATGGTATCCCACCAAACGAGTACAACGAGCAGGATTTTAAATTCACCATGAACCCGGAAACCGGTCAGCCGGAATTTTACAAGTTAACCGCACTGAAAAAAGATCTGGATGCCGGAAAGTATAAACCTCAACAACCGCTTTCCTTACTCGCAAACATAGGAGGAAATACCAAAAATATTATCGGTGAACCGTGGACCGAAAGAGGACCATACTCGGTAGGCGGCAGAACCCGCGCAATCATGTTCGATCCGAATGATGCATCCGGGAAACGCGTTTTTGCAGGTGGGGTTTCGGGGGGTTTATGGGTGAACAATGATGTGACCAATGCTTCATCGGAATGGACGCCACTCAGCGGAATGTGGTCCAATACTTCAATTTCGTCAATGGCATATGATCCCAATAATCCAAATATTTTCTATATCGGTACCGGTGAATGCGAAACCGGCGATGCAATAGGTTCCGGAATCTGGAAAAGTACCGATGCCGGCGCCACCTGGAGCCATATTTTTGTAATTCCCGTCACTTATAACGGTACCAACCGGAACGGCAATTTTTATATTAATGATGTAGTTGTACGAAACAACAACGGAGTCTCAGAGGTCTATGCCGGTGTAAGTGGCGGAAATATTTCCATCAACTTTAATGATGGTTTTTCCGGTCTGCAACAGGCAGGGTTATATAAATCCGTTGATGGAGGTGCTAACTTCAGCAAGATCAATTCACTTGTTGTTCCCGAAAGTGCAACGCTTGGACTATCAATACAGCAGATTGAAATCGCCGCGGATAATGCACTTTGGGTGTCCACACGAACATCCCGATACTCGTCCGGTGCAAGTTCCGGCGGCAAAATCTACCGCTCAACAGATGGCGTTAACTTCACCAAGATTTACGATGCCAATGTGCCGACTGCCAGAGTACGCTTTGGATTATCGGCCACAAATGGTCAGAAGGCTTATGCATTAATGAGTATTGGCGGTGCAGAACCCGTACGTATTATTAAAACATCAAATGCCGGCACCTCATGGTTATCTACCAACGATTCTTCACCTGCTATAAAATTACCTGTTGACGCAGACACGGGAATTCCTGCAAATGACTTTACCAGAGGACAGGCGTTTTATGATTTGGTGATCATTCCCGATCCGGCCAATGATGAAACCGTGTACACCGGCGGGATCGATCTCTTTAAATCTACTGATGGTGCGGGCAACTGGACGCAGATCAGCAAATGGTCCAACAATAATAATTTGGCATCGCTGGCGGTTTCAATGGTGCATGCGGACCAACACACAATTGCCTTCAACCCTAAGAATTCTGCACAAATGCTTTTTGGAAATGATGGTGGTATTTTCTTCACCGCTAACAACGTTGTACTGAATAATACCTCAGCGATTGCCATGAGAAATACAAGATACAATGTGACGCAATATTACGGCGCCACCTTAAATCCTGCGAAAACTCCTGCCAACGAAGAATTTTTAGCAGGCGCGCAGGACAACGGCACTTCCTTATTTGCCGGCGCACCACTTGCCAATAATTTTTATACCGTTTCTTCCTATTACGGTGGCGACGGCTGCCACACCGAATATGGCAAAACCGGCAATTATAAAATTTTCAGCTATGTTTATAATTATCATTACATCACAGCACCGAACGGAAATAACTATTCGCTGATAACGAACAATCCCGGAAACACCGGATATTTTGTGAATATTCTGGCTCTGGACAGAAACCGTGATGTGTTCTTTTCCACTGTATCAGGCTATACGCTCAACCGTGTGCTGAATGTGAATTCAAACAATGCATACGTGCGATCTACAATCAGCGCAGGTACGCCGGCCAGTGGCGAGGGAATTTCCAAACTTACGGTTTCTCCTTATACCACGACTTCTACTACACTGTTTGCCGGAACAACATTGGGTAAACTTATTAAAATCTCAAATGCGGATACCACGCCCGTCCCGACTCCTGTTTCCACACCCTTCGCCGGTACCGTTTCCGATATTCAGTTTGGTGCCAGTGAAGATGAAATTCTGGTAACCATATCAAATTATGGCGCTACAATGGTGAATGTCTATTATACTTCAGATGGCGGTGCAACCTGGCAGAATAAGGAAGGTAACCTTCCCGATATGCCGGTCAGAGCAATCTTCATGAATCCCAGCAATCCCCTCGAAGTGGTCATCGGCACAGAAATGGGTGTTTGGGGTACAGCAGATTTTACCGCCCCAACACCCACCTGGGCGCAGTTTTCGGGCGCTATAGGCAACACCAGAATTACAAAACTCGACTATCGCCCTGCTACCAAAACCCTGTTGGCAGCTACATACGGGCGTGGTGCCTGGACTTCCACAAACAGCACCTCACCATTGGCAGTAAATGATGCGGCTGCAGCAAAACAAAACTTCAAAGTATATCCCAATCCTTCCAGAGGCAGTGTGTACCTGAAATTCGATAAAGTGAAAATGGGAAATGTAGATGTAAGGCTTTTGGATGCTTCGGGGAAACTGGTATTTACAAAACGGAATGTGAATTCAGATGAAGAGATAATCACCGGCCTGCCAAAAGGCTTTTACGTAATGCAGGTGAATCACGGTACAGAAATTATTTATACTACACCTGTAATGATCCGCTGATGTACTTAAAGATATTTTCACTGAGCCTGATGATCATTTCCTGCAATCCTGCAGTGAAAGGATCATCAGATTCTGCAAAGAATGAGATTGTGCAGAACAAGGCCCTCGATATACTGTCGGCTACCGAAAGCAGTTGGATTGGCGGTGTGGCAGGTGTTCGCGGAAAAATTTACACGGTTCGGATAAAGCGATCTGCTTCCCAAGATTTTACTTTTACCTCATTAAAAACGGCAGACGGTGTAATACCGGTGAACGTGACCTTAAAGAACAATATTTACACTGTCACTGCCCGTACGTCTCCTTCAAATCCCCAGATCAGTGCGGGTGCTGCACCTGGAAGTTTTCCCGGTTCCGGGAACACCAACAAGGCAGTTCTCTACTATCTGGAAGGAACTTCAAAAAACCCAAAACAGCTGATCATTTCGGAGTTTACTAAAATTGGGACTGATTTAAAAGACGGCGACGAACTTATACCCTAATCAACCTTAAAGCGGAGTATATTTTTCCGCTTTTTTTATTTTACGGCATCTTGAAAAAGCTTTATCCTTTAATTTTTATTGCAGTGATCTCAGCAGGATTTTTTACCCTGCCGGCACTTAATGCGTTAAGAGCTGAAATTAAGTACAAAGTCCGAGTCGATATCTTAAACAAAAACTTTAGCCGCAAAGAAATTTTCATTTTTAAAAAGTCAGCGCTAAATCATGCCCGCTGGATTGAAAGCGATGAGTTTATTTTAAAAAACGACATGTTCGACGTGCTGAAAACAGAAGCTTTTCACGGCGAGACCTATATTTATTGCCTCCGGGATGCGAAGGAAAATAACGTAAGAAAGATCCGGGATTTTGTAGCAAATACTTTTAATAATAAACCCGTCAATGCAAAGTTCCATTCCTGCAGGATTTTCACCGCAAAGTCTTTGAACTCAGTTTTTATTAATGAGCCTGAGCTTATAATAAGTTTGCAGACTTTTAGTCAAAAGAAAAAAGAAACGAAGTCTAATTATTTTTCACTCAAAAACCCTTTAGCACCTTCGGATGATATTCCCCCGGAATTTTACTGTTAGAATTAAATACATTAATAACAGTAAAATTTTTGAACCATGAATAAAATATTATGTTTTGTCGCTGTTTTGTTGGCGGCATTTAGCTATGCGCAGGAGCAGGTCATCGATACGGTAGCGATCGCCGGCAGGAGCAAAGTAAAAAAAGAACGCGCGGAATTTAGAAGGCATGCGCAAAGTACAGAAACACTGAGTGAATACGAGCTCAACCGCAATAACCCGGCTTTTGTAGAGCAAAGTCTCAACACGATTCCCGGTGTGCAGGTTGACAAACGCACTCAGCTTGGCGGCCAGCGGGTGGTGGTGCGTGGCTACGGTAACGATCAGAAATTCAATAACTGGGGCACAAAGTTTTACCTCAATTCGGTGCCGCTTACCAATGCTGATGGCGTGACACTTTTGGAGGATATTGATTTTAGCCTGGTGAACAACATTGAAGTGATCAAAGGTCCTGCTGCTACCATGTACGGCGGTGGAGTGGGTGGTGCGGTACGTTTTTACATGCGACCGGAAACACGCAAAGGAGTTACGCTCTCGGAAAAATTTGCTGCCGGTTCTTTCGGGCTTTTGCAGACAAACACGCGTGTAGATGCGGTTGGCGACAGCTATTCGCTCATGCTCAACTACGGTCATTTACAAAGTAACGGTTATCGGCCCCGCGGTAAAAGCCTGAAGAACAATTACGCCTTTATGGGTACTTTTAAACTGAATCCCAAACAGTCGCTGACCGTGTATACAAGTCATAACTTTTCTTATGAAGGCGTGCCGGGACAGATTTCTTACGCAGATTATTATGCGGAGATCGATCCGGGGAATCTTGCCTACGCCAAAAAAAATGCGGGAAATACTTTTGTTTCGGACCGGGTTACGGTTTCACACAACTGGGGTATTCTTCATAATTTGAGTAACACTACTTCTGTTTATTTCTCACATCTTGATGCAAAGCGGGTTGCGGCCGGCGCGTATGAACAGAGCATGAATCCCAATTATGGGTTCCGGTCGGTTTTTAGCCTGAAGAATAAGTTAAGCGCAGACTTTCAAAACGCCGTGGAAACTGGGATTGAATTTACAAATTCACGCGCCCTGGTCACAAATTACAGATTTACAGGGACCAATGATGCTGTGCCCACCCAGGTTCAGGAACTTGCGAAAGGCGGAAGTTATTTTAAGAATTACAATCATCAGCACACCGTTTTTGCCATTGATAAGATTTCTTATGTGCCGTTTGAACTTACATTACTTTTAGGCCTAAGCGGAAATGCCATCGACTACCAAAGAGATGATTTGCTCGCTCTTCCGGGTTTAGTTCCGGGTTACAACAAAGATATGTCCTTTCAGAAAAAGTTTAAAACTGTGTTTACGCCGCATATTGCGCTGCAAAAAACATGGCTGAAGCAGATCTTCAATTTAAGTTACAGCGAAGGTTATAATGCGCCCACATCTTCGACCGCTTTTATAGGTGCTCTTAACCGTGCGAACGATAATTTACTGCCTGAGCGCGCAAAAATGTGGGATCTCAGTGTGCACGGTTTGCTTGACCATACACGTTTGGACTATCAAATCTCCGTATTTAGGATTGATGTAGAGGATAAGCTCACGCAACTTTCGTCCAATGAAAACGGAACAAATTATACATACTGGGCGAATACCGGCCGGCAGAAAAACCAGGGCCTCGAGGCGAGTCTGGGATATGTATTTCGCCCGGAAAAATTCTTCATTACTTCAGTGAGACCTTTTTTTGGGGTTTCTTATTATGACTTCAAGTATGCTGATTTCCAAACTGTACTCGGCGGTAAGTTAACCGATTTTACGCACCGCACGGTTGTCGGCGTACCACGGACCAAGATTGCCGCAGGTCTGGACCTTGAAACGCAGTTCGGTTTTTATCTGATGAATACTTTTTCCTATATGGATGATGTGTATACCGACTTTGCAAATACCAATTCGGTGAAAAGCTTTACACAGCTCAACAGTAAATTCGGATATAAACACGGTTTCGGGCCGTGGGAAATTGATGCGTATGTGGCCGGAAATAATCTCACAAGTCAGATCAATTATACATTTCTGTTTCTGGGAAACAGCATTAATGACAGTGATGCCGGCTCCAATTATCCAGGGGTGAAAACCGATATAAATCCCGGACCTTCAAAAGCCTATTTTTTTGGAGGCCTGAATGTAAAATACCACTTTTGATCTGTGCAAAAAAATAAACCACGGACGCAGAAAGTTAATCTGAAGTCCGTGGTTTTTAATTAAGTGATTCTTGATTTCTCAAAAGGCTAACTTTTTTTAAATGGAATCTTTAAGAGTTTGCATATCGATCACAAAACGGTAGCGTACATCGCTTTTCAACATCCGTTCGTATGCTTCGTTGATGTCCTGCATTTTAATCAGCTCGATCTCCGGCAGAATGTTATGTTCACCACAGAAATCAAGCATTTCCTGGGTTTCCCTGATACCGCCAATTACAGATCCTGCTACAGAACGGCGCCCCAAAATCATTGGTGGAGTGAAGAGCGCGTCATTCATCTGCCCGATATAACCTACCAAAACCAGGGTTCCGCTGATATTTAAAGTTTTAATGTAAGGATTAAGATCATGGTCATAAGGAACAGTATCGATGATCAAATCGAATTTACCGGTTACGGTTTCCATCTCGTTTTCATAAGTTGATATTACAACTGCATCTGCACCCAAATCCAGCGCATCCTGAATTTTATCCGGGCTTCGGGAAAAAAGGGTCACGTGCGCGCCCAGACCTTTGGCAAGTTTTATAGCCATATGTCCCAAACCGCCAAGACCTACAACTGCAACTGTGCTGCCTTCTTTTACATTCCAGTGTTTTAGTGGTGACCAGGTTGTGATGCCCGCGCACAGCAATGGAGCCACCGCCTGCAGATCAAGATTCTCCGGAATTTTCAGACAGAAAGCTTCGGTAACCACCACTTTCTCGGAATAACCGCCAAAAGTGTGTCCCTGCAAATGTTTGTCGGCACCGTTGTAAGTTCCTGTAGAACCGTTCAAACAATACTGTTCCAAATCCTGTCTGCAGCTTTCACATTCCCTGCAGGAATCCACCAGACAGCCAACACCGGCCAGATCTCCGACTTTAAATTTGGTAACTTCGGAACCCACTTTGGTAATCCGGCCTACGATTTCGTGACCCGGAACTGCAGGATATTTTGTACCACCCCAGTCATTTCTCGCCGTGTGCAGGTCACTGTGGCAAACACCACAATATAAAATTTCGATCTCAACATCTGTGGGTGTAACCTCGCGGCGCTCAATCCGCATTTGCTTTAGATCAGCTTCTTTGGATTCGGTTCCGAAAGCTTTTACGTTGAATGTATTCATCTTCTTTATTAAATTTAAATAACAAAGGTAAGTTGTTGCTCAGTGAATTTATGTTAAGAAAGTAATAAATAAAGCCTGACGACGTCGGTGATAAGTCTGGCGATTAAAGAAATTTTCCCCGTAAAAAAAGCACAGTTATTTTAAGTTCAGCACTTCTTGAACAGGTTTTAAATGCTTTTTTTTTTAAAAAGATTTCCCGGCGAACATTTTAATCTTCGGGAACCCAAACCGACACATTTCCGGCCGGCACCGGGAAATTTCCCCAGCCATTTTCATCAATAATTACCTTCTCAGGGAACCAACCGATGAAATCTATAAAATGCTGGCCGGCATATTGTTTCCCTATTTCCATGGGTTTCTCGTAGGCGTCTTTATTACTTAACACTACAGCGCAACCTTTATTATAGCCATCGCCTTCTCTCGTCCAGCCCAGGCAGTTGGCATCTTCGAAATAATCGTTCTGCGTTCCGTAAGCGTAAAGTTGCCGTGCTTTCAAGAGCTCTTCAATCTTTTCCACCTTATCCAGGAATATTTCCTGATCGTGCCCTTCTTTATCCTTATCCGTATAATGTGCACCGAAAAGGTCCGGGTAAAAAACGCACGGATAACCGTTTTCGCGTAACAGGATAAGTGCATATGCCAGGGGTTTGAACCATTTTTCCACCGGAGCCTCCAGTTCCTGCAGCGGTTGAGTATCATGATTGTCAACTACTGTTACAGAAAGCATTGGATTGGCTAAAGTTAAAGTTTCGTCGAAGATCGTTCGGAGATCATACGCCGCGCCCTGGAGTGAGGCCAAATGAAAATTATGCTGGAGCGATGAGTCGAAAAGTGACATTGCACCATCGGTTGCGTCGATATATTTCTGCAGAAGATGAAGTTCACCCGGTGCCCAGTATTCGCCCACGGCAAAAATGTTTTCGCCCGTATTTGCACGCAGGTTGTAAAGCCATTCCTTATAAAATTCCGGTGACTGATGTTTTACCGCATCCAGCCGAACACCCCCGAACTGTAAAGTATCGTGATACCATTTTCCCCATTCGTTGAGTTCTTTTCTTACAAAAGGATTCCGCTGTTCAATATCGTTGTACATGAGATAATCGTAATTCCCCTTTTCATCAGCAATCATTTCTTCCCAGCCTTCGCCATGGTCGTGGATGATCCGAAAAATTCCCGGTTCCTGACCTTCTGCATAATCAACCCCCGAAAAGCACTGGAAATCCCACTTGAAATCAGAATATTTTTCGCCACGGCCCGGAAAGGTGAATTTGGTGTAGGACTCAATCTCAAACGGTTCTGAAATATCTTCCTGTCTGTTTTCCGGATTTACGCGTACCGCCAGGAACTTTTCTTTTTCGTCTCCACCGGCTTTATGATTAAGCACCACGTCTACAATCACCGAGATTCCTTTTTCTTGCAAGGTTTTACCGGCATTTAAATACTGTTCTTTGGTGCCGTATTTTGTTTCTACCGCTCCTTTTTGGTCAAACTCTCCCAAATCAAAAATATCATACGGATCATAACCTACAGAATAACCGCCACCTGCAGCTTTATACGCAGGCGGAAACCAAACGGCAGAAATACCGAGCGATGAAAAGTAATCTGCACAGCCGGCAATTTCATCATATAATTTCGCATTTCCCTCGGAATACCAGTGGAACGCCTGCAGCATTGTTGAATTCATCGTATATTTTTTTGAAGCGTGAAGTTAGCTAATTTTGGTGCAAGATCTGCCAGCTTACCTCTGAAAACAAGCCTGGAACTTTGCTCTAAACCTCTTAAGATGAAAGAATCGGCGCAGTTTTTGTAAATTTTTTTACACACTAAAATCATTTATCATGGACGACAAAAGTAAAAGAGGCGGCCGCGACCGCGCCACCGTAAGCAGCTCCGAAAATTATGAAATTCAGTATTTTAAAGAAAAGATGGGTGTTACTGCTCAGGCCGTAACCGGTGCCATTCGTGCCACGGGTTCCAATGACCGGAAAACGCTGGAAAAGTATCTGAAAGACCGGCATCAGAAATAAAGTCAAAACGGCTTTAAAAAAGATGACAATTTTATAAAAGATTTTTCAAACCAAAAAAAGGGCTGCAGTAAATCGCAGCCCTTTCGGATAACACTAAAAACAACTAATTATTTATTTGCAACTACATGCAGTTCCAAATCAATTTCCTGAGAGATCATCCAGTCTTTGGGGTCACCTTCAGCACCATACGCCAAGCCCCAGTCCTGTCTGTTAATTGTGAATTTCGAGAATAGGCTGATCTGTTTATCGGTCACTTCAACTTTTGCAGGAAAAGTCACGTTTACTTTTTTGTCTTTAATGGTCAGGTTTCCGCTTAAGGTCTTGTTGGCGCCAGCAGTCTTGGTTTCAGTTCCCGGTGCGAGGTCTGTCACTTTAGTGATTTCAAATTTTACTTCCGGATATTTTTCTGCGTCGAAAAAGTCTGCGCTTTTCAAATGTGCATCCAGATCAGCAGAGGTTTTACCATCTGTGATTGAAGGGTCTACCGCAGCAGGGTCGGTAACCAAAGTGCTGACTTCTGATTTTAAATTACCCGCCGTCAGGTTCCCGTTATCCGCAGAAAGCGTTCCTGTAGTTTTCATGATTCCAAAACGGGGATTCAAACCGCCTTTGTGGTAAGCTGTCCACTTAACAACTGTGCTGTCGGTATTTATAGCGAAAGTTTCACCCTGATGCGCGGCTGCCAGCTGTTCTGTTGCAGTGGTAGCAGTGTCGGTTGTGGATTCTTTACACGATACGATAAATAAGGAGGCAGCCAGTGCCATCACAGATAATTTTTTCATTTCTAATTTTTTGTTAATTTTTTAATGCCGCAAAAATAGGGCGTTTTGCGCGCTGTAAAATTGATGTATGTTAAGAAGTACGGTTTTAAAAAGAAATTAAAGAAATTCCTCGAACGGAATTTTCAACTGTACAGAAACCTGTTTTTTTTCCTGCGTGTTAAGATTGGAAAGTGAAAGCCCCAGCAACCGGATCGGTTTATCGAAAGGGCGGAGTTCCCAGAGCTGCCGTGCAATATTTAAATATTCTGTAGCGCCCGTGTAATATGTTTCCTGAGTTCGGCTGCGTGTAAAGACCGAAAAATCTTTGTATTTGATTTTCAGAGTCAATGATTTTCCTTTAATGTCTTTTTTCTGAAGTCGGGTTTCAAGTTCTTCGCTAAGGGTTTTCAGTTGGTCAAAGACAGCAGCTTCGTCCAGAAGATTTTCCCAAAACGTTTCCTCTACTGCCACACTTTTCTGTATACGGTGCGGTTTTACTTCACTCTGATGAATGCCGCGTACCACGTTGTAATAATAACCGCCCGATTTTCCGAAAAGCTGCAGCAGTTCTTCCAGGGATTTTTTCTTTAAGTCCAGGCCTTTATAAATATGCAGTTCGTGCATTTTGTTGGCTGTTACTTTCCCGATGCCGTAGAATTTCTCGATCGGAAGCTGTTCCATAAAATCCAGGATCTGCGTGGGATGAATTGTTTTCTGCCCGTTGGGCTTATTGTAGTCCGAGGCCACTTTAGCAAGAAATTTATTTACCGAGATTCCCGCCGAAGCAGTTAAACCAGTTTCCTGAAAGATTTTCTCGCGGATCTCACGCGCAATATCATTGGCTGATTCAATTCCTTTTTTGTTTTCAGTCACATCCAGATAAGCTTCATCCAGCGAAAGCGGTTCTACAAGATCTGTATACTGATAAAAAATTTCTCGTATCTGCTGGGAAATTTCTTTGTAACGTGCAAAGCGCGGTTTTACGACGATCAGATGCGGGCATTTTTCCAGAGCCAACCTGCCGGGCATTGCCGACCGAACGCCAAATTTCCGGGCTTCATAACTTGCTGCCGCCACCACGCCATACTGTCCGCCACCCACCGCCAGAGGTTTGCCGCGGAGTTCCGGTCGGTCATGCTGTTCCACAGAGGCATAAAATGCATCCATATCTACATGAATAATTTTCCGCTGAATTTCCACAGGGCAAAAGTATAAAAACTCGTGAGGAATATTTAACTGTAAATATGACTGAAGTTGAAAAAAACACGCAGGCTTTCCGTTTGAAGCCGTTTAAAATTCATTGAAATAATTTCTAACTTTGATCCACACAAATTTAAAATGATGAAAAATCACATTCTCTTTATAATGGCACTACTTTCGGGTTTCTGTAACGCTCAACGACCTGAAGTTGAAATGTTCAGCAGGACTGCGAAAGCGGCAGCGCAATATGTGCCGGATACTACAGCAGTTCCCAACGATAAACTTACGGCGGAAATCCGAAGACTTCGGGAAGCAAAAGGCGGATTCAACATTCAGGAAGCGGTACTTTTTAAAATTAAAGAAGATAAAGAGATCACCAGCGCGGAAAAGGAAAAGATGCAGCAGTTTTTTACAGCCGGTACTGGTGCAAGGGCTTTGGAAAATGCCGTGATCCACATTTATAGAAATCACTTTACCCTGCAGGAAATCAAACAGCTTACTCGCTTTTACAGTTCGCCGGCAGGACAGAAACTGAGCGTAAACTTACCGCTGATCATGCTGGAATCCTTAAAAGCAGCTGAAATCATTAGTAAAAACCATAAAGGTGTAAAATGACGGCTGAGGTTTCACAGTTCAGCTGGTTTTTCCAGGTATATTAAAGAGGCCTGAATTATTTAATAAAATAGGTTGTAAATTCGCAGTGCACAAACCAAAAAATAATTTTATGGCAGACGATAAATTAGCCGTACTCATAGATGCAGACAATGTTCCGTACAGGAATGTAAAGGAAATGCTGGAGGAGATTTCCCGGAACGGAACCCCGACCATCAAAAGAATTTATGCCGACTGGACCAAACCTACGGTTTCCGGATGGAAAAATGTGCTGCTGGAGAATGCCATTACACCGATCCAGCAATATAGTTATACCACAGGTAAGAATTCCAGCGACAGCGCTTTGATCATCGACGCTATGGACATTTTGTATTCCCAAAAAGTTAATGGTTTCTGCATCGTGTCCAGCGACAGCGATTTTACCAGACTGGCAACACGACTTCGGGAGGCCGGAATGACCGTTATAGGATTTGGCGAAAAGAAAACCCCGAAACCCTTCATTTCTGCCTGTGATAAATTTATTTACCTGGAAATCCTGAACGATACCGAGGATGCTGATAATTCAGAAGAGCCGGAAAATCCGGTCAGGAAAAAGACCGAAAAACCGAAATCCAAAAAAGAACCGATCAGTAAAGTAGATTCGCGCACCATCAGACTTATCACCGAAAGCATCAATGATCTGGGTGATGAAGACGGCTGGACTTTCCTTGGAAACCTCGGAAACTTCATACTGAAAAAGAAACCTGATTTCGATCCCCGGAATTTCGGTTTTGTAAAGCTTTTGCCTTTAATAAAAAGTATCGGAAAAATTGAGATCGACGAAAGGGAAACTGGCGTAAATAATATCCGCCATATTTATGTGAAAGTGAAGTAAGACCTTAAATATTCCCGTCTGTATCCATAAAAAAAACGCATCCAAAAGGTGCGTTTTTTTGGATTGATTTTACAGATCAGGAATTGTAATTTTTCACCAGGCCTGTGACAATTTTTATAACTTTTGGCATGGCTTTATTGGCCGCCTGCAAAACTTCCTCGTGGGAAACGGTGTACGCAATATCCGGTCCGCCTACATCGGTGATGATCGAAATCCCGAAACAGTCCATTCCCTGGTGTTTGGCTACAATAACTTCCGGTACGGTGCTCATTCCCACAGCGTCGCCGCCGATCGCTTTGATCATTCCGTACTCGGCGGGCGTTTCAAATGTCGGCCCCTGAAGTGCCACGTAGCAGCCCTGATGTGCGGTGATTCCCTCTTCTTCAGCAACCATGGCCGCTATTTCGATCATTTTCCTGCTGTAAGGTTCACTCATATCTACAAACCTCGGTCCCAGTTCCTCCAGATTCTGCCCGCGAAGCGGGTGCTCCGGCATCATGTTGATATGATCGTTGATGATCATCACGTCTGCCACATGAAACGCAGGGTTTACGCCGCCGGAAGCATTGGAAAGTATGAGGTTTTTAATTCCTAAAAGATGGAAAACGCGTATCGGGAAAACTACGGTCTGCATATCGTGACCTTCGTAATAGTGAAACCGGCCGCTCATCATCAGGACTTTTTTGCCCTGCAGCGTTCCGTAGATCAGTTTACCGCCATGCCCAACTACGGTAGTTTGCGGAAAGTTCGGAATCTCATGATATTCTAAAGTGTGGATTGCCTCGACCTCCTCTTTTAAAGCACCCAGACCGGAACCCAGGATGATTGCAAAATCGGGGGTTTCCAGAATAATGTTTTTAATGAAGGCTGCAGTCTCTTTAATTTTTGCTAACATAATTAAGAATAGTTTTATTAAACTCCTCCTTTTGATCAATGAGGACGTTAATCGGCCAGTAGTAAACAATATCCCGAAGATAATCAAAAGTTTTCAGGCGCACGTAATCCTTTTCGGTGGTAAGAATAAGTTTGTATTCACCAAGTTTTCTGTATTCCGCCGTAATATTTTTAATGTCGTCTTCGGTGAAATTATGGTGGTCTTTAAATTTTAAATGTTTCACGCGCTGCGAAAATTTCGCCAGATGCTGAATTAAAGGTTTTGGATTTGCAATTCCTGTGATGAGCAGTATATCGTAATAACTCAGGTTATTATCCGGCAGAAATTCATCTTTAGAATAAATGTTTTCATCATATCTGATACTGGAGAAAAATACCTTCTGGCCGTGCTGCGGTTTGATCCGCGAGATGCAGTACTGTTTTTTTTCTTCGGTAAGGTCATCGGGACATTTTGATACCATGATGATCTGTGCACGCTGCGCACCGTTTCGGCTTTCCCGCAGATCGCCTGCAGGCAACAGAAAATCCTTGAAATAAGGATCATTGTAATCGGTCATCAGAATATTGAAACCTGCTTTTATTTTTCGGTGTTGGTAGGCATCATCCAATACAAGAACATCCAGGTCCATGTCTTCGATCATTTTTTTTGCACCTGGCACACGGTCTTCGCATACGCCGATTACAAAACGGTTCCGAAAGCGCTCAAAAAGCTGCATCGCCTCGTCGCCCACCGTTTTATAATTGCTGTCGTAATTGGTGATGCCGTAACCTTTGGTCAGTCTGCCGTAACCGCGGGACAGCACACCGGTGCGGTAATGGGTAGACAGAAAATCCGCAAGATACATAACCATCGGTGATTTGCCGCTGCCGCCCACAGAAAGATTCCCGACATTGATGATCGGTGTTTTGAAGCGGGTTGATTTAGATATTCCCCAATCATACATTAAGTTCCGCACACCGGTCACTAAATGATAACCAAGAGAAAAAGGGTAGAGATACCATCTTTTCATAGCCCGCAAAAATACGGATTTTTAGCACGGTGCAAAATACGCCGGCCAGCTATTTTCGCAGAAAAGTTTGGGCAGTTTTCCATCGGAGAATATTTGGACGCATTCCGGGGAGTATTAAACATTTTGTCTAAATTTGCGCTACTAGTTTTCCAGTGTATGAAAAAGACAAATGTAGCCGTGGTGATGGGCGGTTATTCAGATGAATACAAAGTTTCACTTAAAAGCGGACAGTTGATCTTTGATTCGCTGGACCGTGAGAAATACAATGTGTACAAAGTCATCATTCTGAAAGAAGAATGGTATTTTCTGGATGACAGAGGTGAAAAAGCCGCCATCAACCGCGCGGATTTTTCAGTGAATCTAAGCAGTGGTTTCGATGTAAAGTTTGATGTCTGCTTTAATATCATTCACGGGAAACCTGGTGAGAATGGTGAATTACAGGCGTATTGGGACACGATCGGCCAGAAATATACAGGTTGCGGATTTTACCAGAGCGCACTTACATTTAATAAAAAAGATACACTCGCGGTACTTTCCAAATATAATATTCCTGCCGCAAAAAGTGTCTATTTGAGGAACGGTGAAAGCTATAACGAAGCGCAGATCATTGCAGACCTGGGCCTACCTTTATTTGTAAAGCCCAACCAGTCCGGATCTTCGCTCGGTATTACCAAAGTAAAGGATAAAGAAGATTTTCAACGCGCTGTGGCATTTGCTTTTGCAGAAGATGACCAGATCCTGATCGAAAGTTTTCTAGATGGTATGGAAGTTTCCGTGGGAGTTTTGGATTATAAAGGCGAAACCCTGGTTTTGGGAATCACCGAAATAGTGCCCGATAATGATTTTTTCGATTACGAAGCCAAATACGAAGGTGCCTCGCAGGAAATTACACCCGCAAGAATTGATGACGCAACACGTTTGAAAGTAGAAGAAATTGCGAAGCGCGCCTACGATTCATTAGGAATGAGCGGTTTTTCGAGAAGTGAATTCATTATTATGAACGGCACGCCATTTATGCTGGAAATGAATACAAACCCCGGTTTTTCACCAGCATCCATTCTGCCGCAGCAGGCCGCTCACTACGGTACCTCTATAAAAGACCTCTGTGGAAATGAAGTGGAAAAAGCGTTAGCCAAAACATTAAAATAAAAAGTAGATTTTACTTTGAAAAAATCCAAGAATTGAGATCCAAAATCTAAATTAAATTATGAAAATCGCAGTTTTTCCAGGTTCCTTTGATCCGATTACGCTCGGCCATTTCGATATCGTAGAAAGGGCGACACCGCTTTTCGATAAGATCATCATTGCGATCGGGCAGAATTCCCAGAAAAAATATATGTTTTCACTGGAGCAGCGTATGGATTTCATCCGCAGGACTTTTAAAGATTTCCCTAATGTAGAAGTTGATCATTTCGAAGGATTGACCATCGATTACTGCCACAGCAAAAAAGTAAGTTTTATACTTCGCGGTCTGCGTAATCCCGCCGATTTCGAATTCGAAAAAGCCATTGCCCAAACCAACCGTGAGCTTACGCAGGACAATAAAATTGAAACCATATTTTTACTGACTTCGGCCAGCAAGTCATTTATAAGTTCAAGCATTGTGCGGGAAATACTGACTTTCGGCGGCCATTACGAACTTCTTGTACCGGAGGCGGTGCGGGTTGCTGCTAAAAAACAGGGATTTTGATCATACACGAGAATTTAAATTTCATCATTGAGCTTTTGGGGACAATTGCTTTCGCCATGTCGGGCAGTTTTGCCGCGATGCAGAAACGTTTGGATCCCTTCGGTGTGCTGATCATTGCATTTGTAACTTCTGTGGGCGGCGGAACCGTGCGCGATGTTTTGCTGGATGTTCCCGTTTTCTGGATGCGCGACCTTGTGATGTGTACCGTGATTTTCATTACCTGTATTCTCGCGATGATCTTCAAATCCCTGGAAAAGAAATTCCGTGTCACCTTATTTGTTTTCGACAGTTTCGGGCTCGGGCTTTTTACAATCGTCGGTATACAGAAGGGCTTAAGTGCAGAACTTCATCCTTTGATCTGCCTTACGCTGGGAACGATAACAGGCTGTTTTGGTGGGATTATCCGCGATATACTGCTGAACAGAATTCCGCTCATTTTCAGGAAAGAGATCTACGCTACGGCCTGCCTGCTCGGCGGAACCGTGTTTATGCTGCTTGTAAAATACAGCAGTTTCACGTACACTTTTGTACAGATTTCCACCATTCTGCTGATCGTGTTCATCCGCACGCTCGCTGTAAAATACCAGTGGCAGATTCCCAAATTTTATGGTACAGACCAGACTTCGGAAATGTAAGAAGCGCTTAATTGTTTTTATTAATGATTTTGCGTTGCAATACGGCAGCAAAGATCCGGCGGCTTCAATCCTTTAGAAAGATCTTCCGCGCTGGCGCATATTTGGATTATGCATGTGTTTCTGCATTGACGGCATTTTCAGCTGGTCTTTCATCATTTTGATCTGGTCGGTCATCATACCGGCAGTATCCAGCCGTTTAGCTTCCTCCAGCAGTTTTGTGGCTTCCTGTCGCCGGCCTTTCTGCATGGCACCTGCAGCAATATTTAACGTGGCCATGGCGCGGTCATGTTTCATATTCAGACCAAACTCCAGGGCTTTTTTCATCAAAGGTTCCACTTTTGCGGGATTTTCCTGAGCAAGTGTCAGACCCTGCAAATAATGAAAATAACCATATTGTGATTTGTGCAGCTGACTTTCGTAGTTGGTAATTTTTGTTAACCAGCTTTGGGCTTTTTCAATATTCTGTTTTCTTAAAAACCAAAAAGACATAAGTATAAACTCATTTTTAAAGAAAAGGAAAATCGGGATTGCCGAAAGTACAACCACTACGATTCCCCAACCGATATTCCTGTTCATCATCAGATAAATTCCGGCAGCGATCATAATTGCCGCGATTACAAATTTTATGTATTTATTCATTGTTAAATTTTAGAAGGGCAAAGATATTAATTTGCGGTCACGCAGGAAAACGGGTGGCCGGAAGTTTACAGCTTTTCTTTCCGCTCAAAGGTTTGAAAGCAGAAATCATATTCATTTTGGTCGTCCTTACCGTGACATTCTTCCTGGATTTTTACCCAGATTTTTCCGTCGATTTTCGGAAAGAATACGTCGGCTTCAAGTTTAGCGTTTACCTGCGTTACTTCCAATCTGTCGGCGAGATCAATGGTTTGTTGATAAATATTTCCCCCGCCGATAATGAAAATGTTTTCATCGATCTTCTTTGCGAATTTTATGGCTTCCTTTAAACTGCCTACGATCAGAATTCCCTCTTCAAAATAGTTTTCCTTTCTGCTGACTATAATATTGGTGCGGTTTGGCAATGGCTTACCAATGCTTTCATAAGTTTTACGGCCCATAATGATCGGGTGGCCGGTCGTGATTTCTTTGAAACGTTTTAAATCTTTGGGCAGGTGCCAAAGCAATTCATTTTTAGCGCCTATTTCATTATTGAGGCCCATTGCCACGACAATTGTGATCATTTTCTGGTAATTTTTACAAATTTAGCACTTAATTTGTATATTTGGGTAGCGAATTTAAACACTAAAAATAATAAACTATGAGAAACAGAGGGTGTATGAGCGCCGGAACCATCGGTATTGCTCTTCTCGTCATTGCCGCTGTGCTCTTCTTTTGGGGTAAGAACGGATACAACAGTTTTACTACAAAAGAGCAGACAGTAAGTGCCAAATGGTCGAATGTAGAAACTGTGTACCAAAAGCGGGCAAACCTGATTCCCAACCTGGAAAGGACGGTAAAATCCTATTCCCAGTTCGAACAGGAAACATTGACTAAAGTGGTTGAAGCACGTTCAAAAGCAACTTCGATCAATGTGGATCCCACGAATATGACCGAAGCAGATATGGCCAAATTTCAGGCTGCACAGGGCGAGCTAACCGGCGCATTGAGCAGATTAATGGCGGTTGTAGAAAGCTATCCTAATTTAAAAGCGGATCAGCAGTACATTAATTTCCAGCGGGAATATACGGCAATTGAAAACAGCATACGGAGTGAAACAGTTTATTATAATGAAGCTGCGCAGGATTACAACACTTCTATAAAAACATTCCCGAACAATATCCTGGCGAATTTTACCAACTTCAAAGAAAAACCTTATTTCAAAGCAGACGCGGGCGCGCAAAAAGCTCCTGATGTCTTTACAAATTAATGAGCACTTATCTTACAAATATTCAAATGGCTTCCCTTGTGGAAGCCATTCAAACAGCAGAAGACCATTCGACCGGCGAGATCAGGATCCATATAGATTCCAATACCGAAGGCCGGAATGCAGAAATTGCGTTTGAAGTTTTCCGCACACTTTGCAAAGACAAAACAGCGGCAAAGAATGCTGTGCTTTTCCATGTGAATTTTGAACAGAAATATCTTACCATAATTGGTGATGAAGGTATTCACGAAAAAGTGAGCCAACGTTTCTGGGACCGCATGCACGACAAAATTACCTCGGAATTTGCAAAAGGAAATTACCATGAAGGTTTGCGGAATGCCGTGCTGCAGACCGGATTAGAACTTAAAAAATATTTTCCCGTAACAGGAGAAAACCCGAATGAACTTCCCAATGAGATTACTTTCTCTTAAAAACCTTTTATTGTGCCTGTTTCTGGGTTTTAACATTGTTGTTTCTGCCCAAAAGATTCCTGCAAAGCCGGCGGTATTATATCCTGTGTACGACGAAGTTGGACTTCTGACGAAATCCGAGAAAGACCAGCTTAACCAAAAGCTTATTAAATTTTCAGATTCTACATCCACGGAGATCGAAGTTATCATCATTCCGACTACAGGTGGTGAAGATGTAAATTATCTTGCAACGATGTACGGTGAGAAATGGGGAATCGGGCAGAAAGGCGTGGATAACGGAATTGTTTTCCTTATCGCGACAGAAGACCGGAAATTCGCCATACAGCAGGGCCGCGCTGTGGAGCAGTATCTTACGGCTTCAGTTGCCGGTCAGATTCTGGATTATATCGTGACGCCTAATTTCAAGCAGGGCTTGTGGTACGAAGGAATCAACAGAGGAACCACCGCGCTTATGGAAGCGGTGCAGGGCAAGTTCAAGCCTCTGATCAAAAACACCAGTAACAGCGAGGGCATTAGTCCATTTCGGCTGCTGATCATTTCATTTTTTGTTTTGATGATTTTAAGTTTTCTGTTCAAAAACCGCGGTGGCGGCGGAAACAATGACGATGATGATGATGAAATGCTCTCAGGACGGGGTAGACGAACGTATCCGGGAGGTTTTTTCCCGTTTCCGGGAAGTTTTGGCGGCGGCGGCTTTGGTCGGGGTGGCGGCTTCGGCGGAGGTGGCGGCGGCGGTTTTGGCGGTTTCGGTGGTGGTGGCAGTTTT
Organism: Kaistella palustris DSM 21579; assembly: GCF_000422265.1. Classification (GTDB taxonomy): domain Bacteria; phylum Bacteroidota; class Bacteroidia; order Flavobacteriales; family Weeksellaceae; genus Kaistella; species Kaistella palustris. Next base: position 217,021 of record NZ_AULL01000016.1, read on the forward strand.
GGCGGCGGCGGTGCATCTGGCGGCTGGTAGAATGAACTTGAAATCTTAGCAATAATTCTGCTTGCCGAAATACCGAATCCTGGAATTACAGTTTCAGAATTCGAGTTTTTTTTGAAAAAAAGTATTTGTAAAGTTTTTAAAGAAATACAGATTCACAATAAAAATTCAGCGGAGAAATATCTTCGCTGAATTTATTTTTAAAGAGTATAAGAGTTTGAAACTGCGTGTGCCAGTTATCCTTGAGCGAATACAGAACCTTTCAACATATAGTTTTCTTGTTTTTTTAAAATTTGGATATTTTTTGACTGGAGATTCTAAATCCTATGCTTTTCTTTTGATGAAACCGCTTCCTATGGATTGCGGTGGTACTTTTTATTTAATAGTCACGCTTCCGCCACTGCTTTCCTTTTTGGCCAAAATATTCAAATTCCCTTTTTTGATGACCATAATACTGCCGGAGGAGCTTGCCGCCGCATTTAACCGATCACTCACCGAAATACTGATATCGCCACTGCTCGAAGCTTTGGCTTCTGCGTTTTGCGTTACAACTTTTTGTGCATTGAGCGTTCCCGAGGAGGAAGCGTCTAAATCTGCATTTTGCGATTTGCCGGAAATGTTGATATCGCCAGAAGACGATACTTCAGCCTTTAAATTAACCGCCCAAATTTTTGCCGTAAAGTTTGCCGAACTGGAAACCTGAACCGAAATGTCATTAGCTTCCAGATCGCCGGAGATTTCAGCGGAACTCGATACTTTTACATCTGTCCGCTCCTGCGTAAATTTATCCAAAACTTTAATCCGTGCTGAGGAACTCGCCTCCAGGGCCGAAAAATCTTTAGCAAAAATCTTTACCGCTACGTTGCGCGCAGAAATATTCATATTGGGCTTAAAGTGAATAAAGAGTTTGCCCCCATTATTATCCACCAGGATCTCATCAATAATATCGGCGGGCGCGGTTACAACTACCTTTTCCTCATTTGCTTTTACGATCTGCGCGTTGATGGACTGTGCGACTTTAATTTCGTCAAAATCCATTTTAAACTGTTTTGTTTTCACAGGTCCACTTCCTTCTTTTGGCGTTAAATTAAATGAAAACCCGTTATCGGATTTTACATTGCAGGACAAAAGCAGGGCTGTCGCAGCGGCGGTCAGGAGTAGAGATCTCATAGGTTCAGTTTTATTTTGGTTAAATTTAATACCTTTACCTTAAATAACAATTTCAACATGAAAAATATTACATCTGTATTATTAATTTCTACCCTGGCGGCGACAACCGCCTGTACTACAATGAAGACAACTGAAAATTCAACTACCGAAATGCCTGCTCCCGGTGCAAATCTTGCCGGAAATCCCTTCATGAAAAAAAGTGCACTGCAATATCAGGCGCCCGAATTTGATAAAATTAAAGATGAACATTTCAAACCCGCTTTTGATTACGGTATGAAAGTGCAGATCGCCGAGATCAATCAAATTGCCAACAATCCTGCAGCACCCACTTTTGAAAATACAATTATTCCCTTGGAGAACAGCGGCGAAGTTTTAAAACGTGCGCAACTTGTATTTTATAACCTCACAGGATCAAATACCAACCCGACGCTTCAGAAACTTGAAGAAGAGTATGCGCCGATATTCTCTGCGCTCAGCGATAAGATCCTTTTAAATGAAAAACTTTATGCGCGGATCAAAGCGATAAAAACCGAAAATTTAGGTAGTGAAGAAAAGCGCGTCCTCGATTTATATATGACCAATTTCGAAATCGCGGGTGCCAATCTATCACCTGAGAATAAAGCCAAAGTTAAAAAGATCAACGAAGAATTGGCCACGCTTTCTACACAGTTCAGCAGCAAACTGCTCGACGCCAGAAAGAATGGTGCGTTATGGATCACGGATGTGAAGGAACTCGACGGACTTTCTGCAGATGAGATCGCCGCCGCCGCAGCAGATGCAAAAAGTGCCGGAAAAGATGGATATCTGCTGACACTTCAGAACACAACGCAGCAGCCTTTGCTGCAAAACCTGAAAAACCGCGCGACACGCGAAAAACTTTTTAAAGCGTCGTGGTACAGAGCGGAAAAAGGTAATGCCGATGACACCAGAAATATTCTGGAAAGAGAAGCGAAACTGCGCATGGAAAAAGGTCACCTTATGGGTAAAAAATCATTTGCAGAATGGAAACTTCAGGACCAAATGGCAAAGACGCCGGAAAATGCAATGAATCTTTTGGCAAGACTCGCAACGCCGGCTGTTGCAACTGCGAAACGCGAAAGCGATGAAATACAGAAACTCATCGATCAGCAGAAAGGAGGTTTTACCGTTGAGCCGTGGGATTGGAATTTCTACGCTGAGCAAGTGAGAAAAGCAAAATATGATCTGGATGAGAACCAGATTAAGCCGTACTTTGAAGTTCGTGCCGTTTTGGAAAAAGGGGTATTCTTTGCAGCAGAAAAGTTCTACGGCATCACTTTTAAAGAAAGAAATGACCTGCCAGTCTATCATCCTGATGTGAAGGCGTATGAGGTTTTCGACCGCGACGGCAAGTCACTCGCGATTTATTATCTGGATTTCTACACCCGCGACAATAAAAACGGTGGTGCCTGGATGAGCAATTTTGTGGAGCAAAGTCACCTACTGAACCAGAAACCTGTTATTGTAAACGTATTCAATTTCCAGAAACCTGCAGAAGGGAAACCGTCCTTGATTTCTTATGATGATGTGACCACCATGTTCCATGAGTTTGGCCATACGCTGCACGGTCTGTTTGCCGACCAGAAGTACATCTCGATTTCGGGTACTAATGTTCCGCGGGATTTCGTGGAGTTTCCTTCGCAAATCAATGAGTTCTTTGCGCTTGAACCTTCTGTGCTGAAGAATTACGCCATTCATTACCAAACCAAACAACCTATGCCGCAGGCTTTGGTTGATAAAATTAAAAAAGCTTCAACATTCAACCAAGGTTATTCTACAACTGAACTGGTTTCGGCTGCGACTTTGGATATGAACTGGCATTCTGTAACTGATGCATCGCAGTTTAAACCGACTTTGGAATTTGAAAAGGATGTGTTGGCAAAATATGGCTTTAATCTGAAAGAAGTACCGCCAAGATATCACACGCCTTACTTTGCGCACATTTGGGGTGGTGGCTATTCTGCCGGCTATTATGCGTATATGTGGAGCGATATGCTGAATGCCGATGCCTGGGACTGGATCACGACGCATGGAGGCATGACGCGTGAAAACGGCGACCGTTTCCGAAAATATATCTTATCCGTAGGAAATTCGATGGATCTGAATGAAGCCTTTAAAAACTTTACCGGCAGAAATCCTGATCTGAAACCTTTGTTAAGAAGTAAAGGATTTATCAGTCAGAATTCGGGAACTGTTGAGTTAAAGATAGCGGATAACACCATTGAACAGAAAGATTTAAAAAAAAAATAATACTTACGGTTACGAATAATACTGGTGAAGTAATTTCTACAGGAACTTATTTCGTAATCGAAAAGTGGAACGGCCAACAGTGGACGAAGGAAAAAGTAATTCACAACAGCATTTTCTCCAGTATAGGATACATCGTCAATCCGGGCGAAAGCAGAAGGTTGGAGACTGATATCACTGCGTATTATTCCAGTTTAAAAGCAGGACGGTACAGGATTTCAAAAACCTACTTTTTTGAAAAAGATATTCCGGTAACTAAGGATGAAGAACACTGGATTTATCAGGAGTTTAAGATTGAATAAGAATGCCGCAGATTTTTCTGCGGTTTTTTTTATGACTAAAGGATTTAACAGGGAGCTCGCTGACCGGTTTTTTTAGTTGATAAGTCGTAGCGCTTCTGTATCCTGCAATCAGCGGAATCTGCAGGAAAAATTTTCGGTGGGGGAAACCATCTTTTCTTTTAGCCCGGATGTTCTATGTTAATTTGCAAATTAATCAGGTTAAAATTTTCAAGTTTTTTAGATAATCCTGTTGATATGCAGTTTTATTTTTTACGGCACCAAAACAAATTCTCAGGAGTTTATTACAAACTGCTATTAAGGCTACTTTCTTTGGTTTTCCTTTTGCCAAGAGTCGCAGATAAAGTTCTTTGCAAGGTAGATTATGTTTCATAGCAGTCCAGGAACAAACATACAGCATTCCTCTGATATGAGTTTTGGAGGTTCTGCATTTGCCGGGGTGAATAGGATTTCTTTCCCGATTGATAAATTCGGGGTGCTAAACCAAAGTATTTTACCAATGATTTTGCAGAATCAAAGTTTTTAAAACCAGAGGTAGCTATCATCAGTTGAAGAGAGGTTTTCTCCCCAATTCCACATACACTTTGTATCAAATCTTTTACTTCTTTAAACTCTTCATCCTGAAGTTGTGGCAGGCGCAGTTCTACTTCAGTAATTTCTTTTTCTAACTGTTTAAGTCTTTTCTCATAATGTTTTTCTGTGTTAGCATTAAGAAAAGGATTGTAACGAAGTGCCTGGAGTTTTACCGCATACCGACGCTTTTCTTCTTCAAGATCATTCAGCAGTTTTATTTCCTGATCCAAATGTTCAATTTCAATGCTTTTGGGCACATAAACCTCCGGTCGAAACATTTCTCCATAAAGCTTGATCAGTTTAGCATCTTCCGCATCAGTTTTGGTGATGATGTTTTTCATTCTCGAAAAATGTTTCACAGACATACAGTTAATCAAACTGGATTCAAAACCTTTCGACAAAGAAAGATGCAGAAGCCGACTGCTGTAATTACCCGTCGCTTCAATCACGAAGCAATAATCTTCCGTAGAGAACTTCTTCAAAAAAGCTACGATCGAACGCTGATTGTTTCCAATATTTTGAACTTGATCCTTATCGCAGTGGTCATTAAAACTTACTGTTAAAAATTTTGCTCCAACATCAACACCAATCACTTTTTTTAATACATTTGACATACATTTTTTTTTAAAAAGAGGTTTTCTTCTGATCCACCATGGTAAAAGTTCTTACCAACAATGTTCTATCCGGATTTGGAAGAAAACAGCAGCAGGGGAATAAAATCCGGGGCGATATCTAAGTATCAACGCAACGTCTGCCTTTATCCTGCTGCTTTTACTCTTTGGTTAATATTATTAACCAAATTATTACTTATTTTTCTTATTGCAAACTTACCATGGCAGTGGATCCCGAAATTTCGGGAGCAGCGCAGAGCTGGTACGGATTTTCGGGAGGGAATAATGCTTGATTGCTCCAAAATAATTCCTAATTTTGTAAAAAATATAAAATAATGCCAAACATTTCTCAGCGCGCTCAAAACATGCCTGCTTCGCCTGTCCGGAAATTGGTTCCGTATGCTTTGTTAGCGAAACAGAAGGGAATAAAAGTGTACCATCTGAACATTGGCCAGCCCGATATTGAAACACCGCAGTCTGCCTTGGATGCGGTGAAAGACAATGACCTCAAGATCTTTGAATACGCACTTTCTGAAGGTAATCTGGAGTACAGAACGGCACTGAACAACTATTATCATGCGCTGGGATTCACGGATCTAACCACCAACAATTTCATTGTGACCAACGGTGGTTCGGAAGCGCTTAATTTTGCGCTTTCCACGTTGTGCGATGCCGACGATGAGGTGATCATCCCCGAACCGTATTACGCGAATTATAACGGATTTGCCAGCACGTTCAATGTGAATGTTGTGGCGGTAACATCGACTATTGAAACTGGTTTTGCACTGCCACCGGTTGAAGAATTCGAAAAGAAAATAACGCCAAAGACTAAAGCAATTCTGATCTGTAATCCGGGTAATCCCACGGGCTACCTTTACAGCAGAGAAGAACTGCAGAAGCTGGCAGATATTGCGCTGAAACATGATATCGTGATCATTTCTGACGAGGTTTACAGAGAATACGTGTACGATGGTAAACAGGCGGTTTCGATGCTTGATTTTCCTGAAATCGCGGAAAACTGCATCATCATTGATTCGGAATCAAAACGCTATTCGATGTGCGGCGTACGGATCGGTTTTATGGTGACACGCTCACAAAAAATACACGATGCCGCGATGCTTTTTGCACAGGCAAGACTGAGTCCCGTACTTCTGGGTCAGATCGCCGCAGCGGCTGCGCACCAGAATGATTCCGACTATATTTTGAAAGTCCGTGCCGAATATACGCACCGCAGAAATGTGCTTGTGAATCTGCTGAACGGTATTCCCGGTGTAATTTGTCCGAAACCCAAAGGTGCTTTTTACTGCGCCGTAGAACTGCCTGTGGATGATACTGATAAATTTGCACAGTGGCTTCTTGAAAGTTATTCGCACAACAACGAAACCGTAATGGTTGCGCCGATGAGCGGTTTTTACAGCGATCCGGAACTCGGCAGGAAACAGGTGCGGATTGCCTACGTATTGAAAGAAGAGGATCTAAAAAGAAGTGTAGAGCTGCTGAACGACGCACTGCAGAAATATAAAATTGAGTTTAATTTGTAACTTTAGAAAACGGGTTTTATAATCCGTTTTTTGTTTTTATTAAAGGACATCAGAAAAAAACCGAAAGAAATGAGTATAGAAAATAAATGCGGGATCTGCGGTGAAATTCATACGGAATATCCGGCGTTCACCTTTACATATCCTAATCCCTACTATTGGCTGACCGATGAGCAGAAGAGCGAAAATGTAAAGATGGATGCAGATTTTTGCACGATTCAGTATCCCGACCGCGTCGACCGTTTCATTAAAGTAGTAATGAGGCAGAAGATTAAGAAATCACGTCTTTACCTGGATTATATCCTTTGGGTAGCGCTGGATGAGGACGATTACAATGACTATCTCTTTAATTTCGGAAATGAAAACCACGAGGGTTTATATTTCGGCTGGCTCAGTAATGCCCTGCCGGATTATAAATTTGAAAAAAGCATCCCGATGGATGTAAAGGCAAAAACCGGAAACCAAAGGCCGGAAGTTTATCCGGTGCTGGATTTCAGTCATCCATTTGTAGCGGATTTTTATCACGGCATTACAAAAGAAGAAGCCGAAAAAAGAGTACATCACATTTTAGCCCGCAGCCCCAGATAAATCATGGACATAAAACAAAACTTTTCCTTAAAAAAATTCAACACTTTTGGTGTGGATGTGGCTGCGGAATATTTTGCGCAAGTCAATTCTCTGGAAGAACTTCTGGAAGCGGTTACTTTTTCGAAAAACCTGCACCTGGCTTTGTTGGTTTTGGGTGGCGGAAGCAATGTTCTTTTTACTAAAGATCTTACCGGTCTTGTTATTCAGCTGGATTTAAAAGGAATTTCTGAGGAAAAGATCAGTGACAGTGAAGTTTTGGTTACCGCATGTGCCGGAGAAAACTGGCACGGCTTTGTGGAGTATTGCCTTAGAAAAGATTATGGCGGCTTAGAAAATCTTTCTTTAATTCCGGGCAATGTAGGAACTTCGCCCATGCAGAATATTGGTGCGTACGGAACAGAAATAAAGGACACTTTTGTAAACTGCAAAGTTTTGAACCTTAAAACCTTAGAAGTTGAAACTTTCGGTGCCGAAAAATGCAGTTTTGGTTATCGTGAATCTTTTTTTAAAAAAGAAGGAAAAGGAAAATATATTATTCTGGAAGTTACTTTCAGACTAAGAACCCGAGACCATGTAATCAAAGTAGAATATGGCGCTATCGCTTCCGAATTAGAAAGCTTAGGAACCGAAAGGCCCACAATTCAGGACGTGAGCAGAGCGGTCATCAACATCAGACAGAGCAAACTGCCGGATCCTGCGGTCTTGGGGAATGCGGGAAGCTTCTTTAAGAATCCGTCGGTACCGAAAAAGCAGTTTCTGGAAGTTCAGAAAGAGTATCCGAATATCCCCAATTTTCCTCAGGGCGAATTTGTAAAAGTTCCGGCCGGCTGGCTGATCGAACAGTGCGGCTGGAAGGGCAAACAAGTGGGGAATGTGGCATCCCACAAACTTCAGGCGCTGGTTCTGGTTAATGCGACCGGTGGAGCTTCGGGACAGGAGATTTTTGATTTTTCTGCGCGGATTATTGAGTCGGTGAAGGATAAATTTGGGATCGAGTTGGAGCGGGAAGTTAATATTATCTAGCGCAGATTATCAGGATCGCTTTAAACGGTCTGGCAGGCGTAATTTTCCGAAAATGAGCAAATAAAATTTTAAAATTATTTGTCTAACTGAAATATTCTTCGTTATTTTGCACTCTCAAATATTCAGTAGTAATAAAGAACATCGAGATATGTCAAGAATTTGCCAAATAACAGGAAAGCGTGCCATGGTAGGAAACAATGTTTCTCACGCTAATAACAAAACGAAACGTCGTTTTGAAATTAATTTATTGGAGAAGAAATTCTACATTCCGGAGCAGGAAAAATCTGTAACTCTTAAGATTTCGGCTCATGGTTTAAGAATCATCAATAGAATTGGGATTGAAGAAGCAATACTAAGAGCAACAAGAAACGGATTTATTAAATAAGCAGAAATCATGGCAAAAAAAGGAAACAGAGTACAGGTGATTTTGGAGTGCACAGAGCACAAAGAAACCGGTGTTGCAGGAATGTCAAGATACATCACCACAAAAAATAAAAAGAACACTACCGAAAGATTGGAGTTGAAAAAATTCAATCCTGTTCTTAAGAAATACACCTTACACAAAGAAATCAAGTAATTTTTTAAAATAATAAAAAATGGCAAAGAAAGTAGTAGCAACGCTTCAAGGTGGTGCAGGTTCTAAGAAAATGACCAAAGTTGTGAAAATGGTAAAGTCACCAAAAAGTGGTGCTTTCGTTTTCGAAGAGAAAGTAATGAATGCTGACGAAGTGGACAGTTTTTTGAAAAAATAATCCCGTCTTCAAAGCCCTGAAATATATAACTATCCAAATCTTTGGGTAGTTTTTTTTGTTATCTTTACGGGCAGATTGCAGGTTTTAGCGATTATAAAATGACTAAATGAAAAGATGAGCTGGTATAAGAAATTATTTAAAAAAGAAGAAAAGGAAACACTGAATAAAGGTCTGGAAAAATCGAACCAGAATTTTTTTGAAAAAATTTCCAAAGCTGTTGTCGGTAAAAGTACAGTCGATGAAGATGTTCTGGATGATCTGGAAGAAGTGCTCATTGCTTCCGATGTAGGTGCGGCTACGACCATAAAAATCATCAGCCGTATCGAAGAGCGCGTGGCCCGCGATAAATTTGTGAGTACCGAAGAACTCGACCGGATTCTGCGGGAAGAGATTTCGGGACTTCTGTTGGAAAATCCACACCGCGGAACAGGGAATATCGACGAAAGTAAAAAACCTTACGTCATCATGGTGGTCGGTGTAAATGGCGTTGGAAAAACCACAACCATTGGGAAACTGGCGCATCAGTTCAAAAGTGAAGGCAAAAATGTAGTTCTGGGTGCTGCAGACACTTTCCGTGCAGCGGCAGTGGAACAGCTTGTCGTGTGGAGTGAGCGCGTGGGAGTTCCGATCGTAAAGCAAAATATGGGTTCTGATCCCGCTTCAGTAGCTTTCGATACGGTGCAGAGCGCAGTAGCTTCAAATGCCGATGTGGTCATCATCGATACGGCAGGGCGGCTTCACAACAAAGTGAATCTAATGAATGAACTGTCGAAAATCAAAAGGGTGATGCAGAAAGTTATACCTGATGCGCCACATGAAGTTTTACTTGTGTTGGATGGTTCTACAGGACAGAATGCTTTCGAGCAGGCAAAACAGTTTACCGCTGCGACCGAAGTAAATGCGCTGGCGATCACTAAATTAGACGGGACTGCCAAAGGTGGCGTGGTCATCGGGATTTCGGATCAGTTTCAGATTCCGGTAAAATATATTGGTGTTGGAGAAAAAATGGCGGACCTGCAATTATTTAATGGAACGGAATTTGTAGATTCTTTTTTTAGAAGAGCGAAATAGTATAATCTTAGTAAAGATTCTGCGACTTCGTTTCACTAAAATTAATTATTTAACTATTTACTAACATTAAATTTTAAAACTATGGGTATTTTAACTTGGATCATTTTTGGTCTTATCGCAGGTGCAATCGCAAAATTCATCATGCCGGGAAATCAAGGAATGGGTTGGCTACTGACAATTATTTTAGGTATTGTAGGTGCATTCGTAGGCGGATGGATCGGCAGTATGCTCGGTTGGGGAACTGTAAATGAATTCGACATCAAAAGTATGTTGCTCGCCGTGGTAGGTGCTTTGGTAGTCCTCTGGATTTACGGTATGGCTACAAGAAGAGCTTAATATATAAACAAGATAAAAATTCCGGTCTGAACTTTCAGACCGGAATTTTTTTTTAATCAAATTTAATGCTGAGCGGCATTTCCATCAAAACTCCGGCCCGCGCCTGGGGGTTGGTAAACTGTTCGAATATTTTATAATTGTCTGCACCGATCTTATTTTTAATAAGCTTTGCAGAAATCTTATCTTCATCCATTTCCTTGAAAAGCTGTTCGAACTTGCTCATTTTTTTCGGATATCCTGCAACTTTGTATTCATTCATATTTGCTTTTTTTGCGGCATAGGCAACTGCATCGTTGATGGTTCCCAACTCGTCGACCAGGCCGATCTCTTTAGCACGCGTGCCGCTCCAGACTCTTCCGCCGCCGATCTCGTCGATCTGCTCAAGTGATTTCCGGCGGTTTGCCGAAACAAAATGTACAAACCTTTTATAAGTCTGTTCCACACTTCGGGTCATCATCGCCAGGCCGCCCGGCGTAACGCCATTAATGGGTGAATACATGTTTGAGTTTGCATTTGTATTGACTGCGTAAGCATTTAAGCCATTCCTGTTTGCAATTTCTTTAAAATTCGGTACTACACCGAACACGCCGATCGAGCCGGTCAGCGTGTTGGGCTCAGAAAAAATTCTGTCTGCAGCCATTGCAATATAATAACCGCCTGAAGCCGCGTAATCGCCAAAGGAAACGATCAGTGGTTTTTTCTTCTTAAGGAGTTGCAGGTTAAAGAGAATTTCATCGGATGCGTTTGCGCTGCCGCCAGGAGAATTAATTCGCAGGACCACTGCTTTTACTTTTTTGTTTTCGGTCAGTTTCTTTATTTCTTTAATGAAATTATCCGCGTAAATCGCATCATAGCCTTCGCCGTTGTAAATTGCTCCGGAGGCATATAAAACCGCAACCTGATTATCCGCAGAGGCATTATCGCTTCCAAATGATTTTAAATAGGAGGTAAAAGAAATTCTGTTGAGCTTATCCTTGTCGCCGAGTTTCAGTTTGGATTTTAAAATCTCGTCATACTGTTCTTTCTGAATCAGGCGGTCTGCAAGTTTGTGCTGCAAACTGTAATCGGGAATAATGCCGTAAAGGCTGTCGACTATGGAGCGGAATTGTGCCGTGTCAATTTTTCTTGAGTTGGCGATTTTTATGGCATTTGGCTGCCAGAGGTCGCTTAGCAGAACCGATATCTGCTCGCGGTTTTCAGGTGACATGTCGTCGCGCAGAAAGGGTTCTACCGCAGATTTATATTTACCGTGGCGGATCACTTCTACGCCAATACCATATTTTTCCGTAAAACCTTTCATATAAAGGACTTCTGAGCTTAAGCCTTTCAGTTCAATTCCACCGGCGGGGTTCAGGTAATACTGATCGGCTACGGACCCTAAATAATATGCAGGCTGCGAAACTGTATTTCCATAGGCATACACAAATTTTCCACTTTTCTTAAAATCCTGCAATGCGGCCCTAATGTCGTCGAGCTGCGTCATCCCAGCCTGTAAGCCATCAGTTTCTATGCTGATTCCTTTTATGTGATCATCGGTCTTTGCATTTTTAATGGCTTGCAGCATATCATAGATCAGGACGTTCTTCTGCTTTTCGGTAAAGGAAAACAAGTTTTCGTTTCCCTCGGTAGGGCTGTCTATGATTTTTGTTTTAAAGTCTAAAGTAAGTACGGAATTTGATTTTACAGTTGTTTTCTTGCTGTCGCTGAAAGAACCTGCGACGATCATCATTAGTATAAACATAAAAAAAACGGCACCTATGAGCATAATTGCCACTATATTTGCTAAGACGTTTTTAAAGAACCCTTTCATAAATTTTTAATATTTCAGAATATGTCGCAATATGAGGTCACTTTGTTACTTGGGAGTAATCTTGGAGATACGCGCGGAAATCTGGAGCGTGCCTTAGAAATGATTAAAAAAGAAATCGGTCCGGTGGTGGCGCAAAGTCCGTTCCTTTATTCTGAACCTGTAGAATTTGCAAGTAATAATATATTTTGTAATATTGCAGTACTGATAAAATCCGACTTTTCGCCAATTAAACTTCTGAATTCGATAAAAAAGATAGAAGTGGAGATGGGCCGATTGGTCGATTCGTCGGTTACAGAAACCTATGCAGACAGAGTTATAGATATTGATATCGTCTTATTCGGGCAGGTAATTTTCAAGTGCAAGAGATTGCAAATTCCACACATCAGACATCTGCACGACCGGGATTTTTCAATGCGTCTTCTACAGTCCTTAAAACACTAAAACACAAAATATGAAATTAGGTTTATTTTTAGCAGTTATTGCTCCTGTGGCGATATCTGCCCAAACGCAGGTTTCGGGTACCAGCAATTATCCGAATACTTTCTCCAGCGGCTCGGCGAAGGTTCAGAAATTCGATAATTCCGCGAGAAGGTTCAACGACTGGGCAATCTCCGTCGGTGGTGGTGCTGCATTTATGGCCAAAGCAGACTTAACGTCCTTTTACGACAAGGAAATCAACTGGGGCTGGAACGCTTATGTATCACTGGACAAACAGATATCACACACCTTTGGTATGAGTCTACAGTATGCCACGGGCAAAACCAATCAGCGCGGTATGTTACCTGGCGCGGAAGGTGTAAAAGCCGGTGTAGCAGATGCATGGACGAAATTTAACCAGATATCTGTTCTGGGAGATCTCAATTTTTCAAACTTACTTCGGCGCGTCGATAATCATTCTCCTTACAGATGGGCATTGCACGGCTACGGGGGTGTAGGATTGCAGGGCTATGAAACCCTGCTGCTTGATAATGACCTTTCTAATTATAACCCGAGAACCTTTCCCATTTCTGTGGATCAGAAACTGAACATTTCGTCTTTCTTTTTTCAGGGTGGTGTGGGTGTGAAGTATAAGGTGAATAAACTGATCGATGTAGAAGCGAGAACGATGTATATATTTACTGGCGACGAGGCATTCGATGGAGGCGGACGGTTACGTGACACGGGATCACCGCGCATCAACTATAATCTCATCAGCGACTCACACAGTGATGATATGTGGACCGTAAATCTGGGTTTAACCTTCAAGCTTGGTAAGCATGACTCGCACCTCGCATGGCATGATCCGTTACAGGAAGCTTACTACAGAACAGGCGCTTTAGAAAACGCTTCAAACGATTTTGTAGTCTGTGAAAAAGGCGATAATGATAATGACGGTGTCTGCGATGATTGGGACCGACAACTTGACACGCCTGCAGGTGCAAGGGTTGATGGTGCCGGTGTTGCCCTGGATATGGATCTGGATGGCGTTATCGATCTGTATGATAAATGTGTAACTGTTCCCGGAACGGTAGAAAATGATGGCTGCCCCACCAATTATACAGGTGCGACAAACTCAGTTGGTAAATAAAATTTAGGATAGTGGCACGGTAATTGTTGAGTAGGACGGAGAAAGAAAACGCTTGAATATCCCTTGTCCATTACGTTTTCAACAAATACAGCTACTTAAAAAAATAAATAATAATAACTAAAAAAATAAATTTATGAAACTAAATTTAGCAATCGCAGCTCTAGCATTGGCTCTGCCTACCGCTATCTTTGCGCAGGATTCGGTCGCAGTATCAACAATGGGTTACCCAGATACCTATTCTTCAGGTTCTGCAAATGTATCTCCTTTTACACAGGAGTCTAAACGATTTAATGACTGGGCAATTTCTGTTGGTGCCGGCGTTCCGCTTCTTCAGTCCGCAGATTTAACTTCAATTAAAAATGGAAACGGTAAGAATGTTTTTGGATATTCTGCTTATGTCAGTATCGACAAGGCAATTACCCATGCTTTCGGCTTAAATCTTCAGTACGACAGGGGAGAAACCAGACAGGGTTGGTTCAACACCAAAACTGACAATGCTACAGGAACCGGTTATCAGGATCTTGGTGCACGTACACAATATGACGCGATCTCCCTTTTAGGAGATGTGAATTTCTCTAACCTGTTGAGAAGAGTTGACAACAAATCTCCTTACAGATGGGCGCTTCACGGTTACGCAGGTATTGGAACACTGGCTTACAGAGCTTATTTGGAAGATGCTGCAGGTCAAAGACTGATGACAGAAGTTAAACCGTTTAAATTTAATTCACTGTTCGGACAGGCCGGTGCAGGTTTAAAATATAAAATAAACAGAAGAATTGACCTGGAAGGTAGAGTAATGTATGTTGTTACTACCGACGATCAGTTTGATGGTGGCGGTGCTCAGTACAGTGAAATCAACCGTAGAAATGATGCGGTTTCCGATAACTTCTTTAATGCTACTTTAGGACTGTCATTAAAATTAGGAAAACACGAATCACACCTGATGTGGCACGACCCGTTGCAGGAAATCTATTACAAGTTAGATGTTTTGGCTGAGAAAAACCAGGATGTTGAAGTTTGTAAAAAAGGAGACGCGGATAACGATGGTGTTTGCGACGATTGGGACAGACAGCTTGATACTCCTGCAGGTGCAAGAGTTGACGGTGCAGGTGTAGCTTTGGATACAGACTTAGATGGGGTAATTGACCTTTATGACAAATGTGTAACTGTACCGGGACCTGTTGAAAACAATGGTTGTCCGACCAACAGTACAGTAACAGATAATACCAGAACTTTGGAAGGTATTGAATTTGATTTGGACTCAGACAGAATCCTTCCGTCAAATACACCAATTTTAAATAATGCAGTTAACTATATTAACTCCTCAACCGGAAGCTATAATGTAATAGGTGGTACAGATACAAGAGCATCTGACGCTTATAACCAAAGACTTTCCGAAAGAAGAGCGAATACAGTTAAAAATTATCTGATCCAGAATGGTGTAGATTCAGGTAAGTTAGATGCAATCGGTAGAGGAGAAAAAGACCTTAAATATCCGGAGTGTAATCCAGCTACGAAATGCCCTGAATGGAAAAACAGAGCAAACCGAAGAGTTTACTTCGAAGCTAAATAATTTTTATAATTATATATTTAAAGCCACGCACTGCGTGGCTTTTTTTGTTTTGTGCCTTTACTTTCTGTATTTTTACTTCATGGTTTCGGCGCAGGATTTTCAACAGCTCAAGAGGCAGACCTTAACACATTTTTGGGGTCACTCACAGTTCCGTGCACAGCAGGAGGAGATCATTGATTCGGTGATCTCGGGCAAGGATACGCTTGTACTTTTGCCTACGGGCGGCGGAAAATCGCTGTGCTATCAGTTGCCGGCACTTATCCTGGAGGGAACCTGTCTGGTTATTTCGCCTCTTTTAGCCTTAATGAAAGATCAGGTTTTCCATTTAAAAAGTAAAGGAATTGAAGCCGAATACTTATCCTCCGAACTTGATGACTTCGATGCAGAAACGATCTTCAATACCTGTAAAAACGGTATTACTAAAATTTTGTACGTATCCCCGGAGCGACTTACAAACAGAGTGTTTCTACAGAATATAGAGGAAATTCAAATATCATTTATTGCGGTTGATGAAGCGCACTGTATTTCCGAATGGGGCCAGGATTTCCGGCCGAGTTATCAGAATATCAAGGATTTCCGGGCCGGCCTTAAAGATATTGCGGTGCTCGCGCTTACTGCGACTGCCACACCGAAAGTGCTGCAGGAAATAAAAAATAAAATAAACTTACAGAACAGCGCGGTCTTTCAGCAAAGTTTCCGCAGAACTAATATTAAAATTGTCTCCGACCGGATTTCAGATAAATACCAGCGCGTACTGGATCTTCTTAAGTACAATAATTCGGCAGGGATTATTTACGTGCGCAGCCGCAAAGAAACCGAAGAGTTAACCAAATACCTCCAGCGGAATAATATTCAAAATGTCGATTTTTTTCATGCAGGTTTGAGTTTAAAGGAGAAAAATGCCAAGCAGGATTTATGGATCCGAAGCCGTAACCATGTGCTTATTTCCACCAATGCCTTCGGTATGGGGATTGATAAGGATCAGGTCCGTTTTGTTCTGCATTTCTCACCGCCACAGTCACTGGAGAATTACTATCAGGAAATTGGCCGCGCCGGCCGGGATGGTGAGCAATCTTATGCATTTTTGCTTTGGAACGAACAGGAACTCAAGAATTTTGATCAGATTCTGATGAATCAGATCCCGTCGAGAGTAGAATTTAAAAATATCGTCTCGTACATTTATTCCACTTTTCAGATCGCTGAAAATGATCTCCCGGAAAATATTTTCCAGCTCCATATCCAGCGGATCCAGCAGGCAACAAAAACCTCGCTTGCGAAGATCAGAAATGTACTGAACTTTCTGCATAACCAGGAACTTATATTTTACAGAGCAAACAAGTCGCTGTCTTCTCTTGAACTGAAAATTTCTGCGGATGACCTCGACATTCTTCCTAAAAGCGATGCATATTTTCTGGAATTGATGTTGCGGAATTTTTCGGGGCTTACCACACACAAGATCATGTTCAGTGAGCAGAACTTTAGCACAAAAATTAGTTCTGAACCCCATCTTGTCCGCGAGCGGATCAAAGATATGCAGAGGAAAGGTTATGTAGATTATATCGATGGAGCACTGTCGGGCATTAAATTTTTAAAACATAGGGATGACCGCAGCATGCAGGGAAAATACTGGCATCTATTTGAACAGATTCAAAAAAATAAAATTCAGAAGTGGGAGGAAATGAAGTTCTTTGTGCAGGATTCAGATTACTGTAAAATGAAACTGATACTATCTTATTTCGGTGAGAAAAATGTAAAGAACTGCGGTAAATGTTCGGTTTGTGTACAACAGAAGGAGGGCGTTTTCGGACGGAATATATCCGGAGAGATATTGAGCATTCTAAAACAGAATCCCGCCAACGTAGAGGAAATTGCCATTCGCCTTCATTATTATGAAAAAGAAAATATACTTGAAAACCTTATTCAGCTTCTCGATTCCGGGGAGGTGAAAATGCTGAATTTCCGTACCTATATCGCAACCTGATAAAAATTTTGCCTTAAATCAAAACAAAAATGTGCTTCTTGCTGCACAACCTTACATTCCAGAAAAATGAAATCATTGAACATAGTATTCTTCGGGACGCCTGAATTTGCAAAAACCTGTCTCGAAGCCATTCATAATTCCCACCATACAGTTGCAGGCGTAGTAACCGTAGCAGACAAAGCCAGTGGGCGCGGACAGAAGATAAACACTTCGGCGGTAAAAGATTATGCGGTGGAGCAGCAGTTACCTGTTTTTCAACCTGAAAAATTAAAGGATCCGGCTTTTCTGGAGGATATCAGAAAACTCAACGCGGATGTTTTTGTGGTCGTCGCTTTCCGAATGATGCCAAAAGTTTTATTTGAAATGCCGCCGCTCGGAACATTTAATCTGCACGCCTCGCTCCTGCCGGATTATCGCGGTGCGGCACCGATCAATTACGCCATCATTAACGGAGAGAAAACCACAGGCGCAACCACTTTCTTTATTAATGAAAAGATTGATGAAGGTAATATTTTACTGCAGCAGGAACTCGACATCTTTCCCCACGAAAATGCAGGTTCCCTCCACGACAGACTGATGGAAATGGGCGCCGGACTTGTGGTAAAAACCCTGGACGGTCTTGCTGAAAATACGATTCACGAAAAACCGCAACCACAAGTGGAACATCCCAAAAATGCTTTTAAAATCTTTAAAGAAGATACGCGGATCAACTGGGATCAAAGTTCAGAAACCGTTCATAATTTTATTCGGGGCATGTCACCGTATCCCGCAGCTTTCACCACTCTTAAAATTGGCGATGAAGAGAAATTCCTGAAAATCTACAAAGGAAATATTCAGCTTTCGGAGGAGCGTAAAAAGCCCGGAACATTAGAAATCGGTAAACATTGCTTCCAGATTTCCACTTCAGATGGTCTGTACCTGCCTGAAGAAGTGCAGCTCGAAGGAAAAAAAAGAATGTCGGTCAAAGATTTTCTAAATGGGTTTCAGCATTTCGACCACATTTCGCTTGCTTAGATTAGTTTCTGTTCTTGATTAAAATCCAGCCTTTGTAGGAAACCGGCAAATTGGTATCGGGCTCAGTCCAGTTCAGTATATACCAATATGTTCCCGTTGGCAGCGGTCTTCCGTTCATTTTTCCGTCAAAAGTGTAAGGAGTTTTCTGCGATATAAAAACCTGATTTCCAAAACGGTCAAAAATCTCGATCTTCACGTCTTTTTTAATGTTGAGATCGGAGTAATCCAAAACTTCATTTTTGCCGTCAGCGTTTGGTGTAATGACATTAATCAAATTGAGGATAAGAAGCTCCTTCGTTACTGTTTCGCAGTTTTGCGCGTCAGTGACCGAAACGGTATGTTTGCCGCGAGGTACATTTTGAAAAACATTGGTGCCGGTAAGAACTTCGCTGTTCCACGAATTGGTGATCCGGTAAGGCGGCTCGCCACCTGCAACATTCACTGTAACTGTATTTCCGGTAACGTCGATATTTGTAATTTGGGGTAAAGTCGCGGCAGAGATCGTAACATCCTGTTCCAGCGAACAGCCATTAGCTGAGGTAAGCTGCACTTTGTATTTACCTGTTGAGATGCCGCTGATCATATTATTGGTAGGTCCTTCCACTATCACATCACCATTTTCACGCATCCATTTGTAATAGATAAATGTAGTTTCCGCTTTTAAAGTAGTTGTCGCGTTGGGACAGATGGCTTGGTCACTTAAAAGGAGTGACTTTTTAGGCGTTAATAAATGTACACTTTCAATTTCCGGCGGGCAGGAACCGCTCCTTACCCAGATATAAACTTCGGTATCAGAAGAATAGGTAAATGGTTCGGAAAGAAAATTTGAATTTCCGGCGAGTGCATCGTTTTCATACTGATAATATCTTACCTGAAAATAATCTTTATAATTGGAAATAATTTGAGACTTTAAATCCTGAAGATTAAGTGATATGGGATTTCCCTCGTTGTAATTACAAAAATATGGATTTGGGGAAAACAGAGGTATTGCGCCATACTCAACTGTGATGGAGCCTTTCAGCTGGCAGCCGCCCACATCCAAAGTTACTTCATAAACTCCTTCCTGATCAACCGTGTATTTAGGATTATTATCTGTGCCGGGAATCGGATTTCCATTTCTGAACCATCTGTAATCAGTTCCACCTGTCGTGGTGGCATCGAGTGTTTTCGTGGCGCCTTCGCACAGCGAGGTGTTTGCGCCCAGCAAAAGATCAGGACCCAGATCTTTTTTACCGACGAAACTTCCGGCTTTTAAGAATACGGCGGAATCGTGGGAGTAATTGGTGTTGTCGGCAATCACCAGTTTGATATGATATTTTTGGCCCGGGATAATGTTGGTTCTGGCGGTAAGCACTTTTGTCTGGCCATCAAAGTTGGTGGGTGAATCCTGACGGGAGGAGTAAGGCGGATAGTTATATCTGTCAAAATATTCGGGATTTCTGGCCGAGCAGGGACCTTCTCCGCGAACCGTTGTTGATGAAACAGGTGTATTCGTACCCGGAACTAGTGCAATATTATGATAATAAGTCTCACCGACCTCTTTGATAAGAAATGCAAATGAATCGGAATAATTACAACCACTGCTCTGATATTCTTCCGATAAAAACATGTAGTCGAAACTTATTCCCGTCGTATTATAAGCGATAAAATCAAACTCCAGGGAAGTTGCGTTTACAAAGCTGCCGACGGAAGCTCCAAAAGCGTCGGCTAAATCGGTGTCCCCGGGCCAGTCCGCAACCCCATCCATCAAAGTTGTCGTATTTGGACCGGATGCATGGTTTGCGCCGCCGGTACTCAAGATTATCCCTTTTTCTATAGCAAAAGGTAAACTGCCTTTTTCGAAATAACCGTAGCTAAAAGGTTTATAATTGTCATAATCTGACCAGTTTTTCGCTGTTATATTAGAGACCGTAATACAGCTGGCATTATTAGAACCGATAAACACATCTCTTACAAGTTCGTCGGGAGTTTTTGAAGTTACCGTAATATATTGTTGCGAATATCCGGCAATAAAAAACAAGGCAAAAACTAAGGAAAGTAAATTTTTCAATTATATAAAAATTAGGACTGCAAAATTACTCCTATTTAAACGAAAAAATCCCTTTCCAATAAGAAAGAGATTTTAAATATACTTTCAGAAATATTTCTGTTACGAAAGACTTACTCTTACAAAACCTACAACCTTTAAATCTGAATTCACGGATTTTACGTAGTCTGCTACGGAAACACCGGAATCCTTAATGAAAGCCTGGTGTACCAAAGTATTGTCTTTGTAGAATTTCTGCATTTTACCTTTCAGGATATTATCGATGATGTTTGCAGGTTTTCCTTCTTTAGTTAAAAGTTCTCTTTCGATATCGAGTTCTTTGTCGATCGTTTCCTGAGAAACCATAGTTTCATCCAAAGCGATTGGGTTCATTGCAGCAACCTGCATGGCTACAGCTTTTGCAGCTTCTGCAGCTCCTTCGGCCTTACCGGAAAGCGATGCGATTGCAGCGATCTTGTTTCCTGCGTGGATGTAAGCTCCAAGGAAAGGACCTTCAATTCTTTCGAAAGAACCGATCTCGATTTTTTCACCGATCACACCGGTCTGCTCGATCAGTTTGTCGGCTACAGTCATTCCGTGGAAATCTGACGCTAAAAATTCTTCTTTATTTGCATAAAATACAGCCTGCTCCGCAAGTTCGTGCGCCAGTTCTACGAAATTATCATTCTTACCTACGAAATCAGTCTCGCAGTTCAGCGCGATAACCGCACCCAGCGTGTTGTCTTCGTTCACTTTGGCAATTACTGCACCTTCAGATGAATCTCTGTCGGCTCTGTTTGCTGCAACTTTCTGACCTTTTTTTCTGAGGTTTTCAATTGCTTTATCGAAATCGCCTTCAGCTTCGATCAAGGCTTTTTTGCAGTCCATCATTCCTGCTCCTGTAATGTTTCTTAATTTAGCTACATCTGCAGCAACCACTGTATACATATATTTATTTTTATAATTAAAATTGAATAATTTAGCTTTTTTCGGCCGTGCAAAGATAATAAATTCCATACAAACTAAAAAGCAGATTTATACGTTATTACTAAAATTTCAACTTTAAAAATCACCCTTTTCATGAGAAGATTTTTCTATTTTTTTCCTCTTTTTTTATCGGTATATTCTTTTGCACAATCTAAATATTCTGCTGCACAGGTGGAGAACAGCAGCGATCCACAGGTTATTGCAAATTTCATAAAATATAATCCGAACCACCCGAAAACTCCCGAATTCCGCCGCAAACTTTTCGCGGTGATCAATGGTGATAAAACAAAAGCGCAACAGGCAAAAGTGGCAAAACCCACGGTAAAACCGCTCAGCACGTCAAAACTGCAGACCTCCATTAAAAGGGATGTCGCCAAAGACGGCTCCAACGATAAACATAAGCGAACTGCCGATCTGCTGAACCATCTGTTCAACAGCGATCCCTCCAGTACAACAGCTTATGTGCAGATCGTAAACAAATCGAAGTGCAATCTGATCGTAAAGATCAGCGGAAAAAAATATTATAATCTGGATGTGCCCGCAAACAATCAGAATTTTGTGCTTCTGGATAAGGGAACCTATACTTTAACCACCTCGGTTTGCGATGCCAAATACACCTCGAGGAAAAATATTTCGAAGGATATTGTGGTGACGCTGAACGCTCCTAAATAATTTTTTTTATCTTTTTCCAAAGAGATGAAAGTCCTTAGTCAGTTCAAGATATTCGTCCGAATACCGTCGTGCTGACTTTTCGATCGTAAATTCTGCTTCATTACATGGACCGGGTTTTTTGCTGAATTCCAGGATCCACCGTTTTGGTTTGGAATCTTTCAGTCCGGATATTTTTATTTTTCTAAAGGCGTGCAGTCCATTTTCAACACATAGTTTTTCAAATTCCAGTCCTGCTTCAAAGGGTATAATTACAGAAAATCGGCCGTCACTCTTTAAAAGTGTGGCAGTTTTTTTAATTAAAGTATTAAACGAAAGTTGTGTCTGCTGTCGTGCAGTGATATCTTTTATTGAAGAATTCTGCTCAAAATAGGGCGGATTTGAAATAATGTGACTGAATTCTTCTACGGTTTCGAAGTCCCTGTAATCGACGGTTTGCGCAGACAACCTGGCAGTGAACGGTGAATTCTTAAAATTTTCGGCCGCCAGGCTTACGGCGTTATTATCAATATCCAAAGCTACTATTTTAGCGCTCCCGTTTCGCTGCGCCACCATCAGCGAGATTAAGCCAGTACCTGTCCCGACTTCCAGAATGGTTGGGGCATTTTCTACGCTGGCCATCGCACCGAGTAAAACCCCGTCGGTACCCACGCGGAAAACGTTTTGATTTTGTTGAAGACTGAATTGCTGAAAATGAAAAGGTTTCATTAATGATACTTTGCCAAAGAATTCTGTATTCTTATTTAATGAATTGCTTGCCGCTCTAAAGATTTGAAGGTAAAGAAATCCTGAAAGTTGTGCCTTTTCCCACTTCAGATTCCACCGAAATTTCACCCTTGTAATCTTCAACCATTTTGCGGACCATGGTAAGACCCAGCCCGGTGCCACTGGATTTAGAGGTGAAATTGGGTTCGAAGATCCGGTCGTACAGCTCCTGCGAAATTCCGATCCCGTTGTCGTGGACTGTGATGAGAATGCGTTTGTGGCGTTGTTCTACATCTACGTTTACTACACTTTCGCGAGTTTCGTCACGTGCTTGGCGCGCATTTGATACCAGATTTGTAATAATTCTCGAGAGGTAGATCTTGTCCATATCGATCATTATATTGTCCTGGTTCGCGTGAAAATAGATTTTCTCGTCGCTGAATACATTGATGATGTTTTTGATCTCACGGTTCAGATCGAAAATTTCATTGTGCTTTTCGGGAAGTTGCGCGAACTGTGAGAAAGCGGTGGCCACTGTAGCTACAAGGTCGATCTGATCTACGATCGTTTTGCTCATGTGTTTTACCTTATCATGAATTTTGGGGTCCGCCGGGTCAAATTTCCTTTCGAAATTCTGAATGGTGAGTTTCATCGGAGTAAGCGGATTTTTCACTTCGTGCGCGACCTGTTTTGCCATCTCGCGCCAGGCTTCTTCTTTTTCCTTAAAACTCAGCCGTTCTTTCTGCTCTTTGATCTGCAAAATCATTTTGTTGTAAGCCTTTACAAGCTGGTTTAATTCGTCATTCTGATAATACCTGATCGGCTGCGGTTCATTTTCAAAAAGTGTGATCCTGTTTACAAGTTCCGAGAATTTCGACACTGCTTTTGTAAGATTGTTGGAGATGATCCAGCTCATGAAAATCGCGATGGCGATAATTGCGAGATTCACTAATACAATATAATTCACATACTTATCAAAAACATTAAAATAAGAGGAATCGTTGTGGTAGAAGGGAAAATAGACAATTGCGATGGGTTCCAGCATATTGTTTTTCAAAAGCATATAAGAGGAAGTTACATTGGCGTCTGTCTTCTTGTCATAACTTTGAAAATCAACGCGGCCTACATTTTTTAAAACCCGGTTTACAATGTCGAGCTCGATTTTTTTGTTTGGAATGAGGTGAATGTCTTTGTTGGAGATCAGTAGGTTACCTTTCAGGTCATAAATCATGATATCCTGATTATTAATGTCGGCAATTTCGAAGATATCGTTGGATAAAACGTCGGGAAGATCGGCGGTCTGAACCTGGCGGTGACTTACTGCATAATCCAGCGCAGACATAAGCGCATCTGACTTTTTCTGCAGATCGGTGCGGCTCTGCTCTATAGCATTGCTCTTTAAAACAAAATAAGAAAGCACGGTTGAACCCAAAATACTCAGCAGACAGATGAGCAGAAAACCACCGAAAACCTTGTTCCGCAGACTGTAACCTTTGTATTTAGAGAATGGCATTTTTTGTCATAAGTTTCGTTACATACTTTCCGATAATATCAAACTCCAAATTGACAATATCACCACTCTGAAGATTTTTCATATTGGTAAACTCCCAGGTATAAGGTATGATAGCCACTTTAAATTCACCTTCGCCACTTTCGGCTACTGTGAGGCTGATTCCGTTGACCGTGATCGAGCCCTGGGGTACGGTTATAAACCCTCCATCCTCGGAATGCCGGATCGTGATTTGGTAGCTTCCGTCCTTATCTTCAATATTTTCTACAGTTCCTGTCTGGTCTACATGTCCCTGCACCAGGTGTCCGTCGAGCCGTCCATCGAACTTCAGACAGCGTTCGAGATTTACTTGGGTACCCTCTTTCCACTGTCCAAGATTGGTTTTTTCGAGTGATTCCTGGATCGCAGTAACACTGTATTTGTCATCTGTAATCTCAACTACCGTAAGGCAGCAGCCGTTGTGCGCCAGGCTTTGATCAATTTTTAATTCTTGGGTGAAAGGGCAGGACAGAATAAACTCTACATTGGTGCCTTTTGGTGTAATTTGTTCCACGATTCCTGTGGCTTCAACAATTCCTGTAAACATATATTTTTTTTCTTAAGAAAGCGCTAAAATCAGGAGGTCTGAGTTTCCGCTGTTTTAAATAAATCGGGATAGTTCGTCCTAATTTATTAAATTTGTGAAATTCTATTAATATCCAAAGATAACAAAAATGGGTCCGAAACATCAGAAAATAAAAGTAGGCATATCAATAGGTGATTTTAATGGCATTGGTCCGGAAATCATTATGAAATCTTTGAACGATAAAGCGATTACCGAATTTTTCACACCGGTTATTTTTGGTTCCGGAAAACTGTTTACCTATCAGAAGAATATTTTCAAATTTCAGCATACCTTTAATTATATTACCGAAGTTGGTCAGGTCCAGAATGACAAGATCAATATGGTTAACCTTTGGAAAGACAATGTAAATGTTAACCTGGGAACGCCAACTGAAGAATCAACGCGTATGGCAATCGACTCTCTTGAAGCAGCTTCTACAGCACTTATGAACGGTGAGATTGATGTGTTGGTTACCGCACCCATTAATAAAGATGAAATGTTGAAGCAGGGTTTTGCCCACGCAGGTCATACCGGTTATCTCGAAGAAAAGTTCGGGAAAAAAGGACTGATGTTCCTGGTTACCGATGATTTGAAAGTGGCTGTGTCGACACACCATATCCCTGTTTCTCAGGTTGCAGAAAGCATTTCAAAAGAGAAGATTAAAAAACAGATCAAGCTCCTGAACCAGTGTCTTACCGAAGATTTTCAGATCGAAAGGCCAAAAATTGCTGTACTCGGACTTAATCCGCATGCCGGCGATGGTGGCGCAATCGGCAGGGAAGAGATTGAAATTATTCAGCCTGTGATCCGCGAACTATTCGATAATGGTGTTTTGGCGTTCGGCCCTTTTCCGGCAGACAGTTTTTTTCAGCCCGCAAATTACAGAAAATACGATGCGGTTTTAGCCATGTATCACGATCAGGGTTTGGCACCGTTTAAAACACTGGCTTACGAAGACGGTGTAAATTATACCGCCGGTCTTCCCTTTGTGAGGACCTCACCCGATCACGGTGTGGCTTACGATATTGCCGGACAAAATATTGCAGATGAGCACAGTTTTACAGAAGCGATTTTTACTGCAATCAAAATATTTAAGAACCGGCAGGAATATAATGATCTGATGACAAACAGGCTTCAGCCACGCAGAAGCCCCGTGAACAGTGGTGTTGATGAGGACCTGCCACGCGACCAAAATCATTAAACCGGGATAAATTTGAAATGTCGGGGATTTGTTTTCAGAATTATTTGTAATATTAAAAAAATTGCATATTTTTGCACACTCAATTTATGGACAGGAGAAAAAACTACGAAGTTGTTTTTTCCGGACTGAAAAACGGAAAACATAATTTCCAATTTGAGATAGATAAGACGTTCTTTGCGCTTTTCGATACGGAACAGGAATTTTCGGAACCTGAACTGGTGGCAGATGTGTTAATGGAAAAACACGCCACATTTCTGGAGTTCTGGATTACAACAGCAGGTTCGGTAAGATTGGTTTGTGATATTTCAAACGAATACTTCCGTTACCCGTTACAAAATGAGATCAGAGTTCTGGTAAAATTCGGAGAGGAATATGATGACAGCGATATTGATGTAATTACCATTCCTGCTCAGGATCACGCCTTCAACATTGTTCAGCTCATATATGAAGATGTGGTGCTTGCGATACCTATGAAAAAAGTTTCGCCGGACCTGTCGGAAGAAGACCTGGAAATACTGAACAGATTCAGTCCCGTAGAAGAAGAGGAAGAAAAACCCGTAATTGACCCGCGGTGGGAAGCACTGCAGAAATTGAAAGATAAAAATTAAAATAGTTTAAAATGATGAGTATTGAGCAATCAATTCCTCATCGCTCATCAACAAAATTATAAGAAAATGGCACATCCAAAAAGAAGACAATCCAGTACAAGAAGAGATAAGAGAAGAACGCATTACAAAGCTGAGGTTCCTCAGTTGGCCAAAGATGCAACTTCCGGAGAAATGCACCTTTACCACAGAGCACACTGGCACGAAGGTAAACTGTATTACCGCGGTAAAGTGGTAATGGAAAAAGCCGTAGAAACTACAGACGAAGATTAAGCGATAAAGCAAGGTTTTCACTTAAATTTATACAAAAACCACTCGATTTTTTGATTTCGGGTGGTTTTTTGTTGTTTTTATGTATCTTTGGCATAATAAATAAATATTATTTTTATGGACATTAAAGACATACAGAATCTCATTAAATTTGTGTCTAAAGCTGAGGTTTCCGAGGTAAAGTACAAAACAAAAGATTTCGAAATCACCATTAAAACCCCGCTTGGGGGAAATGAGGTAACTTACATGCAGCAGCCACCAGTTTATCATACAGGTGCGCAGCAGATCTCCGCACCGCAGCCACAGGCCGCAGCCCCGGCAACTCCAAATGCAGCCGAAGAACCGGTAGCCGACGAAAGTAAACTGGTGACCATAAAATCCCCAATGATCGGAACTTTCTACAGAAAACCATCACCGGATAAAGATGTATTTGTAAATGTAGGCGACGAAGTATCCGTGGGTAAAGTAGTCTGTGTGATCGAAGCTATGAAACTCTTCAACCAGATCGAATCCGAAGTTTCCGGTAAAATTGTGAAAATTCTTGTGGATGATACCACTCCGGTAGAATATGATCAGCCATTATTCCTTGTAGATCCTTCTTAATATAATTTTAAATGATAGATTATAAATTTTAGATGACCTTTCTAAAATAATTTAAAATTCAAAATTTAAAATTCAAAATTTCTTAGATGTTTAAAAAAATATTAATAGCCAATCGCGGCGAAATTGCGATGCGCATCCTGCGTACCTGCAAAGAGATGGGGATCAAAACAGTCGCTGTGTATTCAACCGCCGACAAGGACAGTCTGCATGTGCGGTTTGCAGATGAAGCAGTTTGTATCGGTCCTGCGGCGAGTAAAGATTCTTATTTAAAAATTTCAAATATCATTGCAGCTGCCGAGATCACCAATGCAGATGCGATACATCCGGGTTATGGATTCCTATCGGAGAATTCCAATTTCTCCAGAATCTGTCAGGAAAACGGCATCAAGTTCATAGGTGCAACTCCCGATAATATCGACAGAATGGGCGATAAGGCCAACGCCAAAGCAACCATGAAAGAAGCCGGTGTTCCATGCGTTCCCGGTTCAGAAGGTCTTATTGACAGCTACGAAACTGCCGCAGTTTTAGCAGAAGAAATCGGTTATCCTGTGATGATTAAAGCAACTGCCGGTGGTGGCGGAAAAGGTATGCGTGCTGTTTTCCGTGCCGAGGATCTGCACGATCACTGGGACTCGGCCGTTCAGGAAGCGACTGCTGCCTTCGGAAATGGCGGTATGTACATGGAAAAACTGATTGTAGAACCACGCCATATAGAAATTCAGATCGCCGGTGACCAGTATGGCAAGGCGTGTCACCTATCCGAAAGAGATTGCTCCATCCAGCGCAGAAATCAAAAGCTGACCGAAGAAACGCCTTCGCCATTCATGACCGATGAACTTCGCGAAAGAATGGGCGCCGCTGCCGTAAAAGCTGCAGAATATATCGGTTATGAAGGTGTAGGAACCATCGAATTTCTCGTCGACAAAGACAGGAATTTCTATTTTATGGAAATGAACACGCGTATTCAGGTAGAACATCCGATTACGGAACAGGTGGTGGATTACGATCTGATTCGTGAGCAGATTCTTTTGGCTTCAGGTTTTTCAATTTCCGGCACCAACTATTTACCTAAGCTTCACAGCATAGAGTGCAGGATCAATGCAGAGGACCCATACAATGAATTCCGCCCGTCACCCGGAAAGATCACCGAACTTAATATTCCCGGTGGTCACGGAATTCGCGTAGACACGCACGTATATTCCGGGTACACGATTCCGTCGAACTACGATTCTATGATCGCAAAACTGATCACTACGGCACAAACGCGGGACGAAGCGATTGCCAAGATGAAGCGTGCGCTCGAGGAGTTTTATATAGAAGGGGTAAAAACAACAATTCCTTTCCACCGCCAGCTGATGGAAAATGAAGATTATATCGCCGGTAACTACACCACAAAATTCATGGAGGATTTCGTGATGGATAAAAATTTCGAAAATTAAGAAATATACTTTTTTATACCTGCTGCCTCAATTTGAGGCAGTTTTTGTTTCCATTAATAATCCTTAAATTTGTAAAAAAGCAAAGATATGTCAGAAGTTACGCAACAGAAAGATTCCCAATATTATATCAACCTCGAAAGCGAATATGGAGCGCATAATTACCATCCGCTGCCTGTGGTTTTAGATAAAGGCGAAGGTGTATTTGTCTGGGATGTTGAGGGTAAGAAATACTATGATTTTTTATCGGCATATTCGGCTGTAAATCAGGGGCATTCACATCCGAAAATTTTGGCAGCCCTGGTGGAGCAGGCAAAAAAACTCGCGCTTACATCGCGTGCATTTTATAACTCCAAATTGGGCGAATATGAGAAGATGATCACTTCACTTTTTAGTTTCGATAAAGTGCTGCCGATGAATTCCGGTGCAGAAGCTGTGGAAACTGCGGTGAAATTAGCGCGGAAATGGAGTTATGAAGTAAAGGGTATCGATGAGAATTCAGCAAAAATCATTGTTTGCGAAAATAACTTCCACGGGAGAACAACCACCATCGTTTCTTTTTCAAATGACCCCGATGCAAGTAAGAATTATGGCCCTTTTACACCAGGATTCATTAAAATCCCATATAACGACCTCGCGGCCTTGGAAGAAACTTTAAAAAATGATGCGGCAAATATTGCGGCCTTTCTGGTAGAGCCTATCCAGGGAGAAGCTGGAGTATATGTTCCGGATGAAGGTTACTTGAAAGGAGCTTTTGAACTTTGCAAACAGCACAATGTTCTTTTTATTGCAGATGAAGTTCAGACCGGGATTGCCCGCACAGGAAAACTCATTGCGTGTGATCATGAAGGCGTACAACCGGATATTCTTGTTTTAGGAAAAGCGATTTCCGGTGGTATGTATCCTGTATCTGCGGTGTTGGCCAATGATGAGATCATGCACGTCATCAAACCTGGACAGCACGGTTCAACTTTTGGAGGAAATCCCGTTGCCTGCGCCGTGGCCATGGCCGCACTAAAAGTTGTGCAGGAAGAAGATCTTGCTGAAAGAGCCGAAAAACTCGGAAAACTGTTCCGCGCCGAAATCGAAAAAGTAATCGCAAAAACTTCGCTCATTACAAAAGTGCGCGGAAAAGGTTTGCTTAACGCAATTTTAATAAATGATACGCCCGAAAGTACCACAGCCTGGGATATTTGCATGAAACTGAAGGAAAACGGTTTACTTGCAAAACCAACACACGGCAACATTATCCGTTTGGCGCCGCCACTGGTAATTACCGAAGCCGAGATCCTGGACTGCGTAGCAATCATTGAAAAGACCGTTTTGGAATTTACGCGTTAATATTTGAAAACCTCACTGCTCATATCGACATACAACTGGCCCGAAGCACTGGATATCTGTTTGAAAAGTGTTATGGAACAGACAGTTCTGCCGGCTGAAATCCTGGTTGCAGATGATGGTTCCGGCGAAAGTACCGCGAAAATAGTAGAGAAATATCAGAAAATTTCTCCCGTTCCACTGCTTCATATCTGGCACGAAGACAATGGATTTGAGCTGGCCAAAATCCGGAATAAGGCTATCGCAAAAGCCAGTGGTGCGTATATTATTCAGATTGATGGTGACTTGATCCTGCATCCTTATTTTATAAAAGATCATATTGATTTTGCGAAGGAAAATTCATTCGTACGTGCAAGCCGCATATATATCGATGAAAAGCTTTCAGCAGAGAAACTGAAAAACTTAGATATATCAGTTAACCCGTTCTCCCGCGGTATTGCCAATTTTTTCAGTTCGTTCCGTATACCTTTCCTTTGGAAAAAGTTCGAATCGAATTATAAGATCAGTGGCGACGAGCGGTGGGAAATTCATGGGTGCAATATGGCCTATTGGCGCAGCGATGCTATTGAAGTTAATGGCTATAACGAAGATTTCAAAGGTTGGGGACCGGAGGATAAGGAATTTGTCGCACGCCTGCTCAATGCCGGAAAAGAAAAGCGGTTCCTGAAACTTGGCGGCTTGGTTTTTCATATTTTTCATCCTGTAAATGCAAAAGAAAATTTGAAAAAGAACGAGGAAATCTTCGCCCTCGCCAAAGAAAACGGCGTAAAGTACTGTGAAAACGGTGTCAGCCAATATTTGTGAAGATGAGAACAGCAATATTAATTTCTACTTATAACTGGCCCAAAGCGTTGGATCTGGTGTTGCAAACAGTTCAGAATCAAACCATAAAACCTGCGGAAATATTAATTGCTGATGACGGTTCCGGCGTAGAAACTAAAATCCTGATTGACCGTTGGGAACTTAAAAGCGGAATTCCCATTAAACATTTTTGGCAGGAAGATCAGGGTTTCCGCAAAACGGTTATTATGAATAAAGCTGTGGCAGGAACATCTGCAGATTATATTATACAGATCGACGGCGATATTCTGCTTCATAAAGATTTTATAAAAGACCATATTTCTGAACGTGAAGAAAAATATTTTCTCAATGGCAGCCGTTCTCTTATTTCAAAAGAACACACTGAAGAAATTATGGCGCACGGCAAACTGAACTTTTTCCGAATTGCGGTTTTGGCAAAAAATAAAATCAATGCCACACGAAATACCGTACTTTCCAGGTTTTTCCGAAAGAATCATTTTAAATCCAGCAATGTGAAAGGCTGTAATTTTTCATTTTGGAGGGAAGATTTTATCGCTGTTAATGGTTACAACAATGAAATGAACGGCTGGGGACACGAGGATATTGAACTGGCTGCACGGCTGAATAATCTGGGAATAAAGCAGCGGCGCTTAAAGATGAAAGCGGTCTGTTTTCATCTTTACCACGATTTTTTTGACCGCAAATCTGAAAACAGGAATTTTCAGATTTATCAGAATGTGGTAAATGGGCAGATTATACGATGCGGAAATGGCTTTCTGGAAAGTAAATAACAGGATTTTTTCAGAACTAATTCATGGAAGGAAACAATTTGGATAAAATTCACCAAATACTTCTCAGGAAAAAAAAGAAGTATAAAATTCTGTCGGTATTTTTCCGAACCAAGGCTCGGATTGTGAAGTTTTTGCCTCTGCAGAATATTCACTTTCCTTTTCTAACGAAAACAATTCTGGCGGATCCCGAAAAGGAATTGCAGATATTTTTGCCGCGTGAGACCGGTGCGCCCGAATATTCTGTAGGAGTAACCCGACCTGCCGTCTGCGCACTTTGCCTCCGAGATGTATTTATTCCAGGGAATTCTTCATTTTTTTTAACAAAGCAGAAAGACACGATTTTCTATGAAGTTTACCCAACAGATCCGCCGGTGAATTTTATTTATAATCATACGAATATATCGTTTCATTCGAATAGTCTGGCGAAAATAACCAATCATCCGACAAAATTTCACCGGTTGGACGCGGTTTATCTGGGCGGAACTTTTTCCTTCAATTACTATCATTTTGTCATCGAGTTATTATCCAAGACACAGTTTATTACCAAAATCCCTGACTACAGGAAACTCACTTTTATATTGGACGAAGACATACAGAAGATTCCAAACTTAAAGACACTTGCCGAATTTTTTCTGAAGGATTTAAAAATCATTTATTTGGAAAAGAATTTCTACCATGGTTTTTTAAAACTTTGGTTTATTACCAGTCCCAATCCTACAGTTCCCAATTTGCAGCAAGGTTTAAGATTTGAGCCCGATTTTACAATGATCGATCCGCAGTCGGTGCAGTATCTGCGCGATGTCTGCCTGCAGAATTACAAAGTTGAGGAGGTGAAGGTCAAGCCGGTTTCCAAAATATTTATCGCCAGAAAATCCGCCCGACGGAAATATAACGAAGAGGAATTACTTTGTATTGCTGTTGATTATGGCTTCCAGGCGGTTTATTTCGAAGACTTAAATATCCATGAACAAATCTTCTTGATGCAGAACGCCGATTTGGTCGTGGGTTCCAGTGGCGCGGCATGGACCAATTTGATCTTTGCGAAACGCGGAGGAAAAGGATTAACGTGGCTGGGTTCAGTCTGGGGAAGTTTTTCCGTATTCTCAACACTTGCAAAATCCGTGGGTTTTGATTTGAAGTATATTCGTTTTGAAAGTAAAAGCGCAGAATTTCATGAGGATTACGAGGTGGATTCAAATGTTTTTAAAGATCACCTGAGCAGTTTATTAAAAACCGGAATCAGCAACTAAACTTTCTATCGATGACGCGACATCCACTTATCAGCCTGATTATCATTACAATGAATCACGAAAAGTTCATTGCGCAGGCCGTTGATTCTGCTCTCGCCCAAACTTATCCCAATTTTGAAATTGTTTTGCTTGATAACAAATCTGATGACAGAACCTTAAGTGTGGCCAAATCTGTTTTGAAGAATTCGGATATTCCGCACAGGATCATTGAAAATACAGAACGTTTTGGCGTGGCAAAAAACCTTAACATTTTGGTGTCGAATGCAGGTGGGGAATACGTCTCAATACTCTCCGGTGATGATTGGCTGGCTGAAGAAAGTCTGACAGAAAAGCTGGAATTTTTAGAAAAAAACAAGCTCGATTTTATTTTAGCTGATGGTTACCGCTACCTTCAGGATGAGAATAAATTGGTAGATGCGTACACCGATAAGCAGAAGAACAGAATTATGCGCACCATTGATAATTTTTTCTATGAAAATGTAACCGGAAACCAACCCTTCAATGTTGGTGTTTTTGTGAAAAGGGAACTTTTGGTAAATTATCCCTTTGATGAAGAAATTCACGCGGAAGACTGGGATATGAATTTGCGCTTGACTTCTTTAGGTTTTAAAGTTGGTTTTTTAAATAAAAAACTTTTTTATTACCGCATCTTATCCGGCAGTCTGTCGAAAAACTGGAAGCTCATGGAAATTTCCTTCAGAAAAATCACTTCCAAATACATGGATGATATCCGGGCTGATAAGAATTTATTAAAAAAGTATAAAATCAATGCGCTTCGGCACAAATACGAGATCCTGTTGGCAGAAACTACCTCAAAAACTGAAAGAAAGACTTTACAGAAATCCTGGAAAACCGAAAAGTATAAAATAAAATATAAGCATCCTGTCCTGTTTTTTAAGCTTTTGCTGCTCAGGTAGTTTATGAAATTTACAAGGAAATTATTTCCTGTCGTAATCATCTTCAAGCCTTACAATGTCGTCTTCGCCAAAATATGTTCCGGTCTGAACTTCAATTATAGCTGCGGGTTTCGTCGTAAGATTCATGAGCCGGTGTTTGGCGCCGCGGGGTATGGACAGACTTTCGCCATACTGCAAGACCTTTTTTTCATCATTTAAAATCACGGTGACTTCACCGGAAATTACGGTCCACTGTTCCTGTCGTTTATGGTGGAACTGATACGAAAGCCGTTGTCCGGGATTTACCTCAATGCGTTTTACTTTAAAATGCGGCTCATCCTCTAAAACGTAATATTTTCCCCATGGTCTTTCGCCAATTTCTAACATCTTCCCTTATTTAACTGCAAAAATAAACAAATTTCGGACACGCCATTTTTTTAGTTAAATTTGCACCTTAAAAATTAATAGAGAAATGAGCAAAGTAAGAGTGCGTTTTGCACCGAGTCCTACAGGGCCTTTACATTTAGGAGGTGTACGAACCGCTTTATATGATTATCTTTTTGCAAAAAACCAGGGTGGCGATTTTATAGTACGTATCGAGGATACTGATACTGCCCGATATGTGGAAGGTGCCGAAGATTATATTATGGAAGCACTGGAGTGGTGCGGCCTGATTCCCGACGAAAGCCCTAAACACGGTGGTGAATATGGACCTTACCGCCAGTCCGAAAGACGTGATATATACGATAAATATTTAGCACAGCTTCTGGAAACCGATTCAGCTTATCTCGCATTTGACACACCGGAAGAACTCGATGAAGCCAGAAAAAAAGCGGAGGAAAAAGGCGAGGTTTTCGCCTACAATTATATTACCAGAAACCAACTTAAAAATTCCGTTACACTCTCCAAAGAAGAGGTTCAGCGTCTTATAAATCAGGATGTTCCTTATGTTGTTCGTTTCAAAATGCCCGTCGACCGCATCCTGAATATGGAAGATATCATACGCGGTAAATTCGCTGTGAATACAAATACCTTAGATGATAAGGTCCTTGTTAAAAACGATGGAATGCCTACGTATCATTTTGCCAATATTGTAGATGATCACGAAATGCAGATTTCACATGTGATCCGGGGTGAAGAGTGGCTGCCGTCACTTGGCCTTCACTATTTACTGTATGAGGCCATGGGTTGGGAACGACCTCAGTTTGCGCATCTGTCTCTGATCCTAAAACCCGAAGGTAAGGGAAAACTCAGCAAGCGCGATGGCGATAAATTTGGGTTCCCGGTATTTCCTTTAAATTTTAAAGATCCTGTAACGGGCAATGTTTCCAAAGGTTACCGCGAAGAAGGTTACCTGCCGGAAGCATTTATCAATATGGTGGCACTTTTGGGCTGGAGTCCCGCAAATGACCGCGAAATCCTTTCACTGCCCGAAATGGTCGGGGAGTTTGATCTGTATAAAGTTCATAAAGCCGGCGCGAGGTTCAGCAAAGAAAAAGCCGAATGGTTCAACCATGAATACCTGAAAACCAAGACCGATGAGCAGTTACTGGCCATGTTGAGAGACGTCCAGGATATTGATCTGGAGGCTACCGACGAAAAATTATTAAAAATAATTTCTCTGATAAAAGAGCGGGCGACTTTTGTAAAAGACATTTACGAACAGGGAAAATTCTTTTTTGAAACCCCAGGTGAATACGACGCCAAAGCCGTGAAGAAATCGTGGAATGAGTCCACTCCTGAATTACTGAATGCTTTATCTGCCCATTTGCAGGATATAGACTTCCATCCCGAAAATCTTAAAGAAGAACTTCACAACTTTGCAGAATCCAGAGAAATTGGAATGGGGAAACTCATGATGCCGCTCCGATTGAGCCTCGTAGGCGAATTAAAAGGCCCTGAAGTTCCTGATATCCTGGCCACTCTCGGCAAAGATGAGTCACTGCGCAGGATAAAAAATGCGCTGAATAATATCTCTTAATTTCCTCTTATTTTTACTAAATTTGAGGTATAACTTTAAAGCAAGAAATGGAATATTTAGATTTTGAACTTCCCGTTAAAGAACTTATGGATCAGTATGAAACATGTTCACTTGTCGGTGAGGAAAGCGGCGTTGACGTAAAGTTGGCCTGCTCCCAAATTGAAGATAAAATTACGGAAAAGAAAAAGGAAATTTACGGCAGTATGACGCCATGGCAGCGTGTGCAGCTTTCGCGGCACCCAAACCGTCCTTACACTTTAGATTTTATTAAAGGCATTACAGATAAAGACAGTTTCCTGGAACTTCACGGTGACCGGAATTTTGCCGATGATCCTGCCATGATCGGCGGTCTTGCAACTATTGATGGCGAACGAGTGATGATCATTGGGACACAGAAAGGGCGGACCACCAAGGAGCGCCAGCTTCGCAGATTCGGAATGAGTAATCCCGAAGGCTACAGAAAAGCTTTACGATTAATGAAACTTGCCGAGAAATTTCATATTCCTGTCATTTCCCTGATCGATACGCCCGGAGCTTATCCCGGTTTGGAAGCCGAAGAACGCGGCCAAGGCGAAGCTATTGCAAGGAATATCTTTGAAATGACCAGACTTCAAACTCCGATTTTCTGCTATGTTATCGGTGAAGGTGCAAGTGGTGGCGCTTTGGGAATTGGCGTGGGAAACAAGGTATATATGCTCGAAAACACTTGGTATACAGTGATTGCACCGGAGAGTTGCTCTTCGATTTTGTGGCGGAACTGGGATCATAAAGAAGACGCTGCAAATGCACTTAAATTAACACCCTCTGATGCCTTACGTGAAAAGTTTATCGATGGAATTATAGAGGAACCCCTGGGTGGCGCGCACTATGATCCACAACTTGCGTATGATCATTTAAAAACTTCCATCCTGCAGAATATCAGAGCATTTTCCAAGTTCACGGGAAAAGAACTTGAAACGCAGCGGCAGGATAAATTTATCGCCATGGGTCAGTTTAAAGGCTAAGTATTATTACGAAAAATATTACAGGACGGGCTTTAGCCCGTCTTTTTTATTTAAAACTGTTTCCGGGATCCGATAAATTTTTTAATGAAAATGCAAAAAAAATTCTGTAAAAAATACAGAATTGAGTTTTATTAGAAGCTGAATCTTATTCGAAAAGTTCCGCAGTGTCCAGAACAGTCACCTTTCCGTCTTCACACCGTATCGCTTCGCCGGGAAAATTCTGAATCATGTGGTAATCATGTGTAGCCATCACTACTGCTGAATTGTTTTCAAACGCTACCTGCTTGAGCAGTGTCATGATTTCATTTGATGTTTCCGGATCCAGATTCCCCGTGGGCTCGTCGGCCAGGATCAATTCCGGATGGTTGAGTAACGCACGCGCAATCGCGATCCTTTGCTGCTCACCGCCGGAAAGCTCATGCGGCATCTTATGCTTTTTAGACTTCATGCCTACGCTTCCCAAAACTTCATTTATTCGGTCGTCCATTTTGGTTTTATCGTTCCAGCCAGTCGCTTCCAGAACAAACCGTAAATTTTTCTCAACAGTTCTGTCTGTAAGCAGCTGAAAGTCCTGGAAGACAATTCCTAACTTTCGCCGTAAACTAGGGATTTCAGAAGTCCTTAATTTTTCAAGGTCAAAACCCGCCACATTTCCCTCTCCGCTAACCAGGGGAATATGCCCGTAAAGGGTTTTCAGCAAAGAGCTTTTACCGGAACCTGTTTTTCCGATCAGGTAACAGAACCGTCCTTTTTTGATATGGAGGTTTACTTCATTCAAAACCGTGAAATTTTTCTGTGCAATTTTCGCGTTTTTCAGATGAATTACGTCCTGACCTTCCTTAGATGAATGTGGCATGTTGTACAGTTATATTGGTGTAAATTAATCTTTTCAAAAATAACGAAAAACTTTGTCTTTGGGCTAAAATTAAAACATTTTAACAAACAAAAAATGCCTGAAAGATTTCTTTCAAGCATGTATCGTATCTGATAAATCCGGAGATTATCTCTTCGCGCGAACCGCGGAGATAGTTAAACTCTTTCTGCCTTTCGCTCTTCTTGCAGCCAAGATGCGTCTACCGTTTGGGGTTGACATTCTTTCACGGAATCCGTGCTTGTTTCTTTTCTTTCTTTCAGATGGCTGGAATGTTCTCTTGCTCATTGCTTATATTTTAAAGTAAAAACTATATCGTATTTTCAGATTGCAAAGATAGGAAAGTTTTTATTTTCCACAAACAATAACTTAATTATTTTCAACAAAAAACCTGCCCTATATCAGAGGCAGGTTTACATTAAAGGAAAAAGTTATTTTTTAATGATTTTATCGGAGTGTACATTTCCATCTTTATCCTGAAGCTGGATGATGTATGTTCCTTCGGTAAGTGCTTCTACGTTGATCTCATTACCTGTATTTTTTACTGGAATAAGCTTTCCGCTGGCATCAATTATATTCGCGCTTTTTACATTCATGCCGTTTACGTGGAGCGTTTGATTTACGGGATTGGGATATAAGGCCACGGACTGTTTTCCGCTGATATCACCCACTTTCAGAATCGCGCCGCAGTTGGCAGCAACCACATCCAGCGTGTAATCTGCAGTGAAAACCGAATTGGCTGTAACTTCGCTGAGGACAAGAACAACTGTTGCGCCTGCAGGAATCGTAGCGCTCATTGAGACAGGAAGCCCGCCACTTGCACTGCTTCCGCTGTCACCAATATAATTTTGGCCTACGTTTGCAGGATTGAATGACCCGTTGTAGGCTACAAGGAACAGTTGATTTAAAGCGTCTGGATCTGTGTTATCTAAATTAAAGGTTACACACTCTGCCGAGCCGGAAGTATTGGTGATCGAATGTGTTTTGTAATGGAAATTTCCTGAACTGATATCTCCGGGATATGTTTTTGGTGTGGCACAGGTTGAAGCAACTCCATTTCTGCTGACACGTGGGCTTTGTGTAGGGTCAGATGTGGACACTCTGCCTGTAAAAGTTTTACAGATTCCTGCGGTCGTACCATTTAGCGAGAACTGCAGGTCTTTCAGTGTGGTAGGTACGCAAACTGTTCCTGTGTTCCAGCCTGTACACGTTGTTCCAAATCCTCCGCCGGGATTCATCCACGCATATGATGCACCCAGTGTTGATGTGGCAGTGTAGGTATTCCAGTACCACTGGCCGCCCACGGTATAATCCATTACTGCCTGCACACTCATCCAGTACTTTCCGGGAGGTAATACCATCGGTGTAGGTAAAGGAATGGTGGGGCTGATGGATCCGGCGGTAAGCACTACATTATCGGTTCTGATTGCCGTTCCGGGTAAATTTGTGCCCGAGTTATTATAAAAAGTAACTTTGAATGACGTAGGATAGTTTGAATTATATGATGTACCGCTTACATATACATCAGTAATGTTCCAGGTAGCACCTGCAGGTACTTCGAAATCATCTGCTGCCATCGCACTGTAAGCCGCGTTGCCGGTTTCAAATTCCTGTGAGGAGACACCTGAAGTCTGATCCAGTTCCTGCTTGTAAAGCTTTGGGTTGATAAGATTTTGAGAGTTAAAGATATCCATATAAGCCTTCGTGCTTACGGTAGGTTTTTCCGGAAGTTTTTGTGTAACAACCACATTTTTTTTTGGAGTTGCAGTGCGGTTTACATCAGTGGAGCGGTTGCTTTGCGCAAATGCCAATGTACTGCACAAACTTAGAAGAAGTAAAAATTGTTTTTTCATGACTTAATATTTTTAAGGTTTTTGTGAATGCAAATATTAGTTTAATCTATACATCAACAATGTAGATTTAGCCTTTTTAACAGAGGTGATTAGACCCTTACTGAGGGCTGTTAACCTGGGTTTGCTTTCAAAATGCCAATTCTTTCTTGCGGCGGGTTCTAAAAACAAACAGACAAACCTTATCTTTGCTCATTAAAAAAAATCGATAAATGTTTACTTCCCAGGAAATTTCAGAAATAAAGAAACTTTTAACTCCGGACCGCAGGATTGTAATTGTCACTCATTATAATCCCGATGGTGATGCCATAGGATCAAGCTTGGGGCTGAAACATTTCTTAAGTCAAAATGGTGTGGACGCAGATGTAATTGTGCCCAATGATTTTCCGAAGTTTCTGAAATGGATGCCCGGGGCAAAGAAAATTATAATTGCAGATTACAAACGCAAAGTCGCCGGTGAAGCGATTTATAACGCAGATCTTATTTTTATACTGGATTTCAATGCATCACACCGCAGTGGCAACCTTGTAGGTCCGTGGCTCGATAAGGCCCGTGCTGTAAAGATTCTTATCGATCATCATCAGCAGCCCGATGACTTTGATTATATCTATTCAGATGTGAGTGTTCCGGCAACCTCGCAGATGATCTGTCATTTCATAGAAGCACTGGGCCGGGAAGATCTTATAAATAAAGATATTGCGGACTGTCTCTACACCGGAATCATGACCGATACGGGCGGGTTCCGTTTCAGATCCACCAGTGCCACTACACACCGGATCGTGGCAAACCTTATTGAAAAAGGAGCCGATCCTGCAATGATCTCTTCAAATACTCTGGATACCAACACCGTGTCCCGCCTGCATCTGCTGGCACTGATTTTAGGGCGTATTGAGGTGGTGAAAGACGGTAAGGTTGCGATCCTTTGGCTGAAACGCGATGAACTCAAGGAATTCGGCTTTCAGAAAGGTGATACCGAAGGTTTTGTAAATTATGGTTTAAGCATCATGGGCACGCGGGTGGCCGCATTTTTTATGGAGGATCTGTATGATGATTTCATCAAAATATCCTTCCGCTCCAAAGATGATGTGGATGTAAACAGTTTCTCCAGAAGATATTTTAATGGCGGCGGACATATCAATGCCGCAGGCGGAAAATATTATAAAACCATCGAAGGCACGATCGAGGACTTTAAAGAAAAAATAGAGGGGGAGGATTTTTAGGCATAAATTCCCATTTTTGTTTTTTAGAAAATAAGATGTTTAGGCAGATTGTGAAGCAGTTCCGTGTTGATGATTTCCGCGCATATTGTGGGCTTTTCCCAGTGGCCGTTGTGGCCGCAATCTAAAAGATAGGATTTAATGTTGGTTTTGTCAGGGAGTTGACTTATCGTTTTTACACTGTTCACCGCCGAATCGTGTTTACCCGAAATGACCAGGATTTTACCTTCAAAATTTTCAAGAACTTTGAGCCTGTCCGGTCGTTCCAACATACCTTTTACTGCTGCTGTCACACCTTCGGTTTTGGTAGAAAGTGCAATTTCCTTTGCCAGCAGTATTTTGCCTTCCAGAATATCTTTTTCATTTGGGTTGAACAGATTAGGAATTCCTGCATTTACGTAGGTGCTGTAGGATTGTTCAATAATCCGCAAACTCTTTTTCCGCTGTTCTTTCTTTTCAGCGTCATCTGCCATCCACGTCGAAAAAAAGAGGGTAAGACTCTGGAGTAGATCCGGATACTTTTCCGCAAAAGCAAGTGTCACATAACCGCCCATGGAGTGACCTAAAAGATGAAAAGTATCTAAATCCAATTGAGTAGTAATTTTGTGTACTTCATCGGCCATGAATTCCATCGTGTTGGTTTCCTGATCAGTATCGGAAAGACCATGACCGGGCAGATCGATCTTTATTAACCTGAACTCTGCATCAAGATTTTTCTGCAGATCATCCCACACCTTTAAGCTCTCCATAAATCCATGAAGCAGTACAAGGTTCACTTTTCCTTCACCGGTTATTTCGTAGTGTAGCATATATGTTTGTTTTGATATAAAAAGATCTGAAATTAAGATACATTATCGGTAAATGTCGATATTATCGGCAAAACCTGAATTGTTTACTCTGTTCTGGAATCTCCAGTAAGGTGAATTTCCAGTCCTTACAAAACTCGTTTTTTTGGAGCGGACATCTGTTTTTCCTCCATCATTTTCTATAATACGCTGCGTGACTTTTCCCGTGAAGTTCAGGTATTTTTCTGAGACCATTTTTATTTGCCCCTCAATTTCCACGTAATT
The DNA here is from genome assembly GCF_000422265.1 of Kaistella palustris DSM 21579. GTDB lineage: Bacteria > Bacteroidota > Bacteroidia > Flavobacteriales > Weeksellaceae > Kaistella > Kaistella palustris. The sequence goes on from NZ_AULL01000016.1 coordinate 258,874, forward strand.
TTTACCGGATTTTGCACCGCCTGAAACTTGATAAAGGTCGCGGCCGGTATTTTTAAAGTTGACCGCGCCGAAACTGGTTATGGAACTGTGTGTTAATTTGTGGCTGCCGCTCAGATCCCGGAAATGATTTTTAGTATTCAGGATCTTAATACTGTCATTGTATTTTGTACGCGCAGCATTGATCGAGTCTATATTTGCCGCAGCAGAATACTTGGGGCCTGTACTTTTATTTTTACTGCAGGAAAAACAGCCGATGAGAAGGAAAAGCAGACTTAGTTCTCGCATTTTATATGATTAATGATTTCAAAAATACAAAATAGGCGGCGATGTACTTGGTTTCCCCTTTCTTTTTTTTGAATGGTTTTATCTTATTTATTAAAGTTTTTAATGATTAGAAATTACATTTTTGTGTGCGAATCCATCACTATTGTAACCGGCCCATCGTTGAGCAGCGAAACCTTCATGTCGGCACCAAATATTCCGGCTTCTGTTTTCAGCTTCGATTTTGCGAGTTCACTTTTAAAGTAGTCGAACAAAGGGACCGCTTTTTCAGGTCTTGCCGCACGGATGAAAGATGGCCGGTTTCCCTTCTTATAATCGGCAATCAGCGTAAACTGACTGATACAAAGGATTTCGCCGCCAATATCCCGCACCGAACGGTTAAGTTTCCCGTCATCATCAGCGAAAATGCGGAGATTCAGAATTTTCTGTACGAGCCAGTCTGCGTCTGCGTTTTCATCAGCTTCATCAATACCGACAAGAATCATCAGGCCGTTTTTTATTTCACCCACTGTATTTCCTTCAACCACCACATTTGCCTCGGAAACCCTTTGAATAACTGCCTTCATTCAGTCTTTAATTTGGCTTTAATAAAAAATGGCAAGATTCCCCGAATTGGAGTCGAAATTATAACGGTAACTTTTGGGTGCGACCTTCGCGATTTTGGTAGGTTCACCTGTGATCAAAATCCATTCTGCACCATCCTTGGGACACACGATCTTAATATTGCTTTCCACCAAAAGTGTGGTGTTGGTGTCGGGGCAAATGTGCGGCGCATTTCTGTCATACACTTTAAATCCTGTGGTAGTGCGCACCACGATAAGTCCGCGCGTGCCGTCCTGTTGCTCATCCACATAAATCCAGCCGCCAACAGTTTGCAACGCAAAATAAGCGGGAAGGTTCAGGTTTAATGAAACATTGATTGGTTGATCCGGAAAGCAGTTCACTGTTTCTTCCCGCGTTGTGCAGGAGCTCATATTTAAGAGGCTGAAAATGAGAAAGATTGTGGAAAGTAACAGTGAAATTTTTCTTTTCATCGAAAATAAATTTATATATTTGTAAAACGAATCAACGCAGAAAACATTGTCCGACAAATGTCGGATTATTTTTTTATACTAACGCTAAATACAAGAATGATGGCAAGTTATGTTACCAAAGAAGGTCTGGATAAAATGAAAATTGAACTGGAACAGCTGGAAACAATCGAAAGACCAAAAATTACCCAGCAGATCGCTGAGGCCAGAGATAAAGGTGACCTTTCTGAAAACGCAGAATATGATGCGGCCAAAGAAGCCCAGGGAATGCTGGAGATGAAAATCTCCAAACTCAAAAATCTGATCTCCGATGCCAAGGTTATTGATGAAACACAGCTTGATACTTCTAAAGTTTCCATTCTGACTACCGTGAAACTCAAGAATAATGCGACCAAAGCTGAGCAGCAGTTTACTTTGGTGCCCGATAATGAAAGCGATCTGAAAGCCGGGAAAATTTCGGTCAATACACCAATTGCCAAGGGGCTTTTAGGAAAAACCGTGGGTCAGACAGCAGAAATTGAACTTCCGAACGGCAATAAACTGTCCTTTGAAGTTTTGGATATTTTCCTGTCGTAGGCTTTTAATACATTTTAATTTTCCTCAAATTTTAAGAACTGCTTTTTTAATAAATCGTAATTTTGTATTTTTAGAACGCCCGGCGCGCTGGAGATTCCATCTGCCTTCAATTCTATAAATACCAAGATCATGAGTTCCATTTTCACAAAAATCATTCAGAACGAAATTCCCTCCTATAAAATTGCAGAAGACGACAGTCATCTGGCTTTTTTAGATGCAATGCCTTTGGTACAGGGGCATACACTCGTGATTCCGAAACAGGAAACCGACTTTATTTTTGATCTTGAAAGTGAGGATCATAAAAGCCTCTGGAGTTTTGCACAAACGGTCGCAAAAAAGCTGGAGAGGGCGTATCCGCAAAAAAGGATCGCAGTCGCCGTGGTAGGATTAGAAGTTCCACATGCGCACATTCACCTTATTCCCATCAGTAGCATGGGCGACATGAATTTTCACAATGAGCGGCTTCGGTTCAGTGATTCAGAATATCAGGAAATCCAGAACCTGATACTCAATTCTTAATTTAACTCAAATTTTTAAAAATAATTTAGAAGTTTCTATTCTAAATTCTTAATAATCTCAATATTCAATGAATTCAAACCAATGTTCTTTCTGTGGAAGAAAACGCTCCGAAGTTCAAATGCTCATTTCCGGAAACGATGGATTTATATGCGAAAACTGCATTGAACAGGCACACGCTATTGTGACTGAAAATGCAGAAACTTCGGGCTTCTCGCCGGCAGAAAGTATGGAAGATCTAAAGAAGCCAAAGGAAATAAAAACGTTTCTTGACCAATATGTAATCGGTCAGGACCAGGCAAAAAAACAGCTTTCGATTGCGGTCTATAACCATTACAAAAGAATTTTACATTCCAAAAAAGAAGACCGTGACGTGGAGATCGAAAAGTCGAACATCATTATGATCGGTGAAACCGGTACGGGAAAAACACTTCTGGCAAAAACCATTGCACGGGAACTCAATGTGCCCTTTTGTATTGTAGATGCAACGATCTTGACGGAAGCAGGTTACGTAGGCGAAGATGTGGAAAGCATCCTCTCCCGATTGCTTATGGTTGCTGACTATGATGTGGAAAAAGCTGAAAAAGGAATCGTTTTTATCGATGAGATCGACAAGATCGCCAGAAAGTCCGATAATCCAAGTATCACCCGCGATGTGTCAGGTGAAGGCGTACAGCAGGGCCTCCTGAAGCTTTTGGAAGGTAGCATTGTAAATGTTCCGCCACAAGGCGGCAGAAAACATCCTGACCAAAAATATATCCAGGTAAACACGCAGAATATTCTGTTTATTGCCGGTGGCGCCTTTGATGGCATTAAAGAGATTATCGAAAGAAGACTCAACAAACAGGCTATTGGTTTCAGTTCAGATAAACTTACCAAGACCGATGACGAGGATTATATCCTGCGCCAGATCAATGCGATAGATCTGCGAAAGTTTGGACTGATCCCGGAGCTTCTCGGGCGTTTTCCGATTGTGACTTACCTGGAAAAACTGACCAGCGACATGATGGTCCGTATTATGAAGGAGCCCAAAAACTCCATTATCAACCAGTTTACAGAGTTATTTAAAATGGATGGCGTGGACCTGAAATTTACGCCGGAAGCCATTGAAAAAATAGTGGAAGAAACGATGGAGAAGGGTCTGGGAGCACGTGGTCTGCGTGGTACTACAGAAAAAGTCCTTGAAGATTATATGTTTGATATATCCGCACAAAAAAAGATCATACTGACGGAAAAAAACACAAAATTCTAGTATTTATTTAATATTTTCTTTGTATTAGAAAAAAATAAATATCTTTGCAAGTAGCATTCGCTAAACACAAAACACACAATAATGAAAAAAAATCTACTCGCAGTGGCGCTTCTCGCCATAGGCTACTTCGTACCCGCCCAAAACGTCCTCGTCAATGTCAACCCAGGTGGAACTTTCTACGTGGGGGAGAACGCTTTGGTATATAACGGCGGTGGAGTGCAGACCAAAGGAAATGGCATTTACGACATTCATGGAAATATGATGATTGTTGGTGGTACAAATGATGTATTTAGAACACAGAATGCTGCGGGCACCGGTCCCAAGACAGATGGCGGAAATATAATTCTGCGCCTTAATAATCCGGCCAATCACTCCAGCCCGACAGCTCCATCAACCTATGGTCAGCTTTATATCAACGGCTTGCCGCAAACCGGTGGCATTACCGCTGTGGTTGATAAAGAATACCGCACTGCAAAGCACGGTACATATCAGCAGATTGCGCTTCCGTTTTTCAACAAAACGATATCAAGCTTATCAGGCTCCGCGTCTACCATTGGCACGCTGGGTAAAACCTTTACAAATGTCCGGTACTCGAAAAATGAAGTGCTTACCTGGAATAATACCACAGTCGTTTCAGATAATCTGAGTGTGGCTTCTGTGACACCAAAAAGCACCACATATTATATGCTGGGTTCCAAAGATCTCGATACAGGAACACCGCCTGCTTCTATGCCTGCCAATTATCCTGCGCCGGCAGGTAGCGTTTATACGCTACGCGGTGTGCCTTTTGCAAACGGCGTGCAGGAACCTTTGCAAAATGCGGGTGCGGGGGTATCTTTCGGACCGCAGGGGACTTACAACAACAGCTATGGCGAAAAGTACAATACATATACGGAAGATCAGTTTGATTATGCATTGAATCCCAGTGACCCTTTCTCAGTTCCAACTTTTGGCCGGAACATGTACCAGTTTGGAAACCCTTACCTCACAAATCTTGATCTTGGAATGATAGGCCTGGTAGAAACCGGTGCAGTTACTGATAATAACAATATTACCTCTATTCAGGGTGTGCGGTATGATCCGGGATCTGTAGTGACCATCAGCGGCGGCGGAACGAAATCGGTTGGTGCTAAAATTGTGACCTACACGCCTGCCAATACGCCTGTGGGCGATGTGGGCGTAATGATCAAACCCATGCAGACCTTCGTGATCAAACTGAAAAATAATAATGCTACGCTTCCAACACCGGCGGACAGACTTTTTAGTTTTGATAACCTAAGACGATTTAAATATACACCTAGACCAAGCGGAACGTCGTATGGTGTCAATAACAAAGCTGGCAGTTCCGTCAAGCAGCTTGGTGTCATCGGTCTTAATGAGAATGGCGAGGAATTGGCCAGAACGTATTTTGTTGTGTATCCTGACGCCACTTCCGGCCATACTTCGCAATCTAATACCCAGACCATTCTCGGCAGTACAGACCAGATGGGCACTTTCGAAGAAGATGCAGTAGCAGGCGGGGTTGATACTAATTTTGCCAATCTGTATTGGCTTTACATCAATGAAGCGAATGAAACAGACTTTTTCGGGAAAGCAGTCTCCATGAATTTATATGGCAATGACATCAAATCCCTGAAATTTGAACTTCGGGAAAATGCCGAACTTTTAGATGACGGAGCCTCTGAAATGTCTACAGGTATAGGCTTTTATTATAAAACCCCCGCCGGTCAAAAAACAGAAATTGCCCAGAACCAGATCATACCGGTTTCCGGTGACCAGTATAATTTGTATTATGGCAAATCAGCCACAGTTCTTGGCACGGATGGGAATGTAAAGATCTCACGCACCAGGGTTGTTTATAATGGTTACATTAATAATTTTGTTGTGCGGTTTGACCCTCAGTGGCAAAAAGCAGACATCAGCGTTTACGATATGAGTGGAAAACTGATTCTTTCTGAAGCCAATGTTTTGGCAGATAAAGATTATGTCATTAACCTCTCGAAATCCAATTCGGCGTATGTAGTTACGGCAGTTTCCGAAAAGGGTGAAAAAGTAAGCGCTAAAATTATTAGATAATATTAAAAACACAAATTATGAAACTAATTAATAAACTTCTCTATTTTTCCTTTCTCCTCATAGGAGCAATTCTAAGTGCGCAGGAAGGTCCGCCACCACCACCCGATGGCGGCAGTGGTCGTGGAGTGGGGCCCGGTGCGCCTGCGCCTATTGATATGTATGTATATATTTTAGCAGTTGCCGCCCTTATCTTCATATTTTATTACGCCAAAAAAATGCAGAAAAAACTGGTTTAGGCTTTTTTACCATATGCAACCCATCGGAATCCCGGTGGGTTTTTTTATATTTACAACATGAAAAAAATCTTTGGAATAGCGTGTCTTTCGCTGATCAACACAATTTCGGCACAGTTTAAAGTATTTGTAGAGGCTCCTGCTGCCTTTACCCCGAACGAAGTCTACCTTTATTCCCTGAACGGTTCGAAGGATATTTTGAACACCAAGGAAATTAGAAAAGGCAATACGTGGCAGCTCAATGTCGCGAAGCCTTACACAGGAATGATGAAACTTTATTTTCCTGAACAGAATGTATCCATCAATTTTATTTCAGAAAACAAAGATGTAAAACTTAAATTCCAGGTTGACCAGGGGAAAATTAAAGATGTGGAGTATCTTGATGAAAGCAATTCCGTCATGAATAATATCCAGGACATTCAGCAGAAGAAGGAATTTATCCTTCCCGCTCTGGTGCAGATGAAATCGTACTACAAAGACAGTTCGGATTTTGGTAAAGCCGTGAATGCTGAGATTGCCCGTCTTAATTCCAAACCGGCAGATATTGCAAAACATCCTTTTATCAGTTTTTACAATACGAATTATTCGCGGTTTTTAGAGAAAGGAGCCACCCAGAAAGTCTTAACTCACGAAGAGATCATCGACTTTCTGACGAAGTCTAATGATATGCTGGAATCGTCGTCACTGCTGAGACCGGTTTTGGTTGCTTATCTCAATGTAGGTCCAAATACAAATATAACCTCTGATATTGATGCGCTGTTAAAAGCCGTAAATGTAGAAACGCCGCGCGGACAAACCATTCTTTCCGAACTTATTGAGATCTTTGATGCTTACGATATGAAAGATCTTAAAGAAAAGTATCTTACCGAAGCCACCAATCTGAAGTGCACTATCAACGACCGACTTTCTGCAACTATTGCAACCAACAAGAATACAGAAATGGGTGCTGTTTTCCCCAACTATGTTTTTAAGCAGCCTTCGAATACCAGTGCAAAATCTATCGCAGACGTAAAAGCAGCAAAAAAAGTAATTATTTTCTGGGCGTCCACCTGTTCACATTGCGAAAAGGAACTTCCGACAATTATTGAGAAATATGCGGCAATGAAGGTGCAGAACATTCAGGTTATCGCGCTTTCTCTGGATAGTGAAAAGGCAGCTTATGACAATAAGGTGAAAGATTTACCATGGATCAATGATTCAGAATTAAAAGGTTGGAACAGTTCTTACGTAGACCAGTATAACGTGCATGCGACTCCAACATATTTTATATTGGACAGTGCAGATAAAATTATTGCGAAGCCAGATCACGCGGCAGATGTAATTAAATTTTTAAAATTAAATTAATTATTTGCTGAGTTACAAAATATTTCTATCTTTGCACCACTTTAATCAGCGGGGCAACCACAGCGGCTTAGAGTGTAGAAAATTACTCTATCCTGGGTATTTTTCTGAGATTTTGGCGAGGTAGCTCAGTCGGTTAGAGCGCAGGATTCATAACCCTGAGGTCACGGGTTCAATTCCCGTCTTCGCTACAAGGTTAGGGTGATTTTATTACTTATTTTCAGTAATATTTTCACGGCGGCGAAAATTTTTATACAGTTTTCGCCGTAAATTTATTTAATGGTTTCGGATTTAATTTCCGACCTTCACTTTCCCGGCTTTGGTCGGGATTTTTTCATGGATTTTGTTGTTTATATGGCTCAAGCACAAAACTTGGGGACTAAGCAAAAATCTGTGTTAATCTGAAGAGGAAAATTTTTCGGTCTTTCACTCCGCGAAGCTGCATTCTGAAGTTTTTTATTTTGAATTATTCCGCACTTACATTTGTGCTTCTTTTTATAAAGTAATTCAGAATATCATTGTAATGCTGGGTGATAGTTCGGACCAAGCGCAAAACTTGGGGACTAAGCAAAATTTGGATCAACTGGATGTTACTGTATCCGAAGAGTAAAGGATTCATATCCGCCGCGGCGGACACGGGTTCAATTCCCGTCTTCGCTACAAGGTTAGGGTGATTTTATTACTTATTTTCAGTAATATTTTCACGGCGGCGGAAATTTTTATACAGTTTTCGCCGTAAATTTATTTAATGGTTTCGGATTTAAATTCCGACCTTCACTTTCCCGGCTTTGGTCGGGATTTTTTTATGGATTTTGTTGTTTACATTTTATATTCTAAAAAATATAAGAAACAGTATGTCGGCTTCACTTCTGATCTGATAAACCGTTTTCATTCTCACAATTCACTTTCCACCAAAGGATTTACCTTGCGATACTGTCTCTGGGAAGTTATTTATGTGGAGTTTTACAATTCGAAATCTGAAGCTATGGCTCGTGAGAAATTCTTCAAGTCAGGAGCAGGGCGGGATTGGATCAATCTGAATATTGCTTTTTCCGACGAGTAAAGGATTCATATCCGCCGCGGCGGACAGGGTTCAATTCCCGTCTTCGCTACAAGGTTAGGGTGATTTTATTACTTATTTTCAGTAATATTTTCACGGCGGCGGAAATTTTCATGCAGTTTTCGCCGTAAATTTATTTAATGGTTTCGGATTTAATTTCCGACCTTAACTTTCCCGGCTTTGGTCGGGATTTTTTGTGGAATTTGCTGTTTATATTTTATATTCTAAAAAATTTAAGAAACGGTATGTCGGCTTCACTTCTGACTGATAAAACGTTTTCATTCTCACAACTCATTCTCCCACCAAAGGATTTACCTTTCGTTATCGGCCTGGGAAGTTATTTAAATGGAGTTTTACAATTCAAAATCTTAAGCCATGGCTCGTGAGAAATTCTTCAAGTCAGGAGTCGCTTTGGAAACATTAAATATTTGAAAAATTTGAAAAAAATAATTTGGTATGTTATATGTCATACGGAGCACTTTTATAAAATTTTAACACCAAAATCGTAATGGATCCCACGCTTCATTACTGTTACTGCAACCGATTGTTCTTATGATGCCGAAATTTTTCAGGTTAATCGAAAACATGGCAAATAATAGGTATTTTTATTTTTTTTATCAGGATAAAAGTTATAATTTTACACTGTTTTAAAAGAGGCGACAGTCTTGCTTAAAACTAAATTTTTTTTCATCATTTGTGTTTAGAATCGTATTGCAAAATGCGATTCTTTTTTTATGCTTTCACGGGTGAAATTCTTTCGAAACGTACCATTAATTCTACAAAATATGAATACGTAACGCTTCCTTCCTGCTGATTGCTTTTTAAGAAAAGGTCGTTGCTGACGCCAAAAAAAACTTCCAGAAAACCTTCGTGCTCTTTATTGAATTTATGTTCTTCGCGCCGGTCTCTCTGCATCCCAGATGAATATTGGCTTAAAATAGTTTTGACGAAATCGGGATTTTTTTCAGCCAGAGACCGAAGCAGGGATTTTAATACAAAATATTGCGTACTGTATCTTAGATCTGCATTGTTTGCCTCTCTGCCGACAAGATAACCGATGAAATTCGCTTCCTGTTCCCGCGCAAACCCAAGTTGATGCGAACTTTCGTGCGCCAGTGTAAACGGCTGGTAAGTCGGTGGAAGGTCTGAATTATACTGCGCTTCCGCTGTAAAAGGATTGTAGTAACCCAAAATTCCGGTGAAGCTCATAATACCTTCAAACAGGCTTGGTTTTAACGAAAGAATTCCGGTGCCGTGTTTTTCTATATTTAAAAAAGCGGGAAGTGTCGATTGGTTCTTAAGGATTTCTTTCTTAAGCTCCCTGGCATTAGTGAGTATAAAAACACCGTTCGGATCTTCAGCGACTTGCTCCCGTGTTTGTTTACACAGTTCCAGATATTTCAAGGCTAAAGATTTTGTTTCATCGAGCGTTATTTTATCTGTAGGCATTCTCTTTAAAAGTGGCGTCTGAAAATAAAGCAATCCCCAAAAGACTTGATACAGAAAATAGAAGACATTAAATGTAATCAGCGCAAGCCTGAGTGCCTTTTTCCGGTTTTTATTTCTTAATATTTTTAAAAAAAGCAACAAAAACCAGACTCCCGTTGCCAGATACAAAATGTCGCCCACCGAAAATGGAAATACAGAAAATATCTTTTGATGGACTGTTTTCTGCACTTCGAAGAACTTTTCAAACAGAGAAATACATAATTCACTTTTTGAAAAAATAAAGAACAAAAGAAATTGGGCAAGTAAAAAACCTGCCCAGAATCTGTTCCTTTGAAAAAGCTTTTTTCCTTTAATGGTTGCCTCCATTTTTTACATGATCAAGTGAAATTCCCTGCGCTTTTAAGATTCCGCTTACGCGAACCGCGTAAAATGCCAGATAGGCGAAGCAGGCCACACCCACAATATAGCTAACATGTATGTTCGTCATGTCAGCCAAAGTTCCCTGTATCCAGGAGATAATTCCGCCGCCCATAATCATCATGATCAAATAGCCGGAACCCTGGTTGGTATGCTTTCCCAGACCGTTGATCGCCAACGCAAAAATACACGGCCACAGCGTGGAACAGAACAAACCCACACTGGTGAAAGCGTACACAGAAACCATACCGGAAGTCATCATTCCGAAAACCAGAGCAAGAATCCCCATGCTGGAAAATATTAAAAGCATCCGTGCGGGATTTCCCTTACTTAAAATGTCGCAGGCGATCATCACCAATATAATCAAGCCGTAAATATAGAAGTGTGAGAGGTCATGCTTGGCGATCGCATTGACCAGAAGAAAAACTCCAAACGCCAGATATGGCGCTAAAAAACGAAGTATTTTCTTGACTCCTGCACCGAAATCGAAAGCATCAACAGCGCCGGTCCAACGCCCGATCATAAGTGATGCCCAATACAATGAAACATAGGGCGCAATATCTTTGGTCGAAAAGCCGAGTGACTTTTCCATATAAGCTGGTAAATTACTGGCGGTAGAAACTTCTACGCCCACATACACAAAAATGGCGATCATGCCCAAAACAAGTTGCGGATATTTCAGGGCAGAAGTCCGGTGGTTGCCGCCAATTTCTTCTGCAGGATCCTCCTGGATTGTAGGTGTGATCTGTGGCAGCGAAGAAAATTTCAGCAACACGGCTACAAGAATAAATGCTCCACCCAAAACCATATAAGGGATCTTTACAGATTCAATGCTTGCTTCGGTATTTGACGCGGTAGCTGAGCCAAAAATGGTAAATGCCACAATTAGCGGTCCAATGGTCGTTCCCAGATTGTTGATTCCACCGGCCATCGTCAGTCGTTGTGAACCTGTCTCCGTAGGCCCGATTTCTATGGCGAGCGGATTGGCTACAATTTGCTGTAACGAAAAACCAAGTCCTAATATGAAAAGGCCGGTGATCATTAAAGGAAAAGATCCTAGATTGGCAGCTGGATAAAACAGCAGCGTACCCGAGGCAGAAATAAGAAGTCCGACAATCAGTCCATTTTTATAGCCGATCCTGTTTACAAGATCCTGTTTCATGGTTTTGGACACAAACATATAAATCAGTGAGCCCACAGTATACGCCACATAAAATGCGACGGAAACCAGCTGGCTTTGACTTTGTGTAAGATCGAAGGCTTTTTTGAAAACAGGAATTAAGATATCGTTGCTCGCGGCAACAAATCCCCAGAAGAAAAATACGGTAACTAACGGTATGAACTGTCCCCAGTTAGTCTGCTTAGTGTAAGTTGTTGACATTTATTAAAAGTTTCTTTAAAACAAATATAACAATATAATCTCCTTATTTGGTCTCCAGTACTTTTTTAATTTGCGTGTGCGCCGCGCTTTTCAGTTCTTTGGTTGTTTTGCCGGGTTCCAGGATATCGGTGAGGTATACCTGCACTTTTCCCGGGAAACCTTTGGAATAGTCAAACGGGAACATTTCCTTTAATCCCACAAATGCAAAAACTGCAAGAGGTGAGTGGTGTTTTGATGCTAAAATAAAAGCACCGTCTTTGAAGTCATCCAGAATTACAGTCGGATCGTCGGGCACGCCACCTTCGGGAAAGATCACAATACTTTGGCCTTCTTCCATACGTTCGGCGCAGCGGCGGTATACATCGGCGCGGCTTTTTGCAGAACTTCGGTCCACCATCACGCAGATCCTTTTATAAATCGTGCCGAAAATCGGAATTTTCACCAGCTCCTTTTTGCCGACATAGCAGAGCGGGTGGCGCGGCATCAGAATGCAGGGCAGCATCACATCCATTATAGAAGTGTGGTTTGAGATAAAAACGTATTGTTTGCCGGGATCAATTCTGGCGTTCGCAAGATTGTGGAGTTCGTAGCGGAAGCCCATCCCGTAAAACATGCCGAAACACCAGAACCGGATAAATTTGTAGGCGTATTTATAATGTTCTTTGCGAATGGATAGGAGCAGCACAGGAATCCCCATAACCACAGTAAGTACAGCACCCAAAAGTACCATCCATCCGCGCCACATATAATTTAATATTTTACTCATTAAGAATTTTAAATAACTGATGCGGCAAAAGTCCACAATCTAACCATTGAATATCACTTTCTTTTTTACGCTGTAATTTAATATGGAAACAAGAAGTATGGCAGAAATCTTACTGAGCATTTCGCGGCTGAATACAAAGATTCCCGCATCAATATGATCTGCAAAAACAAAACGGAAGAAAATCTGGAAGAAACTTAAACTTACCAATGTAGAAATTGCAGAGATAAACATGAAATAAATGAATTCCTTTTTTTTCGAATGTTTGCCGCGCTCGAAAACAAACCAAATGCTTAAAAAATAATTGGTAATGATCCCGCAAAACGTGGAAAGTATATTACTCAGCGGGAAATGCACCCCATGAAAATTCTGCTCGCTGGGGAAAATCTGCGGCAGATGTATGCTGAATATTTTGAAAGACCCTATCTCTATCACCGCGCTGATTCCGCCCGCCAGGGCGAAAAATAAAATCTGTTTCTGTCTTAGTAAAAGTTCCTTCATATTTTGGCTGGCACAAATTTAAAACTATATGTTAAACAATCAGAAAAAGCTGTTAAAATATTTTTTTGTTTCGATTTAATGGCTACATTTATTTTCCCAAAGCGAGAGAATATACGATAAATTGGTCCTGATCAGGTTGGTACAATCGGCACTTATCGTACAGAAAAACAGTTACAACGGCACTTCCTAAATTCTTAAAAGTAAAATTGACCATGACCGCACGCAAACCCTTCCGAAAGTTTAGTCCGAAACAAAAGGAAATCGAGGAACTCGAGAAAAAATGTCCCAAATTCAAACGGATCTATTCGGAATATGAACTGATCAATGATGAACTTTGGACTGTACAGACCGACAGTGCGCACAGTATTCCCGATGATTTTGTGGAGGCTATGAAAATTCAGTCAGATTATCTGGAACATGCGATCGATGATCTGCTGCTCGAGGAATACCATCTCCCGCAATAAGCCGCGGAACTTTTTCGTCTTCACTTTTGTTGGAGCAGAAAACACGTTTAAAAACCGTCCACCTATTTTATTTCGTTAAAAGAAATGTAATTCGCCGAAAATTTTTTTTAAGATTTCAAGTTGTACCTTTCAGTTCGCCGCGGCTTTCTTTAATTCCCCATATTCGTGCTTTTATCGAATGTCTCTCTGGCAAATCTACTATAATGCACTTGCGTTGATGAAGCGCACTTTATTTCAAATCAATAAACATTTCAATTTCGAGTCGCTTTTCCCGTCTGGATCTGGCTTAATGTCTGTCTGCGTTTTTAAGTATCTTTGCAGAAATTTTCAGTTCATTACCTGAACTTTCGCGTATGTTATGAAGATCAACCTTGCCCAAAACAAAAACTTAAAACTCTTCAAACTCATTTCTGAAGTTGCAAAAGATAACAACCAAACTGTTTATATTGTCGGCGGCTACGTTCGTGATTTGCTGATGAAAAGGCAATATCCCACAGACATTGATTTTGTAACCGAAAGTAACGGAATTGACCTGGCTAAAAAAGCAGCAGCCCGGATAAATCCAGGAACCAAGGTTTCTGTTTTCAAAAATTACGGTACCGCCATGTTCCATTACAAAGGTCTCGACCTTGAGTTTGTGGGCGCCCGCAAAGAAAGTTATGCGGAAAACTCCCGAAATCCCTCCGTTTCGCCCGGAACGCTGGCAGATGATCAGAAACGCAGGGATTTCACCATCAATGCGCTGGCGATTTCCCTTAATCAGGAAAATTTTGGCGAACTGCTTGATCCATTCGACGGGGTTTCCGACCTTCACGATAAGCTGATCCGCACACCGCTGGAGCCGAGCCAGACTTATTCCGATGATCCTTTGCGTATGATGCGCGCCATTCGGTTTGCATCCACACTCAATTTTCAAATTGAGGACAAATCTCGGCAAGCCATAAAAACTGAAGCTTCCCGCATTTCCATTATTTCGATGGAGCGGATCATGGTGGAATTTAACAAAATCATGCTCAGTGAAAAACCTTCGAAAGGTTTAAAACTGCTGGAGGAAACCGGCCTTTTACAGCACATCATTCCCGAACTTACGGCATTAAAAGGTATTGAAGAGGTTGAAGGCCAAACCCATAAAGATAATTTCTGGCATACCTTAGAAGTCGTTGATAATATTTCCAAACATACCGACGATCTTTGGCTGCGCTGGGCGGCCCTGCTTCATGATGTAGGAAAAGCACCGACGAAAAAGTTTGTGGAAGGCAGCGGCTGGACTTTCCACGGTCACGAGTTTTTAGGCTCCAAAATGGTGAAATCGCTTTTTCACCGGCTGAAATTGCCGCTGGGTTCTCATATGCGGTATGTGCAGAAACTCGTAAAACTGTCTTCGCGGCCGATCGCACTGGTTGATGATGACACCTCGGATGCAGCATTGCGCCGTCTGCTGTTTGATGCCGGCGAAGATCTGGAGGATCTCTTCACTTTGTGCAAAGCCGATATCACTACAAAAAATTCCGCCAAGCAGACAAAATTTAAAAGAAATTTTGAGGAGGTAGCCATAAAAATTAAAGAAGTCGAAGAAAAAGATCACGTCCGGAATTTTCAGCCGCCGATCTCGGGCGAGGAAATTATGGAATTATTTGGCCTGAAACCCGGCAGGGAAATCGGGATCTTAAAGGAAAAAGTTAAAGAAGCCATCCTGGAAGGCGAGATCGCAAATGATAAGAACGAAGCACGCGAATTTGTCATTAACCAGGGGAAAGAGCTCGGGCTTGTCTGCTCCTGAAACCGTGAAACAATGAAAAAGCCCTTTCAAAAATAGGTTTGAAAGGGCTTTTTGCTGGTGCGTTTACCGATTAATTCTTGTAGAAACCGTTGGTTCCGATGCCTGTAGTCAGCGTTTTAAGTAAAGTTCCGGATTGGTTGTAGATCCGCACTTTGCTGTCTGAGCTGAAGGTAGGATCTGCAATGTAAATGTTCCCATTAATTACATTAAAACCATATACGTTATTGGCAGTTGCCGTAAACAGTTCATTTGCAGCCGTGCCGGTAACGCTGTACACTTTATTCTGCGCAGAGATCAGGTACAGTTTGTTGTTTTCGAGCGCTAGTTTGGTGCCGCCCGCCACGTTATCTAAAGTAATTTTTTGTGCAGTACCTGCCGAGGCTGCGATCTTGTAAAGGTTTGTACTGCTGTTATTGGATGTTAATACGTACACAAAACCACCTTCAGCGGCCATATCTTTAATGATCAGTTCGTCATCAAGTGTGATCACTTTGTCAACTTCATTTGTAGTTGCATTAATTCTGGTGATGGTGTGTCCTGTGGGCAATTCGTTGTAATTTGTATCATAGGTAGAACCGTCCGTCTGTACATATACGTAGTTGCCGGAGGCTGCAATTTTTTCGGCGTAACGGTCGAAGTTGATGCTTTTTACAAAAGTATTGGCATTGTCGTAAATATTCACTTTTCTCACGCTGAAGAAATCGTTGTTGGTAATGTATGTGTTCTTATCTGTAAAGGCGATATATCTCGGCGTGCTCAGGTTGGAGGTGATCGTGCCGGTTTTTGCAAAAGTGTAGCGGTTTACGATTTCCACTTTATTGGGTACATTCAGGACAAGATAAGCCAGGTCATCTTTGAAACCTACCGACTGGAAAACATTTCCCAGCGTGGCATTGCTGTTATTCGTTGCAAAGATATTGTCTTCCTGCGTCGTAAGATCGCTGCTCAAAAATGAGACACTGGAGGTGGGCGTAGAAAATCCGCCTTCGTTAGTAATGAGGATGCCGTTTTCATACGCGCCTTTGGGTTGCTGCGGTGTAATCGGATCATCGTCTTTCCGGCAGGAAACATTAAAAAGTAAAGTTAGCGCAAATGCTGACGCCAGGATTTTTGGAAATTTCATATAATAATTATTTAAAAGTTAATGAACAGATTTGCGCTGTAATTCCTTTTTGGTAAAGGAAAGAAAGCGGTGGTTTCGTAGATCTCGTCGAAAATATTATGAACTTTGAAACCGAGTTTATAGTGTGCTGCAAGTGTAAGATTAATTCCGGCATTCGCAACAAAATAGGAATTGATTGCCGCAGATATTTTACTGTCGTCCGTGGTATAGGTGAGTCCGTTGAACAGTCCCTGAAAGAATATTTCCATGAAATCATAACGGTAAACAGCGCTGCCGTAAATTTTATGTTGCGGAACGTAGGAGAGAAAACGGTTGGTTTCCAGATTTTTCGAATGGGTGAAAATATAGCCTAAAGAAAGTTTTGTGGTGCTTCTCCCGAAATCTTTAGCAAAATCGAGCTTAGATTCAACACCATAAGATTCAACTTTATTTGTATTGACAGGTGTCCAGACGCCTTTGGAATTCTGTAGCCAACGGATCATATCGGTGATGTAGATGTAATAAGGAGTGACATTCAGCCTGAAATCACCATACTGAAACTGATTCCCGAGTTCAGCCTGGTGAGAAATTTCGGATTTCAGATTTGGGTTACCGGCGGGTTTCCAGTAAAGGTCATTAAAGGAAGGATATCTGAAATTTTTCGAGAAATTCAGAACCACGTCATACCACTTATTCACCGCGAGTTTTCCCGAAAATGAATAGAGTATCGGTGTGGCAATTCCTTCCACGAAATCTTTTTTAAGGCCAGCTTCGAAATTTATGATTTTCACCGGATTCCATCGCACTAAACCTGCTGCGGAACCCGCATTTCTTTGAACAGAAGAAATTCCGGACTGAAAACCTTCAGCTTTGTTGAGCTGGTAATCGCCGATGAGGTTGAATGCAAATTTATCGCTGAAAATGTAGTTGAGATCGTTTTTCGCCAGATAGACTTCTGAATTCCCGCCACTGCTTTTGGGCTGATCAATATGGTCGAAATACTGAAAATCATCCTGCAAATATGCGAGTTTGAAACTGTTCGTGATTTTTTTGCTTTTAAAATCCCACGAAACCAAACTGCGGAAACTGTCGGCAAAATATTTCGTTTTTGTATAATCTTCTGAGCGCACAGGGTAGTGCTGAATTCCATCGTAAATCTGGGTTTGCCAGGAAATCGTGTTGTTCCGACCGACCATATAAGCCGCGCCCAGATTAAAAGTGCGGTTGTTATACGCACCGTTCAGGTTTCGGTAATCTTTTTCGGGCACTTCATAATCATTGTCGCTTGTTACAAAATTACCTGAAACCTTTACTGATAATCTTTCATCGCTATAGGAAGTTTTTAAAAAAGAATTAAAAGTATTGAATGAGCCACCTTCCAGAAAAAAGCCAGCGTTGAATCCTTTGTTAAAAGCCAGGTCATTATTCAAATGAATGGTGCCACCAATCGCGCCACTGCCGTAAATTACGCTGCCGCCGCCGGACTTTATCTCGAGCTGATCGTATCCTAAAAGATTTAAATTATTGATGTCGCCCTGGCCCAGAAAAACCGAGTTGATATTGATACCGTTCCAGATAAAAGCTGTTTGCTGCGCCGTGGTACCGCGGAATGAGGGCGAAGAAACCATGCCGCGCCCGTTTTCTTTAATATAAACCGGCGACTGAAAACGCAGAACTTCCGATAGATTTGCTGTGTTTTTCAGAAAATCTTCCTGTTTTAAAGTTTCGATTTTCTGGAATTTTCTGGAATTCTTTAACTGACTGTCGAAAATATAAACCGTGTCGATTGTCTTCTCCTGAGCAAATCCCAGAGAAAAACAAAACATCAGCGCCGCAGAAAAGTGGTGTTTTACAGTCATTATTAAGGCCTTTCCTCCGAAAGCTTTTTCTAAGTTAACGCCTGGCAGTAAGGTCTCCTGACTTTCACAAAACTGCACCTTCCCGATCGCTCAGTGGTTGTATGGCAGTTTCACTAATGGTGATTTACAGTTGCGGGGACAGTTTGTGATTTGCACACAATTCCCTTTTCTACAAGCTCTGCAAAAATAGGAGTTTGTGTGGTATAAACAAAAGATTTTGAGCCTTACTTTTTTGCGGGCTCTGCAGACTCTGTTTTGTTTTTCAGATATCGGTAGGTTTCAACCTGCGAGCGGATTTTTTCAGGGCCGCCTTTTACATAATTGTTGCTCAGTTTTTTATCCAGGATTCTGGCTTTTACATTGTCGCTGAGCTGAATTTCGAGAAGGTCTTTGATTTCTTTCTTAAGGTTTTTCTGGGTGATCCTTGCGGCTGCCTCTATACGGTAATCAAGATTCCGGGTCATCCAGTCCGCCGATGAAATGTAGATATCTTCATTGCCTTTACCGTAAAAATACATCACGCGCGCATGTTCCAGATATTCATCAACAATACTGATGGCCTCAATTTTATGTTTAAAATCCTTCTGATTTACAGCGCAGTAAATCCCGCGGATGACGAGTTTGATGACGACACCGGCTCTTGCGGCGTCGTACAATTTGCGGATCAGCGTGCGGTCGCTCAGTGAATTGGATTTAATGATCATCAGCGCTTTTCGGCCGGCTTTGGCTTCCTCGATTTCTTTGTCGATATGTTGTATGATCTTTTCGCGCATATAAGTCGGACAAACCACCAGACTTTTACAGGATTTCAGCGCCGCAACGATATCTGATTTAGGCTTTCGCAGGACATTGAAAATTTTATTGATGTCTGCCATGATCGTTCTGTCCGAAGTCATCAGCAGATGATCGCCATAAATTTTCGCTGTTTTTTCGTTGAAGTTTCCGGTGCTCACAAATCCGTACTGAATGGTTTTGTTCTGCACGCGTTTTTTGATCACACAGAGTTTGGCGTGAACTTTCTTGTTCGGGATGCCTACGAGTACTTTTACACCTTCTTGTTCCAGGATTTCCTTCCATTGCAGATTACTCTCTTCATCAAACCTTGCGCGGAGCTCCAGCATTACGGTAACTTCCTTGCCGTTGCGCACTGCGTTGATGAGCGTATTGATGACTTTGGAATGACTGGCGAGGCGGTAGGCCGTGATCTGAATGGATTTCACGTCGGGATCCATAGCCGATTCCCGCAGCAGGTCGATTACAGGCGTGAACTTATGGTACGGAAAAGACAGCAGAATATCTGTTTTCTGAATTACGTCGGTCACCCGTTTTCCTACTGTTTCGGGATGATCGAAGGAAGTTCTTTCGACGGGTTTCCTGTACGTTTCGAAAACCTCGGGGAACTCCATAAAATGGCGGAAATTGTGGATTTTGCCACCCGGAATGATGCTGTCTTTTTTGGTGAGATGTAGTTTCCTGATGAGAAATTCAAGCAAAGCCTTATCCATTTCCTTATCGAAAACAAACCGTGTCGGTTTACCTTTCCGGCGAGATTTTATGCCTTTTTCAATTTTTTCGGCGAGAGTCGTTTTTATATCGTTGTCCAGATCGAACTCCGCGTCTTTGGTTACTTTAAAACAGTGCGCCTCAAATTCCTCATATCCGAAATAAGAAAAAATATGTGGAAGGTTGTAGATGATCACGTCCTCCAGCAGCATGACCGCTTTTTCACCTTCGGCGGATGGCAGGAGGACAAAACGCCCCAACAGGCGCGAGGGAATTTCAATGATTGCAAACTTACTTTCGTACTGCAACTTCTTTTTGCGCATGGCGACACCCAGATACAGCGATTTGTCCCGTAAATAGGGCATCGCCGAATTTTCATTTAACAGAATTGGGATGACATTGCTTTCCACGACCTCATCAAAGTAACCGCTCACGAACTTTTTTTGGGCGGCATTCAGGTTTTTAGAATTTTTAATGAAAATATGCTGAGCGGCCATCTCTGCCTGGATCTTATGCCAGGTTTTGTCGAAGTTCTGCTGCTGGCGGATGACGATCTCGTTGATCCGCTGCAGGATCTTTGTGGGCGGCTGGTAAAATGATTCGGTAATATATTTGTCTTTAAAATCCATCGCGCGCTTCAACCCCGCCACACGCACGCGGAAAAACTCGTCGAGATTATTGGAAAAGATCCCCAGAAAACGGATGCGCAGATGCAGCGGTACACGCTCATCCATCGCTTCCTGCAACACCCTTTCATTGAAGGCGAGCCAGGTAATATCTCTGGGGTTGTAAATGTTTGCCATTTTAAGTTCTGGGATTTCCTCAAAAATAAGGAATTCCCACTGAACTATTACAGGTCTGAGGCTTGGGACGGTCGGTTATTTTTATTAAATTTGAAACAAAGTAAAAATATGTTTTCACGAGAGATTCTGTTGAAAAATAATGTTCCGCTACTGCATTTAAAGCGCAAAGACAACCTCTTCCGTGAGGATCAGAAAGCGGTAAATTTATATTATTTGATGGAAGGTGAAATAAAAATTTACAATACCGATTCCGAAGGTAAAGAATTTCTCATCAACAAGGTTACAGACTGCATGTTTCTGGGCGAGCCGCCTTTTTTACTCGGCGAGCGCTACCCGGCCAATGCGGTGATTGCCAGCGAAACTGCAGAGCTATTCAGTTTTAATGACGCGCTTTTTCAGAAATTCATGCTCGATAATCCCGAAGGTCTAATCGTTTTTACACGTTCGATCGCACGCAAAGCCTACGAAAAAACCCTGAAGCTGAAGTCCATCGTACACCTCAATCCGCATGAGCGGATCCTCAATTTTTTGAAGATGCACAAAGTCTCGGCAGGTATAGAACCCGACACAAAAACCGTGATCAATATTACACGTAAAGAAATGGCCAACTCCACAGGTTTGGCTGTAGAAACCGTGATCCGTGCTGTAAAGAAAATGGAGCGCGAAAATAAACTTGAACTTATTAACCATAAAATATTTTACTAATGCAGCGCAGTTTCTGGCTGAAATTCTCAGTATTCAATTTTTTCATCGTGGCGCTGTTGGGCGTGGTAATGCGGTACAAAATCTTATATTCACTTCCATTTCTCGATCAGAAACATCTGCAGGAGGCGCATTCCCATTTTGCATTTTATGGTTGGATCACCAACGCGATTTATGTGCTCATCCTCATTTACCTGCGCAAAGTAGGCGCGGCGCTCAATCTGAAGAAGTACGAATATCTGATCATCATCAATCTGGTCGCGTCGTTCTCTATGCTGGGAACTTTTATTTACGGTGGTTACTTCTGGGCATCGATTGTGGCTTCTACCGCTGCATTGCTGTGTAGTTTTGTTTTCTTTTTCTTCTTTATCCGCGATTCATTTAAGATTCAGGATGCTTCGAAGATCTGGTTTCTGGCAGGCTTGTTTTTCGCCTTTATTTCGTCACTTGGCGTTTTTAATCTGGCGTACATGGGTATGACCGGAACTATGAAACAGGATATGTATCTGGCTTCAGAATATTATTATCTGCACTTTCAGTATAACGGTTTCTTTATTTTTTCCTGCATTGGGCTGCTTTTGTTTTCTTTAAAGGAAACTGGTGCGGCAATAACCAAAAGGCACAACAGCATTATATTCTGGCTGATGTTTATTGGCTGTTTAATTGGTTTCGGACTTTCTGTTCTGTGGTTGAAAATGCCTGCTTATATTTTCGCCGTAATTGTGATCGCCTCCGTTGCGCAGACGGTCGGCGCGGTAATGATATATGCTTTTGTGAAGAAAAGCTGGACAAATCTTGTGCTAAAATGGTCGCCGATGCAAAGGTTTGTGCTCATATTTGCCGGATTTGCCTTTGCCGTAAAAATTGCACTGCAGCTGGGCTCCAATATTCCGGCGCTTAATCAGTTTGCCTTTGGTTTCAGAAATGTGGTAATTGCCTACCTTCACTTGGTATTATTGATGTGTATCGCAACTTTCCTGATCAACCAGATTCTGGCAACCAACTATTTCACCATTACAAAACCGCTGCTGCTCGGACTGAAGTTATTGCTGCTCGGAATTTTCCTGAATGAATTTGTGCTTGGCATGATGGGCATTTTATCCATTAAATACATTGCGGTACCGTATGCAAACAATATACTCCTGTATGTTTCGCTGCTCATGTTTATTTCGATCTTCGTTATTTTCATCAATATGAAAACGCGGAAGGATGTGATCCAGGATTGATTTGAAAAAAATATATTTCAAAATAAAACGGCTGCCAAAAAATTTTGACAGCCGTTTCCAATTAAACCAATAAAAGAATGAAACTTATTCAGGCAGTAGCACCTCATCGATCGCATATACAATTCCGTTTGAGGCCGGAACCGTGGCTACGATCTTTGCTTTTCCGTTGATCACCGGTTTCCCGTCGACCATCGTAATTTTAATATTTTTTCCATTGACCATTCCCAGCGTTTGTCCGTCGGTCATCTGGTCTTCTTTGATCACGCCTACATAAGTGTGATAACCAAGTATGTCTGAGAGCTGATCTGCTTTGTCCGGTTTTAAAAGTCCGTCTACTGTTCCTGCCGGAAGCTTTTCGAAGGCAGAATTCATCGGTGCAAAAACCGTAAACGGCCCGGCATTACTCAGTGAGGTGGCTAATCCTGCAGCTTTTACTGCTGTAACAAGTGTAGACAGATCTGGATTTGTGGCGGCCAGCTGCACTACATTTGGATTTGATTCATCATCCACAACCGCTTCCTGGCCGGGACCGGCTGCTTCCGAACTGTTTTCTGTACCTGCCGGAGCGATGGTCTCGCTTTTCGCACAGGAACTGAGCATAAAACCCAAGATGCCCAAAATAAGAATTGACTTTTTCATTTGCTGTAATTTTATATAAATGTACAACAGAAGGGATGGATCACCTATGATCATAATCATACGTAAACCACAATACACCTGATATTTATCAATAAAAATTAAAAAAGTGGGAAGTGCAGCGTTTCAGTTTAAATAAACCCGTAATGTCAGAGAAAAAATTGTGAAAAGCTCAGTTCCCCTGCAGCGAATTTACAGATCCTTTCTGTTAAATTTTATTAAGGAAAGTACAAATGGAACAGTTGCCCAAATAAGTAAAATGAGCATTGAGATTCCCATACCGCCGCCGGATCCGAAGACTTTTTGAAAAACCGCACCGGCGTAACCCAGCATAGCCGAAATATTCAGCTGCAGCAAAACGAAGATCCGGGCCAAACCTACGGGATTCAGACCGGTGAGCGTCGCCATTATACCCTCGATCGGGTAATCTGCGAACTGGAACATCAACATCAAAAGAATTCCGTCGTAAATTATACTGAAGAAAAGCCAGATGAAGATCGAAATACCTATTCCCTTGGCTCTGTCCCGACTTACAATGGCGGAAAGCATGGCAAAGGACGTAAAGATGACGGACAGAAAAATGCCGATAATGATAAGCGAAAAACCTGTTTCTATCGAAGAATAGAGGAGGATCGGAATTCCACAGCCGATGAGAAATGCGAGAACCAAAGCGGTCGAAAGTCCCAGGAAAATATTAAACCAGACCTTCACGCGAGGTACAGGCTGGCTGAGGAGCAGCTCCACAAACTGGCTGCTGTTGTACACATAAATGGTTGAAAATATAATACTCACCAGCGGGACCACCAGCAGAACTACATTTAAAAGACTGAGCGTAGCTTTGGTGTAATTACTTTCCAGACCCAACACCGACCAGGAAATGATGAAAAGTAAAACGGTATAGAAAATAACGGTCTTGTTCTTTAAAATATCAAAAAGTATAAAGCGGGCGATCTTGTTCATCTGAATAAATAATTTTTAATAAGGTAAATCTTTCGGTAAGAATTTTACTGCGACACAGCCGCGTTCTTCATGCCTTTCAAAATGGTGACGATCGAGTCCGAAATTTTAGCGGCTCCGGTTTCGGCCATCAGATCGGCGACCGACTGGTGTATGAGAACTTTTCCTTCATTGATGAACACGATTTCACTTACAATGTCATCGAGCTCACTTAAAAGGTGTGAGGTGATGATGATCAGTTTTCCCCGGTTTTTTTCTTTGATGATTTTGTTTTTCAGAATTTCCGAAGCCAAAGGATCCAGCCCGGCCGTAGGTTCATCGAGTATAATGATCTGTGGATCAAACATAAATGCGAGTACGGCGCTGACTTTTTGAGTAGTACCGCCGGAGAGGTTTCCCATCTTTTTGCTGTACATTTTCTCAAGTTCAAATGATTCCAGCAGTTCTGTATCGAGCTGTGTCTGCGGAATTTTTCGTGTATCCCTGATCATTTTGATGGTTTGCCCGATCGTCATATTTTCCGGGTAGCGGCCGATCTGTGGCATGTAACCGATGTTTTCGCGGTAGCGGTAATCTTCCTTTACACTTTTGTCACCCACCAGAATATCGCCGTTCTCTACCACATTCAGTCCCAAAATACATTTGATCAGTGTGGTTTTCCCACAGCCGTTCGGACCTATAAGCGCTACGGAATGTCCCTGGGTAAAGGATAAATTGATGTCGTCAAGCGCGGTGAAGCGGTCGAATTTCTTGGTTAAGTTTTTAACTTCTATCATCTTAAAATTCGGAAGAATGTACCGGCCATAAACCTGTCTTTCTTCCGTTGATTTTTTTTAAATTTTTACTTTGTACATGAGTGGCTGCGCATCAACAAAATTCTCGGGCGTAAGACTTGGGATTATTTTCTCGGTTTTATCGAGCAGATCCACAAAGAATGTACGGAACAAGAGCATGACGGCGGGGTTGTTTTCCACCAGTACAGCATACAGACTCAGCGGATGAAACGGGATATCGCCGATCTTATCCCGGTCCAGATCATAACCTTCATATTTATCCCAGTAATTTCTTTTAAAATCATTCATCGTTGCGGTACCGGTCGTACTCACATCGAAGGTATTGTTAATGAAATTGTTATTGATGATCTTATTCTCCATACAGTTGGAGCTGATCTTCATGCCCCAGCCATTATTTTCGAAATCATTTTCGTAGAAATCGATCTTCGTGGCACCATCCAGAAGAATGGCGGTCGTGTTACTGTGAAACTGGTTGTGCTTGATCTTGCTGAAGCCAATATCCTTTAGTAAAAGACCGTAACTCGCATCGCCCCAGTTATTGATGAAGTTGTTGCCGACCATTCCGATATTGTTGCTGTACATCACAGCCACACCGGCATTGTTGTTATCGAAGGTATTATTTACATATACATTATTGTCCGCAAACATAAAATGAAGGCCGTACCGTAAATTTTTCCTGGAGTAGTTGTGGTAAATATAAGAGTTGATGACTTTTTCCAGGTAAATACCGTCTTTGTGTCCTTCGATATAGTTGTTTTTGATCCAGAGCTCTTCACTTACCCACGCGTGTATGCCGTCGCCGCTGCCTTCCTGCGAAACTGCCCGCGCAGAAGTGATCCTGTTGTTCTGAATGGTGCATCTGTAACCGCGCTGAATGTAGATGCCAAAATAGTTGTTTTCGAAAATGTTATTTTCTATGGTCGAAAAATGACTGTCATACAGCCGGACCGCACCAATATTCTCAATTTCATCTTCTCCGGAGTTTATAATCTTAAAACCTTTAAGAACAATATGGCTCGCACGGAAGGACAGGATCTCATATTTCATTTCGCCGTCCAGCACGGGCCGCCCCAGCCCAATGAGTGTCACCGGTTTGGTAAGGCTGATGTTTCCCTCTCTGTAAATTCCATTGTCTACAAAAATGCTGTCGCCGCTTTTTGCAGCAGCAACAGCTGATTTTATGGTTTTGTAAGGTCTGTTTTTCCCCACTTTCAATACGCCTGAAAACATAAAAAGCGGAAACAGCAAAAGAAAAAGTCTGAGCATGAAAAAATTTATTTTTGTAATTCGGCACCCAGCGCGGCGGCAGCTTTTTCTGCTTCAGCCTTATTTTCATAAGCCTGTGTATTCCCGCCCATCGGTGATTTTATGCTTCCGCCAGTGATCAGGTGCGCGTTTTCCAGTGCCAGAAATTTTCCGGTGGGATAATCGATCACATATTTTTTGGCATTCACGGTTTTCTCCGCTTCGGAACTTTCATACATTGTCATACAGCTTATGTCATCGAATTTATATACGCGGCCCTTTTCTGTAATGAGTTCTGCTCCAAATTTCTGGTCAGTGATCGTCATTTTACAGTTATCGCACTGGTCACTTTCCAGCAGGAAGTCCTGTGGACCACTTTTCTGACAGGCAAATAAAAGAAGAGCCGAGCCGGCAACGAGCATGTTTTTTAGAATTTTCATATTTTTTAGTTTGATTATTTTATTAATGGTTTTGAATTCAGACCGGTGCTTTGCCGCTCTTTTTAAACTCAATAAACGCTAAGATAACCAAAATTACGGCAACACCAATCATGATGCTTCCACCTATGTCCGGATAAGAATATGCGCCGAAATTCAGCAGTTGTTTGAAGCCGATGAGCGGAGGCTGGTAAGACATTCCGGGCACCACGATCGCCGCGTGCGGATCTAAATTGTGACCGTAATTATATTCCCACATATAGAAATCGACCATGAAGGCGACGCCAAAAATCAGGAATAAAGCAGTGGTCACGTAGAGCCAGATTTTTTTATTTAAAGCAGCTGCGATGATACACAGGATTGCATAGAAAGCCAAGGCATAAGGCAGGATCTTAAATTCCCAGAAATCCTCTTCGTGGATGGTTTTCATACCGATATAGTGGTTAAGCCCGTTGATGATCTCGTAGTCGCCTGTGATCTTATTGGCCCAGAGAAACATGGAGAGTCCTTCGGGATATTGTGGAGCCTGCAGATAGATTGCCCACATGGGGACAAAAATAGCAATGGCCAGAGCAATTCCGCAGATAATGAGCGCAATTCTGGTCAACTTGAGTAAGGGTTGATTTTGCATGGTAATGAAATTAAAAAGGGCAGAAAAATCTGCCCTTTATTTTAAATTATTTGGTTTCTCCTTCTTTGACGGGGCTTTGCGCGTTGTCTTTCTTATTATTGAGGGAGTAGATCAGCGGTGTGCTGCTACCTGCGGGCGAGACTCTTACATAACCCTGCATTTCCTGGTGCAGCGCACTGCAGAAGTCTGTACAGTACATAGGGTACATTCCGGCTTTTTTCGGAACCCATTTCAGCGTACAGGTTTCTCCCGGCATAATCAGCAGTTCAGCATTCTGATTTCCTTTGATGGCAAAACCGTGTGGCACATCCCAGTCCTGCTCCAGATTGGTCACGTGGAAGTAGACTTCATCACCTACTTTTATACCTTCAATATTATCCGGTGCAAAGTGCGAGCGTATAGAAGTCATATAAACATGAACCTGATTGCCCTGTCTCACCACTTTACTTTCAGCTTCGCCTTTGGTCGCATACGGGTGTTTGTTTTCTCCGATCTTGAAGAACTTCACCTGATTTTTGGAAATCATCTCGCCCGGAAGCGCCTGTGCGTAATGCGGTTCGCCGAAAGTCGGGAAATCCAGCAGCAGTTTCATCTTATCTCCACTGATGTCGAAGAGCTGTGCAGACTGTGCCAGTTCCGGACCTGTAGGCAGATATCTGTCTTTGGTGATTTTATTATACGCCACCACATATTTACCGAAAGGTTTTTTAGAATCGCCGCCCGGGATCATCAGGTGACCTGTTGAGTAATACGTAGGAACGCGGTCAATCACTTTCAGATCCTTGATGTTCCATCGTACAAGTTCAGAGGAAACGAACATGGAGGTGATTGCATTTCCCTGTCCGTCGAATTCGGTGTGGAGCGGTCCTAAACCTGGTTTCTGAACCTCGCCGTGGAGTGCTGCCTCATATTTTATTACAGGCACACCATCATAATCACCACTGAAGTTTTTCTCAGCGATCGCTTTCTGAATTTTGTCGAAGCTGAACACAGGGATTAATGCGGCCAGTTTTCCGGAGCCTACAATATATTCACCGGTTGGATCTACGTCGCAGCCATGTGGTGATTTTGGACATGGGATGAAATACATGGCGTCCTTCATATCTTCTACAGAAAGTACAAGCACTTCTTTTTTCATTGTTGAAGTTGCGGTGTGCGTACTTTCGTCGTATTTGTTATGCACGTATTCAGTCGCTACTTTTCTGCCTTTACCTGCTTTCGCCAGTTCAGCTGCTTTTTTCCAGTTCACCGCCATGATAAAATCTTTATCGTTTTGGGAAGCATTTACTTCAAGAAGTGTATTTGCTTTTTCTGAATTATAGCAGGAGAAGAAAAACCAGTCACCGGATTTTCCTTTGCCGGCATGCGACAGGTCAAAGTTAATTCCCGGCGCTTCGATCTGGAAAGAAACATCCATATCGCCGCTGTCCTTGTTAATACCGATGAAAGAAATCACTCCTTTGAAATTTTCCTTAAAGGAATTGATAGGAACGTCACCGTTCATATCATCTGTAGGTACCGCGAAACGTGTTCCGGCCACTACGTATTCCGTATTTTCTGTAAGGAACGGTGAGGAGTGATTTCCCGCTGAGTTCGGTAACTCAATAATTTCAACTGTTTTGAAAGTCTTTAAATCCAGGCGTGCGACCCGCGGCGTATTGTTCGCATTTGCAAACAGCCATCTGCCGTCAACCTCACCGTTGGTTTGCGACAACGAAAGGTGGTGCTGATCATCCCAGGGAATAAATCCGTGCGATGTTTCGAGCATAGGTTTTGTTTCCTCACTGTAGCCGTAGCCGTTTTCAGGATTTACGGCGAAAACAGGAAGAACTTTCAGTAATCTGCCACTCGGTAATCCGTAAACGTTTACCTGCCCGTTGAACCCACCGCTGACGAAATTGTAAAACTCATCATACTTTCCGGGCGCAACGTAAACCCGCTGTGCGGCATCACCGCTCACAGCAGTTTCGGTACTTTTTGGCTTACATCCGGTCAGTGCCGTTAAGGCATAGATCGAGCACAGTCCAAATAATTTAAGACTTTTCATATAGTTATAATTAAGGTAATTTTTCTAGGCTACGGGCTATTTAGCTCCGTCGATCTGGCGCATATATTCCAGAATTTCCCGGGCTTCGTTATCAGCAAGACCCTGGTTTGGCATTCTTACCAGACAAAGTTCAAGCTGTTTCTGTAATTCGGGATCTACGTCGATCATTGGGTCGGGATTGGTGATGAAGTTCATGATCCATTCCGGTGTCTGTCTTTTTGTAACGCCTTTCCAGCCTGGTCCTACTAATTTTTCTTCTGTAGGTTTGTGGCAGGAAGTACATTTTACTTCTGCTACCTTTTTGCCGGCTGCTGCCATAGCAGGATCGAAAGTGCTTACATCAATATTTTCATGTTTTCCCAAACCTCTGTTCGGATCGTACTTGGCTGCGGTTGCTTCCATTTCTGCAGTACTCTCATCAGTAGTGGCAGCTGTGGTCTCCGTAGAGCCGGTTGGGATTGAGTCAGTTTTTTTGTCGCCTCCGCACGAGAACAGAGCGAATGTCAGTGCCGCAACTGCGACTGTCTTTAGTGTCTTCATATTTTTTGGTTTTAATATTACTCAAATTTACAAATTTTCCGAGGAGGTGCAAATATGATCGCAATCATAGCCACGGTATGATATTTGTCGCTAGATTTATTCAGTAATTTTATTTATTTTTGTGAAAAATTAGAGTATGAACAGAATTATCTTGGGATGTGCCTTACTGGCTATTGTATCTTGCAGCAAAAAAGAAATTGACCCTAATGCAGACAGCAATGTGATGCTTGAAGAGCCGGTTGTTTCAGTTGTAGATTCGGCAGCAGCTGGCCAACATGCCGGGCTCGCGCTGATCGAAGGTGGTGATTGTCTTACATGCCATAAGATGGACGCGAAACTTGTGGGACCATCTTACCAGGAAGTAGCAGACAAGTACACTGAAGCCGATGTGGATATGCTTGCCAATAAAATTATTGATGGCGGTGCCGGTAACTGGGGAGAAATTCCAATGACTCCGCACTCCGGAATGAGCAAGGAAAACGCAAAGAAAATGGTGGAGTATATCCTTACTTTGAAAAGATAAAATTAAATACATAAAACCAACTGAACATCTTATTCAAATAAGGTGTTTTTTGTTTTTAAGGAGCCTACACATTTTATTAATCTTTATTAAAATGACCCATCCAGATATTTAATTAATACGCATACCTTTTGCACCGCGCCGCCCTATCGCTGACTGCGGCATTCTGTCAATTTGTCACAAATTTTCACTTGGTATATTTTTAGAGAAATACAAGACAAATAATTATCTAAAATTAAAAATATACATACTATGAGTAAAATAATTGGAATTGACTTAGGTACCACGAATTCCTGCGTGGCGGTTATGGAGGGTAAAGACCCCGTAGTAATCCCAAACGCGGAAGGTAAAAGAACAACACCTTCAATCGTTGCCTTTACAGAAGACGGCGAAAGAAAAGTTGGTGATCCGGCAAAACGTCAGGCAGTGACCAACCCCACAAAAACGATTTATTCCATCAAGAGATTCATCGGAACTCACTTTAAAGATGATGCCAACGAAATCGGCCGTGTAGCCTATAAAGTGGTGAGCGGACCCAACGATACCATTAAAGTAAAAATCGACGACAGAGAATATACGCCACAGGAAATTTCGGCCATGATCCTTCAGAAAATGAAGAAAACAGCAGAAGATTACCTTGGCCAGGAAGTAACTAGAGCAGTAATTACTGTACCGGCTTACTTTAATGATGCCCAAAGACAGGCGACCAAAGAAGCAGGTGAGATCGCAGGTTTAACTGTAGAAAGAATCATCAACGAGCCTACAGCCGCAGCTTTGGCTTATGGTCTTGATAAAAATCACAAAGATCAGAAGATCGCTGTTTATGACTTGGGTGGTGGTACTTTCGATGTATCTATCCTTGATCTTGGCGACGGTGTTTTCGAAGTACTGTCTACCAATGGTGATACCCACTTAGGTGGTGATGACTTCGATGATGTGATCATCAACTGGTTGGCCAGCGAGTTCCAGACGGACGAAGGCGTGGATTTAAAAACCGATGCAATCGCACTTCAGCGTTTAAAAGAAGCAGCTGAGAAAGCGAAAATTGAACTTTCTTCTTCTACGCAAACGGAGATTAACCTTCCTTATATTACAGCAACTGCTACAGGACCAAAACACCTGGTAAAAACTTTGACAAAATCCAAATTCGAGCAGTTATCAGCAGACCTGGTAAGACGTTCCATGGAGCCTTGTAAAAAAGCGCTTTCAGATGCAGGTCTTTCCGTTTCAGATATTGATGAGGTGATCCTGGTAGGTGGTTCTACACGAATCCCGATTATTCAGGAAGAAGTGGAGAAATTCTTCGGTAAAAAGCCTTCGAAAGGCGTAAATGCCGATGAGGTTGTAGCAATTGGTGCAGCGATCCAGGGTGGTGTTCTGACCGGTGATGTGAAAGATGTACTTCTTTTAGATGTTACGCCACTTTCATTAGGTATTGAAACAATGGGTTCTGTGTTTACTAAATTGATTGAGGCCAACACAACCATTCCTACCAAGAAATCAGAAACATTCTCTACAGCGAGCGATAACCAGCCCGCAGTTTCGATCAGAGTCGGACAGG
Source organism: Kaistella palustris DSM 21579 (assembly GCF_000422265.1). GTDB lineage: Bacteria > Bacteroidota > Bacteroidia > Flavobacteriales > Weeksellaceae > Kaistella > Kaistella palustris. The sequence continues at coordinate 290,559 of NZ_AULL01000016.1, forward strand.
GTGAAAGACCGATGTTCAACGATAACAAAGAGATCGGTAGATTCGACCTAGCAGATATTCCACCGGCACCACGAGGAGTGCCTCAGATTGAAGTGACCTTCGATATTGATGCCAACGGTATTCTTCATGTATCTGCAAAAGATAAAGGAACCGGAAAAGAGCAGTCGATCAAAATTCAGGCAAGTTCAGGACTTTCAGAAGACGAAATCGCAAGAATGAAAAAAGAAGCTGAAGAAAATGCTTCCTCTGATGCGAAGAAAAAAGAAGAAGTTGAAGTATTCAACAAAGCTGACAGCCTGATCTTCCAGACCGAAAAACAGCTGAAGGAATTTGGTGATAAATTATCAGCAGATAAAAAAGCTGCGGTAGAAAGCGCTCATGCAGAACTGAAAACTGCCTTCGACGCAAAAGATATGGATGCGGTAAAAACCAAAACCGAAGCTTTAGATGCAGCTTGGATGGCAGCTTCTGAAGAAATGTACGCTGCAGGCCAGCAAGGTCAGCCGGGTGCAGATCAGGCACAGAGCAATCCACAAGGTGACGCCGGTGCTGAAGATGTACAGGATGCTGATTTCGAAGAAGTGAAATAAGTCACTGCAGGCACAAGCTTGCACCACCATACTAAACGATGAGTTCCCCGGGTTTTAACCTGGGGAATTTTTTTGTTCCCATGTTTGCTGCGACCTGTTTTGTCGTCTTTGCTGTTTAACTTTACTTATATATTAGAGAGCAATTTTAAAAGCAAAAAAGATGGAAGAGCAAAAAGAATCGAGACTGCGCATTTTGGCGGAAGCTGGAAGCATTGAGATTTGCAGCATCCACAAAGGGAAGCATGAAGGATTTGATTATTTTCTGCAAGTGTCCGAAGAAGATCTGTTCGGGGCAGGTTTAAAAAATGAAAGCCGGGAAATGCACGAAAGTTTTTATGGCGCTTTTGATGAGCTGAACGACAAATATCCGTGGCACGATCTGCACTTGGATTTTGTGGGCGAAGATTTTGCCGAATACGTCGCAGATGCATTAGTGAAAAGGCTAAATGATCCTTTTGAAATGGTGGAAGATTTTCAGCCGGAGAATTTTGAACGTGCGTTGGGTATTAAACTGACTAAAAGGACATTGAAAACTAAAACAGGATTCTTCGACATTCAGGTTAAAGGCTTAAGCAGGGAAACGACTTATCATTACCGGGAGTTTCATGATGAATATGCGCAGGAAATCGGTCAGAAATTCAATCTTGAAAGTACCGTAGAAACGATCACCAATTACCAGGGCGATTCATTTGATTTTACAGGAACCATCGAAGTTTCCGGAAATACGGTCATCCTCAAAAACAGTTCTCTGAACATCAGCCATATTTTACCTTCAGATAAATATTATTTTTTCGCAGAACCTGAGTTTCAGGAGGAAGATAAGTGGAGCTACAGTTTGGTGTGAGCGATAAGCAGGAGCCAAAAGTAAATTGCAGACCAGAGCATACTTAAAGCCATCTGGTTGTTTTTAGATTGGCTGCTTACCCGAAAAGCTGTTGTTGAAAAATGTACAGTATTGTATTATTTTTTCGGTGCAGCGCTGTGTTAATTTTTCTTAAATTTCAACTTCTCAAATAAACGATAAGAATTCAATTTTTACTTTTTTAAATGGCCATCAAAAAAACAGAACTATACCGCTCACTTTGGGCGAGTTGTGACGAATTACGCGGCGGAATGGACGCCTCCCAATATAAAGATTATGTACTCACGATGTTATTCGTGAAGTATATTTCAGACAAAGCAAAATCCGATCAGGATTTTGCCATCGAAATTCCGGACGGCGCTTCGTTTGAAGATATGGTGAACCTGATCGGGAATACCGAGATTGGTGATAAAATCAATAAGCAGGTTTTGAATCCGATCAAGGAAGCCAATGGTCTGAATGATTTCCCCGACTTTAATGATGAAAGCAAATTAGGCAAAGGAAAAGATCTGGTAGAAACCGTTTCTAACCTGGTTAGAATCTTTAATGACAACAGTTTAGATTTTTCTAAAAACTCGGCGGAAGGCGATGATATTCTGGGTGATGCTTATGAATATCTGATGCGTCATTTTGCGACAGAATCCGGAAAATCAAAAGGTCAGTTTTATACACCTGCTGAAGTTTCCAGGATTTTGGCGAAGGTTATTGGCATTACTTTTAATAATGCAACGACACAGACTACAGCTTATGATCCCACGTGTGGATCAGGATCGCTGTTGTTGAAAGTGGCGAACGAAGCCGGAAAAGCCATTACGCTTTACGGTCAGGAAAAAGAAACCACCACCGCCAACTTAGCGCACATGAACATGATTTTGCATGGTGCGGAAACAGCAGAAATTGTGGCCGATAATACTTTAACAAGACCAGCGTACAAAGAAGAAAACGGCAGTTTGAAACGTTTTGATTACGTGGTTGCCAATCCGCCTTTTTCTTTGAAGAGCTGGAGCAATGGCGTGAATATCGAAAGTGATGAATACAACCGATTTACTTTAGGCGTTCCTCCCGAAAAGAATGGCGATTACGCTTTTCTACTGCATATTTTACAATCGATGAAAGCCAATGGAAAAGCCGCAGTGGTTTTGCCACATGGTGTGTTGTTCCGTGGAAATGCAGAAGGTGAAATCCGTAAAAACATTTTAAAGAAAGGTTATATCAAAGGGATTATCGGTTTGCCGGCGAACTTGTTTTACGGTACGGGAATTCCGGCCTGTATTATTGTCCTCGACAAAGAAAATGCGGAACATCGTAAAGGAATTTTTATGATGGATGCCAGCAAAGGATTCCTGAAAGACGGCAACAAAAACCGTTTGCGGGAACAGGATCTGCGCAAGATCACCTATGTATTTACCCAAATGCAGGAAGTTCCCAAATACAGCCGCATGGTTCCGATGAGCGAAATTGCCGATGCTAAAAACGATTACAATTTAAACATTCCGCGCTATATCGATACGCAGGAAAGTGAAGATATTCAGGATTTACGGGCACATTTACAAGGTGGCATTCCGGTGCGTGATCTGGAAGCGATGCAGACTTATTGGAACGCTTATCCGAAACTGAAACATGATTTATTCTCGCCGTTGCGGGAAGGTTATGTGAAACTGAATGTGGCGGCTGCCGATATTAAAACTACGATTTTTAATCATCCGGAATTCAGGGCGTTTAATGAGACTTTAGACCAAACCTATCACAAGTGGTTAGATGATCAAATGAAAATTTGGGAAACCTTGGCAGAACATTCCAACGGTAAAGATCTGATTGCCCAAATGAGCGAAAGTCTGCTCAAAGCCTTTGAAAATAACACGTTGGTGAATGGTTACGATCTGTACCAATATGCCATGACCTATTGGCAGGAAACCATGCAGGATGATGTGTATTCGGTTTCTTTGGATGGCTGGAAAGCCGGAAACGAATGGGAACGCACCATCATTAAAGGAAAGAAAGGCAAAGACGGCAAAGCCGGAAAAGACAAAGAAGTGGCAGGATTAGCCGGCGTGGAAGGTCGAATGATTTCGCCGGAATTATTGAGTCAGGTTTATTTTAAAGATTTATTAGATCAAATTGAAACGGCTCAACAATCTGTAGAAAATGCTCAAGCCACGCTGGCTGAAATAGAAGAAGAGCATACTTCGACAGGCTCAGCACAAGGTGAAGACGGTTTGTTTGCAGATCTGGAAAAGGTAAATGCAGCCGAAGTCTCTAAATTATTAAAAGTAAAGCAGAAAGAAACACTGCGGATGGTTGCAGAACCTTCCGGCTCTTACGGAAATAAAACGGCTAAAAGTGACGTTGAAATTTTAGAAGATTATTTGGAAGCGACCGAAACCATTAAGAAAGCCAATGCGGAGATTAAAACTATGCAGGCAAAACTGGAAAAAGAAGTTATTGAAAAATATGCGAAACTGACCGAAGCCGATATTAAGGATTTGGTTTTGAACCACAAATGGAAAGCGCATCTCTTAACCACTTTGCACCAGGAACAGGATAAAATCTCGCAGGGTTTAACCCAAAGAATTAATGCTTTGGCAGAACGCTATGCGAAGACTTTGGAAACCTCGCAAAAGGAATTGGCAACAGCCGAAACCAAAGTGATGGCTCATTTAGAAAAAATGGGATTGGTATGGTAAAAGATAATCGTATAGAAATGCCATCCACAGGTAGCAGAAATGACGACGGCAGAAATAGCGACGGCAGAGACGGAGCATGCTCCGTCTCAACAAATTACAAACAGACGGAGATTGGTTTGATTCCGGAGGATTGGTTTCTATTTAAAGTTGGAGAAGTGATTACTTTCAGCGGAGGTTCGCAGCCACCGTTATCTACTTTTTCACATGAACGACGATCTGGTTATGTTAGAATGATACAGATTCGTGACTATAAGACTGATAAATTTAAAGTATTTATACCAGAAAACTTAGGAAGAAAGTTTTGTAATAAAAATGACATAATGATCGGGAGATATGGCCCACCAATTTTTCAGATTCTTAAAGGTTTGGAAGGAGCTTATAATGTTGCATTATTAAAAGCTATACCTAATGTTAATGTCATAGATAAAGATTTTGCATGGCATTTTTTGCGAAGTGAAGATCTATTTAATTTTGTGGAAAAATTGTCTCAAAGATCTTCCGGTCAAACAGGAGTAGATCTTGTAGAATTAAAAAATTATCCAATCCCACTTCCACCACTCGCCGAGCAAGAAGCCATTGCAACGGCCTTAAGTGATTACGATTCCTGGATTGACAGCATCGAAGAAGTTTTAGCCAAAAAACGCCTCATCAAACAAGGTGCGATGCAGGAATTATTGACGCCGAAAGAGGATTGGGAAGTGAAGAAGTTGGGGGAAATGACACAATTAATTACAAAAGGAACAACTCCAACATCAGTAGGATTTGATTTTACTGAAAATGGAATAAATTTTATAAAGGTCGAATCTATTAACAAATCGGGAGTTATTGATTTAGATAAAACAGCATTTATTTCTGAAGAATGTCACCAATCCTTATATCGTTCACAAATAAAATCAGGGGATATTTTATTTTCTATTGCAGGAGCATTGGGAAGAACGGCAATTGTAAAAGAAAATATTTGTCCAGCAAACACCAATCAGGCTTTAGGAATTATTAGGTTAAATATAGGAGTAATTGATACAAAATATTTGTACTATTTTTTTAATAGAAATGAATTTCAACAAATGTTAAATACTATTTCTGTTACTGGAGCACAGCCGAATTTATCATTACTTAATCTAAACCAGTTTGAGATAGTTTTTCCATCACTTTCGGAGCAAACGCGCATCGCCACGATCTTATCGGATATGGATTTAGAAATCGAAGCGCTGAAAGAAAAACTGGGCAAAGCGCGGCAAATAAAACAAGGCATGATGCAGGAACTGCTGACGGGGAGAGTGAGGTTGGTGTAGATATCAGTTGAGTAAAAAAGAAATAAAAAATATCATGGAAGTGCTTCACTCTAAAACGTTCAAAAACCTGCCTAATTATTCTTTAGAATGGGGCTTTGGTACTTGGTCTAAAGACTGGGAAGAAAAAGACTTTGCAATTAGAAATCGCTATAACAGGGAAGATGGTGGTTTTAATGTTAGAGGTTCGGCGGAAATTCCTTGGATTGATTTTAATCGAATGGTTCCGGAAAGTATAATAGAAAAACAATTTTCGAAAAAGGAACTTAAGGTAATTTTAATAGCATCGTTTAAACAACTTATTAAAAATCTATTTAAAATATGAAACATAATCCGAGATATATATTAAAGCACCTTTCCGTTCGTGTGCCTTGGCATGATAACGGTTGGAATGGTTCTGTATGTAATAATCCCAAAGCCAATGGCGCTTGTTTAATTTTAAAAAACTGTGCCCTTAATCGTAACGATGAGCAAGAACAAAGTGCAGCAGGGCAATTATTAAGCAATTTATCCGAAGATCAATATCCTGTCTGTGTTGGTGAAAGAGCTACTTTTATGGCAAAGTTTGCTTTTCATAAAACCATTTCACATCCATATGCTGAAAGTTCACCCAATACACACGGACATTTAAAGCCCACAAGGTTGCAGTTTCCTGCTTTTGCAGCAGCAGCAGTACCTTATCATTGGATGCTTAAAGAAAATGCCAAAGAAAAAACTGCAATCTATGATTTGAACTACGATGATACCAAAGAGCCTCAACTCGACTGGGCAAAGAATGGAGGAGATAATTGGGTGCAAGAAATTTCAAATCAAAAGGCCTTACTCAATTGCTTTTTCGAGCATTTGCAAGAAGAAACGTCGTTGGTTTTTTTTTATGCTAAGCAAGTGCCATTTGTAGAAGAATCAGGAAGGGTTTTGGCAGGCGTTGGTAAAATCAATAAAATAATCACTTCTGAGGCTTATGAGGGTAGCAACAATCGTTTTGGTGCTGCTTATTGGGAGCACATGATTTTGCATTCTATTCGTAAAGAAGGCAAAAATGGTTTTTTATTACCTTATCATTCTGCCATCGAATACCAACAAGAAAACCCCAATTTTGATGTAGCCGAATTAGCGGTAATTGTACCCAACGATAAACGCTTTGAGTTTTCATATGGCACAGAACACGTAAGTAATGATAGTGCAATCAGGGTGTTATTAGACTGTATCAAATCATTAGAGGATGCAGAAGAATTAGGCATTGGCGAAAACCATCAAACAAGCATACAATGGATACACAATGAAATTGCACAATTAGAAAAATTGCGTGGTGCATATCCTGGAATGGGTGCAGCCCTTTGTGCATTTGGTATTGAAAAGGGTCATTTTGTAGCAGCCGAAATTATCAATCAATTAAAGGATGACAAAGAAAATCCTTGGCAACTTTTCGAGCAAGCATTAGATAACCCAAAAGGAATATTATCAGATGCCGTAGCTGTATTAATTCCATTCAATTCAAAAAAATTATACAAACGCCTAAAAGAAAAAGGTACACCAACTCGAATAAAGTTTTTGCATTTATTGAGCCGATTCGATTTAAATATTGAGCAGGCAACTTTTCTATTTGTAGAAGAAGAAAGAGAGACATTGGGTATTAAACGCAAAGATGAAGAATATCTTGCTAATCCATATTTGATTTACGAAGACCTACGCTTTACCAAGACACCGGTAGCATTAAGTACAATTGATTTAGGTTTATACTTAAAAAATACATCTGCTAATATATTGCCTGACAAATTGGTTTATGTTGATCCATTTGAAAACCATCGAATCAGAGCTATCACCATTCAGCAATTAGAGTATGCAGCCCTGCAAGGGCATACGCTATTGCCTCGTAAAGAAATCATCAAACAAATAAGAGAATTGTCTCTTTATCCAACGTGTGCTATCAATAGCGATTATTACGAATTAGCAGAAGAATGTTTTACGGATAGTATAGAATTGGAAGAAATGAAAGATGGCGAAAGAGCCTACCAATTGCAGAGATTTACAGAAACAAGAAGTATCATCAGTCAAAAAATAGATGACAGAGTAAATGGCAAACGATTACCACTTTCTGCCAATTGGCAACAATTATTAGATGAAGCTTTAAAATCATTTACCAAAGGTGAACCAGATGCACAGGAATTAAAAGCGAGAAAAGAAAAAGCTGCTGCATTAAAGGAAATTGCCGAAGCACGTTTTTCTGTTTTAATTGGTCCTGCCGGAACAGGTAAAACCACCTTGCTCACTATTTTAGCTGGGCAGAAAGAAGTGGAAAATAATGGTGTGCTTTTGTTAGCGCCTACTGGTAAAGCAAGAGTTAGAATGGAAGAGGTAGCAAGAAACCTGCAAGTGACAGCTAAAACATTGGCACAATTTCTTTCTGGTTTCGATAGGTATAATGGAGATATACAGCGATATGTTTTTTCTGATAGGTATTGTGAAGGGCAATATGAAACAGTTATTTTAGATGAAGCCTCAATGCTTACCGAAGAAATGTTGGCAACAACAATGGACTGTTTAAAAGGAGTCAAGCGTTTTATTTTAGTAGGCGACCATCGGCAGCTTCCACCTATTGGAGCAGGAAGACCATTTGTAGATATTATCAATCATTTGAAACCTGAGGGAATTGAAACCTCATTCCCGAGGGTAAGCAAAGGTTATGCAGAATTGACTATTAAACGTAGACAAGGAGGTTCAAAACGTGAAGATTTGCAATTGGCAGAATGGTTTAGTGGCGAAGCATTAGAACCAGGTGCGGACAGTATCATCAATCAAATATTGACTACTCCCAATTCGCAGTATTTAAGAATGGAGCATTGGGAAAACGAAACAGACTTCGATAAAGTGTTGGAAAAGGTTTTAGTAGAAGAATTAGGAATGAGTTCTATTGAAGATGTGGAAACTTTCAATAAATCGCTTGGGTCTGTTGATGGCAGATATTTTAATTTTAAAGAAGTGGCTAGTAAAGCAGAAGCTTGGCAAATATTATCTCCCATTCGGGAGAAGGTTTTTGGCGTTAGAGCTATCAATCGTAAAATACACAAACGTTTTAGAGAGGACAAAGTAGAATATGCCAGAAGCAGATTTGGTAAAATTCCATCGCCAATTGGTTTAGAGGAAATTGTTTATGGTGATAAAGTAATTAATCTTTTCAACTCCCGAAGAAACCCAAAGGCTGTTTGGCCATCAGATGCTTTAAATTATGTAGCAAATGGTGAAATAGGTGTTGTTATTGGTCAGTTTAAAACGGCTAAAATGACTTTCAAGGGCAAGCCTAAAAACACCGAAATAGAACTTACTTCTCAAAAAGGTTTTAAATACTCATTCAAATCTTGGGAGTTTGCAGAAGAAAGCAATAATCCTTTGGAGTTAGCTTATGCCTTAACAGTACACAAAGCACAAGGAAGCGAATTTGGCAAAGTGTTTTTAGTCGTTCCAAACCCTTGCTTTCTCTTATCAAGGGAAATGCTATATACTTCACTCACAAGGCAAAAAGACAAAGTAATAATGCTATTTCAAGGCAACGCCTTTGATATAAAAGCATTAGCGTCACCATTAAAATCAGATGCTCTAAAACGCATCACCAATCTTTTTGTTAAACCTGATTTGGTGGAAGTAGAAGGGCAATATTTAGAGAAAAATTTAATTCATCAAGCGAGTGATGGCAAAATGTTGCGTTCGAAAAGTGAACTGCTTATTTACCAAAGGTTAATAGATAAAAAGCTAAATCCACTATACGAGAAAAAATTAGTGATTAAGGAAGTAGAGAAGTTACCTGACTTTACCATCGAAAATGAAGAAACAGGCGAAGTGTATTATTGGGAACATTGCGGAATGTTGTTCGATGAAGAATACAAACAGCGTTGGGAAGAAAAACACCAATGGTATAAAATCAATAAAATACTTGAAAATGGCGGTGATAACGGAACATTAATAGTTACCGAAGACAAAGCCTTTGAAATAGAAGACGGAAGTATTCGTGGAGCAATATCAGTAAAGGAAATAGACGAAATAATCAAGAAATATTTTAATCGATAACTTATTGACGCATGATTAACCAATACAGCGCATCACCCAAAACCGTATCATCCGTTTGTTCACCAAGAAGTTGGATTAGGGCAATTAAGGTAACTAAGGAAATCGAATGAAATAATTAAATTCGTAATGCAAATGCATAAATACAAAAATAAATACCGCATTCAATCTGCCCGCGCCACCTGGTGGAATTACGGATGGGCGGGTGCGTATTTTATTACCATTTGTACCAAAAACAGGAATCATTATTTTGGGAAAATTGAGCAGGGCGAAAAAAACAAAATGAATTTATCGAATTGTGGGATGTTGGCAGATGTATTTTGGCACGAAATAAAAAATCATGCACAGAATGTAGAATTGGGCGCATTCGTGGTAATGCCAAATCATATTCATGGGATATTGATATTAGGCGGGGAATCGGAATCGGAATCGGAATCTGCTGCAGAGATGGGGCATGCCCCATCTGTACTGCTGCAATCCGGATCGGGATCGGGATCTGAATCAAAATTGGAATTGCAATCCGAATTACAATCCAATGATGATTGCCAATCTAATAATGAATCGCAAGCCGAAAAATCGCCATCGAGAATGGGGAAAAATACCGTATCATCAATTATAGGATCCTATAAATCTGCCGTTACCAAACATGCGAATCGTTTGGGATTAGTATTTGGATGGCAAGAGCGATTTCACGATCATATTATCAGGAATGATTGCGAATATCAACGTATTAATGATTATATAGAATCTAATATTGATCATTGGAATGAGGATGAATTTTTTCAATAATAATATATTGTATTGCAGAGACGGGGCATGCCCCGTCTGTACGGCAAATGCCCTGGAAATAATTAAAATAAAAAAATCACGAAATGATTAACCCCATAGAACGAATCACCCAAAATCGCATTATCAAACTGTTCACTGAGCAATTGGATTATATCTTTTATGGTGATTGGGAAGATCGTCTCAATAACAGCAATATAGAACCAACATATCTTCGGAAATTTTTACAGAAGAAAGAATATTCCGACACTATAGTAGAAAAAGCGATTACAGAATTAACGCAGTTAGCCAGTTCCAATACTGGCAATTTATATGAGCGAAATCAAAAGATGTACAATCTTCTGCGTTATGGCGTGAAGGCGCGTCCGGAATTGGGGGAGCAGTTTGAAACTATTTTCCCGATTGATTGGAAGAATTGGGAAGAGAATGAATTTGGAATTGCTGAAGAAGTAACGCTGTATAATCATCACAATCGCCGTCCGGATTTAGTGCTCTACATCAACGGAATCGCTTTTGGCGTTCTGGAATTAAAAAGAGGAACCGTAGATATTGCGGAAAGTATCCGTCAGAATATTTCGAATCAACAGGAACTGTTTTCACAAAGATTTTTTACGACGGTTCAAATGATTTTGGCGGGAAACAATACCCAGGGTTTACGCTACGGAACCATAGAAACACCCGAAAAATATTATCTTTCCTGGAAAGAAGATGAGCAGGATAATGATGATTACAAACTTGATAAATACCTTAAGAAATTATGTGAGAAATCCCGCATCATCGATTTGCTCTACAACGGCGTTATCTATGATGCCGGAATAAAAAAATTACCACGTCCGCATCAATATTTTGGTTTAAAAGCAGCGCAGGAATTTATAAAACGCAGAGAATGTGGAATTATCTGGCATACGCAAGGTTCGGGAAAATCTCTGATGATGGTGATGATCGGAAAATGGATTTTAGAAAACATCCCGAATTCCCGAATTGTCATCTTAACCGACCGTACGGAATTAGACGATCAAATTGAGCGAGTTTTTAATGATGTTGGTGAAACCGATATTGCAAAAACGAAATCGGGAAAGGAATTGATGCATTATTTGCAGGCTTCTAAACCGCGATTAATCTGTTCTTTGATTCACAAGTTTGGGAATAAAGGGGAAGCAGATTTTGATGTCTTCATTAAAGAATTAAAAGATAATCCGATTACGACACAAGGTGAAATATTCGTTTTTGTAGATGAGTGTCACCGTACGCAAAGTGGGAAACTCAATGAAGCCATGAAAGCCATTTTGCATAATGCAGTTTTTATTGGTTTTACCGGAACGCCTTTATTGAAAGTGGATAAGAAAACAACGATGGATGTGTTCGGACGATATATTCATACCTATAAATTCAATGAAGCCGTTGAAGATGGCGTGGTAAAAGATTTAATGTATGAGGGAAGACAGATTGATCAAAAATTGACTTCCCAGAAAAAAGTAGATGAATGGTTTAATATCAAAACAAAGGGACTGAATGATTTCCAACGTAATGAGTTAAAAAAGAAATGGGGAACCATGCAAAATGTATTGAGTTCAAAAGGACGCATGGAGAAAATTGTGGCAGACATTGTCGTTGATTTTAGCACCAAAGCGCGTTTAGCCACTCAAAATGGAAATGCGATATTGGTAGCAGGAAGTATTTATGAAGCTGCTAAATATTACAGTCTGTTTCTTCAGACAGAATTAAAAGGAAAATGTGCGCTGGTCACTTCCTACAATCCTAACGCGAGCGATATTTCAAAAGAAGATACCGGTGCAGAAACAGAAACCGACAAAGAATTTATTTATAAAATCTACACTGAATTATTAGAAAACGTAAGTGCGACAGGCAATAAATCAAAAACAGAAACCTACGAGTCTGATGTAAAAGAACTTTTCCGAAAGCAACCCGCTAAGATGAAATTGCTGATTGTAGTTTCAAAATTATTAACGGGCTTTGATGCGCCACCTTGCAGTTATATTTACATCGATAAAAAGATGCAGGATCATACTTTGTTTCAGGCTATTTGCCGCGTAAACCGTTTGGATACGGAGGATAAAGATTACGGATATATCGTAGATTATATGGAATTATTTGGAAACGTAACCGATGCAATTGATGTTTACACTTCCGAATTAGATAGTGAGGGTTTTACAAAAGAAGACGTTTCTATCCAATTAAAAGACCGTTTGAAAGTAGCGGCAGATCGTTTGGAAGTCGCTTTGGAAACCGTTGAAGCCTTGTGTGAAAATGTCCCCAATAAGAAAACAGATTTAGATTTCATTAAATATTTCTGTGGAAATACAGAAAATCCGGATGATTTAAAATCAAATGAATATAAACGGATGGCTTTATATAAAGCAATTGTCGAATATATTCGTGCTTTTGCTAATATGACTACCGATTTTGAACTGGCTGGTTATCAGGAAAAGGAAATTAGATATTTTAAAGATCGTTTGGACTTCTATCTAAATGTTCGCGAAGTCATAAGGATCGCAAGCAATGAAATCATCGATTTGAAAGTATATGAAGCAGATATGCGTTTCTTATTGGATACGTATATCCGTGCGGAAGAATCCGAAGTTATTTCCCCATTTGAAGAAATTTCATTACTGGATTTAATGGAAACCGATATGGACAAAGCGATTGATTCTTTACCTAAATCTGTGAAAGGAAACAAAGAAGCTGTTGCTGAAATTATTGAAAATAATGTGAGAAGTAAAATTGTAGAAGATCATTTGCTGGATCCTAAATATTTCGAGGAAATGTCGGTGCTTTTAACTGAACTCATCGAGGCAAGAAAACGTGATTCCATTCTATATCAGGAATATTTACTGAAAATGGCGGAGTTGATTCGCATGGTGAATAAAGGTCAGAAAGACGATATTCCAAAATCATTGAATACGAAAGGGAAAGTTGCTTTATACCATACTTTAGAAGACGAAGAATTGGCGCTGGTTTGTGATCGCGAAGTTCAATATGCAAAAATGGAAGGTTTTAGAGATAATCTAATGAAGCAAAGGAAAGTTAAAAAGGCAATTAAGCGAATTGTTAAAGATGATGCTTTAGCAGAACAGGTTTATCAGATTATTGAACAGAATAAAGAAGATTATTAAAATGCGGACAGAGCATTTACAAATTGGAGATCTGGAGGTTGAGGTAAAATTTAAACCTATCAAAAATCTGCATTTAAGCGTTCATCCGCCTTATGGAAAAGTGACGGTTTCTTCTCCGGAGTATTTTGATCTGGAGAAAGTTCATGTTTATCTCACCACGAAAATCGGATGGATCAAGCGCGAACAAAAAAAAATCGCCAATCAGGAAAGAGAAGGTGAGAAATTAATGATTACAAGGGAAAGTCATTATTTTCTCGGGAAAAGATATTTGCTAAAAGTTACGGAAGCCAAAAGAGCCTATGTTGAAATTCATCATCACGTAATAGAGCTCTTTTCTCCTGCGCATTATACCACTGCACAGAAACAAAAACAACTTGACAATTGGTACCGAAAAGAATTAAATACGGTATTAGGTAAACTGTTAACACATCATTTAAGGATCATGAATCTTACGGTTGATACATACAGTGTGCGTAAGATGAAAACCAAATGGGGTAGTTGTAATAATGAAAACAGAACGCTGAATTTTAATATTGAACTCATCAAAAAGCCCATAGAATGCATCGAATATATTGTTGTGCATGAACTGGTTCATTTATTAGAAAGAAATCACAACAAGAATTTCATCATTTTAATGGATCGCTATTTACCTAACTGGCGAACTCAGAAAAAAATCTTAAATGATTTACCCCTCTAACTAAACTACCCTATTTTGGCGTAGTCACTTTCCATCTTTGTAAAAATAAATCACAAAGCATGGAAACAAAAGTTACTTTTAAGGCGATAGACTGTATTGAGAATATTTACAATTTATCCAAAGGCAGCCACCTGAGCGCGTCTTTTTTTGAAGCAGCAAGAAGCGATCTGGCTTTGCTTTCTCCCTATTTAAAGTTGACTGATATCGAAACCGTTTTGTTTGCAAATGCATTTGTAACCTGGTTTTCTGATTCTTCTTTTACCAAAGTTTTTGAGCATTTCGGCATGACCAGTTTTCAGGTGCTGAAGTACCGCGAATCCATCGATGTTTTATACCAGAGAAATCTTTTGATGAATAAAGAAAGCCGTAAAAAACAAATTACGTCTTATGAACTTTCGCAGTCCATTATCAACATTATTTCTAAGAATGAACCGCTTAAAATTCATAAAAAAGGAGAGTCTGTAGCGGAGAAAAACTTCGTGGATTTACTCGAAGAATTCGACGCAATGAGCGACCAGCTGGATTCCAATATCATTCATGCCTTTGATTTTCAGGAATATATTTTAACGCTTTGTGACGAAAATTTAGAAATGCCCATTTTCAGGGAGATTAAAAATTACCAACTCGACACGTTCGAGACCTATTTCTTTTTAGAGGCCATTTGGGATGCGATCAATGTGGGAGATAATGATTTCAACACCAACATTCAGTCTACCGTTAATGATTATTACAGGAAAAAAAGCCACGCCTTAACGTATATAAAGAAAATAGTGAACAAAGAAACCAAACTGACGAAGCTGGGTTTAATTGAGATTTCCAATGAAAACTTCATGAGTAAACCTCATGCAAAACTGACCCCTAAAGTAGCCGGTTTCTTGCAGGAACATCACGATTTATTAATTGATAATGTTTCAGGTACTCATTCCAAATTGCTAAAACCCAAAGATATTCAACAGAAAAAATTGTTTTTCAGTGAAGTGGAAAATACGCAGTTAAGTCAGATCTCCCATATTTTGGAAGAGAAAAAATTCATTGAGATGCAAATCCGGTTGCAAGAAAAATCGATGCCTGTAGGAATTACTGCAATTTTCCACGGCGTTCCCGGCACAGGTAAAACAGAAAGTGTTTATCAGATTGCCAAAGAAACGGGAAGAAGTATTTTTAAAGTTGATATTTCTGAAACCAAAAGCATGTGGTTTGGGGAAAGTCAGAAATTGGTAAAGAAGATTTTCACGCAATATGAAGAGATGAAACGCTCCGAAGAACTCTGCCCGATCTTGCTTTTTAATGAAGCCGACGCGATTATTGGCAAAAGGAAATCCGCCGGAAGCAGCAATGTTGCAGACACCGAAAATGCCATTCAGAATATTATTTTAGAGGAAATGGAAAAGTTTGAAGGGATTCTTTTTGCCACGACCAATTTGGTAGAAAATATGGATGCCGCTTTTGAACGGCGGTTTTTATTTAAAGTAAAATTTGCGCAACCTTCCGAGGAAAATGCTGCAAAAATCTGGCGGGAGAAACTGCCGTTTCTTACAGAAAAAGAAAGCTTGAAATTAGCAGAAAACTATAATTTCTCAGGCGGTGAAATGGAAAATATCGCCCGGAAAGTGACGATGCATGAGTTACTGCAGGAAGATCAACTGACTTTCAAATCAATTGAAAAATTATGTAGTCAGGAAAAATGGAGCAGCAAGACGGGTAATAAAATTGGATTCTAAAACACAAATGATGAAAAAAATATTTAAGGCCTACTTTGAAGGAGTTCCAGAAATAAATAAGGAGAGAAAATTAACTTGGGCAATGTTCCTTCCAAAATTTACGGATAACGAAATGTTGATCATTTTGAAAGTTATGATTCTTTTAATCCCACTATTGGTGATTTCTTTTTTGATGTCTGTTTTTATTACAGTGATTTTTAGAATTTCATAATAGATAACTGCCTTTTTAATCTTAAAAAACAAATCATGTCACAGGTAATATATATCGGAATTAAATTAATAAAAATTCCAACAGATAATCCTTATCAATTCTTAATTTCAGATAATGCAGGTATTTCCTGGGATATCATCTTTGAAGGCTCAGATCTTTTAGGAGAATTTTTTGAACTGGGAAATAAAGGTTTTACTTTTTTGCTAAAACTTCAACTGGGAAATTTCGCTCGGATACGGAAGGTAGTACTTGGTCGAGGATAGGGTAAAAAAACCATGAACAAAAATTAATTACAATTGAGGATTACATTCTCGTCTTAAAGAGGGATAAAGGAGAAGTAACATAAATGAAATATTAATAATTAAACGTAATTTTAAAAAAAAAATAATATGACATTAGAGAAATTTAATTTGGCTGAAAAAGAAAATGATCAACAGTTTATAGGTGAAAAAGTAATTTTGGACGGTATTGTAGATTATGAGCAATACCAAAATTCATCCCCTAAAATTCTTTGGATTTTAAAAGAAGCAAACAGTGGTGATGCTGATTGGAATATGCGTGACGCACTTAATAATTTAAAAAATTCTTCTGGAAAAGGTTTAACTGATGGTTGGGCGAATACTTTCACTTCAATTGTATATACCACAAACGGTATTTTTACCGGTGAAGATTGGGATTCGATGGGAAATTTTAATGAAGATCAATCCATTATTGATGTAATGCAAAAAATAGCCTATATCAATGTAAAGAAAGTACCTGGTGGAAGTCAGGCAGACTGGAATTTGATTAAACAATACTATTCTGAAAATAAAATTGGACTACATCAACAAATAAAATTAATAAATCCTGAAATCATCATTTTTGGAGGAACTTATAATTTTTTCGATGATGATTTTTTTGACTTATTTGGCGAACTTGAATCAAATGTCGAAAATAGTTCTTTGCATATTTATCAAAACAAAAATTATTTACTTCTAAATGCATACCACCCTAATAATCGCGCAATAAAGCATTCTACTTATTGTAATTTGATTTTGGAGGCGGTCAAAGATTGGCAAATAAAATACAAAAAGTAATCTATAATCTAAGCCACTCCCGAAGTGGCTTTCTTCTTTTTAATAATAAAAGAACTACTTCCGTAAAAGTAGGAATTTCATTAAAAATAAAAGGTAGAATTGGATTTTCATTTTTGTCAATAATTCCATACTTTACTTTTCCTCGAATATTTTTTCCGATAGCAAAAAGAGAATTTCCCAAATGTTGCCCTTTCAGATAATGAGCAGGAATTTGAAAGTTACCATCTCGATTTATAAAGCCAAATTTCTTTCCGTTGCTGCTGACACACGCGAATCCATTTTGAAAAGTGGCGACTTCTTCAAATTCTTTATCATTGATTTCAATATTATCAAAACTGTAGGTTTCCATTTGTAATTTTTCCGGCCCCAAAAGTGCTGATTAAACGCGGGAATAATCTCTTCATAAATCGGTGGAACAATCCTTCTGAAATCATTTGTAATAAAACCAAATAATCCATTTGAAGAATAGATGACTAGATCTTCAGGAAGTGACAAGTTTGTTAACGATGCTGGTGACTCCAGTCTTTCGATTTTTAAAACCGGGTATTTCATTTTTCTTCAAAAATAACCTTCAAATGCGACAGGGTAAGTCATTTTAACAGTAATTTTTTTTCTAAATATTTATTTTAAAGCGTCATTGTTTGTCTTAATCGCTATCTAAATTTGTTTCAACTTTTAAAGCAGATAAGATTTTAATTAATTTGAGTTTTTAAAAAAGAGGAAAAATTTAGCAATCGGAGAATAAAAATATGCCGCAACTTATAAAATTTAAAGGTACCTTCATCAAAATCTGCCCTTCGAATCCTGGTTATTTGCTGCAGTCGCTGGACCGCGGAAAGTCGTGGCTGGTCCTTTACAACGGAACGTTTTGTATGAATTCAATAATGGAAATTATGGCTGATAATAACATCATTCTTTTGGATTGCAACAAAGGATTTTTCATTTCAAAGTCCGGAGTTTTCTGGACGAAAATTAAAGATATTAAGCAACTTGAAGAGTTAGGGACGTGTTACGGAAACCGACCGTCTGAAATTGAAAATGCTAATTAAATATGATCCGCTGAAAACAATATAAATGCTATGAAAATGATCAACCTAATCGCTGAGTTTAAACAAAAAATCCTTCAAATTCAAAACACGGATTCACTCGATGACGTAAAAGATCTTGAACTTTATGAATTTGAAATGATCGATGCCATTTTTGAGTATGGACTAAAAAATAAGTATTCTACCGAAGGATTCCCTGGAAAATACCATAAACTCTTTGAAACTGAAGACGAAAATTGTCAGGATTTTCTGAGTTATGACGTAAAATCGTATTACGTGTACAAAATCGCGCTGCAACACGAGGATGTTTTCAAAATGCTGAAAATCTATTTTAATGATCCCGATGTTGATTATCAAGACGAAAACTGTAAAGAAGATATTTTAGTGAGTCTTAAAATCCTGGAAACTGAAGGCGTTAATTTGACCTTTAATCCTGAAAGTTCTGGAAATATTCCCGTCTTTAGACCGAAGCTTCCGGGGTAAAAATTAAAGTTTTTTAATTACTTAAACGCC
The DNA here is from genome assembly GCF_000422265.1 of Kaistella palustris DSM 21579. Lineage (GTDB taxonomy): Bacteria > Bacteroidota > Bacteroidia > Flavobacteriales > Weeksellaceae > Kaistella > Kaistella palustris. The sequence goes on from NZ_AULL01000016.1 coordinate 309,227, forward strand.
ATATAATGTCGTTCAGCTTCGGTATCTTCGCTTCATAATTTAAAACACTATGGCCACAAAAGAACAGATGCTCCGCTTAAAGTTTATTGAAGAATTCCTGAGAAGGAGAAAAGATAAAGGTGCTTCATTTGAAGAACTCAATGATTATCTGACCAGGAAATACGAAGATAAAGACATCGAAGAAGAAAAACTGAAGTTTACAAAACGGACTTTTCTTCGCGACAAGGCAACGATTTCAGAAGTTTTTGGAATCGAAATTTTGTACCGGCGTTCTACCAATACGTATGCAATTGCTTCCGATGAAATCGATGGTGAGCAGGAAAATGTTTTTGATAATCTGCTTTTGGTAGAAGCCTACCGGGAAGTGAAAGGCCGGAAAGATGTCATGTTTTTTGAGCAGAGAAAATCCCGCGGACTGCATTGGCTGAACGGTTTGGTTCACGCTATTACGCACCAGAAAATCATCGCTTTAAATTACACCAAATTCTGGGAAGGAATTCCGTATAAAAAAACGGTTGAACCCTATGCGTTGAAGGAATTCCGCAACAGATGGTATTTATTGGCAAATGAATGGGACGGCAAGGATTTCTTTTTAAAGACTTTTGGTTTAGACCGCATTTCAGATTTAGAGATTTCCGGCTCCTCCTTTAAAAGAGAAAACATTGAAGTGGGCGAAATATTTATGAACTCTTTCGGCATCATCTCCGCCGATGAGCAGAAACCTGAAGAAATTGTTTTATCGTTTGATGCGGAGCAGGGTCAGTACATTAAAACGCTTCCAATGCATCATTCCCAATCGGTTTTGATAGATAATGACGAAGAATACAGGATTCAGCTGACGCTCGTTCCGACCTATGATTTTGAACGCGAAGTGCTTTCGCACGGAGAACGGGTGAAAATTATCTCACCTCAGAGTTTCCGCGAACATCTTTTTGATGAGGTTAAAAACATGCTGAAAAATTATAAAAAGTAAAAACACAAATGATGAAAATAAATGTATTTCAATGGTTTCAAACCGTTATTAAAGAAGATAACCGATATTATTGCACATAGAAAAATGTGCTCTGCGGTGAACACAATTTCCAGATTACAGTATGGTTGCGGTGTTCACTGTTTCAGGAAAATTCATTTAAACTTTTCAAACAAGATTTTTCTTTTAAATACCGCATTACAAAAATCGTAACAGATAAATATGAAAAAGAAACTCCTCTACATCCACGGACTCGGATCTGACCGTAACTCCAGAAAATTTCTAAACATAAAGGAATATTTCGGAAGCCAGTTCGAATATAATTGCCTAGAATGGAATGATGATTCTGACATTCCCTCACTTTTGAATGAGGCTGAATATTGGCTTAATTCCGGAGCGCCAGCTCAAACCGTTTTGATAGGAGATTCCACCGGTGCAAACTTTGCCTGTCAGCTAAGGGAAAAACTGAAAGTGAAAGATATCAAATCAATTCTTGTTTTGACCAGTCCGTTGTTGGATATCGCAAAGCGAACCCGCGATGTTGAATTTCCCCAAAAACTCATTTCCCACTTATGGACGATCGAAGATCCTGCAGATGCGCTGATCATCGCGACCCGTAAAGATGAAGTTTTGGATCAGACCTTTCTGTATGAAAATAAATTTCAAAATATCGAGTTGGTCGACGTTGACGATACACATCAACTCCTGAATTTTGAGAAATATGTTTATCATATTGCAAATTACATTCAATCGAAATCATTAAAAGGTCCACGTGCATAAATCGTGCTGTCTAAATAATCAATAACATTCTTGCCGGTTGTGCTTCATACTTACTCCATAGATACTCCATAGATACTTCATGGATAGTTCATGGATAGTTCATGAAAACCTTCCGAAAAAACATGATGATTTGGATTTTTGTCCTCAGTAAAATCTCACTTACTGCCGGCCCAAAAAAAATGACTTCCTTATTTTGAAAATGTCAATATATTTCGGCCAATTATTTTAACAGGTTTCACGGAAATTGACAGATTAACAGTAAATCATTCCGCCCGACTGCCATAACTCCGCCACCCGTACCCACCGTTTTAAATCAACAAAAATTCCCCAGGCATTAACCCGGGGAAATTTATATACTGGATTTTTAAGAAAATCCTGTTATTTATTTACAAATTCACTGACTTTCAGTGCCTCCGCGTTGGTCGGGTCGTATTCCAGTGATTTTGCGATATGCTGTTTTGCTGCTTCTTTATCGCTTTCCTGCAGTTTATAAGCGACGAAGAAATGGGCGTAAGCCAGATTCTTTTTGTTGGCTTCAAGTTCTTCGGGCTTCACTGCGGCGATGTATTTTTCGTAAGAGGCCTGCGCGTTGGCTTCATCTTTCATGTTCTGATATACGTACGCCTGGCTGTAATAAGACGGCGCCCAGTCGGGCAGGAGTTTTGAGATACGCTGCCAGGTTCCCAAAGCATTTGTCCAGTCCTGTGCTTCCTGATAGGCGGTGGCCAGCTTGACCAGTGCTTCGGTGTCTTCTGGATTGGCTTCTGTCTGCTTTTTCAGCGCAGTGATGGCGGGATTCTGCGCAGCGGTTTGAACTGCGGCTTCGGTCTGCTCCAAAGCTTTTGCAGAATCAGTGTTCTGTGCATAGCCGAAACTCAGGGCTCCGAAAAATGCTGCGGCTGCCAGCGCCCTGGTTTTCATGTTTACTTTTTCCTTTTTCATAATACAGTTTGTTTAAAAATGATATCCGATCTCTGCAGCAATAATAATTCCATGAATCATCAACTTAGCAAAGTTTAATATCCTTTATGAAAACTTAACTTTAATTGGATTTTAGGCCTAAAGTTTTTCGCTTTTAACTGCAATCAGTTGATGCAAAGTGGCGGTAAAGAAATACCTTTGCACTTCAAATTTTTTTTAGAATGCTCTCCAGAATCATCATACACAAAGTCGGCAACAAGATCAACAAGGAACACCTTTTCCTCTCGGAACATGAGCTTCAGCTCGAGGAAGATATGAAGGAACTGCTGACCGATTATTTCCTCGGCGCCTTCAAGTCCGAAGAACAGTTTCAGTTTTACAGCGATTCTTACCTGTCGCTGAATCCGGTTTATTCGTCTGCCGCAGAGATCTTCGAAGACCGCGACAAATTTGTGTACGAATCCGAAAACATCGCAAAACATCTTTTTGAAATTACCCAGAATACCCGCGTGCAGGGTGGCGAAGTTTTTGTGGTTTATTTTGAAGGTGGACTTACGGAAGACGGAAACCAAATGGATTCGCTGGGAATCTTTAAAACCGAAAACAAAAAGCCTTTCCTGAAGATCAGCCCCGAAGACGACAATTACGGTCTTGAAAAAGATTACGGAATTTCACTCGCCAAACTGGACAAAGGCTGTTTGATCTACAATACTGATAAGGAGACCGGTTATGCGGTTTCGGTGGTCGATAACAATAAAAACGGTGACCAGTATTATTGGTTCGAGGATTTTCTGAAAGTCCGTCAGCGCGATGATGAATACTTTCACACCCAGGAAACGCTTTCGGTATTCAAGGATTTCGTAGCCAAACAGTTGCCGCAGGAATTTGAGGTCAGCAAGCCGGATCAGGCAGATTTCCTGACCAAATCCCTGACTTTTTTTCAGGAAAAGGAAACTTTCGATTTTGAAGAGTTTACCAATGAAGTGCTGGAAGATAAGAATGTGATCGAAAGTTTTGTAAATTTCAAAACCGATTACGAACAGGAAATGCAGGTATCAATAGCGGAAGAATTTCCCATCAACGCAACGGCAGTGAAAAAAAACCAACGCTATTTTAAAAGTGTGATCAAGCTCGACAAGAATTTTCACATCTACGTGCATGGCGACCGGAAAAAAATTGAGCAGGGCCAGGATGAGAACGGAAAATACTACCGCCTTTATTTCGAAGAAGAGAAATAGGGAAGTGCCGAGTTATAATTAATTATATTTGTGAATTATACAATCTTTATTTGCCTATGAATTTTGTTGACTGCCACGAGGAAAAAATACACATCTCCGGCCATATTCAGGATTTTGGTTATCTGTTGGGGTTAAATGTAAACACGCAGACAATCAGCCTTTTCAGTCAGAATATTACTGAGCTTTTTGCAATGGATAAGGGTTTTCTGGGCGGCAGGATCACCGATTTCCCGGCGGTTTTTGCTGCCCTGCTTTCATCCATAGTGTTTAAAAATTTGGATATTGATACCATAAAGGAAGCTGATGTTTTTCTCGATAAGATCAATGTCGCCGGCGAATCCTATCACTTCACGATTTACCGCATGGGCGACACCGTGTTCCTGGAATTCGAAAAGATGATCGAGCATTTTCACCGCCGAAATTATATTTCCAAAAAATACGAATCCATACAAAGTGCGTCAGATGCTGCCGCGATCTGGAACGAACTTTTATCATCGGTCGCCGAGGCCATCGATTACGACAGGGTAATGGTGTATCAGTTCCTGGAAGATGGCAGCGGAAAAGTCATCGCCGAAAAACTGAAAAATGACGTCGAGAGTTTTCTGCATCTTCACTATCCCGAAAGCGATATCCCAAAACAGGCACGCGAACTTTATTTAAAGAAGAGGAAAAGAATTTTCAGCAATGTGTATTCGGAACCCGTCCCGCTCATAAGCAACACCGCCGAACCAATAGATCTTACCTACTCGTCGGTGCGGGCCATGTCGCCAATCCATGCACAATACCTTAAAAATACAGGTGTGTCCTCCAGTTTCAGCACCTCAATCGTGGTGAATAATAAATTGTGGGGCATGGTTACCTGCCAGAATACCGAGCCTAAACACATCGACCTTATCAACAGGATCCGCTCGGAAGTATTTACTGTTATTGCCGCAAATGCCTACACCTCCTTCAAATCCCGCCAGATACTTGCCGACAGCGTAGCTTTGGACCAAAAAATTATAGGTCTTAAAAACAAACTGCTGAAGGCCGAAACGCTGGAAGAATCTCTGTTTTCAAACGTAGCTGAAATGCAGGAATATCCGGAAGCACATGGCCTCGCAATCATTGTGGGCGATAATATGCAGACTTCCGGTGACGTTCCCACCGCCGAAAACATCCACAAGATCGTGAAGTGGGCACGGGTAAATCCTCTGCAGAATTTTTATGCCACCAATGATTTCAGCAATACCGACCAGGGAAATTTGGGTGCTGTTGAAAACGCCGCAGGCGTGATGTTTGGTTTTATCGATGAGAAACGCAACGAACTGCTCATCTGGTTCCGGAAAGAAATCGATGCTCAGGTCCTGTGGGCCGGGAACCCTGCTAAAATACAGGAAACCACCGTCAAAGATGGCCGGGAGCAAACCGTAATTTCGCCCCGAAAATCATTTGAGATCTACATCGAAAACATCAAAGGGAAATCAAAGGTCTGGGAAGACAGAAACATCTTCGCGGCAAAAAAGGTCGTCGCCACCTTGCTTGAGACGACGTATACGCAGTTTAAAAAAGTACAGGAACTCAATGATGAACTCCGGAATCTTAATGAGGAACTCGACAGTTTTTCCTACACGATCTCGCATGACCTCGGCACGCCGCTCACGGTAATGAAACTCAATGCGCAGCTGCTGGAACGGTCAAGCCACGAAAATCCCGAAGTTCAGAAAAGAATCTCCAGCATCCTGCAGGAAATTTTAGGTATGGAAAACATGATGCGTGGTGTACTGCATCTGAGTCGGGCAAAATCATCTGAGATCGTCGTGCAGGATCTTTCTACCGAAAAAATCATTGAAAAAATCTGCTATGACACCAAACTGACTCTAAATGAAGATACGGAATTTGTGATCGGTGACCTGCCCAATGTAATTGCTGATGAAACCATGCTGACTCAGGTATTTCTGAATATCATCGGAAATGCCGTGAAATATTCATCAAAAAATGAAAAGTCAAGAGTGGAAATTCACGGTGAGATAAAAGGAGCGGCGGTGATCTACAAAGTTACTGACAACGGTATTGGAATTCCCGATAAAGCGCGCGAAAAGATGTTCAAGATCTTTAACCGGATGGATAACGCAAAATCCTTCGAGGGAAATGGTGTAGGCCTTTCTATCGTGCACCGAATTATGCAGCGCCTGGGTGGCGATATCACTTATACAAGTAAAGTGGGCGAAGGCACCACCTTTATTTTGACTTTCAAAAAACCCTGATAATAAATGATTTCAGCTTATTTAAAGGAAAATACAAAACACCTGCACGATCAGGTGGAAGAGAAATTTCAGTCTGCCAGAATTTTCGACGGTACTTTTACCTTCAAGGATTATCAGCATCTGCTGGCCTCGAACTACCGTTTGCTTTTGAATTTTGAAAAAGAGGTTTTCGGAAATATTTCTGCCGACAACCGCGACCTTCTTCATATTGAAAAAAGATCGAAACTGCCGCTTATAGAATCGGAACTTGAAGCCGCTGAGGTTCAGAAATCCAGGCTGTGCGAAACGCAGTCCATTAAAAATGAAGCGGAAGCTTTTGGTTTTCTGTATGTGATGGAAGGTTCCACACTCGGCGGAAACGTAATTGCCAAACAACTCTCAAAACATGCCGACTTTAAAGATATTTCTTTTGAATATTTCCGCTGTTACGGTGAAAACACCGGCTTTTTCTGGAAGAATTTTAAACGTGTCCTAGACGAGGAGATCGTGTGCGATAAATATGCAGACTGTATCAACGGTGCTAAAAAAGCCTACGCGTTCCTGCTGAATCTTTCTTAAAAGTCTCCGTGGTTTCATATTTGCTGCGTTCAAAATAAAAATTATGAAATCGTATCTGTACTATAATCCTGCCTATGACCACCTGACACCGGAGGAAGAAGCACTTCTGGCCGAAGATGCAGATCTGGTGGAAAAGGCCGTACGCGTATCTGACCAGCTTAACGCCAAAAAAATATTTACGCGAAACGCGCACGCGACTTCCTTTGGTTTTGTACGCGGCCGTTTTATTGCCGAAGAAAATCTTGCCGGCGATTTTGCCGAGCTTTTTGGTGGCGAAAATCTGGGCGTGATCATGCGGTATTCCCATCCCAACTTTATAGTGAATAAATGCACCGGCGAATATCCGCTGTACGGTTGCAGTGTGAAAATCTATAATAAGAACCAACCGGTGAGTGCAAAGTTTCCGCTGGTGAATCTGCCCGTTTTTATTACCAATTCAGTGTCCAAATTTTTAAAGATACACATCAATGCGAACCGGTTTCTGATTGCCAAAGGCAAGCCTTTTTATCCGTCTTTTTTAAAGATTCCCGCCATGTTACTGAGCGGCTTAAGTATTTTCGCCGACAGGCAGATCTTCCGTATTCTTCGGAATATGGTTAAAGCACTGGATATTGAGAAACAGTTTATCGCAACTTACGATTACCACTCAGTCGGCTGTTTCCGCTTTGGTGACCGCGTGATGAAGATCCGGCTGAAACCCAATTACAAGAAGAAAATCGTGAAAGACTCGGGCCTGAATCAGACCGAGCTGCTTCAGAACTATTTTCTGGCTGATGAGCTTACGCTGGATTTCCAGGTGCAGATGGGCATTAATGAAAAGAAAACACCCGTAAACGATCTGTTGAAATTGTGGAAGGAGAAAGATTCTAAATTTATTACCGTCGGCAAAATTATATTGCCCCAACAGGATATTACCAGTTACAAAACCATCGCGTACGAAAACCTCTCTTTCAACCCTTTTGAAAATCTGGACGGTTTGAAGCCCGTTGGCAGAATACAGAAGATCCGCCAGCAGATCTATAACAGGTCGGTGGCTACACGCCAGGCATTAAATAAAAAAAATAACCCATTCTAATGAAAACCCATGCCTGAAGGTCCTACGATATTATTTCAGAAAAACAAACTGCAGCGTTTCAAAGGAAAGATCGTTTCAGAAGCTTCCGGTTACGGCGAAATGGATAAATCTGCCCTGCATAACATAAAGCTGATGGATATTGATGCCTTTGGCAAATACTTCCTTTTTATTTTTAAGGATTTCTTTGTTACTGTGCACCTTGGATTATTCGGCAGCGTTTTGGTCAATGACCGCAAAAAAGTGAATGCCAGTTTTGCACTTCACTTTGCCGAAGGTGAGATCAACTTCTACGTGACCAAAACAAAACTTATTGAAGGCAGACCGCAGGATCATTTTAATTATAAGGTCGATATCTTGAAACCTGAGTTCGATGCCGCTTTTGTGCTGAATGAACTGCAGACGAAATATGGTGATGAAGCGATTGGCGACGCGGTGATTGATCAGCACGTTATGGCCGGTGTCGGAAACATCATCCGTGTAGAGTCACTTTACCGTTCCAAGATCGACCCCCGAAGTCTGGTAAAGGATATTCCCGAAAAGAAACTGGTTTTTCTTATAAAGACGACTTTAATGTATGCGCAGGAATTTTTGGCGCTCACCAAAACCAAAGGCGTAAAAACGGAAGCGCTGGTCTACGGCAAAAAAACCTGCCCAATAGACAAGACCGAACTGCTGGTTGAAGTGATGGGAAAAGTAAAACGCAAAACCTACGTTTGCGAAAAGTGCCAGAAACTGTACAAATAAAAAATCCTGCTTCGTGCAGGATTTCATGTTATTCAGTATAAAGGTTTTCTTCAAACAGTCCTTCTACGGACCAGTATCTTTCGCCGGTATCGTAATTAAACGTCAGTATCCGTGATCCTTCCGGCATGTCTGCGAGTTTCTTGTTTACCGCTGCCAGTGAGGATCCGGTGGATATTCCGCCAAGTATACCTTCTTCCTGTGCGAGTCTTTTGGTAAAGTTGAAAGCTCCATCTTTCTCAACTTCAATGGTGCCGTCGAGCAGATCGACTTTTAAAACCTTCGGTACGAAACCTGCGCCGATTCCCTGAATTGGATGTGGACCCGGCTGTCCGCCCGAAATCACCGGCGAGGCCTGCGGTTCTACCGCAAAACTTTTCATACCGGGAAACTTTGCTTTCAAAACTTCGGTCACGCCTGTGATGTGTCCGCCGGTTCCCACACCTGTGATCAGATAATCAAAACCTTCGGGGAAATCCGCCAGAATTTCCTGCGCGGTAGTTTTTGCATGGATTTCGGGGTTGGCTTCGTTTTCGAACTGTTGCGGGATCCAGGAGTTTTCGGTTTCTTCTGCCATCTGCATGGCTTTTTTAATGGCACCGGAAGTGCCTTCCTCTTTTGGAGTCAGCACAAACTGCGCTCCGTAAGAGCTCATAAGTTTCCGTCGCTCCACACTCATACTTTCCGGCATCACCAACACGAGTTTATATCCTTTTACGGCGCAGACCATCGCTAAACCTACGCCGGTATTTCCGGAAGTAGGTTCTATGATCAGCGTATCTTTATTGATCTTTCCCTCTTTTTCCGCCTTTTCGATCATGGCAAAAGCGATCCGGTCTTTAATGCTCCCGCCGGGATTCTGTCTTTCGAGTTTCATCCACACTTCGTGGTTGGGGAATAAGCGGCTCAGTCTTACGGTGGGCGTATGTCCGATGGCTTCTAATATGCTGTTCAGTTTCATAAACTTATTTTTTGATTTTATTTAATGTCGTTTCTTTTAAATGCTGAAAACGATAGGCTCGCTGCCTTCATTTTTATTTTTTACCGTCACCTGTCCTTTATGAAAAACCACCGAGTCCGGCGCCACGCTTTCGGTGATCCAAACGTTTCCACCGATTACGGAATTTCTGCCGATAACCGTGTCACCGCCCAGAATGGTTGCATTGGCATAAATGACAACATGATCCTCAATGGTCGGATGCCGTTTGACATGCTGTAAATTTTTAGTTACCGAAAGCGCGCCTAAGGTTACGCCTTGGTAAATCTTAACTTCGTTTCCGATTACGGCAGTTTCACCTATCACAATTCCTGTGCCGTGATCGATGAAGAAATGGTGCCCGATCCGCGCTCCGGGGTTAATGTCGATGCCGGTTTTGCTGTGTGCATATTCTGTCCAGATCCTGGGAACGAGGGGTATTTTGCTTTTGTAAAGTTCATGTGCAAAACGGTAAACAGCGATGGCGAAAAAACCAGGGTAAGAAAACATGACATCCTCCATGGTGTGCGCTGCAGGATCATTATCCAGAATTGTTTGGGCGTCGTCTTCCAAAGAGTTGTACACTTTTGGGAAACTTTCAAAAAATTTCTCGGCAACAGCAGTTTCTCTGCCATCGGTCACTGAAAATAAAATCTCATTGAATTCTTTTTTAAAGCCATCCAGACGAAGCTGGATATCGGAGCTTTTTGAGCAGCGCTGATATTCCAGAAAAAATATAAACCGGAAAAAACGGTCTATAAAATCTTCGATCTTTCTTTTATCGATGTCGTATTTTCGGCTGGAATATCCTGTATGAAGGCGCTCGGCAAAATTCATGAGGTATGTAATTTAAAACAAAGTTACAGTTTAAGTGATCAGCGTTCCTTGATTTAGGATAAGAAATTAAAATGCGGTTTCCTAATTTCAAGTGAATAATGATCAGCGGGTTCAGCAAGACTTTAAGGCAGACAAAAATTGCGCAAAACTGTAACATTTTGTAAATTTGAATTCTTAACTGAGGCTTTTCGAAGCCGTTAAAAAAAAGCGGAAATCACAGTTTTCCGTATCGCCTTTAAAAATAAATAACAGAGAGGAAAGCCCAGGGTTTTCTTATCACCTATAAAAAATAATAAAAAAAAGGATATGAAAGTTACCGTAGTAGGAGCAGGAGCAGTAGGCGCAAGTTGCGCAGAATACATCGCAATGAAAAATTTCGCTGCCGAAGTTGTTTTGGTAGATATTAAAGAAGGTTTTGCCGAGGGCAAGGCAATGGATCTGATGCAGACCGCTTCGCTGAATGGATTCGACACAAAGATTACCGGAACAACCGGTGATTACAGCAAAACTGCCGGCTCCAAAGTGGCGGTGATCACCTCCGGAATTCCCAGAAAACCGGGAATGACCAGAGAAGAACTCATCGGCATCAACGCAGGGATCGTGAAAGAGGTGACTGCAAATCTGGTAAAACATTCACCGGACGTGATCATCATCGTGGTTTCCAATCCTATGGATACAATGGCTTATCTGGTTCACAAAACTTCAGGACTGCCGAAAAACCAGATCATCGGAATGGGTGGTGCTTTAGATTCCGCACGTTTCAAATACCGCCTGGCCGAAGCTTTGGAATGTCCAATTTCCGATGTTGACGGAATGGTTATCGCGGCGCACAGTGATACAGGAATGTTGCCTTTAATGACAAAAGCCACCAGAAATGGCGTTCCGGTCACCGAATTTTTAAGCGAAGAGCAACAAAATCACGTAGCAGAAGAAACCAAGGTTGGTGGTGCAACGCTGACCAAGTTATTGGGAACCTCTGCCTGGTATGCGCCGGGTGCAGCGGTTTCTGTGATGGTGCAGGCGATTCTTTGCGACCACAAAAAAATGATTCCATGCTCACTGATGCTTGATGGTGAATATGGACAGAGCGATATCTGCCTGGGTGTGCCGGCAATTATCGGTGCCAACGGTGTTGAGAAAATCGTGGAAATCAGCCTGACAGACGCCGAGAAAGAAAAATTCGCTACCGCTGCAAAAGCAGTGCGCGAAGTAAATGGTGATCTGAAATTCTAAATCAATCTTAATTATAATTAAACCTTCCGGTGTTGCCGGAAGGTTTTTTTTGTGCTTCTTTCCTAACTCCCGCCCGGAACACCGTGTCCACGCCAATCGTAAATCACCGGAAGTTGCAGGTTTAGTCTGTCTATTGGGATTTAGTTCGCGACCGCTTGAGAGGTCTGCGGACGATTTTAATTTCGCCTGAAAAATCACCTTTAAAAACAGGTTTTGTTGCAGACTCGTTCGGGGCATGTTCCCAAATGTTTCGGAAAAAGGCCGTTTTTGGAAACAACTCCGAAAGGATTCCCGAAGGAGAGTGGGAGAATCGACTTCATAAAACTTAAATTATTCAGATGATAAAAAAGCCAAACTGATGAGAAATATCTCTATCAGGTTCTTCAAGCTTTAGATCACAAAAAATGCCCCGCAGATAGGCGAGGCGCTAAATGTTTTCACAACGGAATAATCCTTATTGTGAATTGCTTTTAAAATTATTAATACAAATATATCGATAATAATATAAATCATGCAAATCTTTTCAGTACTAATTGGAAATTTTGTTAATTTAGGAAAGTTAATTTAAAAATAACGATGATGAAAAAAAATATACTAGGATTAGATTTAGGAACTACTTCAATTGGCTTTGCGCATATATTAGAAGGCGAGACTGCCGAACAATCTTCTATTCAAAAAATTGGTGTTCGTGTAAATCCCTTAACTACTGATGATCTAACTAATTTCGAAAAAGGAAGACCTGTTTCTGTAAATGCAGATAGAACTTTAAAACGTGGTGCTCGAAGAATGTTAGATCGGTATCAAGATAGAAGAAAAAATCTGATTGATGCTTTAATTAAAACCAATATTATTACCAATAAAACTGTTTTAGCTGAAGACGGTAAGAATACAACACACTCAACTTATTTTTTTAGAGCGAAATCTGCAGTTGAAAAAATTGAAAAAGAAGAATTGGCAAGAGTTTTTTTAGCTATTAATAAAAAAAGAGGATACAAAAGTAGTAGAAAAGCCAAAAATGAAGATGAGGGTCAGCTGATTGACGGAATGGCTGTCGCAAAAAGATTATACGAAGAAGATCTTACCCCTGGTCAATTGGCTTTTCTATTATTAAAAGAAGGGAAAAAGTATTTACCTGATTTTTATCGTTCAGATTTACAAGCAGAATTTGATAAGGTTTGGGATTTTCAAAAAGAATATTATCCCGAAATTTTGACCGACGAATTTTACAAAGAGTTAAAAGGAAAAGGTCAACGCGCGACTTCTGCCGTTTTTTGGACGAAGTACGGATTCAATACTGCGGATAATAAAGCAAAATCAAGAGAAGAAAAAAAAATACAAGCTTATGAATGGCGAAAAAATGCAATTCATGAAAAATTAACGAAAGAAGAAGTAGCTTTTGTTATTACAGAAATCAACAATAATCTCAATAATTCGAGCGGATATTTAGGTGCAATTAGTGATCGAAGCAAAGAGTTGTACTTTAGTAATCAAACTGTAGGACAATATCTTTATCATCAAGTAAAAGAAAATCCTCACACAAGATTAAAAAATCAAGTATTTTACCGGCAAGATTATTTGGATGAATTTGAAAAAATTTGGGAAACACAATCAAAATTTCACCCTGAACTAACTGCCGAATTAAAAGCTGAAGTTAGGGATATTATTATTTTTTACCAGCGAAAGCTTAAATCCCAAAAAGGTTTGATAAGCTTTTGCGAATTTGAAAGCAAAGAAATAGAAATAGAAAAAAACGGACAGGTTAATAAAAGAACTATAGGTTTAAAAGTTGCTCCCAAATCTTCCCCTTTATTTCAGGAATTTAAAATTTGGCAAGTTTTAAATAATGTTTTGGTTCGTAAAAAAGGAAGCAAAAAAAGATCCGCAAAAAAAGAGACACAGGCAACATTATTTGAGGAAGAAAAAGAAGTCTTTATTCTTGATTTGGAAACCAAGCAAAAATTATTTGACGAGTTAAATATTAAAGGAAATCTTACATCGTCTAAAATCATTGAGCTTTTAGGTTATAAATCTACAGAATGGGAAATTAATTATTCTGAGTTAGAGGGCAACAGAACGAATAAACTATTATATGATGCTTTTCTTAAAATTCTAGAATTAGAAGGTTATGATGAAGATTTATTAAAATTAGAAGGTAAGGATGATATTGATGTTTCTGAATTGAAAGTGCCGGTTACCGATATTAAAGATATGGTAAAACGTATTTTCGAAGTCTTAGGAATAAATACCGAAATTTTAGAATTTGATGCTGAGTTGGAAGGGAAAGATTTTGAAAAACAAGCTTCATATCAGCTTTGGCATTTGTTATATTCTTACCAGGAAGATAATTCTAAAACTGGAAATGATACGCTATTCCGACTTTTGGAAGAAAAATTCGGTTTCAAAAAAGCTCATGGAGAAATTTTAGCAAATGTTGTTTTTTCTGATGATTACGGAAATCTAAGCGCCAAAGCGATGCGAAGAGTTTATACTTATATTAAAGAACTTCAATATGATAAAGCTTGCTTAGAAGCTGGTTACAAGCATTCTGCATCTTCATTAACCAAAGAAGAAATAGAAGGTCGACCGTTGAAAAACACATTGGAATTGCTCAAGAAAAATAGTTTGCGAAACCCAGTTGTTGAAAAAATTCTAAATCAGTTGGTAAATGTTATTAATACAATCATAGAAAATAACAGCAAAAAAGACGAACGCGGTAATATTACCGAATACTTTAGGTTTGATGAAATCCGTATAGAATTAGCACGGGAATTGAAGAAAAATGCGAAGGAAAGGGCGGAAATGACCACTAATATCAATGCTTCAAAAATCGATAATGATAAAATAAGAGCTATTATTAAAAAGGACTTTCCAAATGTGAAAAATCCAAGTAAGAATGATATTGTCAGGTACAAATTGTATCAAGAATTATCTTTCAATGCTTTCAAAAATTTATATACGGACGAAAAAGTCAATTATGAAAAGCTTTACAGCAAAGATTATGACATAGACCACATTATTCCTCAGTCGAAAGTTTTTGATGATAGCTTTTCAAATAAAGTATTGGTTCCTAGACAATCAAATTTAGATAAAGGAAATAAAACAGCTTATGATTATATGTCTAATAAAGCCGCAGATAGTTTTGAAAAATATATATCTACTGTAGAAACGCTGTATAAAGAGAAGAAAATTACCAAAGCAAAATATCAAAAATTATTAAAACAAGAATCTGAAATTGGAAATGGTTTTATTGACAGAGATTTGAGAGACAGCCAATATATTGCCAAGAAGGCAAGAAATATGCTCTACGAAATATGCAGAGTTGTTACCCCAACTACAGGAAGTATAACGGATAAATTACGTCAAGACTGGGGTTTAATTAACATCATGCAAGAGCTTAATTTTGATAAATTTAAAAAATTAGGCTTGACTGAAATGGTAGAGAAAAAAGACGGGGGTTTCAAAGAACGTATTGTAGATTGGAGTAAGCGAAACGACCATCGCCATCACGCAATGGATGCATTAACCGTAGCTTTTACGAAGCACAGTCATATACAGTTTCTTAATTTTTTGAATGCAAGAAAAGATGACAAACACAAAGAACATAATGCAATAATAGGTATTGAAAGCAAAGAAACAACCTGGATTTATGACGATGATGGAAATAGAAAACGGGTGTTCAATTTACCAATCCCAAATTTCAGGGAACAAGCTAAAAAACACTTGGAAAATGTATTGGTTTCTAATAAGGCAAAAAACAAAGTTGTTACGAAAAACAAAAACAAAACAAAATCTAAAAACGGAGAGAAAACCAAGATTGAACTCACGCCGAGAGGACAATTACATAAAGAAACGGTGTACGGAAAATACCAATATTACGTCAATAAAGATGAAAAGGTAAGTGCGAAATTTGATAAAGAAACGATTGATAAAGTAGCAAATCCTATTTATAAAAAGTTATTGCTACAAAGGCTTTCCGAGAATGAAAATGATTCTAAAAAAGCTTTTGCTGGTAAAAATGTTTTAAGTAAAAACCCTATTTATCTGAATGAAGAAAAAACGGAAACTCTTCCAGAAACGGTTAAATTAAGTTGGCTGGAAGAAGATTATTCCATTAGAAAAGATATAACGCCGGAAAATTTTAAAGATTTAAAAACAATTGAAAAAATATTAGATGAAGGGGTAAAGCGAATTTTGAAAAATCGATTGGAAGCATTTGGGAGTGATCCTAAAAAAGCATTTTCAGATTTAGATAAAAATCCTATTTGGCTCAACGAAGGAAAGGGTATTTCCATTAAAAGAGTTACTATTTCAGGCGTTAAAAATGCGGAATTTCTTCATTATAAAAAAGATCATCTAGGGAATGATATTTTAGATAAGAATGATCAAAAGATTCCAGTAGATTTTGTAAGTACAGGAAATAATCACCATGTTGCCATTTATAGAGATAAAAAAGGAAATTTACAAGATAGAGTGGTATCCCTTTTTGAAGCAGTACAATTGGCAAATGCAGGAGAACCCGTTATTTCAAAAGATTATAACCAAGGTTTAGGTTGGCAATTTTTATTCACGATGAAACAAAATGAATACTTCGTTTTCCCAAATAAAAATACCGGGTTTGATCCTAAAGGAATTGACTTGCTTGACATTAATAATAAGAAATTGATAAGTCCTAATTTATTTAGAGTGCAGAAAATTTCTACTAAAAATTATGTTTTTAATAACCATCTAGAAACTAAGGCTATTGATGGGGATATTCTGAAAAATAAAAAAGAATTGAGTGGAATATTGTACAATTTTGTACAAACTCCATCCAATCTTGAAAATATTATTAAAGTTCGTCTTAACCATTTAGGAGATATAGTAAAAGTTGGCGAATATTAGAACTTATAACTATGATCACCCGCTCCATCTACATCGGCAATCCTGCTTATCTCAAACTCAAAGATGAGCAAATGAAAATTCTCTGTCCGGAAACTAAAACTGAAAAAGGAAGTGTGCCCGTGGAAGATTTGGGATTGCTCATGCTGGATCATTTCCAGATCACCATTTCCCACCAGCTTATTCAGAAAATGATGGGAAACAACGTAGTCATTATCAGCTGCGATGCGCATCACCTCCCGCACGGAATTATGTTGCCACTACATGGCCATACCGAACATTCCCATAAAATCAAAGCACAGCTGGAAGCCAGTGAGCCCCTGAAAAAGCAACTCTGGAAACAGACTGTGGAGTGCAAAATTGTAAACCAAAAAGAAGTACTTCGAAGATTAGGCAATTATTATGAACCGATGACCGGCTACCAGAACAGTGTTAAAAGCGGCGACAGCACTAACATGGAAGGTATTGCTGCACAACATTACTGGAAATACCTCATCAGCCTGGATTTCTTACGGCAACGGTTTGGCGATTCGCCAAACCAGTTCTTTAATTTCGGATATGCCGTGCTTCGAAGCATTGTTGCAAGGGCGATCGTTGAAGCGGGACTGCTTCCTGTGTTGGGCATTTTCCACAAAAACAAATACAATCCTTATTGCCTGGCAGATGATTTAATGGAACCATACCGCCCAATGGTAGATTGGTTGGTAATGGATTGGCTGACCCGGTACCCAGAATCCGAAGAGCTGAACAAAGAATTCAAAGCTTTTATGCTGCAGGTTGCGACCAGAGATCTAAAAATCGAAGGGAAAACCCGTCCGTTGCTTGTAGCAGTGAAATCTACGGCTTCGTCGCTGAATAAATGTTACACGGGTGAGAAGCGGCAGATTTCTTATCCAGAATTTATATGAATGCGGAAAGGTTTAATGCATACCGAATCATGTGGGTTTTAGTGTTGTACGACCTACCAACGGACACCAAAGCCAATATGAAGGCTGCAAGTCTTTTTCGGAAAAGACTGCTGGATGATGGATTTGCGCTGTTTCAGTTTTCGATGTATATGCGGCATTGCCCGAGCAGGGAAAATGCGGAGGTACACATAAAAAGGGTAAAATCGATATTGCCCAAAGCGGGCAAAGTCGCCATTATGTGCATTACCGATAAACAGTTTGGCGACATTGAGATCTTTTTTGCGCGAAATAAAGAGGAGCCGCCACCGACGTATCAGCAATTAGAACTCTTTTAAGAAAACCTTTTATACCGCTTGACAAAGGATGATTAGAATTGCAAAAAACAAGCATAATCAATTACGTCAATAATTAAAAACTGCTTATTTTTAATTCTGTCAAAACCTCGTAAACCTCCTGATGCAGGAG
>NZ_AULL01000017.1 GCF_000422265.1 Kaistella palustris DSM 21579
GAAGTGTACGGTAAGGAAAATTTTAAAATTAAGGATATTGACACCCCTAAAGTACCTATTGGAAATACTTTTGGTAGGAAACGAATTGTAAAACATGAGGATAAAGAGGTCGAATTCATTTTTATTAGGCATCCAAGTGCTTTTTTTTCTTGGAAAATATGGAACGAAAAAATGATTAAATAGTACAGCCCTTAGAGCTGTTGCATACCTGCACGGCTTTATAAATAGAAATGTGGAAGTTCACTGGGTTCGTGAGGATCTGCGTTTGCAAAACGGCGAATCGATGAAAGTTCAGGCCCGGATCCGGTACCGACAACCGCTGGAAGAAGCGACGCTTTACCAGTTTGAAGATGGTTTCTACATCGAGTTTGAAAACCCACAATCCGCGATTGCAGAAGGACAGTTTGCTGCGTGGTATCTGGACGATGAGCTGGTGGGAAGTGGCGTGATTGCGTAAAATATTCTCTTTTAATGAATTATATAATTCCTTTTGATTTTTCGAGAGGAATTTTTTGGTATTTTAGCAAGGAGATATTGTATGAAAATTCTGATACCAAATCCGCAAACTAGCTTGGTTTTTATTTTGTAATTTACATAAACGTCTTACTTGCAATATTTAACAAAAAACATAAATAAATGAGTGAAAGAATTCTACTTAGTTCATATTCAATTAAAATTAAAAATAATAAAGATTTCGCTTATTTAAGTGCATTTAATGACGTTGATGATTTTTATAAAGTTCTTGAAAAGTTTCTTGATTTTATCCTTAAAAATGTTAATGAATTAACAGACAGATCTGGTGAACATAAGATATATTTAACCCTAGAAGAGAAGCCTAAATTTCTAAAAAAGGAAAGGGTTTGTTATGGTTATTTTTCCAGTGGAATAAGTGGTGATGATTATAAGGTAAAAGAACTTGCAACAAATACAACTGTTCTAAATGTAGATCGTACAAATCACGCATCATTTCGAGACGTTTTCTTTTACTTTTATATTCCACAAAATAAATCTTTAGGTTATCTAATCCTACAAAGAAAAAAAAACTTTGGAATTAAGACAAAATTACATCCTGCATTGAACAGTTTTCTTATAAATGAAGGATATGTAAATAATTATCTTATTCTTCAAAACATCATTCACATCTCCGTATATCAACAAATGATGAAATTAGGAAAACTTAAGAAGGTTGAACTAGTTAAAAATAAAATCCCCGATAGTTTAGAGGACTATGTAAATAATGATCAAAATTACAAACAAACGAAAGGAACTTTTAGAACTTCATTCTCAAGTAGAATTTCACTGCCAGAAAAATGGAAAACTTATATTGATAACTTAATGAGAAAAGAACCTAATGAAACAGTTGAAATTGACGGTCTTGACGATAATTTTACGGAATTAGAATTTCAATTAGACTTAAATGGAAAACAAAAAACATTTTATATCAAAAATCGTCATAGAGTTCAGCCAGATATTGATGTCACAAATAGTATTGAGTTTGAAAATGACATCCCAAAAACCGAATCGCTTGTTCAAAATTCTAAAGAACTTATCGATGACATTCTTAATTTAGCTCCGAAAAATGCTTAGTAGAATTGATATTAGAAAAATTATAATTGCCCACTATGGATCACTTTCGAGTCTTAACTCTAAAGGAATATCATTTAGTGATATTTTTCTATTTATCATTGTGCCAATATTAATTTCATTCGGATTGACATATAATAACATTTCAATTCAAAATCAAGTTCCAAATCTGATAACAGCAATGTCAATATTAGCAGGTTTCTTATTCAACCTACTCGCAATTATTCATACATCATTAGGAAAAATTAAACAAAGAGTGAAAAATAAAAATGAAGAAAAAAATTTAATAAAATTTAGATTTGCAAATGAGATACACGCAAATATCTCTTATAATATTTTAGTCGCATTGTTTCTTATAATATTTTTAGTGATTTTCGCATTTGATATAAAATTTAATAATATTAGTTTTAGCTGTCTATTCACAGACTCTCTAAATTTCATTTGTTTATTTCTCTTAAGCCAGTTTATATTAAATCTTCTAATGATATTAAATAGAATTTATATTTTACTTGATAAAGAAGACGACTGATATCAGAGGCAAAAAGTTATTCAGTGAGTATGAATTTTTTAGTGAACATTTTAGCAAGGAGAAAGTTTTCTTGTTTTATAAAACTAGCATAAATAGCCAATCGAAAGGTATCTTAAAAAAGATAATATGAATACAATCGCATCATGATAAGTCAGAAATAGTAGCTCGTTCTTATAAACCAGCAGATCACTAATTTGGTCTGAGTTTACCAATAAATCACATTTTGACCAATAAAAAATGAAATTTCCGAAGCGACATAAAAACCATAGTTTAGAAGAAGAGTCTATTACATTTTTCAGATAAAAACTTCCAATAGATTGGAATTTAAATTCAATCGATCGAGACTATGGACAAGACTTAAATATTGAAATTTGTGAAGATGGAGAGTATCGTGGATTAGAATTTATTACTCAGTTGAAATCTTCTGCTAATCAAAACGATAATTACGAAACCGAAAAAATTACGTTAAGGTTATCAACTTATAATTATCTATGGAACAACTTGAAGGTAGTACTATTGATAAAATATGTACAATTAGAAAATGAAGCATATTGGTTGCTTTTAAAAGATGTCCCCGAACCAAATCAAGAAAATGACACATTTACAATTCATATACCTAAAGAGAATACCTTATCAAATTTAGATTGGAATCTCATTTCGGAATATGTTCGAGAAGTAACAAATGATAAATTAAGTGCAAGAAGAACCAAATGCCCAACAAAATAATAACCATCGCCGGCGGAACCGGAAATCTTGGTGGCAGAATCATCAGGGAACTGCTGAAAAAAGAAGTTGAAGTTCGGGTTCTCGTTCGTTCCGGCAGCAACCAGGAAAAAATCGCTGAACTGGAACAACTTGGTGCGAAAATTTTTACGGTGGATATGAACAGCGAACAGGAAATCGCCGAGGTCTGTAAAGGCGCAAGCTGCGTGGTTTCTGCTTTGGCCGGCTTGGAAGATGTAGTGATTGAGGCGCAAAAGGTGTTATTAGACGCTGCGATTTTGGCGGGAGTTCCGCGTTTTATTCCCTCGGATTATTCTTTGGATTTTACGAAATTCAAGGACGGAGAAAACCGGAACTTGGATTTAAGAAGACAATTCCACAAATACCTGGATGCACAACCTATCGCAGCAACGAGCATTTTCAATTTTACATTTATGGATATGTTGACAAACGAAATCCCGATGATCATCTTTAAGAAAAAATGGGTTTTATACTGGGGAAATGCAGATCACAAAATAAGTTTCACGACGATTGAGGACACCGCAACTTACACGGCAAATGTCGCTGTTGATGATTCTTCGCCGCGCTATTTAAGAATTACGGGCGATCAGATCAGTCCAAAGGAAATTCGGGAAGTTCTAAATGATCTGACCGGAGAAAAATTTCGTCTGATCAGAACAGGCGGACTTGGTTTGCTGAGCGCGCTGATTAAGATCACGAGATTATTTTCTCCCGCAAAAGACGAATTGTATCCCGCGTGGCAGGGAATGCAATACATGCGGAATATGATGGATGAACGCGCGGACCTCAAAACCACCGACAACGACCGCTATCCGGGGATGGAGTGGACAAAAGTGGAAGATGTTCTTGCGCAATATCTCCAGGAAAATCCCATTTCGTAGAAAATAATCTTGACTTTGAATGTTGTTCCCGTAAGACCTAATTACTCAGCCAGTCTTTAAAATCCCTTACCCGGTCACGGCTTACTGTGATTTCATCCTCCGGCTGAAACTCCATTTCAACTTTATAGTAAGGCGAAGTATGAATGTTTTTAATGTAGTTTGAACTGATGATAAACTGCCTGTTCACCCGGAAAAACTTTTTTTTATCCAGAACTTCCTGCAGTTCATCCAGCGTAAAATCCGTGGGAAAATTTCGCTCTTTGGTTTGAAGATAGACGATTTTGTTCTCGCTGTAAAAGCACGAAACCTCATCGGTTTGAACGATTTTTAAATTGTAGCCGATCTTCACCAGAATCCGCGATAATTTCTGCTTCTCTTCTTTAATTAAGGATTTGATTTCCAAAGGATTATTAGATAATTCTGAAGGTAAGAAGCTTTTGAATTTATTGATGGCTTTTTCCAGGTCTTCTTCCATGATCGGCTTCAAAAGATAGTCGATGGAATTCAGTTTGAAAGCCTTTAAGGTATATTGGTCAAAAGCCGTCGTGTAAATCATAAAGCTTTTGGTAGGAATTGTTTCGAATATATCGAAAGACAAACCGTCGCCTAAAACAATGTCGGAAAAAACCAGATCCGGATGCGGATTGTTCTGAAACCAGTCAAGACCTTCTTCCACTGAATTAAGCGTTGCAACCAATTCTAAATCAGGAAACAAAGTAATTAACCGCTCAAGTTTACGAGCTGCAGGTTTTTCATCTTCGATGATAACGGTTTTGATCATGCTTTAAAATTAAATAAAAGAATCTGGTTTTTGTCTTTTGTGAGAAAGGCAGACTTTAAATATCTAAAATTCAAAAGGAAAAATATATAAGTCAGTGAGATTCTACACATATTGATTGCGATACTAATGGTTTTTATCCATCAGTTCACGGATCTTTTTTTCTTCCCAATCTTTTCCCATCACCATATTGGGCAGAAAAACACTAGCAGCATGTCCCAACAGACCTACGCCCCAGAAAATAGCCGTCCAGTAGGTATTGATGCTGTAAAGAGAAGAGCCGGTCTGCACACCCTGTGCAATGATCAGCAGATTGACAAGCGCGTAAACCAATGCGTGAATGTAAAACCCTTTCAGGCGTTTTACGCGCTTTTTGGCTTCTAAATATTTGATGTTGTCTTCGTTAAAATTTTCCATGATGTCCGTTGTTTAGTTCTTTCTGAATCATTCGTTTTTCCCAGGCGTGGTTGAAGAAAAATATTTTAAAAGCTTTGGCAGCTAAAATAATTCCCCAGATCCAAAACAGTATGGTGAATTCTCTGAACTCGAAAAAGGTGAGATCACCGGTTTTATAGTACTTCCGGAGACTGTATGCCGCAAATACGAGTATAAAGATGGCTGCGCTGGCATAGAATTTTTTCATCTGTTCCACTTTTGCCCTGGCAACTGCATAATCGGTTTGCGTATTGGTTAAATTTTCCATTGTTTTATTTTTTTGAATGTTGTTTATTGAGAATTTTCTGAATCTGTTTTTCCTCCCAGTTTTTACCGACGCCAAATGTTTTCAGCGCGTGCATCGAGAGTCCAAAACCCCAACCAATCATCGGCCATATAAACCAGTAATACTGTGGCGAAGTGTAGATATTTATAAAAATCAAGGCCGGGATGACCAGACAATATGAGATCAGGTTGCTGTAGAAACCTTTCAGTTCCTCAACCCTCCTGGCTGCCCGCCGGTAAGCGACGGATTCTTTTGATGGCTGTGTTTCCATAGCGGTTGTTTTTGTAGTAAGCATGGGTATCTTAACCCTGAAAAATGAATCTGACTTTTCAATGAACACATTCTGTCTCGTGAGTAAAGAATATCGCTGCACAATATTTGAAATGCCGATTCCGGCGCTTTCCTTCACCTGTTCGCGCTGCTGTAAATTATTTTCGATGAAAAGAAATCCGTTTTCTGAAAAGATCTTAATATTCAGCGGTTTGCTGGAGGTGGCAAAATTATGTTTGATGCAGTTCTCCAGCAGCAACTGCAGTGAAAGAGGCACTACGTATGATTTCAGTGAGTTTTGATCTACATTGAAAGCAAAACTCACACTGTCTTCAAAGCGGGTTTTCAGCAGGTTACAGTAGGTTTTTGCAAACTCAATTTCCTCTTCAACCGTCACGAGTTCCTTATCTTTCTGCTCCAGCACATATCTGTAGATTTTCGACATGGAGGAAGTAAACCGCTGGGCCTGATTTGGATTTTCATCAATCAGTGCGCTTAGAACATTCAGCGAATTAAACAGAAAATGGGGATCGAGTTGGTTTTTTAAACTTTCGAACTGCGCATTAGCTGATTTTGCGATCAGTTTCTGCTCTACCACTTCTTTTCTGGTGGCTTTTTTCCATTCATCAATGAAACCTTTTGCATGCAGAATTGCGGAAATCAGTAAGGCAATATTGATGGTAAACCAGTTCGAGAAAGCCAGGTCGCCCTGAAAGAATTCGGCAGAATCCCTTTTCTGAAAAACGATATAATTTACATAATTACAGCCCAAAACCAATATGATGTTTACGATAACCGTGGTGACTACACCATATGCCGTGCGTTTCCGGGTTTCCTCCACCCACGAGAACCGGCTGTTCAGATAATCATTAACGACGCCATTACCAAAGGCAATTGTGAAGGAATAAAGGCCTGCGACCAGGAGATAAAAAAAGTAATTCTGAATTGTTTTTTCACCACTGTAAATCAGGAAGAGAAATGTGCCCACGATAAGCGTGATCCAGGCGGTGGTGATGAAATTCTTTTTAGTCATTGGGCCGTAATTCAAACAAAGATATAATCATTAAAGAAATCCCGAATTATTTATTTAAGATTTTCTGAACCTGTTTCTTTTCCCAGTTTTGGCCGAAAAGCAGATCCTGGCCGAAAACCGCCATGCCGTGTGCCGCCAGCCCAATACCCCAAAACACTGCGGTCATATAAGGATCTGTGGTAAACAGACTTTGCAGATCATCTGCCGCGCAGCCCGCGATGATGAACAAGTTTACGAATACGAATACGGTGGCGTGCACGTAAAAACCACGTATGCTTTTTACTTTTTTTTGCGCTTCCTGTAATCTTTCCTGCTGAGTTGAACTGTAGATTTCCATTGTTTTTGTTTTAGTGTTATTTAATGGTGTAAAGATACAGCGCGGAGTATCTGCCATCAACTTTTTCCGACCGAGTGGGAGGTTTTGGCGACTGAACGGCAGTAAAAAACAAAAAACCACCGTTCGCGATTGGAAACGGTGGTTTGTGCAAAGTTGGTGTAATATATTATTTCATTTCCGAAACTACGTTTACCGCTTCCTGCAGGTACAGGTCACGCACCAGATTTTTGGTCCAGATCTGTGTTTTTTTGGTAAAGGCTTCGTCGGTTTTTTCGCGAACGACTTCATCGGTATTCAGGGTAAATTTCAGACCGTTGTTGAATTTATCAAGCGCTTTAAATTTTTCGATCTGCGCTTTCCGTGTTTTCATCACTTCATTGAATTTTGCCTGATTCAGGGAGATTGTTTCTTCTTTATCCAGATTTTCCTTCCATTGCGCCGATTCCTGCATCAGTTGGTAAGTTCTGTTGTTTTTCAGTCTGCCTTCAATGTTCTTCTGCAAAGCAGCTACCGAAAAATAATTCACCGGCTGGTAAGGTACGGCCGGGATTTTGTCCCACGCCAATGCGTAATCGTCATAACGCTCGCCGATCTCTGCATAGGTGAAGAAATCTTTCATTTTAATGTCGGACTCAATTCCTTTGCGCTGTGTTGATTCTCCTGTTATTCGGTAGAACTTCTGGATGGTGAGCTTCAGGGAACCGAAATCATCATTCGTATTTAAAAATCTGTTCAGATCTACAAAAGTCTGTACCGTTCCTTTTCCGAAAGACTGCGGCGAACCGATCACCACGCCTCTACCGTAATCCTGCATGGCACCTGCAAAAATTTCAGAAGCGGAAGCTGAAAGTTCGTTCTGCATAATTACAAGCGGACCTGTCCAAAGCGGTGTATTAGCTTTATTTTTTAAGGTCTGGATCTTTCCGTTGCCGTCTTTCACCTGAACATAAGGACCGGCGTTCATGAACAGTCCCATGATATCGCCGACTTCCGTCAGACTGCCACCACCGTTATTGCGGAGGTCAAGAATAATTCCCTCTACATTTTGGGTTTTTAGTTTGATGAGTTCATTTTTAATGTCATCGGAAGCGTTTCTTCCCTTAGCATCTTCAAAATCCGCATTGAAACTCGGCAAATTGATCAGACCATATTTTTTTCCATTCGGTGCGTTTACGATGATACTTCTCGCAAATGTATCTTCAATCGCCACTTCTTCGCGGATCATGGTGACTTCCTTGATGCTTTTATCTTTTTTCTCGACCGTCAGCGTAACTTTGGTTCCTTTCTCACCACGGATCAGGCGTACTGCTTCATCGGAAAGCATGCCAACTACGTTTACCGCATCTTCATTGGGTTTGGAGCGGACTTTCAGTATTTTGTCACCTTCAGAAAGCTGCTTCGACTTCCACGCCGGTGCACCAATCGTTAACGCGCCCAGATATAGGAAACCTCTTTTTTCCTGAATTATGGCACCAATACCGATCACTTTCCCTTTGAACTGCGTATCGAAATCTTCTTTGTTTTTCGGCGAGTAATAATTGGTATGCGGATCGAAAACCTCGGTATATGCGTTCATATACACCGTAAACCAGTCCATTTTATTTCTTTTCTTAAACCTGCGGAAGGTATCTGTCACCAGATCTTTTACCTCTTCGGTGGCTTTTATTCTTTTTTGTTCCGGCGTCAGGATCTCCAGTTTGATGGTATCTTTCAGATTAAACCGCTGTACAGAATCTTTCTTTTCTTTCTGCATTTCTTCCTTGGAAGTCAGCGATTCCATTTCCTGCAGGATATTATACTTGATGTATTTCTTCCATTCGGCGGCCAGCTCCGCCTGGGTTTTCGCATTTTTTTTCAGTTTCGGTTCGAGCACCAAGGTTTCATCCTCATTCAGATCGATCGGTTTGCTCAGAATATCCTGAGTTATTTTATCGATGTCATCAACTCTTTTATAAAGCCGGTCAACGGTAAGTTTGTAAAAAGTGAGATCGCCCTGATTCAAATAATCGTCGAGTTTGGTTTCATGTTTGGCAAATTCATCCATATCCGACTGCAGGAAATACCTTTTGGAGGCATCTACCATTTCGAAGTAATGCTTATAAACTTCCTGAGAATAAGCATCGTTGACGGCTTTTGGGGAATAGTGAAGATAACTGAGCGTGTTTTTTACGCTGACCATGATGGTCGACATTTTCTCATCATCATTTTTGGGGGAATTAAAGCAGAACACCAAACTTGTGAGCGGAATGAAAAGCAGTAATGTATTGATTTTTAAGTTTTTGAACATATAATTTATTAATATCTAATTTGTTGGTAAGAATACCCTTTTGTTACAGGATTTTACAAAGTATCAAAATTAATACCTTATTTATTTCCGACCACCATATTTTAATTAAATTTGTAGAAATCGAAAGAAAGTATATGCAAAAACCCCTAATCCTGGTGACAAATGACGACGGCATTACCGCGCCCGGCATCAGACACCTTGTAGAATTTATGAATGAGATCGGCGATGTGGTGGTTGTAGCACCAAACTCACCGCAATCCGGAAAAGGCCACGCAATTACTATAAATTCCACCCTTACCTTCGAAGAGATCAGTCTTGAGGGACCTCAAAATGATTATTCGCTGAGTGGAACTCCCGTGGACTGTGTGAAATTTGCGCTTGACAAGATTCTGCCGCGACGCCCGGATCTTGTAGTTTCCGGCATTAATCACGGTTCCAATTCTTCCATTAATGTCATTTACTCCGGCACCATGAGCGCCGCGGTAGAAGCTGGAATGGAAGGCTTGCAGGCTATCGGCTTTTCGCTTCTTGATTTTTCCTGGGATGCAGATTTTACCCAGGCAAAAGAATTTATACAGAAAATTGTAAAAAAAGTGCTGGAGAACCCTTTACCAAAAGGCGTTGTGCTCAATGTGAATATTCCGAAACTAAAAAAAGAAGAGATAAAAGGCGTAAAAGTCTGCAGACAGGCAGAAGCGAAATGGGAAGAAAACTTCGATGAGCGAATAAATCCGCACGGCAAAAAATATTACTGGCTCACAGGCTATTTCAATAATATGGATTCCGGCGCTGACGCTGATGAAACAGCGCTATCCGATGGATACATTTCAATTGTTCCGGTTAAATTTGACCTTACAGCCCACGAGCATCTGCAGCATCTTCGGAATACTTTGGAATTTTAAGATATCGACTTTTTCCTTTAATGAATTACACCACAAAAAAATGCGCATAGAAAACGACCTTAAACTGGGATTTAAAGATGTCATGATCCGTCCGAAACGGTCAACTTTACAATCCAGATCGCAGGTTTCGCTGGAACGCAGTTTCACTTTCCGAAACTCGCAGAAAACCTGGAGCGGCGTGCCGATCATCGCTGCCAATATGGATACCGTGGGAACTTTTGAAATGGCGGTGTCACTTGCCCGGCACAAAATTCTGACCGCCGTGCACAAGCATTATTCCCGCGAAGAATGGCAGGCTTTTCTGGCGGACCAACCAGTATCAATTTTTAATTATATCGCCCTTAGTACAGGCATTGGCGAAGCTGACGAAGAAAAAATCGCACAGATCATTTCCGATCATCCGCAGATCCAGTTTTTATGCATCGATGTGGCCAACGGTTATTCGGAGCATTTTGTAGCTTTCGTAAAAAAAATGCGCCAAAACTTTCCGGAGCAGACCATCATTGCAGGCAATGTGGTGACGGGTGAAATGGTGGAAGAACTTATTTTGGCGGGCGCAGACATCATTAAAGTAGGAATCGGTCCAGGCTCGGTCTGTACCACGCGTATTAAAACCGGCGTCGGTTATCCTCAGCTTTCGGCGATCATTGAATGTGCTGATGCGGCGCACGGGCTTGGCGGCCACATTATTTCTGATGGTGGCTGCAAAATCCCTGGTGATGTATCCAAAGCTTTTGGTGGCGGTGCAGACTTTGTGATGCTTGGCGGCATGTTTGCCGGTCACGACGAAAGCGGCGGTGAGATTGTAGAGGAAAACGGCAAGAAGTACCGGCTTTTCTACGGCATGAGTTCCCAAACTGCGATGGAAAAGCATTCCGGCGGTATTGCAGAATACCGTGCATCTGAAGGTAAAACAGTTCGGGTTTCGTACAAAGGTGCCGTTGAAAGTACGGTGAAAGATATTTTGGGCGGTGTACGTTCCACCTGTACTTATGTAGGTGCGTCGCAATTGCGCGAACTTTCCAAACGGACCACATTTATCCGCGTACAGGAACAGGAAAACCAGATTTTTGGTGAATAACCCTTTTGCTTTTTTACTCCTTTAAAAAATCTTCGATCTGCAGTTCCGCGATATCAATACAGAATGTTTCTTGTTTTAAAGAATATACAGAAAGTTCGGTGCATGCAAGAACTACGGTCCTTTCTTGTCCGTATTTCCTAATCAAATTCTGGAAATATTCAATATCTGAAGTTGTAGTTTGCCCGGTATAAACCGTTTTTCGGAAACTGTCGAGCCACTGCTGATCTTCGTCGGAGGGCAATATAATTTCGATATCATTGAAAGTGAATTTCTGTTTAAACCAGCCGGATCTCATGGTGAATTTTGTACCAAAAAGAATAATTTCCGGAATATTTTTCTCACGGAGAAAATTTAGTGTTAAATTGACAGGATGACAAACAGAAAGCGATGTTTCGATCTGATCCAGTGCTTCGTGAAGTGTAATATTAGGAATGATTAACTTTGAAATTCCGATATTTTCGACTGCTTGTAATACATTTTTTAGTCTCGGCAAAAGCACGTCAAACTGCCGCGGTAAATAAGGGTTTATTTCCTGAAAATCAATTTGATACATCATCAGCGGGCAGGTTGAAAATTCCAGATGCCGCTTCTGATACTTTTTGTGGATGCGCTGCAGATAATATTGAGTTGAAACCGCACCTAAGCCCAAGACTCCACGCAATGGTAACTCGCTGCTCATTGTTTGTTGATGATATAATCGGCAAAATATTTTCTGGAATCCAGAAACTTCTGCTCAATTTCCAGGGAAGTGCCTTTCATTAAATCATTTAAGATCATATCGTTATATTTCCTGGAAATCTCGGTATGAATTTTTTCACCTTCGTCAAAATCAAATGATCTTCCCAAATCCCTGATGAAGACTTTTTGCGCTTTGGTACTCTTTAAATAACTTTTTGCAATACCTTCAGATTCATCATATTCCGGTACATGTTCAAACTCCGCGATATTGAAATCTGCGCCAAATTCCCGGTTGATCCGTTTCAAAAGATTCAGGTTAAAATCTCTGGTAATGCCGGCCGCATCGTTGTAAGCGGGCAGAATTATCTCCGCCGACTTCATCAAATCCAGACCCAGTAAAAGTTTTTCCCCTGATTTAAGATGGCGCGAAATCTTAGCCAGAAACTGTACCGCAACCTCATCTACCATATTACCGAGATTGGAACCGATGAACATGATCACTTTGGGATTTGGCGACCTGAAAAGCGCGTCCAGGACCTGAAAATACTCGCCCTGCCGCGTTTCGATATTCAAACCGGGAAAGAGATTTCGCAGCCGGCCGGAAATCACCTGCAGACTGTTTGCAGAAATATCCACCGGGATGTATTTAAAATTATATTCCTTTTGTAGAAGCGCCTGCAGCAGGTGCTGTGTCTTTTTTCCGTCGCCCGCGCCGAGTTCTATTAACTCAAATTCTTCCGTCGGCACCATGGAGAAAGCCTCAATAATCGTCTCAGACTGTTCCCGGAAAATTTCCATTTCCGAATTGGTCAGATAATATTCCGGCATTTCCATGATTTGCTGAAACAGCACATCACCGGCTTTGTCGTAAAAGTAATGGGACGAAATAAATTTTGGTTTATTACTTAAACCTAATTCGACATCCTTTAAGAAAGATATGTTTCCACTCATTTCACCAGTCTTAATCCGGTTATTTGCCACCGGTATTTCGGGTGAAAAAAATTTCGGTAGGTTTTTCTTTCGTGTCCTTTAGGAGTCGCGGTCGAGGCGCCGCGCAGCACCATTTGACTGATCATGAATTTGCCATTGTATTCGCCCACGGCTCCTTCTGCAATTTTGAAATTAGGGTAAGGAAGATATGCAGAATAAGTCCATTCCCAGCGTTTCCCCCAATCGAGTTGGTCTGCCGCAGCTTCCCATTCAAATTCTGTCGGCAGACGCAATCCTTTCCAGGCAGCAAAAGCCTGCGCTTCGTAGAAAGAAATATGTGTTAAAATATGGTCACCTTTTAGCGGCTGTAAACCTTCAAGCGTGAAGGTGAACCATTCTCCATCTTTCTTCTGCCAGTAAAGCGGTGCGCTGATGTGGTTCTCATTTACCCAGCTCCAGCCTTCATCCAGCCAGAATTTAAAGTTTTCGTAACCGCCTGCCTCTATAAATTCCAGAAATTCTGCGTTTGTTACCAACG
Organism: Kaistella palustris DSM 21579; assembly: GCF_000422265.1. Taxonomy (GTDB): domain Bacteria; phylum Bacteroidota; class Bacteroidia; order Flavobacteriales; family Weeksellaceae; genus Kaistella; species Kaistella palustris. Next base: position 13,294 of record NZ_AULL01000017.1, read on the forward strand.
CCTCGGAAATCTCAAAGCTGTGGAGAAAAACCTTATGCCGTCCTTCCTCATTGTCAAAATGGAAACCTTCTCTTTCAAAACCGATTTCATAAATTCCTTCAGGTATTTTAAGCCACCCGGTTTTCCCATTCGTTTGGGCGGTCAGATTAAATCCTTCGCTGTAAACAGGATGGATCGGGTTGTAGGACAGGGTATGTTTAAGATCCGTTATTAATAATTCCTGATGCTGCTGTTCGTGATTGATCCCTAAAGTCAACAGGTCCTGGAGCTCTTGACTCATCTCTCCTGCCAAAAGTTTTTCGATATGTTCATCTACATATTTGCGGTACTCATATACTTCCGAAACTGTCGGTCTTGTCATCACGCCACGTTCCGTGCGGAGGGCGCGCTCCCCAACGGTTTGGTAATAACTGTTGAACAAAAACGAAAAATCAGGATGAAAGATCTGATAATCTTTATAAAATTTTTTCAGAATCATCTCTTCGAAAAACCACGTCGAATGACTTAAATGCCATTTCGGCGGACTTGCAAAATCCACGGGTTGCGGTATGTAATCCTCAGTTTCCAGCGGTTCGCACAACCTTTCGGTCTGCCTGCGGGTCTGCTTAAATTTTTCTGCTAATGACTTCATCTGGAAATGGTAGTGTCGGTATAATTATAAGCCCGAATCTATACAATAATTGTTCCGCGAAACCGCAGAAATCATTAAGTAAGCATTCCGCCATCTACATTCAGCACCTGCCCTGTAATATATGCGGACATATCGCTCGCCAGAAAAACGCATGCATTGGCAACATCTTCCGGGTGACCGCCGCGTTTCAAAGGAATAGCTTCCCGCCAACCCTGCACCGTTTTTTCATCCAGAGCTCCTGTCATTTCAGTTTCAATAAAGCCTGGCGCAATCGCATTGCAGCGGATGTTACGCGAACCCAATTCCAGCGCGATTGATTTTGAAAAACCTATTACACCTGCTTTGGAGGCTGCATAGTTTGCCTGTCCCGCATTGCCTTTTACACCAACTACAGAAGTCATATTGATTATTGAACCGGCTCTTGCCTTCATCATCGGTTTTACAACGGCTTTGGTCAGATTGAAGACGGAATCCAGGTTTACCCGCAATACAGTATCCCAGTCATCTTTAGACATTCTGAGCATCAGGTTATCGCGTGTAATTCCCGCATTGTTGATCAGAATATCGATTTGCCCGAATTCTTCCAGCACATCAGCAACGAGCTTTTGTGCAGCATCATAATCCGACGCATCCGACTGATATGATTTCACGGTGGTAATCTTTGCCAACTGCTCTTCGAGCGCCTTCGCCTTATCTACAGAACCTGCATAAGTGAAAGCAACCTTTGCACCTTCCTTTGCGAAAATCTCGGCAATCCCTTTTCCAATTCCACGTGTTGCGCCTGTGATCAGGGCTACTTTTCCTGCTAATAATCCCATGGTATTTTAGTTTTCTATATTTTTATATTTATTTTTTGTAGGATTTACTTCTACCAGTTCCTTATTTCCCACATTGTTGACGACAAGAACAATTTCACCCTTCAGTGTTTTTGTTTTTGAAAAGGCAATTACGTCGCTGATGGAACCCCGTTTTGTTTCTTCGAATTTTTTTGAAATTTCGCGGCTTAAGCTCACCTGTGTTTCATCGCCGAAAAACTCTTTGATCTGTTCTAAGGTGGTGTTGATCTTGTGCGGACTTTCGTACAGTATCACTGTTCTTTTTTCTGCGGCCAGCTGTTTCAGTTTTGTCTGTCTGCCTTTTTTCTGTGGCAGAAATCCGGCAAACAGAAACTCATTATTTGGCAAGCCGGAAACAACGAGTGCCGGCACAAAAGCGGTGGCGCCCGGCAAACACTGCATTTCCAGATTCTCATCGGCGATAGCTTTTGCCAGAAGATATCCCGGGTCGGAGATTCCGGGTGTACCGGCATCTGTAATAATCGCAATATTCTGACCTTTTTTCAGATCATCAATGATTTTCTGCGTGGCCTGATGTTCATTGTGTAAATGATAGGATTTCAGTGGTTTAGCTATTTCATAATGCTTTAATAAAATACCTGATGTTCGGGTGTCTTCACACAAAATATAATCGACTTCCTTTAGAATACGTACAGCCCGAAAGGTCATATCTTCGAGATTGCCGACAGGCGTAGGAACAAAGTACATCATGCCGCTCATCTAAAGATTTTCATAAAGGTTTGAACAAAAATTCTCTAAACCGGGATCCCTTGCACCCATCAGTAACAGTACGGTACCAGGCTGTAAATCAGGCCTCAAAATTTTCAGCAGGGCATTTCTGTCCTCCACAAAAAAGGCATTCTTTCCGCTGGCTTCGATACCATCGGTCAGTTCTTCGGCGGAAATGTCTTTTACAGCGGTTCCGCCGGCATAAAATATTTCGCTCATCCAGATTTCATCCTGCGGTCTTAGCGCTTCGGAAATCTCTTTAATAAAGTCATCTTTCAGAAACCGTGTGGGCTTGTAACCGTGCGGCTGAAACCACGCAACCACTTTTTCGGCCAAAGGTTGGCAGGCGCGGATTGAGGCTGCACATTTTGCAGGATTGTGCGCATAATCATCGATTACCCAGACGCCATTCTTTTTGCCCAATATTTGGTGGCGGCGATAGATACCTTGATATTTGGCCAGACTGGCGGCACAGGTTTCCAGATCAACGCCGATTTGATTCGCCACAGCTACAGCAGCCGCAGCATTTTCTACGGAATGTTGCCCGAGGGAATTCATCTGAAATTGTTGACCTCTGATTTCAAAAGTCAGTGACAGACTGTCCTGCTTAAACCTTTCAGCATTATATCCGGCATTACTGTCTTCGAAACCAAAATCATTTTCAGAGTTTGCAGACAAAGATTTCGCCAGTGTATTTGATTGGTTTACAATAAATAAGCCTTTGGTATTTTTTTTAAATACAGTGAATAAATCAGTCAGTTCCTCAATCTCCTGGTGGTCTTTATCGATATTTAAAAGGAGCCCAATCTCGGGGGTGTACTGGACCACGGAACCATCGCTTTCGTCAGCTTCAATAATGAGCCATTCACCAGCTCCTACGGCGGCATTACCTATTTTCCCCTTTTTAATGATGCTCGTTAAACCTGCGCCGGAAATGATGCTCGGGTCAAAACCCGCATCCAGCAAGATCTGGTAGAGCATTGCTGAGGTCGTAGATTTACCCGAAGTTCCGGCCACGGCTATTGTTTTTTTACTTTTTGCAATCAGAGCAAGTAATTCACTCCTTCTGATCACGGGGATTCCCAGTTCTTTGGCTTTCTGAATTTCGTAAACCGTATCTTCAATAGCTGTAGAAGCCACCACGAGGTCTGTTTCGGCACCTATTCCGCTGCCATCCTGCAAATAACATTTGATGCCTTCATTTTCCAGCTGTTCCTTCGTTTTGTTGGATTCTCCGGGGTGAAAATAGCGGTCACTTCCCGAAACATCTTTGCCCGTGCCCTGCAGATATTGCGCCAGCGCGCTCATACCCGTACCGGCCACGCCGATAAAAAATACATGTTGAAAGTCGTGGATATCTTTAATCATTCGATGTGTTCGTAATTTTTGCTGAAGTGCTTTTTTAGATTTTTAAAGGAATTTGCTTTCTACCAAATCCCAGAGCCGTTGCGCATATTCATCGACCTTACTCCAGTCTTTCTCGTAGTAAAGTTCGCTCAGGTACTGTTTTGCATCCTCCATATTTTCGAAGGTATTCAGGTGCGCAACAGTTGCCCTTAAAGCTTCTTCGTCACCATTGAAAAGGAGTTTGGTAAAGGCGATCTTATCATTGAAATCAATTTTGAACTCAGGTTTTTTCTTGGGCGCTTCCATATATTCAGTGGGAATATTGGCTTTTAACAGGCTTCCGGAAGTTTCCGGCGATTCGGAGTCGGCTGGTTCTTCCTCATAATTATCCAGCGGATCGCCATCGAACAGATTTTGCACCGCCTTCAGACCTTTGATATTTGCAAGCTTAAATTTTTTCTCAATATGCGGTTCCGGCGTCCTGGTTTCATGAAAAATCGTTTCCGGTGTACCCACTGGAGTTTCCTCTTTGGTAATTTCCACGATTTTCCGGCGACGTTCCTCGAGTTCCTGAAGTTCGTGTTCTTTCTCAGCAACGCGCTGGTCGTAGGTCAACTGCTCTTCTGGCTGACCTTCATTTTCAGTAAAATTTCCACCGGTAGATTCAGTATTCTCCGCGGTGGCTGAAGTTTCTGTTATATTGTAGTAGACGTTATCGATCTGATCTCCAGAATTTTCTGCTTCCAGTTCATCATCTTCCATATTCTGGTCTTCTTCCAGATCGTCAATTTCATTTATCTCGTTGGTGAAGATAACTTCTTCTTCGATGATTTCATCTTCGGGCGCTTCATCAGCCGGATCAGAATTCTGTGCGTTATATGCACTGAAGTTTTCGGCGTGTTCGCCAAAGATTTCGTGGTTCGCCTCCTGGATAAAAAAGTCCTTATTTTGATCTAAAATCCTTAAGAAAGCCAGGCGGTCGGCGATCTCAGCGAAGATATCCTGTTTTGCGAGAAGTTCTTCTTTGGTGTCGACTTTCGCCAGATTATCCAGCACATTTTTTAATTCAAAAAAAATTTTATCTTCTAGTTCCCGGACGTTCTGCATAATAAAGTCTTATTAAATTTCCTTAATTTTGGCATTTAAATAGTACGGCTAAATTACCAAATGTTTTTAGAAAATACAATTAATCACGCAAAACAAAGCGGTTGGATGGAAGTCATCTGCGGCTCCATGTTTTCGGGCAAAACGGAAGAATTAATCCGCCGTCTGCGCCGTGCTGAAATGGCCGGACAAAAAGTCGAGATCTTTAAACCAAAGCTCGATGTACGCTACGCCGAAGAGGAAGTAGTATCACACAATAAGAATAAAATTCGAAGCACACCTGTCGAAAGTCCGAATGAAATTCTACTGCTTGGCTCTACGTGCGATGTGGTAGGAATTGATGAAGCGCAGTTTTTTGATGAAAGTATCGTAGATGTAGCTAATCACCTGGCGAACACAGGAATACGGGTAGTTATTGCAGGCCTGGACATGGATTTTATGGGCAGGCCGTTTGGGCCGATCCCCAACCTTATGGCCACCGCGGAGTATGTGACCAAAGTACACGCAATCTGTAAAAGAACCGGGAATCTTGCCAACTATTCCATGCGGATTTCTGCCAGCCAGGATCTTGTTGAACTTGGCGAGATGGAGAGTTATGAAGCCGTGAGCCGCAAAGTCTTCAACGAAGAATTTCTGAACAGATAACTTAAATGAATTATACTACAGGCCAGATCGCCGAGTTCACAGAAGCCAACCTGATTGGCGACAGTCAAATCATCATTAAAAATATTGAGTTTGACAGCAGGAATATTTATTCCTGGACCGAAACTGCCTTTATCGCTATTCCCACAGCCAAAAATTCTGGTGAGAAATACATTCAGTCCGCGGTGGAAAAGGGCATTCAGGTGATTATTTCTGAACATCAGCTACCGCATGTAGAAAATATCACCTGGATCATTGTTGATGACGCTGTACAGTTTCTGCAGCGTTTCGCAAAGTATCATTTGTCACGGTTTAATCTCAGAACGGTTGGTATTACAGGGAGCAACGGAAAAACAATTGTAAAGGAATGGCTTTACAGAAGCTTGTTTCAAAGTTTTGTTACGGTAAAAAGCCCGAAGAGTTTCAATTCCCAGCTTGGGCTTCCGCTTTCGCTCCTTCAGATTAAAGGTCAACATGAAATCGGCATTTTTGAGGTCGGCATTTCGAAGCCGGGCGAAATGAAAAAGCTGGAAGACATTTTCTCTCCGGAAATTGGCATTTTAACGCATATTGGTTCAGCGCATTCCGCCAATTTTGAAAGCGAAGAACAACTTATCAACGAAAAAATTGTTCTTTTCAAGGATTCCAAAACCATTATTTTCAACGGAGATAATGATGCGGTTTTAAAACTTATTGATGAACATTTTTCCGACAGGAAATTAATTTCATACGGTTTTAAAGAACGTAATGACCTGTCCATTAAAGATGGCTGGCTTCACAGCAAAGAAATTACAGTGCAATATTTCGGTGAAAGCCTTTCTATACCGGTACGCCAGCGAGATGAAGCTACGCTGAGCAACGCACTGGCTGTGATCGCGGTTCTAAAAGAACTTAAGTTTGACAATGCAGCAATTGTCGAAAAAATCAATTTGCTGAAATCGGTTGAAATGCGCCTGGAAAGCGTAGATGGCGTACGCAAAAATCTCCTCATCAACGATTCCTACAATCTGGATCTGGACTCGCTTATCATTTCATATCAATTTATAAAACAGTATAATAAGAAAAAGAAAACCCTCATTCTAACGGATTTTCTGGAGGGAAAAGATGCGGGCTCACTTTATCAGACTGTTGCAAACCTTACCAATCTTCAGGATTTTGGCACTGTTTTCCTGATTGGTGACGAAATTACTCAGTCTGCTCACCTCTTTGAAGCAGAAACATTTACCTTCCAAACCACCGAAGAACTGATTCACAGCACGCTTTTGAACCAGATCGAAGATGAACTTATTCTGCTGAAAGGCGCACGGCGTTTCGAAATTGAAAAAGTAAAAAATCACCTTGAACTGCAAAAACATGATACTGTGCTGGAGGTAAACCTGAATGCAATCCTTCACAATATTAATGTTCATAAATCTCTCCTGAAACCGGAAACCAAAATGATGGCGATGGTGAAAGCATATTCTTACGGTTTGGGTGGTTATGAAATTGCAGAATTCCTGCAGCATCATCACATTGATTACCTGGGAGTTGCGTACGCTGATGAAGGTGTGGACCTTCGGAAGAACGGTATAACTACTCCTGTGATGGTGATGAATCCGGAACAGCACAGTTACAGCAGTATAATTGATTATAATCTGGAACCGGAAATTTACAGTCTGCGGGTATTACGCTTGTTTAATGAGCAACTTATTCAGAAAGGAATAGACCGCAGGTACCCCATCCACTTAAAAGTTGAGACCGGCATGCACAGGCTTGGTTTCAAACAGAGCGAAATCCCTGAACTGCTGCAGACGCTTCAAGGCATGAATGTAAAGGTAGAATCGATTTTCAGCCACTTATCTTCCGCTGATGATTTATTGGAAAAAGAGTTTACCTTTGATCAGCTGACGGAATTTGAAGCGTTTTCAGGAAAACTGATTTTAGGACTAGGTTACAAACCTTTACGACATATTTTAAATTCTGCAGGAATCGCGACTTATTGTGATTATCAGTATGATATGGTTCGTATCGGCATCGGTATGGTCGGCATTTCGCCGGTTCCCGAGGTGAGTAAACATTTATTGCAGGCTGTAGCTTTCAAGACGGTAGTGTCACAAATCTCGGAAGTTCATGTGGGTGACTCTGTAGGGTACAACCGAAAACACCGCCCCGCTAAAACTACCAAAATAGCGACTGTTCCGGTAGGTTATGCCGACGGGATTCCGCGGCTCATCGGAAACTCCAGAGGAAATGTGGGGATCCGCGGAAAGCTTTTTCCAATCGTCGGAAATGTCTGTATGGATATGATGATGGTCGATATCGGTGACGAACCCATTGCTGAGGGCGAAGAAGTGGTCATTTTTAATGAAAATCCAAGTCTGTCCCAATTTGCAATATACTGCAATACAATTCCGTACGAGGTTCTCACTTCTGTTTCCCGGCGGGTGAAACGAATTTATATAAAAAAATAGATGAAAAAATTTCTGATTTTTCTGAGCCTTTTCCTCTGCAGTTACATTTTGAGAGCGCAGGTGAAGAGCGGATTCAACGTACCGCCACATGCTAAGGTTGGCCTTTCGCTTTCGGGTGGTGGTGCCAAAGGTTTTGCGCACATTGGTGTGCTGAAAGTTCTCGATTCCCTGGGTGTGAAAGTGGACTATATTTCGGGAACCAGTATGGGTGCCATTGTCGGTGGACTCTATGCCTCCGGATACACCGGCAAAGAAATAGAAAAAATCGTAATGGATACCGATTTCTACAATATCATCGCCAACGAAAAAACCCGGCAGGAAACTACTTTTTTTAATAAAGCCGTGGATAAATACATCCTGACTGTTCCTGTGAAGAACGGAAAAATCAATGTGCTGCCGAAAGCAATCTCTACAGGACAAAAAAACATTTATCTGCTGAAAGAACTATTTAAAAACGTTTCCACCATCGACGATTTTTCTAAGCTTCCGATTCCATTTATGTGCGTGGCTACAAATCTTGAGAGCGGTACAAAACAAATCTTCGAGAAAGGAGACCTGGTAAGTGCGATTATGGCGAGTTCAGCATTTCCCTCGTTGATGGATCCTGTGAAAATTGGTGATTCCCTTTACATTGATGGCGCAATGACCGTGAATTACCCCTCAAAACCATTAAAGGACAAAGGAATGGACATTGTAATTGGTGTGGATCTAAGCCAGGGTTTGGCAAGTGGTAAAAACCTGCAGAGTGCGATTGAAATTTTAAATCAGGTCATCGATTTCGGAATACAAGCGGAAACAAAGAACCAGTATCAGTATACTGATATCAATATTCACCCCAACCTGGACGGCACCGGAGCGACAAGTTATGACGCCAAGAAAAGAATTCTGGACTCGGGCTATGCAGAAGCTGTAAAATATGTCGAGCCGCTTTCGCTGTTGCCTAAAAAACAGATCGACCTCCTGCGTGCGCCCATGAGTTCGGTTTACACCAATGTCTATAAGATCGACAGCCTGATACTGGAAAACAATCATATTTTTTCGCGCAACTATATCCGTGGAAAAATGAATCTGCAAATCCCCTCGCTTCAAACCTACGGTGGCATTAATAAGATGATTGACCGCCTGTATGCGACGAACAATTACACACTCATCAATTACGATATCATTCACGAAGGTGAAAGGAACTATTTAAAACTAAATGTAACCGAGGATAATACACGCTTCTTTTTGAAGTTCGGCCTTCATTATGATGAGATCTTTAAAACCGGTCTCTTGCTCAATGCTACTGCGAAAAGACTGCTTTTCCGAAACTCCACCATTTCTCTGGATGTCATTGTGGGCGATAAACCGCGGTATTATTTTAATTACTTTATCGATAACGGTTATATACCCGGTTTCGGCGTTTACGCTTCAGGAATGACACTCGACTTAAAGGATATAAGTGGCAATCCTTATGAGCGCTGGAATTGGTTTCGCAATGATGCCTTCATTCAGTCTGTCTGGCGCGATCGCTACGCTGTTGGTGGCGGCCTGAGTCATGATTATTTTGAAAATAAATTCGCCGGAGCAGCAGATTTTACCGACAGCCAAAACATCATTAATGCTTATGGATTTATAAAAAGCGATACGCAGGACGACAAAAGCTTCCCTACCAAAGGAATTTTGCTGGATATCGAGGGAAAACTTCTCGATCTATTTAAGAAAGACGGCGAAGGGCGCACCTTTCAGGGCAGCTTATATGCGAGGCTAAACTTCCCAATTTCCCGCAAATTTACGTACCGGGTGGGGCTGAGAGGCGGCATTACGCTGGGTGATGAACTTCCGAAATATTACCGCTATCATCTGGGAGGAATTTTCGAACAGAATCTGGGGAATTTCATCAGTTTTCCCGGCTATGAATTCGGACAGCTGTTCGCTGAAAATGCGCTGATGGCTTCAAATGCATTGCAGTACAACGTTTACAGGAACTATTATTTGGAAGCCAATGTAAACCTGGCAAATCTTTTTGATGATATTAAAGTCGACAGTCTGTTCCACGTTACCGCATCATCAGTTGGTTTAACTGCCGGATACAAATCGCCCTTTGGCCAGATAAAAATAAATTACAGCAGATCACTTTCTGTGAAAAATGACATCTTCAGCGTAATCCTTGGACATTACTTCTAAAACATGATACAGTTTTTTTTTGAGAATATTGATGAATTAGCCATTGAACCCTCCACTACACGCTGGCTGGAAGATCTGCTGTATTCCGAACACAAAAAAGTAGGCGACATCAATTATATCTTTTGTGATGATGAATATGTGCTGAAAGTGAACAGGGAATATTTACAGCACGATTATTACACCGACATCATCACTTTTGACTACGTAAAGGGCAATACCATCTCCGCTGATATTTTCGTATCTTTGCCCCGCATTTTTGAAAATGCTGATACCCATTCTACTGCTTCTAAGATAGAGATGCACAGGGTTTTAGCACACGGTCTTTTACATCTTTGCGGCTATAAAGATAAGACAGATATGGAAATTAAAGAAATGCGCTTTAAAGAAAACTTTTACCTCAATAAGCTATAGATACTGATTCTAGTACAGCTTGAACAGGTGAAAAATCTTAAATGTTTCACGTGAAACATTAAATTAAAAAAAAAGAAATGATAAGCGAAATATACGATGTAATAGTAGTGGGTGGTGGTCACGCAGGATGTGAAGCCGCAGCGGCCGCAGCTAATCTTGGATCAAAGACTCTCTTGATCACTATGAACATGCAGACCATTGGCCAAATGTCCTGTAATCCGGCAATGGGCGGAATTGCGAAAGGTCAGATCGTTCGCGAAATCGATGCAATGGGTGGTTACTCGGGAATTATTGCCGATAAATCTGCAATACAGTTTAAGATGCTGAATTTATCAAAAGGTCCGGCAATGTGGTCTCCAAGAACTCAAAATGACAGAATGCAGTTTGCACAGGAGTGGCGAATTGCCCTTGAACAAACGCCAAATCTCGACTTTTTCCAGGATATGGTAAAAAGCCTTCTGATCGAGAATGGAAAAGTTACCGGCGTAGTGACCTCCCTGGGTTTAACCATCAGGTCAAAATCTGTTGTTTTGACGAACGGAACATTTCTTAATGGCCTCATTCATGTAGGTGCGAAACAGCTCGGCGGCGGAAGAATGGGCGAACCACGCGCCATGGGAATTACAGAGCAGTTGGTTTCTCTCGGTTTCGAAGCAGGAAGGATGAAAACAGGAACTCCTGCACGTGTTGATGGCCGAAGCCTCGATTACTCGAAAATGGAGGAACAGAAAGGAGATGAAAATCCACAGAAATTTTCCTTCAGTAACACCGCCAAACTGACAAAACAGTTGAGTTGCCACATTGTGTATACAAATGAAACCGTACACGATATTTTACGTGAAGGATTCTCGGAAAGCCCCATGTTTAATGGAACCATTCAAAGCACAGGACCAAGATACTGCCCAAGTATCGAAGATAAAGTGAACAGATTTGCAGAACGCACCCGTCATCAGCTTTTCGTTGAACCCGAAGGTTGGAATACTGTTGAAATTTATGTTAACGGTTTCAGTTCTTCTCTGCCGGAAGATATTCAAATGAAGGCAATGCGACATATTCCCGGTTTCGAGAATGCTAAAGTTTTCCGACCCGGATATGCAATTGAATACGATTACTTCCCTCCTACCCAACTTCACCACACGCTTGAAACCAAAATTATCGATAATCTCTATTTTGCCGGTCAAATCAATGGTACCACAGGTTATGAGGAAGCTGCGGGACAAGGTATTATGGCAGGAATTAACGCGCACAATAAAGTCCACGAAAAAGAACACTTCATCTTAAACCGCGACGAGGCTTATATTGGTGTCCTTATTGACGACCTTATCACTAAAGGCACAGAGGAACCTTACCGTATGTTCACCTCACGGGCAGAATACCGGTTACTTCTGCGACAGGATAATGCCGATATCCGCCTGACCGAAAAGGCTTATAAATTAGGTCTTGCTGATGCAGAAAGGCTTCGAAATGTCGAGAAAAAAATAGAAGATAGCGCGAAACTGGAAAGCTATCTGAAAGAAACTTCATTAAAACCTGGCACTATAAATCCCCTTCTAGCTTCTATAGACTCCGCACCGGTCGATCAGGCATTCCGCGCCTCGCAAATACTTACACGTCCAAACATGACAGTGGAAAAACTCGAAGAAATTGACTTTATTAATCAGGAATTGTCAGTATTCTCTGGCGAGATTAAAGAACAGGCAGAGATCAATATCAAATACCGCGGCTACATTGAAAAGGAAAAAGAAAATGTAGCAAAATTAAACCGGCTCGAAACCATTAAGATCCCGGAAGATTTTGACTACCAAAAAATCTCATCTCTGTCTTCGGAAGCAAAGCAAAAGTTGACCAAAGTGCAGCCTAAAACAATAGCACAAGCCGCAAGAATCAGCGGTGTTTCGCCGTCTGACATCAACGTACTTTTAATTTTCCTCGGTAGATAATATATATGTTTCACGTGAAACGTCATTTAAAGATTATAGATTAATAAAAGAATATTCCTGAAATAAATTATTGGAAGCATGACTATTAAAGACCATTTTCTGACTCAGGAAAATTTTCAACTTACCGAAACAGATATTCCTGGTGTTTATAAAACTTCTCCCATACCCAAAGAGTTGGACAAATATTACGAAACTGTCAACTATATTTCACACCACCAGGATGCAAAAAGTTTTAAAGTCCAGCTATATAAATTTTTCCAAAGGTTTAATCTAAAATATAAATCGAAAATCTTAAAATCGGAAATTGACCTGCAATCACCTGTCCTGGATTATGGCTGTGGCGCAGGAGAATTTCTTCATTTTATAGAAAATGATTACAAGACATTTGGGTTCGAACCGAATATTTCCGCAAGAAATGCAGCAGCTTCGAAACTGCACAGATCTGTACTGCTGGAAAATATAAACGATATTGCAGATGAAAGCCTTGGCGCAATAACGCTTTGGCATGTGTTCGAACACGTAGGAAATCCCGAAGAACTTTTGGATACTTTCCACCGGAAACTGAAACCAGAAGGCTGTCTGATTATTGCGGTTCCAAATCATACATCTTATGACGCGGTTCATTATGGCGAATATTGGGCGGCTTATGATGTACCCCGACATCTCTACCACTACACCAGAAAAGGAATGACGAACTTCCTTAAGGATAAAACCTGGAAACTGAAAAAAGTGAAACCACTTCGCCTGGATTCATTTTACATATCTATGTTGAGCGAAAAATACAAAAAATCAGCCTTAATATGGCTAAAAGGAGCCGTTTTTGGAACTATTTCCAATTTTAAGGCATCAAAAACCGGCGAATATTCCAGTCTGATATATGTTATCGGAAAAAATTAGAAAATTGATTTTTGACCTGTTTCTGAAGGTCAAAAATCGACCTTTTTTATTAAAGTTTTAAAATTTTCACGGAAATCCAATTTAAATTTTATTTCAGTTTAATTATTGCCAAAAAAAAATCCCCGAAATTTGAAATGATTTCAAGTTTCAGGGAAATTTACTGTAACAAAATTTCTTTAGTCATTGATGGCTTTTACGCCCGGGAGTTCTTTTCCTTCTAAACTTTCCAGCATGGCACCACCGCCTGTAGACACATAGCTCACTTTATCTTCGTAGCCAAACTGTTTCACAAAAGCAACACTGTCGCCACCACCGACAAGCGAAAAAGCGCCCAACTCAATAGCCTCCGCAATACTGTCACCTAAAGATATAGTTCCTTCTGAGAAATGCGGCATCTCAAACACACCGATCGGTCCGTTCCATAAAATTGTGCGGGAATTGATAATAACGTCGTGAAATAGTTTTCTTGATTTTTCGCCGGCATCCATCCCCATCCATTCCTCGGGAATGTCGAATATATCTACTTCACTGCGGTCCGCATCATTGCTGAATTCATCAGCAATCACCGAGTCAACCGGCAGATGAACTTTTACATTCTGCGCCTTTGCTTTCTCCAGAATCTGCAGCGCCAGTCCCAGTTTATCTTCCTCTACAAGGGATTTTCCAATAGAACCTCCAAGCGCTTTTACAAAGGTAAATGCCATTCCACCACCAATAATCAGGTGATCGACGGCCGGCAACATATTCTCAATAATCGTAATCTTTGTGGAAACTTTGGAGCCTCCCAAAATAGCCAGAACGGGTTTTTCACCGTTTTTTAAAACTTTGTCAATAGCGGTTAATTCTTTAGCCATCAGTAAACCGAAAAACTTAGTTTTAGGAAAAAACTGTGCAATAACTGCTGTTGATGCATGTTCCCGATGTGCAGTTCCAAAAGCGTCATTAACATAAGCATCTGCATATTTCGCAAGTTTATGTGCAAATTCCACATTTCCCTCCTCCTCTTCATTATAAAACCTAAGGTTTTCGAGTAAAAGGATTTCGCCATTTTTCAACGCACCGGTCATATTCTGCGCATCCTCGCCAAGGCAGTCGCTACAAAACTCTACATGGTGACCTAAAACGTGCTCAATTTCAGGAACGATATTCTTTAATGAAAATTCTTCCGAAGGCTTACCTTTCGGCCTGCCCAGGTGCGTCATCAGGATCACGGAACCGCCGTCATTCAGAATCTTATCAATCGTCGGTTTTACGGCCTGAATTCTGGAATTATCGGTAACTTTCAAATCCGCACTCTGTGGCACATTAAAATCTACGCGAACTAAAACCTTTTTATCTTTAAAATTATAATCATTCACTGTTTTCATAGTTTTTCCCGTTTTGAGTAGCACAAATCTAAGATTAATTCGGCCGAATTAAAACTAATTCTGATTTAAAATTCCCCAATCCCCAAAATACATTTTCTCTACATTATCTTCTTATTTATAAAAAAAGAAATGAATAGTGTTGTTGTAATGTGGGAGTTCGTGGAGAACTAAAATGCCGTTTTCTGTATACATTGAACCAAGCTGATACCGGTACTTTACTAACAAAGTAGAGCGCTTATTTTCAAGCTGATAATAAAGTTATCAATAAATGTTCGCAGCTGTATTTTCGCCGGTTTATGGAGAAGTGCAGTATGGAGAAGTTCTGTTTTGAGCCCTGAAAAAATTCTTTAAAGTTTTTCGGAAATGTTGGTTAACAATTTGCACTATGGATTTTAACCGGATAAAAAAAGAGAATCTTTCTGCGACTTATCCACAGTGTACTGATAACAAGTCCACATACTTTCGGCATCGCTTTCGGTACGGTTTTTACTTTTGAGCTTCTATTAAAAAGCTGATTCAAAATTCCTGCCGAAATTTTAAAATATTAGAGCCAATAAAACGCGGTTTATATTAATAGTATTAAATTTGTCAGAACTGTATACATATTAAGGAAACAAATTTCTTCATGAAAAAAATTGCTCTTGGCTGTGACCATGCCGGTTTCAACTATAAAGAAATGCTTAAAGCGTCTTTAAAAGACCATTTCATTATTCAGGATTTTGGAACTTTTTCCACGGATTCTGTAGACTATCCGGATTTTGCGCACGCGGCGGCTGAATCGGTAGAAAAAGGTGAAAATGATTTTGGAATTCTACTTTGCGGCAGCGGAAATGGTGTTCAGATCACGGCCAACAAACATCAGCATATCCGGTGTGCATTATGCTGGATGCCTGAAATTGCAGAACTCGCCAGAAAGCATAACGATGCAAATATGATGGCGCTTCCTACGCGTTTTATCGCGGAACAACTGGCATTGGAGATTGTACAGAAATTCCTGTCCACAGAATTCGAAGGTGGACGACATCAAAACAGAGTGGGAAAAATAGCCTGCTGCTGATAACCACTTACTTTAACAAAAATTAATGGCAAACAAAAAATTTATATCTCATAAAAACAACCAGAAGCTCCAGCAAATTGGCCGCTTGATCATGTCCTTTATGAATAAAAAGTCGACCAAGATCTACAATTACAAACAGATCGCGGAAGGTATCGACTATAAAAATCCCCGCCAGCGCGAACAGGTCATCCAGACACTGCATAAACTTCTTGCAGATAAACACATCAAAGAAGTTGAGAAAGGCAAATATATACTGAACCTGAATATTGAGGGAACGCTCACCGGAACCATCGATTTTAACCAGGCCGGAAATGCGTATGTGAATGTAGAAGGTATGGATGACGATATATTCGTACATTCCAAAAACGTGAAAGATGCGCTGCAGGGCGACAAAGTTCTGATCGTCACTTACAACTTCAAGGGAAAAAAAATCGAAGGTTCGGTCCTGGAAGTCCTCGAAAGGAAACGCGATGAATTTGTAGGAACTTTTCAGCTGATAAAACATAAAGATTTTGGATTCGTGGTAAGCGATAAGAAATCGATGAATACAGACATTTTTGTACCGCGCGGTAAAATCGGCGGTGCGCAGGATGGCGATAAAGTCGTAGTAAAAATGACCGACTGGAAAGCCGGTGAGAAAAATCCTGAAGGCGAAATCATTAAAGTTCTGGGTGCGCCCGGCGAGCACGAAACCGAGATTCACTCCATTCTTGCAGAGTATGGTCTGCCCTACGCTTTTCCGGAGGAAGTTGAAAAAGAAGCACAGAAAATAGACCAGAGAATACACGACAGCGAGGTCGCAAAACGCCGCGATATGCGGAATGTCTGCACTTTTACCATCGATCCCAAAGATGCAAAAGATTTTGATGATGCACTTTCAATTCAGAAACTTGAAAACGGAAACTGGGAAATTGGCGTGCATATCGCCGATGTGTCGCATTATGTTGTGCCGGGAACATTGCTTGACGACGAAGCGTATGACCGTGCAACTTCAGTTTATCTCGTAGACCGTGTGGTTCCCATGTTGCCTGAAGTATTGAGTAATGAAGTATGTTCCCTGCGTCCAAATGAAGATAAATACACTTTTTCGGCAGTTTTTGAACTGAATGAGAAAGCCGAAGTTATAAAAGAATGGTTTGGCCGAACCGTAACGCATTCTGACCGGCGGTTCACCTATGAAGAAGCTCAGGAAAGAATCGAAACGCAAAACGGCGATCTGACCGACGAAATTTTGACTCTCAACCGGCTTGCAAAAATTCTGAGAAAGGAAAGGATTGAAAACGGAGCGATTACTTTCGACCGCAGCGAGGTGCGCTTTAATCTAGATGAAAACAGCGAACCGATCGGTGTTTATTTCAAGGTCAGCAAAGATTCCAACCATCTTATTGAAGAGTTTATGCTTTTGGCCAACCGCAAAGTTTCGGAATTCATTTCGCTGACGCGGAACGGAAAACCAACCAACAATACTTTCATTTATAGAATTCACGATGATCCGGATCCTACAAAACTTGAGGCTTTACGGGAATTTGTGTCCACTTTTGGCTATAAGATGGATTTAGCGAACACTAAACAAGTTGCTCAGTCCCTGAATAAACTTTTAAGCGATGTGCAGGGCAAAGGAGAAGAAAATATGATTGAAACCCTCGCGATGCGGTCTATGAGCAAAGCGATCTACTCTACTGATCCTATTGGCCATTATGGTCTGGGCTTCGAATATTATTCCCATTTTACCTCGCCCATCCGCCGATATCCGGATCTTATTGCGCACCGTCTCCTGCAGCATTATCTTGATGGAGGAAAGTCGCCCAATAAACCGGAATATGATGAGAAATGCAAACACTGCAGTGCGATGGAAAGGCTTGCGGCAGATGCCGAACGCGATTCGATTAAGTTCATGCAGGTCAAATTTATGGAGAAACATTTGGGACAGGAATTTACCGGCGTCATTTCAGGTGTTGCAGATTTTGGTTTCTGGGTTCAGATTCCTGAAAATGGAGCCGAAGGACTCATCAAATTGCGCGATCTTATGGATGATTCATATTCCTACGATGCTAAAAATCATCTGGTTGAGGGCAGCCGCACCGGTAATAAATACCAGCTTGGCGACAAGGTCACCATCAAGGTGATGAAGGCCAACCTTATTCAGAAGCAGCTGGATTTCAAGATCATCGGTGATTAAATTTAATTTACTTTTTTCTAAAGTAAGCGGAACATTAAAGTAGCAATATGCTGGAACTCATTCTCTCTGCAGTTGGCTTAGGAATAATGCTGAGTTTGGTTTTTATAGGACCTATATTTTTTTTGTTAATTGAAACCAGTTTTTCACGAGGTCCCAGACATGCGCTGGCCCTGGATCTGGGGGTTATATTTGCCGATATCCTCTGTATTGCTGCCGCATTTTTTGCAAGCGGTGATCTGGTAGAGATCATCGATAAGCACCCCGGATTTTACCGCATCACGGCGTTCATCATTTTGGTTTATGCCCTGTATATGATCGTTTCCAAAACAAAAATGCATTTAGCCGGCGAAGAAAAAATGATCAGCCAAAACTACCTGAAGACTTTTCTTAATGGATTCTTCTTTAATATACTGAATATTGGTGTGGTACTTTTCTGGCTCGTCACCGTGATTTCGGTGCGAAATGCCTATCCGAACCTCGATGATTTTTTGCTTTATATGGCTTTGGTCGTGGGAACTTATCTTATTATTGATTTCATTAAAATCTCGCTGGCCAAGAATTTTCATTATAAACTTACAGAGAAAGTCACCAATCAGATCCGGAAAATTGTAGGATTTGTGTTGGTCGGTTTCAGTATCTTTATTTTTCTTCAAAGTTTTAAAAAATTCAATCAGTTTGATAAAAAGCTTGAGAGAGCCGAACAAACTGTTCAAAAACACATTCATTAATGCAAACCCTCACCTTTCCCGGATCTCTGCAAAAAGGCGATAAGATCGCAGTCATCTCGCCGGCTGGTTCTGTAAACGAACAACAGCTTACAGATGGTTTGAATTTGATTGAAATGCAGGGCTATGAGCCGGTTTTAGGCAAACATGTGTATACCGAATTTAAAAATGGATATTCTTACGCCGGTACCGAAAAAGAACGAATTCAAGATTTAAACTGGGCGTTCAACGACGCGGATATTAAAGCAGTTTGGGCTTCCCGTGGCGGGTACGGCTGCCAGCATCTGTTAGGACACATACAACTTTCCGCATTCCGGAAAAATCCCAAATGGTTTATCGGTTATTCCGACAATACCGTGATACAAAGCTTTTTATTTAAAAATCATTTTCCTTCCATCCACGCACAAAGTATAAAAACAGCGAGTTTCGGCGTTTCAGCTGAAAGTTACACGCAGGTTTTCGATATCTTAAAAGGAAAATTTCCGAAGTATAAAGTTGAAAAAAATCTGCACAATAAAGCAGGAAATGTGGAAGGTCTTTTGATCGGCGGCAATCTGGCCTTAGTTTACGCACTTCTGGGTACCCGGTACAGTTTTAATTTTAAAGATAAGATCCTTTTTATCGAAGAGGTTGGCGAACAGTATTATTCGCTCGACCGCATGTTGATGAGTCTGGAACTGGCAGGCGCTTTCCGCCAGATCAAAGGATTGATTATAGGGGGAATGACGAATATGGGAGACGAAAAGCAGAACAAAAACTATGAAACCAGCTTTGATGAATTTGCATATCAGCTCATTTCAGAGCGGCTCAAAAAATATGACTTCCCTACCCTTTTCGGTTTTCCCAATGGACACATTTATGAGAACCGTCCGCTTATAATCGGTGGGAATGCGAGATTAAACGTGGGAAAACTCAATACCGTAGAATTTTAGAATTATGGTTGAAGCAGGAAAATACATATTTGCCTTTCTGATGATCTTAGCGGGATTGATGCATTTCCTGAAACCTAAATTTTATCTGAAGATCATGCCGCCATACCTGCCGGCTCCCTATAGTTTGGTTTTAATAAGTGGAATTGTGGAAATTCTCTGTGGAATTTTACTGCTGTGGCCAACGACACAAACACTTGGCGCTTATCTCACAATTGTCCTTTTAATCGCTGTTTTTCCGGCAAATATTGAAATGACACGGCAGTATTACGTGAGAAAAAAGAAAGGATTCTGGTTAACGGTTTTGCGTTTGCCACTGCAGATATTACTCATTTGGTGGGCTTTTCAATTCATTAAATAATGGCAGAACACAATGACTTTGGAAACATTGCCGAGAATTTAGCCGCAGATTTCCTGGAGGCTAAAAATTATCGGATCCTCGCCCGGAACTTCCGCTATCAGCGCGCTGAAATTGATATTGTTGCAGAATATGGAAACCTGCTGGTTATCGTTGAAGTAAAAGCGCGTGGAACGGATATTTTTATGGAACCCCAGGAAGCGGTGACCAAAAAGAAAATTAAGTCAATCGTCCTCTGTGCGGATTTTTATATGCAGCACAATAATATTGATAAGGAAGTGCGGTTCGATATTATCGGAGTTCTTCCCGATAAAAGCGGAAAACTGCAAATCACACACATCGAAGATGCTTTTCAGAGTTTCGATGCAAATTAATATAAAGAAATGAAAACAGCACTCATCACCGGCGCAACTTCCGGTATCGGAAAAGCAACTGCCGACCGCTTTGCTAAAGAAGGGTACAGGCTAATTCTTTGCGGCCGACGTACTGAAATTCTGGCCGAACTTCAAAAAACAGTCTCTGCGCTGACTGAAGTTTATACTTTGAATTTTGATCAGCGTTATTTCGAAGAAGTGAAAACTGCGCTGAACTCCCTTCCCGCCAACTGGCAGAATGTGGATATTGTCATCAATAACGCAGGTAATGCCCACGGTCTGGAGACTTTGGAAGATGGTAATGTTGCGGATTGGGACGCCATGCTCGATGGTAACGTAAAAGGAATTCTGTACGTCACCAAATTGCTGATCCCTAAAATGAAAGAAAATAAGTCCGGACATATCGTGAATATTTCTTCGGTCGCCGCACGCCAGACTTATGCAAACGGCGTGGTTTACTGCGCTTCTAAACGTGCGGTAGACGTACTTTCCGAAGGAATGCGTCTTGAACTCACAGAATATGGCATCAAAGTAACCAATCTGCAGCCCGGCCTGGTAGAAACCGATTTTTCTAAAGTGCGTTTCAAAGGTGATGAACAAAGGGCAGAAACAGTGTATCAGGGTTATGAAGCCTTGAAACCCGAAGATATTGCGGATGCGATTTTTTATTGCGTTTCTGCGCCGAAGCACGTGGCCATTTCTGACCTTACGATTTACCCAAGCGCCCAAAGTGAATCACGCACGGTCTATAAAAACCTGTAAAACGAAACTCCAATTTCCTCACTATTTAGCATTTATTGTAAAAAATGAAAATTCTGCATATTGAAACTTCCTCTAAAAACTGCTCCGTTGCTGTTTCAGACGGTGATGAATTACTTTGCCTGTGCGAAGAACGCTCAGATAATTACAAACAGTCCGAGAGTTTACACACCTTCGTGAAATGGGCGCTGGAGGGTGCCGGAATAGAACTTTCCGGTCTTGATGCAGTGAGTCTGGGAAAAGGACCCGGCTCTTATACAGGACTGCGCATTGGCGCTTCTTCTGCGAAGGGTTTCTGTTTCGGGCTGAATATCCCACTTCTGGCCGTAAACTCACTGACCACAATAGTTCCGCCTTTCGTGAACACGGGTTACGACCTGATTATTCCGCTCATCGACGCGCGCCGTATGGAAGTATATTGCGCCGTATTCGACGGTAGGTCGGGAAATATGATCGCCAATACCGAAGCTAAAATTCTGGATCAGACTTCGTTTCAGGAATACGCCGGAAAAAAGATATTGTTTGTGGGCGATGGCGCAACTAAAGCGGTGGAAATGATAAACCTTCCACATGCTGAATTCAACGATTCCGTATATCCTTCAGCGAAACATTTAATCAAAGAAGCCGGTATTAAATTCAGAAACGCCGAATTCGAAGATGTCGCCTATTTCGAACCTTTTTATCTGAAAGATTTTCAGGGGGTGAAAAAAAAGAAACCGGAATAAATTCAGAAAAAACCAGATTCCCAAACATCTTTAAACCAAATAAAAAAGCGAAGGTCAAACTTCGCTTTTTTTCAATTATTGAATCTTGATGTCTTCGGCCGGCTGCATTCGCAGATCCTGCTGTACGCCACCCGGTTGGGGCTGCCTCAGTTCATTTACCGTTGGGCTGCTCAGCTCGCCATTTCGTGGCGGACGTGGCGAACGTGGCTGTCCCGGACCAGCATTTTCACGGATATCCGTCGGCTGAACCTGTTTCTGTGGCACCTCTGGTACTACTTTATTTCCCTGTTCGTCGGTTGCCTCTATAGACAGGTCACTTTTCAGGTATTTCAGCATTTCCAGGGCTTTCTCGCCTTCTCTGGTTCGCGCATAATTCAGGGCGATCTGCTCCAGTTGCAGGATCATGATTTCTTTCCCTGCGATCTTCCCGGAATTAAAGGCATTAAGAAGGGCAAATTTCGGAACGAGTGCATCTTTGGGATATTTCTCCAGAGATGCTTCAATTAGTGCTTTGCTTTCCTCATATTTTTCGGTATCATACAGTTCAAATGCCTGTGCGTAAGCTTTCTCGACCTCTTCCGAAGATTGCGAGAAAGAATTGCTCTTTGGGTTTTTTACAAATTCTGCGTAGGAAGTATACGGGAATTCTTCAAGTATCATGTTTTTCGCCCTTTGTGCAGCGGCAGGATTTTTTTCATAATTAAAGGCAAAGATCTGGTAAAGTGCCTGGAGTTTCAGATCATCTTCGGGCTTTGCATCTACGAGATTGTACAGTGTTTTTGTTGCCAGAGGCGTATCGCTGAAGTAGGTTTCATACATCCTTCCCAAGCCTAAACTTGCTGTATCGCGCGCTTTCTTCAAAGCAAGGATCTGCTGTGGGTCGCTTGGCAGCTGTTCAATATAAAACGCAGGTTCCAGCCGTCTGGGATCGGGTGCCGCCGCTATTCCCATCGCTTCATTCTTCAAATCTTCAATAGAACTGCCACGCGCAGAAGTCCGCCAGTTGTCGCTAAGGGTTCGGTTGCCCCACAACTGTTTGAAAGTGGATTCTCCTTTTGCCACCGTTGAAGCATTTGCGAAATAAAAGCCTCCCTTTCCGGTACCGAAATCCTGAAAACCTCCGGTGTTCGAAGCGAAAATTGAATTTGCCGAATAATCGCCGGTATCAAATCCTTTACTGCGCTCTTCGCGCTTTCTGGCGAGTTCTTCCTCGGCTTCCCTGGCTTTAATTCCATCAATATACCTGGTGAAGTAAGCGATTTTTTCATTTTCAGGCATTGCTGCCAAAGCCAGTATGCTGTCGTTTTTTTTGATCAGATAATAATTCGCTGAAACCTGTTTAATATTTCCCGACTGTTCTGCCAAAAGGATTTTAGAAGGTTCATAGGTCATTACCGCGAGTGCGGAATCGTAATAAGCGCCGGCAGAAAGGTAATCGCTGTCTTCAAAATAGGCTTTGCCGATCTCGAAATAATTGAGACCGCGGATTTGGGGATCCGAAATCTTTTCCTTGAGCGACTGTGCAAAAAATGCTTTTGCTTCATCTTTTTTGCCCGCTTTATTGGCCATAAGTCCCAGAGCGTAATAGAACTCATTTTTCCGGGAAGCATAGGTTCCTTTCTTGCTGATTTTTTCCAGGTAGTTCTTGGCTCCATCGTAATCATCATCTTTTCCGTTAAAGGTTTTTGCGATTTCTATTTGCGATTTTACCTCGAACTCGAAGTTATTGGCATTTTTGTACGCCGTCACGAAGCTTTCACGTGCTTCCTCGTTTTTCCCGAGGTTCGCCAGGATCTGACCGCGAAGAAATGCAATCCTGCTCCTTAATTTGCGGTTTTTGTTTACTGCGTATGCACTCCCGAGTTCTTCAACAGCCTCTTCTTTTTTACCTGCGGCCAGAAGCATTTCAGAGTAATACACACTTAAAAGCCTGCGTTCGTTTTTCTTAAGTTTTTTAGTTTTCAGATCTGCGAAAACTTCTTCAGCACGGTGATAATCTTCCATCTTGGTATAAGCCAAACCCTGATAGATCCGCGCCACGGCAATGCGCTTATCTTTGGGCATATTGCTGAAGATATAATTCAGTCCGTCGAGTGCTTCCAAAGGTTTGTTTTGATAGAGCCGCGACTGCGCGAGCAAAATATTGGCATCAAAAATTTTCTTGTTCTTTTCTACTCCACCTTTCATCACCGAATATTTGGCAATGGCTTTCAATGCTTTAGCTTCGGAGATCTCTAAAACTGAAGCACCCTTTTTTCCCGGCATATTGGCGAAATTCGGATTTCCTCCCGGCACGCCCGGTCCGCCTGAACGCATGTTTGCCGGTGGCGCAGGATCATCATCCGACATAGCACCGTTGCCAAGATTGCTGCCCAAAGGTTGATCCTCATAAGTTAACAGCTGAATATAGGGCGCGTAAAAATTATCCTGGTGCGATTTGTCCCGGTTGCGCAACTCGGTTTCCAGGGCATCCTTGCTGTTGAAAAGTGTATTGTAATATGAGAAGAAACCTTTCATAAAAGTCGAATCACTCGACTTTTTCCGCGAGGAACAGGAATTGAAAACAGTGAGCGCTAGAAGGAAAAATATAGTTTTTTTCATTATTTTATAATAAGTTCTGAATCGGCAGTTTAGTATGAAAAAACCGATTAATTTTGGTAAAAATAACGAAATTTTATTTTTGAAAAGTGTCTTCTCCGAAATCTTTTAAATTCTCGTAAATAAGGTGTGTGGGAAGGCCCATGATCGTGTAGAAACTGCCTTCGATCTTACTGATTTTTGCCATTCCGAGCCATTCCTGTATGCCGTAACTGCCGGCTTTATCAAACGGGCGGAAACGGCTGATATAAAAATCAATTTCCTCTGGGCTGAATTTTTGGAAATATACTTTTGCGCGGTCGCTTACTGTACGCTTTTTACCTGCTGCCCGCAGCGTAATTCCGGTATACACTTCATGTGTTCTGCCTGAAAGTTTACGGAGCATTTCCGCAGCCTGAAGCGCATCATCCGGCTTCCCCAGAACTTCACCATCGAGTACAACGACGGTATCTGCGGTGATCAGTACTTCATCTTTCTGTAACGTTTTATACGAGTTCGATTTAAGTTCCGCCAAATAACCTGCAATTGCGTGAACACTGATTTCTTCAGGATATATTTCGTCACATTCCACGCTGACTACTTTGAAGTCGTAACCTAAACTTTGAAGAAGTTCTTTGCGGCGCGGCGAGTTTGATGCCAGTAAAAGTTTCATTGATTTTCGAAAAACAAAAGTTAAACGCTCTGGGTATTGTCATCTGCCCATTTCCCCTGAACTTTCATTACCTGTTCGATGACGTCGCGTACTGCCCCTTTTCCGCCTTCAGTTGGCGAGATATAATCTGAGATTTCCTTTATTTCGGGAACCGCGTTTTTCGGGCAGGCAGAAATTGCTGAGTGCTGCATGATGGAGCGGTCCGGGACATCATCACCCATGGTCAGGATTTCTTCGTTCTTTAAATTATATTTAGCTTTAAAGTGTTCAAAATCAACAAGTTTATCGGGAGATTTTGGGTAGTAATCTGAGATGCCGAGATAATTGAGGCGAAACTTTACCATATCGTCGTTACCCCCAGTGATGACTCCAATGATGTAGTTGTTTTTTAATGCTTTTACCACCGCATATCCATCGAGAACGTGCATTACACGGGCCATATGTCCGCCGGGAATCAGATAAACGCTTCCGTCGGTAAATACCCCGTCTACATCAAAAACAAATGCTTTGATATTTTTTAACCTGTCTTTATAACTCATACATTTTTTTTATGGATTCGTTCATAACTTCATAAATTTTCAGATGTTCCGATTCTGTGAGAAGCATTTGGTGGAGTTTCAATACTCTGTTATCATTGCGCACTGCCGGACCTGTCTGCGCCAGTTTAGGATCCAGCGTTTCTATTTTGTCCGTAGTTTCACGGATCAGTGGCAGAAAATAGCTGAACGGAATTTCCTGAGAATCGCTTATTTCTTTGGCTCTTGCAAAGAGATGGTTTACAAAATTGCACGCGAAGACCGCAGTAAGGTGAATATATTTTCGTTTTTCAAATGTACTTTGCATCACCTTGCCCGAAATCAGGGAAGCTAACTTATGAAGTTCACCGTAATCTGCCTCATTTTCTGCTTCTATAAAAAATGGGATTTCGGAGTAATTAAGTACTTTCGCTTTTGAAAAGGTCTGCAGCGGATAAAAACTGGCTTTTCGGTAGTTACCACTCAAGATTTCCTTTGGCAAAGATCCCGAAGTATGTGCGACCAGACAGTCATTTTTAATTATCTTCGTGGAGATTTCTGCAACTGCGTCATCCTTTACAGCGATCAAATAAAAATCAGCGTCGGCGAGTGTACTTGTAGAAAAAGGAATTTTAAATTTTTCCGAGATTTCCTTCAGTTCTTTCGCATTGCGGCCAAAAACCTGAGCGATTGGAATATTTTTCTCGTGAAAAGCCTGGGCCAGATGAAAGGCTACGTTGCCGGAACCAAGTATTACCGTCTTCATTATTGTAATTATCAACAAAGATAATTATTTGCTTTGGACTGAAAATTGAAATACTTATTTAACTTTTTACTAAATTCCCTATCCAAACCACGAAAGCCTCACAATGAAGAGTAAGGAAGCCGAAATTATCGACTTGATGTCCAGCGAAAGATCCCGTGAAAAGGGTGTTCGTTTGATGATGGATGCTTACCAGAGCAGATTGTATTGGCATATACGCCGGTTAATTGTAGATCATGCGCTTGCCCAGGATGTTTTGCAGGATACTTTCATAAAGGCTTACCAAAATTTTCATCAGTTTAAGCAGGATAGTCAGATTTACACCTGGTTGTACAGAATCGCCACAAATGAGGCCCTGCAGCAGCTGAATAAAATGAAAAAGATGCAAAAAAGTGAGGAAGGTGCCGAATACCATCTTCAAAATCTTGTAGCTGAGAATGTGAGTGCCGATGCCGATGAAATTCAGGTGCTGCTGCAAAAAGCCATACAGTCGCTGCCGGAAAAGCAGAAACTGGTTTTCACTTTTCGGTATTATGAGGATCTGCCCTATGAGGAGATTTCGCAGATTCTGGATATGTCGGTAGGTACCTTAAAGACCAATTATCACTACGCCAAACAAAAGGTAGAAGAATATATAAAAGCAAATTACCACGAATAAAGTTTTTTCAAAGATGAAAGATTTAGATATAGAAAAACTGGAACGTAAAAATATTTACGACTGTCCTGCAGATTTCTTTGAGCAGATGCAGAGTAATGTCCTCAGACAAACCTCTACCCCGCAAAAAGGGAGGATCATAAATTTAAACTGGGCCTACGCAGCCGCGGCAGCAATCACATTGCTTTTTGGAGTTACGTTTTTTGTAACACAGGGCACTTCAGAAGCGCCGATTGATCAAACCAATGCAGTTGCTTCTAATGCAGTTACGACACCCGTAACCAATACGTTATCAGCTGTTGAGTCCCAGGAAGAAGAAGTAGTTCCTGCAGAAAAACCAGAAAATAATTTAACTTTTCAGCATCCCGCTAATCCAACAGGAGAACAGTCAAAAGCGGTAGCAGTAAAAACCGGCTCGCCAGCACGGACTGTTCAGAAAAAAGAAGCATCTGCGAAAAATGTAGAAATTCAGATGGACCAGGTTCTTGCTAATTTTCCTTCCGCGGAGTTGGCCGATCTCGGCAGAAATGCTGAGCAGGATGTATACCTGGATTTATATAACTAAAATGAAAGATATGAAAAAAACGGTATCGATATTGGCCACACTATTTTTCGCATTTCAGACTTTTGCTCAGGACCAGAAATATGACTGGAAAAATATGAAGCCGGAACAGAGAAAACAAACGATACAAAAAATGAATCCGCAACAGAGAATGTTGTTGCTGCAGCAGTTCAGGGAAAATATGGTAGTTTCCGAAATTGCTGTACCAAAAGATGATCAGGAGCAGTTTAAAACACTGTATGCGGAATATCAGGCAAAGCAGAACGAAATAAAAAAGAAATTTAAAACGTCGGAATCTTATGAAAATATGAGCGACGAAGAGGCTACCAACCAACTGAATCAAAGCTTTGAGATTGGTCAGCAACTTCTCGATAACCGAAAAATATATGCAGAAAAATTCATGAAGGTCATCAAACCGCAGCAGGTTTTGCAAATGTACCAGACCGAAGGAAAACTGCGCAACAAAATGTTGGACAGAAAACAAGACGGGCCGCGAAATTCGGGTCCGCAGAGCAGGCGACCATAATAGTTTATTTTTTTAATGTTTGAGCGACCTCTACAATTTATTTTGTGGAGGTCGTTCTTTTTTAGAAATTAAGTTTATCTTCCCGCCAAAAATAATCTATGTACAAAGGACTTTTACTTTTATTGATGCCCTTATTCTTTTTCAGTCAGACCAAAGAAGTCATTAAACTGAAATACCCGGTTACAGATTTCACCAGAACTGCCAGGAGCCTCCAGGTCATCGATGTACGAAAGGATAAAACCATAAAAGATATTGTGTTCCGCGGCAAGTACTACACTTTTAAATTCCCGACCGACGATCTGAGCGCCGATATTGAAAACTGGTTTCTGAACGGTAACAGGAAAAGAGATAAGGCGACCAACGACATCGTGATGCTGGTGGAAGATTTTTCGATTTCAAATGAAGTGCGGAACAAGGAAATTTTCTGCGTGCTCGACATGAAATTCAGCACTTTCCTTAAAAAAGATGACAGCTATCATTTTCTGAAACGCTACGATAATATGATCAGCTTAAGTACAAAGGAAGTTGGTGGAATTCCGAATATTTTTGTTGAAAACATACAAAAAGTCCTGCAAAAGTTACTGTTTGATACTTACCGCGCGTCGCCGCATAATACAGCAATTCCATTGGCAAGCCTTACGGATTACGATGGATTTTTGAAATCCACTTATCCCGCCTTCAGTTCCGCGAAATTAAAAGACGGCATCTATACAGACTATCAGAGCTTTTTCGCTCAGACTCCGGTGGCAGGTTATGAAGTCATTAAAAATAAAAACGGCGAAGTTTTAAAGGCAGTTAATTCCACAGAAGAAAGGATTCCGGCCAGAAAAATTTATATTTACGTTGAAGGCGGAAATGCCTGGAAAAACTCACAGGCGGGATTTTTGGAACTTCAGCACGATGACAGCGGCTATTATGTGATGGCCAATAAATATATGCTCTTTCCGGAAGAGATCAATGTTTCCTCAGCCTACTTTCTCTTTGGTATTGCGGGTGGAGTTGTAGCTGCCATACAGATCAACAACAAATTTAACCAGGCACTGGAAGGTGAGAAATATAAGACCTATATCGATTATCTGAATGGTGAATACAGTTTCACCCAGTAAAACCGAACCCAAAATAAAATTGGGAGTTTTCTTCTCACTTTCATTATCTTTGCGAATTGCAAACTTTTAATGAAAAATATACGTAACTTCTGCATTATTGCACATATCGATCACGGCAAATCTACCCTGGCTGACCGTCTCTTAGAATATACCGGAACCGTCACCCAGCGGGAATTACAGTCCCAGACGCTGGATGATATGGACCTGGAAAAAGAGCGCGGCATCACCATTAAATCCCACGCTATACAGATGGATTATGAGGTTGATGGTGAAAAATATGTACTTAATCTGATCGATACACCGGGACACGTGGATTTTTCCTACGAGGTCTCGCGTTCGATCGCCGCCTGCGAGGGTGCGCTTCTTATTGTAGATGCCGCACAAAGTATTCAGGCTCAGACGATAAGCAACTTGTATCTCGCGCTGGAAAATGATCTGACCATCATTCCTATTCTTAATAAAATCGATCTGCCGTCCGCAAATCCGGAGGAAGTCACCGATGAGATCATGAACCTGATCGGCTGCGAATACGAAGATGTTTTGAGGGTGTCCGGCAAAACCGGCGAAGGAGTTCATGAACTTCTGGCACACATCGTAAAAAAAATTCCCGCTCCTGTCGGCGATGAAGGCGGGCCTTTGCAGGCTTTGATCTTCGATTCGGTTTACAATCCTTTCCGCGGGATTGAGGCATATTTTAAAGTCGTCAACGGCAGCATCAAAAAAGGTCAGCGCATCAAATTTATGGCGACCGGAAAAATGTACGAAGCCGATGAGGTAGGAACGTTAAAACTGAAACAGTTACCGAAGAAAGAAATAATGACCGGCGATGTAGGTTACATCATTTCAGGGATCAAAGACGCCCGCGAAGTGAAAGTAGGCGATACCATCACCACTTTCGAGAAAGGCGCCGAAAAACCGATCGAAGGTTTCGAGGAAGTAAAACCGATGGTTTTCGCCGGAATCTATCCGATTGAAGCCGAAGATTTTGAGGAACTGCGTTTCTCACTGGAAAAACTCCAACTCAACGACGCTTCTCTGGTCTTCGAACCTGAAAGTTCTGCCGCACTTGGCTTCGGTTTCCGTTGTGGATTCCTGGGCATGCTGCATATGGAGATCGTACAGGAAAGACTGGACCGCGAATTCAATATGGACGTGATCACCACGGTTCCCAACGTTTCCTACCACGGGTATACCAAGCGTGAACCTGAGAAAATGATCCTGATCAACAATCCCTCGGAAATGACCGACCCAATGACGATGGACCGGGTAGAAGAACCTTTCATCAAAGCGTCTATTATTACCAAATCCGATTATGTAGGTCCGGTGATGACGTTGTGTATCGAAAAAAGAGGCGAGATTGTGAATCAAAGTTATTTAACCGCCGACCGTGTAGAACTTGTTTTCAACATGCCTTTGGCAGAAGTGGTTTTCGATTTTTATGACCGTTTGAAATCCATTTCCAAAGGGTATGCATCTTTCGATTACCATCCCATCGGTTTCCGCGCGTCCAAACTGGTGAAGATGGACATCCTCATCAACGGCGATATGGTCGATGCACTGTCGTCGCTCATCCACGACAGCAACGCTTACTATATCGGAAAAAGAATGTGCGAGAAACTGCGCGAACTGATCCCGAGACAGCAGTTTGATATCGCGATCCAGGCGGCTTTGGGGGCTAAAGTCATTGCCAGAGAAACCATAAAAGCTTTAAGAAAAGACGTGACCGCAAAATGTTACGGTGGCGATATTTCCCGTAAACGTAAACTGTTGGAGAAACAGAAGGAAGGAAAAAAGAAAATGAAACAGATCGGTCGGGTAGAGGTGCCGCAATCCGCATTTATGGCGGTGCTGAAGCTGAACGATTAATTTTTTTATTTGGGCAGCTTTTTCCGTCTTCCGTTCCCGCTTCCGCCGCGGCGGAGAGCTTCACTCAAGCCGGGCTGCAGATTTTCGGTTTTTTCCAAACCCTCACTATCAATCAATTCCTGAATTTATTCGGGAATTTTTTATTTAAATTCGTAGAAATTTATTCCATGAAACTGCTCTCCGCACTTTTTATTTTTGTTTCCGCATTTTCTTATGCTCAGAAATCTTTTCCTACACCCTACGAAAAAGGCAACGGCAACCAGACCACGACCTATGCCGAAATGGTGAAGTATTATGATGATCTCGCCAAAAATTTTAAAACAGTTACCGTAGAATCTTTCGGGACTGATGATAATGGTGAACCGGTCAAAGTCGTTATTTTCAACGCTTCAAAAGATAAAAATGTGCCTGCAATACTGATCAACAACGGAATTCATCCCGGTGAACCCGACGGTATCGATGCGACTATGATGATGATGCGCGACTTCGCTACAGGAAAAATCACTGCGGGAAATCTGAAGATTGTTGCGGTTGAAGCCTACAATATTTCGGGTATGCTGAGGCGGGGAAAATTCAGCCGCGCCAACCAGAACGGACCGGAAGAATACGGTTTCCGCGGAAACGCCCGAAACTACGATCTGAACCGCGATTTCATTAAGAATGATACCGAAAATGCAAAAGCTTTCCAGCAGATCTTCCAGCATTTTAAACCGATATATTTTATTGATAATCACGTTTCTAACGGTGCCGACTATCAATATTTATTCACCTACATATCCACCAATAAAGAAAGACTCGGAAAAGATCTTGGAACGTATTTCAACGGAAAAATGCAGCCCGCCATCCTTCAGAAAGTTGAAGAAAAAGGAATTCTTGCCACACCTTATGTGAACATCCACGGTGATTCGCCGGACGAAGGTTTCACCGCTTTTATGGATACACCAAGATATGCAACGGGTTACACCACACTTTTCAACACTTTGGGAACCGTGGCAGAAACTCACATGCTGAAACCCTACAAAGAAAGGGTTCGTGCGACGTATGAATATATGTTGGGCGCCATTAATTATACAGAAAAAAATGCAACTGAGATCCGGAGCTTAATGGCCGAAAGTTTAAAAGAAGTCCAGCCAAAAATGAAATATCCTGTTCAGTGGAAAGTCGACAGTTCTAAATACCAACTGATTGATTTCAAGGGATATGAAGCCGGGCAAAAACCAAGTGGCGTTTCCGGTCAGGACCGTTTGTTTTATGACCGCGCGAAACCATTTACCCGAAAAGTGAAATTTTATAATGAATATATTCCCACCAGGGAAATTACAATTCCCACCTTTTACGTGGTCCCGAAATCTGAAAGAAAAGTGTTGGACTATTTAAAGCGGAATCATATTTCAATGAAGGAAATCCAGCAGGACTCGACCATTTATGTGCAGCAGTACAGGATCGCGGATTTCAAGACGGTAAAAAGTCCCTACGAAGGACATTACCTGCACTACGACACTCAGGTGAAATCCGGGATGAAAATGACACAGTTCCGCCAAGGCGATTACATTGTTCCTACGGAGCAAAACGGTGTAAAATATCTGCTCGAAACTCTGGAGCCCGAAGCCGTGGATTCTTTCTTCAACTGGAATTTCTTCGATGGAATTCTGGGACAGAAAGAATATTATTCCGATTATGTTTTTGAGGATACAGCGGCAGATCTCTTAAAGAATGATCAGGTTTTGAGAACTGCATTTGAACTGCAGAAAGCAGCAGATCCTGAATTTGCGAAAAATGGTAAAGCACAGCTCGACTGGATTTACAAGCACTCTGATTATTATGAGAATACGGTTGGTTTATACCCGATCTACCGGATTTTGTAGGGAATTTTCACATCGCCGCACATGAAAAATTTAATCAGAATTGCACTTGGTCTTTTTATGCTTTTTGCGGGTGCCGGTCATCTTACTTTTGCGCGCGGAACTTTTCAGGCGCAGGTTCCGGACTGGATCCCTTTGTCCAAAGATCTCACCGTTGTGCTTTCGGGCGCAGCAGAAATTTTGCTTGGCCTTGCCATGATATTTTTAGTAAAATATAAGGAATGGGTCGGATGGTGTCTCGCTTTGTTTTATGTAATGGTGTTTCCGGGAAATATTGCACAATACCTGGAACACCGCGATGGTTTCGGACTGGATACTGATACCAAAAGATTTATAAGACTTCTGTTCCAGCCGGTTCTGATTTTTCTCGCACTTTACTCAACGGAGGCTTATCGCAAACACAAGTAAATTAGAAAAGCGCTTTAGAAAATTTTTCCATAGCGCTTTTGTTATTTCGGTAAACCTTTTGCCAGTGCGTAATTGGCGCGTTTTATAGCTAATTTTTCTTTCCAGTCCATGTATCTGTTTTTGAAACGGCCTTTCATAAAGTTATCGATGTTCCGCTGTATGGTAAGATTCCAGAGCGAGCGGGCTTTTACCGCCCACGATTTATCCCACGCACGCTGCGAAATCGAGAAACTGCCGTCGAGATAGCGCATATAATGCCACCAACCTGTCGGCATAAATAAGGTGTCGCCGTGTTCCAGGAAACACTCAATGCCTTCTACGCCTTCCAGCGCCGGGAATTTTTCGAAATCGGGATTTGAAATATCATAATCTTCCAAAGCATACGTGGCGTATGGAATCTGGTAAAGCCGGTCCTTCCATTTATTGTCGAAAAGTAAAATATGTTTTCTGCCGTTGAAATGGGTGTGGAAAATATGCGCCATATCGATATCGTAATGCAGAAAGGTCTCGGAGCCTTTGCCACCGAAAAACATATTCGGGAATTTATCCAGAAAACCGCCCATCAGATCTTTTGGTGAGATATAGTCTTTCAGCAGTTTCGGTGCAGATTTTATAGGATCAAAAAGAAAGATGCGCAGATCGGTCGGCTCCCTTTGTATGAGGTCGATGTAATCTGTAAACTTCATCTTTGAGGCTGAAGAATTGATCGGTGCGGCGGGATCGGCTTTTGAAGAATCATAAAGCGGAACTTCTACATCGCCTACCACTTCCTTCATATAGTCCATGGTCCATTTCTGGTAGGCCGGCCACTTTTTTGCCATATTTTTCAGAACAACAGGTTTCCGCGGAATCAGATATTTCTCCCGGAATTCTTCTTTGGTGATGTCTTCCACCACATCGATCGGCGTTAAATGAAGTCCCATATTCGTAAATCTTAGTCACAAAAATAACAAAAAAGAATTCTGCGTGCGAAAAAGGGAAGTACATTTCTGCGTCATCATAAAAACGTGAGCTGCACAAAGCGCTCAGAATGTAACAAAGAAGCTGAATTTTATACTAATTTCTAAAACATTTATGAAAAAACAGTTACTTTTTTTCTTCGCCTTTTTTTGTGTGATGATGTCGTACGCTCAGTCCGTGATCAGCGGCAGGATTACCGATTCCGATGGGCATCCTGTGGCAAGCGCCAGTGTGACCATTGAGGAACAGGGCAAAGATGCGATCATGGCTTTCTCCATCTCGAACTCGAAAGGGGAATTTAAAGTGACCTTTACTTCGCCGGAAGCCAATGTGGATTTAAAAATCAAAGCCTTTAATCAAAAGCCACTGACGCGCACGGTTAAAAATCAGACTCAAACCTTAAACTTTAGTTTAGAACCGGATGCTACGGAAATTAAAGAAGTAAAGCTGAAAACAAAACTTATTACCAAAAAAGGCGACACCATTTCCTATGATCTGAAAGCTTTTGAAAGTAAAGCCGACCGGACGTTGGCCGATGTGTTGAAGAAAATTCCCGGCATCGATGTAAATCCCGACGGAACCGTTCTCTACCAGGGTGAACCGATCAATAAATTTTATGTGAACGGGAAAGATCTGATGGAAGGCGGCTACGGAACCATCAATAATTCTTTGCCTAAAGATGCCGTGCAGAAAGTGGAAGTGATGGAAAATCACCAGCCTGTAAAAATTCTGCAGGATAAAGTTCCCTCGGAAAATGCCGCACTGAATGTAAAACTTAAAAAAGGAATCACCACCACTGGCCGGGGAGAAATTGGTTTAGGTCTGGATCCGCTTCTGTGGAATGTGAAAGTTACGCCGATGTTTTTCAGCCCCAAGACGCAGTGGGTAGTCAATTACAAAGCCAATAACAACGGCGAAAGTGTGGAGAAGGAAGGCAACCTGCTGAGTTTTGGTTCCCGCTGGGAAGGCCGCCGCGCCCAAGCCGCACCAAACCGCTGGCTGAGTGTTGATAATGCGGCGACACCGGATCTGCCCGAGAAAAGATACCTGATGAACAACGTTCACTTTTTTTCTGCGAATGTTTTGGTGAATCCGTTTAAAAATAAAGAGTGGGAATTAAAAGCGAGTTCCAGTTATACCAACAATGCGATCTCGCGGGAATCTACGCGCGAAACTACGTACGAACTCGATACTGATTTCTTCACCGCCGGAAAAGTCACCACCACAGAATCCAATAAATTTTACAGCAATGCGGCAAAAGGGGAGATCATATTTACTAAGAATGCAAAAAAAGGTTTCTTTAAAAATACCACGACCTGGAACGGTTTCTGGAATGATGACCGTGGAAACTCGGCTACACAATACAATTTAGCGGTGCCGGATCCAAATCTTAAAAATATTCTGCTTGATGAAAGTCTGACTTCGCCAACCGGGATTTTTCAGAATTCCCTGAGTACAATTATTCCATGGAAGGAAAAACTGGTAAATGTGATGAGTTATTTTTCGTACCAGAAAGACCGGCAAACCCTTTCGGCAACCAACCAGAACTTTTTCGATCTCGATGCTCAAATTGATTCGCTTTCGCAGACCACAAAACATTTCGACCGGCTCGATCAGCAGATCTCTTTAAAGACATTAACAGCAAACCATTCCGCGCTGGTTGGCTTTTCCTATAAGAAATGGACAATGACGCCGGAAATTGGTTTAAATCTAACGCTGAACGATATGAATTCGCAGCTGTATGGTGACCGCGTTTTACTGAACCAGTCGTTTCAAAACCACCTGGAATGGAATGAGCTGAATCCGTACACTCAGGTTGGTTTCAATTATAAAGGTTCCGCGCTGAATCTGAACTTTACCTTACCGCTGAACTTCTACAGCATCGATTACAAGGATCTGATCCGACAGAAAGACTCCGAGATCGCCAAAACTGTATTTGAACCCAATCTTTGGGGAAGTTTCGATTTTGCCTCGTTTTGGAAACTCTGGACTTTTGCTTCCTTAAATTATAATTTCGGCGATTTCGGTTCGGTGTACGATGGCAGAATTCTTACCAATCCGAAATCACTGAACTATCGCGACAGTGGGCTTTTGCCGGAAAACAGGACTCTTAATTCCGCTTCGCGCCTTGAGTACAGAAATCCGCTGAATAATTTATTTTTTAATATTCGGTATTCCTACAACAGCATCAATAAAAACCTGATTTCCAGGTCGCAATTGTTTGCTTCGGGCGCTTCCAGTACAAGTCTGGAATATGTGGATAACACGAATTTTTCCCAGAGCGAAGGTGCAGAAATCGGAAAGTATTTCCCGAAATTTAAAACCAATGCGTCGGCGACTTTTACCAACCGCGATTCGAATTCCTTCAGCATTTTGGTGGATCAGAACCTGGTGGATAATCTGATCGAAACCAAAACCAATACCCAGAGCTTTGCCTTTAAATTCAACAATACTTACTTTTCGTGGATGAGCCTGGATTATAATATCTCTTTGAACTGGTACAAGAACCGCGACGATTACCGAAATAACGTAAATAAAAACAGCGGCTGGAACCATAATCTGAATGTCTTCTTTTACCCGCTCGAAAATCATACGCTGGGTTTTGTGTGGGATGATATTTCGACTTCCCAGGGGAATACGACACTTCGAAACTCTTTCTATGACCTTTCTTACCAATACACATGGTCAAAAAAGAAAATTGATTTCGAAGTAAAATGGCTGAATATCGCCAACAGGAAAACATACGAAACCATCAGTTATAACACCACTTATTTTTCAACGGTTCGCAATAATATCGAGATCCGCCCTAGTCAGGTGATGTTTACTGTCAAATTTAATTTCAAATAATTTTTAATGATGAAAATATTAGTTGCCTTCTCTTTATTTTTTGGCTTAATGGTTTTCGCTCAACAGAACAGGGTGATCTATGAATATACCTACCGCCCAGATTCTACCAAAACCGACAGCCTGAAAAAAGAATGGATGTATCTGGACATCAATAAAAATGGTTCTAAATATTACAGCAAAAGCACTTTTGAGAGCGATTCCATCGTAGCGGAAAGCGTGAAAAAACAAATGGAAGCCGGGATGCAGCGTATTTCTGTTTCGCGACAGTCCAGCGGTGGCGAAATTAAATATGAGATCACAAAAACGTATCCGGCATTCAAAACCACACTGATTACTAATATTGGCAACGACACTTATGAAGTGCCGGAGGACCGCCCGATCAGCTGGCAGATCTTACCGGCGAAAAAGAAGTTGGGCGAGTTCGCTGTTCAGGAAGCACGTACCCATTTTGCCGGCCGCAACTGGACCGCCTGGTTCACCACCGATATCGCAATCCAGGACGGACCTTACAAATTTTCAGGCTTACCGGGCTTGATCGTAGAAATTTCCGATGAAAGCGGCAGCCATAAGATGGAACTCAAAGGCATTAAAAAGATTCCCGAAAGCACTGTTCCGGAACTGAACACAAAAGGCAGGGATATTCCGCTTTTAAAGAAAAAACCGCTCGAAATCAGCCGCCAGCAGTATGTGAAACAGCTCAGGCAATATGCGAACGATCCGGTGCAAAGTATGCGCGAAATCCTGGCAAAACCGAATTCACAGGTTAAAATTAACGTGAACGGCAGAGAAATTTCTGATCCCAAAGATATCCTGCGCGAACTCGAAAAGAATGCCCGCGAAAAAATGCAGAAAAATAACAATCCGCTCGAACTGATTCCTTAAGTATCAATAATCGTTTTGCTGATCGGCGCTCGGACCGTAACTTCCCGGTAGCGGAATATCATTTAACCGGTAATAAACTCCCAGCTGCGCGCGGTGGTGTATGATCTGACTGAGTGCGTGGCGAATTGCCTCATATTTGCTGAGATCCAAAATCACTTTGCCGCTAACACTCATCGACCATCTGCCTTCCAGCTCATCTTCCTGCATGTTGTCGAGTGTCTGGCTGCTTTTGCGATAAGATTCCTCCAGCTTCTGAAGCAGTTCCGAACCTGATGTTAAAAGCAAAGGCTGATATTCGCCCGGTTCGAAATTCTGATTTTCATTTTTCATTATAAATTCCGGCCAGCCAAAAATCTCGACAATATGTGTGGCGAGCGGCATAAGTTTCATACTTTTCGGGTGTGGCGAATAGTCGTTTTTATCCGTAGGAAAACTTACGAGGAACTTTTTGGTGGTTTCGTATTCGTCCCGAAACTCTTTTTTTAAAAGCGGTATAATTTCCATTATTTTTTGTTTTAATAAAGATATAAATGTTCCACTGCTTACGGAAATAAAAGTTATTTTTTTCTAAAACCAAACCCCAGATCTGTAACAAATAAGTAGTTTTGTTTACCAATGATTAAACCTCAAGAAAATGAAAAAATTATTTACACTGTTTTTAGTAACCGCATTTTTCGCAATAAATGCACAGGAGACAGCCAACCGCTTCTTTTATGAACTCACTTTTAAACCAAAACAGGATTCCGCACGTTTGGATAAAGTGATGACGATCCTCGACATCACCAAAGACAAATCGATTTACCGTGATTATACTATGGTTGCCCAGGATTCTACCCTGAAGATCCAGTTTGAGCAGATGCAGAAATCAGGCGTTTTCAAGGATTTCTCGAAAATGGTAACCATGCCCAAATTTGGGGAAAAGATTTACAAGTTTTATCCGGATATGAAAGTGCAGTATGTGGAGCGAATCTCCAGCGGCTTTACTCCGCTGAATATCGGTTACAATGATGACAGCAAATTCAACTGGAAGATCTTAAACCAAAAAGAAAAAATCGGCAGCTATAATACCCAGAAAGCAACCACAGATTTTGGCGGCAGAAAATGGACAGCCTGGTTTACCAGCGATATTCCACTGCAGGACGGCCCTTATAAATTCCACGGTTTGCCGGGCCTTATCGTGAAAATTGAAGATGAAGGTAAAAATTATTCCTGGGAACTGAAGGGCAATAAAAAAGTGCCGAACTACAGCGAAGCTACCTTTCTGGAATCAATATCACCCGGTGGCGATGGCGGCAAAGTACAGGAAGTCAGCCGTGAGAAATTTGAGAAAACTTATGCTGAATACAAGAAAGACCCTTTCGCTTCGATGCGGCCGCTGCTGAAACCGGAAATGCTTTCCCAAAAAATGCCCGGCAGTGAAACTACAGTGGGCGATATGCTGAAACAGCAGGAAAAAATGGTGAAAGATTTTTTCGGCGCGAATAGCAATCCGATTGAAATTTACACGCCCGCTCCGAAAAAAAAGTAAGTCATCACAAAAAAAAAGGACAAACCGGGAACTACAATTTCCGGTTTTTCTATGGTCTTTTTTTAGTTTCCGGGGACTTCATCACTAAATAGCTGCACTTTTCCCGAAACCTTATTTAGATTTGATTTAAATAACATATCTTTGCACATCAAAATTTAGCTTTGAAAAGACCAGATTCTCACAAATTATGCTGTTTTCCGAAAGATGTTTCGGGCAAGATCGTTGGTTATGAAAATGATGACCTGCAGATGCCCAACAAAATCATAGAAATGGGACTTTTGCCGGAAACCGCCTTCAAAATACTTTATCAGGCACCATTTCGCGGACCGCTCTACATAGAGTTCGGCGACGAAAAAAGCCGTATCG
This sequence comes from Kaistella palustris DSM 21579, assembly GCF_000422265.1. Taxonomy (GTDB): domain Bacteria; phylum Bacteroidota; class Bacteroidia; order Flavobacteriales; family Weeksellaceae; genus Kaistella; species Kaistella palustris. Next base: position 53,016 of record NZ_AULL01000017.1, read on the forward strand.
CACTTCGCGAGGAAGAAGCACGTTTCATTATTGTGGAAAAGGCCGTGTAAAGCGAACCATTTTTAAGTGGAATTAAGAAATGCAGGAAACTTCTCAAAATAAACAGGTTCTTCTTGTCGGAAATCCCAATGTAGGTAAATCAACAGTTTTCAATTTACTCTGCCACAAACAGCAGAAAACCGGAAATTACGCGGGCGTTACGGTCGCCAGCCACTCGGGGTTTTATGATTTCAATGGCGAGAGTGTAGAGATCATCGATCTCCCTGGATCATACAGCATATATCCGACCTCAGAAGACGAGGCAATCCTCTCAAAATTTTTAGTCGATGAGCAACACAAATATGCGGGTGTTGTGTACATCCTGGAAGCTCTAAGTATGAAACGGGGTTTGCTGCTTTTTCAGCAGATCCAGGATCTCGGCATTCCAATCTTGCTGGTGGTCAACCAGATCGATCAGGCGCAGCGCCGGGGAATCAACATTAACATTAACCAGCTTTCAAAAGAACTTGGGGTCACGGTTTTGCAGAGTAATGCGAAACAGAATCAGGGGATTGAAGAACTGCGGCAGGAAATTGCAAAGAACAGTTTTACCAGATCACTGAAGATTTCTTTTGAAATCCCTTTGGAACAAAAAGGACTTGTGTTCAAGATCCTGGCAGGTACTAAAGAGGAAAACCAATATAAAGTATGGACTTTGCTGTCATCGGAAACCTATATTGGCAAGCTGGAATCGGTAAAGGACCAAATGAATTCCGATGAGGTTAAATGCCTGATCCCGAAGCGGCTGCAGACACAGGAAACCATCAGAAGATATCAGACGATCGACCGTGTAATCGCTAAAGTTTTATCAAAGGAACCTCAGTTCAAGGAACTTTTAACAGAGAAACTTGATAAGATTCTGGTGCATAAGGTATGGGGCTATCTCATTTTCGGCCTCATCCTGCTGTTCATGTTTCAGAGTGTGTTTTTCCTGGCCGAATATCCTATGAACTGGATTTCGGATTTTTTCCTTTGGCTCTCAGCTTTTGCCAATACATATTTGCCGGCAGGACCTATCAATTCGCTTATTGCGAACGGAATTATTCCGGGACTTGGCGGGATTATGGTATTTGCACCACAGATCGGTATTCTGCTTTATTTCCTTTATCTGCTGGAAGATTCGGGATATATGTCGCGCGTCATTTTCTTAATGGACCGTTTCCTGCGGCCGTTTGGACTCAATGGCAAAAGTATCGTGCCACTTGTTTCGGGTACAGCCTGCGCGATTCCTGCCATTATGTCGACAAGGAATATAGAAAATGTAAAGGAAAGACTGATCACAATTCTCGTCACTCCGTTTATGACCTGCTCGGCCAGATTGCCGGTTTACAGTATTATAATCGGTCTCATAATTCCGGATAAATTTTTTCTTGGTATCAGCTACAAGGCACTGGCATTGATGGCGATGTATTTTCTTGGTTTTTTTACTTCGTTAATGGCGTCACTGATATTGAAAAAAGTCATTAAAAGCAAAGGCACTTCATTTCTCGTAATGGATCTTCCTTCTTATAAAATGCCGCTTTTCGGCTATGATTTCAAGGTCGTACTTGGCAAGGTGTGGGAATTTGTAACGGGAGCCGGAAAAATTATCTTTCTCTTCAGTATTGTAATTTGGTTTTTCAGTTATATCGGGCCGGCGCAGAATAAGACCGAATATGTGGCTACCGATGTGAAGCTTTCTCAGTCTTACCTGGCGAAAATGGGCAAATCGATCGAGCCTGCGATTGCACCTTTGGGTTACGACTGGAAAATGGGCGTGGGAATACTGACGAGCTTCGTGGCACGTGAGGTTTTTGTAGGAACCATGTCTACACTTTACAGCCTGGATGACGACGCACCGGAAGGCCGGATTATAGACAAAATGCGGAACGACAAAAAGCCGGATGGTGAAAAAGTTTACAGTTTTGCAACAGGTGTTTCGATTCTGTTTTTCTACGCGTTTGCCATGCAATGTGTTTCCACTTTAGCCGTTGTATATAAAGAGACCAAGTCCTGGAAATGGACGCTTGCACAGTTGTTCGGTATGTCGGGGCTTGCTTATATCGCATCATTGCTTGTTTATCAAATTTTGAAATAATGGAAGTATCACTCACATTTCAGTATATTTTAATTGGTGCTGTAGTTTTAGCAGCTTCTTATTCACTTTTCCGGATTATCAGAAGAGGATTTACATCAAAAAAGGGAAAGAAACATGCAGAATTTGGCTGCAACAATGAATGCGGAAGTTAAAGGCTCTTTTTTATTCAGAATTGTTTTCCACCGCAAATTTCGTAACTTTAAGATTATGAATTCTTTAGAATTGCAATACATCATTCTCGCTGTCATTTTGCTTTTTGCAGGCTACTATCTTTTCAGAATGGTCCGTAAGACCTTCTCCTTAAAAAAGTTTAAAAAAGGCAAAGGCGACTGCGATTCCAATTGCGGCTGTTCCTGAAAGTCGGTTACCGGTTTATTTTTTTATTGAAAGATATTCCTAATATGTTCTGGCGGACTTCTCCTTATATAATTCGTATTTTTGCATTTCAAAATATAACAAAACTTTATGGCTTTAATAAAATCCATTTCAGGAATCCGCGGTACCATTGGTGGCAAAGTTGATGAGAATCTAACGCCTTTGGATGTTGTAAAATTTACTTCCGCATTTGGAACATGGCTTCAAAACAATAAAAATAAAAAAGATATTACACTTGTTGTAGGCCGCGATGCCAGAATTTCCGGGTCCATGGTTAATTCACTGGTCTGCGCCACTTTGCAGGGACTTGGGATCCATGTGGTAGACCTGGGACTTTCTACCACACCAACTGTTGAGGTAATGGTTCCTGAACTGCACGCAGACGGTGGCATCATTCTTACAGCTTCGCACAATCCAAAACAGTGGAATGCACTGAAGCTCCTCAATGAAAAGGGGGAATTCATTACAGGAAAAGATGGCGCTGAGGTTTTGGCTCTCGCAGAAAGTGAAGATTTCGATTACGCTGAAGTCGACAGTTTAGGAAAATACGAAACGCGCGACGATGCTTTCGATATTCACATTCAGAAAATTCTGGATCTGCCACTTGTACGTGCCGAAGCCATTAAAGCAAAAAAATTCAAAGTGGTGGTTGATGCTGTGAATTCTACCGGTGGTATTGCAATTCCGCAGCTGCTGGAACATTTTGGCTGTGAGGTGATCAAACTTTACTGTGAACCCAATGGTAATTTCCCGCACAATCCCGAACCGCTGAAAGAACATCTTGGTGATATCTGCGAACTTGTAAAGAAAGAAAAGGCTGATTTAGGAATCGTGGTTGATCCCGATGTTGACCGTTTAGCACTGGTGGATGAAAATGGCGAACTTTTCGGCGAAGAATATACCCTGGTTGCAGTTGCTGATTATCTTTTGCGCCATACCAAAGGCGCTGCCGTTTCTAATTTGTCCTCCAGCCGGGCTTTGGCCGATGTTGCAGAGAAACTCGGTTGCGAATATTTTGCCAGTGCGGTCGGTGAAGTAAATGTAGTGACATTGATGAAAGAAAAAAATGCGGTGATCGGTGGCGAAGGAAATGGTGGAATCATATATCCGGAACTGCACTACGGCCGAGATTCGCTGGTTGGTGTGGCTTTATTTCTAACCCATTTGGCCAAAGAAGGAAAAACCGTTTCTGAACTGCGGGCCACATATCCGTCGTATTTTATGGGAAAGAAAAAGATTGAACTTACGACGGATATTGATGTTGATACACTTTTAACAAAGGTGCAGAATGAGTATCTAAATGAAAAGGTTTCTACGGTAGATGGTGTGAAGATTGATTTTGAAAATAACTGGGTACATCTGCGCAAGTCGAATACCGAACCTATCATCCGAATTTATACCGAAGCTTTCTCGCAGCAGGAAGCAGATAGTTTGGCTGATGAGATGATCCTAAAAATTAAAAGTTTGATTTAATCGGATTTTTAGTAATTTTAATAGTTTAATAAAATAGTGTTCCTCGAAGTTTGTAAGGTAAGTTCAAACTTTGCTGATCACGGCAGACAATATATTGGAAGAATTTTTTGACAACGAACTTGTAGCAAAGTTCGAAGAAATGATCGAAAATAATGATGAATTCTACTTCGAGACCGAAGAATATGAAGATATCATTATTTACTACCTGGAAATGGGCGACATTTCCTTTGCGGAGACGGCGACAAATTACGCGCTGAAACTCCACCCGAACTCTTTAGAAATAAAAATTAAGAAATTCGAGGTCCTTTTGGAGCTCGAAAATTATACGCAGGCCCGCGAACTGATGCAGGAACTGAAGGAAGCTTCTATGGTAAGTACTGATTTCCTGGTTTGTTGTGCCAAGTATTACTCAAATCTTGGGAATCCGCGCCGGGCGATCGAATACTGCGAAAGCGCGCTCGAACTTCACGAAGAAGAAAATTTTCTGCACAATTTTATTGCAGATGAGCATGTGAACCTGGCAGATCCTTTTAACGCTGTTAAGCATTATAAACTCGCGCTGAGTTTTGACCAGCAGGATGAATACGCGCTGGAAAATATCATGTTCTGCTACAATCAGCTGCAGAAAAGTGATGAAGCGATTGAGTTTCTGAATGGCTATCTGGATCAGTTTGCCTTTTCTGAGACCGCCTGGTATGAGTACGGTCAGTTTTATTTCAACCGAAAAAATTATGAGGAAGCAATCAGAGGTTTTGATTATCTGATCGCTATCAATCCGCAGTCTGTGGGTGTGTACGCCAACAAAGCCGCCTGTCTGGAGGCAATGGGCGAGTGGCAGAAAGCCATTGCGGTCTATGAGGAAATGCTGGAACTGGAGTATACCAAATCGTTTACGTATTACAAAATTGGTCTCTGTTATAAAGAAAACAAGCAGTGGGTTCACGCCCTGAACGCTTTTCAAAAATCGGTGCGCGATGATCCGCAGTTTTATCTGTCGATGATGGAACAGTCCTTCGTGTACGAAGAAATGGGCGGTATGAAAGAGGCGCTGCATTTCGCGCAGGAAGCGGTTTCGCTGAATGATAATAATCTGGATTACCAGAAAAGACTTGCCTTTCTTTATATAGATTCGGGCAGGTTTGAGGAAAGTTTAATCTGTCTGAAAACTTTGATCGATTACGAACCTACGCGGTTTTATAACTGGTACGCATACTCAGAAGTGCTGATGTTGCTTGGTGAATATGAGGATGCAGTAACTGTTTTAAATAAAGCTACCAAAATGCATAACCGTGCAGAGCTTTTTTACCAGCTCAGTAACTGCTATTTCCATATGAACAACCAGAAAGCCGGGCGTGCCGCTCTGGCCTCAGCGCTGGAACTCGATCCTAATCTGCTGGAAGATATGCAGCAAAAATATCCTTTCCTGAAAGACGAAGGCGATAAGGTAAAATCCAAAAAGAAATAAGTTTTAAGTAAGAAACGCTTCCGTCGGGAGGCGTTTCTTACTAATGATTTCAGACGTATTAAGATAAAACAAACAGAAAACCCTGCCAGCATTAGACAGGGTTTTCGGTTTATCCTAGGCGCTTATTTAGCGCTCTGTTTCTTTTTCAGTTTGTCACCTTCCAGGCCGTCCTTGGCTTCATTGAGTTTTAAAACTACAGTTTCACCTTCAGCAAGTTCCCTGTTTACGAGCATCTCTGCCAACAGGTCTTCAATATACTTCTGGATTGCGCGTTTAAGCGGTCTCGCACCAAAATCCTTGTCCCAGCCTTTTTCTGCGATGAAATCTTTGGCATCATCTGTAAGCTGAACGTTGTAGTTGAGTTTCTGCAGACGGGTATAAAGTTTGCCAAGTTCCAGGTCGATAATTTTGGTGATGTCATCTTTGCTTAGGTTATTGAAGATGACAATGTCATCAATCCTGTTGAGGAACTCCGGTGCAAAAGCTTTTTTCAACGCATTCTCAATTGTACTTCTTGCTCGGGAATCGCTTCCTGTTTTTTTCGCGGTGGTTCCGAATCCAACTCCATCACCAAAATCCTTGATGTCGCGGGTTCCGATATTGGAGGTCAGAATGATGATCGTGTTTCGGAAATCAATCTTTCGACCCAGAGAATCCGTTACAAAACCTTCGTCGAGGATCTGCAGCAATATGTTGAATACATCCGGGTGCGCTTTTTCAATCTCATCCAGAAGGATTACTGCATAAGGTTTTCTCCGTACAGCTTCAGTCAGTTGACCACCTTCTTCATAACCAACATATCCCGGAGGCGCTCCGACAAGACGGGAAATGGCGAATTTCTCCATGTATTCGCTCATGTCGATCCTGATCAAAGCTTCATCGGAATCGAAAAGTTCACGCGCCATCACTTTGGCGAGCTCGGTTTTCCCGACACCGGTGGTTCCAAGGAATATAAATGTACCGATCGGACGGTTCGGATCTTTCAGTCCGGCGCGGTTTCTCTGGATGGCTTTCACCACTTTTTTCACCGCATCCTCCTGTCCGATCACCTTGCCGTTCAGCTTATCATCCATGCTGGAGAGTTTGTCGAGTTCGTTCTTGCCGACTTTGGTCACGGGAATTCCGCTCATCATGGAAACTACTTCTGCCACACTTTCCTCGGTTACCACTTCTTTCTTTTCCTTCACATCCTTATCCCAGGCTTCCTGCGCGATGTTCAGTTCAATCTGAAGGCGTTCCTCTTCATCTTTAAGTTTACGAGCTTCCAGATAATCCTGCGCTTTAACAGCCTTCTGTTTCAGGTCGGTAATTTCCTCGATTTTCTTTTCGTGCTCAATGATTTCGGAAGGTACCTTCATGTTTTTGATATAAACCCGGGAACCCGCTTCATCCATCGCGTCAATGGCTTTATCCGGAAGAAAACGGTCGGTAATATATCTTGCGGTTAAGTTTACGCAAGCCAAAACAGCCTCGTCGGTGTAGGTTACATTATGGTGATCTTCGTATTTATCCTTGATCTGATTCAGTATCAGTACAGTTTCCTCAACAGTGGTAGGTTCCACCATTACTTTTTGAAACCTTCGCTCCAGAGCACCGTCTTTTTCGATATATTGTCGGTATTCATCGAGCGTAGTTGCACCAATGCATTGAATTTCACCACGTGCCAAAGCAGGTTTAAACATATTGGAGGCATCCAGGCTTCCGGTAGAACTTCCGGCCCCGACAATTGTGTGCAGCTCATCAATGAACAGAATGACATCTCTGTTTTTTTCGAGTTCCGTCATTATTGCCTTCATTCTTTCTTCGAACTGGCCACGGTATTTTGTACCTGCAACCAGACTGGCAAGATCCAAAGTAATTACACGCTTGCCATAAAGCACGCGGGAAACCTTTTTCTGCTGAATACGCAAAGCAAGTCCTTCCGCAATTGCAGATTTACCCACGCCGGGTTCACCAATTAACAGTGGATTGTTTTTCTTTCTGCGCGAAAGGATCTGCGAAACCCGTTCGATTTCTTTTTCACGCCCGATCACAGGATCCAGTTTGCCGTCCCTTGCGAGCGAAGTAAGATCGCGCCCAAAGTTATCAAGCGTAGGCGTTTTACTTTTTCCGGTACCCAGATTTCCTGTAGGTTTGCGCATCTGCCCGAAATCCTCCCGTTCTTCATCGTCGTCGTACGCGCTCATTTTAGGATTTTGTCCTGTATTTTTGAGCATGGTGCGGTATTCTTTGGTCACACTTTCGTAATCAATATCATAAGAACTTAAAATATTGGTTGTAGGATCTTCGGGTTTATATAAGATCGCAAGCAAAAGATGTACGGTATTAATTTCGGAACTTTGATACTGTCGGCACTCCAACTCCGACCTCTTAACGGCAAGATCTGCCATTTTTGTAAAGGAGATCTTCTCTGTTTCGGCGGAGAACGGGTTTAAACTCGCTACCGACATGGTTTCGATTTTTCTTTTGATCTGTGTAAGATCGGCACCAAGCGACTGCAGAATATCTTTGGCAGAATTGTCTGCCTTGATCATTCCCAGCAGGAAATGCTCTGTATTCAGAAACTCGCTGTGCAGGCGGCGTGCTTCGTTTTTACTGTTCTTGAACACCAGGTCCAAGCCATTTGAAAATTTATGATCCATATTTTTGTCTCAATCTATTTGTAAATAAAAGTACTGATTAATCAGTCTCCAATCAAAGTTACAAATACTTTACCAAAACAAAATAAGGACTTTATGGCATGAATAAATAAGTATATCTCGACTAAAAGCGGTAATTTTGTGTCCCTTAAAAATATACCTTTATGAATCCCGAAATCGCAAATTACATAGGTTACGCAGCCTCGCTTTTTATTGTTTTAAGTTTTGTTTTAAAAGACATTAAAAAGATCCGGTTTATCAATCTTCTCGGCTGTATCTGTTTTGTAGTTTTTGGATTTTTCAGTGTTCCCGACAGCTATATCTGGCCCATTATCATTCCTAATGCCATACTCTGTTTCATTCAGATCTATCATTTGGTAAAAAATAAGTAATTTTCTGCCATGAAAGTGATCGTCAGCGTTTTCAATAATTTATTTACAGACCAGCGCGTAGAAAAAGTCTGTAAAACATTAACTGAAAAAGGCGGTTACAACATAGAACTCATCGGTAACGACTGGGGTGGCTCGCCGGAAATGGACCGGCCGTATCCCTTTTGTAGACTTCATCTTCAAAGCAGAATTCTACGTTACGCTTATGTGGAATTTCAGTGGAAACTTTACCGGAAACTCCTGCAGGCCGCAGACAAAAATTCCATTCTTCTATCTAATGACCTCGACACGCTGCTGCCGAACTATATGGTATCCAGGAAACTTGATATTCCGTTGGTTTTCGACAGTCACGAAATCTTTACGGAAATGCCGTCACTGAACGGCCGCTTTACTCAAAAGATCTGGCGGTCCCTGGAATCCTTCACGGTTCCAAAACTTAAATATATGATGGCTGCCAGCGAAAGTTACGCCGACTGGTTCCAGCGCACTTACGATATTGCAAGGCCGGTAGTCGTGCAGAATTTTCCCGAATCAAGGCCAAGTCCACAGGATCACAATAATCCAAATTCTACCAAAGTAATTATGTATCAGGGTGTAATCAATCCGTTTCGCGGGTTGGATAAAATTATTCCCGCGATGGCCAATATTGAAGCGGAACTGTGGATCGCTGGGGACGGACCTAAGAAAAAAGAATATCTCGATCTGGTACAAGCCCTGAATCTGCAGGATAAAGTGCGCTTCCTGGGCAAACTCGTGCCGGATAAGCTTCGTGAAGTTACCCGACTGGCAGATGCAGGTTTAAGTATTGAAGAAAATCAGGGACTCAGTTATTTTTATTCAATGCCCAATAAGGTGTCGGATTATATCCAGGCCCGAATTCCGGTCATCGTTTCGGATTTCCCCGAAATGCGAAAAGTGGTTGATAACTTCGGAGTGGGCGAAAAGATTGGAAATTATGATGAACTGGCAGAAAAGATAAACCTCGTGCTGGCAAACGGCAAACCTTTTTACGAAGGTCCATTAAATAAAGCCGCAGCAGAATTTTGCTGGGAAATGGAGGAACCGCGCATTCTGGAACTCTTTGAAAAAGTGACTGCCGGGAATTTCTAAAATCGGTTTTCTTATCTTTGCAGCAAGAATTTAAAGAAATGACCCTCAAAGAAAAACAGCAGGAAATAGTAGAAGAATTCGCCTTTCTAGAGGATTGGGAACAGAAATACGAATATATTATCGATCTTGGAAAAGAACTGAAAGGTTTGCCCGAGGATAAAAAAACGGAAACCAATCTTATAAAAGGGTGTCAGTCCAAAGTTTGGATCGATGCCGAATTCAAAGATGGGAAGCTCTATTTTAATGCCGATTCCGATGGGATTTTGCCGAAAGGAATCATCTCGCTTCTGGTCTCTATTTACAACGGTCATACTACGCAGGAAATCCTGGACTCTGACTTCGAATTTATTTCACAGATCGGTCTGCAGGAATTTCTATCGCCTTCACGTGCCAACGGACTTATGGCAATGACCAAACAGATCAAATTCTACGCAGTAGCTTACCAACTGAAAAAGTGACGAGGATTTTAGCATACCGTTTTTCTGCTTTAGGCGATGTCGCAATGACCGTTCCGGTTTTCCGCGAGCTTCTGGAACAGAATACCGGGCTGGAGATCGTTCTGGTCTCCCGAAGTAATTTTGCAGACCTATTTGAAGGTATTCCGAATCTTTTATTCAAAGGCGTAAACATCGACGATTACAAAGGCGTTTTAGGAATCCGGAAACTTGCAAAGGAGCTGATCAAAGAATTTGATCCCCACATAATAGCCGACCTGCACGATGTGATACGTACAAAGATCCTGGACGGGATCTTCAGGAAAAGAGGCTACAAGGTTTCGGTAATAAACAAAGGCAAGGAAAGTAAGGAACATCTTACCGACATCTGGAATATCGAAAAAGAACCGCTGAAACACAATACCGAACGTTACGCGAATGTGTTTCGGTCGGCCGGATTTCCCGTAACACTTTCCCACGAATACCGAACCATTAAAACAGAGAAAGAAGGAATCGGTTTTGCGCCGTTTGCACAGCACAAAGGGAAAATGCTGCCGCTGGAAAAATCTTTTGAAGTGGCGAAGATCCTTTCGGAAAAACACAAACTTTTCCTGTTTGGAGGTGGCGAAACTGAAGTCGGAATTTTAGAGCAGTGGTCACACCAACTCCGTAATACGGTAAATGTGGCGGGTAAGTTCACTTTAAAGGAGGAACTTCAGAAAATTGCGGAGCTTGAACTGATGATTTCAATGGATTCGGCAAATATGCATCTCGCAAGCATCGTAGGTACGCGCTGTGTATCTGTGTGGGGTTCCACTCATCCGTACGCCGGCTTTTTGGGATACGGCCAAAATCCCAACGACGTAGTGCAGGTAAAAGATCTGACCTGCAGACCATGCTCGGTTTTTGGCGATGTTCCCTGTTACCGTGGCGATTGGGCGTGCCTGGAAGAACTTAGCGTTCAGCAGATTATCGCGAAAATTTCACTTTAAGTAATTTTGGTTTTTACAAAAACTTATCGCCTTTCTTTAAGGTTTTCAGATCCTGCACGTATTCTTTTATAAGCTGGTCATTATCTCTCGGGCAGATCAGCAATGCTTTCTCGGTATCAACCACGATATAGTTTTTCAGCCCATCGATGATGGCGGCTTTATTTTTATTTTTCAGGCGGATCATATTTCCTTTGGAATTATAGGTTAGTATATGCCGCGAATTCACCGCATCTTTATCCGTATTTTTGTGCGCATTTTCATATACCGAAGTCCATGTTCCCAGATCGCTCCAACCCAGATCTGCCGGGATTACGTAGACATTTGCGGCTTTTTCCAGTATTCCGTTGTCTATTGAGATTCGGGAAACTTTCGGGTAAATGCCTTCAATACAGCTTTCTTCGCCCGCACCGTTATATTCGCAACCATCAAACTGCTGCGACATATCTTCCAGATACAGATTAAAAGCACTCAGGATGGATTTTACATTCCAGATAAATATTCCGGCATTCCACAGGAAATCACCGCTTTCCAGGAAGGTCTGCGCAATTTCCAGATCCGGTTTTTCTGTAAAGGTTTTTACTTTAAAGTATTCTGCCTTGTTCTTATCCACAAACTGAATGTAGCCAAAACCAGTATCAGGACGTGTAGGCGTAATTCCCAAGGTGATTAAATAGTCATTTTTTTCCGCGATATCCAGGGCGAGTTCTACTTTGCGGTGAAAGATGTTTTCCTTTAGGATGAGATGATCTGCGGGCAGAACTATAATTGTGGCGTCAGGATTTATGTCGGCAATTTTTTTTGCCATATACAGATTGCAGACCGCGGTGTTTTTCATCATCGGTTCGCCCACGATATTTTCCGGATTCAGCTCCGGAAGTTGCTGCTCCGTAAGCGCCACATATTCTTTATTGGTAATTACATAAATATTTCCTGCGGGAATGATCTGCGAGATCCGGTCATAGGTTTGCTGAATCATCGTTCTGCCGGTTCCTAAAATATCCTGAAACTGTTTCGGGTATTTTTGCGTGCTCAGCGGCCAGAATCTGCTCCCGACACCACCTGCCATTATGACACAGTAATTATTTGATTTAGACATGTTTAGTTTATTTTTTCTACCCGGGCCAGTGGTTTGAAAATGTATTTTTTTCCGGTCCCGAGGTTCGTACAAAGATAGTTTTTTTTACGCTTTTCATCTATGACATATGTCTGTTTACGGTAGATAAAGCGGTCCTGCAAAGTCAAATCTTCAATATAACTACTCTCATCTTCGTAATTTTCGATGTGGAAATAGCGCACTAATTCCGGACTCGACATAAAATTGGCTTTTGGTGCTTTTGAAAACCTCAGGATAATCGGTTTGAGTTCATCTTCATAAGCCGGCAGGCTTTCCAGCAGCATATCGCGGAAAGTCACTTTCCATTCTGCTCCGTGTGGTGAAATTCTGTGCCCGAAATTTTCAAAAGCGAGTAAATGCGCCAGCTCATGTGTCAGCACAAAGAAAAAAAGATAAGGTTGCAGCGTTGAATTGATGGTGATCTGATGCGATCTGTCCGGCATTTTGCGGTAGTCACCCAGTTTTGAATTGCGGCCTCTTGTGATTTTAATGTGGATGGAATGAACACCAAACCACTTCTTCAGATAAAGCAAAGTGTTTTCCGGCAAATATTTTTGAAGCAGCTGAATCGACATTAGGAAATGATAACCATTAAATATATACAATTACCGATAGTGTGAATGTATGAAATTTATAGAGTTAAGGGAATTCCGGCGTAGAAATTAAGCAGCTTTAAACTAAACAGATAGTTGTATTTCGCCTGAGCTACAGAACCCTGGGCGTTTGCGTAGTTATTCCGTGCGCTGTTCAGATCATAAACTGTGGACCTGCCGGCAGCAAAACTTTTCTCGGCAAAATCCAGGGCGAGTTCGGCACTCCTGGCACTTTCCGCCGCTGCCACATAGTTTTCGTAATTGGCTTCAGCATCAAACTGTGCCTGCTGCACATTTTGCAGAACCTGCTGCTTCTGCTGGGCCAGAGCGTTTTTGGCAATATCTTCATTGATCTTCGCCTGCTCAACCTGGATCCTGGTAATTCCTTTGTTAAAGATGGGAATGTTGGCTGCGACACCAACCTGCTGCCCGAAATTATCTTTGTACTGCTTGAAAAAACCGCTTTGTCTGATTTTATTTCCATTGATGTCTGTGCCGGCATTAAACAAAGAAAAGTACGAACTTCCGACTCCGGCATTTGCTGAAACGGTAGGCCAGAAAGCGGTTTCCGTAATTTCGGTTTGTGCTTCGGCAGATTTTATCCTTGCTTCGGCGGCTTTTATCTGTGGCTGATTTTCATAAGCTTTGTCGATGATGTTCTCGGCCGAAAAAAGCGGTGCATTCACCATATTATCAAGCGGAACTTCCTGCACATCAAAATTCTTGTAATCCGGGAGTTGCAAAAGCATGGCCAAGGCAAACCGGCTGCGGTCTGTATTGATTTCTGCAGTTTTAACATTTTGTTTTTCGCGGGCGAGCGTTGCTTCGGCTTCGGCTAAAACGGTGCGCGCAGTGGTGCCGACTTCTGTGGTGATTTTCGCCCGCTGATAAAGCTTATCTGCATTCTGCAGGGTGCTTTCGGCAATTTTCCCGATTTCTTTGTTAAGAAGGATCGATAAATATTGCTGTGCGATCTGTAGCGAAATATCGTTTTTTATCCTTTCCAGATCCTGCTGCGTAGCTTCTACGTCGAATTCAGTTTTTCTGATGTTTTTTTCCAGCCGTCCGTGGTTGAATAGCAAAATGTCGGCGCCCACGCTTGCGCTGTTGCTGAAATTATCATTCCGGTTGGTGTTTCCGAAAACATCGCGCCCCTGGCCGAAAGATGCTGTGTTGTTTATACTTCCCGAAACCGAAGGCAGGAATTCCCGTTTTGCAATTTGAAGCGTATTGTTCTGAAGCTTAGTATTATACGTGTTTTGAATAACCTGTAGATTATTTTCCAGGGCATAGCTAACACATTCCTGCAATGTCCATTTTTTTTGGGAAAAGGCAAGGGCAGAAAGCAGTGTAAGGCCTAAAACAGTAAACTTCTTCATTTTTCGGTTTAGGGAATAAGACGAAAATTCCGGCGATTTGTTACAGATTGTGGGAATTGGCACTTCAATCAGGAATCAATAATGCCAAATTTCCTCATCAGGTAGATAGCGTTCATACTTTTGGTAACACCGTGCTGAAGTTTGTAATCGGTCTGAAGTTCACCGTTTATATTTTCGAGTTCGAAACAGTAGTTTTTGATTTTTGACTGAAATTTTTTTTCAATTTTTGTGAGTTCCAAATCGTGGGTGGCGATCAGGCAGGAAAAAAGCGTTTGGCTTTTCAGTAATTTTTCCAGAAATAGTTCAGATCCTGTGAGTTTGTCTTTGGAATTGGTCCCTTTTAATATTTCGTCTAAAATGATGAACTGCGGTTTCCCATTATCCAGGTTTTCTATTAAATTCCGTAGGCGGACGATCTCGGCATTGAAATAAGATGTTCCGTCGGATAAGGAATCGCTGGTACGCATCGAGGTAAATAAATGCATCGGTATAAATACAAATTTCCCTGCAGCCACGGGACAGCCGCACATGGCGAGGACCAGATTTATGCCGACCGTTCGCAGAAACGTGGATTTGCCCGTCATATTAGCGCCGGTGATGATTGAAATCTCTGTGCTTTGTGAGATCTCAAAATCATTTGAAACTACTTCGGTTTCAAATAAAAGTGGATGAATCAGGTTTTCTGCTTGCAGCTTTTCGCCTGATTCAGAAATTACCGGGAACTGGTATTCCGGATTTTTATACCGGAAGATGCCCAGTGAAACCAAAGCTTCAAATTCCGCAAAAGCTTCAAACCAGTGGGGCAGATCCTGCTCAATGTTTTTGATCTGATTTTCTATTTTAATGGCAAAGTTCAGTTTCCAGAGGAAGAAATTATTTAAAATGAGGCCAATATTGCTGTGGCCGCTCTCATAATTCCGCAGCAGGCGCGCCAGTTTTTCGATTTCTTTTCGTGAAGATCTGCTCGTGCCTGCAACCAGTTTTTTCTGCAGAATAAGATTCAGCTCTTCCCGGAATTCCTCTTTCTCAATATGGGAAAACACCGTCAGAAACTGCTCGTACTGCCCGGAATCAAAAGCTAAAGTTTGGGATATCGACTCAATATTTTTGGCGTAAACCATTAATAATAACCTGGAGAAAGCAAAAATTCCGGCGAAAATTAAAGTAAGGTATAAGGCGGGAACAGAAAAAAACGCCAGGGAAATTAAAACTGCAACCGTTAAAAGCGGGATCACGACTACCGCAGTTTTCGCTACAAATGCATTTTCAAAAACCGCGTCCTTCGGCGTCGGATGTTTGATTTTTCCGCTGATATTCATTGACTTAGCTATGGTCAGGAAATTCAGTAGCCAGTCAGTTTTATGCGAGAGTTCAGTGATGGATGTTTGCCTGCTGAGAATCTGGGCTTTGTCAACACTCGGATGCAGCAGAAAATATTTCAGTTTATTTCTGCCTAAAACTGTTTGACTATAATTAATGTAGCTGAAAAGGGAGTTTTTACCCAGAATATCCAGGTCTTTTGCAAAAGGATGCTGATCGGTTTCCTCCTCAAAATCTAAACCTGTTTCGAATTCTGTTTTATTGATGATTTCCTGGCCGATATGAAGATAATTTTTATAAAACTCCAGATCTTGCTTTACATGTAAAAGGAAGTAGCCCAGAACGAGAAATAATGCGACGCCCACCATCCCAAAATACAGGTGAATTCTCAAGCCGCTTTCAAAAATGAAAAATTGCAGCAAGAAATAAACAAGTGCAAGAAACAAAGCCACACGGAGCCATCCCAAAACCGACAGTTTTTTCTGTAACTTCTGTATAATTTTCTTTTTTTCTGAAAGCAGTAAATGTATTTCTTCCATTCGGTCTACGCCTTTTTCAGTTCACCGATGCGACTGACTATCGGCATGGAGAAAACTCCGCTCGTCCGCAGATAATGTTCATAAAAAGTTACCGCTTTGTCAGCAAAATCGGGAGTCGGGTTTTCTTTGTTCTTAAAGTAAAACAGGTTTCCCAACAATTCGAAATAGGGAATATGGTGACTTTTGTCCTTTGCGCTGATCATCCCGATGATCTCATCTGTCGGTGTCGAGGCCAGACTTTCGAAGTCCATTTTTAAGGTATCATTCATATTGGTATCAAAAATCCGCTGTAACTCTGCCGGATCGCCGCTGTTGCCTCCAATGATCATCTTTGAAAGGAATTCCGAAAACTGCTTTACAATTCTGATGATGTAATCTTTGTCGTGTATCATGTTATTTATTTTGGTGCAAGGTTCAAGTTGCAAGGTTCAAGGTTATGAGCGCCAATTATTTTTGACGTATTCTGTATAATTATGGAGTTTCCCTCCTAAGAGTTTATATTTTTCAAGTATCTCATTAAATTCTGTAATATCAGGATATAGACGAGTAATCTCTAATAAATGATTGGTTGTTTCATCACAACTGCTATGCGAAAAAACAAGAAATCTGAGGTAATCGGCTTTATACGATCGCCTGCCATAACCTTCGACAATATTAGAATTGACGGAATCAGATGAACGTCTTAACTGACTTCCAAGTTCATATAACTCATATTTTGGCAGTCTAAAAGAGAGTCGATGGGTTTCGATAAACAACTCAAAAGAGAGGTTGTAAATGTCAAGTTTATTGTAACTCATATATAAAGTTTTAAATATAATAACACCGTTCCCTGTACCTTGCATCCTGAATCTTGCAACCGTTTAAGCAAAGAAAATATAAGCCAAAATTACAGAAGTTATCACTCCAACCAAATCAGCCAAAAGCATCGCTGTCACTGTATATCTTGTATTTTTAATGCCGACTGCCCCGAAATATACAGCGATTACATAAAAAGTGGTATCGGAACTTCCCTGTAAAACGGCTGCCAGTCTTCCCTGGAAACTGTCGGCACCAAAAGTCTGCATCGTGTCAACCATCATTCCCCGGGCTCCGGAACCTGAAAGTGGTTTGATTAAAGCCGTTGGTAATCCATCGACGAATCTTGTATCAAAACCAGCGACCTGCGCAACCCATTTCATTCCATCGATCAAAACATCGAAAACGCCTGAAGTTCTTAATAAAGAAATTGCGATCAGCATTCCCACGAGATAAGGAATGATTTTTACGCAGGTCCAGAAGCCTTCTTTCGCACCGTCAATAAACGCATCGAAAACATTTATCTTCTTGTAAACGCCGCCAAGCACGATCGCAAAGAAAATAAACAAAATAATTCCGTTGCTCAGCAGTTTACTGAAACTATCGAGCTCTCCTTTGGAAAGGCTTACCAAATAAACCACCAACAGCGCAATGATGGCAGAGATTCCACCCACATATGCAATTACAGTCGGCTGGAGCAGGTTAATTTTCTGATAAAGTGACACTACGATCATAGCGGCAAGAGTTGCCGAAAACGTAGCGATCATACACGGCAGGAAAATATCAGTTGGCGTGTGAGAGCCCATGGACGCGCGGATGGCAATAATAGACACAGGAATCAAAGTAAGTCCACCTGCATGCAGGCACAGAAACATGATCTGTGAATTGCTCGCCCTTTCTTTGTCCGGATTCAAGGTCTGCAAACTTTCCATTGCTTTTAAGCCAAAGGGTGTGGCTGCATTGTCAAGACCCAGTAAGTTGGCTGAAAAGTTCAGCAGCATATGCCCGAATGAAGGATGGTTCTTTGGGATCTCGGGAAACAGTTTGGAAAAAAATGGCTGGATCATGCGCGAAAGCAGCCCAATGCCGCCGGCTTTTTCAGCAATGCTCATAAACCCCATAAACAGTGTCATAATGCCGATCAGTCCAAGGCTGATTTTTACGGCAGTTTCTGAGGTGCCGATAACGCCATCGCTTTCCTGAACGCGGTATACAGCGATATTTGCCTGTGCAGAATCAGTTTTATAATGGATCCGGTTGGCGGCAAAATCGGGTTTACCCACAAGGCTGTCCATAATCAGCGGTGAAAGTTCGGCTGTGGATTTGGTTGCAATCTGTACTGTGTCGCCGCTTTTACCTACAACCATATCGTTGTAGATCGCCTTGTAATTATCGGAGAAAATATATTTTATACTTGCCACCAAAATCGCCACTATAATAAAGGCGCTCCAGATTCTGCTTAAAACCATTTTATAAAATTTCGATAAAAATAACTAAAAACTTTCTGTATTAGTTTGAATGAGGAGTTTTATTAAAGCCGGAAATCCTTAAAAAAAAATTTTAATCAGAAAAGCCGAAGTTGCTGTGTGCGTGTGCCGGTAAAATTTTCGGTGGAGAGTTTTGGAGCTTCGCGCCCGGCAAAATACTTTCTTTTTCCCAGTGCGAAAGTGTTATGGATCATTTCTGCGATATTTCCTTCACCTTTGTAGCGCTCGTACATGCGCTTGTCGCCAAGATTCCCGCCGCGCATGGAGCGGATGAGGTTCAGAACTTTCTGCGCCCTGTCGGGGAAGGAGGCCATGAGCCAGTTTACAAAAACCGGTTCTACAGTGTCGTTTAGCCGCACCAATGCATAACTGGCTTTTAACGCGCCGGCTTCCGAAACTGTTTTTAAAATATTCAGACTCTCATCGCTAGTTAATCCTGGAATTACCGGCGCCACCATAACGCCTGTGGGAATTTTATGTTCCGTGAAAATCTCTATGGCTTTCAGTTTATTTTTTGTGGTAGACGTTCTGGGTTCCATTTTTCGGCGAATCTCTTCGCTGATGGTCGGTATGCTGAACGAGACTGATACCAGATTCTGTGCTGCAAGTTCCTGCAGAATATCCAGATCCCGAAGCACGAGTGCGTTTTTGGTTAAAATGGAAACCGGATGGCGGTAAGCCAGGCAGAGCTGCAGAATTTGCCGCGTAATTTCAAACTGTCTTTCGGCGGGTTGGTAGCAATCGGTGTTTCCGGAAAGTGTGAGTGTTTTCGGTATGTAATTTTTTTTCTGAAAAAACTTCTCCAGCAGTTCCGGTGCATTTTTCTTCACCATGATTTTTCTTTCGAAATCGGTTCCTGCGGAAAATCCCCAGAATTCATGCGTTGGCCGCGCGAAACAATAGGAGCAGCCGTGTTCACAACCCTGATAAGGATTTAGTGAATAATCCATGGCCAGGTCCGGACTTTTTACTGAATTAACGATCGTTTTCGGGAAGACTTCAGTGAACTGTGTTTTTTGAGCCTGAAAATTATCTTCATCAGGTTCAAAAGTGTACCTGTCGAAACGGTTGATCTCATTTCGCTGTGCGCCCTGACCTTTTTTAAAATTGTCGTCCGACATGTTGCCCGTATTTAATACAGAAGATAATTTACGAAAAAATCCTGAATTCATTGAAAACAGGATGGTGGTTTTTTTGTGTGAAATGTTACTGCATGGCCAAAAATTCTACATCGTGATTGCCATCTTCTTTATATCTTTTCTCAAAGTGCCGGTGAAAATCTGCGTAGTAATCGTGGTAATCGCGTCTTTTCTTTCTAAGATATTTCTGTATACCGAAAATGCCGAGCCCGACCAGAATGCCCAAACTCCCCGCTATTATAATGCCTGTCTCCTTTTTCATATTTTAAAAATTGTTCTGAGATCGTGTGCAAAAAACATTCCTTTTGCTGTGACCGGTTTTGTAAAGTTTGTTAAAGTTAGCGAAATACTTTTCGCGGAACTCTTAAAATACAAATACTTTTCTGCGTTTGATTTTTGGGTTAAAGGCTTTTGAAATGTTTTCCACTTTTTATTTCACTTAAAAAATCCTATTTTTGAGCAAATGCTATTTTATGAACATTAAAACTATGGCAGTCGGTGCTGCGGGCTTTTTGCTGGCGTCGTGCATGACTCAGAAAATGACAAACGCGTTGAAATACCCTGAAACAAAGAAAACAGATTTCTCTGAGGAATATTTTGGGACCAAAGTTAATGATCCCTACCGTTGGCTGGAAGATGACCGTGCAGAAGATACCAAAGACTGGGTGCAGCGCGAAGTTTCATTTACCAGTGATTATCTGGCCAAAATCCCTTTCCGGGAAGAGATCCGCACACAACTGAAAGATATCTGGAATTATGAAAAAATCGGTGCTCCGTTTAAAGAAGGAGGTTACACTTACTTTTATAAAAATGATGGCCTGCAGGCACAGGCTGTTCTTTACCGGACCGATAAATCGGGGAAGACCGAAGTCTTTTTGGATCCCAATAAGTTTTCAGAAAAAGGCACCACATCTCTGGCGGGAGTGTCATTCAATAAAAAAGGAAATCTTGTAGCATACTCCATTTCGGAAGGCGGCAGCGACTGGAATAAAATTATTATCCTGAATGCTTTAACAAAGGAAAAAATCGATGAAACCATTATCGATGTGAAGTTTTCGGGTCCATCCTGGCTTGGTGATCAGGGATTTTTCTATTCCAGTTACGACAAACCGAAGGGCAGTGAACTTTCTGCAAAAACAGACACCCATAAAGTGTATTTCCATAAACTGGGAACCAAACAGGCTGAAGATAAACTGGTGATCGGCGGCGATAATTTTAAAAGAAGATATATGGGAATGGGCGTTTCCGATGATGAGCGCTATCAGATCCTCAGTGCTTCCGAAGCCACAAACGGAAATGAACTTTATATAAAAGACCTTAAAAATGCAACCGATTTTATTTCGGTTCAGAAGGGTTATGATTACAATACCAGTTTTGTAGATTCCAAAGGCGATATTATTTATGCTTTAACAGATAAAGATGCGCCGAATATGCGACTTATCAAATTTAATATTAATGAGCCGCAGGTCTGGACCGATGTAATCCCTGAAACTGAAAATGTACTGAATGTGTCTACCGGCGGCGGTTATATTTTTGCAAAATACATGCAGGATGCGGTAACCAATGTAAAACAGATGGATTACGCCGGTAAGCTTATCCGCAATATTGATCTTCCGGGAATTGGCACAGCAGGCGGCTTCAGCGGAAAAGAAAAAGAAAACGATCTTTACTATTCCTTCACCAATTATATTACGCCCGGCACAATTTATAAGTTCAATGCTGATACGGGGAAATCAGAAATTTATCAGAAACCAAAAGTAAAATTCAATCCCGAAAATTACGTGTCGGAACAGGTTTTCTACACTTCGAAAGACGGAACGCGCATCCCGATGATGATCAATTATAAGAAGGGCCTGAAACTCGACGGGAAAAATCCGACCATACTTTACTCGTATGGCGGTTTCAATATCAGCCTGCAACCTTCATTTTCTACCGTTAATGCAATCTGGATGGAAAATGGCGGAATCTATGCCGTGCCAAATATCCGCGGTGGCGGTGAATACGGCAAAAAATGGCACGACGCCGGAACCAAGATGCAAAAGAAAAATGTTTTCGAAGACTTTATCGCGGCCGGCGAATATTTGCAGAAAAACGGTTATACCTCCAGTGAATATATGGCGCTTTCGGGCAGATCCAACGGTGGACTTCTTGTAGGTGCTACCATGACCATGCGGCCCGATCTTGCCAAAGTCGCTTTCCCGGGAGTAGGTGTTTTAGATATGCTGCGGTATAATAAATTTACGGCCGGCGCAGGTTGGAGTTACGATTACGGAACTGCCGAAGACAGCAAAGAAATGTTTGACTATCTGAAATCTTATTCACCGGTGCACAATGTGAGAAATGGCGTGTGCTATCCATCGACGATGATCATTACAAGCGATCACGACGACCGGGTTGTTCCCGCGCACTCGTTTAAATTTGGTGCCGAGCTCCAGGAAAAACAGGCCTGCAGCAATCCGGTTCTGGTAAGGATTGAAACCAATGCCGGTCACGGCGCAGGCCGAAGCACAGACCAGGTTATCGGTGAGAATGCTGATATCCTCAGTTTTGCCCTTTACGAAATGGGTTTCAAAACATTGAAAAAATAAGAATTCCATCCATAGATAAAAAACTTCCTGAGTTGTTCGGGAAGTTTTTTGTGAATTTAAAAACAGTAATTTTACCTGATGAAACAAGAGGAAATTTCCGGATTTTATGACGAATTTGTGCAGCGCCAATTGAAAATCGGTGCCAATGAACGCCTAATTTCACTGTATAAAAGACTGCTGGCTTTGGGGCTGAAGGAAGAATCCAGCGTTTTGGAACTTGGCTGTGGCGTGGGAATATTCACCAGACTTTTAAGTAAAAAAATTTCAAAAGGATTCATTGAAGCCGTAGATCTTAGCGGAAAAAGCGTTGCTGTGGCAAAAAGCGAACTTCAGGCGAAAAAAAACATTCATTTTGATGTAGCTGATGTGGTGGTGTATAAGCCCAAACACCCCAGCTTTGATTTTATTACTTTGATGGATGTAATTGAGCATATTCCCCTGGAACATCATGCTGCATTATTTGCGAATTTAGCCGGGATCGCTGGTGATAAAACGCGTATTGCCATCAACATTCCCAATCCACAATATATCGCTTATGCCCGAGCCCATCACCCGGAAAGCTTGCAGGTGATCGATCAGGAAGTTGAACTTTTCCCACTGATGAAACACTGGGAAGATCACGGTCTGGAACTGGTCTTTTTCGAGAAGTACGGTATTTGGGAAGCCGAAGATTATCATTTTATGGTTCTCAGAAAAAAACAGAAATTTCAGCTCAAACATCTGGCCGATGAACGCAGCCTGGCTGAAAAAGCAGTGCATAAATTCACCGGAAAAATCGACGGACTCAAATACAGATAAGAAAAAGCATTTCCCGAAAAAATTCCTGAAAAGCCCATCGGAATACTTAATTTTGCCGAGATTATTACTTTATGTCAGACATCATCAAACTTTTACCCGATCATGTTGCTAACCAGATCGCCGCGGGCGAAGTGGTGCAAAGGCCTGCTTCGATAGTGAAAGAACTCATGGAAAACGCGATCGACGCGCATGCCACAAAAATTGAACTCATCATCCGTGAGGCCGGTAAAAACTTAATCCAGGTTGTTGATAATGGCAGCGGTATGAGCGATACCGATGCACGGCTCGCTTTTGAAAGGCATGCCACCTCCAAAATCAATTCCACCGAAGATATTTTCCGTATTGCCACCAAAGGCTTTCGGGGCGAAGCGCTGGCTTCCATCGCAGCAGTTGCGCAGGTAGAACTGAAAACCAAAACCAAAGACGCCAAAACAGGCACCAATATCTATATTGAAGGTGGCGGTTTCCAGTTTCAGGAACCCATACAAACCGCAGAAGGCAGTAATTTTCTGGTCAAAAACCTTTTTTATAATGTGCCTGCCCGCCGGAAATTTCTTAAAAATAACAATGTAGAATTCCGGCATATTATTGATGATTTTCAGCGCGTTGCCCTGGCTCATGAGAATATAGATTTTGAGCTTTTTCATAACGATGATATTATTTTCCGTTTACGGAAAGCAAGCACACTGCAACGGATCGTGGATATTTTTGGGCGCAAGCTGCAGCCGCTTTTGGTTCCCATAAAAGAAGATCTGGGCTGGGTGAAGCTCAATGGTTTCGTAGCCAAACCCGAAGGTGCGAAAAAAGTCCGGGGCGAGCAGTTCCTTTTTGTGAATGGCCGGTTCTTTCGCAGCGCTTATTTTAACAAAGCTGTTCAGGATGCTTTCGAAGGATTGCTGCTCCCTGGTTACATTGCCACATTTTTTCTTTTCCTGGAACTGGATCCCGAGAAAGTAGATGTAAACATTCATCCCCAAAAAACCGAAGTAAAGTTTGAAGATGAGAATCTGATATTTGCGCTGATACGGTCCACCATTAAAAAATCCCTTGGGATATATAATGTGGCGCCAAGTCTGGATTTTGAGCGCGATACCGCAATCGATGCCTTTGTGCATAAACCCAATTTCGGTGGTGCGTATAGAACGCCTGAAATTACTGTCGACCGCAATTACAATCCTTTTCTGGAAGAGAAGGTTTCCGCGGGCGAGAAGATTGCCATGACCGATATTTACCAGCAGAGCATCCCGGCAGAACCCTCGAAAATTAATCTTTTTGAAGATGAAGACTTCGATGAAGATATCATGCGTTTACCCAACGGTTACTGGCTCTTTAATAAAAACGGCAAAACGCTGATGCTGGATCTTGGCAGAATGCACCGGTTGGTGGTCAGTCAGCGGAATGGCGGCCGCAAACGCAGCCAGGAAAAACAAACGCTGCTTTTCTCGCTGGAATATCATATGAATGAGATCGAGAAACATAAATTCCGTTCCATTAAGAAATATTTGCCTGAGCTCGGCTTCGATATGATCATTGCGAATGATAATGTTCTGCGTATAGATGCCGTACCCGAAGGTTTAAAGGAAACGCAGGTCATGAAATTTATGGAGCAGCTTTTCGAAATCCTGGAGTATACCAATGAGGAAGATTTTCTGGCATTTTATGATCAGCAGTGGCTGAAACTGCACAGCAAATCCCGTTTCGATTTCCTTTATAAATCCGAGGCTGAGCAGGTGATCAAGGATTTTACCGAACTTGGCTTTCCCGACTTTTTGCCGAGCGGAAAAAGATGTTTTATAGAGGTCCCGCTCGACGAATTAAAAAATAAATTTTAAACTATGTTCCCCCGATTAACGCCTGTTACCAAAACCATACTCATACTCAATGTGCTGATGTACCTGGTTTCGAATTTCTATATGTTCCCGAAACTTTATGAACTGTTCTCAGTTTTTTATATCGCTTCACCTTATTTCGAACCGTGGCAGATCATCACACACATGTTTATGCACGCACCTATGCAGGGTCCGGGCATCGGGTTAACGCATATTCTCTTTAACATGCTTACACTGCTGAGTTTTGGGCCTGTGCTGGAGCAGTTTTTGGGCGACAGGAAATATCTGATCCTGTATTTTGCAAGCGGTATCGGCGCCTACTTTCTGAACTGTGGCTGGAATTATTTTGAGATCGTGCAGCTTGGTATCAGCGAAGAAACCATTAACAATATACCGATGATGGGAGCTTCCGGTGCAATATTCGGTGTGGTGGCCGCATTCTCTACGCTTTTTCCTGATGCCAAGATGATCTTCATGTTCATTCCGTTCCCCATTAAAGCCAAATATCTTTTACCCGGGATCATCGTCATATCGCTTTATCTTGGTTTCAGTGGAAGCATGGGCGGTATTGCACATTTTGCCCATATCGGTGGTGCAATTGTGGGATTTGTGCTCGCCAAATACTGGAAGGATAACCGCTACCGAATCAATTAAAACCTTGCTGTGAACATTTTCCGTGGTATTCTTACTTTAGGTCATCTTGTGATCCTGGCCTTACTGGCAGGAACTTATCTGAACGCGTATATCGCACCGCAGACTTTGGTATGGGTGAATCTGCTGTCACTGCTTTTTCCCGTTTTGGTAATTCTGCATTTCCTGCTGTGTTTCGTTTGGATTGTACTTCGCCAAAAAAAAGCAGTTTTTTTCCTGTTATGCTCCATTCTTTTTTATAATCCGATAAAAAGGTGGATCAACTTCACCGAAGAAAGCGCGGAAAAGCCCAATCTGAAAATCGTGACGATGAACATCAAAGGTGGTTCAATGGGTCGTGAAGCCATCAATGAATATCTGGCAAATACGCAGGCAGACATCATCTTTGGACAGGAATGCGGCAGTGAATTTCAAATTCCGGGCTATTCTTATAAAACTACAGATTATCCTATTGTAGCCTTAAATTCCAAAACCGAAATTATAAATCAGGGCAAGATCACCATGACCGGCAACGGCAACTCCTTTTTTGCGGATGTTAAATTTAATGGCAAGATCATTCGCGTGATCAATCTTTATTTAAATCCGTTCTCCTTTGAAAAGCAAAAAGTAAAACCTGCTGAAGATCTCGAAAAAAACCAGACAAAGATCAAATATGTGCTTCACCGTTTACTGCCTGTTTTTAAAATTCACCAGCAGGAAATTGCGGAGATCCGGCGGGCGGTAGAAAGTTCTCCGTATCCTGTGATCCTCGCCGGTGATTTTAATGCAGTGCCCAATTCTTACGAGTATTATACCTTGGGCAAAGGACTTACGGATGCTTTTATGAAAGCAGGGAAAGGCAGTGGCACGAGTTTCCATGATTATAAATTCCCGCTGAGGATCGATTATATATTTACATCCCCCGAAATAAAAGCCGTGAGTTATAAAGTAGACAGAAGCGTACATTTGTCGGATCATTTTCCGGTATTAGCAGAATTTAACATTAAATAGAAATGAAGAATATAACCATTGTTTTAAGTTTCCTTTTTTTATTTTCCTGCGGCAAGAAACCTGTGCCGGCACCGGTAATTGCTGAGCTCAGCAGTTCCTCAGCACCATATGATACCACGGCGGTAGATTCTTTTTCCGCAGGTGCAACAACTGTAAATATTGCGAGACAGATACGAATCTCATCTTTAAAATACCAGGATTCGCTACAGCAGAGCCGAAAGAAATCTGAAGCTGAAAAGCAGTTAAAAGCCGAAACTGCGGAAAAAGATAAAGCTGCAAAAAAGCCCGGCGAGGAAAAGAAAAAAGCAGAGGCCTTAAAAATTAATATTGATAAAACGAAACCAGCAGAAGAAGTTACTGCGGTAAATCCTGTCGGCAAGCCCTAAAATTTTTTATTTTTGAAAGGAAAATACATTTTATTATGAAAAAACATGTTATCGTAAGCTGTGCTGCTTTTTTCTCTTTAATGGCCTGCAGCCAGTCTGAGACAAAAACTGAAACCTCCGAAAATCCCGACGGAACTGTGACGAGAACAACTGTAGAAACCACAAAAACTACTGCACTCGATTCTGCGACCGTACAGTCAACTGTAGACAAAGCCAAAGAAAAGCTGAATGTGGCCGCCGAAAAAATTGATTCTGCTGCCGATAAAGCCGGTCATCAGTTAAAGAAAGTGGGCGAAAATGTGAAAGACGCCGCAGACAGAGGCGCTGTAAAAGTGGAAAAGAAAACCGAAGAGATCCGCAAAAAATAGGCGCTCTATTTGTTCATCTCCAGTAAGGGTTCTATATATTCCCGGTCATTGCTCAGCCGCGGCACTTTATTCTGACCACCCAATTTTCCCCGTCCCGACATCCAGCGGTAAAAGAGCTGGGGTTTGGCCATGTGAACAACCGGTTGTTTCAGCGTGATATTATTGTACCGTTTCGCCTCGTAATCGGAATTGATCGATTTCAGGTGACCATCGAATATTTCTGTGAAATGCGCCAGATTTTGCGGTGCTGTTACAAATTCAAAGATCCATTCGTGGGCCCCGCTCTCGCCGTCTTTCATAAAAACAGGTGCGCCCGTAAAATCTGAGACTGTAGAATTTGTAATCTCACAGGCTTTGGCCAGGGCAGTTTCCACATTGTCGATCATCAGTTCCTCGCCGAAAGCATTGATATAATGTTTGGTGCGGCCGGAAATCTTGATCCTGAAAGGTTTCAGAGAAGTAAACCGCACCGTATCGCCGATGAGGTAACGCCAGAGTCCGCTGTTTGTAGTGATGACCATGGCGTAATTTTTTCCGATCTCTACTTTCTCCAGCGGCACTGCACGCAGGTTTTTTGGATCAAATGAGTCCATCGGAACGAACTCGTAAAAGATTCCGTAGTCCAGCATCAAAAGCATCTCGTCGCTGCCGTGCTGATCCTGAATACCGAAAAAACCTTCGGAGGCGTTATAAATTTCGTAATAGTTAATGTCTTTGCCCAGCATTTTGCGGTACTGATCTCTGTACGGTTTAAAGCTGATTCCTCCGTGAAAGAAAACCTCCAGATTCGGCCACAATTCTGCTATCGTACCTTTGCCTGTGTCGGCCAGAACTCTTTGAAGCAAAACCATCATCCAGCTCGGCACGCCTGTCATACTTCCTACATCTTCATTTCGCACTTCGGACACGATCGCAGCGAGTTTACTTTCCCACTCAGACATGAGCGAGATTTTTTTACTGGGCGTGGTGGTGATCTCCACCCAAAAAGGCAGGTTTTCGATCATAATTGCAGAGAGGTCTCCAAACTTGGTGTTGTAATTTTCGTACAGTTCGGAACTTCCGCCAAGCCGCAGGTTTTTATTTAAAAACAGACAGTTTTCGGGATGATTGTTGGCGTAAATTGACAGCAGGTCTTTGCCGGCTTTAAAATGGCAGTCTTCCAGACTTTCTTCGGAGATCGGTATAAATTTACTTTTCGCATTGGTTGTGCCGGAGGATTTTGCGAATTTCCGGATATATCCCGGCCAGATGACGTCGGGATTTCCCTGACGGGCTTTCTCGATAAAAGGTTCGAAATCCTCGTAAGTTACAATGGGCACATTTCTCTGAAAATCCTCGTATGACGATATGGAACTGAAACCATTGATCTTGCCGTAATCTGTATTTTCGGCATGGTAAAGTTGAGAAAAAAGGACACCGTTCTGCGTTTCCGCCGGATGATTCATAAAGTTCTGAATCTGATCGATGCGCTGGCGTATAAACCAGTTGACCACCGTATTGAAAAGAGCTTTCGTTGCCATATTTACAAATATAATATTTTTTGCGCAAAAAGCTTGTGAGTTATTTTGGCACAAAAAATTCCGCCCAGATGGAGCGGAATCAATTTTTAACTAAGGTTTTAGTTTTAGCAGTACTGATCGTAAGCGGCCTGTAAATTTGCAGCGATAGCACCCGCAGGATTTCCTTCGATGTGGTGTCTTTCGAGCATGTGTACAAGCTCACCATCTTTGAACAGTGCTACGCACGGTGAAGTTGGCGGGAAAGGTGCAAGATGTTTTCTGGCTTCTGCTACTGCATCTACGTCATAACCTGCAAAAACAGTGGTAATCTGGTCAGGTTTCTTTTCGCCTGTTAGTGAAAAAATCACTCCCGGTCTGGCAGCACCAGCGGCACAACCACAAACTGAATTAATCATCAGCAGGGTAGTTCCTTCTTTCTTAAGTGCTTCATTCACTTCCTCGGGCGTGGTTAAGTCCTGGAAACCTTTATCGGTAAGTTCTGCTTTCATTGGCAGTACTAATTCTTCTGGATACATATCTATATTATTTAGGGTTTGTTTTGATTTCGAAGTGCAAATTTAAAAATTTTAAATGACTAAAATCTTTTAGATTAATGATCAATATCATTCCAAAGGTATCAAAAGGACTTTTTGGCAGAAAAAACCCGGAACAACAAAGGCTCCGGGTTTCAATCAAATCGATATGCAAAAGTTGAATATCAGGAATAATACATGAAGGATCGATTGAAGTTGCTCAATGACCGCTCATTTTTTAGGAGAGTAATTTCTTTGCCATGGCCGAAATGCTTTTGCCATCGCTTTTGCCGGCAAGTTTTTTACTGGCCGTACCCATTACTTTCCCAAGGTCTTTGGCACTTTCTGCACCAGTTTCATTTATGATCTGCTTCATTTCTTTTTCAAGCTCTTCTTCGGAAAGCTGCTGCGGCAGATATTTTTCGATTACCGCAGTCTGCGCGCTTTCTACTTCAGCAAGATCAGTTCTGTTCTGCGCGATAAACTGATCGTAAGAATCTTTCCGCTGTTTCACCATACGCTGCAGAATGGCAATTTCCTGCTCTGCAGAAATGTCTGCGCCTTTGGCCTCCGTTTTAAGCAAAAGAATCTGCGATTTTACCGCGCGTAAAGCATCCAGAGCGACTTTGTCTTTGGCGCGCATGGCATCTTTGATCGCCTCGCTGATGGTATTTTCTAAACTCATAATTTTTATTTTAATAATGAAACAATGTAACAGTGTAACAGTGTAATAATGTAGCGATACCTGTTTAAATATGGTTAGGTTTATCAGTAATGTAAAAAAAATTTAAAATTGTTACATTGATAAATTTCCACATTGCTACACTGCTATTGTCCAGATTGTTACAATGATTTAATCCACGTCCTTATTAAGAAAACGGTTTTCGCGCACCTGCATTTTACCGTCGCTTTCTGCAAGATAACTGCTGATCACCTGATCAGAAGCTTTAGTTCCGTCGATGGAAATATTCTTTCGGCGGAAGGCGGGGACCGTGTCGAAATCACTTTCCGAATCGAAAACCTGGTAGCGGGAATTAAACTCTTTCAGTTTATTTCTGCGCTCCATAATTTTATCAGTTGAAGTGGGCTTGGTGATGAATGTAAAATCATCTTCAACTTCCACTTTCGGCATTTGAATAACTTTTTCTGCTGCTTTATCTTCCACCTTTGTTTCGGGTTGCTGAACCGGTTCCGGTTTGATTATTGCCTTTGGTTGCGGTGTTTCAACTGCAGGTTCATCAATCGGTTCGTTTACGAAAAAACTGAACTCGATCGGCTTTTCCTCTTCAAAGTTTGGTGTTGAAGGTTTTGGTTTTTCAACAGCTCTGTCTTCCACCTCAAATTTCAAGGATTCTGCTTCCAGGTAATCGGAAGGATCATCCTGAAAAGAGAAGAGATCCAGCTCCTGCTCCTCATCAATGATTTTAAAAGTTTGATCCGGTTCTTCAGCTTCATCCAGATCGAAATGCGTTATTCTTGACGGCATTTCTCTTTCCTGACGCATTTTTTTCTCAGGAGATTTTACTTTGAACTCAGGTGTATTCAGATCTTCTTCATCATCTAAAATAAAAAGACTCCGGCGTGCGAAATTATCTCTGGTGAAATCTTCTTTATCTGTCTTGCTTCTGAAAGGTGAAGTTTTGGTTTCCGCAGGATCGACACTGTCTGCTAATGTGAACTTAATTTTTTCGGTCGTACCCGAATGTTTCTGATGGTCTTTTGCAAAACCTGTGGCGATCACGAGTACACTTACTGCATCACCCAGTTCCTCGTCGGTGCCCACACCAAAAATAATATCAGCGGTGTTGCCGGCTTCTTTTTGAATATGATCCATGATCACACCGATTTCGTCCATGGTAACTTCTTCAGAACCGCTTCGGATCAGGAGTAAAACGTTTTTAGCACCTGTAATTTTATTGTCATTTAAAAGTGGAGAATCCAGGGCTTTTTTCACTGCTTCTTCGGCTTTGTTTTCGCCAGACGCCACACCGTTCGACATTAATGCCGTACCGGAATTTGCAAGTACAGATTTCGCATCACGGAAGTCTATATTTACATCAAAATAACCTGTAATCACCTCTGCCATTCCTTTTGCAGCGTTGGTCAACACTTCATCCGCTTTGGAGAAACCGGATTTGAAACCTAAATTACCAAACTGCTGACGAAGCTTATCGTTATTAATGACGATCAGAGAATCTACATTATTTCTTAATTTATCAAGACCAAGGTCCGCCTGCTCAAGTCTGCGTTTGCCTTCAAAACTAA
The DNA here is from genome assembly GCF_000422265.1 of Kaistella palustris DSM 21579. Lineage (GTDB taxonomy): Bacteria > Bacteroidota > Bacteroidia > Flavobacteriales > Weeksellaceae > Kaistella > Kaistella palustris. The sequence continues at coordinate 84,282 of NZ_AULL01000017.1, forward strand.
AAGGTACGGTGACGATTCCCACGGTAAGGATTCCCATATCTTTGGCAACTTTGGCAATAACAGGCGCTGCACCCGTTCCGGTTCCGCCACCCATTCCTGCGGTGATGAAGACCATTTTGGTGTTCTGTCCCATCGCAGCTTTAATTTCCTCGATGCTTTCGATGGCCGCTTTTTCGCCCACTTCAGGATCCGCCCCAGCGCCTAGACCTTCAGTCATCGACATGCCCAACTGAACTTTGTTGGAAACAGGATTGTTGTCCAGCGTTTGCGCATCTGTATTGCAGATCACGAAATCTACACCGTGAATGCCACGTTCGTACATGTGTTTCAAGGCATTGTTACCACCGCCTCCTACACCGATCACTTTTATAATTGAGGAATTTCCCTTTGGCAAGTCAAATGAGAATCCCTGTGTGTTCATATTTTCCATAATTTTTATGTTTAATAATTGATATTGAAATTTTTAGTCTGATAGTTGATAAAGCCATTTATCAAGCATCACTCATCATTTATATTTATTCTACTTCTTCGAAGAATTTTTTTACACTTTCCATGATTTTCTGTCCGATGGTCAGTTTGTGACGGCGTCTTTCGGCAGTGTGCAGAACTTCCTGCTCCTCTGTACGGAATTCGGGATGTTCCGGCGCTTCGACAGTTTGCTTTTCTACGGGTTCAGCTTTTTCGCTGACTTCTTCTACAGGTTCGATGCCGTTTTTCTTGTCGCGGATTTTTAAACTTTCCATTAAAAGTCCAATCGAAGTGGCATATTCGGGACCTTTTAACTGTTGGCTTTTGTCGTTTGCGACATATTCATTGGCAAAACCGATGCGGCTGTCGAAACCTGTAGTATAATTGGCCAGTTGACGCAGATGACGGAGGTTTGAGCCACCACCGGTTAAAACGATTCCTGCGATGAGCTTCTTTTTCTGTTCGAAGGCGCCGTATGCTTTAAGCTCGGTATTTACCATTTCCAGAATTTCTTCCACCCGCGCATTCACGACCTGCGCTAAGGTTTTTAAGGAAATTTCTTTATCAGGACGGCCGTGAAGCCCCGGAATCGTGACGAAAGTGCTGTCTTTTTCAAGCTCAGGAACTGCAGAACCGAATTTTACCTTCAGCTGTTCCGCATGTTTTTCAATGATCGAGCAACCTTCCTTAATATCATCGGTGATGATTCCGCCACCATAAGGAATGACGCAGGTATGGCGAATGATGTTGTCTTTAAAAATAGCAATATCGGTAGTTCCGCCGCCGATATCAACGATTGCAACACCGGCTTCTTTTTCTTCTTTGGTTAATACAGATTCGGACGAGGCCAGGGGTTCCAGAGTCAAGGCTTCCATTTCCAGTCCGGCTTCGCGCACGCAACGTGCAATATTTCGTATGCTGCCCATTTGTCCGACCACAACATGGAAATTTGCTTCCAGGCGTTTGCCGTGCATGCCGATCGGCTCCTGGATTTCGCCTTCGGAATCCACTTTATAATCCTGAGGTAAAACGTGAATGATTTCTTCGCCGGGGAGCATCACCAGTTTTTTTACCTGCTCTTTTAGTTTTTCGATATCATCTTCGGTGATATATTTATCCGGGTTTTCGCGCATGATATAGTCTGAATGCTGCAGCGAACGGATATGTTTGCCTGCGATGCCAACCGTAACTTTGTTAATGGCAACGCCGGAACTGGACTGGGCTTCTGCTACTGCGGCCTTGATGGACTGAATGGTCTGGGAAATATTGTTCACAATACCCTTGTGAACGCCCAGACTTTTTGCTTTTCCAACGCCGAGGATTTCAATTTTACCGTGTTCGTTTCTTCTACCGACAATCGTCACAATCTTTGTGGTTCCGATGTCGAGGCCTACTGAATACTCGTGATTTTCCATTTGTATGTCGATTTGATTTTATATTTTTAAACGGGTTTCAACCCGTGTCTTACTTACTGTTTCTTTATTCTATGCGCACCTTTCCCTTAGGTTTTTCTGCAGTCTTCTTCGGTGTAGCGGCAGTTTTCGGCAGTTCTTTTGTCGCCTGCTTCTTTACTGCAGTTTTAGGTTCCGCAGGTTTTTGTTTTGTAACTGTTTTAGGTTTTTCGGGAGTTTTCTTAACTGAAGGCACTGCATCTGATTTTATTTTTTTAGCAGCTTCGGCTTTTCGCTCAGCAAGAACCGGAAGTTTTGCAAGTTCTTTACGGCCTACATTTAAAATGCTGTCGTTCTCTGCAAAGTTTGGATTCAGCGTAGTCACGATTTGATTATCATATTTCACCGAAATCTTGCTGTATTTTTCAGGCTGTTGATAGATCAGATATTTTTCCACAAAAGTTTTAAAGCCTTTCACTTTAAGGTGAATGCGGTCCAGATCGCCAATCTCAACTTTATAGTTTCCTTCGCTGGTCAGCAGGGTATAGCCGCCTTTTTCTTTAGAAATGCCAATAAAATATTTTTTGCTGAATTCATCGTGGTCGATCTTACTGATGAGTTCGGCAAGTTTGCGGTAATCTTCCTGTGGAACATCGCCGGTTACAAGCATACACGCATAAGAGTAATGCGGTGAAGTGGGGAATTCAGTACCTTTTTCGTCTACATAAAAATCTTTACCATCTTTATTAAGTCTGAAAACAGGGACACGCTGTTTAATATCGAGATTCAGATTGCCGTTTAAATTCAAATACACGTTTGCACTGTCTACAGCTGCAAGGTTATTAAGTTTTTTCTCAAGTTCCGGAATGTTGAGGTCGCCGATCCTGCGCGTTGGATTCATTTTGTCTACAATGGCGGTGACTTCTTTTTCGTCAATAAAATAAACGGCATTTTTAGTTTGGGCGAGATTCACGGAAACTTTTTCCAAAGATTTATTGTTGAACCTTTTCAATGAAAAACTCAGCAGAAACCCAAAGAGGATCACTGTAATTAATATTTTTAATATTCTGAATTTGTTTTTCATTTTTTTTCCTGATGATTTTTTCTAAAAGTTTACTGTCTCTTTAATTTAACCACTCCACGAGCCCGTCGTACAGTGTGTCGATGTTTCCCGCGCCCACGGTAAGCAGAACATCAAAATCTTTTTCTTTTATTTTATTAAAGGCTTCTTCCAACGTTGAAACCTCCTTTTTTTGAAGTGTGATTTTTTCTGCCAGCCAGTCGGAAGTAATGCCTTCGAAGTTTTCCTGTAATTCGCGCGCAGGATAAATGTCGAGAAGCAGCAGTTCATCAGCTTCGTCTAAACTTTGCGCAAAATTATCCGCAAAATCGTGGGTCCGGCTGTAGAGGTGCGGCTGAAAAACAACCAGCAGTTTTTTGTCGGGGTAGAAGGTTTTGATGGAACCAATAACCGCATTGAGTTCCGTGGGATGATGCGCGTAATCATCAATATAAATTTTTCCGTTTCCGAAGGTATTTTTGGTGTATCTTCTCTTAATACCTTTGAAACTCGCTATCCCACGTTTAAGCATTTGAAAATCAACGCCTAAATTCGAAACTACAGCGAGCGCTGCCGTGGCATTCTCTACATTGTGAATGCCGGGAATTTCCCAGGTGAAATCTGAGATTGTTTCCGTCGGTGTATGAAAATTGAAGGAAGTTTTGTCGCCTATTTCCTGTATGTTGTCGGAATAATAATCTGCCGTCTCATTGACCGCGTACGATTGGGAGCCGCGACCGATGTCGATGCCTTTTTTTACAAACAGCTGCCCGTCATCTGGAACCAGCGCGGCAAATTCCCGAAAACCTTGTTCAATGGTTTCCTTATCACCATAAATATCCAGGTGATCGGCATCAATAGAAGTAACTACTGCCCAGTCCGGAGAAAGTTGCAGAAAACTGCGGTCATACTCATCGGCTTCAACTACTGAAATTTCATCTCCATTAAAAAGGAAATTCGACTTGAAGTTTTCAGCAATTCCTCCCAGTAAACAGGAGAAAGGTAAATCTGCTTCCTTACAGAGATGTGCAACGAGGGAAGAGGTTGTGGTTTTGCCATGCGTGCCTGCCACGGCAATACAGTTTGTATTTTGCGTAACCATGCCCAGCACTTCGGCTCTCTTTAGAATCCGGAAGCCTTCCTCTTTAAAATAATTTAAAATGTCCAGTTTTTTTATGGCAGGCGTATAGATGACGAGTGTATTTTCTTTGCGTAGAGATTTGAGGGTATCGGTGATCTCATCTTCAAAAGTCAAATCAATTCCTTCTGAAACCAGCGCCGAAGTTAGTTTGGTCACGGTTTTATCGTAACCCAGAACTTTGTTTCCCGAGGCGTGGAAATAGCGCGCCAAGGCACTCATTCCGATGCCGCCGGCGCCGATGAAATAAAAGTTTTGATATGTGGTGATGGGTTGCATTGTTTTTTATCTTTTCAAAGCCCTATACTTTATTGCTGCTGTTGCTTTCAGGAGTTTCTATAAATTTAAAGTTTTAATGATTTCATTTACAATATCTTCGGTGGCATGGGGTTTTGCAAAATATTCCAGGTTTTCAGACATTTCTTTTCGCAGGTTCTGATCATCACAAATCCCGAGCAAAGTGGGCAGAAATTTTTCTTTCATTTCGGTGTCTTTTACCATTTTTGCTGCGTTTTTTTCTACTAATGTCAGTGCGTTGCTTGTTTGGTGATCTTCGGCAGCAAAAGGGAAAGGAACCAGCAGCACAGGTTTTTTAGCAATTGCCAGTTCTGAGATCGCGATCGCACCCGCGCGGGACAAAATCACATCTGCCGCGGAGTAAGCGAGAGCCATATCTGAAATAAACTCTTTTAGGAAGATCTGAGATTTAAGATCCGAGATGTGAGACTCTTCACTTAGTGTCTTATATTCTGTTTTTCCGGTCTGCCAGATCAGCTGGAAACCTTTTTCCGCAATGGTCTTGATATTTTCCTTCCAGGCATCATTTAGCGTTTTTGAACCCTGAGAGCCACCTACAGAAAGAATAGTGAGTTTCTCCGGCGAAATACCGAGTTTTTCCTTTGCCGTTGCGGAGCCGATCAGATCTGTGATAATGTTTTTCCGCACCGGATTTCCCAGGAAAAAAGTTTGGGTGCCTTTAAAGAACCGCTCCATATTCGGATAAGCGGTAAATACTGCTTTTGCTTTTTTCGAGAGGAAAATATTTGTTTTCCCCGGCAGTGAATTCTGTTCCTGTACAAAAACAGGTACGCCGAGTGTTGTGGCGGTGAACAAAGCCGGCGCGCTGGCAAAACCTCCTGTGCCGACGGCAAAATCAGGTTTAAAGTTTTTAATAATTCTCCGTGCCTTTGCCAAACTTGCCACCACTTTGAACGGAAGGCCAACATTTTTCAGCAGATTGCCACGGTCGAAGCCTGCGATGTTCAATCCAACAATTTTATAACCGGCTTGCGGAACTTTCTCCATCTCCATCTTACCGTCTGCACCGATGAACAAAAATTCTGCCTCCGGAAATCTTTTCTGGATTTCATCGGCAATGGCGATAGCGGGGAAGATGTGTCCACCTGTTCCGCCGCCGCTCATGAGAATTTTTAGTGTTTTGTTCATTTTATATTATTGTTGATAATCGGTTGATAGTGATTTTAGTACAAGTTCGTCATCAGTAATCATTTACATTTCAGGCGATATCATTTATTTCTTCAATATTTTGTTTTTTGCCCATTCCTTCTTCGTCGTACACCTGGATTCTGGAGCTTACATTTAAAATAATTCCGAGCTGAATATAAGTCACCAGCATGGAGGTTCCACCATAACTGATCAGTGGTAAAGGCTGGCCTGTAACCGGAATCAGGTTTACTGCCACGGCAATATTCACCGCGAGCTGTACAAAAATCATGATCCCGAGACTCAGCACGAGCAAGCTGCCAAAGAACGCAGGCATTTTACTGGCTATCATGATGATCCTGATGATCATAATGAGATACAGGGTGATGAGAAATACGGCGCCAAAAAAACCATACTCCTCCACGATAATAGCAAAAATGAAATCGGAAGCGGATTGAGGCAGCATCTGTTTCAGCGCACTTTTGCCCGGACCCATTCCCGTAATTCCACCGTGAACAATGGCTGCTTTTGCCTGCATCACCTGGTAGTTTTTTGCTTTTAATGTTTCGTCATCTACGTCGGTTGTTTTTTTGGTATTGGTAAAGGTTTCGATCCGGCTCAGCCAGGTGTGAACGCGGTTACTGCCGATGAGGTCGGTCTTTAACGCAAGCAGCATAAACAAACCGATCGCCACACTTGAAAGGCCTACAAAGCCAAAAATGTATTTCTTATTCAGCTGACCGATCACCATTACCGCAAGTGAAACCATTAAAATCATTAAAGCCGTAGAGCCGTTATCTTTTGCTACCAGACCAAAAACGATAAGTACCGGCCCAAAAATGTACAGTATATTTTCGATCGGTAAGCGGTCTCTCTTTATTTTTTTTGTGAGATATCTGCACAGATAGATAACCAGCAGCAAATAGGCGAACGACGAGGGTTGAAAAGAGATCGGTGTGCCGGGGATTTTCAGCCACCGTGAGGCCGAAGCACCATCGATCTGCGTGCCTGTAAACATGGTGAGACACAGCAGCAGAACCATAAATCCGAGAAGTATACTGCTGAGTTTGCCGATATGTTCGTATTTGAAAAAACCAACGCCGCGCATGATGGCCAAGCCCAATACCACAAAAAACATGTGTTTGATGAGGTGCGTGGTGGTGGTTCCGTTATTTACAATATACTCCAAATTGGAACTGGCCGAGTAAACAGGAAAGACCGACGAGAACGAGATCAGTAAGATCACGCTCCAGAGGACTTTGTCGCCTTTTAACAGTTCTAATTTTTGGTCTGAATCCTGCATTTATTTTCCGTCGTTTTCTGTTTTATTTAGTACTTCTTTTTTAAACTGCCGGCCGCGGTCCTCATAATTCTGGAAAAGATCAAAACTTGAACAGCACGGTGAAAGCAGAATGGTATCACCTTTTTGGGCAACCGATTTTGAAACACGTACCGCTTCTTCCATACTGGTGGTGCTGTAGATCAGTTCTTTAGTTCCCTGAAAAAAATCGATGATCTTGGCATTATCTAAACCCAGACACACAATTGCCTTTACTTTTTTCTTTACGAGGTCTTCAATTTCTGTGTAATCATTTCCTTTATCAATGCCGCCTACGATCCAGACTGTGGGCTGTTTCATACTTTCCAGCGCGTAATATGCAGCATTTACGTTGGTCGCTTTACTGTCGTTGATGAATTTTACGCCACCGATCTCGGCGACTTCTTCCAGGCGGTGTTCAACTGCCTGAAAAGTCATCAGCGCGCTGCGGATGCGCTCATTGTTGATCTGCAGAATTTTACCCGCAATCGAAGCGGCAAGGCTGTTGGCGATATTGTGATTACCAACCAGTGAAAGTTCATCAACCTTCATCGAGAACTCATCCTGAAGTTTTACAATGAGTTTATTTTCCTGAATGAAACCGCCTTCCTTCAATTTCTCCTGCGTGGAGAAAGGGATCATTTTTGCTTTGATCTCCAGTTTTTCAAGAAGACTGAGGCTCATCACATCATCCTTATTATAAATGAAGAAATTATCGTTTTCCTGGTTTTCGGCGATCCGGAACTTGGCCAGCGCATATTCTTCGTAATTGTAATTATACTGATCCAGGTGATCCTGACTTAAGTTCAGCAATAAAGAAATATACGGTCTGAAGTTCTGAATATCATCTAACTGAAATGAGCTGACCTCCAGCACATAATAGTCGAAATTCTCATCTGCGACCTGTTTTGCGAAACTCTTACCGATGTTTCCGCCCAAACCTACCTTTAAACCGTCGTTCTTTAAAATATGATAGATCAAAGACGTGGTTGTTGTTTTACCGTTGCTGCCGGTGATCGCAATGATCTTGGCATCTGTAAATTCAGAGGCGAATTCAATTTCAGAAGAAAGTCGGATTCCTTTTTGATTTATTTTAAAAATAATATCAGCCTTTTTCGGAATGCCCGGCGATTTGATGATCCAGTCTGCAGCCAGAATTTTTTCTTCGGAATGCTGACCTTCTTCAAAGTCGATATCGGCATCAGTCAGAAGCTTTTTATAAGACTCAGAAATGGAGCCTTTATCCGACAGAAAAACTTCCATCCCTTTTTTCTTCGCTAAATAAGCTGCGCCGAAGCCGCTTTCTCCTCCTCCCAGGACTGCTACTTTCATATTATCTTACTTTCAGCGTGATTAAACAAATAATGGCAAATAAAACACCCATGATGATCATGCGGTTTACGATCTTACTTTCATGATATCCTTCTTTCTGGTAATGATGGTGAAGTGGTGACATCTTGAAGAGTCTGTTATTCTGCGCATATTCCAGCCCAAATTTTCTTTTTCTGTATTTAAAGACGCCTACCTGAAGCATCACCGAAATATTTTCAATTAAGAAAATTCCGCAGAGTACGGGAATCAACAGTTCTTTTCTTAAGATAATTGCCAGAACCGCAATAACGCCGCCCAGCATCAAACTTCCCGTATCGCCCATGAAAACCTGCGCCGGATACGTATTATACCAGAAGAATCCGATCACCGCACCGACCAGTGCGAGTGCAAAAATCGTGGTCTCACCCATATTGGGCAGGAACATAATGTTGAGATAATCTGCAAAAATGATGTTTCCCGAAACGTAGGCAAAAAAGGATAGGGTGAGCAGGATGACGACACTTGTTCCCGCCGCCAGACCATCGATCCCGTCGGCAATGTTGGCGCCATTGGATACGGCTGTAACAATAAATATCACGATAGGAATGAAAACGATCCATGCCCATTCGTGGGCTTTTTCTGGCGTCATCCAAAATAAAATTCCGCTGTAGTCGAATTCATTATTTTTAATGAAAGGCACGGTGGAAACGGTGGCTTTTTCGGTTGGCATAAAGTTTCGCTCCACATTATTCCGGTTAACTTCTTTAGCATCGGCATACTTTCTTTTTACCGTAATATCCGGATGAAAATACATAGTCACTCCGATGATCAGGCCCAGACCGACTTGTCCGATAATTTTGAATTTGCCGCTGAGGCCGTCTTTGTTTTTTTTGATCTTCTTCAGATAATCATCAATAAAACCGATAGCGCCCATCCAGACTACTGATATAATGAGCAGAACGATGTAAATGTTCAGAACCCTGGTAAAAAGCAGAACGGGAATCAGCGTGGCGATGATGATGATCAGCCCGCCCATGGTCGGCGTACCTTCCTTCTGTTTTTGCCCTTCAAGACCAAGATCGCGGACCATTTCGCCCATCTGCCGCCGACGCAGATAGTTGATGATCTTTTTCCCGAACAGCAATGCAATCACGAGTGACAGCAAGACAGCCATACCTGCACGGAACGATATAAACCGGAACATGCCGAGGCCCGGAATGTGAATTCCGTGACTGTTAAAATATTCGTACAGATAGTATAACATGATCGTTTATTTTGTTATTTCGACATTAATTTTGCCAGTTCTACAATGGTTTCCTTGTCATCGAAATGGTGTTTCACGCCGTTGATTTCCTGGTAATTCTCGTGGCCTTTGCCGGCAACGAGAATAATATCTTTCGGTTCCGCAAATTTGATCGCCATTTTAATCGCTTCTTTCCGGTCAGGGATCGAAGTGTATTTGCTGAAATTTTGCGGTTCTACACCTGCTTCGATTTCTTTTATAATGCTGGTTGGATCTTCGCTGCGGGGATTGTCGGAAGTGATTATCGCCAGTGTTGATTTTCGCGTCGCGATCTTTCCCATTTCCGGTCGTTTTGCATGGTCGCGGTCACCGCCACACCCGAAAACTGTGATCAGCCTTTCATTCTTGGTGCGTATCTGATTGATGGAATCAAGAATATTTTCCAACGCATCCGGCGTGTGCGCATAATCGACGACGAAGAAAATGCCACCGTCTGAGCGTAAAGTTTCAAAACGGCCTTTCACTCTTTTCAGTTTTGACATGGCCTGCAGCACATCGTTTTCATCGAAACCGCATTCTGCAGTTACTGCAAATGCCAGAAGTAAATTGTATACATTGAAATTCCCGGTGAGTGTGGTCCAGAATTCCTTTCCGTTAAAGTTCAGCAACATCCCATTGAAATCACCTTCCACGATTTTACCGTGGTAGTCTGCCATCTTTTTCAAGGCGTAGGATTTCTTCCGGGCTTTTGTGTTCTGAAGCATTACAGGCCCGTTCTTATCATCAGTATTTGTAATGGCCACGGCATCTGCTGAAAGTTCATCAAAAAATCTTTTCTTAACCTTTAAATATTCGGCAAAGGTTTTATGATAATCCAGATGATCATGCGTAATATTCGTGAATCCGGCAATTTTGAATTTAAGTCCTTCCGTCCTGTTTTGATGTATGCCATGTGAGGAAACCTCCATCACCGCGTATTCGCAGCCGGTTTCTACAGCTTGTGCCAACATCTGATTTAGACGTACAATATCAGGAGTAGTATGTGTTGACGGTATTATTTCGCCCGCAATTTTATATTCCACGGTAGAAATAAGAGCAGCTTTAAAACCTAAATTTTTGAAAATATCGTAAAGAAGAGTTGCCGTAGAAGTTTTGCCGTTAGTCCCGGTAATGCCGATCAATGTTAATTTTTCCGAAGGATTTCCATAAAAATTCGAAGCGAGCTGACCGAGGGTTTTCGAACTGTCTGCAACTTTTAAGTATACAATTCCGTCTTGTAATTCATCGGGAAAATGTTCGCATACAACTGCTTTAGCACCGTTGCCGATTGCAGAGCCAACAAAAGCATGACCGTCTGAAACCGTTCCTTTCACAGCGACATAAAGTGAACCTTCCACAGCTTTGCGGCTGTCGAAAACAATTCCCGAAACTTCAGCGTCTTTGCTGCCTTTTGTTTCCAGGACGGTAATTCGGTTCAGTAATTCTGCTAACTTCATTTTTTAATTCACACCTGCTTTTCAGCAAGGCTGACTTTTAATATTAATTCTGCAACTGCAGATAGATTCGCTGGTTTTTTTTAATGAGCGTTCCTTCCAGCGGAAACTGCTCCTTTATACGTCCGACACCTTTGTAATCCACGCGGTAGCCTTGATTCTCGAGCTGGGGAATAATGTTTTTTCCGATCAGACCTACCACTTTCGGCATCTGATTGCCATTTACAGCAATTTTTACCGCAGGGTCAATCATTTTGCTGAGGTCTACTTTCCGGTCGACCAATAATTCCGGTTCTATATTTTGTGGCGTTTTCAGGAAAGTCTTACCGGCGATTTCCTTAAAAACCGGCGCCGAAACGGTGGCACCGTAAAATCCTTTGGAATTGTCGGGCTGGTTGATCATCACAATGCAGGTGTACTTCGGATTGTCTGCCGGGTAAAATCCTGCAAAGCTCGCCTGATACTTTGCGGGACCGTGTTTCCAGTATTCAAAACGTGCAGTCCCTGTTTTCCCGGCCATTTTGAGGTTGGGTGTAAAAATGCTTTTTCCTGTACCTTTTTCAACGGCTTTTGTCAGCGCGCTGGTCATCATTTCCAAAGCCTTGTCCGAAGCCATTTTTTTGACCATGATCTGAGGTTTCGCTTCATATAAAATCTGGCCGTCTTTCATGATCTTATCGATGAAAAGGGGCTTCAGCATTTTTCCTTTGTTCGCTAAACCATTATAAAAAGTAGTGAGCTGCAGCAGGTTAAATCTGGAGGAATAGCCATACGCCAGAGATGCGAGCGTTGCTGCATTCCATCGTTTATCCTGAGGAGTTACGATGAAGGGTTTGGTTACGCCGGGAAGTTCAATATCCATTTTATCGAACATTTTCCAGCGACGAAGATGATCCAGAAAAACCTGGGGTTTATCTGCATAAAATTTGGTGATGAGTTTGGCAGAACCTACGTTGCTGGATTTTGCAAGGACATCTGAGATCTCATAAGTGCCGCCGCCATGTCCGTCGGAAATTCGCTGTTTTGCATAAGTCCACACGCCGTTTCCCACATTTACAGTGGTATTTTCATCAATAAAACCATCATCCATCGCTGCTAAAAGCGAGACCGTTTTGAAGGTAGAACCGGGTTCTGTAGCATCTTTGAGTGCGTAGTTATAGGCGTCTACGTAAACTCCAGGTTCCGTGCGGCGCAGGTTGACCATGGCTTTCACTTTTCCTGTAGCCACTTCCATGAGCAAAACGCAGCCGTGTTCAGCATCAAATTTTATAAGCTGTTTTTCCAGAGCCGAATGCGCAATATCCTGAATTCGCAGGTCGATCGTGGTGTACACATCTTCGCCGTCAACCGGTTCATTCACCTTCCAGTAATCAATCGGTTTCCACTGGCTGGAGTTTACGCGCTGCTCCAAACGTGTGCCGTCTGTTCCGGTGAGATATTTTGAAAAAGCACCTTCAAGACCGGATTTTGCAATGCCGTTATCCATACCGATCGTTCCTGCGCCGATCTGCGTGGTCGCCAGCTCCCGTTTGAAATTCCTGTCCACGATGAAGCCACCGCGGTTTTTGCCTTTTTTAAATATGGGGAAGTTTCGGATGCGGTCGTAATCATCGAAATCGAGACCTTTGACCAGCGAATAGTATTGGTTCTTTGCTTTTTTCTGCTGATCCAGCCGGTCGCGGAAATAACTTCGTGGCTTACCGAACATGGCAGATAATGAATCGGAAAGCGCGGCGATATTGTTGGCGTACACGCTGTCCTTCACAGTTTTGAAATCCAGATACACATCATAGCGCATCACCGTGGTGGCGAGAATGGATCCATCTGAAGCATAAAGATTTCCGCGTGCGGCTTTTAAAGTGGCCTCCCGATAGTTTTTGTTGATGTAATCGTCTTTAATCTCCTGAACATTAGTGTTTTGTAATATGAGAATACGTGCCAGAAAAACTATAAACAAGATAAAGGCAAACCCCGCAAAGAAGTAGCCCCATCTCAAAGTTTTTGAGCGCTTATTTTCAAATTCATTTCGCACCGCCATCTGTACTGTCTAGTTTTACCAATAATTTATGTGGATGATTTTCTAAGGATAACAGTGAATCCTGCACCATTTCTTTGCCGAGTTCCGATTCCAGCTTTACTTTTATCAAGCGGCTTTGTGCATATGCATTCCGTGATTTAAATTCTTCGGTCTGCTCTTTCAGTTCGTTGACCATTTCAATCTTTTGGCTCACCAGGTGGTTACTGTAGATCATTACCATTAATAATACAAAAACGAGCAAAAAATATTTGTAATGAATCTTCACCTCATCACGGTTCAGGAAATTACCTTTTACCAGATCGATAAAAGTGAGTTTCTTCTGAGTGCGGTATGTAGGTTTCTTAGCCATTCTGTAGTTATAAAAATCTAAATCTTAATTCCCACGCGCATTTTGGCGCTCCGTGCACGCGAGTTTTCTTTAACTTCGGCCTCATCGGGGACAAAAGCTTTGGTCTGCAGCAGGTCAAATGCTTTGGAGTAATTACCGTAAATATCTCTTTCGGGTTCGCCTTCGAACATGCCGTTTTTCAAAAATCTTTTCACCAGTCTGTCTTCCAGTGAGTGATAGGATATCACTACAAGTCTTCCTTTGGGTTTCAGCATTTTATAGGACTGGAGCAACAGTTCCTTTAAAACATCGAGTTCCTGGTTTACTTCGATCCGCACGGCCTGAAAAACCTGTGCGAAGAATTTATTCTGTTTGAATTGCGGAATGTAGCTGAATACTTTCTTCAGATCTTCTGTCGTTTCAATTGTTTTAATTTTCCGGTGATGTACAATTTCGCGCGCCAGTTTTCTCGCTTCGCGCAGTTCGCCATAATAATAGAAAATATCTGCAAGTTGCTCTTCTTCATATTCATTAATGACTTTTTTTGCATCCAGGCTCTGCATTACGTTCATGCGCATATCAAGTGGCGCGTTATTTCTTGTGGAAAAACCACGTTCGGCTTCATCAAACTGATGGCTGGAAACGCCAAGATCGGCCAGAATTCCATCAACGCGCGGTTCGCCATAGACCATCAGTGAATTTTCTAAAAATCTGAAATTCTGATTGATAAGTGTAAAACGATCATCCTCAATCGTATTTTTTAGAGCATCCAGATCCTGGTCAAAAGCGTACAGTTTCCCTTTAGGAGAAAGTTTCTCCAAAATTGCCCGCGAATGTCCGCCGCCGCCGAAGGTAACGTCCACATAAATACCGCTGGGATTTGTAACCAGATCATTTACACTCTTGTGCAGCAAAACGGGATTGTGATACATTCTGTCTTATATATTAAGGAGTACAGGAATTTTTGTTCCGGCAATTCCGGGGTTTTTAATTTTCTTCGTCGCCGAAGCTGAGGTCGCCCATCACTTCTTCGGCCAGTTTTGCAAAATCATCTTTGGAAGCAGCAATGATGTCTTCGTAAGCATCTTTGTCCCAGATCTCAAACAGTTCGCCTGCACTTGTAATCACGATTTCCTTTTGCAGGTTTGCAAATGAAGTCAGGTCTTTCGAAATTTGCAGGCGGCCGGCGTTATCGGGTTCTACGGTTTTCAGTCCTGCGGTGAACTGTCGGATGAAGTCTGCATTTTTCTTTTGAAAACGGTTCAGCTTATTGATTTTCACCATCAGTCTGTCCCAGCCCTTCATTGGGTAAACCTCCAGACAGGTCTGGAACACAGAGCGTTTCACTACGAAGGGCTCATCGCCGAAATCTTCCATCTGTCTCATCAGAGAAGAGGGAAGTTTTATGCGACCTTTGTCGTCGATCTTACATTCGTATGTGCCGATGAAATTCTTCATTTGGGACAAATTTATATAAAAATTTCTAAAACCTCCCACTTTTTCCCACTTTTTGACTTAATGTGTATAAGTTTATATTTCGGTAATTAAAATATTGATATAAAAGTCTTTACGCCGTTGAAAGTTATATGCAGCACTTATGGTCAACACCCTCGGTAACTGTTGTCTGCATAATATTTTTTTATGATTTTTTCACGCTTAAATTATAGTTGGGCTTAAATTTGTATTTTTGCAAGGCTTATAAGGCATTTTTATGAGATTTATTACCAAAACAGAAAAGAAATTCTCTTTCATCGAAGCCGGGGAGGGTTCACCGTTAATTCTACTTCATGGATTGATGGGTGGTTTGAGCAATTTCGACAAAACCGTAAATTTTTTTTCTGAAAGAGGTTATAAGGTCTTCGTACCGGTGCTTCCGGTTTATGACCTGCCGGTCTTAAATACAAACCTGACTACAATTGCAAAATATGTGGCCAAGTTTATTGAGAAAAAATGCACAGAGCCGGCCACTGTGGTAGGGAATTCCATGGGTGGGCACATAGGTTTAATTCTTACATTGGCCCGTCCTGAACTGGTTAAAAATCTTGTTTTAACAGGCAGTTCCGGTCTTTATGAAAGAACATTTGGCGACAGTTTTCCCCGTAAATCGGACAAGGAATACATCCGAAAGAAAACCGAAGAAGTGTTTTATGATCCGGGTGTCGCGACAGATGAACTTGTAGATGAGGTTTTTTCGGTAGTGAATGACAGAATGAAAGGCATTAAAACCGTAATGCTTGCAAGAAGCGCCATCAAACATAACATGCTCAACGATCTGCCCAAAATTACCACCCCCGTGTGTTTGATTTGGGGCAAAGAAGATAATGTAACGCCGCCAGGCGTAGCAATTGATATGGATAAGTTTCTGCCCAATTCGGATCTCTATTGGATTGAAGAATGCGGACACGCGGCGATGATGGAGAAACCTGATGAATTCAATGATATCCTGTACAGCTGGTTGCAAAAGACCGAAAATAAAACATTGGGAGTTTAGGCTTCCATTTTTTTTTCATTAAAAATAAATACCATGGTAATAAAAACAGCAGAATTTGTAAAAAGCAGTGCAAGATGGCAGGACTGTCCCGAACCTGTGATGGCGGAATATGCATTTATCGGCCGGTCCAATGTAGGTAAATCGTCGCTCATCAATGCTATTCTGAATTTTAAAGATCTGGCAAAAACCTCGCAGACCCCGGGAAAAACACAGCTCATCAATCATTTTATCATTAATGAAAATTGGTATCTTACCGATCTGCCGGGCTATGGTTACGCGCGCGTTTCGAAAAGTATGCGGCGCGATTTCGAAAAAATCATTACCAACTATATTCTGAACCGAACAAATCTTGTCAATTTATTTGTTTTGGTCGACAGCAGACATACGCCGCAGAAAATAGATGTGGAATTTATTGAATGGTGTGGCGAAAATGATGTGCCTTTCTCGATCGTTTTTACGAAGTCTGATAAAATGAAGCCCGCGGCACTTGCCGAAAACGTAGAAAACTATAAGGCCGAACTGCTGAAAACCTGGGAAGAACTGCCCGATCTCTACATCACATCGGCAGAAAAAAAAACGGGAACTTCAGATATTCTCAAGTTTATTTCAAAGACCAATGAGCTGCTGGCCAAAAACAAAGTAAAATTTGAATAATGGGCAACGTGATATGGAATATCAAGTCCTTTCACGGTTTATCAGTCGCCGAAATCTACGCTATACTGAAGATCCGGCAGGAAGTATTTGTGGTAGAACAGACGTGTCATTACCTGGACGCCGACGGATCCGATGAAAAAGCACTGCACATCTGGGCGGAAATGGAGGGCGATATTGTAGCATACTGCCGCATTTTTGATGGCAACATAAAGTACAGGGAACCATCAATAGGCCGCGTGCTGACGAAACCGTCGGCAAGAAAACTGGGGCTCGGGCGAGAATTAATGAGGCTCGCTCTGGAAACTATCGAAAACCGGTTTGGTTCTTCAGAAGTCCGTATTTCTGCGCAGGACTATCTTCAAAAATTTTACAGTGAATTTGGTTTTTGCAATACCGGAAAAAGTTATCTGGAAGATGACATTCCGCACACAGAAATGCTTCGAAGCTGATTCGGGTGGCTTTTGCTGTTTTTAATTTTATTAAAAATTTCGCCGGAAAACCACAATATTCCAAAATTTCAAATCTTCACCACTATTCTTGCATTCTCAAAAAAATCATAATAAAGTTTGCTTGTTTTAGCGGAATACTTTAATTTTACCCAAAATCATTAAATTAAAAAGATTATGAAAAAAGTTTTACTTACTGGCTTCGCGCTGGTTTCAATGGCAACCCAGGCACAGGGTTGGGTAGATCAGGCAACAAATTTCCCTGCAAATTTCGGTATCGATGAGATCGCGGTAGTAGATGCTAACACCGTTTGGGCTTTTGCTTATGATGGATCAGGGGCAGGTACCTATCCTAAAATCGTTTCGCGTACAACGGATGGGGGTGCAACATGGACCGCTAAAACAGTGACTGGCCCTAGTACAAACGCATTGATTTCTGATATTGCGGCAGTTGATGCAAACACGGCCTGGATCGTAACAGCCCCATATGCAAGCGGTTCGCAGGCAAACAATGTATATAAGACAACAAATGGTGGTACAACCTGGACTGTACAGGCCTCAGGTTATACTGCAAGTTCATTTGGAAACCAGATTTATTTCTGGAACGCCAATGAAGGCTGGACCAATGGTGACCCGGTAGGTGGTAAATTCGAAATGTACAAAACCATGAACGGTGGTGCTACCTGGACTTTAGTACCGGGAAGACCGGACCAGGAAGGTGACTTCGGTTATGTAGCAATGAAAGAAGTAGTTGGTGACAATATCTGGTTCGGAACAGATGTGGGCAGGATTTTGCACTCAACTGACAGAGGAAATACCTGGACTTCAAGTTACAGCCCTGTATTGGATTTTGGTGGTGTTACTACTTCAGGATCATCCGGCAGCTTTGCATTTAAAGATGGCAACAACGGACTCTTAATTGCTGTGGATGGCGCCGGAACTGTAGCAACTACAGTGGCAAACCTTTACAGTACTAATGATGCAGGCGAAAACTGGGAGCCGATGACGCCAACAGGCCCTTGGTATTTTGGTGATATCGCATATGTTCCGGGAACAGCAAATACTTATGTATCTACAGGTATTAATCCAGGTACAACTGCGCAACCTAAACCGGAATGGTTAGGATCTTCTTACTCAAAAGACGGTGGATTAACCTGGACTGCAATTGATTCAGGAGAACAAAGAGGTAAACTTGCTTTCTTAAATTCAACTACAGGTTGGGCTGGACAGTTTAGCGACGGTCCTGGTGGAACAAAAGGTATCCTTAAATTTGTAGGTGATTTAGCTTTGGCCGTGTCAAATACCGCGGTGAAGTCTGGACTCCAGATTTATCCAAATCCAGCAACCGATGTTGTAAACGTAAAAGCTAAAAATGAAATTCAGGCAGTTTCCGTTATTGATCTTTCAGGTAAGAGAGTTCAGGCCTTTACACAAGGTAGTCAGCTTAACGTATCTAAATTAGCTAAAGGAACTTACATCCTTCAGGTGATTTATGTAAACGGTTCGGTTGAACAAACCAAACTGATCAAAAAATAATTTTTTAAAATTATCAGTATAGAATGGATGAGGTTTTCTCATCCATTTTTTTGTTTAAAAGACCTATATCAAATGATTTTCCTAAATTAGCCTGATTAAAAAATTAACAATGAAAAGAATACTTTTACTGCTCACTTTCATGCTGAGCTTTGTACAATTAAGAGCCGACGAAGGTATGTGGCTTTTGACCATGATCAAAAGACTCAATGGAGTAGATATGCAGAAGGAAGGTCTTAAGCTTACTGCAGAAGAAATCTATTCTGTAAACCATTCCAGCCTGAAGGATGCGATCGTTCAGTTTGCCGGAGGTTGTACCGCCGAAATGGTGTCTAAAGAAGGTTTGCTTTTTACCAACCACCACTGTGGATATGGTGCTATCGCAGCGCTTTCCACTCCCGCTAATGACCACTTGACCAATGGTTTCTGGGCCATGAAAAAAAGTGAAGAACTTCCCGCAGCAGGAGTTAATGTACGGTTTATGGTGAGAATGGATGATGTTTCAAAACGCATCAATGCCAAACTTAATAACAATATGTCAGCCGATGAAAGGAAAGCCATCATCGATGCAGAATATAAAGCCATTCAGGCAGAAAATTCCGAAAACGGAAAATACACGGTAGTAGTTCGCGATTTCTTTAACGGGAATGAATTTTACTATTTTGTGTATCAGGATTTTAAAGATGTAAGATTGGTAGGAACGCCTCCTAACTCACTTGGTAAATTTGGTGGCGATACCGATAACTGGGAATGGCCAAGACATACAGTTGATTTCTCAGTTTTCCGGGTATATGCCGATGCAAACGGTAATCCTGCGGAATATTCGCCAAGCAACGTACCGATGACGCCCAAACATTCACTGCCTATTTCTCTTAAAGGTTACAAACCCGGAGATTTTGCAATGATCGTAGGTTTCCCCGGAAGAACAAACAGATATCTGACTTCTTACGGTATCAGCCAAATGGTGAACAAAGATTATCCGGCATGGGTAGAATCATCTAAACTTGCGATGGATGTGATGAAAAAATATATGGACAAAGATCAGGCTACCAAACTTGACTATGCGTCCCAATATGCATCCGTGGCAAACTACTGGAAAAACCGACAGGGCACAATCGATGCCGTTGAAAAAAACAATACCATTGCTGAAAAGAAAGCTTTGGAAGATAAATTTATGACCTGGGCTTTACTGCCTGAAAACGTAGAAACTTACGGTGGCGTTCTGGAAGACCTTAAAGCCAATTATGCGCAGATTAGCAACAGAAATGTGGAGCGCAACTATTCTTCTCAACTCCAGAGAAATGCCAAATATATTACCATCAGTTACCAGCTTGGCTCGTTACTGAAAACTTATGCAGATCAGGACGAAGCCGGCAAAGCCGCAATGAAACCAAAAGTGATCGCGGCAATTGATAAAGTGTACGATGGCATCAATACAAAATTGGAAGGTGAAATGCTTAACTCCATGGTTAATCTTTACCAACAGAGAGTTGCGAAAGATGTAGCCTCACCTACGTTGATGGCAGCGGATGCAAAAAATCTTTCCACGCTTGCTTTCTCTTCGGTTTTTGCTACCAAAGAATCTGCGATGAATTTTGTTAATAATCCCGACAGATTAAAGATTGATGCAGATCCAATGTTAAAACTTGCCGACGGTTATGTAAATGATCAAAAGCTTGGTGCAGAGAAATTTGCGAAAGTTGATGAAGCATTTGCAAAAAACAACAGAATGTTTTTGGACGGACTTCGGAAATCACAGCCACAAACCGATTTCTATCCCGATGCTAACTCTACGATGAGATTAACTTACGGTCATGTCGCAACCTTACCGGAAAGAAGCGACCGAAAATATTTCGGCATCAGCGAAAAAGATAACTATTATACCGACGTAACCGGAATGGTGGCGAAGTATAAAAAAGGCGATGAAGAATTCGATCTTCCGCAAAGATTCCTGGATCTGGTGAAGAAAAAAGATTTCGGCCGTTATAAAGACAAAAAAGGATTCATGCCTGTCAACTTCCTTTCAGACAATGACATTACTGGAGGAAACTCCGGATCACCGGTGATGGATGGCAACGGAAACCTTATTGGTCTGGCCTTCGACGGAAACAGTGAAGCTTTAAGCGGCGATATCATCTTCGACAAAAAATGGCAGAAAACCATTAATGTAGATATCCGTATGGTTCTCTGGACCATCGAAAAATACGGTAATGCCGGTCACCTGATCAGTGAACTGACTCTGGTTAAATAAGACTTTTAATTTATATTTAAAGGCCGCTGAAATTTTCAGCGGCCTTTTTGTTTTAATGAGTTCAGCTTTTCAGAAGAGATTTAGCTGACTGGAGAATTTTTTATTTTCTTATTAATGGAAATCATTTTCTCGGAAAAAATAAAAGCGAAGAAAAATTCTCCGCTTTATATTTAGTTTTCGCTTTCTGCTTTCAGCATGTTGAGCGCTCCGAAATGCTTTTTAAATTTCGCGATCTTCGGTCCTACAACAGCGCTGCAGTAAGGTTGTGTAGGGTTCGCTTCATAATATCCCTGGTGATACTGTTCCGCCGGCCAGAATTTATCGAGTTTGGTAATTTCCGTTACGTACTTTCCACTGTATTTCCCCGAAGCTTCAGATTTTTTCATCGCAGCTTCCGCGTTGTGCTTTTCGGTTTCGTCATTATAAAAAATCACCGAGCGGTATTGTGTCCCAATATCGTTACCCTGCCTGTTGAGTGTAGTAGGATCGTGCAGAAAGAAAAATACGTCCATCAGCTGATCATAAGATATAATTTTGGGATCGTAGGTTAACTGTACAACCTCGGCATGTCCTGTTTCACCTGTGCATACTTCTTCATAAGTAGGGTTTTTGGTATGGCCGCCGGCATATCCTGAAGTTGTGGATTCTACACCTTTCAGAAGATCAAGTACGCTGTCAACGCACCAAAAACAACCGCCGCCGAAGGTGATCGTTTCTAAATTTTGTTTGTCCATTTTTTGAATTTTTGTAGCCGCTTTTTTTGTTTCCTGCCCGTTGCAGGCGAATAAAAACGCGCTAAGTATAATTGTTAAGATATTTTTCATCTGACTAAAACTAAAAATTATTTAAAATCATATACGACAAAACAGGCTTTTTAGTTTTACTTGAATGCTTTACTTTAATGTTCCCAGACCAGCGCGCTGGCGCCCAGAATTGCCGCATCTGCTTCATCGAGTTCACTGAAAACAAGTTTCACCTTGTTGCGGAAGATAGGCAGCAGATTCCGTTCCATATGAAGTTTGGTAGGCTTTAAAATAAAATCCCCGGCTTTGATCACTCCGCCAAAAAGCAGAATAGCCTGTGGTGACGAGAACATTACGAAATTTGCAAAAGCCTCACCAAGTTTCTGACCGGTGTACCGGAAAACTTCTATCGAGATAGGATCGCCCTTCTTTGCGCATTCGTAAACAACTTTTGAATTTACCGCTTCTTCGGGGTAGTCGTTCAGCATGGAATCCGGAAACTCCACGCGCATTTTCTTGGCGGTAATGGCAATTCCTGTTGCTGATGCGTACGCTTCCAGAGAGCCTTCTGAGCCTGTGCTCCAGTGTTTTCTGCCACCGGGTTTCACAATTGTATGTCCCAGTTCGCCCGCAAAACCATCATGGCCGTAGATCAGCTGTCCATTGGCAATAATTCCGCTACCGACACCTGTTCCCAGCGTGATCATGATGAAATCCTTCATACCGCGCGCTGCGCCAAACATCATTTCGCCCAGAGCGGCTGCATTTGCATCGTTGGTCATTTTGCAGGGAACTTCAAACTTTTTGGTCATCATTTCAGCAAAAGGAACTACACCTTTCCAATGGAGATTAGGCGCCTGCTCTATGGTGCCGCGGTAATAATTAGCATTGGGAGCGCCAATCCCGATGCCGTCGAAATGTCTGTGGCCGCAATGCTTGAGGATCAGAGGCATGACTTTGTTGTAAAGCGCCTCGATAAAATCTTCCACTTTTGGATATTCATCTGTTTTAAGGTTTCCTTTTTCCAGAATTTCGCCGCGGTGATTTACCAGGCCATACTTGGTGTTTGTTCCGCCAATATCCACACCCAGCGCAACCTGTTTAGACAAATCTATTAATGACATTAAATTTTGAATTTAGTCTTTAAAAATACAAAAATTAGGGATGCATAAAGAAAAAAACTTCCTCATACATGATGAAGAAGTTCTGTACAAAACGTCGTCAAAGCAAAGGTTTTACGCCTTAAAACTTTGACGGGCTGAGTTTTATCTTATGCAGGAATCTCTCCTTTATATAAGAATGAGACTATATCTTTATTGATCTTTTCTACAAGTTCGCTGAACAGGTAAAAAGATTCCTGTTTGTAGATTACAAGCGGATCTTTCTGCTCGTAAACAGCGCCCTGGGACGAACGTCGGAGATCATCCATCTCTCTTAAGTGCAGTTTCCAGTTCTCATCGATGATGGCCAGTGAAATATTCTTTTCGAAATCGGTAACAAGAGAGTCACATTTTGTTTCGTAAGCTTCTTTAAGGTCGGTCACAATGGTCATCGTCTTCGTACCGTCGGTAAAAGGAACCTGAATCATTTTAAACATCGTGCCCTGCGTGTTGTACACATTCTCGATGATGGGGAATGATTTTTCTTTCAGCAGATTCAGTTTCATCTGGTAATCTTCAGACGCGGCGTTGTAAAGGATTTTGGCAAGCTCGGGAACAGGTTTTGTCTTGAAATCGTTTTCAGAAACCGGAGCTTCCATTGTGAAAAACTTGATGATCTCGTATTCAAATTCTTTGTAATCGCCTTCGAGTTTACCTTTGGTAACGATAGACTGCGCTACATCAAAGATCATGTTTGAAATATCATACTTCAGGTGATCGCCGAAGAGGGCGTTCTTTCTTCTTTTGTAGATCACGTCGCGCTGCTTGTTCATAACATCATCATATTCCAGAAGTCGCTTACGGATACCGAAGTTGTTTTCCTCTACTTTTTTCTGAGCTCTTTCAATGGATTTGGAGATCATGCCGTGCTGAATCACTTCACCTTCTTTGTGACCCATTTTATCCATCATTTTCGCAATTCTTTCAGAACCGAAAAGACGCATTAAATTATCTTCGAGCGAAACGTAGAACTGGGAACTTCCCGGGTCGCCCTGTCTTCCGGCACGGCCCCTAAGCTGTCTGTCTACACGTCTTGAATCGTGTCTTTCTGTACCAATGATCGCCAAACCGCCATTTTTCTTCACTTCGCCCTGCAGCTTGATGTCGGTACCTCTACCAGCCATGTTGGTCGCGATTGTTACCACGCCGGGTCCGCCCGCCATAGCCACGATTTCGGCCTCACGTGCGTGAAGTTTTGCATTAAGGACGTTATGCTGGATCTTTCGCAGCTGAAGCGCTCTGGAAAGTAACTGTGAAATCTCCACCGAAGTGGTGCCCACCAATACAGGTCTTCCTGCGGCGGTAAGTTTTTCGATCTCTTCGATTACAGCGTTATACTTTTCGCGGTTGGTTTTATATACCAGGTCCTGCTTGTCATCTCTGATGATTGGTCGGTTTGTGGGAATAACCACAACATCGAGTTTGTAAATTTCCCAAAGTTCACCGGCTTCCGTTTCCGCTGTACCTGTCATACCCGCAAGTTTGTTGTACATACGAAAGTAGTTCTGCAGGGTGATGGTTGCAAAGGTTTGTGTTGCTGCCTCGATCTTTACATTTTCTTTGGCTTCAATGGCCTGGTGAAGTCCGTCGGAATAGCGTCGGCCTTCCATAATACGGCCGGTTTGTTCGTCAACGATCTTTACTTCGCCGTCGATCACTACGTATTCGTCATCTTTTTCAAAAAGGGTGTAAGCCTTTAACAATTGACTTAACGTGTGAATTCTTTCGGATTTTACGGCAAAGTCGCTGAAAAGTTTTTCTTTCGCTTCGAATTCTTCTTCTTTGCTTAAGTTTTGGGCTTCCAGCTCCGCGATCTCGGTACCGATGTCATTAAGGACGAAGAAATCTTTGTCCTCGTTTCCGGCAGACATATATTCTACACCTTTATCCGTAAGATCGATCTGGTTGTTTTTTTCATCGATAACAAAATAAAGATCCTTATCTACAATAGGCATATCTTTATTGTTATCAGCCATGTACTGACCTTCCGTTTTCTGAAGCAGCGCTTTATTTCCGCTTTCGGAAAGGAATTTAATCAAAGGTCTTGATTTCGGTAAGCCTCGGTACGCCTGGAGCAGTTTGAAACCACCTTCTTTGGTGTTGCCGTTGGCAATCAGTTTTTTAGCTTCGTTGAAAAGAGCGGTAACGGTTTTTTTCTGAATTTCTACAATGCGGTCGATAGACGGCTTCAGCACATCAAATTCCTGTCTGTCACCCTGCGGAACGGGACCTGAAATAATCAGCGGTGTTCTGGCATCATCTACCAAAACAGAATCCACCTCATCTACAATGGCAAAATTGAGTTCACCCTGAACAAGTTCTGAAGGTGAAGTCACCATATTATCGCGCAGATAATCGAAACCGAATTCATTATTGGTTCCGTAAGTAATGCTGGATTGGTACGCTTTTCTACGTGCATCTGAATTTGGCTGATGCAGATCGATACAGTCAATAGTTAAACCGTGAAATTCATAAATCGGACCCATCCAGGCGGAGTCACGTTTTGCAAGATAATCATTTACGGTAACCACGTGAACGCCTCTGCCGGGAAGTGCGTTCAGATAAATCGGCAAGGTTCCCACCAGGGTTTTACCTTCACCGGTCGCCATCTCGGCGATTTTTCCGCTGTGCAGCACCACACCGCCGATGAACTGTACGTCGTAATGTACCATATCCCATTTTACGGGAGTTCCGGCCGCATCCCACTCATTTTTATAAATAGCGGTGTCGCCCTGAATCTCAACGAAATCTTTAGTTGCTGCCAGTTCGCGGTCCAGGTCTGTAGCCGTAACGGTGATCTGACCGTTTTGTGCAAGTCTGCGGGAGGTTTCTTTAATAAGAGAAAAAGCTTCAGGAAGAATTTCATTGAGCACTTTTTCTTCGATCTGATAAGAATCTTTTTTAAGCTGTTCTATTTTTGCAAAAAGCGCTTCCTTCTCGTCGATGTTTGCGGCAGATTTTACCTGCTCCTGCGTCTGCTCGATCTGCGCGCTGATTTCTGCGGTGGCAGCTTTTATTTTCTCTTTAAATTCTGCGGTTTTATTTCGTAAGCCATCATCAGTAAGTTCCTGAATCTGGGGCTCAACGGCTTTAATTTTGGTGACTACTTTTTTTACTTCCTTTAGGTCGCTTAAATTTTTATCACCCAGGAAACCTTTAAGAACTTTATCTATAAAACCCATATTATTTGCTTTCGGCCTTTTACGCAACGCGTACAGCCATTTTAAAAATTTTTAATTTTTAGAATTTTTCTAAAATATAAAAACCGTTCTTCTCAGAAGAAGCGGCTGTTTTTAGTATTCGTCTTCATTCCACAGAAAATCATCATCTGTAGGATAATCGCTCCAGACTTCTTCAATGGATTCGTAAATCTCGCCCTCATCTTCAATTGCCTGAAGATTTTCTACAACCTCCATGGGAGCGCCTGTACGAATGGCGTAATCGATAAGTTCTGCCTTTGTCATCGGCCACGGTGCATCACTAAGGTACGAGGCCAATTCTAATGTCCAATACATATAATTAAATTTTTGCAAAAGTATAAAAATACGCGACATAAAAAAGGTTTTTGTCGCTGATTTTCAATAAACTTTGATTTTTTGTGAGTAAATTTTTCAGGAACCTTTTTTCAAAAACCATTCCACAAACTTTTTTATGCCAGTTTTGAAATGGGTGGCCGGTAAATAGCCTAAAAGCGTGCGTGCCTTGGTAATATCGGCAGCGGTTTTCTGCACATCGCCGGGCTGCATTGGCAGCATTTTCTTATGTGCTTTCTTTTCCAGCGTTTCCTCTATTACTGCCACCATTTCCTCCAGTGTCACCACTTCATCACCGCCGAGGTTGATGATCTCATATATATTTTCATGGGTCTCGACCAGATGGAGCGCTTTTACAATACCTTCAATGATATCATCGATGAAAGTGTAGTCGCGTGCAGTGGAACCGTCGCCGTAGAAAGGCAGCGGTGTATTTTCGGTAATGTTCTGTGTGAATTTGTGGATCGCCAGGTCAGGTCGCTGCCGCGGACCGAAAACGGTAAAAAACCGCAGATGCACCATACTGATTTTGTAAAGGTGGTGGTACACGTGACCAAGTATTTCTGTACATTTCTTGGTGGCTGCGTAAGGTGAGATCGGCTGGTCGACACTGTCATCCTCAGAAAAGGATATTTTGTCGCTGTTGCCGTAAACGCTTGAACTGGAGGCATTAAGGAACTTCAATATTCCGTGTTCCCTGGCAAGCTCCCAAAGATTCATTGTACCTTTAATGTTTACTGCTTCATAATCGAGTGGTCTTTCAATAGAAGGCCGCACGCCGGCCAGGGCAGCCAAGTGAATAATGACATCAATCCTGTGTTTAGCGAAGATCTTTTCAAGGCCATTTTTGTCCCTTATATCCTGATAATAAAGCTGATAATCTTTCGAAGAAGTTTCAAAAATAAGTTTTTGGATGTCATGTTCCTTTTCCCGGAACGAGAATTCGGTCGGTAATTTTACCGATTCCAGTGTATTGCGTACTTTGATTTTATAATCATAAAAATCATCGAAATTGTCAATATTTATGACAGAATGTCCGCTGCTGAGCAGGCGTTCGACCAAATGGGATCCTATAAATCCGCTTCCGCCGGTAATGAGGTAATTCATTTTATCAGGTAAAAAATAATTGCGCTGTAATTATTTTGTAAATTGCAGATACAAAGCAGAAAGTTATGAAAAAAATGTGGATAAATCCGGTAGTGCTGGCCTCGGTATTTTTATGCCTCGTCAGTTGCACAAAAAAAGAAAATGAAAAGGTGGAACCTGTTTCTACAGTGGCGAACGTCTCCCCGCACGACTCACTGTTAGCAACGGATTCTATGAGACTCAGCGATGATTCCGCAACAGTGAAAACTGCAGTTGGTGTGCAGGATGAAGAACAGAACGCCTTGCAAAACGAAAAAACTGCCGCCGAGAAACTGAAGGAAGATGAACGGAAAGTACAATAACTTCTCTAAAATCTGACAACATCCTGGCAAAGGGATGTTTTTTTATATTTGACTCTAAATAAAACTCCAATGAAATTTTGTGGACAACTGTTAAAAATGACCACGCAGAATGCGAAACCTATTCAGTATTACCTAAACCTGTCGCATGACCTTATTAATATGAATCAGCTTTTCGGTAAAAAACTGAAGTGGAAACATGTTGGTTTTGACTGTGTTGCCTGTGGCGGCGATGAAAGGATCTTCCGCATGGGATTTTGTAAAAGATGTTTTTACGAGAGTCCCTATGCCAGCGATACCATTATCCGCCCGGAACTTTCTACCGCGCATCTGGACATTGGTGACCGCGATCTGGAAGTTGAAAAAGCAATGCAGCTCCACCCACATATCGTGTACCTGGCTTATACCGGAGACGTGAAAGTGGGGGTTACTCGCCGGTCGCAGATCCCTACACGCTGGATTGATCAGGGTGCCACCTTTGCCCTGCCCATTGCAGAAACCGATAATCGCTACGAGGCCGGCATGATCGAGGTTGCTATGAAAGAGCACCTAGCCGACAAAACCAACTGGCGCAAAATGCTGGAGGATGATTATGAAGATGATCTGGATCTGGCAGATTTCCGCGAAAAAGTGAAGGAATATTTTCCGGATAATTTTAAAAATTTCTATTCGCACGCCCATGAAATGATGCGCCTTGACTTTCCGTATGAAGCGCCGGAGAAAATTACGTCGGTTTCACTGGATAAGAATCCTGAGTTTGAAGGGGTATTGCGCGGAATCAAAGGTCAGTATCTTTCTTTTGACGGCGGCACTTTTCTCAACGTGCGGGCGCACGAGGGTTATGTGGTAGAACTGGAAATCTGAGATTTTTAGTTTGCGGGAAAAGCCTGCTGACAATATGGTGCATAAATTGTAACTCCCCATTCCATGAAAAAAAAATACCTGCGCACTTTCACGGTTATTCTGGGAGTGACTGTCCTGGTGATCTTCGCGGCAAATGTCGG
The DNA here is from genome assembly GCF_000422265.1 of Kaistella palustris DSM 21579. Lineage (GTDB taxonomy): Bacteria > Bacteroidota > Bacteroidia > Flavobacteriales > Weeksellaceae > Kaistella > Kaistella palustris. The sequence goes on from NZ_AULL01000017.1 coordinate 112,773, forward strand.
GTTGAATTTCTGGCTGAAACATAATCTGCCCAGGTATATAAAGAATAATTCCGACTACTTCATTACGTACAAAACACTCGATGTGGATTTGGGCACCGGCAATGTAAATGCCACCGGAGTTACAGTAAACACACAAAATCCCGACCGTACAGATAAATTGAATCTTCAGGGTACGGTGGATACTTTAATCGTTTCCCGACTGGGAATTTATGACCTCATTTTTCATAAAAAAATTTCGACACAGGATCTGACTTTGAAAAATCCCACTTTGAATATCGTACTGGCAAAACCTGCGACGGAAACTGGGAAGCCGAAAAAGCCGGTAGTTCTGAAGAATATAAATATCAGCAGCGGCGATATACAGATCTTTCGTGCTGCGGGTCAGAAACTTTTATCTGTTAAAGATTTGGATCTGACCTTAGAAAAACTTCAGATGACTGAAAAAGCGGAAGGTGAAAAACTGCCGTTCACCTTTGAAAAATACAGCCTGAAAGGGAACAATTTCTTCTTCCGGCCGGATAATGTGTATGCTTTTACGGCAAAGTCTGTGACTACAGAAAACGGCCAGATGAAAGTTGAAAAATTCGCCATCAATCCGCTGCTGTCTTACCGGAATTTTCTTAAGTATTACCCAAAGAAAAGAAATCTGTTTGATGTGAGCGCCGCTGAAATGCGTTTTAAGGATATCATCATTAAAAATAATCAGCTTTCCCTCAGCGATCTACAGCTTCAGGATCCGGATATTACCTTTTATACTAATGATGTAAAATCAAACGAAAAAAAGAAATCCTTTACTTACAATATAGATCTCGAAAATGTTCTGCTCAGCAATGCCAAGATCAGTATTTTAAAAAGCGCCGGGAACCCACTGTTTACGGCAGGAAACTTAACGCTGCAGATCAACCGTTTGGTAATGAATGATGAAACGGCAAAGGGAAATATTCCTTTTAAATATGAGAATTTCAACATTGAAGGAAAGAATTTAACCTACCTGTCAGCGACCCAAAATGTAAAAGTGGCTGCAGTAGCGCTTCAGCCAAAATCTGCAAAACTCGAAAAGATTACGGTTCAACCCCACGGAGCAAGCGCAGACAAAACCAGCCTGGATCTGAGCGTCAACCGGCTTGATCTTAAAATTAATGACTGGCAGTTCAACAATAATAAACTGAAACTCAATTTGCAGAATGTGCTCCTCACCGGTTTAAAAGGAACTGTAAGGCCGGCTGAAAATTCTGCAAAACAAAAACCTATATTCGCCGGAATACAGTTTCCACTTCTAATCAAAAATGTGGCAGTAAAAAACTCGGACCTTATTATAGAAAGTAAGAACCAACCATTAATTTTAAAAAATTTAAACGCAAATTTCCAGGATATTGAAATGAATGCGCAGACCATAAAAAGCCGGCTGCCCTTCAAAACGGGAAATTACACACTGACCACGCGGAATTTTACTTATAAAACAAAATTCTACAATTTTGCCGCGTCCCTTTTAAAACTGAATAAAAACGCAGCGCAGGTTTCGGGATTTTCTATGAAACCGACTGTTTCCCGCGCCCAGTTCATCCGCATGATTCCTGCTGAAAAAGATCTGTATGATATTAAGGTTTCAGAAATCGCAATGAAAGGTAAGTGGGATCTGATTTCGGAATCAAAATTTTTGGATGTTTCGCAGGTTACGTTAAATGGTGTAAATGCCAATATATTCCGCAGTAAGATTCCGAAAGATGATTTAAGCGAAAAACCACTTTACTCCAAACTTTTGAGAAGCGTAAAATTCCCAATGTTCATCGGTAATCTGGATATAAATAATTCGTTGCTGGTGTATGAAGAAGATACCAAAAAAAGCGATGGTCCGGGAAAACTCGTTTTTGATCAGTTTACTTTAAATGCCAAAAACATCAATTCCGGGAAGATGAAGGGAAAACCTACAGAAATTCCCATTTCCATTGCATGCAGGTTTATGAATGCCTCGCCGATGAAAGTGAGCTGGAGAATGAATACTGCCAGGCCCGATGATGCTTTTACCATTTCGGGAAATGTGTCTGATCTGCCGGCCTCGCGGGTCAATCCTTTTATAGAACCTTACCTGAAAATCCGTGCGACTGGTTTGATTTCCGACCTTATTTTTAATTTTAATGGAAATAATGCCGGAATTCAGGGGAGTTTAAATATGAAACATAAGGAACTCCAGATTGCAGTGCTGAAGGACGACGGTGAGAAAAACCAGCTACTCTCCGCGGTTGCCAATATTTTTGTGCGAACAGATTCCGGCAGTTATCCCGAATCGGTAAGTGTGGAAAATGTAGAACGCGATAAAACCAAATCATTTTTTAATCTCTTTTGGCGCGGTATAGAACAGGGTTTGAAAAAAACACTGATCGGAAAAAATGCGCCTAAAACTGAAGAGAAAGTCCGGGCGACCGTGGATAATACCAAAGCCGCACTTCAGGAAAACAAAAAAGACCTGCAGGAAACAAAAGGTCAGGTGCAGGAAAAGGTAGAAACCATTAAAGAAAAAGCGCAGGACAAAAAAGAAAACATAAAAAAGAAAGGCATTTTCAGAAAAATATTCAAGAAAAAATCCGATTCGTAGCCAGAACCGGATTTATTTTTTCTTAATCAAAATTGAACTCATCCCTTTCAGCAATTGGGATTTTGCGCAGAAAATTATCGAATTCCTCACCGCTGTAGTTACTGTCGGCACCATAGGAATCCAGCAATGTCGAAAGTTCGCCGTCCTTGTCTTCCAACAGATAAAGTACGCTGTTGTCGTCGGGATTACTGTCACCTTCAAATCTGTAGGATTTTACGATGACAAGATCCTCGGGTTGGTAGGTTTTTTCGTCCTTCCCGAGCACCATTTTGTTATCCTCGTTCATGCAGATTTCTTTGGTAATTCCCCTTTTTGCCAAGGTATTGTAGACGAGTGAAAGCGGTTTTAAATTGTGACCTTCCATAATTTATTATTTTTGTGATAGTTAAATGTATTGTTTTTTAATTGAAAGCTGCTGACAATCAGTAATTATTAATGAAAACCATTGCCAATTTTATACTGAATGGGTTTGAAAGTGCCGCCGTTGCTGTCTTCTGCAGAACATGCGGTGAGGCAGACCACCAAATCCATTTGTGCTTCGAACTGAATATAATCGCCCGCTTTCGAAGTGGGCGGCAGCACAGATAATTTTCCCTGTTCATTAAACTGTACATTCATAAATATATTGAAGGCAGTCGGAATGTCATCAGTTTCAATACCAAAAGGCTGCAGATTTTTCGAAAGATTATCCAGGCAGCTCGGGTGGTAGCCCTCATAATTATACATGATCTCGAAAGTTTCTTTACTGCACGGTGCGAGCAGAAAATCGTTTCTGCCATTGGTGTCTTCCACTATTTTTGCCATCTTTCGGGAACGGTTACTCCAGAGGTAGTTTCCTTTTGTAAGTAAAATAGATTCCTCGAAATCCAGCGATTTACCCGAAGAAATTTTCTCGCCGAAATCATGCTCATTAAAAAGAACCATGTCACTTACCTGTCCGCCTTGTGGATCGCTGACGGTTAAAATCTCACCTTTTTTTAAAACGAAAGCTTTTCCTGTTTGTTTTTCGATAGTAATTGTATCGTTCATTTATTAACTGTTTTTGTGATGGAAAGGACATTTCCAGGAATTTTCCACTTCTCTGCCGCTGTATTGTTTGGTCTCCGAGTCCGTGCCGAAATCGCGCAGAACCGGGTTTATTTCGCCTTGTAAATCTTTATCGTTGGCGCGGATCGTGTCGCGAACTTTTTCGTAGGTGCCCATTTCGCGGAGTTTCTCGAACTGGGAATGCAGATTGAAAACCAGCGTCGGGAAGGGTGCCTGCCTGGCAATTCTGGAGCTTTTCGGATGGAGACCTACGACGTAGAAAGCACGTCCTTTTAAGCTGAAACTGAAGTTGGGATTTTCCGGATCGCGACTCACATTAGGGTCCCACTCGCAGTCGTCGATTTCGTGAAGCGTCTGCAGAGCCTGCCACAGATCTTCCTCAAAACTGAGTTCATCTTCATAATGATTGTTTGGGAACGCAGCGATGAATGACTGAAAACCTTTGGTTTCGAAATCATATTGTGCCACATATTCTCCCAGGTCAGTCATCAGCCGTTGCAGACTTTTCTCACGGTTAATGTCTTTGTATGCCTTCAGCGTGTATTTTTCTGTTTTGAAGAGGGCTTTTGCCATAATACACGGGTGGGTTTGGTTTAGAATAAAATCTTTATAGGCATTTTCGATTATTTCCGGTTTCCAGAGTGTAGCAGTATTCATAAATTTTTAATTTGTGTTATTGTTTAAAGTTTTATCACGTGTGCGACAGGTTTAAAATCCAGCTGAATCTTTAATTCGAACAGCGCAGAATGCCAATCAAAAACCTTGTTCAATTAATAAGTACTCTCAAAACCTTACAATTATGATACCATGAATCCAGCATTTTTGCCCGAAAACAATCAGAAAATGCCTGTAAAAGAAAATTAAAATTGAAAATTATCGAAGAAAAATGTCTGAAGAAAACAGACAGGGAAACCAAGTTAAAAACAAAAAACGCTGACAATCAAAAAGATTATCAGCGTTTAGAGTACCTCGGACGGGACTTGAACCCGTACATTCTTACGAATACAGGATTTTAAGTCCTGCGTGTCTACCAGTTCCACCACCAAGGCTTATGAGCGAAAAACGGGATTCGAACCCGCGACCCCGACCTTGGCAAGGTCGTGCTCTACCAGCTGAGCTATTTTCGCAATTATATTTTATAACAAAAAAATTAAAAAATATTTCTAAAAAGAAATGTGCGGATGGAGGGACTCGAACCCACACGCCTCACAGCACCAGATCCTAAGTCTGGCATGGCTACCAATTACATCACATCCGCTAATGAACACTGTTCTTTTTTGGTGAGTGCAAATATAAATACTTTTTCGTCACCACACCAATAAAATTTCAAATTTTTTAATATTTCTAAAAAATTAAATCGCGCACTTCTTTTTCTCTGTGTAATTTCTTACTTTTACACCATAACAAACGAATTATGGAATTACAGGGAACAATCAAAAAGATATCTGATATTCAGACTTTTGCAAGTGGTTTTCAAAAAAGAGAAATGGTACTTCTTACCGAAGAACAGTACCCACAACCTATTAATATCGAATTTTTGCAGGAGAAAGGCGACCTGCTCAATAATCTGAAAGAAGGCGATAAAGTGAAAGTAGCGATCAACATCCGTGGCCGCGAATGGACTTCACCCCAGGGTGAGGTTAAATATTTCAACTCGATCACCGGCTGGAGAATCGAAAGTATCGACAGTTCACCTAATTTTAATGAGCCTACGCAGGCAGCGCCTTCAGCCTCACAACCTGCTTCAGGTGGAAATGTTTTCGAAGAAGAAGATGATGACCTGCCTTTCTAAAAAATAAAATTTAGAAAACCTTTAAACCAAAAAATCCTGCTGACTGAAAAGCAGGATTTCCTTTTTATAAAATGGTTTTCCTAAATCCTGAAGAGTTATCCTTTCCCGACCCCGAATTCTGCCATTCGCCAGATGGACTCCTGGCGGCGGGTGGTGATCTGTCTGCCGACAGGCTGCAGTTTGCCTACGAATTGGGACTTTTTCCCTGGTACAATCCGGGCGAAGAAATTCTGTGGTGGTCGCCGGATCCGCGGTTCGTCCTTAATCCCGCAGATTTACGGGTTTCGAAATCCATGAAAAAGGTTTTGAGAGATGAGGTCTTTACCTTTACAGAAAACACCTGTTTCCGCAAAGTTATGGAAGCCTGTAAAGAAGTGTATCGAAAAGACCAGGACGGAACCTGGATCTCCGATGAGCTGATTGATTCGTTTGTGGAACTTCACCAGCGGTGCCTTGCGAAAAGTGTTGAAGTTTGGCAGAATGGGGAATTGGTCGGCGGTTTTTATGGCGTGCAGGTCGGCAGGGTATTTTGTGGCGAAAGTATGTTTGCCAAAGTAAGCAATGCCTCCAAGGCCGGTTTTATTTATTTTGTTAATGCCCATCGCGAAGATTTATCACTCATTGACTGCCAGATCTTTTCTGAACACCTGCAAAGCCTTGGTGCGACAATGATTTCTAAAAGCCTTTATTTAAAAATTTTAAAATCAAGAAATGAATCCTGAAAAAGAAAGATGGGTTTTACTGGTGGTGCTTTCCGTAATTTGGGGTTCCTCATTTATCCTTATAAAAAAGTCGCTGGAACATTTTAATCCTTATGAAGTGGGCGCGTTGCGCGTGCTGATTGCAGGCATTCTTCTTCTGCCGCTGGCGATTGTGAACATCAGGAAGTTCCCGAAACGCCATTTGAAATGGCTCATCATTGCAGCGGTGACCGGAAATTTTATCCCAATGTTCCTTTTTCCCATCGCAGAAACCAAAGTCAGCAGCAGTATTGCGGGTATCGTAAACTCCATGATGCCGATCTTTGTAATCATCTTCGGAGCGCTTTTCTGGAAATTTTCTACAAGCAAAAGGCAACTTACCGGCGTGGCGATCAGCTTTACCGGTGCGTGTATTCTGGCATTCTCGGGCGGGCCCGGCGGCGACCTGAAATTAATTCCTGTACTTCTGCTGCTGCTCGCGACGTTATGCTATGCTGTTTCTACCACCACGGTAAAAGCAAAACTGCATGAAATCCCGGCAAAGATCTTATCCGCCTTTGTATTTTCTTTTGTGTTGATTCTGCCCTCGCTGCTGGCGCTCGTTTTCTCGGGTTTCTTTACAAAGCTTGAGCCCAATCGTGATCTGTTCATAGGTTTGGGTTTTGTAAGTTTACTTTCGATATTCGGAACCGGTCTGGCGATGATGCTGAATTACAGGCTTCTGAATATTTCTACCCCGCTGTTTGCCTCCACGGTTACTTTATTAATGCCGGTTGTGGCAGTGATCTGGGGGATTTTAGATGGTGAAAAACTTACATTCATGCAGGGTGTGGGTGGGTGCATCATTCTGGCGGGACTTATCTTTCTGCGCGCGAAACCATTAGCAATAAAAGAGATACCGCAAAACACTGAGCTTTAGCATGGTCTGAAAAATAATTTTATACGAACTGGAGTTTACGGATTTATAACGGGATTAATTTGCTTTCTCTTTTTTAATAATTTCCTAAATTAGCCTCATGTTTATTAAAGATTACATCTCCAAAGACTTTCCCGCGTTTAATTCCGGTGACCTTATTGAAGAGGCCAATGACCTGGCAAAGGAATTCGGCTATTCGCATGTTTTTGTGAAGAAGAAAGGTATTTACCAGGGCGCACTGAGCCAGCCTTTTTTAGAGGAAAGTCCTGAAGGTACGCTTGCGAGCCTGGAGATGCATTACGAAAGATTTGCACTTTATGAAGACGGGAATATTCTGGATTCCATCAATCTGTTTAATACGTTCAGCGCCAATGTAATCCCTGTCATCACGAAAGCCGAAAAATATGTGGGCTACCTTTCCTGCGACGATATTTTCAGCGAGTTTTCAAAATATCCGCTCTTCTCTGAAGCCGGTGCCATTATGATTGTTCAGGTGACCGGTCATCACTATTCCTTTACAGAAATAGCGAAAATCGTAGAAACCAACAACGGCAGAATTTTTGGCTGTTATGTAAGTCTGATGACGGAGGATTATGTGCAGATCACGGTGAAAATGACCAGTGATAATTTAAGTTCGGTCGATGAAACTTTCCGCAGATATGGCTATACCGTAATTCATAAATATTACGACGACGAGAAAGATGAACTGTTGAAAGACCGTTTCGGTTTTTTTCAGAAATATATGGAAATTTAGCATGAAGGCAGCGATCTATTCCCAAAAAAGCGATCTGGATACATTTATGTACCTGAGCAAATTCGTTACAGAGCTCGAAAAACGAGGTGTGGAAGCGGTACTGCACGCGGAAATGGCCGAAGCGATGCAGTTTTCAAAACACTTTGACACTTTTGCCGGCAAGCAGGATCTGAAAGCGAAAAAGATTGATTTGTTTTTTACCTTTGGTGGCGACGGAACTATTGTTAACTCACTTCTTTTTGTGCAGGACCTTGAAATTCCGGTCGTGGGAGTTAATACGGGCCGGCTCGGTTTTCTGGCCAGTTTTACCAAAGACGAAATTTTTCTGGAACTCGACGATATCATTAAAGGAGAATTTAAGATCAGCCGCCGCTCTGTTATAGAAATCACCTCGCCCAGCAAATCGATGTTTTTTCCGTATGCACTGAATGATATCACCATTTCCCGCAAGGAGACCACGGCGATGATCACCGTAGATTCTTATATCGACGGCGAATTCCTGAATATTTTCTGGGGCGATGGCGTAATAATTTCTACACCCACGGGATCTACTGCGTATTCACTGAGTTGTGGCGGCCCCATCATTACACCTACCAACGCCAACTTTGTGATTACACCGATCGCACCGCATAACTTGAATGTGCGGCCGCTGATCGTGGATGATGATGTGGAGATTCGCCTGAAAGTGGAAAGCCGCGTGCCTCAATATTCACTCTCACTTGACTCACGGCTCATTCACATGGAAACCGACGTGGAAATTGTTCTGAGAAAAGCGCACTTTCAAATTCTTCTAGTGCATCCCAATAACCTCAGTTTTTACGAAACCATACGGCAAAAACTCCTTTGGGGCAAAGACAAAAGAAACTGATAAATTGGCATAAAATCCTTAACTTTACATTTCTAAAAAGAAACTAGAAATCCTTTAAATTTTACACTATGAGCAGACGTTTCCCGGCAGGTGTTGCCACAGGTCAAATGGTTACAGACATTTTTAATTTTGCGAAAGAAAACAATTTTGCTTTGCCTGCAGCCAACGTTATAGGTTCCAGCAACGTAAATGCAGTTTTGGAAACCGCTGCGAAACTAAATTCACCCGTCATCATTCAGTTTTCCAACGGCGGAGCCGCATTTAATGCGGGTAAAGGATTGGGTAACGAGGGTCAGCAGGCTTCCATTTTAGGAGCTGTCGCAGGTGCCAAACATATTCATACTTTAGCAGAAGCCTACGGCGCGACCGTAATTCTGCATACCGACCACTGTGCGAAAAAACTATTGCCCTGGATGGATGGTTTGATGGAGGCAAATGAAAAATTCTTTGCCGAAACCGGGAAATCGCTTTATTCCTCGCATATGCTTGATCTGTCCGAAGAGCCTATTGAAGAGAATCTTGATATTTCCTGCAAGTATTTTGAGAGAATGGCAAAAATGGGAATGACGCTGGAAATAGAACTTGGTGTCACCGGTGGTGAAGAAGATGGTGTGGATAATTCCGGAGTTGACTCTTCAAAACTTTATACCCAACCTGATGAAGTGGCTTACGCATACGAAAGATTAAATGCGATCTCGCCAAACTTTACAATTGCTGCAGCTTTCGGGAATGTACACGGCGTGTACAAACCGGGAAATGTAAAACTGACGCCTTCTATTCTTGATAATTCCCAGAAATACGTTCAGGAAAAGTTCGGCACTGCTGAAAAACCGGTGAACTTCGTCTTCCACGGTGGTTCCGGTTCTACGGTCGAAGAAATTCGCGAAGCGATCAGTTACGGTGCCATCAAAATGAATATCGATACGGATCTTCAGTTTGCCTATACCGAAGGAATCCGCGATTATATGGTGAATAAGCTCGACTATCTGAAAGGTCAGATCGGAAACCCAGATGGCGACGATAAACCAAACAAGAAATATTACGATCCGAGAGTTTGGGTAAGAAAAGGCGAAGAAACATTTTCTAGCAGACTTGTTCAGGCTTTCGAAGATCTAAACAATGTTAATACACTAAAATAATTCAAGACTTTAATCTAAAGTCAACAGGAATTTAAATCTGAAAATCTTAATCAATGGCATTTGACTGGTTCAAAAGAAAAACGCAGAATATCACCACTTCAACAGAGGATAAAAAAGACGTACCCAAAGGGCTTTGGCATCAGACGCCTACAGGTAAGATCATAGAGCATGAGGAACTTAAAGCCAATAACTATGTTTCGCCCGAAGACGGCTTCCACGTAAGGATCGGCAGCAAAGAGTTTTTCTCAATACTTTTCGATAATAATGAGTATACAGAACTCGATGCAAATGTAGAGAGTGTGGATATGCTGAATTTTAAAGACACCAAAAGCTACACCGACCGCTTAAAAGAGGTTTCTGCCAAAACAAAACTGAAAGATTCCATTCGCAATGCCGTGGGAAAAGTAAACGGTACAGACCTGTACGTTTCATGTATGGATTTCGCCTTCATTGGCGGATCGTTGGGTTCTGTGATGGGCGAGAAGATCCGTCGTGCTGTCGACTACTGTATTGAGCACAAACTCCCGTACATGATCATCTGCCAGTCGGGTGGCGCTCGAATGCAGGAAGCGACTTATTCGCTGATGCAGCTCGCCAAAGTACAGTCGAAGCTTGCACAGCTTTCAGACGCCGGCCTTTTATATATGGCCTATTTATGTGATCCTACTTTTGGTGGGATTACCGCGTCGTTTGCAATGACCGCTGATATTATTATGGCGGAACCCGGAGCGCTGATCGGATTTGCGGGTCCGCGTGTGATCCGCGAAACCATTGGTAAAGATTTGCCGGAAGGTTTTCAGACCTCGGAGTTTTTGCAGGAAAAAGGTTTTGTAGATTTCATCGTGAAAAGAACAGAAATGAAAGATAAAGTATCTAAAGCCGTGAACCTGCTGGTACACTAAAAAATACAGTTCGACTTTAAAAATCTCTCCTGCACAGGGGAGATTTTGCTTATGAAAAAAACCATTCTCATATTAATAAATACGCTGCGTACACTCACTTTTCCTAAGATTGTGCGCCTTCTGAAACTTATACTTCCGCACCCGCTTTTTGCGTTGATGGGCTTTTATGCAACGGTGAAGAGTTTTATGCTGGCCAAGAAACATTTTCCCAAAACAAATTCTACAGATGGCGTAGGCAATGCTTTCCGCCATGCATTGTGGACGTGCCTGATTACGATGTACTGTTCCAAAATCTCGTCACCGCAGAAATCGCTTCACTTTGCAAAACGCATGACTGATCTGCATGAGGAGCTTTTCCCAAACGAACCTTTGCAGACAAAAATGGATCTTCATAACAATGCAGTTGGACTTCAGCTTTACAAGGAAATGCTTCCGGGCACGCACCGCCAGTTTTTTGAAACCGGATTTTTCCTGGAAAAGCTTTTGGTAAAAGTGGAAACTGCGAAAATTCTTACTGATCCAAAGGGAGATTATAAAAATGACCTCATTTATTTGAAAGGTGAAGAAACTCCGCACTTCGGCAAGGCGGACACTCCACGGAAAAATTGATTATTCTTATTTTTTTGAGATTCGGTAGAGTTTGCCGCTGTCCGTAATACCATAGAGGTTACCGTCGCTGCCGTCGAGCACATCGCGGAAGCGTTCCTTTTGATCGGTTAGCAGCCATTCTTCACCAACCACTTTATTATCTTTAATGACAAGGCGGATGATCTTTTCGCCGCTTAAGCAACCCAGGAATAAGTTATTTTTCCACTCTTCCATATTTCCGGTATAAAACGTAATGCCACTCATTGATATCGAGGGGTCCCAATAATAAACAGGCTGCTCAGTTCCGGCTTTTTGCTGAATGCCGGCACCCACTTTTTTACCGCTGTATTCTAAACCGTATGTCACATCGCCCCAGCCATAATTTTTTCCGGGTTTGATAAGATTTACTTCGTCGCCGCCCATTGGTCCCATTTCGGCTTCCCATAACTGTCCTTTTTCATCCATTGCAAGGCCTTGCGGATTGCGGTGTCCGTAAGAATAAATTTCCGGTTTGTATTTTACATTATCCAGAAATGGATTTCCTGCGGCCGCTTTCCCCTCTTTGGTTATTTTAAGAACTTTCCCAAGGTAGGCCATCGTGTTTTGTGCTAAAGGTCTGGTCGCCAGGTCCGACCTTTCGCCGGTGCTTACAAAAAGATTTCCATCTTTATCGAAAACGAGGCGGCTGCCAAAATGTTTATCGCCGTCATAGGTTGGAGTTGCGCGGAAAATAACCTGCGGATTTTCAACTCGTTTTTCATCCTGTGAAAGTTTTCCTTTGCCAACTGCGGTGTGGTTTCCCCCTTCAACCGGTTCCGAAAAAGTCCAGTAGATCATGCGGTTATTACTGAAATCGGGATCCAGGGCAACATCCAGCAAGCCACCCTGCGCTTTGGTATCTACTTCCGGGAAGCCTTCAATTTTTTTCACGTCTTTACCATCTGCAGACAAAATGCTCATATAGCCGGCTTTCGCGGTAATCAGGAAACGTCCGTCGGGTAGATTGATGATTCCCCATGGTTTTTCTAATTTTTCATTAATGACATCGACCTGATACGCTGTTTTAGTGCGGGCGCCTTCTATCCGAGTTTGTCCTTCAAATGCCGGCTGATAGTCGGGGGAATGTTTTTTATTCATTTCTGGATTAGGAAGCTGGCCGCTCTGTGGAGCGGGAGTATTGTTTACAGTAGTTGTTTTGGTAGTGCCGTTGCATGAGGCAAGAATTGAAAGGACAGCTGCCGAAGTAATTGTGAGTATTGTTGATTTCATACCTGAACGTTTAAAATTTAACAATGAATAACAAAAAACGTTCCCCACAGTTTTAAAATAAATTATAAAATCGCTTGCACAGTTATAAATTAATTCTACATTTGTAGAACAGATTTATTATTTGTAGAATGAAAAAGAAACTTACGGAAGCGGAAAAAGCCATTATGGATATTTTGTGGGAAAACGAAACCGCTTTCATGAAAGATATCCTGCAGATTTTACCGGAACCGAAACCTGCGCCTACTACGGTGGCCACCTTGTTGAAACGTATGCAATCCAAAAACCTGGTGGGTTATAAAACCTTTGGCAATTCGCGCCAATATTTCGCAAAAGTAAATAAAGAGCGATATTTTAAGGATGAAATGAACAGTATGATCGACCGTTTCTTTAACAGCTCGGTAACGCAGTTCGCCTCGTTTTTTGCCAACAGTAAATCACTTTCGCAGCAACAACTGAAGGAGTTGCGCGAGATTATTGATAATCAGATAAAAGAATGATATGGGACTGATACTTTTAAAAATCATTATTTGCTCGGGACTCTTACTGGCTTTTTATTACGCCATTTTACAGCACGAGAAAAGCTTCAGGTTTAACCGCGCTTTTCTTTTGGGTGCACTCGTATTTTCGAACGCGGTACCGTTCCTGAGCATTCCGGTGCCCGCAAAATCGGCGGTGAAACCGCTGCTGGTCGTAGGCCAACCCATTTTATCTGCTGAAAAAGTCGCTGGGAGCCAAGAGGCAGCAGTTAACTGGGCGATGATTGTCCTGTTGGTGTATTTATGCATCTCTGCTTTTCTTTTAATGCGTTTTCTGCTTTCCTTACTTAAGATCCGTCTAATTAAAGGAAAACGACTCACTTTTCAGGGTGTAGAGGTGATTGTAACGGAGAAAGAATACATCCCGTTTTCTTTCTGTAACACTATGTTCATCAGCTCTAAATACTTGCATGATGAAACCGTCGATGAGGGAATATTTCTGCACGAGAAAGCACATATCCTGCAAAAGCACACCATTGATCTTCTCTTTATAGAGTTTCTGATCATTTTTTCATGGTTTAATCCTTTCCTGTTCTTATATAAAAAAGCGGTCGTTGCTAACCACGAATTTCTGGCGGATGACTTTGTGCTGCGAACTCATTTTGATATTCACCGATATCAGCAACTCATTTTAAGTGAACTGGAAAATTTACGGGCGCTAAAGCTGACGCATACTTTCTATTTTAATAACACTAAAAAACGATTTCTTATGATGACAACAAACAATTCCAGGTTTATTGGACTGAAAAAAGCGGGCTCGATTCCACTTGCCGTATTATTGTTACTGGCCTTTGCAAAACCACTGTCGGCACAAACCGAAATAAAAACGAAAAAGCCGGACGCGCCCGTAAAACAGGCCCTCGAAACCACACCTACCAACGCCCCGGTATTACAATCGGTTTCTTCGGAAAAACTACCAACTGACAGAAAGACTGTCAAAACCGATACGATCCGTAAACCTTCATTGCAAAAGGCAGTGGAGCCAGCGATCGCATCACCACCACCGCCACCATCGCGGTTTACCGGAATCTTACCTCAGTTTCCGGGCGGTATCAACGAATTTCGGACATTGATCGCGACCAATTTTAACACGACAGTGCTAACCGGTTTTAAAGGTTTACTAAGAACAACCGTTTTTGTAGATATTGACAGTGAAGGAAGAATGAGCAACATTCGCTCTGAAGGCGATAACGAAATTTTTAACCGTGAGGCTGAGCGCAGTTTAAATTCCATTAAAGATCAGCTCTGGACACCGGCGCAGGAAAAAGGTCGGGCAGTACCCTATGTGTTTAAACTGCCGCTGACCATGCAGTTTGAATAATCCCAAAAATCAGATCATGGAAAGAAGTTCACTACTTTTTTTGTTGCTCCTTACTATGTGCTTTTGCGCGGGCCAAAACCGAACTTTTGTGTATCAGCTCACGTACAAACCAGGTGTAAGCAAAGACAGTATTGCAAAAACCCTTTTTGTACTTGATATTGCCGGTCAGAAATCCCTCTTCAGGACTTTAGAAGAAAAACAATCGGATTCCAGCTTTATCGCAAACAAAAGTACCGCCTTTATGACGACCTCATTCGATGACAATTTGACGGTTGAAAAGGATCTGACGACGAAAACGAGCCGCAAATACATTACCAGTTTCAGCAAAATGTTTGGAATAAAGATCGACGAACCCCTGAAATGGAGGATTACAGACGAGACGAAAACAGTTATGGGAATGAAGATGCAGAAGGCCACTACCTCTTATGGCGGCAGAAAATGGGACGCGTGGTTCACACCCGAAATCCCGCTGCAGGACGGACCTTACGTGTTTAATGGTTTGCCCGGGCTTATTGCTGAAATTCGTGATGCAGAAGATGATTATCATTTCCTGCTGGTACAGATCAAAAATTCGGATGGTAAGCTGTATCTCCGCGAGAACGTTTTGCCGATTTCCTGGAAACAGTATGAAAAACTGGCCATGGATTATTACGCAGATCCAACCCGTGAGATCAACGGTAAAAATGCAGGAACCAATCCAATGTTTATGATCAAATGGTTTGATGACAGCGGCGTGGAATACGCGCCCAATTTTAAGGAAATGAACGATAACCGCCGACGGGTAATCCGCGAAAACAACAATCCCATCGAACTAAATCGCCGCTTAGATTACAAATGAAATTGATTTCAGGACTTATTTTGTATGTGCAATCTCCTGCACAACCTTTTCAGAGCATGCAAAATATACTACCCAGGAAAACTGCTACGATGCATATGTGTGCTTGGTCAACGACAGTCTGCAGTTAAGGTACCAATCCTACGGCGGTTTTAAATTTGCCACTGACCGCCGCGGTTTCAGGGGTATGCACCTAAGGAAAAAGCCGCATTTTAAAAATGTAATTGTGTTCGCTAAATCGAACGTATTAGGCGGCAATTATTACCTGCTGATAGGTAATGAAATTCGTGATCCGAATTATAATTTCAAAGACACTGTTGTCGCAAACCGAAAAATCACAATTGCTGTAAGCAAGGATATTAGCTATAAACCCAACATTGATTTTCTTCTGAATTTGAAACTGGACAAATAATTGCTGTGCTTAAATTTCCGTAAATTTGCAGCATGCAGTTCCAACTTCAATCAGAATATCAACCAACTGGCGATCAGCCACAAGCCATCGAAAAACTAAGCAAAGGTTTGGAGATCGGTGAGAAATATCAGACCCTGCTCGGTGTTACCGGCTCGGGAAAAACATTCACTATTGCGAATGTCGTTAATAAGGTGCAGAAACCTACATTGGTCCTGGCGCACAATAAAACTTTGGCCGCACAACTTTTCATGGAGTTCAAAGAATTTTTTCCTGATAATGCCGTGGAATATTTTGTGTCCTATTACGATTATTACCAGCCCGAAGCTTTCATCGCTTCCACAAACACTTATATCGAAAAGGATCTTTCAATTAATGAGGAAGTGGAAAAACTTCGGCTTTCGGCCACAGCAGCTTTACTTTCGGGCCGGCGCGACGTATTGATCGTAGCTTCCGTTTCCTGTATTTATGGTATCGGGAATCCTACAGAATTTCATAAGTCACTGATCTCCATTGAGAAAAACCAGAAAATGACGCGAACCAATCTTTTGCATTCTTTGGTAAACGCGCTGTATTCCAGGACACTGAATGAATTTCAGCGTGGTACATTTCGGGTGAAAGGTGATGTAGTAGATGTTTTTCCGGCCTACGCCGATAACGCCATCCGATTTCAGTTTTTTGGCGATGAAATAGAAACCATCCAAAGCTTCGATCCCGTTTCCGGCAATGTAATGGATGCTTTTGATGAGATTAAAATTTATCCGGCGAATTTATTTGTGACGTCCAAGGAAACCCAGCAAAACGCAATCCGCGAGATTCAGGACGATATGGTGAAACAAGTAGACTTCTTTAATGAAATCGAAAAACCTTTTGAAGCAAAACGCCTTCAGGAAAGAACTGAACTCGATCTGGAAATGATGAAGGAACTCGGTTACTGCAGCGGTATTGAAAATTACTCACGCTATTTCGACGGCAGGTTGCCCGGCTCACGGCCATTCTGCCTGTTAGATTATTTTCCTAAAGATTATTTAATGGTCATTGATGAAAGCCACGTGACCGTTCCTCAGGTACATGCCATGTACGGCGGCGACCGCAGCAGAAAAGAAGTTTTGGTAGAACACGGTTTCCGGCTTCCCGCGGCAATGGATAACCGGCCGCTGAAGTTTGAGGAATTTGAGGGAATACAGAATCAGGTCATTTATGTTTCGGCCACACCCGCGGATTATGAACTTGAAAAATCTGGCGGCGAATATATTGAGCAATTGGTACGGCCAACCGGACTCCTGGATCCTATTATTGAAATCCGTCCATCTTTAAATCAGATCGACGACCTCATCGAAGAAATCCAAAAACGTGCAGAACTCGATGAGCGTGTGCTGGTGACGACATTAACAAAAAAGATGGCCGAAGAACTCACCAAGTATTTTACAAAGTTTGGAATACGCACCCGATATATACATTCCGACGTGGAAACCCTGGACCGGATTCAGATCATGCAGGATCTGCGCGTTGGTTTATTTGATGTGCTGGTAGGCGTAAACTTACTTCGGGAAGGTCTGGATCTGCCGGAGGTTTCCCTTGTTGCCATACTCGATGCCGATAAGGAAGGTATGTTGCGTTCCCGACGTTCGATGATCCAGACTGTAGGTCGGGCTGCCCGAAACCTGAACGGCCGTGCGATCATGTACGCCGATAAAATGACCAAATCTATGCAGTCCACGATAGATGAGACAAATTACCGCCGGCAGAAGCAAATGGAATATAATGAAAAACACGGGATGGTACCAACGGCCTTAAATAAAAAGATCTCCGAGATCCTGGTGGGCCGCAGCAAAGATTTCCCCGATCCAAAATATACCCAGAAAGAAATTCTGCAAAAAGTTGCCGACCAGAAAAGCGGTTATACCGGTGCGGATATTGAAAAGATCATCAGCGAAAAGCAAAAAGCCATGGAAAGTGCGGCTAAAAACCTTGATTTTATAAAAGCTGCAAAACTGCGTGATGAAATTGCAGTGCTGAAAACCTAAAAACGGTACGTCTTGGTTTTAGGTTTCGGAGCGGTGACTTTTCCGCGCAGCGGCGTAAGAAGATCGATTAAACCATTCATTTTTATTTCATAGATCGTGGAAAGCTGCATGCCGAGTTTCCCCGCGGGCATTCCCTGTCGCTGGAACCATTCCAGATAATTGATTGGCAGATCCGCCAGAACGGTTCCTTTGTGTTTGCCAAAAGGCATCTCAACCCTGCATATTTCCCGGAGAATTTCCGGGTTTAAACCTTCAGTCATTATTTTCAAATAGATAAATCAATTTTTTCTTCAATTTCTTTCGGTTCCGGCAGGATGATCTCATTGTCATCTTCCGAGAACTCATCGCGGTATACCTGGATCAGCAAGACCGTAATCGAAACCAGGATCGGCCCGAAAATCAGACCTATGAATCCAAAAAGTTTGAGTCCCAGAATAATCCCGAAAACCGTGTTTAAAGGATGAATATTTTCGAGTCGCTTGAGCAGCGTAAACCGCAAAAGGTTATCGGTTAGTCCCACGACAATAAGCGAATAGGCCGCAAGACCGAGTGCGTTTCCGGTGTTTCCCTCTGCAATCATAAAAATACAGACGGGTATAAAAACAACGCCGGCTCCGATGATCGGAATCATGGAGGTGACTGCAGTAAGGGCAAAAAGCAAAACCGGACTGGGTGCGCCGAATATAAAATAACCGACCAATGCTACAAGGCCTTGTCCTACAGCCACAACCGGAATCCCAATCGCATTGGCAATCACCATCTTTCGGATCTTCTCGGCGAGAAGGGAAATGTTTGCTTTTTTTAATGGTGCCGAACTTCGCAGAAGTCTTTCAAAAAGCCGTGGTTTCTCCAGCATGAAATACAGGATAAAATACATCGACGTAACCACGGTGAGCGTATTAAAAGTAGAACTCAATGCTGTGGTGGAAAGCTGTCCTGCATTCTCCTTTAGCTTAGCGATATTATTTTTACTTAAGATATCGATGTGGATTTTCTGGTAAACGAAATCATGAATTTTATCGACGAAAATATTAAACTTGGCCATATACACATCGGCATTTCCCAACTTGTCCACCAGCAGGTCCGCGATCAGATATACCGGCAAAATAAGTACGATAAGCGTGGCGACGATCAGGAGAAGAGAGGCGGCCCAGGGTTTCCATTCTTTTTCTTCCTGCAGGTAGAAATTATATTTCCGTGTAATAATGTAGAGAGTTACCGCTCCTAAAATCGCCGGTATGAACATCGCAAGGTTAAAGAAGATAAGTCCGGCCAAAACCAAAATGAGGGCCAGCAAGAAAACCTGCTTTATCTTTACATCACTGATCTGTTGAAATCTGTTGGGCATACTTTTAATTTAAAAAAAACAACAGAATTTTCTGTTGTTTTCAAATTTACAATAAATTGGTGCACAAATATCCAATTAATTTGGGGTTGCAATAATTCGTGGTTTCCCCAGGAAAGCACAGTAAGTTGAGTACATTACAATAAGATAGAAAGGTATCGTGGCCAAAAGACCGATACCGCAAAGAATGATTCCGGCAGCACTTATAAGCCAACCCAAAACCGATGCGCCTAAAAATACGCCGTAGTTTTCCTTTGCAATATTAAAAGATTTGCTGAGTGCTTCTGAAAATGTAGCATTCTCAAACAAAAGCACCGGATATCCCAAAAGCAGTAAAGGAAGGACAAAAACACCTGGTAAAAAACACAGAGAAAAAGCGATTACCATGATGATGCCCGAGAATAGACTGTAAATAATGATGTTTAGTGTGTTTTGGCGGTAGCCGATAAAAAGATCATTAATATGAATGGTTTCCCTGCTGTTATATTTGTTTGCCATATAAATTAAGCCTACATATACAGGCGAAAATAAAAGCCCCACAAGTCCCGAAAGTCCATAGTAAGTGCCCATTCCGGGAATACCCCAAATGCTCATCATCGAGAAATCTCCGTCAGCAGTACGGATTTCCTCCGAAAGCGTTTCTGCATTAAAGCCTGAAACTGACTGAATTACAAGTGAAATCAGTAGGTATAAAACCATTGCAGCCAAACCGTAGAGAAATACACCTTTGTAGGTTTCGAAAGCGTGTGAAATGATCGCACCGGTCGACCTTTCAGGTCCCTGAGGTTGATCGAATTCTTGAAAAGCGTCCATAATTTAGTTTTTTAATGTTTCTCAAATATAAAATTTAAAAATGAAAACATAATCAACTGAAATTAAACTTCCTCCACTTCTTTATAAATGTTTTGGTAAAGCGCATAAATCATTGCATGCCAGAACGGAAAAGTAAGCAGAATGCCTACACCGAAAACTATAAATCCGCACATGCTGAAAAGTACCGCTACCAGTACACAGGCTACCACCGCTGGGAATTTTCTTTTTAAACCTGTGACCGTCAGTCGAATACCTTCAAATGTATTTACGTTCCTGAAATACAGCAGTGGAACCGAAAACAGCGTGACAAAGATCCAAA
This sequence comes from Kaistella palustris DSM 21579, assembly GCF_000422265.1. Lineage (GTDB taxonomy): Bacteria > Bacteroidota > Bacteroidia > Flavobacteriales > Weeksellaceae > Kaistella > Kaistella palustris. Next base: position 132,947 of record NZ_AULL01000017.1, read on the forward strand.
CCACACCTAAGATCACCGTTGCATTCGCGTAAGTGAATATAATGATCCAGAAGAGGTAGAAGCCAAAAAATTTAAAAAAGTCCCAGCCACGGTATCCGGCAAAAAGATCATTGAATTCCGGTGCCTCGCCAAGATCTGCTTTCCGGTAAATCCGGTAAAGGCCCACATTTAATGGATTGAGGAAAGCGAGCAGAAAGAAGAAAGCCAGTCCGAAGTTACGTGTCTGCGGCAAGCGCGCAATTTCTTCCATTTTTTGATTGAAGGCGGCCATATCTGTCCGTACCAGATCGCTGTTTTTTGCAAATTCATCCCACAAACCGAAATACTGGAACAGATAAAAATATCCCACAAAGAACAGCGAAAAGTAAATTAAACTGTACACAGCCTGGTAGAGCAGCGTTTTACTCCAGTACGCAAATGCCGATTTCAGAATATGTTCCGTTCCCGTTTTCATGAACTCCTTATTTTCCATGGCGCAAAAATAAGCTTTTAGGAATTTAATTTCCGGCTTATTTTTACCGCAGCCTTTTCTGTATTTTTGTGCCGATGATTGCAGGTATTTCAAACCAGTTTCAGAAACTCGATGAACTTTCTCAGCAGAAAGTCCCATTCTTTTTTATGGTCGATTTTTTAATGGAAAACTGCAGGATTTTTACTGCAGACGAACTCCGCGATTCAGAAATTTTAATTCAGTTTCCCAACTTTTCAAATGTAGAGCCGACCATAGCCAACCAGCGCACGATCAACCTTAAATCCTTTCCCGAGTCTAAGGAAAGTTATGCGAAAGGTTTTCAGGTCGTGCAGAATAATCTGAAAGCCGGAAATTCCTACCTCGTCAACTATACGTGTAAAACGCAGATTGACATCAATTTAAGTTTAGAAGAAATTTTTCATCTTTCAAAAGCTAAATATAAAGTCCTCTGCAAGGATGAGTTTGTGTTTTTCTCTCCGGAAACTTTCATCGAAATCCGCGATCAGAAAATTTATACACACCCGATGAAAGGCACGATCGATGCGGCAGTTCCCAATGCAGCGGCGGTTCTTAAAAATGACATTAAGGAAAAAGCCGAACATTATACCGTGGTCGATCTGCTTCGGAATGATTTGAGCATGGTTGCCGATGAGGTGACCCTGGATGAATTTCAGCGCATTGATTATCTCCGGACGCAGCAGAAAAACCTCTACGCCATGAGTTCCGAAATTTCCGGAATATTGAAGCCGGAATTTCAGAATAAAATCGGAAGTATAATGAGCACGCTTCTTCCTGCAGGTTCCATTCTCGGTGCGCCAAAAAGCAGGACGCTCGACATTATTTTACAGGCCGAAAATTTCGCGCGCGGCTTCTACACCGGCGTTTGTGGCTGGTTTGACGGCAGCGGTCTGGACTCCTGTGTGATGATTCGTTTTATAGAAAAAGAAAATGGAAAGTTTTACTTTAAAAGCGGTGGCGGCATCACGCATTTGAGTAAATTAGCCGACGAATATCAAGAAATGAAAAACAAAATTTATGTCCCGATTCATTGAAAGCATTAAGGTAGAAGATCAGAAATTATTTCTTGCCGATTTGCACCAAAAGCGCATTAATGAGACTTTTGCTCATTTTGGTAAAGAAGGTTCGCTGGATCTGGCAAAAATTTATAAGAATCTGGAGCACGATGAAGATGGCCTTTTCAAGCTGAAAATCACATACAGCCTGGAAAAGGATTTCAGGGTTCAGCTGATCCCGTACGCGATTTCCGAGATCAACAAAATTTCTCTGGTCGAAAACAATACGTACGATTATTCATTTAAGTTCGAGGACCGGAAAGAATTCGAACGCATGAAGCAGAAAGCAAAAGCCGAGGAGATCATCATTGTAAAAAACAACCATATTACCGACACTTCTTATTCCAATATTCTTTTCAAAAAGGGTAAAGACTGGTTTACGCCAAATACGTTTCTGCTAAATGGTGTTCAGCGCCAACACCTCCTGAAAACGAAAAAAATAAAAGAAGCCGAAATTACGTTACAAACCCTGAAAGATTATTCGCATTTCCAGATCATCAATGCGATGAATGATTTTGATGATATGTTTATTTATCCGCTTTCAAAAATCACCAATCTCCCCGACCATACCGATTTTGCCGGCATTTAAAATACTGCCTGGCACTGCGTTGGTCTGTTTTTGGTTAATGAATATTTCCGCAAAAGGAATTTGCTGCAGACTCTCATGAAGATACAGAAATGGCCCCTGCGCCTGTTTTTCACATTTATAAAGATATTTGCTGGTTTACTTTTTAGTGTGAATCTTTTCGCACAAACCAGGATTTCGGGTTCTGTAACCGATTCAGAAACCCGCAGGCCGATTACCGGTGTAGAGATTTTCATTAATGGAAATGAAAAGCCGTCCCTTGTAACCGCAGATGCGCACTTTACAGTTGTCGCCGATTCTGGAATTTCCACCGCCACTTTCATCAGAAAAAATTATAAAACTGAAGTCCTCAATTTCGAGGATAAGAAGTTTGAAGATCTTGTGATCAAAATGCAGCCGGAAAATGTTGAAGATATCCAGGAAGTTATTCTGGCCGGCCGTACCAAAAAAAAATACAAAAACAAGAAGGAAAACCCTGCATACGCTATAATGCAGGAAGTCTGGAAACGCCGCAAAACCAACGGCCTGGCGAATTATAACGACTACCAGTACAAAGAATATGAGAAAATAGAGATCGGTCTGAATAATATCGACAGCGCCTTCATGAAAAAGAAGTTGTTCAATGATCTGGAGTTTATCTTCAACTATGCTGATTCGGCGAATTTTCAGAAAAAGCTCACGCTTCCTGTTTTTTTTAATGAAACCCTGTACAAAACGTACGGCCGCAATACACCACAGAAACAGGAAAACAAAATCATTCTTGCCAATAAATTCTCCGGTTTTAACAATAACGAACTCATTGCATCTACCGCGAAAAATCAGTTCAAAGAGGTAAACCTGTACGATAATACGGTTAATTTTTTTAATATTGGTTTTCCGAGCCCCGCTGCCACAGATGGTTTTGCGACATATGAATATGAAATTACTGACTCACTTTCGGTAAATGGCAGCGAATGTTTCAAGATCGCTTACTATCCAAAACGAAAGGAAGTTTTGACTTTTCAGGGGAATCTTTATATTTCAAAAGACACTTATAATATTGTAAAAGCCACGCTGAGGTCCACCAATAAGATCAATGTAAATTTTGTAAACGGAATTTATATGGAAATGGAATATGACTCACCCAATGACTCCATTTTCCTGCCGAAAAAAACCTACACCGAGTTCGAGATGTCCATCTTTAACAAGAAAAAAGATGCCAAAGGTGCGCTTTTCAAACGGACAGATATCTACAGTGATTATCGCTTCAACCAGAACTTTGCAGATGATCTGCTTACCGACCGCCAACAGACGCTAAGCGATACGAACCTTACAAGACCGGATGAATATTGGGAAAAAGAAAGAACCGAACCTTTAGCCGAGTCTGAAAAAAATGTGTACACCATGGTTTCGCAACTTGAGAAAGTGCCGAAATTCCAGCATATTGTTAAACTTGTGGAAGTGGTGGAATCCGGCTACATCAATGCCTGGCATGCAATTGATTTTGGCGATATCTGGTCTGTATACGGAAATAATGAAGTAGAAGGTGACCGGATACGGCTGGGTGCGCGCACCTATTTTTCGCCTAATGATATGTGGCGTGTGGAAGGATATACTGCTTACGGCTTCAAGGACCGGAAATTTAAATACGGGCTGGAAGGCCGGTATATGTTTAACCGTGATAACCGGGCGACAATCGGATTTGGCAGCAGGAACGACGTAATTCAGCTCGGTGCACAACTTACAAATGACGATGGAATTATGACCAGATCATTTGCCTCATCTTCGGTTTTTTCATCAGGCACCAATGCTTCACTAAGTTCGCTGAAACAAAATAATTTATTCTTTTCACTGGAACCGCTGAAGAATTTTGAAGTGCGCTCGGATATCTCCACGCAACAGATAAAATCCGCAAATCCTGAATTTTTTAATTTAGATTATTACAAAAACGGAATACTGAGATCCGAACTTACTGATTTTCATACCACTTTCAGCCTGATTGCGAAACCCGGCGCCAAATATTCGCAGTATGGTGTAGACCGGTATTCATTTACCACGCTGTCGCCCACATTTGTACTGAAATTTACCCATGGTTTCGAGAATGTTTTGAATGGCGATTTCGATTATAATAAACTGCAGTTCCTTTATTCACAACCCATTATTATGGGAAATTTCGGACGTACGGTCGTGAATTTCGAAGCGGGAAAGAACTTCAATACGGTCCCGCTGGCGCTGCAGAACATCATTCCCGGAAACCAGTCTTACAGTTTGATTCCCAATACTTTCGCGCTTTTAAAGTATTATGAATTTGTGGCAGATTCTTACACGACACTGCATCTTGAGCATCATTTTCAGGGGAAACTCCTCTCGTATATTCCTTTGATTAAAAAACTGAAGCTGCGCGAACTTGTGTATTTAAGAAGTGCGTACGGAACGCTGAGCGCAGCTTCGAAAAATATTAATTTTGAGAATCACCTGTATTCTGCACCGGATCAGCAGATCTACTATGAATACGGTTTCGGGTTCGAAAATATCGGTTTTGGCAATCTGAAGATCTTACGGATCGATTTCAACTGGCGCGGCAATTACCTCGATCATCCGGGCGTGTCGGAATTCGGGATAAAATTTGGCCTGCAGATGAATTTCTAGCTATTTCAGAAATTCAAAATAACCTTTCAGCACGGCCGCATTTTCAATTCCTGCCGTATCCACCTCCAGTATTTTCGGTTTAGTGTCTGTCTTAAAGAAATTATCCAGCACGCGGGCGAGCGTATCTTCTTCATCAACTTTTGTATAGCTGAAACCAAAATGTGCCGCCAGATGTTCAGCAGTCTTGTGGTGTTTGGTTAAAATAAACTCATCCAGCGCGTTGGTGGAATTTGGTCCTGGAATAATTTTGAAAATATCGCCGCCGCCATTATTAAAAACAATGATCCGCGTATATGGCGGAATGTAATTGTTCCACAGGCCGTTGATATCGTAAAAGAAACTCAGGTCTCCGGTTACCAAAAGTGTCTGTCCTTCATTCTTCATCGCAAAACCCATCGCCGTGGAGGTAGAGCCGTCGATGCCGCTGGTACCGCGGTTGCAGTACATCGTGTTTTTCCAGTCGAAAAGCTGGGCATATCGGATCGCCGACGAATTGCTGAAGTGGATTTTTATGTTTTCGGGAACTTTCTGGTTGAGCAACTCGAAGAATTTAAAATCCGAAAACTGGGTTTTCATGCAGTATTCTGTATGTTTAATGTCTTTCTTGTCACGCAGGACATCCCATAAATTGTAATAGGGCCGTGGTTCCAGATTCACCTGGCCGAGCAGTCTGTTAAAGAAAGTTTCGGGTTTGGTTTCTATCTTTTCCGTTAAGGCAAAAAAGGTGTCGGGTTGCCAGTGCTCATCGATATGCCAGTGATTTTTCGGATGTGCTTTGCGGAGAAATTGCTTGATTTTTTTTGACACCACATTTTGTCCCACCGTGATCAGCAGGTCCGGCGCGTAAAGCTGAAAATCTGCATCATCAAAATTGAAAATATAGCGGTCGATATGCGAAAAGAATTTCTCGTGTTTAATATTTGAAGTCGCTTCGGTGAGAATCACCACACTGTGGTTTTTCGCGAGCTGCCTAAGCTGCATTTCGAGTTCATCACTGTGGTCGCGCGTACCCACGAGGATCATTATCCTTTTTGAGAGATTCCAGTCTGCCACCAGATTCGACGGGAGGCTGTAACTTTTTTTCTGGATGGTCGTTTCGATCGGCGGAAAGACCGGCAGCTCCGAAACCAGTTCGTAGAGCGGTTCTGTTAATGGTATGTTGATATGTACCGGGCCCTGTTTTTCGAAACAGAGTTCCACAGCTTTTTTGATCAGCGCAAAGTTTTCCTCATCAGCATTTTCGTCGTCATCTTCCAAAAGCTGAAAGTCACCGTATGAATGTTGCTGGTAAAGATCTTTCTGGCGGATCGTCTGTCCATCAAAAATATCAACAAAAGAAGCAGGGCGGTCCGCCGTTAAAACCAAAAGCGGCACATTCTGATAAAAAGCTTCGGTAACTGCCGGATAATAATTAGCCGCCGCAGATCCGCTTGTACAGGTAACCGCGACCGCCTGTTTAAGACTTTTCGCCATTCCCAGACCTACAAATCCCGCACTTCTTTCATCAACAATACTGTAACAGTTGAACTCATCATTCTCGGAAAAGTGAATGGCGAGCGGTGCATTTCGAGAACCGGGCGAAATAATGATATTAAAAATGCCGTACTCCTTCAGGATATGAGCAAGAAACTGAATGCTTCGTTTCGCAGAAAATTGTTTCATATTGGGAATTGATTGCTGCAAATTTACTCATAATTAAATTTTCAGAACCGAAATCATTAATGGAGAAAAAACAGCAGCGACTTATTTTAAGTGCCTTTCTCCGTTGCCCAATTGTTGGCAGGTGGCAGCCGCTTTTGTAATTAATGCTAAATGTCATTTTAAATTCATGTAAATTTTCGGTGGTCCTTTGTTATCTTTCGTAACTTTATATGAATCAAATGTGCTGTATTCTGTATTCTCAGATTTCCGAAAATTATAAAACGCTATATTATGAGTACCAATACCAGAAACTTACGGAATGTAGTTTTACTCGGTCATTCAGACAGTGGTAAGACTACGCTCATAGAAACCATGCTTTACGAAGGAGGGGCGATCAACCGCCGGGGCAGCGTAGAGGGACAAAACATGGTGAGTGACCACACGGAAATCGAACATGAAAAGCGCAAAACGCTGTTTTCTCACCAAATGTTCGTCAACTGGCGAAACAACAAAATAAACATTATCGACACTCCCGGATTTGACGATTTCGTTGGCGAAGTCGTTTCCTCGTTAAAAGTGGCCGATACAGCACTCATTGTATTAAATGCTGCCAACGGTGTGGAAGTCGGCACCCAGATCGTTTGGGAATATGTAGAAAAATATCTTACTCCTACGATTTTTGTCATCAATCAGATGGATCATGCCAAAGCAGATTATGAAAAAACGCTGGAGCAGGCGAAGGAACGTTTCGGTTCCAAAGTGGTTCCCATTCAGTATCCATTAAACTCAGGGGGAAATTTTAATTCCATCATCGATGCATTAAGAATGGTAATGTATGTGTTCCCTGAAAATGGCGGGAAACCGGAGAAAAAGCCCATCCCTGAAAGTGAAATGGCAAGGGCCAATGAAATGCACAACGCCTTGGTAGAGATCGCCGCGGAGAATGAAGAAGGTCTGATGGAGAAGTATTTCGAGGAAGGAAATCTTTCGGAAGACGATCTGGCAAAAGGAATTACGATCGCTCTGGCAAAACAGCAGTTTTTCCCGGTCTTCGTCACAAGTGGTCTAAAAGACATGGGCAGCGGACGGCTGATGGGTTTCATTGATGATATTGCGCCATCGCCCGCAGAACGCCCGGCACGAAAACTCGAAAACGGTGAAGAAATTTCTTACGATCCCGCAGACAAAACCACGGTATTTATTTATAAAACACTCTCGGAGCCGCAGGTCGGAATGGTTTCTTATTTTAAAGTTTTAAGCGGGACATTGAAACCAGGTGATGAACTGATTAATGCTGATAATGGTGAAAATGAAAGACTCAGTCAACTTTTCATTACCGAAGGAAAGGACAGGATTCCTGTGACAGAACTGGTTGCCGGCGATTTGGGCGCGACAGTAAAGTTAAAATCCGGCCACTCCAACAATACATTAAATTCAAAAGGGCTGAACAGAAAAGTCCGGCCGATGGAATTTCCCGAAAGCCGTATTCGAAAAGCGGTTTCTGCCGGCTCCGCTGCCGATATGGAGAAACTGGTAACCGCATTGCACAAAATCGGGGAGGAAGATCCCACTTTACATGTGGAACAGTCTGCCGAACTTAAGCAGACTTTATTGCACGCTCAGGGCCAGCTTCATCTCGATCTTGTGAAACAAAGGCTGGAACGCGAGTTTGGTGTGAAAATGACTTTTGAAAATCCGAAGATTCCTTATCGGGAAACGATCACCGGCAAAGCTGACGCCGATTACCGCCACAAAAAGCAATCGGGCGGAGCAGGACAGTTCGCCGAGATCCATATGCGTGTTGAAAACTTTTACGATGGCATGGAAGAGCCAACCGGTGTAAATATTCGGCAGAAAGATATCGAAGAGCTGCCTTGGGGCGGTAAACTCGCATTTTACTGGTGTATTGTAGGTGGAGCAATTGATAACCGGTTTATCGGTGCAATCAAAAAAGGCATCATGCAGCAGATGAAAGAAGGTCCGCTCACCGGGTCGCACTGCCAGAACATTCGTGTTGCAGTGTACGAGGGTAAAATGCACAGCGTGGATTCCAACGATATTTCCTTTCAGCTTGCTGCCGCGGGCGCTTTCCGGGAAGGATTTCAGCGGGCGAAACCGCAACTCCTTGAGCCGGTGTACAGCGTAGAAATTCTTTGTCCGGATGCGGATACAGGCGACGTGATGGGCGACCTTCAAACCCGCCGCGCCATTATTTCTGGTATGGATTCCGAAGGCCATTATCAGAAAATTCTGGCTGAGGTTCCGCTCGCAGAAATGCACGATTACGGCTCCGCGCTTCGTTCCATCACCGGTGGCCGTGCAAAATTTACGATGAAGTTTTCTCAATATCAGTTGGTTCCCGGCAATGTACAGCAGGAACTTGTAAAAAGTCATGCCCACCTGGAGGAAGCTTAAGAAGAGCCACGGAAAAAGTCGAAAGAGCCAGCTTAGAACTGGAAATGATGATTAAAAAGAGACCCTGACTAAAGTTGGGGTTTTTGGGTGAAGATGGTGAAAACTATTTTTAATTGTACACAACGCTATAAATTTCAATTAGGCATTCGCCAAAAGGTCAGCAAAAACGCGTGACGATCAGCCTTCAGAAAAAAAATATCCGTCGGGCTGACGGATATTTTTGTTAGGCTTTCCCAAGTTGCACCGTGAAATGCCGTAAAATGTCCGGTTCCCACATGATAGAATATCCTTTTGTAATCTCGTTTCGCCGTTCGTAGACATTTTTCACGGCAGCCGCGATATAATCCATGTGATTGTTCGTGTACGTCCTGCGTGGAATGGCAAGCCGTACAAGCTCGAGTTTGGGATAGCGGTTTTCGCGCGTATCGGGATCACGGTCTGCAAGCAGGGTGCCGATTTCCACGGTGCGAATCCCGGCTTCCAGATAAATTTCATTGGCAAGAGTTTGTGCAGGAAACTCCGCGCGGGCGACCTGTGGCAGGAATTTCAGCGAATCAATAAATACGGCATGTCCGCCAATGGGTTTCTGCACCGGAATGCCGTATTCGATGAGTTTATTTCCCAGGTATTCAACCTGTGAAATACGGCTTTCGAGGTAAGGAAATTCTGTCGCTTCAGTCAGTCCCACCGCCAAAGCCGCCATATCGCGACCCGCCATACCACCGTAGGTGATAAAACCTTCGTAGATGATGGTAAAATTTGAAGCGGCACGGTAGATATTTTCATCATTCAGCGCGATGAAACCGCCGATATTTACAAGTCCGTCTTTTTTTGAACTCATGGTCATGCCGGCGCCGTAAGAAAAGACTTCTTTTGCAATCTCTTTGATGGTGCGGTTTTCCTGACCTTTTTCCCTTTGTTTTATGAAATACGCATTCTCTGCAAATCTGGCGGAATCAAAATAGATGGGAATTCCATAACGGTCGGAAAGTTCTTTTACGGCTCTGATATTTTCTATTGAAACAGGCTGTCCGCCGGAGGAATTGCAAGTAATAGTGATCAGGCAGAAAGGGATTTTTTCTTTGGGATAGGTTTTATAAACATCTTCCAGTTTTTGCAGATCAATATTTCCTTTGAAGGGGTGAAGGTTTTCTACATCGAAAGCCTCATCAATGGTACAGTCGACTGCGTGCGCTTTCCGGATCTCGATATGGCCTTTGGTCGTATCGAAATGGGAATTGCCGGGAACAATGTCGCCGTCTTTAACCAAAACCGAAAACAACACGTTTTCTGCCGCTCTTCCCTGATGTGTTGGCAGGAGATATTGGTAACCGGTAATATTTTTTACAGTATCGTGAAGGGCCTCAAAACTGCGGGAACCGGCATAACTCTCATCACCCGTCATCAGTGCGCCCCATTGCTGATCGCTCATAGCGCCGGTTCCGGAATCGGTAAGCAGATCAATGAACACCTGCGACGATTTTAAATTAAAAAGATTGTAATTTGCTTTTTGTAGCCATGATTCTCTTTCTGCACGGGTGGACTGGCGGATTTCTTCCACCATCTTTATTCTGAAAGGTTCAGCGTAAGGTAAATTCATTAGAATGAAAATTAAAGTTTAATAATTAAAAAAGAAGGTTTGCAAAACGATGAAGGTTCATCATTTATCTTTTAACTGTTAACTTTCATTCAGGCGCTTTGAAGACGTTATCGTCACTGTGAAAACCTGCTACGCCACCACTTACCGCAAATTTCATGGCCTGTGCGGCACTTACATTTTCGAGCACCACAATATTGGTGGCCAGTACAAAGACTACCCAGCCGGAAACCGCGTAGGAATGCGGCAGATAAACAGAAACATAATCGGGAAAACCGACAGATGAAAGATCACTCTGCGTAAGAAATCCGATGCGCCAAACGTCAGGTTCTGTGGCTGTTTTAATGAGAACGGGTTGGTTGAATTTTTTCTTGTCGCCCACGAAAGAAGTCATTACATCTTTCAGTGAGGTATAAATGAATTTTATACCCGGCGTATGCTCAAGTATATAATCGAAACTGTCGACAACCACGCGGCCGAGCAGAAATTTATTGCCTAAAAATCCGATCAGCGCAGTACCCAAAATCACGATGGCAAAAGTGATCCCCGGATACAGGCGTGCAGAAATCGCGGGAATGATATTATCGATACTGGAAACGATATACCAAATGATCCAGATGGTGAGCGCAAATGGTCCAATGATAAGCAAACCCTGAAAAAAAGATTTAGCCAAAAGGTTAAAGGACTGCTCAACGCGCTGTTTGTTCATCGGGAGTAAATGGATTTATAGCGGTAAAAATAGGGAAATTATGACTTGAATTTAAAAATAATCAACCGTGGATGCTTTCTTTTTTACCGTACGATTTTATGATCTCCGATTCATAGGTAAGCCATTCCTCCCACCGCTGGTTCACCTTTTCGGGATCGCCGAGTTTTCTGGCAAATCCGATAAACGCGGTATAATGATTGGCTTCAGAGATCATTAACTCCTTATAAAAGGTTTTAAGTTCTTCATCTTTAATGTTTTCGGTGAGCACTTTAAATCGTTCGCAGCTTCTTGCTTCGATCATTGCGGCAAACAGAAGCCGGTCTACAATATAATCTTCACGACTGCCCTGAACAATGAACTTGAAAAGCTGGCCTACATAATCATCCTTTCTTTCGCGGCCGAATTCATAACCGCGTTTTTTAATGATTTCGTGAACCTGCTGAAAGTGATCGAGCTCTTCACGTGCGATATTTAAAAGTTCGGTGATGATCCCGGGATATTCCGGCAGCATGGTAATCAGCGTGATGGCGTTGGTTGTGGCTTTCTGCTCACACCATGCGTGATCTGTTAGGATCTCTTCCAGATTACCTTCTGCAATGTTGGCCCAGCGGGGATCAGTGAGCAGTTTCAGTTTAAACATAGTCAGATTTTTTTGCACTGTAAATGTAGTGATATTCAGGAAAATCTACCGATCAATAATTACACTATATCTAAGCTTTGTAAATAATCATTGGGAATTGTGGCACAAAACTTGAAGTTATTCGATCAACATTAAAAATTTAAATTATGAATACTGCATTAGTAACAAAAAAAATGGAAAGCTTCGGGATCTTTATTCTTACTTTCTTTTTCAGCGTGATGGCTCTGGCCCAGGAAACTACAACTCCAAAAGTTGATGTCTCTACAACTTCAACCACAACTACAACTACAGAAGAATGGTACTCCAATCCGATTTTCTGGGTGATCGGCGCTCTGCTGCTCATCGTACTTATCGCAGTTGTGGCGAGAGGTAACAGAAACACAGCTGACTAAAAATGTAAAGAAACTTTATATGCCGCTTCCGGAAACTGAGGCGGTTTTTTTGCGCAATAATTCTAAAAATTTCCAGCCGAATGCATCCATTTTCTTTAAACCTGTGGCAATAAGAACAGCAAGTCCCACATTTAAAAGATAAATGAGAATCATCAGCAGCCACCATGGCATCTTACCCTGCAAAGGAACAACTGCAAAATAAACCAGTGAAGAACTGATTCCCTGCGCGAAATAAAAGAAAATCGCATTTTTACCGATATACGTGATAAGATTAGATTTGCTGATCTTCACTCTGTTATAAAGAACAAAAAGGGTGAGTAATGAAAAACTTGACCAGAAAATGTACAGTAATTTCGGTGGAAACTTGGCTTTATTCATCTTTAAAAATAATTCTTTCCCGAAATTCCAGAAGAGAAACAGAAGAATAAAAATCAAAATCCCATATAGAAACGGAATCCATTTTCCCGGTATTTTTTTACCTTTTAATTGATGCGCTAATAAGAAAATCCCCAGGTAAAATGCAACATAACCAACTTGTCCAGATGGGTAAGATTGTGGAGGAAAATCAAAAAACGGAAGCAAGTTGAGAAGTGGGTAAAGATTAAAAATTAAAGTCAAACCAAAACACAATCCTATAAACCAAGTAATGTGTTTTGAAAAAAACTTCAAAATTAAAACTCCAAAAACGGTCAGAATAAAATACACTTTTAAATACCAGAAACTTCCCATCACGACAGGAAAACTATCCGCGTTTGTATATTGATGAAGATACCAATTCCCAAGATTTTGCCATTGCGGAACATCAGAAATACTGGTCGGAACATATTTACTCCCGAAAGTCCCGTAGAAATTTTTCATCCACTCCAAACCGAAGAAATTCAGCCCGAAAACTTTGAAAAAATAATCCAGAAAGAACAGGAAGGTCACAAATATCATATAAGTGATCTGCAGTTTCAGCAGGCGGTACAGAGTTTTTTCTACATTGGCGCCGGAAGTGAGGCCACTTAAAGCGTAGAACAGCGGTACATCGATCAGCAGCGACAGGATCCGCACTTCGCCCGGCACATAATACTGCCCCGACCAATACGCCGTATGGATGAAGATGATGGAGAGTGTTGCAAATCCTTTCGCGAAATCTATATATAAATCTCTTTTCATAAATTAGTGAAAAATCAAATGTAGAAAAAATAAAGACTGCCCGCTTTTTAATTTTACCTAAAGGTTCTGTGTAAGCGTTATGTCTGAATTTTTTCTCTGCTGGCCTAAAATAAACCAATGGAATAAACTTTCTTTCAGGACTGGAGCGGTCTGTTACGAATTGCCGTCACCAGTATTTCGGCATATCTGATGCTGATTATAATGCTGCGTATTTCAGGAAAGCGAACACTCTCCAAGATGAATGCTTTCGATTTTATAGTCACCATCGCCCTGGGCTCTATGCTGAGTTCTGTGATATTAAATAAAGATACGCCACTGGCCGAAGGACTGCTGGCAATTGGTCTGCTCATTTTAATGCAGTATCTGTTTTCAATGTTATCCGTGCGGAGCACGAAATTTAAAGCGCTGATCAGCAATCCGCCAGTCGTATTATATTACCGCGGCCAATTTTTTGATGAAATTTTAAAGAAAGAAAGAATTGCTCAGTCGCAGATCAACCAATCCATTCGCGGCGCAGGTTTTGCTGATATTACGGCCATTGAGGCAATTGTGCTGGAATCTACAGGTGATTTATCCGTTATCAGCAAGGCGGACCAGGTGAAAAGGCGCAGCGCGCTGAGCGAAATTACAAACTTTCCGGCAGAAAAATAAGGTGCCATTTCCGTGCTTTCCATAAATACCATCTGAATTAAAAATATATTTGTGGATAACTCAATTTTATTTCTTACTTTTGCACCTCGAATTAACTAACAAAACTTATAAACAATGTTTGCAATTGTAGAAATAGCAGGGCTTCAATACAAAGTTGAGCAAGACCAAAAGTTGTTTGTAAACCGTTTGAAAGGCGATAAAGGAGGAAAGGTTTCTTTCGATAAAGTACTTTTAACTGTAAACGGTTCTACAACAATCGGCGCCCCAGCTGTAAGCGGTATCACTGTTGATGCCGAGATTTTAGATCACGTGAAAGCGGATAAAGTAATCATCTTCAAAAAGAAAAGAAGAAAAGGTTACGAGAAGAAAAACGGTCACAGACAATCGTTAACACAAATTCAGATCACCGGTATCACAGGATTTGACAATAAGAAAGAAGACAAAAAAGCAGCTCCAAAAGCGAAGAAAGCAGAAGCGCCAGCTGTAGAAACAACGAATACAGACAGCGAAACCGCTGAATAATTTAAACCAAAAAACCTTAAAATAAAATGGCACACAAGAAAGGAGTTGGTAGTTCCAAAAATGGTAGAGAGTCACATTCCAAAAGATTAGGAGTGAAGATTTTCGGAGGACAAGAGGCTATCGCCGGAAACATTATCGTAAGACAAAGAGGTACGCAGCACCACCCGGGCGAAAACGTGGGCATGGGTAAAGACCACACTTTGCACGCACTTGTTGACGGTAAAGTAGTTTTCAGAAAGAAACAGAACAACAGATCATTTGTATCTATTGAGCCAAACGCATAATTCAAAAAGCGTTTCTAAAATATGTAAATCCCAATCTTCACAGGTTGGGATTATTCTTGTTAAAGGCTTCGCGCAGCTATTCCCCTTTCAGCAAAAAACAGTCTGATAACGGCCAGTTCGGGAGTGTTCGATGTTTATAGTTTTTTACTTTGACTTTAATTATTATCTTTAAAAAAAATTGTGAATAACTATGAAGAAGCAGACTTTTTTCTCATTTTCAGTGTTGCTTTTGGCAACCCAACTTTCATTTACTTCCGCACAGACCAGACAGGAGGAAAAACTTGATCCTGTAATACAGAATTTTGTCAACGAAGTGTATAGCAATTCTCAGCTCGAGCCTATGGCACACGAACTTCTCGACGGTATTGGGCCACGGCTGATCGGCACGCCCGAAATGCTTGCCGCCAATAAATGGACCGCCGAAAAAATGCAGTCCTGGGGCATAGACGCGGAACTGCAGAAATTTGGAACCTGGAAAGGGTGGCAACGCGGAATTACGCATGTTGATATGGTGTACCCAAGAGTAAAAACTTTGGTTGCAACCCAATTGGCCTGGAGCCCGGCGACAAAAAAAGCCGTGGAAGCAGAGGTGATTACCCTTCCAAATGTTTCGTCGAAAGCCGGATTTGACCGTTGGCTTACTTCTGTAAAAGGTAAGATCGTTCTCATGGCACAGTATCAGCCACTCGGGCGGTCGGATGAGCAGGTTAAGGAATTCGCTACACCGGAACTTTACGAAAAACTAAAAGCTGAACGGCTGCAAGCGGGCAAAGACTTCCGCGAATATGTGAAAAACATTGGCTACGATAATAATTCTCTGCTGGAAGCAATTGAAAAAGCCGGTGCAGCAGGAATCGCAATTTCCAACTGGACAGGCATTATGGGCGCAAACAGAATTTTTGGAGCGAAAACAAGCAAAATTCCAATGTTTGATATCGAACTCGAAGATTACGGCATGCTGTACCGGTTAGCAGAAACCGGAAAAAAACCCCGGATTAAAGTAGACACTCAGTCCAAAATATTGCCGGAAACTGCTTCTTTCAATACAGTAGGGATAATCAAAGGCAAAGAAAAACCGAATGAATATGTAATTCTTTCCGCACATTTAGATTCCTGGGATGGTGCTCAGGGCGCGACCGATAACGGAACCGGTGTTCTTACCATGTTGGAGACCATGCGTATCTTAAAAAAATATTACCCGAACAATAAACGCACGATCATAGTTGGCCTTTGGGGCAGCGAGGAACAGGGGCTCAACGGCTCCAGAAGTTTTGTGGCCGATCATCCCGAAATCATTAAGGGCACGCAGGCAGTTTTTAATCAGGATAACGGGACCGGCCGCGTTGTAGATGTCAGCGGGCAGGGTTTTGTGCACTCCTATGATTATATCAGCAGATGGCTGAGTGCCGCACCAAGAACTGTTCGCGAGCAGATCAAAAGCACTTTTCCCGGGATGCCCGGAGGTGGTGGCTCGGATCACGCTTCGTTTGTAGCGGCTGGCGTACCCGGATTTTCACTGAGCTCTTTGAACTGGGGGTATTTTGGTTACACCTGGCATACGACGAAAGATACATATGACAAAATCGTTTTCGATGAGGTGAAAAACAACGTGATCCTCACGGCGACATTAGCATATATGGCTTCAGAAGATCCGGAATTTACCAACCGCGAAAAACGCGTAATGCCGACGGATGATAAAGGCGAAGTGGCAAAGTGGCCTGAATTGCGGGAACCAAAAAGAAGCAGCAAAGATTATAAATAGACGGCGATTTTAATTTGAAAACGGGATAGGAGCGGGCTTTAGCCCGCTTTTTTAGGTATGATGACCAGCTTTAGCCAAAAATTAGAAATCCTTGTTTGTAAAAAAAGCGACCCTATTTGTAGTCGCTTTAAAATTATTGTCCCTCATTATATGGGAGAATTTTCTAACTTATTGATAGTACATCAATTTTGTTTGTATGTCATGCTGAACCTGCCGAAGCATCTTTAATTTACTCTTTGTCTTTATTCAGAAAAGCATCCCAGCCCTGCGCGTTCAGCGCTACCAGTTCATTGCTGCCGCGCGCTACAAGATAGTTACCCTGATCCAAATCTACAGCATGACCAATAATACTGAAGTCAGGATGGTTTCGCATCTTTTCAAAATCTTGCGGTGCCACAGTAAACAGAAGTTCATAATCTTCGCCACCGCTCAGTGCACACGTCACCGGATTCAAATTAAGTTCCTCTGCCGTAGAAATCGTGAGCGAATCCATCGGGATCTTCTCCTCATAGATCCGGAAACCCACTTTGCTCTGGTCCGACAAATGCAGTGTTTCCGAAGACAGGCCGTCAGAAATATCAATCATGGAAGTCGGCTGAATATCGAGTTCTTTTAAAGTTTTCTTAATGTCGGTTCGGGCTTCAGGCTTTAGCTGTCTCTGCAGGATATAGTCGTAACCTTCCATTTCAGGCTGCATATTTGGATTGGCGAGATATACAGAATGTTCTCTCTCCAGAATTTGCAACCCAAGATATGCACCTCCAAGATCACCGGTCACTACAAGAAGGTCATTGGGTCTAGCCCCGCTTCTTTTAATGATGTCTTCCTTTTTCTCCATACCCACTGCGGTAATGCTTATAATTAATCCGGAAGTGGAACTGGTAGTGTCGCCGCCAACCAAATCTACATTATAATGTTTACAGGCAAGGGCAATACCTGCATAGATCTCCTCCAGTGCTTCTACCGGAAACCTGTTAGAAACTGCCACACCAACCAAAATCTGCGTAGGGGCGGCATTCATGGCTGCGATATCACTTAAATTGACGACGACTGCCTTATAGCCTAAATGTTTTAGTGGAACATAACCAAGGTTAAAGTGAACGCCTTCCGCAAGAATATCTGTGGAGAAGACAACCTGTTGACCTTCAGGATTCAAAACTGCTGCATCATCACCAATGGAAATTTCAGTCGAAGTATTTTCAGGCCGAAAGTTTTCGGTTAAGTGTTTGATCAGACCGAATTCGCCATAGGTTGATATCGGTGTTAGTTGGGGGTTTTTATCTTCGAGCATCGGTTTTTTTGTTTTTGATGGAATTCCGGGTTTTATGACAAATAATTTAGAAATTGCAGCTATTCAGCAGTTTTTTCATCCTTATCTTTTTTCCAGGTAAAGGTATTGCGTTTGTGAAAGGGTACTACATCTTTCGGTTTAAATGGCAGATCTTTTAAATCCTGCCGGGTAAGAAGCTTTACGTTCTCACTTTTAAATTCGGTCATTACCTCCAGGATATCATCCGGCGGCGTAGTCGATTTACGAAGCATGGTATCGATCCACACACCCGTGGCTTCTGCGGTGGCACAGTGCGTACCGTCGGGCATATAAAAATTGTGAACAAATCTGTAAATACTTGCATCTTCCGACATACCGGCAATTTCTGCAGTGACGTACACGGTCTGGTCCGGTAAGATCTCCTTGAAAAAGGAGTAGCGCTCATGTAAAATTACCGGTCCTATTCCCCAGCGGTTCAGCTCTTTAAGGCCCATTTTGTGCGTGTTCATAAATGCCATTCTGGTTTGCGCGCAATATTCTACATACGACGAGTTTGCGAGGTGACGGTTGGCATCGATGTCACTCCAGCGGACCTCGAATTTATAATGATATTCAGACATTTTTGTAAATTTTGAAGAGAACAAATTTACTCAATAAAGATGGTTCGGAAAAATCGTAATTTTGGGAGCGCTGTTAGAGCTCCGAGCTCTAACAGCGCTTAAAAAGTTAATCATTGAAAAAGAAAAAAATAATCATTATCGGCGGTGGTGCGGCAGGTTTTTTTTGCGCCGCAAATCTCGATGAATCCAAATTCGATGTGCTGATCCTGGAACAGAACTCCGATGTTCTGCAGAAGGTAAAAATTTCCGGTGGTGGCAGATGCAATGTTTCACATGCCTGTTTCGAGCCGCAGGAACTTGTACAGTTCTATCCGCGCGGAAATAAAGAGTTGCGCAGCGTGTTTCACAAATTTCAGAGCGGTGATACCATGGAATGGTTCGAAAAGAGACAGGTTCCATTAAAAATAGAAAGCGACAACCGTATTTTTCCCGAAAGTAATTCTTCGCAAACCATTATCGATACAATGGTTGATGAAGTGAAACATAAACAGTTTGAAGTAAGAACCCAAGCGGTAGTTCTTGACATTGAAAAACAAAATGATCATTATGTGGTGAAAACGGCATCCGGTTCTTACCATGCCGACTACATAGTGTATACTACAGGAAGTTCGCCAAAATCATTAAAAATGATCAGGCAGCTCGGTCATAATCTTGTAGAACCTGTGCCCTCCCTGTTTACTTTTAATATTAAAAATGATACGCTAAAAGATTTAATGGGAACCAGTTTTCCTTTTGCAGAAGTTTCTATTCCCAAATTAAAAACAAAGGAATCGGGGCCGATGCTCATCACCCACTGGGGACTTTCAGGTCCCGCGATTTTAAAAATTTCGGCCTGGGAAGCGCGCGAACTGGCGGAGCTAAAGTATCATTTCGAAATCGTGGTGAATTTTCCGGGAATACCACCGGATGAAGCTGAAGAAAAATTTAAAAAATTCAGGCAGGAGAATCCGAAAAAAAATATAGGCACATCGAAGATCTTTGAGATCACAACGAGATTTTGGCACCGTATCCTTACGCTTGCACAAGTGGAACTCAATAAAAATATCTCGTCGCTGTCCGCGAATGAACTGGAGCTGATCCTCGGATTTCTGTGCGCGAACAAAATGAAGGTTACCGGTAAATCCACTTACAAAGATGAGTTTGTTACCGCGGGCGGTGTGGAACTCAGGGAGATCAACTTTAAAAATATGTCTTCAAAAATTCTGGATAATTTTTACCTCGCCGGCGAAGTTTTAAATATTGATGCGGTTACCGGGGGCTTTAATTTTCAGGCTTGCTGGAGCGAGGCCTGGCTCATTGCGCAGGATCTGAATGCAAAAGAATTCTGGTGATCCACAAAGTTGCGGTCATAAATAATTTTGTTACATTTGAAATATAATTTCCCTCAATGAAAAGATCGTTTTCCCTCTTCATTTTATTCCTGTTATTTACCGCAACTGCCTGCCAGACAAGAGTGGTAAGCGCGCAAAAACCTTTGCAGCCCAATTCGCTGGAGCTCTATGAGAGATATACCATACAAACCAACGATGCCAAAGAATTTAAAGTTCAGGTTCTGAAACAGGATGCCGGGAAAATTTATGCCAAATCCAAAAGTGGTGAAGATGTCGTAATAAATAAGAGTGATGTACGCGAAGTAAAGAAACTGAACGTTCTGGCCTCTGTTGTGATCGGCCTGGCGGCTGTAGCAGCAGTGATTTTTGTACCTATATAGGTAAATCATAATTCAGGATAAAAGGAGCAACCAAAAACTGCTCCTTTTTTTATATTCTTATTTTATCATTTTATTTAAAGAGTTTCCGCACCATTTGCCCGATCTCGATAAAATCGCTGGTGTTGGAAATGTTTCGTGTATCCCTCTTGTACTCGGTTTCATTGCGGTTGCCGGGAAAAATAAGCAGGAAATTTTTTCCGCGTACATATTGATTCAGCAAATTCGGTATGTTTCGCATCTGTGGCAGATACGATGCCATGCTGCGCGTTGACATAAACAGGATCAGCGCGTCGTCATCTTTCATTTTTTCAAAAACCTTTGGTAGCTCATTCCAGTTATTAAAGATGATAAAAGCCGCATCAATATTCGATTTTTTACGGATCCGCTGAATCATGGCTATTGAGGTATCGTCGCCATAAAATTCGATTTTCGATCCTGTATTCCGGGCAATATTCCAAACCTTTAATAAGGAATGAAAAAAACGTGTTTCCTGGGAAGCATTTTTCGGAATGATGACAAAATATTTCTGGATCGTTGCAATAGGCTGCACCGCCTGATAAACCAATACATCTGCCTCCGTATTTTTCAGATAACCACTGTACAGATTATACACAAAACTTGCTGAAAAACCCTTCTCGTGATCGATGCCAATGATAAGATCAGTAATATTGTTCACTTTGATCTCATTGCTTACACCTTCTATAAGGTCTGCATCAAACCTGGTAAGTGGCGTGATAAGAACATCTGCAGAAGCTCCGATGTTAACTGCCTCGTGCAGAATTTTCTCAGCGTGCTTTTTTGACGAATCATTTTTTTCTTCATTAATGATGTTGAGGGCAAAAAGATTGTTAGCGCTGTTTTTTGATTTAAAGAGCAGCGCCAGATTGGTCATCGGTTCCACCGTATTTGGATGATTGAGCGCAAGTAAAATATTTTCGGTTTCCGGATTGGTATCGGCAATGGTATTTTCGTTTTCGGCCTTCACTATTTTTTCGCCGTTTTTCTGTGTTACGAAAGATGATATCGTACACGAAATAAGGATCAGCAAAATACTGCCGTTCAGCACACTTTCATCAAGTAAACGGATGGGCTCACCCGAATCTGTTTCGCCCAGAATAATGTTGTAGCCCACGATCACGGTAGCAAGTGTCGCTGCCGCGGAAGCTGAACTGAGCCCGAAAATGATTCCGCCCTCAGGTTTGGTATAGGAAAAGGATTTCTGCGTTGCGATTGAAGCGAGATATTTCCCGCCAATGGAAATGGTAATCATCAGAAAAGCCACTTTTATTGTTTCGAGATCTTTGAAAAACACCGTAAAATCAATCAGCATTCCGACGCTTATAAGAAAAAAGGGAATAAAGATCGCGTTTCCTACAAATTCCACCCTGTTCATTAATGATGAAGTGTGGGGAATAAGTTTATTCAGTGCAAGTCCGGCTAAGAACGCACCAATGATCGCTTCTACACCGGCAACTTCCGCGAGAAGCGCGGCCAGATAAATCATTACCAACACAAAAATATACTGTGATATCTTGTCATCTACTTTTTTAAAGAACCATCTGGCAATAATCGGAAAACCAAACAGAACAACTGCGGCAAACAGCACAATCCCCACCGAAAGCTGAGTCCAGAAAGCAGCATTAACTTCGCCGGTAGTCATGCCGACTACAATTGCCAGCACAAGAAGCGCAAGAATATCTGTAATAACCGTGCCGCCTACAGTCACATTTACCGCGCGGTTTTTTACCACTCCAAGTTTGCTCACGATAGGATAGGAGATCAGCGTATGCGATGAGAAAATACTCGCAAACAAAAAGGAAGTCAGCCAGTTATAATGAAGTATAAAATGCGCGGCCGAAATCCCGATCACAAAGGGTATGACAAAAGTGTAGCCGCCAAAACCGAGACTTTTCCATTTGTTTTTTTTGAACTCTGCAAGGTCGATCTCCAGACCGGCGAGAAACATGATGTACAGCAGACCTGTAGTTCCTGTCACCACAATGCTGCTGTCACGCGTCAGAACGTTAAAGCCGTTTGGTCCGATCACGGCACCGGCAATGATTAAACCCAGCAAATGCGGAACTTTGATCTTATTCAGTAAAAGTGGGGCAGACAGAATGATAATTAAAACCACCAGAAATTTCAGAACCGGATCTTCAAGAGGCAGTTCAAGATGAGATACTTTCAGGAGCATGAGCATAATCAGTTTTTAATTTTTTCCAGGTCCACCGAGAATTTGGCGACGCAGTTTTCGCGTTTCAGTTCGCGCACACCTTTGATGCGGCTGAGATTCGGATCGGTAATTTGCAGTGTGATTTCGGAACTGGCGGCGGTGCCGGCAGTTTCTTCCGATTTAAGTTTCAGTTCGGAGTCAGTCACCTTTCCGGTGTAGAATTTGTCGCCGCCACTTTTATTAGTGATGCGCACGCCGGTGGGCAGAATTTCCCAGATATCGTTTCTCAAATCACCAATCACATGCTCGGAGCAATCGGAATCGGTACAGATCATCTTGCCATTATATTTGCCCAAGATCATATCGGGGAGCTGCACGGCGCTTAATGTATCCGGAATGTTTTTAATGCTGTCGCGCATGGCTTTCAGGTCTTCATAATCCTGCTGTTTGGCAGCGAACTGCTGCTCACGGAGCAGGAGATTCTGCTCGCGCTGTTGCAGCTGATCTTCCTTTTCAGGGTTTTCGCAGGAGGCGAGGAAAAGTAAAGCGCACAGGAATATTAGAAGAGGAAATTTCATAGAACTATTTTTGATGTCCTTTAAAAATATAAAAAAAATCCCGGATTAAAAAATCCAGGTGAATTACAAATATTTGCGTACGCCGTTATTCGTTCATTCTCGCGATCACATCGATGCCGCCTTTTGTCTTGTCGCCGATCTTGCAGATGATCTGGGTGTCAACGGGTAAAAATACATCCATACGGGAACCGAATTTTATAAAACCGAATTCATGGCCCGCCTTGGCTGTATCACCTTCCATACACCTGAAGACAATTCTGCGCGCCACATATCCTGCAATCTGGCGAAAAACTACCTTGTGGTGCGTAAGGCTTTCTACGGCCACAGTAGTTCTTTCATTTAATGTAGATGATTTTTCGTGCCAGGCAACGAGATATTTTCCGGGATGGTATTTTTTGTAAAGCACATTTCCTGAAACAGGATACCTACAGATATGTACGTTCAGCGGAGACATAAAAATAGAGATCTGAATTGCCTTTTCATTTAAAAATTCGGACTCGAAAACTTCTTTGATCATCACCACTTTACCGTCAACCGGCGCGATCACATTTTCTGTATGGTCCTGTATATCACGCTTCGGAACGCGGAAAAACCAAAAAATTAATCCATAAATAATGAGAAGCGGAATAAGAACGATGAGCGCCCAGTCTCTGAAATAATTAATGGAAAGAAATGCGACCAAAGCAAACACAACACTTGCAACGATAATGGTTCCTTTGGATTCTTTATGTAATTTCATACGTTCCTAAATAAATTTTTCTAAAATAAAGTACAAATATACGACAGGCGCACAGATAATAAAACTGTCGAGTCGGTCTAATATTCCACCATGGCCGGGAATAACATTTCCGGAATCCTTCACGCCAAAGTTTCTTTTGAGCTGGCTTTCTACCAGATCGCCGAAAGGCGCAAACACCGAGACCAATAAGCCGACCATGATCCAGTTTCCACGCAGATCCGGAAAATATTTTTCGATAAAAAAACCTACGACCAATGTTAGAATGACACCTCCCGCAAAACCTTCCCAGGTTTTTTTTGGCGAGATCGTAGGCGCCATTTTATGTTTCCCGAAAAACTTACCGGTGAAAAAAGCAAAACTGTCGCTGCTCCATATCAGAACAAAAAGAAAGAAAACCTCCAAAGTAAAAGTATTTTCTACTGTAGAAAATTTCGGCAAACCCAACGCAAAACCGAACGGCAGAGCCGTATATATCACCGTGAAGATGAGTTTGCCGTTGTCGAAATAAAGTTCTTTTGAAAACCGGAATAGCGTGACCACCGCAATCACAATGAGTGAAAGGGCGAGAATTTCTGAAAGATTAAAGTCAAAATAAAAACCGTGGTTAAAGTATCTTTTAGAAAAACGGTAGAAAACGAGAACTATTAAAGGAAATACCACATATTTCTCCCAGCTTTTCGGATCGAACTTCATCATCCTGGTGCATTCCCAGGCGCCCATAAACAGAAAAAAAGTGATCATCCCGTAAAACAGCTGATTTTGCATCACCAATCCCGGGAAAACGGAATTGAGAAATTGGGAACCCAGTGGTGTAGTACACAGAATTACGACAATTCCATAAAGCGCACCTCCGAAAATACGCTGAACTAAATTTTTATCCAAGTTTTTTGTGATTAGAAGTTAGGGATCAGACTCGCAGAAAAATCAATTAATCCTCGAGCAAAAGTAAGAAAAGTTTTGTGTTGTCTTTGTTGGGCGTATCTAATTTAGAATTGCTCCCGCTGATGGAAGTCAGATTGCGGATATTGCCGTTGCGTTTGATCTTGCTCATGGCATCATTCAGATTAGTAACGATCTGGGAAACATTAGCCATGATGATGATTTTTTGCGGCAGCCGCGAAGAGTGGTAATGCAGAATATTGTTGTATGACAGCATAATTCTGCCATCGTAGGCGATCAGATATTCGCAGGTGATGAATGCGCAGTCGTTGAAGAGTTCCAGTTCCTTTGTGTAGGGAACTTTTACCACATCCAGGAAGTTTTTTAAATCGGCATCCCAGCAGAAAACAGATTTTATATCCTCAATTTTGAAAATATGATTAAGTGTCTGCAAAGCTTCGGCTTCGTCGGCGCAATAGTTAAAAAATCCGCCGGAATGCGTGAAAAGCTGTGCAAACTTATAATCCAGATCGGCATTCTTCAGTTGGTCACCGAGTTTTACCAGATCCTGGCCTTCATCCTCTTCAGGCTGATTTAAGATTTTTCCGACAAGTTTTTTGAATAGACTCAATTGCTTTGGGTTATGCGATTACTCTTACAAAAGTAGAAAATAATTATGTATATAATGGATTTAATAAAAAAATCCTGATAATTTGCATAAAAATTAAATTATCAGGATGTTTTTTTAGAGTTGGGTGTTAGACTCCGGCGCGATAATATCTTCTGGATTTTCAGGAGTTTCTGCATGCGTGTTGGAGACCGGATGTTCCGTGAGTTCAGGATCCCAGGCTCTTACACCGAAAACTTCTTCCAGATCCTCGCGGAAGATAACTTCTTTCTCCAGCAGTTTCGTTGCCAGTGCGTCGAGTTTGTCTTTATTGGTCGAGAGAATATGCAAGGCGCGTTGATATTGCGCTTCGATTATTTTTGAAATCTCCTCGTCGATCATTTTCGCAGTTTGATCAGAATAGGGTTTTCCAAAACTGTATTCTGACTGGCCGGAACTGTCGTAATAAGATATGTTCCCGATTTTGTCATTAAGACCGTAAATGGTTACCATGGCCTGAGCCTGCTTGGTCACCCTTTCGAGATCCGAAAGCGCGCCCGTGGATATATTTCCAAAGATGGTTTGCTCAGCCGCTCTTCCGCCCAGGGTTGCACAAATTTCATCATACATCTGTTCGGTGGTAGTGAGCTGTCTTTCTTCAGGAAGATACCATGCTGCACCCAAGGAGCGGCCTCTCGGTACAATGGTCACTTTAAGCAAAGGCGCTGCATGTTCTACCAGCCAGCTGATCGTAGCGTGACCTGCTTCATGGTAAGCAACTCTTCTTTTTTCTGAAGGTTTAATGGCTTTGTTTTTCTTTTCGAGACCGCCAATGATCCGGTCAACCGCGTCAAGAAAATCCTGTTTTTCCACAGCTTCATGGCTGTTTCTTGCAGCAATCAGCGCAGCTTCGTTACAGACATTCGCAATATCGGCACCGCTGAAACCCGGCGTCTGTTTCGCCAGGAACTCCCTGTCGATATTGTCTGCCAGTTTTATTTTCGCAAGATGAACATCAAATATTTCTTTTCTTTCGTGGAGTTCCGGCAGGTCGACATAAATTGAGCGGTCAAAACGCCCGGCGCGCATCAAAGCTTTATCGAGGATATCTGCTCTGTTTGTCGCTGCCAGAATGATGACATTGGTATCGGTACCGAAACCGTCCATTTCTGTTAACAGTTGGTTCAATGTATTTTCCCTTTCATCATTACCGCCGGTAAAATTTCCTTTACCACGCGCTCTACCGATTGCATCGATCTCATCAATAAAAATTATCGCGGGAGATTTCAGCTTTGCCTGGGCGAAAAGATCCCGCACTCTGGAGGCTCCCACACCTACAAACATCTCTACGAAGTCTGAGCCGGATAGTGAGAAGAAAGGAACTTTAGCTTCGCCGGCAACGGCTTTGGCCAAAAGTGTTTTCCCTGTTCCCGGAGGTCCTACGAGCAGGACTCCTTTGGGGATTTTACCGCCGAGTTTGGTGTATTTATCTGAATTTTTCAGGAAATCTACTACTTCCTGCACTTCTTCTTTGGCACCTTCCAGGCCGGCAACATCTTTGAAGGTAACCTGCACTTTTTCTTTTTCGTCGAAGAGTTTTGCGCGTGATTTACCGATGGAAAAGATCTGGCCGCCGGGACCACCGCCGCCGCCGCCCATCATCTTGCGGAAAATCACGAAATAGAAGAGCGCCATAATTCCGATCCAGAAAAGCGCGGTAAACAGCAGTTCCGTCATTGGGTTTTTGCCCACGCCGTAATCTTTTTTAGTGGCTATAGCCGGGTTCTCCTGTTTGATCTTGTCGAACTTTTCCAGGAAAAGCTGCAGATCGCCGAAGCTTAAGTTATAATCGGGCTGTGGCTTAAAATTAAACGAATCGAAGGGACCTTTTTCTTTTGGCTTCTGTTTCGCAGCCATTTCATCTTTTGCTGCTTTAGTTAAGAAAACATCAGCCTTTTCGGTGTCTTTATATATAAGAACGTTCTGTACTTTCCCCTGCTGCATGAGTTCATAGAAGCCCTCTTCATCCAGCGTGTTGGTGTCGCCACTGCCACTCATATTCGAGAAGAAGAACAGGAAAACCACCACGATCATGATTGGGAAAAACCAGTTAAAACCTTTATTGTTATTCATTATTATTATTTATAAAAATTTTGACGAAAAACTTTTCCCGTCAAATTTATGTCAGTTTAAATTTTCTATTTTGGTGATTTTGGCATCGCCCCAAAGTTCTTCGATTTCGTAGAATCCGCGGGTTTCTTTTTGGAAAACGTGAACCACGACAGATACGTAATCCAAAAGCACCCAAAGGTTATTTTCATTCCCTTCTACATGCCACGGACGATCCTGTAATTCGTTCCGGACTTTTTTCTGGATGTTCCCGGAAATTGCGGAAACCTGTGTATTTGAATTTCCACTGCAGATGATAAACGTTTCTGCGACGGAATTTTCGATGGTTGACAAATCAAAAATAAGTATATCTTCCCCTTTAGTATCTTGTATCGCTTCTACGATCTTATCGATAAGTAACTGCTTTTCTGTAGTTTTATTCATTAAAATTTTTGTATAATCTGCAAATTTATTGTTTTTTTATTTAATTTATTCCCAATTTAGCGCACACAAGTCTTAAAGTTTGCCTAAAATGTTCCCACTTATTTATCTGAAAGAATGCACCTCCACAAATGACGAGATCCTGCATTTTCTCTCAGCTTCCGAATCTGAATTTTGTGCCGTATACACCTTTAACCAAAAAAAAGGAAAGGGACAGTACGGTAATTCCTGGCAGTCTCCGGAAGGTTTAAATCTTGCTTTCACCTTTGCAGTGCGTTCAGAGGTCATTAAATTACCATCTCATTTATTCAATTTTCATACCGCTGCCGCAGTGGCTGATTTTCTTGACAGAATGACCCAACAACGCTGCGAGATCAAGTGGCCAAACGATCTCATTCTGAAAGGAAAAAAAATCGCAGGTCTTCTTCTTGAGAAAAAAAATGTAGGCGGATTTTCTTACTTTATTGTAGGAATTGGAATTAATATCCTGCAAAATGATTTCAAAGACCTGCCTAAAGGCGGTTCATTATTGACTCAGACAGGTGTCCGGTTTGAACCGGAGGATATAGCGCGCCGGCTGCATTCTTACTTGCAGGGATTTATTCTAAAGGAAATTTCGGGCTCCGAAGTTTTAAAAAACCTCAATAACCATCTTTTCCGCAAGGATGTGATTTCAGTTTTTGAAATTAGTGATGTGCGACAAAATGGCATTATAAAAAAGGTAGATGCCGAAGGTTTCCTCTGGGTGGATTTGGAAAAC
Organism: Kaistella palustris DSM 21579; assembly: GCF_000422265.1. Lineage (GTDB taxonomy): Bacteria > Bacteroidota > Bacteroidia > Flavobacteriales > Weeksellaceae > Kaistella > Kaistella palustris. The sequence goes on from NZ_AULL01000017.1 coordinate 161,364, forward strand.
GATGGTCTGCAGAAATTTTATCACAAAGAAATTGAACTTCTTTACTGATTGGCTCTTTTAAAATAAAGGTAAAATGCGACCGGGCCGAAAATAAGGTTTGGCAGCCACATGGCGAAAAGCGGACTGAGCGTTTTGTTCGCAGAAACCACTTTTAAAACTTCAAAGGAAAAAACGAAAACGAACGCCAGTGCAATACCCAACGCCAGATTTAAACCCAAACCACCGCGTTTTTTTTGTGATGACAGCGAAAGTCCCAGGAAGGTGAGGATGATCACCGAAACCGGCATTGAGGTGCGCTGATGCAGTTCATTCAGATAATTGTTAAGGTCGGCATTTCCCTTTTCCTTTTCCTGATTGATGAAGTTAATGAGATCTGGTGTGGTTTTGTTTTGACCCAGCAACACATCGGGAAACAGCTCTTCGGGCGGGTGACCGAAACGCTTGTTCATGATACTGCCGTTGGTGAGTTTCTCGGTATCATTTTTATTGATGGTTTTTTCCAGATAATTGTTCAGCACAAACTGCTGTTTTTCTTTTTCCCAGTAAAAATCGGTGGCGTTGATCTGGTGCAGAAGTTTGCGCTTGTCATCATATTTCTGATAGATAAAGCCCGAACCGCGTTTGTCTTTTTTATTGTAACTTTTAATGAATATATACTCGGTTTTCGAAAGTTGTGTGGAAACTTCGGAATTGCCAGTGAACTCTTCACGGTTTACTGCGCTGTACGTATAAGGTTCGAGCTCGTTTTTCTTGATATTCGCCAGCGGCAGAACATAGTGATTTAACAGAAGCGCGATGACTGCGATAAACGTTGAAGTAATAAGGTAAGGTCTTGCAAACCGGTGAAAGCTCGCGCCCGAACTGATGATGGCCACGATCTCTGTATTATTGGCAATTCTCGAGGTGAAAAAGATAACCGAAATAAAAACCAGGATGGACATGAAGGTAATGACCAGGTTGATGATCCAGTAAGGGTAGAAATTAACCAGGAATTCGCTCACTGTAAATCCGTTCGACTCAATTCGGGGAGCTTTTGCCTGAACATCGATCACGAGTACAATAATAGTTAACAGCCCAAGCATAAACCCGAAAGTCCCGAGGTATTTTTTGATGATGTATAAATCTATTATTTTCATTTAGACGTCTTTGGTTTACAGTCTTTGTTTCAGCACAGGAATAACCGAATCTTTCCATTCGTAAAAATCACCGGCTTCAATATGCATTCTCGCCACGCGCACCAGTTCCAGATAAAACGCCAGGTTATGAACAGAGGCGATCTGCTTGGAGAGGTATTCTTTAGCCACGAACAAATGGCGCACATACGCTTTGGAATAGGCTGAATCTACAAAGCTTGTTCCCAATTCATCCAAAGGAGAAAAATCGTTTTTCCACTTTTCGTTTTTCATGTTCATCACGCCGTTCCAGGTAAAAAGCATGGCATTTCTTGCATTTCTGGTCGGCAACACACAATCCATCATGTCGATTCCCAGACCTATACTTTCCAGGATATTCCACGGAGTTCCTACGCCCATTAAATAGCGGGGTTTATCCAGCGGCAGAATATCAGTTACAATGTCTGTGATTCTGTACATTTCTTCTTCGGGTTCACCTACAGAAAGTCCACCAATTGCGTTTCCGTCGGCACCCTGCTCAGAAATAAATTCCGCAGAAATTTTCCGCAGGTCGGAATAAGTAGAACCCTGAACAATAGGAAAGAGGTGTTGGCGGTGACCGTAGATCTCCGCGTTTTCGTTTGTCCATTTAATGCATCTTTTTAACCAGCGGTGCGTCATTTCCATCGAGTCTTTGGCCAGATTATATTCACATGGATAAGGCGTGCATTCATCAAAAGCCATAAAAATATCTGCACCGATCTGCCGCTGTATTTCCATGGATCTTTCAGGCGAGATAAAGTGTGTGCTTCCGTCGATGTGGGATTTGAATTTCACCCCTTCTTCATTCAGCTTTCTGGATTTTGATAAAGAAAAGACCTGATAACCGCCCGAATCTGTGAGGATAGGCAGGTCCCAGTTCATGAATTTATGTAAACCGCCCGCAGCCTGCATGATATCCATTGTAGGCCGAAGATTTAAATGATAGGTATTTCCTAAAATGATCTGAGCTTTAATGTCATCTTTCAGTTCGCGCTGGTGTACCGTTTTTACCGAAGCTACCGTACCCACGGGCATGAAGATCGGTGTTTGTATAGTTCCGTGGTCTGTAGTGATGATTCCGGTTCGTGCTTTACCGGTTGATTTTGAGTTGATTTCGAAAAATGGAGACATAATTTTATCGTGCAAACGTGGGTACGTTCTGGTTTTCTTTAAGTTTTTTCTCGATGTATGCTTTGGCTGCAGGATCTTTATCTAAAATAATCTTCTGCGCGTCAGTAAGAATCGCATCTAGCTCGCCGGATGCGGTATAATATTTATAACTTTCTGTAAAATCCGTTGGACTTACTTTTTTCTGTTTCAGGACTGTTCGTGTGGCGTTTTCAATATTCGTATTGGGAATGTAATTATTGATCTGGTCGTTCAGGGCAAACTGCGCAACAAGTTCGGACATGGTTTTTTTCGGAACCAGATTTTTCGGTGGATCAATCAGTTCCGTGCAGCTCATTAATAATGAAAGAATAAGAAACAAATACTTTTTCATAGTTTGCCAAGCAGTGATTTCCATTTCAAATTTAAAACACCGAAAACGGCTTCGTGTATGATGCCGCCATTCATCTTACTTTCGCCAAGTTCGCGGTTTGTGAAAACAATAGGAACTTCTACAATCTTAAAACCTTTCCTGAAAGCGCGGAATTTCATTTCGATCTGAAATCCGTAGCCTTTCAGTTTTATATTGTCGAGGCCAATCTCTTCGAGCACTTTTCTTTTGAAGCAGACAAATCCCGCCGTTGTGTCGTGAATGGGAATTCCCAGGATCGCGCGCACATAGCGTGAGGCGAAATAGGAAAGTAAAACTCTGCCCATCGGCCAGTTCACCACATTCACGCCTTTGGAGTAGCGCGAACCGATCGCCATATCTGCATTTTGGCAGGCTTCATAGAGTTTGTTCAGATCTTTTGGATTGTGAGAAAAATCCGCATCCATCTCAAATATATAACCGTAATTCTGGTTTAATGCCCATTTAAAACCGTGTATATATGCCTGTCCCAAACCGTCTTTCACTTTGCGGATGTTCAGGAACAAACGCTGTGGGTAGAAATTCTGGAGGTTTTTTACAATTTCTGAAGTGCCGTCCGGCGAAGAATCATCGACAATAAGGATGTCGAAATCCTGGTCCAAAGAAAATACGGTGGAAATAATATTTGCAATATTTTCTTTTTCGTTATACGTTGGTATGATGACGAGTTTCTTCATCTGTGAAATTAAGTGGCAAAGATAAACTTTTCCCACATTAATCAGACTTCATAATAAAGCTGCGAAGTGCGATGCTGCCAATTATTTACGATATCGCAAATCATATTACAATTTTATGCGTATTTTTGCAAAAAATATCAATTTGGTAAGAATCACACAGCAAAATGATTGGGTAATTTATATTATTACCGGCTGCATTTTCCTTTACATTTTTATGTTGGTTTCGCTGCAGCGCGATTCTTCTTTCCGGGAGTTTCTGATGCAGAAGTTTCCTGATTCCACCAATAACTTCCTGAGCTGGCTTATCATTGGGCTGGTTTTTACGCTTGTTTTCTCCACCTTTGTTTCGCAGTCTGTCCCTTTGGTTCCCAGGCAAATAACCGATGTACAGCTTTTCGGTTATCAGCTGAATAAGTTTGGTTTTTCTTTTCTGGCAGTTGCCGCGTTTTATCTTCTTAAAAATGCGCTGACTTATTTGTTTTTCGCCGGAACCGGTGCCTTGAAAAAGTGGGAAAAATTTTACTTTTCAGCCTCTAAACTCTACTTTGTTTTTTCAGTTGTTTTAATGGCTTTATGTATATTTAAATACTTCTATAATTTCTCTGCCACCGAAATGTTCGGTTATTATCTCGCAGGTATTTCGGCGGTATTTTTATTCAAGTTAATCTTCTATATTTTGCATCCTGCCGACATTTTGCCGCCAAAATGGTATTATAAAATTTTGTATATTTGCACCCTCCAAATAGTACCTGTACTGGTACTGTGGAGACTATTGTTTTTCTAAAAATAATGATGAAAATGAAAATCAAATCTATCCTGGTTTCGCAACCGGCTCCCAACGAATCATCGCCTTATCTGGAGATGGCACGAAAGGAAAAAATAAAAATCGATTTTAAACCCTTCATTCATGTTGAGGGTGTAGATGCCAAGGAACTCCGGACTCAAAAAATCGATCTTTCCCAGTTTACAGGTATAATTTTCACCAGCAAAAATGCGGTTGATCATTATTTCCGGCTGGCCGAGGAAATGCGTTTTGCAGTTCCCGATTCCATGCGTTATATCTGCCAGTCAGAGGCTGTTGCAAACTATCTGCAGAAACATATTATTTACCGAAAAAGAAAAATTTCTTTTGGTGAGAAAACATTCTCTGATCTGTTGCCGCTTTTCAAGAAATTCCCTTCAGAAAAATATCTGTTACCGGCAGCCGATGTATTAAGTCCCGATATTCAGAAGGTTCTGGAAACCGTGTCCATCGATTGGACCAGAGCCACAATGTACCGTACGGTTTGCAGTGATCTGAGCGATGTAAAAGTTGATGATTATGATATGCTGGTATTTTTCAGTCCGCAGGGAATCCGCTCGCTGGGCCAGAATTTTGCCGACTTCAAGCAGGACGGAACCAAAATCGCGGTATTTGGAACGACCACAGAGCAGGCTGCAATTGATGCCGGACTGCGGGTTGATGTAATGGCTCCAAGTAAGGAAACACCCTCGATGACTTTGGCTATCGAGAAATATATCAGAAATCTGGAGAAATAAAACTTTGGCACACAGTTTCATAAAACCGTCTTTCTCCCCGGAAAAGATGGTTTTATTTTTTAATTACTTTACTTTTGCCGCTTCCTGACCAATGTGGGAGCCGGTTCTTATAAATCACTTCGAAAAAAAATGAAAATTCCTCAGGCAAAAAAAGAAGAAACAATTCTTGAAACTCACGGCGATAAGCGACTCGACGCGTATTTCTGGATGCGGGAGCGCGAAAACCCCGAAGTCACAAAATACCTGGAGGAAGAAAACGCCTACTGCGACTTTGTAATGCGTGATACCGAAACCTTTCAGGAAGAACTTTTTGAGGAGATGAAGGCGCGATATAAAGAAGACGATGAAAGTCTGCCTTATTTTTTTAATGAATACTGGTATATCGTACGCTTCGAAACAGGAAAGGAATATCCCATCTTCAGCCGGAAATTTGCGACTCTGGAAAATGACGAAGAAATCCTTCTTGACGTAAATACACTTGCCGAAGGGCAGAAATTTTTCGAAGTGGGCAGTGTCGCGGTGTCGCCAAACAACAGGCTCATGAGTTATTCTGCCGACAACATCGGGCGCAGGATCTATACATTGAAATTCAGGAATCTGGAGAGCGGTGAACTTTTGCAGGACCAGATCCCCAATACCACGGGTAAAGCGGTCTGGGCCAATGACAATGAACATATTTTCTATATCCGGAAAGATGAAAGTCTGCGCGCTTTCCAGGTATACATGCATCAGTTGGGAACGGATTCTTCACAGGACGTCCTGGTTTTCCATGAGGAAGATGAAACCTTCGATGTCAATGTATTTAAAACAAAATCTTTAGAATACATTTTCATTGCCAGCTCAAGTACCAATTCCGACGAGCACAGATTTATACCTTCCGACAATGTTCTGGCGCCCTGGAAAATCATCCAGCCAAGGACTGATGATCTGGAATATGCGGTAGAACATTATCAGAATGATTTTTACATTATTACAAATGCAGATGAGGCCACGAATTTTAAAATCGTAAAAACGCCTGTTGCCACACCGGGAATTGAATATTGGGAAGAGCTGATCCCACACCGGGAAGAAACACTTCTGGAAGGTTTTGAAATTTTTAATAATTACCTGGTTCTCGAAGAACGTACCGAAGGTTTGCTACAGATCAAGGTCATTGATAATATACAGCAAACAGCCCATTATCTGCAGTTCGCAGATCCGACCTATACTGCGTACATCGGTTTGAATCTGGAATTTAATACAGATAAGCTGCGCTACGGCTATACATCGCTTACAAAACCCAACTCCACGCTGGAGTACGATATGTCTGCCGGAACGACCACTGTGTTGAAACAGCAGGAGGTTTTAGGTGGTCATTTTTCGCCGGAAAATTATATTTCCGAACGGATCTGGGCGCCCTCGCGCGATGGTAAAACAAAGGTCTGCATTTCGCTGGTTTACCATAAAGAGACGCCGCTGTCGGCGGAAACGCCATTACTGTTATATGGTTATGGAAGTTACGGCCACACGGTGGACGCGAGTTTTTCGAATGCGAGACTTTCGTTGCTGGACCGTGGTTTCATATATGCCATTGCCCATATACGTGGCGGCGAATATCTTGGACGCGAGTGGTACGAACAAGGCAGAATGTTGCAAAAGAAAAATACATTTTTCGATTTTATCGATGCGGCTAAACATCTGGTGGCTGAAAATTATACGTCCGAAAAACGTCTGTATGCTATGGGCGGTAGCGCAGGTGGCCTTTTAGTGGGCGCGGTAGCTAATATGGCACCAGAACTTTTCAACGGAATTGTGGCACAGGTACCGTTTGTGGATGTGGTGACTACAATGCTCGATGAAACTATTCCGCTTACGACGGGGGAATTTGATGAGTGGGGAAATCCCAAATTCAGGAAATATTACAATTATATGAAATCGTATTCGCCTTACGATAATGTAGAAGCAAAAAATTACCCTAATATTTTGATTACAACCGGTTTGCACGATTCTCAGGTGCAGTATTGGGAACCTGCAAAATGGACGGCCAAACTTCGGGAACTGAAGACCGATGACAATCTGTTACTCTTTAAAACAGATATGGCTTCCGGACACGGCGGCGCGAGCGGTAGATTTGAGTCCCTGAAAGAAGACGCACTGGAATATGCCTTTTTAATGAAACTAGAAAATAAAATTGATGGAGAATAAATCCGAATCCGAACTTTGGGCACAGGTTGAAGCATTTTTCGTTGAAAACTTCGACACTGAAAAACATCCGCAGATCGACACACTTCTTTTTCTGATCGGCGTGCAGGAACTGGGCAGCGGCCAGCAAAAATATACCAAAGATGATAAGCTTAATATACTGCACATTGCCGTCTGCAGGCTTTTACAACCTTTCGGGTACTACGAGTTTTCGCATTATGACGATGATGGATATCCGCATTTCAGCGAAGTTGAAAAACTCCCCGAGCTGAAACCTAATGAACAGCAGATACTGATGAAGAAAGCGATCATTCAGTATTTTATGGATGAAAACTTATTTTCTTAGTTCGTTAATGGGTTCTTTGGCAAAAAGATTTCGTGTAACTGCCGGAGCCCAATTTTAAAACCACCTTCGAAGCCCATCTCCAGGAGCTTCTGCATTTCGGTTTCATTCTGGAAGTGAATGTTGAAGGTCACTTTTGTTCCCTGCTGCACTCCGGTAAAGCCGACCAGCCATTTCCGCTCCGACATATTTTTATCAACAAGTCCATCTACGTCACAGAAATAATCGGTTCGGTCAAAACTTCTGTTCGTGGTGATCTCATGAAATTTTGCACCTGCAAAATGCTTTTCACCGGCAGGACTTACCATGGCATACCGCCAAACACCACCTTCACGGAATTCGAGTTCCTGGGTTTCGCAATGCCACGGTTTTGGCCCCCACCACTGATCCAGCTTTTCACGCTCGGAGAAATAGGCCCACACATTGGCAACTTCTGCCGGAAAAACGGTTCTTACATAAATGCTTGCGGCATCGTTGTCGGTATTAAAAATTATTTCAAAATCCATTGTACTCTTTTAAACAAATGTAGAAGTTTATTCTTAAAAACTTCGTGCTGCCGCATATTTTAAGTACAGATTTAAATTTAATGTGTTAAATGAAAAGGTTTTAAGAAATTATATACAATATTATATATCTTTTTTTGTTGTAATAATGTTAATATGAGTAATTTTAACATTTCAAAATCTTATTTTTAAATGAACAACAGGTTTATTCCTTTCATATCCGTATTGATGACGATTTCGATGATCGTGTTCGTGACGCTGCAGCTGTACTGGATCAAGGAATTGTATTCGGCTCTGAATCAGGATTTTTCAAATAAAGTATATTCGGCGCTGGAATCTTCGGCAATGAAAACGCAGCAGCTTGAGGTAGACAAATATTTAAACCAATATTACAAGAACTTTGCAAGAAACGTGGTGGACAGCAGCAATCAGCCGACACAGACTTACATACAGCAAAGTTCCGATTCCGGCACCAAAAACACGATCACCTTTCAGAAAAGCATCGTCGAGAATAAAAATATACCAATTTCACCCGCCGGTGATTCGCTGAAACTAACGAAACTCTATACCGACGAGGGGATTTTAAAAATAAAAAAACAGGAAATCACCTCGGAACCTCTAACTGCGCAGCTGAGCAAGGACATCAATAACAATACCTATGCGCTGCGGGAATTTGCCAAGCTAAGTGCCTCCAGCCTGCCTGTAGAAAAGCGTGTCGACAGAAAAACCCTCGATTCTATTCTTTCCAAAGAACTGCGGCTCAACGGGGTAAATACAGGTTTCAGTTTTGCGGTGATGGATAATAAGAACGCCATTACAAATGTGGTGAAAGGAACATTTGCCGCGGAAAAAGATGATAACGATTATACGTATCCGCTGTTCACCGACAGTAAAGACCGGACTTTATACACATTGGCGGTGGTTTTTCCTACAAAGCGCTATTCACTTGTAAAGAACAGTATGCTGTTGGGCACGCTCATGTCGTTGCTTACGATTCTTGGTATTTACATCATTTCCATTAAATATATGATGCGGCAGAAAAAGATCGCGGATGTAAAGACGGATTTCATTAATAATATGTCACACGAATTCAAGACGCCACTTGCTACAATCTCGGTGGCTACCGATTCCCTGGCCAATGATAAGATCGCAACAAATCCCGAGAAGGTAAAATATTACTCCGGTTTGATCAAGCAAGAAAATCTGCGGATGAAAAAGCAGGTAGAAAACGTGCTGAACATGTCGAAACTTGAGCGTAATGAAGTGAAACTTTTCCTGAAGGAAACAGATGTGAGAGCGCTGATCAAGGAAATCACAGAATCATTTGGCCTGATCGTGGCGCAACGGAACGGAACGCTGACTCAGGAATTCAATACAGAAAGATATAATTTCAAGATTGATGAGTTTCATATCTCCAACGCAATTGTAAATCTTCTTGATAATGCCAATAAATACTCGCCGGAGGCGCCGCAGATCAAAGTGAGTACAAGGAATGAAGGAAACTGGTATGTTATTGAGATCTCCGACAAAGGCATTGGCATGGAAACCGACAACAGAACACGCATCTTCGAAAAGTTCTTCCGCGAGGAAACAGGAAACATTCATAATGTAAAAGGCCAGGGACTTGGGCTTTCTTATGTGAAGAAAATCATCGAGCTGCACAAAGGTCTGGTAATCGTAGAATCTCAAAAAGGAAAGGGCAGCATCTTCACCATTAAATTACCGATGAGCTGAGGTTTAAAGGATGACTGACTGGTGATGATTGATATTTAGCGTATAAGCGGAGAACCATTAATAACAGAAAAACAGAAATAAATTATAAATCAAAAGCTATGAGCAACAGAATCTTATTAGTAGAAGACGACCAGAGTTTTGGCGCTGTGTTAAAAGATTATTTAACCATAAATAATTTTGAGGTGAACCTTGCAACCGATGGTGAGCAGGGTTTAAAGGAGTTTACAGAAAACGAATTCGATATCTGTATCTTCGATGTGATGATGCCGAAAAAAGACGGTTTCAGTCTGGCTGAAGATGTAAAAAGAATTGATAAAAATACGCCGATTATTTTCCTTACCGCACGGAATATGCGTGAGGATATACTGAAAGGTTACCAGCTTGGCGCCGATGATTATATCACCAAACCATTTGATACAGAGCTTTTACTGTACAAGATCAAGGCGATCCTGCAGCGCAGTGCGGTACTGGAAGATGAGGAGCAGGAGCAGTTCAAGATCAGCAATATTTATTTTGACTCTATGCTGCGCCAGCTGAAAGTGGGCGATACAGAATATAAACTTTCGCCTAAGGAAAATGAACTGCTGAAACTGCTTTGCATGCACCGCAACGATTTTATGCCGCGTGACCTGGCGCTGAGAAAGATATGGAAAAAGGAAAATTATTTTACGGCCCGAAGCATGGATGTATATATCGCGAAGCTCCGAAAACTGTTGAAAGAAGATCCGGGTTTGGAGATCATCAACGTACACGGCGAGGGATTCCGCCTGTTGGTAAAGAATTAAACTGCCTGGGATTAAAATAAGGTTACCGGCAATTTTGAAAGGTCCCAATCTGAAAATGTTCCTTTTCAAATGTTCAGCAAAGCAAAAAGCTCCGAATTTTCGGAGCTTTTACTGTTTTGCTTTATAATTTATTATTTCGCTTCTACGCAGAAAACGCGGTACTGGACAGGTATTGCTGATTTGAAATAGCTTTTCACTTTCGCGAGGTCCGGTGCGATACTTTGTTTGCTGACGTAACTGCCGGCCATTACTTTATAGTTCGGCCGCAGGGAAGCATCGATCTCTACTTTCATGTTGGGGAATCTTCTGCGGAAATACATACCGACTTCCCGTGCTTCTTCATTGCTTTTTACCACCGCCAGCTGAATCTTATAGCCCATGATACGTGGATTCCTTCTGCAGATCTCCGCGCGGGAGAGTTCTTTTTCAGGAACCACTATTTTGGGCGCGTTGTTTCGGGAGGAATGCTCATCGCTGTCCCACGATTTACCGGAACCGCTTTCGTAAGATATAGCGCATTTATCTTCAATACCGCTGAGCAGTTCATCTACTTTTTTATCCATCATCATGGTGAGCGGTGTGCCGGAAATGGTATCGTTTTTCACAACGGTCTGGGCCACAGTTTCATTAATAATAAATAAAGACAACAGGGAAAATATTTTCAGCAGATATTTCATCAATTTTTAATTTGAGCAAATTTATAACAAATAAAAATTATACCAACAGCAGTTATTTAGAACAGTTACAAATTAAGCCAATTCAGGGAATGCACATTTGATCTACTCTTAATTTTCTGTTAAAAGTCTTATTTTTGCGAAGTTGAAAGTAAACGAGTACAATTTACTAACCCAAGATTTTATAAATGATTAGTTGGAGAAAGCATTACAAAAGGAGTCTTCTTGCAATAGTATTATTGCTCACGACCAGTGCTTCTATTTACGCTCAAGGCGATGCGAAGAACGGTGAAAAGCTCTTTAAGCAAAACTGTGCAGCCTGCCACGCATTAGACAAACAGCTTGTTGGTCCTGCGCTGGGTGGTGTAGTGGATAAAGTAAAAAAAGAGGCGAATCTGGATACGGATTGGCTTCATAAGTGGATCAAAGACAATAAATCCCTGCGTGCCTCTGGCGATAAGTATGCGAACGAGATTTTCGAAAAGTTCAACAAGGTTGAAATGACACCGTTTCCGAATCTTTCAGATAAGGACATCGATGACATTTTAGAGTATACTACAAATCCGCCGGCAGCGGAGCCAGCACCAGATGCGGCCGGAGCGGCTGCAGCACCGGATCCAAATTCAATCGGTGCGATTGAGGCAGCTCAGCGCGAATCGATGAATTCGAAAATCATTTTAATTTCACTGCTTGCAATTGGTGGCCTCCTCGTGTGGTTGCTTCTGAAACTGCGTCAGTTAGTTAAGCTTCAGCAGTCCGATGAACTTGCAGGTTTACAGCAGACAAGAGCTCGTTCGTTCGGAGAAATTTATGCCAAGTATCATTATATTGGTAAAGGTTTACTTGTTGTTCTCGGTATTTTTGCCGCTTACGGAATATGGAACTGGCTGATGTGGATCGGTGTATACAAAGGGTATAAGCCTGAGCAGCCCATTTACTTCTCGCACCGTATACACGCAGGCGAAAACAAGATCGACTGTCAGCTTTGTCACTCTTCTGCGAAATATGGCAAAGTCTCGGAAATCCCTTCAATGAATGTCTGTATGAACTGTCACCGTAATATTTCCGAGTACAACGGTAAATATATGGAGCCAGGAAAAGACAAAGCCTTCTACGACGGAGAAATCCAGAAGATCTACGCAGCAACCGGCTGGGATCCGGCAAGTCAGCAGTATACCGGGAAAACCCAGGCTGTACAGTGGACCAGAATTCACAATATGCCCGACTTCGTTTACTTCAATCACGCGCAGCACGTGGTAGCGGGTGAAACTGCAATCATCAACTCTTTTAACCAGAAAAACCCTGATGCCAAAATAGACGTGGTTTGTAAAGCATGTCACGGCCAGATCGATACCATGAACGTGGTGCAAATGGCTAATGATTTCACAATGGGCTGGTGTATAGAATGTCACCGAACTACAGAAGTTGATATGACCAACGGTTATAATAAAGAGTATTTTAAAAATCTGCACGAGAAACTGAAAAAACAGTACGGCTCCGGAACCAAGGTTACCGTAGCGTCTATCGGAGGATTGGAATGTGGTAAATGTCACTATTAATAATAAAAATTAGAAGTATCAATGGCTTCAAATAAAATAAAATTCAGAAGTATTCACGAACTGCAGGATCCGGGCTTAAACGCTAAGCTTGCGCAAATCGAATTTCAGGATGAGATTCCGGTGGATAATACCCAGGTAAAAAAGACAACGGGTGAAGCCGGAAGTTCCCGCAGGGATTTCCTGAAGTTACTGGGATTCTCTACAGCTGCGGTTACACTTGCTGCCTGCGAGGCACCCGTTGTTAAAACGATTCCTTACGTCGTAAAACCGCATGAGATCATCCCTGGAATTCCCAACTATTATGCATCAACTTATTTTGATGGTTTCGACTTTGCAAGTGTATTAGTTAAAACCAGAGAGGGCAGACCAATTAAAATTGAACCCAATCCGCTTGCCGGAGACTTTGGTAAAACTAATGCCAGAGCACAGGCTTCAGTACTTTCTCTGTATGATAACGATAAAGTAAAGCAGCCGAAACTTAACGGGAAAGATGAAACTTTCGATAAGGTTGATGATTTCGTGATCAAAGGCATTAACGATGCCCAGAATTTTGGTAAGAAAATCGTGGTGCTGTCGCATTCATTTGCCTCACCAACCTTTAAAAAATTATTTGGAGATTTCAAGACAAAATATCCGACCGCAGAACTTGTAACGTATGATGCCGTTCCTTGTGCAGCAGCTTTAGATGCAGCTCAGGAAGTTTTTGGGCAGCGCGCCTTGCCGGTTTATGACCTTGCAAATACACAGCTCGTGGTTTCCTTCCAGGCAGATTTCCTGGGTGATTTTAATGGTGCTTCGCTCGAAACATCTTATGCCGCAGCCAGAAAACCAGGACCTGATATGTTAAGGCATATCCAGATCGAATCCAATATGTCGCTGACCGGGGCTAATGCTGATACAAGAGTGCAGTTGAAGCCAAGCGCAGTGAATAAGGTTTTGGTCGAAGTTTACAACGGATTAAATGGTGGCGCAACCAGCAAGGAGGCGGGCGCTATTGTAAAAGAACTTCAGGCAAAAGGCAGCAAAGCCGTTGTTTTTGCAGAAGGGTCTAAAGGTGCGCATGTTTTGGCACACCTAATCAATCAGAAATTAGCCTCAAATGCCTTTACAGGAAAAGCAAACTTCCTGAAAGAGTTTGATGGCGCACGATATCAGGAATTCCTGGGTTGGATGAATTCCGGGCAGGTTGGCGTTTTGATCGCTAACAATGTGAACCCGATCTATTCCAGCAACAAAGGGGAAGCCTTCCGCAAAGCTTTGGAGAAAGTGACCTGCGTGGTGGCAGTTTCCGACAAGAAAAACGAAATGTACAAAGCGGCGAAAGCTGTAATTCCGGTGGCCAACTGGCTGGAATCGTGGGGCGATATGACTCCGCAAACCGGAATGTACACGCTGATGCAGCCGACGATCCAAAAGATCTACAAATCAAGACAGCTTGAAGATTCATTGCTAGTCTGGATGAATGGCAAAAATGATCCTGCGAATAACTATTACGATTATTTGAAAGCCAATGCAGCCACATTGACCGGTGGAACACCTTTCAATAAAGCCCTTTACAACGGGGTGGTTTCCGGAGGAAATACAGCTACACTGTCTTACGCCGGCGGAAACGCACAACAGGCCGTGACCGAACTTGGTAATTTCAAAGGATCCGATCTGGAATTGGTATTGTTTACCAATACTGCAATCGGTGACGGGACACAGGCAAATAATCCATGGCTGCAGGAATTACCGGATCCCATTACAAGACTTACCTGGGACAATTATCTTACAGTTTCGCCAAAAGATGCTGAAAAATTAGGTCTTGAGAACGATCTCAACGGAAGAATGCAGTTGGGAGGTTCTATTGTAAATGTTACGGTGAACGGGGTTACTTTAAAAGAAGTGCCTGTATATATTCAGCCGGGACAGGCAGAAGGTTCTGTAGGTCTTGCGCTCGGTTACGGTAAAAAAGATTCCGGAAAAGTAGCAGCTACAGGTATCAATGCATATCCTCTGTTTGACGGGATCAATTTGGCGGTAGCCAACGTGAAAGTTGAAAAAACCGGTGGTGATCACGAGTTTGCGGGAATTCAGCTTCAGAACACTTTAATGGGCCGTTACGAGATTGCCCGTGAAGTTCCACTGGATACTTTCCTTAACGTAAAATTTGATGATGAGAAATTAGGTTGGAATAAACCTTTGGAATATCATACCCTGGGAGGTGCGATGCCTGCTGGGAAAATAGACCTTTGGGATGCTTTTGATGATACCGATGGTCCACACTTCAACCTTTCTGTTGACCTGAACTCATGTACCGGTTGCGGTGCCTGTGTAATCGCGTGTCAGGCAGAAAACAACGTTCCTGTTGTAGGTAAAGCGGAAGTTAGAATGTCCAGAGATATGTTCTGGCTGCGTATTGACCGTTACTACACCTCGGAAATGCCGGAGGAGTATGACAAGGACAGAGATGGTAAACTATCTCAGGAAGAAGCTGTTGCAGGCGGCCTGAATGTTCCGTCAATGTACGATATCCTCATTAAGCCAAATGCGAGTCCGGATGTGATCTTCCAGCCGGTGATGTGTCAGCACTGTAACCACGCGCCTTGTGAAACTGTGTGTCCGGTGGCAGCTACATCTCACGGTAAGCAGGGCCAGAACCAAATGGCATACAACAGATGTATCGGTACAAGATATTGTGCGAACAACTGCCCGTATAAAGTAAGACGCTTCAACTGGTTCACTTATAATCTTAATGATAAATTCGACTTTAATCAAAATAATGATTTAGGAAGAATGGTTTTAAATCCTGATGTTGTTGTAAGAACAAGAGGGGTGATGGAGAAATGTTCGCTTTGTATTCAAATGACACAGAACACGATTCTGGAAGCTAAGAAAGAAGGCAGAGTTGTAAAAGACGGCGAATTTTCTACAGCTTGTGTGAATGCTTGTTCTACAGGATCACTGAAATTTGGTGATATGAATGACAAGAATTCAGAAGTGAGAGCACTTTTCAGCGACAGCAGAAGATATACTTTACTTGAGGAAATTGGTACAAAACCAAACGTTTTCTATCATACGAAAGTGCGGAACAGAAAAGAAAATAATGTTTAAATAATAAATAGGTAAAAAATGTCAGGACATTACGAAGCTCCGATTAGGACACCTTTAATAATTGGTCATAAGACTTATCACGATATTTCAAATGATATCGCAAGACCTATTGAGGAACGGGCAGGGAAATTATGGTGGGTAGCCTTTTGGATAGCATTGGCATTATTCATTTATGGATTCGGCTGTATTGCATACACCATCGGAACCGGTATCGGTGCCTGGGGACTCAACAGAACCAACAACTGGGGCTGGGATATTACCAACTTTGTTTGGTGGGTGGGTATCGGTCACGCCGGAACACTGATCTCTGCGGTACTCTTGTTATTTAGACAAAGATGGAGAATGTCTGTAAACCGTTCCGCCGAAGCCATGACGATCTTTGCGGTAGTTCAGGCAGCTATTTTCCCTGTAATCCACATGGGTAGAGTTTGGGTAGGATACTGGGTTTTCCCTTTACCAAACCAGTTCGGTTCACTTTGGACAAACTTTAACTCACCGTTGCTTTGGGACGTATTTGCGATTTCAACTTATTTCTCCGTTTCCAGTGTATTCTGGTTTATGGGATTGATTCCGGATTTTGCAATGATCCGCGACCGCGCAAAAACGCCTTGGACAAAAAGAATTTATACCTTCCTTTCTTTCGGTTGGGGTGGTAAGGCAAAACACTGGCAACGTTTCGAAGAATTATCTTTGGTATTAGCAGGTTTGGCTACACCACTTGTATTCTCGGTGCACACCACGGTATCCTTTGACTTTGCCACGTCGGTGATCAAAGGGTGGCACTCTACGATCTATCCGCCATACTTTGTGGCAGGAGCGATCTTCTCAGGATTTGCAATGGTACAAACGCTTCTTTTGGTTGCCAGAAAAGTATGTCATTTAGAAGATTATATTACCATGTATCATATCGAGATCATGAATATCGTAATTATCGTGACCGGTGGTATGGTAACTGTAGCTTATGCAACAGAATATTTCATCGGTTGGTATTCCGGCTCAAGATTCGAGGATTTCACCTACCTTTCACCAGGTGCTGCAACCGGTCCTTACTGGTGGGCATTCTGGGCGCTGATCACATGTAACCTTATTATTCCAGCCCTGTTCTGGTTCAAGAAAATAAGAACAAATATTGTTGCTACCTTTATTATCGCTTTGGTGATTAATATCGGGATGTGGTTTGAGCGGTTCGATATCATCGTGATCAATATTTCCCGCGATTATCTGCCAAGTTCATGGACCATGTTCGTGCCTACCATTATTGATGTGGGTGTGTTCCTTGGAACTATTGGATTTTTTGGAGTACTGTTTTTACTGTATGCAAGAACCTTCCCGGTTATTGCACAGGCAGAACTCAAGACTATTTTGAAAATATCAGGTGAAACTTATAAAGCAAAAGAAGAAGATGAGCACCACTAAAAAAGTATTTGGTATTTATGCCGACGATGACGATTTGTTAAACGGTGTACACGCTTTTAATGACAAAGGAATTGCGATCAACGAAGTATATACTCCGTTTCCGGTCCATGGTCTGGATAAGGCTTTAGGTTTACGCAAAACCCGGATCTCCGATGCTGCTTTTATTTATGCAGTATATGGTTTGACCATCGGTATCCTGGTTACGTGGTATACCATGAACCATGACTGGCCACAGAACATTGGTGGTAAGCCTTCGTTTGACTGGGGACACAATATGCCGGCGTTCGTCGTGCCTATGTTCGAGTTAATGGTTTTCTGTGCAGCCCACATGATGTCGCTTACATTTCTGGCAAGAAACAAGATGTATCCCGGCTGTCCACCACAAAACCCGGATCCCAGAACTACAGATGATAAGTTTATGATGGAGTTTGTTACCGATAATTTGGATGCTGTAAAACAGATACTGATCGATACCGGCGTTGAAGAAATAACTGTAAAAGATGCTTAAAATGAAAGATAATATTATAAAAATTACCGCAGTTTTAGGGTTTGCAGCATTTTCCCTGAGTTCTTGCAGCAAAGGAAATCCACCTTTGGTTTATTTTCCGGATATGTATTTCCCTGTGGCTTACGATCCATTGATGAAAGCTGAAGATGCATACAGTAACCACGACAATCAAATACCTGCTTTTGTTAAACTCAACGGTGCCACAGGATTAGGTCCGGTGAACGGTACTGTATCACAGAATAAAGACGGTATTGCAGATGAAGCGATGAATTCCGGAATGAAACCTGATCAGTATAATGCTGGTTACGACGAATCCAAACTTATCGTAAATTCCCCACTTGCCGCTGCGAATGAGAAAAAAGATATCGAACACGGTAAAAAAGTTTTTAACCAAACCTGCGCTGCCTGCCACGGAACAGCGGGCGACGGTCAGGGACCAATCGTTGTAAGCGGCGCTTATGCGGGAGTTCCTAACTACAAAGACAGAGATATTACCATTGGTTCTGTACACTATGTAATTACACACGGACGAAACTCAATGGGGTCCTACGCTGGTCAACTTACGCCTGGTGACAGATGGAGAGTTGCACTTTATGTAATGAGCGCATTCAAAGGTGGTACTGTTCCGGCCGCAGCAACCCCGGCAACAGCAACGCCCGCAGATTCTACCGCAAGTACCGCTGTAGCAAGTGTATCGACGAGTCCTAAAAAATAAAAAGAAATAAAAAATGTATAGTTTTTCACCTAAATTAAGATTATATTCAATCATATTTATCGTTTTGGGATTGGTTCTTTTTGGAGCTGGCTACTTTATGAATCACGGAATCGATGATGCCCGGATTGAACATATGATGGAGTCGGTACATGCAGGCGGAAATCACGCGCCTTCAAACTCCAGCGAGTTGGTAGGACCGCAGGATCACGCCGCTCACTTAGAGCATGCCAAAATGCAGGTACATAATCAGCCTTTGGCAACCCTTCATACGATTTCCGTATTTTTATTTGCTTTGAGCTGCTGTGCATTATTTTTCTACAGTATTCAAAACGCATCCCACGCCGGCTGGTCTATCATCATTTTAAGAGTGATGGAAGCTGTGGCCTCCTTTATTCCGTGGGCCGGTGGAATGATCATTATTCTTACCGTATTAAATGTGACCCATCAGGGACACCTTTTCCACTGGATGGATCCCGAACTTACAACACCCGGCAACGCTAACTTTGATCCCATCCTTTTCGAAAAGAAACGATTTTTAAATATTCCTTTCTACGTTTTCAGAACACTCGTATACGTGTTGGGAGCTTCTTTCTTCGCCTGGAAACTTAAATCATTATCCAGGAAAGTTGACGAAACGAAGAGTAGAGAAGTTTACGCAAAATACTACAGCTGGAGTGTAGGTTATATTGCCTTTTTCGGTTTTTGTTCCGCAGCATGGGCTTGGGACTGGTTGATGTCTATCGATCCGCACTGGTACTCTACCATGTATATCTGGTATGCGATGGTAAGTACTTTAGCTGCTTCGATTGCAGCGATTATGCTCATTAGCGTTTACTTGAAGAAAAAGGGCTTTCTCCCTCAGTTCAATGACAACCACCTGCACGATCTTGGAGTGTTTTTATTCGCTTCGACTATGCTCTGGACATACACCTGGTTTGCACAGTTTATGTTATACTGGTATGCAAACGTGCCGGAAGAAGTAAACTATTTCTTCGGTCGCTTTGAATATTACGGTTGGGTTTTCTGGATCATACTTCTGCTGAACTTCCTTATTCCTTTAACGGTTATGGTAAGTTCAAGTATCAAAAGAAACTATACAGTAATGTGTACAATGGCAGTTGTGATACTGATAGGACAGTGGTTTGTTTACTATAATATGGTAATGCCGGGTACGGTTGGGCCATACTGGGAAACTCCGGAAGTGCTGCTTCTTACGGTAGGTTCTGTTTTATTTGGCGTTGGGTCATTCCTCCTGGTTGTACTCACCGCTCTCTCCAAACTGAAACTAATTCCTGTGGGGAATCCATTCCTTCACGAATCAAAAATATACGAGTATCCTTTCTAAACGACCGTATATTCTTTTATATCCAGATCCCGGCGTATGTCGGGATTTTTGTTAAATTTGTATAAACCTCCTGATTATGAAACGACTTCTGTTGCTATTTCTTCTGGGCTTTCTTGTGATCTCCTGCCGGAAAGATAAGGTAGATGCCACCACAACCAAGAGCTTGCAGTCAAGTATCAACGATATGGCCGCAGGTCTCAGCACGCTTCAACAGGTAAAGTTTAATGAGGCACTGTATATCTTAAAGACTTTCGCAGTAGAAGGTGAGGGTGATTACAGTGAATTAAAGGCTTTGGGCAAACTTATCAATGGAATGAAAGTTCCGCAGATTTTCGCCCTTGCAGATCAGACCGCCCAAAAGAATGGTATTGAGTGGTCAAGTACCGGTCCGCCTTCCTTGGGAGAAATGAATATCTTTGGTCGCGATCTCGCTACGGAATCTGATCCCAATGATATTTCGGCCAGTTCATTGGCACTCACCACAACGCCGGTCGCTGTCGACAGTGTGCTGGGTCCCAAATCTTTGCAGATCGTTCCGCGTCTGCTTGATGCTGGCGGAAAGCCTATCGATTTTTCAGGTGCTGCTTTGGAGGCTGTACTCGAAGTTTTCAGCAATGGAAACCGGATCCTGACTTCGAAAAATTTAATGCAGAACAATAACTTCAAAGGCTTCAGTCTGCGATTTGCGTCATTGCCAGCACAAAAAATTACAGATAACAGGATTGATATCACTGTATCGGTAAAAACTACCAAGAAAACTTTTAAAATGTCGAAGATCGGCGTTCCTGTTAATCCAAAAGGTCTTTTGATGCCCGCCGGAAATCCTACTGATAATCCCGCAGAAACTGTTCCGGTTACACCGGATATGGATGCCGACCTCTCAGTTCCCGATGTAGCAGCAGCACCCACACAGCCCGTGGCCAGCGGAGACCCCAAAAATACGGTAACAAAATTCCTGAATAATCTGAACGCCCAGAATCTGAAAGGCGCCTACGATACTGCAGATAACCAGAATTGGGGTTCCTATGAGACTTTCTCTAATCCCACATCCGGATTTGGTGCAGTAAAGAATGTGACTGTTAAAAACCTGACTACAAGCTCTGCTACCGCAACCGCTGCCAGCGTAAATGCCACCTATGATGTCACCGACAAGTCCGGAAAAACCACCGCACTGCAGGTTACATTCGGGCTTAAGAATGTAAACGGACAATGGAAAATATCCAGTTACAAAATCAATTAAAAGTAATGACAAACCCAGACCTGCTCGTTAAACTGCAGAATACCATTCAGAACGTGCCGGATTTCCCACAACCCGGAATCCAGTTCAAAGATATCACACCTATTTTCCTTAACCCAAAACTCTATGAAGAGGTTATAAAAGACCTGGCAGATTTCAGTCGCGGTAAAATTGATGCGGTGTGCGGAATAGAAAGCCGCGGATATCTTTTCGGCATTGCCATCGCAGTTGTCCTGGAGGTTCCTTTTATTCTCATCCGGAAAAAAGGAAAACTGCCGCCTCCTTTCATTGGCGAAAAATACGATCTGGAATACGGCACCGCAGAAATTGAAATGCGGACCGGCCAGCTGAACACAGGAGCAAGAGTGTTGATCCACGATGATCTTTTGGCAACGGGTGGCACAACCGAAGCTGCAGCAAGGCTGGTTCAGAAACAGGGCGGGATTGTGGCGCAGTTTAGTTTTCTGATCGGTTTAAAGGATCTTGGCGGTGAAAAAAGACTGGAGCAGTTCGGTGCGCCGGTACATAAAATACTGGAATATTAAAATCATAACGTACCCGCCGAAATGCAGTTATATTTAATGGCTTTGCGCGCTATTTTCAAGGCAAATGTTTTTTAAAGCTTAATTTTGTAAATCGTTCGGAAACAGTTAAATTTGCACTTCAATTTTTATTAAAACTATGGCAAAGAATAAATTGCACGCGCGCAGAAAAGAAATGGAAGGAAAGGAAACTGTAGAGGTTTTCAAAGATCTGGACAGAAGCGCTCTGGATACCGAAAGGTTTGTTGAGAAACACGCAAAAACACTGATCATCGTTTTCGGTGCCCTGGTGCTGGCAGTTTTAGCATATTTTGCCTACAAACAGTTTTATGTAGCGCCGAGAAATGAGGAGGCAACGCTGAGTTACCTCGCTGCACAGAAAAACCTGGCAGATGGCAAAGATGATCTGGCTTTAGGCGGTAAAACTGCAGCTAATCCCGGTTATTTAGGAACGTACAAAGATTATTCAGATACCGCTGTCGGAAAACTTTCCGCATATAACGCAGGTTTGCTGAAGTTTAAAGAAGGAAAATACCAGGAAGCGTACGATCTTTTAGACGATTTTTCTTCGGATAATAAAGTTTTAATGGCACTGAAATATGGCGCAATGGCAGATTGCCAGTCCAATCTTAATAAGAATGACGATGCACTTTCACTTCTCGATAAAGCGACTTCAGCTTCCGATGATCCGTATACTTCTTACTACTTTACAAGAAAAGCCGGATTGATGTCTTTAGCAATGAAGAAAAATGCAGAAGCAAAGAAATATTTCTCCTCAATCGAAGAAAAATTTGCGGATTACGACAACGGCATGTCCGATGCTTATATCGAAATGGTAAAATACTATTAATTAAAAAAATATAAAATGGCAACTGTAAATCTTTCGGATTACAAACCATTACAACTTAATGATGCCGGTTCTTTTAGAATTGGCATTGTTGTTTCTGAATGGAATGATTTTGTAACTTACAATCTGCGCGACGGTGCTGTAGAGGTTTTAAAGGCTGAAGGCGTGGATCCGGAAAATATAAAGATCTTCAAAGTTCCCGGTGCTTTCGAGCTTAATTATGCCTCAATGCAGCTGTGCAAAGAAGGTGTCTTCGATGCGGTAATCGCAATTGGCTGCGTGATCCGTGGTGAAACACCACATTTTGACTATGTTTGTTCCGCGGTTGCACAGGGAATTAAAGACTGTAACATCCTGACCGATGTGCCCACCATATTTTGCCTGCTGACGGATGATACCAAAGAACAGTCGGTGGCAAGGAGCGGTGGTATTCACGGTAACAAAGGTGTGGAGGCCGCGGCTACCGCACTTCAGATGATTAATTTCAAAAAGAATCTCTAGGAAAAGAAAGGTAATATTGGTTTTGCAAATCTGTAACTTTTAGCAATATTCGGATTTCTGAGGTCATTTTACAAACTAATTGCTTACAAAATGGATATCAAAAAACTAAAACCTTTTTTATGCCTCGGAATTTTCTACGTGGCTGTTTCGCTGATCCTTCGGATTATCTTCTTTTTACATCCGATCACTACGGCAACTTTTGGCTTTTCCGAAATTCTGAAAATCATTTTTATAGGAATCATTACCGATGTTTTTGTGTTCATTTTAGCAAGCACTTTCCTGGCACTCTATTTTCTATTCCTCTCGAATTCCAAATACAACAAACCTTACGGATATATAATTTTTGGGTTGTTGGTGCTGGCCTTTATCTATACTGCGTTTGTCCCGAGCAATATATTCAGGCAGTACGGCGGCGCATTTCCCGAGGTTGCAATGTCATTTATCGGCCTCAAGATGCTTTTTTTCGGCTTAATGCTGTTTTTACCCGCACAGCGAATTAAAATCCGTAATGTTCTGTATTTCATTACTTTGTTCCTGTACGTATTGCTGATTATTTTTAATGCCGTAAGTGAATATTTTTTCTGGAATGAATTCGGTGTGCGTTACAATTTTATCGCCGTCGATTATTTGATCTACACCAATGAAGTCATTGGAAACATCATGGAAAGTTATCCGGTCATTCCCCTCTTCTCCGGAATTCTTGCCTTAACTCTACTGGTTACCTGGCTTATTTTTAAGAAGACAAAAAACGAACTTTTAACACTACCAAACTTTAAGCAGAAACTTATTCTGCTCGGCACTTTCCTTTTCCTTTTCGGTCTCAGTTTGATCATCGTACCCAAGCTTGATTCTTTAAAATCCGAAAATACTTTTTCCGAACAGATCCAGGCTAATGGTTTGCCGAAATTTTATCACGCCTTTACACATAACGAACTCGATTTTTTTCAGTTTTATCCCACTGTGACACAGTCTGCGGCGGAACAGAATTTCCTGAAGCAGTTTCAGCCGCCAGCGCTCACCAGAAAGATAGCACCCGCGGCACCTGAACTCAAAAAGAATGTGGTTCTGATTTCCATTGAAAGTCTTTCCGCAGAATTTCTGGAGCATTACGGCAACACACAGAAGATTACGCCTTTCCTCGACAGTTTGGCGGATAAATCGCTGCTGTTTACCAATCTGTATGCCACTGGAAACAGAACAGTGCGAGGACTGGAAGCTTTGACGCTGTGTATCCCGCCCACTGCGGGCGAAAGCCTCATCAAAAGGGAACAGAACAAAAATAAATTCACCACCGGAAGTGTTTTTAAATCCAAAGGTTACGATGTGAAGTTTCTGTATGGCGGATACAGCTACTTCGATAATATGGAAGATTTTTACAAAGGAAATGGCTACGATATTGTAGACCGAAACAATTTTAAACCCGAAGAAATTTCTTTTGCAAACGTGTGGGGCGTTGCCGATGAAGATATGGCGAAAAAAGCCATCCAGGTGATGAATGCCGAAGCAAAGGCGGGAAAACCTTTCTTTCACCATTGGATGACCGTGTCCAATCACCGGCCGTTTACTTATCCCGAAGGAAGAATAGACATTCCCGGCGATGCCAAATCCCGTGAAGGCGGCGTGAAATATACCGATTATTCGCTGCGCAAATTTTTCAGTCTGGCCAAGAAGCAGCCTTGGTATAAGAATACGGTTTTTGTAATTATTTCGGATCACTGCGCCTCCAGCGCCGGCAAAACGAAACTGCCGATGGATAAGTACCGAATACCGGCCATGATTTTTTCCGAAGGGTTTGTGCAGCCGCAACAGTTTAATCAGTTGATGTCACAAATTGATGTTATGCCCACTTTATTCGGACTGCTTAATTTTTCCTATGAATCTAAATTCTTGGGTCAGGATGTCTTTACTGAAAATTTCACTCCCAAAGCCTATGTCGCAACCTACCAGGATCTTGGGCTGATTAAAGATGAACATTTAACTGTGATTTCTCCTACACGGAAAGTAAAACAATATGAACTCGTACAGCAAAAATCGGATCTCCCCGAAAACTTCCGGATTTATTACGATGAGAAACCCGTAACTGCGCCGGTGCAAACCTTAGTCAATGACTGTATTTCTGTGTATCAGGCAACAAGTTTTTGGCTGAAGGAACACATGCTTAACAAATAAATTTTTTTGTAATTTTAGAAGTAAATTAGATATTATGAAATGGACAAACGATAGAAGCGGAAATGTGGAGGACAGGCGAGGCTCCGGAGGCGGCGGAGGTCTAATGGTCGGCGGCGGCCTCGGAACACTGATTATTGCGGCAATCGTATTTTTTCTTGGTGGTGATCCTTCAGCCATTCTTTCTTCCGGCGGAAACGCCGGTCCCCAAACTGAACAGCGAGATCTGACGAAAGATGAACTTCAGGTGAAAGAATTTGTATCTATGGTGACTGCAGAAACTGAAAAAACCTGGGGAAAAATTTTTCAGGAAAACGGTATGCAGTACGATCCACCGAAAGTGGTGATGTTCGAAAGTGTAACCCAGTCCGGTTGTGGAACCGCGCAGGCCGCTATGGGACCTTTTTACTGCCCTGCTGACCAGACCGTGTATATGGATATGAGTTTCTTTCAGGAACTGCAGCAAAGGTTTGGCGCGAAAGTTACCGAATTTTCTATCGCCTATGTCATGGCACACGAGATCGGTCATCATGTGCAGACACTTTTGGGAACCACCCAGAAAGTCGATCAGCTGCGTGCAAGTGGGAGATATTCTGAAGCAGATATGAACCGGGTTTCGGTTGCCACAGAATTGCAGGCTGATTTTTATGCCGGAGTCTGGGCAAAACAGACCGATAACCGCGAACATATTTTGGAGCCGGGTGATATTGAGTCCGCAATCTCGGCAGCTGAAGCAGTTGGCGATGATAACATCCAGAAACGCTCGCAGGGTTACGTAAACCAGGAAGGATTTACGCACGGCAGTTCTGCGCAGAGAAGAGATTGGTTTATGAAAGGTTATAATACCGGCGACATCCGCCAGGGAGATACATTTAATGCCTTGCTTAAATAAAATCGGTTTCTATTGAATACAAAAAACCGTATCTGTTGGGATACGGGTTTTTTTTGCTTTTATTTAAAAATTTCTAGCCTTGGTTGGATGTGTCTCCATAAGATGTTTTCATGTCTTCAGCTTTGTTCTGAACCTGTGAAACAACATCATTTGCTTTGGATTTTAAATCACTACCAAATTTGTTGAAGTTATCTTTTGCTGTATTTACTTTGTCCTTTACAGCTTGTTTTTCTTCAGGAGTAGAATTTTTATACTTCCACCATGCTAATGCTCCCAGTCCTAATAATGCAAGAAGCCCGTTTTTTTTAGTGCCCATAATATTAATGTTTTAAGTTTTAAAAATATAATTTGATACACATGTGATTGTAAAAAGTGTGCCACGATTTCTGCATAAAGTATAAAATTTTGTTAAATGCTGAGTATTCAGGGAAACAAAAAACTCTGCCCGGGGACAGAGTTTTATTTAAAATCAGGATTTCATTAACCCAGATAAGGATACTTATAATCTTTAGGCGAAACAAAGGTTTCTTTGATGCTTCTTACAGAAACCCACCGCATAAGATTCATTTTTGAACCTGCTTTGTCGTTTGTTCCTGATGCTCTGGCACCGCCGAACGGTTGCTGTCCTACCACCGCTCCGGTTGGTTTGTCATTAATGTAGAAATTTCCCGAAGCATTTTCCAGTGCTTTATAAGCTTCTGCGATTGCATAACGGTCCTGCGCGAAAACGGCACCCGTTAACGAGTAAGGTGACGTTTGATCAACGAGTTTTAAAGTCTCGCTCCATTTTTCATCTTCGTAAACATAAACCGTAAGAATCGGTCCAAAGATCTCTTCACAAAGTGATTCGTAATTTGGATTTGTGGTGAGAATAACGGTAGGTTCCACGAACCATCCCCTCGAATCATCGCATTTACCGCCCATAATTACAGAGGAATCTGCGGATTTTTCCGCTCTTTCAATATATCCTTTACATTTATCGAAAGAACCCTGGCTGATCACCGCATTGATGAAGTTCGAAGGATCTTCCGGACTGCCCATTTTTACCGTTTTCAGTTGGGCTTCCATTGTCTCTTTTACTTTTGGCCAAAGTGATTTTGGAACGTATGCACGGGAAGCTGCGGAACATTTCTGTCCCTGATATTCGAATGCACCGCGTACAAGACCTGTTGCAACAGCATCTACATTGGCGGAAGAATGCACTACCACAAAATCTTTTCCACCGGTTTCACCTACAATTCTTGGATACGTTTTAAATTTGTGAATATTGTTGCCGATCATTTTCCACATTCCCTGGAATACAGAAGTAGAACCTGTAAAGTGAAGTCCCGCAAAATCCGGGTGTGCCATTACTTTTTCAGCAGTTTCTTTGCCATCAGTAAAAATCATATTGATGACTCCCGCAGGTAAACCGGCTTCGGTTAAAATATCCATAATTACTTTTGCTGCAAGAATCTGTTTGTCGGAAGGTTTCCAGACCACCACATTGCCCATCATTGCCATACATGTCGGCAAATTCCCGGCGATAGCCGTAAAGTTGAACGGTGTTACTGCAAAGCAGAAACCTTCGAGTGGGCGGTATTCTGTTCTGTTCCAGATTCCTTCATCTGAAACCGGTTGTTCACTGTACATTTCCGTCATGAATTCTACGTTAAAACGAAGGAAATCAATAAACTCACAAGCTGAATCGATTTCGGCCTGATGTACATTTTTACTCTGTCCGATCATAGTTGCCGCATTTAAACGGTCTCTGTACGGACCTGCGAGAAGATCAGCAGCTTTCAGAAAAA
The DNA here is from genome assembly GCF_000422265.1 of Kaistella palustris DSM 21579. Taxonomy (GTDB): domain Bacteria; phylum Bacteroidota; class Bacteroidia; order Flavobacteriales; family Weeksellaceae; genus Kaistella; species Kaistella palustris. The sequence continues at coordinate 189,102 of NZ_AULL01000017.1, forward strand.
TTGCTGCACGCTGTTCCCAACCAAGGTTATTCCAGTTTTCCTTTGCCTCCAAAGCTGTATTGATGGCGCTATCAACATCCTGCATGGTTCCTTTATAATAAAAACCAAAATCGTGCTGGTGATCCTGTGGGGAAACAAGACGGACTTTTTCACTGCTCTGTACCTCCTTACCATTGATGATCATTGGGATTTCTGCTTTTTCTTTCCACATGGCCTTATATGTGGCAAGAAGTGATTTTACCTCCGCAGAGCCGGGTGCATAACTTCTCACGGGTTCGTTGACCGCCATAGGAACTTGCGATATTGCTTTTGACATATTTTTACTTTTTATTGAATTTTTTGTGAATGTTACAAAGTTACGCCAATTTGCGGTTAACTACCAAAAGTCAGCACGCCAGCAAATTATGCTTTTACAAGGATTCGGTCGCACACGATCTGGCTCAGAACCGTGGAGTCACCGTTGAGCAAAACCGTCATGGAATGATCGTAATTTTCAATTTCCAGAATTTCTATTTCCTGGCCCAGCTCCAGTTTTTTAGAATTCAGGTAGCTTAGGAAATCATCGTCCGAAACCGTCACTGCGGCGAAAGTAACCTTATCGCCCACCTTGCAGCTGCTGAGTTTTAGCAGATCACGTGCGATGATATTTCCGTCTTTGTCGGGAATTGGTTCGCCATGGGGATCGGTCTTCGGATAATTTAAAATCTCATCCATCTTATCGAAAAATATTTCCGACTGTATATGTTCTACCTGTTCGGCGATTTCGTGTACATTTTCCCAACCGAAATTCATCGTCTGCACCAGAAACATTTCCGTAAGCCGGTGTTTGCGCACCACCAGTGCCGACTGCTTGATGCCGGAAGCGGTTATTTTCAGCGGTTTATAACTTTCGTAAATCACCCATTTCTTTTCCGCAAATTTCTTCATCATATTGTTAACACTCGGCATCTTCACGTTAAGGAATTTGCTCATTTCGTTAATGGTGACCGTTTGCTCGTCATTGATCAGGTGGAAAATGGCTTTCAGGTAATTCTCTTCAGTAAGTGAGATTTACGTTGATACAAATCTAACATTTTTCTGATGACTAAAAAACCCACAGGAATGTGGGTTTGAGTTTACTATAAAAAATCTTTAATATGAAGAGACTTACCAAAAAAGCGATGATCATTTTTTTGATCTGTTTCCTCTACAAAATTCGGAAAAGCCGCACTTTTCAAACAGGTTAAATCCACGTATTTTGCAGCGTGCTTTCACGTTTTTTTTATTATTTTTATCTGATGAAATTTTCCTTTAAAAATGATTATTCAGAGGGTTGTCACCCGCGGATCCTGGAAGCTCTTTTTTCAACCAATCTAAGTCAGCAGGGCGGTTATGGACTAGATGACTACTGCCAAAATGCTGAAATATCAATACAGGAGAAAATTAATAATCCTGCAGCCAAAGTTTTTTTCCTTTCCGGCGGAACGCAGGCCAATCTAACGGTGATCGCTGCTTTTTTGCGCCCGCACGAAAGTGTAGTTTCTGCCCAGACCGGCCATATTTTCACCAATGAAACAGGCGCAATTGAGGCGACCGGTCATAAAGTTCACGCAGTACAGTCTGCAGACGGCAAAATAAAGCCGCAGCAGATTCAGGAAATTCTGGATGCACACCGTAATGTCCCGCATCAGTTGAAACAGAAACTGGTATATATTTCAAATTCCACTGAACTCGGCACCATTTATTCCCGGACTGAGCTTAAAAATTTATCTGCTTTCTGCAAAGAAAATGATCTTTACCTTTTTATGGACGGTGCACGGCTCAGTCAGGCATTAGCCGCAGAAACCAATGATATTACGCTTCAGGATCTCGGTCAGCTTACGGATGCTTTTTACTGGGGTGCCACCAAAAACGGCGCGTTGCTCGGTGAAGCTATCATCATTAATAATAAGGAACTTCAAGGGGATTTCGGTTTTCATTTAAAACAAAAAGGAGCGTTGCTCGCGAAAGGCAGATTGCTCGGGATCCAGTTTCAGGAATTGCTTCATAACGACCTTTACTTGAGTTTGGCAAAACATGCCAATGTACAGGCGATGAAAATAAAAGAAGCTTTCAGCAAAAAGGGTTACGATTTCCTGACCGAAACTTTCACCAATCAGATTTTCCCGGTTTTGAAACATTCGGAAATTGAAAAACTTGCGGAAAACTTCGATTTCTATGTCTGGAAAAATATTGATGATGATTCCGCCGCCATTCGAATCATTACGTCCTGGGCAACAGCTGCTGAAGTTACAGATCTTTTTATTCAGAAGATCAATTCCTTAAAATAGGTCATAAAAAAACGCCCTACTGCAAAGTAAGGCGAAGCTGTCTTTTTAATAAACGGAAGTTTAATCTTCAAACTTATCGACGATTTTCTGTGAAACTCCGGTTTTGCTGAAACCACCGTCGTGGAAGAGATTCTGCATGGTTACTTTTTTCGTAAGATCAGAGAACATGCTTACACAGTAATTGGCACAGTCCAGTGCGTCTGCATTTCCGAGCGGCGACATGTCATCGGCAAAGTTGAAAAAGCCGCTGATTCCCTTTACACCCGCACCTGCTTTCGTCATCACCGGCGATTGAGAAATGGTATTTACCCGAACTTTGCGCTCGCCCCAATAATAGCCGAAACTTCTGGCGATACTTTCCAGGTAAGATTTATTATCTGCCATATCGCTGTAATTTGGGAAAGTCCTTTGTGCCGCGATATAGGTGAGCGCCAAGATAGAACCCCATTCGTTCATTATGTTCTTGTCCCAGGCGGTCTTCATTACTTTGTGGAAAGATACGGAAGATACGTCCCAGCCTTTTTCCAGGAAATCGTAATTCAGTTCGGTGTAGCTTTTTCCTTTTCTGATGTTTACCGACATACCGATTGAGTGCAGTATGAAATCAATTTTCCCAAACTTTTCTTCCGCATGCGCAAAAAGTTTTTCCAGATCTTCCATTGAAGTGGCGTCAGCAGGAATAACATCTGAACCTGTCTTCTTTGCAAGTTCATCAATTTCACCCATTCTCATAGCGATTGGCGCGTTCGAAAGTATAAATTCAGCACCTTCTTCATGACATCTTTCTGCCACTTTCCATGCGATTGACTGATCATTTAGCGCACCGAAAATAATTCCTTTCTTGCCTTTTAGTAATCCGTAGGACATAATAATAGTTGTTTAATTAGACAAATGTAAAATTTTTATTGCTGAAAGCATAACAAAAGGGAACCAATTTCTTGATTCCCCTCATAACTATATGAAACTTAGAATTAGTTCGTCGCTTTGCGAACTTCCGCTTTTGCGTCTTCTGACCAGTCTTTGGTCTGTTCCCATGCATCAGATACCGCATCTTTGGTATCTTCCCAGGCATCGGATACATTGTCTTTCGCTCTTTCCATCCAACCTTCAGCGGTTGGCGTTGCATTTCTGTCTCTTTCTTCGCGGATGTAATCCTTAGCTCTGTCGGCATAATCGTTTACTGTCCACTTTGTTTTATCTACCGCTCTTTCAGCGTCGTTATAATCCTGTCTGTCCATAATAATATTATTTTAGTTAGTAATTAATGAAAAATTTAATTTGATATTACTTAAGATACAATATCTATTCCTAAATAATTTAAGATTATGTTAAAGTTTTCGTAAAGGTTTCCCAATTATTTTTTTAATGTAGCAATGTCACTTTTATTAAAATTTTGAATCACTTTATGTAAATTTGATGAGAATTTACAATAATGAAAAAGATCCGCTGCGGCTGGTGCGAGAAAAGTGACCTCTACCGAACTTATCACGATGAGGAATGGGGCAAACCGGTTTACGACGATGATACGATTTTCGAGTTTCTTGTGCTGGAAAGTTTTCAGGCAGGACTCTCCTGGCTTACGATACTAAATAAGAGAGACAATTTCCGCAGGGCATTCGATGATTTTAATTATAAAAAAATCGCCGTATATTCTCCTGAAAAGGTTTCTCAACTGATGGATGACCCGGGAATTGTGCGAAACCGCCTCAAAGTTCTGGCAACCATTAACAATGCCCAAAAATTCATGGCTGTACAGAAGGAGTTCGGTACATTCGCAAAATATATTTGGGAATTTGTAGGCGGCAAACCCATCATTAACCATCCAAAAGAATTAGCTGACGTTCCTGCAACAACGATAATCTCGGATGCTCTCGCGAAAGATTTAAAGAAGCGTAGTTTCAAGTTTCTGGGTTCCACCGTAATTTATGCGCATATGCAGGCCACCGGAATGGTCGATGATCACCTGGAAAACTGCTTTTGCAAAAGTCCCGCGGACGTATAAAAAAATACGCTCCATTTCTGAGGCGTATTTGTACAATATCGCGGAATTCTTATTTAATGATTCGGTCCAGCACCCATTTGATCAGGTTTTTTTCAGAGGCTGCGTGATCGGCAGAAAATTCACCGCGCCGTCTGTTCGCAATAACTGAATTTACCGTAATTGCTTTGTGGCCCAGCAATTTCGAAAGGCCATAAATTGCCGAGGTCTCCATTTCGAAATTTGAAACGCCAAGTTCATTCAGTGTTTCCAAAAATTGATCGTCAATTGCTTTCAAACGCAACTGTCGCCCCTGTGGCGCATAGAAACCGGGGAAGGTCGCAGTGTTTCCGTGGTATTTTGCATCTTTATAATAATCGGCAATATCTGCTGCCCAATCAGAAAAATAGAGCATAGGTTTAATTTTCTCATACGGGAATTTCGCCATGAAATTGCGGGAAAATTCGTTTTCGAAACTGTAGTCTGAGTAAAAATGAAGCAAACCGTCTAGGCCGACCACATTTTGTGTCACCAGCATATTGTCAACTTCAACCTCAGGATTTACGCTGCCGCAGGTTCCCATGCGGAACAATTCCAGAGCGGTATGATCTTTTTTAAATTCCTTTTCTTTCAGGTCGATATTAACCAGCGCATCCAGCTCATTCATTACAATGTCGATATTTTCGGTACCTATGCCGGTAGACATTACCGTAATCCTTTCACCGCGAAGTGTTCCCGTATGGGTATAAAATTCGCGTTTATTTTTTTTAATGTCGATCTTATCGAAGAACTGCGAAACCTTGGGAACTCTGTCGGGATCGCCCACAAGAATAATTTTTTCTGCAATATCTTCGGGCAGAAGGTTTAGGTGGTACACACTGCCGTCTGCGTTCAGAACAAGTTCAGAGGCTGCTAATTTATTGATCATAATCGTATATTTTTAAAATTAAAAAACCCTCTCAAAAGAGGGACCTTAAAGTTACGCAGAAATTTTCTGCCGCTCAAGTTTTTCCAGTGTTTATCCGCCCACACGCTTTGTTTTATAGCCCATATCCTGCAGGATCTTCATGATGCGGTCGCGGTTGTCTCCCTGTATGATGATCACCCCATCTTTCTCGGAACCACCAATGCCTAGCGTGGTTTTTATTTTCTTTGAAATGTTTTTAAGGTCGTCAGCAGAGCCTTCAAAACCTTCGACAAGCGTTACAGGTTTGCCGTGCCGCCCTTTTTTTTCAAATTTACAGATGAGCGGATCCTTTTGCACAAATATTTCCTGCGGCATTTCGAAATCCTGCTCTTCATGGTCAGGAAACATATTTTTAAGTTGATCTCTTAAATCCATCATACAAAAATACAGAAATAAAATTCTGATGAAAGCGGAAGATTTTTAAGTCGCTGATGATATGCAAATCATAAAATAATCATAAAAAATAATTATGGTTCGTTTAGTTCCGAACTAAGCCGTACTTTTGTCTGTTCAAAATTTAAGGATGGAATTCGATAAGGACATTTTCCGGGAAATGGTGAAATTTTATGGTGAGGCGTATCATTTGCCGCCGCTTGCCGCAAAAATTTACGCCTATTTAATTTTTGATTTCGACCGGAACGGTGTTTCTTTTGAAGAGTTCGTTGAGATCTTTGCAGCGAGTAAAAGCTCGGTTTCCTCCAATCTTAATCTGCTGCTGAACCTCGACATCATTAAAGATTTTACGAAGATCGATGAAAGAAAACGTTTTTTTGTGATGAATGAAAATTACATGAAAATCCGTTTTCGGGAAATCATCGATAAAATGGAAAAGGAACTTTCGATCCTTAATAAACTCAGTAATTACCGTAATTCGACAGATGCAACGGCGGTGCGGAAATTCCAGACTTATCAGGCACTCTTTCAAAAAAACATCGACAATATTCAGGAAATGCTGGATCAGGTTTGAGTTTTCTGTGTTAATGACTTTAAAAAAAAATAGAAACGTAAAAATATAATCCATGAGAAATAAGATGATTCTCTTAGCGCTGTCACTGCTTTCGGTCGCAGCCTGCAAAGACAAAGACGCGAAACCGGCGCAAGGTCCAAAAGTGGTTTCTACCGTAGCTGTGGAAAACCGCGACGTGACCGGTTACATGACTTTCCCTGCGAGTATTGAAGGTCGTGTGAATAATGAAGTCCGTGCCAAAATGCAGGGATATATTACGCAGGTTTTGGTTGATGAAGGTCAGTTTGTTTCAAAGGGCCAACCGCTTTTCCGGCTGGAGACCAATGCTTTGAACCAGTCTGCTTCTGCCGCAAAAGCAGGTGTAGGCGCGGCACGTTCTAATGTGGCAGCTTCGGAAGCCAATGTAAAAGCAGCGCAGTCGGCAGTAAATGCAGCACAGGTTGAAGTAAATAAACTGCGCCCACTCGTGGAAAAAAATATCATCAGCAATGTGCAGCTTCAGACTGCGCAGGCAAATCTTGCGCGTGCGCAGGCACAGGTTTCGCAGGCAATTGCGGCAAAACAGCAGGCCAGCGCCGGCGTGGCGGAGGCGCAGGCTAATTTTCAGGGTGTGCAGGCAAACATCGATTATTCCATTATTCGCGCGCCGATCTCCGGCGTGATCGGTAAAATAAATTTCCGGAACGGGAGTCTTGTGGGACCGGGTGATCCAATGCCTATTTCCACTGTTTCCGATACCAGCGAGCTGTACGCCTATTTCTCGATGAACGAAAAAGAGTATCTCGATTTCCTTAAAAATGCCAAAGGTGCAACCGTGCCTGAAAAGTTACGGAACATGCCGCAGGTAGAACTTCTGCTCGCCAATAATGAGGTTTACAAAGAAAAAGGAACTATAAAAACCGTGACCGGCCAGATCGATCCGGAAACAGGAAGCATTCAGTTCAGAGTATCTTTCCCCAATCCCGATAAACTGCTGAGCAACGGAAACAGCGGACGGGTCAGGCTTCCCGTGAAGTATGACAATGCACTGGTTCTGCCGGAAAGTGCCACTTATGAACAGCAAGGCTTGGTCTACATCTATAAAGTTAAAAAGGATACCGCAACAAGTGCCGTGATTAATGTGCTGGACCGCGTGAATAATATGGTGATCATAAAAGATGGCGCTGCCAAAGGTGAAGTGGTGGTTGCAGAAGGAGTCGGAGCCATCAAATCCGGTTCTCCCGTGAAACCGCAGCCGAAAGACTTTGATGAGATCGTAAATGCAATAAAACCCATTTTCTAAAAAACCCATGGTTAAAAAATTTATAAACAGACCGGTATTATCCACCGTAGTTTCCATTCTGATCGTTATTCTGGGAATTCTGGGACTTATATCGCTGCCTGTTACTCAGTATCCTGATATTGCACCACCTACGGTGAGAATCTCAGCAAATTATACCGGAGCCAACGCGCAAACGGTGATGAACAGCGTAATTATTCCAATTGAAGAACAGGTGAACGGTGTGGAAGGAATGGATTATATATCCTCTTCTGCAGGTAACAACGGTTCGGCTTCCATTCAGATATTCTTCAAGCAGGGAATAGACCCGGATATTGCGGCCGTAACTGTGCAGAACCAGGTTCAGCGCGCGATTCCGCTTTTACCGTCCGAGGTTACCCGTTCCGGAGTTACTGTAAATAAGCAGCAGACCAGCGCACTGATGTATCTTACGTTTTATACCAGCAATCCACATTTAGATGAAACCTGGCTGCAGAATTATATGAACATCAATATTATTCCTGCCCTTAAAAGGGTAAATGGAGTAGGCGATGCAATGTCGTTTGGCGGCAAGAACTATTCGATGAGAATTTGGCTGGATCCCGCGAAAATGGCGGCATATGGTCTGGAACCTTCAGAAGTTTCTGCTGCGATTAATGATCAGTCACGGGAAGCTGCCGCCGGCGCGCTGGGCGAAAACAGCGGAAGTTCTTTTCAATATATAATTACTTACAAAGGAAAATATAACGAAGTCGACCAGTTCGAAAATATTATTCTGCGCGCAATGGGCAACGGTGAATTCCTTCGTTTAAAAGATGTGGCAGAAATTAAGCTCGATTCGCAGTCGTATGCCGGAGTTGGCGAAAATAACGGCCGCCGTGCGATCAGTATGGGGATCTTTCAGACGCCCGGCTCCAATGCGCAGGAAATTATTACCAACATAAAGACCTTGCTAAAGGAACAGGAAAAATCATTTCCGCAAGGAATCGGTTACAGTGTAAACTTTGATACCAATGAGTTTCTGGAAGCTTCGGTTTCCAAAGTAATTACCACTTTGCTCGAGGCTTTCGTGCTGGTGTTCCTGGTGGTTTTTCTTTTTTTACAGGATTTCCGCTCTACACTTATTCCCGCAATTGCGGTGCCGGTATCGATTATCGGTACATTTTTCTTTCTGAATTTACTCGGCTATTCCATTAACCTGCTTACACTTTTCGCGCTTGTACTGGCGATCGGTATCGTTGTGGATGATGCGATTGTGGTGGTAGAAGCCGTGCATGCAAAAATGGAACACGGCATAACCGATGCGCGCAAAGCCACGGTAGAAGCAATGGATGAAATCACCGGTGCCATCATCTCAATTACCTTGGTAATGGCTGCCGTGTTTATCCCGGTTACTTTCTTAACCGGTCCGACCGGTGTTTTCTATCAGCAGTTTGGGGTGACATTAATTATTGCGATCCTTATCTCGGCGGTAAATGCACTTACACTGAGTCCGGTACTCTGTTCACTTTCCCTGAAGCCGCCTGCGCACCACAGCAAAGAGTACGCAGAAATGAATTTTTTGCAGAAATTCTTCAGTAAATTCAATGCAGGTTTCACGGCGACAACCAGACGTTACGGGCATTCATTCGCTTATCTTATCCGTCATAAATGGGTGACGCTTCTGATATTTGCAGCTGGAGGTGTGACTTTTTGGTGGGCAAATTCTACCATGCCCACAGGATTTATTCCTAAAGAAGACCGTGGAATATTATTTACCGATGTACAGCTGCCACCAGGTGCCTCCATGGAACGGACCTACAATGTTTTAAAAGACCTGCAGGCAGAAGCCCGAAAAATTCCGGGTGTACAGAATGTAAGTTTTACAGCCAGCCGTGGATTTATGTCCGGTCAGGGGTCCAACGTGGGCCAGGCATTCATCAAACTCGATCCTTTTAAAGAAAGAGGTAAAGCCGGTGATCAGTCGATAGATGATATTACTAAAAAACTCTTTGGCTTAACGGGCAAATATCCCGATGCCAAAATCGTATTCTTTTCTCCGCCAAGTGTTCCCGGATTTGGAACGAGCGACGGTTTCTCTGCGGTTTTACTGGATAAATCAGGCGGCGACATTAATGAATTAAATAAAGTCACCCAAAGTTTTATTGGTGAACTGATGAAGCGACCGGAAATCCAGTTTGCCTCTACCTCATTTAATACCAATTATCCCCAGTTCCAGATGGTTGTGAATGTGCCGCGCGCTGAAGAAAGCGGCGTGACACTAAACAGTATTCTGAGTACGATGCAGGGATATATCGGGGGAATCTATTCCTCAGATTTCACCAAATACGGAAAACAGTTCCGCGTGATGATTCAGGCGCTGCCGGAAGACAGAACTTCACCAGAAAGTCTCAACTCCATTTACGTAAGGACGGCAAACGGTACCATGGCGCCCATTTCACAATTCGTGACGCTTGAGAAAAGTTTTGGACCGCAATCACTGGAACGCTATAATCTGTTTACATCTGTGGGGATCAGTGGCTCCAGCAACCCGGGTTTTTCTACCGGTGATGCGATCAAAGCAGTGCAGCAGGTCGCAGCAGATAATTTGCCGGCAAACTACGATGTAGAATTCACCGGACTTTCAAAAGAAGAAATGAAAGCAGGATCTCAGACGTATGTCGTATTTCTGCTGAGTTTCATTTTCGTGTACTTTATCCTGTCGGCACAGTATGAAAGTTATTTGCTGCCCTTCTCCGTGATTTTATCGCTGCCACTTGGTGTGGTTGGTGCTTTCTTTGGTCAGAGGATCTTTGGGCTGGAGAACAATATTTATTTCCAGATCGCCATCATCATGCTCATCGGGCTTCTTGCAAAGAATGGAATTCTGATTGTGGAATTTGCGCTGCAGCGGCGACATCACGGCGAATCAATTGCCATGTCTGCCATCAATGCGGCAAAAGCAAGACTACGTCCGATACTGATGACCTCCTTTGCGTTTATCTTCGGAATGGTGCCTTTGGTTTTTGCAAGCGGCATAGGCTCTGTCGGTAACCGTTCCATTGGGACCGGCGCGGCCGCCGGTTTGCTTATCGGTACTTTCTTCGGGCTCATCGCGATTCCTGTTCTGTATGTGATCTTCCAGTCGCTGCAGGAAAAAGTATCTCCTTTAAAGGAAAAAGAAATTAACCTCTCAGAATAAACCGGACAGATAATTTTTTTGAAAATGAGAACAATGAAAAAACATTTCACCATAAAAACAGCGTTGGCGATATTCGCAGTCTTCATACTGTCTTCCTGCATGACGCGTGCAAAATATGAAAGACCGCAAGACGTCGTTGATGAAAATCTTTTCCGTACCGATCTTTTGCCGAAAGACTCTTTGAGTCTTGCCACAGTTTCCTGGCGGGACATATTTACAGATCCAATTCTGCAAAAACATATCGCCACAGCTTTGGATAATAACCTCGATGTTCGTGTCGCCCTACAAAACATTACGGCCGCAGATTCTTATCTGAAACAGAGTAAAGCTGCTTATCTGCCTACACTTTCAGCGGGACCCAATTACACTTTCCAGACTCAGTCGCTGAATACACAGGCCGGCCAGCTTATGAACTCACGCAAATACAGTGATCAGTTCGATGTTTCTGCAAATTTGGGTTGGGAGGCCGACATTTGGGGGAGGCTGCGCGCTCAGGAAAAAGCCGAATATGCAAATTACCTGGGTACGGTGGCTGCACATCAGGCGGTGAAAAGTGATCTTGTTGCCGCAGTTGCTTCAGCTTATTATCAACTTCTGACTTTTGATGACCAAAAAAGGATCATTAATGAAACCATTGCTTTGCGAAGAAAAAACCTCGAGACTACATCGGCGCTTAAAGATGCGGGAACACTCACAGAGGTTGCGGTAAAGCAAAGTGAAGCGTTGGTCTACAATGCAGAATCTCTGCTTATAAATATCGATGTGCAGATTGCCCTGCTCGAAAATACGATGAGTCTGCTGCTTGGCGAGCCTTCGCACTCAATCGCACGCAGTACAATCGATGCGCAGAAAATGCCGGTAAATCTCGCCCTTGGTTATCCTGCGAACCTGCTTGCCAACCGACCGGATGTGAAAGCCGCAGAATACCGTCTGATGAATGCCTTTGAGCTGACGAATGCGGCAAAAGCCAATTTCTATCCGACTTTACGCTTAACGGGCAGTGGCGGAATTACTTCCGGCGATTTCGATAATCTGTTCAGTGCAAATTCACTTTTTGCTAATGTAGTCGCGGGGTTGGCACAGCCGATCCTTAACAGGCGGCAAATCAGGACACAGTATGAAGTGAGTCTGGCGAATAAGGAAATCGCCTACCTGAACTTCCGAAAATCTGTACTTACGGCAGGAAAAGAAGTATCCGACGCTTTGAAGATCTATCAGGCGCAGGACACATTTATTAATCTGAAGAAAAAAGAGGAGGAAGCTTACCGAAACTCGGTCGAATATTCTCAGGAACTTGTAAATTACGGGTTGGCCAACTATCTGGAAGTGATCAATGCAAGTGTAAATCAGCTCAATGCCGAACTCAATATCTCAAACGCGGAATATTCGAAACTTGATGCCGGCGTAGAACTGTACCGTGCGCTTGGCGGCGGCTGGAGATAGAGGTTATATGAATTAAGCGAATTTTTAAAACCAATAAACAAAAGATAAATCGCGAGAAGTTTTGCCTTTCACTTGCCACGTAATTTATAGTGATTTAAAGAATTCCCACATCACAATTCCGCCGCATACCGAAACATTCAGTGAATGTTTTGTGCCCAGCTGCGGGATTTCTAGAAACGCATCGTACATAGTCAGCGGTTCTTCGCTAAGACCCTCGACTTCATTTCCGAGAACAACAGCGTATTTTTCATTTTTACTGATGGAATAAGTGCTGATGCTCCCGGAAGTGGTGGTCTGTTCGATCCCGATGACTTTAAAATTCTCCTTTTTTAAATTTAAAAGCGCTTCACTGATGTCTTTTTCGTAAATCCAGTCTACACTTTCGGTGGCACCCAAAGCGGCTTTGTGAATTTCGCGGTGCGGCGGCTGAGGTGTAATTCCGCACAGGACCACTTTTTCGATTAAGAAAGCATCTGCCGTTCTGAAAATGGCACCCACATTATGCATGCTCCGCACATTATCTAAAACCACAACAAGCGGTGTTTTTTCTTTTTGCTTAAAGGTTTCGACATCGATACGGCCTAATTCTTCGAGTTTCAGTTTCTTGGTGGATGACATTTTCGTATTTTGATACAAAAATAATTCTTGAACGCGAAGAACACTAATAATTTATCTGGATTAATAAAAAAGACTTTTATTTGATTTTTCGAAATCTAATTTAATAATGTTATTATGATACTTTATTTTCTATTTTCCTTTGTTTATATATATATATATATATATATATTTGTTTTACTTGAATTCCCGCTATGAAAAAAATATTTCTACTTTTTACCTTGATTTCATCTTTTCTGATGGTTGCACAAACAGCACCTTCCATTCAATGGCAAAAATCGCTTGGTGGAACTAGTCGCGATACAGCTAAGTCAATTCTGCAGACTTTAGACGGTGGTTATATTCTTGCAGGATATTCTCAGTCGAATGATGGAGATGTTAGCGGGAATCATGGTGGTTGGGACTATTGGATTGTTAAACTCGACCAAAGTGGTAATGTCCAGTGGCAAAAATCGCTCGGTGGTGGCCAGTCCGACTACGCGCAGTCTGTTCAACAATCAGCTGACGGGGGTTATATAGTAGTTGGTTATTCTGAGTCAAATGACGGTGATGTAAGTGGAAATCACGGTGATTACGATTATTGGATCGTGAAGCTCGACAGTAGTGGAAACATTCAATGGCAAAAATCGCTTGGCGGCAGTTATGAGGATTTCGCTAAATCCGTTCAGCAAACCGCAGATGGCGGTTATATAGTGGGTGGATATTCACAGTCAAATGATGGCGATATTACTGGCCATTACGGCAATTATGATTATTGGATCGTGAAGCTCGATAGCAGCGGTAATATACAGTGGCAGAAATCGCTGGGCGGAACTGGCGAAGATCGAGCAAATTCAGTACGACAAACAACAGATGGTGGTTATATTATCGGCGGATATTCTCGGTCCGTTGACGGTAATGTCAGTGGGAATCACGGTGATTACGATTATTGGGTTGTAAAGCTTAACAGCATTGGTAACGTCCAATGGCAGAAATCTTTTGGCGGAAGCAGTATTGATATTGCTACTTCAGTTCAGCAAACTACAGACAGCGGCTATATCATTGCAGGATATTCTTCTTCAACTGACGGTGATGTGAGTGGACATCACGGAAATGGGGGTGTTTATCCTGATTATTGGATCGTAAAGATTGACAGCAATGGTACTATCCAATGGGAGAAATCTCTCGGCGGAATGTTTGGAGATTTTGCTTACGCCATTCGACAGACAAACGATGGCGGGTATATTGTAGCCGGTGAATCATGGTCTAGTGATGGCGATGTGAGTGGACATAAGGGAAGTACATCTTCTTCTGACTATTGGATTGTTAAGCTTAACAGCATCGGTAATATCCAGTGGGAAAAGTCACTCGGTGGATATGATAATGATATAGCCAGCTGCATTCAGCAAACTGCGGACGACGGTTATATTGTTGTGGGAGAGTCGATTTCAGATGATGGTGATGTCAGCGGACACCATGGATCAACAGTTTATAATGATGTATGGGTAGTAAAACTCACTGCGGAAGGTTTGGCAACAGATGAAACAAATATTACCAAAATCAATATTTACCCAAATCCTGTAAAAGATATTCTCAATTTTTCAGAAGAAGTTTTGAACGTAAAAATTACGGATGTTTCCGGAAAAACGGTAAAACAAATTTCGGCGAAAGGAAAATCGATAGATATTTCTGGCCTTACAAAAGGCGTTTACATTATCTCTGCAACTACAAAAGCTGGAGAAACCGTAAATAAAAAAATTGTGAAAGAGTAGAGTAATCCCAAATATGCATTTTTAAAAAACCTCAGAACTTTATAAATTCTGAGGTTTTTTTATGGCAAAAACAAAATTTTTCTTTTTTACTCAAGGGGAATCTTTACTCTCTAAAAACAGTATTTTTGTAAAAACTTATTCAATAAATCCAAATATGGCAAAGAAAGAAACTCCTTTAATGACGCAGTACAACACCATCAAGGCGAAATATCCGGATGCGCTATTGCTGTTTCGTGTAGGCGATTTCTACGAAACTTTTGGAAGCGACGCCGTGCGGACTTCGCAGATTTTGGGAATAGTGCTGACTAAAAGAGCGAATGGTGAAGGGCATATCGAACTCGCAGGGTTTCCGCATCATTCGATCGATTCTTATTTGCCTAAACTCGTGCGTGCAGGTCTGCGTGTAGCAATTTGCGACCAGCTCGAAGATCCCAAATCCGTGAAAGGAATTGTAAAACGCGGCGTGACCGAACTCGTAACTCCCGGCGTTACTTTTAATGAGCAGGTGCTTACATCGAAGCAGAATAATTTCCTGCTTTCCATTCACAAAGAAAAAGAAAAATACGGGATTGCCCTGGTAGATGTTTCTACAGGCGAATTCCTGACCGCTGAAGGCAATCTGGAAAAACTACTGCATATTGTAGGGACTTTTGAGCCGAGCGAGATCATCTATCAGCGCCTGACTGAGCTTCCCACACAACTCAAGAACAGGAATTCATTTAAACTCGAAGACTGGGCTTTTCAGTATAATTACGCCTACGAAAAACTCACAAACCATTTCAAAACGCAGTCGCTGAAAGGTTTCGGTATTGAAGATCTGACTCTTGGAATCACCGCGGCCGGAGCGATTTTCGCGTATCTGGTAGAAGATACACACCACGCGCTTTTGCAGCATATCTCAAAAATTCAACTGATCCCGCAGGACGATTATCTGATGATGGATCACTTTACGCTGCGGAATTTAGAGATCGTTTGCCCAAGTCATCCCAGAGGGAAATCGCTGCTCGATATCATCGATAAAACCTCTACGCCAATGGGCGGAAGATTGCTGCGGCGAAGGCTGATCCTGCCTTTAAAATCAGTGAGTGAGATCAACAGAAGACTTGATCTGATCGAATTCTTTAATAAAAATGAAAATCTGAAGTATGAAATCCTGCAGCTGCTGAAATCGATTTCGGATCTCGACCGTCTGCTGGGGAAACTTGCCTCAGAAAAAATTTGCCCGAAAGAAGTGGGTTATCTGCGGCAGAGTTTCGGCAGCATCCAAAAAATTAAAGAACTCCTGCATCCACATGCTGAGGTTTTGGCGTGGCTTTCACCTTTGGCAAATATCAGCGATCTCATTGGTTATTTAAATAATTACCTGAATGACGACCTGCCTGTAAATATTGCCAAAGGCTCCGTCATAAAAACGGGTATTTCCGAAGAGCTCGATCATTTGCGCGGCCTTCAGAACAAAGGAAAAAACTTTCTGGATGAAATGTGCGAACGCGAGATCAAACGCACCGGAATCTCCAGCCTGAAAATCAGCTTTAATAATGTATTCGGCTACTTTATCGAGGTTCGGAATACGCATAAAGATAAAGTTCCCGGGGACTGGATCCGCAAGCAAACGCTCGTCAACGCCGAAAGGTACATTACCGAAGAACTGAAGGAATACGAAGAACAGATCCTGGGCGCCGAGGAAAAGATCTCGCGGATCGAGCATCAGCTCTACCGCAAAGTCTGCGAAAATATCATGATCTACCTGGATCAGATCCAGGAAAATTCCGGGATAATTGCCGAACTCGACTGTGCGGTTGGCCTTTCGGAACTTGCTGTTACCGAGAGTTATACCAAACCCGTTTTAAACGATTCTTTCGAGATCAATTTAAAGGAGGGCCGGCATCCGATCATCGAAAATGCCTTGCCTTTGGGCGAAAAATACATTCCGAACGATTTGTTTTTGTCTAAAGACACCCAGCAGATCATCATGGTGACAGGACCGAATATGGCCGGAAAATCCGCGATTTTAAGACAGACTGCCATTATCTGTTTGATGGCGCAGATCGGCAGTTTTGTGCCGGCAAAACATGCTGAGATCGGAATTTTAGATAAAATTTTTACGAGAGTTGGCGCTTCAGATAATATTTCTTCCGGCGAGTCGACATTTATGGTGGAGATGAATGAAGCAGCTAATATCCTGAACAATATTTCCGAGCGCAGTTTGATTCTCCTTGATGAGATCGGCCGCGGAACTTCTACCTACGACGGGGTTTCGATCGCCTGGGCAATTGCGGAATATCTGCACCAACATCCCACGCAGGCGAAAACGCTCTTTGCCACGCATTATCATGAACTGAACGAAATGACGGTAAATTTTGAGAGGATCAAGAATTTTCACGTGTCCATTCAGGAGCATAAAGGAAATATCATTTTTCTGCGGAAGTTAGTTTCCGGCGGCAGTGAACACAGTTTCGGGATCCATGTCGCGAAACTTGCGGGAATGCCTTCCACCGTGGTAAACAGGGCAAATGAGATCTTAAAAACTTTAGAAAAAAGCCGTTCCCAAAGCGGTTCGAAAAAATCTGCCAAAGCAATTACCGATGAAAGTTTGCAGTTGTCTTTCTTTCAGTTAGACGATCCTGTTCTGGAAAATATTCGTGAAGAATTATTGAAAATCGACGTTAATACATTGACGCCAATCGAAGCTTTAATGAAGCTGAATTCGATTAAAAAAATGATCGGACGTTAGGTAGAACAGATGCATTCATCAGCTAAACTCGATTGATAAAGACATCGTAAAAAGAAAACGTGTCGGTTCACCATTCACCACAGCAGGCGTCCAGGTTTCCTTCACTTTTTTCAAAGCTTTCTCCAGCCGTTCGGAATAGCGGATGTCGCCCATTGCAAGTATATTAGTTAGTTTACCATCTTTCTCGATAATGAAATAAACCCTGGTCTTCATTTTCCTCAGATTATCGGGGTTCAGATTAAACGTATCTATTTTATTCATCAGCGTGGTTCTGAAAGCATTGATGCCACCGGGAAATTCGGGCAGGACATCTGCCCGCACAGCCACCTCGGAAAGGTCCATCTTGGTTTTCAGATAGGAATAATTTGGAACCTTGGTAACGTCGGTTACGGGAAGAACCGTCTGACCGAATGCAACAAGACCCACAAAAAGTAAAACGAAAGTAAAGTATCTCATATAATTCTACCAAAAATGTTAACCAAAATTCTGCAGATCGACCAGTTTTCTATACACGCCGTTGCTTGAAAAGAGTTCGTGGTGTGTGCCCTGTTCCACGATCTCACCGCGCTCCATGACCACGATCCAGTCGGCTTTCTGAATGGTCGACAGCCGGTGCGCGATCACGAGCGAAGTCCTGTTTTCCATCATTTTCTCCAAAGCTTCCTGTACAAATCTTTCGCTTTCGGTATCGAGTGCCGAAGTAGCTTCATCCAGGATCATGACCGGCGGGTTCTTTAAAACTGCGCGGGCAATTGACACTCTT
The DNA here is from genome assembly GCF_000422265.1 of Kaistella palustris DSM 21579. Classification (GTDB taxonomy): domain Bacteria; phylum Bacteroidota; class Bacteroidia; order Flavobacteriales; family Weeksellaceae; genus Kaistella; species Kaistella palustris. The sequence continues at coordinate 207,068 of NZ_AULL01000017.1, forward strand.
TGCTTTTGGCCACCCGAGAGTTTATTGCCGTCATCACCTATATTGGTATAATATTTTTCGGGCAGGCCTTCTATAAACTGGTGTGCATTGGCGATTTTTGCGGCATTGATGACTTCTTCTTCGGTGGCGTCGGGTTTTCCCATCAGGATGTTGTTGAACACGGAATCATTAAACAAAACAGATTCCTGTGTCACCATACCTAAGAGATTGCGGTAGTCCGTCACCTTTAAATTTTTAATGTTGACGCCATCAACCAGAATTTCACCTTCAGAAACGTCGTAAAACCTGGCGAGCAGGTTCGCGATGGTGGTTTTTCCGGAACCCGACTGCCCTACCAGAGCAATGGTTTTTCCTTTGGCAATTGTAAGGTTGAAATTCTTTAAGATCACATTGTCTTTATCGTAGAAAAAACCGATATCCTTAAATTCAATCGCCGATTTCAATGTAGAGATTGGGATCGGATTTGCGATCTCATCAATCTTCAGGTCATAATCCAGCACTTCGGAAACTCGGTCCAAACTCGCCATGCCGCCCTGGATATTCGAAATGGCACTTGATAATTTTTTCGCGGGATCCAGAATCTGAAAAAACATACCGATAAACACGAGAAATGTTTCAGGTTCCATGGTGCGTTCGTTCAGGATCTGTACACCCGCAAACCAGGTAATGATCAGGATCGTGACCGAACCCATGAATTCGCTCATCGGGGAGGCGAGTTCGCGGCGGCGGCTCATGCCGATCGCATATTTCTGCCAGTTGTCTGTGGTGGTGTTGAACCGGTTTTTCAGGATTTTATCGGCATTAAATATTTTAATGACTTTGCTGGATTTCAGGGTTTCATCAACCAGAGAAAAAAGATTTCCCAATTCTTCCTGCGCAGCGGTCGCCTGTCTTTTCAGGCTTTTGCCCACCCACGAGATCAGGCCGCCCATTACCGGAAAAACCAAAAGGGAAAATAAGGTGAGTTTTGGCGACAGTATAAATAAGGTGATCAGCGAGGTGATGATCATAAACGGTGAGTTGATGATATCCACTAAACTGCCCATAATGCCTGCTTCAACACCGCCGATGTCATTGGAAATCCGCGACATCATATCGCCTTTTCTTTTTTCTGTAAAGAATGAAACCGGAAGTTTCAGGAATTTGTCATACATCGCGGTACGGAGGTCCTTGGTAATTCCTACACGGTAATTCACCAAAAGATAAGCACCCAAATAACGGAAGAGATTCCGCAGCAAAAAAGCCGCAGCAGTAATCGCGCACAGAATGGCCAGAATCTTTACGGCACCGTGGTCTTCGATGGATTTTTGAATGGTGTAGTAAACCCAGTCTTTTGCATACCCAAAAAAGTCGACCAGTCGGCCCGAATTTACCGGCGCTTTCGATGTATCCACTTTCTCGACCGTACCGAACATTAATCCCAGAATCGGCAACATGGTGGCTACGGAAAAAATATTAAGCACAGAATACATTATATTGCAGAATATGCTGGCAAAAAGGTATTTCTGATGTGGTTTTGCAAAATGGAATATTCTTTGGAATGGTTTCATTAAAGGAAATTAAGGTGCGAAATTACGGAATTTTGAATTTGCATTTTTCTTAATGTAAATTTCCGATATAAATAAAAACAGCCCCAAAAAACTCAGGGCTGTCTCACTCAAAAAAAAATCGTTGTACGTTTAGCGGAGTCTGTCTACAGATTTTACGAGCCTGTCGTCTTTTCTGATGTACATATTTGCAATCAGCAAACCAACTACAGAAATCAACGGGAAAATCGGCTCAATACCTTTCTCAGGAAAATCAATTCCTCCAGGTAAAGTGAGTAACCAGTACGCCAGTAAACCGAGCAACAAAGCGTTTATAATCATGCTGATGTTGTTCAGCAGAATTTGTCTCTTTCTTTCCTTATAACTCAAGATGCTCAGGAAACCCAGTAATACGAGCGCTACACACGAAACTGAAATAAAAGGCACCGGTCCGAACAGTGAAAAATCCTGCCCGGTGATGAACAGAAAAACCGCACCCAGGAGCGACAAAAATATCCAAACTGTCTGTATTCGCTGTAACATGTTGAGTATATGAAGTGCAAAAATAGCAATAATTTTTTGCATTTTTAGAAAATTAGTGTAGATTTGCAGCACTAACGATCTGAAAACAGAAAAGTCGCCTGACTTATCTTATTTACTTTCAACTACTTATTATAATACTTTTACATAACGACATATGTTCAATCTTGAAACGTTACGGTCAAAATCCGCTGAGGATTTGGCTAAAATAACAAAAGATTTCGGCGTTAAACTGGCTAAAAACAGTACAGAAAATGACAAGATCTTTGCAATTCTGGATTTCCAGGCCTCGAATACGAAAGTTGCAAAAGACTATTACAACGCCACTGAAACTACTATGAATACAGAAGAACAGGCAGCACCAGCTCCCAAAAAAGCAGCGCCCAAAAAAGCAGCGCCAAAAAAGAAAGCCGAAAAGCCTGTAGAAAATGCAGCGGAAAATGCACCATCTCAAGCAGAAGCTAAAGCTGATGGGCCCGTGAAAGACGCCGCGGCAACCGCCTCCGAAGATGTGCAGAAACCTGCTCAGACCGGTGAGCGGAAAAGAAAGCAGCGAACTTCTGCGCCCAAACAAACAGCTGAAACCGCAGAAACTGCACAAAATACCGACACTGCAACCGTTTCTGAACCAGTGGTAAAAGCGAAGGAAGAAAACGGAGCGCCTGCCGGAAATTCGAACAACAGCCAGCGACATAGCAACCACAAGCAAACAGAGGTGCAGGAAACCGGCAACGGTAATCCACATCATACGCAGAATGGCGGCGGAAACCCAAACAATGGTCAAAACGGCAACGGGAACCAAAATGGGAATGGCCACCAAAACGGAAATACTTCACAGAATAAGCCGAACCACCAGAATCACCCCAACCAGAATAAAGGACAGCACAAAAACCAGAATAAAAATCAGCAGAATTCCGACACACAGGAAGACTCGCAGAAAAAAGATTTTAACTTCGACGGCTTGGTAACGATCGAAGGTGTGCTCGAAATTCTTCCGGATAATTACGGATTCCTGCGCTCACCTGATTTTTCTTACATCTCTTCGCCGGATGATGTGTATGTTTCTACGAACCAGATCCGCAATTACGGTCTGAAAACCGGTGATGCCGTGAAAGGTATCGTGCGTTTACCGAAAGAAGGCGAGAAATATTTTTCATTATTAAAGCCCACTGAAGTCAACGGCCGCGATCTTGAGTTTATCAAAGACCGCGTGTCATTCGAATTCCTGACGCCACTTTTCCCCGAAGAAAAATTTAACCTTACCGGCAAGCATTCCACCATTTCGACAAGAATAGTGGATCTGTTCACACCGATCGGAAAAGGTCAGCGCGCCATGATCGTTGCGCAGCCGAAAACCGGTAAAACCATGCTGCTGAAGGATATTGCAAACTCAATTTCTGCCAATCATCCCGAAGCTTATATGATGATCCTTCTCATCGACGAAAGACCGGAAGAGGTGACCGACATGGAAAGAAGCGTGAATGCAGAAGTTATTGCATCAACCTTTGATGAACCTGCAGATAAACACGTAAAAGTGGCAAATCTGGTTCTTTCTAAAGCGCAAAGGATGGTAGAATGCGGTCACGATGTCGTTATTTTACTGGATTCCATAACGCGATTGGCGAGAGCTTACAATACCGTGACACCGGCTTCCGGAAAAATTCTTTCAGGTGGAGTTGATGCCAACGCGCTTCACAAACCGAAAAGATTTTTTGGTGCGGCGAGAAATATTGAAGGCGGCGGCTCATTAACCATAATCGCAACAGCCTTAATTGACACGGGTTCTAAAATGGATGAAGTAATCTTTGAGGAATTTAAAGGAACGGGGAATATGGAACTTCAGCTCGACCGGAAAATAGCAAACAAAAGAATTTATCCCGCGATTGATCTTGTTTCATCAAGTACCAGAAGAGATGATCTGCTTTTAGACGAGACTACGCAACAAAGAATGTGGATCCTGAGAAAATATCTCGCAGACATGAATCCTGTTGAAGCAATGGAATTTGTAAACAAAAGCATTAAAAATACTTTGAACAACGAAGAGTTTTTAATGTCGATGAACCGCTAACCTAAGCTTTAATCTAAAAATGAAACCGTTCAGCAATGAGCGGTTTTTTGCTTTTGTCAATGTTAAAGATTTATTAAAGTAGTAGGCGATCTTTGTAATTGCTCTAAATAATGAGTAAATTTGAGATATAACAAAATAAAATCAAAATATTATGGCATTCGAATTACCTAAATTAGGTTATGCATACGATGCACTGGAACCTACCATTGATGCTAAAACAATGGAAATTCACTACACAAAACACCATCAGGGTTATGTGGATAATTTAAATAAAGCAGTTGCCGGAACAGATCTTGAAAATAAGTCTATAGAAGAAGTCTGCAAAACGGGAACCGATAAAGCGGCAGTTAGAAATAACGGCGGCGGGCACTATAATCACTCACTTTTCTGGGAGATACTTACACCTGGCGGTAGTAAAGACCCTGTGGGAAATGTAAAAGCAGCTCTAGAAAATTACGGTGGTTTCGACAAATTTAAAGAGGAATTTTCCAACGCTGCCAAAACAAGATTTGGTTCAGGCTGGGCCTGGCTATGTAAGAAAGACGATGGTTCGGTTACTGTTTGCTCTACACCAAACCAGGATAATCCATTGATGCCGGTGGCGGATTGCCAGGGAACTCCACTTTTGGGGCTTGATGTCTGGGAACATGCTTATTACCTAAACTACCAGAACAGAAGACCGGATTATGTTTCCGCTTTCTTTGATATCATCAACTGGGATAAAGTGGAAGAGCGATTTAACAGGTAAGATCTTAAAAAAAATATAAAAAGGTTCAGAAAGTTTCTGGACCTTTTTATTTTTAGCGGATGTCGGTGGCACTTAAACCTTTCAGCCGCAGACCATATTTCCAGTTTACATAAGCAAAGACCTGGTAGAGCTTATATTCGAATTTCAAACCGTAGTTTTCCTGCGGATCGTAAGAAATCGAAGATTCTATAATATTCGGATATCTTCCGGAAAAATAATAGGAGTTCCATTCAGTGACGAGAAAAGTGTTCTTACTTTTCAGATAAGTTTCGGAGTACATATTCATAGGTTTTGCCACAGCGTTGAGGAAATAGTCATACTGCGAATCCAGGACCTGCAGATCCCACTCGCCCTCGTCATTTTTTGCCGGTGCAATTTCTGCGTGAGGTTGGTTTGGATCTACCCTTTTTTGGCTCACACAACCTGCAAGCAGCAAAGGTAAAATTATAAAAGTGAGTATTTTTTTCATCTTGATATTTTGAAATTCATATCAAAAATAAAACCGAAACTATTTCAGCTTCGGTTTTACTTTGTTAATCTTTTTCTATTTTACTTCCCGCTGCAAAACTACAAAGGCAGGGAAGTGGTCACTGAAGCCGCCGGTAAACTTATCGCCGCTCCAGGAGCGAAGCGGGTAACCTTTCCAGTTGCCTTCGCGCGTAATGAGATAAGGTGGCGCGAAGATTTCTGTTTTATAGATCGAGTAATCCTTGCCTACTTTATCTGAAAGCACATTTCCTGAAACAATGATCTGGTCGAACAGATTCGGTGCGTCCTGATATGCAAGCGACGCGACACCTTTTTTAAACAGCGGATACATCAGGTTTAAATAAGGAGTTTCCGGACTCAGATCTTTCGGATCGCCAACTGCTTTCAAATAGTTCTTTAAACTTGAACTGATCGGATCATCATTAAAATCACCCATGGCAAAAAGCTTGGTCGAAGGATCTTTCAGGCGGATACTGTCCATCTGCTGCTTTAAAACTACAGCCGCCGCATTTCTTTTTGGTACAGAAGCCGCTTCACCACCACTTCGGGAGGGCCAGTGGTTCATGAAAAAAGCAACTTTCTCGTTGTCCAGGAAACCGGTCACAACTACAATGTCACGCGAATAGGTGCGTTTATCGCCGTTATAGATTTTAATTTCTTTTTTTAAAGAATTCGTGGGTGTAAATCTTCTTTTCTGATAGATGATCGCTACATCGATGCCACGTGCATCATAAGAATTATAGTGTATGATGCCGTAGTCGTATTTCGCCAGCACCGGTTCTTTGATGAGGTCTTCGATTACCTGTCTGTTTTCAACTTCGATCAGACCTACGATCGCCGGTGCGGTATTGGTATATTTAGCACCCATTTCAGAAATTACTCTGGCCACATTTGCAAGCTTGGTCTTGTAGTTTTTTGAATTCCAGTTTTTGGGACTGTTCACGGTGAAGTCATCGGAAAGGAATTGTTTACGGACTACTTTTTTACCTTTCAGTAAGTTGTCGCTCCACTCGCCGCGGTAATCTTCTGTTGTTTCCAAATATTTGAGTGAATCCAGCGGTACGCTGCGGTGGAAAGCGGGATTGCTTATATCCTTGGTCCCGTCGATATAATCTGCGGATGCAATGGTATCCCATAAATTCTCCACATTCATAAAGCCGATCGTAGCGACTTTGCGAAGTTGACCCTGCTGTTGTGCGAAGGTAAAACCGAACAGGAGAAGGAGTACAAAACTGACTATTTTTTTCATTTTTTAAACGGTATAATATTTAAGAATACAAATCTACTAATAAAATATTATGGTAAAGCTATTTTTGGTTAGACCTAATAGTTATCAGTTCACCCCGAGAAAACTGTTAAAAACATGTAAAGTATTATTATATTGTTTAAATTTGCGCTTATTAGTTTACTGAATTCACTTATAATTCAAAAAGCAAAAAAATAAATTATCAACATGATTAAAAAGCTATCTTTAATCTCTTTGTTTACGCTGCTTCCAGCTTCTTTTTACTTTGCGCAGACCACGGTTTATGCATACTTAAAAGATGCCAACGGAAATCCGGTCGAAAGCGCCGAGATAGATTTGAAAAGTTCCGGTTCCGGGGTGAAAGCCGATAAGATCGGATACTTCCAGTTCGTTGACCTGCAAACCGGTCATTACCAAATCGTTATTTCCAAGCCTAATTTCGAAACCAAGGTGATGGAGTTTGACGTAACCGAAGAGAAGAAAAAAGATTTGGGCGTGATCACGCTTTATTCCACTTTAACAGGTGCAGATCAGGGTCTTGCAATTATTGAAAGCAGTGGCGACGAAGAGAATTCCAGCCAGGCAAGTACAGTAGGGCTTTTGCAGTCTTCTCAGGATGTGTTCAGCAGAATTGCAGCGTATGACCTGGGAGCTTACTGGTTCCGCCCAAGAGGAATCGACGGCAGAACCGGAGAAACCATGATGAATGGCGTTTCTATGGTCAAAGGTGACAACGGAAACGTAGACTTCAGCAATTGGGGAGGCTTAAATGAAATTACGCGCTACCCGGAAATTTCCGCGAACCACGCACCTTCAGAATATGCGTTTGGTGGAGCAAGTTCCGTAATTTATAAAAATACCAATGCCAGCGATTACCGAAAAGGTTTTCAGGCCACTTATTCACTGACCAACCGGAATTACCGTAACAGAGCATCCCTGCGATACAGCTCAGGAATGAACAAGAACGGTTGGGCGTTCACCGCAATGGGTGCCAGAAGATGGGCCCAGGAAGGCATCAATGAAGGCACATTCTATGATGCATACGGTGCATTTTTAGGAATTGAAAAGAAAATAAATGATGCGCACACCGTGACTTTGAACGCGTTTGCCGCACCTTACAGAAGATCAACATCCAGTCCAAGTACGCAGGAAGTTTATGATTACAGAGGTGTTCATTACAATTCCTATTGGGGTTGGCAGGATGGTGAAAAGCGCAGCGAAAGAGTTCGTGCAGGGTTCCAGCCTATTTTCCAGCTTCAGGATTTCTGGAAGATCAATAAAAAATCAAGCCTCCGTACAGCGGTATCTTACCAGTTCGGAAAAGATAAAAGTGCGAGACTCGACTGGCAAAATGTGCCCAATCCATCGCCAACATATTACAGATATCTGCCAAGTTATTTCGACTCCCTGGATCCCAATGCTTCGCTTCCTGTAGGCGACGGCGAGACACCGACTACACTGCAGCAGGCTTACGCCACTTCGCTGGCAGGTTGGCAAAGCGGTGATCCGGAAATTACGCAGATCAACTGGGATGCTTTGTACCGAAGAAATATGGCGCAACCCACCGCAGATTATTACGGAGCTACCGGCAAACGCGCACTTTATTTTCAGGTTAATGATGTAAGCGATGATAAGATCTTCAATGCAGGAACGCATTATACCTACAGCTTCAATGATACCAGCAGATTTCTGCTAAACGTATCTTACCAAAACTACAAATCCGAGTTGTACCGTGAAGTGAAAGATCTTCTGGGTGCAGATTTCGCTTTGAACCGCGATCCGTTTGCAGCCACCAATCAACCGGGAAAAAGTGGTCTTTATAATGAAGGTGAAACCGATGTGGCTAAAAGGGTAGGTGATAAGATCAATTACGATTACGCATTTTCTCGTCAGGAAGTTAAGGTAAACCCTGGTTTCAAATTCCAGACCGGTAAATTTGATGTATTTGTGTCAGGTTTGGCGGGTTATTCCACTTCAAACAGAGAGGGTTATTTTAAACATTACCTTTATGAAGATTCTTACGGAAAAAGTCCAAATTACGATTTCTGGAATTTTGGTCTGAAAGGTCAGGTTATTTATAAAGTAGATGGCAGAAACTTCCTGGTATATAATGGTGCCTATTTCAATCAGGCTCCTTTTCTGGAAGATCTCTTCATCAATCCAAGAGTTAATTCCTCAACCGCGCCGAATATTACCAGTGCAATCATCAATGCAAATGATCTGAGCTACGTGGTCAGCAGTCCATTCTTTAAAATAAGATTAACTGGATATTTAGTCGATACTCAGAATGACACCAATGTACAGCGTTTCTTTGCTGATGGTATCCAGATCGCGACCGCCGGTGCCGATGGAGAAGTCGGTAATGTGCAGAGTGCTTTTGTTACGCAGGTCATGTCGAATGTCGACAAAAGAAATATGGGTGGTGAACTTGGTGTAGACGTAAAAATACTTCCGACTTTATCACTTCAGGGTCTGGCAAGTTACGGTCAGTTTACTTACAGAAATGATCCGAATGTATATTTTGCCTCTGATGCCAGCGGAACGTTTGCCGACGGAAAATCTTATCTTGATTTTGGTAAAGCATATCTGAAAAATTACAGACAGGGTGGTACGCCGCAACAGGGTTACTCCTTAGGTTTCCGTTACAATTCACCGAAATACTGGTGGTTTGGAGCGAACTGGAATTATCTTGATGACAACTTCCTGGATCCATCTGCATTGCTGCGATCTGAGAGGTTTATTCAAAATCCTGTAACCGGAACCCCGTACGCAGGTGTTACTGAAGCTGAATTAAGAAACGTTTTACAGCCCACACGTTTGCCGTCAGCTTATTTCCTTAACGCCAACGTAGGGAAATCATGGAGACTTGGGGCTTACTATGTGTTGGTTACCGCTTCTGTAAATAATATTTTAGACAATACCAAGTATATCACCGGAGGTTTCGAGCAGACAAGACGTGTAACTTTCCCGGGTTATATTGAAGAGAACAGCAGAGAGTTTTCCCTTTTCGGACCGAAATACTGGTACACGCAGGGCAGATCCTATTTCGTAAACCTTCAGGTTAGATTTTAGTAAATAAATAAGAATTTTAAAAAATAATATAATGAATTTCAGAAAATATTTTAAAACTGCTTGTGTAATTGCGATTTCTGCTTTTACGGTAAGCTCTTGTGTAGATAAGGACGAGTGGGATACGCCGCCTATCAACTGCAACAATAAGTTCGATGCACCGAATATTACGATGGCAGATTTCAAAGCCTTGGCGCCATCAACACCTGGATACGTTTTGATTACTGATGATAAAATCTTCGACGGTTATATTATCTCTTCCGACGAAAATGGTAATTTCTACAAAACCATTTCCTTCCAGGACAAACCGGAAAATCCAACCGCAGGTTTGCAGATGGAAGTTGACAGAGCAAGTAATTATGCAGACTTCCCTGTCGGAACTCACATTAGAATCAATGCGAAAGGTCTACGTTTGGGTCTTGATCGCGGTACTGTAAAAATCGGTTCTGTAGATCCTCAGTATGCGATCGGTAGAATTCCGGGGGTGCTATTCTCCAGATATATCTCAGCAGTTTGTGACGGTAATACCATGGAGATCGCAACCATTAAACCAACTGAATTGCCAAACCTGTCTTCTGCAATGCAGAAAAAGTATATCAATACTTTGGTTAAAGTTCCGAATGTTCAGTTTAACATTTCTGAACTGTACCCTACCAACAAACCGTACATCGATTATCTTGCTGGTGCCGGTGTAGATACCAACAGAGGTATTGAAGATGCTTTCGGTGGAACAACGGTTCTTAGAAGCTCAGGATTTGCGTCTTACGGTTCCACACTTTTACCAAAAGGCACAGGGGATCTTACCTTTGTAGTAAGCTATTATACCACTAAAACACCGGTAACTTATCTGCCGGCTGATTTCCAAATGCTGATCAGAGGTCTTGCTGACGTGAACATTCCGCCAACAGGAACAAGATTCGATCCAACGCCACCAAAAGGAGGTACGGCTATTACTTATCCTGCAACACTTTTGGAAACCTTCGAAGGTTATACAGGAAATCTTCTGGATACTTTCCCGCCATACATCAATGATCCGATCCTTGGAAACAGATACTGGCAGATGAAGACCTTCAGCAATAACAATTACATTGAACTAAGTGCGAACGCCGGAACTGGTCCTTATGAGACATTCTTCATCGTTCCTGTAACCTTCACTCCGGGTAAAGCGCTGAGCTTTAATGTGAATGTCGGTTATTACAACGGTGCTGCGCTTAAGGTGTATACTTCTACAGATTATACGCCACTGGGTGATGTAACAGCTGCAACATTAACGGATATTACCTCCAGCTTCACCATTCCGACAACTCCTGCGTCAGGATACGGAGTTTTGGCGCCAGCCGGCAGTTATACTATTCCGTCCACGCTTTCAGGAAAAGGTTATGTAATGTTCAAATATGCCGGTGTTGGTGGCGGTATCACCACCACTATTCAGCTGGATAAGATCGCGTTACAGTAGACCCGTATCTTTTACTTAATAATTCCGCCTCTGCAAAGGGGCGGTTTTTTTGTTGTTAATGTTTTCAGGTAATGCAGACCAAAATTTATTAATTAAAATCCCGAAATTAATTAGGACTAATTTGTCCGATTTACGAATATTAGTTACCTTTGTCGAAGAGAAATCAAGAATTATGTTATCAAAAACCTGCGAATATGCCTTGCGCGCGATGATCTATATTGCACAGAACTCGAAGGATGGGAGTATGATCAACATCAAGGAAGTAGCTGCGCAGATCAATTCCCCTGAACTTTTTATAGCCAAGATCCTTCAGAACCTGAGCCGACAAAACTTTTTACAGTCATCCAAGGGCAGATATGGCGGATTTTATATTTCCGATAAGGAAGCCGAAACTTCACTCGCAGATATAATTACCGCAATCGATGGTGACAAAATGTTCGAAGGTTGCGGTTTGGGACTATCATCCTGCTCAGATGCGAATCCGTGTCCTATACACAATACTTATAAGGAAGCACGCCACCAGTTGCAGCAGATCTACGGAGAAACTACGCTCAGCCAGTTCCGGGAAGCCGGTAATCTGGAAACACTTCTTTTAAAACGTTAATAAACTTGCAAAAAGAATCTCTTTAATATAATATCTATACTTTAAAACTTCATAAAAATGGCAACAATAGAAAAACTGGTCGTATCCACCATCGAACCGCGGTTGAAACATCCTACAGTATTTAAATATTTTGACGCACTGCAGCCGGGCGAAGAATTCGTGATTGAAAACGATCATGATCCGAAGCCTTTATACTACGAAATTATCGCCGAGCGCGGCGCAATTTTCACCTGGGAATATCTGGAAAAAGGTCCCGAGACATTCCTGGTTCGCATTAAAAAAAATCCCGAAGAAAATGAAACAGAGGAAATCGAACGGTTAAATGTAACTGTAATCGAGCCTCGCCTGAAACACCCAACTATATTCAAATATTTCGATGCCTTAAAACCCGGACAAAGTTTCATTATCGAAAACGACCACGATCCAAAACCGCTCTATTACGAACTGATCGGCGAGCGCGGCAATATCTTCACCTGGGAATATCTGCAGCAGGGACCTGAACTTTTTGTGGTGAAGATCTCTAAAAACCCGGCCACTCAAACGGGTGAAGAAACCATTGGTGCGATTGCCGCCAAAGACATCCGTAAAGCGGAACTTTTAAAATCCAAAGGGATCGATTTCAGCTGTGGGGGCGATAAAACCGTGAAGGAAGCAAGTGAGGCAGCCGGAATGTCAGAAGCTGAACTCCGCGCCGAATTGCAGCACGCGGTGAAAACTACACTGTCACCAAGTTTTGATTACGATAAATGGGATCTGGATTTTCTTGCAGATTTCATTGTCAATACACACCACCGTTATATTAAGGATAACGCAGAAAATCTCAACGATCTCGCCATAAAAGTAGCCGAGCATCACAGCGCTAACCATCCGGAACTGAACAGACTGTCGACAGTGACCTATCATTTTTTGCAGGATCTTGTAGATCATATTATGCGTGAAGAGGAATTTTTCTTTCCCGCCATCAAACAGATGGTTGCCAAAAGAAATAATCCCGCGCTGGAAACCGAATATCAACCTGGTATTATGGCGGAACCGATAAGTATCCTGAAAAAAGAACATGAGATCGCGGGTGATGACCTTTCCTTTTTCCGGAAGCTTACCAATGATTACGCGCTTCCGGCTGATGCCTGTAATTCCTACCGCTACCTTTTTGAAAAAATGAAAGAATTTGAAAGTGATCTGCAGACGCATCTTCACCTGGAAAATAATCTGCTGTTCGCGAAGGCGCTTGAACTGGATGCGGAATTGGCGAAAACTGTTTCATAGGAATTCAGTATTTTAAAACTGCATTAGATTTTATTAATTTTTTAACTGCAAGAGCGGCTGTAAACAATTTTTGTTTAATGTTTCTGACAAACGTAAATCCCGCTGCTTTTGTGGTTTTTAATAATCCTTTTTTACTGAGGAATGATTACTATGGAAAATATATCCGCTCAAACCAAGATTTCAGCACTGATCAAGGCCAATCCGAAAAGTGTAGATGCAATTGCGTCGTTAGCCAAACCGCTGGAAAAACTGAAGAATCCCATCCTGCGGAAGATTATGGCCTCGCGGGTCACAATCGCCGAAGCTGCAAAAATGGGCGGCACCACGATAGACGAGTTTAAGCGCGTCCTGCTTCCACTTGGCTTCAGGTTTGATGATACTTTTGCACCGGCAGATGATTCCGCGCATGAACCTCAGCCGGATTGGTTAAAAAATGCATCGGAGAAAGATATTGATTTCTACGATGTGCGGCCGATCATCGATAACGGTGCAGATCCATTAAAGGAAATCCTGGGGCGTTTCAAAACGGTTGAACCCGGCAAAATCCTCTGCATCATCAATAATTTTGTGCCCACACCGCTGATCCATCTTTTAAAACAGGAAAAAGCCGACGCGTCTTTTGTTGAAACCATTAATGAAAAAGAATTCCGCACCTATTTCCTCAAAAAAGAAAAAGAAAGTGCGCCGTCTTCCGTAACTGCAGACGAAAAACTGCATATGGATTCTACAGAGGCTTTTCAAGAGATCTGCGACAAATTTCCAAAGGATAAAACTAAAGTGATCGATGTCCGTGCGCTGGAAATGCCGGGACCAATGCACACTATTCTGGCTGAACTCGAAGAACTTCCCGACGGGCACGCTCTTTTCATTTACCATAAAAGAGTTCCGGTTTTTCTTTTAGAGGAACTCACCGACAAAAATTACGAAGTTCACATCAACAGCAAAGACGAAAACGAGGTGAAAATGCTCATCTATAAAAAATAAATGGCACAGATCAATATTGGTAAAGCCCCCGGAAACCGCGCTGTACTTCCTTTTTACGCTACAGGAGCGGTGATGTTTTTTGTGCTCTGCGCACTTTTGTTCATTTATCCCGACACTTTTATGCGGCATTATTTTACGCCTCATCTGCTGGCTATTGTACATATTGCGGCACTTGGCTGGGGTACGATGATTATTTTCGGTGCGGCACACCAACTTTTGCCGGTCATCTGCGAACAGGACCTTTACAGTGAGAAAATGGCGGCTTTCACCTGGTATACGCTCACACTCGGCATGATCCTGCTGGTGACCAATTTCTGGAAACTCACCGTCGGCTGGCTGATGATTTCCGGCGGCGCTCTTGTCGTGATCTCCGCAGTTCTGTATTTATTTAATGTGCTGAAGACTACGCGTGTCTGTGCAAACTATTCGGTACAGAAACTTTTTATCATTTCTTCCGCGCTGTGGCTTTTGTTTACAGTAACCGTGGGTTTGCTGCTCGCCATTAACCTAAAGTTTTCGTTCTTCAAACAGAGTCATCTGGAAATTCTGAAGCTTCACGCACACGCAGGACTTGCAGGTTGGTTTCTGCAGCTTATTACCGGTGTAAGTTCGAAACTTGTTCCCATGTTCCTGCTTGGCAAATCGAAGAAGGATTTTCTGCTGAAGTGGGCATTTATAATCCAGAATACCGGGCTTGTTCTTTTCCTTGCAGATGGTTATTTTATTGGCGTCAGTGCGCGGGCTTTGATCTACGCGGCCATTGTTTTAACCGGCGTTATTTTCTGGCTGCTTTATCTCTTCGACACCTTTAAGAACCGTCTTCGCAAAAAAGTGGAGATTCTGATGAAACATGCTTTTCTGTCGTTTGCCGCGCTTGTACTTTCAATTTTATTGCTGCCTGCGGTTTACTTTTCTACAGGTTACCGCTGGACAATGCTTTACGGGAGTCTTCTGTTCATGGGTTGGATCACAAGTCTGATTTTGGGCAAAACCTTTAAAACACTTCCGTTCATCATCTGGAATGACAATTATAAAAATCTTTCGGGAAAAGTAAAAGTGCCGTTGCCCAAACATCTTTATAATGAAAAACTTACCGTTTGGCAGTTTAGGCTGTTCATTGCGGCGTTTCTTGTATTTGCGCTGGGCATCATCATTCAGCAGCTTGTAATCATCCGGTTGGGTGCACTTTTATGGTGTGTGGTGGCGACACTCTACAACATCAATGTCTTTAAATTAATCTTCCATAAAAATAGAACGTCATGATACTTGATCCTACCGACGAAAATTACGATAAAATAAACCGTGCAGAAACAGCGCTGTATGAAGTTATAGATCCTGAACTGATGGTTAACATTGTGGATTTGGGTTTGGTTTACGATGTGGAGATTCCCGCCGCAAACCGGATCAAAGTCACCATGACCCTCACCACACCACACTGTCCGATGGGCGAAGCCATTCAGACCGGCGTAACCAACGCACTCGAAAAAGAGTTCCCGGGATATGAAGTGGAAATCAATCTGACCTTTGAGCCCGCCTGGAACTACGATATGGTTTCCGCGGAAGGTATGCTGCAACTCAACGGCGGCTGATCATTTTACAAAAAAAACCGTCACCTTATTCAGATGACGGAGTAATATTGTATAAGTTCAGTTAAAAACTCACTTCGTTTACCTCTTTGCCGCGCTGGAAATTCATTGTTTTCTGATTTCCCTTGTACGCAATATTCACCAGATTAAACTGTTTCGGAAAGGTACTGAGCATGATTGTATTTTTAATTTTAATGGTGCTCACGTTTGTAACGCCACCTGCCTCAAAATACACCCAAACTGATTCGCCGTTTACCTGACTTCCCGTGAAGGTGAGTGTCTTAGGACTTCCGTTTACATACAGATCAAAATTGTTGTTCACATATTTTTTAACTTCTGCTTCAAAACTTGCGGTATTTGGGTTTATCTTAATGGCGTCTGAAATATGTGCGGTATTCATTTTGGTGGTAAACTTCAGTATTTTACTGCCCTCTACATAATCAACTTTCGTCATTGATGAATAAAATTCTGCCGAAGCAAAACTCATCAGAATCATCAAAACGAAAAATCCCGAACACTGTAAAAACTTTTTCATTACTTTAAATTGTGTCATGTTAATCTCAAATATGGTGCCAATCAGAAGTTTACGTTTACCGTGTATTTATCGTAAAAAGCTTTAATATGGGCCACTGCATCTTCGGCGGTATCCACTACGCGGTAGAGGTTAAGATCCGCCTCGGCGATCATGCCGTTCTCGAGTAGAGTAGCCTTGAACCAATCCAGCAAGCCACCCCAGAATTTTGAACCCACCAGTACGATCGGGAATTTGCCGATCTTATTGGTTTGTATGAGCGTGATCGCTTCCATAAGTTCATCTAAAGTTCCGAAACCGCCCGGCATCACCACAAAACCCTGCGAGTATTTTACAAACATTACCTTGCGCACGAAAAAATAATCGAAATCCATATTAAAACCTTTGTCAATATACGGATTAAAATGCTGCTCAAACGGCAGTTCTATATTCAGGCCGATTGATTTTCCGCCGCCCTCGCGGGCACCTTTATTTCCTGCCTCCATAATTCCGGGGCCGCCTCCGGTAATTACTCCAAAGCCGATATCGGTAATCTGTTTGGCAATATCCACCGCGAGTTGGTAATACGGATCTTCGGGTTTTAATCTCGCAGAACCGAAAATCGAAACGCAGGGACCGATCTTTGCCAGCTTTTCGTAACCGTCTACAAATTCGGCCATGATTTTAAAAACCATCCAGCTGTCTTTGGTAATGGTTTCGTCCCAGGTTTTTTCGCTGAAGGATCGCTGGATTTTCTGGTCTATTTCAAAGGAGGGTCCGGCCGCCGCTTTGGTTGTTCCTTTGCCTCTGTTTATTTTACTCATTTTATTTAAATATTTTTTCGGCTGCCAATACCGATTCCGGCTTTCCGACATCGATGAGGTTTGCCTGATGTTCATAGCCGTGGATTTCTTCGGTATGCATAAGGTCCAGATATTGTTCCATGATCGAAAACTTACCCTTTCTTTTTATTTTATTGAATATCATTGGGTTAATGCAGTGTATACCACTGAAAGCCAAAGGTTTAAATCCTTTGTTAAACTCGGCAAGTCTCTGCTCACCGCTTTCCACATTCAGCCAGCCACGCAAGATCATGTCACTGTTAAACAAGAGTTTGCGGGAGCTTTTACGGTCAGAAACGGCTAAGGTCGCAAAGTCATTTTTCGTTTGATGATATTCGATGAAACCATTCAGGTCAAGATCTGTTAGAATGTCCGCATTCAGGATCAGAAAATCCTCGCCATGATCCAGGAACTGTCTTGCAAAAACCAGTCCGCCGCCGGTTTCCAGAAGCGCGTCTTTTTCGTCGGAGATTTCGATTTTACTGCCGAAATTATTGTTTTCCTTTAGAAAAGATACGATCTGCCCGCCGAAATGATGCACATTAATCACAAAATCATTGATGCCATAGCGCTGCAGATATTTTATATTCCTTTCGAGCAGCGGCACACCATTTACCACCGCCAGCGCTTTTGGGTGGTGATCAGTAAAGGGTTTCAGTCGGGTGCCTTTACCGGCAGCGAATATAAGTGCTTTCATAAAATGTTTTTACCGTCCGGAGAAACTGAGCGCGTACTGCATCTGAGTTTCAATTTCAATCATGGAATATCAGTTATCATTAAGTTGCGGCTGCTCATCATGGTGAAGGCTGACCTCGGTCTGGGGATATTTCTTTTTGATGAACTCAGCAGTTTTTTCAGCGCAGTATACTGAGCGGTGCTGGCCACCTGTACAGCCGAAGTTGATCTGCAGATGTTCAAAACCACGACCAAGATAATTTTCGATGTTAATGGAAACGAGATCTTTAACTAAACCGAAAAACTTCGGCATATCGGTCTGGGTTTCTAAAAATTCCTGTACGTCGGCATCGCGGCCGGTCTGCTGTTTGTATTCTTCGAGTCTTCCGGGGTTTAAAATACCGCGGCAGTCAAAAGCAAAGCCACCACCGTTGCCTGTTTCGTCTTTCGGAATGCCGCCCTTTTTGTAGGAAAAACTGTGTATGTCTATTTTTAATGTCATTTTATTTTATTTAACCGGAATTTAGGTGAGCAGCTTTCAATTAACCGTTTAGTATTTCCTTTATTTTAATTCCGGTTTGTTCTGTATTTAGTTCAGATATTATTTTTTGCAACTCGGGAAATTCCCTCATTTCATCCCATGAGTTGGAGAAGTTATAGAGATTTGTAATTCCCTGATTCAGGCTTTTGCGAAAATGTGCTTTTTTCTGTACAAGACCGCGAAAGCCGTACGCTCCCAAAACCTGCATGTAGCGGATAAGTTGCAGCGGTTTCAGAGAATTCTGGAGATCAGTTACGGTTACGTCATCTTTCCAGAATGAAAAATAATAACTAAGCATTTCGTTGCGGAAATCCCCGGGGAAATTGGCTTTTGCCTGAAAGAGGAAGGAGACTACGTCGTACATCAGCGGGCCGCGCATCGCTGCCTGATAATCAATAAAGTAAACTTCGTCACTGTCGTTCACCATAATGTTTCTCGCCTGAAAGTCCCGCAGTATCAAACTCTGAGGCTTCAGGTTTTCAAGCCGTGACACAATCTTTTTGAATTCCTGCAGCAAGGTGGATTTGTGATAGGGAATTTCAAGTACATCGGCGATAAAACTTTTAAAATAAAAAAGATCATTCGTGATCGGAAGTTCATCATAGCTTTCGTACTCGAAAGTATAAGAATAATCTACATTTGTTAAAGTGCGGGACTGCAGCAGATAGAGTTTTTCCAGCACAGATTTTACCAGGGCGCGGGTGCGTTCAGTTAAACCTTCGCGGTCAATTATTTCTGAAAGGGTTTGGTCACCCAGATGCTGCTGAATATAGAATTTCCGGTCAGGTGCGATTGCAAGGATTTGCGGTGTATTTAACTGAAGCCGTGAAAAGAGTTCCGAAAAGTAAAAGAAACTTTCATTTTCCGCCAGATTTTCATTTGCCGTGATCACGTATTTTATGCCTGCACTTTGAGCCACAAAATTCTGCCTGGAGGAACCGCTTTGGGCTAATGCAAAGAATTGCTGTGCTGTGCTGCCGGTAAATTCTTCGAGAAAAAGTTGTGCGTCGTCCTGCGTCATAGGTCTACAAATATACTGAAAATAGAATTTTGGAAAGCGCTATATTTGTTCCGATGTTTACCGATTTCAAACCTGTATTTAAGATCCTGCTGCGTTTCGTCCTCATTTATGTGGTGCTGGTCCTGGCGTATCAGTTTTACCTGAATGAATTTGCGAATTCGGGGCTCGATCCGGTCTCGACCTGGGTGATGAGACAAAGCGTCTATTTACAGAATGTTTTTGGATATCCCTCGGAAATGGTGCCCGGCAAACCCGAACAGGAAACGACCTGGTTTTTTGTGAGTGGCAAATATGTATCGCGCATGGTGGAAGGTTGCAATGTAATTTCTGTAGCCATACTTTTCCTTTCTTTTATTTTCGCTTTTTACGAAGGTGCGAAAACATTCCTTTTCGCAGCGGTAGGTTTGCTGGCACTGCATGTGATGAATGTGCTGCGAATTGTAGGTTTGAATGTTCTTTTGGTGGAAACGCCTCAATATTCCAAAATCGGTCACGACTATCTTTTTCCCGCCATCATTTACGGAAGCGTTGTCGCTCTCTGGCTGATCTGGATTCAGTATTTTGCACTTAAAAAAGTGGAGAAGTGAAAGTGCTGAATTGGGTTATCGTAGCCTTGGGAATTTTCGGACTGATCTCCGTCCGGATGCTGGAAAGTAAAATTTTCTATGATCCTTTTCTGGAGTTTTTTCATATCGCTGATAAGAACGCACATTTTCCGGACTTCTACTGGCTGCCTTTGATTGGGAATTATACTTTCCGTTTCGCGCTTAATCTTTTATTTTCTGCAGTCATTGTTCATTTTATTTTCAAAAATAAAAGGTGGACGGTTCAGGCTGTAGTTTTACTGGCGATCGTCTTTGCGATCACATTTCCGGTTTATCTGTACTGTATTCATACAAAATTCGAGATCGGATATTTATTCTCCTTTTATATGCGGCGCTTTGTGATTCAACCGTTAACGCTGCTTCTGATCATTCCTCTTTTTTATTACCGAAAAAAGCAACTGCCGCGGGTTTAAGTGTTCACATCGTGCTTGTTGTGCTGCGAAATTGTTTTCTCATTCCACTCTATTTTTTTTACAAAAGGCCTTTCGCGTACCGGGCATTCCCAAAGTTCACAGATCTCGCAGGAGGTCGGTTTACAGTCATCCATATGAAAATTAAATTCGATGGTCCTGTCCGTATCTTCAGCAATAAGTTGGTAGACTTTTTCCATTTCCTCGTGGGCGGTGCGCAGTTCGTAATACCAGGGAAGCGTAATATGCGCATCGATATGAAGTCCGCTGCCGTGTCGCTGTATCCGCATGTTGTGAATGTCCATCCATTCCGGTTGTCGGTTTTCATTAAGAAATTTCGCGAGGCTGGAGAGCATGTCAACATCAGCCTCATCCATAATACCACTTAGGGCCTTGCGGATGATCTTATAACCGACGAACATAATATATGAACCGAAAAGCATCGCTACCACAGCATCGATCCAGTAGAGTTTTGTAAAGTAAACGAGCACCAGACTTACGACAACGCCGATGGTGGTAAAAGTGTCGCTCTGCAAATGTCTGCCTGAACTTTGAAGGACAAGTGAGTTTTCTTTAATTCCTTTTTTATAGGAAATATGACCGAGTAGATAATTGATACCACCGGTCACGGCAATGATAAGTATGCCCCAGTCCAGCTTCTGCGGAATGTTTCCCTGTAAAAGTGAATTAAATGACTGTACAATGATCACTATTCCGGCAAAAATGATGAGCGCGCCCTCGATGCCCGAGGTTACAAACTCCACTTTGCCGTGGCCGTACGGATGTTCGCGGTCTTTCGGTTTCGCCGCCAGGAAAAGCGAATATAAACCCATGAAAGCCGCAATGATGTTTACAATACTTTCCATAGCGTCGGAAAGCACGGCATCTGAACCTGTAAAATGCCAGGCGATTAATTTCGCCACAAAAAGCGCAATGCCGATAACGGCCACGCTACGCTGGAAGGCAAAACTATTGTTTGTGGAATGATCTTTTACGGGCATCTGAAGTTTTATTTATTGATCTAAAATTGTTTGAATTGTCTATCATCAAAAATGCTCACATTTCTGTGAGCATTCATTTAAACCAGTTTGTTTGCAAGGAGATACTCCGCAATCTGCACCGCGTTGGTCGCGGCACCTTTCCTGAGGTTATCTGCCACGATCCACATGTTCAGTGTATTGGGCTGTGAACGGTCCCTACGGATCCTGCCGACAAATACTTCATCTTTTCCCTCTGCGTAGAGCGGCATTGGGTAAATTCGGTTTTTCACATCATCTAATACGGTCACACCGGGTGTTTGCGAAAGTACTTCGCGAATTTCATCCAGGTCGAAATCATTTTCAAATTCCACATTTACACTTTCAGAATGGCCGCCCTGGACCGGCACGCGCACTGCAGTGGCCGAGATCTGAAAGGAATGGTCACCGAGGATCTTTTTCGGCTCGGTCATTAATTTTATTTCTTCTTTGGTATAATCGTCATCAGAAAAATCATCACACTGAGGTAAGGCATTTTTAAATATATCGTATGGATACACTTTTTCCTTTTTATCTTTTCCTTCGAAAGAGTTTCGGTTCTGTACCGAATCTTCAATCTCAGTGTCAAGCTGATCCACCGCATTCTTGCCTGTGCCGGTAACCGACTGGTAGGTCGATACGATCACGCGCTTTAAATTATACTTTTTATGAAGCGGATGCAGAACCATGACAAGCTGAATGGTGGAACAGTTTGGATTTGCGATAATCTTATCTTCTGGGCTTAATGTGGTTGCATTGATTTCCGGAACCACAAGTTTTTTATCGGTTTCCATGCGCCAGGCAGAAGAATTATCGATCACGGTGGTACCGACAGCGGCAAACTGTGGTGCAAATTCCAGCGAAGTTTTTCCGCCGGCCGAGAACAGTGCGATATCCGGTTTTGCCGCGATCGCACTTTTCATGGAAACGACCTTATAAGGAGTTCCTTTAAAAAGCACCGTTTTTCCCACCGATTTTTCCGAAGCCACAGGAAGTAATTCCGTAAGCGGGAAATTCCGTTCTTCCAAAACCTTCAGCATAATTTGACCTACCATGCCGGTAGCGCCAACCACAGCTACTTTCATTCTTAATTATCTTTAAAAAAAAATTATTATTGATCTACGCACCGAAAAGTCTGTGCCACTGGAATGCCCACAACATCAAGGCTAATGCTATAACCGCGATGATTACCCAACTCATTCTGATCTTATCGCTTGTTTTGAACTTTTTATTTAAAACCGTCAGCAAAACTGCAGCGATGATCATAGACACGGGATGTTCCACATAAGTATTACGGGAAACAGAATCCTTCATCAGTGTACCTGCAGCCAATGCCGCCTTGAAACCCGGAGAAAAGAAAAACAACATAACCAAACCAATAAGTGCCTGAGTATGAAAGAAAATCATGGTGAACAAAGTTGATTTTCTTAATAGTTTCGAGATCCTGCCCGAATAGCCGAACATTGTAATCAAAAGCGCTACAGTGAAAACTGCCGATGAAAGCAAAATTAAGTAGGCGAACCCACGGTGTGCCTGAAGCATGATGTTGAAATCCATAATTTAATTTTTGTTTAAAGGCAAAGATAAATAAATACTGTGTATAAGCCAGCGTATAAACTGTACTTCGCCGCCTGATGCCATTAAAAAAAACTGCCTTACAAAATGAATTGTAAGGCAGCTGTATAAATGCACGTGACCGTTAGAAAGAATATTTAAATCCTAACATTGCGCTCCATGTCGTAAATCTGTTACTTGCCGGTCTGTAAGGTGCAGTTACAAGATCTGCACCGGAACGAAGCATTGTAAAGGCTGGGTCCGGAGAAAGGTTTCCGGATCTTCCCAGCACTGCTGCTCCGTAAGAACTTACAGTGTTGTCCTGGATTCCCCATTCAGAGTTCAGCAGGTTACCAAAGTTTAAGATATCTAAACTGATGGCAACTTTATCTCCTTTCTGAACCATATCTGTAAATATGTTCTGTGAAATTCTTACATCTACACGGTTTAACCATGGTAAAAGGAACTCGTTACGTGGCAGGATCTGACCTCTGTATTTTTCCAGACCGTTGTCTGCAATGAACTTGTTAAATGCCGCATCCTGTTGAGCTGCTGTAAACAGAACTGTATTTCCGCTTTTGATGTCGGCGAATTTAGTCACCTCACCAGCTTTAGGGATATACATCAGGTCATTGGCAATACCATCACCATTCACGTCATTGGAATAGTAGTAGGAGAATCTTCCCTGATTTGCTCCTGTATAATACACACCGATCGTCGTGTTCTTAATGTTATAGCTCACATTTGCTACAATTCTGTGTGGGATAGAGAAAGCAGAGATGCTCAGGTCCTGCTGGTTTGGCGAATCCACCGTTGGCGAGGCCTGCCATGCTGAACTTGCACTTGATCCTGCATTGGCAGAAATCTCTTTAGCTTCTGAGAACGTGTAATATACTGATCCCGACAATCCTTTCCAGTTTCTCATGTTTGCTCCAAATGTTGCAGAAAATGCAGTTCCTTTGGTATCGGAGTTGGTTAAAACCGTAGCACTGTTGGCGCCGATCTTGTCGTTGTACTGGTAAGATGCGGTGTTAGGATAATACACGCGGTCCTGATTGGTCATTCTTGCTGTAGACTCCTTTCTGTTGGCTCCGTACTGGAATACAGAATTTACATCTTTAGTATATAGAATGTCAGTGGTAAGTGTGAATACAGAGTTTGGAATCTTGTAATCTGCTCCGAAACTTGATCTCCATACAGATGGCATTTTGAAATCTCTGTCCACCAAAGCAAAAGAGGCAGGTGCGCCTTCCTTAGGACTGTTGATAAATACATTGCCAGCTCCTGCCGGTGGATTTGCTACATAGTAGTAAATATCTTCCGGGTGGAATCTCACGTTACCGATCCAGCCGGCAACTTCAGCATAAGAACCCGGTTCTACAGTGTTCTGTAAAACACCTGCGTTGGTTGGCATGTTTGTTAACCATACAAAAGGAACACGTCCGGAGAAGATACCAGTACCTCCACGTAATGTTAAACTTTTATCTCCCAAAACGTCGTAGTTAAATCCTAAACGTGGTGAAAGTGTAACTTTGGATTTCGGCCATTCACCGGATGCGTAATTTCTTGGATTACCATTTTTATCTAAAAGGTTTAATGCATCAATTGAAGGATTGGCAGTAAGATCATTTAAATAATTAGGCAGTTCAGCTCTTAATCCTACTGTAAAGTTGAATTTCTCGCTTAGTGTAATTCTGTCCTGCAGATATGCAGAAGCCAAACCAAAGTTCACACGTGAATACGTATCCTGGTTTGCATACGGATAAGTTAAACCAAACATGATCGGTGCTACCTCAGCCGCTGTACCTGTCTTAAGGAAATCTTCAACTGAAGCATATCGGTAATAACCTGTTCCCATTCTGGTATAAGAGTTACCGAATTTCTGAACTTCATAGGCAATACCTGCTGTAAAGTTGTTCTTTCCTACTGTATAAGTTAAGTTATTTGTAAAAGAGAAGTTATCATTCACCACATCATTCAGGTAAGAAAATAGTTCTGTACCGAAACTGATGTAGTTTCCGCCATTGGCAGAACCATCCCAGATATCAACAAAAGGGAAAAGTTTTTCCGATGGAGAAGTTCTTTTATCCTGAATCTTGGAGTAAGTAAATAACAGTTTATTTGAAAGGCTGGAGTTGAAAGTTGAGTTTAACTCGGCAGTAATTGAACTTACTGTATTCTCAAAACCATAATTTCCGCTTTCGAAAGTCATTGCCTTATCACTCACACGTCCCCATGAAGATCTTGGAGCCGGACCGGATGAAGCATTGGCAACCTGCTGAGAGGTACCTTTCAACATGTTATAACGAACTGCGAACTTATGTTTATCGCTGATGTTCCAGTCTAAACGGAGCAGGAATTTGTCGCCCTGCTGTTCTGCTTCATTCGCATATCCCTGGTAACGTCCCGGGTTGTATCCCCATCTGTTGATCAGGTGATTCTGTACTGCGATCAGATCAGATTCCTTTACTCTGGAAATGTTATTTGCAGGATCTGCAATTCCGTCCTGTGAAGCGGTCCAAAGATTTGCGCCGGAAGCATTTGCTCCAGTTGCAGTTTCCCGCTCACCACTTAAGAAGAAGAATAATTTATTTTGTAGAATAGGTCCGCCTACTGTAAAGCCGTTGGTGAGTTTAGCTCCGGAAACTCTTTCAATGTCTTCACCGTTGATCTTCCAGCCATTGAGTTCTTTACCGTTGTAGTAACCGTAAAGTGAGCCGTGGAATCTGTTTGTACCTGATTTTGTAATCGCATTGATACCCGCTCCTGTAAATCCGGACTGCGTTACATCAAACGGCGCAATGTTTACAGAGATCTCCTGGATGGCATCTAAAGAAATAGGCTGTGAGTTGCCACCCGGCAGTGGGCTGCTGCTCAAACCAAAACCATTGTTAAAGTTGGCACCATCGATCTGAAGGTTGTTGTAACGCGCGTCACGGCCTGCAAAAGAGTTTCCGTTAGCCTGCGGAGTCAGTCTCGTGAAATCGGTGATACTTCTAGAAGACTGTGGAAGTTCCTGAATAAGTTTTTGATCAATGTTCGTAGCCGCACCGGTCTTGTTTACATTTCTGCTTTTATTTCCCGTTACCACTACCTCAGCAATGTTTGCGGTTTTCTCGCCAAAAACAGGATTGATCACAAACGGCTGACCCAGTTCCAGGTATACATCTTCGTATACGATTGGATTTTCGCTGCCGTACATGATCTCTACACGGTAGGGACCACCCACACGCATGTTGGGTAAGTTAAAAGCTCCGGCAGCATTTGCTGACGCGGTGTACACCGTACCCGAAGGCAAATGTGTCGCTTTAATTGTGGCGCCGGAAGTTTTCTGGCCGTCATTGGTTTTCACAATACCCGACAGATTACTTGTGGTAACCTGCGCATGTACAGTGCCGTAACCTGCAAAAGCCAAAGCCGCAATCAGAACGGTCTTCTTTAATGGATTAAAAGTCATATCAATATTGGTTTAGATATTTTGTTTTTACTTTTTTACAAAACTATTTAAATTTTGTGAAAGTTTTATTAATAAATTGTTAAAATTTAAAATTTTGTTAATTTTTACATTAAAGATTTGATTACAAACCGTTTACAGAACTGCTTGCAGGCTCAGAAAAAAATTGAACTTTATTCAATTAATAATAATTGACGGTTATAATAATTATTCAATAAATTACTTTACCGCTTTCAGGCTGAGATCAATGTTAGCCGCAGAGTGCGTGAGCGCTCCTGCCGAAATAAAGTTCACACCTGTGGCCGCTACATCCTTCAGCATGCTGCGCGTGATCCCGCCGGAAGCTTCAGTTTCGCATTTCCCGCCGATGAGCTGCACTGCTTTTTTCATCAACCTTATGTCCATATTATCGAGCATGATCCGGTCCGCACCCACTTTTACAGCCTCCTGCACCTCATCCAGATTTCGGGTTTCAACTTCTACCTTCAGATTTTTCTTATTTTTTTTGAGATATTCTTTCGCCATTTTCACTGCATTTGTAATGCTGCCGTTATAATCTATATGATTGTCTTTCAGCATGATCATGTCATACAGGCCATACCGGTGATTGGTTCCACCACCGATGGCCACGGCCCATTTCTCGCACATCCGGAAGTTGGGTGTCGTCTTGCGTGTATCCAGCAGTTCGGTTTTCGTACCCAGCAGGCGGGAATTCCAGTCATGGGTCATGGTTGCAATACCACTCATCCGCTGCATACAGTTGAGCACAAACCGTTCGGTTGACAGAATGGAGCGCGCACTTCCCGTGACGTAAAACGCAATATCGCCCACTCTTGCCGAGTCGCCGTCTTTAAGTAAAACTTCGACCTTCAGATTTCTGTCGTACTGTTTAAAGATCATTTCAGCAAGCTCTACGCCCGCCAGTATGCAGTTTTCCTTTACAATAAGTTGCGCTTTCTGCTGCAGATCTTTTGGGATGGTGGCCAGAGTGGAATGGTCGCCATCCTGCAGGTCTTCATCGAGCGCGTTTTTAATAAATGTTTTGATGGCGTCTTTGGTTACGTATTTCGGTTTTTTCATGTCTGATATTAAATTAAATCTTTATTATAAAAGGCTCCTTTATTTTCTTTCATCGCTAATGACTGTTTGATGATAAGGTAAGAAATGTTCACCAAATTCCGCAATTCTGAAAGTTGTGGCGACAGGATTGAGTAGTTATAGAGTTCGGTCACGGCCTCAAATATCTCATGCTGTTTCTTCTTTGCCAGCGCCAAACGGTCGTTGCTGCGGACGATACTTACCAGATCGCTCATCATTTCCTGCAACTGCCGCCGGAAGTACGAAACCATAACCATTTCATCCATGATCTTCATGCCCTCTTCGTTCCAGTCTGGAACAGCCTTTAAATCATCAAAATTAAAGTCATTGATTTCCAGGAGTTCTACCGTTTTAAGTGCCGCGTTGTGGCCGAAAACCAAACCTTCCAGCAAAGAATTGGAGGCGAGCCGATTCGCACCATGTAAACCTGAATTGGTGCATTCGCCCACGGCAAACAGATTTTTAATGGAACTCTGACCGTCGCGGTCCACATCTATCCCGCCCATAAGATAATGGCAGGCGGGAACCACGGGAATTAACTGCCGGAAGGGATCGATTCCTTCCTGCACGCATTTCTGGTAAATGTTTGGGAAATGTTCCATGAATTTTTCGTGGTCCATTTCGCGGCAGTCCAAACCTACATAGTCATCGCCGGTAATCTTCAGCTCACTATCGATCGCGCGTGCCACAATATCGCGGGAGGCAAGTTCTTCGCGGTCATCGTATTTGTGCATAAACTTTTCGCCATCCTTGGTGCGGAGTTTTGCGCCGTCGCCACGCACTGCTTCAGAAATTAAGAATAGCATACCGTCGAGTTTGGAATACAGCGCGGTAGGATGAAACTGATAATACTGCATGTCGGAAATTTTGCCCCGTGCTCTGTGTACAAAAGCAATCCCATCACCGGTTGCAATGATCGGATTGGTGGTGTTTTTATACACATGTCCCGCCCCGCCGGTGGCTACCAAAGTGATCTTGGCGGTAATTTTTTTGATCTTCTTTCTTTTTTCATCCAGAATATAGGCGCCGTAGCAATCGATCTTATCCTTGTCGAAAATTTTTCCGGGAACGTGGTGCTGCGTGATGAGATCAATGACATAGTGATGTGCCATGATCTCGATATTGGGCGATTTGTTTGCCGTGACCAAAAGCGCGCGCTCGATCTCGGCACCCGTAATATCTTTGTGATGCACAATGCGGTTTTCGGTGTGTCCGCCTTCGCGGCCGAGCAGGAGTGAACCGTTCTTTTCATCGAATCTGGTGCCCCAATCCACGAGTTCCTTAAATCTTTCGGGACCTTCTTCAATAACCATTTTTACCACATCCAGATTATTTTCGCCGTCGCCGGCCCGCATGGTATCATCAATATGTTTTTGGAAATTGTCTTTGCCGAAATCGGTGACTACTGCCAGGCCGCCCTGCGCATATTTGGTGTTGCTTTCATCTTCATCTGCCTTGGTCACGATGATGATCCTGGCATCCGGCATCCTTTCAGAAATTTTTATGGCATAAGAAAGACCGGAGATTCCTGATCCAATGACAAGTACGTCTGCTTTTATCATTAAAAATTTGGTGTTAGAGTTTATCCGGTTTGCAGCGGAATTTTTTAATCAGTGTTATTTGGCAAGGTAAATTTACAGTTTCTGAAAATTTCACGGGCATTATCTTACGGCGTAAAAAGCGTAATTCATTCGGATGAATTTCAAATAAATTTAAAGAGATGTTCGTTGGGTTTCCTTACTTTTTTAAACCGCTGAAAGTGATCCTCATCGGCTCTGTATCCCAGCGCAAGAGTTACAGCAACCTTTTCTTTGGTGATATCAATATTTAAAATCCTGTCGATCTCAACCTGTTTGAAACCTTCCATCGGGCAGGTGTCTACATTCTCCAGCGCAGCGGCAAACATCAGGTTCCCAAGCACAATATAACTTTGTTTGTCGGCCCAGATCATAATTTCCTCCTCGCTCAACCGGTCGATATGGCTGCTGATACTTTGGCGGAAAGGCCCTAATTCTTCCAAAGGAATTTCGCGCGTTTCGGAAATGTGATTAAAGTAACTGCCGATATATTCGCTGCCAATGTTGTTTTTGGAGACAATAGCAATAAGGTGAGAACATGTGGAAATTTGTGAAGGATTATAAAATGCGGGAATAAGCTGCTCTTTCACCGCCTCACTTTCAACCACAATAAGCTCATACGGCTGCAGGCCCAGAGAACTTGCAGAAAGTTTTGCCGCCTCCAGAATATTGGCGATCAGTTCGGCAGGAACTTTTTTTTCCTTATTAAATTTTTTTACAGAATATCTTCTGTTCAGCGCCTCAAGATATGTCATTGAACAAAGATAAATAATTGAAGAGACTTTTACACCGGTTTAGGTTGCAGCAATTAATCTAAATAATAAGCCAATGGGCAAAAATGCAAGGCTTATATCTTAAATTTAAGCATTAAAGAGCCCGCCATTCTTCAGATTTTCGAAATAGGTGTCGACTTGTAACGGTTCCGTTTGGGCAGCTTTTACAGCGAGTTCGTCGCAAATTTCATTCTCAATATGGCCTGCATGACCTTTTACCCAGTGAAAAGTGATCCGATGCATTTTCAATAACGGAAGCAGGCGCTGCCACAGATCCGGATTTTTTACATCTTTAAAACCTTTACGTATCCAGCCGTAGATCCATTTTTTGTTAATGGCGTCCGCGACATATTTACTGTCGGTGAAAATATGGATATCGTTTTCGGTGGACTTCAGTTTTTCGAGCGCCACGATGACCGCGAGCAACTCCATGCGGTTGTTGGTCGTAAGTCTGAATCCCTGGGAATAACGCCGCTCATATTTCTTTTCGGGGACTTTCATTACAATGCCAAAGCCGCCTTTTCCGGGGTTTCCGCTACAGGCGCCATCGGTGAAAATTTGTATTATCAAAACTGAATTTTAAAACTAAAGGAAAATTTTCTAGAACTCGAATTCATCGTCATCATCCAGATCATTCATTGATGAGCCGGATAGGTTCTGCTTGTTTGGCAGATCAAAAGCGGCACCCGGATCAATGGTGGTCTTTATTTTCTCAAAACCTGTCGGCGTATCGAGTTGCCCGAAATTGGAATCCTGATAACCCGAGCCGTACTGATTCCCAAAAAGATCCAGATCCGCAAACTTGGCGATATTTTTGAAGAAGGACATCCGTACATCAGCAGTGGCACCGTTCCGGTGTTTGGCGATGATGAGTTCCGCCTGATTTTCGGTAGAACTTTCGGCGCCGTCTTCATCATTATCCCAGTGCGTGATCTTATAGTATTCCGGACGGAAGATGAACGAAACAATATCCGCATCCTGCTCGATTGCTCCGGATTCCCGAAGGTCAGACAGCATCGGTCTTTTGCCGGGCCTTGTCTCCACACTCCGCGAAAGCTGCGAAAGAGCGATCACAGGCACATTCAGTTCTTTGGCGATTGCTTTCAGGGAACGCGAGATCGTAGCGATCTCCTGCTCCCGGTTGCCCGCACCTCCTTTGCCGGAGTTTGCAGTCATCAGCTGCAGGTAATCGACCATGATGATCTTTACACCATGCTGCATCACAAGTCGCCGGCACTTTGCGCGGAAATCAAATACCGAGAGCGACGGCGTTTCATCGATGAAGAGCGGTGCGTTTTCCAGCGCCGAAACATTGGAGAAAAGCCTTTGCCATTCCTCGTCACTCATTTGGCCTTTGCGCAGTTTCTCAGAAGAAATCCCGGTTTCCGATGCGATCATACGTGTGATCAACTGCACCGAAGCCATTTCCAGCGAGAACAGCGCCAAGGGGACTTTGTGTTCTACCGCGATATTTCTTGCCATAGAAAGCAGAAAGGCAGTTTTACCCATCGCGGGACGTGCCGCAATAATGATGAGGTCGGAGTTTTGCCAACCACCGGTTTCCTTATCAATATCCCGGAATCCCGATGGAATCCCCGAAATCCCTTCTTTGTCCTTTAATGATTTAATGGTTTCTATCGCCTGCTTTACCAATGTATTTGCAGTATCAAAACCTTTTTTAATGGTTCCATTTGTAATCTCAAAAAAAGACTGTTCCGCTTTGTCGAGCAGTTCGAAAACATCGGTGGATTCCTTGTAGGAACTGTCGATCACATTGGCTGAAACATTGATCAGGCTGCGCAGAATGAATTTCTCCAGGATCACACGCACATGATATTCAATATGTGCACTGGAGGAAACGCCCATGGTAAGATCGATGATGTAATGGTCGCCACCGGCAAAACCCAACTTTTCGGTTTTCTTCAGTTCCTGGATCACGGTCATCAGATCGACAGGATGGTTTTCCTCAAAAAGCTTTACGATCGCGCGGAAGATCTCCTGGTGGCGCGGGTCATAAAATACATCTGCCGTAAGCAGGTCGATGGAATAATCCAGACCTTTCTTGTCGATCAAAAAAGTTCCGATCACCAGTTTTTCAAAATCAACTGCATTTGGCGGCATTTTGCCATCGGAAATCGATAATTCCCTGGCAAAATTTCCGTGAATGAGAGATGATAAAGATTCCTTTTGAGTCATGGGGCAAAGATAGTTTTTTTTAAAAGTTAAAGGAACTTATTAATCAACACCGCGCCGTGGTTTTAGTTTAATAACGTAATAATCAACCGGTTGTTTTGTTGATAAGTTTGAAGGGGGCGGAGAAACTGAAACCGTTCTTTAGCCCGGATGGCAATGGAGCCCAAAGGGCGGAGTGTACAGCCGGCCGTGACCTGCGCAGACAAACAGCTTTATCTGGCTCCCAAAAAAATCAATAGTTCATTTTGCGCAGTTTCGGTACTTTGGTTGCGACCAGAACTGCAATGAGCACAGTCATACTTCCGCCGAAAACTACAGAACGAACCACGCCCAGCAGTTTTGCAGCAAGACCGCTCTCGAACTGTCCCATTTCGTTACTCGACATGATGAAGATCGAATTCACACTAAGCACCCGGCCGCGGATAAAATCCGGCGTTTTTAACTGCACGATCGTGCCGCGGATCACCACCGAAATTCCATCGAGCATACCACTGAAAACCAACAGGATAAATGATAGCCAGTACAGTTTTGAAAGGCCGAAACCGATGATGCACAGACCAAATCCGGCCACGGCTACAAGCAGTAATTTGCCCTGGTTTTTCTTTAATGGCACAAAAGCGAGCGTGATGATGATGCACATGGAACCGATATCCGAGGCGGCATTCAGTAGACCGAAACCTTCGGCGCCCACTTTTAGAATATCTGTGGCAAACACGGGGATCATGGCCACGGCACCGCCGAAAAGCACCGCAAACATATCGAGACAGAGTGCGCCCAGGATTTCCTTGGTTTTGTAAATGTAGGCAAGACCTTCGCGCATACTTTGCATGACACCAACTTCGCCCTTTACATTTTCCGTTGGATGCTTTTTCAGAAACCAGAAGAAAACAGAGGACAAAATCATAAGTCCCACTACCACCATGATGGTTCCTGAAATGTCTATCCAGTGAATCAGAAAACCACCGATCGCGTGACCGCAGACCGAGGCGGTAAGAAAAGTAGCCTGGTTTAAGGTGATCGCATTGGGCAATTCTTCGCGCGTCACGATTTTAGGAATCATCGAGGGGATGATTGGTCCAATAAAAGCACGGCAGAAACCTGTGAAAAAGATGACACCATAAATAAAATAGGAAATTTGCAGGTTGCTGAAATGCAGGAGTTTATGACCGAATAAGGCCGGGATCAGCAGCAGGCTGATGAGTATAACGTAGGCGTAGTTGCAGATGAGCAGGAGCTTTTTCTTTTCGGAATTGTCGATGACATGCCCAGCATAAAGTGCTGTAGATACGGCAGGAATCACTTCCGACAGACCGATGAGCCCGATGGCGAAGGGATCTTTGGTCAGCTGGTAGATCCACCAGCCCATGAGCGTGGCGAGCATCCGGAAGGATAAAACGAGGAAAAACCGGCCGGTCATTAAATTTCGAAATTCGGGGATACGAAGCGTCTGGACGGGTTTCAGTGAAATCATGGTGCAAAAGTAATTTTTAGAAATTAAATTCCAGCGGTAGCCGGAGTGTTTTTAAAATTTTGATTTAAAAATTTATCTTTGAAAAATGAACTGGATCATATTAATTATCGGCGGCCTGTTCGAAACAGGGTTTGCAACCTGCCTGGGCAAAGCGCAGGAAACTTCCGGAAAAGAGAGTTATTTCTGGTGGACCGGTTTTGCGGTTTCGCTTTTCCTCAGCATGTTTTTACTGTACAAAGCGATCTCGGTGGGCGCAGCGCCCATCCCGGTGGGTACTGCGTATGCCGTGTGGACCGGAATCGGGGCGGTAGGTGCAGTTTTTATGGGAATTTTTATTTTTAATGAGCCGGCAACTTTCTGGCGTATGTTTTTCGTTTTTACGCTTATAGCTTCTGTTGTGGGACTTAAAGTCGTAAGCAATTAAGGTAGATATGAAATCAGTAAGAGTTCCGCGATTTCATTAGAAATAATTAGTTGCATTGTACAAATAATTATTACATTTGAGTACATTAACCAACAAATCTTTTTTTATGAAAACAAAACTACTTTCTTTAGCGGCATTTGCAATGCTGTTTTTCGCGAACGCGCAAACAACCTTACTGTCAGAAGGTTTTAACACTGTTCCAGTCGCGGGGTGGACCACTACGAACCAAAGTACAACGGTAGGTTCTACCGGCTGGTTCCAAGGAAATACCACGGTTTTTAACGCTCAGGCGGGACCGGCAACCTCATACATCGGGGCGAATTTCAATAACACAACCGGTGCAAACACCATCAGCAACTGGCTGATTACACCTCAGGTAATGGTGCAGGACGGCGACGTTTTAAAATTCTGGACCAGAACTACAACGGGTGCGCCGTTTGCAGACCGTCTGGAAGTAAGGTCTTCAGTGGGAGCCACACCAACTTTGCCAACCGGCGCTACAGGTGTAGGTTCCTTCAGTAATGTGCATCTTACAATCAATCCGTCGCTGATAACCGGTCCTACCGGATATCCTGATGTTTGGACAGAATACACGATTACAGTTTCAGGCGTTTCGCCAACACCTGTAGCGTTGAATTTTGCCTTCCGTTATTTTGTAACAAGTGGCGGCCCGTCGGGTAACAACTCCAATTTCATCGGTATAGATACGCTTTCGCTGGTGAGACCTGCTTTAGCCGTTTCCAATACCGGCAAGTCCACGGTATCGATCTATCCTAATCCAACTGCAGATTATCTAAATGTAAATGCTGCATCTAAAGTGTCTAAAGTTGAGATATTTGATATTTCCGGTAAAAATGTGAAAGCAGAACTGGTTGACGGTAAAGTTGATGTTCAAAATCTTGCTAAAGGATCATATATCATCAAAATTACAGAAGCGACAGGAGTAAGCTCTCAGAAATTTATTAAGAAATAATTCCGGTAAAAATTCGGGATAAACTCGAGCCGCCTCAACTGAAAAGTTGGGGCGGTTTTTATTTAGGAAACGACAGACGATGAATCACTGCATTTTCAGCGGATGCATAGCCTGATCTTTCTTCATCTTTAATGCCTAAAAAGTTGCTGATAAAGACAGCTTATCATCTCAAATTAAAACTATTGCGGTGGTGTAAATACTTTGCCAATATCCTGCAGGGTGGAGGCGATTACTGCAGTAACTGCAATGAATCCCGCTATGCCGCCAATAAGGACCGCTGTGCCTGCCGCGTTGAATTTCCTTACTTTCCAAATGGTGTTTTTGCTGAGCGCAGTCCGGTCCTGATTTCTTAGACCTATGATACTGTCTTTTTCAATGGAAGAAATCATCATTTTGGTTTTCAGGTCGTTTTCATGAAAAAAAGTGTAATTTTTCCCGGCCCGTAGTTTACCAAAGTCTTGCGCATCGGTTTTGGCTACATATTTATTTGTCGTGCAGGAGCAGACCTGAAACAGCAGAAAAATGAAGAGAATATTTTTCATCATATTATTTAAAAATCACCATGCGAAAGCAAGTTATTATTTTACGATATAAGTTTTCAGAAAATCACTGATTTTCCTGTCATTGGCCAGCCGTGGAATTTTGTTCTGGCCACCGAGTTTTCCTTCGGAGCGGGCGTATTCCTGAAAAGCATTTTTGCGTAAACTTCTTATTTTTAAAGGCTGCAGTATTTTACCCGAGATCAGATCATCATAATAAGAATTACGCTGCCGCAGTTGTTCATCTAAATATTTTCCAAAAGATTCTGCATTCTGCGGCTCTTTTTCAAACTCGATGAACCATTCGTGATACGGCAAACCGGATTCCGGATTAACCTGCGGTGCGAGGTGAAATTCTGTGATCTGCGCCGGAAATTTTGCTACCGTCGCCTTCATTGCCTCTTCCACTTCATAAGCGATCACATGTTCACCAAAAGCCGACGTAAAATGTTTGGTCCGCCCCGAAACGAGTATACGGTAAGGATCTTTTGAAACAAACCGAACGACATCGCCGATGGAATATGCCCACAAGCCGGAATTGGTTGTCAGGATCAGCGCATAATCTTTGTGCAGTTCCACTTCATTTAATGTAAGCCGTTTGGCGTCGGGTTTTCCGGAGGTTTCCAGCGCAATAAATTCATAGAAGATCCCGTGATTGGTCAGCAGCAGCAAACCTTCTTTTTTATAATCATCCTGAAAGGCAAAAAAACCTTCGCTCGCGGGGAAAGTCTGTAAGATATCAACCTTTCCACCAAGCAGTTCTTCCATCTTTTCGCGGTAAGGCTCATAATTTACGCCACCGGTAATTATGAGTTGAAGATTTGGAAAAAGTTCGGTGATCTTTTTTTTGTTTCGCGCGATGAGTTTTTCAAAATACATGATCAGCCATGGCGGAATGCCGGAAATCAATGTCATGTTTTTACGTTCGGTTTCTTTTACGATCTCATTGACTTTAGTTTCCCAGTCTTCGATCAGGTTGGTCTTTTCACTCGGCAAGCGGTTTTTTTGAAGATAAGAGGGAATATGATGCGCGACAATTCCTGAAAGTCTGCCGGTTTTAATGCCATAAATTTCGTCGAGTTGCGGACTGCCCTGCAGAAATATCATTTTACCATTTACAAAATCTGCGCTGCCTTTCTGTGCAATGTAATGAAAGATAGCACTTTGTGCCGCACCGGTCTGGTACGGCATTGCTTCTTTGGATATGGGAATATATTTAGCTCCCGAAGTAGTGCCCGATGTTTTTGCAAAATATTCCGGAGTTTCCGGCCAGAGAATATGGCGCTGCCCTTTTTTTACTTTTTCTATGTAGGGTTTCAGGTCTTCGTAATCGGCAACCTGCACGCGGGACTGAAAATCCTGAACAGAATTTATTTTCTCAAACTGATGTTCGCGGCCAAACAGGGTTTTTTCGGCAGTTTTTACAAGTGCAAGCAAAAGCTGCTGCTGGTCATTCACGGCATTTTGTTTAAAGGTTTTAGTACCTTTCACATGTCGTTTTGCCCACAGCAGGGCGATATTTTTCTTTAAGAAATTTTGCATCCTGCAAATTTAGATGTTTTTTCAGTTGAACTGCCTTTAAAACTAGAGATTGAAACGGTAACCCAAACTTAAACTCAACAGCGTAGAGCGGCTGAAATATTTTTTAATGTCGGGATTTTCGTTATAGACAGGTGCTGAAAAAGAACGCAGATTTCCTTCCACAAAAACTGATTGATAGCCCAAAGGATCCAACACGTACAGCGCTTTTGCGCCGATTTTAAAACCGAGACCGTTACTTTTCAGTTTTTTGTCTTTGATATCGAGGAATACAGCCGTATAATTGAAATAGCTGAAGCCTGCCATTTCTTCCACCATAAAATCTTCAGAAATGTTTTCACGGTGTGTCAGGAAAGCATCTATAACAGTCATTTTGGGCGAACCTACATTACCATAGAGATTTTGATGGCCGTACTTCACGTTGGAAAAGAGCATGTTATAATTCATGCCTACACCGAAATTTACGGGAGTCATCAGATTTCCACCGAAGGCAAAGCCGTAGAAAGGTTCCAGATCTTTGGCCAGGGAATTATTTCCTACAGGTTTCATCGCAATGATCTTTGCTTCGATATTTGAAACTACGTCCGGTGTGTTTTTCTTTTTCTGACCGAAGACCAAACTTGCAGTCATTAAAAATATTAAAAAAGTCAGACGCATTATTTCAACTTAATATCATTAAAAATTATATAGCTGATTCCCGCCGGAACAACGATCTGCAGCGAATCTGCGGCAATATAACATCCCGGTTTCGACGAACTGAAAGAACTTATTTTTTTGTTGACTGCCACCGAAAATGAATCCGCGGTAAGCGGGCCGGAGAGTGTGAAGTCGCCGGCGTTGTCCGGAATCGTTTCCGCCACATTCGTACTTCCACTGCTGAGCTTTACGGTGATTTTTCTGTAATCCAATCCGGTTCCGGTAATTTTCCCTTCTACGTAAGCGCGCGGATTGGCACGGCTTTCCGAATTACAGGACCAGAGAATGAAGAGTGCGAAAACCGTGGCGAAAATTTTCATTTAATTTTTTTTAAAGATATAAAAAGCCCCGGAAAACTTTCGGGGCGATTCAGGTTTTAGTACCTTCTATTTTGTTTTAAATCTCTTATCGGGAGTTCCATCCTTTTTCAAATGCTGGTTTTCTCTGTACCGTTTGTCTGGTGTACCGTCTTTTTTCAGTTTAATGCCAGCGGAAGTGGCAGATGATTTTATGGCAACTGCGGATTTGGGTGCCGGCTGTTTGGCGACGGGCGCGGTCGTGGCGGCTTTGGCCGGAGCCGCAGGTGTGGCTTGCCGGGGAACGGCCTGTTGTGCGTTTGCCAAACCGAGACCTAGAACAAAAGCCAGGGGCGCGAATAATTTTTTCATTTTCTTGTAATTAAAAGGTTTCTTACTGATTAACCGATGTAAAAGTAAATAATTTGGCAATTTGAGCTGCAGGCGTGTTTCACTTTAACCAACTTTAACTCATTAGTACAATTGGTGTTAAGGAAGTAATTATTCAAATTATTCCTGATTCGTTATCTTTGCAGCTTCAAACGGTTTCGGAACGCTCCCGAAATCGCTTTCGTCGTTTACAGTTAACGGCTTTAATATTACCTTTTTGCATGCAGTTAAAACCCATTCACCAAACTTTTTTGCCCGATTTGCTGAAGAACGAATTTGGAAAAGAGATCTTTCAAACCTTAGAGCAGACTCAGCATTTATCGGTGCGGGGTTTTGCCGGTTCCTCTCCGTCGATATTTACGGCTGAACTTTTCCTTATTTACAAAAAAACAGTACTTTTTCTTATCGAAGACCGTGAAGAAGCGCTTTACGTGACCTCGGAAATGGAGGATCTGCTGGGCAAAGAACACGTGCTGTATTTCCCGTCTTCGCATCTGGAGCCTTATCAGATCGAAAAAACGCAGAATGCAAATCTGGTCTTAAGAACTGAGGTCATCAACAAGCTTACGTCGGGCACACGGCCGAAAGTAATTATTGCAGGTTTTTCTGCGATGGCCGAGAAAGTATTGAGAAAAAAGGATTTCAACGCCATTTCACATAAGATTACAGCCGGCGAAAGTCTGGATTTTGATTTTACCGGGGAACTGCTGCATCAGTTTAATTTTAATCTGACTGATTTCGTGTCCGAACCCGGCGAATTTTCCGTGCGTGGCGGGATTGTAGATGTTTTTTCCTATTCCAATGAAGAACCGTACAGGATTACTTTTTTTGGGAATCAGATCGAAAGCATAAAAACCTTTAATATAGAAACTCAGCTGACCAATGGCAAAGTCAACAGTTTTCAGTTGGTTTCAAATATGAATTTTGCTTCGTCGGCTGATAAGGTTTCACTGCTGGAACTTTTACCGAAAGAAAGTTTCATTGTCTCGAAAAATGCATTTGCAGGCCTCAGAAAAATCAAGGAATTTTACGCCAAAGCGGAAGATAAATTTGCGCTTTTCACCACCGATATCAGGCATCAGGCGCCGGAAGAACTTTTTCTGTCGGAACCTGAACTGGTAAGCGATTACCGGAAATTCAAGACCATTGATTTTACGCTTGATGAATTGCGGATTGATGGATTACAGTCTCAGACACTTGAAATATCCCAGACGCAACAACCATCCTTTCATAAGAATTTTGAACTTCTTATGGACGATCTAAAAGAAAAACAGCAGGAAAATTTCGATATCTGGATCTCGTTTTCCACAGAAAAACAAAAAGAAAGGCTCGAAAGTATTTTTGAAGATTTGGCTGGGAATGCACTTTCTGATTCAGAAGCGAACGATGCTGTTGCCAAACCGCCGGTAGTATTCAAATGTTTTAAATCTGAAATTCACGAGGGTTTTGTAGATTCTGCCCACAAAATTTCAGTGTACACGGATCACCAGATTTTTGACCGGTACCAAAGGTTTAAAGCAAAAAACACTTTTGCGAAATCGGAACAGCTCACGCTGAAGGATCTTATGCAGATGAAAGTGGGCGACTATATTACACACATTGATCACGGCATCGGTAAGTTCATGGGTCTGGTCAAGGTAAATAATAACGGAAAAGTGCAGGAATGTTTTAAACTCACTTACAAAAATGGCGACCTGCTTTATGTAAGCATTCATTCGCTGCATAAAATCTCGAAATACAACGGCCCCGACGGAAAGGAGATCGTGTTGTCCAAACTCGGTTCGCCTGCCTGGAAATCATTAAAACAAAAAACGAAAGCGAAAGTAAAACAGCTTGCTTTCGATCTGATACGGCTTTACGCGGAAAGAAAATCGGCGAAAGGATTTGCTTTTGCACCGGATTCTTATCTGCAGAATGAACTCGAGGCAAGTTTTATTTATGAAGACACGCCCGACCAGGAAAAAGCAACGGTGGATGTGAAAAGTGACATGGAAAACGATAACGTGATGGACCGCCTGATCTGCGGCGATGTAGGATTCGGGAAAACGGAAATTGCGATCCGCGCCGCTTTTAAAGCAGCAACCGACGGTAAACAGGTTGCGGTACTGGTGCCGACCACGATCTTAGCATTCCAGCATTACCGCAGTTTCCAGGAAAGGCTGAAGGAATTTCCGGTAAACATTTCCTATATGAACAGATTCCGCACGGCCAAGCAAAAAGCAGAAACCCTCGCCGGCCTCGCAAGCGGAATGATCGATATCGTGATCGGAACACACCAACTCGTAAGTCCAAATGTAAAGTTTAAGGATCTGGGCCTTTTGATCATCGATGAAGAACATAAATTTGGAGTATCAGTAAAAGACAAACTGAAAACTTTGAAAAGCAATATCGATACGCTTACACTTACTGCTACACCAATACCGCGCACTTTACAGTTTTCGCTTATGGCGGCGCGCGATCTTTCGGTGATCAAAACACCACCGCCCAACCGCCAGCCGGTGGAAACGCATATTGTCGGTTTTAATGAGGAAACAATTCGCGATGCGGTTTCCTATGAAATTCAGCGGGACGGCCAGGTTTATTTCATCAATAACCGGATTGAAAATCTGAAGGATATTGCGGGACTTATCCAGCGTCTGGTGCCCGATGCCCGCGTGATTACAGGTCACGGGCAGATGGAAGGGAAACAGCTCGAACGGAATATTCTCGATTTTATGGAAGGGAAATATGATGTGCTGGTCTCTACCACGATCATCGAAAGTGGCGTAGATGTCCCGAATGCGAATACGATCTTCATTAATGATGCTCAGCGTTTTGGTATGGCCGATCTGCACCAGATGCGAGGCCGCGTAGGACGGAGCAACAGGAAAGCCTTTTGTTTCCTGATCACGCCGCCGTTTGATATGATGACCTCTGAAGCGCGCAAACGCCTGGAAGCTATCGAGCAGTTTTCGGATCTTGGCAGTGGATTTCAGATTGCGATGAAGGATCTTGAGATTCGCGGTGCCGGTGATCTGTTGGGTGGTGAACAAAGCGGTTTCATCAATGAAATGGGTTTTGACACCTACCAGAAAATCATGCAGGAAGCTTTGGAAGAACTTCAGAACGATACCGAGTTCGAAAATTTATTTGAAAATGAAGAGGACCGCCAAAAACTTTTCAAGTCGACCAAAGATGTTAATATTGATACTGACCTGGAATTAATGCTGCCGGATTCTTACGTTCAAAGTATTGAAGAGCGGCTCTCACTCTATCAGAAACTTGCGGATATTCAGGATAAAGAAAATCTGCAGAAATTTACAGCAGATATGGAGGACCGTTTTGGTCTTTTACCACCGGAAGCCAAAAACCTGATAAAATCTGTAGAGCTGAAATGGATCGCCGCCGAAATTGGCTTTGATAAAATTGTGGTGAAAAACGGAATTTTCCTCGGATATTTCCCGCCGAATCCACAGGATAAATTTTACCAAAGCGGGAAATTCCGAAACATCATTTCCTATCTTAACCGAAATCCCAAAGAGGCAACTTTGAAGGAAAAAGCCGGCAAAGAAGGCAGCCAACTATTAATGCGAAAAGAAAATGTGCAGAATGTAGATGAGGTAAATGCAGTTCTGGAGCGGATACTTGAAAATAAGGAATAAAAGGTGGAAGCATTTAAGTAAAACTTCCGCTGGAGAAGAAGCTACTTGAAATAAAATCTTTTTTGGCGTGGTTGTAAGTCATTGGCAATAATAAAAGTGAAATTCAGTTTGAAAATAAAGTTCCTTTATAATTGATATATTTCAGACCAGGCCGGCTTTTACTTTGAGTCGAAACATTTGTAAACTGTAACTGCTGGTTTCCATTTCTAAAAAATGTCTACTTTTGCTAAAATTATTTTTAAAGATGAAAAGCCTTTTACCGATATTTTCTTTACTCTTCAGTGCGGTTGTTTTATGGTCCTGCGAACCGGGCCGCGACGAAAACGGCGACTTTCTGTTTGGCGTCGATCCGGGTTCCGGCGGCACACCGGTAACTGCAAGCCGGCTTTTAAAAAAAATGTCTTCACATGAACTGAACGAGGATACAGGTGAATGGGAAGACAGTGATATTACATACAATTACACCGACAGGAAACTGGTTTCCTACACTGAAAACGGTGGCGAACCCACGGTATTTACCTACAACGCAAACAACAGAATCTCGGGTTTATCGAATTCCGGGCAATCTGCATCATTTGAATACAGCGGTTCAACACTGTCGAAAATAGTGACTACAATTCCGGAATTCGCCACGATTACATCCGACTTTACATACACAAATGCACAATTGACCAAAACCGTTTCCGTGCAGGAATATACGTTTCCAGTTCCATCAAAACTTTATATAGAAACCACTTATGCTTATACCGGAGCCAATATGACCACGGCAACTGTAAAATCCGGCATGTATGTAAACGGTGAACTGCAGCTCAGTCCCGAAATTCAGGTTCTGACCTTTGAATACGACACTAAAAAATCACCTTATCAGCTTTTACCGCGGGAATTTATTTTGTTCCTCACGGGAATCGGTCCGCAGGGCGCGGCTTATCTTTCGGCCAATAATTTCACCAAATTTACAAGTACGGTCGGCCCGGTTTCAGATGTGTCGGCATTTACCTATACGTATGATTCCCAAAACTATCCGACCCTGATGAAAGGTCCTGAAGAGGAAACGGTAAAATTTGAATACCAATAAATTTTCTGCATGAAATACCTGATCGTAGGTCTTGGAAATAAAGGCGAAGAATACGCAGAAACCCGGCATAATGTCGGGTTTAAAGTTGTTGAAAAAATTGCTTCGACCCTTGAGGCGCCGTTTAAATCAGCAAATTTTGGTTTGCTGGCAGAAGCAAAATACAAAGGTCGGAAGGTTTTTCTTTTGAAACCGGATACATATATGAATCT
The DNA here is from genome assembly GCF_000422265.1 of Kaistella palustris DSM 21579. Classification (GTDB taxonomy): domain Bacteria; phylum Bacteroidota; class Bacteroidia; order Flavobacteriales; family Weeksellaceae; genus Kaistella; species Kaistella palustris. The sequence continues at coordinate 250,173 of NZ_AULL01000017.1, forward strand.
TTCCGGAAATGCGGTGCGTTTCTGGCTTCAGAAAGAAAATATTCCACTGGAAAATCTAATGATTGTCACTGATGATCTTGCACTTCCTTTCGGAACCTTAAGAATGAAGATGAAAGGTTCGGATGCGGGACATAATGGCTTGAAAAGCATTCAGGAACAACTGCAGACGCAGAATTACCCGCGGCTGAGGTTTGGTATTTCCGCAGAATTCAGCGAAGGAAAACAGGTTGATTACGTGCTTGGCAAATGGACCGAAACGGAAAAAGAAAAACTCCCCGAAAGAATCGAGAAGTTTTCTAAAGCCTGTCTGTCATTTGTTTTTGCCGGTATTCAGAATACAATGACCGCCTTCAACGGAAAATAAAACTGCACTTTTAAATTGAATTACCTTTCGCAATAATGGATTATTGGTGAGGTTCGTCGGCATTGTTTTTCTTTCTGCTCATCACCCAGTTTGAATTGGTAAGATTGTAGATCTTCTGGATATCTTTCAGGATCTTTTCGAAATCAATTTCCAGATCGATGATTTTCCCTGTACGCATGTCGAAAACCCAACCGTGAACTACAGGATATTCATCGACCAGGTATTCCTCCTGCACTGACGCCATTTTTATCACGTTAATGCATTGCTCCTGCACATTAAGTTCTACCAGGCGATCGTAGCGTTTCTGTTCATCCGTAATCGCATCGAGTTCGCCCTGATGTAGGCGGTAGACATCACGGATCGTCCGCAGCCAGGGATTTAGCAGACCGAGATCTTCCGGTGTCATCGCCGCTTTTATACCGCCGCAACCGTAGTGTCCGCACACGATAATATGTTTTACCTGTAAATGTTCCACGGCATACTGGATCACCGCCGTAGAACTCATATCCAGCGTGTTCACCACATTTGCAATGTTTCGGTGCACGAAGAGTTCGCCGGGTTTCATGCCCATCATTTCCTCCGCAGAAACGCGGCTGTCTGAGCAGCCGATATATAAATATTCGGGTGTCTGGGTGGCAGATAACGTGGTGAAAAAATCTTTATTTTCGGCAAGTTTGGATTCCAGCCATTTTTTATTGTTTTCGAAAAGTACGTTGTAAGATTTCTGCATTCTGAATTAGGTTTAATGTTTTCGGGAATAAAATCCGCCGCTAAAGTATAAAATTCTGTCAGAAATCCGGGTTTAAATTAAACCAATTTATGGTTGATATAACCGGAAGTGGCATTTTCGTTTAAAATAAAAACAGCGGGATTTCCTGTAGCCACAGCGTCTGACGGAATGTCGGAGTTTACGTACGCGTTTGGTGCGATCAGTACATTATTGCCGATTTTTATATTTCCTACCAATACAGCGTTGGGACCAATCCAAACTTCATCACCGATTACAGGAGTGCCTGCATTTTTTCCGCGGTTGGTCTGCGCAATGGTGACACCCTGCGCGATATTGCAGTTCCTGCCGATCTTTACTTTGGGATTAATCACCACCGCACCCCAGTGACCGAGATATAAACCCTCGCCAATCTGGGTTTCCGGATAGATCTGAAAACCATATTTTATCTGATAATGCCTCAGGATCAAACGCCGGAATTTTCCCCACAAAGTGTTTTTGGGATATTTCTGTGCCGTTCTGAGCAGATAAATAAAGTGCAGGTTTGGACTGTAACACTTTTTCCAGATGCCAAAACGTGAAAGCCATTTTCCACTTTCGCGGAAAAAATCTTTTTGTATGATCGAAGGTTCACGCATAAGAAAAATTAAAAACTGTTACAGCTCATCGATTATTTGAATGAGGGAATTTACGGAATTTTCCAGCGTGAAAGGCATTTCGAAGGAGTTTAAGTTTTTTTCATATTCCCTGAACGCCTGTGGTTCGGACAGGGCTTTCTTCATTCCTTCATAAATTCCCTTTTCTGAATTTTCCACGATCAGGCCAAGCTTCCCACCCTGTAAAAGTTCACGCACGCCGGAAACATCTGTAGCGATAATTTTCTTTTTTAATGTCATTGCCTCAAATAAAACTGTGGGAAAGCCTTCATATCGCGAACTTAAAATATAAAAATCTGCCGCTTTAAAATACGGATAAGGATTATCGGAAAAGCCTAAAAGTGTTGATGTCTCTGTAACCTGCAGTTCAGCCTGAAGCTTTTTGATATTTTCAAAATCATAACCGTCGCCCAGAATTATGGTAGTGTGCGGGAAACCTTCATCCAAAAGTCTCTTGTGAACTCTCAGCAAACGGTCAAATCCCTTTTGCGGGAAAACCGTTCCGACAGACAAAAATTGCGGATTTTCACTTTTTTCCGGTTTCAGATTTCCTGCTTCAGACTTACGTATGATTTCCGCTGTGTCTAATGGATTATAAATTCTTTTGATTTTCTTTTTTTCCTTTTCTGTTCTTGCTAATGTTTCAAAATCCTGCTGAATTTGTTCGGAAATTACCAGAATTACATCACAGCCAAAGAACTTTTGGATCTCGCGGTCGGTGTAGTGATGGAATTCTGTTTTCCGCAAGTCATTATGGATCCAGACGATTTTTTTTGATGTTTTTAAAGGTGAATTCAAGATCTCATCGCGCATGCCATGTATAGCTGCAAACTCGATATCATATTTTTTTCCTTTTAAAACAAATCGGTAAAGAAGCTGCGGGAAAATTTTCAGAATCTTCTGATACAAAACACGGAAAGTCTTCACAGGCAAATCCTGCAACCGGTTTGTGGTGATCATTTCCCCTTTGTTCAGATAAAGAATATTTACGAAACCGGGAATCTCTGCCAGATATTTACCCGAATAAAGGTTAAGCAAAAGATCGATCTCATACTTATCTTCGGGTAGGTTTTTCAGAAAAGTCACCAACACTTTTTCTGCGCCGCCATGCCGCAAGGAGCCAATTCTGATGAGGATCTTTTTTTTCAAAGGTGTGTGTTTGTACAAAGATAATAAAGCGATCTCAAGAAAAAGTATTCCGTATATTTAATTCATGGAAGAACAGCTAAGAAACATCGGCGAAATGGAAAATGTACTGAACCGCACAAATGATTTGATTGCGGAAATGGAATTACTGCTCGCAAAATGGACGGTAAATCAGCAGGAATTCAATACACTCCTGGATTATTACGGCAGTGAAAAATGGTATAAGGACCGGGAAGATGACTCAGCGAAAATGCTCCCGGAAGAATTGCCACGCGGCGTGTTGGGTGAAGACGCAGTTTCCGATACCTTCGGAAACCGGAAGGACATCCTGATAAAAATGATAAAACTGGGTGTCGCGGGGTTAGAATAAGTTTAGACCTTATGCGCGCAACTCTGCCAAGGTATGAACTATCGCACAGGCCGGTATGTTTTCGGTAAATGTTCTTTAATATAACGTTCGAGTTTCGCGCGGTCCTGCTCAAGTTCCCGCGGATATATGACGTTGTTGGCAAGCAGTTTATCACCGTATTCTTCTATGGTACAGATGAATTTTGCGGGAATACCGGCATAAACCGAGCCTTTTCGGGTAGAAGTTGTTAAAATTGAACCCGCTCCAAGGATGCAGTTATCGTGCATTTCCACGCCGGGCATAATGACTGTATCGGCACCGATAAGACATTGGTTGCCAATTTTTATCCGCCCGAAAGTCCGTACGTCTCTGTATTTTTCCAGGAAATGCAACGCATTTTGTCCGCCGTCGTGGTTAATGAAGCGTACGTTATTTGAAAAAGTGGTGTCGTCGCCGATTTCGATTAGAAAAGGTTCTGTTCCAAATTCGGGAACTTCTACAAACCGAACGTTTTTGCCCACTTTTAAACCCTTGGCAAGACAGATTTTCAAATAAAACCGCTGAATCATATTCACGTAAGAGTGGTGTAACTTTAAAATGAGCCGGTAGAAAATAATCATGTGTTTTTTGTATGTAATTTTAAAATCAGTTCCTCAACTGCCGAGAAAACCTTCCGGTTATCAAATTCCTTTTCAATGTCTTTAAGGTTTTCTTTAAGGTACGCAATCAGATTTTTATTGGTCAGAAATTCTTTCATGGCATGATATATTTCGTCCGTTTTATAGTTGATGAGATAACCGGTTTCGCGGTCTTTCAACATCAGTTCTACATCACCAACCCTGGTGGCAATAATGGGTTTTTGCAAAATTAAAGATTCCGCCAATACCAGCGGCCAGGCTTCAGATTCCGACGGCATAATGAAGAAATCTGCATTTTTAATATAAGGATAAGGGTTCATCTTATTCCCTTCGAAAATAAAAGTTTTTTCAACGCCTAGTTTTTTTTGCTGAGCTAAAAGATTTGGTAACTCTTCACCATTACCAATGATGACCACTGAATGCCGAAAACCATCTTTGAGCAGTTGAGCGTGCGCTTCCATGAGTTTATGATATCCTTTTCTTGAATGAAGCCTTCCGACCGAAACGAAAACCGGACTTTTCGGAAAACCTGATATTTTTTCGACGGCCTTCGTTTTTATTTCTTCAACAGGGATCGCATTGATGATCACACTTTCCTTTGGATACTCCAGGTTTGGATAGTTTTCGTGCATGATTGTCTGAATTTTTTCGGAGCAGTATATCATGTGATCAAATTTCGGAAAATGGGCAAGTATCGCCGGAACCAAAGGCTGTAGTTTTGGCAGATTAATTTCTGAGTGAAACCAGCCGATTTTTTTTGAATTTTTATTTGTGGAATTAAGTACAGAAGCAAAATCATTATACGTCATCGCGATCTCGATATCGTAGTTTTCTTTTAAAAATTTCTCATCGGTGATTTCGGGTTTTTTTCTGAATTTTTCGAGTTGAATTGTCCGCTGTAAAAGTTGAAACTTTTGAATAAATTTATTTTTAGAAAAATCTTCCTTTCCTTTTGCCAGATATACTTTCCGTACATGCCCGGGAAATTCATTCCGTAATTCGCCCTGGTTTAATGTAAGACAGACCGTGATCTCAAACTTTTCCCTGTCAAGATTATGCAGCAAACTGAGCAGTACTTTTTCAACGCCGCCCATTTCCATTGATCGGTGCCTGAAGAGAATTTTTATTTTTGCATCAACGGTCATGAAGTCTTTTAATTGGTTGAGTTGAATCTTTTCCTGATCCATAAATTAATGGGTTTTTCGAGAAAATTAAACATCAACACAGATAATATATTGAGCAGTATAAAGATAATCAAAACATTTTCTGCCACATAATCATAAATCAGCACGGGAATAAATCCTTTGTGGATGAGATAAAATATATACGAGCTTTTACCCAGCAAAACCATATATTTTGTAGACAGGAAACGTGCGATAGCAGTATCTTCGAAAATGAGTCCCCAAAGAAGCGGCGCAATGCCAAACACCGAAAGCACAACAGCCGCACCCGCTTTCACCCAGTCTGAATTTTGATAATGTGTAGGAAGAGAAAGTAAGAATAAAAGTATAAAACAGCAGCCGAACCATGTGGCGCCCTTTATTTTGTGCCGGAGATCTGAGCGGTTTTTCACTAATATCGCGAGAAGAATTCCTGTAAAAAACTCAAAAATATAGTAGGAAATATTTTTCTGCATAAATCCCCAAGCGTTTTGTGGGATTTGTGAAATATCCTTTAAAAAAAGCCCAAAAAGAAAAATTCCTACAGGTAAAATAAAAAACCAGTAGGATCTTTTGCGCAGGAGAATGAAATAAAAGGGTGCCGTGACATAAAAAAGTTCCTCCAAGGTCAAGGTCCAGCCCTGCGAAATTCCGGCGGTAAAAAAATATTTCTGGAAAAAAGCTTTGGTCAAAGTGAAACTTAAAACGGCTTCGACCATCTTCTCCATATTCCATAAATTGTTCTGAAGATAAAAAGCGGTAAATACTGCTAGGGTTACAAGAAAATACATGGGATAAATTCTTGCGAACCTGTTCACCATATACTTCCTGAAATCCATCGGTTGCTGATCAAAATACCGAAAGGTGATCAGAAATCCACTCAGTACAAAAAACATATCCACACCAATATGCCATTCGCGCACAAATGATTTTAGATAGTCGGGTGCCAGCGGATTGTTAAAAGGAAAAAAGTGCAGCACAAAAATCATCCAGGCTGCAACAGCTCGGTAACCTGTAAGTGCAGGAATAAAATTTTTGGCGCTTCTTTCTTTCATCGCCGCGCTTTAAATTTTCGCAAAATAAGGCGCCATTTTTTTAGAATGCGGAAAGGTATGGAGTTCTGATAGGCAAGCAGATCGAAAATTTCCTTTGAATTGGTGTACTTATCGGGAATATTTTTTCCGTTGATCTGTTTTAAGTCCCGTCGTTTCATCGCCAGAAAAATAGCCTGTGCAAAGTATTCGTAGGATTTTTGCTTATTGTCATTTTGCGAAATTCCTCCGGCGTGCGCACGGTAAAGATAATCGGTCTGGTTGATGAAGTGCACATTTCCTTTTTCGTACATTTTTAAATAAAGGTCCTGGTCCTCTGCAATTTTGAGGGTGGAATTCATTTTTTCACAGGTCAGATAAACTTCCTTTCGGAACCCTACAAAATGTATGATCTGAACCGGACAGTTGAAGAAAAATGGATCACCGTTTAACACTTGCATTGCGGAACGGATTTCGTGTAAAGGATTTAAAGCGGCATCACATTTCATGGGACGTGAATAAGTGAGCACCACGTCGGTTTTATTTTTAAAAATGTCTGAAGATGCCTGTACAGCTTGTGGAAGCAGCGCATCATCGGGATCCAGGAAACCGCAGATTTCGCCATTTGCCAGCTCGATCAGTTTACCTTTAGAAAAACCCACGCCGCGGTTTACTTCATTTTCAAAAAAGTGAAACCGTGGGTCACCTTTAATTTTATTTTTAATGACTTCTACGGAATTATCGGTCGAGGCATCATCCAGAATGATGACTTCCCAGTTATCGGCAGTTTGCGAAATAATCGAGTTATAGCAGTCGTCGAAAAAGTGGCCATTGTTATAATTAGCGACCAGGATGGAGAACTTCATCGGCGTGCTTTTTTAGGATACATACAAATATAGCATTTTTAAGATTTCGTTGGTTTTTTGTGTATTTTTGTTTTAAACAAAACACTGTGGGCGAAATAAATAGAGTCTCGAAGACTTTTGTCGGTTATCTGAAACGTCCGGATCTGTACCCCGAACTTGGCCGCAAAATCATCAAAAATATCTTTAACAGGAAAAGTGCTTTTAAGGGTAAACACAAAACCGGGTCGTGGGCAGCCGCGCGAGCTGTTTCTCAGGAGGTTGCCATCAAAAGCCTTTTCGGAAAGGAAATGCGGCCGTTCGCCGAAATTTTCCCGGAAGATTATAAGGAGTCTTACCAAAAACAAAAATATTGTCCGATCATCATGGGAGGTGCCGGCGCTTTGGAACTGATCTACTATGCTGCAGAATACACTCGGGCGACAAAAATCGCCGAAACAGGAGTTGCGTACGGTTGGTCTTCTCTCGCTGCGCTGATGTCATTGGTGCAGAGAAATGGCGTTCTTTACAGCTCAGATATGCCCTATTTAGGACAGGATGGTGATCAGTATGTAGGTTTTATTATTCCCGAAAAACTCAAAAAAAACTGGAAGCTCTTCCGCCACGCAGACCGCGAATCTTTACCGAAAATCTTCAGCGAAGCAAGTTCGTTCGATGTAGTTCATTACGATTCCGATAAAAGTTATGAGGGACGAAGCTGGGCTTACGGCGAACTGTTCAAAAATTTGAGGCCCGGCGGCGTTTTTATCAGTGATGATATTGGCGATAATTCCGCCTATCAGGATTTTTGTGAAATAAACAGTATTGAAACTGCAGTCGTTGACTTCGACGGTAAATATGTGGGTGTATTTATTAAATAAATATATATTTTAATTAATGCTGATTATTAAAATAAAAAGACGCTTCAGCTGTAAACTTGTAAATAAAACTGAATGACGAAAAGGGAAATAATCCTGAATGCTGATGATCTGGGCTTTTCTGCCGGTGTTAATCAGGCTGTTTTGGTGGCACACCGCGAGGGATTTCTCACCCATGCGAGCCTGATGGCCAACACTGACTTTTTTGAAGAAGCGGTGTCGGTAATCTTGCCGCAATGCAGCGGTCTGAAGGTGGGCGTACATGTGAATTTAACCTGCGCTCCCGCTTTATTTTCCGAAAATGTGCTTACTGAAAATGGAGTTTTAAGGAATGATTTTGTGAAGTTGCTTTTCAAATATAAAAGTAGAAAAGTCCTTGAAAGTCTGGAAAAGGAAATCGAACTTCAAATATTGAAAATAAAAGAGCGCGGCATTCAAATTACCCACATCGACGGTCATGAGCATGTGCATATTATTCCGTCCATCAATAAAATAGTCCGTAAACTCGCTGCGAAATATAAGATTCCCAGAGTTCGCGAGATCAATGAAAGTTTTACTGCTTCATTTAAATATAATCTTCGAACTGCGGGTATATCAAATGTGCTCAAATTATTTCTGCTGAAATTCCTTAGTCTGTTTAATGGAAATTCGCGCAAAGTACAGTTTTACAGCATTTTAAATACCTGTGAAATCAATGCCGAAAACCTATTTAATTATTTAGAAAATACGGGCGACCGTTCGGTTGAGATTATGGTTCACCCCGGCATTCCAAAATTAGATAAAGGTCTTGGAAATCTGGATCAAAGGTTTGTAAGTTTTCTGCAGTCAGACTTCCGTACGCAGGAGCTGGAAGTTTGTTTAAATAATAAGTTTTCGGAATATTTTTAGCCTAAAGTTTTCGGTATGGCGATTGGTCTAAGTGCTGGTCGCAGTCAGAAACGCCAGCGCCAAACCGATTAAAACGCTATCTTTTCTTTATGATGATTGATCATTAAAGTTGATCTACCGATCCTAAAGCAGTTCCTTGCGGAAATTAATATTATATAATCCAGAGCGGATACTGCGAAAATCGGTGAACAGATATTTTATGATCAGCAGCCACTTTTTAAGAAAGGGCGCATTTGCGATTTCAAAACTCCGGTGCATTCTTTTAATATGTAATCGAATATCAGTAGGCATCTTCTGCTCACTTTCTGCCCATTTTTGAACTTCCTGCCAAAGCAAAACTTTCGAGCGTGCCGGTTTTATCTTACCCGAATCAACCTGAGTGATCCTGTTACTCTCGTGCACACCGCGCACCGCGACAGCTTTGTTTAAAATTCCCGGATAAAGCTTTATGTAATAAGACAGGCGAAAAAGAAATTCAGTATCCTGATGAAGTCGCAGATGTGTTTTCATCAGTGGCGAAATTTTTTGGTCAAGCGCCGCTTTCCGGATGGTCAGCGTATCAATGCTGAAAAGTCCAAAACTTCCCAACATTCCCAACTGACCACGAAAAACATCTTTTGGCGGATGATTTTTATAAACCGTGGTCAGGCGATCGCCAAAAAGCGAAAAATACTGCTCCCGCGCTTTTTCGGAATAATAGTGAACGCCCAACGCGCCATAAACACCCTCTACTTCCTCATTTTTAAAGAGTTCACGTTCCGCATCGAAACGGTTCGGCAAAAAATAATCATCCGCATCCAAAAAAGCAACGTAATCGCCGGTAGCTTTAGAAATTCCCAAATTCCGGGAGGCGCCGGCACCGTGATTTCCTTTGTCTGGATGCTGAACTAATTGTACGCGCTCATATTTTTGCGCTAACTCGCGGCACACGCACAGAGCATGATCCGGTGAGCCGTCTTCAACCAAGATAATTTCGGAAACCTCCTCAAACTGCAAAACTGATGTAACTGCCTGTGCGACATATTTTGCGGCATTGTAAACGGGTATGATGACGGAGATTTTCATTATTGTTGAAGATAGGTAAATCTGTATTTTGTTCTTAAAATTTCCGGATATTTGATCAATGTCAAAAGGAAATCACTCCACTTCACAACACCTTTTTCTGTGGAAAGTTCAAACGCTTTTTTCTGAAGATAAATATGTTTTTGAGCGTCGTCACCGATCTTTTCTTTCTTTGACCAGTCGTAAAGTGACTTCCAGAAAATAAGCTGGCGCTCATTATATTCCGTTGAATACTGCACGATCTTGGTGATCCGGTTATCGTCGTGAATCCCTCGTATTGCCACGGCTTTATCGATGATTCCTGATTTCAGGTAACAGTGAAATGCCAGTCTCAGAATAAATTCAGAATCCTGATGTACACGAAGTTTTTCGTTGAAGAAAATCCCGTGTTTCAGCAGTGTCTTTTTGCGGACAGTTAAGGTATTCAGATGAAAGAAAGTACCGAAAGTTCTTTCGGTCAAGCCCAGAAGACCTTTGAAAACCTGTTTGCCTTCCGCCGGAAAATTTACGGTTGTTAAATCGGCATTTTTGAATTTTTGCAAGTATTCCGATTTGCCTTTTTCTGTCAGGAATTCAGTTCCCAGCGCGCCGAAAACGCCCTGCACTTTTTCATCTTTAAAATATATTTTTTCCGCCTCAAATCTGTTCCTAAGGTAATAATCATCAGCATCTAAAAAAGCGATGAATTTTTGAGACGCTTTTTTTAATCCCAGATTCCGGCTGGCGGCGGCACCGTGATTTTTCTTGTCAGGATGCTGAAAAAACCGAATCTGATCATGATTTGCCTGCAGTTGTTCACAGACCTGCAGCGAACTGTCGGTGGAATTATCTTCGATGAGCAGGATTTCTTTCACTTCCGGAAGCATGAGCGCAGATTCAACGGCCTTTACCAAAAAAGCTGCGGCGTTGTAAACCGGAATGATCACAGAAATATTAAGCATCGATTTAAGTAATAAATTTTTTGTTATTCTCAGCCCAAAGCGCTAACTGAAGCAGGTTCCAGTGCTTTTTGTCTTTATTCAAAAATTTCTGGGACGCTTCAAAATCAATAAACTGAAAAACCTTTCCGCTTTTGTCGTTCAGGAGATCAGCAGAAAGCTGAAGCAAATTTCTTTCTTCGAACCAGTTTTTTACCGACGATCCGAATCCCTGTTTTTTTCTGTTTCTGATGTTTTCGGTCCAGTAATTCTGCATCGTTTCCCGCAAAATTATTTTATCGCGCGTAGAATCAAGTTTCAGGTTTTCCGGAAGTTGAATGCAGAACTCCGCGAAATCCCTGTCAAGAAACGGTGTGCGAACTTCCAGTGAATTGGCCATTGCCATCCGGTCGGCTTTCACCAGCATATTCCCCGGCACATATTTTTCCAGATCGATTCGCATGATATCATTTAAGGAGTCAGGATCAATTTTAAAACTATAAGTTTGGTGATAGTTTTCACTTATTCCAAGCTCACTTCTCTCTTTCTGCGAGAAATAGTTTCGCACTTTATTCTGATGAAAATCCAGGATATTTTGATGCGCAAGATTTTCATTGGTGATAAATGAAGTTTCACGGAATTTCCGAAACTGCTTTAACCCAAATTTCACCAGTATATTATTGTAGCTGAAATGCTTTCTCAATTGATTTTCAACGGAATAGAAATCGTAGCCACCAAAAAGTTCATCGCCGGCATCGCCGGAAAGTACGACTTTTAGATGCCGGGCAGCGGCCTGACAGATCTTAAACTGCGGTGTGGCGCTCATATCCGCAAAAGGTTCGTCGAAAAAGGGCGTTATTTTTTGAAGGTCTGCCGCAATATCGCCGCGGTTTTCGTGGATTTCGATATGATTTGTATGGTATTTCGCCGCAATTTCGTCCGCAAATCTGAGTTCGCTGTTCTCACCGGAATATCCGAAACTTATGGTAGTCTGTTTTTCTTTAAACCCGCTAACCATTGCCACGATCGTGGAAGAATCCAGGCCGCCGCTCAAAAAACTCCCGACCTCCACATCGGCGATCAGCTGTTTTTGTACCGCATTTTTCAGCAGGTAAGAAAACTCTTCCTTTGCCTCGGAAAGGTTAATTGGCAGTTCATTTTTTGGCAGACTGTAATACCGTTCAATATGTATTTCGCCTTTAGAAAAAACCAGGAAATGCGCCGGCGGAAGCGTGTAAACATTGGAATAGATGCTCTGCTGAGCGCTCACGTAACCATACTGCAGGAAATGAGAAAGGGCCAGTTGATTCACCACAGGTTCTATCAATTCGGACGCTAAAATCGCTTTAATCTCGGAAGCAAAGATGAATTCGCCATTTTTTCCGCGGGAATAATAAAAAGGTTTTTCGCCAAAACGGTCACGCGCGCAGAAGAGTTCCTGTTTTTCTTCGTTCCAGATTGCAAAGGCAAACATCCCGGGAAGTTCGTGCAGCAAACTTTTTCCTTTTTGGTGATACATGGCCAGAATGATTTCGGTATCTGAACTTCCTTTGTAACGGTAATCTTCGTATTTCTTTTTCAAGTCGAGGTAGCCGTAAATCTCACCATTCAGAACGATGCACTCATTTTTACTTTCCGAAAACATGGGTTGTCTGCCGGTCTCAGAAAGATCTACGATCGAAAGCCGGCGATGGCCTAAAACCGCATTTTCGAAAAATTCGTGGTGTGCGCCATCCGGACCGCGGTGCGCGATTGCATCGGTCATTTTCTGGATTTCCTCCGAGTAATTTCTGGCATGGGGGGAAATGATCCCAGCTATTCCGCACATATATTTAGTGTTTTATGCTTTTTTAAATCTTGTTGATTAGTTCCTAAAACTTAAGTACACTTATATTTAATTCAAATATTTAAAAATGTTGGTCCGGGCATTTCAACCTTTTTTCTCAAATCCAACAGAACCTTTTTCTCCGAAGTTACTTTTCTGGATTTTTTAAAAAGTTCCGTTGCTTTTTTTACATTTCCAAGCATTAAATTTTTAGCAATGCTTTCTACCAATGCTTTTTTCTCAAGGTTGTATGCATTGGGCAGATTGGGGTTCAATATGTTGGTTTCAACGCTCAATTCGCAGTATTTTGCATAGTCCACTTTTGCGAGATTCTGCTTTCCATCGTGCACGGCGCGGGATTTTGGGCACAGCAATATTTTTTTTCCGTGGAAATGCAGGCGGTTCACGTATTCCTGATCTTCGCCGTAATGGAAAAAATAAGGATTGAATCCGCCTACCGTTTCAACCGTTTTTCTCGGCAGAAACCAATGTGCCGCGTTGATGAATTTCATTTGGTAAAGATCCTGAACTGATCGCAGATAAAGATCCGAAATATATCGGTTTTCGAAATTCTGCGCGATATATTTGTCGAGAAAAATATCTAAACGTTGCTCACTTCCATCGAGATGCATCGGGCTGAGAATCCCCATTTCACCTTTTTCCGGATGTTTTTCATAAACCTCCAAAAGTTCCCGGATCGTATCATCGTAGATCCAGGCATCCTGGTTCATTAAATAAAAAAAATCAGCACCTTTTTTCCAGGCTTTTTCCAAACCTATATTATTGGCTTTTCCGAAACCTAAGTTTTTAGTTGACTGCTGAAGTTCAACCTCCGGGAAATTTTTTGCAATAAATTCCTGCGTGCCATCGGTGGAGCCGTTATCGATCACAATGGTATGCACGCCGACAGATGAATTCCGTAAACTTGAAAAACATTTTTCTGCCCATTTCATGGCGTTGTAGGTGACGATGATGATGCAGACGGTCATTAGAAAATGCTTTGTAATTTGGTGTAAAGATTTCTAGAATTTTTTCCGAAGTTTAAGATACAGTAAATTTACTTTATTTGACGATCTTTTTTCCAGCGCAACCACCGTGTTGCTCAGGCGTTCCAAAGCGCTGTAGGACAGGCTGTTTTCTTTAAAGAAACTTTTCGTTTCAGCAATAAACTTTTCGTCTTTTAATTGAAGTGCAAATGGAAGAAGCTCAATATAATTGCCGCTCAAAACTTCTTTTTCAAATTCGGGGCTGGCGTTGTATTTCCTGAGGTATTCCTTTTGGATCTTGAAAACTCCCTTTAAGTATTTATAATTTTTTTGAATGTCGGTCTGATGGCTGGCGCTTTCGGGAATTACCCGGCGGACAGCGGTAACTTCATCAAGATAAAAAACTTTGGAATGCTGAAGCAGATCCAGAATATACGGGAAAGATTCATCTGCATAATCCTCTGTGTAGCTGAACTTTAAAGGGCTCAGTTCCGATCGGTACATCCACGTCATCGGTGCGATAAAACCTTTTTTTAAAAGGTGATCTTCGAAACTTAGCGAATGGCGGTTCGGGTTATTTTTAAAGACCGCATGCTCGGTCTTGCGCGTTTCTTCATGATAGAAATCAACATCCGTATAAATTAAGCCGATCTCAGGATTAGATTTTAGAATGTCAACTTGTTTTTGAACCTTCAGTGGATTATTCCAGTAATCGTCACCCGCGATCTGCGCGATATATTTGCCACGACACAAAGCCAAAGCCGACAGATAGTTTTTGGTTATTCCCTGATTTTTTTCCTGCAGTAAAAGCCGGACTGTTTTTGAATGTTTTTTCTGAAGTTTCCGGATTATAGTTCTGGTGCGGTCCGTACTGCAGTCGTCGCCGATAATGATCTCGAAATCAAAATCACAACTTTGCGCAAGGATACTTTCTACCGTCTGCCGTATGTATTTCTCCTGATTATAGGTGATGATGATCACAGATAAAAGTGGGTTTGCGACGATTTCGGCTGCTTCCTGTATCATATTACCTGGGCTTCAGGATTGGTAGTTTGTTTAAAGTTTTCTGTTTTCAGGAATAAGAGTTCAGAATTTCGATGACTTTCTTAACTTCGGAATCCTCCATTACCGGCGAGATGGGCAAACTGAGCACTTCCTGATGAATTTTTTCTGTAACAGGAAAAGTGAGCTGATTGAAGTAGCGGTAAGCGCGTTGCTTATGCGGCGGCACAGGATAATGGATCAGAGTTTGAATTTCGTTTTTCTCCATATACTCCCGGAGTTTTTCTCTTTTAGCCGTTCGGATCACGAACAGATGCCAAACGTTTTCTTTTGGATCTGTACTTAATTCCGGCAGAATAATTTGAGGATTTTTGATTTCTGCGATATATTTTTCGGCAATGTTCCGCCTTTTATCATTATCGGCGTCAATGTATTTCAGTTTTACATCTAATATAGCTGCCTGAATTTCATCCAGCCGGCTGTTCAGGCCCTGATATTTGTTAGCGTATTTTTCTTCGGAACCATAATTAGCCAGGATCCGTATGGTTTTTGCCAGCAGGTCGTCTTTACAGGTCACCGCACCGCCATCGCCCAATGCGCCCAAGTTTTTACCGGGATAGAAACTGAAGCCTGCGGCATCGCCCAGATTTCCGGTTTTTTTACCCTTCCATTCCGCGCCGATCGCCTGGGCATTGTCTTCGATAATTTTCAGACCGTATACTTTTGCCAGATCCTCCAGTTCCTGTGACCAGCAAACACGTCCGTACAAATGCACTACCATAATGGCTTTGGTTTTCGGTGTGATCAGCGCCTCGATCTTAGAAATATCGATGTTGTAATTCTCAATCTGAGGTTCTGCAAAAACCGGTTTTAAGCGGTTGTCCGTGATTGCCAAAACAGAGGCGATGTATGTATTGGCGGGAACTATTACTTCGTCACCCACCTTCAACTGGCCCAATTCCAGACAGGCCTTAAAAATCAGGCGTAAAGCATCGAGACCGTTTGCCACGCCGATCGTATGCGGCGATCCGATATATCCTGCAAGGTTTTTTTCGAAATTTTTCACTTCCGAGCCGAGCAGATACCAACCCGAACGGTAAACCTCAAGCAGTTTTTTTTCAATTTCTTGCTGATACTGGAGATTTATTTTTTGAAGGTCGAGAAATTTAATCATGAATTTTTTTTAAAAATTTTGCAGGGTTTCCTACCCATATTTCATTTGCAGGAACATCTTTTGTAACCACACTGCCAGCGCCGATCAGTGCGTTTTCTCCGATGGTTACCCCACCAAGAACCGTGGCGTTTGCCCCAATGGATGCGCCGGTTTTCACCAGAGTTTTGCGCTGTAAATAGTCTTTATTTTGTGATCTGGGAATCAGGTCGTTTGTAAATGTGACATTTGGGCCAATAAAAACGAAGTCTTCCAGTGTAATCCCATCCCAGAGTTGCACGCCTGGTTTTATAGTGACATTATTCCCAATGCTGACGTCGTTTTCAATAAAGACCTGGCAGTTGATATTGCAGTTTGTGCCGATCCGCGCCTCTTTCAGAATCACACAGAACTGCCAGACTGTGGTACCTGCACCGATATTTTCGGACTGCACATCGGCGAGTTTATGAATTTTTACGCTCATCTTTTAGTTTTGAAAATATTTCGTAGTCCCGGATATAGTCGTCTTCGGTATATTTTTCGGAGGCCAGGCACAGTAGCACTGCACTGTGAGAAAATTTAATATCGCGCCAAATTTTTTCCGGAATAAAAAGGCCTTTGTCGGGGCTGTCGAGGATAAATTCCTGTTTATTACCATTTAAATCTTCGGTGGTGAAAGTGATGATTCCCGACACCGCCACTATAACCTGCTTTAAGATCAGATGTGCGTGGCCACCGCGTGTCACATCCTGCGGTGTATAATAAGTCCAGTAGACTCTTTTGATATCGAATGGAATATTTTTGCTGTTCTCACCCACTGAAATATAGCCCAGATCCGAAGATCCGATTTTTGGCAGCATGATGATTGTGGGTTTTTGATCCATGATTCTTAATTTATTTTAAAGTCAAATGCCGGGCGTGTAATCCCCGGAAAAATGTGCATTTTAGAACCTAACCGGACATTATTGACCTCGAAGCTTGCGATGTTTTCATTTACATATAGTGGGAATGTCTGATCCCTGCCAAAAACCAGCCTGAAATAATAGTTTCCCGCATTCAGCAGGCCGGCGGGAATTTCGAATTCGATATTATACTCGCCCAGCCGCGCATCTGCCTGCTGACTGATGAGATGACCGGCGTGAAAAACGATGACCTCTTCAAAAGTACGAAGTTCAAAAGTAATGTCTAAATTAATATCAGGACAAAAATTCAGGAATTTTATTTTTACGTGCGCACCGGAATTAATGTCGATTGATTCCCCTCTTTCAGGCATTACTGAAAACTCCAGAATTTTGATGTTTTCGTTTCCTAATGCCGTTTCGGGCGTACCGCTATGGAGATATGTTGATTTGGTAAGGCTACTTTTCTGGTATTCGATCACCGTTTGCTCTACGCTGCCGGCAAATATCAGTTTGCCTTTATCGAGAAGGATTCCACTGCGGCAAAGTTCTTTAACTGCGGTGAGGTTGTGGCTTACAAAAAGTACAGTTCGGCCTTCTCCTTTTGAGACATCGCCCATTTTCCCCAAACATTTTTTCTGGAATTCGGCGTCGCCTACGGCCAGGACTTCATCTACTATCAGGATCTCAGACTCCAGATGCGCGGCAACTGCAAATGCCAGGCGCACGTACATTCCCGAAGAATATCTTTTTACAGGCGTATCAATATAGCGTTCTACCCCGGAGAAATCTACGATCTCATCGAATTTGTGGGCGATTTCTCTCCTGGTCATTCCAAGAATGGCGCCGTTCAGAAAAATATTTTCGCGCCCGGTCATTTCGGGGTGAAAGCCTGTGCCGACTTCCAGAAGCGAGGCGATACGGCCTTTGGTGAAAATTTTGCCGGTAGTCGGTTTTGTGACTTTGCTCAATAATTTTAAAAGGGTAGATTTTCCCGCTCCATTCCGGCCGATAATGCCGACCGCGTCACCTTCTTCAATTTCGAAATTGATATCCTGCAGCGACCACACGTAATCGCTTTCACTTTTTTGGGTGCGGTCATTGGCCTCACCAATTTTGAGATACGGATCCTCTTTGCCACGAACCTGATGCCAAAACCTGTTGAGGTCATGCGACAGCGTTCCCGTGCCCACCTGGCCGAGGCGGTATTGTTTCGAAATATTTTCTGCCTTTAATGCAAGCATATTTTTTATTTGTAGAAGCTTCTCTAATTTTTCATCGTCACCATTAACCATCAACGATCAACCATCAAACCGTATCCATAAAGCCCTTTTCAACTTTATTAAAAACAACGGTTCCGATCGCTAAAAGCGCCAAAATGATCGCGGAACTGATGAATAACATTTGTACGGTAAATTCGCCGGAGCCCATCCAGCCATATTTAAAACATTCAAAAATTCCCGTAAGTGGATTGTAATAGGCGAGTTTTTTCCAGATTCCTGAAATTGATGAAACCGGATAAATTACAGGTGTGGCATACATCATTAAACTAACCCCAAAAGTCAGCAGCATCTGTAAATCGCGGTATTTGGTCGTGAGGGCTGAAAAAAGCATGCCTACACCCAGTGCAAATACAGCCATTAAGAGAATTAAAAACGGTGTTGCCAACATCCAGATGTTCGGGTGGATATTTCCTTTCATCAGGTAAAAAAACCAGACCGCAAGAAAAAGTAAAAACTGCACACCAAATTTCATTAAACTGGAAATAACAATAGTAATGGGCATTACCAACCTGGGGAAATAAACCTTACCGAAGATCGAAGCGTTTGCGGTAAAAATATTGGATGTGCCGGTAAGACTTGTAGAAAAATAATTCCAGAGCGTAATTCCTGAAAGATAAAATAAAACCTGCGGAATACCGTCGGTAGACAGTTTTGCAATATTGCCGAAAACCAGCACAAATACGACCGTAGTAAATATGGGATTAATGAAAAACCAGACCGGCCCCAAAACAGTCTGCTTAAACCCTGACACGAAATCCCGTTTCACAAACATGTAAACCAGATCCCTGTAGCGCCAAACCTCGTCGAGCCGCAAATCAAATAAAGAATGACTGGATTCGATGGTTTCGGTCCACTCCTGTTGGGGTTTATTCATTTGTGTAAAAATAAATCTTTAAACAAAAATAGAATAAATTATTGAGTTTTTGTGAGTTCAAGACGTGCGAGCAGCAGTGAGGTGAGAAACAGCGGGACATAAAGGCGGATTTCATACAAAATGCCACTGTACAGACACATTACTATATAAGGAACAGACAAAATGTGAAACAGTAAAATGTGCCGAACGGCCTTTTTGTCTTTGGCGATTAGTAAAGTAAAAACAAAAAATACCAACCAGCATAAAATGCCCAAAAGGTTTTTCGGATCGCTGAAGTTTTTTATCAGGAGATTACCATCATTAGTGGAAAAGCTTTGCTGAAACAGCCTCATACCGACATAAACAGCCACGAAAGTAACTGCCAACACCAACAGCGGCTGGATGGACTTTTTGCTAAATCCGTATTTCGAAAACAGAAGTGTGCCTGCAAGTGAAATTGAAAGTGCCGAGGTTTCGCGGTTCAGCGTCGAAATGTTCATTATTAAAGCCACAATCATCAGTCTTAAAGTCGATCTGGTTTCCAGATATTTTAAAAAGAAAAGAAAAAAGAGCAGCAGAAAAAAATAACTCGAAATATCATAAGGCACGAGCGCAAACTGGCTGAAGACCATCGCAAAAACCGCAGTTGAGATAAGTAGAATTTGTTCCGCGTCGGTTGTAATGAATTGCTTTCCGTTCAGGACAAAAGCCATTAATGAAGAACAAAGTACGAGAAAAGTGGTATTTAAAATATAAAAAGCAAGATACATTTGCGGCTCCGCAGCCGAACTGAAAAATTTAAACCTATAAATTTCGTAATCAATTGGTACAGCCGATAAGATATCATAAACCCCAAACAGTAAATAGCTGCTCAGAATGCGGTACTGATAAATCCCTGCTGAAAACTGCGCTGTAAACTCCTGATAATTAAGAATTTTTGAAGAATAAATATTTCCAAAAGAAAAGTACAGAAAGGTACTCAAGGTAAAAGCCAGGAATGCCGAAAAAAGGATTTTGGAAAGTAGATTTATTTTCAAAATGCAGGATTTTTAAGCTGAAATTTACTGCAGTGTCTTTCTGCCGATCGATTTATAATAAAATCCTGTGTGTTCTACCTGTTCCAGGGCGAACATATTACGACCATCGAAAATAGCTTTGTTTTTCATCGCTTTGGCCATCATATCGAAGTTCGGATTTTTGAATTCACTCCATTCCGTCGCGATTAAAAGACAGTCGGCATCTTCCAGCGCCGCGTACATTTCCTGTGCGTAATTTATTTTGTCGCCCAGGATTTTCCGTACATTTTCTTCGGCAATGGAATCGTATGCGGTAATAAGAGCACCTTTTTCCAGCAAAAGTTTAATATTATCAATGGAAGACGCTTCGCGAATATCGTCGGTATTTGCTTTGAAGGCCAGGCCCCAAAGCGCTATTTTCTTGCCTTTCAGCTCACCGCCAAAATAATTCTCTATTTCATCAACCAAAATCGTTTTCTGCTTTTGGTTCACCTTTTCGGTCGCCTCAAGAATCTGAAAATCAAAACCTTCCTGTTTGCCGGAACGGATCAGGGCTTTTACGTCTTTGGGAAAACAGCTGCCGCCATAACCAATTCCCGGAAACAGAAAACGGTGACCGATCCTGTCGTCGGAACCCATTCCTAAACGGACCTTATCAACATCGGCGCCCACTTTTTCGCAATAATTCGCGATCTCATTCATAAAGGTGATCTTCGCGGCGAGAAAAGAATTGGCCGCGTACTTGGTGAGTTCCGAGGATTTTTCATCCATAAAGATGATCGGAATACCAATATTGGTAAATGGCTGATAGATCTTGGCCATCATTTCCTGTGCGCGCTCCGATTCACTTCCTACGATTACGCGGGCAGGATTCATAGAATCTTCCACGGCGAAACCTTCGCGCAGAAATTCCGGGTTCGATACCACATCGAAAGGAATATCCGTTTTTTCAGAAATTGTTTTGCGCACAAGGTCAGCTGTTCCCACCGGAACGGTGGATTTATTTACAATCACTTTATATTCGCCGATCCAGTCACCGATCTGGTTGGCTACAGAAAGAACGTATGACAGATCCGCTGAACCATCTTCACCCGGCGGCGTGGGAAGTGCAAGATAGATCACTTCGCTTTTTTCCAGCGCTTCTTTCAGATCTGTGGTAAAGAATAAGCGCTGCGCCTGAATATTCCGCAGAAACATTTCTTCGAGGCCGGGCTCGTAGATCGGTACGTGACCCTGTTTCATGCGTGCTACTTTTTCAGCATCGATGTCGACACAGTAAACCGCGTTCCCCAGTTCCGCCAAAGTTGTTCCAGTAACCAGTCCCACATATCCTGTCCCTACAATTGTAATATTCAAAATCCAAGCTTTTTATTGCTGCAAATATAAATAATTTATCAGTCGCGCCGGAGGTGGTATTTAATTGAGGCTGAACATATTTTGGAGATTTATGAAAAATATGTATATTTGCATCGGATTTACGGAAAAATGAAAAGGCCTTCGCAAGAATGCCTTTTTTCGTAAACCTAATTAAGTATATGGAATTTAAAAAAAAAATAGAAGAACTGCTTCAGAACTTTCTTCAGGAGCGCACAGATCTCTTTCTGATCGACCTTAAGTTTTCGCCGGCTGACGATATTACGGTAATCCTCGACGGTGATTCCGGTGTTTCGCTGCAGGACTGTCTGGATGCGAGCCGCGCGATTGAATTTAATATGGACCGCGAGGAACATGATTTTTCGCTTCAGGTGATGAGTGCAGGATTAGGTGAACCACTGGTTTCCGAAAGACAGTTTAAGAAGAATATTGGCCGCGATCTGGAAGTTCTGCTCAATGACTCTACCAAAATCGAAGGCGAACTCGCCCGTGTAGAAGAAGAAAACATAGTTTTGGTGATGCGCTACCGCAAGCCAAAAGAGGTGGGCAAAGGCAAGGTTGATGTAGAAGAGGAAAAAGAGATTCCGTATACGGATATAAAGAAAGCACTTGTTGCAGTAAAATTTTAATTAAAAAAGATGCTCGCTCTGCGGAGCCGCATCGCTTACCCTTATAAAAAAAGAAGATAATGGACGGTTTAGCATTGATTGAAGCATTTGGCGATTTCAAAGAAGAAAAAAGCATCAGTAAAATTGACCTGATGGCGATTATTGAAGATTCATTGAAAACTCTTTTACGTAAAAGATTTGATTCTGATGATCATTTTGACGTTATCGTGAACCCTGATAAAGGTGATTTTCAGATATTCCTTAATAAAACCATTGTTGAAGACGATATGTCTGAAGACGATGACCTGGAGATCGAATTATCCGAAGCCAAAAAGATTGACCCTACTTTTGAAGTGGGCGAAGATTTCACGGTAGAAATTCCCATCGAAAAGTTAGGCAGAAGAAGTATCCTTACATTGAAACAGATTCTGGCGACAAAACTTCAGGAGCACAATAACGCTTATCTATATGAGCAGTTCCGCGACCGGATCGGTGAGATCGTCATTGGCGAGGTACATCACATCCGTCACAAACATGTAATTTTGTTGGATGACGAAGATAATGAATTCATCTTACCAAAAGAAAACCAGATCCCTTCCGACTTCTTTAAAAAAGGAGAAAATATCCGTGCAATCGTAGAAAGTGTTGATTTTAAAGGAGCTAAACCGCAGATCATCGTTTCCAGAACGGCACCTAAATTTTTGGAGAAACTGCTGGAACTTGAAATTCCTGAAATCCAGGACGGCACCATTATCCTGAAAAAAGTCGTTCGGATCCCAGGCGAGAAAGCGAAGATCGCAGTGGATGCTTATGACGACAGAATTGATCCGGTGGGCGCTTGCGTCGGTGTGAAAGGATCCAGGATTCACGGTGTGGTTCGTGAACTTCGGAATGAAAACATTGATGTGATCCAGTGGTCCAAAAATCCGGAGATCATGGTGAAAAGAGCTTTAGGAAATATCACCATCAATAAAATTGAGATCAATCCGGAAACCAACTACGCCATGGTTTATACGCCGGTCGAAGAAATTTCGCGCGTTATTGGAAAACAGGGACAGAATATTAGACTTGCATCCTGGTTAAGCGGTTACGAGATCGATGTGTACAGGGAATCCAATGAAGATGATGATGTAGAATTAAAAGAGTTTTCCGGAACGGGAGCAGGCGATATAGAACAGTGGATCATCGAGGAATTCCAAAAAGTAGGACTTACAACTGCCAAGAGTATCCTGGATAAAGACACTGAAGCACTTCTGAAAATGGTTGATCTGGAAGAAGAAACCATCGAAGAGGTAAAACAGGTATTAAAAGAAGAATTTGAGGACTAATGCCCAGAATTTTCGACATTCAAGTTAAAATGATTTAACTTTACCAAAATTTAAATAAAAGTATAAAATATACATGCCAAAAATTAGATTAAACAAAGCAGTTAAGGAATTCAATATTTCGATGACACGGCTTGTAGAATTTCTGCAGTCCAAGGGAATCGAAGTAGAGAGTAACCCGAACGCTCAATTGGAAGAATCGGCATATTCTGCATTGGAAGCGGAGTTCGCAAAAGACAGTGAACAGAGAAAGGCTTCCCATGAGGTGGTAATCGCGAAAGTTCCGGAAGAAAAACTGGAAATTGAACCGGCAAAACCTGAGGTAATAAGAGCCAAAGCAAATCTAAAACCTGAACCCAAAGTTCTGGGTAAAATCGACCTTGACCCAAAAACCCCGGAACCACAGGAAGAGAAAATACCTGAACCCGAAGTTCCACAGGAAGCACCTGCGGCGGTTACGCCGGCGACTCCGGAAAAACAGGAATTCAAAATATTAGATAAAATCGATCTTTCCCAGATCGCAGGAAACAAGCCAAGACCTGCAAAAACTCCGGCACCCGCCAAAGAAGAGCCTAAGGCTGTAGAAAAGGCAGAGGAAAAACCGGCAGCAAAAGAGGAAACTCCGGCACCAGCTGAAGTTCCGCCAACACCGCAGGCCGAAGCACCGGAATCCAATGTCATCGAGACAGTTTATCAAAAACTTGGCGGCGTAAAGATCTTGAAAGAAACCGTAGATCTTTCGCAATTCAATAAACCCAAGCCGGCACCGGGCAGTGCAGCGGCAAAGAAAAAAAGAAAACGTATCGAAAAGCCCGGAACTCCGGGTACAAATACAGCAGGCACACAAGGTAACAGACCTGGTGGTACGGGCGCAAACAGACCGGGTGGACCAGGTGGAAACAGACCTGGCGGCCAGGGCGGCAACAGACCGGGATTCCAGGGTGGCAACCGACCTTCAGGACCGGGAGGTTCCAGGAGAGGTGCTCCGTCGATGCCGGTTGAATTAACTGATGAGCAGGTTAAAAACCAGATCAAAGAGACTTTAGAAAAACTGACCAGTAAAGGCGGTAAAAATAAAGGCGCTAAATACAGAAAAGAGAAAAGAGTTTACCGAAGAGAGCAGGATGAACTTCAGCAGGAAATGGATGCTGCGGACAGAACGCTGAAAGTAACGGAATTTATTACCGTTGGTGAGCTGGCGAGTTTAATGAATGTATCCCCAACCGAGGTGATCTCTGCATGTTTCTCCTTAGGAGTTATGGTAACCATGAATCAGCGTCTGGAAGCGGATACGCTTTTACTTGTTGCTGATGAATTTGGTTATAAAATCGAATTCTCCGATGCTGATCTGGAAGAATCCGTAATTGAAGAAGATACTGATACCGCCGAAGATCTTGTGCCAAGAGCACCGATCGTTACCGTAATGGGACACGTGGATCACGGTAAAACTTCACTCCTGGATTATATTAGAAAAACAAACGTGATCGCCGGTGAATCCGGTGGGATCACACAGCACATTGGTGCATATAACGTACAACTCGAAAACGGTCAGCGGATCACGTTCCTGGATACTCCGGGTCACGAAGCCTTTACTGCAATGCGGGCCAGAGGTGCACAGATTACCGATATTGCGATTATTGTAATCGCTGCGGATGATGACGTAATGCCTCAGACAAAAGAAGCGATTTCCCACGCTCAGGCGGCGGGTGTGCCGATGATCATCGCGCTCAACAAGGTTGATAAACCTAACTCCAATCCTGATAACATCCGTCAGCAGCTTTCTGCTATGAATATTCTGGTAGAAGAATGGGGTGGAAACGTACAGTCTCAGGAAGTTTCCGCGAAATTCGGTAACAATATGGATGCTTTGCTGGAGAAAGTATTGCTGCAGGCAGAAATGCTGGAACTGAAAGCGAACCCGAACAAGAACGCACAGGGTGTGGTAATTGAAGCGTCTCTGGATAAAGGCAGAGGTTATGTAGCTACCATGCTTGTACAAACCGGAACATTGAAGGTAGGAGATTATGTTCTTGCCGGCAAAAATCACGGTAAAGTAAAAGCAATCCTGGATGAAAGAGGTAAAGCCATGAATGAGGCCGGTCCTTCGATCCCGATTACAATTCTGGGTCTCGACGGTGCTCCAACCGCGGGAGATAAATTCCGTGTATTCGAAGACGAAAGAGAAGCGAAAATGATCGCTACCAAGAGAGAGCAGTTACAGAGGGAACAATCCATCAGAACGAAGAAACACCTTACGCTTGATGAGCTGGGCCGACGTATTGCACTTGGAGACTTCAAAGAACTTAATATTATCCTTAAAGGTGACGTGGATGGTTCTGTAGAAGCACTTTCTGATCAGTTACAAAGTCTGTCTACCGAGGAGATCAGCGTAAACATCATTCACCAGGGCGTAGGTCAGATCACCGAATCCGACGTGCTTTTGGCAGCTGCTTCCGATGCAATTATGATCGGTTTCAATGTAAGGGCAGGTGTCAACGCAAAAGAACTTGCAGACAGAGAAGAGATCGAGATCCGAACCTACTCCGTAATCTATAAAGCTATTGATGAGGTGAAGGAAGCGATGGAAGGAATGCTTTCTCCGGAGATAAAAGAACAGGTGATCGGAAATGTAGAGATCCGTGAAGTTTTCAAAATTTCAAAAGTAGGTTCTATCGCCGGTTGTATGGTTCTGACAGGAAAAGTAACCCGAAATTCGAAAATCAGATTACTGCGCGACGGTATTGTGAAATTCGACGGCGAGCTCGAAAGTCTGAAACGTTTTAAAGATGATGTGAAAGAAGTGACAAAAGGTTACGAATGTGGTTTGAATATCAAAGGTTTCAACGACATAGAAGTAGGCGACATTCTGGAAGTTTACGAAGAAGTTGCTGTAAAGAAAAAACTGAAATAATTTTTATAAAACAGTCTGAAACCCGCCGAAAAGCGGGTTTTTTTGTGCTCTTAAATACGGAAAAGGCTCTAAATGCCGAATTAACTTCTTTCACGCTTTGGCGCGAAAGCGTGCAGAAAACTCAATGTTTATGGATCAATATTAATGTTATTTTACCCCTTTAGCCGAAACGTTGAATAAACCTCAAAGTGAAATTCACAGCCATATTGTTAAAGTAATGAGAATACTTGGAAATATTAATAAAATTTAACATATTTGCGACTCAAATATTAAAAAAAAGTTAATATGAATGTTAAATTAAAGGCGCTCGGAGCGGGAGTCATTTTCTTTTTAGGCGGGGGTTTATCCTATGCACAATCTGATTCGACCAGAGTTTCAGATTTGGATGAGGTAATCATTGTAGGATATACCGCAGTGAAGAAAGAAGATTACACCGGATCCGTTTCCAGAGTAGGGAATGAAGAGATTTCCAAAAAAAATGTATCCAACGTTGCACAGGCTTTGACCGGTGAGGCGGCTGGTGTACGTGTAATTACAGGCTCCGGCCAGCCCGGTTCGGAACCTTCCATCAGAATTAGAGGATTTGGGTCGGTAAGTGGTAACAGAGAACCGCTTTATGTGTTGGATGGTGTTCCTTTTAATGGAAATGTATCGGCAATCAATCCAGATGATATCGAAAGTATGACTGTGCTGAAAGATGCAACGGCAACAGCGATCTATGGTTCCAGAGGAGCAAATGGTGTGGTACTTATTCAGACCAAAAAAGGACGTTCCGGAAAAGATGTAGTGACTATCGAAACTAAAATCGGTTTCAACTCACCGCTTATTCCGCGTTATGATGTGATCCGCAGCCCGGAGCAGTATATCGGTCTGTCTTGGGAAGCATTATATAACCAGGGAAGACTTAGTGGAAGTGCAGATCCTGTAGGTTATGCAAATACAAGACTTTTCTCAAGTGCAGGTATCCGCCCCAATTACAACATGTGGGATGCCAATGCTGCACAGCTGATCGATCCCGCCACGCATATGGTACGCGACGGTGTGGCACGTAAATATACACCTGAAGACTGGAGAGATTACGGTTTCCAGACCGCGATCCGTTCAGAAACCAATTTAAGCATCAGCGGTGGTGAAGGTAAAACAACTTATTATTCCGGTATCGGTTATTTGAAAGATGAAGGTTACTCCATCAATTCCAAATATGAGCGTTACAGCGGTAGATTAAATGTATCTCACCAGGCAAAATCCTGGTTGAAAGGAGAGTTTAACATGGGTTATGCTTATTCCGATACCAACCGAAACGGACAAACTGCGGACAGTGGAAGTATTTTCTGGTTTGCAGATAATATCCCTTCTATTTATCCACTTTATCTAAGAGATGCACAGGGTAACTTCGTTGCAGATCCTTACTATGGTGGTAATCAGTTTGACTATGGTAACGGTCGTGGTTTTGGTGCTTTAACCAACGCAATCGCAGACGCAACCTATGATCTGGACAACAGAAAGAAACATGAGATCAACGCAAACTTCTTCTTAAAAGCAGATATTACCAAAGGCTTAAGCTTAGAAACGCGTTTGGGTGGTCAGTACTTTAACAATTCTAGAAACGATTACAGTAACCCGTACTACGGAAGTTCTGCACCTCAGTTCGGATCTTTGTACAAAGTGCGTACGGAATTGTTTTAAAACAACTTCCTGCAGTTACTTCGATACATGAACCGTTTCGGGGATCACGGTGTTCAGGCATTTGTGGCACATGAATCTACAGACTGGAAATACAACTACCTTTCTGCATCTAAATACGGTTTGGTAATTCCTGATGGTGGTGAATTCAACAACGCGATCAACCAGAGTCCGGCTTATTCTTACGTATATAACTATACACTGGAAAGTTATTTCGGTCAGGTAATGTATGATTATGACAATAAATATTTGTTATCTGCAAGTGCAAGACGCGATGGATCTTCACGATTCCTAAATGAAAAGTGGGATACATTCTACTCCGTAGGAGCAGGTTGGGTTGTAAACAAGGAGAATTTCCTTAAAGACAGCCGTATATTCAACAAACTGAAATTAAAAGCCAGTTATGGTGTTGTAGGTGATCAGTCTATCGTAAGCGCGACGTACGCAGACCAGAACATGGGTTATTATCCAGGTTACAACGTGTATAATCCAGGAAACTTTATGGATCTTCCTGCTGCGGCGTTCGACAGAATCGGTTATCCGGAACTTACCTGGGAAAAATCCAAGAATTTCGACAGTGGTGTTGAATTTACGTTGTTGCCAAACAGAGCGATCGAAGGGCAAATCAACTACTTCAACAAAGCAACCGATAACCTTATCTTTGACAGAAGATTGGCTCCATCTACAGGAAACGCAATCCTGAAAGTGAATGACGGCCGACTGGTAAACCAGGGTCTTGAGTTTAACTTAGTGGCTCATATCGTAAGCAAGCCTGACTTTTATGTAGACTTCTCTGTAAACGGTGAGCACCTTAACAACAAGCTGACCAAAATGCCGATTGACGGTTCCACAAAACTGCCAAAACTGATTGACCTTGCGGAAAGTGGGTTTGGTAGAGCGGAAGGACATTCACTTTACGATTTCTATATGAGAGAATGGGCTGGTGTAAACCCTGCAACGGGAGCCGGTCAGTGGACTGTTCACTATACCGATGTGAATAACAACGGGAAATTCGATAAAGGTGAGCAGATCTCTTCACTTTTCGAATACATGGCGAAGAATCCAAATGCACAGGTTTCAGTAGGTACTACAGAAGTTTACCAGGAAGCTACGCAGAAATATGTTGGGAAATCAGCTATTCCTGATCTTCGTGGAGCATTTGCTTTAAACGCAGGTTACAAGGCGATCTCACTTTCTGCCCAGTTCCTTTACGGAATCGGTGGTTACTCTTACGACAGTGCTTACGCGACACTGATGGGTAACGGACAGGTAGGTGGAAATAACTGGCATACAGATATCTTGAACAGATGGCAGAATCCTGGCGATGTTACCGACGTTCCAAGATTAACAAGTAACCGTGCGGGCGACACCAACTATAACAGCCTTTCCACAAGATTCTTAACCAAATCAGACTATATCGTTCTAAACAATGTGCGTCTTGCTTACACATTGCCGAATAAATATGTAACAGGTTTAGGATTAAATGGTTTGACATTGTCTGTCACCGGAGATAATCTTTGGATCCAGACGAAGAGAAACGGCTTTAACCCGACAACTTCAGAAACAGGAAATACCGACATGTACAGATATTCGCCATTGTCAACATTTACATTTGGTGTTAAAACAAACTTCTAAATATATATAAATGAAAAAAATACTTATATTAAGCTCAATGATGGGAATTCTCCTCACCGCAACATCTTGCCGGGAAGAGTTTCTGGAAAGCGCACCGACCGAAACATTGGCCAATCCACCTGCTCAGGCAAAACTGAACGGACTGTATCTGATGATGGTCAATACCGGAACCGGCGGTACTACCGGTCATGATGATTATGGACAGAAAGGTTACGACCTTGTTTCCGATCTTCTTTCTGCAGATATGGTTTTGAGTGGTGTAACTTATGGTTGGTACAGTAATATTGCCAATTTAAGTGCACCGGTTGATTATACCAATAACTCTAACTACCAGCCGTGGAGATATTATTATAGAGTTGCTTACGCTGCAAATGATGTTATTGCCGGACTTGGCGGTAATGATGCAGTTCCTGCGTCAGCTTCAGATAAATCATCTATGGGCCAGGCGAAAGCTATGCGTGCTTATGCTTACTTTTATTTGATGCAGTATTTCACTACAGGTTACAATCCTGAAGCACTTTCAATCCCACTTTATACAGATACAGGAGTTGATGGTAAGCCAAAGGCAAAACAGTCTGAAGTGTACGGTCAGATCGTAAAAGATCTTACTGAAGCAGTTGATTTGCTTAACGGTTTCAGCAGAGCAAATAAAGGAATGATCAACAAAGAGGTAGCGCAAGGATTACTTGCATACACGTATGCGGCAATGGGCGAAAATGCCAAAGCTGCAGAACTTTCTCTTCAGATCATCGCAAAATATCCTAAAACAACCAAAGAGGAAACTGTGTATAATGAAGAAGCAGGATCCGGTGGTGGTTTCAACGACCTGAATACCAAAAGCTGGATGTGGGGCTTTGACCTTACAGAAGCCAATGATCTTGATTTGATCAGCTGGTGGGGTCAGGCAGATATCTTTACCTATTCTTATGCATGGGTAGGTGATGCCAAGTCAATCGACTATGGTTTATATGATGCGATCCGTCCTGATGATATCCGTAAAGAACAGTTCAAAACTGTAAACGAAACTGCTACAAGTTATGTAATGCTTGATGCAAAAGAAGACGGCGATTACCCTGCTGTTCCGGTAAACAAGTTTTATGCGCCGGGCCGAGAAATCGGCGGACAGCGAATCGTGACCACTGATTATCTGTTCATGCGTGTTGACGAATTCCATTTGCTGGCAGCAGAAACCCTGGCAAAATCTGGAAATGAGGCTCAGGCAAGAACGGTTCTTCAGAATTACCTGGCAGACAGGATTGCGGACACTTCCTACCTTAACTCTTTGTCCGGTACTGCTTTGCAGCAGGAGATCTATCTTCAGACAAGAATCGAGTTATGGGGCGAGGGCAAAAGCTATTTAGCAATGAAACGAAACAAGGCTACGATCACCAGAGGATCCAATCACCTGTTCTTTGCAGGTCAGTCTTTCCCTTATTCCGATGACAGGTTAACGCTTGATATTCCTCAGCAGGAAGTCAATAACAACCCAAATCTATAGGATGAGGACTTAGTTTAAAAAGTCAAATTATATTTCATGTAAAGCTGCTTCACATTTTTGTGGAGCAGCTTTTTTTTTGACTTTAACTGAATGGTTTTACTCTTGAGATTAAATGAAATGTTAATATTAAGGATACTGTGTAAATTTTTCACGCACCAATATCAAACGGTCTCACTTATGTTTTCCTATAATTAAAATCGTCACGTTTTACGATAAACAGTACGGTAATTTCTGTAAATTAAACGTTGGTTTAGTAATGTGTTAAGGAATCTCCAAACCTGTTAAGATTATATAAATTTTAATTTGGATATGTTAAATTAAATTAACATATTTGCGTTTTAAAATATTAAATAATGTTAATATGAATGTAAAATTACGAGTTTTAAGTATCGGAGTATTGTTTTTTGCGGGTCATACAGTGATGGCGCAGAAGGCAAAACGTGATACATTAACAAAGACGACCGAGATTGCTGAAGTAATAGTAGTCGGAGGGATTAAGCTGGATCCGGCCCAGAAAGTAGGAGCGTATAATGTAGTATCCAAGGCAAATTTTGAGTCTACACCTTTTTCTTCTGTTGACGATGTTTTGAACGGCCGTGTTGCCGGACTTAACTTTTCCTCGGCCAGTGGCGATCCCGGCTCCTCCAACATGGTGACCATCAGGGGAGTTAGTTCGCTGATCGGTACACCAAACCCACTCTATGTAATCGACGGTGTAGTTGTCGGCAAAGGTGCAGATAACGCCTCAATGATGGAATCCTGGAATCCGCTTTCCTCTATAGATCCAAATGCCATTGAAAATGTATCGGTGTTGAAAGATGCCTCCGCCACTGCTCTGTACGGTTCCCGAGGTGCAAACGGCGTAATCCTTATTACCACCAAAAAAGGAAAATACAACCAGAAAACAAAATTCGATTTCTCTTCAGAAACCGGTGTTCAGGACCGTGCTTTTGATAAAATGAAATTGATGAATGGTGATGAATACCTGAAATATGGTGGAATTCTCATGTGGAACTCACAGGGCGGAAACGGTATCAACCAAACCTTTACAACCCTGCAACAGGCAACTGATTATTATTACAATAATTATATTCCGAATAGCGAACCGATCAAGCAGTCCCGACAGTTTACCGACTGGTCCAAAGAAGTCAACAGAACTTCTTCGGTAATTAATACCTATAATTTCGGTGTAAGTGGTGGGGCAGAGAATACTTCTTTCAGAATTGGTGGATCGTATTACCATAACAGCCCGCTTGTTAAATCTTCGGATTTTGACCGCTTAAGTATTAATACGGCGATCGATCACAAAGCTTCGGACAAGCTGAAGTTTGGTTTAAATGTGAACTATTCCAACATCAAAAGAAATACGTACTTCGGTGGTAGAGCTTCTGCAAACCCTGTAACTTCTACCATTATGCTTTCTCCGTGGAGATCCGTTTATAATGCAGACGGCAGCTACAACCAGTACAGCTGGCCAACGGACAGTAACGAAATGACAGAAGGTTTCAATCCGGTATCGATCCTGGAAGAAACCGGTCAGCGCTCTACGATCAATTCCGTGATCGCCTCGGTGAATATGGATTATCAGTTCATTAAAAATTTCTATTTCAACTCGCTTTTCGGACTTCAGGGTCAGTTTATGACCGAGAGACAGTGGGGACTGCCGGGCCACCCGGTGTATATCGGGATGGATATTGATCAGGGATTCTTGGGAGATGCCCGTACTACGATGTTGGACTGGAACTGGTCCAACACCTTCAGTTACAGAAATATATTTAATGGCATTCACAATATTCAGGCTTATGCCGGTATGGAATATCAGGATCACGCATATAACAATCTGTTCGCCTTCACCCTTACAATGAACGATCCAAGACCTTATTTCCAGTTCTCGGATGATCAGACCGTTTCCAACGACGACTTTGCCTGGAGACAGATCGCTTATTTTGGAAGACTGAACTATACGCTTAACAGTAAGTACACGCTTTCGGGACAGTTGAGAAGAGACGGTAACTCGACTCTTGGACAGCAGAAATGGGGTAACTTTTGGTCGGTTGGTGCTTCCTGGAATGTAATGAATGAATCATTTGCACCAAAGGCATTTTCTTCCCTTACATTGAGAGGTAGTTATGGTGTTTTAGGAAACATTCCATATGCTGATCAGTGGGGCTTACAATATAATGCCTATGCCACCATCGGTTACAACTCCCAGATCGGCTGGGGCGACCACAATGGTTACGGTGGAATCACTTCTCCGGGAAACCCGGCGCTGGAGTGGGAACAGTCGGGGCATTTAGATATCGGTGCTGATTTCGGTTTCTTCAATGACCGCTTGAAGTTTACTTTGGATTACTATGATAAATTAACCAAAAAAGCAATTTTCGACCAGTTTGCTTCGGCAGAATCCGGGGGTCCGGGCTCGTACCTTGCCAATATCGGCGATATCAGAAACAGAGGTTTCGAAATTGTAGTTGACGCCACACCAATACGTAATGATAATTTTACCTGGAATATCAACGCCAATGGTTCTTATGGTAAATCAATTGTTGAAAAACTTAATCAGGATCTCGTTACATTTGGAGCAGATGATCCGGGAGACGGAGATAACGCTTTGGTTGCAATTGCACCCGGACACCTTTTAGGTGAATATTACACTTGGTTGTGGGCAGGAGTTGCAAGAGCTGATGATGCTGCAAACAACATCAAAGCCGGTGATGCACTTTGGTATACCGACGGATCTATGTCTGCTGTAACCAATAAGAAGACCGATGCGCAAAAAGCCTGGGTTGGCAAAAATGCGTTCCCGACTTACAACATTGGTCTTACCAATGAGTTCAAATACAAAAATTTAACTCTAAGCTTCCTTATTTCAGGGCAGTTCGATTTTATGGTTCAGAACGGTGTACATTCCTACACAATTCACGATGGCCGTTTCCCGAACAGAAACCAGGTTACCGATGCATTGTACGACAGCTGGACCGATGCTCCGGGAGCAGAAAATTATACAGCAAGCAATCCCAAAGCGCTGCTTAATAACCCAAGTGAATCGCGACTGGAATCTACACGTTTCCTTAGCAAGGGTGACCACCTGAGACTGAAAGAAGCGAGAATTGCCTACTCATTTGGCGAGTTATTCAAAAATTCTACAGGAATAAATAATTTAACGATCTACGCCAGAGGAACAAATATCTTTACTTATGTTTTTGATAAAGGATTGAATTATGATCCGGAATCTACATCAAATTCATGGTCTTGGGTGGGTAAAGGGAGATACTGGTATTCTTCACCTGTAATCAGAACCCTCTCATTTGGTATTCAGGTAGGTTTTTAACTTTCAAAAATTAAATTACAATGAAAAAATATTTTTTAATAATATCCACTTTATTTTTCCTTTTCTCTACACAGTCGTGTAGCGACAGAGATCTGGAATTATTCCCGCCAAGTCTGGATGATATCACCGACATTGCTACAGAGGCTAAATTGCAGCAGCTGCTGAACGGGGCTTATATGACGATGGGATCGGTAAGCATTTATGGTACACAGGCCATGGTTTATGGTGACCTGATGGGCGACAAAATGTTTGTCAATTCCAATCCATCTTTTCTAAGCACCTATAACTTTAATTATAACTCAAGCCAGCAGCCGGATCTTGGTGGTTTCTACAGTGGTCTGTACGCCAGTATTGCGAACTGCAACCTCGTCATCAACAATCAGGAGGTGGCCGCAAACGCAAATGTAGTACGCTTAAAAGGCGAAGCTAAAACACTGAGAGCACTTGCTTATTTTACCTTGGTTAATTACTATTCGCCTTCCATCAGCTCCGGTCAGAATCAGGAATTTGGAGTGCCGCTTGTTCTTGGTAACTATGATGTGAACATTACACCCGCCAGAGCAACTGTTGCCGAAGTATACAGCCAGATCGTAGCAGATCTGAAAGACGGAATCAACCAGGACGATGATGCGCCCGGCACAAAGACCACTTTCAGTAAAAATGCAGCTAAGCTTTTGCTTTCACGCGTGTATTTGAGCAGACGTGGTGCAGGAGACGCGGCGGCAGCCCTACAACTGGCAACGGAAGTTAGGGATGCTGCTAATGCAGCTTATTCAGCAGCATCTGCTTTAAATCCTTTCATTCCATCCAAGGACATTGCCGTGGCAAATTATTTCAACTATTTTGCCGGAAAAGAAGACGACCTTTATGAAAACCATCCTGAAACCCTTTGGGAACTCGATCTGAATTCGGAAACGAATAAAGTGACCGGAATTGGCGCCAATATGTCTTTGCCTGGTTATTATTACCGCCTGGATCCGAAGAAAGCATTTCTATTTAACCAGACATTCTACACCAGCTTCGCTCCGACAGATGTCCGAAGAGGAAGTGTAGCAGCCACCAGTTTGCTGACAAATGTTGGTGTGCCTACTTTAGATGATCCTAAAGGATACTGGACCAATAAATATCCGCAGATCTCAAGTGCAGGAAGGTATTACAGAAATATCAAAGTTTTGCGCTATTCTGAAGCATTCCTCAACAGAATCGAAGCCCTGCACTTAACAGGTCAGGATGCTTTGGCACTTACTGAACTGAACCAGTTTGCCCTGTCAAGAAAAGGGTCCACTTATACAGGAGCGAATATCCTGAATGATATCTTAACGGAAAGAAGCAAAGAATTCTACGGTGAAGGTCAAAGATTCCTCGATCTGAAACGTTATAACATTCCGCTTTCAAGACCGTCAAACTGTACAGTATGCGATCTTGCAGCTACAGATAAGTTATTTGTGTTCCCGGTATCACAGGGAGCCATGAACGCGAATCCGAACTTGACACAGTATCCGGGATATAATTAAATTCCCGAAAACTTATATTTTCAAAGACTGCAGGTTTAACTGCGGTCTTTTTTTTGCTCAGACTTCAGCCGCATGCTGCCGGCCCGGATTTTTTATTTCCTCATATTTCATACATTTGTACACCAAAGTATACAAATGAAATATTTTCTTCTCTGTTTTCTTTTCTACGGTTTTTTTGCCTCGGCGCAGGTCGTGAACAAAAC
This sequence comes from Kaistella palustris DSM 21579, assembly GCF_000422265.1. Taxonomy (GTDB): domain Bacteria; phylum Bacteroidota; class Bacteroidia; order Flavobacteriales; family Weeksellaceae; genus Kaistella; species Kaistella palustris. The sequence goes on from NZ_AULL01000017.1 coordinate 285,927, forward strand.
CGATTCCAACAGAGTGAAACCGCAGGATACTCTTGTGATCGACTCCGGGCACAAGGATTCACTTACCATCTTCAAACCAACCATTTACGATTATACCTATCAGACGAGATTTTCTGAAAAGAAGATTTTCGATACTGCTTTTACCCAGGACAAAACCTTTATTTTTACGCAGTATAACAACCGCGATAATTTTGGCAGGATACAGTTTGCAAATATAGGAGCCGGTTTTCAGCCGCTGGTCTTCGAGGTGAATACCGAGCAGAATCTCGCCCTGCTTCCCACCCGTAAATCGTTTTTTATCTTAGGCATCAACGACATTAAATATTATGATGTCAAAACACCTACTACCGCATTCATCTACCATAACTCCATGAGCAGCGGGGCGGAACTACAGTCCACATACACCCAGAATATTGGCAGGGATTTTAATTTTGCCGTGGAATATATGGGACTTCGCTCACTCGGATTTTACAAAAATTCCCTCGCGGCAAACAACAACATCATTTTTTCCGGACATTACACCTCACCGAATAAAAAGTACGAAGCGTTCGCACATTACATCCACCAAAATGTAAACAACCAGGAAAACGGTGGTGTGGCAGATATCGGTCTTTTTCTTAACGGCAGCAGTAACTTTAATAACCGTTTGAACCTTCCGGTAAATCTCAATTCTTCCGACTCCAGGTTTGCTTACCGCAGATATTATCTGAGTCACGAGTTTCGGCCTTTTGCCTCAGAAAAATTCCCGTTTAAAATACGCCATACGATCTATCAGCAGACCAACAAATATTACTATGCGCAGGGAACGGCCGAAAGTTTTTATTTTAATGAGCCTTCCGAACTGATCGATTATCCGCTTTCATCGAAAAAATATTCGAAGGACCTGAGCAATACAGTAAGTGTGCTTTTCGATCAGACCAATTTTAAGCTCGATGCCGGCGTTCGTCATCAACTGATCAGGTTAGGAATAGGAGAGGCACTTCCCGGTTACCTCGGCATTCCACAGGAACTGTCTGAAAACAGAATTGGCGCGGTCGGTAATCTGCTCATTAAACTTTGGGATAAAGTTGAACTCAGCTCCAATCTGGAATTTTCGGGTGGCAAAGAATTCGGCAGCTATGTGAGTTCCAGGAATGTGCTGAAGTTCGAACCTATTAAGGATTATTTTGTAAATGCCAGAGTAAACTTCCAAAGCGCCGCGCCGACTTTTAATTTACTGATCAATCCTTCCGTTTATAAAAAGCTCAATTATTACCTGGCCAATCCCAACAACGAAACGGTAACACAAATTGGAGGCGATGTGAATCTGAAATGGTTCAATACCGTGCTTTCCGGGAATTATTTCCGTATTGATAATTACACGTATCTTACTTCTGCCGGACTTCCGCAGCAAAGTTCTGCGGCACTGAACATTTCGCAGATCGGCGGCGAGGCCACATTTTCGTACGGCAAATTTCACCTGAATCCGAAGGTTCTTTTCCAAAGTGCGCTCAGTAATAAGGAACTATTCCCGATGCCAAATTTCATTGGCCGCGCCAATCTCTTCTGGCAGTCCAAAGCCTTTAAAAACGCCGCTGAAATCCAGACCGGCATCAAGGTATATTATTTTACGAAATTTGCGTCGCGCGATTTTTTCCCTGTACTGAATGAATTTGTTTTGCCCGGCGCAGACTCTTATTCGATCGGTGGCCAGCCGATTGTAGATGTATATTTTAATCTGAAAGTAAAGCGTATGTTTATCTTTATTGAAGGTCAGCATTTAAATACCACTATTTTGCAGAACAAATCCTTTGCGGCGCCAAATTATCCGATCTATGATTTCCGTCTGAATTTGGGGATAGTCTGGTACTTATTTAGTTAATATTATTTTGAAAAAAATCTCTACTATACCGTTTTTAGAACTCGAAAGTATTCCACTTTTGATCAAAGACTTTTTAAATGCGCAGATACCGGGGTTTGAACAGCATATTTTTACGCCCGAAAATATAGAAGCACAGTTTCACAAAAAGGGACAATCTTTCTCTACAGAAAAGCGCGAACTTCTTTTTTCTGTTTTAAGGGAGCAGCATTCCTTAACGGGACTGTCGGAAAAGCAGCATGCAAATCTCAACGATCTCAAACAGCCGCAGACTTTCACGGTCACCACAGGGCACCAGCTTAATCTCTTCACCGGACCGGTCTTCTTTATATACAAGATTTTACAGACCATCAAATTGGCAGAATATTTAAACGAAAAGTTTCCGGAGCGTAAAACAGTTCCCCTCTTTTGGATGGCGACCGAAGATCACGATTTTGAAGAGATCAATCATTTCCGAACAGAAAATTCTTACTACGAAACCCACGCAAACGCCGGCGGTGCTGTAGGCAGGATTAAAGTAAGCGATGACCGCTTTACCGCTGATTTTGAAAACGAATTCCGCGATTCCGTTTTCGGGACGGAGTTAGTGCTACTAATAAAAAAAGCCTATGCTAAAGGTAATACACTTTCCGTGGCCACGCGGATTTTGGTGCAGGAGCTTTTTGCAGAATACGGTCTTCTGATCCTCGACGGTGACTGTGCAGAGCTGAAAGCCGAAATGAAAACTGCTTTTAAAAATGAACTCTCAAAGCAGGAACTTTTTAATGAATCCAAAGAAACGGTAAGTTTTCTCACCGACAAATATGGAAAAGTTCAGGTGAACCCGCGCGAAATTAATTTATTTTACCTCAGCGAAACCCGCGACAGAATAGAATTTGCGCATGGGAAATACCAAATTGTTGATAAAGATATTTCCTTCACAGAAGACGAAATATTGCGTGAACTTGCCAATCATCCGGAACGTTTCAGTCCCAATGCACTGATGCGCCCGGTGTATCAGGAAACAATTTTACCGAATCTGGCATATATCGGCGGAAATGCGGAGATCATGTACTGGCTGGAACTCAGAAAGTATTTTGAGGCGACTAACCTTCCTTTTCCCATACTTATTCCAAGGAATTCTATGCTGTTTCTTACACAGAAGATTCTGGACAATAGTGTAAAATTAGGTCTGGGAATTCCTGATTTTTTTAGAAATTTCACGTCGGTATCCAAAGATGTTTTACTTGAGAATAATCAAATCTTAGCCGAACTTGATCAGGCTGAAGAAACCCTTTCAACCCAATTTGCAAACCTCACTTCCGCCGCGGAAAAAACCGACCAGACCTTCGGAAATCTGGTAGATGCGGAGAAAACCCGTCAGCTGAAGTCTTTTAAAAGGATGCGGAAACGCCTTCTGCGCGCAGAAAAAATCAAGCAGAACGAAAAGCTCGCACGCCTTGAAGATCTTTTCCTAAAGGTGCATCCCGGAAAGGTCTGGCAGGAAAGAGCTTATAACTTTTCGGTCTTTTACAGCGACTTCGGAAAGGAGTGGCTCCAAAATTGTTTTGAGGGACTTAACGTGCAGAATTCAGAATTAAGCATATTCGTTATTTAATTTTAAAGCAGTATTTTTGTACCTATTAACCTAAAAGATGATCAAGAAACTTTTTATTTTCTCAAGTTTAATCGCGTGTGTCGGTGCTTTTTCACAGAAAACGCATACCGTGGTGAAGGGTGATAATCCGTACAATATCTCCCGTAAATACGGGATGACGATCGATGACCTGATGAAATTAAATCCCTCTGCAAAAGACGGAATTCTGAAGATAGGCGACGTATTGATCATCGATAAAAATGCAAAAGCTACCTCGGCAAATACAGTTTCTGCCTCTGCAACTGCAGGGTCCCCGGCAAAATTTGGTACAATTGTACTTCAGCCAAAACAAACCATTTACGGGATTACAAAACAATATCAAATTGCTGAAGCCGATCTGCGAAAGCTGAATCCTGAGTTGGATTCCCATATGAAGATTGGTGATGAAGTCACTTTGCCACTGGATAAAATCATGAAATTTGGTGGAGCCCAAACAGCGGCGACACCTGTAGCAGAAACAAAATCAGAAACTCCGGTACAAACCCAAACTACTATTACTGCGCCTGATGAAAATTCCTATGAAGTTCAGCCGAAAGACAATTATTTTAAACTTTCGCGCAAATTCAATATTTCCCAGAAAGAGCTTTTCGCTTTAAATCCCGGTTTGGAAGCTAAAGGCCTGCAGCCAGGAGATATGATCATCATTAAAGGAAATAAAACATCTGCCGTTACAGAAGCTGCTGAGCCTAAAATCACTGCAGACACACCAAAAGAAAGTTTACAGACCTACAGTACAGTTTCATCTTCCGATGATTATGTGACATATACGGTGCAAAACGGCGATACGGTCTTCGGCATATTAAACAGGTTCGGAATTTCGCTGGATGAACTTTTGACCTTGAATCCGAACCTTTCACAAGGTTTGAAAAGCGGTATGGTCCTGAAAATTAAAAAACTCGATGCCGCTTATGTAAAGAAATCCGGTGATGCGCTGAATGTGGTTTTAATGTTGCCTTTCGGATTTGATACCGGTGATTCCAAATACCGAAACCTTTCCCTGGATTTTCTGTCCGGTGCAAAACTGGCTGTCGAAAGAAGCGCTGCAAAAGGTCAGAAACTCGACATAAAGGTGATTGATGCCGGAAACGAAGCAAGCTTCAGGAATTCTTTAACACAGATCAATAAAGACAATACCGACCTGATCATTGGACCTTTCTTCAAATCGAGCGTTCTCCAGGTTCTTGATTACGTGAAAGCTTCGCAGATTCCGGTTGTGGCGCCTTTTGCAAATACGCCCGATCTTCTGGCATTCAACAACCTTATTCTCATCGAAACCAATGAAGAGGTGTACATGGACCGCCTGGTAAGCGAAGTGAAAGATGCGTATTCCGATCAGAAAATATACATTGTGGCCGATAACGGAAAGTCCCGCGCCAATTATATGAAAGCCGAACTGGAGAAGAAACTGAAAAATCCAACGGTGATAGTGGTCAATTCGCCGCTCGACATTCAACTCGATAAAAATATGATGACCGGCCAGTCTGCGCCTGTGATCGCAATTTTGGTTAATGATGAAGACTCCGCAGGCGACTCATTCGGTAACAGGATGATCGCACTCGCACAGGAAGTTCAGGGTATTAAATCTTTCAGCATGTTCTACTCACCGATTTTCGAAAAGAAAATTGATGAACTGAGCCAGGCGAACCTGGTGTATCTTATGGACAGAAAAATAAATACCGACGGCGATTTCGAAAAAGAAATCCTGGCAGATTATAAAAAGAAATATTGCAAGACACCTTCCAAATATTCAGTGATCGGTTTTGATGTGGTAAATGATATGCTGAGCCGTGAGAATAAGAAAGGTGAGATCTTTAAACAAATGAATAAGGTGCAGACTCAGCTTGCTACCAAATTTGAGTTTCAGAAAACAAAAACCGGCGCCTATGTAAATCAGGGCTACCGCGTGGTCCGTTTGGTTCCCAACTAATATCTCCCGCTGAGAATAATTTAACAGAAAATCATAAAACTTTTGTCCTTTAAAACGGCATATAATCTTAATATTGAGTAAATAATATATATGAAAGCACTTGTATTTCCGGGGCAGGGTTCACAGTTTGTGGGAATGGGGCAGGAACTCTACGATTCCCGCAAAGACATAAAAGACCTGATGGAATCTGCCAATGATATTTTAGGTTTTAACATTGTGGCAGCAATGTTTAAAGGAACTGAAGAGGATCTGAAAAAAACCGAAGTTACGCAACCGGCCATATTTATTCATTCGGTTGCAGTCCTCAAAACTGTGCACGGGATCGGTGCCGCTATGGTTGCCGGACATTCCTTGGGAGAGTTTTCAGCGCTTGTGGCCAATGGTGTTCTCTCCTTTGAAGACGGATTAAAACTTGTTGCTGCACGTGCCGGTGCCATGCAGGAAGCCTGCGATGCAAACCCAAGTTCTATGGCCGCAATTCTGGGCCTTGCCGATGAAAAAGTGGAGGAGATCTGCGCCGAAACAGAAGGAATTGTGGTTCCTGCAAACTACAACTGTCCGGGACAACTGGTAATTTCAGGCGAAACGGCAGCAGTTCAGCTTGCTTGCGAAAAGATGAAGCAAGCCGGTGCAAAAAGAGCGCTCGTTCTGCCGGTCAATGGTGCATTCCATTCTCCGCTTATGCAGCCTGCGCAGGAAAAGCTTGCCGCTGCAATAGAAAGTACAAAGTTCCGCCCTGCGATGATCCCCGTGTACCAGAATATATCTACAACGGCGGTTACGGATTCCGAAGAAATTAAAAAAAATCTTATCGCGCAACTTACCGGCCCAGTAAAATGGACACAGTCTGTGCGGAATATGATCAAAGATGGAGCAGGACATTTTATAGAAGTAGGTCCGGGAAAAACTTTACAGGGACTTATTAAAAAAATCAACGCCGAAGTTTCGGTATCTTCAGCAATTTAAAATACATGGCGGGTAGAATTTTTTCACCGGGAAAATTATTGCTCACTTCAGAATACGTCGTTCTCGATGGCGCTTTGGCTCTTGCCCTTCCTACAAAATGGGGGCAGGAGTTTTTTTATGAAGAAATTGAAGACGGCCGCTCACTGATCAGCTGGACAGCCATGCATAAATGCGTGCCCTGGCTGCAAGCAGAAATCGACTACCGGCACGGAAAAGTCCTGTCGACCAACCTTCCCGACAGCGCAGCTTTTATACTCAAAGTTTTATTGCAGATCAAAGAAACTTCAGGTGCACAACTTCAGAAAGATTCGTCATATTCGCTCACTACAAATCTCCAGTTCCCGCCCGATTATGGTTTGGGCAGCAGTTCAACATTAATGAACAATCTGGCAGAATGGGCAGAAACAGATCCTTTTGTGCTTAATGAAATATGTCTGGGCGGCAGCGGCTATGATATTGCCGTAGCCAAAGCGCGCAAAGCTGTCCTTTATCAAAACTTGGGTTCAGAGCGGAAAACCGAAACGCTGAAATATAATCCGGTTTTCAAAAACGAATTGATCTTTATTCACCTCAACCAGAAACAGAACAGCCGGGATGGGATAAAACTTTACAGAGAAAAAACCGCCTCATCCTCATTTATTTCTGAATTTTCTGAGCTTACGCATCAAATTGTTCAAGCATACAATCTGCAGGACTTTTCAGATTTAATGGCGTTTCATGAAGAGAAACTTAGTGACTTTCTGGGTATGGAAACTGTAAAGCAAAAGCACTTCAGCGATTGTCCTGTTTTTGTGAAGAGTTTGGGCGCATGGGGCGGCGATTTTGTGATGAGTACGAAATTCCCGGGTTACGAAAACTACTTTTGGGCTAAAGGTTTCAGTACAGTATTCGACTGGAAAGGCTTGATTTTATGAGTCGTTTTCCTTTGTAACCGGTGGTCCGCGGGTGGTGACGAATATCATTGCATGTCTTTCTTCTGCCACTGAATAATTCGTTAAATTTGTTTTTCACAAAAAAAATAGTAATTAAACAGACGTTATGAAGAACATCAAGATCATCCAGCAATTACATGATTTAGGTATTACGGGCTACCAGGAGGTGGTTTACAATCCTACTTTCGAAGAACTCTTCCAGGCAGAAATGTCCCCTTCAAACCAGGGTTTTGAAACAGGTCAACTTACAGATTCCGGCGCAGTTTCCGTAAAAACAGGTGTTTTTACCGGCCGCTCACCGAAAGACAGATTCATTGTTAAAGATGAGGTTACCAAAGATATCATCAACTGGGACGGTAAAGTAAATCTGCCCACGACACCGGAGATCTTCGAAAGCTGCAAGAAACAGGTGATCGATCAGTTGTCTTCTTCAAAAAAAATATATGTGGTTGATGCTTTTTGCGGTACCAATCCCGATACGCGGCTAAAAGTACGCTTTATCATGGAGGTTGCCTGGCAGGCTCATTTCGTTACAAATATGTTCATCCGTCCATCCAATTACGAACTTGAAAATTTTGGGGAGCCAGATTTCATGGTGATGAACGCGTCTAAGACAACCAATCCAAACTGGAAAGAGCAGGGTCTGAATTCCGAGAATTTTGTGATGTTCAACTTAACTGAAAAAATTCAGATCATTGGTGGAACCTGGTATGGCGGCGAGATGAAAAAAGGAATGTTTGCGATGATGAACTATTACCTTCCGCTGAAAGGTATGGCATCAATGCACTGTTCTGCAAACGTGGGTGAAGAAGGCGATGTGGCTTTATTCTTTGGCCTGTCCGGAACAGGAAAAACCACACTTTCCGCAGATCCCAAAAGATACCTCATCGGTGATGATGAGCATGGCTGGGACGATAACGGCGTTTTCAATTTTGAAGGTGGCTGTTATGCGAAAGTGATCGACCTTACCGAAGAAAAAGAACCGGATATCTTCAAGGCGATCCGACGTGATTCTCTGCTAGAAAATGTAGTGGTAAATGAAAACGGTCAGGCAGATTATACCGATAATTCGATCACAGAAAATACCCGCGTTTCCTATCCGATTTACCATATCAGCAAGATCGTGCTTCCTTCAAAAGCAGGTCACGCCAAGAAAATAGTTTATTTATCAGCCGACGCTTTCGGCGTGTTGCCACCGGTATCGGTGTTGAACGAAGATCAGGCGCAGTATCATTTCCTCTGCGGGTACACTTCTAAACTCGCCGGTACCGAAAGAGGAATTACCGAACCCCAACCGTCCTTTTCTCCGGCGTTCGGTGAAGCGTTCCTGACATTGCACCCAACCATGTATTCTAAAACTTTGATCGGTAAAATGAAAGAACATGGTGCGAAAGCTTATTTGGTAAATACCGGCTGGAACGGAACCGGAAAAAGAATTTCGCTGAAGGACACACGTGCCATCATCGACGCAATTATTGACGGATCTATTGATTCTGCAGAAAAAACCACTATTCCGGTGATGAACCTGGAAATCCCGACTAAACTTCCAAATGTTTCAGAAGGAATTCTGGATCCGCGGGATACCTACGCAAGTACAGAAGAATGGGAAACCAAGGCGAAAGATTTAGCCGCGCGTTACATCAAGAATTTTGAGCAATACTGTGACAATGATGAAGCTAAAAAATTAGTTGCTGCCGGACCACAGTTATAAGTAGTTTTAATTGTTTTTTGTAAAAATTCCCTCTGCCCGCGCGCTGAGGGAATTTTTTTGTTCCTCAGTTCCACGTCACTTTTGATGGGTGTGATTATTGCTGGTTTCTAAAGTGCTTTTGGATGAAGATTCAATTTCCTTACAAACTTTCACAAAACCAAATATTTTTTTCTGATGAAGAAATTCAAACCCATCACTTTACCGGATATCTCACAAGCCACAGTTCCGATGGCGTATCCGTCGCGCAGAAACCAACTGCCCAAAGCCGGTGTTGTACTGGCCGCAGATGTAGGTGGAACCAAAACCGATTTTGCCCTTTTTGAAATAAAGGACAGTAATTTGATTTCTATTAAAGGCCAACGGTTCCCGACAAGTGACCATCAATCATTTGTTGATGCGCTTCACCAGTTCCATACCGATAAATCCGTGAAGATCGATGCGGCCTGTTTAGGCGTGGCAGGTCCGGTGGATGGCGATAAAGTGCGCGGTGTAAATTTCGCCTGGGAAATAGATGCCAATAAACTTGAAAAGGATCTGGACATTTCGAGCATTTTTCTCATTAATGATCTTCAGGCTAATGCTTATGGGCTTTCTTCTCTTCAGGATGATGATTTCATCATTATCAATGAAGGCGAAAAAAATAAAGGCAATGCCGCGATAATTTCTCCGGGGACAGGTTTGGGCGAAGCAGGTTTGTATTGGGATGGGTCGCACTACAATCCGTACGCAACGGAGGGTGGTCACTGTAATTTTTCGCCCGTAGATGAACTCGATCTGGAACTTTGGTCTTTTCTAATGAAGGAATTCGGTCATGTAAGCTGGGAACGTGTAGTGTCCGGTCAGGGGATTTACAATATTTACAGATTTTTAAGACAGAAAAGCAGTGAAAAAGAACCAGCCTGGCTATCGGATGAATTTGAGAAAGAAGATCCTGCTATTGCAATTTCAACTGCCGCACTGGAAAAAAAGGACGCGGTAAGTAGTGATACTTTAAAACTTTTCTTAAAATATCTGAGTATTGAAGCCGCGCAACTCGCCCTGAAAACCAAAGCAACCGGCGGAATTTATGTCGGTGGCGGAATTGCACCCAAAATCCTTGACCTTATTGACAAAGAAGTTTTTAATAAGAACTTTATCAACGTCGGTCGCATGGAGCATTTGCTCAAAGAAATACCCGTAAAAATTGTACTAAACGATCAGACCGCCTTGATCGGTGCGGCATATTACGCTGCAATGGGAATTCCGGCATAGCGGGACGTGAGTATAACTTTTCATTTTCGCCACTTTTTATAAATGTTGATCAGACCATTAGTAGAACCATCGTGCGAATCTACAGGTTCACCGTTTTCAAGTTCGGGCTGTACTTTCTGTGCAAGCTGTTTTCCGAGCTCAACGCCCCACTGATCGAAACTGAAGATATTCCATATTACACCCTGAACAAATATTTTATGTTCATACAAAGCCGTCAGCAATCCTAAGGAAAAGGGGGTGATTTCTTTAAGAAGAAAGGAATTCGTTGGTTTATTTCCCGTGAAAACTTTAAAAGGAATAAGTTTTTTAATTTCCTCCTTATCCATATCTGACTTCGTCAGTTCATCATTCACTTCATCTGCAGTTTTGCCGTTCATCAAGGCTTCAGTCTGTGCAAAGAAATTCGACAAAAGGATCTGGTGATGCTTACCGACGGGATTGTGGCTGATCGCCGGCGCAATGAAATCACATGGAATTAAGTGTGTTCCCTGGTGAATGAGTTGGTAAAATGCGTGCTGCCCGTTCGTTCCCGGTTCTCCCCATACCACAGGTCCGGTGCTGTAAGTCACTACATTTCCGTTCCGGTCTACGTGCTTTCCATTGCTCTCCATATTTCCTTGCTGAAAGTACGCGGGAAACCGGTGCATATACTGATCATAAGGCAGAATCGCCTCGGTTTCAGCGCCAAAAAAGTTGGTGTACCATAAACCGACGAGTGCCATTAACACAGGAATATTTTCGTTGAAGTCTGTATTTTTAAAATGTTCATCGGCAGATTCAGCGCCTTTCAAAAGATGTTCGAAATTGTCGTAACCCACCGTAAGCGCGATGGACAGACCAATGCTGCTCCAAATGCTATAACGACCACCGACCCAGTCCCAAAATACGAACATATTTTCGGGATCAATGCCAAAATCCTTTACACCTTTTTCGTTCGTTGAAAGTGCCACGAAATGTTTGGCAACTTCTTTCTCATCTTTCGCGGTTTTCAGGAACCAGTCACGGGCGGTGTGCGCATTGGTCATGGTTTCCTGTGTAGTAAATGTCTTGGAGGCGACCGTAAAAAGCGTTTCTTCAGGATTTAAATTTTTCAGGACTTCTGTAATCTGCGTTCCATCAACATTAGAAATAAAATAAGCCTGAATACCATCGATCCAGTACGGTTTCAGCGCTTCAGTGATCATCACAGGTCCCAGGTCGCTTCCGCCAATTCCAATATTTACAATGTTCTTAATTTTCTTGCCGGAATAACCCTTCCATTCGCCTGTGTGAATTTTCTCGCAGAAAGATTTCATCTTTTCACGCGTTTTGCGGATTTCAGGCATGATGTCTTCATCACCAATCATCACCGGTTGCTGAGAGAAGTTTCGCAAAGCGGTATGCATTACGGCGCGGTCTTCGGTTTCATTAATTTTTTCCCCGGTAAACATGGCTTCGCGCGCTTCTTTAACTTTGCACTCTTCGGCGAGTTGAAACAGTTTTTCCAGCGTTTCAGTGGTAATTAAATTCTTAGAATAATCAAAAAGAAGATCATCCAGCTGTACCGACATTTTCTCGAAACGCCCGGCATCTTCCTGAAAAAGATCTTTGATCTGCACATTTTCCATTGTCGTCTGGTGAATACTTAAGGCTTTCCAGGCCGGTGTTTCGGCAGGATTTATTTTTGGGAACATAATTGTAGTTTTAAATTATAATTAATGTCTGGCGGCACTTCGGTTTATTTTACCGTCTCCGTCAGTCGTGATGCTGCTGCTCCGTCTAAGAACCATTTTACTTTTTCAGCGTCCTGCGCAATTAATCTTGCGGGATATAAATCTGCGCTGCCGCTCTGATCTTCGAGGATGTGAAATACTGCTTCAGATTTGCCGGCACCGAAAACCAGGAATGCAATATTGCGGGACCGATTGATCAGTGGTGCTGTCATGGTGATACGCTCCATCTGCACTTCTTCCACATAAACCGAGCGGATAGTTGCTTCATTTTCGTGCAGCACCGAGGTGTTCGGAAAAAGCGAGGCCGTATGCGAATTGTCACCGAGACCTAAAAGATTGAGGTCAAATTCAATTGGTTTTTCCCCAAAATGTTTGGCGATCATTTCGGCATATTTTTGAGCAGATTCCTCCGGAGTGCCCGTTGTATCTACTTTAAAGATGTTGGAATTTTTAATGGCCAAAGGTTTAAACAGAGCATTTTCTGCCATTAATGAATTCCGTTCCGGATTACCTTCCGGCACAAAACGCTCATCGCCAAAGAAAAAGTAAATTTTATCCCAGTCGAACCTACTCCGAAATTTTTCTGAGGCTAAAAGTGCATAGAGTTTTTTAGGCGAACTTCCGCCGGAAAGCACAAAAGTAAATTCGCCGCGTGCTTTTATGGCTTCCTCCGCCAGATCGCAGATATATTCTGCCAAAGCATCAACGAGGTCACTTACTTCTTTATAGATTTTTAGTACAGCCATCAGTCTTTTTTTGTTTTTTCCGGCAGGTTAAACCAGTGATAACCGTCTTTTGCAATTAAAGCTTCCGCATTTTCGGGGCCCCAGGAATCTGCCGGATAGTTGGGGAAATTAGATGTTTTGTTATTTTCCCAATATTCCAGCACAGGTGTGATCACTTCCCAGGCTTCTTCCACCTGGTCCGCGCGCATAAAAAGTGTCTGATCACCGGAAATAATATCGAGCAGCAAAGTTTCATAAGCTTCAGGTGCCTGGACTTTTGTTTTGTCGGAATAATCGAAAACCATATCAACCGTATTCAGATTCATCTCCAGCCCCGGTATTTTACTCTGCAGCTGGAAACTTATTGCCATATCCGGCTGTATGCTGATCACCAGCCGGTTTTGTTTCGGGATATTACCTTCGGACTTATTAAAGATATTATGCGGCACTTCCTTAAACTGAATCGTAATTACCGAAGCAGATCTAAAAAGTCTTTTGCCGGTACGGAAATAAAACGGAACGCCCTGCCAGCGCCAGTTATCAAGATAAAATTTCAGCGCAGCATAGGTTTCGGTATTTGAATTCGGATCTACATCGATCTCTTCCCGGTAACCTAAAACTTCTTTTCCCTGAACCCAACCTGGGCCGTATTGCCCCCGTGCTGACATTGAATCTACAGTTCCGGGCAGTATTTTCTTTACCGCTTTCAAAACATCAACTTTCCGGTCGCGAACTTCATCAGCTTCAAAGTTGATCGGCGGTTCCATTGCGATAATACAGAGCAGCTGCATCAAATGGTTCTGCACCATATCGCGTAAAATTCCCGCATTATCAAAATAATCACCCCGCGCTTCCACACCAATTTGTTCAGTGACGGAAATCTGAACATGCTCAATGTGATTCCTGTTCCATAAAGGTTCCATAATGGAATTTGCAAAACGGAAAGCCATCACATTTTGTACGACTTCTTTTCCAAGGTAATGATCAATTCGGTAGATCTGCTTTTCATTAAAAATAGTCAGCAGTCTTTTGTTGAGATCTCTCGCTGACTGCAGGTCGCGCCCAAAAGGTTTCTCGATAATGATCCGTGTAGTTTCGGGATTATTTTCAATTTTACTTTTATTAATGTTTTCGGCGATCGTACAGAAAAAGTCCGGTGACACCGCACAATAATAAGTCACAGAAGGCTGCTGCTCCCATTCATTTTTCAAAAAATCAATCCTTTTACCAAATTCTTTGAATTCTTGGGCGTCTTTTATGTTTGCGATCTGGTAAGTGATATTTGCAGAAAAAGTTTCCCACTGTACCTTTTCGGCTTTACCCGAACGGGAAAATTCGTTGATACCTTCCAGCAGTGAAGTCCGGTATTTGATGTCGGTTAGTTTGCTGCGGCCCGTACCGATGATGGCAAACTTTTCCGGCAGGCGGTTATCGAGGAAAAGATTATAAAGCGCGGGAATAATTTTTCTTTTCGTCAGGTCGCCTGTACCACCGAAGATGATGAAAATAGCCGGCATGGAATTATTTGGGGTTTTGTTCATAATTTTAAATTCAAAGTAAATTAAGAATCCGCATCGGTATTAACTTTTGGGTCGCCTTCCCAATCCGTGTGGAAGACGCCTTTTTTACCCTTGAGTTCGTAGGTATGCGAACCGAAAAAGTCCCGTTGTGCCTGAATTAAATTTGCGGGCATTTCTGCAGCCCGGAAATTATCGAAATAGCCCAGTGAAACCGAGAACGCCGGTGCTGCAATACCGTGTCTGGCGACATCTGACACGAAAGTGCGGATTCCCGCCAAACTTCTTACAATATTTTCGTGAATAGAATCATCCATAAACAAATGTTCAAGCTCAGGATTTTTCTGATATGCCGCATAGATGTCCTCTAAAAATGCGGAACGTATAATACAGCCGCCACGCCAAATTTTGGCGATCACGCCGAGATCCAGGTTGTATTTGTAATCTACATTGGCGCGGTGCAGCAGGTGCATTCCCTGCGCATAAGCCGAAACCATTGCAAAATAGAAAGCTTCTTCCATACTTGCAATATATTTTTCATTATCATCAGAATAGGGTTCTGCCTTTTTATTCGGGTAAAGGTCTGCGGCTTGCGTACGGAGTTCTTTATATTTGGAGAGGTCCCGCATCGAAACCGCAATGTCGATGACCGGAATTGGCAAAGTAAGATCCATCGCAGCCTGTGAAGTCCATTTGCCCGTTCCTTTGGCTTTCGCTTCATCCTTAATATCATTTAATAGAAGGTGATCAGTACCGTTTTCTTTAAAGGCGAAAATATCGCGTGTGATTTCTAGAAGATAGGATTGCAGGCGGCCTTCATTCCATTTTTTATAGACGTCGTGAATTTCGTTGTCAGATAATCCAAGACCGTTTTTAAGCACTTCGTAGGTTTCAGAAATTAACTGCATCAGCGCGTATTCGATTCCGTTGTGTACCATTTTTACAAAATGACCGGCCGAACGTTCGCCCATATAAGCCACCGTAGGATCACCGTTCACATGCGCTGCAATCTGGGTGAGAATTGGCTTTACTACTTCATATGCTTCTTTGTCACCGCCCGGCATCATGCTCGGTCCGCGGCGCGCACCTTCTTCACCTCCTGAAACACCCATGCCGATGAAATGGTAGTTCTTCTCTTCCAGATATTTAAAACGCCGGTCAGTATCTACGAAATGAGAATTACCTCCATCAATGATAATGTCGCCGGGTTCCAGAACCAAAAGCAGTTCCTCGATCACGCTGTCAACGATGGTACCCGCAGGCACAAGCATCATTACGACCCTGGGAGTTTTCAGGCTTTGGGCAAACTCCTTCATATCGGTAAAGCCATGGATCGCCTCCGGATTTAATTCGTTTAAAGCAACCACTTTATCCGGACTGATGTCGTAACCCGAGCAGGTGAAACCGTGATCTACTATATTTAACAGGAGGTTGGAACCCATCGTACCCAGGCCGATCATTCCGAAAGAGCTGTGTTTTTTTTGTGTCATGATATTGTTTTACTGTAACTGTTTACTATAAATGTTGAAGCGGCGTTTAGTCTTTTTTTCTTATTTGGTCACTGATGCTTTTCAGCAGTTTTTCGTAGGCTTGGTTGAATTTTTCGATGCCTTCATCTTCCAGTTTCTGCGTGATGTCATCAATGTTGATTCCCGTACTTTTTAAATCACTTAAAACTTTGTCGGTTTCCTCCGGTTCGGTAATTAAAGTGTCGGAAACTTTACCGTGATCCCGAAAAGCCTCGATGGTTTCGAGAGGCAACGTGTTAATGGTATCTTTCCCAATAAGATTTTCAACATACAAAACATCGCTCAGCGAAGGATCTTTTGTACTTGTACTCGCCCAAAGTACCCGTTGAGGTTGTGCTCCCTTGGCAGCCAGTTTCGCCCATCGGTCAGAAGAAATCATTTCAAGATAGATCTGATAGGCCTTTTTCGCTGAAGCGATTGCAACTTTGGACTTTAGATTTCCAGCACCTTTTTCTTTCAGCAGAGGATCGACCATTACATCGATACGACTCAGAAAGAAACTGGCCACAGAAGCAATTTCTTTAATGGAATTACCTTCCGCAAGGCGGTCTTCGAGCCCACTCATAAATGCTTCAGTGATTTCGCGATAGCGGGGAAGACCAAATAAAAGGGTGACATTAATGTTTATTCCTTCACGCAGACACTCGCGAATCGCGATAAGTCCCTGTTGGGTGCCGGGTATTTTAATCATCACATTTTTCCGGTCCACTCTGTTCCAAAGGTCGCGCGCCTGTGCGATCGTACCGTCGGTATCACGGGCAAGGAATGGTGAAACCTCTAAACTTACAAAACCATCTCTACCTTCAGTTTTATCATAAACAGGTTTAAAAAGATCGGCGGCCCGCTGAATATCCGCAATAGCCAGATCGAAAAATATCGCCTGGGTATTATCTTCATTTTGGGAATATTTAATGATGTCTTCGTCATAATCAGAACTGCCGCTGATGGCTTTTTCGAAGATCGAAGGATTGGAAGTCAGTCCGCGCAGATCGTCCTCATCGATAAGTTTTTGGAGTTTGCCGGAGTTCATGATTTCGCGATCGAGTAAATCCAGCCATATACTCTGATCCATTTTTCTTATTTGATTTAAAGGATTCATTTTTCTTTGATTTTAAAAGTTAATAATCTCACGCCGGGAAAGCCTTAAAGTTTCTTTTCAACTTTCTGAATTTTCTGAAGCCGCCGCAGATGTCTTTCTGCACCGATGAATTCTGCTTTTAGAAAAGTAAGGGCCAGTTCTTCGGCACTTGCAAAACCTGTTATGCGACCGCCTAAACATATCAGGTTCATGTCATCATCTTCAACACCCTGGTGCGCAGAAAAATGTTCGGTGATCAAAGCCGCCCGTACGCCTGCAATTTTATTTGCAGCAATACACGCACCAACGCCGCTGCCACAGATAGCAATTCCACGATAAACTTCGCCCTGCGCAACGCTATTGGCGAGAGGAATCACAAAATCGGGGAAATCATCATCATTATTCAGTTCAGTCGCGCCAAAATCCAGCAACTCATAATTTTGCTTCCTTAAAAAACGGGTTATATTTTCTTTAAGTTCAAAGCCACCGTGATCGGCGCATATTCCTATTTTCAATGATGAGGGGTTTGCCATATTTTTATGCTAAGGAGTTCTGTGAGATTTTAAATGATATTATTGTTTCAGGCTTTTTTGTTTTGAGAAATCAAAGCTTTTGCCTTTTCCACCACGTGTTCCGCGGTAAAGCCATATTCAGCCATCACTTCGTCTCCCGGCGCAGATTCGCCAAATCTGTCAATGCCTATTACAGCGCCGTCATCTGTGGTATATTTCAGCCAGCCAACGGGCGAAGCAGCTTCTACCGCTAATCTTGTGCGGACATCTTTCGGGAATATCCGGTCGCGGTAAGAAGTTTCCTGTTTTTCAAACAAATTCCAGGACGGCATGCTTACCACACGGGCGTTTATGTTTTCATTTTTTAATTTTTCCTGCGCTTCCAGTATGAGATGAACTTCCGAACCTGTCGCCATTAATATAATATCCGGCTGCCCTTCCGAATCGGAAAGAATATAGGCGCCTTTTTCAAGATTTTCTGCTGCAGAATATTTCTTTTGATCAATTATTGGGATTCCCTGTCGGGTAAGTACGATACAAACCGGACCTTCTTTATGTTCAATTGCGACGCGCCACGCCTGTGCTGTCTCATTGGCATCCGCAGGACGAATGACCGTCAAGTTGGGCACGGTGCGCAAACCGATAAGTTGCTCAACCGGTTGATGTGTGGTACCGTCTTCGCCTAAGCCAATGCTGTCATGTGTGAAAACCATTATCGGCCTTATTTTCATAATAGCAGCTAAACGAAGTGGCGGCCGCATATAATCAGAGAATATCAGGAAGGTGGCCCCGTAAGGAATGAGATAATTGCTGAGCACCATGCCATTGAGTACTGCGCCCATCGCATGTTCGCGGATACCGAAATGGAAGTTTCGCCCGTCCCTGTGTTTTGATGAAAAAGATTTAAAGTCGTCGAGGTTGGTGTCTGTTGAAGGTGCGAGATCCGCAGAACCGCCAATCAGTTGCGGAAAATGTTTTGCCAGCGCATTCAGGGTTTTACCGGATGCTTTTCGCGTCGCGAGTTTTTCACCGGGTTCGAATGTGGGTAGATTTTTTTTCCAGCCTTCCGGTAATTTGCCGGCAGTTATGGTTTCATATTCTTTGGCAAGTTCCGGGTGTCTTTCTCTGTAATTTTTATATAACTGATGCCAGCTTTCTTCGCTTTGTGCAGATTCTTCACCGGCATTTCTATAGTAGTTCAGCACATCATCTGGAATTTCAAAATTCCTGTCGGGATCGAAGCCGAAATTTTCTTTCACAAGCCGTACTTCATCTTTCCCCAGGGGTGAGCCGTGCGCTTCGGCGGAGTTGTGTTTGTTTGGACTGCCATATCCAATAACACTTCGGACTTTAATTAATGAAGGTCGCGAGGTCTCGTCCTGAGCTTTTTTAATGGCAGTTTCCAATGCTTCCAGATCATTAAGATCCGGCAAATCCTGCACATGCCAGCCATAAGCTTCAAAGCGTTTGCTCACATCTTCGGTAAAAGCCAGATCGGTATCGCCTTCTATAGTGATGCTGTTGCTGTCGTAGAAATAGATCATATTTCCCAAACCGAGTTGCCCCGCAAGCGAAGCGGCTTCTGCAGTTACACCTTCCATGAGGTCACCGTCACTGCAGATTGCATAAATCCGATAATCAAAAATATTAAAATCGGGTTGATTATAACGGGCAGCCATGTATTGCTGCGCGATTGCCATTCCCACACCGTTTGCAAAACCCTGACCGAGCGGCCCGGTCGTAACCTCAACTCCGGGCGTAAGACCATATTCGGGATGACCCGCCGTGATGCTGTGCAGCTGCCTGAAATTCTTAATGTCTTCAAGTGAAATTCCATAACCCGTAAGGTAAAGATAGCTGTACTGCAGCATACATGCGTGTCCGCAGGAAAGAACAAAACGGTCGCGGTTAGGCCACTCGGGATTTCTGGGATTATACTTCATGACCTTTGACCAAAGCACATGACCAAGCGGTGCCAGCGCCATCGGTGTTCCCGGGTGGCCGGAGTTGGCTTTCTGTACGGCATCCGCAGATAGAACGCGCACAGTGTCGATACTTTTCTGGATTAAATTTTTGGTTTCCATATTTTAGAATTCATCGTGAATGAAAGTGGAAATGACTCCACCAGTTGATGTTTCAGAATTACAATTTCTGTCCGGCCGAAGTAGAAAATGTGGCAGAACCCGTTGTTTGAATGTTTTAAACATGCCGAAAAAGCGGCTTTTCGATTCTGTCTGAATTTTAGAACGAAAGCAACCTTATATGGCCGGAAATGTTTTTGAGGCATTGCATTTTCTGCACAGTAAGCATGCAAAAATCTTTCCAAAAAACAGAGCTCTTGGAAACAGGAAAATTTCAAAAAAAAATTTTTAAAGTGAGGTGAGAAACAGAAGCGTGTCTGGACGCGCGAACCACTATCCTGGACAATTTGTAGAGAACCAAAATAAAAACCCTGTAAACAATTGGCTTACAGGGTTTTGGTGGAGTTGGAGGTTTTCGAACCTTACATATTTTAACATAACTTAAAATATGTAAGTGTACTATTTATCAGTATTTTAACTATATTTGTATAAGTTAATATAATTAGTTTTTATATCTAAATATAGAAGAAGTAGCACCCAAACTGGCACCCAATGAATTACACTTTTAAACTTAAAAAACCTAGTGAAACTAAGGAAACCCTCATTTACTTTCGTACTTTTTTCAACAGTGAAAATAAGAATTTCATCTATTCTACTGGCGAAAAAATTAAGCCTTCTGAATGGGACTTTGAAAATAGGCAACCTAACGATTTAAATGGAAGAACTAAGCGGGCTGAAATTCATAGAAGTCTGAAAATGCAACTAGATAGGTACAGTAGTTTTTTTACTGAGATAGTAAATCGTTATAAAAATATAAGCGAAGAACTTACTGTAAATATACTTAAACAACGATTTGATGAAAAGTTCAAGAAAATTACTGTAAAAAGTGATTTTTTTAGAATTTATCAGGAATTTTTGGATGAGAAGGAAAATGATTATACTGGAAATTCAATTTCAAATTCGACTCTAAAACGTTATAAATGTAACAAAACTTTACTTGAAGATTTTGAGAAGAATAGTAAAATCAAAGTTACTCTCGGAAAATTTGATGATAAGCTCTATAACAAATTTCTTAAATATTGTATTGAAGAAAAGAAGCATTCTGCGAATACTGTACATAGAAATGTTGGTCTTCTAAAGACTTTTTTGCTTTGGGCTTTAAATAGGAAATATACTTACAATAACGATTTTATTGCTTTCAAGAAACCTGCTAAATTTATTACTGACGAAATTGCTTTGAACTACGAACAGGTTGAACTAATTTACAATTACGATCTTGCTAAAAATAAAAGATTGGAAAAAGTTCGTGACCTATTTGTTTTTGGTTGCACTACAGGAATGAGGTTCGGTAATTATAGCACAATCTCAAAGAGCGATCTTGAAGGTAATTTTATTAGAGTAATAGATTTAAAAAGCAAATCAAAAAATTTAGCAATTCCTTTAAATAGTATATCTAAATCAATTCTTGAAAAATATGATTATAATTTGCCGAGTATTACAAATCAGAAGATGAACGAATATATTAAGGAGGTATTTAAAGAATTAAAATTTACTGATGAAATAAAGAAGACAATGAAGTATGGTGATGAATTGGTAGACCAAAAAGCCGAATTTTGGACAAGAATTTCCTCACATACTGCAAGAAGAAGTTTCATCACTATAATGAAGAACAAACGAGTTCCGGATAAAGTAATAATGAGTTATACAGGTCATACAAGTCTGGAGGTCTTCAATGCATACTATCGACCGAGCGAAGAAGATAAAATCAATTATATGAATGAAGTTTTTAAATAATCATTAATTTAGATTATGGATCAAAAGAAACTTTATGGACGTTGGAATTTTTGGGAAGAATTTGTAGGTTATCCTATGATGATTTTTTACTGGATCAAAGGTGAAAAAATTTCAAAGATGTTGTCAAAAAGAATTGAAAAGGCCAAACAGAAATCCAGCCAAATCAGTCTTACTGATAAGAAAAGAAATGAGTTTCTTATTCGATATGAAAAGTTAGATAACTTTTTCACTTTCCACTTCAAAAATATAGATGCTTCCCGAAATCACAACTTTGAAGAGAAAATCGAATATTGTTTAGAGCAATATCGAAGAGAATCATTAAGTATTTTAAGCTCAAGCAACCTGATGAAATTACAGGGCAATTTTTTGAATGGAGCTGAAACTACGCTTTTACTATATTTTGCTTTAGAAGGTAAAGTAAAAAGAGAAATTCGCTTATCGGATATTATGATTGGTGAAAACAGTTCGCAAATTTTCATTGCTTTTCTAAAGGGTAAAAAATTCATAGATGAAAATCACAACCTAATCGTAGATCAGAAATCTTCCTTCATCAGAATCCACCGATTCTTAAAAGACAATCATATTATTAATCCGGATTTTCAAGACACCACTATTATTGAGGCTATGGAAAACGAATATAATTCCAATTTTGACAAAGGAACATTTTCACGGGCAATAACTGTGAAACCTAATGATTTTGAGGAAACTATCTATCAAGAATTATCTAAGTTGTTTAATATCAAGTATTAAACTTTACGCAATTGAGTAGAATTGCATCATTAGTTATTCCAATCATACAATTTTGTCTGCAAATAAATATCAGATTATGCAGACAACAAATCCATTCCAAACCATTCTCGACGAATTAGGGGAAGTGAAAGACTTACTCTATTCTCTCAAAAAAGAACCTGACATCGAGTTGAAAAAGAAACTATACTCTATCAGAGAGTGTTCAGAAATTCTAAAACTCGATTATCAAACCGTACGCTCACATATTTTAAAAGGTAACATTAAAGCAGAACAAATAGGAAGATTCTACAGGGTCAACCATTTTGATCTGATGGATGCTTTAAACGAGGTCAAATCACTTAAGTATAGAAGATAGATAGAGACTTTATTTATCAAGCATTCTAATTCACCCTTCAATATTTCCTGTGCGGAATCAAACCTTTAAAATATGAGCGAAAAAATCCCATATCTAAGAGTAGGGACAACCTACTATAAAACTATTGAGAAACCATTAATCTCAGGTGATAAAATCTCAATATTGACTCGATGGAATCGTGAGACCATTATCAGCGATCACGGAAAGATATATGTCTCAAAAGTTCCTAAGTATGATGGTTTCTGTTGTATACCATCCCATTTGCAATACCAACAAATTATCCAAGGATTCTATAATGTTTACAATGAGATTCCTTATCAGCCGATTAAAGAAACACCGGAGCAAACATATCTACAAGAGAAGATTCCATTTTCACTTAGATTTATGGAGCATATTTTTGGAGAACAGTTGGAACTAGGATTAGATTATATCAAGATCTTACTGCAATATCCAACACAGATCCTCCCGATTCTTTGTCTTGTAAGCAAGGAAAGATCTACCGGGAAATCTACATTCATCAAATGGCTTAAATCCGTTTTTGGACTAAATATGACTTACATCAAAGGCGATTCTTTCAGCAGTCAGTTCAATTCGGATTGGACATCAATGTTGATCGTTGCTATTGATGAAGTATTCTTTGACAAAAAGGAGATTACGGAACGACTAAAATATCTTTCCACTACCGATAAAGACAAGAAAGAGGCAAAAGGAAAAGATCGTGAAGAAGTGGAATTTTTTGGAAAATTTATTCTCTGTTCCAATAATGAAGATAACTTCATTCAGATTGATGAAAATGAGATACGATTCTGGATCATCAAGGTAAAATCGATTAAAACGGAGAATACTGAATTTCTACACAATTTAAATAAAGAAATCCCTTATTTTCTTAGATATTTAATTCAAAGACCTTTTCACAGCCGTAAGGAGACACGGATGTGGTTCACTGATTCCCAGATCAGAACCAAAGCCCTTCAGAAATTGGTTTGGAAAAATAACAACAAATTAGAATCTAAAATCGTCGAACTTTTATATGAGTTTTTTGAGAGTACGGAAGACAGCAAGATCAATTTTATTCCACAGGATATTTTCAATATGCTGGTTAAAATGTTCAGTAAACAGTATTGGACGGTAAACGATGTCCGAAAACTCCTGAAAGAAAACTGGAAACTTGAACCTCAGAACAATTCACTGGCTTACATCAAATACGACATCGATTACAGTAGAAGTTTTTACCAACAGAATAAAACAGGACGGTATTTTACAGTAGACAGAAATTTTATTCTTCAAAAATTTGATGAAATGATGAATTAATTGATAATGAAAATAAAATCAATTAGTTACATCTCATCAAAAACCTCATCAAACTTTTAAACCTTGGTTTTTGATGTGAGACTGATGAGAAGAATATTTCTACTTTGATGAGATGATGAGACTTTGATGAGGTTATAAAGTATTGTAATTCAATTTTTTATAAGGCTTTCTCATCAATTCATCAAAAATTAGTCGAAGACAAACTAATCCGCCTTTCATCGACAGGACAACTACTATCTATTAATAAAAACATTAAAATTTACACAATGAACTGCAAACAATTTAACAACATATCGTTGGAAGAAGTCCTCCTTTCTCTCGGACACCTTCCTACGAAACAAAATGAAAAAGAAGCTTGGTATCTCAACCCCTTTGCCAACGAATCCCAAGCCTCTTTTAAAATCAATAAAAGAATAAACTATTGGTACTTATTTTCAGAAGGAATCGGTGGAACGAATACCGACTTTATGAAGAAATATCTGAACGCTTCAGTCAATGAAGTTTTAGTATGGGCAGAAGATCAGAATTTCTCTTCTTTTCAAAAGCAAAACATTCCTGATCAGAAGTTCGAAAACCCGAGTAAAAATTATGAGATACTTGATGTGAATGAAATCCAGCATCCTGCACTTTTGGAATATTTAAGAGAAAGAAAAATTGGAAATCAAACTCAGTTCTTACACGAAATTCGTTACCGAATGAATGATAAAAACTATTTCGGAATTGGATTCGAGAACGATTCTGGCGGTTATGAAATCCGTAATAAATATTCTAAAATCTGTTTGGGTAAAAAAGGTGTTTCAACCATTAAAAATGGTTCGGTATCGCTTCGAATTTTCGAAGGTTTTTTTGATTTTATTTCCTTTAAAAATGTAGAAAATTTTTTAGAAAAAGAACCTTCTGATTATATCATTTTGAATTCCGTTTCGATGATTCACAATATTAAAAATTCATTAGGAAATTATGAAAATATTGAACTTTATTTTGACAATGACGAAGCCGGAAATCTGGCGGTTGAAATGATTAAAAATGAAAACAAAAACGCAGAAGATTGTCGGGTTTTATATTCAGATTTTAAAGATTTGAATGACTGGATGATTCACAAAAATCCATCACCTGAAAGACAAGTGAAACAAAGGCGAAGGTGAGTAAAATAAACAAAGGTAAAATGTGGTGGTATGTTAGTGCAAAAAGTACCCAAAGTTTACAATAAGCGTATCCGCTGATTGCAAAATTGGGATTTTTGATTTCTTCCTATCGTCAGAAATGTTTTTTTTAAATACGCCAAAATTAATACAATGGAAAAAGACTTTTTACAAGAATTTATACACCAGGTAGCCAAAGAAAATCAAGCAAAGATTGCTCAGGAAAAGAGAAAAAAATATTTTCAGGAATTAGGTCGTAAAGGTGGTTTGAAAACCAAAGAAAATAAAAAATTGGACAAAGTTATTTCAATACGAATGACCAATTCTGAATATGAAATTCTACTTCAAAAGCAAGAAAAACATCCGCTAAAATTGTCCACTTATATCCGGAATATTTTGTTCGAAAAAGAACTAAAAATCAATGAATTTCAAACTGATGAAGTCTTACTTCAATACGGAGCCCATTTCAAAAAAATCACCAACCTTTTACGAAATCGGGAATGGAATGCTATTGAAAATAAGAAAGAAATCTTGATGAGAATTGAAAATTTGATCGAATTAATTCATCAATATTTATATATAAAAATTCAGAAAAATGAATAATTCGGCAACCACAAGAACCATTACAAAAATTGCTTTGGAATACAATGCAAACGATAAAGGAACAGCAGAAATGGTTGCTTCGAATTATCTTTTGAGTGACACTGCTGAAGGTCAGTTTAACGAAATGAAAACCGTAGCTGAAAGAAATACCAAAGTGAAGAAATGGGCATTGACTGGTTATATTTCTCAACCGGACGAGATCGGTAGAAAATTGAAGGATGAAGAATTCAAACGAATTGCGATAGAAGCTCTTGCAAAAGTAGGTTTGACAAACAAAAATCAATATCGACTGGATATTCATAACAGTACAAAACATAAGCATATTCATTTTGTCGCCAATAGGATTGATTTTTCGGGAAGGTGCACTGTGAAAGCACACGATATCGGAAAGAGATTTGGTGAAGCTGTCAGAGAAGTTTGCAAAGAGAAAGGATTATTAACCGATGTTGAAATTGGAACTCAAAAAAAAGCTGAGATGCTGAAAAGCTTGACCGAAGCTATCAGGTCAAAAGATAATTTTGATGATCTGATCTCAGAAATGAAGAAAAAAGGTTTTGAAATTCAATTGTCTTCAAATGTAAAAGACGGGATTTCGGGAATGCGAATTGTGATGGAAAAAGACAAAAATTTTCAGACAGAAAGGATTTATAAAGCTGGGTATAAATTATCTGAAATTTCAAATCAATTGAAAATCTCTGAAATAAAATCTCTATTTAAAATGAAACAAGCTGTTAGGGAAGTACAAAGAAATGCTGACAACTTAAAGGAGTTTCGGGAAAATCTCCAACAAAAGGGATTTTCTGTAAAGATCCAATATAACGGAGACTTTAAAGCTGGTCAAAAAAATCAAATTAAAGATATATGGATAAATGAAATTAATAATAGTCAAAACAAAAACGGATTTTTTTTCCGGAAAAATGTTGGATTCTCTCTTTCTTCAATAGATTCTGACCTTGGTGATCTGGTAAAATCATTAAGTCAAAGTAGTGTAAATAATGACGCAGGTAATCCTTTGAAAAAAGAAACAAATGAAAGCTTAATAGAAATTGCAGGCAAATTATTAGGTGACTTCCTTAATCCAACCTATGTTTCTCAGGACGAAGATGAGCTCTGGAAAAAGAAGCGAAAATTAAGACGATAATCAAAAATTAAAAAAAATATGGAAAATGAAAGTAAAGAATCTAAAAGTAATGGAATGGAACTTTTAGAAAACGTGATCAAATCAAACAAGGAAAATATTGAACAAAATATCAAACTTCAGTTTGCCATTGAAGACCATACGACCCTGTTGAACGAAGTACAGATCAGTTTTGAAGATGGACAGTCGACCAATAATGAAACTGTAGCCTTTATGAAAGTAGAGCAAACCAAAAGAGTTGAATTCCTGGACAGTATTCCTACTCAGGTAGAAACAGTTCTTTCAAAAGAAGCTAAAGATTATTTGGACGGTTTTGGAAAGAATATACGATGGAAGAAGAAATTTATTTGGAGCGGAATTGGAGTTTTTGTCTTTGCGGTTTTAGTACTGATCGTCTCCATTAATTTCGCAACTAATTGGTACAAAGAAAGCATCAAAGCCAAAAGTGAATTGCGTCAAGATATTTTAAATGAAATTGCTGATGAAGGAAAAAAAATCTACGATGAAAATGAGATAACAATTTTGAGAGAAAACACTCAAATAATGCAATTATGGATCAAGAACAATCCTAAAAAAGCGGAAGATTTTCTGAGGTTTAAAGATGGATATAACGCAAGTAAGGAAAATCATTAAAGAAATTATCACTTAGCTGGAAAATTACTTTGGAGATTAAAATTAAGGTAAAAACCTTCGGTGAATATATTTTCTAGTATTTGAATCTTTTTGAATTGGATCTCTAAGCTTCTCTTTAGACAATTTATTAAAAAATATTTTGCGAAGCAAATATTATATTGTAATATTGCGATATAATATTTTTTGGAATTATGGGAGCTACTAAAACAGAACATTTTACAGATAAGCAAAATCAAATCGCAACAATTGCAAAAGCATTAGGACATCCTGCGCGAATAGCAATTATTGAGTATTTGATGAAAGTCAATGAGTGTATCTGCGGCGATATTGTGAACGAATTGCCTTTAGCTCAACCAACCGTTTCCCAACATTTGAAAGAACTGAAAAATGCAGGGATCATAAAAGGAAACATCTCCGGAAACGCCATTTGCTATTGTATAGACGAAAAGACCATCGAAATTCTCAACATTTATTTTTCCGCAATAGTACAAACTGTTACCAAATCAAAATGCTGCTAAGCGTTTTTTTACCTTAATATATCGCAATATTGCATTTAACCTATAAAGATTTAATTATGAAATTATCAGAAGTCAAACAAATTTTGCCAACATTAGAAAATGTTGAATTCCAATTAGAAAATGGTGCTTTTGTTCCTGAACATTTTCACGTTACAGAAGTAGGAATGATTAATAAAAACTTTATTGATTGTGGCGGTGTCATCCGTTCAGAGAAGGTTGTGAACTTTCAGCTATGGAATGCGGACGATTTTGAACATCGTTTAAAGCCTAACAAATTGCTCAATATTATCAAACTTTCTGAAGATAAATTAGGAATCGAAGATTTTGATATTGAAGTTGAATATCAAAGTGAGACAATCGGTAAATATGATTTAGAATTTAACGGGAAAACATTTATTCTAAAAAATAAGACTACAGCTTGTTTAGCTCAGGACGCTTGTGGAATTCCATCAGAAAAAGAAAAGAAAAACTTATCCGAACTTAATGTAAATCAAAACAATTCTTGCACACCAGGTGGAGGATGTTGCTAAACATAATTTACTCACTAATCTGCCATTATAAAATAATCAAAACCAAAGATTAATGGATGAAATATACGACGTCGTTGTTATTGGAGGAGGACAAAGCGCTTTAGCCTGCGGATATTATTTGAGAAGAGCTAAACTGAATTATGTAATATTGGATAAACAAAATATATCTGGAGGTGCCTGGCTTCATACTTGGGACAGTCTAACCCTTTTTTCACCAGCCGATTACAGTTCCTTGCCTGGCTGGGCGATGCCGAAATCTAAAAATAAATTTCCTCCTAAGCAAGAAGTAATAAATTACTTACAGCAATACGAAGCACACTATCAGCTGAATATAAGACGGGGATTTGAGGTTAATAATATCAAAAAAAATGGAGATTTTTTTATCGTTGATATACAACAGAACACTATAAAAGCTAAGTCAATTATCTCAGCAACCGGAACTTGGGGAAACCCTACTATTCCAAACATAGATGGCATCGAAAGTTTTAAGGGAATACAAATTCATTCCGGAAACTACAAAAATCCAGAGGACTTTATAGGAATGAAAACTTTAGTCATTGGTGAAGGGAATTCCGGTGCACAGATTGTAGCTGAAGTTTCAAGATTTACTGAAACAAAATGGTCTACAAAAAGAGAACCTCAATTTCTTCCAGACAATGTAGATGGTTATTACCTATTTAATGTTGCGTCAGCGAAATACAAAGCGGAAAAAGAAGGAAAACCCTTTGATGCATCGCAGTACAATTTAGGAAATATCGTTATGGTTCCTCCTGTTAAAGAAGCTCAGAAAAGAGGCGTTTTAGTTTCAAGCGGTTCATTTCATAAAATTTATGATCAAGGCGTGGTATGGGATGATGGAAATTCAGAAGAGTTTGATGCTTTTGTCTGGTGCACAGGCTTTGGTTATGACACCGCCTACTTAAGATCAATCGTCCGTATAGATGAAAGTGGTATCGCTAAAACCACAGATAGCAGATCTTTGGAAATGGAAGGTTTATGGTTTGTTGGCTATGGTAACTGGACAGGCTACGCATCTGCAACATTAATTGGTATAAACAGATCTGCAAAACAAACAATAATTGAAATAGAAGAATTCTTAAATAAAAATAAATAAAATGAAAATTGCATTATTCAGCGACATTCACGCTAATCTCCCTGCATTGGAAGCATTCTTTGCAGATGTTGAAAAAAGAAATCCCGACAGCATTTATTGTTTGGGAGATTTAGTAGGTTACAATATCTGGCCAAATGAAGTGGTCAATGAAATCCGTAAAAGAAGAATACCAACTATTGCAGGTAACTACGATTTTGGCATTGGGAGAATGAGTAATGAATGCGGTTGCGCCTACAAAACAGACGCTGAGAAGGACAACGGAAACATTTCCATTTCTTTTACTAATTCTTTGATGAAAGACGACGAACGTGCGTACCTACGTACACTTCCAGCACATATAAAAGTAGAATTTCAATTGAATGAAGACAAACTAAACCTGCTTTTGGTACACGGGAGTCCGAGAAAAATAAATGAATATCTTTTC
>NZ_AULL01000018.1 GCF_000422265.1 Kaistella palustris DSM 21579
AAAAAAAGTTTTAATTTTTTTCTCAAAACATTTGGTCAATTAAAAAATAGTTTATACTTTTGCACTCGCAATTCGGAACCAACGACAGAAAGAGTTTCCGGGAACAGCGAGAAGAATAGAGATCATTGACATACATATAACAACCAAAAAAGTAAGGAAAGACATAAGCGTCAATAACTTTTAAGTGAGCCAGACAAACATACAATGGAGAGTTTGATCCTGGCTCAGGATGAACGCTAGCGGGAGGCCTAACACATGCAAGCCGAGCGGTATGAGTAGCTTGCTACTCAGAGAGCGGCGTACGGGTGCGTAACACGTGTGCAACCTACCTTTATCAGGGGAATAGCCTTTCGAAAGGAAGATTAATACTCCATAATATATTTGATGGCATCATTAGATATTGAAAACTCCGGTGGATAGAGATGGGCACGCGCAAGATTAGATAGTTGGTGAGGTAACGGCTCACCAAGTCGATGATCTTTAGGGGTCCTGAGAGGGAGATCCCCCACACTGGTACTGAGACACGGACCAGACTCCTACGGGAGGCAGCAGTGAGGAATATTGGACAATGGGTGAGAGCCTGATCCAGCCATCCCGCGTGAAGGATGACGGTCCTATGGATTGTAAACTTCTTTTGTACAGGGATAAACCCAGATACGTGTATCTGGCTGAAGGTACTGTACGAATAAGCACCGGCTAACTCCGTGCCAGCAGCCGCGGTAATACGGAGGGTGCAAGCGTTATCCGGATTTATTGGGTTTAAAGGGTCCGTAGGCGGACCAATAAGTCAGTGGTGAAATCTCATAGCTTAACTATGAAACTGCCATTGATACTGTTGGTCTTGAGTAAATTAGAGGTAGCTGGAATAAGTAGTGTAGCGGTGAAATGCATAGATATTACTTAGAACACCAATTGCGAAGGCAGGTTACCATGATTTAACTGACGCTGAGGGACGAAAGCGTGGGTAGCGAACAGGATTAGATACCCTGGTAGTCCACGCTGTAAACGATGCTAACTCGTTTTTGGAGCGCAAGCTTCAGAGACCAAGCGAAAGTGATAAGTTAGCCACCTGGGGAGTACGTTCGCAAGAATGAAACTCAAAGGAATTGACGGGGGCCCGCACAAGCGGTGGATTATGTGGTTTAATTCGATGATACGCGAGGAACCTTACCAAGACTTAAATGGGAAATGACAGGTTTAGAAATAGACCCTTCTTCGGACATTTTTCAAGGTGCTGCATGGTTGTCGTCAGCTCGTGCCGTGAGGTGTTAGGTTAAGTCCTGCAACGAGCGCAACCCCTGTCACTAGTTGCTAACATTCAGTTGAGGACTCTAGTGAGACTGCCTACGCAAGTAGAGAGGAAGGTGGGGATGACGTCAAATCATCACGGCCCTTACGTCTTGGGCCACACACGTAATACAATGGCCGGTACAGAGGGCAGCTACCACGCGAGTGGATGCGAATCTCGAAAGCCGGTCTCAGTTCGGATTGGAGTCTGCAACTCGACTCTATGAAGCTGGAATCGCTAGTAATCGCGCATCAGCCATGGCGCGGTGAATACGTTCCCGGGCCTTGTACACACCGCCCGTCAAGCCATGGAAGTTTGGGGTACCTGAAGTCGGTGACCGTAAAAGGAGCTGCCTAGGGTAAAACAAGTAACTAGGGCTAAGTCGTAACAAGGTAGCCGTACCGGAAGGTGCGGCTGGAACATCTCATTTTTGAGACTCTTCTGTTAAGAGGAGTATAAACAAACAAAACGATACGCCACGGCGTATCAAGTGCTTACTTAAAAGTTAGCTTAAGTCTTTCTTTACTTCAAGGTTGCTATAATAAAATACACCCACTAGAAATTAGTACAGGGAAGAGATACAAGAGCCAGGAGGCAAGAATCAAGACAGGAAAAGTCTTGTATCTAGCATCTTGAATCTAATAGTCTAAAAAGACAGTCTCGTAGCTCAGCTGGTTAGAGCGCTACACTGATAATGTAGAGGTCGGCAGTTCGAGCCTGCCCGAGACTACTAATAAACTAGACAGGAGACAAAAAGATAAGAGATAATAGACCATTAATAAGTCTCATGTCTCAAATCTAACAATCTCTAAGTCTAAACTAGCGGGGAATTAGCTCAGCTGGCTAGAGCGCCTGCCTTGCACGCAGGAGGTCAAGGGTTCGACTCCCTTATTCTCCACCAGGTTACAGAGATGTAACAAGAACAGAAGATATTTAAAAATATAGGATTTTAACCAGTAGGGGTTAGAGCGTCCCGAACCATCGGGAAGGTCAAGGGTTCGATTCCCTTATTCTCCACAAACTATAGCAATATAGTGAAAACAGTTACAGCAATGTAGCGAAATGCTTCAGAAAAGAAGCCAGAACAGACGATATTTATATTTACAGATTAAGAATAAAGCCACCGAGGCGCAGTAACGGCAGACGGCAGTTACTGAAGCAGGAGCGAGACCTGGATTATTCACATTAATACGACTTTAATTTAAAAGTGACGGAAAGAGCCAAAAACAATTTCTGTTTATTAAAGGAGTAGTAAGAACATTGATCATTGACATTAACGATAAGAACATCACAAAGAGATAACCGAGCACTTTCGAGTGCCGAGTTAATAATAAAACTAGTTCAGCACGGTTGTGCTGAACAAACTGACTTAATAAAAATATTAGGAAAGAAATCGTTAAGGGCGTATGGCGGATGCCTAGGCTTTCAGAGGCGAAGAAGGACGCGGTAAGCTGCGAAAAGCTGCGGGGATCGGCACACACGAATTGATCCGCAGATGTCCGAATGGGGCAACCCGGCTGGTTGAAGACCAGTCACTCTGTATTTATATGGAGAGCAAACCCGGAGAACTGAAACATCTAAGTACCCGGAGGAAAAGAAATCGAAGAGATTCCGTAAGTAGCGGCGAGCGAAAGCGGATTAGCCCAAAAGTCTTTATATGTTTAGAAGAATGTTCTGGAAAGAACAGCCATAGAGGGTGATAGCCCCGTACTTGAAAGGCATACATAGATGATAAATGAGTAGGGCGGGACACGTGAAATCCTGTCTGAATATGGGGGGACCATCCTCCAAGGCTAAATACTCCTGAAAGACCGATAGTGAACAAGTACTGTGAAGGAAAGGTGAAAAGCACTTCGAATAGAAGGGTGAAAGAGAACCTGAAACCGTACGCCTACAAGCGGTCGGAGTCCGCCTTTGGCGGATGACGGCGTGCCTTTTGCATAATGAGCCTACGAGTTAATTTTACTAGCGAGCTTAAGTACTTCAGGTACGGAGGCGCAGCGAAAGCGAGTCTGAATAGGGCGCTATAGTTAGTAGGATTAGACGCGAAACCTTGTGATCTACCCATGGGCAGGTTGAAGCTTTGGTAACACAAAGTGGAGGACCGAACCGGTTGACGTTGAAAAGTCTTCGGATGACTTGTGGGTAGGGGTGAAAGGCCAATCAAACTGGGAGATAGCTCGTACTCCCCGAAATGCATTTAGGTGCAGCGTTGCAATATAGTTTATTAGAGGTAGAGCTACTGATTGGATGCGGGGGTTTCATCGCCTACCAATTCCTGACAAACTCCGAATGCTAATAAATGTTCTGCAGCAGTGAGGGCATGGGTGCTAAGGTCCATGTCCGAGAGGGAAAGAACCCGGACCAACAGCTAAGGTCCCCAAATCTATACTAAGTTGAAATAACGCGGTTGAACTGCATTGACAGCTAGGATGTTGGCTTGGAAGCAGCCATTCATTTAAAGAGTGCGTAACAGCTCACTAGTCGAGCGGTTCGGCATGGATAATAATCGGGCATAAGTATAGTACCGAAGCTATGGATTTATAACTTTTGAGTTATATCTGGTAGGGGAGCATTCTGTTTGCGCCGAAGCTGGAACGTGAGTTCTGGTGGAGCGGACAGAAAAGAAAATGTAGGCATAAGTAACGATAAAGCGGGCGAGAAACCCGCTCACCGAAAGACTAAGGTTTCCTCAGCCATGCTAATCAGCTGAGGGTTAGTCGGGACCTAACGCGAACCCGAAAGGGGAAGTGGATGGACAATGGGTTAATATTCCCATACTTGCTCACACTAAAAAGGGGACGGAGTGCCGTACTTACTGAAGACTGACGGAATAGTCAAGACCTAGCCTTCGGGCGAAGTTGTTGTAGGGAAAGTGCTTCCAAGAAAAGCCGAAGTGAAGCAACCCGTACCAAAACCGACACAGGTAGTCGAGGAGAGAATCCTAAGGTGCTAGAGTGAATCATGGTTAAGGAACTAGGCAAAATAGTCTCGTAACTTCGGAAGAAGGGACGCCAGCAGCAATGCTGGCCTCAGTAAAGAGGCCCAGGCGACTGTTTATCAAAAACACAGGACTCTGCTAAATCGAAAGATAATGTATAGGGTCTGACACCTGCCCGGTGCTGGAAGGTTAAGGAAGGTTGTTAGCAGCAATGCGAAGCAATTAACTGAAGCCCCAGTAAACGGCGGCCGTAACTATAACGGTCCTAAGGTAGCGAAATTCCTTGTCGGGTAAGTTCCGACCTGCACGAATGGTGTAACGATCTGGGCACTGTCTCAACCATGAGCTCTGTGAAATTGTAGTATCGGTGAAGATGCCGATTACCCGCAATGGGACGAAAAGACCCTGTGAACCTTTACTATAACTTCGTATTGACTTTGAATAAACAATGTGTAGGATAGGTGGGAGACTTTGAAGCTGGCACGCTAGTGTCGGTGGAGTCAACGTTGAAATACCACCCTTTGTTTATTTGGAGCCTAACTCGAGCAATCGAGGACACTGCGTGGTGGGTAGTTTGACTGGGGTGGTCGCCTCCAAAAGAGTAACGGAGGCTTTCAAAGGTACCCTCAGCACGCTTGGTAACCGTGCGTAGAGTGTAATGGCATAAGGGTGCTTGACTGTGAGACCTACAAGTCGATCAGGTGCGAAAGCAGGACATAGTGATCCGGTGGTTCCGTATGGAAGGGCCATCGCTCATAGGATAAAAGGTACTCCGGGGATAACAGGCTAGTCTCCCCCAAGAGCTCACATCGACGGGGAGGTTCGGCACCTCGATGTCGGCTCGTCACATCCTGGGGCTGGAGAAGGTCCCAAGGGTTGGGCTGTTCGCCCATTAAAGTGGCACGCGAGCTGGGTTCAGAACGTCGTGAGACAGTTCGGTCTCTATCTATTGCGGGCGTTAGATGTTTGAGAGGGCTTGAATCTAGTACGAGAGGACCGATTTGAACAAACCTCTGGTGTATCAGTTGTTCCGCCAGGAGCACCGCTGAGTAGCTACGTTTGGAAAGGATAAGCACTGAAAGCATATAAGTGCGAAACCTGCCTCAAGATGAGACATCTTTTAAGGGTCGTTGGAGATGACAACGTTGATAGGCTACAGGTGTAAAGGCAGTAATGTCATAGCCGAGTAGTACTAATTACCCGTAGATTTATTGCCTAATACCGGCACAAACCGAAAGTGCATCAAGGTTACCTCTTTGTGAACGTTTTTATCAATTTTTTAAATCAGACAAGAGATTTAAAGACAAAAGATCACAGACTTTAAGTCTATTATCTATCCGTCTATCATCTTAAAGTCTTTTTTAATAACATATACTGTACATCCTTTTGTACAAAACCAACTTTAGGGTGGTTTTAGCAGAGGGGCTCACCTGTTCCCATTCCGAACACAGAAGTTAAGCCCTCTAGCGCCGATGGTACTGCGAAAGCGGAAGAGTAGGTCGCCGCCAGTTTTTTTTAAAGCTCATCAATTTATTTTGATGGGCTTTTTTTTATGCCCGGAACTCAGTACAAAATAAGCGCGAACACAGAAGTTAATACGCCGCGGCGGACAATGGTACTGTCCGCCGCGGCGGAGAAGAGTAGGTCGCCGCCAGTTTTTTTTAAAGCTCATCAATCTATTTTGATGAGCTTTTTTTATGCCCGAAAATCAGTACAAAATAAGCGCGAACACAGAAGTTAATCCGCCGCGGCGGAGAAGAGTAGGTCGCCGCCAGTTTTTTTTAAAGCTCATCAATTTATTTTGATGAGCTTTTTTTATGCCCGGAAATTGCCGGAGTTAAGTGCTCAAACGAAAGAGCCTTGGCTACGAGCCAAGAGCCAAGAGCAAAAAGCAAAGAGCCAACATCCTAGACTCGAAACCCTAAAACAAAAACCACCTTTTACGCACTAGTATCGGCTTGTGTGATAGCTGCAAAAAGGTTTGTCCCATAAGTTTGTTTCCGCCACGGGCAGATTTAAACTCCTCATTTATTTGATAGAGGTTTTTTTTATGCCCGGAAATCGCCGGAGCTAAGTGCCCAGATGAAAGAACCAGGAGCCTAGAGCCAACCTCCAGAAGCTAAGAGCCTGGACTGAGAAATCATAAAAAAGGCCCGTTTTCCATCTACAACCGAACAGCCTTGTAAAACAGCCAGAATGAGCGATGGTGCGCCAACTTACCTAATTTGAAAATTGAGTTCCGAGGTTAAAGCGGAAAGTATTATAACACAGAAGTTGATCGGTAGTGTCGGAGAAAAATCCAGCAATAAAACGCTAAAAATTAAAATACACCGAAGGTTTAAAGCGCGAACCAAGATGTGGTGTAAACAGCCGTGAAACTTAACAATCTTTTATCGTTCATTTATTGAGCGTTGTTAAAAAAGTTAATTAATAAGCCAATCGTTGATGAATCAAAAACATTTTTATCGTACTTTTATAGAATGTTTTTTATTTAAATGCGCTTTACATTTGCAAATTAACATAAAAGTAACTTGTTTTTTATAATTTATGTCCTATAGATTTCGTCCGTAAGTTTAAAGACTTTGTGTAAATCATTTATCCAGAAAACTTAGCGTCATAAAATTTGCGCCAATCCTGCGGGATTTTTTTCTGCTTTCAACCCAGAACCAGAAGCCGATGAAAAACCTTTTATATTTTGTGTTTGCTCTCATTACACCATTATTCTGGGCACAAAGTCTGGAAATCGATCAATTGCGCAGCCAATTAAACCGACATACCCGGCAGGATGTGAACCGTGTCGAAATCTTGAACAAGCTCGCGTTTAATCTTGCGTTAGCACCGGAAGAAAGGGCCAAATTTGCGAATGAGGCAATTAAGATCTCAAATAAAATCGGCGATTTGCCCGGCAAAGCGTTTGCAATTACCTCATTGGCGCTGGTTAAAGGGAGAGATGGATCATTGCAGGAGTATGCGCAACTGATAAGACAGGCTGATAAGATTGCCACTGCTTTGAACTCCGACAGGTTTTCTGCTACCTTATTTATGGTGCGGGGAATGGTCAGCGAGGATCTTCAGCAGAAACTGAAGTTTCTTTTAGTTGCGGAGAAACTGGCCTCAAAATCAAATGACCTGATCTTACAGTCGCGGGCCAATTATATGTTAGCCAATACCTACGTTACCGCCTTCAGCAATTTCGGGAAAGGTATAGATTATAATTTCCGGGCGCTGCATCTTGCCGAGAAAGCCAATGATCCAAAAAGCCTGATCACCTGTTGGGCGAGTTTAGGAAACATTTATAGTGAAATTGGAGACCGGAAAAACGCGATTTTTTACCTTAATAAAGCTGAAGAAGCCAATTCACACTTTAAGGATCTCGGTATTGAATATCTTTTACAGAATTTTATCGGGGAGCATCATCGGATTTCAGGAAATTATCAGCAGGCGATCGGGGCGTATAACAAAGGATTGCGTGTGGGTAAGATCTTGAATATCAACAGTTCCCTTAATGAAAGTAATCTCGCGGATGTTTATACCAGCATGAATGATTTGCCTCATGCCTTCCAATACGCTTTCAGTGCTTTGAAAGGTGCAAAGGAAATCAATGACGTAGGAGGCGAAGAGTGGATTTACAGCATACTTTCGCGGGCCTATTTAAAAAATCATGACACCGACTCGGCTGTTAAATATGCAAAGTTAGGCTTGTCTTCGGCCGAACTGTCGGGCGGTGCAGGAAACGTTCGTGACAATCTGCTCGCGTTGTCAGAAGCCTTTGCTGCAAAAAAAGACTACGAAAAAGCTTATCAAAATTACCAGCTTTATGTAAAAAACCGTGACCTTATTTCGAATGCTGAAGTCCGTAACAGGACTGCGGTTGAACAGTTTACCTATAATGTCGCAAAAAAGCAGGCGCAGATCAAAGTGCTCAGTGTAGAAAAAAGACTTCAGCAAAATTTGCTGCTGGGTGCAGCGGGACTTCTTGTCCTTTTAGGTGTAGTAGCTGTCCTCCTTTTTCATAACAACCGGCAGAAACAGAAAGCGAACAGCCGGCTGGAAGGGCAGCGGAATGAGATCAAGGAAAAAGCAAAAGCACTCTCGGACCAGAAGGACAATGTGGAATTGCTGAATGAGATCGGCCGTAATATAACCTCGTCGCTTTCCATAGAAACAGTGATCGGTACAGTATATAAAAATGTAAACCTGCTGATGGACGCGCGCATTTTTGGGATCGGTATTTATAATCCTGAAAAGCAGAGCATCGAGTTTCCTTCAACCTATAGAAACGGTAAACCCTTACCTTTTTACTCAAACTCTATTCATGACCAAAAACGGTTTGGCGCAGTGTGCTTCAGGGAAAACCGGGAAATAATTTTAAATGATCTGGACCATAAATATAAAGATTACCGGCAGGAATTAGGTGCAGTTGGAGAAGAAGAACAGGCTCAATCGGTTATTTTTCTGCCACTTACGCTGAAAGACAGGAAATTAGGCGTGATCACCGTACAGAGTTTCAGTGATCAACAGTATTCCGAATATCAGTTATTTATGCTACGGAATATTGCCATTTACACGGCAATCGCTTTAGACAATGCCGAATCCTACACCGAATTAAAAGATACAATATCCACTTTAAAACAAACCCAGCGGCAGCTCGTTCAGGCGGAGAAAATGGCGAGTCTGGGAGAACTTACGGCCGGTATTGCCCATGAAATACAGAATCCGCTCAACTTTGTAAATAATTTTTCCGAAGTGAGTGCGGAATTAATTGATGAAATGAATGAGGAGTTGGAGAACGGTGAACTTAGTGAAGCCAAAAAAATTGCGGCGGATGTAAAGGATAATCTTGCAAAGATCAACAACCATGGCAAACGTGCCGATGCGATTGTAAAAGCAATGCTGCAGCACTCACGGAGTTCAAAAGGTATCTTCGAAAGTACAGATATAAACGCCCTTTGCGACGAATATCTGCGCCTGAGTTACCATGGTCTGCGTGCGAAAAATAAAGGTTTTAATGCTACAATTCTTACGGATTTTGATCCCGGCATTGGCAAGGTTTTGATTATTCCGCAGGATTTTGGGCGTGTCATTTTAAATTTGCTGACCAATGCTTTTTATGCAGTTGACGAAAAAGCGAAGACCGCAGACAATACGTACGAACCTACGGTTTCTGTTTCCTCTGCGACGCGGGACGGTAAAATATTTATCGCGGTTTCCGATAATGGAAACGGCATTTCGCCGGAGTTACAGGAAAAGATCTTCCAGCCGTTTTTTACAACCAAACCTTCAGGCAAAGGAACAGGTTTAGGACTCTCCATGAGTTTTGAAATTATTACCAAAGGCCATCACGGTGAACTGAAAGTTAAATCTAAAGAGAACGAGGGTACAACTTTCACCATTATTATTGATTCAAAAAAATAAATGATCCATGAGAATTTTAGTAGTAGATGATGAATCGGATTTACAAAGTCTATTTGAACAGCGTTTCCGCCGGGAAATTAAAAATCATGAAGTGGACCTGGAGTTCGCCTTTTCCGGTGAAGAGGCTTTACAGTACATCAATTCACACGGTCAGGAAGCAGTTTTGATATTGTCGGATATCAACATGCCGGGAATGAGCGGTTTGGAACTGCTGAAAAACATTAAAGAGAATCACAGTCGGGCTGTACCTGTGGTGATGATGGTCACTGCGTATGGCGACGAAAAAAATCATGAACAGGCCCGTCTCTTGGGCGCAGATGATTTCCTGACCAAACCGCTCGATTTCGAAGCTTTAAAACACAAACTGAAAAAATATTTACCATGACCAAAATTTTAGTAGTTGATGATGAGCCCGATCTGGAAATCCTGATCCGTCAGAAATTCCGCCAGAAAATCCGAACACAGTCTTACGACTTTCTTTTTGCGGAAAACGGCAAAGCTGCGCTTGAAAAAATTCAGGCAACACCCGACATTGATCTGCTGCTGTGCGATATCAACATGCCGGTCATGGATGGACTTACGCTGCTCTCGAAAACGGGTGAGCTGTATCCGCTCATCAGAACGGTCATGGTTTCTGCTTATGGCGATATGGAAAATATCAGGACCGCTATGAATTCGGGGGCTTTCGATTTCGTTACGAAACCTGTGGATTTCGATGACCTTGACCGCACTATTGAGAAAACCATCCGACAGGTCATGCAGTTGAAAACGACTTTGAAAGCCATTAAAGAAAATAATATTCTGAAAATGTATGTCGATAAAAATGTACTGAGTTTTATGGAAACGCGCGAGTACGAATCATCACTTACAGCCAATGAAACCATAGAAGCGACAGTGATCTTCATCGATATCTGCGGCTTTACCGCCATCAGCGAAAGCGAAATGCCGGATACTGTGGTAAAACTCCTCAATGATTATTTTGACGTAATGGCTCAGGAAATTATTGCCCAGAACGGGACCATCGATAAATTTATCGGCGACTGCGTGATGGCTGTGTTTACCGGCGATTTTCATCTGGACCGCGCGATCGAGGCAAGTATTTTTATCCGCAACCATTTCAGTAAACTGCCTTCGCAAAAAGACTTTTTACCGTCAGTTTCTATAGGTATCAACTGCGGCGAAATGATTTCAGGAAATATCGGTTCGGCGAAATTGAAAAGGCTCGATTTTACAGTTATCGGTGATACAGTCAATACTGCGCAGCGTTTTCAGAGTGTTGCCGGAGTTGGCCAGATCCTGATTTCTGAAGCCGCTTTTGAACAGGTGAAAGATTCATTTATTTGCCGCCGGATAGGACCGGTCTCACTAAAGAATAAGGCAGGACAGATGACTGTATTTGAAGTGCTCAGCTAAAATGGTGTTATGAATTACGATTTGCTTTATCCCTTTGTGTGCACCACTATCGAAAAAAATATTCCTGCGCACTTTACATACCACGACTTACAGCACACGCTGTCGGTCATCGAAAACGCGATGCAGATCGCTGATGCAGAAGAAATCTCCGAACAGGAGCGGATCCTTTTAAAAACCGCCGCCCTGCTGCACGACGTTGGTTTTATTGAAAATCCACTGAATCATGAAGCCGAAAGCTGCACCTTTGCAAAGAAACATTTGCCACGTTTCGGTTATTCTCACGCGGAAATTGAGCGGATCTGCACAATGATCATGGCGACAAAACTGCCACAATCTCCCACAGATCAGCTTAGTGAGATCCTTTGCGATGCCGATCTTTATTATTTGGGCTCAGGTGATTACGCGGCTTTCTCGGCGCTGCTTTTCTCCGAATTTAAAGCTATGGGCATCATTAAAACCGACGAGCTCTGGCATCAGCGCCAAATCGAGTTTCTGCGTGAGCACCGCTATTTCCGGCGCAGTGTGCAGCAGGAAAGGGACGAACTCAAAAACCGAAACAAGCAGCTTCTGGAAAGAAACAAACCTGCGGCTTCCAAGCGTCTGAAATTTGCCGGACATCTGCACGATTTTCTTTCCGCTTTCTTTGGAATTATTGTCGCAGCTTTTGCATTAAAATCTTTCCTGGTGCCCAATCATTTTTTTGATGGTGGCGTGACCGGCTTATCGCTGCTGATCCATGAGATTTACCACGCCAATTTAGCCGTGACTATTTTACTTCTCAATCTGCCTTTGGTTATGTTGAGTTTTTTCACGGTGAGCAGAAACTTTGCGGTAAAGATGTTGTTCAGCGTTATTTTTCTTGGACTTTCATTATGGTTGCTCCCTACATTTAATATCACGCATGATAAGCTGATCGTGGCCGTTTTCGGCGGTGCTTTTCTGGGTATTGGCGTCGGTTTGGTGATGCGTGCCGGTGCGGCGCTTGACGGCATCGAAGTCTTAGCGCTGTATACACTGAAAAAAACCTCATTTACCATAACAGAAATTATCCTGGGACTGAATATTTTGATTTTCAGCGTGGCGGCTTTTAAATTTGGAGTCGAAACTTCGCTTTATTCCGTGCTTACGTATTTTTCGGCCACCCGCGCGATCGATTATGTGGTGGAAGGAATCCAGGCGTACACCGGCGTGACCATTATTTCAGCAAAAAGCGAGGAAATCAAATACAGCCTTGTGAACACGCTGGGGCGCGGCATCACCGTCTATAAAGGTGAGCGCGGCTTTCTGCCCGGGAAATTCGATGTAAGTGTAGACTGCGATATTATCTATACCGTGATTACACGTCTGGAACTGCGCAAACTTAAAAATGTGGTTTACAGTATTGATCCCATAGCTTTTGTTTTCGCAAACACCATCCGCGAAGCGGCGGGCGGTATCTTGAAAAGACGCGCGAAACATTAGTGATGTTCACACCAACGCATTCAGTAAGTTCAGCTTTAGAAAAGAACACGGTAAAACAGGCAATGGTAATACTGCCTGTTTTAAATATAGGGAAATGCAGAAATTATACTTTTAATCCGCTTATCTGGAATTACCGGAGGCGCCATTCTTACTTATATCGCCATTATTATTGATCATCATTCCCTCAGTCATCTTGGTAACGGTGCCATCACGGTGAATAATTCTCCCGTCAGCCTTTAATTTATCGCCATTTTCGAAGGTGATATCTTCTTTTAATGGCGTCATATTTCCATCGGAAACAGTGTATAGACTTCCGTTTCGCATAAGAACGCCACGGCCGGCTTCCGTACCTGTCGGCGTTGGAGACATCATTATTTCCCTATTTGGAGCGGGCGGCGGCGGTGATGGAGCGGGTGAACCCAACAGCGCGCTGTGACTGTTGCAACTGCTCATAGCTACAACTGCAATAATTGCAATTACTGATTTTTTCATCGTGTTTAAATTTAATTGGTAATGCTAAATTAGTTAAAATATTAAACCAAAAATATATTTAAATGCAAATTAATTCAGTACGAATAAGTGATTTGTAAAAAGTTCGGCGTCATTAATTAAAAGTCTCATCTAAATTAGACATCGACTTTTAAATTAAAGATAAAACTGTGCGTACTTAAACGCCTCATGTTCATGCTAAATTTGTGGAAAGTCCCGGTTGTTCAACATGTCATTTTGTTGCCTGAAATTCACTTTTTACTTTTGGCTGTTAGTATAAGTCAGACGGATCGCTGTGCTTTATTTGGAGTTTATGAAAGGCTGAACCAGATTTGCGGAATTTAAAAATATGGGCAGATAAAAACGCCCATTTTAATTCTCATGAGTGTAGCGCTTCATATTTTGCTTAAATTTAAGGATTATAAATTCTTTACAGAAAAAATTCAATTTTATGAAAAAAGTATTTTACGCAATTTTATTTGCAGGAACCTGCACTTTGGCAAATGCTCAGGTTAGAACGCCTGCTGCCAGTCCCGCAGCAACGGTGAAACAGACAATCGGACTTTCGGAGATCACGGTGGAATATTCACGACCGTCCGCCAATGGCCGCAGGATTTACGGCGAACTTGTTCCCATGGACAAACTGTGGCGAACGGGCGCAAATGGTTCTACAGATATAACTTTTGCGGATGACACCAGTTTTAACGGAGTTCCGGTTCCGGCAGGGAAATATGCGTTGTACACCGTTCCTTCTGCTGACGAGTGGGAAGTGGTTCTTTATAAAGATACGGAACAGTGGGGTGCACCGAAAGAATTGAAAGCAGATCAGATCATCGCCAAAACAAAAGTAAAAGCGGAGAAAAATCCTTTGTTTGTAGAAACATTTTCAATTGATTTCAATGACCTTAAAAGTGACAAAGCCAATCTGGTCATCAGTTGGGAAAATACGATGGTAAAAGTTCCGATTGTGATTGATTCTAAGAAGCAGGTTTTGGAATCAATCACGAAAACCCTCTCCTCCAAAGAAGCGAAAGCTTCAGATTACAATCAGGCCGCGGGTTATTATCTTCAGCAGAATATGGACCTGAAAAAAGCCCTGGAATACGCAACCAAAGCTAATGAAATGCAGCCTGACGTCTATTATATGCTAAAGCAGAAGGCCGAGATCCAGGCCGCAAACGGCATGAAAAAGGAAGCCATCGCCACCGCAAAGAAATCTCTGGAGCTGGCCACGAAAGAAGGTAACGATGATTATGTGAAAATGAATGCAGATAATATTGCGAAGTGGAGTAAATAATAAACCCACTTTGAAGAATTAGATTAGAGACATTATTTTTTTAATGTCTCTTTTCATTAATAATTACTTATAATTTGACCATACCTTAAAATGTCGCAAAAGAAATTAATTAACGTTACATGTGCAATCATAATAATTGATGAAAAAATTCTTGTAACGCAAAGAAGTCAAAAAATGAAACTGCCTTTAAAATGGGAGTTTCCAGGGGGGAAATTAGAAGAAAATGAAACTGAAGAAGAGTGTATTATCCGAGAGATTTTAGAAGAAATTAATATAGAAATCGAAATAGTTAAAAGATTATCTGATAGTGTCTTTGATTACGGAAACTTTAAAATTAATTTAATTCCCTTCATTGCAAATTATAAAAAAGGAGAGATCAAACTTTTGGAACATAAAAGTTATAAGTTGTTAAATAAAATAGAATTAGTAAATTTAGATTGGGCAGAAGCAGATTTGCCAATTGTTGAAGAATTATTAAAATTTGATTTATGAATCAAGGACTTTACGAAGAATTAGTAACTAAACTTA
Source organism: Kaistella palustris DSM 21579 (assembly GCF_000422265.1). GTDB lineage: Bacteria > Bacteroidota > Bacteroidia > Flavobacteriales > Weeksellaceae > Kaistella > Kaistella palustris. The sequence continues at coordinate 14,833 of NZ_AULL01000018.1, forward strand.
TAACCTTTAAGCTAAACGAGTTAGACAAAAAAACTTTTCAAGTCAAAACAACGTCGATTGATAAAGCAGAAGCAGCACAAATATTATCTGAACATATCGGAAAAACAATCAGACATGCATTCAGTTTGATAAAAGGAGATAATGTATTAGAAAATCAAATTGAAATTGCTAACAAAATTATTTTATTTCTAAAAGATGAATTAAAAAAGGAGGAGTTTACGGATGATTTAATTGAAACAGAAGGGAAAATACTAAAAGCGGTATTTACTAAAGTCGATGCTCATTTTACCGATTTAGATTTACATCTCAAAGAAATAACTCCTTATACGAGATTAATTCACAGTGAACTTTTTACCGGTGGAAATTCTGGGACTACTCTTGAAAGTGAACTTAGAAAAGAGATTTTATCTTCTGATAAAGTTGATTTGTTAGTTTCTTTTATTAAATGGAAAGGAATTAGAATATTAGAAAGAGAGTTGCGTGAATTTACCAGTCGCGGAGGAAAATTGAGAGTAATTACAACAACTTATGTTGGAGCAACTGATGCTAAAGCTATCGAATTATTATCTGAATTAGAAAATACAGAAATTAGGATTTCTTATAATACAGGAAATGAAAGACTGCATGCGAAAGCCTACTTATTTCAAAGAAATACTGGATTTCATACTGGTTATATTGGTTCTTCAAATTTTTCTCGTTCCGCACTAACTGATGGATTAGAATGGAATTTAAAAATCACAACAAAAGAAGTTGGTCATATCATAGATAAGTTTAAAAAGACTTTTGAAGCTTATTGGCAAAATCCAGAGTTTGAATTATACGATATCGATAAACATCGTGAGAAGTTAATAACTTCTTTAAGAGAAGGAAAATTTTCAAAAGATTACACACCCAACACCAATTACTTTGATTTAAAACCTTTTCATTATCAAGAAGAAATTTTAGAAAAACTCGAGGTTGAAAGAACTATTCACGATAGATATAAAAATTTAATTGTAGCAGCGACCGGAACAGGTAAAACAGTTATTTCAGCATTTGATTACAAAAATTTTAGAGGAAAAAATAAATCATCTAAATTGCTTTTCGTTGCTCATAGAAAGGAGATTTTACAGCAGGCATTAGCAACATTTCAAGGCGTTTTAAAAGACAATAATTTTGGGGAATTGTGGGTGGATGGAATTGAACCCAGAAGTAATGAATATTTATTTGCATCAGTTCAAACTTTAAATAATAGATTGAAGGATATTAATTTATCTTGTGATTATTTCGATTATATCGTGATTGATGAAGTACATCACATAGAAGCTAAAACCTATCGGCCGATCTTAGCGTACTTTTCGCCAAAAGTTTTAGTTGGTTTAACTGCTACTCCAGAACGGATGGATGGAGCTGACATTTTGAAAGATTTTAGCAATAGGATTGCTGCTGAAATTAGGTTACCAGAAGCTTTAAATAAAAAAATATTAAGTCCGTTTCAGTATTTTGGAATTACGGATAGTGTTGATTTAACGAATGTAAAGTGGCAAAATGGTAGATACGCTCCAAGTGAACTTACCAATTTATACACACATAGTGACAGACGGGTTCGCGAGATCATTTCGAATCTTAGAAAATATGTAAATGATATTAATGATGTTCGAGCTATCGGTTTTTGTGTTACAATTGAGCACGCAAAATTTATGTCTGAGAAATTTTCTTTAGCTGGCTTTAAGGCAAATTATTTAACGAGTGAAAACAATAAAGAAAGAGAAGTAATTAGGAATCAATTAAAGAATCAAGAAATCAATTATTTATTTGTAGTTGACATTTTTAATGAAGGTGTAGATATTCCAGAAATAGATACGGTTCTTTTTTTAAGACCCACAGAAAGTTTGACGGTCTTTTTACAGCAATTAGGTCGCGGGTTAAGATTGTCAGAGGGTAAAGATTGTTTAACCGTTTTAGATTTTGTTGGAAATGCTCGTCCAGAATATGATTTTGAAAATAAGTTTAGAGCTTTAATTGGAAAAACGACTACTTCTGTTTACAAAGAAATCGAAGATGATTTTCCTCATTTGCCTTTAGGTTGTTCCATAGTTTTAGAGAAGAAAACTAAAGAAACTATTCTTGCAAACATCAAAAAAGCAATGTCGTTGAATGTGAATCAATTGATTACTAAAATTATTAACTTTAAACATCAAACAACATTACCATTAACGCTAAATAACTTCATGAAATTAAATACAATTTCACTGGAATCTATTTACAAGAAAGATAGTTGGTCAAGATTATGTCAACGTGCAGGAGTTATCGATGATTTTGATAGCGTAAATGAAAAGCAAATTTATTCAGCAATAAAAAATAAGTGGTTTTCAACAAATTCTATTAGTTATTTCGAATTTATTTTAGGTCTTGCAAAAAAGGATTTTAAAATTGATATAAAAGATTTTTCAGAAAATGAATTATCGATGCTTTTAATGCTGCATTATGATGTTTGGCAAAATGCTGCAGGATTTAATTCTTTAGAAGAAAGCATAAATCAAATAGGTAAAAATAAAATTTTGGTCAATGAAATTATTGAAGTTTTAGAAATTTTAATTGATAGAATTGATTTTAAAGAAATTGACATTCAGCTACCATATGATCAGCCATTAAAAGTTCATGCACGATATACCAGAGATCAAATACTAGCTGCTTTTAAATTGAGCACCTTCGAGAAGAAATCTCCAAGCAGAGAAGGAGTTGCCGAAAACAGTAACCTGAACACAGAACTTCTGTTTATAAACTTAATAAAATCCGAAGAGGATTTTTCTCCAAGTACGATGTATGACGATTATGCAATTAGTGAAACGTTATTTCATTGGCAAAGTCAGAATTCCACCCGACCTGATTTAGGAAAGGGTTTGACTTATATTAATCATCAAATAATTAATAAAAAAATATTAATGTTTGTAAGAGAAAAAGCAAAAGATGAAAACGGGAATACAATGGGATACGTCTTTATAGGTGAAGCAAAATTTAAAGAAAATGAAGGGGAGAAACCAATGAATATTAAATGGGAACTGCATGAGCCCATTCCAAATTATCTTTGGAAAGAATCTGCGAAAATGTCTGTTGGATAAACTATAAATATTTAATCTGACGATCTAAATATCACGGTTGAAGGTAGAATAAATGTTACAATAGGCACCGAAGTTGGATTGGTTCTTTGTTAAGTATGAGGGAAAACCACATTGAGGAGTTCAAGCGAAAATTACAACGCAAAAAAACATATTCCTAATTGTGTAAAAGTTCATAAAACCCGGCCGAAATATTTAAATTTGAAAATCAAAACATTTCGTGATGAACGAGTTAGCCGTTTTTTTACTCCGTGATATTAATAATGCTCACAGATTACACGAGGATTATGAAGAAGAAACAGAGCACACTCTTGAGGTCTATTTCGAAGAACTGGAGAATTACCTTAATGGCAGCGATTCTGGGCCAACCTTTAGCGATCACTGTGGTATAGAATCTCAATATTTTCCACCTGCAGACTTTTTTTCTGTAAATGAATTAGAATTGATCTGCGAAGCATTTGATAAAATGATGCTTACCTACAATCTCACCATCGATTATCCGGAAAATGTTCCTGTATCATTTCTTTATGGGGTAATGGTTAAAACATTAGATGCGCAGACATCACTTACAGGGCAAGGTATGGTACATTTCGATTATTGTTCCGGGTTTGCACCAGATTGCGTCTGGAAAGAGTTTTGTCCCTGCCTGGAAGTTTGGAATCGGGAAGATGACACTTCGGATGTTGATCTATGGGATCAGGATGAATTACCTTTTTAGCTTCGAATATCTGACGGCATTTCTATTTTTAAAGGTCGCCTGCAACAAACTCCCACTCCCAATCATCAACAAACACCCAATCGGATTCAGCCACAGAAACTCCAGTTGAATAATCTCTTTTACATCTAAAAAATAAAGCAAAATTACCACAGGTTCAACAATCAGAATACTCCACATGGTTGCTTTGCCGCCGATTTTTGGAAAGAGAAAGGCAATTGCAAATACGCCGAGAATTACGCCATAAAATAAGGAGCCAATAATATTAACGGCCTGAATTAAGTTTTCAAATAAACTCGCATTCACCGCAAAGAAAATGGCGACCATTCCCCACATCAGCGTGAAAAGTCTGGAAGCGTTTAGGTATTTTTTCTCTGAAATATCGGGTGCGAAATTTCGCTTGTAAATATCTACGACCGTAGTTGTAGCCAAAGCATTCAGTTCGGAAGACGTAGAACTCATGGCGGCAGATAGAATTACCGCGATCAATAATCCGACAATTCCGGTGGGTAAATAATTGAGGATATAATAAATGAAAACATAATCCTTGTCATTCGATTCGATTTCCGGAGCGACTTTATTAATTAACTTTTTAACATCTTCTCTGATGACCACTTCTTTTGCCTGCAGCTCCTTCAACTCCGACATTGTTTTTTCGGAATGATCGGTTTTCCAGGCGATAATTTTTTCTTTTTTCTCTTCGTGAAGTTGATCAAAATCAGCATTTAAGATTTTGTATTCTGTATTATTTTTAAGTGTTTGAGAAAGTGGATTGAAATTTAAAGGCGTCTTTTCAAACTGAAAGAAAACGAAAACCATTACACCGATAAAGAGGATGAAGAATTGCATCGGGATTTTGAATAAGCCATTAAAAAGCAAACCCAATCGCGCTTCCTTCAAACTTTTCCCGGTCAAATATCTTTGCACCTGACTTTGATCGGTCCCGAAATAACTTAAAAACAAAAACGTTCCACCCAAAAATGCAGACCAAATATTGTAGCGGTTATTCAAATTAAATTCAAAACTCACCGGATTGAGTTTCCCCATTTTTCCCGAGTAGAGGAGTGCATCATTTAAATCTAAAGGTAATTTTTGCACGATGAGAAAAAAGGCCAAAAACATCCCAATGAAGATCACAAACATCTGTTGTTTCTGTGTCTGACTCACCGCTTCCGTGCCGCCAATCAAAGTATAAAAAACAACCAAACTGCCGATGACAATGTTCGTCCACATTAAATTCCAACCCAAGATGGTAGATAGAATAATCGCCGGTGCGAAAATCGTAATTCCTGCTGCCAAACCTCTTTGAATTAAAAAAAGAATCGCTGTTAAAATTCTGGTAGAAAGTCCAAAGCGTTTTTCTAAATATTCATACGCGGTTAAAACGTTCATTTTGAAAAATTTCGGAAGTACCCAAACGCAGAGAATCACCATCGCAATTGGCAATCCAAAATAAAATTGCACGAATCCCAAACCGTCGTGATAGGCTTGTCCGGGCGTTGATAAAAAAGTAATCGCACTGGCTTGAGTCGCCATAATGCTTAAACCAACCATCCACCAGGGATTGGTTTTTCCGCCCAAAAAGGACGCAGAAGTCTTTACTTTTTTGGATTTATAAATCCCGTAAATAACGATAAATAATAACACGAAAATGAGAACCGCCCAATCTAAATTCTTCATTTATAATAGTTTTGAAAGAGTAACATCGCCACAATCATCAAAACTGTAATGACTAAAAGAGAGGTGTAAAGCATTTTCCAATTCGTATTTTTTTCTTGATTCATATTTTTTTACATCACATTTATTTCTAATTCTTTGGCGCACAGATTTCACAGATTTTCACGGATGATGAATTTGTTTTTTTATTTGGGCGCCTTAATCCGCCTTCCCGCTCCCAATCTTTTTTGCTCCTCGTTCCTCGTTACAAAAAAGGATTTCCGCTCAAATCGGGGCGCAGATTTCCGCTTTTTAAGTAGGTTTTTTGTCATTCCGAAGGAATCTCATCTATTGAAAATTCTCCTGTAGAGATTCCTACGGAATGACAAACTGTATGGTAAATAATCTTTGTTAAGCGTTAGAAAACAGAAGTATTAAAAATTTCTATCATATTTTCAACTATCAACTATCAACTATTTGAGCGCCAAGATATTCATAAATAATTTATACGCTCCCGGAACGCCCGCCGGTAATTCTCTGAAGAACGATAATCCCGTATAAACATAAGTTCCTTTTCCGTACTTTCCGGCCAGCAAAATTCCTTTCTGTGGCGATTCTCCTGTATCATTTCCTTCTAAAAGTGGAATTAAATTTTGATCATAAGAATCGGCGAAGTACAATCCTCTTTCCTGAACCCAATTCTTAAAATCGTCTTCATAAATTTTATTGAGCGTATTAAAAACCGGACTGTTTGGAACCAAAAATTTCATTTTTGCATCTTCTTCAGAAATTCTGTTGGGTCCTAATTTTAACTGGAAAGGTGCAATTTCTTCCGTCAATAAACCGCGGTTAACATTGTATTGATTAATCACCAAACCACCGTTTTCGACAAATTTCCAAAGATCTTTATTGATCAAAGCCATTTCCGGTTGCGTATTATAAATTCTGATTCCTAAAATTAAAACATCATAATTTTTTAGTAGTGATGGATTCCAGTTTTTGAGATCCAATTCATCCACCTGCAAACCGATCGCTCTTAATGAAGAAGGGATTTCGTCGCCAGAACCTTTCAAATAAGCAATCTTAACATTTGGGATTTTTAAATCTAAATTTTGAACTTTTGCCTGTGCATTTCTAAGCCAAATCTGTCGGTCGATATGCGGATAATCGACCACATTTAAAGATTGATTATCAATTTTTCCGTTAGATTCAATGATGGCGCTTAAATTAGAATTTGCGTTTTTTGAAATTGTTTCAACCGTAAATACTACTTTTTTCTTTTCACCAATTTCTTTGAAATCAATTGTTTGTGGCGCAGATATTTTCCAGTCTTTACTTGCTTTTAAGGAAACTTTCGCTGAAGAATTTGCGACGAAACTTTCCACTTCTACCGCTATTTGTTTGGGTTGATTGCTGAAAATAAAGTTTTCCTGATCGAAATTGGCCACAAAAGCAGGAACCGTATAAAAAGGTTCGTAACGTTCACCAATAGAAGGATTCACTGTTTTTTGCTTTAATGGAATATCGTAATCAATTTTTGTAGACCCAAAATTAATTGTAATTGATTTTTTAATCGGATTCAAAATTTCAGGTTGTCCAATTTCTTCCGGATTATTTACGACGTACAAATTGTTTTTCGGAGTTTCTTGTAGCCAATAAGGATTCGATAATTTAGGATCATCGATCTTTAATTTCTCGGTTGCTTTAAAAGATTCGTTGGCTAAAATTTCTTTGTCAGTACTTCCGGAAATAGAAATATTTATATTTGCATTACTTCGATTGGCGATTTCAAGTTGAGTCGTAATTTCTTGGTTTAATGTTCCGAAACCTTTTGGTGTCGTCCATTCAAAATAAATTCCCTGCGTTTTTAAAATCAAATCTTTGACTTGCTTTAATTTTAAATCATCGGCATTATTTTTTTTCAAAAGGTCATAAACCTGAAGTAGATTATTTAGTGAAAGTTGCGGATTGCTATAATTAAATTCAGAAACAGTTTTATCCATTTGAGTTTTAAGAGTTCCGCTTTCTGAGGACAGTTTTATTCCTTCAAAAATATCATTTGATTTTGGTTTGTCGCCTTTTAGAAATTTTAAATATTCAATATCAGAACCTCTTTCCAGCGCCATCCCAAAACCTTGGCAAGCGTGTTTGCTTCTCGATTTTGATGAAATTTCATTATTAGAAGTTCCAAGCGTCTTATAATAAGTTCCAACATTGATTGAGTATAAATCGCTTTTGTCTGCTTTGTCAAAGTTTTCTTTGCTGCCGTAAAACCACCAACTGGTATTGTAAAATAGTCGTTTCGGTTTCCAAACTTTTACAGACTTCAACTGTTCCGGAAAAGCAGTTGGATCTCCGGCTAAATCAAATGCTTCCATGGCTAAAAGTGCAGAAGCCGTATGATGTCCGTGAGTTTCTCCATTTGAATTTGGATCAAAACGGGTAATGATAATTTCTGGTTTATTTTTCCGAATTGCCCAAACGACGTCGCCCAGAATTTTTTGTTTATCCCAAAACTTCAATGTTTCTGTAGCCGTTTTAGAATAGCCAAAATCCAAAGCTCGCGTAAACCATTGTCTTCCTTTATCGACTTTTCGTGCTTCCAAAAGTTCTTGAGTTCGGAGCAATCCTAATAATTCTCCTTTTTCGGTTCCGATTAAATTTTGTCCGCCATCGCCACGAGTTAATGAAAGATAAACTGCATCAACATGTTTTTCATGAGTGAGCCAGGAAATAATTCTGGTGTTTTCATCATCCGGATGTGCCGCCAAATACATGACGGTGGTATTATTTTGCAGACGAAGCAAATCATCATAAATTTCGGAAGAGGTTACCGCAACAGATTGTGCGGAAAAGAAAAGCGACATTAAAAGTGCCGTGGCAGAAAAAATTTTAAACATTCGCTAAGATAAAAAGTAAAAATGTAATTGCCGATGAATTTACGGGGAAGCTTTTAAATTACAGAAAAAGTCGCGGTTTCATTTCTTAAAAAGTCACCTGGAACGCTGTGATCCACGCAATTTTCCTGCTGCCGGTTTCGGCATGGTTTAAATTTTGCTGTTTTCAAATTATTATGGAAACAACCTGGAAACCCCACGAAGAACACGGCAAACTGTCAACTGCCGAGAAAAATGATCTGCCGGAAAGTGTTTTTGCCTTTCCGAAGCAGAAAAAGGAACCGATGACCGATGCTTCGCATGTGAGAAACGCCATGGCGCGTTTTGACCAGGTGAAAGGTGTATCGGATGACGACCGCGATCAGGCCTTCGCCAATATTAAAAAAGCGGCGAAGCATTACGATGTCGAGATGACTGAAAAAAGCTGGAAAGAATTCGGAAAAAAATAAATCCGCCTTTCAGCTTTGAATGAAATTAAAATCTGTGGATGGCGATCAAACCGACCGGTCTACAGATTTTTTATTTTAAGAACTTCAATTATCAGAAGTATTTTTATGCTACTGTAAACTTGCGCTCGCGAATCAGTTCCGCGATTGCCAGCATATCTTCGCCGATCATGCGGTCATTTTCCAGTTTTTCTACTTTTGTTCTTATCAAACCGTACGCATCTTCTACAAATTTCCCGCATTTTGCCGGTCTCCGAAACTCTAAACCTTGCGCGCCAAACATCAGTTCCACGGAAAGAATATTTTCCAGATTCCCCAAAACCTGATTGAATTTCCTTCCTGAAATACTGCCCATCGATACATGATCTTCCTGACCTAAACTCGTGGGAATAGAATCCGCCGATGCCGGAAAACACAGCGTTTTATTTTCTGTTACTAAAGCTGCAGCCGTGTATTGCGGGATCATAAAGCCGGAATTTAAACCTGAACTTTCCGTCAGTAATCTTGGCAGGCCATATTTTCCTTCCAGTAAAAGATAGCTTCTCCGGTCGGAAATGTTCCCAAGCTCAGCCGCCGCAAGTGCGCAGTAATCCAAAGGTAACGCCAATAACTGTCCGTGGAAATTTCCGCCGGATATCGATTCTTCGGCACTCAGCACGATCGGATTGTCGGTAACTGAATTGATTTCAGTTTCTGTCAGGTTTTTTAAATGTTCAAAAGCATTCCGGCTCGCACCGTGAACCTGCGGCACGCACCGCATGGAGTAGGGATCCTGCACGCGGTCACAGAATTCGTGTGCGTGAAGATTTTCAGAATCCTGTAGAAATTTCCGCATTCTGGCGGCGACTTTTTTGCTACCGTCAAAAGGACGGATATCATGCAGTTCTTTTTTAAACGGACTTGCCGATCCGCGGTACGCTTCCAGACTCAAAGCTGCGGTAAGGTCCGCCAGATCGAGTAAATATTCGAATTTATCCGCGCCCAAAATGGCGTGCGCTAAAATAAACTGTGTTCCGTTGATCAACCCCAAACCTTCTTTGGGACCCAACTTTAAAGGTTCCAGACCATGTTGCTGTAAAACTTCGGCCGCTGCAAAGATTTCCGTTCCCTGCCAGACTTTTCCCAGGCCTAAAAGCGGCAACACCAAATGTGCCAGTGGTGCCAGATCGCCGGAAGCACCTACCGATCCCTGCTCAGGAACTACGGGAATGATATCTTTTTCGAGCATCAGGATCAGCCGTTCGATCACTGTAAGTGAAACCCCCGAAAAACCTTTTGAGATCGCGTGGATCTTGGTGATCATCATCACTTTTGAAAGGTCTTTTGCAATGGGTTTTCCCACGCCTACGGCATGTGAAATTATTAGATTGTGCTGCAATAGGGCAGTTTCCTCTTCAGAAATCTTCACGTCGCACAGCGGGCCGAAACCTGTATTGATACCGTAAACCGTGCGATCCGATTCCACGATCTGCCGTACATTCTGTTCAGATTTCCTGATTTTATCTTTTGCTTCTGCGTTGAGTTCTGCTTTTTTTGGATCTTTCAAAACTGCCAGTACATCAGCGATCGTGAAAGTATCTACACCGTAAATTTTCATTAAAAAAGATTTTTCCTAAAAATACATTTTTTTAAGGAGCGGCGAAAATAGTTTTCTGCAGAATATAACCTAATAAAAGTCATGTAATAACGGGTGGTTCATGCAGTATTATTCAATGCATAATTCAATTTATAATTCTAATTTTGGTTGTTTTTAAAATCATTCACTTTAAAAAAAACTATTAAATGAAAATAAAGAATCCGGTTCATAACTTCCACATTCCTGTAATGGGATTGGCGTACACCATCGACAGTCCGATCCGTGTCGCACAATATGGGATTTCGTCTGTTATTTCAATTATTGATGATGAGATCATCGAAAAGATGAACGGGCTTTACCATAAAAGACACGATTTCCCGTACCTCTCAATCTCAAATAAAACCGAGGATTACCGCGCCAAAAGAATTACCGCTTATCTCGACACGGTGCAGGATATCGTCGATCTGAAATTCGAAAACTTTAAAAAAGAACTGAGCAAAAGCCGCGAAACGCTGGACCGTTTTATTGCCACATTACCCAACAGATCGGATTTTAAGAACCGCCTTGAAAATCTCTTGCTGCAAAAGGAAAACTTTACCGAAAATGTCAGAAAATATCTGGATGATCACTTTTCGCCGGGAGACATCGATGTGAATATCATGACCAAAGTCGACAAAGATAATTTCGCAAAAAAGGTGCAGTTGCCTGTAATTTATAACGATGCGCATGTTTCGCTCCGCGGTTTTGCAAACAGTAAACTCTCATCTTCCGTTGTACTTTCTGCCGGTATGAATCCGCGCCTTTACTCTTACCTGGAGGAATTTGCTGATTTTTTTCCCAGTGAAAAAGGCGAATTAAAAAAGAAGATCATCTTAAAAGTGAGCGATTTTCGCTCAGCAATGATCCAGGGAAATTTCCTGGCAAAAAAAGGTCTCTGGGTTTCGGAATATCGTGTAGAATCGGGTTTGAACTGCGGCGGGCACGCTTTTGCAACAGAAGGTTTGCTTCTCGGGCCGATCATGGAAGAGTTTAAACAAAAGAAAAACGACCTTATACTCTCCGCTTTTTCCTTGCTGACACAGGCTTTGCACCAGAAAGAATTTCCCGTTCCTGCGAAACCGCCCGAAATGAAAATCACGGTGCAGGGTGGCGTGGGAACTGCGGAAGAACACGACTTTCTGCTCGAAAATTATAAAGTCGACAGCGTGGGCTGGGGTTCACCTTTTCTTCTGGTTCCCGAAGCGACTTCCGTAGATAAAGAAACCCGGGAATTATTGGCAAATGCGCAGGAAGATGAATTCTATCTGAGTAACATTTCGCCTCTGGGTGTGCCTTTCAATACAGTTGCAGGAACAACCAATGAATTCCTGAAGGAAGAAAAGATCCGACGCGAAAAACCGGGAAGTTCATGCCCGAAGAAATATCTAGCCCTGAGTAAGGAATTTGGGCCTGAAGGAATCTGCACTGCGTCAAGCAAATACCAGAAAGTGAAACTGAAGGAACTTGCGGGCGTGCAGGCGCAAATAAGTGCGGCAGAATATTCCAGAAGGGAAAAGCGGATCACCGAGAAATCCTGTCTGTGTGTAGGATTGGTCAATTCTTCTTATCTTGAAAATGAGATTCCCAGAAAAGGAGAGAAACAGGGCGTGGTTGTTTGTCCGGGACCTAATCTTGCTTTTTTCGACAAAGAAGTTTCACTCGCTGATATGCTGAAACATATCTATGGCTACAAAAATATAATGCCCGAGCGTAACCGTCCGAATATGTTCATCAATGAACTTAAATTATACGTGAAGTTCTTGAAAAATGACATTGAGGAATTTTCCGGGAGTTTCAGCAATTCCCAGGTGAAAAAATGGAACGCCTTTAAAAATAACCTGCTCGCAGGAATTGAGTATTACGAAAATCTATTTGCTGAAACGTCATTCTTTGGAAACCAAAAGGAAGTTACACAGGCGCAATTGCGGGAATGCCACGCTCAGCTCACGGAAGTTCAGGTCCCTGAAAAAATGCTTTGATTTTTTTCTGCGTTAATGATTTACAGTCTGTCAGTTTATGGCAGACTGTATTTTTATTTTCGGTGATTACTTTTCCCTGTCGAAATCAAATTCTTATTTTTGTAATATGAATCCCGATCTTGAACTGCAGCTAAAAACTTTACCTTCCGAACCCGGTGTTTACCGGTACTACGACAAAAAAGATCAGTTGCTGTATGTCGGGAAAGCAAAAAACCTCAAGAAGCGTGTGCTTTCTTATTTCAACAAGAATCTGTCAGGTTACAGAACACGTATTATGGTGGGCAAGATCCATCGCCTGGAAACCACCATCGTGCCCAGCGAATACGATGCATTATTGCTGGAAAATAATCTGATCAAAGAACATCAGCCTTTCTACAATGTGATGCTCAAAGATGACAAATCCTATCCCTGGATTTGCATTAAGAATGAAGATTTCCCGCGCGTTTTCCTGACACGAACTAAAATAAAGGACGGATCGGAATATTTTGGTCCTTATGCCAAAGTGCGGCCTGCAAAGGTATTGCTCGATACCATTAAACATATTTATAAGATCCGCACCTGCAATCTGAATCTGGCGCCCGCAAAAATTGCGGAAGGGAAATACCGCGTTTGCCTGGAATACCATATAAAAAACTGCGCCGGTCCCTGCGAGATGCTGGAGATGAAAGAGGAATACGATGAAAAAATAGCGGCGATCCGCGGAATCATTAAAGGTGATTTTCGGCAGGCAAAGGAATATCTCGTTGCACAAATGGGCAAGTTTGCGGAGAAACTCGAATTCGAAAACGCACAGATGGTGAAGGAGAGAATGGATATTCTGGAAAACTATCAGCACAAGCACACCGTGGTAAATGCCACGATCAATGATGTGGATGTTTTCGGAATGACCAGCGATGAAACTGCGGCTTATGTGAACTACTTTAAAATTCAGAACGGAAACATCATCCAGAGTTACACCACCGAGATCCGGAAAATTCTGGAGGAAACCGATGAAGATATTCTGGAAGAGGCCATGATCGAGATCCGCCAGAAATTCAGTTCCGACTCGCGCGAAGTTTTAATTCCATTTCACCTTTCGCTGGAAATTCCCAATGTAAAACTCATTGTGCCAAAGGTGGGTGATAAAAAACGCATTCTGGAACTTTCTGAAAAAAACGCAAAAGAATACCGCCTCGAAAAACTGAAAGCCGTGCAGATCGTGGATCCCGAAAGGCACACCAACCGCATTATGGCCGAGATGCAGCGGCTTTTGCGCATGCCGACCGAACCCCGGCATATCGAAGGTTTTGATAATTCAAATATTCAGGGAACGAATCCGGTGTCGGCCTGTGTTGTTTTTAAAGACGGAAAACCGAGTAAAAATGATTACCGCATCTTTCATCCAAAAACCGTTGTGGGTCCCGATGATTACAAGACGATGGAAGAAGTGATCTACCGCCGCTACAGAAGGATGCTCGATGAGGGCGAACCGCTGCCGCAACTTATTCTGATCGACGGTGGAAAAGGTCAGCTTTCATCTGCGGTAAAAAGTTTAAAGTTGCTTGGCATTTACGGAAAGATCACCATCATTGGTATCGCAAAACGCCTGGAAGAGATTTATTTTCCTGAGGATTCAATTCCACTTTATATTGATAAAAAGTCGGAAACACTGAAGATTCTTCAAAGAGTCCGTGATGAATCGCACCGTTTCGGCGTGAAGCACCACCGAACAAGACGGAAGAATTCCACCATAAAATCTGAATTGGAAGAAATTCCGGGGATCGGTGAAAAAGCCATCGAGCTTTTGCTTTCAAAACTGAAATCGGTAAAACGCGTCAAGGAATCCTCGCGCGAAACATTGGAGGAAATTATCGGGAAAAACCGCGCAAGATTGGTTTGGGAATATTTTAATCCGAATTAATTACTTCAGTTCGAAGGTTTCTTTTTTAAAGTCGCCTCCAACCGGAATGTCAATAACGATCCTGCCGTTGTCCAGATATCCAAGAGTAGAACTGCCATCCTGAAGTTGTACGTGGTAAACGTCTTTTTTTGTAGATTCTTTGAAGACCGCGTACGGTGTAGAAGTATTTCCACTGACCAGAATGAACTGCTTTTCGGAGATAATTATTTTGGTCAGGTTTAATGTGCCGTTGCTGTAAACTTCCGCCTGAGTTGAATTTTTGACTTCTACTTTTTCAATTTTCTGATCTGGAATTTTCTCAACGGGTTTCTGCTGCCCGACTTTTTCTACAACTTTGGTTTCCTGAACTACTTTTGATGTAGAAACTATTGGTGAAGAGACTTTTGGTGAAGAGACTTTTGGTGAAGAAACTTTTTGTATTGAACCCGCGCAACCGGATTTGATACCGGGATTTTAATCAAAGCATTCTGCAGTGCGTCGCGCGTACCGGATTCAAAATCTTTCATTCTGGAACTTCCTTCCTCCGACAGGAGCGTTTTATTGGTGCAGTCTTTAAATTCGATCTTCACTTTGTTGCGGAACATGTTGCCGGTATCGCTTAGAAAAGCGGTCAAAATATCGCACGGTTCAGGCGTCACATTACTTTGTAAAATGTCAGTATCTACGTTCAGGACCGTGTAATTCTTCTGCTTCAGCTTTGATGCCAAAAGATCCGTAAGGCCGTATTTCCCGTTCTCATAATCTTTTGAGTCGATCTGAACGTAGCGGTAGTCGGAAATATTTTGTCCGTAAATGCAGGTGCTGAGAAGTACAATCGTTATTAAAAGAAAATTTTTCATAGGCTTAATTTTAAATGAAATTTTCCAAACTTCCGAAAGACGGCTTATTTCTTTATGAAATTTTGAGAATAGCGGCTTCCGTTTTTGGTAGTAATTTCCAGAATGTAATTACCGGCAGATAATCCTGAAATATCGACAGCTTGGTTTTGGTCATTATATTTCCCGGCTGAAATCCGTTTTCCCGTCATATCAAAAACGGTATAAGTTTCAAGTGCTGCAGTTGGATTTCCTTTGACGTTAATATATGAACTCGCCGGATTTGGGTATAAAATCAATTTAATTTTTGAACTGTTTGCGGTATCTCCCGTGCTGAGGTAAATTGGCAATTCGGTTTTTACAATATAAAGTTCCGCACCGGAAGTCTTGGTTTCTGCCACAAAATAAAGACTGTCATCATAAGCATGTAATTTTAAGAGATGATCATCCGCAGCGATCTGCTCTTCATTTAAGACATTCAGTGACAGCGCAACTGTGCTTGCGGCGGTTCCGTTGGTACGCCAAACCTGGGTGTCGTTTTCCCGCAGAAAATACAGGTAATTTTTTGCACAGGTTAAATTTGAGATCGAAGCGGCTTCATTATAATTAATGATTTCTTTGGCGTTACCGGAAGCGGAATTAATGCTCCAGAGCACGCGCATTTTATCACCGTAAGTGCCGTTGCCTACATAGATCTGATTTCCGCATTTCTTAAAAGAAGTCTCGGTGGCAAAGAAGTTTGCGCTCAGAAGATTAGTCGGTTCGGACTGCAGATCATTAAATCTGAAAACGCTGCCATAACCCAATTGAGATAAAATATATAATTTGCCGTCGTCGATCAGAGTATTGTCAGAAACATTCCAGTCGCTGTAACCCCAGTCATTTGTCGGGAAAGGAATCGGTTTTACCTGCTGATTATCATCGTTATACGCCCAAAGTTTGTTGTCTTTGGCAACCAGTAACTGACCGTCGAAAACCTGTAAAAACCTTGGAACGTTGCTGTAATACGGAATATCGGGAATGTCGAAGGCGATCTTGGTTCCGGCTGAGGTCCCGTCGGTTTTCCAGATCTGAGTTTTATAATCGGCAGTATAAACTGTAAAGTACACGTTTCCTTTGTACGAAATACTTTTCGCGGCTTCAACGGTAGGACCGGTAGGGATTTCCCTGATCAGTTCAATTGTTTCACTGCCAACCTCATTTTTCCACACACGGATCGTTCTTTCGGGATAGGAATTATAA
Organism: Kaistella palustris DSM 21579; assembly: GCF_000422265.1. Taxonomy (GTDB): domain Bacteria; phylum Bacteroidota; class Bacteroidia; order Flavobacteriales; family Weeksellaceae; genus Kaistella; species Kaistella palustris. Next base: position 31,196 of record NZ_AULL01000018.1, read on the forward strand.
GTGGCAATAATGAGCGCCTCATCCTTTAGGTTTCCAAAGGTTGCGTATTTATCAAAAGTTTGCGGCAGAGCGAGAAATTGGGTATGCGAACCATCACCGTTGGTCTTTGCCAAAGCGCTGGTGTAGACCGAAGGTTTTACATAATAATAAGTGCCGACTTTAAAAAAATCACCTTCAGGAATGCTGCTCCAGCTTGGACTTTGTTTAATGACCTGCGGCAGTTCGCCTTTATTTTTAATGGTATAGAACTGGTTTCCAAATTCACCGTCATTAGCTGTGAAAATAAGGGAATTTTGTGCCGTAGTGTGTATGTTTACAGGGAAACTTCCCACCTCATGCTGGCTGTCCTTTAACAATGAAATTTCCGAAGTTGCCGGATTGAACTGCGATAATTCCAGACCGTACTTTTTGGTATACAGATTAAAGATCAATTTGTTGTCTTTTTCTACCGCATCATGAAGCCGCGTTTGGTCGAGTGCAGTTACATTGAGATTTTCATCAAGCAAGTAAAATAAATTATGCGAAGAATTTTCAAGTAACAGCAGTTTGTTTTCGGGGAAATATTTCAGGAAATTGGGCCGCGAATAATCCGGTATAACGGCATTGGTAGAAACCGTTCCTGCCGCGGTGCCATCTGTTTTCCAGAGTCTGCTTCTTTCGTTTGTATTCGCGAAGAAATAGACGGAATTTCCCAGAATTTGCAAGCCGGTACCTTCATTCACGGAGTTTGCGAAATGCATGGTAGAGCTTAACGCTTTTGTATTTTCAGCGGTTCCGTCGGTGGCAAAAAGATTGTTGCCGTCCGTTGCCGTATTACCGAAGAAAATAAGTCTGTTGTTCAGAACCTTGCCGGAATTTACTCCGTTGGTCTTAAAAATAAACTTTGCTTTTTTTGTCGCGTTATCAAGCGCCCATAAACCATTTCTTACGCCGGTTGAGTCGCCTCCGTAGAAAAACAGCTGACCATTTAAAATATAGCAGTCCAGATCCACATGCACGGTCAGTTGGTCATTGGTATCGTAAGATTTAATTTTAAAAGTACCCGCTTCGCTGCCATCTGTGAGGTAAAGTTCATTTTTGTACGCAGCATTTTTAGCGGCGAAAACAAAATAATTCTGAAAGGGGAAAGGTTTTTTCTCAAGTTCACCTTCTGTCGGCATGAGCAGTTGAGTCCCTGCCGGGGAACCATCAGAAATATACACCGTTTTATTTCCGGTAATGATGATCTTTTCTGCGTTTGAAGTCATTTGCATGACATAATTATCCGGGAATCCAAAAACTTTTTTTGTTCCGTTCGGCGTGCCGTCGGTTTCCCAAAGTTCATATTTTGAACTGATCTCTGCCAGGAAATAGCTCTTTCCTTTAAATAAAAGAAATTGAGGATCATGCCCAAAAGGTGAAGTCGCGTAGGGCACCAGCTCTTTCAGCAAGGTGGTTTTTTTGGTGGTGAAATTATAGGTCCAAAGTTCATGATTTCCGTTCCAGTAGCCAGGTGAGAGATCATTTTGCGCGCCGGCAAAAAGGATCTGATCGTTGTATTTAAATAAATTCCGGGCGTCTAAACCGCTTTGGTAATTGATTTCGTACAGTTCAGCGTCGAGCTGCTGCGAAAAATTGAAGGTGTAAAATAAGGACAGAAAAAGAATGTAGATTTTTTTCATAAAGTGGAATTAGTTCCGGAAATCTCCCATGTCAAGTTTTAGGGAGAAGAAGTTAGAATAAAAGTTAGAGCCGCCGATACCCGAATTGGTAATCGCATAATCGAGTGTCAAACCCTGATATTTAATGCCGATTCCCGCGCTGGGCTGAAAGGAAACCTTTCGTTTTAAACTTTCGATATCGGTGATGTTCTGAAACCTGTTTACGCCCACACGCACGAAGATCATATCCTGAAATTTCAGTTCTGCGCCGGCATAAGGCGTAATACTGGCAAAATCTGTAGAGATCAAAGCAGCGGTTTTTGCGAAGTCCACATTTACGCCAGCTTCCGGCAAAAGTTCCAGGTCGCGGTTGAGTTCTATATTACGGCTGATTCCCAAATTAAGTTTAGGCATGGTGATCTCCATTTTATCTGTGGGTGCAGGGTTAAACTCCTCGCCATTGACCACGGCCGAAAGTTCCTGCTGGTTAATGCTCCAGAAGTTCACTGTCGTAGTTGCGTCCCGCAGCATGGCACCATAATTAAAACCCGAATCTGAATTATAAAGAACACCGAGATCGAAGCCAAAGCCGAAACCGGTGGCAAATTTACCTACGTTGCGATACACCATTTTTGCATTTACACCCGCGGCAAGTCTTTGGTTTCCACCGGGGCGAAAGGCAAATGAGAGCAGCGCCGCATAATCGGACTGCGAAAAACTGGTGATTTTATCGTAATCGATATTGCCTTCTGAATCAATAAGTTGTGTGGTGTTCAGGATATTGTCGATTCCCAGTCTTACCACGGAAATGGCAAACACACCGCCTTTTTGGTCCAAAGGTTTTGCGTACGCCAGGTAATCATACTTCGCGATGGATTCGAAATATTCGGCATGCATCGCGGCGCCCTGCCAGTCACGGTCTATACCGATAAGGCCTGCAGGATTCCACATAGGAGAATATACGTCATTCTGACTGGCGATCACCGCGCCGCCCATTGCCAATCCTCTTGCGCCTGCACCAATATTCAGAAATTCATTGGAATATTTCCGAATGATCTGTGCCTCAGAAAATATTGCCGAAAGAATGAAAGCGAGAAAGAATAATTTTTTCATCAAATATGTACTTGTTTGGCTGCCTTCCGGGCTTTAATAACACCGTTTACGATGATGGCTCCTATCATTATTACCGAAGCAATATAAAAAATCGGACTCATCTGCTCCGACTGTCCAAAGATAAAAAACGCCAGAATAATCCCGTAAATGGGTTCCAGATTAACCGTGAGTATCAATGTAAAAGGTGAGATGTACTTCATCAGTTTTACCGACTCCAACATCGGAAATGCGGTGAAAACACTTGCTAATATAATGACTAACGCTAAATCACGATAACTTATTTCGTGAATATGGGAAATTTGCCCCGTGAGCGTGTAGAACAGACTTAGTATCAGAAAGCCTGAAAAGATCTCATAAAATATAATGTTCCCTGAAGTTGTTTTGCCAAAAATTTTCCCGTTGAAAACCCCGAAGACCGTCCCGAAAAGCGCGGTGAGGATTCCGAAGAAAATCCCTTCTTTGTACTGGAATTCTGCCTTGAAGATCAGTAGCATACAAACCACAATTACAATTCCCATGATCACTTCCGACAGGTCGATTTTCCTTTTGAAAACCAAAGGCTCCAGAAACGAGGCGAACAAAGTGGAAAGTGACAGACAGCTCAGCGCAATCGAAACGTTGGAAACCTTGATGGAATAGAAAAAACAGAACCAGTGAAAACCCATCGCTCCGCCAATTCCGGCCAGTTGTAAAAGGAGTTTGCGGGGTACATACATACTCTCGCGACGCACAAAACGTATGAAAATATAAAGAAAAACCGAGGCGAAAAGCATGCGGTAGAAAACCAGGACCTGAGCATTCGCGTGAATGAGTTTACCCAGAATTGCAGTGAATCCCCATAAAAAAACAATAAGATGCAAACGGAATAATGCGGAATTTTTGAACACTGCGTGATTTATTTTAAGTAGTGCAAATCTACAATTCCCATTTAAATTAAACGTAACAGAAACAGGCATTTCGGCGGCCAAATAAAAACCCCAGAAGTCATTACAACTTTTGGGGCCTTCAAATAATAAACTATTAAAAAAATAAACTAGGAACTGAATCTAACAATTCATGAAACTATTTTAGGATTTCTATTGTATTAACGCAGAACCGTGCTTAATATTTTACAGGAAAACATACATATTATGTTAAACTTTCTTAAATAAACCGCTGATTGAATTGCCTTTATCCGTAACTGTGATCCGGCGGGGATTTCAGTCAAAAAATATTACCTTTAGACAAATTTTTTTTAACAATGGATTTAGAATTTAATAAAAGAGAAGATCAGAATAAATTGAAATTTGCAGAAATCAACGGTTTACTGACGGCTATTAAAAAAGGCGGCGGCGAAAAACGTTTGCAGAAACAACGCGATGAGGGTAAATTTACCGCGCGCGAAAGAATAGAATATCTTCTCGATAAAAATTCCGAATCTATAGAAATCGGTGCTTTTGCGGGATATGAAATGTATGAGGAACAGGGTGGTTGTCCCTCCGGCGGAGTAGTTGTGGTGATGGGTTACGTTGCGGGAAAACAGTGCCTGGTCGTGGCCAATGATGCTTCGGTAAAAGCCGGCGCCTGGTTTCCGATCACAGCAAAGAAAAATCTCCGCGCACAGGAAATCGCTATGGAAAACAGACTTCCGATCATTTATCTCGTTGATTCAGCAGGTGTTTTCCTGCCGATGCAGGACGAGATTTTTCCTGATAAGGAACATTTCGGCCGTATCTTCCGCAACAATGCCAAAATGAGCTCTATGGGAATTATTCAAATTTCGGCGGTGATGGGAAGTTGCGTGGCGGGTGGCGCTTATCTGCCGATCATGAGTGATGAAGCGATGATCGTAGACAAAACCGGCTCCATCTTTTTAGCCGGCAGTTATCTTGTAAAAGCCGCGATCGGAGAAACCATTGATAATGAAACTTTGGGTGGTGCGACCACGCATTGTGAAATTTCGGGTGTTACCGATTATAAAGCCAAAGATGACAAAGATGCCCTCAACCGCATTAGAAATATAATGAAATCGATTGGCAGCTATGAAAAAGCCGGCTTCGACAGGACCGAAAGTTTCCCGCCAAAAGAAAAAATAGACGACATCTTTGGGCATATGCCGGTTTCACGTGCCGATCAGTATGATACTTTCAATATCATTAAATGTTTGGTTGATAATTCAGAGTATGAGGAATATAAAGCCGATTACGGTAAAACTCTTATCTGCGCTACTGCCCGAATCGACGGCTGGAGCGTGGGAATTGTCGCCAATCAAAGAAAACTCGTCAAGAACGGAAAGGGTGAAATGCAGTTCGGTGGCGTGATCTATTCAGACTCTGCAGATAAGGCCACACGGTTTATCGCCAACTGTAATCAAAGGAAGATTCCACTGATATTCCTGCAGGATGTTACCGGATTTATGGTAGGTTCCAAATCCGAGCACGGCGGTATTATAAAAGATGGCGCCAAAATGGTGAATGCGGTTGCAAATTCCGTGGTGCCAAAATTTACGGTTATCACAGGAAATTCCTACGGTGCCGGAAATTATGCCATGTGCGGAAAGGCTTATGATCCACGACTGATTGTAGCGTGGCCCTGGTCGGAACTTGCCGTGATGGGTGGCAGCCAGGCGGCAAAAGTTTTAGCACAGATCCAGACTTCAACTTTAAAGAAACAGGGCAAAGAAATCTCGGAACAGGAAAATCAGGAAATTCTGGACAATATCTCAAAGAAATATCAGAAACAAACGGAACCTACGTATGCTGCTGCGCGGCTGTGGACGGATGCGATCATCAATCCTGTGGATACAAGAACCTGGATATCGATGGGAATAGAGGCGGCGGATCACGCACCGATTACCGAAAAATTTAACCTGGGTGTCATTCAGGTATAACCTTAAAAAACACACAAAATGAAAAAACTTTTTATCCTTTTTGCAGTCCTTGGTTTTTACTTTGGATTTTCGCAGTGCAAAATCAGCGGACCGGCGCAGATACAGGTGGGGGAAACACTACGCTATTCTGCAGAAAATGCAGTTCTGAACTGCGCCGGCTGTTTCGAATGGACATACCCCGACCAAAAAATCTTTTTGGTCGGTGATACAAAAAGCAATATGATCAACATTAAAGGTGCTGTGCCGGGAAATGCGGTTCTTTCGCTCACGGTAAAAACGCCGAAAAGTCAGCAGAAATGCAAAAAATCCATCGACGTAATAGCGGCAGAACCAGTAGCGATCTCCGCTGACGCCACAAAATGCAATTTCCCCGTTGAAGTCATTAATGAAAAAAGAGCCGGGAACGATCGTGTATCTTTCGAACCGGAAAATGCCACAGACAGCTACGAATACCGCTGGACCGTATATTACAGGAATGGCGATACCAAAGTGCTTACGGATAAAGTTCCACAATTTCAGTTTTCAAACCAACATACCATCGATAAAGTGGAACTTGAGTTAACACTGAACAGGTGTACCCAGAAAATCACGAAAACTTACGACCGAAATTTCTGGTATTTTTTCTAAAAAAAGCTTTCTGTGAAGATCATAAATGGAAAAGTTCACCCGGAAAAGGTGAACTTTTTTAGATATATATGAAGGTGAGGTTACGCTTTTACAAACTGCAGTTCGCCGAATATTTTAACATCGTCAGAGACCATTACGCCGCCGGTTTCCAGTGCAGTGTTCCAGTTCAGCCCGAATTCACTACGTTTGATTTTCCCCTCGAAAGAGAAACCTGCTTTCGTATTTCCCCAGGGATCCACATTAGTTCCGCCAAATTCCACATCCAGCTTGACCGGTTTCGTTACGCCGTTTATGGTGAGATTTCCGGTAACCTCGTCATGTAAACCTGTGCTTTCGAAAGTGATCTTTGGGTTTGCGGATCCGTTGAAAAAGTCTTCGCCTTTCAGGTGATTGTCGCGGTCTGTATTGTTGGTATTCACAGAATCGGTGTCGATTGTGGCAGAAACTTTTGCGTTTTTAAAGTCGCCGTCTTCAGCTTCGAGCTGCGCATCGAATTTGGTGAATTCACCTTTAACATTAGAGATCATCATGTGTCTTACTTTAAAAGTAATTTCACTGTGTGTAGGGTCAAGATTCCATTTTGTTGCCATAATATTTGTATTTTGTTATTACTGAAAATTTATAGTGCAAAGATACTGCCCAATTGAACCGCAGCCATTGATGTAAGTTAAGAAATTAAAAAATTGCCTCATTCTACATTTAAAATGTGCTGCTAATCTTTTTAATAAAAAATAATAATGAGCATGCCTCCGCTTCATTTACCTAATTTTGATAAAAATGACAAGTATGAAGAAAGCTTTTCTCTTCTTTTTGATGATGAATTTATTTGCGCTGAATTCGGCACAGGTCAAAGACAGTTTAAAAAGTGAAAGTCAACATTTTCATTTTCAGTATAAAAGACTTTACATGCCTGCGGCTTTAATGATTTCCGGAATTGTTTTCGACAGCAACAGCCGGGAATCACTTAAAAATGAAATTGTAGAAGAACGGAACGAGCATCTTTTCGGTTTTACAAATCACCTCGATGATTATGCGCAGTTTGCACCAATAGCGGCCGTGTACGGCTTTGAGCTTGCCGGAATGAAGCCCAGAACCGACTGGCGAAACCGCACTGCTATTTTGATCAAAGGCCAGGTTGTAAACCTCGGTCTTGTATATGTTTTGAAAAAAACTTTAAAGAAAACCCGCCCCGACGGAACCGCCTATTCATTCCCATCCGGTCATACTGCAAACGCTTTTGCCGGCGCCACAATGCTTGCTATAGAATATGGTGAAGATTATAAGTGGGTTCCCTACGTTTCCTACGGAGTTGCCACAGGGATTGGCGTGATGCGTATGGCAAACAACAAACATTATATTTCTGATGTTCTTTTCGGCGCCGGTCTTGGCATTCTGTCGATGAAAGTTGCTTACTGGACCCATCAGTATCGGTGGAATTCGGCGGTAACCACAACCGATCCGTTTGCAGGCGTGGTGTATGCCAGATATTAAATTAACGTTTCATTAACAGTTGGAATTTATTTCTTATTTTTAACCTCAAAATTGTTAGAAATATGAAACTGTCCCGATTGTCTCTGTTAGTGCTTCTTACCGGAAGTTTATCCTTTGCGCAAACCCAAAAATACACGATCGCTGAAGCCGTTAACGGTCTGCGAAGTAATCTTGCGGTGAAGAATATCTCGCAGTTTTCGTGGAACGACGATAGTAAATCTTTTTATCAGGGTACCAAAGAAGGTTATTTGGTGACAGAAGTGCAGAGTATGAAGCAGGACACGCTTGTTTCGCTGTCACAGCTTAACCGGAATCTTTCTGCAGAAAGCAAGCTTAAGACTTTTCCGCGCATCACTTTTATTTCTAAAGATAAAGGCTATTTTTTACAGGATTCCAAATATTACTGGGTAGAACGTTCCGGAAAAGACTGGAAGTTGAAAGACTGGATTTCTCTTGATGAAAATGCTGAAAATATACAGCTGTTCAGCAATAATGATGGTTTTGTATATACCGTAAAAAATAATCTGTACCTGAACAGAAACGGTAAAACCATCGCCATTACTGCTGATGAAAATGACGATATTGTAAATGGGCAGGCGGTTCATCAGCGTGAATTCGGTATTGATAAGGGAATTTTTATCGCGCCAAACAATTCGCAGATTGCTTTTTACCGTATGGATCAGTCTATGGTGAAAGACTATCCGATCATCGACTGGAGTGTTGTGCCTGCCGTAAATAAAAACATTAAATATCCCATGGCGGGAACGCTGTCTCACCACGTGACTTTGGGTGTTTACGACATTAAAACAAATAAAAAAATATTCCTGAATATTGAGGGCGATCCTGAGCAATATCTTACCGCAGTCACCTGGAGTCCGGATTCGAAGTCGATTTTCGTGGGCGTGCTGAACCGTGACCAAAATGATCTGCACATGAATCAGTATGATGCGGTGACGGGAAATTTCATTAAAACCATTTTCGAGGAAAAAGCTGCAGAATATGTGGAACCGCAGCATCCACTGGTATTTTTCCCTAATTCAAACACCGACTTTTTATGGCAAAGCGAGCGAACAGGTTTCAATCATCTGTTTCATTATAATGTAGATTCTGGCCTCGTTGCGCAAATCACCAAAGGAAACTGGCTTGTTACAGATCTGCTTGGCTTTAATGAAAAAAAGAAAGAAATTTATTATGCTTCTACCCAGGTTTCACCACTCGAAAGGCATTTGTATAAAGTAAATTGGACCAGTTTCCAGACGCAGCGGCTTGACACAGAACCGGGTATGCACAGCGGGGTTTTGAGTAAAGATGGTTCGCAGTTGTATGATATTTACAGCAATGAAACTACGCCGCGCGTTGTAAATCTGATCAATACGCACACCGGCAAATCGAAAATTATACTCACGGCTGAGAATCCTTTAAAAAATTATGACCGGCCGGAGATCAAAAACGTCACCTTAAAAGCAGAAGACGGAACACCCTTGTACGGCAAGATCATTTTACCCACCGAATTCGATGCGTCAAAAAAATATCCGGTTATCGTTTATCTTTACAATGGTCCCCATGCTCAGCTGGTGACCAATAATTTCCCCGCATCGGGTAATTTGTGGTATGAATTTATGGCACAGCGTGGCTATATTGTATTTACGATGGATGGACGCGGCTCCTCGAACCGCGGACAAAAATTCGAGCAGGCCGTTTTCCGCCACCTCGGTGAAGTAGAGATGCGCGATCAGCTGAAAGGCGTTGATTATTTAAAGTCGCTTCCTTATGTAGATGCCGAAAAGCTGGGGATCCACGGCTGGAGTTTCGGCGGATTTATGACAACCAGTTTTATGCTTAAACATCCCGAAGTATTCAAAGTTGGCGTGGCGGGCGGACCCGTGATCGACTGGAAAATGTATGAAATCATGTACACCGAAAGGTACATGGATTCGCCACAACAAAATCCCGAAGGATACAAACAGGCAAATTTGCTTGATAAAGTTCAGAATTTAAAAGGTCACCTTTTGATGATTCACGGAGCGCAGGACAATGTGGTGGTGTGGCAGCACTCAATCAAGTTTCTGAAAGCGGCGGTTGACAAAGGCGTACAACCAGATTACTTCGTCTATCCCGGACATGAACACAATGTTCTGGGCAAAGACCGCGTACATCTGATGCAGAAAGTAACTGATTATTTTGATGAATACTTAAAACGGTAAAAAATGATAAACGCTCCCGAAGCTGTACAGGAATACATTGCGCTGGTCACCGACGGTAAAAAAGATTTGTTTATCAGCCTGTTCAATACCATTAATGAAAATATGCCGCCTGGTTTCGAACTGGGGATGAGCTACGGAATCATTGCGTGGAGTGTGCCGCTGGAGACCTACCCGGATGGATACCACTGTAAGCCGAACACGCCGCTGCCATTTATCAGTCTGGCGTCCCAGAAAAATTTTGCCGCGCTCTATCATATGGGGATTTACGCTAAACCAGAACTTCTCAGCTGGTTTCAAACGGAATGGCCAAAATATTCTGCACGAAAACTTGATATGGGAAAATCATGTATACGGTTCAAAAATTCCGCGGAAATTCTTTTTGAACTTATTGCCGAACTGTGCAAAAAGATGTCGGTCGAGGATTGGATCACGATTTACGAAAAGGAATTTAAAAAGTAAGTCCGCCCAAAACTACTTTATTCGCGCAGCACTTTGATCCTGCCGTCCTGCCAGATCCTGATCACCGATGAGCCCGAATATTCCGAAACTTTATCGTGATTTTCCTCCGCTACAAAATCTACAGCATCAATGAGTTCAGGCGAAATATCCGAAAACTTCATGGGCGATTTTTCGCCGCTGAAATTTGCCGAGGTGGAAACCAAAGGCTTATTCAGCTTTGTAATAATTTTTTTCAGAAAAAGATCGTTAACTAAGCGGATACCGATACTGCCGTCTTCTGCGAGGATCTCTTTCGGCAAACCTCTTGGCGCGTCATAGATCAGAGTTACAGGTTTTTCCGACAGATCCATAATTTCCCAGGCCATTTCCGGAACTTCCACCAAATCCTGCAGTCGTTTTGCCGATTCCATCAGGATGATCATCGATTTGTTTTTGTCTCGTTTTTTAATTTCAAAGATTTTGTTGATGGCATTGATGTCTGTGGCGTCGCAACCGATTCCCCAGATCGTGTCTGTAGGATAGAGAATGGTGCCGCCGGATTTTAAAGTTTCAATGAGTTTTTCCAAAGGATTTATTTTTGTTGAATGAGGGTGGGCTTTAGCCCGCTTATCATTTTTAATATTTATTTTCCCGACTTGGTTTTTTTTAACAACTGCGGGCTTTAGCCCGCTTTAATTTTTGGTGTTTTAAGAGCTTTAGCTAAATTTATCTTCAAAACCCATGTTTTTTGATAAGCTCCGAATATTCTTCTAAAAAGGGTTTAGTCGTATGATAAGACTCCTGATCATTTAAAAGGTTTCTTACCTCTTCAACTCCGGACGCCGAAACTGAAACCGCAAAATACTCGTCCTGCCACCGAAATTGATCTGCGGTAAGATTATTCCTGTTAATCCAAAACGAAGATTCTCCTTTTATTAATTGAGCTATTTTTGCAATTTCCTGGTTCCGACCCAGAGAGATCAAACAATGGCAGTGATCTGAGTAGCCATTAATCTCGCCGATATGAATACCTTTTTCTGTGGCGTTTTCATTAATGTGATTCCATACTTTTATTCTTAAAACTTTTGAATTAAGAAACGGTTTCATCTCCTGTGTAGAAAAAACTAAATGAATATAAATTTGAACGAATGACATCTTGAGTTCAAAAATAAGTAATTTTAAGTTTTTTTAAAGCTGATCCGTTTATTTATTTAAGACGGGCTAAAGCCCTTCCTGTTACCTACACTTTCTGGATTTAGGAATGAAATAAAATATCAGGTTTTATAACATACGGGCGCGGGCTTAAGCCCGCTTGAAGTTTCGCATCCGCTAAAGTTTACAAATGCGGGCTAAAGCCCGCCAGAATTCCGAGTTATTCTTTTTAATTTCAAAACAGATAGAACGGCTGGACTTTATTTTGCAAACAATCATACTGCCTTCTGTATGTTCCGTTCTTATCATTCATCAATGCTTTTGCACTGGCTTTCCTTTAAATTTGTAAATCTAAAATCTAAAATCTAAAATCTAAAATCTAAAATCTAAAATCTAAAATCTAAAATCTAAAAATATGGAAGTAGGAATAGGAATGTTCGGCGATTTGGCTTTCGACCGCAACACCGGGAAATACGGGGACGCCGGAGTTAAGCTCCGAGAAATCATCAGCCAGGTCAAGTTGATGGATGAGGTAGGAATTGATGTTTTCGCCATGGGTGAGCATCACCGGCCTGATTATGCGGTTTCCTCACCGGAGATGGTTTTGGCTGCCGCCGCGAGTGTGACCAAAAACATCAAGCTTGCCAGTGGTGTAACCGTTTTAAGTTCTTCTGAGCCCGTGAAAGTGTACGAAGATTTTGCCACATTGGATCTCATCTCCGATGGAAGGGCAGAAATTTTTGTGGGACGCGGAAGTTTCATCGAATCATTTCCTTTGTACGGCTATTCTTTGGAAGACTACGAACAGCTTTTTGATGAAAAGCTGGAACTCTTACTTAAAATAAATTCTGAGGAAAACGTTTCGTGGACAGGTAAACTCCGCGCTCCAATGAAAAATCAAACCGTGTATCCAAGAGCCAAAAACGATGGTGTAATTCCAATTTGGCGGGCAGTCGGTGGCACTCCGGCGTCAGTTCTCAGCGCGGCAAAATTAGGAATGCCGCTGATTGTGGCTATTATTGGCGGAATGCCCGTGCAGTTCAAAGGTCTTATTGATTTCTACAGGCAGGAATATCTGAAAGCCGGTCATGACGAGTCAGAAATGCAGATTGCGATCCACTCGCACACTTTTGTAAGTGAAGATCAGAATGTAATCGACGGGTATTTTCAGAATTACAAATCTCAAATGGACAGGATCGGTGCGTCGCGCGGCTGGGCACCGTATACCAAAATGCAGTATGATGGCGGCCGTGCTAAAGAGGGTGCGCTGTTTGTGGGGAATGTGAATGAAGTTGCCGATAAGATCAACTATATGAAAGAAATTTTCGGTATCACACGATTTATCGGACATATGGATGTGGGTGCGCCAAAAAATGAGTTAATGATGAAATCAATTGAACTTTTTGGTGAAAAAGTAGGGCAGCAGGTAAGATAATTCCGGATAAGAATTTGAATAGATTTCCGGGTTTTACTTGAAATGAAACGCTTTATTTAATCTTAGAGCCGTTGTCTTTAAAACAAAATTTACAAATCTTTCGGTGAAATATCAATTTGCGTATTTTTACTGCCTATGGAACAGCATTCAAAAGATCCCTTACACGGAAAACGCCTTGACACGATTCTGGAAGAGTTGGTCGACTATTATGAAGGTTTTGAAAAACTTGGCGAACAGATCAATATTAAATGTTTCACTGACAATCCAAGTATAAAATCATCCTTAAAATTTTTGCGGAAGACCGACTGGGCCAGAACCAAGGTCGAAAGTCTGTATCTGTATGTCTTAAGACAGAAAAAAAAGCGGCAAACACCGCAGCAGTAATTCCGGCTTTTGGTTTTACAGAATAAATCTTTTTCAACATACTCGTAAATCTTTGAAAAATGTCAGTTGCTTTAATTGTCTCAAAAGCCTCGATGTTCAAATATCTACTTCGAAAATTTCCCGGCAACGTAATACCAACGGTTAATGAGTTTTTCAAACAGCGAGATTTCGTGATGAATTTGTGAATGGCCATCTGCGTCGTTATAAAATGCGTTGAATTCGACCATATTTTTGCCGTAGGTTTTAACGATTTGCAGCTTTGTCCACTGATTGATTTTGCCCCATTCCTGTAAATCTTCTTTACCGTACAGTTTTCTTTTTGCAGGTGATGTGGTTTCTATCAGATATTCCCCATTTGGGATTGCGAAGGCTGAAAAGCGCGACCGCATCAGTTCTTCCGCTGTTTGGGGAAATTTTTCTTTCAGGTGAAAAGGCTTGCAGCATTCACCATAATTCCTTCCTGAGCAGCAGGGGCACGCAGTTTTTTCAATATCAATGTGGTCCAAATATAATTTGTTTAATTTTTAGGCTAAAGCCATTCTCCCCGGTTTGAAAATATAGCGGGCTAAAGCCCGCCACCATCGCCACCTCTGTAAAAATAATTTTAGTCATGCGTTTATAAAAACGGCAGGTATCTTTCTTTAATGATTTTCAAATGATGAATATTGTGCCCGACGATCAGCCTCCCCAAGGTTTCCACGGATATTTCGTTTCCGTTGGCAATTCCGGTTTGGCAAAGTTGCTCATGGTTTAGGTCTTTAAAGAAAATCAACGAAGACTGCCGCACACTTTCGAACTCCGTAATAAGGCTTTCCAGGCTTCTTTCCTCCGAAAAATAACTTTCCGCATACATTTCTTCGTCCCAGCCGGCCAGTGGAGTTTTATCCTTCCGTGCAAAGCGTAAAGCGCGGTAAGCGAAAATCCGTTCGGCGTCGATAAGGTGTTGCAGCAGCTCCTTCAAGTTCCATTTTCCGTCCGCGTAGGCGAAATTGGCTTGTGTGGCAGAAATATCCGCATATGTTTTTGATGTCGCTGTGCCCGAATTTTTTAACTCCATAATCCAGTTTTCAGTCGGGACCAAACCGAGATAAGTTTGGATATATTTTTGAAAGTCATTCATAGGAGATATTGTAGTTTATGTATTAAATCACTCTCTTGGAATTGTTTAATGCCGCATTTAACGCTTATTATAATTTTTTTGTTCCGCCGAAGTTTTATCGCGTATCACCTTATTAATCTCGGTTTCGTTCAACGCTTTTCGTGTGTGTTAAATTATTTTACATCCACTAAGTTTTTGAACGCAATTTCCCACACCTTTCATTAGTCTGCCCAACAGTTTTTCATCATTTCAGCTGTTGATTCTTTGGCACAAAAAAAGGAATGTTTCATTACTGCTGCCGGAATGTTTAAAAACGGAAATCAATTTAACAACAATTGAAGTGAAAAGTAGAATCCTGAAAGGATGGAAGTCTATTAATGATAAAGCTGCGAACTTCTCGCACTTCCCACCTCAATCTTAAAAAGCTGCGAACCTACAAGCTTCCGGCGGTCCGCAGCGAAAATTTATTCACTATTTAAACGCTCTTTCCAGATCTGCGATCAAATCTTCCTTGTCCTCGATTCCCACACTTAGACGCACCAAATCGTCGGTGATCCCAAGTTCTGCACGTTTTTCGGCAGGAATTGAAGCATGTGTCATCAGCGCCGGATGATTCGCCAGCGATTCCACACCGCCCAGAGATTCGGCCAAAGTAAATACTTTCAGTTCTTCTAAAAATTTGATCGCGTCTTCTTTTTTTCCGGATTTAAAGGTAAATGAAACCATTCCTCCGAAGTCTTTCATCTGCCTTTTCGCCAGTTGGTACTGTGGATGAGATTCCAACCCCGGATAAAAAACTTTTTCTACCGCCGGATGATTTTCCAGATATTTTGCGACTTCCAAACCGTTTTCAGAATGTCTTTGCACTCTTAAGGCCAATGTTTTAATTCCCCTTAAAACCAGATAAGAATCGTGTGGGCCTAAAATTCCGCCACTTGCGAACTGTATAAAATGAAGTTTCTCGCCCAATTCAGTAGTTTTTGCAACCAACGCGCCGGCAATCACATCTGAGTGCCCACCCAGGTATTTGGTCGCAGAGTGCATTACAATGTCAGCACCCAGGTCAAGCGGCCGCTGCAGATAAGGCGTCGCAAAAGTGTTGTCTACGGCTACTAAAATATCTTTTCCTTTCACCAGATTTGTCACCGCTTCGATGTCTACAAGCTTCATCAGAGGATTGGTAGGCGTTTCGAGCCAGATCAGTCTTGTCTTTTCTGTAATTGAGTTGGCAATTTTCGAAACATCGTCAAATCCTACGAACGTAAACTTGAGTTGATATTTTTCAAAAAGGCGCGTGAACATTCTGTATGTACCACCGTAAAGATCATCCACAGCAATAATTTCATCACCGGGATTTAACAATTTTAAAACACAGTCGATTGCAGCCAGACCGGAACCAAAAGCCAGACCACGCGAACCGTTTTCGATAGAAGCCAGACTGTCTTCCAAAGCTTGTCTGGTGGGATTTGCCGCGCGCGAATACTCATAACCCGAATGGATCCCGGGAGATTTCTGTGCAAAGGTGGAGGTTAAAAATACAGGAACATTTACAGATCCTGTGGCAGATTCGTGGTGCTGACCACCGTGTATTACTTTGGTATTGAAGTTCATCTTTTCAGCAGTTTATTTATAAATTTTAAAGTACAAAGATAAGCCTTTCCGAAAATCATCACGTGGCATTTCCACCTCTTTCTCAGTTTAAAACCGAGTTCCATAACTGCTGATGTTTGCAGGATTCACGAAATCTGCAAACCAAAAACGCTTTTTACCGGCACGGGGACCTTGAAAAAATGTATCATTGCGATACAAAAATTTTAAAAATATTATGAAAAAGAGAATTATTCTTTTGGCACTTTTCATCGTTGCGGGCGAGGGGATTTCTGCCCAAAACATCAAGGCTCCCAAGGCGAAAACCACTGTAAGCTCCAGCGTCGCGGTCAATCCGGCGGTTCAGGCTTTCTTTCAAAAAGCGCCTACAACCTTGTGGACTGATAATGCCGATGAAAGCTGGTACAATGCTACCACCACAGAATTTACACTTACAACTCCGGCACAGGTTGCGGGACTTGCCAAAATTGTAAATGCCGGAAACGACTTCACAGGCAAAATCGTCATCTTCGGAAACGACATGGATTTTGGCGCACACCTTTGGATGCCGATCGGAAAAGGCTATCTTTTTCCCTTTTCAGGTACTGTGAAAGGTAACAACAAAACGGTTTCGAATATTCAGATCGATCTTCCGGCAGGCGACTTCGTAGGTTTTGTCGGTCAGATGTTTAAGGGAAAAATCGAAAATCTTATCGCCGACCAGGTAACCGTTTCAGGACATGATACCGTGGGCAGTATCGTAGGAAATCTTTCAACGAACAGTACAATGACAAACTGCCACGCCAAAAACGTGAATATTTCCGGAACCGATTTCAACGTTGGTGGTCTTGTGGGCGGCATTTTAACCGATTCCAGCATCAGCGATTCCTCTGCAGAAGGAGATGTAAGTGGCTCGAGTCAGGTTGGTGGATTAGTGGGAACTGCCTGGGACAAAACTTCGATCGCCAGATCGTATGCCAAGGGAACAGTAACCGGCCAGTATATTGTTGGCGGCTTTGCGGGATACAGTACAATGGCTTTTGGACCGAACAGAAACAATGAGGTTACAGATTCTTACACGCGTTCCAATGTAGTGGCTATGTCGGAACGAGTAGGCGGCTTTTACGGCGGGCCCGAAAGCAATGCCGTTGTAACCAATGTATATTCTACCGGAACTGTAAGTAATGTGAGCGCCAGTGGCGGCTTTGCGGGCTTTGTCGCAAATATGTCGGCGGCAAATATTTATTATGACCATACCAATGCACCTATCGATGCCATAGGGATGTTTCTGGCGGCGCCGGCAACTTATGATATTAAGGCCTGGACTACCAAAGAAATGAAAACGCAGAATCTCGCCACTTCACTGAACGCGGGCCGCGCAACTGCAGTGTGGTTCTACGATGCAGCTAAAAATGACGGTTATCCGACTTTAGCATTTGAGCAGGCATTGGCGACTTCGGACTATACTTCAAATACTAAAATTCAGGTTTACCCAACGGTGGTTACAGATTTTCTGACCATTAATTCCAAAGAAAAAAATATTTCATACCAGGTTGTAGACTTCTCCGGCCGCATGTTGAAATCCGGCACCGCCACAGACAGCAAAATAAACCTTTCCAGCCTCGCAAACGGAAATTATATGCTTGTTGTACAGATCGGTGGCCAGGTCAGCAGCCACAAATTCTTTAAAAAATAAGCCCGTTAAATTGTTAATAAAAAAACGTCGTTCCGATTTTGGAAACGACGTTTTGTTTTGGTAAATGCCGCGAAAAGCTACATTTTAATTCCAGCCTTCTGCACAAATTCTTCGGCCATTTCGCCCATCCATGCGGCAACATCTTCTTCGCCGGTCGCGTTTTCGTAAGTATTGCTCAGTGAGATCAGGATCTGGTGCAGGAACATCTTCATGTGATCAACCGGCATATCTTTTGTCCAGAGGTCAATCCGCAGCGCTTCCATCTTTTTGTCGTCCCAGACCGAGATCATGGTCGCTTTGGTTTCCTGTTTTTCCACGCCACCGTCTTCAGCATTCCACATCATTTTTTCCGGAACGTGATTTTCGTCCAGTTCAATGTCTATCGTAATTTGAGTCTTTTTCATATCAGAATATATTTAATTTAGAAGTTTTTAATTTTTTGGGCAGCTTTTTCCGCCTTCCACTCCCAATCTTTTGTTCGTTCCTCACAAAAGGATTTCCGTTCAAGTCGGGCTGCAACTGAGTTTTTTTTAATAAAATTAGTTTTTGGGTTTATAGCTGCTTTTGTTGAAGATGTCCTGCGCGCTCATTTTCAGAAAATCCGTGAGTTTTGTGTCGGGATTTTCCTCATAGAATTTCCGGCAGATCTGCCAACCGGTAAAGATCCCAACCTGCGGCGAAGATTCATTATCGATCTCCGTATAAAACTTAGAAAATGGTCCGGGGTTGATGAACCGCTCATTCAGCCGCAAATCATCATTGAAAACCAGGTTATTTTCTACGAAATAGTTCCAGATGTTGGCCTCATTCGCTTTCGCCCACTCGTATTGTTTTTGGGTATAGTTCATTTTCAAATAATCCGGAAAACCCGGTAGAAAAGCATCCTGCAGCGTCATCAGTTTTCCGTTGTAGATGAGTGCATCAATAAACTTTTGGTGATCTGTATTCGGTTTCACGAAATTTTCCGCCAGGATCTCAGAAACTTTTGGAACAATATTCTGGGGATTCATAGAGGATTGGAAATAAGTTTCCAAACCCTTGTAATCAGGGTGATTGTCGCCCATGAAACCCGTGAGGTCGATAAAAAGAATATTTTCAGACGGCTGGTAAAAAATAGGTTCCATTATTCCCTGCAGCGCCGACGAATAAAGAAAAACCTTTGGTTCCCGAAATTCCGGAAAGTAAAACTGTACATGCGAAAAAAGGTCGGTAAGATCGGTGTTCAGTTTCGGGATATTTATTTTTGATGAAGCATCTTTATAAATAGCGATCTCTGCGGAATCACTGCGCCGAACTGCAAAATCCTCATTAGGAACAGTTCCCTGAAACCAGGGATATTTTGCCTTAAATTCTTCCAGAGGAACTGCCGCAGAATAAAATTCTTTCGAAATATCGATGACTTCTACTTTTTGAGCGGGATCTTTAATATTTACTTTCCAGCGGTTTTCGGTGTTTTTTTTACATGAACTCACCACAAAAAGTGCAAGCGCACAAATCAGGAAATATCTAAAAAACTTCATTATTTTTACATCAGAATTAAAGCGCAAAAATAGGGAAATTAATCGCAAATCATTTCCTTTAAGTCCGAAGCGTTTTGTTAATGCCATTAATTTTAGAACAGAAAAAAACAGCATGCAGACAGAAAAAATAATAGAGAAGATCGTAACCTGGCTCCGCGATTACGCCGAGGCCGCAAACGTGAAAGGCTATATCATCGGCGTGTCCGGTGGTGTGGATTCCGGCGTGGTTTCTACGCTTTGTGCCATGACAGGTCTTAAACTTCTCGCCGTGGAAATGCCGATCCGCCAGCCACATGATCAGGTCAGCCGCGCACTGGAACATCTGGAATTCTTAAAAAATAAATTTCCGAACGTTGAAACCAAATCGATAGATTTGAATGAACCCTTCGAAGCCCTCTATAAAACTTTTGATGTGCACGACGAAGATTTTCCGGGAGAAAAACTCGCTTTTGCAAACACTCGCTCCAGACTCCGCATGCTTACCTTATATTATTACGGCCAGATCAACGGTCTTCTCGTGTGTGGAACCGGGAATAAAGTGGAAGATTTCGGTGTCGGATTTTTTACTAAATACGGCGATGGCGGCGTAGATGTTTCACCGATAGCCGACCTCTATAAAACCGAGGTCTACGAACTCGCAAGAAATCTCGATCTGCCGGAATCCATTAAAAATGCCATTCCAACAGATGGCTTGTGGGATCAGGAAAGAACCGATGAACAGCAGATTGGCGCCACTTATCCGGAACTCGAGAAAATTCAGAAAGAGTGGGGTAAAAAATCCGAGAGCGATTATTCCGGCAGGAATCTGGAAGTTTTCAAAATTTTTCAAAGAATGAACCGCGCTGCGCAGCATAAAATTCAGCCAATCCCGGTGTGTGATATTCCCGAAGACTGGCGGTAAAAAACGCAGCTTCCCCTCCTCCGGAGGGGTGGCAAGAATTTTCAGGGAAAATTATTGACGGGGTGGTCGGTATCAACAATAACTTAAATTCATGAACAGAGAAAAAATAAAACTCTTCCTCTTTTTTATCATCGGTTTGCTCACGGCGTTTCTCGCCATGTACTTTATCAATACGTATAAGGTTGAAAAAAAAGTCGCCACTGATTCGGAAGTCAAAGCATCTCACGATACGGTAAATTCCGCTGAAGCAAATACTTCTGCCTTTTCGAAAAATTCCGGAAACATCGATGGGCTGACAGCTGAGAAGGCGGTGATTGATTATGTTAAAGCCAACAGGCATTTGCCCGACTTTTACATCACCAAATCCGAAGCGCGGAAAAAAGGCTGGATCGCTGCCAAAAGAAATCTCTGCGACGTTCTGCCCGGCCGGGCAATTGGTGGCGATCATTTCAGCAACCGTGAAAAACAGCTCCCGGCGGGCGCGCAGTATTTCGAGGCAGATGTGAATTACCGTTGCGGCAACAGGAATGCCGACCGGATTGTCTTTAGCAGAAGCGGCGATGTCTATTTAACGAAGAACCATTACAAAAGTTTCCAAAAACAGTGATCGCCGGCGCGTGATAAAAGACTGAGTGGAGACATTATCAACAACAAATAAAAAAATGAAAACAGTTTATATCGATTTTACTGATCTGGGCGATTACGACGATTTTTACGCACAGCTCAAAGAAAAATTAACGCTTCCCGAAACCTTCGGCGATAACCTCGATGCACTTTACGATTCGGTGACCGGATTTGTGGAACTTCCGCTGCATATCGAATTTGTGAATATGAGTGTGGAACAGCTCGAAACTTTTGAAGATCTGCTCGTAACCTTAGAAGATGCGGAGGAAGAACTGGAGGATTTTACTTTTTCCTATTTTCTCGTTCAGTACGAAGACGATGAACAATAATAGAAACAAACCATCGGCTTCGATGGTTTGTTTCATGAAAAAATAAATTTGAGTGATGACCTATTTTTAGCTTCCGGCGTCTGCAACATCGAAGGTGGTATAGCCTGACCACGTTTTTGCCCAGGCCGGCAAAGCGGTTCCGCTTCCCGCGCCTGTCGCGGTGCTGCTGAGCGTAAATACCGCAGAAAGATCCGGATTTGGTAGCGCTGCCGTTCCTTTCGCTTTCCAGGACGTTGCCACATTTACGAAACGGATGTTCGTAAGATAATTCCCGCCCAGAAACCAGTTGTATGTTCTGTCGGTTTCAAAATCCAGACCTGTCGCAAAATTGGCGATCACAACATTATCGAATTTTCCGTTGGAGCCGGCTCTGATCTTCATTCCCTGAGATTCTGAACCCTTGGTATTTCCGATCAGGGTCATGTTGCTGAGAGTTGGATTAGAGGCGCCATTTCCGTATGTGGTATTGGGATCGGTATCCTGCGTGTCGGCTTCTACACCTCTGTTTCCGGGTTCTACTGCATTTAGAAACTCTTTGCTTCGGGCCGCATAAATATAACTTGCAGTTCCCTGCCAGCCTTCCGTCCAGTCCACGGAATCGTCGCCCATACCGATTACCACGAGGTGATCTGCATTTACATTTCCGCCAAAAAATTCTACACCGTCATCGCCGCCGTTTAAAATAGAGACGTAAGAAATGGTGGTGCCGCTTCCCACACTGAAGAGCGAAAGACCGTTGAATTCTTTTTCAGGATTGTATTTAAAGCCGCTGTCCTTGATCACCAAATATTTCAGGGAACCTGAGTTGTCAGTTTTGTTGTTTCCGCCATACACCAGATCTCCCAATTCTGAAGAAGAGGTTCCCGAAGCACTTCTGTTCGTAGGTGCATTCCCCAGGATCACGATGCCGCCCCAGTATCCCTGCGTGTGCTGAGCGCCTTCAAAAACAACCGGCGCCGTTTCGGTACCGTTCACAAATAATTTTCCGCCGCGGTCTACGATCAGGTAGTTCGCGCCCTGCGCTCCCACGATCCTGGTGCCGGCAGGAATGATTAAGACAGCACCGTTTTCTACCAGTAATTTACCGGTGAGATTATACGTTTTTGTGGGATCCAGCGTAACGGTTGTGCCCGTGGCGATGGTTCCCTTAAAGTTCGCAGGGTCAATTGAAGAGTCTACTGCCACGGGATCCTCGGTGTTGGTGCTGCACGATACTGCTGCGGCAGAGGCCGACGCCATTAACGCAAAGTAAAATGCCACATTTAAAAAGTTCTTTTTCATTGGATAATTTTTATTGGTTTTTTAAAATTCATAAGATAAGTTCAGGCCAATTTCTCGTCCCTTTGTATAACTTCTGTTCGTATAACCTACCTCACCGATCATCTGTTCTATCTTGTTGTCGGAGTTGATGAGGTTTTTTGCCGTAACTCCCACGCCGATTTGTTTAAAGTTGAATTTCAGATTCGCATCTAAAAGATGGATGGGGCTTTCGTAGAAGTTTCCGGTTTTATTGGTTCCTAAAGCGTACAGACTTTTGCCCACATAAGAATATGAGATCACGAAATCGACCGTATTTTCTGACCGGAATTTTTGAGTATAACCCAGGTTGATATTGGCAAGAAAATCAGCCACACCTTGCATGGCGTCTGTCTTCTGACCGTTGAACTGAACAGTTTTCCCACCGTTCTCCTTCGCAAACTCTGCTTCGGTTTTCAGTTTTTGGTTGGAGTGCATATAGGTGGCGTTCAGAAAAGTGTATAATCTGGAATTTCCGGATTTGTAAATATCTTTTCTAAATTCCATTTCCGCGCCCGCAACAACTCCGGAATTTGCGATGTTGAAGTACGTCATATCACTGGAGGCCGCAGTGGAAAAAGTAGTTCTTGCAATCGGATTTTCAATGTATTTTCCGAAGGCAGTTACAGAAAATACTTCTCCGGCTTTGCCGAAGAGTTCCCATTTCAGGTCAACATTGTAATTGTCTGAAGGTGAAAGGAAAGGGTTGCCGTAAACATTGGTCGTCACATCGTAATATCCCGTGGGTACCAATTCTTTTGCCTGTGGAAGGGTATACGTTTTCGAGGCCGAAAATCGAATATTTTGCCTGTCATCAAGACTGTATTTCGCATTAAGGGCGGGCAGGAATTTGTTGTACGTTTTGTTGCTTTTGTCTTTACCAAAGATGGCATCGTCCCATTTACTTTGAAGATCTACATGATCAAATCTTCCTCCCAGCTGTACTACCAGGCGGTCACTGAATTTGTAATCCACATTTGCAAATCCGGCCTGAATATTTTGTTTGAAGTGATAATAAAAAGGGTCATATCTTTCATTATCATTTCTAAAAGTATTGTACCGTATGATTCCGTTGTTCGAAGCATTAATGAAAGCATCTACATTGTCGGGGTTTACCGGAGTTTGAATGTCGAAGTTGAGTCCGATCGTCGTATTATCGAACTGGCGGTCTTTCGACGAAGCACTGTAACCGAAATTGATCTTCAGATCTTCTACCTGTTTGCTGATGTTTATAAAACCGTTAAGTGTATTGTCGGTTAACGCGTCAAAATAACGGTGATTATTGATGGTGCTCGCGGCAATGAGATTTAAACTAATTGCGTCAAAGGTATTTTGCAGGCGGTCAGGTCTTTTGCTGTCCATCCTGTTGTAACTCACGCCCCAGTCGGCCGCCCAGGAACCGGTTATCTTATGATTTCCGTACAGTTGGTTGATCAGTGTTGAAGTCAGTTTGTTATCACCTCTGTTGATGATGATGTCGGTGCCGATCTCACGCATATAACCTCTGAAAAACCTTGCATCCTGTGCCGATGAATGTACGAAGTTTGTCGTGTAGCTGATCTTGTGCGAAGTATTGATTTTGTAGGCCAGATTTACGAGCGCCGTAGAATTGGTGCTGTAAGTGTACCGGTCCACGTCCAGAGCTTTTATGGCATCGCCGGTGGCATCGTAAAAACCTTCTTTTCCCGCGCTGTACACATAACCGTTCTCAAATCCTGCATATCCGAATACCGAAAGCTTCCCCAATGTAGCGCCACCTTCAATATCCATATTTGAATTAAAGGGGTTCGCGGCGTTTTTAAAATTCCATCTGGTCGTGAAGGGATATTGCACGTTTGGATTACCTTTGCGGAAAGTGGTTTCTTTATATCCGAAAAATCCCGGACCTCCGGCCTGAAGTTTAAAATGATTTTTGTCGAAAGTCTGCAGATTTACTCTGCTTCCGATCCCGACCTTAAAATAAGGTTTTCCCGAATGCTCTTTGGAAACGATGTTGATATTGGCACCACCGAAATCCCCCGAAAATTTGGGATTATACACTTTATCGAGCGAAATATATTCGATGACGGAGGTCTTAAAAATTCCCAGGTCGATATTCTTAAACTCGGGATTATCGGACGGGATGGGCAGTCCGTTCAGACTGGTCGCATTGTAACGGTCGCCCAGACCACGGATAAAGATCTGTCCGCTTCCTTCCTGTTTTTGCGTGCCCGAGGCTTTGGTAACCGCAGTCGCCGCATCGCCGATTCCCTGCTTTTCAAGTTGTGCAGAACCTACGCGCTCTATGACTTCAACCGATTTTCGCTGTAAACTGATGATGTTGTTCTCCGAACCTTTTTTTACCGAACCTTTCAGGGCAACACCTTCAATGTTTTCTTCGCGTGGTGCAGCACCGATTTTAATTTGGCCGTAAACTACCGTGGTAGTGGAGAGCAGGAATAAAACCGCAACGTTCAGTTTTCTGATTTTCATTTCTTCTTTTTAGTTAGATTTCTTTCAGTGCAAAGGAAGAAATTGGCTTTCCGATTTGTATTGCTGCAGTTTTAACTTTGTTTTAAGGAATTTTGAACAGATCGTGGTGCATGTTAATTAATTATGAATATTTGCGGACCCGGTTTTTGCCATCTTATTTTTAAGTAATTTTGAAAGGTTAAAAACTGAAAATGAAACAGAAAAAAATTCTTCTGATCGATGATGAACAGGATATTCTGGAGATCCTGTCCTACAATTTGGAAAAAGAAGGTTACGAAGTTTCTACCGCGTGCAACGGCGCCGAAGGTATAGAAAAAGCCCGCGAAATTCTTCCCGATCTTATTCTTCTCGATGTGATGATGCCCGAAAAAGATGGTATAGAAACCTGCCAGGATCTACGGAAAATAAAAGAACTGCAGAAAACCCTGATCGTTTTTCTTTCCGCGCGCAGTGAGGAATTTTCGCAGCTTGCCGGCTTTCAGGCAGGTGCCAATGATTATATTGTAAAGATCATTAAACCAAAAGTTTTAATTTCTAAAGTTAATGCGCTTCTGCAGTTAACCACGCAGGCTTCAGCTTCCTCAAAGAATATCGAGATCGGCGATTTGCTCATCGATAAAGACAGTTTCCGCGTGTCGAAAGCGGGACAGCTCTTTATGTTGCCAAAAAAAGAATTTGATCTTCTTTATCTGCTGGCTTCAAATACCGGAAAAGTTTTTAACCGCGACGAAATTCTGGAGAAAGTTTGGGGAAACGATGTTGTGGTAGGCGAAAGAACCATCGATGTGCATATCCGCAGACTGCGGGAAAAACTCGGCATCAACACCATACAAACGCTGAAAGGCATCGGCTATAAATTAGTTGTGTAACTTTAGGACAATGAAATTTCACCGCCTTACTTTAATCGCCTCGCTATTTCTTACAGTGGCAATGTCTGTGGTAGCGCTGCTTTTCAATCATACCAAAGAGACGGTGGTACATGATAACAATACCTTTTATCTTACACTTTTCTGGTGTGTCGTTATTATTTTTGGCCTGAATTATATGATTTTGGAATATCTCTTTAATTATTACGGCAAAAAACAGATCCGCAAAATCTCCACCATTCTACCTGATGATTTTCTGCAAAAGGATGAAAGCAATTTAAACTTCAGGGAGCTCGGCGAGCGCGTCTCAGAATTCAGTCAGCGAAATGCCACCGAACTCGACACCATGAAGGAAATGGAAAATTACCGAAAAGAGTATCTTGGCAATGTGTCGCACGAGCTGAAAACGCCGCTGTTCACACTTCAGGGTTACGTGGAAACCCTGATCGATGGCGGTGTGG
Organism: Kaistella palustris DSM 21579; assembly: GCF_000422265.1. GTDB lineage: Bacteria > Bacteroidota > Bacteroidia > Flavobacteriales > Weeksellaceae > Kaistella > Kaistella palustris. The sequence goes on from NZ_AULL01000018.1 coordinate 57,400, forward strand.
AAAACCTGGCCATACGGGATAAATATCTGCAGAGGATCGATCAGTCTGTAGAGCGGCTGCTGGCGATCGTACAGGATCTGGATTCAATTAACCAATATGAAGCCGGCGCTATTTCCCTGAATATTACAAAGTTCGACATCAATTCTTTAATTAAAGAAATCACCGACCTTTTAGATCTGGAGGCGCAGAGAAAAGATTCCAGAGTGATTCTGCAGACTTCTTCGCCACAGATCTTTGTAAAAGCCGATCAACACAAGATTTCGCAGGTTTTGATCAACCTGGTTTCCAATGCCATACATTACGCCAACCGGAACCAGGCACAGATCATTGTACGCACAGAAATCCTTCAGAATAAAGTTTTCGTAGAGGTTTCCGATAACGGCATGGGCATAAAACCCGAAGTGCTGCCACGGATATTTGAGCGGTTCTACCGCGTGGAAACCAGCAGAAACAGAGCCGACGGCGGCTCCGGTCTCGGTCTTGCAATTGTGAAGCATATCCTGGAGGCACACGGCGAAAACATTTACGTAGAAAGTGTATATTTGGAGGGTTCGCGCTTCCACTTTCTGCTCGAAAAAGCCAACTAGGCAGCGGCAAAATGTAGGTAAATATTTCAAATAAAAAAAAAGCAAATTCCCTTTTGCCAAAAAGCAATTGTTTTATATTTGTACCCGCAATTCAATCTGAAAAAGTACAATCCCCAAAATTTTTAAAGGATAAAAATGATTTATAAGATACGTGTAATTTTAGATGCTAAAGACGACATTTTCAGAGATGTCGAGATTAAGGATAAGCAGAATCTTTGGAATTTACATCTTGGTATTAAGAGCGCTTTCAGTCTTATGGGCGACGACCTGTCGGTATTCAATATCCTGGATTCTGACGGAACCATTGTAAAATCGGTGCCGCTGGAAGATATGAGCGATGATGGCGATGGCGAGATCATGAGCGATATTTATCTGAATGAAGCTTTCGAAAAGAAAGGCGATAAGATTCACTTTCAGTACGGATTTATGGATCTCTGGGAGTTCTTCTGCGAGCTGGTGGAAATTCAGGACGAAAAACCTTCCGTAAACTATCCGATCACCGTTTTCCGTTTCGGCAATATGCCGCTGAAAGCACCAAGCAAAAGCACGAAAAAGAACTCGAAAAACTCTTCCATTCCTTTGTTGAATGATGATTTCGACGAATATGATACCAATTTCTCTTCGGGCAGTTTTGCTGAAGAAGACGATGATGATTTCGATGACGATGACGATGATTTCGAAGAAGATTTCTTCGATAAAGATGACTCCGACGAAGTGTAAGACACAGCCCCGATTTTTCGGGGTTTTTTTGTGGAAAGACGCCTGGCTGACTCGCCGGGAATTGCTTCATAGCTTTATTATTGATACATTTGTGCGAAACAATTCGCAATGAAAAAACTTTTGCTTCTGGCAATCACAGCTTTGGGAATTCTCTCCTGTACGACTCAAAAAATAACAACAATGACCAACGCACCGGCAGACTGGAAACATACCACCAACATCTACGAAGTAAACGTAAGGCAATATACAGAGGAAGGTACTTTCCGCGCATTTGAAAAAGAACTGCCGCGCCTGAAAGATATGGGTGTGAAAACCCTGTGGTTTATGCCGATAACTCCGATCTCCCAAAAAGTGAAAAAAGGAAGTCTTGGCAGTCAGTATGCGGCGCACGATTACGTCTCCATCAATCCGGAATTCGGCACGCTCGAAGATTTTAAACACATGGTGAATGAAGCACATAAGATGGGTTTCAAAGTGATCATCGACTGGGTGGCAAACCATACAGGCTGGGATCATGTGTGGACTGTTTCTCATCCTGAATATTATCTGCACGATGCCGACGGTAAATTCCATATTGCTTCCGGAATGGAAGATATCATAGAACTCGATTACAGCAATCCCGACATGAGAACCGCCATGATCGATGCCATGAAATATTGGGTAAGCGAAACAAATATCGATGGATTCCGCTGCGACCTGGCGAGTTGGGTTGAAGTCGATTTCTGGGAACAGGCAAGACCTGAAGTTGAAAAAATAAAACCGCTCTTCTTCATCGGCGAGTTCGATGAGCTCGATAATCCTGAATATGGCAAAGTTTTCGACGCCAGCTATACATGGACCTGGATGCATAAAACCGAGGAATATTACAAGAAAGATCTGCCACTGGCTGAGCTGAAGGATTTGCTGCAAAAATATACCGCAATTGGTGACAGTTCCATGCGCGCCTGGTTTACAACCAATCACGACGAAAATACCTGGAACGGAACTGAATACGAAAAATATGGCGTTATCGCAAAACCTTTGGCGGTTTTTTCTGCCACCTGGAACGGCATTCCGCTCATCTATTCCGGGCAGGAACTCCCCAATATGAAACGTCTGGAATTTTTTGAAAAAGACCCGATCGAGTGGAACGGCACTTATGAAATGGCTGATTTCTATAAAACGCTGTTTACCTTAAAATCAAACAATCCGGCACTTCGTGGGGGCGATCCGGCTGCAACAACTACCATTTTGAAAACATCTGCAGACGATAAAATTTTAGCCTACGTACGAAAAAACGGGAACGATGCGGTGTTGACCGTTCTGAACTTTTCTAAAGAGGCAGTTTCTTTCACCATCGATGATGCTAATATTTCGGGAGTTTTCAGAAATGTATTCAGCGGACCTGTCAAGGATTTTGCGCAGGATAAAAGCTTTTACCTCCCTATTGGCGGTTATGCGGTGATGGCTAAATAAAAAAATGACCACAATCAGCAATGTTTTTTGAGTTTTACGGACTATGCGCGTTTTCCTTTATGAAAGATTTCACTGTCTTTAGCCAAAATTTATTTTTAAAATTTTAAATGAATAAATCTGAAATCCTGAAGATCGTTCATCTGAAACTTTCAGAAAAAATTGATAATCTGGAATTTCTGATTGCCGAAACACGCGCTGCAAACAACGAGACCAAAAGTTCAATGGGCGATAAGTACGAAACGTCGCGTGAAATGGTTCAGCAGGAAATCAATACGCTTCAGCTTCAGTTGAATGAAAATCTAAAAGCAAAAAATTTTTTAAAATTCATCAATACCAATCCGCATCAAATAGTAGGTTTGGGTAGTTTGGTGGAAACCGATAAAGGACTTTTTTATATCGCAGTTTCTTTTGGAATTATAGACATGGCTCAGCGGAAAATATTTTTAATCTCTCCCGAAAGTCCTGTAGCTCAGGCAATGGCTGGGAAATCTCAAGGCGATGAATTTTCTTTGAATTCGACGAGACAAAAAATTATAAAAATTTGGTAAATTTGGCCGCCTGACTTTTTTCTGAATTCAATTTTTCGACTCAGCAAATCATCACATTTTCAAATTATTTTTAATGCAAAATTACCTCGACCTTCTTCAACATATAAAAGAAAACGGAACCGACAAAACCGACCGAACCGGCACCGGAACACGAAGTATTTTCGGTTATCAATTGCGCTATGATTTGTCGAAAGGTTTTCCTTTAATGACCACGAAAAAAGTACATTTAAAATCAATTATTTATGAACTTTTGTGGTTTTTGAAGGGCGATACCAATATTAAATATCTGAATGATAACGGTGTTTCGATCTGGAACGAATGGGCCGATGAAAATGGAAATCTTGGTCCGGTTTACGGCGCACAATGGCGCAGCTGGACGGGCGCTGACGGTAAAGTAGTCGATCAGATCACAGAGGTTATTGAGCAGATTAAAAAAAATCCGGATTCGCGCCGTCTCATAGTTTCTGCCTGGAATACCGCGGAGATCCCGAATATGGCTTTAGCACCTTGCCACGCACTTTTTCAGTTTTATGTTGCCGATGGAAAATTATCGCTGCAGCTTTATCAAAGAAGCGCAGATGTTTTTTTAGGCGTTCCTTTTAATATCGCGAGTTATGCCTTGCTGTTAATGATGGTTGCTCAGGTTTGCGATTTGAAAGTTGGCGATTACGTACACACTTTCGGCGATGTTCATATTTATAGCAATCATTTTGAACAGGTTGAAAGACAACTTTCACGCACGCCAAAGCCTTTGCCCACCATGAAACTTAATCCGGAGATCAAGGATATTTTCGATTTTGATTATGAAGATTTTACTTTAGAAAATTATTCGCCAGATCCTGGAATTAAAGCGCCGGTCGCTGTTTAATTCCTCAGTTTTTGTTTTTTGGGCAGCAATTTCCGCCTTCCACTCCCGCTTTTTTTCTTGCAGGCTTCGGCTCCGCTCAGCCTGCAATAAAAAAGAGCTCCGTTCAAGTCGGGCTGCAGGTTTCCTGTAAAAAGAAGTTATTGTCAAAAACTTAAATTATTGTTAGGACTGAATTTCTTACGGGCCACTTTCTTTGTAACTTTTCTTTTAAATTAAATACCTATCGTTCAATGAGAACTTTAAAAATCAATCTCGAAGAAAATGTTGATGTAGGGAAACTCTCCGAACTTTTGATCCAGATCAAAGGCATCAGATCCGTGGAAATAACCGATGAAGCAAATGCCTAAAGCGATCTGAGAAAAGCGGTGAACAAAGGAAAGCAACAGTTAAAAAGTGGCGATTATGACGGACTTGTTAATGACCTTTTCGATACATTTTTAAAACCCAAATCTTAATATTTTTATTTCTCTTAAAAATAATCAAACTTATTTAAGGGGGAATTTTCAGTTAAAAACAAACTTATCTATGAAAAAAATTGTACTGTCACTTAGTCTGCTCGGAATCCTTTTCTCCGGAACTGCCTTTGCACAGACCGATACTTCCGGCAGAACCGAGATTTACCGCCAAACGCATACCAAAACTACAGAGTTGAAACACACCAAACTGAAAGTGAGTTTCGATTACCAAAAGGAACAGATGGCCGGCGAAGAATGGCTCACCGCATCACCCTATTTTTATCCCACTGATTCTCTGGTGCTGGATGCCAAGGCAATGCTCATCCACGAAGTGGCCTTAGATAAAAACGGCAGTAAAACGCCACTGAAATATGAGTATAAAAATGATATGCTCAAAATTAATCTGGACAAAACCTATAACCGCGACCAGGATTATACCGTTTATATAAAATATACGGCACGTCCGAACGAGGTGACTCAAAAGGGAAGTGCGGCGATCTCCGATGCGAAAGGTCTGTATTTCATCAACGCACAAGGCACCGATCCCGATAAACCCACACAAATCTGGACACAGGGCGAGACCGAAGCCAGTTCAGCCTGGTTCCCCACCATCGATAAACCCAATCAGAAAACCACAAACGAAATCTACATGACTGTGCCGGATAAGTACGTCACTCTGTCCAACGGAATTATGGAATCCTCTGTAAAGGACGGTAATGGATTGCGCACCGATCACTGGGTAATGTCGAAAAGACATTCGCCGTATCTGTTTTTTATGGGCGTGGGCGAGTATGCTGTTGTTAAAGATAAATGGCGCAATATTCCCGTAGATTATTACGTAGAAAAAGAATATGAACCTTACGCAAAACAGATTTTTGGTGATACACCGGAAATGATCGAATTCTTTTCCAAAAAATTAAATTACGATTATCCGTGGTCCAAATTTGCGCAGATTACCGGCAGAGATTATGTATCCGGCGCTATGGAAAATACCACCGCGGTGCTGCACCAGGAATCTGCCCAGCAGAAACCCGGCGACCTCATCGATGAAAACCGTTGGGAAGATACTATTGCTCATGAACTGTTTCACCACTGGTTCGGTGATCTTGTAACGGCAGAAAGTTGGAGCAACCTTACAGTAAACGAATCTTTTGCAAATTATTCCCAGTATCTCTGGAATGAGCACAAATACGGCAAAGATATCGCCGATTACGGTTTGATGAAAGAGACCAAAGGATACATGATGGATCCTTCAAATCCATCTAAAGATCTCGTGCGTTTCAATTATCACTCCCGCGAAGATATGTTCGATGGCGTTTCTTATAACAAAGGCGGTGCGATCCTGCACATGATGCGGAATTATCTGGGCGACGATGCCTTTTTTGCGGGACTAAATGACTATTTGAAAACCAACGAATATGGAAGTGGCGAAGCACAGCAGCTTCGGCTTTCTATGGAAAAAGTTTCCGGAAAAGATATGAACTGGTTTTTCAGTCAGTGGTATTATGGCAGCGGACATCCGAAGATTTCTTACACCACGAATTTCGAACCGGTGAAAAAGCAGGTTACCGTGACCGTAAGTCAGGACCAGATCGGCCAGAATTTTCAGTTTCCGCTGGCAATCGATCTTTACGAAAATGGCAAACCAACACGCAAAAATGTGTGGGTAAGTGCTAAGGAAAAAAATGCCTTCACGTTTACAGTTTCAAAAAACCCTGAACTTGTTGATATAAATGCAGATGGCGTGTTGGTCGCGGAATTTACGGACAATAAAACGCCGGAGCAGTATTTAACCCAGTATACCGGTGCTACAGAATTCCTGAGCCGTTACAAAGCTGTGGAAAATGCTTCAGAGAACGCGTCCAAAAATCCCGTTGCACTCAAAATTCTCACTGCTGCACTCAAGGATAAGAATTTCCGCATCCGTATGAAGGCACTGAATTCGCTGGATCTCTCCAAAGCCGATCAGTCCAAAGCGGCGCTCGCAGATGTAGAAAAGCTGGCGGCGAATGATCCCAAAACTTTGGTGCAGGGCGCTGCCACCGCGGCTTTGGGAAAAACAAAGGATAAAAAATATTTACCACTTTTCGAGAAAGGACTAAATGCAGTTTCAAACTCCGTTAAAGCAAATTCTCTTGCAGCCATTGCAGCGGTAGATCCTGCCAGAGTTGCGGCCCTCGCTGATAAAATTGATCTGGAAGGAGCAAGCGATGATATTATTATGGAGCTTTTGCCGGTCATTGTAAAGAATAAAATTGAAAAACAGATGCCTGCAATTGCGTCAACAGCTGCTTTTTACCCTTTCATCAAATTCCAGAAACCGGAACTTGGAACTGCTGCCGAAGAAGCTTTCAACTGGATCATGTCTACGGATAATCTAAAAGCCACGGAAAATGTAACCAAAGTTTTAATGCAGGTGAAAGGCCAGATCGGTCAGAACCCCCAGGCAAAAATGATGATCGTTCAGATTTTAAAGGACGGCCTTGCAAAGAAAATGGCGGTTTTGAAAGCAAACCCATCCAGCACAACAATCAACAAGCAAGTTGATCTGTTGAACAGTGCAATTGAGGCGTACAAATAATGCTATATGCTTATTAATGAAAAGGTTGCTTCAAAACGGAGCAGCCTTTTTCATTTTACTTTATTAATGAGAATTGTGCTGCCGCAATTTTTTTTTGATTAAATGGTCCACTGATCGTTAACTACGGCGATGAGATAATATTGACCTTCAAATTGTTCAAACACGAACCGCAGCGATTTCCAGTCCATGCCCGAAGATGCCTGTGAACCTGCGACATAATTTTCGGTAAAGTCAGCATTGGGAAAAATTTCCCTGATGTTTTTTGAGCTGTTTCCTTCTCCTTTATAAGTATTCAGTGCATATTCGCCGGTTGCAAAATTCGCGCGGTAAATCCATTCGTCAAAATAATCTTTGATCGAAAGTACCAGCAGCTCGCCCGTGCCGTCTTTTTCACCCCACGTAAACTTCGTATGTGTTGGAAGATATTGCGTAAATTCCTCTTTTGTAAAATGTTTTGAGCGCTCCGGATCTACATGTCCGTACATCGAAAACGTAACGCCTTTTTTAGGATGGATGAAGTTGGCAAAATCCGAATAATTTTTATCTTCCAGACTTTTTAATAGGCTGTCGTTTAGGTTTTTAAGGTTTTGTTCTTTGCTTACATCAGAATTTTCCTTGCCGTCATCAACTGTAGTGTGCGCACGGCCGGCACCTGTTTCCTGGACGGAATTACCGTTTGTAACCTCTTTTGTACAACTCATTAACAGGAAAGCCGAAGAAAGTATGGCAAATTTTTTCATACGACCGAAGTTCCGAAAATTATGGTAAACCTTCGATTTAAAGGTTGCATTTTTGTTTTTTATTAAAGACTTCAAAATTCCTGAGCAAAAATTTTAACACAATTTTAAATCAGATTGCCTTTGGAATTTTTTAAATTTGAAGAAAGCATACAACTTCATGGCATATATCGATTATTATAAAATACTGGGCGTCGACAAAAAAGCCACCGCTGAGCAGATTAAAAAAGCCTACCGGAAACTCGCCCGAAAATTTCATCCCGATGTAAATCCCGGTGACAAAGAGGCCGAAAGGAAATTTAAAGAAATCAATGAAGCCAACGAAGTGCTGAGCCATCCTGAGAACCGCCAGAAATACGACAAGTACGGCGAACACTGGAAACATGGCGAAGAATATGAAAAAACACAGCAGCAGCAGCAGCAGCGTTCGCAGCAGGGCGGCAGTTATGGAGGTTTTTCCGACTCAGACTTTGGCGAAGGTGCAGACTTCTCAGATTTCTTTCAAAGTATGTTTGGCGGCGGTGGTGGCAGCGGTTTTGGCAGAAGTTCGCGCGGCAGTGCTTCGGGTAAGTTCAAAGGGCAGGATATTTCCGCAGAACTGAATCTGCATTTACGCGATGCTGCAAAAACCCATCAGCAAACATTTGACATCAATGGTAAAAAAGTGCGCATCACCATTCCTGCTGGTGTTGCCGACGGGCAGAAAATTAAACTGCGCGGACACGGAAATCCCGGCGTTAATGGTGGGCCAAATGGTGACCTATACATCACCTTCAATATTCAGGAAGATCACCACTTTAAAAGAAACGGCGATAATTTAGCTGCAGATGTAGAAATTGACCTTTATACCGCAATTCTTGGTGGCGAAGTTACGGTTCATACGCTTGACGGAAGTGTGATTTTAAAAGTAAAACCCGAAACACAAAGCGGCACCAAAGTCCGCCTGAAAGGCAAAGGATTCCAAGTTTATAAAAAAGAAGGCGAATTCGGAGATCTGTTTGTGACCTATGTGGTAAAACTGCCGACAGACCTCACAAAGAAAGAAAAAGACCTGTTCCAACAGTTAAAAGATTTAAAAAATGGTTGAGAGAATATCACGTGAAGAGCTTGTAAGAATCTACAATATAGAGATCGCCTTTTTCGATTCGCTGGAAGAGTCGGGACTTCTGCATACAGAAAACGAAAACGACATTAAATATCTGCGTTATGAGGAACTGCCGGCTTTCGAGCGGTTTGCCAACTGGCATTATGATCTGGAAGTCAATCTTCCGGGATTGGAAGTCCTGCATCATTTACTCGAAAAAATGGAAGAACTGCGCGCCGAAAACCGAAGGTTGCTGCACTTTTCAAGGTCCGACTTTGACCGGTAACCTTTAAAATCTTTTAAAATAATCACGAAATTATCCGCCTCAGCTCTGAAGTGGATATTTTTTTTGTTTTTTTCTAATGAAGCTGAAATTGCGTAAAGCCTTTATTGATGGGGCTTTTCGGTGTTGCAGAAAAATATTTACACAATAAATTTAAAAATATTTACTACTTTGTATTGCATAATACTAAATAAATTATATATCTTTGTATTGTAAGATTGGAGAAGGATTTTGAAACAAGGTTTAATTCTAGATAAATTAACTTTTAAAATACGCAGCCAAATTCTTACAGAACTAATAATAACCTCTTACAAATGAACACAGAAAATACCAAAGCGCAAATGCGAAAAGGCATTCTGGAATTCTGCATTTTGAGTTTGATTGATAAAAAGGAGATGTATGTTTCCGACCTTATCGATGAGCTGAAAAAAGGAAAACTGGATGTGGTGGAAGGGACTCTGTATCCGCTCCTCACAAGATTGAAAAATGGTGAATTCCTTGCTTACCGGTGGGAAGAATCAACCGGCGGCCCGCCACGCAAGTACTACCAGATGACAGACAAAGGCAAACTGTTTCTTGCCGAACTGATGACAACCTGGACGGAACTGACCGAATCCGTTACCCAAATTACCAAAAACGATAACCCCACGGAAACTGCCGACAGCGCGTTCCAACCAAATTCTTAAAAAGATGAACAAGACACTCTCAATAGGACTTGCCGGTTTCTCTTTCACAATCGAGGAACACGCATATATAAAACTCAGCGATTATCTGGCCGCCCTTAAAAGCTCGCTCGATGCTGGTGAGGCAGATGAAGTAATGCACGATATCGAAATCCGGATGGTCGAGATATTCAAGGACTCTCTCGGTAAACGGGAAGTGATCAATGATACCGACGTAGAAAAAGTGATCGCTCAGATCGGCCGCCCGGAGCAGATTGAAGAACAGGAAGAAGCGTACTTCTCCGAAAAATCTGCAAAAAAAGAAAGCCGCACTTCTACCGCATACAGCGGCTCAAAACAACTTTTCCGCGATCCGGAAAAACAGAAAATTGCCGGTGTCTGCGCAGGTTTAGCGCATTATGTGGGAATGGATGTGAGCGCAATGCGTGCGATCTGGCTCGGAATTGCAATTCTCGGGATCTTCAGCGCTGCGATTTCTACCATGCTGATCATTCTGATCTACGTGATACTTTGGGCAGTATTACCTAAGGCAGAAACGGCTACAGATTTCCTGAAGATGAAGGGAAAGCCGATGAACTTTGACAATTTAAAAGAAGAGAGCACCAAAATTGTACAGTTTGCAAATGAATCTACGCAAAGAGTAGGTGAGATCTACAACGAAAACAAACCTTACATCGACAGAGCTGGCAGCGGCTTGTGGAATGTGATAAAATACATTATCGGTGGAATTTTAGCGATGATGGCGATTGGCAGTATCATCGGCGTATTTGTTCTTTTCGGAATGTTCGGTATGGATACCAATTTTCCGGGTGCCAATGAGATCCGGTTTTACTTTGCTGATAACGGTCTGGATAAGATTCTCTCTGCAATCATCATCATCGGTTCTCTCATTCCGGCGATACTCTTCAGTCTGTTAAGCATTAAGATCTTTTCGCCAAAAACAAAACTGAGAAATGTAGGTTGGGTAATTGGCGCACTGTTTATAACGCTAATGGCTCTGGGCGCTTATTTCGGCGTGAGCATGGCCAAAAAGGAAGCCTTCCTGAAAGGTCATAAAGAGGATACCGAAAATGTAGACATCAACACCACGTCCGACAGTTTATATGTGGATTTAAAGCAGGTCACGATTCCTCAGAATTTTACAGGTTACGATGATGATATTTATTCTGACAAGAAAATGGTGTTCGAAGAAGATTATCCATCGGTGGATGTTACCAGAAAATCCGATATCACTGCGCCTTATCTTGTCATTAAAAAAGAAGGAAAAGGCTATAATATTCCAATTCAGCTCAATGTTCCTGTGGAGATTCAGGGTAATCGGATTCTGCTGCCAAACTTTGTAAAATATCCCTACGAGCACCGATTCCGAAATTACAATGTGAATTATGAACTTGTTGTTCCGCAGAAAACCAAGATCTTCAAAGTCCGAGACAACGTGCTGAACCTGGAAGGAGAGCTGGATGGTGATGGTAACCGCGATGATAATGATGATGATGATATGAGTGACAATGTGAACATCAACATCGGCAAGAATTCCATCGTGGCAAATTCCGGGAACAGAGATTCGATGATTGTGAACGGTAAAAAAGTTTCCAAAGAAACCGGAAAACGAATGATCGATTCTATGGATGTGGATTTCAAGGACCTAAAGAATGTGAACATCTCCATCAAAAACGGAAAGAAAGAAATTTCCATTAAAACCAAATAATGAGAGTGGATAAGCAAAAGCAGCAGACTGCAACCCAATCATCTTTGCTGGTGCTGAGGATACAGAAACTGCTTTTCGCTTGTTCATCCATACCAAATTTTAATTAAAATTTAACATTCGGGATTGCATGGTCAGCGGTAAAATACCTAATTTCGTATCGTTAATTTTCAGATTATCAATTAACATTTTAAAATCTACAACATGGTACAGTTCGTTTTCGAGATCGCAGTAAAAATCGTTGATCTGATCAGCAGTTTATTTTAGAAGAATTTATTCAATATATTTGTAAAAGTATAACCAGATCTTTGGTTATACTTTTTTGTTAACTGTACGAAATTTTTTTTCTGTTTCCAGAATTTTACCCTCATGAAAAAGATCCTCGCAAAACTTATCCTCAAGATCATCGGCTGGAAAATCGTGCTCGAAGGCGATGTGAATAATCTCGACCGCTGCATCCTGGTTGTCGCACCGCATACGGCCAATGAAGAATATCTGCTCGGAAACCTGGCATATTGGGCGCTGGATAAACCCTTGAAGGTGATCATCAAAGATGCGCACACCAAAGCCTGGTATGGTTTTGTGGTAAAGGCGCTGGGCGGCATCGGCATCGACAGGTCACAGAAAAATGACCTCGTAAAATTTGTGGTCGATGAATTTAAAAAAGACAGTTTCAGCCTGGTGATCACGCCCGAAGGAACCCGAAGCTGGGTACCAAAGTGGCGCAAAGGTTTTTACCACATGGCTTTGGCGGCGAAAGTTCCCATCGTAGTAGCGGCCGGCGATTTTAAACAAAAAGAAATTCACCTCGGCTATAAAATTTCTGTACACGATCTCGAAACCCGCCCATACGAAGACATTATGCGGGAAATGGAAGATTATTACAAAAAAATCACGCCAAAATATCCCGAAAAATGGAATCCGAAAATCTACTGATATTCCAAAAAACCGGCAAAATTTAAACTCAACCTCATTTTTAAATGGAAAATAAAGAACAGATATTAGAAAAACTGAACACCTGGGGCGGCGAAAATTTAGGTAAGACCTTAGATATCGTGTTTACAGATGTCACTTCTACAACGCTTACTGCTACAATGCCTGTGACACCAAAAGTTCATCAGCCATACGGAATTATGCACGGCGGCGCCAGTTGCGTGCTGGCAGAAACGCTGGGTTCCTGTCTTTCGGTCATACATGTAGATACCGAAAAATTTGCGCCGGTCGGAACCAACATCAATTCCAACCATTTAAGAAGTAAGAGAGAAGGTCTGGTTACGGGCACTGCAAAATTCATCCGCAAAGGAAAAACCATGCACGTTTCGGAAATCGAAATACGCGACGAGAAAGGTGAGCTCATCAACCATACGACCATGACAAATAATATTATTCCGCGGTAAGCACCGTTATATTAGATTTATATTCCGGATAATACAGATACAATGCTCTATTTTCGATTTCCTTTTTCCGACCAGCTTTATACTACAGATGAAGATTCATCGGAAAATGCGGTGACTTTTCATTCCTTTGATGAAAATGAAAAACTTTTCTTCACCGGCAATATCACCGAAATTTCGGAGCGTGACTTTTTAAAAAATGAAGTTTTCAGCGATGAATTAATTTCTGAAATTAATGATTTTACTGAAGAATCCCGGACTTTCTATGAGCAGAAAATCAGCGAAGTAATTGATGTCATCAAGCAAAAGCAACTTGCGAAAGTGGTGATTTCGCGCCGCAAACTCTTAGACCTCAGCAATAAAATAGTCAGTTTATCGAGGACTTTTCTGCAGCTTTGCAATTCCTATCCAAATGCTTTGGTTTATTTTTTCATTAAAGGTGAGCGTTGTTGGTTAGGAGCATTTTCGGAACTTTTGGGAAAGTTCAACCGCAAAAGCGGCGCCTTCGAAACCATGAGCCTTGCGGGCACGCTTCCTTTAAATGAAACCTGGTCTGCCAAAGAAACCGAGGAGCAGATGGCGGTTACAGATTTTATTAAAAGTGTACTGGTAAATTATTCGCAGTCGGTAGAACAGGGCGAAACATGCGATCATATCTCCGGAAACATCAAACATTTACGCACCGATTTTAAAGCCGCGGTCTCAGCGGAAATTTTGCCGCAACTTATTGCTGAACTTCATCCCACGCCGGCTGTATGCGGCATTCCCAAAGCGATTTGTAAAGATATTATTGATGATTTCGAAGAACATCCACGGAAATTCTACGCCGGCTACATTGAAATAGAAACTGAGGGTTTCCTGCAGTATTTTGTAAATTTACGCTGTGCAGAGTTTTTCCGAAATGCCGCGCTGATCTACGTTGGTGGCGGAATTACCGCAGACAGCCAGCCAGCAAAAGAATGGCAGGAAACTGAACTGAAGGCGGAGGCGCTCTTAAACAACATCATTTTCGCACCTTAATCAGCCGGACCGGCAAAAAAATTAACATGAAATTATTTTATACCATTCTCGGAGCCACACCAACGGGCAGGAATACCGAGCAGCACGACGTGTTTTTTGGTATCGCAGAAACACTGAAGGATTTGATCCCGCACATGAAAAGTTTCTGGCCCGAGGCAAAAGGTCAGATTCATATCGACTGTTATCAGGAAGTGCAGTTTGCAGACGGTTTCGAAATTAAGATCGTGGAGAAGACCTCGAAGGTTTTCGATGAGCATCTTTTTTTCATCAATCTTGGTGGATATCAGCCCGGCAGATTTGAGGAGCTTCACCAGCAATATTTAATGGTGGGAAAATCGCTGGGCGAAATCATTAAAAGAGTAAAGCAGACCGAGTTTTATAAAACAATGGGATTTAAAAATGCGACCAGCCATATTGATGACAAACACGGCGTCGACATTGATGATATTTTTAAAGTGAATGATATCCTGCCGCCGGAAATGAAAAGTAAATATTCAATTCAGCTCGTGAAATCACCCGAAGAACTGCAGGAAAACTTTACCCACATTGGCTATTTAAAAATCGACAAAATAAAATAAATATGAAAATCGGAATTTTAGGCGGCGGCCAGTTAGGCCGAATGCTGATTCAGGAAGCTTTGAAATATGATGACGAATTTTACGTGCTCGATCCCAAACCGGAATGTTCCTGTGCGCATATTTCTTTTTTCACGCAGGGCAATTTTAATGATAAAAATACGGTTTTCAGTTTCGGAAAAGATAAAGATGTGGTTTCAATCGAAATTGAACATGTAAGTGTAGAAGGTCTCGAAATGCTGGAAGAGAAAGGTGTCAAGGTCATCCCGAGCTCAAATATCATAAAGATCATTCAGCAGAAAATTTTGCAGAAACAGTTTTATGAGGAACACCAAATCCCAAGTCCTGAATTCCAGGTTATACTTTCCCGTGAGGAAGAGATCATAATTGGCTTTCCGTTTGTGCAGAAATTAAATACCGGCGGTTATGATGGCAAAGGCGTGCAGGTCATTAAAGATGAAAACGATCTCAGTAAACTGTGGGACGAACCTTCGGTTTTGGAAAAACTTGTTGATATTGATAAGGAGCTGTCTTTGATTATTGCTAAAAATGAAAGCGGCGAAATCAAGACTTTTCCGGTCACAGAAATGGTGGCCGATCCGCAGCTCAACCTTCTGGATTTTAATATCTGCCCGGCCCAGATTACTGACGATGTTCAGACACAGATCGATAAAATTGCTGAACAGTTCATGCAGGCTGCGAATTCTGAAGGTTTGTTTGCCATAGAACTTTTCCTCGATACGGATGGAAAAGTCTGGGTTAATGAAACCGCGCCCCGACTGCACAATTCCGGCCACCAGACGCAGGAGGGCAATACCAATTCGCAGTTTGAGCAGTTTTACCGCGTGCTGAAAAATTTACCTTTAGCAGATACTTCACATTTCGCCTATTCAGGTATGTTAAACCTGGTTGGCGACGAACACCATTCCGGTAAAGTGAAATATGAAGGTTTGGAAAATGTCTTGAAACTCCCAAATTCCTATGTACATCTTTACGGAAAAACAGACACGAAACCGGGCCGTAAAATGGGACATATCAATGTGTTGGCAGACTCGCGAGAAAAACTCATGCAGGACCTCATTCACATAAAATCTTTGGTAAAAGTTGTTGCGGAAAAGTAAAAGCGCAAATCAAAAAAAATTATCTAACCTTCATAAATCAGCGAAATACACATTGAATAAACATCCGCATAGACCGAAGTAAAGATCTTTTTTTATGAATCTGTTTCCCCTTTTTAAGCCGAAATTCCTGTCTTGAAATGCAGATCTGCGGATCACCGTTTAGCCCCGTGTAATCTCACCTTCAAAGGAAATTTAATTTCGTAAATGATTTTTTGTGGTTGCTAAACCACCGGAAATTTCTACGCGTTCCGCAAGATGTTTGAAACAATTATTTCCGCATGGATCCGCGAGTTTTCAATAAACCAAAGGTGTGTGTCTTTCCCGCCGCACACCACGCCTGCCAAATACAGATTCGGCACATTTGTTTCCATAGTTCCGGGGTTGTAGAAGGGATTCAGGCATTCGCCCTGTAATATAATGCCGCTGTCTTTCAGGAAATCAAAATCGGGCAGATAACCGGTCATGGCCAGGACAAAATCATTTTCAATTTCCGCGATCTGACCTTTTTCGTTTTTAAAGGTAACCGAATTTTCGCCGATTTCCATTAATTCAGAATTAAAATATGCGGTGATATTTCCTTCTGCAATTCGGTTTTCTATGTCGGGCTTCACCCAGTATTTTACGCTTTTTGAGATTTCTGCATGACGGATGATCATGGTGACCTGTGCGCCTTTCCTGTAAGTTTCCAGCGCCGCATCTACCGCCGAATTGCTGGAACCCACAACCACGACTTTTTGTTTGGCATAAGGATAGGGCTCAGTGTAATAATGTCTGACTTTCGGCAGATCTTCGCCGGGAATATTCATGATATTCGGGATGTCATAGAATCCTGTAGAAATGATCACATTTTTGGCGGTATAGTTGCCTTTTGTGGTTCCAACAAGAAAAGCGCCGTCTGCGTTTTTTCTGACCTTTAATACTTTTTCGTACAGCTTGATGTTCAGGTTTTTCTGTCTGGCAATTCCCTGATAATACTCCAGGGCTTCCTGCCGGCCCGGTTTTGGCGCGGTAGATATAAATGGAATTTCGGCGATCTCCAGTTTTTCTGCGGTTGAAAAAAAGCGCATATATAAGGGATAGCTGTAAAGCGAATTAACGATCGTCCCTTTTTCGATGACCAGATAACTGAGTTTATTTTTTTCGGCTTCCAGCGCGCAGTTTAAACCGATCGGTCCTGCGCCGATGATGAGAATATCCAAAGTTTGCATGGTACAAAGATAGCGTAAAAGCGAAAAAAGATTTCAGCTAAAGTCCTTTGAAAAAAAAGTAGTGAGCGGTATGAAAAAAGGCTGCAAATTTTTAGACTGCGATCACATTTGTAAGAATACTAAAACTTATATTAGATAAATAATAAAACATGATCCGTGAATATTTTTTAGAGTTTTCACGGTGTTTTTTAAATACCAAAATATGCCATTAGAGATTGAAAGAAAATTCCTGGTCGATCGGGAAAAGTGGAACAAGATAGAGAAAAGCACAGGCGAACATTTTCGCCAGGGATATCTGCTGACCGACCCACAGAAAACCATTCGCGTGCGAAAGACCGCCGATAAAGGTTTTCTGACAATTAAAGGAATTTCCACGGGTGCCACCCGATCCGAGTTCGAGTATGAAATTCCGGTGACCGAGGCGCAGGAACTTCTGGATCAGTTCGCGGTGTCTGAACTTTCGAAAATACGCTACAAAATATCTTTTGGGGGAAAACTTTGGGAAGTTGATGAGTTTCTCGGCGATAACCAGGGACTCATCATCGCAGAAATAGAACTAGAAAGCGAAGATGAAGATTTTGGGATCCCCGGTTTTGTCGGGCGCGAAGTGACAGGTGAGGGAAAATATTATAACTCGAACCTCACGCTTAAACCCTTCAAGAGTTGGGATCTATAGTTGAAAACCTGCAGCTTGACGACAAACAAAATCCTATTTTTGCAGCATGACTGAAAATGAAATCGTGATCGTGGGCGCCGGTCCTGCAGGCTTAATGGCTGCGCAGATCTTGGCCGAAAACGGTCATAAAGTTCACGTTTACGAACAAAACAAAGCTGCAGCGCGGAAATTTCTCGTGGCAGGAAACGGCGGTTTTAACCTGACCCACAGCGAACAAATCGGCACTTTTCTGGAGAAATACGATGCTGAAGAAATCCGGAATATCGTCGAATGTTTTAATAACCAAAAAGTCATAGATTGGCTGGCTGACCTGGGAATTACTACATACACCGGAAGTTCAGGCAAAATCTTCCCGACCAGAAACTTTAAACCGATCCAGGTTCTGAAAGCCTGGCTGGAGCGCTTAGAGATGCTCGGAGTCACCATTCATTACAGTCACGTTTTTGTTGATTTTAATGACGCTGAAATCTATTTTGAAAATAATCAGCAGCAGACAGCAGTCAAATATTCGAAACTAATTCTTGCGCTCGGCGGCGGTTCCTGGAAAAAAACCGGTTCCGATGCGAAATGGATGGAAATCTTAAGTAAAAAAAATATTGGTCTAAAACCGCTGGAGCCGGCAAATTCAGGATACAATACGCATTTTAAATTTACGACTCTGCAAGGACAGTATCTGAAAAATATACGGCTGACCTTTCAGGAACATACCAAAAATGGTGAACTCGTTTTTACAAAATATGGGATCGAAGGAAGTCCCGTCTATTATCTGAACCGTTTCACCAGGCCGTTTGAGTTTCCGCTGACACTTTATATCGACTTAAAGCCGAACCTAAGCGAAGCAGAAATCCTGGGTTATTTAAAATCTTCCGACAGAATAAGTGCGGTTTTAAAAAAACAGCTGAAAATTTCGACAACTGCTCTAAATCTTTTAAAGACTTTAGATAAAGAAACTTATACCAATGTTGAAATTCTGGCCAGACTGATCAAAAAATTTCCCGTTGAGATCCTGAGTTTCAGACCAATCGATGAGGTTATTTCTACCGCTGGCGGTGTGTCGTTTTGTGAACTTACGCACGAACTTGAACTTAGAAAATATCGAAATGTGTTTTGCGCGGGCGAAATGCTGGACTGGGAAGCGCCAACCGGCGGCTATCTGTTGCAGGCCTGCTTCAGCACCGGATTTTGGGTTGGCCAGGCGGTGAGTAACTCGCTAAAACCACATTAACGGGAAACTTAATTTAATTTCAATTTTCCCTAACTTTGAGCCCGCATAAAAACCTTAAATTTTAATCAATGGTCGGAATAATAATGGGCAGCCAGAGCGATCTGCCAATAATGGAGCAGGCGGCAGATTTTTTGAAATCCCTCGACATTCCTTTCGAACTCACCGTAGTTTCCGCGCACAGAACACCGGAACGTATGTTTGATTATGCAAAAACCGCTAAAGCACGCGGTTTGAAAGTAATAATTGCCGGTGCGGGCGGTGCTGCTCATCTGCCGGGAATGGTTGCGAGCTGTACCACATTGCCTGTGATCGGTGTGCCGCTCCTGTCGTCAAATTCCATTGATGGTTGGGATTCTGTGTTGTCGATTTTGCAGATGCCGGCTGGGATTCCGGTGGCAACGGTTGCGCTGAACGGTGCTGCGAATGCAGGAATTTTGGCGGCGAAAATTTTGGGGACTTCCGATCAAAGTATTTCGGCTAAGCTGGGATTGTATCAGGATTCATTGAAAGACAAAGTGTTGGGAACGATACAGGAAATTCAGCAAAAGCACCCTAACAGTTACGACCGAAAATTTTAGAAATAAACCGATAGCCGAAAACGAAAAGTGTAATGTTCCTTTAAAACTAATTTGCATTTGCAGGTATCAATCGACAAGCAGTTTGAACTCACTTTAATTTGAACACTGGCAGTAGCATAAAAAAAAGACCTTGCGATGAGGTCTTTTTTTTACAATTATTTGATCGGAAATATTTTAAAGGATGTTGACCTGCTGCATACACCACTTCATTTTTTCATAAGTTCTTTTAATGTCATGATCCAAACCGACAGACATTCTGATCAAGCCGGGCGACAGTCCCATTTCTTTCTGTTCATCTTCGGGGATTTCCGAGGAAGTGGAACTTCCCGAAGCTGAGAATAAAGTTTTGTAAAATCCCAGACTCACCGCCAGATAGCCCAGGTTTTCTTTCTGCATCAATTCCATCAGTTCGTTGGCTTTTTCCACGGTTTTCACATCCAAAGTCATTAAGCCACCAAAACCGTACTCAGCATTCATCATGGTTTTGAACAGTTCATGTTGTTTATGACTTTTCAGCCCCGGATATTTCACGGTCAGGCCATCTTCTTCAAATCTTTCAGCAAGATACTGTGCATTTTCACTGTGTTTTTTCATTCTGATATGCAGTGTGCGAAGATTCTTCAGTATACTCGCCGCACGGAAACTGTCCATGGTCGGTCCCAACAGCATGCACGCACCGGAATTCACATCCTTTAAGTCATTAACAAAATCCGAGGAAGCGCAAACCACGCCTGCTACCGCATCGCTGCTGCCATTGATGAATTTTGTTAAACTGTGGATCGTGATGTCGGTACCCAAAGTCTGGGGCGAAACTGAAAGCGGCGAAAAAGTATTATCTACAACAAGTCTGAGATTGTGTTTTTTGGCAATCTTTGCCAACTCCCGCAGGTCAGCGATCTCCAGCAGCGGGTTACTCACGGTTTCGCAGAACAGCACTTTGGTGTTTTCGTTAATGGCGTTTTCTACTGCTGAGAGATCAGTAATATCTACGAATGAAGTTTTTATCTGAAAGCCGGGCAGAAAGTTTTTCATAAAAGCATAAGTACCGCCGTAAATGGTACGGCTGGAAATGATGTGATCGCCACTTTTGCACAGCTGCAAAAGGGTAGAAGTGATCGCACCCATACCCGAGGCAGTGACATTCGCACTTTCGGTACCTTCCATCTGAGCCAGAGCTTCACCAAGATACAGATTGCTGGGAGAGGAATGCCTGGAATACAGATAACAGCCTTCAGTATTGCCTTCAAATGTGTCGAACATGGTTTTTGCTGAAAGAAAAGTGTAGGTTGAACTGTCGGAAATTGAAGGGTTTACACCGCCAAATTCACCAAAATACTGCAGGTCCTGAATGTTGTTTGCCGCATCGAAATTTTCCATGATTTAATTTTTTGTTTTGTTAAAAATCACTCTTTTAAGATTAAGAAACAACGGTACCTGTAATTTTTAGATTTTAAAACGGTGCAGATTTATTTTTAAAGAATAAAAATCTATATTTGAATAATCTAATGCTTTACCGGCGAAAAAAATTCCCAAATGCTTGACGCGAAAGATAAAAAACTGCTTGTTTTACTCCAGACCAATGCCAAAAAAACCACCAAAGAACTCGCCGGTGAACTCGATCTTTCGGTAACTGCAGTTTTTGAACGTGTTAAAAAACTTGAGAAGCAGCATGTCATTGAAAAATATGTGGCACTGGTTGACAAAGATAAACTCGCAAAAAACTTTATTGTTTTATCGCAGGTGAAGCTGGTGCAGCACAGGAAAGAGTATATTACTCAATTCGAAAAGGAAATTACCCAGTTCCCGGAAGTTCTGGAATGTTTTCATGTGTCCGGCGACTACGATTACATTTTGAAAATCTGCGTTGGCGACATTACAGAGTACCGTGAATTTATGGTAAATAAGCTCACTAACCTGCAGCATATTGCGAGTACGCAAAGTTCTTTTATGATCAAAGAAGTCAAAAATACGACCGTGATCGAACCATAAAACGGAAGGAATAATTAAGGGCGACTGTCACATGAGAAATATTTTAAGTAAGATTCGGGATTGAATTTGCCATGTATCACCTCTTACTTTTCTCAACGTGTGCGTTTTCAAATGAAGTGTTTTGAAAAAGCCACCGGTATGCCGCAGCAAATTCGCCTTGCCAGTAATTTTCATTGTGTTTGCCGTAAGGATCCAGTTTTAGGAATGTGTTTTCCGTAGTTAAGCCTTTTGCCTGCAGCCGTAACTTCACAGCTTCGATATCAGCAGGCATTGTAGCGCTTTCGGCTGAACCGGCCACAAAGTAAATCCGCATCGCAGACAGATTCGCCGCAGATTTTTCAATATAACTGTTGAGTTGAGTGCCAACAATCCAGTAAGCAGGACTGAAAGCACCGATCTTAGAAAAAGTGCCGCTATATTTTATGCCGCCGTATGTTGAAATTAAAGCGCCCAAAGAACTTCCGATCAAAGCGTTGAACTCCTTTTCAGGTTTAGTGCGGTAATGCGCATCGACGTAAGGTTTTAAAGTTTCACAGATGAACTGCATGTACAGATCACCTTTGCCGCCGCCATATTTGGGATTATTCCACGGTGTATACTCGTCAATCCTGCTGGTGCCCCCATTATCGATCCCGATGACAATCGCGCCATAGTCACCCTGTGTAAAAAGTGTATTCAATGTTTCATCTACCTGCCATTCGCCGGCAAAAGCAGTTGCTTCATCAAAGAGATTTTGACCGTCGTGCATATAAAGTACAGGATAATTCTTGGCGCCCGTATCGTAATCCGGAGGCAGGTAAATCCAGATCTTACGGGTTGTATTAAGCTGTGGTACCGCGAAATTTTCGCTCATCACATGCACATTTGACGCAGCTGTCCCGCGGCTTGGTACACTCGCAAAATCTTTCCAGGAAAGAATATTCGAATTGAGGGTTTGGGGTTTCCCTGTGAAGTGGGCGGTCCGGTTTTTCATTTCACCGGAAGTCGAGTCGGTTTCTACCGAAGCCCAGGTTCCCCGCGTAAATTTATATTCCAGCGTGCCGGAACTTTCAGGAACAGTATAAGTGTAATTGCCGTGGCTATCTTTCTTCATCGCCGTAGAACCGGGATTCCAGCCATTAAAATTTCCGGCGACAAAAATAGTGGCTTTATCAGGCGTGCCGGTGGGAATGTTTCTTACTTTAAGCGTGATTTGCGCCGTGATCTGTACAGAAACCAGCAAAGCGGGCAGGAAAAATTTTTTCGTTT
This sequence comes from Kaistella palustris DSM 21579, assembly GCF_000422265.1. Lineage (GTDB taxonomy): Bacteria > Bacteroidota > Bacteroidia > Flavobacteriales > Weeksellaceae > Kaistella > Kaistella palustris. The sequence continues at coordinate 80,140 of NZ_AULL01000018.1, forward strand.
TTCTTTTTAATGTATTCAGCTTACACATTAACGGTAATTATTTTTTAAAGAATTCCATCAGGTCCATATAGTTTTTCTGATTCACACCGTGCCCGCTCATATATTCCCTGAAACTGAAATAGCAACTCAGGTCATAAAGTATCTCTGCAGCCTTTCTGGCCCATTCCACAGGAATTACAGCATCGTCGGTGCCGTGTGAAACGAAAAATCGCAGGTGTTCCAGTTTCTTCTTGTCTTTCACCACAGGATCCACAAGTTTTTCTTCCAAATAACAGCTTAGGCAGGCTACCTTCGAAAACAACTGCGGGTTCTGGAGCGCCAGCGCATAACTCAGAATTCCGCCCTGTGAAAAGCCGGCAATATGCGTCTTGTTTTCAGTGAGACCGTAAAGATTGGTGATTTTCATTATATTCTCCAGAATCATATCCAGTGATTTCCTGGCTTGCGGCAAATCTATACGGTTTTCCACGTTCACCAGATCGATGTCATACCACGAAAATCCTTCGTAAGCAGTGTTGAAGGGTGCGCGGAAACTCACGATGAGCCAATCCTCCGGCAGTGTGGGCGCAAAACTGAAAAGGTCATTTTCGTTGCTGCCATAGCCGTGAAGCAAAATTAAAAGCGGCGTTTTTTCGGTGATTGTTGCGGGTTCGCGCACGAGGTATTTTAAATCCATAAGACAAAGATAAAGTTTTAATACAGGCTTCAGAAGTTTTGGGACCGCTTTTGTAAGATGCTTTTTTTTTAGCTCTACTGTAAAAGCTAATTCCGTTTTTACAGAAAATCATCAGGCATTAAAACAAAAATCCACCTCATCCTGGTAAGACGGGCGGTTTTTGATTAGTGATCCCTGCGGACGACTTCTATCGGTTTCAGTTTAATGAGTTTCATTTTATCCAATACGATCATGATGTAGTAAGTCACATCGATCTCGTGCCATCTTACACCACCGAAGTTTGCGCGGCCACCGTGTTTGTGGTGATTGTTGTGGTACGCTTCACCCATCATCAGCCAGTCGAATCTGAAAAGGTTTTTAGACGTATCGGAAACTTTAAAATTGGTGTACCCGTAAATATGCGCAAACCAGTTGATGATCACGCCGTGAATTGGCGCCATCATATAGGCAACGGGCAGTAAAAGCCATTGCCACCACGCTGTTGCAAAGAAATAGAAAAAAGCGGTGTAAGCGATTGCCCAGCCAATCCGCGAAAACCATGAACTGGCGAACCTGTCGAAACCTTCCCATTGTGGTACATTCTTGGTAAATTTTTCTTCGATGATGGCTTTCTGACTGTTAATGTCGGCATATATTTTCTTTGTCCGCCACATCATCGAGAATAAATTGTCGTCGTATTTCGGTGAATGAGGATCTTTTTCGGTATCCGCAAAAGCGTGGTGCATACGGTGCATTACGCCATAGCCGTAAGCTGAAAGGTAATTGGATCCCTGAGTCACCCAGGTGAGAACAAAGCAAAGTTTTTCGCCAAATTTCGACATTTTAAAGGATTGATGCGCGGCGTAACGGTGCAGAAAGAAAGTTTGAAAAAACAGCCCTGAATACCACAGGACTATGATAAATAATATGATTGCCATTAAATTTTGATTTATGTAAAGATAATTGATTTTTGGTGCCTAATATCTTATTTGGGAATTTTTTAACTTCGTAAAACATAATACTTTAGAGATAAAAACCGGTCATGCTGCAACTGGAAATCATTAAACCGCTTTTACAATAAAATAGTTTTTCTTGCCTTTCTGAAGTAATAAAAATTTACCGTCGATCAAATATTTTTCTGTTACTTCGAAAGTTTCGCTTACTTTTTCTTTATTAATGGAAATTGCATTGCTCACCAAATCCCGTTTAGCTTCACCTTTTGATTTCAGGAAACCCGATTTTTCGGAAATCAGATCGATCACATTACTTCCCAGCACCTCAGACTTCGACAGCTCTTTTTGTGGCACACCATCGAAAACTTCTAAGAAGGTAGCCTCATCCAGACTCACTAAATCTTCTGCAGTCGACCGCCCGAAAAGAATTTCCGAAGCTTTCACCGCTTTTTCATATTCTTCGCGGTTGTGAACCCAAACAGTAACCTCTTCTGCGAGTTTCTTTTGTAATTTTCTTTCGTGCGGTGCGGTTTTATGCTCATCAATAAGTGCTTCAATTTCTTCTTTGCTGAGAAAAGTGTAGAACTTTATAAACCGCTCGGCATCTTCATCAGTAGCATTAACCCAGAACTGGTAGAATTTATAGGGAGAAGTACGCTTCGCATCAAGCCAGTAATTTTCGCCGGCTTCTGATTTCCCAAACTTGGAGCCGTCGGCTTTTGTGATTAGCGGAACGGTTAACGCAAAAGCTTCACCCTGCACTTTTCTTCTGATGAGTTCTGTTCCTGTGGTAATATTTCCCCACTGATCGGAGCCGCCCATCTGCAGTTTTATATTTTTTGTTTTATAAAGATGTAAGAAATCATAACCCTGCAGCAACTGATAAGAAAATTCGGTAAAGCTCATGCCTTCCGCGCCGCCTTCGCCGGTGATTCTTTTTTTTACAGAATCCTTGGCCATCATATAATTTACGGTAATGTGTTTTCCGGTATCGCGAATGAAATCCAGGAAAGAAATTTCTTTCATCCAGTCGTAATTGTTCACCAGTTCTGCGCTGTTTTCTTCAGTACCATCGAAGTTTAAAAACCTGGATAACTGGCTTTTTAAGCAGTCCACATAATGGTTCAGCGTTTTCTCGTCCAGTGCGTTTCTTTCATTGGATTTTCCGGAAGGGTCTCCGATCATACCGGTTGCACCTCCAACCAAGGCGATAGGTTTATGGCCGTGCTGCTGATAATGTGCCAGAACTTTTATAGGAATTAAACTGCCGATATGCAGTGAATCTGCCGTGGGATCGAAACCGATATAGGCAGTCGTCATCTCTTTATTCAGTTGTTCATCGGTTCCGGGCATCATATCGGCAAAGAGGCCGCGCCATTTCAGTTCTTCAATAAAAGCATTCATTCGGTGCAAAATTTTAAACGGCAAAGGTAATGATTTGGGGTTGATTTTCGGAATGTTAATTGGTATAATAAGGATGGTTTCAGGTATGCAACTGATCTTTCACACGCAACCAGAGACATTTTCAGCGAAGTTTTTATAACTTTAAAAATGCTTTAAGAAGATGGTTTTTGCGCTGACTTTTAATAAATAAAATAATTTATGGATAAAAAAAATAACAGGAAATGGATCCTTATATACAGCGCTGCAGCGATCTTACTTATCGCCGTTTACTATCTTGTAAATCTGCCACTGTTCCGGTCTTGGGGCGATCTCGTACCTTTTCTGAGAAAGTTAAGTTTGAGTTTGTTTCTTATAGCCATCATCTACCTCATCAGTAAATTTGTAGAAAAACTCATCTACAGCCAAAACCATCTGGAGGGAGACCGCTACAACCTCCTGCGTATCGTGCGGTTTTTGGCGCTGGTTTTCAGTCTGATTGTTGCCGCATCTTTTCTTTTTCAAAATTTATATGCCGCGGCTGTAAGTTTTGGGCTGATATCACTGGTTTTGGGTTTTGCGCTTCAGGCGCCGATCTCGTCGTTTATTGCGTGGATTTATTTAATTCTGCGGCGTTCATATTTGGTAGGCGACCGAATTCAGATCAAGGATTTCCGGGGTGATGTGGTGGAGATCAATTATCTGGATACCTCAATTCTGGAATGTGCCGGCGATTACCTGGGAAATGACCGGCGCAGCGGACGAACGGTGCGTTTCCCAAACAGCTTGATTCTGCGTGAGGAAATCATTAATTATTCCGGTCCGCAGGTTCCCTTTATCTGGAATGAAACTGCCCTTCAAATTGCATACACCAGCGACATGCAGTTTGTAGAAGACTGTCTGTTGGAAGCCGCTCGAAAAGACTTTAAAGATAAATATCCGCGAATGGATATGCAGAAACACCGGCATTGGGAACCGTCTGTGTATTTCCGGAACAATGCTTATGCCTGGATGGAAGCGGTGGTCTCGTATCCAGTGCAACCGCGTGACACCACGGGTCGCCGAAACAGGATCCTGAAGTATGTGCTGCCAAAACTTAATGAAGCGCCTGACCGGGTTCAGTTTCCGGCCGGGGTTCAGCGGTGAGGAAATATTTGAAAAAAACTGGTACCGGCGACTTCCGTTTAAATGGAAAGTTTCGCATGGCTTTGTAATTAAAGTTTCTGTTGCGAAAACCTGAAGCCAACCTAAAAAATCTCCTGCTTTACCAGGAGATTTGCTTTTTTACAGTGGCGTTACGCCGCGTAAGCTTTGCATGCTTCTTCACATTTTCTGCAGGCTTCTGCGCATTTTTCACAGTGTTCGTGGTTGTGTTGTGCACATTCGTCGGCGCATTCTCTGCAGATTTTCTGGCATAGCTGTACAATTTCAGCAGCAGAAGAATAATCCATCGCCAGCAATTTTGCCGTTGTTGCACAAATTTCTGCGCAGATGATATCTGTGCGTATGCAGTTGGCCATCATTTTTACGTCATCTTCGCGCAAACACTCGCTGGCACAGTAATTACAGGCGGCAATGCAGGCATTTAGAGTTTCAATTAAATTCTGGTTTTTCATAACTGTACTTTTTTATGAATCTTAAAGTTAATAATTTTTTAAATATGTAAGTTTCACTGTGTTTTAAATGTTGTGTTACCGATAACTGAAAACTTCAGGTTGTGCAATATAATTTCGATTGTTAGGATAATTTCAAACGTGAAAAATATTCCAAAAAATATTCATTTAAAATGGTTTTTAATTTAGATCTCAGAGATGAAAACTTTAAAAAAAGAAAGGTTCCTGATCAGTGAGTGCCTAAAAATATGTAACCGAGCTGCGCGCTGCAAAAACCTGCTGAAAATTCGGCACGCTGTAACTTATCGCGCATTTACCGTACTTATCGCGTACAGAAATACTTTTAGAAATTATGATAAAAAAATCTTTTTCAGCTTTTGGCCTCCTGCTTTTAGGAGTTTTGTCACAGGCTCAGGAAATTAAATTTGAAGAATATGACCTGCCCAACGGCATGCATGTGATTCTGCATCAGGACAATAAGGCACCTGTGGTTACGACCGCGGTGATGTATCATGTGGGTGCAAAAGATGAAATTGCGAACAGAACCGGCTTTGCCCACTTTTTCGAACATCTGCTTTTTGAAGGTACGCCCAACATAAAACGTGGTGAATGGATGAAGATCGTGGGTGCGAACGGCGGCAGCAACAATGCGAATACCAGTGATGACCGCACTTATTATTACGAAACTTTCCCATCTAACAACTTACAGCTGGGATTGTGGATGGAGTCTGAGCGCTTAAGACATCCGGTCATCAATCAGATCGGCGTAGATACGCAGAATGAAGTGGTAAAAGAAGAAAAAAGACTTCGTGTAGACAACCAACCTTATGGCAATATTATGAAAGCCATTAAAATGGGTCTGTTCAAAAAGCATCCGTATAAAAGTACAACCATCGGCGAGATGGAAGATCTGGATTCGGCGACTTTAGATGAATTCAAAGCATTCTTTAAAAAATATTATATTCCGAACAATGCTACATTGGTTGTGGCGGGAGACATTGATCCTGCAGAAACCAAAAAAATGATCGAAACTTATTTTGGCAGTATTCCCAAAGGTGCGCCGATCGTAAGAAATTTTCCGCAGGAAGATCCGATAACCAGCGAAACTGTAATGACTTACACCGATCCGAACATTCAGCTGCCGGCGTATCTGTACACGTACCGGACGCCCGGCAACAAGACCCGCGACTCCAAAGTGCTGGATCTCGTTTCTGCGTATTTAAGCACGGGAAAATCTTCTGTGTTGTACAAAAAACTGGTTGATCAGGAGAAAAAAGCGCTGGAAGTTCAGGCCATTAATTTAGGGCAGGAGGATTACAGTGTATTCGCATTTTTCGCGATTCCTATGGGAAATACTACCGAAGCAACACTGCGGGCGGATATTGATGCTGAAGTGAAAAAACTTCAGACTACGCTGATCAGTGAAGAAGATTTCACAAAACTTCAGAACCAGTTCGAAAATCAGTTTGTAAACGCGAACTCCAGCATTCAGGGAATTGCAGGCTCGCTCGCAACTTACCATGTATTACAGGGCGATACCAATCTGATCAACAAAGAAATTGAGATCTACAGAAACATAACCCGTGAAGAAATCCGCGAGGCTGCGAAAAAATACCTGAACAGCAACCAGCGCGTAATCATTAACTATATACCGGAAAAAAAATAATTACTCATGAAAAGATCATTATATAGTATTGCCGCCGTATTTTTTATTTCTGGCTTTATCAGCGCGCAGGCAATCGACATTAATAAAATGCCGAAGCCGGGCCCAACGCCCACGGTAAATATTGCCACTCCCCAAACCTTTAAACTTAAAAACGGTTTAACGGTCATGGTAGTTGAAGACCACAAACTGCCGCGCGTAAACACGACTTTGACCTTTGATCACGCGCCGCTGGTGGAAGGCAGCAAAGCAGGTGTAAGTGGAATTATGGCGGATCTGTTAGGCAGCGGAACATCAAAAATAACGAAGGACGACTTTAATAAAAAAGTAGATTTCCTTGGTGCGTCCATCAATTACAGGGCTAACGGCGCTTCCGCGAATACGCTTTCAAAATATTATCCGGAAATCCTGAATCTGTTCGCTGCAGGAATTACCGATGCGCAATTCTCTGCTGATGAACTGAGCAAATCCAAGGAAAGAAGTATTGCCGGATTAAAATCTACAGAGCTTAGTGCGCAGGTCATCGGAAACCGGGTTTTTAATGCTTTGACCTACGGAAAAAATTCTGCTCCGGGTGAATTTGAAACCGAGACAACCTTGAACGCCATTACTTTAGCCGACGTGCAGGATTCTTACCGAAAGAACTATGCACCAAACAACGGATATTTGGTTGTAATTGGCGACGTGAAATATGCTGAGGTTAAAAAGCTGATGGAAAAAGCCTTCGCCGACTGGAAAAAATCTGATTACAAATTCGAACCACTTCAAAAGTTCAACAATTTAGCGCAAACTGAAATCGATGTGGTTGATGTGCCAAACGCTGCGCAGTCGGTTATTCTGTTGGGCAACTTGCACGACCTTAAAATGAAGGACCCCAAATATTTTGCAGCCACAACTGCGAATTATATTTTAGGTGGCGGCAGTCTGGAAACGCGGGTGAATATGAATCTTCGCGAGAAAAACGGGTTTACTTACGGAGCTTATACCAGTTTGGACACATCTAAATATGATTCTAATTTTGGTGGAACTGCAAATGTGCGCGGCGAGGTGACCGACAAAGCCATCAAAGAGTTTATGACGGAAATTAGAGGCATCAAAACCATTAAACCGGAAGAATTACACAACGCCAAAGAAAAACAGAAAGGCTCATTTATACTTTCACTGGAAAAACCGGAAACAGTTGCACGTTTTGCTTTGAATTTAATTACTCAGGATCTGCCGAAAGATTTCTATACCAATTACTTAAAATCGGTAGACGCGCTGACAGTGGATCAGGTACAAAAGGTTTCGGATGAATTCATTAAGCCAAATAATATGAGAATTTTCGTGGCCGGAAAAACCAGTCAGTTTGCAGATCAGCTCGCTACGTTGGGTTACCCGGTAAAGTACTTTGATGCGTATGCGAACCCGACTTCAAAACCGGAAGTAAAAAAAGTAGACGCGAATGTGACCGTGGCAAGCATTGCCGACAATTATCTGGCTGCCATCGGTGGCAAAGACAAGGTTTCCAAAATCACTTCAGTTACAAGTACTGCTGCTACGAAAATGCAGGGGATGGAACTGGGCATTAAAAACATCCGCGCACTGGGCGCTAAAGCAAACATGGAAGTTTCTATGATGGGTAATGTTGTGCAGAAAATGACCTACGACGGTACCAAAGGTTTTATGACAACCCAGGGAAACAAAATGGAAATGCCCGCGGAAATGCTGGCAGCGTACGCAAAAGAACAAAATATTTTCCCGGAGCTGGCTTTTGCTTCATCAAAAGATCTTGCGCTGGGCGGCATCGAAAAAATTGAAGGAGCGGACGCTTATGTGGTAAAATCCGGCGACACGACTTATTACTATGATGTAAAGACCGGTCTGAAAGTGGGCGAGATCAAAAAACAGAAAATGCAGGGCCAGGAAATTGAGGTGCCGACTTATTTCTCTAATTATAAGGAGGTGGACGGCGTAAAGTTTCCGTTTACCATTAAAGTAAATCAAATGGGCCAGGACATGCAGTTGGATGTGAAATCCTATGAACTGAACAAAGCGACTGCCGAAGATTTTAAATAAATAAAAGCAGCGGCAAACGAAAACGGCACTCTCAGGAGCGCCGTTTTTATTTTGTTATCCTGTTGCAGGACAAATAAATGCTGTAATTAGTTTACGTTGAATTTTCCTTTCATCACAGAATAGTGTCCAGGGAAAGAACAAAGGAAATCATAAGAACCTTTTTCCGGTGCCGGGAAGGTGATAGTTGTAGACTGTCCACCGCCGATCAGATCTGTATGCGCAATAATTGAACTGGTATCCGTTGGGATATAACCGTTCTCTTTATTTTTTGCAGCTTCTTCTTCAAATTTAGTCAGGTCTGTTCCTTGTTTCAACAGTGTAAAATTGTGTCCCATTGCTTCCACAGGCATCGTACCTGTATGGTTAAGCGTTAACACTACGGTTTGACCTTCCTGCACGTTAAGTTCTGTTTGGTCATACTGCATTTTGTCGTTTGCGTTCAGGGTTATTTTAATGGTGTCCTGTTTTGCAGCGCTATCATCAGCCACAGTGGCTTCCGGTGTATCGGCAGCAACCACAGTTTCTTTTTTGTCTGAACATGACGTGAACACAGCCCCACTTACTGCAAGGGCAAAAAACATTGATTTAAAATTTAAATTTGTCATTTTTAATATAATTTTCTACAAAGTTAGCCATATTGTTCTAAGCAGTCAAATTTTTGGGCATTTAATTAAGACAAATATATCTTATTTAAAATTATCTCGGTTAAAAATGCGCTTCCATCGTTAATAACGAATTGTTTTTCAGTTATATAAGCGTTGCAAACGACTACAAACGATATTAAACAATTCTTTACCGACTAAATTTTACAAACCGATGAACCTTTGCAGCAGAGATTCGGGGAAAAATCAGTGAGACCCGTTTCTAATGTTTAATAATAAAATTTAAAGTCATGTCACTAAGAAACAAAGTTACCCTTATCGGTAGAACAGGCAAAGATGTCGAAATCGTGAAATTCGAAAACGGAAAAATCGCGAAAGTAAGTTTGGCAACCACCGACCATTATACAAATGGTCTTGGTGAGAAAGTGGAGGAAACACAATGGCACAATTTAACTGCGAACGGAAAGATTGCAGATATAATGGAGAAATATGTGGATAAAGGAAAGGAGATCGCTGTAGAAGGTAAAATTGTATACCGAAATTACGAAGATAAGGAAGGTATAAAGCGATATTCTACAGATATCAGGGTAGATCAGCTCGTACTCCTGAGCGGCAAATAACGGAACGCAGCGCCGGCATGTATTTTCAGTTCAGGTCGGCCTGCTTTTTTTAATGTTAATAAAAACACCAAATTATGAAAACAAAAATTTTTAAAATCCGTCTTTCAGAAGAATATATTCACACAGATCAAAAGCTTCTGGACCGTTTCTTACAGGAAAACAGCATTCTGAAATATGAAACAGCCTTTGTAAAAGATGAAGAAAATTACTGGTCGGTAATTCTTTATTATGAAGAGTTGAAAGTCCAGTTCAATGAAGGTAAACCCGAAAAATACAGTGCTGAACAGGAACAGTTGAGTTCCGACGAAATAAAGATCCTCGACTGTCTCAAATTATGGCGTACCGAAAAAGCTCGGGAAAAAAGTCTGCCGGTTTATTTGATTGCCACCAATAAAGAGCTTTTCTCCATCGCCAAATATAAACCGGTCAAAAAGGAGGAACTCCGCGACATCAAAGGTTTTGGTAAATTTAAAATCGAAAATTATGGCGAAGAGATTATCGAAATTCTGGAAACTGTGTAGTTTTATTCTTGCACGTTACCGCTGATTTCTCGCACAAATCTTAAACTTATTGTTTTTGAAGACTGTTATAGTTGCTCAACTACGAATCGATCGCAATAAATTTATATTTTAAATGCATTCACTTTGCAGCTGAATTCTAGAATGCCATTTAGCTTTCTGTTCATAAATGGTTAGGCGGCCCTGTAACCTGTGCTGACCTAAGGTGCAAATCCTTAACAATTCCGTATTTTTGCGTTTTGTCCGGGATACGGAATCTTAGGACCCAGTTTCAGTACATCAAAGCATTTATAAATATGAAGCCCAGTTTAGCGAAAGGAACCCGAGATTTCTCTGCGCAGGAAGTTTCCCGCAGGAAATTCATTATCAATATATTACAGAAAAATTTTGAACTTTTCGGCTTCCAGCCTTTGGAGACACCAAGTTTCGAAAATCTCTCGACGCTGACCGGCAAATATGGTGAGGAAGGAGATCGCCTGATATTTAAAATATTGAATTCCGGCGATTACGCCTCCAAAACAAATGATGAGGACTGGAGCGCTAAAAACTCGCAGAAACTGATTACACAGATCTCGGAAAAAGCCCTGCGGTATGATCTTACCGTGCCATTTGCAAGATACGTCGCCATGAATCAGGGACAGTTGGTTTTCCCGTTCAAGCGCTACCAGATTCAGCCTGTGTGGCGTGCTGACCGCCCGCAGAAAGGGCGCTTCCGTGAATTTTATCAGTGTGATGCCGATGTGGTAGGAAGCGAAAGTTTATGGCAGGAAGTGGAGTTGATACAGCTTTATCTGAAATCATTTGCCGATCTGAACATTCCGGTGACGCTTCACCTAAACAACCGGAAAATCCTTACCGGCCTGGCTGAGATTGCAGGAATTCCGGATCAGGTCGTCGACTTCACCGTTGCACTGGATAAGTTGGATAAGGTCGGTAAAGAAGGTGTGGTAAAAGAGTTATTAGAAAAAAATATTTCGCAGAACTCGATTGATCAACTTGATTTCCTTTTTGAACAGAATAAAAATACTCTTGAAAATATTACCCAGCTTAAAGAGAAATTCCTGGGGAACAAGATCGGAACTGCAGGAGTTGAAGAACTGGAATTTGTAGTAAAAAACTGTCTGGAACTGGGGATTACACCTGAATCGTTAAAATTTGATGTTACTTTGGCCCGCGGTCTGGACTATTACACCGGAGCCATTTTCGAAGTCAAAGCCACAAACGTTGCCATGGGTTCCATTGGCGGCGGTGGGAGATACAATAATCTCACCGAGGTTTTCGGCGTAAAAAATATTCCGGGAATCGGGATTTCTTTTGGTCTCGACCGAATTTATCTGGTGATGGAAGAACTCGGGTTATTCCCGGAGGAAGCGCTCTCTTCCATTGAATATCTTTTTGCAAATTATGGCGAAACTGAATCTTTGGCAGCGCTGAAGGTTATCGCGCAACTTCGTACGAAAGGAATTTCTGCCGAACTTTATCCCGAAGCTGCCAAACTGAAGAAACAGTTTACGTATGCCGAAAGAAAAGGTATTAAAAACCTGGTTTTCCTTGGAGAGCAGGAAATTTCTGAAGGAAAAATTACCGTTAAGAATTTGAAAACGGGCGAACAGATTACGCAGACAACTGAAGAGTTTCTTCGCTAAGCAGGAATTAACCTTGTCAAGAGTGAGTCAGTGAAATTGAAAGAATACCTTTCGTCTGATGTAAAAGCGATTATCTTTAAACTTTGCTAAGTGAAATCGAAAATTCGACGAGTCAAACGCTTTGGCGTCCAAAAAAAAGGCACGAATACACGTTGTAGGGAATTAAATCGCTGCGTTTTTGTGTTTAAATTTTTTGTATAAATAACAGTCGTGCACTGTAAGATCATTGATTACTCATAATCATGTGGTGGATTTACGCTTTACTTTCCGCAGTTTTTGCGGCACTAACCGCGATTTTTGCGAAAGTCGGCGTAGAAAATGTCAATTCAAATTTAGCGACTGCCATTCGAACAGTTGTTGTATTAGTCATGATTTGGATGATTGTTTTCTTTCGGAATGAGTATAAATCAATCGGCGAATTATCTTCCCGAAATTGGATTTTTCTCACCATCTCAGGATTTGCAACCGGACTTTCGTGGATCTTCTATTTTAAAGCCTTGCAAATGGGCGAAGTTTCAAAAGTCGCGGGAATCGACAAACTCAGCCTGGCTTTAACAATCATATTCGCCGTCGTATTTTTGGGCGAAACTTTAACGTGGAAAACTGCAGTGGGAGCTGTATTAATCATCGCGGGAACTGTATTTTTAATCTGGAAATAACATTCATATTAACCGATGAATGAGGAAAATTTCCTCAAAGATCCAAGGTCACGCGCCGCTTTATCTTGAATTTTTCTAAATACATTACAATCCACTAATCTTAATTGTAAAAAAAATCCTTCGCCACCTGTTTCACTGAAACAAAAATTTTCGTAACATTGCAATTCTAAAATCCAGAATTTAATCCGGAATTTTAGAAAACGGGGGATTAGCTCATCTGGCTAGAGCGTTTGACTGGCAGTCAAGAGGTGGTCGGTTCGATCCCGATATCCTCCACAACCACTTATCATCGGGTAAGTGGTTTTTTTATATCTTATAATGTTTCCGCAAGTTTCGCCATCAGATTTTTTTGGGCGCACATTTCCACCCTCCGTTCCCAATCTTTTTTGTGCTTTCTGATGAAAGCACAAAAAAGGATTTCCACTCAGGGTGGGGCGCGATTTACGGTTTGTGCGGTTAACTGTGTTTATGGAAAGAGATCCTGTAAAATAAATCTTCTTTTAGAATTCCCACCATTTGATTAATTTCCAGGTTAACCATTCCGAAACCCTGATGTTTTCTTTCCTGAACTCCAGGACTCCGTTAGGAGGTATTTTTATCTGTCGCGCAATACTACAACATTAAGAAAACTGATTAAATATCGGCGTACTCTTTTTCTCATTTTCAACTCTTTAATTAAAAGCAGAAAGTCTTTTCCATTTCAGATTGGTTTAAAAATTGCGTATTTTTGTAAAATTCCGAAAATTCAAAATTCGGTACTTATCTATGACTGATCCCAAAGAATATATCGAGGTTTACGGCGCCCGTGAACACAATTTAAAAAACATTAACGTAAAGATTCCCCGCAACGAACTTGTGGTAATTACCGGTATTTCCGGCAGTGGGAAATCATCCCTGGCTTTCGATACCATTTTTGCCGAAGGACAAAGGCGTTACATTGAAACCTTCTCTGCTTACGCCCGCCAGTTCCTCGGCGGCTTGGAGCGGCCGGATGTGGACAAGATCGATGGACTTTCGCCGGTAATCGCTATAGAGCAGAAAACCACAAATAAAAATCCACGTTCCACCGTGGGAACAGTGACAGAACTGTACGACTTTCTGCGTCTTCTCTTCGCCCGGGTTTCCGATGCGTATTCCTCAACGACCGGTAAAAAACTGGTGAGTTATACCGAAGATCAGATCCTGGAAACCATCAAGGAAAACTATAAAACCGAAAAGATCATGCTGCTGGCTCCTGTTGTCCGTTCCCGGAAAGGCCATTACCACGAACTTTTTATACAGATGGCCAAAAAAGGTTACGGTCAGGCACGGATCGACGGTGAACTTCAGGATATTGAATATGATCTGAAACTCGACCGCTACAAAACCCACGATATCGATATCGTGATCGACCGCTGGATCATGGGCGAAAACGCTTCCGAAAACCGCATGGAAAAATCGATGAAAACGGCACTTCAAATGGGTGAAGGACTCATCGGGATTCAAAAGCTCGGCAGTACGGAAATTGAATACTTCTCGAAAAATCTGATGGATGCCGAAACGGGACATTCGCTTGCATTGCCGGAGCCCAACAGCTTTTCCTTTAATTCACCCAAAGGCAGTTGCCCTTACTGTAAAGGTTTGGGAACGGTAAAAAAAGTAAATACAGATTACTTTGTAGAGAATCCAAAACTATCGATCAATCAGGGAGCTTTAAAACCTTTAGAGGATCTTAAATCAAACAAATGGATCCTCGGCCAGATCAAAAATATTCTGGAGATCTTTGGTTTGGGTTTAGCGACTCCGTTTAAAGATATTCCACAGGAAGCACTCGAATATATTTACGATGGCTGCCACAGGGAATTTAATAAAGATCTGAAATATGCCGGCATAACCAAAAAGATAAAAGTGAGTTTCGATGGCCTTGTGCCGATCATAAACGATATGATCGAAGAGAGGGAAAGCTACGACGCAATTCTGCTCGAGCGGCATTTTACAACTGAAGAGACCTGCCCCGAATGTAAAGGGACACGCCTTCAGCCTTCAAGTTTAAGTTTCAAAATTGACGGTAAAAATATTGCAGAGATCAACGCTTTGCCTTTATTGGAACTGAAAGAATGGCTGATTGATATCGAAGACAAGTTCAGTCCGAAAAATAAAATAATTGCCCACGAAATACTGAAAGAGATTAAAACCCGGCTCCAGTTTCTGCTTGATGTAGGACTGGAGTATCTGAGTCTGAGCCGCAGTTCGCGCACGCTTTCAGGAGGGGAATCCCAGCGGATCCGCCTCGCGACACAAATCGGCTCGCAACTTGTAAATGTGCTCTATATTTTAGATGAACCGTCGATCGGCCTGCACCAGCGGGACAATGAGCGGCTGATCCGTTCGCTGAAAAATTTGCGGGATATAGGCAATTCTGTGATTGTAGTGGAGCACGATAAAGATATGATTCTGGAAGCTGATGAGGTTTTAGATATTGGTCCCCGTGCAGGGAAATTCGGCGGCGAAGTGCTTTGGCAGGGTACGCCAACCGAACTGTTAAAAGCCGAAACCATTACTGCAGATTATATTACAGGCAAACGCCGTATTGAAGTTCCCGCGCAGCGCCGCGAAGGAAGCGGAAAATGTATCGTTTTGAAAGGTGCCACAGGAAATAACCTGAAAAATGTTACCGTAGAAATTCCGTTGGGTAAACTCGTGGTTGTAACCGGGCTCTCCGGCAGCGGAAAATCATCCCTGATCAACGGCACACTGTATCCGATCCTTAACCGGTATTTCTACAGAAGTGTGCAGGAACCTTTACCCTATAAAAAGATCGAAGGCATTGATAACATCGACAAAATTGTAGATGTGGATCAAACGCCAATCGGTCGCACACCGCGCTCAAATCCCACTACATATACGGGAATGTTCACGGATATCCGGAACCTGTTTGCCGAACTTCCCGAATCAAAAATTCGCGGTTATAAGGCGGGTAGATTTTCCTTTAATGTAAAAGGCGGCCGCTGTGAAACCTGTCAGGGTGGTGGGCTGAAGGTGATTGAAATGAATTTTCTTCCTGATGTCTACGTGCATTGCGAAACCTGCAACGGCAAACGGTTCAACCGCGAAACGCTTGAAGTTCGCTACAAAGGAAAATCTATTTCCGATGTACTGGAAATGACGATTGATGAAGCAACAGAATTTTTTCAGCCGATCCCCAAAATTTATATGCGTGTAAAGACGATGCAGGATGTAGGTTTAGGTTATATCACTTTAGGCCAGCAAAGTACCACGCTGAGTGGAGGTGAGGCGCAGAGAATTAAACTTGCGGCAGAACTGTCGAAAAGGCAAACCGGCAATACGCTTTATATTTTAGATGAACCGACCACAGGCCTCCACTTTGAGGATGTAAAGATTCTGATGGAAGCAATAAACAAGCTAGTAGATCTGGGTAATTCATTTATCATTATCGAACATAATCTGGACGTTATAAAAATGGCAGATCATATTATAGATATTGGTCCGGAAGGTGGTAAACATGGCGGCGAAATCGTAGCGAAAGGAACACCCGAAACCGTGGCGAAATCGAAAAAAAGTCTGACTGCCAAATTCCTGAAACGCGAACTCGAAAGTTAATATTCACTTTTTGAACCTCGATTTACAATAAACCATGGAACCGTTACTTGAAATCAGTATACGCAGCCTTGCGGTATATCTTTTTATGATTTTCGCCCTGCGGATCTTTGGCAAAAACCAGCTTTCGCAGCTCAATGCTGCAGATGTGATCTTGCTGCTATTGATTTCGAATGCGGTTCAGAATGCAATGGTCGGACCTGATACATCGCTCCAGGGCGGATTGGTGGCGGCCGGCATTTTATTTGTCGCCAACATGGTGCTGAAAAAGTTGATGTTTCGAAGTAAAAAAATCCAGAATCTGATCGAAGCTCAGCCGGAGATTCTGGTAAAAGACGGTATTGTTGACCTGCAGCTGATGAAAAAAGCCGAGATCACGGTGGATGAGCTTATTGAAACGATTCATGAGCACGGTCTGGAAAACGTAGAAAACGTAAGGCTTGCAATTCTAGAGTTTGATGGAAACATCAGCATTATATCCGAAAACGAAAATCATCAGACCAATTATTCGCATCATAAAAAGAAATTTCCAAGAAAATCGCATCATCTTTAATTAAAATAAGACAGGAATGAACTACGAAATCCGGCCCATGTTATCTTCGGATATCAAAAGGGTGATTGAAATTTTTGAAGAAGGAATTGCAGGTGGCAATGCGACCTTCGATCCACGCGCTCCCTCGGCGGACGAGTGGGAGCAGAAATATGTGAAATCCTGCCGCTGGGTTCTGGAAGATGAAACCGATGAAATAGTGGGTTGGGCCGCACTGCAACCTGTCAGCAATCGCGAATGCTTTCGCGGCGTGGCTGAAGTGAGTATTTATTTAACGGCAGATGTGCAGGGAAAAGGACTGGGCGCCATGCTTTTAAAAAAATTGATTACCGATAGTGAAGAACAAAATTTCTGGACCTTGCAGGCGGGGATTTTTCCTGAAAACCAGGCGAGCATTTCGGTACACAAAAAACTTGGATTCCGTCTCGTCGGGAACCGTGAAAAAATCGGGCAGATGAATGGGCGCTGGCGCGATATCGCTTTTTTGGAACGCAGAAGCAAAACGGTTGGTTTGTAACTTGCTGATATTCAGTGGTTATTTATTTTTTGGCATCATCATTGAGATAGATTAGGTAACCTTTAATATCAATACAATGAAAAACGCATTTAAAATACTCACGCTTTCTGGATTAGGATTTGTACTGACTTCCTGTGGAGCGGCCAACGATCCTTACGGAAGCAATTATCCAAATAACTACCCCGCAAGTTACCCAAGCAACGGATCGGTGTACAGAACTGCAGACGGTACTATTTACAGACCGGGAGAAATCTACCGCGACAGAAACGGTAATGTATACCAAAATGGCCAGGTAATTCGCAGAGATAATACTTATGGCAGACCGGGAGTTATCAGCCGAAATACAAACACCGTCTATTATCCGACCGCAAAAGCGCGGCGGCTGCCGCCGGGACAGGCAAAAAAAATCTACGGCGGAAACGCAAGAGATTACGCACCTGGTCAGGTTAAAAAAAGAAATAACAACAGTTACGACGGCCGATATCTAAAAAAAGATGACGACCGTAATTATAATAAAAACGGTGACCGGAAATTTGAAAAAGATAACAGAAAGAAAGGGTTTAAAAACCGAACTGGCAAGCGCAACAGTGATGACTGATCACAAAAAAAGCGGGATATTTAAATTCCCGCTTTTTCTTTGCTTATTAAGACTTACTTATCAATAGATCCCAACACCTTTTGGGCAAAACCGTTCAATGCATCACGTTCTGCCATACCGGTTTTCACGCTTGCGTGTACTTCGAGCGCGCCGCAAATATTGGTGATCAGTTCGCCGGCAACATTCAGATCTTCTTCAGTGGTTCCGCGGAATTCTGAAAAGGCTTCCAGAACTTCCAGCGTAGCCTCCAGATTTTCGGGAGTTTGCGTTTGATAAAGTTGTCTGATGATAGGTAATTTCATTATTTCAGTTCATTAAAAAGTTCAGTGAGGCTTTCTGCCTTATTTGTCTGCACCTGATTCAAAAGTTCACCGTTCTTAAAAACCGCAAAAGTTGGTAAGTTGTCTACCTTTGCAAGTTTGCGGCTTTCAGGTAACTTCTCGGCATCTACGTAATAGAAAGGGATCTCGTCGTTTTCTACCGCCAGTTTTTTGAATTTGGGTTTCATAATTCTGCAGTTTCCACACCATGTTGCACCATACTGTACCACAACCTTGGGGTTGCTGCTTACAATGTCCTGCAAAGTGTCTTCTGCCAGTTCAGTATACATAATCCTTTTTAGTTTTGGTGGTTTGATAGATATTCGGCTGTGGATTCCCGGTTCGCTTTCATCGCATCTTTACCTTCTTCCCAGTTTGCGGGACAAACTTCGCCGTGTTTCTGCACGTGCGTATATGCATCGATCAGTCTAAGATATTCTTTTACGTTTCTGCCCAGTGGCATATCATTTACAGATTCGTGGAAGATCTTTCCGGTCTCATCGATCAGATAAGTGGCGCGGTAAGTTACGTTGGAACCTGTATAATTCTCGTTTCCTTCTTCATCGTATTCAAAATCCTGATCTACAATTCCAAGGATATTTGCAAGCTGTCTGTGCGTATCAGCAAGGATCGGGTAAGTTACACCCTCGATGCCTCCGTTGTCTTTTGGTGTATTTAACCAGGCAAAATGTACTTCGTTGGAGTCGCAAGATGCACCGATAATTTTAGTATTTCTTTTTTCAAATTCCGGCAAAGCCTCCTGAAATGCGTGAAGTTCCGTAGGGCATACAAAAGTGAAATCGTTAGGATACCAGAAGAGAAGAATCTTCTGCTCGTTTTTAGTGCTCTCTTCAAAGATGTTAATTTTTAAATCGTCACCCATTTCGCTCATGGCGTCGATGGCTACATTTGGGAATTTTTTTCCTACTAATGACATAATATTGTTGTTTTTAAAATTTCTTATGCAAAGATAGCAAGCCTTCATCAATCACGAAAGCATTATCGATTTATAAAATCTATTGTGGTAAAATGTGCGATTTTCTGAAAATGGAATTTTATCATTTAAAAGAGAAGATTTTAATTACCCTTTATATGCGGTTTAAAAAGCCGGCGATTTTATATTTAATTCCGCAAACCGGTTTTATTTGTAACTTCACGCTGTAAATTATTTTTTATGAAAAAAATTCTCCTGATCTTACTGGTTGCATTTATCCTGATTCAGTTTTTCCAGATCGATAAAAATAATCCGGCTCCCACGCCGCAGCTCGATTTTTTAAAAATTAAAGATACGCCGGAAAGTACCGCAAATTTAATTAGAAATGGTTGCTATGACTGCCACAGCAATGAAAGTAAATATCCCTGGTACGCTAATTTGCAACCGGTAGGCTGGTTTTTGAAAGATCATATTGAAGAAGGACGCAAAGAATTAAATTTTTCAACCTTTGCTACGAATCCAGCCAAAAGGCAGGCACATAAGCTTTCTGAAGTGCAGGAAATGATTGAAAATGGCAAAATGCCTTTGGATTCCTACGTCTTGGGACATCCGGAAGCCAAGTTTTCAGCGGCTCAGAAACAGGAGATCATTCAGTATTTTAAACTTATTGAAGCCGATATCCGCCGCAGCCACAATTTACCGCCCGATGCAAAGAAGAAATAACTTAATAACCAGGTTCATACTTGCAGAAAATATTTAAAATGACAGATTCCTCAAAATATTATGTCTTCTACGATGGCGACTGTGGTTTCTGTAATCATTGGGTGGAGTGGATCCTGAAAAATGACCGGAATGATCAGTTTCTTTTTGCCTCGCTACAATCAGATTTTGGCCAAAATTTCCTCAATGATCGCAACCTTGAGGCCGGAAATTTAAGCACCCTTTATCTTTGGAAACCGAAATCATTTTACTTTAAAAAATCCCAGGCGGTCTTTGCGATTGCAAGAATTCTGGGTGGCAAGTTTGCGGTCCTTGGGAATCTCAACTTCTTTCCGCGCTTTTTAACGGATGCTGTATATGATTTGGTGGCTGCCAACCGCCAGAAACTTTACACCCAGAAATGTTTTCTTCCGAATGAAAAACAGAAATCGAAATTCGTGGCGTAGAATTTCAGCATTTGCAACCTGCATATTTAAACAATATTTTCGTTTTGGTACTTATTTTGTGACTTGCCTTCACTTCTCTTTTGGGGAAGAATGCGCACATCAGCACACCCAAAATACACCGAACAAATTCTTATATTTGCACCCATGGAATACAATACCCAAAGAACACACCTTCACCTGCCGGAGTATGGCAGAATTATACAGCAGTTGGTAGAGCGCTGCAAAGAGCTCGAAACCAAAGAAGAACGCAACGAAATGGCTTTGGCGATTGTTGATTTTATGGGTCAGCGCAATCCGCAACTCCGCGACGAAGAAAATTACAAGCATAAACTCTGGGACCATCTTTATATTCTCGCGAATTACGATCTGGATGTGGATTCACCTTATCCCTTCCCGACGGAAGAGGAACTGCACGTAAAACCTTCGCGCATGGAATATCCAAAGCTGCAGGGCGATTTTAAATTCTACGGCAAAAGTATTCTGCAGCTCATCGACAAGGCGATTGAACTGGAAAGCGGTGACGAAAAAGATGCGCTGATTCAGGTTATCGCCAATAACATGAAGAAATCTTATAATGTGTATAATAAAGAACACGTACAGGATGAAGTTATTTTCCGCCACCTGAAGGATCTTTCCCAGAACCGCCTGGATCTTACAGGTTTGGATTCACTGGAAAAAAGTAAAATTTATTACGCTACTAACCGCAATAACAAGAACAATCCGAAAAATAATCAAAGCCAGAATGCCCAAAATAAAAAACGGAATTTCCACACCAATAATAAAAACCGAAAGTAAATGAACGGTACTTTTAAAATAAAAGGCGGTAAACGTTTACACGGTGAAATTACGCCACAAGGTGCAAAAAATGAGGCACTGCAGATCATTTGTGCAGTTCTGCTGACCGAAGATATAGTTCGGATCAAGAATATTCCGGATATCCACGATGTCAACAGACTGATAGAGATTCTGGGCGACTTTGGTGTAAAGGTGACTAAAAATGGACATGGCGATTACAGCTTTCAGGCAGATGAAGTCAACTTCAACTATTTAAAATCCGACGAATTTAAAAAAGACGGTGCCAGACTGCGCGGTTCTGTAATGCTTCTTGGGCCAATGCTTGCGCGCTTCGGCGAAGCCTATATGCCTACACCGGGCGGCGATAAAATCGGTCGCCGACGGTTGGATACTCATTTTCAGGGTCTTGTAGAACTCGGTGCTGAATTTCATTATGATGAGAAAGAATCCTATTATTCCTTTAAAGCAAAAAATCTGCAGGGCAAATTTATTTTGCTTGAGGAAGCTTCTGTAACAGGCACGGCAAATATCGTGATGGCGGCGGCTCTTGCAAAAGGAAAAACGCGGATTTATAATGCGGCATGCGAACCTTATCTGCAGCAGCTTTGTAAAATGCTGAACCGCATGGGTGCAAAGATCACGGGAATCGGCTCCAATCTGTTAACGGTGGAAGGTGTTGAAAAACTAGGCGGTACCGAACATACGATGTTACCCGATATGGTTGAGATCGGATCCTGGATTGGTTTAGCTGCCATGACGAAATCGGAGATCACCATTAAAAATGTAAACTGGAACGAACTTGGCGTCATTCCCAATACTTTCAGAAAACTTGGAATCGACCTTGAACAGCGCGGCGATGATATTTACATTCCGGCGCAGGAGAATTATAAAATCCAGAAATTTATCGACGGTTCGATATTAACCGTTTCAGATGCGCCCTGGCCGGGCTTTACGCCGGATCTGCTTTCGATCGTTCTGGTAGTAGCGAGCCAGGCTAAGGGAACTGTCCTGGTGCACCAGAAAATGTTTGAAAGCCGACTGTTCTTTGTGGATAAGCTTATTGATATGGGTGCGCAGATCATTCTCTGTGATCCACACCGGGCCACAATTGTTGGACTTAATCACGAATATCCGCTGCGCGGAACGAGTATGGTTTCACCTGATATCCGAGCGGGAATTGCGATGTTGATCGCGGCACTTTCTGCCGAAGGAACCTCTGTAATACAAAATATAGAACAGATCGACCGCGGTTACGAAAATATCGACGGGCGTTTACGAGCTTTGGGCGCCGATATTGAAAGAATTTAAAATTTTTCATCTACAAATAAATGTCCTGATTATTCGGGACATTTTTTTTGGCAGCCAATACTGCCACGGAAAATCTCATTTTTCATGGTAAAGACTGATACTCTCGATCGCCATTAAGCCAGTCCTAAAGTGAAATTAAGGACGTAACAGTAAAGTGAAAGAATTGGGTTGTGTCAGAACCTTACATTCGGTAAAGCGCGTTCTGCAATATTATCGAGTTCGAAAAAATTTACTTTTTCGAATTTATACATATTGGCAATGGAGTTGCTTGGAAACGTCTGCACTAGGATGTTGTTTTCCCGCACAGTTCCGTTGTAATATTTGCGGAAGTTTGCAATATCATTTTCCAAAGCCGCAAGTTCTGCCTGTAGTTGCAGGAAGTTGGTATTGGCCTTCAAGTCCGGGTAATGTTCTGCTACAGCATTCAGATTCATCATCGCCTGATCCAGGTTTTTTTCGGCGGCTTCTTTTTCCTGCAAAGTATGGGCATTCATGGCAGCAGCGCGTGCGCGGTTGACACTGTCGAATGTTTCGGTCTCGTGAGGGGCATAGCTTTTTACAGTTTCTACCAGGCTGTGAATCAGGTCATGTCGTTTTTTCAGCATGACATCAATACTGCTCCATGCTTCGTGAACAAGGGTTCGGAGTTTTACCAGCCTGTTGTAAATTGAAATTGGGTAAAACAATACAACGGCAAAAATTGCCAGAATCATTAATAGTATCATCATTTTGTGTTTTGGTTATTATGTATCTACAAAATACCTCAGTTGAAGCGTCCTTTTTTTTCATCGTCGCGTTCAACTAACTCAAAGTTACAAATATTCCCTAATAAATCGCCTGCAAAAAACTATCTTTGCAAAAATTTTTGGGCTCGAAAAGTTCGAGTAACCCATTAATAATAATGTTATTAAACAAAATTTTATGTCGAATATCGTGGCTATTGTAGGCCGTCCCAATGTGGGAAAATCAACCCTTTTTAACCGTTTTCTTGAGAGAAGAGAAGCTATTGTAGATTCCACTGCCGGTGTGACCAGAGACCGCCATTACGGCAAATCCGACTGGAATGGCGTGGAGTTTACCGTTATAGATACCGGTGGTTATGAAGTGAATTCCGAAGATGTTTTTCAGGAAGAAATTACAAAGCAGGTTGAATTGGCTGTAGATGAAGCTACTTCTATTATATTTATGCTTAATGTGGAGGAAGGCCTGACGGATACGGATATCGAGATCCACGAACTGTTGCGCCGCTCCAACAAGCCCGTCTATATTGTGATCAATAAAGTGGATTCTGCCAAAGAGGAACTGGCGGCCACAGAATTTTACCAACTGGGAATTTCAAAATATTACACCATGTCTTCGGCAACAGGCTCGGGAACAGGAGAATTGCTGGATGATATTGTGAAGGATTTTCCGACTACCGAATACAAAGATCCTTTCGAAGGTTTACCGAAAATTACCATTGCCGGGAGACCGAACGTGGGCAAATCAACATTAACCAACGCACTTTTAGACAAAGAACAGAATATCGTGACCGATGTTGCGGGTACCACCCGGGATTCAATCCAGACTTTGTATAATAAATTTGGGCACGAGTTTGTTCTGGTTGATACGGCCGGCATGCGCCGTAAAGCGAAAGTGAAAGAAGATCTGGAGTTTTATTCGGTAATGCGTTCTGTACGTTCAATCGAGTATTCTGATGTAGTGATCATTATGGTTGATGCCACTTTGGGTTGGGAATCGCAGGACATGAATATTTTTGGCCTGGCTCAGAAAAACCGTAAAGGAATAGTGATCGTGGTGAATAAATGGGATCTTGTGGAAAAAGAAACCAATACCACACGGGATTTTGAAGCGCAGATCAAGGAAAGGATCGGTCAGTTTACAGATATTCCCATTCTTTTTGTCTCGGCACTAACGAAGCAGAGAATTCTGAAAACAGTAGAAGTCGCCATGGAAGTTTATGCGAACAGGGCAAAGAAAATCAAAACATCAAAACTTAATGAAGTCATGCTGCCGGTTTTCGAAAACACACCGCCGCCCGCGCTGAAAGGGAAATATGTAAAGATCAAATATTGTGTGCAGCTCCCTACGCCAAGCCCGCAGTTTGTATTTTTCTGTAATCTGCCGCAATATGTGAAGGAGCCTTACAAAAGATTTGCCGAGAACCAACTTCGTAAACATTTCGGTTTTACCGGAGTTCCTATTGAAGTTTATTTCCGCCAAAAGTAACCTGATCTAATGGTTTGTTGATTCGAGTTTGTGGATTTAATGATGTAATTTTATAAAGCGGAACCTCTGTCGCGAAAATATACCTGAAACCTAGAGCGCAGAAAGTAGAGCAGATGTCATTGATAAATTAAAAATTGCAGACAAAAAGGCAAAGGAATCTGAATATTGGCTTTTGTTTTGCGAAAAGGCTCCAAGTTTATCCTTTTAAAGATGATTTAAAAACTGAAGTTATTAAGCAGTCAGAAACTTTATCAAAAATTATATCTACCGCAAAGCTCATTTAATAGATTGAAAAATATAACCTTATTAACACATCACCAATTATAACATTCCCCAGCACCAAATAACCAACTCATCACATCATCTAATTATCACATCAATATTATGATTACTGTTCTTTCTGACAATTTTTCTCTCGTAAACACCTGGATCAATGAGCTTCGAAATGTAGACATACAAAATGACCGCCTGCGGTTCCGCCGTAATATGGAACGTATTGGCGAGATCGCGGCTTTTGAGATCAGCAAAAGTCTTGAACAGAAAGAAATTGAAATTTCCACACCTTTAGATAAGATAAAAGTTCAGGAAGTTGCTGTACAACCTGTAATCACCACGATCCTCAGAGCGGGAGTTCCTTTATTTCAGGGGATCCTCAATTACCTCGACAAGGCCGACTGTGGTTTTGTGGCGGCATACCGGAAACATGATGCCAATGATTATTTCTCCATCAAGCAGGACTACCTGACCTGTCCTAATATCGACGGAAGACCTTTGATTGTCGCAGATCCAATGCTGGCAACCGGCGCAAGTCTCATCGAGGCGATCAAAGATCTATTGAACCACGGCAAACCCACACAACTTCATATTGTGGCAGCAATTGCTTCTCAACAGGGCGTGGATACCATTCAAAAGGAATATCCGGAAGCTAAAATCTGGGTAGGTGTAATCGATGAAAAACTGACTTCAAAGGGATATATCACGCCTGGGCTAGGCGATGCCGGCGATTTATCTTACGGTGAAAAACTGCAGCAGTAACGCTTTTAAAAATCAAAAAATTATCCTTCTTTTCAGAGGGTTTTTTTTCAATAAATGTGAATAATAGTAAACCAAAATCTAAGATCTAAAAATCTCATCTCCGGAAATCAGTCCATCGCCATGACCAAAACACTCACTTTATTATTTCCCGATTTCAGGAGTTCCCATGCCACAGCACTCATAGTATTGCCGGTTGTTAGCACGTCATCAACGATCAGCACGTGCTTTCCTGTGATTCTCTGCGTATTGGAAAACAGGTTTTCATTAAAATTCCTTTGCGCTTTGTTTTTCTTAGCCTGTGCTTTTTTGTAAAAATTTCTTTTGATGAGTGTATGTGAACATGGAATTTTAAGTTGTTCCGAGAGTGTATCTGCAAATAAATGAAGCTGATTATAGCCTCTTTCTTTTAATTTTTTCTGATGAAGAGGAACGGTAATCAACATGTCAGGTTTCAAGTCGGCAAAATCTACCCTTTCGATTGTCCAGTTTGCCAGTATTTTTCCGATTTTCTCGCGCCTGCCGTACTTCAGCTGATGGATTATCTTTTGGCTCAGACTTTCCTCTTCAAATTCCATTAAGGCACAGGCTTTATCCACAGGAAAAAGCAAGCGGCAACGTTCAGTAAGTAAATTACTTGCAGAAAACTTGAAATGTGTAAAATGGATCTGATCGAAACACAGATTACAAACCACTTCATCGGGCTCAGTAATGCGGCTGCACGCAAGGCAGCGGTTAGGGAAAAGTAAGTCGACCAAAAACATACTCCATTTGTTTACAGAAAGTTACTGTTAAATTTAAAAAAAATTTTCAGATTAAGAAAAAGCCTTTTTGCCCAAAAATATAATTTCAGAGCAGCCTGTTATTATCTCGTCAAAACACGTCTGCAGGAAAACTCATTTTACGGTACACTTTAACATTCGGCTTCAAAAATCTTATCTTTGCGGCATGATACGTATTACCAAGATCTTTACTTTTGAAACGGCGCACGTTCTTTACAATTACGATGGCAAATGCAAAAATATGCACGGGCATTCCTATAAACTCTTTGTTACTGTAAAAGGAAATCCCATCAACGACCTGGATGATCAAAAGAACGGAATGGTGGTAGATTTCGGTGATATCAAGAAAATTGTAAAGTCGCAGATCACCGAAGTTTGGGACCATGCGGTTTTGGTCAATGGCGTTTCGCCGCACCGTGAACTGGGTCAGGATTTGGAGGATAAAGGACACAAAGTGATCTTCTGTAACTACCAGCCGACCTGCGAAAATATGTTATACGAAATTGCTGACAAGATTAAAAAACATCTTCCCGGGAACGTTTCTCTGGCTTACCTAAAACTTCATGAAACTGAAAACTCTTACGGTGAATGGTTCGCAGAGGACCAGGTTTAATGTCGTAAATTGAAGATGTGGAAATTTGAAGCTCGTAAATTTTAATCTGCCGTTCCTATGATCATTTTTAGTAATTTATAGAACTTTGGAAACGCAATCCTTTATCTTGACTCTTTCAAATGAAAATCACCTTAGAACCAAATAAAAAAGTCTATTTCGCGTCTGATCAGCATTTTGGCGCACCGACTCCCAAAGAAAGCAAATTACGCGAGGAGAAATTTATCCGCTGGCTGGATGGGATTAAAGCCGATGCACAGGTTTTATTCCTGATGGGCGATCTGTTTGATTTCTGGCACGAATGGAACCACGTAATTCCCAAAGGTTATGTGCGGGTTTTGGGTAAACTGGCCGAGTTGAAGGATTCGGGAATTCAACTTTTTATGTTTGTGGGAAATCATGATCTTTGGATGAAGAACTACTTCGAAGAGGAGATAGGATGTACTGTTTTTTTCGAAAAGCAGTATTTTGAAATCAACGGAAAAAACTTTCTTCTTGCACATGGCGACGGGCTCGGGCCTGGTGATAAAGGTTATAAAAGGATGAAAAAACTTTTTACAAATCCTTTGGCACAGTGGGCTTTCAAATGGCTGCATCCCGATATTGCCATGAAACTGGCCATTTATTTTTCGACTAAAAATAAAATGATCTCCGGCGAGGAAGACAAAGCATTTTTAGGTGAAGACAAAGAATATCTGATCATCTACTCCAAAGAAAAACTGAAGACCGAAAAAATTGATTATTTCATTTATGGTCACCGGCATCTGCCTATGGTGTTGGATCTTGAAAACGGCAAAGCCAAATACATCAATCTCGGCGACTGGATTACGTATTTTACATACGGGGTTTACGATAATGAAAGGTTTGAATTAGTAGTATTTAACCACTAAGTTCCCAAAGGGCTTCACTAAGATCACGATTGTTATGAATGAAAATGAAATTTCACGAGTAATTTTTGATGCGGGATTAAAAGTTCACAGACAGCTTGGTCCTGGTCTTTTAGAGTCGGCATATGAAGAATGTCTTTATTATGAATTGCGCAAAACACAATTGTTAATTGAAAAACAGATGCCGATGCCGCTCATTTATGATGAAGTAAAATTAGACGTTGGCTATAGGATTGATTTGCTGGTGGAGCGAAAAGTTGTAATTGAAGTGAAAGCTGTAGAGGGACTGAATGATATCCATCTTGCGCAGGTTCTTACATATCTTAAACTTAGTCACTGCAAGCTGGGTATGCTCATTAATTTTAATACTTTGTTATTTAAAAATGGTATCAAACGTGTAATCAACGGAAATATTTAAGGCAACCTTTTATATAGTCCTTGTGGTTATGAAAAATGCAAATCAGATCTGCTCATTAATTATTAGAAAAGAGAATATGAAAGGTAAAGAACTAAAGTATGAATTCTTGTGTCTTTGTGTAATCCCTCGTGAACTTTGTGGTTAAAAAAATGAAAAACATTTTCAACATCCAAACCGAAGCCGATTTCCGGCAAAAATGCCTGGAGACTTTTCGCTATCAATATCAGAACATAAAAGTCTACCGCAAATTTGTAGATTATCTGAACATTGATCCAACAAAAGTTCACGAAGTAGACAACATTCCTTTTTTACCAATCGAAATGTTCAAGAATCACACGATCCTTGACCACACAAAAAACACTGAACTCTATTTTCAAAGTTCCGGCACCACGCAAATGAATCTTTCCAAACACTGGATTGCAGACGAAAAGCTGTACCGTGAAAGCATTGCAAAAAGTTTTGAACAGTTTATCGGAAAGCCGGAAGACTTTGTATTTCTGGGATTATTACCAAGCTATCTCGAAAAGCAGAATTCCTCACTCATTTATATGGTAAATTTTCTGATGGAAAAATCGGGAAAACCGGAAAACGGATATTTTCTCTACAATCATAATGAACTACTGGAGTTGCTGCAGAAACTCGCAGTGGAAGATAAGAAAGTCATTTTATTCGGCGTTTCGTTCGCACTGTTGGACTTTCTGGATTTTGCACAAAGTGATCCGCGGTTTGGCAAATCGTCTGCCCAACTCACCATTATCGAAACCGGCGGTATGAAAGGGCGGAAGGAGGAAATGACCAAAGACGAACTGCTCGGGATTTTGCAAAAGGGCTTTGGTACGGACCGGATTTATTCCGAATATTCCATGACCGAATTGCTTTCGCAGGCCTATTCTTTAGGTCATAACATATACGAAAGTCCCAACTGGATGCGCGTTCTCATCAGAAATACCGAAGATCCCTTCTCTTATGTGGAGAAAGGTCGAAGTGGCGCGATCAATATCATCGATCTTGCAAACCAATATTCCTGCAGTTTTATTGCCACGCAGGATTTGGGAAAAATTATCGTGGATCCAGAGCCATTTTCGGTGCCAGAATCCGTTCTGAAAGGCCCGAAGGTTTTGTCCGACAGATTTCAGGTTTTGGGCAGGATCGATCATTCAGATATCCGCGGTTGCAGCCTGCTCGTTTCTTAATTTAAAATTTACATGCTGAAGGTAGAAGAACTTACGTACAACTATATCTCGAAATTCTGCGATTTTGAGAAAGATCTGGTGCTGACGAACCATTTCCATTCCGATTGGGAAGCAGATATTTTGATCATTAATGAAAAAGGTCTGAGTCACGAGATCGAAATCAAATTCTCTAAAGCTGACTTTAAAAATGATTTCAAAAAGAAATATCAAAACCAGAAGACCAAAGAAAAATTCCTGAAACACGACAAAATATCCTGCGGCGACTATCCGTGTAATTATTTCAGTTTCCTGGTGCCGCAAGGTATGATCGATGTTGCTCAGGTTCCGGAGAATTGCGGTATCATTGAGTTTTACCACAATCCTGATGCCTGGCAAACTTCTTTTTACGAAATCCGGAAACCTGCCAAAGTTCATGATGATGTTTTCTGGAAATTTTTTGATAAGGATCTGATGCTGAAAATCATGGCCAGAAATCTTTATTTTAAAAAACTGGAAGTGAAAGGAAAGTTTGAAGAGTTGATCCTGCCACCGACGTTTCTAAACAAAAAATGAGAACCAAGCCTTTTGCAAATTCCCTATCTTTACGTAAATATAATACGGATGAAGATGAATAAATTTAAAACTGTACTTTGGGCATTCGGTATTTTGTTGGTTGTCTTTCTGGGATTTTTCTTTTACCAAATGACTCAGAGTCAGAATATTAATTCCATGATGACGATCCTCATGTTAATTTTGGGCCTTATTTTAGGTGGCGTAATTGCATTTTTACTTTCAAAAAAAATGACGGCGCAACCCGCGGTTATTACGGAAAGTTCGCACACCATTGCCGAAAGTATGCGCAAGGTTTTCAAAGTGGTAGCTGCCGAGGGACACTTTAACGAAATTTATAATTACGAAGAGACGACCAAACTGCTTAATTTTATTCCTTCAAAGAAAAAAGCTTTGGTGATCGTGCAGGCCAAGGTTTTGGTAGGCTATGATTTCGAAAAGTTCAAGTGGGAAGTTGATGAGCAGAACCGTAAAGTGAAGTTACTGAGCTTCCCCGCACCCGAGATTCTGTCAACAGAAACCGACTACAAATACTACAATATCGAGGAGCAGTTTTTTAATCTCTTCAGCAAAGAAGATCTGGCAAAAATTCAGCAGAACGGAAAAAGACAGGTGATAGAAGCTGCTAAAAAATCTCATCTGCCCGAGGTTGCTGCCGAGCAGATGCGCACTTTACTTACAGAATTGCTGGAAGGCAAGAACTTTTTCCTGGAAAATCCAGCACAAATATCCGAAAGCAAAAACCAGATCGACTACGATAAGATGAATCAAAATTCGGATAAAATCAGCAATCAGATCTGATCCTTATTCCACGAATCTTCGTTTATCAGGTAAAAAAATCATAAAATACCGTAATAATCACCTTTACCAAATAGATTATTTACTTTTACACACTTAAAAAAAATTGAAAATGAAATACTTTTACACGCTTTTCCTCGCGTTGCTTTTGCCGTATTTTGGTTACGGTCAGCAGAATGTGACCTACTCTGTAAGTCCTTTGGTATTCGATGAAACCGATGCCATTACCGTAACTTTTACGGTAAATGAAACAGCCTTTGGCGTAGTGTCTTCGCATGCACTTTATTTGTGGGCCTGGTCAATAGACAGCAACGGTGTTTCGCAGGATGCGCCGACCAATGGCACCTGGACTGCCTCCAACCCTGCAAATAAACTCACCTACGTTTCCAGCACGGGTTCTGCAGGAACTTACACTTTTACAATGAACACGGTAAAATCCTATTTCGGCAACCGCGCGCTTCCTTTGTCAAAGATCGGGATGCTTGTAAAAACTGCTGATGGCGGCGTTCAGTCGCAGGATATTTTATTTAACTTGGGTAAGTTTCAGTTTAATCTTACCAGCCCGGTCGAAGGCAGTACAAACGTAGTCAATGCGGGAACCGTAATCCATATCACTGGAAATACTTCCTTGTTTTCGAATTTTGTGGTTAAAGAGAATGGAACCGGAATATACGCAAGTCCGGCAACGTCAAAAACATTGGACTTTAACTACACGGTTACTAAAGATGCGTTGATTGAAATTGTCGCTACTAATGTGACCGACGGAAGCACGATTACCAAATCATTCACCGTCGCTCTGTCGATTCCTGTTCCTGTGGCCGCGATTCCGTCTTACATGCGACAGGGGATCACCTACAACCCCAACGATCCTACTAAGGTCGGTCTTGCACTTTATGCTCCCGGAAAGGCTTTCGTACATGTGATCGGCAGTTTTAACAACTGGACGGTGAGCGAACCGTATTTAATGAAAAGAGATACGGCTAATCCCGATCTTTACTGGACAGAAATTACCGGTCTTACACCGCAGCAGATTTACACTTTCCAATACCGGACTGCCGACGGAATAAAAGTTGCCGATCCTTATTCGCCACTCGTGCTTTCGCCTTATGACGATCCCTATATTAATCAGTATGCCAATGTTTACCCTAGTTTACCGGCATATCCGGCAGGCCAGAATTTTGAAGTTTCGGTAATAGAAACGGCGAAACCAGCCTACCCCTGGACGGTTACTAACTTTGCAAAACCGGCTAAAGAAAATCTGATCGTTTATGAATTACTTGTGCGCGATTTCACCACCGAACGAACCTGGCAGTCATTGATTGATAAGATGACATACCTGAAATCATTAAAAATAAATGCGGTCGAACTCATGCCGGTCATGGAATTCGATGGAAATAATTCGTGGGGTTATAATACCGGATTTCATTATGCCTTAGACAAAGCTTACGGAACTCCCGAAAAATTCAAAGAGTTTATCGATCTGTGTCACCAGAACGGGATCGCGGTGATTTTGGATATTGCCTTAAATCATGCCACCGGCAGAAGTCCCATCGAGCGAATGTGGATGATTGATCCGGATGGCGACGGTTACGGTGATCCCGCGGCAGATAACCCCTATTTCAATCAGGTGGCAAAACATGCTTACAGTGTTTTTAATGATTTCAACCATTCAAAGCCTGAAACCAAATATTACGTGAACCGCGTATTGGAACAGTGGATCAAAGAATATAAAGTCGACGGTTTCCGTTGGGATCTTACCAAAGGTTTTACCCAGAACTGCAGCGCCGGCGACAACGCCTGTACCGATGCGTACCAACAGGACAGGGTTAATATACTTCGAACCTATGCCGATTACCAGTGGAGTTACGATCCGTCGTCATTTATTATTTTCGAACATTTGGGGACCGATTCCGAAGAGTCGCAATGGGCAAATTACAGAGTCGGCGAAGGAAAAGGGGTAATGATGTGGGATAAGGAAACTACGCCGTACAATCAAAATACCATGGGTTTTGCAGAAAACAGCAATTTCAACCGCGTAAAATTCAGCGCGCACGGCTTTACCGACCGCCGGGCAATAAGCTATGGCGAAAGCCATGATGAAGAAAGGATTATGTATAAAAATCTAAACTTCGGAGCTGTAGGTGCAGGTTATAATACCCGGGATCTCGCCACCGCTTTGGAAAGACAGAAAGCTTACGGAGCTGTTTTTCTTACCGTTCCAGGTCCGAAAATGATCTGGCAGTTTGCCGAACTTGGTTTCGATAAAAGTATTTATACCTGCGAAGACGGTACTGTAAATACAGAAAGCGACTCCACTCCCGGAGATTGTAAACTCGACAAAAAACCGTCTGCCTTTGGTTTAGCTTACGATATAGATGCCGCCAGAAAATCGGTGTATGACACGTGGGCGAAAATTCTGGAAATAAGACTGTCCAACGATGTATTCAATACCAAAGATTTCACGGTAGAATCCGGCAACCTGATGCCGAGAATTTATATTAATAATACTGCGACCGCTAGTGCTTTGAAAAACGTGGTTGTTTTGGCAAACTTCACTTTGACGGCTCAAAATATAGTTCCGAATTTTCCTTACACCGGAAACTGGGTGAATCTCATGGATAACTCACCGTTCACGGTTTCTGATGTTGCCAGTCCAATCACGATTGAACCGGGCGGTTTCAGGATTTTCGGGAACGCATCTGCTTTAGCAACCAATGAAACCGGATCCGCAAAAAATGCGGTTACGTTAATGCTTACGGCAAATCCTGTGACCAACGGCACAGCTTCAATCCGTTACACCAACGCCAAAAACGGCTCGCTTGCGATTTATGACTTAACCGGAACTCTAATTACAACGGTAAAGGTATCGCAAGAAAACGGTGATCAGAATATCTCAGTACGTGGGTTGAAAACCGGCATGTATCTTATGCAGTTAAAATCCGATCAAGGTGTTGCGGTTACAAAAATGATAGTCAAATAAGTTCCACTTAAATATAGTCCGGGGCGGTTCGCATATTTTGCGAACCGTTTCTTTTTTTGTGTAAACGCCTGGAAATTTCCCGTTTCGAAAATTGTTTTACTTTAAGGATTAATAGTTAACAGGAGCATTAAGCTTGAGCAGTTGACAGAAATCACAGTAAAAGGAGTCTATGCTTTCTTTTAAATTATTAAAGGATACCTTGATTCAATAGGGACGGGCTTTAGCCCGTCCTTTAGATTGATGAATGCGTGCGGCTTTAGCCAAAACTTGTTGCGCATTTGACTCATCTAATAATGAAAGTCTTTCGGTGTATGTTTTATGTAATCATCCAGGACTTTTTGCTGCTGCAAATGTCCCATTTCTACCAGTTTTTGATATTGTTGCACGTTTTGCAGGTATATTTTCTGCGAAATGTAATTTCCTTTCTTTATCATTTTTGGAAAAAGACTAAAAGCTTTTCCGGGATTTGGAATCTGTAAGCGGTTGTTGATTTCCCCGTCCAGCAAATACCAGTTCATACTTTGGTGAAGTCTCAGCAACATCCTGCGTTGAAACGAATGTTTGTAAATGGTATTGTCTAAATTCTCCTGAAGCAAAGCCTGTGCGAGCTGTGCCGAATCATTGTCGCCGGCAGCTTGTAAAGTGGTCCACCAATAAAACTGTTCAACTGCCTGCTGCCGGTTGTCGGGCAGAAATTCTGGAGGAATGCCAAGAAGATAGCCCACATATTTCCAGAGATGGAATACACCACTTTCTTCCTGCTCCGAAATCTGAATTCCCAGTTTTCTTAGACCTTGCATGAAAACAAGGGAAAATCCCGTGTAAGTCGCGATCATATCCCAATAGTTGATCGGCTCGCCCCAATTGGTAATATCCCAGTCTTTGGTTTTTTCTTTTATCTTTAACCTCGCATAAGAATGCATAAGACGCGTTCTTACAATAAGCTGATATGCGTACGAATTGGGTTTAAGTGCGCCCTCGCGTGTCACATGAATCCAAAACTCCAGCGTGTCCTTCAGCCTTTTTACGGCTCCTTTCTTTAGTACTCCGGTAAAAACCAGAGGTTTGCCTATGTATGCGAAATCATAGCCGCCCATCAAACTGAAATCACGCAGGACGATCAAACCGTTAGCGCCGGTACGCATGCAGAACCGTGCACCTTTGTCGGCTAAATTTTCATCAAACCAGGCAGGAATGTCCTGCATTTGAAGAAAAAGTTTTATTAAACTTTCAGAAACGTCTTCCTTTGCATCGATTGGCTGTTCAGAATATTTTGTGATGAGGGCATTTGCTTTACTGTAGGGTAATTTCAGGTACGTTTCTTTCACGGCATCGTCGCCGTAACCATCGGTCTGATGATAGAGCGGCGCATATTTATAAAAGGTTTGAATTTCGGGGCGGACAGCGGCCCAGTCGAGCAGGTCTCTGCCATTTCCTTTTTCCCAGAAGTTTCTGAAATGCGTGGCGTGTTGGAATTTTGGTGTCATGGTTTATGTGCCTGCAATAGTTTAGTTATTTTACGGTAAAATCCCAAAGATTTAAACACTTTGAAGGTATGGTTCCGACGGTGTCTCATGCTACGAAGGTAAATTTCGGTAATCCGCGGATTCAACCCGGTTTTTTCGTTGGTGTGTTAATATTGTTTTTTATCAATTTCCACGCCGATTGATTTTTGAGATACCCATTGCAATAGGGATAGCAGTGGAAATCCCGCAGGTTCGGGGCAATCCGCCGCGGCGGATTGCCCCGAAACGAGGAATTGCAACGGATAGCCCGACCCGTGCGGCAGGAAAGCCAGGGCGAGGGGATTGCCCAAATTATGACACAAAAAAACCTCCCGAAATGCAGGAGGTTAAGTATATTGGGTGTTGAATTTAAGACTGTAAAGATGCGGAATGCACCAATAAATCAGCTAATTTGTTGGAGTAACCCATTTCGTTGTCATACCACGAAACGATTTTCACGAATTGTGGTGATAACATGATCCCGGCGTCTTTGTCGAAAACTGAGGTTCTTTTTTCACCGACGAAATCCTGAGAAACAACCGCATCTTCGGTGTAACCTAAAATACCATTCAGTTCTCCTTCTGAAGCTTTCTTCATTGCTGCACAGATTTCTTCGTAAGAAGTCGGTTTCTCTAATCTTACCGTTAAGTCAACTACAGACACGTCTGCGGTTGGTACTCTGAAAGACATTCCGGTTAATTTTCCGTTCAGGGAAGGAATTACTTTTCCCACGGCTTTTGCAGCTCCTGTAGAAGAAGGGATGATGTTGTTTAGCGCAGAACGCCCGCCACGCCAATCTTTCATTGAGGGTCCGTCAACAGTTTTTTGGGTTGCAGTGGTAGCGTGTACGGTCGTCATCAAACCTTCAACAATACCGAAGTTGTCGTGCATTACCTTTGCAATCGGCGCCAGACAGTTGGTCGTACAGGATGCGTTCGAGAAGATGTGAATATCATCTGTAAGGTCTTTATGGTTTACACCCATTACAAACATTGGTGTATCATCTTTGGAAGGAGCGGAAAGAACTACTTTTTTTGCGCCCGCGTTGAGGTGTGCCTGAGCCAGATCTTTGGTAAGGAATAAGCCTGTGGATTCTACGATATATTCTGCACCTACTTCATTCCATTTCAAATTATTAGGATCTCTTTCTGCAGTAACACGTATTTTTTTACCGTTAACGATGAGGTCGTTTCCTTCTACAGAAATATCGCCTTTGAATTCACCGTGGACCGAGTCATACTTCAGCATATATGCCATATATTCGGCATTGATAAGGTCATTAATTCCCACGACCTGGATATTCTCTCTTTCAGCCATTGCTCTGAAGACAAGTCGGCCAATTCTACCAAAACCGTTGATTCCTACTTTAATTGTTGACATAATAATTGATTATTTATTAAATTTAATTGTGATTTATATTGCAAGGATCTCGGATATTTTCAGTAATTCCTGATCCATTTCATTGTGTTTTTTAATGGCTTCATCGATAGGTGTAAAGGTCAACCGGTTCGACTGCATTCCTGCCATTACATTGGTTTTCCCGGCCATAAGTCCTATCACTGCGCCATAACCTAGTCGGCTTCCCAGCACGCGGTCTGCACAACTTGGCGAACCACCGCGCTGAATGTGTCCTAAAACGGCCACCCGAATATCGTAATCAGGAAAGCCGGCTTGGGTTGCCTTGGCGAGGTCATAAATGTTGCCCAGTTTTTCACCTTCTGCAACTACTACTATACTCGATGCTTTTCCGGCTTTTTCGGCGCGTTCAAAGGTGGAAAACAGATCTTCGATACTGTCTTTCTTTTCAGGAATTAATATTCCTATGGCTCCTGTAGCCAAACCGCTGTTCAGAGCGATAAATCCGGCATCACGGCCCATTACTTCTACAAAAAAAATCCTGTTGTGTGAGGTTGCCGTGTCCCTGATCTTGTCGATGGCTTCCATTGCTGTATTCAGCGCGGTATCATAGCCAATCGTGTTGTCGGTACCGAAAATGTCATTGTCGATTGTGCCGGGAACACCGATGACTTTGATGCCAAATTCTTCGTAAAATATCTTAGCACCGTTGAAGGTTCCGTCGCCACCGATGCATACAATGCCGTCGATACCGTGTTTCCTGCAGTTGTCGTAGGCTTTCTGTCGGCCGGCTTTGGTGCGGAATTCCAGGGAGCGCGCGGATCTGAGAACTGTGCCGCCTTCGGTGATAATATTTTTTACGGAGCGGGGACCCATTCTCGTGAAGTCATCATTTATAAGACCGTTGAAACCTTCTCGAACGCCGTAACATTCTATTTTATAGTAACTTGCCGACCTTACTACTGCTCTAATAGCCGCATTCATGCCAGGTGCATCGCCACCTGAAGTGAAAACTGCAATCTTCTTTACAGCACTTTCATTCATATATCATAATTTCAGCACAAATTTACGAAAATCCGCCCAATTAAATTACTGTTTACCGGCCACATTTCCCTTTTGCGGCCCAAAGTTATTTGCCCTTAAATGTTGCACTGAACTTGGCGGAAATGCTGTGAATTCTTTTAGAATATAAATTACTATTTTTGCAAAATGCTGCGGAAAAATAAAAACAAAACTTTAATATCTTTTCTTTTTACAGGAATCTATATTTTCGTCGCTCTATTTTCCCAGTTCTTCCACAATCACGGCAGCAGCGAGGTATTTAAAGAATATCATTTTCAGAAAACCGAGAAATCTGTTTCGCCGTCGAAATTAGCTGCTGAAGCTGGCGGCTGCCTCTCCTGCCATATCTTTCACGAAGGTAAATTTCTTGTTCCCCCGGAGCAACCTTCTTTCTGCCGGACTCCAGACTTCACAGCCATCCCTTACTTTTCGGAAGATCAGCTGCTGGTCAGTCGCAGGGTTTACACCGTATTTCTACGCGGTCCACCTTCAATTTTCATTTAAAGCGCTTTTCCACGGAAAAGTGGAGCTAAAAAAATGCACTGCATTTTTTTAAATTTTTCAATCTTACAATCTATTTTAAATGAAATTTATAATAAATATCATCGCAATCTTTTTTGGGTTGCTGTTCGCTCACGCACAAACCAACTTTACCGTCAAAGGGAAAGTGATCGACTATCACAATAAAACACCATTACAACAGGCTTCCGTTACCCTTGGGAAATTCACGCAGGTTTCAGATGCCGGCGGGAATTTTACGTTTAAAGCAGTACCGAACGGAAAATATTCACTGCTCGCAAACCATCCCGACTGTGCTGCCTATTCTGAAGAGATCACCATTAATAAAAATGTTGAAGTTACGATCCAGCTGGAACATCACGTAGCCGACATTGAAACCATAACGTTACACGGAACGCATAAAAACACGAATTCCCTGATCGTAAGATCTTTGGATAAAAATGAACTCGACCGGAATTCTACCGAAAATCTGGGAAATATTTTAGCTGGTATTTCGGGTGTCGGTGCTTTAAAGACCGGCAATAACATTGCAAAGCCCATTATTCACGGACTTTACGGAAGCCGCGTTCCGATCATCAACAACGGTGTAAAAATGGCGGAGCAGGAATGGGGCGTAGAACATGCGCCAAATATCGATGTGAATCAGTTCGACCACGTAGATGTGATCAAAGGAGCCTCCGCCTTAAAATACGGAAGCGATGCCATCGGTGGTGTAGTTGTTTTGGAACCTGCGGTTTATAAAAGAAAAGACACCCTTCAGGGCAGTGCGAATCTTTCGGCAATCTCTAACGGGAATGGCGTTGGTTTCGGACTGAATGTACTTAAAACCTGGGAAAACGGCTGGGCCGTTAAAACAACGGGTGGATTCAAGAAATTAGGTGACTTAAAAACGCCGGATTATAACTTGATGAATACTGGTTTGCAAAATCACTCGTTCAGTTTAACCGTTCAAAATAATACGTACTTACAGGGAATCTCTTTTGATTACAGCGTTACGGATTCTGAAATCGGCATTTACAGAGGTTCTGATTTAGGGAATTTAGAAGATTTCTATAAGGCGCTGACTTCCGATATCCCAATTTACAGCAGGGATTTTTCTTACTCGATAGATAATCCAAAACAGGACGTGCAACACCATATTGCGAAGATTTCCGCTTTTAAAAGATTTGAAAACCTGGGAAAAGTTTCTGTCGATTACAACTTCCAGTACAATCACAGAAGGGAATATGATGTACGGCGAGGTGAACTTGCAGAGGTTCCGTCTTTAGACCTGGAATTATATACGAACCAGCTCAATATCAATGATTTTATCGAGCGTGGACACTGGAGTCTGGAAACGGGCATCGACCTGAAATACCAGTTTAATTATTCCACACCGGAAACGATGGCGAGAAGATTGGTGCCGAATTACAATCAGTATTCAGGCGGAGCTTATTCGGTCTTTAAATATAAAATTACGCCGAAACTGAATACGGAAGCGGGTTTACGTTATGATGTTACCACTTATAATGTAAAAAAATGGTATGACCTGAGTGACTGGGAAAACCTTTACGCCGAAGATTTTTCGCGTTTTTATGTAAAAACCGACGGTAACCGTGTCTTCACGAAACCAAAATTGACTTTCGAAAATTTGTCTTTTAATGCCGG
The DNA here is from genome assembly GCF_000422265.1 of Kaistella palustris DSM 21579. Lineage (GTDB taxonomy): Bacteria > Bacteroidota > Bacteroidia > Flavobacteriales > Weeksellaceae > Kaistella > Kaistella palustris. The sequence goes on from NZ_AULL01000018.1 coordinate 119,859, forward strand.
CCTGGATTTTCAGCCTACGAAAAATTTCGATGTGAAACTGAATTACGCGAAAGTCGGCAGGATACCTAATATCGCAGAACTCTTCGCCGATGGTCTGCATCATTCCGCAGCCATTATCGAAGTGGGAAACATGGCGATTAAAAATGAAGACGGCAACCAGTTTAATCTGAACATCGACGGAAAAATCAATATTCTGAATGGTATGAGAATTAACATCAATCCTTATTTGTTCATAACTAAAAACTTCATTACAGAAATACCGACCGGAATTCAAAATACGATCCGCGGTGTGTTCCCGGTTTGGTCTTATCAGCAGATTGATGCGAGAATGTATGGTCTGGATGCCGACGCGCAACTGAAATTAAACGACCTGCTGGAATACCACGGGAATTTCTCCTACATCAAAGGTCAAAATAAAACGGATGATGAGCCATTGATCTTGATGGTGCCGACGAATTTCAGCAACAGTCTGGAATTTAAAAACGTTGCGTGGAAGAATTTCTATTTCAAGGTTCAGCAACAGACTTTCCTGCATCAGAATAGGTTTCCGGTTTACAATCCGACCATAAGTATTTTTGAAAACGGCGTTCAGGCCGCGAAAACGCTGGATCTTTCTACACCTCCGCCGACTTATACTTTGTGGAGTCTGCAAACCGGTTTCGACTTCAATACCCATTTTTCAGCAGGACTGAGTGTGACCAATCTTTTTGACACCAACTACAAAGATTATCTGAACAGAATGCGCTTTTTCTCCTACGAAATGGGCCGAAATATCATCTTCAACATTAAGTATAACTTCTAGAACCGCCAAAAATGAAATCATTAAAAAAACTGAAATATATCGTCATATTATTCATAACTGTGATAACAGTGAATTGCAGCCGCGCCGACGAAGATGAAGATGTGCTTTCACAGGAAGATATTTCGAATGTTATTCTTACTATAAAAGATGATGCCACCGGTATTACAAATACGTATAACTACACGGTAAATTCAACCACCAATCCCCGGATTAATTTAACCGACGGAAAAACTTATACGGTAAACGCTGTTTTCCTGAACGGAAACGAGGACGAAACCGAAAGCATCAAAGAAGCAAAAGATGAACATTTCCTGTTATTTCATTTTCAGAATTCCAACGTCGGCGTGGAAAGGATGGATGATGAATCTTCTACCAATACCGACGGAATTAAGATCGGTTTAAAAACGAAATGGACCGTCAATAAAGCAGAGAACGGCACAAATCCACAATTCGTTTTAACTTTGGTTCACGAGCCGGTATCGGTGAGCGCGGGCCAGCCCGGAAGCGAATTCGGTTCCGCCGTTGGCGGCGAAACAGATGCGGTGGCGACCTTTTCAATTTCAAAGTAAAGTATATGCAAAGAGCGGGTTTGAACTTTAAAACCCTTTTTAAATAAATCAAAAAAAAATTCCTATTTTTGCAACCTAAAATTTCAATTAACAATAATGAACGTTACAGCGACCAACCACGACGAAGTAAGTGCTTTACTTACAGTTACGTTAGATAAATCAGATTACAAGGATAAAGTTGAAAAACAACTCATCAATTACGCAAAAAACGCGCAGGTTCCGGGCTTCCGGAAAGGAAAAGTGCCGTTGAGCATGGTGAGGAAACAGTATGAAGCCGGAATCGCTTTTGAGGAGATCAACAAACAGGTTTCTGATGCGCTGAACAATTACGTAAAAGACAACAACCTGAGATTGGTCGGGCAGCCTGTGCCACAGCCAGTCGAAGAACTGAACCATAACGCTGAGCAGCTTTCAGTAGGTTTCGAAGTAGGTTACGAGCCGGAATTCACGATTGATCTTTCAAAATATGAAGCGCCACATTTTAAGGTAGAAGCTTCTGATAAGGAGATCAACCAAAGTATCGAAAACATGCAGAAGCGCTTTGCAGAACAGGTGCCACAGGAAGCGATCGCTGACGATTCCCATATTGCGCTCGAAATCAGCCAGGTAGTGGAAGACGATGCGGAAGGTGCACACAACCACCCACCAAAATCAATTGTCGTAAATGCTGAACGTAAACTAGCTTTTGACCTTGTAAAAGGTTTGAAAATGGATGAGTCGGTAAAAGTTTCAAAAGAAGAACTTCAGAATAACGAAGAGCTGGCTAAGGAATTAGGCTTCAGCAAAGAAGAAACCGACCATCTTCACCATAATGAGATCGAAGTAAAAGTAACCGACTTCTACGGTTTAAATCTGGCCGAACTTAATCAGGAACTTTTTGATAAAGTATACGGCGAAGGAAATATTAAGTCTGAAGAAGAGTTAAAAGCACGTGTTAAAAGCGAACTCGACGAATATTTTCAGCAAAATGCCGATGTTCATTTCGTGAATAAAATTTTGGAACAGATCAACGAAAAGGAAGAAGTAAAACTTCCGGAAGCGTTTTTGGTGAAATGGTTAATGTTCAGCAATGAAAACATTAATGAAGAAAGCAAAGCGAAGGAAATTTTAGAATCAGAAAAAAACCAGCTGAAATATCAGATCCTGGAAGGTAAACTGATGAACGACAACAAAATCCAGCTTGATTATGCCGATGTGTTGGCACAGGCTGAGCAACTTGTAAGAAACCAGTTGGCGATGTACGGCATTCACCACTTATCCGATGAAGAAGTACAGAAATATGCGGTTGAAATGTTGAAAGACGAGGAGCAGGTTCGCCAGATCTCATCGGAAGTAGGCATGGCAAAACTGAAAGATGTGATCCTGGAAAAAGCCACTAAGACAGAAACACGAATCTCTCACGAGCAGTTTCTTGAAGAATTGAAAAAGTAATTTTTATTACATTTATACGATCCGCCTCATTTCTGTGAGGCGGATTTTTTTATTATTAGCCTTAGTTTTTAGCGGTCTGCAGAAAAGCAATGCTGATTTCTCCGAAAGAATGTTTACTGGTTTATTAGTAGCTGAATGCTTCGAGATCGGTATTTGTCACCAGAAAATTCTCCAGTCTGGTAAGTCCGAGGCTTGTAATTTGAATATCAAAGGTTGCATGCAGAAAATTGCCTTTTTTTTCTAATGAAGTCTCGGTGAGGTCTTTGGCAATCGCAGCGATTTCCGTCAAGATCATTTGCTTTTTGTGAAAATGCTCGCTCGTGAAGGTGAGCCGCAAAACTTTGTTGTGGTTCTGCGGCAGAAAATATTTTGTGAGATACTTTGCGGAATAAATGATTATGAGCGCGGAAATCAAAAAAGTATAGGCGATGTAAATTTCGCCAAAGCCAATAGCCATACCTATTGCCGCCGAAATCCAGATAATTCCGGCCGTGGTCAGACCGTAAACATTAAAACCTGATTTAAAGATGACACCTGCGCCCAGGAAACCAATGCCACTTACAATATATGAAGCAATCCTTGCCGGGTCGCCCGTACCCGACACTTTATATGAAAGAATGGAAAACAGTGTAGAACCCAGGCAAATTACGGTAATGGTTTTTAAACCTGCAGACTTATCTTTCATTTCGCGCTCGAAACCCAGAATAAGTCCGGCAAGCAGCGAAATCAACGCTTTATAAATATCTAAAAATTCAAAGTGTTCAGACATTTTTTATTTAAAGATAAAAAATTTTCAGGAACCGAACTCACGTTTCCATTCCTCGGCAGCTTCACAGAGGGTTTCATAAAACTCTTCGCCATATTTACGGATGAGCGGTGTTTTCAGGAATTTATAAACAGGGACTTTCAGCTCGCGGCCTAAGATACAGGCATCGTTACAGATTTCCCATTCATGGTAATTTAACGCAGTGAAGGTGGAGTATTCGGTGACGCGAATTGGGTAAAGGTGACACGAGATCGGTTTTTGCCAGTCTACCGCGCCGTCTTCATATGCTTTTTCGATGCCACATTTGGTAATGCCTTTTTCATCGAAAATAACATAAGCGCACTCTGCACCGTTAACCATTGGCGTAACATAATCGCCGTCCATGGGATCTATGGTCCAGGTTCCCTGTTCCTCCAGCGCTTTTATACCCTCGGGACGAAGGTAGGGTTTCACTTTGTCGAAGATCCGGTCCAGAATTTCGGTTTCGGCTTTATCCAGCGGTGCGCCTACATCGCCGGCTACACAACAGGCTCCTTTGCATTTGCTCAGATTGCATACAAATTCTTCGGCGAATATGTCTTCGGAAAGCAATCTGTTATCGATTTGAATCATTTTTATTAAATAGTAAAATTAAAATAGCTTGTGAGTTTAAACAGCACAAGACAAAAAATAAAAAGCCAGAGTCCTGCTTCCTTCAGCCAGTATTTTGGCAGGAATTTCAGCATTCTGCTTATAATTATGGAGACCGGTAATGCGAGCAGCAGCAGATATTCATAAGTGTTGCCCATATATAAAACAATGGTGATCAGCTGCGCTACAGTAAATACGAGTAAGAAAGTGTACTTAAATTTACTTGTGGGGCTTTTGCGGTTATAATGTTTAAAATGATCCATCACTGCATGTATAAGCATCAGTACGATGGGAATCAGCCAAACCATATTTTCAAGATATTCTGAAATATGAAACTTCTCGAACGGCCAGTAGTCCGTGTTCCAGGAATTCATTCCCATATAATACGCAAGGCCGAAATAGGAAAGTGCGACCAGAAAAAAGCCGAAAAACAATCTGAACACGTGCAGCCCGATCCGGTCCGAAGTTGCAATCACGTGCAAAATTACGAAAATTGCCATCGGCCACGTCGTAGGCAGGAAAATAAAATTCAAAGCCACCAGCGTTCCTGCCAAAATGTAGTAGTTTTTTCGCATGCCCATATCCACGTTGGTGAGCATCAGCAAAATAATAGAGTTTGTAAAAAGTGTCACGGCAAGGCCAATATCCAGATCGCCGGTATACAGCGCAAAAACTATGGTCGTATAAAGAAAAAGCGGCAGGTGAGTCTGGTAATTCAGCGCGATGGCATTAAAGCAAAAATATCCGAGCGCTACACCGGCAAAAGTGATCACTGCAGAAAGCAGATCCAAGGTATTGAAATCCAGAAAATTAAAACCGATTACGATTAAAAGAAGAATACCAATGTAGACGGGTATCGAAAATATATTGCTTTCTTTTGAAAGTAATCGAAACATTTTTTATAAATTTGTGCAAAGTTAATTTAAAAAAGGAAAATAATGACGTCTATATTTTTGCTCATCAGCAGGTTTTTCAAGTGGTCTTTTGGATTTTTCGACTTTGCGGGAAACGTGGTCAACTGGATTCTGTTTTTCGTGGCATCGGCCATTTTCTGCTATTGGGTGTACGTATTGATTTCCGTTTTGGGTGGCAACAAAGATAAGGTATATGTTTCGCCTACAGAAGGCAAACATCCTTACTACGACCCCGAAATTTACAGCAAGGAAAACTAAATAATTGATACTGTTTATTATCATAGAAATCCCGGAATTACTGCAATTCCGGGATTAATGTTTTTAACCTTAAATGTTTTTTAGTGCATGGGAATAACCAAAACCGGAATTCTGGCGCGCCGCGTAAGTTCTTTGGTTAAGCTACCCACAAAAACATCATAAATTCCGCTTCTGCCGTGCGAACCCATTACAATATATCCTGCGTTTTTCTCTGCGGCATATTCCAGAATAATGTCGCCGGCAACGCCCTGTTTCAGGAGATGTTCGCAATCCACGCCTTCGGCAATGATCCGCTGTTCAATACTGTTCAGGCGTAAAAGTTCCTCTTTGATTTCGTTCTGTTCCACTTCGGGGAAATACTGAAAACCGAGATCACCTATGGCAAATCCAATATCTGCCGGCGCTACGTGAATTAGACAGATCTTTCCTTTAATTTCCTTGGCAAAATTAACGGCGCATTTTATAAGATGATCTGTAGAATCGCCGAAGTCTACAGGTAATACGATATTGACCATGGTAATAATTTTTTGTTGTTTAAAGTTAGGCATTTTTTTCAGACTGAAAAAACCCACAACCATTTACTGCACCCGCATTTACCAAAAAAATGACAGATATCAGCAATTACTGTATTCTAAGGTCGAATACTTTTTTTTCCTCCAGAAATGCTTCCAGAAAATCATTCTCATCAACCTTGCCCACACCTTTGGGGGTTCCCGTAAAAATTAAATCGCCCACGCGCAATGTAAAAAATTGCGAAACAAAAGCAATAATTTCTTCCGGCGGAAAAATCATCAGTGAAGTGTTTCCGTCCTGTACTTTTTCTTTGTTTTTGATTAATGAAAAGTTCAGGTTTTTCAGGTCGAAATCCGACTTTGGAAAAAAATCTGACAGCACTGCGCTTCCGTCAAATCCTTTTGCCAGTTCCCACGGCAAACCTTTGGATTTGAGTTTGGTTTGAAGATCCCTGGCGGTGAAATCGATTCCCAAACCGATTTCCTCAAAATGTTTCCCGGCATTTTCAGGCTGTATATATTTACCGCCTTTTGAGATTTTCAGTACAACTTCCAGCTCATAGTGTACATCATTTGAAAATTCAGGGATGTAAAAATCGCTGTTTTTCTTAAGTACGGCAGTATCAGGTTTCATAAAGATCACCGGACTTTCGGGGATTTTGTTGCCAAGCTCATTTGCATGTTCAGCATAATTTCTGCCGATACAGATTATTTTCATTTTTCTTTTATTTTTTAAAGTTTTCAGGCATTAAATTCATTGCCGCAATAGTAGCAGTGGTACAGGTGACTTGGTGTTTTGAGCGGGAAACCGAGGAATAACAATGAGATCCCAAATAAGCCACCGGGATTCTCGTCGCGGTACAGGTGATTGGACCCACATTCGGGACATACATATTTAAACTCGGGCTCTGCAATCGTGTGTTCAACCTCAAGTTCTACACGTTCGTTATCTAAAAAGTTCTTCAGAATTTCTTCAGCCTTTTCTTTTTCATTATCAAAGACCTGCAGCTGTATTCCACCTAAAGCCTGCGACAGAAGCCAGTCTGACTGTATCGTCTGCTCATTGGCGATAAAACTCTCGAGCCCGTGGTTGGCCAGGATCTGCTTATCACGGTTCGCTTCGATGCTGTTGCTGTAAAATTTAAATTTGACGAGTGAAGGCATACATTTCCTTTATTATAATTTAAAACTTGCTTCGGAGCTGTATTCCGGTCAGGATTTTCTTGGTGTATAGCGGGAAATCTGCATTCTGGATCCAGCCGTAATAACCAAGGTCTTTCTGAAAGACGTCTTTTACCCGTTGTCCTTTGTACTTCCCGAAACTGAAAATTTCCTTTTCATCCTCATCGAAAGCAATAAAACCGGCGAGGTCAGCAAACCGGTTGTGAAATGAAAACTCGCTCAGGCCCGCGATCTCATTAGGCAGATCGGGATAATGACCAACCTGCGCATCCAGCACTTCGAAAGTGGCCAGTACATCTGCTTCTGCCGAGTGCGCGTTCTCAAGTGTTTTTCTGCAGTAGAACTGGTAAGCCGCAGTTAAATTGCGCGGTTCCATTTTATGGAATATCGTCTGCGCATCCACAAGTTTAAATTTACTCAGATCGAAATCGATTCCCGCCCGTAAGAGTTCTTCTGCCAACAGCGGCACATCGAAACGGTTGGAATTAAACCCGCCAAGATCTGTTCCCGAGATCATATCGATGATCTTAGGTGCGATCTCTTTAAATTTTGGTGAATCCTTCACTTTTTCGTCGGTGATTCCGTGTACAGCTGTGGATTCCTTTGGGATATACATTTCGGGGTTTACCAGCCAGGTGCGGCTTTCCCGCGATTCATCAGGATACACCTTTAAAATTGAAATTTCTACGATTCGGTCTTTGGCGACATTTACGCCGGTGGTTTCAAGATCGAAGATGCAAAGTGGTTTGTGGAGTTTTAAATTCATGATTTATAGGGTTGCGCAAAATTCATATTTCAGCGCGGTATTTTATTAGAGTTGTTTTGAAAAAGCGAGCGAAACTAAAATGTAATACACGATCACCAGCGGAATACCAACGAGACCAAAAAACGACAAAAGAAGCATCCCGCCAAGGACCAACGCAATTTTAGGGTAATTATCCCGAAGCTGCATGGATTTAAATTTCAGTGCAATCATCTTTAAAGGTGATACAAGCAGCCACGCGGATACAACAGTAAAAAGAAGCAGCAGCGCCGGATTCTGAAAGAAAGTGCTGAAGCTGCCCTTTTCATTAAAAGCGTAAAAAAGACCAAAGACAAGTATGGTATTCGCCGGTGTATTCAGTCCTTTAAAATAATAGGTCTGCTCTTCATCCAGGTTAAAGATCGCCAGCCGCAAACATGAAAACATGGTGATCAGCAGGCCAAAATATTTAATATCAAAAGGCAGTTCGAAGCTAAAAAACTGTGCGCCGAAGGGTTCCAGCGCTTTGTACATCACTACGCCGGGCAGTAGGCCGAAACTTACCATATCCGCAAGCGAATCGAGCTGTGCACCAAGATCTGAATTGGATTTCAGCGCTCTGGCGACGAACCCATCAAAAAAGTCCAGAACCAGGGAAAGGATTATACAGAGTGCTGTGATCCTGTAATCGCCTGTAATTAAGTGCAGTACACCGACACTGCCGGAGACGAGATTTGCAAGTGTGAAGGCGTTTGCCAGATTATTTTTAATGAAATTCATTTTTGGTTTAAAGTTTTAATGTAATGCCGGGATTTCAAATCGCAGGTTTTCGATGAGCTGCTGGAGTCCTGTAAAAAGACAAAAGTAAGGCTTTTCCGAAAACCTCCCTCGGCGTTTTCTGTTTTAAAGATGTTTTAGCGGGAAATTGAATTTAATGTAAATTTGCAGCAATATTTTCCCTTTTATTAAATGAAAGAAATCAGATTACAGGAAGTTTTCACTCTTTTTTACCGGATATTTCTAGCCTATTTCTTTTACCAGATCGCACGGCTTTTATTTTGGTTTTTCAATAAGGATCTGATTAGGATCGATTCGGTGTATGATTACCTGAGCCTTTCTTTTCACGGAATCGCCTTCGATACTACAGCTATATTATATGTAAACTCACTTTTTATTCTGCTGAGTCTTCTGCCGCTGGTCATCAATACTAAAAAGTATTACCAAAGATTTCTTTTTTATCTGTATTTCATTACCAATGGTATTGCGTACGGAATGAATTTCGGCGATTTTATTTACTACCGTTTTTCGCAGGCACGCCTCACAACGGCGGCAATGAACGTTGCGCAGCATGAAAATAACCTTGGGAAAATATTTCTTGTATCGGTGCTGGAACATCCTTTCGTCATTGTTTGGTTTTTAGTTTTAATGATCTCCTGGATTTTTCTTTATAAAAAAGTAAGGGTTAAAGAATTCTGTCCCCAAAAAAAGTGGGTTTATTTTGGATCTTCTGTGGTGAGTTTGTGTCTTGTTGCCACTTTGGTCGTGGGCGGTATCCGTGGTGATTTTAAACATTCCACCCGTCCGATAAATCTGGTTGATGCCAACCGGCATGTAAAAAATCCGCTGCAGGCAAATGTTGTTCTGAACAGTGTTTTTTCGTTCTTCCGGACAATGAACACCAATAATTTTAAGGAAGTACATTTCGTTGACCAAACTTTTATTAATGAAAATGTGAAAACTTACAAGTTATATGTCCGCGAAAATGTAGAACCCAAACCCAATATCGTCATTTTTATTCTTGAGAGTTTTGGCAAGGAATATTCCGGCGCCTTTAACAGAAATACGCAGATCAAGGATTTTGTTTCTTATACGCCCTTTTTCGACAGTTTGGCCACGCAGAGCCTGATCGCTACAAACGCGTTTGCCAATGGCAGGCAGTCGATACATGGTATGAGCTCGGTGCTGGCGGGAATCCCAAGTCTGAAAGATGCATTTACAAGTTCGCCTTATTCCAACCAGAAAATACAGTCGATTGTTTCAGTTTCCAATGATATGGGTTATGACACGTCGTTTTTTCATGGCGCGCCCAATGGTTCCATGGGGTTCCTGGGCTTTGGGAATATTCTGGGTTTCAAGCATTATTATGGCAAGACCGAATATAACAATGATGCAGATTTCGATGGAATCTGGGGCATTTGGGACGAGCCTTTTTTTCAGTATTTTGCGCGCACTCTGAATCAGAAAAAGACGCCGTTTATGGCCACGCTGTTTTCAGTTTCATCGCACCATCCTTTTAAAATACCCGCGAAATACGAAGGCAAGTTTAAAAAAGGTCCGCTGGAAATTCACGAGCCGATTGGCTACACCGATTATGCGTTGAAACAGTTCTTCAAGACCGCTGAAAAAATGCCGTGGTTTCAAAATACTATTTTTGTTCTGGTGGCAGATCACACCAACCAGGTAGGCTATCCCGAATATGAAAAAGCGATGAACCGTTTTGCGATTCCGATCCTTTTTTATTCGCCTAATCCTGCATATCATTTGAAAGGTGAAATTACAGAGCCTGCGCAGCAGATTGATATTTATCCCACTTTGGCAGATCTTATGGGTTATAATAAAAAAATCAGGAGTTGGGGAAGAAGTTTGGTTTCAGATAAAAAAGAAGATTATATAATCGTTAATTCAAGTGGAGTGGAGCAGTTTATTATCGGCAACTATATCTATCTTTTTGATGGCAAAGATTTTACGGGAATTTACGATGCAAAAGATCTTGGATATTCCCATAATCTGTTGGGAAAAACCAAGTCACCCGAAATTGAAAAAGGCGAAATGAAGGCCAAAGCATGGTATCAGGATTATATGGATCGCGTGATCAACCGTAAACTCAATTAGAATCTGTTAAAATGCTTTTTTTTTTAATGATGAGAAGCATAACTATCGATTTTGCTTTCGCTTATCTAAACATCTGTTTGATTTCCGATTTTTGCGGAATTCCTTTGTGATGTATGTTATGAATAATTATATATTTGGCGTTTAACTTTTTTTAGTTACATTTATCCAACAAAAAAATTAAAATATTTTTAAAATGAAAAAAATAATTTTCTCTTTCGTTGCTTTACTTTTTGCAACCCTTTCTTACGCTCAGATCGAAGGAAAATGGAAAACCATCGACGATGAAACCGGCCAGGCCAAGTCCATCGTAGAGATCACTAAAAAACCCAATGGTCAGTACTACGGAAAAGTAGTGCAGCTTTTAATAAAACCTGCAAATCCAAATTGCTCAGACTGTAAAGATGACCGAAAAAACAAACCGATCCTGGGTATGGAAGTCATTCGCGATATGAAAAAAGATGGCAGCGAGTTTACCGGCGGCACAATTACAGATCCAAAAACCGGCAAAACTTATAAATGTAATATTACCAGAGAAGGTGACAAATTAAATGTAAGAGGTTACGTAGGATTCTCCCTTATCGGAAGAACGCAGACGTGGCATGCTGTGAAATAACAGGCAAATAAACTTTAAAAAGAGCAATTCGAAAGAGTTGCTTTTTTTGTGCGTGCTTGCCTGGAAAATGTGCGAAAAAATCTTTACTTTTGTAGTCTAATTTTTCAATCTATTATGAAGGAATATACTTTTAGAGAAGTAATTGCGCAGGCAATGAGCGAGGAAATGCGAAAAGACGAATCCATCTACCTGATGGGTGAGGAAGTAGCAGAATATAATGGTGCTTACAAAGCTTCCAAAGGAATGTTAGATGAATTCGGTGCTAAGCGTGTGATCGATACACCCATTGCCGAACTGGGTTTCACAGGAATCGCGATTGGCTCCTCGATGAACGGTTGCCGGCCGATCGTTGAATATATGACCTTCAATTTCTGTTTGGTAGGTATAGACCAAATCATAAACAACGCTGCAAAAATTCGGCAGATGAGTGGTGGCCAGTGGAATTGCCCGATCGTTTTCCGCGGTCCTACAGCTTCTGCAGGTCAGTTGGGTGCAACACACTCGCAGGCTTTGGAAAGCTGGTTTGCCAATGTTCCGGGTTTAAAGGTGGTTGTTCCTTCAAATCCATACGATGCCAAAGGTCTGTTGAAAAGTGCTATTCAGGATAACGATCCTGTCATCTTCATGGAGTCTGAACAGATGTATGGCGACAAAATGGAAATTCCTGAAGAAGAATACTACATCCCAATCGGAAAAGCAGAGATAAAAAAAGAAGGTAAAGATGTCACTCTGGTATCATTTGGTAAAATCATGAAGCTCGCCATGCAGGCTGCCGAAGATATGGAGAAAGACGGTATTTCTGTGGAAGTGATCGACCTTAGAACTGTACGGCCTATTGATTACGATACTGTTTTACAGTCTGTAAAGAAAACAAACCGGCTGGTTATTTTAGAGGAAGCCTGGCCGTTGGGATCCATCGCCACAGAGATCACTTATATGGTTCAGCAAAAAGCATTTGACTATCTGGATGCGCCGATCAAGAGAATTACCACGCCGGATGCTCCTGCGCCATATTCCGCGGCACTCTTTGCAGAATGGTTCCCAAAACTGGAAACAGTAAAGGAAGAAATTAAAAAAGCCATGTATATCAAAGCATAAGCATTTGTAAAACTCCTGAACGGGAGTTTTTTTAATTTAAATTAATTGCGCAAAAAACCTGCGCAATTGCTTTTTAAAATTTAATTTTGCACCTTAATTAAAATTGAAAAATGGCAGAAACAGTCGAAGGCGGTCAGCATTTTGATACCAAAAAACTCACAGCCATCGGAGTGCTGGTTTCCCTGGGAATTGTCTTTGGAGACATTGGGACCTCGCCGCTTTACGTGATGAAGGCGATAGTAAACGCCAGACGCGAAGGCGGGAATCTGCCTTTTGATGAATATATCGAAGGTGCACTTTCATGTATCATCTGGACGCTTACCATGCAGACCACACTGAAATATGTAGTGATCGCCCTTCGCGCAGATAACAAAGGTGAAGGTGGAATTCTCTCTTTATATTCCCTGGTAAAGAAACTCAAGAAAAAGTGGCTGTACGTAATTGCCATAATCGGCGCTTCAACTCTTGTCGCCGACAGTATCATTACACCTTCGCTAACTGTAATGTCCGCGGTGGAAGGATTGAAGATCTTCTCGCCGCACACGCCTGTTGTAGGAATAACTCTGGTCATATTGGCTTTGGTCTTTTTTGTACAGCAGTTTGGCACTTCATCGATCGGCAAACTTTTCGGACCGGTCATGGTTTTATGGTTTTTGGTTCTTGGTGGTTTCGGTTCGGTGCATATTTTCGAGAATTTTAACATTTTAAGGGCATTCAATCCCTATTATGCGTACAATTTAATCACGCATTCGCCAAGTGCCATCGTAATTATGGGCGCGGTATTCCTGTGTACAACCGGAGCTGAAGCGCTATATTCCGATTTGGGACATTGTGGGAAGCAGAACATCCGCGTAAGCTGGGCATTTGTAAAATCGATGCTGATACTTAATTATCTCGGCCAGGGTGCGTGGCTGTTGGATAATCCAGACAGTGTAGCGCAGGGAATTAACCCGATTTTTGGGATCATGCCGGAATGGGCAATTCTGCCGGGCGTTATATTGGCGACTTTTGCGGCAATCATTGCGAGTCAGTCGGTGATCACCGGTTCATTTACCATGTTTTCTGAAGCCATGTCGGTGACTTTCTGGCCTAATCAACAAATTGATTATCCGTCCGGTGTTAAGGGGCAGATGTACATTCCGCGGATCAACTGGGGTCTTATGTTCCTGTGTTTTATTGTGGTGATCTATTTTCAGAAATCGGAAGCGATGGAAGCTGCTTACGGCCTCACCATTACAATTACCATGCTGATGACGACCGTTCTGCTCTTCTTCTGGCTGAGCCGAAACAAATCCACACGCGTGTTTGCCGTCGGCTTTATCGCGGTATATCTTTTTATAGAACTGGGTTTCTTCTATGCAAATGTGATCAAGTTTTTCGACGGTGGCTGGCTGACGATGGTTCTCGGCGGATTTATTGCGGTCTGTATGTATGCCTGGTATAACGGCAGAAGTATTAAAGGTAAATTCATCAAATTTGTAAAACTGGGTAAGTATGTTTCTATAATTAAAGAGCTGAAACTCGATGAAACCATTCCGAAATATGCCACTAATCTTGCGTTTCTGAGCCGTGCAAAGAAAGAAGATGAGATCGAAGCCAAGATCATTTATTCGATCATGCGCAAGCAGCCAAAGCGTGCCGATCATTACTTTATTCTGAATATCGTGAATCAGGAGGATCCCTTTACTTTTAAATATACGGTAGATGAGATTATGCCCGGAACCATTTACAAGATCAATTTCCTTCTTGGATTTAAGATCGACAGAAGGATCAACGATTACTTCGACCAGGTTTTACAGGATCTGATGGATGAAGGTACAATTCCGGAACGCAGCAGTCACCCATCGCTCCGCGCACACAATATTCCACCGGACCTTAAATACGTCATCATCGACAATACATATATCAACGATACTTTATTGACAATTAAGGAAAAAATTATCCTTAACATTTACAATTTTGTAAAATATATCGGCAGCGATGATTTTAAAGCCTGGGGCGTTTCGGCCCATAATGTGGTGGTAGAATCCGCACCATTAATGGATCAGAAGGTGAATACCCAGAAAATAAAACAGGTTAATTTTCGCCACTACAACTCCTGATATTTTCATTTTTCCAAAATATTGTGCAGAACCCGTGTAATAAAATTTCGATAAATTTGTACAATAAATATTTACAATGGACGCTAAACATAAAGAGCTAAATCTTACCACTATAAAAGACGTTTTAAGGCAGTATCTCCTCGAGAAAGGTTTTCGCAATACGCCCGAGCGCTACACAATTCTGGAGGAGATTTATATGATGGAGCATCATTTTAATGTGGATGATCTTTACCTGCTGATGATGCAGAAGAAATACCATGTTTCCAAAGCAACCATTTACAATACCATTGAGATCTTTTTGGATGCAGGCCTGATCCGCAAACATCAGTTTGGCGAAAAAACGCTGACCTCTTCTTCCTACGAGAAATCGTATTTCGACAAGCAGCATGATCATCTGGTGATCTATAAAAACAATTCCGATAAACAGATTGCCGAAATTATCGAGTTCTGCGATCCCCGGATCCAGGGAATCAAAGATTCCATCGAAAGTACTTTTGGTGTAAAGATAGATTCGCACTCGCTTTATTTCTACGGAACCAAAAAGGATTAATGAAGAATCTTTTTGTTTTTTTTCTTTTTATCAGTGTCAATGTTTTTGCGCAGATCAACACCCAGCCCAATCAGGCGCTGGTAAAAGATCCTTATTTCAACGGACCAAAAAATGGCGGCGCTACCGAAAAAGTAAAACTCATTCACTCGGATTTCTTTCAGAAAACTGCAGATAAATACGGCGGAAATCCTTATTTCTCCGGCAATGTACAGTTTGCGCATCAGGGTTCGGTGCTTACTGCCGATGAGGTTATCTTTTATCAGGACCAGAACTTTGTAAAGGCAATTGGCAACGTGACACTGCAAAATGCCGACGGCTCGGTGATCACCTCGGGAGAAATGGAGTACGACGGAAATACGCAGAAAGGTATCGCCTGTAAAAAAGTCGTGCTGACCGATCCCGGACAAACCATACAAACCGAAACGCTCTATTACGACCGCATTTCGAATAAAGCCTATTTCAATACCGGCGGAACGATCACCAAAGATGGTAACGTGATGTACACCAGATCCGCAACCTACGATCTGACGAGCCGAATTATAGATTTTACCGGCAACGTAAAGATTGATAATCCGGAATATACTGTAGACGGTGTCAACATCATTCAGAACCAGAATACGAATACGGCGACCTTCAACGGGCCGACAACCATTACGAATAAAAAAAATCCGGCCAATGTAATCTATACCGAAAAGGGGACATACAATATGAACTCCAAAGAAGTGTATTTGAAGAAGAACTCGCGCATCAATTACAACGGTAAAATCCTCACGGGCGATGACATGTACTTTAACCAGATCACGGGATTCGGCACGGCAAAAGGTAATGTAACACTCCGCGATCCGCAGGAAAAACGCTATATAAAAGGTGGCTACGGAGAAATATACGAGAAAAAGGATTCTGCCATGATGACCGAACGTCCGTATGCCGTGAAGATCCTCGAAAAAGATTCAATGTATTTTTCCGCGCAGCGGATTTTGGCTTATCAGAAGCCGGGTGAAGCAGATCCTTTAAAGAAGAAAAGCTTTTTGCGCGCATACCGCAAAGCCAGAATGTTCAAATCGAATATCCAGGTGCGTACTGATTCGCTGAGTTTTAATGAAACCGACGGCGTGATGCATCTCGACGGAAAACCCATCGCCTGGAGTGGCGAGAAACAGGTAACAGGCGACAGGATCGAAGCATATTTCGATACCGAAAATGAATACATCGATTCGCTGCGCGTGATCGGCAATGCCTTCGCGATCTCAAAAGCTGATTCCCTGAATCTAAAAGATGAATTCAACCAGATCAAGGGAAAACTGATGACCGTTTATTACCAAAAGAACGAGATCAACCTCGCCAAAGTAATCGGTAACGCTCAGGCGATCACGTACGCCGACGATCAAAATGAGAAAACAAAAGAAGTAGAAAGAATCGGCATCGCTTTATCTACTTGCGGCACGATCGAAGCAGAATTTGAGGAAAGAAGAGTCCAGATCATTTCCTGCAACATCGGCGCGAATACCGACATTTATCCCATGAGTCAGATCTCCCGGGAAAAGCGTTTTTTCCCCGATTTCAACTGGAATACCAAAGACCGGCTGCGGAAATGGGAAGATATTTTCCTCGACTCTCCGACGTATGAAGAAGTAAAGTACGAATCCGACGACACCCTGTACAATCAGGCGCAAAAAGCAATTGACGACGCAAAAGCCAAGGAGGAAGCGAAAAAGCCGAAACGCGTGCGGAAGTAATTTTTTTTAAGGCGTCTGTATCCAATCATCGTTTATTCTGAGCCTGTCGAAGGATTCCCGCTTCCGCTGCGGCGGAGAGATCCACTCCGGTCGGGGCGCAGATTCAACAAATTAAAGTTCTATTTAAAAATGCAAAACGATTTCTTTAAATATCAAGCTCAAACCACCCAAGTCGCCGCTGGTTTCGAAGTAGAAAAAGCCGCGGGAAGTTACATTTACGGCAAAGACGGCAAAAAATACCTCGATTTTGTGGCCGGTGTTTCGGCAAATACGTTGGGACATTCCCATCCGAAAATTGTAGAAGCTATAAAAACGCAGGCAGAAAAATATCTGCACGTAATGGTTTATGGCGAATACGCGCAGGAAATGCCCGTGAAACTTTGTAAACTTCTGGCAGATGCCACACCGGGAAATCTGGAAGTAACTTATTTGGTGAACTCCGGTGCAGAAGCTATCGACGGCAGTCTGAAACTGGCTAAAAGGTTCACGGGCCGGGAAGAAATTATTTCTTTCCACAATTCTTATCACGGCAATACCCACGGCGCACTTTCGGTCTCCGGCAACGAATACCACAAGCGGGAATTCCGGCCGCTGCTGCCATTGGTGGATTTTATTCATTTTAATGATGAGCGCGATCTCGAAAAGATCACCGAAAAAACCGCGTGCGTTTTGCTCGAAACCATTCAGGGTGCCGCCGGATTCATTCTGCCTGAAGAAAGTTATCTGAAAAAACTGAAAGCGCGCTGCGAAGAAGTTGGTGCGCTGCTGATCTTAGATGAGATCCAGCCGGGTTTTGGGCGGACCGGGAAACTTTTCGCCTTCGAACATTATGGCATCGTGCCGGATATTTTAGTCATAGGAAAAGGAATGGGCGGCGGCGTTCCGGTGGGCGCTTTTATGAGTTCTGCTGAGATCATGCACTCACTTTCGCACTCGCCAAAACTGGGCCATATCACTACTTTTGGCGGCAATCCGCTGATTGCTGCAGCCAGTTACGCTACACTGCACGAGGTTTTGGAAAGTGGCTTGATGGACGTGGTTGCAGAAAAAGAAAACCTGTTCCGTGAATTATTGGTTCACCCCAAAATTAAAAACATCAACGGAAAAGGCCTGATGCTGGCCGTAAACCTCGGGTCACCTGAATACACGCTGGACGTAGCAAAGCGATGTATGGAAAAAGGTCTGGTTGTTTTTTGGCAGCTCTACAGAAATGAATATCTGCGTATATCGCCACCGCTGACTTTAACTTTTGATGAAATCCGCGAGGGTTGCGCAATCATTCTTGAAGTGCTGAACGAGGCTTAAAGATCTTCGGAAAACAAACTACTTTTTCTTTTAGCCCGGATGGGAACGGCATCCCCCGATGATAAAAATCATGCCGGTGCCGGCGAAGTTTGCGGATCGGGGATATAGTGGACAGCCGGCACGGTTTTCGGGAAAAAACAGACCCTGGTGCTCCAAATACAGCCCGTACTTTTCGCTCTATAATTTTGTGTATATCAGAAATTAATTTATATATTGCGGCACATTAAAAATTAGGTAGCGATATGGCGAAAACGAAAGTGCAATACGAATTTCCAATGCACTGTCAGTCGGAGATTTTATACGAATACATGGCAAGTGCAGAAGGACTTTCTGAATGGTTTGCCGACGAGGTGACAGAGAAAGGCGACGATTTTTTCTTCAGCTGGAGCAATGGGCCGGAAGAAAAAGCCACGCTGATCCGCTACAAGCCCGAAAGCTTCGTGCGTTTTCGTTGGGAAGAAGATGAAGGTACCAAAAATTTCTTCGAAATGACCATCGTGATTGATGATATCACCGATGATCTGGCGCTGAATATCACCGATTTTTGTGACGCCGGTGACGAAGATGAAAACCAGCTCTACTGGGAAAATCTGATCGAAAATCTGCGCATCAAACTTGGTGCAGCCTAATTTTAATTGAAGACCAACTTATATGATGAACGATTTTTCGTTCATTATTTTTTTAAATACTAATTCGGTTTGTTTTGAACACTGTTTCTTATTTTTCGGACGATACAACTATACAAAACCGCGCGTTTCTGGCCGGCGATTCCGTAAAGGTTTTTTTCTTTGTGCGCAACTCGCAGCTTATAATGGATGAGGAATGCTATTTTTTTCTGATGGCCTCGATGCGGAAGCTGCGCATGCAGATTTCGCTCACCTACACGCTGGAATTCTTCCGGGATCTTTTTCAGAAAGAAGTGCTGGCGCATGACGTACGCAATGGCATCATTCATCTTATGGCGTACCGTAATTCTGATGTTAGACCTTTGGAAAAAGCTGCCGTGGCCTTTTACTTTAAAGTCGAAAAAACTGAGGATGTGCTGAAGATCCGCAGCAGCATTGAAGTTGACCTCATAAAGGAAGTAAATGTAAACCGGAATTTCCTGAGTTCGATCCGGACACCATCTGCAGAGAATATTTATGCAGAAATTTATGCTGCCGAAAATGAGCTGGATGATGTGATTTTCCTGAATCCTGAAAAACGTATTGCACGCAGTATTTATGGTAATTATCTTTTCCTGGAAGGTAATATCATCAAAATACCGAAACAGTCGGAAGGTGCATACATCTCGCCGCTAATGGAAAATTTCGTGACCTTTCTTCACAAAAATGCACTGGCCGAAATTCAGGAAAGTGAAATGATCGCCTTCGAGTCGCAAAAAGCCGAAGAAATTCTGATGATCTCTGATGAAAAAGGCATATTTACAGTGCGGCAGATCCGAAAGAAAACTTTTGATAACACAACATTTACGGACCTTGTCGCAAAATGGCGCGCCAGTTTCCTGTAAAAATTGACAAACCCGGGAAACAACCTTTTCAGGTCCTTTACCGGGTTTAGTTTGAGGGCAATTCTACAGATATAACGCCGCGTTGATTTTAAAATTATACGGCAGAATATTAAAGTTTTGTTAAAGTCTTCAGTTCATTGAAATGTCTTCCGGCGCATTGGCCCACAGCAGGAATTCACCGCCCAGATTCTGCATGATACTTTTCCACAAAGTCTGATCATTGGGCAAAGTGTAATCTAAAGTATCCACATCAACCACCGTCCACATTTTACGGCTGATCTCGCTTTCGAGCTGCTGTGCACCCCACCCGGAGTAGCCTGAAAACACCTTGATCTCGCCTAAGGAGATTTGCTCTTCGATCAGGCCCGAAACTACATTTTCAATATCATCGGTGAGGTAAAATTTATCATTGATCTCCGAATAATTTTCGGTGACTTTTGCGCCTTTGTTGATGAAGAATATCTTGTCGTTCTCAACCGGGCCGCCTTCATACACATCGACCGCAAATCCAAAAATATGAAAGAGTCTGCTGCTTAATTTTGCGTTTTTCTTGTTGAGAATAAGTCCGAAAGTGCCGTTCGCATTATGATCGATGATGAGCACTACAGAACGGGAAAATATATCGCCCGAAATATCAGGAGTGGAAATTAAAATTTTACCTTTGTAAGAATTGTTCATCTGAAATGTAGGGTCAAATAAAAAACCTTAAATCAAATATAAAAAAAATTCATGGAAAACCTGCATGACAAAAGAAAAGTTTACAACAAGGCCGAACTTCTTGAAAGTCAGATAAAAGAAAATCCGCTGGAACAGTTTCGGGACTGGTTTATGGAAGCCGATGAAAATCCTGCTATTTCCGAGGCCAATGCCATGGCGGTTTCGACCCTGGAAAATGATGGTTGTCCGCGCACAAGAATCGTTTTACTGAAAGCGTATACCTATGAAGGTTTTATATTTTACACCAACTACGACAGCAGAAAGGGCCGCGCACTTGAGGAAACGCACAAAGCTTGTCTGCACTTTTTCTGGCCCGGTATGGAGCGCCAGATCACCATTAAAGCAAATGTAGAAAAGGTCGCTGCAAACCTGAGCGACGGCTATTTTCATTCGCGCCCAAAAGGCAGCCAGCTCGGCGCCGTTGTTTCGCCGCAAAGTTCCGTTATTCCGGACCGCAATTTCCTGGAAGTGCGCTTAAAAAATTTGGAGGAAGAATATAAAGATACTGAAGTGCCAAGACCGCAAAACTGGGGCGGTTATATTGCAAAACCTTACGAAATTGAATTTTGGCAAGGTAGGCCAAACCGCCTGCACGACAGGATCATATATGAACTGCAGCCGGATTTCAACTGGCAGATCGCAAGATTGGCACCGTAATATTTTATGAAAGATCAGCCATAAAAAAAACCTCATATCGATGAGGTTTTAGTTTTTATAATCAGGAGATTATTTTTTCTTTCCACCCATTACAGCTCCCGCTAAATCAGCACCAGCTTTAAATTTCGCCACTTTCTTGGCAGCAATCTTGATTGGTTTTTTCGTTGCAGGGTTAATGCCCTGTCTTGCAGCTCTGTCGGCTACGGAGAATGTGCCAAAACCTACCAAAGACACTTTACCGTCTTTTTGTTGCAAGGTAGAAGTTACATTAGAGATAAATGATTCCAAAGCAGCTTTTGCAGCAACTTTTGTGATGCTCGCATCTTTAGCGATAGCGTCGATTAATTCAGACTTGTTCATAATGATTATGTGTTAAGGTTAGTTCTATTACTAAAGCAAATATAAAACATTTTTCATATTATGCAAATTTTTTAGAATAATTTAATAAAACCTCATTCAAATTCAAATATTAACAGAAAATTTCAATTTTTAAATTTTACAGATTATCGCTGTTTGCGGGATACTTAAAATGCAAAAGTCCTTTTGCCAGACGCACTTCTTGGCAATCGCTCAACCACAGATTTAAATTATGAATAATTTAATTTGAAACCTTAAAATCTTCAGCCAATTAAATCTCTGAATCAACTGAAATTCAAGCCTGTAAAGATTTGGGAAGACGCATAGAAGCACTGGGATTTTTTTGGGTTATTTCTTAATTAAAATAATTAAATTTGCGCCATGCTAATTGAAGTCTTTAAATCCAAAATTCACCGCGTACGGGTCACAGAGTCAGATCTTAACTATATCGGCAGCATCACGATCGACGAAGATCTGCTTGAGGCTTCGGGGATCGTGGTGGGCGAGCGGGTATATATTGTGAATGTAAATAATGGTGAGCGGTTCGATACTTACGCGATCAAGGGAAAACGAAAATCCGGCGAAATCTGCCTGAACGGTCCTGCGGCACGGCGCGTGCAGAAAGACGACATCATCATCATCATGGCTTATGCACACATGACACCGGAAGAAGCAAAAAGTTTTCAGCCAAGGATCATATTTCCTGATGAAAAAACCAATCTGCTTACCTAATTTCTGAAAACAGCTTCGTTTTGGAAGAAAGCAAAAAATCCAATCCTTATAAATCAATCCTCACCACGGTAGTTTCCATCGCTATTGCGGCACTTTTTATGTGGTGGGCGCTCAAGGGAATTGAGGTTAAAAAGATCGCCGGCTATTTTGAGAAAGCCAATTATATGTGGGTTTTTGCTGCGGCACTTTTTGGCTTGGCGGCTTATTACTTCCGCGCGGTGCGCTGGAATTTGCTGCTGGAACCCATGGGTTACAAAATATCAAATTCAAATGCTTTCTGGACTATTTCTTTTGGATATTTAATGAACCTTACGATTCCGCGGAGTGGCGAGCTAGCAAGGTCTACAGCCCTTTTCGGCGTAGAAAAAGTTCCGGTGGAAAAAAGCTTCGGCACAATTATCCTGGAGCGGGTAGTGGACCTGATCTGCATGGTCGGTTTTCTCGGGCTCACACTGCTGTTTAAATATGAAGCAATACTTTCTTTTTATCGTGCCGTGACTGCGGAAAAAAGCAAGACTGCCGAATCCCACAGCAATTCGCCAATCTATATAGCCATTGCAGCTGTTGTTTTGCTGCTATTCCTTTTTTTTGTTTTCCGTAAAAAACTTGAGCAGTTGAGTCTGTACAAAAAAGTGCTGGACTTCGCGAAAGGCATTCTGCATGGCCTGACTTCTATATTTAAACTGAAACAGAAAGGTAAATTTGTTCTGCTTTCGCTGGCGATTTGGATCTCTTACTATTTGGCAGCGTATCTCGTTTGTTTCGCTTTGCCGGAGACCTCGGATCTTACATTTGCCGACGGTTTTTTTATTATCGTGGTGGGAACGCTCGGCATGATGGTTCCCGCTTCGGGCGGCATCGGTGCTTTTCATTTCGCGCTGAAACTCGGAATGACCGCGCTTTTCCTCTCAATGGGAAAAAGTGCTGAAGCCGGTGCCGAAGCTGGGCTTGCCTATGCTTTTATTTCGCATACCATGCAGCTTGTGCTGATGATCGTTTTCGGTATGATATCGATTCCGGTCCTGGCTAAAGCGCGTCTGGCGCTCAGCAAAAGACAAAAAGAAAACGCCGGCATATAAAACACCGGCGCTCATTTTCTTACAGTTTCCTGTTATCTTATTCTGCAGTTTTAGGCATTTTAACCAAATGCGCGTTTTAGCAAGCTTTCAACTTTCGGCTCACTTCCGCGGAAGTTTTTATACAGTTCCATCGGGTCTTTAGTTCCGCCCGCAGAAAGAAGCTTCTTATATTTCGCAGCGATTTCGGGATTGAAAATTCCGTTTTCTTTAAAGTACTGAAATGCATCGGCGTCCAGAACTTCAGCCCATTTATACGAATAATATCCTGCGGAATAGCCACCCTGAAAAATATGGGAGAAACTCGTGCTCATCGCGGTTTCGGGATTTGAGGGATAGAGATTTGTGGCTTTTGTTTCTTCAACTTCGAAGGTTTTCACGTCACCCACTTTTGCCGCATCCGTATGGTAGGCAATATCTAACATACCGAAACCGATCTGCCGCAAAGTCTGGTAACCTTCCATAAAATTTTTCGAGTCCGATATCTTCTGGATTTTATCATCTGGCAGGATTTCTCCCGTTTCATAATGTCTGGCGAAGGTTTTTAAAAATTCCGGTTCGTAGCAGAAATTTTCCAGAAACTGCGAAGGCAGTTCTACAAAATCCCATTTCACAGAGGTTCCAGACAGATTCGGATAGGTTGTGTCTGCCAGAACCCCGTGCAGCGCATGGCCAAACTCGTGGAAAAGTGTAGTGACTTCCTGAAAAGTCAGCAGGCTCGGCAGATCTCCGTTAGGTTTGGAAAAATTGCAGACGACGGAAATATGCGGACGGTGATCTACGCCGTTTTTCCTGAACTGATTTTTAAAACTTGTCATCCACGCACCGGCTCTTTTTCCTTTCCGCGGGGAATAATCAGCGTAAAGCAGGGCTTTGAATTGGTTTGTGGATTGTTGTTGGTCGGTTGATGCCTCCTGATTTTCGAAAATTTCGTAGGTTTTTACTTCTTCATGATACTTTGGAATTTCCGTTGTTTCTTTGAATTCCAGGTTAAAAAGTCTTTTGGCCAGCATGAAAACGGCTTCCTGAACTTTTTCTAAAGGAAAGTACGGTTTCAGTTCTTCATCATCGATATCGTATTTTTCTTTGCGCAGTTTTTCAGCATAATATGCGTGGTCATAAGACTGCATCTCACTGATTCCATCAGTTTTAGCAAGCGCCCTTAACTCTTCGATCTCTTTTTCGGCGTAGGGTTTTGCTTTTTCCAAAAGTTCATTCAAAAAACTTTTGACGGCAGAAGGCGATTTCGCCATACGTTCCTCCAAAACATAATCTGCATAACTGCTGTAGCCCAACAGATGCGCTTTTTCCTGCTTCAGTGAAATGATTTCCGTGATCAGGTTCCGGTTGTCGAACTCATTGTTGTTAAAGGCTTTTTTTCCGTTAGCCAAAGCCATTTCTTTCCGCAGTTCGCGGTTTTCGGCGTAAGTCATCAGCGGCAGAAAACTTGGATACTGTAGAGTCACCACAAATCCTTCAAGGCCGCGCTCTTTTGCTTCTTCCCGGTACTGGTTCAGGACCGCCTCCGGAATGCCTGCCAATTCCTTTTCATCAGTAATTAATTTAAAATAATTATTGGTTTCTGCAAGTACATTCTGGCCAAACTGCAAAGATTTTTTCGAAAGTTCAATGCTGATTTCTTTAAATTTTTCCTTTTGTTCTTTATTTAAAAGTGCGCCGCTTCTTACAAAACCTTTGTAGGTTTCGGTCAGCAACATTTCCTGCTCTTCGGTCAGGGAATAGTTTGCTTTTTCTGTAAAAACGGTGTTGATTTTTGCGAAAAGCCTTTCATTTTGAGAGATCCTGGCGGAATATTCGGTGAGCAGTGGCGAAACTTCCTGAGCGATCTTCTGAATTTCATCATTGGTTTCGGCAGAATTGAGGTTGAAAAAGATGCTTGACACCATTTCTAACTGTTCGCCCGAAAAAGCAAGTGCTTCGATCACATTTTCAAATGTAGGCGCTGTTTCACTGTTCACTATTTCTTCAATTTCTTTTTCAGAGTCTGCAATAAGCTGCTGAAAAGCCGGCAGAAAATGTTCTTCCTTAATTTCGTTGAATGGAGCAGACTGATGTTTTGTAGTAAAAGGTTGTAATAGTGGGTTTTGCATAATTATCGTATCGGGTTGTGATCTTTGGTTTTTTAAATAATGGAAAACAAATTTACTGAAAACAAAATTTAGTCTAATTTATCAGTATGAAAAAGCTTCACTGATCGCGTACTTATATTTAAACTTTAAAAAGAGATTTCAGCGATACTGAAATTTTCAGCTAATTAGCATCGGTAACAGCAACTTTGCAGGCCAAAGGCTGTTAAAATAATTATAATGTTTGAAACCATGAAAAATTATTACCTTAAATTTGTCGTTGCTCTTCCGGGAAAACATTAAATTCTGTGGAGGGCGTAAATAAAGATAATATCAGAAAAAATTTAATGAGAAAAATTGCAGTCCTTTCCTTACTTTCAATAGCTTTAATTTCCTGTAAAAAAGAAACCAAAACCGTAACCAAAGTCGATCCGGAAACCGGAAAAACCGTCACTGTAGAAGTTCCTGCGAGCGACAGTTCAATAACAGTTGCCGACAAGCCTGCTGTGATATCGCCGGCCATTAAAGATTCTTTGGGTGTTTACTATCAGTCCTTTAAACTCGAGAAAGGTAAAACATATCCACTGACCACCAATCAGAAAGACGTGCAGACAATGACCGCGCCCGATGGTAAAACCCAAAGCGGCACAAGCGAAAGTACCGATGAGATGACTTTTACCGTAAATGATTTTACAAATGGTGTTTATGACATCACCATTAACCTATTACGAAAGAAGAATTCGCAGGCCGCAAACGGAAAATCCATTGTAGTAGATACCAATCTGGGCGAGCCTAAAGAGGAGCAGCTTAAAATGATGTGGAAAGTGAACAAAGCGCTGGTGGGAAATAAACTCAATTTGAAGATGGACAAAACTGGCAAAGTCCTTTCAATTACCGGTTTTGACCCGATCTACACCAAGGTCACTTCATCACTCGCAGGAACGATCAAGGATGCAAAGGAAAAAGCTGCATTTGCAAAAAACTTTAAACAAAGCTTTAACCAGAAAGTGCTTACGGATCAGTTCTCAAAAAATCTCACCATCATTCCTGCAAACGGGGCGAAAATTGGCAGCAAGTGGACGCAATCAGAAAATGCAACACCCGACGGAAAGATTAAACTTACTACAACCTACACACTGAAAAGTGTGGGGAACGGTGTAGCAGTAATTGATGTGGCGGGCGGTATTCCGCACAAATCCGACAAGAGAACGCAGGAAGGAATTACAAGAACAATGAGTTCTGAACTTTCACAAAACGGAAAAATCACCCTGGACGAAAATACGGGCTGGATTAAAAATCAAACCATTAATGTAAAGACCACGCAGGCTGAAACACTCTCTGACGGAAAACAGACCCAGACAATGAAAAGTGTATCCAACTCAACAGTCAATGTAAATCCTGGGAAATAATTTTTAATAGTGATGAGCATTTTGCGAACGTAGCCGCAGACCGGCTCAATTAATTCTTCTACAGTATGAAGTTTATCTTTGAAATAATAATTGCCACAATCATTATTTTCTTTCTTTGGAATATTCTGAAGCGGCTTTTTTTTACGGCACTTTTCAAGTTCCCAACCGCCCGAAAAGACGAAGGCACGGCGACACAGAAAACGAAAAAAAATCTGGATTCCCGGATTAACTGGGACGCGGAAACCGTGGATTATGAAGAAATAAAAGACGGCAACGAAACCAAAAACTAATTTATACCCTTTCGAGAATCCTGCTTTCGGAAGGTTTTTTTATACAGCTGACTCAATATGTTAAAAAACAGAAATACTATTTTTATTGTCGGAAGCCTGGTGGTTTTTGTGCTGATCGCCCTGTTTTACGCAAATCCTGTTCTCACGGGCAAGCAGCTTTTTCAGCATGATATTGTGCAGTACAAAGGCGGTGCTAAAGAACTTTTGGATTACCGTGCACAAAACGGGGAAGAAACGTATTGGAGCGATTCTATGTTTGGCGGCATGCCGACTTACCAGATGGGTGCGCAGTTTCGTGGGGACGTGATAAAGACCGTTGATGATCTTCTGAACTTTCTGCCCAAGCCGGCGAACTACATTTTTCTTCTTTTTGGAGGCTTTTTCCTGCTTGGTCTTGTTGCTGTAAGAAACTGGAAATATGCGTTTCTGGGAGCGACTTTTTTTGGACTTTCAACCTATTTTTATATTGCGCTTGCTGCCGGACATAACGGTAAAATCCATACGGTTGCCTATTTTGCGCCACTGCTGGCCGGAGTACTTTTGGTGTACATCCGGAAAAAATATATTACCGGCTTTGTTGTCACCACACTTTTCATGGGCCTTCAAATTGCGGCAAATCACCCGCAGATGACTTATTACTTATTTCTGGCGCTTGCATTTTTATTTCTTTCGGAGCTGATCCGCGCGATACAGGGAAAAACCGGCTGGAAGCATTTTGGTATTTCCACGGGAATTTTGGCACTTGCTTTTGTGCTGGGTGTCGGTATGAATTCGCAGCGGATCATGGCGAATTCCGAATACATTACAGAAACAGTACGTGGAAAACAAATACTTGATACACAAACCCATTCTTCCGGAAAATCGGGGATGGATAAAGAGAGTATGCTTATGTGGAGTTACGGCAAACTGGAAACATTAAACCTGTTTATCCCACGGCTGATGGGCGGCTCCAGTACAGAAGAAGGTTCTGCAGAAATGATGAGCCAAATCCAGGATATGGTACAGAGTAACGTGTCTTCGCAACAGGAAATGGACCAGATATCAAAAGGTTTGTCGGGTTCGCTTACATACTGGGGCGAACAGCCGGGCACTTCGGGACCTGCGTATCAGGGAGCAGCAGTTTGCTTTCTCGCGATTCTGGGATTTTTCTTTGCCTGGAAAAAATACCGCTACTGGATATTGTCGGCTTCGATTCTGACCGTTCTGCTAGCCTGGGGTAGTAACTTTTTACCGCTCTCGGATTTTTTTATTGAGGTAGTACCGTTTTACAATAAATTCCGCGCGCCGAGTTCTATATTGGTAGTAGTAGAGCTTCTTTTTCCGCTTATTGCCATAATAGGACTTTACCGCTTTTTCAACTCAGATGAAAAAACGGAAACTTCGCCGGAAAATGTATTGAATGATGATTATAAAAAGAAAATCCTGATTTATGTGAGTTCGGCTGTTCTGGGGATTACACTGCTGTTGCTCCTATTCGGAAAATCATTGTTGGGTTTTTACACGCCGACTGAGAAAACATATCTGCCGCCTTATCTGCTGGATTTTTTAGTTGATGCAAGAGCAAAAATGTTCCGTGTCGACGCGGTAAAAGCAATGGTGTACGTCGGTATTTGCAGCGTGGCTTTATTTTTAGGTTTAAGGAAAAAACTGAACCAAAACGTGGTAATCGTTATCATTGCTCTGGTGAGTTTATTTGATTTATGGTCTGTAAACAAACGTTACCTGAACAATGAAAACTTCATTGATAAGACATTTACAGAAAATCCTTTTCAGACCGAAAATTCGGAATTGCTGATGCAGAAAGTGGGAGATAACCAAAACCTGCAGTCACTGCTTGCCAACGCGGCAGTGAATAAAACGCTGGAAACCATTGCGGAAAAAGACAAAACGCATTACCGAATCTATAATCAGGTATTGGGAGCTTTTGGCGAGACAAACACGTCTTACTTCAAGTCGTCGATAGGCGGCTATCACGCCGTGAAACTCCGTCGATACGACGATCTGATCAATGAATATTTTTTTGGCAGAATGGATACCGCCAAAGTGCCGCGTATCTTAAATATGCTCAATACCAAATATATGATCTTTGGCGATGCTGAGCAGCCGCAGGCGGTCCCAAACCCGCAGGCCAACGGTAACGCGTGGTTTGTTTCTGAAGTACAGTTTGTAAAATCGCCGAATGAGGAACTTGAACAGATCGGCGAAGTTGATACAAAAAGAGTCGCCATTGTCTCAGTGGACGACAAAAATTATTTCACCGGGAAAAATCTGCAGCCGGATTCCACGGCATTTTTAGATCTCGTAAAATATCAGCCAAACGAACTGGAATTCAGTTCGCAGTCAAAAACACCGCAACTCGCCGTTTTCTCCGAGATTTATTATCCTAAAGGCTGGAAAATGCTTGTGGATGAGAAGGAGGTACCTTACATCAAAGCAGATTATTTATTGCGTGCCGTGTATGTTCCGGCAGGGAAGCATACGGTCAAGATGATTTTCGCTCCGGAAGTGATTGCGAAAGGAAAACTGATCTCGATGATCGCATTTGGAGTATTTTTATTGTTGAGTGGATTGGGGATTTATTTTTTATACCGGAAAAGACAGGAAAAGGAGTTGGTAAAGAAGTGATTATTTTTTGTTAACTTATTGTTTCTGTCATTCTGAACGGAGCAAAGCGAAGTGAAGAATCTAACTAATAACGATCAATGAAAACTCTAGGAACACATAACTACTTTATTTATATTTTAACAAATAAGATGAAGACGGTTTTATATACTGGAGTTACAATCAACCTTGCAGAAAGGGTGTGTTGGCATTGCAATCCTGAAGCAATTTCGAAACATTTCACTACGAAGTATAAATGTTTTTATCTTATATACTTCGAGCAATTTCAAGATATTGAGACGGCAATAAGCCGAGAAAAGCAAATAAAAGGATGGACGAGAAAGAAGAAGGAAGATCTAATTAATTTGGTTAATCCCACTTGGAGATTCTTAAATGATGAAATTTGAGATTCTTCACTTCGCTTTACTCCGTTTCAGAATGACAAATTAAAAAATCATATAATCAGTACACCGAAAAAAATATTAGTCATTACCTATTATTGGCCGCCGGCCGGTGGTCCCGGTGTACAGCGGTGGCTGAAATTTGTTAAATATTTACCGGAGTTTGGGTGGAGGCCTACTGTTTACATTCCTGAAAACCCAAGCTATCCACTGGTAGATCAAACTTTGGCGGCAGAAGTCCCGGCGGAAGTGGAAATTATTAGAAAGCCAATCTGGGAACCTTATCAGCTGGCAGAATTTTTCGGGAAGGATAATAAAAAATTCAAAGCCGGACAGTTTGATGTAGGCAAAAATCAGTCCTGGAAAGCCAGACTTTCGATTTGGATCCGGGGAAATTTTTTCATTCCTGACGCGCGTGTTTTTTGGGTAAAACCTTCGGTGAAATTTCTTAGGAAATATTTAGAGGAAAATAATTTTGAAGCTTTTGTGACGACTGGTCCGCCACACTCTGTTCATTTAATCGGTCTGCATTTGAAAAAGGAATTTCCGCACCTGAAATGGATCGCAGATTTTCGGGATCCATGGACTGAGATTTCCTATTACAAACATTTGAAACTTAGTGCAACTTCTGACAGGAAACACCGGAAACTCGAACAGCAGGTTTTTGACAAGGCAGATATCACGTTGGCGACAAGTTTCAGCGATGCCGAAAACTTTCGTCGGAAAGGGGCAAACGCTTTTTGTATCACCAATGGTTTTGATGTAAATACCGCTTCGAAAGTGGTTAAGGTTAACATCGGGGAAAATAAAAAATTTACCCTGAGTTATATCGGAATGCTCGAGCAGCTGCGGAATCCCACGATTTTATGGAAAACTTTAAACGAAATCATTACGGAAAATGAAAATTTTAAAAATGATATCGAATTAAAATTTGTGGGAAGAATCGATGATAAAATATTACATTACCTCGAGAATTCCGGCCTTAAAAATCACCTTCTTAATTTGGGATATCTTCCGCATGCGGAGGCAAATGCTGAAATGTGGAACTCGGATCTGCTGCTGCTGACCAATTTTCCCGAAGAAACTTCGAAAGGTATTATTCCGGGAAAAATTTTCGAATATCTAGCCACCGGAAAACCGATCATTTCTTTTGGACCTGCTGACAGTGACGTAAAGCAAATCCTTACAGAAACCCAGGCCGGGAAACATTTTACATACAGCGATGAGGAAAAGGTAAAGCATTTTTTACTTGATAAATACGCAGAGTGGAAATCTGGAAATGCGCATGCCAACACTGGAAAAATTGCTCAGTTTTCGAGGAAAAATCTCACACAGAAGCTAGCAGAATTACTGGGACTTTAGCGAACACATACGGAACCATTAAATGAAAAGCCGGCGAATCACCGGCTTAATTTTATAATTCGTGGAAAACTACCCCGCCAAAATTTTAAATAAAATTTTGCCACCCCTTCAGGGAAGGGGAATTCTAGAGCCAACCCTGTTCCTGCATCCATTCGTCATTGTAGACTTTACCCACATACCGGGAACCGTGATCGTGGAGTAAAACCACAATTACATCATTTTTGGTAAACTGGTCTTTCATCTGCACTAGAGCGGCGATAGCACTTCCGGCAGAATAGCCGCAGAAAATTCCTTCTTCTTTAGCCAGTTTACGGGCGTAGATGGCACCGTCTTTATCAGTTACCTTTTCGAAATGGTCGATGATGGACATATCGTAATTCTCCGGGATAATATCCTCGCCAATTCCCTCAGTGATATACGTGTAGGCGTGCTCCGGATGAAGTTCACCCGTTTCGTGAAATTCCTTTAAAATTGAGCCGTATGTATCTACGCCAATAATTTTAATGTCCGGATTTTTTTCTTTAAAAAACTGGCCACAACCTGTCACAGTTCCGCCTGTGCCGGCACCGGCTACAAAATGGGTGAGCTGACCTTCGGTCTGTTCCCAGATCTCGGGCGCTGTTGACTCGTAATGTGCGGCTCTGTTTGAGAGATTGTCGTACTGATTCACGTACCAGCCGCCTTCGGTTTCGGTGGCGAGTCTTTTGGAGACGGAATAGTAGGAGCGAGGATCCGTGGGTTTTACGTCAGTTGGGCATACGATAACTTCGGCACCTACAGCACGCATAATATCGCATTTTTCCTTTGACTGTTTGGAGTTGGTTACAAAAATACATTTATAACCTTTTACTATTGCGGCAAGCGCCAGACCCATTCCTGTGTTTCCGGAAGTTCCCTCGATGATGGTTCCACCGGGTTTTAAGCGGCCGTCTTTTTCAGCATCTTCAATCATTTTCAGTGCCATGCGGTCTTTCACGGAATTACCGGGATTAAATGTTTCAACTTTCGCTAAAACCAGGGCCGGAAAATCTTCGCCCAACACTTTGTTGAGTTTTACAAGTGGCGTATTTCCTATGGTTTCAAGAATATTTTGAGCGTATTTCATAAATTGTAATTAATTGTATTTAAGGACTTTTACCGGTGAGATCTTGCTGATCAGATAGCTTGGTAAAATGAGGGATACTGCGGAAACGATGAGTATCCCCACAGATATTGCAAAGATGTAAAGTAAATTAAGGTCTACGGGTACCACGCTGAGGTAATAATTTTCGGGATTCAGCTTAATGAGGCCAAAATATTTCTGGATCAGGAGAAAGCCGATGCCGATCAGATTTCCGAAAATTAAGCCGGGTACCATTATCATCAAAGTATAATTAATGAATATCGTGCGGATCTGGCCATTTGTCGCGCCTAAAGTTTTCAGCATACCGATAGAATTTGTACGTTCAATTATCAGTATCAGCAACACCATCACAATGTTGATTACCACAACTATGAGCATGATGATGATGATGAGCGCAATATTGGTATCGAAAATGGCGATGAAATCCATGATTTGCGGATAGGCGTCTGTCGCCTTCACCGTATAGTTTTTGTAGCCTGCGAGTTTATCGATAATGGGCGCATCGTTATCGATATTGTTGATGTTCTTTAGAAATACATCAATTCCGCCTACTTCGGAACCCGTCATGCCCTGAATTTTTTTGGCGTGGTTGATATCACCGATGATGAACAGGTCGTCGATCATTTTGATGTCGGTCTTGTAAATTCCTACCACTTCAAATTTGCGGTACAGCGGGCTTTGATTGCCTTTGGAAAATATGGCCACAATGCTGTCCTTCACATTCAGGTGAAGATCCTGCGCAATTTTTTTGGAAATGCAGACTCCATTGTTGTAACCTACTTCCGTTATTTTGGGAACCGTGCCGGCAACCAGGAATTTCTTAAAACGAGCCGCATCAAAATCCTTTCCTACGCCTTTATATATGATGCCCGCAAAATTATGTTCGTTTCTTAATATGCCACTCACCGAAACGTATTTCTGGGTGGATGCTACATCAGGCAACGCCTGGATCTTTTTCAGCTGAAGTCCGTCATTACTTACGACCGAGGAATTATAGGAATTGTTGGACTGTTTTGATTTAATGGAAATGTGTCCCGAAAAATCAGCCATTCTTTCTTTGATCGCCTTTTTTGAACCCACACCTGTAGAAACAGTGATCAGTGATACTATGACACCTAAAGCCACAGAAAGCCGACCAATAAACACAATAATCCGTGAGAGATTATTTTTATTATCTTTGGAAAAAGCTATTTTTTTGGAAAAATATAACGGAAAATTCAAGCGGGTTACTTTAAGTGCCAAAATTAAAGATTTACTTCTACTTGTGCTAATTTATTTTGGTTTTTGCAGTTTCGCAGGTGCCCAGAATATTGGCAAAAACTGCTTTAAAACCGGCGCCGACCGCCCGGAACTGT
Organism: Kaistella palustris DSM 21579; assembly: GCF_000422265.1. Taxonomy (GTDB): domain Bacteria; phylum Bacteroidota; class Bacteroidia; order Flavobacteriales; family Weeksellaceae; genus Kaistella; species Kaistella palustris. Next base: position 153,638 of record NZ_AULL01000018.1, read on the forward strand.
ACCTACCGCTGCTTAAAAACAAATCGGTGGCAGTGGTCACAAATCAAACAGGTTTACTGCAGGATAAAACTTTCCTTGTCGATTTCCTTATTAAAAACGGCGTCACTGTTAAAACGATTTTCGCACCGGAGCATGGTTTTCGCGGTGAAGCAGGTGCTGGTGAAACAGTAAAAAATGGGGTTGATTCCAAGACTGGAATTCCAGTGATTTCCCTTTACGGAAGCAATAAGAAACCTAAGGCTGAACAATTGCGGGGCATTGATATTATTCTTTTTGATATTCAGGATGTAGGCGTGAGGTTTTACACATACATTTCTACACTTACTTATGTGATGGAAGCCGCGGCGGAAAATAACACTGAAGTGATCGTGCTGGACCGCCCAAATCCTCATGACGGATATATTGATGGACCGGTTCTAAAAGATCCATGGAAGAGTTTTGTGGGCATGCACAACGTTCCTGTGGTATACGGTTTAACAATCGGCGAATACGGGAAAATGGTTAATGGTGAAAGGTGGTTGAAAGACGGAATTCAGGCAGATTACACCTTAATTCCCATGCAGAACTATCATAAAAAGCAGCGCTATGAAATTTCTGCAGCGCCATCGCCAAATCTGCCAAATGCTGCCGCTATAAATCTGTATCCGAGTCTCTGTTTTTTTGAGGGCACACAGGTTTCTGTAGGGCGGGGTACCGAACTTCCTTTTCAGATTTACGGTTCGCCCTGGACAAAAAACTTACCTTACACGTTTACACCACACCCAACTGCGGGTGCTAAAAATCCTTTTCTGAACGGAAAATTGTGTTATGGCGAGAACCTTTCGGGATCGACGGATGATCTTCGGGCAATCAATTTAACCTGGTTGCTGAATGCATTTAATAATTACGAGAATCCGCGGCAGGACTTCTTTCTAAAAAATCTGTTTTTTGATAAACTCGCGGGTACAGATGATTTACGAAAACAAATCCTGGCCGGTAAAACGGAAAGTGAAATCCGCAAGAGTTGGGCAAATGATTTAAAGGACTTTCAAAAAATCCGAGAAAAATATATGATTTACGACGACTGAAAGTAAAATTCGAAATAATTATAAATATTAAAACTGCGAAAAACGCTGTTTTTTAGTTAAAACCGGCTTACTTTTTTGCCAAAAACTTCCTTTCCGGAGGTTTTTTTTATCTCATTTTCACTGCAGTAATGGGACGTAGGGAGATTTTAACAAAAAAAATAACAGTTATGTAGAAAATAAGAGCAATTATATTTTGTCATTCATAATGTTTGTTTAAATTTGGTGCGAGTTTAATATAAATTAATCAATTTTATGAAAGAAAATTACATTGTTTCTGAAAGTGCGTTACAAAGTACGTTTTTCAGAAGTTCCTTCAAGATCGCACTTACCTGCGTTTTAATTGGAACCGCTGTGAATTATTCACAGGCACAAAGCATGAGGGTTACCGAAAACCCGGCCGCACTGGCGCTGCTAAGTTACGATGCGCAGATCAACGCTGCCGCAGCAAAGGTTAACCGAACAACTCCGAAAAACTCTGTTGCCCGCCGGGCAGTGGCGCTAAGCGGTATGTATACCGTGGGTGCAGCAGGGGATTATCCGACCTTGACGGCCGCTGTTGCAGACTTTAATTCCGCGGCGATAACTGGTCCGGTAACCTTCACGCTGTTGGATGCTGCTTATACCGCTGAAACATTCCCAATCGTCATCAACGCGAATGCCGGTTCAAGTGAAACCAATACGTTGACTATAAAACCAGCTGTTGATGTGGATGCCACAATTTCCGGGTCAGCTCCTGTTTTAATCAAAGTGAACGGTGCAGATTACGTGACCATTGACGGAAGCAATAACGGCACAAACACCGATAATCTTACACTGAACAATACAGACGCTACAGCAGCAGACAATCCAGTAATAGCCTGGGTTGCAAGTACAGCGACAGATGGTGCGGATTACGTAACCTTTAAAAATATTAAGTTTACAGGTTTATCGAGCTCAGGTACAATTGCTGGAGTTCTGGTATCCGGACCTACTTTTGGTTCGGCGGGAACAATTCCGAACAATCACCTTACTATTGAAAGTAACACCTTTACCAAAGCACAGAACGCCATGTTCATCCTGGGACTTGCTACCAGTCAGGATGATGGTGCTGTTATTAAAGACAACACGATTGGTTCTACTGATCCTTTGGACAGAATGGGCTTCCGTGGAATCGCTTTGCAGAATGCAAAAAACTTCACGATCAGCGGTAACAAAATAACCGGTGTAAGCACGGCATCTACTTCCACTTCCTCAGGGATCTTGGTTGGAGCAGCCATTAACAACGGTACCGTAACCGGTAACCAGGTTACCGATGTAAGCAATACAAATGCTACAGGTTACGGTTCAAACGGTATTTATGTAAATGCTGCAAC
>NZ_AULL01000019.1 GCF_000422265.1 Kaistella palustris DSM 21579
TTTTTCGATTTTCCTGCTGGAATAGATATTATCCATATAAGCGTAAACCATTACCTTGAGCATCATCTTGGGATGAAAGCTGGGTTTGCCATCTTTACTATACTCCTCAATGAGCAGTCTCAGATCAAGTTGCTCAATAACCCCATTAACGATGCGAACAGGATGACTTTCCGGAATCAATTCCTCGATTGAGGGCGGGAATAACCAGTTTTGTTGTTGATTATAATCTTTAAATTTAATATTCATATCATTGATTATCAATACTTAAAGATACAAAACAACTATAAAATAGACAATACTTTGCAAAAAAAATCACAAAAAAACCGCCTCAGTTTTGAGACGGCTTCTTTTATTTAAAGATCTCGGGCGCACTTTTATTTTAGCCAGATCCGCAGAAAAAGAAATGAATTTTGTACCTTACCTTTAAATAATTAAAAAATGTCGAAAAAAATAGCAGTACTCGTTGGCAGTTTACGGAAAGACTCATACAACAGAAAGATCGCAGAGGAACTTATCCGTCTGGCGCCCGAAAGCCTGGATATGCAACTCGTGGAAATTGGAAACCTTCCGCTTTACAACGAAGATCTGGAGGAAAATACACCGCAGGAATGGGTTGAATTCCGGAACAGGATCAAAAACTCAGATGGCATTCTTTTCGTTTCCCCGGAATATAACCGCTCAATTCCCGGCTGTTTAAAAAACGCAATTGATGTAGGTTCCCGGCCCGGCGGAAAAAGTTCATGGAAAGGGAAACCCGGAGCGGTGGTGACTTGCTCGCCAAGTGGGCTCGGTGGCTTTGGTTCCAACCACAACATCCGGCAGGCAGTCGTTTTTCTGGATATTCCGATGATGCAGCAGCCTGAAGCATATATTGGCAATGTCAACGAACTTTTTCTCAACGACGGAAAAACTGTAAACGAAAAAACAGAACCTTTCCTCACAAAGTTTGTAAATGCATTCGAAGTTTGGGTGAACAGGTTTTAATCCACGTTGCTTATTGCGACTGTCATTCAAAGTAATTCTCCACAATATTTTATAAATCAACTTGCATTCGCTATTTTTGTGAGTTACTTAATTTTTTAAAGACTTCTATTTCAACATATGAGCGAAAACAACCCCGTGATCTATTCCGAAGATAATATACGTACCCTCGATTGGCAGGAACATATACGCATCAGGCCGGGAATGTATATCGGGAAACTTGGCGACGGTTCCTCGGCAGACGACGGAATTTATATACTTTTGAAGGAGATCATCGACAATTCTGTAGATGAATTTGTGATGAAATCCGGCAAACGCATCGAGATAAAAATCGATGAAGGAAAAGCCACGATCCGCGATTACGGCCGTGGAATTCCGCTGGGTAAAGTGGTAGACGCGGTTTCGAAAATGAATACCGGTGGTAAATACGACTCCAAAGCGTTCAAGAAATCGGTAGGTTTAAATGGGGTAGGGACCAAAGCTGTTAACGCACTTTCCACCTATTTCAAAGTAAAATCTGTACGCGACGGTAAAGTAAAAACTGCAGAATTTTCAAAAGGTATTTTAACTGAAGATACCGCTGAGATCGATTCCACTGAAAGAAACGGAACCGAGATCAGTTTTGTTCCCGACGAGACTATTTTCACGCATTTCAAGTTCCGGAAAGAATACATCGAGAAGATGCTGAAAAATTACTGTTACCTGAATCCGGGTTTAAAAATCGTCTTTAATGGCGAAACTTATTTTTCGGAAAACGGTTTAAAGGACTTGCTTCAGGAAGAAATTGAAGGTGAGATTCTGTATCCTGTCATTCACCTTAAAGATGAAGATATCGAAGTCGGTATCACACACAGCGATAAATCGCAATCGGAAACTTATTTTTCTTTTGTAAATGGTCAGAATACCACGCAGGGCGGAACGCACTTGAATGTCTTTCGGGAAGCGTATGTGAAGACCATCCGCGAATTCTTTAATAAAAATTTTGAAGCGGCAGATATCCGAAAGTCAATTATCGCAGCGGTTTCCATTAAGATCGTGGAACCTGTTTTCGAATCACAGACCAAAACCAAACTCGGTTCCAGCGAAATGGAACCCGGTAAAGAAACGATCCGCGTATTCCTGACCAACTTCTTAAAAAATAAACTCGATAATTTCCTGCATCAGAATCAGGAAATCGCAGAGGCAATTCACCGTAAGATCATCATTTCCGAGCGCGAAAGAAAGGAACTTTCCGGAATTCAGAAACTGGCACGCGAACGGGCAAAAAAAGTTTCGCTTCACAACAAGAAACTCCGCGACTGCCGGCAGCATTATAACGATCAGAAAGCGGCCAGAAAAGGGGAGACCATGATCTTCATCACAGAGGGAGATTCTGCGTCGGGTTCCATTACAAAATCGCGCGACGTCGAAACGCAGGCCGTTTTTTCTCTGAAGGGAAAACCATTGAACTGCTACGGACTTACCAAACGCGTGGTTTATGAAAATGAAGAATTCAACATGCTTCAGGCAGCACTAAATATTGAAGATTCGCTGGAAGACCTTCGTTATAACCACGTGATCATCGCAACCGATGCCGATGTGGATGGAATGCATATCCGCCTTTTGATGATTACTTTCTTCCTGCAGTTTTTCCCCGACCTTATCCGAAACGGACATCTTTACATATTGCAGACGCCGCTGTTCCGCGTGAGAAACAAAAAGGAAACACGGTATTGCTATTCACAGGCCGAGCGTATAAAAGCATTGAATGAACTTGGGAAAAATCCTGAGATCACACGGTTCAAAGGTTTGGGTGAAATTTCTCCCGATGAGTTCAAATATTTCATCAGCAAAGATATCCGGCTGGAACCTGTAGTTTTGGGCAAAGACCAGACGATAGAGCAGATCCTGGAATTTTATATGGGAAAAAATACACCGGACAGGCAGTCATTCATTCTCGAAAATCTTGTAGTAGAAGAAGCCGACATTGAGACCAAAGAACTGCCGGAAGAAGTAGAAGCCTAACTAAACTGTGGAAACTGCAAACCATGAGACTCAGTAACCGCCGAAAAACCGGATTGTATACATTTCTGAATACGTTGCTTGTGATGAGTTTCGTTCTGGGCACAATATTGTGGCTGCTCGAAAAGTATAAATACCATTATCTGGGTTGGAGTTCATCTTTGTTTCTGCTGATTCCACTACTTTTTGGACTCATTTTTTACCTTCGCGGCCGGCAGATCTTTGAGTATGACAGCGATGGTGAAGCATTGAATTTTAAAAACAGGAACGTGTTCCGGCTTTTTGCAAAAGCAGTAAGCGACGAGTTCCCTAAGTATAAATTAAAAAATTATGAGGTCTTGAATGCGTTGCTGTTCAAGAAATTATACATCACCGTCTCAAGTAAAAAAAACAGTGCACTCATCCTTAAATACGATATTTCTTATCTGACAAAAAAGGAGTTGAGCGACTTGAAACTTTCACTGAGCAAAGTGATTAAAACTAATAAAGAGAGAGAATAACAGTTGATGCAAGAACAAGAAAATCACCACGAAGAATCGCTGAAAAAAGTTTCCGGACTCTATAAAGACTGGTTTCTGGACTACGCTTCCTATGTAATTCTGGACCGTGCCATACCTTCAATTTTCGATGGTTTCAAACCTGTGCAGCGCCGCATCATGCATTCCATGCGTGAACTGGAGGACGGCCGCTACAATAAAGTCGCAAACCTGGTAGGAAACACCATGAAGTACCACCCGCACGGCGATGCATCGATTACTGATGCCATGGTGCAGATTGGCCAAAAAGAGCTTCTTATCGATACCCAGGGGAACTGGGGAAATATTTTTACCGGCGATTCTGCGGCCGCGGCAAGATATATTGAAGCCCGCTTAACACCGTTTGCGCTGGAAGTGGTCTTTAACCCAAAAACAACAGACTGGGCAAAATCTTATGACGGCCGGAATAACGAACCGATCGATCTTCCTGTAAAATTTCCGCTTTTACTGGCTTCCGGAGTGGAGGGAATTGGCGTAGGGCTTTCTACCAAGATCATGCCGCATAATTTCAATGAACTCATCAATGCTTCGATCGCGCATTTAAAGGGAAAGAAATTTGAACTCTATCCGGATTTTCTGACAGGTGGAATGCTCGATGTTTCCAACTATAATGACGGTGAACGTGGCGGCAAAATCCGCACGCGCGCACGAATCATTCACAAAGACAAGAATACGCTGTGCATTACGGAACTGCCGTTTGGTAAAAATACAGGCGATCTCATCGATTCTGTGATCAAGGCCAATGATAAAGGCAAGATCAAAATTAAAAAAATCGAGGATAATACATCGGATGAAGTAGAGATCAACATCCATCTGAATAATGATGTGTCGCCAGATAAAACAATCGACGCCCTTTATGCATTTACCGATTGTGAAATTCCCATTTCTCCCAATGCCTGCGTAATTGTTGGCGACAAACCCGAATTTCTTTCGGTATCTGAGATTTTGCGGAGAAATACCGATCACACGGTTTCCCTGCTGAAGAAAGAACTGGAGATCGAACTCCATGAACTTCAGGAAAACTGGCATTTTTCGTCCCTTGAAAGGATTTTTATCGAAAACCGTAGTTACCACGATATCGAAGAGGTGGAAACCTGGGAAGATGTGATTGCAACAATTGACGCCGGTCTGAAGCCACATACTACGCACCTGCTGCGTGCTGTAACCGAAGCGGATATCCTGAGACTGACAGAAATCCGGATCAAAAGAATTTCCCGTTTTGATCTGGATAAATTTAAAGAAAACATCCTGGCGCTTGAAGGAAAGATCGAGCAGGTAAAGTACAATCTTGAAAACCTGATTGCCTACGCCATAACTTACTACACCAACATTCAGAAAAAATACGGCAAAGGAAAGGAACGCCGTACAGAACTGCGCGTTTTCGATACGATCGATGCGGCAAAAGTGGCCGTAGCGAACGAGAAATTTTATGCCAACTTCGAGGAAGGTTTTATCGGCACCTCTTTAAGGAAAGATCAGTATCTGTTCGACTGTTCGGATATCGATGATATCATCACTTTCCAGAAAGACGGTACCATGAAAGTGGTGAAGGTGGAAGCCAAGACCTTCATCGGTAAAAATATCGTGCACGTCGCAGTCTGGAAGAAAAACGATAAACGCACCGTGTACAACATGATTTACCGCGAAGGCAAAGAAGGTCCGTATTTTATGAAACGTTTTTCAGTGACCGGCGTCACCCGAAATACAGATTACAAACTTGCTTCCGACAAAAAAGGCTCCGAGATGCTGTATTTCTCCGCAAATCCTAACGGCGAAGCAGAAGTAGTTTCCGTTCTTTTAAAACCTAATGCCCGCGTCCGAAAGAATAAGATGGATATCGATTTTTCAGAGCTCGCCATTAAAGGAAGAGATTCCAAAGGAAATCTTGTAACGAAATATGCGGTAAAAAAAGTTGATCTGAAAGAAGAAGGCCATTCTACATTAGCGCCCCGCAAGATCTGGTTCGATGATACCGTACGACGACTTAATGCTGATGCGCGCGGAACGCTGCTCGGAAGTTTCAAAGGTGATGACAAGATCCTGACGGTCAATACGCATGGTGAAGCAAAGCTGCTGACCTTTGATCTGATGAACCGTTTCGAAGACGACTACCTGGTTCTGGAAAAATGGAAACCGGAACAGCCAATCACTGCAATTTATTTTGATGGCGAAAAGCAGATTTATTTCATTAAGCGCTTTTTACTGGAAAATACCACCAATGTTCAGCACTTCATGCTGTCGGAGCATCCAAAATCTTTTATTGAAAATGTAATTGTAGCCAACAATGCGACACTGGAACTAATTTTCGCAAAAGAAAAGGGCAGGGAAAAAGAACCTGAAACCGTAGTCGTTGACGAGTTTATCGCCGTAAAAGGAATCAAGGCCATTGGAAACCAGCTTACAAAAAGCAAACTGAAAACCGTAAATGTCACCATTCCGGAACCGGAAGAAGAAATTAACGAAGGTTTCGATGTTGTGGAGATCACCGACGGACATACCAGTTTCATTGATGAAGATGTGAAAGAAGAAGATTATCCGGAAGAAGGAAAACTGGGCGAACTTCCATTTGACTAATAAAAGAAACGTTTTTTACGCGGTAAAAATATTGGCACCCTGTCAAGGTTTGGAACCTTGACAGGGATTTAAAAAAAATAGTTTTCAGAAGAACAAAACCAGTGCGGGTCCCATTTGGCTGATAAATGAAATCCGCATCTAACAAGGAAATTTTCATTTAGAAAAAAGCGACCATCTGGCGCCTTTTCAATTTTTAAAGTCTGTTAAAACTTCACCTGAACAGTCATTTCTCTGCCGGCACGCAAAATGGTCACCGGAAGTTCATCGCCGGAATTAATTTTTGAGAGACAGTCCATATAACTGTAAACTTCCTTTACTTCGCACTTTCCGATTTTTTTCAAAATATCACCCGCCTGAATTCCTGCTTCTGCAGCCGGGCGTTTTTCGGTGACACCATCGATGTGCAGACCGTCTTTGGTATTGGCATAACTTGGCATAATGCCGAGTGTGACTTTGTATTTCGGTACGGCTTTGCTCTCCGATATTTTGGTTTTTGTAAAGGGGATCTGTTCTGCACGCGCTAAATCATTGGCAATATTAAAAACATAATTAGTCAGATTTTTTAAACCTGTGAAGTTGATCAACTCTGTATCATCACTTGGTTTATGATAATCGGCGTGCGTTCCTGTAAACAGAAAAAGAACAGGAATATCCTTTAAATAAAAACTGGTATGATCAGAAGGTCCGACGCCCGAACTGTCAATGGCCAGATTGATTCCTGCCGGTCTATTTTTACTAATGATTTCTGGAAAAATTGGCGAGGTGCCGACACCACCAACCGTCAGGACTTTGTCTTTATTCAGGCGGCCTATCATATCCAGGTTGATCATGCTGATGACATTTGGATATTTATTTTTGATGTTTTCGGCGAAATATTTTGAACCCATCAAACCATCTTCTTCCCCGGAAAACAGGGCAAAAACATAGTTTGCTTTCTCTTTGGATTTATTTTGAGAAAACATTCTTGCCAATTCCAAAACCGCAGAAACTCCGGAAGCATTATCATCTGCACCGTTGTGAATCTGCCCTTCAGAATTCATGAGCGTAGAATTGTGGTGTTCATTCAAACCCAAATGATCGAAATGTGCCCCAATAATAATGGTTTTATCCGCTTTATTATCCAGATATCCGATGACGTTTCTTCCATTAATTCTCACGGAAGAATTGTCTTTGTGCGGATTTAATTTCACGTCATAAGAATAATTCTGCATGAAATTTTTTCCTTCTAAAGGTTTTAACTTTAAAATTGAAAACTCTTTTGCAATATAATTTGCGGCTAATTTTTCGCCTTCACTTCCGGTCAATCTTCCTTTTAATTCATCGGAAGCTAAATAGGAAATTGTTTTTTTTAGATTTTTTTCGGAAACCAGTTCGGCTGGATCACTTTCAACCCAATCTGCGATGAAGACGTTTGTTTCGTGCGGTTTATCACCTTGTCGGTTACTCGCGAAAACGAATTTTTTTCCGTCGGGAGAAAACATTGGAAATGCATTGAACTCGCTTTCATAGGTAATTTGCTGTAAATTATTTCCATTCAGATCAACGGAATAAATCTGGAAATCATACCCTTTAGTAGAATGATGATTGGAAGAAAATACAATTTTTTTATCGGATGGATGAAAATACGGAGACCAGTTCGCTTTTCCAAGATGCGTTACCTGTTTTAAATCTGTTCCGTCAATATTCATGGTATAAATTTCCATCGCAGTTGGCGCAACTAAATGCTGAGCGAGCAAATCCTTATAATCTTTAATCTCTTCGGGAGTTGTTGGTCGGGAAGAACGGAAGACTAATTTTTTGGAATCGTGGGAGAAAAAAGCACCGCCATCATAACCCAATCCGGAAGTCAGCTGTATTAAATTTTTTCCGTCAATATCCATTCTCCATAATTCCAGATCGCCACTTCGGTCCGACGTAAAAACGATATATTTTCCGTCCGGAGAAACTACTGCTTCGGCATCGTACCCGGGCGAATCGGTTAATTTTTTGATGATTTTTCCATTTAAATCTGCAATATAAATATCAAATTCTGCGTAAACTGGCCACAAATATTTTCCGTCCGTTCTGGGAGCAGGTTTTGCGGGACATTCTTTGCTCGACTCAAACGTGGAAGCATACAAAATATGTTTTCCATCGGGCATGAAAAAAGAGCAGGTTGTTCTTCCTTCACCATTTGAAATTAGCTGCAGATCCTTGGTTCCGATATTTTTTTTATTGAGATCCAAAAGGTAAATCTGATCGCAATGCGCACCTATAGCAGGATTGGTAACCTGCATGGTGAGCATTTTGCTGTCGGGCGAAAAATATGCTTCGGCATTGTCTCCGCCGTATGTCAGCTTCCGGATATTTTTCAGATTCACTTCCTGCCCAAATAAAAGTGCAGAAAATCCTATTACCGTAAAGGTTAAAAACGAGCGTTGTATTTTCATTTTTCTCATTTTGAATATGATCAAATATAAGAAAATTAAAAACGCATACCGGAAAAAGGGCCTTTAAAAAGGATAACCGAACGCGAAATTCAGCACAGGTTTCCAGGTATTACCCAGGACAAACCGCTCGCCAACCGGTTTGTTGGGATCGTATACTTTGTACGCGGCATCCAGCCGGAGCGTGATATAGGCCACATTAATTCTTACACCCAGTCCGGTTCCTACGCCCATTTGGGAGATGAATTTGTTGAATTTAAATTCATCGCCAAAACCATTGTCCTTCAAGCTCCAGATATTTCCTGCATCTACAAACGCAGCGCCTTCAAACATTTTGGTGAAAGGCATTCTGTACTCAATATTGGTGGTAAGCTTCACATTATCCATAATATAAGAGCGCACTTTCTCATCGAGTTGGGAATCTGCAGGTCCCAGACCGCCAAATACACGCCACGCGCGAATGTCGTTGGAACCGCCATTAAAATACGACCTTACAAAAGGCATGGTACTGGAGTTTCCGTAAGGAATTCCGATCCCAATGAACTGGCGCAGCGCCAGGGTGTTTTTGCCGCTTGCGAAGGTGAAATACTTTCGTACATCAAAATCAAATTTTACGAACTGCGAATAGGGAATGTTGAATATTTTTTTTGTTTCTCCCGATACCACGCCATCTGCCTGCGGACTTGCATTAAAAATACTGAAAACATTTCCGGCAGTTTCAACCTTTGCGTTGACGTAAATCGGATTGATACGGTCTTTTTTTCCAATTTCGTTGTAGATGAAATTATAAATGAAAGAAGAGATAAGTACGTCCTGGGTTTGCCTGTCTTTATTAATTAAAGTCTGACGGAAGGTGTTAAAAAGTGACAGCTGATCGGCACTCAGGGTACCCTGAAAACCAGGATCGTTGACAATTACGCCGGAAAGATAATCGGAACTGAGTTCATTATTAATGAAATCCTGATACAGATCCGGTGAATAAAGCTGAAAAATCTGATCCCGGACTAAACCATCGGCGGGAAAAAAATCGTAATAGCGGTCTTTGTTCCGTGTAAAACTTAACTGCGTATTGAACAGCGAAAGCCGGTGCGTAACAATATCGTTCACGTTGGCAAAATAATTTAAACTGGCATTAAAACCTATTCTGCCCAGACCTATATTGTCCTGCGCAGAGGCACCCAAAATGATGGAAGAATTTGGCGAAAATCTTTTAGGGATGAGTTTCCACGTTTTAAAAGGCATAAAAAGTCTGGGGAAATTCAACGTGGCCTGTGTCGAAATTTCGTAGGCTAAATTTCGCTTTTCGGTATCCTTGGTGCTTACGACTGAACCGAAAATGCCGGAAACGCTGGTCGTTAAGTTTTCTGCACCGCCAAAAACATTTCTTGTGGTAAGATCTACCGAAGGTGAAACTCCAAAATTAAGGATCTCGGAATAGTTAATGTCTGCTGCGACTTTGAAATCGTATTTTGCCAGCGGTGCAAGATAATAACTGACATCTAAAATACTGTCATTGGCTTTGCGGGTTTCCTCTTCATATTTAATGATGCTGAAATTATTCATCGCTGCAATATTCCGTTTGGTAAGGTCCAGATTTCTCTGGTTGTAAAGTTCGCCTTTCTTCAGAATGATGGGCCGCCAAAGTGCCATTGTTTTATACTGATTGTCGAGTTTGTAAAAGTTGATGCCTAGAAGAGAATCTTTCACAGTGTCGACGCTATCTGCAAGCTTGCCGAGATAGTGCACTTTAATATCACCAATGGTCGTGAGTCTGTAAGGCGAATCCACGGAATCTTTATGGATATCCATCGTAAGCGGCACGAGTTTTCGGCTTTGCAGGGTGTCTGCAGTAAAGTAAATTTCTTCGTTTGAACTGTTGAATTTGTAATAGCCGCGGTCTTTCATCAGGTCGCTTATGCGTTTCACCTCCTTTTCCAGCACGCTCTGATCCAGGACGGTTGTGCCTTTTACCAGGCTTTTGCTCAGATCTTCTTCATAAATCGATTTGATCGCGGGATCTGGAATATTGTAGTAATAATCACTGATCTTTGTAGGATCTTTATGTGTAATTAGGTAATTTGCCTGGGCCTTTTTAGCAGCGGAATCCAGATCGTGACTGAATTTTACACTGGTGTCCCAATAACCGCGATAGACCAGATATTTGCGGATAGACTCGGCACTCGTTTCTGTTTTACCTTCTTCCAGAATAACCGGCGCCTGTCCCAGATTGTGCAGGAAACGCTGGAAAAATAAACTTTTTCCGACATATTCGGGATGTTCATATTTAATGAAAAGTGAATCTCTGAGTTTCTGATCCCTCATTTCCGAAGGATACGTCATATATTCATTTAGAATAGAATCGTATTTGATGTCGGTCGCATTGTAAAACCAGAGTGCTACAGGAAAAATAAAAAGCTGTTTTCTGTTGGGTTTTTGACTTACGTAGTCGGGAACTGCATCCTCGTGAACTTTCCCGTCTTCGTATCTGAAATTATTTTTAGTAAGCAAATACTCTCCGTCCGGAACTTTCTTTGTGGTGCTGCAGGCGTACAGAAAAAGTACGGTAATTGCAGATGCAACAAATAAGTAATACTTTTGAAAATATTTTGATAAATGCTTACAGCTCATAAAATAAAAATTTTACAGTCCCTGGACCAGAAGAAGTTCAGACAAAAATACAATTTGTTTTTGGTTGAAGGTAACAAAACCATCGCAGAAATACCATCTACAAAGTATAAAATCACCGATCTTTACTCTGTAAATCCATCGTCATTACCTATAAAAAATCATGTAATTACTGCAATAACGCCGCAGGAATTAAAGAAAATAAGTTTTTTGAAACATCCAAAGGATTCCGTGGCAGTTTGTGAATTACGGCGGGAAGAAACTGTAGGAGATGTCCCGATCCAGTTGATTTTAGATGGTGTACAGGATCCCGGCAATCTGGGGACGATCATCCGTTTGGCAGATTGGTTTGGGATTCCGCAAATCATCTGCAGTTTAGATACTGTGGATATTTTTAATCCAAAAGTGATCCAGGCAAGTATGGGTTCTTTTTTACGGGTTAATGTTTTCTATCAGGATATAGAATCTTATTTAAAGGAAAATACCTCTCCTGTACTTGGAACCGATATGGAAGGCGAAAACCTTTACCAATTTAACTTTCCCGAAAAATTCAGCCTGGTTTTAGGTAATGAAGGAAATGGCATTCGCCCCGAAATTGAAAGATTGTTAACCGACAGAATTACAATTCCCAGGTTTGGCGAATCTCGTGCAACCGAAAGTCTGAATGTTTCTATGGCCGCCGGCATTATCCTGGGACAGATCTTTGGCAGGAATTAAAAAAACCGTCCCAAAAAAATGACACGGTGTAATTCTGTTTAAATAAGCTGTTCCATACTCGATGTGGTGCGGTTTCGCTGCCACTTTTCCAGTTTTTTGCGAATGAAGCGTAACGCCATGGGAGCAAGATAAATGAGCGCTAAACCTATGGCTTTCTTCTTATAGCTTGTATTGTTTAGATTTTTCCGGGCATAATTTCCCACGAAAGTTACTGCACCGATCTTCAGCGTATTTTCAAGCACATTAAGTCCTGAATCGCTTTTTGCAAAGCCGAATATTGCATTTTTTTTTAATACCGAATCCTTCACAGTATTCGAAATTTCCTGCACGATCTCCGGCGTTTTCAGAAAAGTTTTGGTGTCGCCGTCTGGTTTTAGTTCTTCGCCCAAAAAGCGGTCCGTAAAACCGTGAGTAAGCGCACTCAGCGTTTCCTTGGTATTATCGAAGGTTAACAAATCCTCCATCTCCGAAATTTCTTTTTTTAAGAATGCCTTTTTTGTGCGGAGTTCATCCAGGCTCTTGTATTTACTTGCCATGATTAATCGTCTAGGGATTCAAGAATTTTAGTGGCCATCATATTTTTAATCTTTTTTCTCAAAGCGAATGTGAGTGCAATCATCAGCAGACAGAAACCCGCAACAATCAATACACCCCACCCGTAATTACCGATATAACTGCCGATTAGAAGCCCGATTCCTACTAAAAATAAAATCAGGAAAAAAACGGCGAAAAATAGTGCGAGGACAAGATAAGTGAGTGTGCCCGCCAGTGAAACCGATTTTTCTGTGGCTTCGAGTTTCAGAAGGTCTACTCGTTTGTATGCGTATTCTTTAATGAGATCCAACATGGCCTAAATTTTTTTGAAGTTACAAAAAAAGGAACTCTAGAGTTCCTTTTATTTTAGAATAAAATGGTCAGTCCGGTTACGACTGCATTCCATCCAATTCATTTTCTACATCCTGTACAACTTCAGTTGTTTTGGCTACTGCCTGATCTTTATATTTATCGTAACCTTCTTTTACAGAAGATGCCACTTTGTCAGCAGTATCTTTAACCTGTGCAGAAATGTTGGAATACTGATCTTTAACTTTACCTGCAACGTCCTGATACTGCTCTTTTGCTTTTTCAGAAACGCGTCCGTACTGATCTACAGCCTGACCTTTCAGATCTGTAGCTTTGTCTTTGATCTTTCTTCTGGTTTCTTTTCCTTCTTCCGGAGCGTAAAGCATTCCCAGAACTACACCTGCTGCCGCACCGGCAAGCAAACCTGCCAAGACTGCACCGGCATTATTTCCTTTTTTAGACATTTTGTAAATTTTAATAGTTAATATAATGTTTGATGATTGTCATCTACCCTAAAGTTACAATTAATATACCAAATTTCCGAAAGATTTTCTTAAACTATGTTAAATGTCTTTTATATAGGATAACATAAGTTGAATTGTTTCCTCCTTTGTCAAAAATGTGTTGTCGATCACAATCGCATCACCAGCTTTTTTAAGCGGTGCCACCTCGCGCTCACTGTCGATCCGGTCGCGTGTCTGCAGGTTTTCCGCTACATCATCGAACGAAACAGTGTACCCGAGACTTTCAAGCTCCTTGAAACGGCGGTTTGTACGTTCTTCAATGCTTGCTGTCAGAAAAAACTTATAATCCGCGTCTGGAAAAACAACAGTGCCGATATCCCGGCCATCCAGAATTACGCCGCCGTTTTGGGCCATATTTCTTTGCGTATCGAGCAGGAAATCGCGCACTTCCTTTTGCGCAGCAATTAAACTTACACTGGCGGAAACTTCAGCAGCGCGAATTTCGGTACAGATATTTTTTCCATTAAGAAAAAGTTCAAGACAACCGTTGATGTTGCGAAAATCAAGATGTATTTCATTAAAATGCGATAAGAGACTTTTCAGGTTAATTTGCCCGTGATCGTTCATGCAGCACGAGAGCGCATAATAGGTTACGCCTCTGTACAGCGCGCCCGTATCCATATGCACAAGCCCCAGCTTTTCGGCAATTATTTTTGAGATGGAACTTTTTCCGGTGGAGGAGAAGCCGTCGACAGCAATTACAGGTTTTCTCATATTACAAATTTCCTGATTTTTTTCCGATTTAAAAAATTAAAAGAAAATCCGTGGCCGGCGATGGGAGATTTGTAAAAAAAGGTAAGCGCTCAGCGTCGGTTACCCGAAACTTCGATGAGATCGAGTGTTAAACCAAACATGTTGACGTTGGAAGCATTATGGTAGCGAACATGTGCATAATCAAACCTGAAGGATGAGATCTTAATTCCAAAACCGGCCGAAAGTCCGGCGAAACTGCGCTGACCAAGTACCGCAAGTTCGTTGCCGCGTTTTACATTATAGCCAAACCGGATGTTGAAAGCCTGCTCGGGGAAAAGCTCGGCACCGAAAGATAAATGGTCGGCAACTTTCCTGGTCCAGTGGATTTCCTGTTCGTTGTTATTAAAGTCCTGCGAAATATTCATTTTTTGCAGATCATGAGCGGTAATGGTAAAAGCCACCGGAAATTCATCCATGATTTTTGTATAGCCCAAATCTACCCGGAAAGCTACATTTTCGCGCACACCGTTGAAAGGTTTGAACTGATAACCGAAATTACGGAATACCAATGCCAGCGTTTCCTTACTCTGTTCATTATGATACGTAACTCCGGCACTGCCAACCACTGCCATCGACGTATAATTATCGATCTTTGAAGTGACAAAATTAGCGCTGCCGGCAATCGTCCAGTCCTCATCAAACTGATAAGCGTAACCGGCGCCAATAGAAGCATCCATCGCACCAAAGTCACCGCTGATATTTGCGCTTTCGTCGGTACGCGGCATTTTGCCGTAGTCCATATAGCGTGCATTAAAGGAAATGAGATGTGCCTCACCGAGATCTTTTACAAAACTCACGGTTCCGTAGTTGGAATCGGCGAGATAAGAGGAATAGTTCAGGGAGATCATTTGATCCTGGTCCAGATTCATCAGTCCGGGATTTACCCCTGCAAAACTTACATCATAATCGCGGACCGAAACAGCATCGCCGCCCAATGCAGCCTGTCTCGCCGAGAAAGGAATATTGAGAAAAGGGTAGACGTTGGTACCTTCCTGGCTGTACAAAAGGGTTGACAAAAGCAGGAATGGCGCGAGGCTTAGTTTTTTCAAATTATGATCTGTGTTTGCAAAAATAATTTTTTTAAAATTATTGCTGAAAAAATTTTCTCTGTAAATATAAATCTATTAACGAAATTATTTGCGTTTCCTTATATTTGCACTGCAAAAAAAGGCAATAAAAAATTAAAAATGAAATACAACAGAATTCTTCTAAAACTTAGCGGCGAGGCCCTCATGGGAAAGCGTTCCTACGGTATCGACAATGACAGGCTCAAAGAGTATGCGGCAGAAATTAAGAAAGCCGTAGAAATTGGTTGCCAGGTTGCTATCGTCATTGGCGGAGGGAATATCTTCCGCGGTGTAGCCGGCGCTGCGAAAGGAATGGACAGAGTTCAGGGTGATTATATGGGAATGCTGGCAACAGTGATCAATGGTATGGCGCTTCAGGGCGCGCTGGAAGATGCCGGCGTACACACCAGACTGCAGTCAGCAATTGAAATGGATAAAGTGGCAGAACCCTTTATTAAAAGAAAAGCGACACGCCACCTGGAAAAAGGAAGGGTTGTAATTTTTGGTGCAGGAACCGGAAATCCTTATTTCACGACCGATACCGCAGCAACACTGCGCGCAGTAGAGATCGGCGCAGATGTGATTCTAAAGGGAACCCGTGTAGATGGAATTTACGACAGCGATCCTGAAGTGAATTCAAACGCTGTAAAATATAATTCATTAACTTTCGCCGAGGTTTTCGAAAAAGGACTGAAAGTGATGGACATGACCGCATTTACCCTCAGCCATGAAAACAATTTGCCGATCATCGTTTTCGATATGAACCGCGAGAACAACCTCCTGAAAATTGTAGAAGGCGAAAATATCGGAACGCTTGTGAATCTGTAACACAAGACTGTGCAACGAAGAATTAAAAGTGAGCATTAAAACTTTAAAGTAAATATGGAAGAATTATCATTTGTAGTCGATATGGTGAAGCAGGAAATGGATGCCGCGCTTAAGCACCTGGATCATGCTTTTCAGAAAATCCGTGCGGGCCGTGCTTCTACCGCCATGGTTCAGGATGTAATGGTTGAATACTACGGCGCGCCAACTCCGCTAAACCAGGTGGCCAACGTAATGGTGCCCGATGCCATGACCATTTCTATACAGCCCTGGGACAAAACAGCGATCGGACCTATTGAAAAAGCGATCATCAACTCCAATCTTGGTTTTGCACCGATGAATAACGGTGAAAATATTATTCTTAATGTGCCGCCCTTAACGGAAGAAAGACGCCGCGAACTGGCAAAAAGCGCAAAAGCTGAGGCCGAAGCATCGAAAATTACGGTTCGTAACGCGCGCCAGGACGGTATGAAAGAACTCCGCAAATTAGAAGGCGTTTCTGAAGACCTTATTAAAGATGAAGAAGCGAAAATTCAGGTTCTTACAGATAAGTATATCAAACTTTGCGACGAAAACCTGAAAGTGAAGGAAGCCGAAATTATGAAAGTGTAATTTTCGCAAATTTCTATAGAAAATAAGGAAACCGTTTCAATTTTATTGAGACGGTTTTTTTCAACATTAAAGAAGATTTAAAATGTGTTTAAACGTTGAAATAACTTTGACTTTTATTAAAAATAGAATTTTATTGTCAAATATGTTCAAGCAGCAGTTTATTTTTTCTCAGCAAAACTGAAAATGTTTCCCAGTTTAATTTTGGAGTAGCCGTTGGATTTTATTTTTGAGGAATTGATCATTGCCTGGGCCAAAACACCCGTAGGCAAGGGTTTCTGATTCGTGAGCACGCCTAATTTGTTGGCAAACTTGATGATCTTTCCGCCCAGAACTTCTCCGGTTCTTTCAGAATCTGGTCTTTCGAGCATTCCGGGCTGGAAAATGGTGATCTTGTCAAAGTGCAGATTTTTTACACTTTCCTCAAGTTCACCTTTCATTCGCGAGTAGAAAGTTTTTGATTTTGGACTTGCTCCGTACGCCGACACCAGAATATAATCTTCCACACCGTTTTCTTTTGCAGCTTTGGCAAATTCATACTGATATCCGTAATCGACCTTATACTGCGCTTCTTTACTTCCGGCGTTTTTTAGCGTGGTGCCGAGACATGAAAACGCTACATCGCCTTTTACGAGATCATTCCATTTATCCGGATTGTCGAAGTCTACAATATGTGTCCGGAGTTTTGCATGTTTGGTTTGTAATGCTTTTCTGACAAATACATGAACCTCGGTGTAAGCCGGATCTTCCAGTAATTTAGATACCAACTCCTTTCCGGTAGCGCCGGTTGCGCCGATCACAAGTGCCTTCATGTTTTTTTTCTTTATTAATGAAAATCTGCAGGTTAAAAGTACTATTTTTGACTGACTTCACCTCACCGACACGGGCACTGATTTTTTATAAAATGGACGCTAAAGAAATACTCACTTATTGTCAGACTAAAAAAGGCGTAGAAGAGACGTTTCCCTTCAATCCTGAAACGCTTGTCCTGAAAGTCCTGGGAAAGATGTTCCTGCTCATGCCGCTGGAAAAGCAACCGCTGGAAATCGCTCTAAAAACCGATCCGGAGTGGAGCGCGGAACTTCGGGAACAGCATCCGCAGATCACGGGCGCTTATCACATGAACAAAACGCACTGGAATTCTGTGGTTTGCGAAGGTTTGAAACGCGATTTAATTTTAAGGATGATCGATCAGTCGTATGATCTGGTTGTAGCTTCGTTACCGAAAAAACTGAGGGACGAACTTTAGAAGTTTACGATTCCTGGCAAATGATTTTTACCCTTTTCAAAAGAGCATTGAAATCTGAGATTTCTTCCAACGACACTGACCTGTTTAATTCCTGAAGTCAACGGTCCGAAAATATCAGCGTTGCAGACAAATCCAATAGATTTTAACTGAAATATTTTTCGGTTCTCATTTTATCTTCATCAAGTTTTTGGATGAGCTGTTCCAGATTTTCGAATTTGATTTCGTCATGCAGAAATTCCCGAAAATTTACCGAAATCTCTTCTCCGTAAATATCTTCATCAAAATCCAGAATATAAACTTCCACAGAAAGCGTTTTACCCGAAACCGTAGGATTGGTGCCAATACTCAGCATTCCTTTTAAATGCTGATCCTTAACAAAAACATCAACAATATAAGCGCCTTTTTTTGGTAAAAGTTTCAGGGTGTTAACTTCAATATTTGCGGTAGGATATCCGATAGTCCGCCCAATTTTCTTTCCGTGAACCACTTTTCCGGAAACAGAATATACGTAGCCCAACATTTCACCGGCTTCTTTTACTTTCCCCTGCGACAGGGCGTTTCGGATCTGTGTGGAACTGATGTGCTTTCCACTGAAATCCACGGCTTCAACCTGTTCAACTTCGAAACCACACTCCGGAGCCATTTTTTCTAACAGAGAAAAATCACCGCTCTTATTTTTGCCGAAGGTGTGATCGTAGCCGATGATGAGATGTTTAACATGCAGTTTCTCCACCAAAATCTGTCTCAAAAAGTCTTCACCCGTCAGGTTTCGGAATCCCTCTGAAAAATCCTGTAAAAAAAGATTTTGGATTCCGTGCTTTTCGAGGAAATAGGTTTTTTCTTCAATGGTATTTAATAATTTTAAATCATCTTTTGGATTGAAGACAATGCGCGGATGGGGCCAGAAGGTGAGAATGGCGGATTCCAGGTTTTTTTCTGCCGCAACTTTATTAAGTTTCTCAGTAATATGTTGATGCCCGATATGTACCCCATCAAACATACCGATAGAAAGTGCCAAAGGTTTTTTTTTGCTGTACGATGCAAGATTTTTGATGATTTTCAAAAGAAGAAATTTTGGTGGTGCAAAAATATAGTTTTTATGTGGAAGGTTGCAAAGTCTCTTTCAAACCGAATGCTCATAGGTGTTTTTAACTCATAAGGTGCAACATTCAGTCAGGTATCAGTAAAAAAGTAAAATTATATTCACAGGAAAACTGGTAAATATCATCAGGCTTTCAGTAGCTGTTCATACAATTACTCGAACTGACAGTTCAAAAAAAAATTACTCAGACGATCATTAAAGAGTAAAGGAGAATTTGAAAAGGCATTAATTCTAATCCAAAATGATGGCAACTATTTTCTAAACACCCAAAAACGGAAGAAGGAATATGATAAAAATCTTCTTTTTAAAGCAATTGCAGATTTGGGAAGTTTCACTATATTTGCAATCAGAAAAAATTTAGCAATGGCAAACCAAATTAAAGGAAAAATTTCTCAAATTATCGGACCGGTAATCGACGTAGTTTTCGCAGATGCAGAACAGCTTCCGAAAATATATGACGCACTGGAAATCTTAAAGGTTGACGGTAACAAAGTAATACTTGAAGTAGAGCAGCATATTGGCGAGGATTCAGTACGTTGTATCGCGATGGATGCGACCGATGGTCTGCAAAGAGGGCAGGAAGTGATCTCCCAAGGTCAGCAAATCACGATGCCTACCGGCGAGAACGTTTACGGAAGACTTTTTAATGTTGTAGGTGATGCAATCGACGGCATTCAGCAGGTTTCCAAAGAAAACGGTTTGCCGATCCACAGAGAAGCACCAAAATTTGATCAGCTTTCGACTTCCGCAGAAGTTCTTTTCACAGGGATTAAGGTAATCGATTTGGTTGAGCCTTATTCCAAAGGTGGTAAAATTGGTTTGTTCGGTGGAGCAGGTGTTGGTAAAACAGTTCTTATCCAGGAGTTGATCAACAATATCGCGAAAGGCCACGGTGGACTTTCTGTGTTTGCCGGTGTTGGTGAAAGAACAAGAGAAGGAAATGACCTTTTGAGAGAAATGCTCGAATCAGGCATTATTAAATATGGCGACGATTTCATGCACTCTATGGAAAATGGAGGTTGGGATCTTTCCAAAATCGATCTGGAAGCCATGAAAGAATCCAAAGCGACCTTCGTTTTCGGACAGATGAATGAGCCGCCAGGAGCAAGAGCACGTGTAGCTTTATCCGGACTGACCATTGCAGAAAGTTTCAGAGATGGCGACGGTACAGGGCAGGGTAGAGATATCTTATTCTTCGTTGATAACATATTCCGATTTACACAGGCCGGTTCAGAGGTTTCAGCACTTTTGGGACGTATGCCGTCTGCAGTAGGTTACCAACCGACTTTGGCTTCTGAGATGGGTGCCATGCAGGAAAGAATTACCTCCACTAAAAACGGTTCCATTACATCGGTTCAGGCGATCTACGTTCCTGCGGATGACTTAACGGATCCGGCTCCTGCAACTACTTTTGCCCACCTTGATGCAACCACGGTTCTCGACAGAAAGATTGCTTCCCTGGGTATTTACCCGGCGGTAGATCCTTTGGCTTCAACATCCAGAATCCTTACACCTGAAATTTTGGGTGACGAGCATTATAACTGTGCACAAAGAGTAAAAGAAATACTTCAGAAATACAAAGCTTTACAGGATATCATCGCCATTCTTGGTATGGAAGAACTTTCCGAAGAAGATAAATTATCTGTTTACCGCGCCAGAAAAGTACAGAGATTCCTTTCTCAGCCTTTCCACGTGGCAGAACAGTTCACCGGTCTGAAAGGAACTTTGGTAGACATCAAAGATACCATCAAAGGATTCAACATGATCATCGATGGCGAACTCGATCACTTACCGGAATCTGCTTTCAACCTGAAAGGAAATATCGAAGACGCGATCGAAGCCGGAGAAAAAATGTTGGCAGAAAACGCATAACCGAGACGGTAGACGAATAGACCACGGTCAAATCTATTATCTGTTCATCTATTATCTATTATCTAAAAAATAATGAATATAAAAATATTAACCCCGGAATTTGTAGTTTTTGAAGGAGAGGTGAGTTCAGTTTTACTTCCCGGAAAGAATGGCGATTTCCATATCAAGAAAGATCACGCGGCGATCGTAGCTTCGCTTATCGGCGGAAAAGTAAGGGTTTTCACCAATGAGATCGCTGAAAATTATGCCGGACATTTCATTAAGGAAAATGAAAAGGAAAGCGTTTTCTCTTTTGCGGTAAAGAGTGGAGTAATCGAATTCAATAACAATAAAGGAATTATTCTGGCAGAATAACTTCTCTTTATATATTTAAAAGTCCCGTTTTGGTTTCCAGAACGGGATTTTTTTTGACCTTTCAAAACTTTTAAATGAAAGAAGAAAAGATGTATTCAAACTTGTTTTTAATGAATTTTCACCGGGCTCAGAACGCTTTTCACAAAAAATTCTGCCGGAAAATTACCTGTAAATCCGCATTCTGATTTCTATTTAAACAAATAATAAAGAGAAAAATGTTTTTGATTTCCTAAATTTGAGTAGAATTCACAGTCACGGACGGATTTTTGCTGGACTTATCACCTTACATTTCGCCTTTAATTTAACAACATTCTTTTTATGGAAATTTCCCTCAAAAATCAGGTCGCCTTAATAACCGGCTCTTCCAGCGGTATCGGCGCCGGCATTGCAAAATCACTCTCAGAATCCGGTGCGACCGTCGTTATAAATTATCCCTTTCCGGGCGCAAAAGAGCAGGCCGAAGCGGTTCTGGATGAAATTTCCGGTAACGGCGGGAAAGGAATCATTTACCAATGCGATGTTTCCAAAGAAGATGAAGTCGTAAAAATGTTTCAGGATATAATCAGGGATTTAGGAACCATAGATATTTTGGTTAATAATGCCGGGATCCAGAAAGACGCAAAATTTATGGAAATGACGCTTGACCAGTGGAATGCCGTCATCAGCGTAAATCTCACGGGCCAGTTTCTTTGCGCACGCGAGGCGATCAAAGAGTTTCTCCGCCGCGGCATCGATCCTGCAAAATCCGTGGCCTGCGGAAAAATCATCCATATTTCCTCGGTTCACGAGATTATTCCCTGGGCGGGTCACGCTAATTATGCGTCCAGCAAAGGAGCCATCCGAATGCTGATGCAGACACTGGCGCAGGAATATGGTGCGGACAGGATCCGTGTGAACTCGATTTGTCCGGGCGCTATACAAACGCCCATCAACACCACAGCCTGGGACACCAAAGAAGCTCTGGATTCGCTGCTGACCTTAATTCCGTACAACAGGATTGGCCAGCCGGCAGATATCGGCAATCTTGCGGTTTTCCTGGCGAGCGATATGTCCGATTATATCACCGGCGCCAGTATTTTTATCGACGGCGGAATGACCACTTTCGAAAGTTTCTCCACCGGTGGCTAAGCCGGTTTTACTAAAGGTGCTTTTTGCGCGCGTACTGCTTTTTTTGGGCGCACATTTCCGCCTTCCATTCCCGCTTTTTTAACCGCCGGCTTCGGCTCTGCTCAGCCGCCGGTTAAAAAGAGCTCCATTCAAGTCGGGGCGCAGGTACAGCGCAGTCGCGAGTTTACATTTTAAATAAATGATCGATCATCACTTTTCCTTAATCTAAAAAACCCATCACCCATGACCGAAGAAAGTAAAAGACTTCCCGACATTACCTGGAAAAAATGGGGGCCGTACGTCAGTAACCGCGAGTGGGGTTTGGTGCGTGAGGATTACAGCGCAAACGGTGATGCCTGGAATTATACTTCACACGACACCGCCGAAGCGCGGACTTACCGCTGGGGCGAAGAAGGGATTTGCGGCATCTGCGATGACAAACAGCTGCTCGTTTTTTCTCTCGGTTTGTGGAATAAGAAAGACAAAATGGTGAAAGAAAGGTTCTTCGGTCTTACCAATGCGCAGGGAAATCACGGTGAAGATGTAAAGGAATATTTTTATTATCTCGACAATACGCCGACGCATTCCTACATGAAAATGCTGTACAAATATCCACAAAAAGCATTTCCGTACGAAGAACTCATTCAAAAAAATGCCGAAAGCGGCAAACTCGATCCCGAATTCGAACTCATCAATACAGGAATTTTTGATGGAAATGAGTATTTCGATATTTTTATAGAATATGCAAAAGCTTCGCCAACAGATATCCTCATTAGAATTACCGTCATCAATAAATCCGCGAGCGAAGCGCCGCTGGTTTTGCTGCCAACGGTTTGGTTCCGCAATACTTGGAATTGGGGTTACAACGATCTGAAACCGGAGTTGCTGGCGGAAGAAAATAACCACATCAAAATAAACCGGCAGGATGTTGACATCAAGCACTTTTACGCCAAAGAATCTGCGGATATATTTTTCTGTGAAAATGAAACCAATAACGAACGGATATTCAACGCTAAAAACGAAACTCCTTTCCCCAAAGACAGCATCAACAATTACATCATGACCGGAAAACGCAGTTTCATTAATGAAGAAAAAAAAGGCACCAAGGCTTCTTTTTTTATTGATGAAACTGTTGGCGCTCACAGTACAAAAGTTTTTGAATTTCGCCTGTGTGACCAGGATTTTGCTCAGCCTTTTGCTGATTTTGGCGATATTTTTAAGACCCGGCAGAAAGAAGCCGATGAATTCTACACCGACATCCAGAAAGGTATCGAAAGCGACGATGAGAAACTGGTCCAGCGTCAGGCCTTCGCCGGCATGCTTTGGAACAAACAGTTTTACCACTACAACATCTGGAAATGGCTAAAAGGTGATCCGGCTGAACCCAAACCGCCCCAATCCCGCAAACATATCCGTAACTACGACTGGATGCACCTGAATAATTTCGACATTATTTCGATGCCCGACAAATGGGAATATCCGTGGTATGCGACCTGGGATCTGGCTTTTCATACCTTAAGTTTTTCGCTCATCGATCCGGATTTTGCCAAACAGCAGCTCAAGCTTTTTACGCTGGATTGGTACATGCACCCGAACGGGCAGCTTCCGGCGTACGAGTGGAATTTTTCCGATGTGAATCCACCGGTTCATGCCTGGGCGGTTTTCCGCGTTTTTAAAATTGATGAAGTTTTGAAAGGCAAACCCGATCTTAAATTTCTGGAAACCGTTTTTCAAAAACTCCTGCTCAATTTTACCTGGTGGGTGAACAAGAAAGATATCAATGGAAACAACATTTTTGAGGGTGGTTTCCTCGGGCTGGATAACATCGGCGTTTTCGACCGCAGTGATCCGCTGCCCAACGGCCAGAGTCTGGAGCAGGCCGACGGTACAAGCTGGATGGCGATGTTCGCCCTGAATATGATGCGCATTTCAATAGAACTTGCGCAGTATAATCCCATTTACGAAGAAATGGCCACCAAGTTTTTCGAACATTTTCTGTACATCGCAAACGCGCTGGATAATATGGGCGAGAACGAATTTTCCCTTTGGGACGAAGAAGACGAGTTTTTTTATGACGCGATCTCTACAGACACCGGAACAAGCATGTTTCTTAAACTTCGGACCATTGTGGGACTGATTCCAATGTTTGCGGTGGAGGTTATAGAAGACGAAATGCTCGAAAAGCTCCCGCTCTTTAAAGCAAGAATGGAGTGGGTTCTGGAAAATAAACCGGAACTCGCTGCCCTGGTTTCACATTGGGAAGTT
Source organism: Kaistella palustris DSM 21579 (assembly GCF_000422265.1). GTDB lineage: Bacteria > Bacteroidota > Bacteroidia > Flavobacteriales > Weeksellaceae > Kaistella > Kaistella palustris. The sequence continues at coordinate 24,431 of NZ_AULL01000019.1, forward strand.
AAAGGTCAGGATTCCAAACACCTGCTCAGTCTATTGCGCGGCCACCGTCTGAAAAGGCTTTTGGCAAGAATGCTTGATGAAAAGGAATTTCTCGGTGAATTTGGCGTGCGCGCCATGTCGAAGGTTTATGAAGACAATCCATTTCAGCTCGATTTCAATGATATGAGCTATACGGTGAAATATATGCCCGCCGAAAGTGACAGCTCACTCTTCGGCGGGAACAGCAACTGGCGCGGACCGATATGGTTTCCCATTAATTTTCTAATCATCGAAAGTCTGCAGCGGTTTTTCTTTTACTACAGTCCCGATTTTCTGGTCGAGTGCCCAACAGGAAGCGGCAAATATTCAAATCTGGACGAGATTGCTGATCAGCTTGGCGACAGACTCTCCCGTATATTCCTAAAGGATGAAAATGGAAAACGCCCTTTCAACGGGCAATACCCGAGATTCCAGGAAGATGAGGACTTTAAGGATTATATTCTTTTTTATGAATATTTTCATGGTGACAATGGGCGCGGCGTGGGAGCCTCGCACCAGACAGGCTGGACGGGCATTATCGCCAAAATCCTTCAGCCAAGATTCAGCAAGATGAAAATGGCAAAAGCCGAAACCGAATCTCCGAACTGAGATATTTTAAACTTCGTTTGTAATTTCATTCTTCTTTAAATGATGGTGCGAAAGAAAAATAAGGAGTACCATAAGTGCTATCGAAACCAAAGACGCGTTGAGTGTTCCGAGATCCAGACCGCCTTTAGCCAGAGGTTTGGTAAGGAAATCACCGAAGGTTGCACCGAAAGGCCGCGTAAATATAAAGGCGATCCAGAACAGAAGAATGTGATTTATTTTTGTGAAATAATGCAGCGCAACCACCGCAATAATAATGAAACCTGTAACCACAGCGCCTGTCAGATAACTGAACTCAATATCATCGCTAAGGAAATCACCGAACGCCGTTCCTAAACTGTTAGAAAACAAAACCGCCATCCAGAAATAAAGTTCCTTTGATCTTTCGAAAATAGGGTAGACTTCCAGATTCCTAAATCTCTTAAACCAAAAATACAGACTCAGCGAGAGCAGTGAAACCAGCAGAAGACTTCCCAAGGCATAACCCAGATGCAGACTTCGGTCGATAAAATCGGATATCTCCGTACCAAATGTAGTAGTCCCAATGATCACAAGCCAATAAAGTGCAGGAATATATTTTTTAGCATTAAGTTGCAGAAATAAAGCTGTTGCAAAAAAAAGAAACGTCACTGCCAGGCCGATGCTGTAACCAAGACCAAGTGTCTGCGCTATAAAATCGCCAAGTGTTTCGCCCAGAGTTGTAGCGACAATCTTCATTAACCAAAAAAGCAGGGTAATTTGTGCCACTTTGTTTAGGGATGTACCTGGCTGTTCCATGCGTTTTATTTTACGTAAAAGTAGAAAATTCAGGCGTGACCTTTAAATAAAAAAGACCGCTTCTTGAGCAGTCTTAGTTTTTACTATAAATCGAAATCGCCGGCCGCTTCGGGCTGATAAATAATCTCATCGATCACGATCTTGGTCATACCCGACGGAATAACCCAATCGATCTCATCGCCCACGCGGTAACCGATCAGTGCGGCAGCTACCGAAGAAAAAATAGATATTTTATGCTCCTTGATATTGGCAAGGTCGGGATAAACCAACTGAAACTGAACCACAGTTTTGTTATTCTGGAAATGGATCTTAACAATACTGTTCATGGTGACCACATCTTTGGGTACTTCTTCCGACGGTACGACCTTGGCATGATGCAGTTCATTTAAAAGTTTTTCGGCTTCTTCTTTTTTAATGCGGTTGCTGGCTTTGGCTGCCGAGATTGCTTTGTGAATACGCGAGAAATCCTGCTTCGTTATTATGATCTGATCCATGAAATTAAATATTAAGAGTTAAAAAAAACCGTTCGAATTCTTCAAACGGTTTATATAAAATATTTTGTTGAAAAATTCTAAGACGATTTGAACTGAAGATTTTTTTCTTCAAGCAGCTTTTGCTCCTGTTCTTTGTAGAATCCGGAAACCAGTTTCTCGTGGATCGCTTCAAAGGCAGCAAGTGTCTCGTTGATCTCCGCATCGGTATGTGAAGCTGTAGGAATCAGGCGCAAAAGAATCATTCCTTTCGGAATTACCGGATAAATAACCACCGATGTAAAAATGCCGAAATTTTCGCGCAGGTCTTGAGACAGCAATGTAGCCTCTACCGTAGAGCCTTCCATCATCACGGGTGTTACGCAGGTATTGGAATTTCCTAAGTTAAAACCTCGTTCCTTAAGGCCGTTCTGAAGTTTGTGTACATTCTCCCAAAGTTTGGCCTTAATTTCGGGGCGCGAACGTAAAAGATCAAGCCTTTTCAAGCCACCGATCACCATTGGCATTGTTAATGATTTTGCAAAAACCTGTGAGCGCAAATTGTATTTAAGTATTCTGATGATATCCGCATCGGCCGCGATAAATGCGCCAAAACCAGCCATTGATTTTGCAAAAGTTGAAAAGTAAACATCGATCTGATCCTGGCAACCCTGTTCTTCACCAGCACCAGCGCCGGTTTTTCCCAAAGTTCCAAATCCGTGTGCATCATCAACCAAAAGTCTGAAATTAAACCTGGATTTCAATTCACAGATTTCTTTCAGTTTTCCCTGCATACCACGCATACCGAAAACACCTTCGGTAATCACCAAAATCCCACCGCCCTGTTCCTGTGCAACTTTTGTAGCGCGCACCAGGTTTTTTTCAAGGCTTTCAATATCGTTGTGCTTGTAGGTAAAACTTTTGCCCATGTGCAGACGCACGCCATCTACGATGCAGGCGTGAGAATCTGAGTCATAAACAATTACATCATGGCGGCCCACAAGGGCATCGATCGTGGAAACCATTCCCTGGTAACCGAAATTTAAAAGGTAGGCTGCTTCTTTATTTACAAATTCTGCAAGTTCTCTCTCCAATTGCTGGTGCTGTTCTGTTTCGCCGGACATGGCTCGCGCACCCATTGGGTAAAACATTCCGTACTGTGCGGCAGCTTTGGCGTCGGTTTCCAGAACTTCGGGGTGGTTGCATAAGCCAAGATAGTCATTGGCACTCCAGAAGATCACTTCTCTTCCCTGGAACTTCATGCGCGGACCGATTGGACCTTCGAGTTTCGGGAAAACAAAATATCCTTCAGCGTAATCTGCAAATTGCCCCAGAGGACCGGGATTCTCCCGAAGACGGTCAAAAATATCAGTCATATATTATTTGATTTTTTAGAATTGTACTAAGTTGCAAAGTTAACAAAAAATCAAGTAAAAATACCCTTATATCGTACAAGACAAGGGTAAATTATCGGTATGGAAATGTTGTGTATTACTTGATATATTCGGTTTTGAAAACGCTGTCGTAATTGTGCACGCAGTTATTTACAAAACCCTGTTGTGACATCCACTCATCACTGTAAACTTTGGTGATATAACGTGAACCGTGATCGGGAAAAATCGCCACTACCACATCTTCTGCAGAAACCTCATGAGAGTTGGCATATTGCAAAAGTCCCTGTACCACCGCACCGGTTGTATAGCCACCCATGATCGCTTCCTTTAAGGCAATCTCACGGGTTCGGTAGGCAGACATCTCATCATTGACACGCACAAACTCATCTACTTTATCAAAGAGAAGCGCGGAAGGAATAAGGTTTTTGCCCATGCCTTCGATCTGATAGGGGTGAATATCTTCTTTATGGATCGTACCCGTTTCATGGAAACCCTTTAATATAGATCCAGACGCATCTACACCAATCACCTTAATATCAGGATTTTTTTCCTTTAAGAATTTCGCAGAACCCGAAAGAGTTCCTCCGGTGCCTGTACACGCTATCAAATGCGTAATCTTTCCTTTTGTCTGCGCCCAAAGTTCCGGACCGGTGGTCTGGTAGTGCGCATCAATATTAAGTTCGTTAAAATACTGATTGATATATAATGAATCGGGAATTTCCGAAGCGACCCTTTTTGCCACTTCGTAGTAGGAGCGGGGATCATCAGCAGGCACATTGGCGGGGCAAATATAAACCGTTGCACCAAGTGCTTTGAGGTAGGCAATTTTTTCCTTTTTGGTTTTGTCGCTTACTGCGAGCACACATTTATAACCTTTGATGATACAGACCATCGCGATGGAAAATCCTGTATTTCCGGAGGTAGTTTCTACTACAGTAGAGCCGGGTTTCAAAAGCCCTTTTCTTTCTGCAGCTTCTATAATATGCACTGCTATACGGTCTTTCGTGGAATGGCCGGGATTATAACATTCTAATTTGGCATAAACCGTCGCGGGAATTTCTTCGGTAACTTTATTTAATTTAACTAAAGGTGTGTTACCAACTAACCCCAGAATGTTGTCGTAAACATTAGTCATTGTTCTTCATTTTCTCTTGTAAAACCGTCTGCAAAAATACTAAAAAATAAATAACGCTGAAATTTATACCCATATTTATGATTTATTTCACTTATCTAACTTTTAAAAATCTGCTGAAATATTGTGAATTTATGAATAATGCTGGGGGAGTGCAAATTTAAAGTTCGTTAAAATCGGCCTATACTTACTGAAAATTCTTATTTTCGCAACATTGAAAATTAACTATGAAAAACTGGTCTTTTAAACAGTGGAATACCCTTTTGGGCTGGGTGGTCTTCGTGATCGCCTTTTTTACTTACCTCTCTACAATTGAACCTAATTTCAGTTTCTGGGATTGTGGCGAATATATTTCCTCAGCGGTAAAACTGGAAGTTACACATGCTCCCGGCGCAGCGCTGTTTCAGCTCGTAGGTGCGGTAGCGGCGATGTTTGCTTTTGGCAACGGTGAAAATTATTCGGTCGTCATCAACGCTATGTCTGCGCTTTTCAGTGCGCTGACCATACTTTTCCTTTTCTGGACGATCACTCACTTAGTCCGAAGGCTCTTAAATAAAAATTTCGACGAGATCACGCGCCACCAGGAAATTCCTGTATTATTTGCAGGCGTGGTCGGTGCGCTGTGTTTCACATTTTCAGATACATTCTGGTTTTCTGCTGTGGAAGGAGAAGTGTATTCCATGGCAAGTATGTTCATTGCGCTTTTACTGTGGCTCATCACCAAATGGGAGAATGAATACCACGACCTTGATAACGAACGCTGGATCATCTTGATTTTTTTCGTTACTGGTTTGTCTGTGGGAGTGCACATGATGTGTATGCTTGTAATCCCGGCAGTCTGTCTTATATATTATGCGAGAAATTATGAGTTCAGCTGGAAGAGTTTCCTCTGGGCTAACCTCATTACACTCCTTATTTTAGGAATTGTATTTAAGGGTATTTTCCCTTTTATCATGACCATGTTCGGCAAAATGGAAATCTTTGCAGTTAACGGTATTGGTCTGCCTTTCCATTCAGGAACGATCATCGCCTTTTTAATTCTGATTGCGCTCTGCTATTTTGCACTGAAGTATGCCAGAAAATCCACGAAGAAAATTTACCAGACCATTGCGCTTTCGGTCATCTATATGATCATCGGTTTTTCATGCTGGATGGTGATTCCGATCCGTGCAAATGCCAATCCGCCGATGAACCTTAATGATCCGGATACCGCGATCGGTATGCTCGATTATTATAACCGTGAGCAGTACGGCGACTGGCCCACTTCTTACGGACAAAACTATACCGCATATCTGGATGCAAACGGAATTCAAAAAAATGATGACGGCAGTTACAAAACTGAAAAAACTGGCGACGTTTACGAAAAAGACGAAAATACCAAAACCTACCGACGCGTAGGCGACCGCTTTAATTATGTTTTCAGCAAAGAGCACGTGAGTTTTATGCCGCGTATGTTCAGCGAAGACAAAAGTGTAATGTCAAACTATATCTCAATGTACGGCGCGCCGGATTTTTCCTTTAATTATGATAATGAAGACGTAGCCAACAGCCCGGAAGCCAAGAAAATCTTCGATGAGCTGCGCCAGAAATATGACGAGGGCACCATTAAAGCGGAGGATTACCTGAAAGTTAAACCTTATAATTTAATTCATGTTCAAAGACCGTCGCTGGCGCAGAATCTTAACTATTTTTTCACCTTTCAGAACGGATATTATTTTGTGCGCTATCTGATGTGGAACTTTGTGGGCCGCCAGAATGATCTGGAGGGTTCTATGGAAAATACAAAAGGAAACTGGATTTCCGGAATTCCATTTATCGATAATTACATGCTTGGAGATCAGGATAAGATGCCTTCAAAATTTAAAAATGAAAGTACGGTTGCCTTTTTCTTCCTGCCTCTGCTTCTGGGGATAATTGGCTTTTTCTTTCAGCTTAACAGAGATTTCGGCCGGTTTTATGCCATACTTTCTTTATTTGTAATTACAAGTGTCGGCATCGTGTTTTATACGGGCGTGAAACCATTTGAAGTCCGTGAAAGAGATTATGCAATGGTCGGCTCTTTCTACGCGTTTGCAATTTGGATTGGCCTTGGCGCGGCGGCAGTACTCTGGTATTTGCAGCAGAAAGTAAAATCGGACACGGCGAATATTGTGGCCGGCATTGTTCTGCTGGGTGTTCCGCTAATGATGGGCTTTCAGAATTACAATGTTCACGACAGAAGCGGGCGGTATACCGCATATGATTATGCTTATTCTACTCTAAAATCCCTGCCGAAAAACGATATCCTATTTGTTTATGGTGATAATGACACCTATCCGATTTGGGGAATGCAGGAAACATCGGGAATGCGGGATGATGTGAAAGTGGTGAATTTTACTTTGCTTTCCACTCCGTGGAATATTGATCAGGTTAAAAGGCGGACCTATAATTCTATGCCTGTACCTTCTGTCCTGACCCATGAGGATTACCGGGATGGCAGCAACGACCAGATTTTCCTGATGTCTAAAGGCGACTGGGAAAATGTATTCGCCAATATGAAAGATCAGGGCGCACCCGAAACCACGTTTGCAGGCTTCCGAAAATTCCTCACGCAGGATTCAATGACCTTAAAAGAAGCTGTAAATTTTATCAAAACAAAATCCGATGATAAAGACCAGATCCTGAAAATGCTTTTCGGTGAAGATAAATATGAAAAGTTCAACTTTCTGCCGGTTTCCAAATTCATTTTACCTGTTAATAAAGCAAACGCCGTAAAATCCGGAATCATCCAGGCCAAAGATCTGCCGCAGACCGTAGACCATATTACGCTGAACTATAAGAGCAACAGCATGTTCAAGAATAACCTCATATTGCTGGACATCCTCTCAAATTTCGACTGGAAAAGGCCAATTAACTTTTCAACCGGCGGAATTTATGATCCGGAAAATATTTTCTACCTGGGCGAGTATCTTCAGTTCGATGGATTCAGTTACCGTTTGGTCCCAATAAAAACGCCGGAACGTGAAGATGGCGAAATGGGAAGGGTAGATGCCAATTCACTTTACAATATTGTGAAGAATTACCGTTGGGGAAATTTCAAAGACCTGAAAGTACATTTCGATGAAACCTGCACTCAAAATATCGTGAGTTACCGAAGTTCCGCAAGCCGTGCTGCCGAAGCACTTTCACTGGCTGGTGAGAAAAAGAAAGCTATCGAGATGCTGGACCTTGCTTCCCGGGAAATTCCGGTCGCAAAATACAATGATCCGCGCTCTTTGAGTTCAATGGTATACGGATATATAGTTTCCGGACAGGAGAAAAAAGGCCTGGATCTTGCCGAGCAACTCAAAAAAGGAATCTTCAGCGAGTACGACTACTATTACAGCCTCTCGCCAGATGAACAGAGGTTTGTAGGCCGGCAGATGCGGACAAAACCGCTGGAATATTCGTTGGTTGTTGGCGCCGTTTCCGATGCGTACAATAAGATTGGCCAGAAAAATAAAGGCTATGATTATCTGGTGAAATCCATAGAACCGGTTGATAAGCGCTTCCACAATTTTGTAAAGGACCTGCAGATCATGGGCAGGGAAAAAGCAATGGACCAGTCGGAAAACGTACAGAAGATAACGCCATTTTACACGTATTTGTTTGATGTGATGGAACCTTATGATTCTACGTATTCCCAGGAAAAACAGGATCAGATCACCAACGCAATTATGAAAGCTACTCAATAGATGAGTGATTTTACGGGAAGCCATCGCATAAAAATTACAAAAAATTGAAATCGAAGTACTGTGCTTTTCTTCGTGGCGTGAATGTAAAAGGCACGACCATGAAAATGGCGGAAGTCTGCAGGATTTTTACGCAAAATGGGATGGAGCAGGTCACTTCGGTTTTAGCCACGGGGAATATTATTTTTTCTTCAACTTTGAAAGCGCCGGAACTCAATCCGCTATTGCAAAAATCACTTTCAGATCATTTTAATTATGACGCTTTTCTCTTTTTAAAAACTGAAGAAGAAATAAAAAATATTTATACACACAATCCATTTCAAAAGAATACCGATTTTCACATCTATATTTTTATTGGAAGCGAAGGCATTGAAAATATTTTGTCCGAAGAATTTAGAAAATCAGAAAAATCTGAAGGCGAAGAATCACATATTGTTAACGGCACCTTCTACTGGAAAATTGTAAAGGGAAAAACCCTGGACTCCGACTTTGGAAAAGTACTGGGCAGGAAAAATTTAAAGGATAAACTCACTTCCCGAAACATTAATACTTTAGAAAAGATTATAAATAAATTCTGAAATTCACCTGAACAGAACGGACCCATGTCCGTTTTTTTTTATGTTTTTTTATGGTAGACTTTCGAAAAAGCCCGGCCTGAAACTTTAAACAGAAAAATTGTATTTTTGTTGGTCTTCAGAACTTTTTTAAATAGAAATATAAATGATTCAATACTTAGAAACCATACACCACAAAGATTCCAAAAACTTCTTTCTCATCGCCGGACCCTGCATCATCGAAGGCGAAGAAATGGCGCTGCGAATCGCAGAAAAAGTGGTGGAACTGACCAACAAATACAATATTCCCTATATCTTCAAAGGCAGTTTCAAGAAAGCCAACCGCAGCCGTGTGGATTCCTTTACAACCATCGGCGAAGAGAAATCGCTGGAAATTTTGAAAAAAGTAGGAGAGACCTTCAACATTCCGACTACGACCGATATTCATGAAAATGAGCACGCTGCCCTGGCCGCACAATATGTGGATGTGCTGCAGATCCCGGCATTTTTGGTTCGCCAGACTGACCTGCTGATTGCGGCGGCAAAAACCGGAAAATGTGTAAGTTTGAAAAAAGGGCAGTTCCTTTCTCCTGAATCCATGCAGTTTGCGGTTCAGAAAGTAACAGATTCCGGAAATCCAAAAACAGCGATCATCGAAAGAGGGAATTCTTTTGGTTACACCGATTTGGTTGTAGATTTCCGGGGGATTCCCACCATGCAAAAGTACGCGCCGGTGATCCTGGATGTTACACATTCGCTTCAGCAGCCGAACCAGAGTTCAGGCGTTACGGGCGGCAGACCCGACCTTATAGAAACCATTGCCAAAGCCGGTATCGCTGTGGGTGCAGATGGACTTTTCATCGAGACGCATCCAAATCCCGCCTGCGCACTTTCCGACGGAGCAAACATGCTGCAGCTCGACAAACTCGATGACCTGCTCCAGAAATTATCCCGCGTGCGCGAAGCGATTCTTTGATTTTTTATTATCTTTAAAAACTAAACTACAAGCCTTGAAAAAACTACTTCTACTCCTGGCGTTCGTGCCGGCACTGGCATTTTCGCAGATTAACCTTAAAGTGTTGGATGAAGACGGCAATCCCGTTGCACAGGCAAATGTTTCTTACAATAACGAAAATTTTACCACTGATGACAAAGGTTTTGTAAAGGTCCCGCTTGCAGATTCGGAACAGCGGCTGAGCGTGGAAAAGGAGAATTTCCGGGGTTTTACCAAGAACATAAAACCCGCACCCAAGGTACAGAACGTAAATGTGCTGTTCGTGAATGTACAGCGCGAAACCCAGATCCAGGAAGTGGTATTTCAGAAAAAAGGGAAACCCAAAGTCACCGACCTTACATCGATGGAAATTTCAACCAAAGAAGCGCAGCAGGTCGCCTCACTTTCGGGCGGTGTCGAAGGGCTGTTGAAAACTTTGCCTTCGGTAAATTCAAATGCCGAACTTTCCTCACAATACATGGTACGCGGTGGGAATTATGATGAAAATCTGATTTACATTAATGATATTGAGATTTACCGGCCGTTTCTGATCAGAAATTCCCTTCAGGAAGGACTGAGCATCATTAACCCCGACATGGTACAGGCCATCAACTTTTCTGCCGGTGGTTTTGAAGCGAAATACGGCGATAAAATGTCTTCGGCCTTAAATATTTATTACCGCCAGCCCACGAAATTTGAACTTTCGGGTGAGGCGAGTTTGATCGGCGCCCGCCTGTCGACAGGATTTGCTTCAAAAAATAAAAAATTCACAGGAATTATTTCCGGCAGATACCGAAATACCAATCTGGTTCTGAACACATTAAATGAAGATACCGATTTCAATCCGCAGTACATTGATTTTCAGTCTTACCTGAATTACAAGTTCAACGATAAATGGGATATTTCCTTCATCGGTTACTGGAGCAAGAATGATTATGAAATGATTCCGAAAGTAAAGGAAGTGGAATTTGGTTCTGTTCTTACTCCTTTGAAGTTGAGCGTTTTCTACGACGGTAAAGAAGATGATAAGTACAAAAATATGATGGGTACGGCGACGGTCAACTATAAACCAAATGATAAATGGAAATTTACACTGGACAGTTTCGCCTACCAAAACCGTGAAAAAGAATATTATACCATAGCTTCGGCGTACATGCTGCAGACTTTCGATCCTGTGACCGGTGAGCCGATTACTTCCTATGATGTGGGCGGACAGATCGATCACGCACGAAATGACCTTTTGGTAAAAACCTATGGCGCCCAACTTAAAACCAAATTTTCACCCGACGTAAATACCGATTTTGAAGTGGGCTTAAAGTTCGAAAAAGAAGACCTGCAGGACAATACCAACGAATGGCAGCTCGTAGATTCATTGGGTTACAGCACACCGCGCGACTTTGTAAACCCCGGAACGCTGGATGCTTCCCAACTTCGTTTGCGTTTTAATATTGCGGGTGCAAACCACATACAGCCGACAAGACTTTCGGGTTACGCCCAGTATTCGAAAAAATTCTACTGGGGCGACAACCGTGTTTTTGTAAATGCAGGGATCCGCGCTTCTCATTGGGATTTTAACGACGAGACCATCATTTCACCACGTGCCCAGGTTGCGGTAAAGCCGAACTGGGATATGGATATGCTCTTCAAACTTTCCGGCGGAATTTATTATCAGGCACCTTTTTATAAAGAAATTAAAGATCTGGACGGCAACTTTAATCCAAATATAATTTCCCAGAGATCCATGCAGATCATTTTTGCCAACGATTATGAATTCAGGATGGTTGACCGGCCGTTTAAACTTACAACCGAATTGTATTACAAAAAGATGGACAATCTGATTCCCTACTATCTTGATAATGTACGGATTCGCTATTCCGGTCAGAATAATTCACAGGGTTACGCTTATGGTGTGGATACGCGGCTTTTCGGTGAATTTGTGCCGGGAGTGGATTCCTGGATTTCGGCCAGCTATGCAAGAGTAAAAGAAAATATTGATGACCGCGGCTATATTTCGCGACCTACAGATCCGCGTTTCAGATTTTCGATGTTTTACCAGGATTATATGCCGAAGTTCCCCTCGATGCGTGTAAATCTTACTTTGGTTTTTGCAAACGGATTACCTTCCGGAACACCAATTTCCTTAGATACAGCAGGCAAACCGGATTTTGAAGCACCTTACAAATACCAGAAGACTTTACCATCGTATAAAAGAGTGGACATTGGACTTTCAAAAGTGTTCATCGATCAGAAAGACAATAAAGTAAATGGTGGATTCTGGGGAAATTTCCGGGAACTTACCTTAGGCGTGCAGATCTTCAATGCATTCAACATCAGTAATACGGTGGCGAACCAATGGGTAAATGATGTATCTACCGGTTATAATTACCCGGTTCCTGTACGGCTGACCGGGCGGTTTTTCAATGTAAAAGTCGACTTTAAACTGTAATTAAAAAAGAGTTTTATGAAACTTAAAGAATCAATAAAACCGGTTTATGTTTAAAAACCGGTTTTTTTATGCTAAAGAAAAAGTCTTCAGATGGAGAACTTAAAAATACAAAAAAATAAAGGCTGCCAAAATTAGCAGCCTTTCCTATTTTTTCAATGGATCATTATTGTCTTTTTCCAGTAACAAGATCTTTATCGTCTTTCCCAAAATAAAACTCTCCCTGATGGCCTATGAAATAGTAGCCGTTTTCATCCACATATTTTTCTCCGCTTCCTGAAACTTCCTGTTTCATATTATATGTTTTACCGTCGGTTTCGTTTTTTACAACTACTGTCCCGTTCGCGGCGTCGTGCGTAAGTGTAAATTTGGTTTTACCGTCATTACTTACATAATTGAAAGTATTACCGGTTTGCATAGTGTCAGCTTCGGGAGCGGCAACTATGGTGGAGTCCTGCGCCGGCATCGCCATACTGTCTACAGAGGAATCCATAGCAGTTGTTTCGGTCTTCTCTTTGGAACATGAAGCCAGAGTTAATGAAAGTGCGACAGCTGGTAAAAGAAATTTAATGTTCATTTTGATACAGTTTTATAATTAGACCTAAATGTCGCAAACCTTGTGCCATCTTTGAAAACACGACCTTTTAAAAAATATATTTATCTCAGGACAAGCAGGTACAGTATTACCCATATTGCAATGAAAAATAATCCGGGAAATAAAACCGACCGGGCCTTTTGCACATCTTTTTTAATAAGCAAAAGATATAATAGATAAAGAACGAAGAGAACGGTAAAGCCGAGCGCCATTAAGGGATAAAGCATAACTTCCGGTTTTTATTAGTAATCAGCGCATCATCGGTCGCCGTTCAGTAAAGTTACTTAATATTTTTAAAGAATTGTCAGCGATATCATTCCGTCTCGCTGTTATGGTTTACGGTGTCGTACAGATCTTTCCTTCTGTCGGTCATCGTTCTTACGGCTCCGTAATGATGAAGTTCTTTCAGTAAATTAAGATCAACATCTACAATTAATGTAGTTTCCGTATTCGGTGTGGCTTCACCTTTTACCGCATTCGACGGGAATGCAAAATCAGAAGGTGTAAAAACCGCTGCCTGACCGTACTGAATATCCATGTTATTTACTCCCGGAAGATTTCCCACACAGCCTGCAATAGCCACATAACACTCGTTTTCAATTGCGCGCGCCGCAGCACAGTGGCGAACTCTCATATACGCATTCTGCGTGTCGGTCAAGTAAGGAACAAATAAAATTTTCATGCCCTGATCTGCGAGGATCCGCGGCAATTCCGGGAATTCAACATCATAACAGATCACCAAACCCACTTTTCCGCAGTCGGTATCGATGACTTTTATTTCATTTCCACCTTTCATTCCGTAGAATTTTTTCTCATTTGGTGTAATGTGAATCTTTCGGTGCTCATCGATCTTACCGTCGCGGTGAAGCAGATAACTGATGTTGTACAGATCATCCTTTTCGGTATCGGCAAACGGCATGCTTCCGCCGATAATATTGATGTTATAACTGATGGCCAGCTGGGAAAGGCGCACTTTAATTTCCTCGGTCAGTTCGGCGAGCTTAAACATACTTTCACGCTCCGAAAGATCATTAAAAGGAGCTAAAAGCGGAGTATTGAAAAACTCGGGAAACATGATGAATTTGACTTGTAATCTGCCATCACATTCACGAAAAATTCAACCTGCTCGAAAAACGCGTCGATATCTTTGAAATGGCGCATCTGCCATTGCACCAAACCCAACCGGATAACTGAATCCTGCATGGTGTTTGGCTTTTTGCTGTAATAAATGTTATTCCACTGCAAAAGCACCGCGTTTTCTTCGGAATGCAGATCTTCGGGAAGATAGTTTTTCAACACACGAACGGGCAAAAAATTATTCGCCAGCTGAAAACTTAGAACCGGATCATAAATCTCTTTTTTTCGCACCTGCTGAATGTATTCGCGCGGCGAAAGTTCTGCGCTGTGCAGATGATAATGTGGAATCCTGCCGCCAACGATGATTGATTTAAGGTTCAGTTTTTCGCACAGTTCCTTACGCGCATCGTAAAGGCGTCGCGCGAGCCGAAGTTCACGGAATTCCGGATCTACAAAAATTTCAATTCCATATAACACGTTTCCCGTTTCTGAATGGGTGTTAAAGGTGTAATTCCCTGTAATTTCCTTATACGTGTGATCATCGCCAAAAAGCTCGTACTGCACTTTCAGCGAAAGACAAACCGCTGCGATCTTATCATCTACGGTGATGCAGATCTGCCCGTCGGGAAAGATCTTGATAAGTTTCTGAATGCTCTTCTTAGACCAGATATTTTCCGACATGGTAGGATATGCTTTCTGCATGGTTTCCTTCAGTTCATCGTAATCGCTGAGGGCTAAGTTTCTGATATCTATCTGCATAAATGTATTTTTTTTAAATTCCTAAATCAGGATTCCGGCACAGTGATCTGCCGTGCTTCCTGTGGCCGAAGACAATATATTAATTTCATTATTGAAACGCAAAACGCCCATAAATGCGAAGATCAATGCTTCTTTGAAATCGATTATCCGCGCATCAGGTATGACTGTTTCTGCGTTGGTTTTACTCTTTATTCTTTCCAGAAGCCAGGAATTATAAGTTCCACCGCCCGTGAATAAGACCTTCCTGATTTTATTTTTGTTAAAGGTTTCGGCAATTTGTTCTGCCGCATGTTCTGTAAATGTCGCCAGAATGTTCTGCGGCGTATCCTCCTTTAATAAAGGAAAAACATTTGCGTTAACCCATTCAATACCCAAAGATTTAGGGGGATTTTCGCCGTAAAAAGAAAGCGTATTTAGCTCTGCCAAAATATTTTCATTAACCATGCCGCTTTTCGCCAAAGCACCATTTTCATCAAAATCATGCCCCAGTTTCTTTGCAAAATCGTTGAGCACAATATTCACCGGACAGATGTCAAAAGCGATTCGCCGACCATTTTCTTTAAAGGAAATATTTGAAAAGCCGCCGAGATTCAGACATGCATCAAATTCGGAAAACAGGAGTTCATCGCCAATCGGAACCAACGGCGCACCATTGCCGCCGCGCAAAACATCGGCACTCCGGAAATCGTAAATTACAGGAATTTCATTGATGATGTGTATCGCACGGCCGTCACCGATCTGTAAAGTAAATTTTTTTTGCGGCTGATGAAAAACCGTATGCCCGTGAGAAGCGATCAAATCGACATTGCCAAGGGCATTTCTGCCGATAAATTCTTTGACTTTGTTTCCCAGATAAAAACCGTACTCCGAATTTAGTGCAAGCAGCTCTTCGGCTTTCAAAAAAACTGCATTCCGAAGCTTTATATCCCAATGTTGAGAATAGGGAATTGTCTCGGCACACAAAATCTCAAAAGTCCAGGACCTGTCCTTTTTAAATCTTGCAAAACAGATATCCAGCCCATCAAGACTGGTGCCCGACATGAGGCCAATCGCCTGGAACTCCATAAAAAAATATTTTACCGAATTTACAAAAATCAGCGCCCTTTTTCGGGAATTTTTTTTGCATTAATGTCGCCCGAATTGTCGTAAAAGGTGTATTCGGAAAAATCATCTTTAGCCTTCATCCCTTTTGCGCCCACGAGCGTAGAACCGTCTTTATCGGTCACAAACACAGTGTCGCTCGTGTAGATCACACGTTTTACCTGATCCCAGTAAATGGACTGCATGGCAAACATTTGGTTTTCGTTGGTGATGATCTTTACATTTCCCTTCGCTTCGTAAAACTGTTTCTTCTCGTTATATTTAGCGTATTTTGCGTCGATCTTTCCGGGCAAATCCGGTTTTTTCTTGTCATAAAAAAGGATGTGAATTCCTTTTTTAGCTTCGATGTAAGGCGAATCGATATACTCATACTTCTCGATAAGCGGCGCTGTGGCGCGGAGTTTTACAATACCGGAATCGCGCTGCACGATGGTGGCATTGTTGATGACTTGCGAGGGAAAATTTGTATTCCTGTTTTTATCGATTTGGGTAAGATCTTCTTCACAGGAATTCAAAGCAAAAAATATAGCACATCCCACGAGGGCGGCTATATTTTTATAGAATATTTTTCTGTAAAGATTCATCTCTTAATCATAAAGACGTTTCATAAACCATTTGTCGGCAAAATTAATTCCAATCCGCAGGTTTATAAAGTTCTGGCGAACCATATTGTTGTCTACAGTTCCTCTCTTACCAAGTTCCACACCAATATCGATTCCGCTCATACGGTTCACACTTCGGTTCTCGAATGGCAGTGTTACACCTCCGGTGACCGCAAATTTATTGATATCGGTTCCGTTTAAGGAAAGGTTTCCTTTCTCGTAGTAAGCGCCATAGCGGTAAGTAACCCTGGAGAAATAGCTTCGGAAATTGTTATAATTTGGCAAGATCCAACCACCTGCAGCAATTCTGTAAGAGTCCTGATTGGCGAATGGCTGGCCTAAAAACTGAATCGTTTCGCCTTTTTTATAATCTACCTGCGTACCCAAAAACCATTTGGAATCTTTACCATAACCGGCACCCAAAGAAAACTCCATTGGTATAAGATTCTTATCCTCACTTATTTTCTCATCGATGATGCTGATGTTGTTCTTGGTTTCACCGGTGGTATAAAAATAGGTGCTGTTGGTGTACGCGGTTTCCATCTGCCCGGTATTACCGAATGTGTAGGTCGCACCTAAAGTGAGCTTTTTATCGGTGTTTACCACTTTTTGGTAAGCAGTTCCCAGCGTGAAATTGAAAGTCTTGATCTTATTTTTGGTCTCGTATCCATTGATGAGTTCGGCATTTGAATAAGTGAGCTCATTAATATCATACAGATTTCCGAAGTAGAAATTACTTCTTAATCCTAATGCAAATTCCGGCGAGATCTGATAAGAAACTGCCGCCTGCACGGTATTCAACGTCCCTTCACCGCGAAAAGATTCCCCTTTCTGTGTTCCGTCTGAAAGTGTTTCATTTTTTAGGACCGAATATTTTTTGGAACTGTAAGGCTGATAACCCAGACCAAATTTAACTTTCGGCGAAAGCGGGAAAGCGATTGCAATATTCGAGAGGTAAGTGGAATGCTTGGTGATATTCGAATTATCGAAATTGGATTTGAAAAAATTATTTTCGTTTGTTCCCTCCAGTTTTATAGTGGTAAGCTCCAGATTTTTATTCGCAGCGGGATTGCTGAAGTTAAAATTATTGTTGAAATCCCAAATATATGCGGTAGAAATACCACCCATTGCATTCACATCGGTCGTGTTGTCATACTTCACATCACCGATTCCAAAGGCGGCATAAGGAGAATTACCAATCGACTGTGCCTGCAGAAAATAGCCGGCCGCAAGGAAAGGCAATACAAAAAATCTTTTCATTCTTTATTTTTAAAAATAATGCGCAAATATCTTAAATATTACTGAACTGGAAAAATTTACTTTGGTTAAAGTTTGTTAAGGGAAGATCGCGGTTTAATAGATTATTGAATGCTGAATTTATTTTGATGGAGACTTTTTTTAAAATTAAAAAAATGGACTTTAACTAGTGATTTTCACAAAAAAAAAGAAAGCTCAATAACCCACAGTCGAAAATTCTGCTCAAACTAAATTATTATCTTTGAAAAATGAATTGGGAACAGATCACCGGCCAGGAAAAACTTAAAAATTTACTCAAAAACAGCATCACCGAAAACAGGGTAGGGCATGCCCAACTTTTCGTAGGGAAAGCGGGTTACGGAACGCTGCCGTTGGCATTGGCATTTGCAAAAGAGGTATTGCGCGCAGAGAACGAGTTTTCATCTTCGAAAGTAGAAACACTGAACCACCTGGATCTTCATTTTACTTTTCCTGTTTTTAAAGTAAAAGACAAAGCAACTTCGCAACCTTTTCAAACCGATTTCCGGGACATGGTTCTGGCAAATCCATACGCTAACAGTGACGACTGGACCAAACTCCTTTCCTCAGAAAATAAGCAGCTTACGATTTACGCGGATGAGATGGATGAGCTTAACAAGAAATTTTCTTTGAAAAGTTTCGAGGGCGGAAGCAAAATTCTGATCATGTGGCAGGCGGAGAAAATGAATATTTCGGCCGCCAATAAATTTCTGAAATTTCTGGAAGAACCGCCTAAAGACACTTTGATACTTTTACTGGCAGAAAGTGCCGACACTATTTTGCCCACGATCCTTAGCCGAACGCAGCTTGTTGAAGTCCCGCGGATTACTGATGAAGCTATAGAAAAGTCGCTTCGGCAGAAATTTTCGCTCACTGAAGAAAAACTGAAAGAAACGGTTTTCCAGGCGCAGGGTAACTGGAACTTGGCGCAGAAGACTGCTCTTGCCGAAAATTCCGAATCCGAATTCGAACAGCTTTTTATACAATGGGTCCGCGACGCGTTTCAGGTGAAAAAGAAACCGGAATTCCTGAAAAACATTGTACTATGGGGCCGCAACATTGCTTCTCTGAACCGTGAAAAGCAAAAGAGTTTCCTGGAATACTGTGCGGAGATGTTTCGCCTGGCGCTACTTCAGAATTATGGAAATACCGGGCTGGTTTATAAAAAAATTGAGACCGGCGGATTTAAATGGGAATCATTCTCAAACTACATAAGCGGTGCAAATATCGAAGCGATACTGGAGGAAATCTCCGAAGCCGACTACCATCTTGAAAGAAACGCGCACGCCAAAATCCTTTGGACCGACCTGGGGATCAAACTTTCGCGGTACATCCATAAGAAATAACATAACCTTTTTAACTTCATCTTTTTACTAAATCGACAAATCCGATTACGGTTTTCGATAAATACCATCAATAATTCAGTTTAACAATTTTGTCAAAATAAATGTTTGGTTTAAATTTGCACAAAATTGTTTAACAAAAATGTCAATCCAGGATAAAAGGGATCATACCCAGGAACTAATAAAGGAAACCGCAAAAAAATTATTTTTCGTGCAGGGCAGGTTTGATGCCACCACGCAGGAAATTGCAGATGAAGCAGGCGTAAACCGCACACTGATCAATTATTACTTCAGGTCGAGGGATAATCTGATGCAGGTTGTTTTCGAGGATGCCCACCGGGTAGAAAGTGATAAGACCGATATTATCATGCGTTCTGACCTTCCGTTCAAGGAAAAGATCTCGCGCTTTATTGATGGTAGTCTGGCCACCACACGCCGGTATCCTTATCTCGAAACGTACATCGTTTCACAAATCAACAAAGGAAGCTGCCATAAGAGGAATGTGGAAAAAAATGATCTTATGCTCTTATACCGTGAAATTTCAAAGGAAATGGAGGCCGGGAATATTGAGAAAATGGAACCTGTACAGTTTATTTTTAACATGATTTCTCTTTTAGCTTTTCCCAGTGCGATTCGGCCTTTGTTTATGGAGAATATGATGATCGATGATAAGGAATTCGACCGTTTACTCTCCCAACGGAAGGAAATTATTCTCAATATACTTTTCAAGAAATAATAATCAGCAACAAATAATTACCATATAAAATGACCAATTGGACAAAAATGGCCGTCGCCGGTATCTTCGTGTTTTCATTCTCCGGGCTGAAAGCGCAGCAGACCGTAACACTGAAAGACGCCATAGAATATGCACTCCAAAACAAGGCAGATGCATTAAAATCGAAACTGGACGTGCAAAATGCCGACTACCAGATCATGGAAGCAAAAGCCAATGCGCTGCCACACCTCAACGGAGTAGGAAATCTCACGTACAATCCCTTACTGCAGAAATCGGCTTTAGACGTAGGAGCCTTCAGTGGCGGGCCAAGTAATATTCAGATGATTTCGTTCGGTCAGAAATGGAACGCCGGAATCGGAGTAGAACTGAACCAGGCTATATTTAATCAGAAAGTTTTTATCGGGCTGAAAGCTGCGAAATCTACTAAAGAATTTTATCAGTTAAACGAGCAGCTGACCGAAGAGCAGATTATCGAAAGGGTATCCAATGCCTACTTTCAGGTTTTTACCATTCAGCAGAAAAAAGAAACTTTAGAGAGCAGTTATGCCAGCACTGAAAAAGCCCGGGACATTATAAAAAGTCTTTTCGATAACGGTTTGGCAAAAAAAGTGGATCTGGACCGTACCAACGTAAACCTGACCAACATCAGGACCATTCTTACGCACCAGCAGAACGGAATTAACCAGGCCGAAAACGCACTTAAATTTTATATGGGAATGCCCATTGAGAATGATATCGTACTTGTAAAATCCGATATGGAGGTAACACCGCATCTTTTAGATGAAACCATTGCCACAGATCAGCGCACAGAAGTTCAGGTTCTGGACAAACAGAAAGAGCTGCTTCAGTATAATAAAAAAGCAGTGGAGGCAGATTATTACCCTACCGTAAACCTGGTTGCAAATTACAGCTATCAGGGAATTGGTGATAAGTTCCCGCTTACACACGGTAAGAACAGCGGCGTGTACTGGTCGGATTATTCTGCAATAACTTTAGGGGTGAATATTCCTATTTTTAATGGTTTTGCTACCAAAGCGCGTGTCGCGATGGCCCAGATCGAACTTGATAAACTTGATGCTGACATCAAAGACACGAAACTTGGTTTAGATCTGGCTTACCAGAACGCCAAGTCGCAGATCGAAAACAGTTTGGCAGCTCTGGATAATCAAAAAGCCAATGTGAGTCTGGCGGAAACTGTAGCCTCTAATACAAAAAGCAATTACCAGTATGGCCTGGCGACACTTACCGATTTACTGGAAGCCGAAAATGCGCTGGTAGAAGCCAAAAACAATTACAGCAATGCGGTACTTGATTATAAAATTGCAGAAATACAATACTACAAATCCAAAGGAGAACTTAAAACTTATTTAAAATAACAGAAAACAGAACGTTGAAAGTTAACTTTTGACATTAAAAAAATAAATATTGAAATGAAAAAAACTCTAATATACATCATTGTTGCCGCTATACTGATCGGCTTGGGCGCATACAAGATCGCTTCCAACAAAGCGGACCAGAAAAAGGAAGTTGCCGAAGTTGCAAAACAGGTTGATAAGATCAACGTAAATGTGATCACAGCAGAAAGAGAAAACATCAATACCGATTATACAGCAAACGGGACTTTTATTCCCAAACAGGAAACCAACCAGTCATCCGAAATTTCCGGGCGAATCGTAAATGTAATGGTTCGCGAAGGTTCCAGAGTAGGTGCAGGTCAGGTTCTGGCAACCATTAAAAGAGATGCGATTGAAGTTGATGTGACACAGGCACAGAATAATCTGCAAAATGCGATCATCGATAATCAGCGGTACGAAAACGCGTATAAAACAGGTGGTGTAACCAAGCAGCAGCTGGACAATTCCCGTTTGCAGCTGAAAAACATGCAGTCGGCGGTCCGTGCACAAAAAGTACGTGTCAACGATACCAGCGTAAGAGCTGGTATCAGCGGGATCATCAATAAAAAAATGGTTGAACCCGGCATGGTGGTTTCTCCGGGAACTCCGCTGTTCGAAATTGTAAACATCAACAGTTTAAAATTATCTGTTTTGGTGGATGAAAGCCAGATCGGCAGAATCCAGATCGGCCAAAGTGTTCCGATCACAGTAAATGTTTTGGGTGACGAGACCTTTAACGGTAAAATTACATTCATCGCGCCGAAAAGTGATGCCTCACTTAATTTCCCCGTGGAAATTGAGGTGGCAAACAACGGCAGTTTAAAAGCCGGTATGTATGGAACAGCCTTGTTTAAAACGAATTATGGTGCAGAAAACCAAAATATGCTGACGGTTCCTGCAGAAGCTTTTGTGAACGGTGTAAGCTCCGGCCAGTTATTCATCGTGCAAAACGGTACGGCAAAAATGATCAGCGTAAAAACCGGAAAAGTGTACGGCGACAAAGTTCAGATCATCAGCGGGTTAAACGGTGGCGAGCAGGTGATCACCAGCGGACAGATCAACCTGGAAAACGGATCTAAAATTAACATCGTAAAGTAGAACAATGAAATTAGCAGAAATATCAATAAAAAGACCGTCGTTAATTATCGTATTGTTTACGATTCTTACGCTGGGCGGTTTGCTGAGCTACTCTATGATGGGGTACGAGCTGATCCCGAAATTTGAGACCAATGTAGTCACCATCTCCACGATTTATCCCGGAGCTTCACCAAGCGAGGTAGAAACTTCGGTGACCAGAAAGATCGAAGACGCGGTAGGGTCTTTAGAAAACGTGAAAAAAGTAGAATCGTCTTCATACGAAAGTCTTTCCGTAATTATGGTTCAGCTGAACACGGGAGCAGATGTAAACTATGCCCTGAATGATGCGCAGCGAAAAGTAAATGCGATCTTATCCGAACTTCCGGATGATGTTGATGCGCCTTCACTGAACAAATTCTCACTGGATGACCTTCCGATCATGACGATGAGTATTACCAGCAAAAAGCTGAACAACAAACAGCTTTATGACCTTTTAGACAAAAAAATAGAACCGATCTTTTCCCGTGTGAACGGTGTTGCGCAGGTTGACCTTGTCGGCGGGCAGGAGCGTGAGATCCAGGTAAACATCGACGAGAAAAAACTGCAGGGTTACGGCATTTCCATTGGCGATGTACAGCAGGCAATTCTTTCCTCAAATCTGGATTTCCCTACCGGAAGTTTAAAATCAAGAACATCGAAAGCGACCATACGCTTATCGGGAAAATATAAGTCGATCGCTGAAATGAACAACCTGATCATTTCCACCAAGAATGGTGCTCAGGTGAGACTTTCAGATGTAGCTTCTGTTTTTGATACGCAGCAGGATGTTGAAAAAATTGCAAGATTCAATCAGAATCCTACGATCCTGATGCAGGTCAAAAAGCAGTCTGATGCAAATGCAGTAGCAGTTTCCGCCAATGTGCAGAAAACCATCGCCGAAGTAACAAAAAATTATCAGGCTCAGGGACTGGATGTAAATATTGTAGATAACAGTACAGATTTCACCCTGGAGGCGGCAAATCATGTGATCTTCGACCTTGTACTGGCGGTTATTCTGGTGGCTGTGGTAATGTTGCTGTTCCTTCACAACATCAGAAACGCCTTTATTGTAATGGTTTCGATTCCGTTATCACTGGTCGCGACATTCATTGGGATGTATTTAATGGGTTATACCCTGAACTTAATGAGTTTACTGGGACTTTCACTTGTGGTGGGAATTCTTGTTGATGACGCGATCGTGGTTCTGGAAAATGTGTACCGACACATGGAAATGGGTAAAAGCAGAATCCGCGCAGCTTACGACGGAGCTTCGGAAATTGGATTTACGGTAACTGCAATTACATTGGTTATTGTCGTAGTATTTTTGCCGATCGCGATGAGTTCCGGTTTGGTTTCCGATATTTTGGCCCAGTTCTGTGTTACGGTAGTTATCGCCACATCATTCTCGTTACTGGCTTCGTTCACCATCATTCCATGGTTATCATCAAGATTCGGAAAAGTGGTTCATCTTACCGGTAAAAACCCGTTTGAGAAATTCATTCTTTGGTTTGAAACACAGTTGGATAAATTTACGCACTGGATTTCCAATATTTTAGAATGGTGTTTAAAAACAGGGTTAAGGCGGATAATGACTGTTGTTATTACCTTTATTGTTTTGATCTCCTCATTTATGCTGGTCGCGTTCGGCTTTATTGGTGGCGAATTTTTCCCAAAAATGGACCGCGGGCAATTCCTGGTTCAGATTGAACTGCCAAAAGATGCAACAGTAGAAAAAACCAATCAGGTTACATTAAATGTCGAAAAATATCTGAGAAACGATAAAAGGGTAGTAGACCTTATTACTACCGTAGGCCAGCAGTCCAATGGTTTCGGAGCTTCACAGGCCACCGTGTATCAGGCAGAAGTTCAGGTCAATCTGATCGATAAATCGGAAAGAAGCGAAAGCACCGATATTATCGCTGCAAAATTCAAGAGAGATCTTGAAGAAAAATTTACCGGTGTCGAATTTAAAACCGCCCCCATCGGCTTAATGGGCGCAGACAACGCACCGATCGAAATGGTGGTGACAGCACCCGATAACGAAACCGCAAATAAAGAAGCCAACAGAATCCTGGGATTACTGAAAAAAGTTCCGGGTGCTGTAGATGCAGAACTGTCTACCGATACCGGAAGCCCCGAAGTGCGTGTGAATATCGACCGCGATAAAATGGCAACTTTAGGTCTTAACCTTTCGAGTGTAGGCCAGACCATGCAGACCGCCTTTAACGGAAATACCGACGGAAAATTCCGCGCAGGAGAATACGAGTACGACATCAACATCCGTTTTGCAGATGCGAACCGACAGTCAATCGATGACGTTCGAAACCTGATATTCACCAACAACAACGGCGAACAGATCCGCTTAAGCCAGTTTGCAAACGTAGATATGAGCTCGGGACCGAGTCTGCTTCAACGGCGGGACAAATCACCTTCTGTAAAAGTACTTTCCAAAGTTGTTGGGCGTCCTGTAGGTGATGTGGCTAATGAATGGGCCGCACAATTTATGGATAATGAGAAAACGAAACCTGCCGGCGTAAATTACATCTGGAGTGGTGATATGGAAAACCAGACCGAAGGTTTTGGAACCCTTGGAATTGCTCTGTTAGCTGCCATCGTGCTGGTTTACCTTGTTATGGTTTCGCTGTATGACAGTTTTGTGTACCCTTTCGTGGTGCTGTTTTCAATTCCATTGGCACTGATCGGGGTAATGGTCATTCTGGCGCTGACCAACAATTCATTGAACATTTTTACCATGCTGGGAATGATCATGTTGATCGGTTTGGTTGCAAAAAATGCGATTATGATCGTGGATTTTGCCAACATGCGGAAAGCAGCGGGCGCGTCAACTCACGATGCGCTGCTTCAGGCCAATCACGCGCGACTCCGGCCGATATTGATGACCACCATTGCGATGATCTTCGGTATGTTGCCAATCGCACTGGCAAAAGGAGCAGGAGCGGAAATGAATAACGGGCTTGCCTGGGTAATCATCGGTGGTTTGACTTCATCATTATTCCTTACGCTGATTATTGTTCCCGTAGTTTACTCACTTTTCGACTCATTACTGAGAAGAATGGGCAAAGATGAAAAGTTGGATTATGAAGCTGAAATGACAGCAGATTACGAACATCAGGAATTAAGTGACGACGGTTATACACCGAAACACATTGTGTAGTAAATAGTTTTAATTATTTTAGAAAGCCGCTTCATTTTTTGAGGCGGCTTTTTTCTGCATTAAAGAAAACATGATTCTTTAATTTTTTTATTCTGATGGAGAATTGAATTTATCGATTTTCATTTGAGAAAGCCTCAGGAATCTGCGGATAAGTAAAAATGCGGAGATGGTAAGTCCAATCCCAAGAGCGATCCACATGCCGTAAGCACCCATTTTCATTGTGACACACAGGTAATAACCCAGTGGCAGCGCAATGATCCAGTACGCCACGAAGGTTAACATACTGGGAATCTTCACATCCTGCATTCCGCGCAGAACGCCAAGCGATAATACCTGCAAGCCATCTGAAAGCTGAAAAAGTGCGGCAATGATCAATAATTTTGATGCCAACAGGATTACTTCAACATCTTCTTTCTTGGTGAAAAAAGTCGGCAAAACATTTCTTCCCGCGATAAAAATAAGCCCGCAAAAAGTCATGAAAAAGAATACGATTTTCAGATTGTTAACCCCTACATTCCTCAGTTCAACATAATTTTTTTCACCAAATCTGTTGCCCGCCATAATGGTCGTGGCAATACTGAAACCGATGCAGAGATTAAATGTAAACGATGCCATCGACAGCGCAATCTGATGTGCAGCTATATCTTTTGCAGAGATCAGTCCGCAGATAAAAGCTGCCGCTGCAAAAGCAGTCACTTCAAAAAACATCTGCAAAGCCGTAGGAACTCCCAGTTTGATGAGCTTGCGGAAAACATCTCTGCGGAAGAGTTTAAAATTCAGTTTAAAACTGTCCATATATCTTTTGGTTGCCGGATTCTTTTTCATTACAAAGAATATGAAAACGACCATGAAAACTCTTGCTACAAATGAAGCATAAGCGGAACCGTCAACGCCCAGCGACGGCATGAATACGCCTTTAATAAAGATATAATTCAGAACGATATTGATTACGTTCGCAATAATTGTCGCCTTGGTTACGCCAATGGTAAAACTCAAACCTTCCGAAACTTCGCGCATCGTTTGGAACGCCATGAAAGGCAAAATACTGATTATCGTGATGCGGAGATAACTTTCGGTATCGGGAATAATTTTCTCCGGCTGATCGAGATGATAAAGCAGCGGCAGTGCAAACAGCATGAGAATTACCAGCAGTAAACCAATGCCCATATTCAGCACGAAACCGTGCCGGAAGATCCTGTTGATGGTGTTGTGGTCTTTTTGAGACTGTGCCTCTGCAACCAGCGGCGGTATTGCCAGTGAAAATCCCAGCGCCAGAACAAACACCGAAAAAAATACACCGTTCGCCAGTGATACCGAAGCCAGCGCATCTGCACCCAAAAGTTTTCCGACCATAATATTGTCGAAAAGCTGCACCGAAACCTGTCCGACCTGTGTGATCATGACTGGGAAGGCGAGTTGAAATAACCGGCGGGTGTGAACGGGATTTAATATCGGCATAACGGCACAAAAAAAGTTTGCAGCAAAAATACTGCAAACTTTAACGATATCTTAAAAACCCAAAGGTTTATTTTCTTACAAAACTTGCAACGTCTTCAGCAGAAACAGGATTACTGCCAAGAATAATCAATCGTTCCACTACATTTCGAAGTTCACGGATATTTCCTGTCCAGGTAAAATTCTCAAGGGCGGTTATTGCTTTCTGATCGAAATCTTTCAGCGCGGTACCGTGTTCTTCAGAAATAACTTTTGCAAAATGTTTCACCAGAAGCTTTATATCTTCTTTTCTTTCCTCCAGTGGCGGCACGTACAACTCAATCACCGAAAGCCTGTGGTAAAGGTCTTCGCGAAACTTTCCGCTGGCGATTTCCTTATGCATATCTTTATTGGTAGCAGCTAAAACGCGCACATCCACCTTGATTTCCTTGTCGCTACCCACCGGGGAAACTTTACTTTCCTGCAGGGCACGCAAGACTTTAGCCTGCGCAACCAGCGACATATCGCCAATTTCATCCAGAAAAATGGTACCGTTGTGTGCAAGTTCAAATTTTCCCTGTTTATCTTTAATGGCGCCGGTAAAACTTCCTTTCACGTGACCGAACAGTTCAGATTCGATCAGCTCTGACGGAATGGCCGCGCAGTTCACCTCGATCATAGGTCCTTTACTTCGGTCACTCTGTGCATGTATGGCGTGCGCTACCAGTTCCTTTCCCGCGCCATTTGGTCCGGTAATCAAAACACGCGCGTCGGAAGTCGCTACTTTTTCGATCATTTCCTGAATTTTCTTCAGCGCAGGAGAATCCCCGATCATTTGGTATTTTTTGTTGACCTTCTTTTTTAAGGTCGTATTTTCTACTTTAAGGTTTTGGTTTGTAGTCTGTAAGATCCTTTTGTCCAGCGCATTCTTTACGCTTGTAATCAGGCGGTTGATGTCAATTGGTTTGGAGATGAAATCATAAGCGCCTTCTTTCAGGCAAGATACGGCAGTATCGATGTCAGCATGGCCGGAAATCATGACAAAAGTAGTGTCAGGTTTCACCTGTAAAGCCTGCTTAAGCAATTCCGTACCCGAAAGTTTTGGCATTTTGATATCCGATACCACAAGTGCGAAATCATCTTTTTCAATATGTTTTAAACCTTCCAGCCCGTCTTCAGCGATTATAAATTCATAATCCGGAAGCTCATCACTAAGGATACTTGTGAGCACACCGGAAATAGTTTTTTCATCTTCAACAATTAAAATCTTTTGCATTTAATAGAATTATGGATTTAATAAAAATTTTGTATAAAATTTAGAAAAGTGGTTGCAAAAATCATACCTAAAAGGAGGTTCCGTAGTTGCGCTTTCCGAAAAGTGCCGAACCGATTCGCACCGAATTTGCGCCACATTCAATCGCAAGCTGAAAGTCATCACTCATCCCCATCGACAGGGTTTGGAGCTGCCTGTGCATTGAGAATTCATCAAAAATATTTTTCAAAGTTGAGAATTCCTTTTTTACAGTTTCCCGATCTTCAGTAAAAGTAGCCATTCCCATCAGGCCGGTAATCTGTACATGCGGAAAATCGCCCGCCAGATATTGCTGAAACAGGATCTCGGCCTCATCCTTATGCAATCCAAATTTAGTATCTTCGGCAGCAATCTTAATTTGCAGAAGTACTTTGATCGTCCGATTATGTTTTTCTGCCTGCTTATTTATTTCGTGCAGGATTTTTGCAGAGTCAACACTTTGTACAGTATCTATAAATCCCGCTATATATTTTACTTTGTTGGTTTGCAGATGACCGATCAGGTGCCACGCAATATCACGCGGCAATACGGGTTGCTTGGCAAGAAGTTCCTGCACTTTATTCTCTCCGAAAACCCGCTGGCCAAGATCATAAGCCGACTGTATCATTTCTGCCGGATGGGTTTTGGAGACAGCCACAAGCTGCACATTTTCGGGTATCAGCGATCTTATTCTTTTGAAATTGCTTTCCAGTTCAGTACTATTCTGCATGCAGTGGATGGAATTATTTCCTTTAAAACAGGAAGATTAAATACGACGGTCTAAATTTACTTCTAATATCTTCAATTTCCAAAATCCGTTGTCGGAATAATAGGCGACTACCACGTTTTAATTGGGTGTATTCACTTGACCTGCGCATTGGAATTGAAATATATTTGTGAGGCAAAAATAATTGGTATATAAAGACTTACCTCAATTTTTTGATATTTCATACCAATTTTGCAGAAATAATTTACAAAATCAACGGCGAATTATCCGGGTATTTTTCTTTTCGGTGATTTCTGCGGGCCTCAGGAATATAAACCACAAATCGATGCGCATGGAATACTTTAAAATACTTTTTCCGTACGTTTTAGTGCTGTTTATTTTGGTTATACTGATTTATCTTTTAAGTCATTTCGGTATCTTCAAAAAAAAGTCTACTTTTATAATACCCCGCGATGTAAAACAAGCTAACTTTGAACTGGAACTTGCACGAAGCCTAAGCGGGATCAAAGAGGAGACACTTCAGTACATTAAATATGAATTGCAGAATGAAGTGGCCCAAAAACTATCGGTTGTGCGGTTACTGATCAGTAGAATTTCTTACTCAGCAAACGTTGACCGACCAAAGATTGTAGATGAGATTTATCTTATAACAGGAGAATGCATTCGCGATATCCGGAATATTTCGGCAGCCTGCGTAAACCAACACGCGGAACAAGCTTCGTTTTTCGAACTTTTGCAATCCGAAATTATGAAGATCAAAAGAACAACATTAAGGGAAATAGATCTTAGTATTAATGCAAACACGTTGGAACTGGACCGTGAACACGGCATTATATTATTTAGGTTAACACAGGAACTGCTTGCTTTGGTCGTTGAGAGTTCCGGGGAAAAAATCATCTGCATTAAAGTAAATGATTCGGAAAGGCTGACAGAAATTATAATCGAAGCAGCTGAGCTGAAGTTTCAGCGGATTATGCAAAAGTTCGGACAGAAGTTCCGAAATATGGCGAAAAGAGCAGAACTCATTAACACCGATATTAAAACCACCGCGCTGGCGCCAGCCGGAACACAGATATCGGTAACATACAATAAACAGGGCACATGGAAAAAATCAAAATTGCAATCGTAGATGATCATAAACTGGTGTCGAAGGCGCTGGAGAATATGATTTCATTTAATCCCAGTTACGAGGTGATTATGAACTGTTTCAACGGTCAGGATTTTTTGGATGAACTTCGCTCCAGACAAATTTTTCCCGATGTGATTTTAATGGACATCAATATGCCAGTGAAGAACGGAATTGAAACCACCGAAGAGATCACCAAAGAATTCCCAGGCCTAAAGGTGATCGCCCTGACAATGGAAGACAACGAAACCACAATAATTAAAATGCTGAAAGCTGGTGCCAAAGGTTACCTTCTGAAAGATATGTCGCCGGATATTCTTTTTGATGCCATTGACATCGTGCATAAAAAAGGCATTTTCTACACCGATCTGGTGACCCAGAGTTTGCTAAAGATCAAAAGCGAAGAAAAATTGGCTACAGAACTGCACGAACTGCTTAAAGAGCGGGAGATTGAGTTCATAAAACTGGCCTGCTCCGAACTTACTTATCGCGAGATCGCCAGCCAAATGTTCCTGAGTCCACGAACCATCGATGGATACAGGGATTCTGTTTTTGTAAAGCTCAACGTGAAAACGCGCGTTGGAATTGTGCTGTTTGCGATTAAAAACAATATTATTTAAAAAAAGGGTGTTTTCACTCTAGGAACCTTTGGTTTTTTAAGATAATTTTGCCCCTGTAAACGAACACAACAGATGAAAAAGATAAACCGGTTTTGTAATAAAATCGGTTTTTCTTTTATCAACATTCAGGATATCGGAATATTTTTCACATTTCATTTTTGAGAATTTCAGCCAGCTTACGCATTCCATCGGTGGCCGGTATTTTATAAAAATTGCTGTGGTGCACAAAATCATTTTCCAAATGCGGATCGATAAGATATACTTTGCATTTTTCAGGAATGTAATGTATCAGGCCGGCAGCCGGGTAGACCTGCATCGAGGTGCCGATGACAACAAAAAAATCTGCAGCCGCCGCAATTTCCACGGCGTTTTCCATCGCTGTCACATTTTCGCCAAACCAAACGATATGAGGTCTTAACTGTACACCTTCCGAATTCACATCGCCTAAATTCAAATCTTCAGTCCATGGAATGATTGCGTTTTCAGAATTTACAGCACGCGCCTTTTTTAGTTCGCCATGCAAATGCAGAACCTGCGAAGAACCGGCACGCTCGTGCAGATCATCTACATTTTGCGTGATAATTGCTACATCAAAATATCTTTCGAGGTCTGCAAGTAAAAAGTGCGCTTCATTGGGTTCCACATTTTTTAACTGGCGCCGGCGCGCATTATAAAAATCCAGTACAAGTTTTGGATTTCTGGCAAAGCCCTCAGGACTTGCTACATCTTCTATACGGTAATTTTCCCAGAGACCACCGGCGTCCCGAAAAGTTTTCACACCGCTTTCCGCGGAAATACCTGCGCCCGAAAGAACAACCAGCTTTTTCATAAATGCTTTTTTTAAAGATATAAAATCTACATTGAATGGAAAGACGCATCTTTCCTCATTTCTTTTTACATTTGAAAATAAAAAATAAAATAAATGCCTGTAGTCAATCCACAATATACTTTCCGAAAAGCAATATCTGCTGACAGATCCGCAATCTGGCAAGTCCTGCAGGATGCCATCGAGAGGCGGAAAAAAGATGGCAGTGACCAATGGCAGCAGGGTTATCCAAATCCAGGCACTGTGGCAAATGACATTGGAAACGGTTGGGGTTATGTTCTGGAAATCAACGGAAAGGTTGCCGCGTACGCCGCGGTCATTTTCGACGTGGAGCCCGCCTATGAAATCTTAGAAGGAAAATGGCTTACTCAGGACGAATATGTGGTGATACACCGTGTAGCGGTTGGTGATCAATTTGCAGGCAAAGGCCTCGCGACGCAACTTTTCCTAAATATCGAAAATTTAGCGTCAGACAAAAAACTATTCAGTATTCGGGTTGATACGAAATCTGACAATCTGGCTATGCTGAAAATTTTTAAAAATTTAAATTACACGTACTGCGGCGAAGTGTATTTTCACAACAGCGCCAGAAAAGCTTTTGAAAAAATCCTCGGTTCCTAGCACCTTGAGACCGTAAAATAGATTGACAGCACGGGAAAAGTCGTTTCAAATTACTAAATTTGTAAGACAAAATCTTACAAAATGTCTAAAAAAGCTATACTCGCAATTCTCGACGGATGGGGTCTGGGAACGGATCCCAAAGTTTCAGCAATCGCACAGGCACAGACGCCATTCATTGATTCCTGTCTGCAAAAATATCCACACTCCACACTTGAAGCCAGCGGTATTGCCGTGGGGCTGCCTTTTGGGCAAATGGGTAATTCGGAAGTCGGGCACATGAATCTTGGAGCGGGTAGAGTAGTTTATCAGAACCTGGTAAAGATCAATATGGCCGTGGAAAACGCCACGCTTGGCAAAGAAAATGTAATTACAGCTGCTTTCGACTACGCCATTAACAATAAAAAAAACATTCATTTTATCGGTTTGGTTTCCGATGGTGGCGTTCATTCCCACATCAATCATCTCAAAGGTCTGTTAACGGCAGCGCATGAAAATGGCCTGACCGACAATGTTTACGTTCACGCTTTTACCGATGGGCGCGACTGTGACCCACATTCCGGCGTAGGTTTTATGAAAGACCTTACAGAACACATGGATAAAACCACCGGCAAGCTTGCCACAATCATAGGACGGTATTACGCCATGGACCGCGATAAAAGGTGGGAACGCGTGAAGCTCGCGTATGATGCGATGGTTAATGGTATCGGCGAAGTCACACATGATCCGATAGCGACCATGGAAAAATGCTATAAGGATGGCATTACCGATGAATTTTTGCGCCCGATCATATGTCTGAAAGAAAGTAACTTACCAGTGATTAAGATTGATAACGGCGACGTGGTTTTTTGCTTCAACTTCCGTACAGACCGTGCCCGCGAGATTACCGAAGTCCTTACACAGCGCGAAATTCCCGAGTATGGCATGTCACCACTGGATCTATATTATGTAACAATGACCAATTTCGACAATAACTTTAAGAATGTAAAAGTTGTTTTTGATGAAGAAGTACTAAAGGAAACAATGGGCGAAGTCCTGGAAAAAAACGGCAAAACGCAGATCCGCGTGGCTGAAACCGAAAAGTATCCCCACGTGACATTCTTCTTTTCCGGTGGGCGTGAAGCGGAGTTCCACGGTGAGAGGCGGTTGCTATGCCCGAGCCCGAAAGATGTTCCTACCTACGATTTCAAACCGGAAATGTCAGCTTACGATATCACCGAAAAGATTCTGCCGGAAATCCAGAATGAAAGCGCCGACTTTATCTGCTTAAACTTTGCAAATACCGATATGGTAGGTCACACCGGAGTTTTTTCTGCCGCTGTAAAAGCTGCTGAAACCGTGGATAAATGCATAGAAAAAGTTGCAACGGCAGCTTACGGGCACGGTTACGCCGTATTTATTCTCGCAGATCACGGCAATTCCGATGTAATGATCAATGAAGATGGAAGTCCGAATACGCAGCACTCCACGAATTTAGTTCCGTTCATTGTGATGGATAAAGACAGAACCTGGAATGTAAAATCCGGCAAACTGGGCGATGTGGCACCAACGATATTAAATGTGATGGGCATCGAAATTCCGAAAATGATGACCGGTGATATTTTAGTGAGTTAAAAGTTTTAACTGCTGCACAATTTTTCTGATTAAAAGGAATGGTCTTTTCAGGCCATTCTTTTTTTATGACAAAAGCCGAAAGGACGCAATATTTCCTTACTTTTATGCAGCAAAAGAAAATAATGGCTAACCAATCCTGCTGATCTTTATGAACCTAGATACACCGCTCGTACTGATTCTGAATATTACGGTCATCATAATTCTTGTGGTTTTAATCCTGCCGACTTTACTGAACAAAAAGGAGCGGCTCAGCGTGCGGATCTCTTTCTCGGTTATCTTTCTGGTGGTGATTGTGAACTGTGCCGCAAATCTCATTATTTTTCATTTTGAAAATTACGAGCTCCTCGGTGCACTTTTCATCTCCATGTTCATTCCTTTTCTCTTTGGTCCCGCTGTGTATTTCTATGCGAAATGTGTGAACGGAGAATCTTTAAAAAAAGTTACACCACACTTTATAATTCCGGGAATCGCAGTAGTGCTCGGAATATTTTACAGTTTTTTGCCCCAACCGGAAAAAATAGAGATCATTTCGCAGATGGCTTCCGGGGATTACTGGCCTTATAACCTGCTGAATTCCCTGGCGCTCATAATTCCGTTACTGTATTTTTGGCGGGCAAAAGTTTGGCTAAAGAGATTCCATATAGATGAAAATGATACTTTTTATACGGTAAAAAACATCAATAAAAAGTGGGCAGATGAATTCGTGAATTACATGATTTTCAGTGTTTTTTCCTTCGCCCTTATTGTTATTGTAAGCACCTATATTTTACACGTTCCCCAAACGTATATGGATCTGATTGGCATGCCGCTGTATTTTCCTTTTCTATATACCATTGTCGCGGTCCGCAGTAATATGATTTCTAAAGAGCTGGAGTTTCAGTATGCGCTCTCGAGGTCTGAAAGTGAAACCAAATTAAATGAGCAGCGAATCAGTATTTCGCGTGACCTGCACGACAACATCGGTGCGTATGCAAACAGTCTGATTGCAAAGATCGATCACCTCGCTGGCAGGGAGAAATCACCGGATGCTGAACATTTGAAAGATATTAAAGAAAATGCCGAAACAATACTAAGCTTACTCAGACAGACGATCTGGGTTTTGAACAACAGCGAGATCAGTGTAGAATCATCTTTCGATTATATGAAGCAGTATGCAATGAAGACCTTTAAAAACACGCCTATTAAAGTACGTTTTCATGAAGAACTGGTAATTATCAGAACATTTGATGCAACTGATGCGAGCCATATTTTTAGAATTTTTCAGGAGGCGGCACAAAATATCATGAAACATTCCAACGCGACGAAAGCGCTTATCAGCATGGTGAGCACCGATAAATTCGAACTTACGATCGAGGATGACGGCGATGGTTTCGAACCCGGTAAGACCGCTATGGGTTATGGTACCCAGAATATGGAGGAACGCGCTTCAAAAATGGGAATGAGTTTCCACATCGCAAGTTCGCCGGCACGCGGCACAAAAGTCACGGTCACGAAATATTATGTTTAATTACGCTGTTTTGCGTATATCTTTTTTAAAATCTTCTCGATATTTTTGAGGAAAATTAGGCCACATGAAAATTGGAATTGTAGAGGATCATTTCATTAACCGAAAAATCATTAAGGAGAAAATTCTTCCCTTTGAAGATATCCATTTGGTTTTGGAAGCCGAGAATGGTGAGGATTTTTTTAAACGTATGGCTGAAATGTCGCCCGAAAACCATCCGCAGGTGGTCCTCATTGATCTGGAAATGCCGGTGCTCGATGGGTTGGCGACAATTTCGCTCTCTTCAATACGCTACCCGAAAGTAAAATTTATTGTGCTCACGATTTTCGAGGACAACGATAAGATCTTCGATGCGATCAAAGCAGGCGCAAGTGGCTATTTGCTCAAAGAAGATAAAGGTGTAAACATCATCGATGCGATTACAAATGTGATAGAGTATGACGGGATCCCCATGAGTCCCGCAATTGCAAGACGGGCTATGAAGTTGCTTAGCGCGACAGGTCCTGCGAGCCAGACCACCGAAAGTATGGATGATTACCACCTCAGTTCCCGCGAAATGCAGATCCTGAAAGAAATAGTGCGCGGAAACAATCCCGCAGAAATCGCGGAACTCCTTTTTATAAGTCCCAATACGGTGCGGACTCACGTAAATAATATCTACAAAAAACTGCACCTCAATTCCCGAAGTCAGGTCATAAAACTGGCACACAAAAACAACTGGCTCTAAGCCGAGTTGCAGAG
Organism: Kaistella palustris DSM 21579; assembly: GCF_000422265.1. Taxonomy (GTDB): domain Bacteria; phylum Bacteroidota; class Bacteroidia; order Flavobacteriales; family Weeksellaceae; genus Kaistella; species Kaistella palustris. Next base: position 60,203 of record NZ_AULL01000019.1, read on the forward strand.
CCTAACCGTTTCATTTACGTAAAGTTGCGTATTGTACTGTTTTCGCTTTATTTAGATTTTTACTTAAAATCATTCGGGTATGAGGCAATTTAAAAATCTACTTTTTAATGTTATTATTTCGCTTCTCTTCTTTTTAAGTTCACAATATCTTAATGGTCAAAATTTGCAGGAAGTAATCAGTACACTGAAATCTGAACTGACAAAAAACCCCGAGGAAAAAAGAAAAGCAGCAATATATTCGGACCTCACCTGGTATTATGCGAGCGTATCTGTAGATTCTGCACTGCAATATGGTAAGAAAGCAGTAGCTGCGACTCAAAAACTCAATGATTCTACAATGCTCGCCCAGATCTACAGCGATTTGGGTGCGGTGCATTTTCGGAACAATGATTTCAAAAATTCGGAGAAAAACTATCTTAAGTCTTATGAGCTCAGGAAACAGCTGCGAAATTATGCCGGCCTGGCAAAACTAAACAACAACCTGGCGTCGGTATATCAAAGCACTTTTCAGTACAAAAAAGCAATGACTATGTATCTGGAAGCTTTAAAATTTTTCGAAAACCAGAACGACCTTAAAAACGCAAACGCCACAAAAGCAAATATAGGTTTGCTTTTTGTTGATTTAAAGAACAATGGTCAGGCTATAAAATATATCAAGGAGGCGCTCCAGTTCTTTGAAAATGAAGAAAGAACGGTTGAAGTCGAAAATAAACTCTGCGAAAACTATCTTAATTTGGGTAAGGCTTATCAGATGGAGAAAGATTACAGCAGCGCCGAAAAATTTTATAATAAAAGCGCAGAGATCTGCAGCAAGGTAGGGAACAAGCAGGGTTTTGCCTTTTCGAAAAGAAATCTCGGCAACCTGAATACAATGACCAAAAAAAATTCCGCGGCAAAGGAAAACCTTAAAGTCTCCCAAATTGCCAGAAAAGAGTTCAATTCTAAGCTCGATTCCGAAAGCAACGATATTGATATTGCGCAAAACTTAATAGCGCAGGGCAATGAAACCGAAGCTAAAAGTATTTTACTGCGCATTCTTCCGATTTTTATTAAAGAAAAGTCAAAGGAAAATCTGCTGTCAACATATAAATTGCTTACCAATATCTATCACCAAACCAGGCAAACCGACAGTGCGGACTACTATTTCGAAAAGTATATCGCGCTGAATGACGACCTTGTAAATACCGATGTGAACAGGGAAACAGCGGAAATGGAGAAAAAATACCAAAGTCTGAAAAAGGACAATGAGATCCTGAGCCAGAAGTCAAAAATTTTCCGGACAAATGTGATTTTGTTTTCTCTTCTGGGAATTTTGCTGTTTGGATTTATTTATTACAAAAATTACCAGCACAAACAGAAAATTAAACTTCAGCAGGAGATTCTGCACCAGCAGGACTTGGCAACAAAAGCCGTGATGACCGCCGAAGACACCGAACGGAAACGTATGGCGACGCATTTGCACGACGGAATTGGTCAGTTGCTTACCGCTGCAAACATGAACATCAGTGTTATAACTGATTACAAAGATGATCCTGTGAATTTCGGCAAAGTACTGGAGAAAATCCGCGCAATCATGTCTGAGGCAATTTTAGATGTTCGCACACTTTCGCACCAGATCATGCCCAATATGCTCATTAAAAACAGTTTGGGCGATGCGCTGCGCGACCTGATTTCCAAAACAACTTCGCCAACCCTGCAGATCGACCTCAAAATGTCCGGCTTAAAGGATAGCTTAGACCAAAATATACAGATCGTGATGTACAGAATAATTCAGGAATGCATTAACAATACCATTAAACATGCCGATGCCAGTAAAGTTGAAATTGCAGTATTTCAGGAAAACGGTTTTATAGAAGCAATTTTTAAGGACAATGGTAAAGGTTTTAATCCTGCAAAGATCAGTTCGAAAAGCGACGGTTTAGGTCTGGATAATATAAAATCGAGGATCGAAATGTTGAAAGGCGAACTCCAAATCACCAGCAACGAAGGCCGGGGAACTACAATCGCAATGAAAATACCGGTATAGCACATGGGACACACTTTAGATATCGTTATTATTGATGATCACAATATTATTATTGAAGGTTTGGAAATGCTGTTAAGCTTCGAGAAAAATGTACGCATACTCCAAACTTATAATGATGCTTATGATTTTCTGGATGATTTGCGCAGCAAGAAAACAGTGCCCACAATAGTGCTGATGGATCTGGTTATGCCGACAATAAATGGTTTGGAAGCGGCCAGAATAATTAAAAAAGAATTTCCCGGCATCAAGATCATTATTCTCTCGATGAACTGCGAGGCAAAAGTAATTTATGAACTGATCGAAAAAATGGGTGTGGAAGGATATCTGTCGAAAAAGATCAGCCGCACCGAACTTTATACCGCGCTGCAGCAGGTTGACCGCGGTTATATTCATCTTTCTGAAGAAGCACAGGAAGCTTTGCACGGATTTCGTCAAAAGCTGATCAGTTACCCGGAAATAAAATTATCGTGCCGCGAAAAACAAATTGTAGAACACATGATCGCAGGTTTTACCAACAGGGAGATCTCTGCAAAGCTCTTCATAAGTGAAAGCACAGTGGAAACACACCGCAAAAATATTTACCGTAAAACCGAAGCGCACAGTCTGCCGAGGCTTATACAAATGGTTAATGAACTCGACCTGCTTAACGAACTGTTTTAATATAAGATCCTGTTTTAGTTTTAAAAAACATTCCTGCGCCTGAAAAAGTACCGGTATGGAAACAGCCGAGATGTACCGCTCCCAAATGGGAGCTTTTTTTATGAATAAACCCTGCTAAAAATACCCTCTTGCGGGTATAAAAATAAAATTACCACTTAATACATTTACAAAACATCTAAAAACACAAATGATGAAAAAAAACGCAGTAATAAAAATGGTGTTCGGTTTGTGCCTACTTGCGGGTGCGGCAATCCACGCACAACAGCCCGGACTTAATATCCTGGAAAAAGATTACGAAATTTCCCGAAAGGCCAAAAAAGGTTATCTGGGTGGAGTAGAAGCCACAACAGCTGGGGGTTTTGATATGGTTTATTTTCTGCCCTCATCCAGGCGAAAGGTGAAAATTGAAACCTATTCGTTCGACAAGGATGCCAATCTTACAAATACCAAAAAAGATGAGTGGGAAATTGAGAAGGCAAGGAAAAGGTATAAAGGACTCACTTACAAAGGCGATGTGCTGACCAAAAAAGCAATCTCGGTAAGTTCAAATCTGATGGGAAAAATGGTATACAAAAATCGGCTGGTCACTGCGAAATACAACTGGCTCGCTGGCGGCTACGTAAAAAAAGTAAAGATGCTCGACAAGCAAAAACTCGCCAATGCCAATGGCGATGAATATATTTTCGGTGGTGCCTATGAAGTGGAAAGAGACAGCGCGATTCTTGTGATGGGTTACCCCATGAACAGGGAAAAACCCGATATGACTAAATTGGATCTAATGAAAGTAGCCAACGACGGAACCATAAAAAATCTGGCCACGATCCCAACAGGTTCGCAGGTTAAACCTATTTTCTCCAGAGCTCTGCTTGATGATGACAGTAAAAACATTGATAATGATGACCTTCCGCGGGACTGGATCCTGATAATGAATGCGGCAAAAGGAAGCGGTGGAAATCCAAATGAAATGACGTATTTCCGGATTTCACCGGAAGGTACATTAAAGGAAAACTTTAAATTTACCGCGCCTATGGCAGGTTACCGCATCATCAATGCGTATGAGAAAAATGGCAGCGTAATTCTTTATGGTCTCGGGATCAAAAAAGAAGGTAAAACAACGGAAGAACTTTTGGGAATGTGCGTCTCGCCATCAAGTATGGACAGCGAGGAAATCGAACAGACAAAAACAACTGCCTCCACAACCGAAAAAATTTTAGGAAAGGTATCAGGACTTGGTGGACTGATTTCTTCTGCTAAGAAAACGGTAAACGTAATTTCCGGAAAAGAGGAAATGATGCCCAGCCAGGATGTTCTGGAAAACGCAATGGATGAGAAAAAATATACAGATTTCGTTATATGCCGGATCGCCGAAGGAAAATTGCAGTTTGCAGCTTCCACACCGATCGAAGAGTTGAACCAGAAAGCCGTTGCCGGACCGGATATGAAAAAACCACTGCAGTTCGATGGCCGAAAATTTAAAACCAATAACTTCCAGATCTTAAATGACGGATCAATGCTTTTGAGTTTCCAGGACTTTAAGAAAAATTCAGGGCCGAGTTTGGGTACAGGTAAATTCCTGAATACGCTTGCGGGAGTTTCAACATCCAGTACCGGTCCGAAATATGAGCGTGTCTACCAGGGACTTTATATGCTGCACTTTGCGCCCGACGGAAAGTTAAAGAAAAACTACACCGTTTTACTGGATCAGAAAAACAGGAAAGGCTTTTTCAACACCTCGCCAATGACTGCGGATAATTTCGAAGCCACAAGTTATGTTTTGCAGAGTAAAGACGGCAACTCCGTGAACTGGATCATAGAAATGGTAAAAGCGATTGACAAGGATGTAGATTTCGACAGTTACACGCATTTCGATGGCTCTTCAACCAACGTTACCACCACATCTTATTCGCCTTTTTACAGCATCGAATATGGCAAGCTTAACTTATCGGAAGGAAAATCATCGGAATTCCACACGCTGGGAGACTTAGAAAAGAAAAAATATTACCTGTATAACAAATACGACCGCCTGCAGATCGGTGAATTTACCTATTTCTTCAGCGAAACACCCAATGGTGACCGGCTGCTGGTTTCGCGAATGAATGTAAATGACTGAAAATCGTGTAATACATATCCTCATTAAACCAAGACATTTAAGATAATAAATTCTTTAAAGAATTTTATTTATGCTTACGACATAATGATTTCGGGTTATTTCAAATGTATGAAATGGTGCTAACTTTAAGATCAATGACAGAATGCCATTAAACTGTTTATCAGTTAGTTGTATGTGTTAATAATTTGATGCATCGCGAAATGTACGCCTATCAACAGAGGAATATTTTTCTCTGTTGTTTTTATTTTTGCTGATAATTATGCACCGTATAATAAATTTTAAATTATCTTTGTTCTATAAACCTAAACATACATGTACGATAAATTAGTGAGGCTGGAAGTAATGCGAAACCTGGGGAAAGAAGTTGACAGTTTCATCTCCTCGTATTTAACTCCGGTCGAAAAAATATGGCAACCTACTGACTTTCTGCCGGATCCGTCCTCTGAAGAATTTAAATATCAGGTTGATGAACTGCAGACTTTCGCCCGCGAAATGGATTATGACCTGTTCGTTACATTAATTGGGGACTGTATTACCGAAGAAGCATTGCCGACTTACGAATCCTGGCTGATGGGCGTTGACGGTGTAAACCAGGAAGAAACTTCCGGCTGGGCGCAGTGGATCAGAAGCTGGACTGCAGAAGAGAACCGCCACGGTGATCTTTTGAATAAATATCTTTACCTCTGCGGCCGTGTGAATATGCGCGAAATTGAAATAACGACGCAATATCTGATTCAGGATGGTTTGGATATTGGTACGACAATGGATCCTTACCGAAATTTCGTGTATACAAGTTTTCAGGAAACAGCAACAAATATTTCCCACAGAAGAGTAGGTTCACTTTCAAAACAGACCGGCAACACAAAACTCTCCCGGATGTGTGGTGTGATCGCGGCAGATGAAGCCCGCCATGCCAAAGCTTATAAGCATTTCGTTACGCGGATTTTTGAGCTTGACCCTTCGGAAATGATGCTCGCCTTCGAAGATATGATGCGTAAAAAAATCGTGATGCCTGCACACCTGATGCGCGAATCCGGACAAAAAGCCGGCGAACTCTGGTCGCATTTTTCCGATGCTGCCCAGCGTGCCATGGTTTACACAGGTTACGATTACATCAATATATTGAGTGAACTTCTGGAAGACTGGAAAATTGAACATATTACCGGTCTTAATGAAAAAGCGCAAAAAGCGCAGGAATACTTAATGAAACTACCCGGCAGACTGCAGAAAATTACTGACCGAATTGCCACGCCTGATTTGGACCACCAGTTCAAATGGATTAAATCCTGACACCAGATTATATTAAATTATAGTTTTTTCCAGAGCGGTTGATTTTTTTAACCGCTCTTTTATTTTCTTATCTTTGCAAAAATTGAATCACATAACGATGAACAGCAATAAAAAATTGGCCATAGACTTCGACGGAACGGTGGTCGACGACGCATATCCGGGTATTGGCAAGCCAAAAACCTTTGCCTTCGAAACCCTGCGGAAACTGCAGTCAGAAGGTTACCGTTTAATTCTGTGGACTTACCGCCACGGCAAAACTCTGGATGAAGCCGTAGAATTCTGCAAAAAAAACGGTGTTGAATTTTATGCTGTAAATTCAAGTTTTGAAGGTGAAATTTTCAATAACGCGGATGCTTCCCGAAAAATAGATGCCGATCTGTTCATTGACGACCGTAATCTCGGTGGTTTCCCGGGTTGGGGCGAAATTTACAACATCATCAAAGACCGGATCGAGTTTCGTGTAGAAGGTTCTGAAGTCCTTGCTTATTCGAAAATGAAAAAGGACAAAAAGAAAGGGCTGTTCTGGTAAGAGAGAAAGTTTCGATACAGACAAATAACATTCAATAATAAAACCACTTTTAAACAGATGATCATTTTAAAAACACTTGAGGAACTGCGGTTAATGAAAGAAAGTGCACAGCTTGTTTCCAAAACTTTGGGCATGCTTGCAAAAGAAATCAAACCGGGAATTTCTACATTGCATCTGGATAATCTGGGAGGTGAATTTATTCGTGATCATGGTGGCGAGCCTGCGTTTTTGGGCATGTATGGTTTCCCGAAAAATCTCTGCATTTCTCCAAATTCGGAAGTGGTGCACGGCATTCCGAACGACAAACCTCTTGAAGAAGGAGATATTCTTTCCGTGGACTGTGGCGTTTATATGAATGGATTTTACGGCGATCATGCATACTCATTTGAAGTGGGTGAGGTTGCGCCGGAAACCAAAAAGCTTTTAAAAGTAACAAAAGAAGCTCTTTATAAAGGAATTGCACAATGTGTACGCGGCAAAAGGGTAGGAGACATTTCCCATGCCATTCAGGAACATTGCGAAAAGCATGGTTACGGCGTTGTACGTGAACTGGTTGGCCACGGCCTCGGCAGAAAAATGCATGAGGATCCACAGGTTCCCAACTATGGCAGGAAAGGAAGCGGAAAAGTTTTAAAAGACGGAATTGTGCTCGCCATCGAACCCATGGTTAATTTGGGGACTGAAAAAGTTAAGTTCCACAGCGACGGCTGGACGGTAACTTCCGCCGACAACTCGCCTTCCGCACATTTTGAACACGATGTCTGCATTATCGGCGGAAAGCCGGTCCTGCTCTCGACTTACCAATATATTTACGATGCTTTGGGCATATCAAGCGACGAGGAAAAGCCGTTTACGCTGGATTTCTGATGAAGAGTCTGACTAAATTCCTTTTAAATAAAATTCCACGGCCATTGCTGATCAAGGCCAGTATCTGGGCCCGCCCTTTAATCGTACAGTTTTTCCGCGGCAACAGATTCACAGATCCCATCGACGGTAAATCCTACCGCAAGTTTTTGCCTTACGGCTACGGCAAACAGCGGGAAAACGCACTTTCGCCCGGCACACTGAGTTTAGAAAGACACCGCCAAATGTGGCTTTATCTTCAAAAAGAAACCGAATTCTTTACCAAAAAACAGAAAGTCCTGCATATTGCGCCGGAACAGGAATTTTTCCGGAGATTCCGGAGGATGAAGAATCTGGAATATATTTCTGCGGACCTTTATTCACCGCTCGTTGATGTGAAAGCGGATATTTTGGATCTTCCTTTTGATGATGAGAGTTTCGACATTGTTTTTTGTAATCATGTGCTGGAACATATTGATGATGACCGCAAAGCAATGCGTGAACTTTATCGGGTAATGCGGAAAGGCGGCTGGGGAATCCTTCAGGTTCCGTTAAAAAACACGCTGGAGAAAAGTTATGAGGATTCTTCCATTAAAGATCCAAAAGAAAGGCAGAAACATTTTGGGCAGTATGATCACGTGCGCTGGTATGGTATGGATTATTTTCAGCGGCTTCATGAAACAGGTTTTGAAGTCGACATCAACTATTACTCAAGGAATTTCTCCGCCGCAGACCGACTCAAATATGGACTTCTTGAAAATGAGATTCTCCCGGTTGTTTTTAAAAAGTAAGGCATTTTTCTGCTTTAAAAGTAAACTTAGCTGTTTGCGGGATTTCTAACAAAAAAGACTGCAGTTTAGTCCTTCAGAACAATCACAAAAAATCCGCTCACTAACGGTGTTTGCAGCGGGTATATATTTTTAAAAATATTCCGTTTTATATATAACGGGAAAACCCTTAAATAAAAACGCCGGATTTACGCGGACAGCAATGTTTCACTACCTTTGCAGGAATTGGCGCTTTGTAAAAGCTGACGCCATTAAAAATAAAAAAAAACAGAATGCATAAAGCAGGATTTGTAAATATTGTAGGAAAGCCGAATGCCGGTAAATCCACACTCCTAAACCAACTGATGGGCGAGAAACTCGCGATCGTAACGCAGAAAGCGCAAACTACACGCCACCGTATTTTTGGGATTTATAATGAAGAAGATCTGCAGATCGTATTTTCCGATACACCAGGTGTCCTGGATCCGAAATATGGTCTGCAGGAAAAAATGATGGATTTTGTGAAGGATTCTTTGCAGGATGCAGATGTATTTCTGTTCATTGTGGATATTCTGGACAAAACCGAACCCTTTGACTTTCTGGTAGAAAAGCTCAACAAAATTCCGGTTCCTGTTCTTATCCTTGTGAATAAAATTGACCAGTCGAATCAGGAGGATTTGGAAAAAGTGATGGAGTTGTGGCATGAGCGAATTCCCAAGGCAGAGATACTGCCGATTTCTGCGTTGAAAGGTTTTAATACCGACATTATTTTACCGAAATTAAAATCACTGTTGCCGGAAAACCCGCCTTATTACGATAAAGATCAGTATACCGATAAGCCGGAGCGTTTTTTTGTTAACGAAACCGTACGCGAGAAAATCCTGTTAAACTACGAAAAAGAGATTCCTTATTCTGTAGAGGTCGTCACCGAGCAGTTCAAGGAAAATGAGGGTATAATCTTCATCGATGCTGTGATTTATGTAGAACGTGACACCCAGAAAGGTATTATTATCGGTCACAAAGGCGAGGCGATCAAAAAAGTAGGCACAGAAGCAAGATTGGATCTAGAGAAATTTTTCTCGAAAAAAATCCATCTCAACCTCTTTGTAAAGGTGAAAAAAGACTGGCGCAAAAATGACCGCGACCTGAAAAATTTCGGTTACCGCTAGAAAACCCACTTTTCCCAAAAAAAAGACTATTGTTTCATTTGAATAAAAATTAATTCATGAATTATTTCACTTCAACAAAAAGCAATCCTCTCATTGTTGATATCGTACTGCTTGCAATCCGTATTTTTGTAGGTTTTGCTATGCTTTCGCATGGTTTCCCAAAGCTGCAGATGCTGTTTTCGGGTGATGAGATCAAGTTCTTCAGTTTCCTGGGGATGGGCGCCAAGACATCTTTAGTCCTCACTATTTTTGCCGAATTTGTCTGCTCTATTTTTATAATATTGGGATTGTTTACACGTGCCGCAGTTTTCTTTTTGGTAGTAGCCATGGGCGTTGCCGGACTTTTCGTACACAGCGCAGATCCTTTTGCAAAACGCGAGCTCAGTTTGCTCTATCTGTCGGTTTACCTGATGATCTTTGCTATGGGACCCGGCAGATATTCAATTGACCAGATGATCAGCCGCCGACGCGAGTCCCGCTGGTGACAGTCCCGGTTCATGGGTTTTCATATATAAGCCGTGCAGTTTTTGTGCGGCTTTTTTGTTAAGTTTAATGCCAATATTTTAGAAAAATACCGTGTTTACGCCTGAAATTTTTTACTGGAAAACTTATAATTTTATTTCTTTAAAGTAAAATCCGGAAACGATGGAAATATTTAAAACAAGAAATGGTGTGAGCGTCCGTGCCTATCAGGGAGATGCAATTACGCTGTTGGCCTTCGATGTTAAACCCGTACTGACGACAGGTTTAGCAGGATTCACAATTTCTTACAAGTGCAAACAGACCGGAACAGCCGACCAATTTCTTTATAACCGCCTGACCTTCAGCCAGGATTTTATGCTTAAAAATGCTATTCCGCAGAATGACAAAAACTCCACGCTGTATTCTCCGATTCAGAAATTTAACTGGGTTCACATACCGAACACTGATGTGGCCACACGTAAAGCCATTTTCGGCGATTACATTTATACCGTCACGCCAAGATACATCATCAACGGAATTTTCCAACCAATAAATGAAGATCTTTCTGTTACGCTTGAAATACCGGTAAAGCCATACATCGAGAAAAATGCTATAATTGCTTTTACGCGGGGATTTGTTTCTTCGGTTGCCTATGCCACGCGCTTTAGCAGAACGAATAATTCGGTCCGGCCAAAAATCAACGATTCGCTTACTTTTGACATAAAACAGACAGCCGGCTCCGCGAAACGCTGGAACAGTACAAAACACCGCTACGAAATGGTTCCATACTCCTTTGAAGAACAACATGAATGGCTCGGTTGGCAGGCGAGGAGCAGGGTGGTGGAGTTTCTGGATGAAATTATCAATGATAAAAAACTAAGTTTAAAGGTTTTGGCTTTCGATCTTGATGAGCCGGAGATCTGCAAAAGATTACTGCATTTGGCACAGCAAAACCGCCTCATGATGATACTCGACGACTCAAAAAGCCATACTGAAAGCAAAGCCTGGGAAACAGTTTTTGAAAGCGAATTTTTAAAATCGGGCCACGCCGAAATGTTGAAACGCGGTCATTTCAGCGCGCTGGCGCACTGCAAAATTATGATTCAAATGAAAGGCGCGACGCCAAAAAAAGTGCTCACGGGCTCAGCAAATTTCTCTACAAACGGACTGTATGTAAACAGCAATCATATCATCATTTTTAAAAACTTAAAAATAGGAAAACTGTATTCAGACCTGTTTGATACTTCTTTTGGGCCCGAAAATATGAAAAATTTTAAAGGCAGCACGTGTTCAGCCGACGATCACAACGTGCTAAAAACCGTGACTTCACCAAAAATGACAGTTACTTTTGCCCCTCATAAAAAGGAGGACGCTGAGCGTATTTTTTCCAGAATAAGTGCTGTGCTCGAAAAAGACGACACTACAGATATACTTTTTGCCGTGATGAACGACCGAAGTGCAGGAAGTATTTTAGCCTCCCTGCGAAAGCAGATCGCCAATGAAAACGTCTTTAGTTACGGCATCACCGACACCATCGGTAAAAATGACGCCGATTTCGGGATTTTTCTGTATAAACCTAACTCCAAAAAAGGTATCAGGGTTGCTGCGCACGGCATTGAAAATAATTTACCCGAACCTTTTGGATCTGTTCCCGGTGTCGATGGATATGCAATTCATCATAAATTTATCGTAGTAAACTTCAAAGGAAAGAATCCGGTCGTTTACTGTGGAAGCAGTAATCTGGCATTTGGCCCCGAGCAGAAAAATGGTGACAATCTGCTGGAAATCTCTGATAAAGACGTCGTTACAGCCTTCGCCATTGAAGCGCTGCGCCTTGTAGACCATTTTCACTGGAGAAATACGGGATTAAAAAGCACAGAACCCCTGGCACTCGACGAGCTGCGGGGAAATAAAAAATGGTCTGATTCCTGGCTTCGCGAAGGCGATCTGAAATGCAGGCAACGGCAGCTTTATATCCGAAAATAATTTTTTTATTAAGGATTTTCAGTTTTTGAAGATCTGCTCAGCAAAATCCTGTTATAGTTTTTGGACCTGAGCAGTCATCGCAAACGTTTTATTTCAAAACAGCTGATACATCTTTAAAACATGGCGTAGAAATATAATGTTGCCTATACAAATCTCTAAACCAGACTGATTCTTAAAAGGTAAAGGTTGAACTAAAGAAACATTGTTGCAAGATTTCACCCTCATATTTTAAAGCGGGGTTTCCGGAATAAACACCGATGACAGGAAAAAAGAGTTATTCCATATAAACTTAGAAATCACTAGAAATACCTAAATCCTAAGCACCAATGCAAATACAAATACGAACCCAATTTAACATAATATAAATTATAGGACTTTTTTTGTGCCGCATATTTTGCATTAATTATTACTTAGATCTTCGTTACGGTTGAAGAATTTAACTTTATGAAACGGTTAACCATACAACACTATTTGCCTTCTCGGATTTCATCAACTCAATCTAAGGATTTCCGATATTTTTCCTCCCCAAAAATGGCGACCCGCAGAAAACTTCAGTATTTCCTTTCTCAGCTGCTGTATCTCTTAGAATTCCGCCTATAAACTTTCAGCGAAATTTCACTAAATTTGGATTCATCATTAAAAAAACAATATTCTATGAGAAATGTCTTATTCGCCGGCGCTTTACTTTTTACATTTTGCAGTTGCGAAAAGAAAATTACCGAAACACCTTCTGCAGAACGGGCCGACAGCGTTGTAGTAGTTCCGGAAACCAACGAACCCATCGAATCTTCGACTGTACAAAGCTGTTACGCGGGCAACACCGGCAAAGATTCGGTGTTTATTTCGCTGGAAGATAATTTGGGGACACTAACCGGAAAAATGCGCTACAAAAATTTCGAAAAAGACAGCTCTTCAGGTGATATTATCGGCACAAAAAATGGCGATACTTTGAAACTGACCTATAACTTTACAGCGGAAGGCACAAAATCTGAGCGCGAAATTTATTTCCTTTTAAAGGACGGGAAAATTACTGAAGGAATTGGTGACCATAAAACCGAAGGAATGCAGGATTTCTACGCAAATCCATCTCAGTTAAAATACGAGGGAAATTCATTAAGCCCCGTTGACTGCACAGATTTTACCAGGAATTTTTCGTCCAAATAATTCCATTCTTTACTTTTATTTTAATACAGAAATTCAGCATTATATTTCTATGGATTTTTTGTGAACCGAAAACCGCTGTGCAGATTTTTTATAACGGAACGACATATTATTTTTTATTTTAAAAATTTCGCCATCCTTTGAAAAAATCCTAATTTTAGCAAAAACTTAAAAACAATGTCATACTACCCTCTTACAACTATTCCGGATTATTTTTCAATGGACGATCTACTGACCGAAGAGCATAAATTAATCCGGCAGTCTGTTCGCGATTGGGTAGAAAGTTTCGTCATGCCAAAGATCGATGAAGCTGCACAGAATCATACCGACATTCCGAATCTGATGCAGGAATTGGGAAAAATCGGTGCGTTGGGACCCTATATCCCGGAAGAATATGGCGGCGCAGGTCTTGACCAGATTTCCTATGGGCTTATCATGCAGGAACTTGAGCGCGGCGATTCAGCAGTTCGTTCGGCAGCCTCAGTACAAAGCTCCCTGGTCATGTTTCCTATTAATGAATTCGGATCCGAAGAACAGAAAAGAAAATACCTGCCGAAACTGGCCACCGGCGAACTGATCGGATCTTTTGGCCTTACCGAACCTAATCACGGGTCTGATCCGGGTTCAATGGAAACACACTTCGAGGACAAAGGTGACCATTATCTTCTGAACGGTGCAAAAATGTGGATTACAAACGCACCGGTGTGCGATATTGCCATTGTATGGGGAAAAAATGAATCCGGAAAAGTGCAGGGACTTATTGTGGAGCGAGCGTTCGAAGGATTTACTACGCCGGAAACGCACCACAAATGGAGTCTCCGCGCTTCGAAAACCGGTGAGCTGGTTTTCAATAATGTGAAAGTTCCTAAAGAAAATCTGCTGCCTAATGTGACTGGACTAAAAGGACCGTTATCCTGTCTGAACTCTGCACGCTACGGCATTTCCTGGGGAGTAATCGGCGCGGCCGTGGACTGCTACTGTACAGCTGTGCAATATGCAAAGGAAAGAAAACAGTTTGGCAAACCCATCGCGTCGTTCCAGTTGCAACAGAAAAAACTGGCCGAATTTTTAACAGAAATAACCAAAGCTCAGCTGCTTTGTCTGCAGCTTGGTAATCTTAAAAACAACCACAAAGCGACGCCTGCTCAAATCTCAATGGCCAAAAGAAATAATGTGAAAATGGCGATTGATATTGCACGCGAGTCGCGGCAAATTCTCGGTGGAATGGGAATTATGGGTGAATTCCCGATGATGCGCCATGCGGCAAATCTGGAATCTGTAATTACATACGAAGGTACACACGACGTACACCTGCTCATCACCGGGATGGATATTACCGGCATCAATGCTTTTTAATAAATAACTGTAAAACCTTTAATTTTTTTAAAGGTTTTTTTAGCTTTCCCACGATATTTTTACCTGTTCAACAAAGTCGGTTTCAGGATCCAGAATTTCTGTCATGAGGTTTTTTATTGATTTCATCGGCGTTTCTAAAAGCGAAAGTGAAATCTGATCTTCGCCAAAAATTTGAAGGTTCTGTACGCCTTTATTTACTTCTGCAAAACTCCAGATTCCGCACTGTACAAAGTTGTCGGGTAAATTATCTGAACTCAGAACGGAATAGGCATATATTGAAAGCTGCATTGCCTGCTTATAATCTTCGCGGAAGAATAATTTTTCCAGTTTTTCTTCATCTTCCGGTTTTTTTGGTGCGGCAATAATCAGATTTTTGGTTTTGGCTGTTTTAAAATCAATGATGCGCAGTTGGCCATTGAGTCGGTCAATTCTATCTATAAAACCGTAGAATGAGACTTTGTCGCTTCTGTCGGAATCCAGGTAAAATTCAATGCCTTCAAAGTTACCTTCAACACTCACAATTTCCAGCGAGTTTCCTTTAGCAATCAGATTGCGGTCATATTCCAAAACACTGCGCACTACTCTTTCGGCAATGGATTTGTGAATAAAATTCATACCTCTTTCGTAGAATTCCAACTGATGCTGCAGCTTATCCACCGCCACGTTTATAGCTTCGTTCGGCGCTTCAGGTGACAGCGATAAATCCTTAGCCGATAATACTTTACCGGTAAACTTTTCATAGATATGTTGTAATGCGTAATGTACGAGATTACCGTAACTTCTCTGCGAAAGTTCCTCTTCGATCTCGCCTGTTTCTCTTGTATTCAGAATTTTTGAAAGATAGAAATCAATCGGATTATAAAGATAGGACGCAAGGTGGGAAGCTGAAACGCGGTTTTTCCAAAGGTTAAGTTTTTCCAGTACCGCCTCTGTTTTTTCGATCTGCACCGCTTCTTCACTTATCGGATGCGAGGAGTTTTCAACTATAATATTTTCGATCTGATGGTGTTTGTCCTCAATTTCAAGCTGTGTAATAAAGCGGCTTTTTTCACCGGTATTTACGCCGGAACCCAGCGCGTTGAAAAGCAGGTGTATATTCTTTGCATCCTGCAGCAGCCGGTAGAAATGGTACGCATAAATACTGTCGTTCTCCAAAAAAGTGTGCAGGTCAAAATGACGGCGTACATCAAAAGGAAGGTAAGTATTCTGTGAATTCCCCAGCGGAAGTTTCCCTTCATTGGCCGAGAGCAGAATGATATTTTCGAAGTTTAGAAGTCGCGTTTCAAGCAAGCCCATAACCTGTAATCCCTGAACGGGTTCACCTTGAAAGTCAATGGCTTCGGAGTTCACCAGCTGATTGATAAGCACTTCGAGAGTTTCCATCTTAACGGGAAAAGAGTACGGCAATATCTGCGCTTTAATGATTTTAAAACTTTTTTCGAAATGGGAAATATTTTCAAACAGGATATCATCTAAATCCGTGAATTTCAACTGATAACAGTAATCAATAAGCAAATCTAAAAAGGCTGTAACCGATTTTTGCTTCTGCAGCAGTTGAAAATATGAAAGGTCTTCTAAATATTCTGCCAACAGCTTTTTGCTGATGTATACGATGTTACGCTCCTCGATCTTAATTTTAAATGAAGAAATAATCTGCAGATCTGCGGCGCTGTTTGGCAGCTCTTCAATTACTGATAGCACATCATTATAGTAATACGAACTGTCCTTTTTCTCGAGTTGTTTTTGGAGGTAGAAAAGCTTTTTAACTGCATTGCTGAACGCAAGGTTTTTGAGCGGAAAACCCATGGTAATATTCAGGTGTTCAACTCCGCTTAGGGAATCTAAACTTGCGGGCAACAGGTTTTCATCAAGCAAAATGACTGCGGTGTGCGAAAAATCTTTATCAGCGGTTTCATTTAGGATTTCCGGCAGTACTTTAGTTTGGGTAACATTTCCTGAAACCTCGTAAACCTTGACTGTTTTTGGCTGTGCAAAGTCCTCTTCGGTCCACTGAAAAATACGGCTCTCATTAAATTCTTTCCATGTTTGATGCTTACGCAGAAATTTTCCGGCTTCCTGCCGCTCATCATTTACATAATACGAATCGGCCTGAAAAAAACACTGCGCTTTATCCCACTGCAAAAGATTCTTCACAAGTTTCTCCTCCACCGGCGTGAAGGCATTGAAGCCGCAGAAAACAAACTGCCGCGTTGTTTCTCTTGCGAAATCTTCAATTTTGTTTTTTGCTGTTTCGTGGATCATTCCTGTGGTCGCCCAAGATTTTTCGTTTAGTTTCTGTTTTAAAAGCGGCAAAAACATATTCATTTTTTGCCAGAAATTAAGGAATCTACGTCGTGGTGTATCTTCGGAATCGCCCAGATTTTCCGACCAGTTTTTAATGCGTTCTTCATCGAACATATACTCCAGGACCGCGGTGTCGCTTTCCGAAAACTTCAAAATATCATCCCAGTCCTTAAGTAAAGTGGGGAACCATTTCAGGAACTGCGCGAAATCTTCATCGGGCTGAATTTCGCGGTAAAGATCGTAGGCGAAAAGCCACAGAGAAATTCCCTGCACGGCTTGCTTTCCGGAGAGATCGCGGATCAGGTCTTCAACAGTAAGAAAAGCCGGCAGAAAACCCGAATAATTTTTCTGTTTCAGGATTTGCTTAATGAAAACAATGGGCCGCTTACCCGGCAACACAATATCAAATACGGAAAGATCCGGATTTTGGGCGAGCAGTTCAGTGATGATTTTGTTGAGAAACTTCATGATTTATTAAAAATGAAAAATAAGAAAATTAAACCAAAAATCCCGGAAAAACTACCTGTTCTTCCGGGACTTTTTAAAGTTAAAGCGTTCTTAATGCACTTCAATAATTTTTTCGAGCCACTGATCCTGACCGGCAGAATCTGTTCCGTTCCAAAACCGAAATTTATAGGTTCCCACTTCCTGAGGTCTGAAATTAATCTGAGACGCCCGGGTAACCGGTTCGCCACAAGCCGCTGTGGTATTGAATTTATAGGAAACTACCTGTCGCTCGAGCGGTTCCGTATGCAGGTAATCATAACCAAAAAAGCCTTCGCAGTTTGAGGAATAGTTGGAGTAGGTCTTAATGGTTTGCGTAGTAAAAACATCCATTGAATATTGCGCAACTTTTACACTGTCGATTTTTACAGCTTCGGTTGTTTTTATCTGGTCGCCCTCTTCACGGTCGTTACAGCTCACTGCGATCATTAAGAATAACAATGGCAGACAAAAAAATAAAAGTTTTTTCATGATCCAAATTTTTTATAAGAACGCTAACGATAACCGCTTTATTATACGGAATCAGGAAATGAAATTTCCTTTAGATAAATATACTACTTTTTTAGTTTCGAAAAATTCACCATCGAAATAATTCTGAAGATTAAATATTTCAGTTTTCAAACCTTTCAGCTCATCTGTTAAATCACCGCCTTTCAGGTACAGAACGCCATTGTGTCTGCTGTTAAACTGCTCTTTCTCGAATTTGCCCCGCAGCCATCGCAGAAACACTGGCATCTGGGTAACCGCACGGCTTACCACAAAATGAAAACGCTCTTTCAAATCTTCGGCGCGACCGTGAATTGCTGTCACATTCTGCAGACCTAACGCGGTAGAAACTTCTTTAACCACGGTTATTTTTTTTCCGATAGAATCAATAAGCGTAAAATGTGCTTCCGGGAAAAGGATCGCCAGCGGAATACCGGGAAAACCGCCACCTGTGCCGATGTCCAACACTTTGGTTTGTGGTGCAAAAGCCATTACTTTCGCGATTCCCAATGAATGGAGAATATGTTTTTCGTAAAGTGAATCCATATCCTTCCGGGAAATCACATTTATCTTCTTATTCCAGTCCGCGTAAAGATCAGCCAGCTGCTCAAACTGCTGGATTTGGTTTTCGGTAAGTTCAGGGAAATAGGTCTGAATAAGAGAAACTGACATAGAATAAATTTAATTTCACAAATTTAAAGAAACAAGTTCATTAACTCTGAAGAAAAAATTTATCTTTGAAAATCTTTATAAAATAATATGGAAAAATATGCTGAACGCCTTCGCAGACTCAGTTTTTCGCAGACTTTTGTGATGAGCAACAAGGTTCGGGAAATGAAGGCAAACGGTCTGGATGTCATCAGTCTGACTTTGGGTGAACCCGATTTTGATGTGCCACGAAACATTAAAAAAGCCGCTTTCGAAGCTATTGAAAACAACTTCAGCCACTACTCGCCCGTTCCCGGATTTCTCGATCTGAGGCAGGCGATTTGTGATAAACTGAAACGCGACAATAATTTGGAATATGAGCCAAAGCAAATCTGCGTTTCAAACGGTGCAAAGCACGCAATCATCAACGTACTCTCTTCTATAATAAACGACGGTGACGAGGTGATTTTGCCGGCGCCCTATTGGGTGAGCTATGATGAAATGGTAAAAATGATGGGCGGCAAATCAGTTTTCATCGAGACATCCATTGAAACTGATTTTAAGATGACTGCTGAAGAGTTGGAAAAGGCGATCACCCCGAAGACAAAAGCCATATTGTACAGTTCGCCGTGTAATCCGTCCGGGAGTTATTACCGCTATGAGGAACTGGAGCAGATCGCAAGCGTGGTTGCAAGATATCCGCAGATTACAATTATTTCAGACGAAATTTATGAATATATAAATTACGGCGGCAAGCATACTTCTATCGCGGAATTTCCGCAGGTTTATGAGCAGACCGCAGTCATCAACGGAATGTCGAAGGCTTTTGCCATGACCGGCTGGCGTATCGGCTATTCGGCGTGCCCGGTTTGGCTGGCAGAAGGTTGCGAAAAAATTCAGGGCCAGATGACGAGCGGCGCAAACACAATGGCGCAAAAAGCTTCTATTACGGCACTTCAGACCGACTACAGCGAATACCGGTATATGATCGAAGCGTTTCGTAAACGGCGTGATCTGGTCTACGGACTGATGAAGGAAATCCCCGGCTTTAAAGTGAACTATCCGGAAGCCGCCTTTTATTTCTTCCCCGACATTTCGTTCTACCTCGGTAAAACGCTGAATGGAATTCCCATAAAAGATGCTGATGATTTTGCGATGTTCCTTCTGGATTTCGCGCTGGTAGGAAGCGTTGGCGGGGTGTCGTTCGGTAATGCAGAATGTATTCGTTTTTCGTATGCCGCCTCTGAGCGCGAACTTACCGAGGCTATGAAAAGGATTAAAGAA
This sequence comes from Kaistella palustris DSM 21579, assembly GCF_000422265.1. Lineage (GTDB taxonomy): Bacteria > Bacteroidota > Bacteroidia > Flavobacteriales > Weeksellaceae > Kaistella > Kaistella palustris. The sequence goes on from NZ_AULL01000019.1 coordinate 79,788, forward strand.
TGCCTGGAAAACGCGGTTATTTCCTAATTTTAATTTAAGTACAAAAAAACCGGCACGAAAAAATATGTGCCGGTTTTACTTTTATGAAAGAGGAAATTAAAACTTGATAATTTCTCTCATCTTTTCAGTTTCTTCATTTACCAAATCATCATCAACAAGGATTTTTCCACTGTGTTCATCGATAATGATCTTTTTGCGCTGGGCAATTTCCATTTGTTTCTGTGGCGGAATTGTAAAGAATGAACCTTTTGGCGCGCCTCTTTCCAAACCAACAACTGCCAGACCGGTTGGCGAATTCGTGCGGATTCTCTGGTAAGATGCCAACAGACGCTCATCGATATTTTTTGCGAATTCCTTAGATTTTTCAAGCAGGTAATCTTCTTCCTTTTGCGTTTCGGAAACTAAATTCTCGAGTTCTTCTTTTTTAAATTTAAGGTGGTTTTTCAGCTCCTTAATTTTATTGTTAAGTTCTTCGAAAGTTTCATTTTTATGTTCGATCTTTACGCTGTATTCTCTGATGCGTTTTTCGGCCAGTTGAATCTCAAGCTCCTGGAACTCAATCTCTTTACCCAAAGCTTCAAACTCCTTATTATTCCGTACCGTATCCTGCTGCGTTTTATATTTCTCGATCAATGACTGTGAATGACTGATGATTTCTTTTTTCGTACTGATCTCGGCATTCTGTTCCTTAACTTCGTTTTGAAATTTTTCCGCACGCTTTTCCAGGCCTTCGATTTCAATTTCCAGATCTTCAACTTCGATCGGCAGTTCGCCGCGTGTGTTGCGAATCTCGTCTAAACGTGAATCGATAATTTGCAGGTCGTAAAGCGCTCTTAACTTATCTTCAACGGAGATTTCTACAATTTTTTTAGCCATATTTTTTATAAAAAATAATTTACAGGATTGGTTTTTACAACAGATTTTGAGATTGCAAATTTAGGAAAAATTTCCGACAATATATCAAATAATTGTTGCACCACAAACTGTTCGGATTCATAGTGGCCGATATCACAAATCAGCATTTTTCCTGCGTTTTTGAAAAAATCGTGGTATTTGATGTCGCCCGTGAGATAAGCATCGCAGTTCTGTGCCAAAGCCGCATCAATCGCACCTACGCCGCTGCCACCCAAAACACCGACTTTGCTGATTTTTTTTGAATTGAACTCCGAATGTCGGATCACTTTTAAATCGAAGATCTTCTGCACATATCTCAGGAATACTTCTTCCTCCATTTCTTCCGGCAGGTTGCCAAATCTGCCCAAACCTGTGTATTGATTTTCATTTTCAAGATCTAAGATCTGGTAGGCAACTTCCTCGTAAGGATGTGCGGCTTTCATATTGCCAACCACAGAATGCTGCCTGAAGTCCTCGAAAATAACAGAAATAATTTCTTCTGCTGCGTTTTCCCTCACACCAAGTTTGCCGGAGAAGGGGTTTGAACCTTCAACCGGGCGAAATGTCCCGTTGCCGGAAACCGCAAAACTGCACTCATCATAAAAACCAATATTTCCCGCCCCGGCCGCGAACAGGGCTTCTTTAACTTTTTCAGCAAAATCGCGCGGAACATATACATCCAGCCGTTTTAAACTGTTTTTTTTGGGAAGCAGAATTTGTTGGTTTTTCAACTTAAGCGCTTCGCAAATGCCGTAGTTCACGCCAAAATAATCGTTATCAAAAGAAGTGTGAACGGCATAAATTGCAATTTTATTTTCAATTGCTTTCAGCAGGGAGCGTTCCACGTAGTTTTTTCCTGTCAAAGATTTCACACCTGAGAACAAAATCGGGTGGAAACTCACAATTAGATTTAAGCCTGAAGTAATGGCTTCATCAACTACAGATTCCAGCGTGTCATGCGAAACAAGAATACCGGAAACTTCCCGCGAGGGCTTACCACACAGCAGTCCTGTATTGTCGAAATCTTCTGCCCGGCCAAGTGGCAGCCTTTTTCCGAGTTCCGTTATCGCTTCGTTAACTGTCATTTTCTTAAGTTTGTCACGAAAGTAGGAATTATTTATCTATTTTTAATTTTTTTGAGATTGCATATGGAAAAGGAACACGATTTTATACCGGAACGCCAAAAGTGGAAACGCCAGCTCTTTCGCATCATTTTTAAGGCAGACACCAAGCTCGGTAAAATTTTCGACATGCTTTTGCTGGGACTGATCCTGATCAGCACTTTTATCGTGATGATGGAAAGCGTAGAAGTTTTCGATGCAAAACTTCACCGCACATTTGTGGTGCTGGAAATTATCATTACACTGATCTTTACAGTGGAATATGTGCTGCGCATTCTCACAATCCGCAATAAGAAAGCCTATATTCTCAGTTTTTTCGGTGTGATAGATTTTCTGGCAATTCTACCTTTTTATTTAAGTCTTTTCATTCCGATCACCAAATATTTCCTCATTTTAAGGATGCTTAGAATGCTGCGGGTTTTCCGGATCTTTAATCTGCTCGATTTTATGAATGACGGTTCTTTTATTGTAACCGCATTAAAAAACAGTTCACGGAAGATCTATATTTTCCTGTTGTTCCTAATGATTTTTTCGGTCATTGTCGGTTCAATGATGTTTATGGTCGAGGGTCACCGCGAAGGTTTCGAAAGCATACCGCAAAGTATTTACTGGGCCGTGGTTACTGTTACAACGGTCGGTTACGGCGATGTGTCACCAAGCACGCCGCTGGGTAAATTTCTTTCAGTTTTACTGATGCTTGCGGGTTACTCGATCATTGCCGTACCTACGGGAATCGTTACGGCAGAAATGCGTGCCAAGCGCCAGGAACTCGGAAAAGTCTGTAACAGATGTGGTAACGCTGATATTGATGATGACGCGCGCTATTGCAAGATCTGCGGCGAAAAAGTAGTTTAAAAAGTCGCGGCAGCGAACCTTCAGTGGAATTTAGACCTTCAACTTGAAAGCGATTTTATAATAAAAAATACTTCAACAGCTTTTAAACGACGGAAAAAATGTTAGAGATAACTAACAGGAAATCGTTTTTGCTGTGCAGCCTTGTTTAATGTCTATAAAAATACCTTGTTTATAGCCTTGAAACAGGTGTGAACTTCCATCTATAATAAATAAAAGCAGCACTCCGAAGAAATGCTGCTTTGTTGAAAAAAATTTTTATTACAGAAAATTATCTGGTGGCGTTCCCTTTAACTTTTACAAGTTCAACGTCGAAAACCAACCATGCATTTGGTGGAATAATTCCGCCGGCGCCGGCTGCACCGTAACCCAGCTCAGACGGAATAAGCAATGTGGCTGTTTCACCTTCCTTTAAAAGCATAATACCTTCGTCCCAACCTTTGATTACCTGTCCTACTCCAATCGGAATATCAATTGGCTGATTTCTCTTGAAAGATGAATCGAATTCGGTTCCGTCGATCAGTTTTCCCGCGTAATGTACGGAAACCTGGTCACCAGCTTTTGGAGCTTCGCCTGTAGTGGTTTTGGTAATTTTATAGTACAGACCGGAAGGTGTTACCTGCATATCTTTTTTAAAATCATCTACAAGACGTTGCTGGTTTGCGGCAAACTCTTCTTCTTTTTTCTTTTTATCAGCAGCGATTTTGGCCATTGCGGCTTTATTTTTTTCCTGAATTTTACCTTTTCCTTCGCTAAAGATCTGGGCAGCATCGTAGTTTTTATACTCATCGCCTTTGGTGAATATAGAGACTTTTTCCAGAATTACATCGGTTTTAGGTTTATCCTGCGGACCTTTTTCTACGTTTGCAATATCATCGATTACATTTTCGCCTTTCACCACTTTACCAAAAATAGTGTGTTTCCCGTCCAGCCACGGCGTTGCAACTTCTGTAATGAAAAACTGGCTGCCGTTGGTATTAGGACCGGAGTTCGCCATGGAAAGAATTCCTTTGCCGGTATGTTCCAGGTCATTTTTCTCATCATCGAACTTATAGCCGGGATCGCCCATGCCCGTACCAAGCGGATCACCACCCTGGATCATAAAATCCTTGATCACGCGGTGAAATTTGGTTCCGTCGTAAAAAGGAACGCCTTTCGCTTTGGATTTATTTTCGATTTTACCTTCAGCCAAGCCCACGAAATTAGCAACTGTTACGGGCGCTTTTTCGTCTTCGAATTTCACGATCATATTTCCTTTAGAAGTTTGGAAATTGGCGTAAAGGCCATCTTTCAGACCTTCGTAAGTTTCTTTGTCTACGTTCATTTTTTTATAAATTGGGGTGCAACTGGCAAGTGAAATTGCGGCGGCTGCGATTAAAAAATTTTTCTTTAGCATTTAATTTCAGTTTTATAATACTTTTATTTTAATGATGAGCGGCATATCATTTGGGATCTTCTCGTTATCACCGTACGTTCCGAACGCCAAAACCGACGGAACCAAAAGTGTGGCTTCAGAGTTCGTGGGCAAATACCTCAGTACATCCTCTACCGCTTTCAGTTCTTCAAAATGGCCAAAACGTACATTGATATTCCGTTTGGGCTTTTCGTAAAGCTTTGCCTGGTCAAAATCGTAGATGTCATACTCATACGATATGTCGTCGCCATCATTTTTTTTTGGGTTTTGCTGCAAATTTTCGATGTTTACCCAGTAATTTAAATTCATAGGATAAAACTTTTCTGTCTGGTTCTCTATCCAGTATCTGATCTGCCCCCGTTCAGTTTCATTCAGGTTCTTTGCCCTGTTTTTGGAAGTGTTTAAATCTTTTTCACTCAGGAAACCGCCGACCGGTGGGTGCGATGGTGTATTCTGGGCACAGCCAAGCAGAAGGAATGAGGAAAGCAAGATTACTTTTTGCATAAAAACTTTTGCGAAAATAAGGAATTCGCATCAATTATAAAACGAAAAAACCGGATCAAAAATTTTCTCCGGTTTTTATTTTTCGAAAGTTTCCCAGTTACACTGTTTCCATTACATTTTTCTCAACCAAAACTCTCCATCCAAAAGGATCTTCCGCCTTGTTTGTTTGAATGTCTACCAAATCTTTCTGCAAAGTTAAAGCAAAGCTTTCATCGTTGCTTAATTTTGGCAGTTCAAGTTTTTCACCGTCGTAACCCAAAGCCTGGAAAACACTTGTTACAACTGCAGTTCCTACACCCCAAACCTCTTTCAGGCTGCCGTTTTTCTGCGCTTCGATCACGTCTTTCACCGCTATAGGTTCAATCTTGATCTCAAGACCGCGTTTTTTGGCCAGTTGTATAAAGCTGTCTCTGGTTACACCATCCAGAATTTTTTCCGAAGTCGGCGGCGTAATAATGGTATCATTGATGCGGACAAAAACATTCATAGTTCCACTTTCTTCAAAATATTTATGGGTAGCATCATCTGTCCAGATAATCTGGTCATAACCTTCCTCCATCGCCAGCTGCGTGGGGTAAAAGGAAGCCGCATAGTTTCCTGCTGCTTTAGCGGAACCTACTCCACCGCTTGCTGCACGTGAATAGAAATCAGAAATTTTTACTGAAACGGGTTCTGTATAGTAACTCTTGGCCGGTGTTGCCACGATCGCGAACATATATTTATTTGAAATTCTCGCTTTTAAGGCTTCTTCGGTAGCGAAAATAAGTGGGCGGATGTACAGTGACATTCCCTCGCCTTTCGGGATCCATTCTCTGTCAATATCGACCAGTGCTTTTAAGCCGCCTAAGAATATTTCCTCGGTAACTTCGGGCATTGCCAGTCTGGCTGCTGATTTATTGATACGTGCAAAATTCTTTTCGGGACGGAAAAGAAAAACCTGATCATCTTCGTCCTTATACGCCTTCATACCTTCGAAACATGCCTGGCCATAATTTACACCCATCATAGCAGGAGAAAAAGGAAGCGGACCATAAGGAACAACCTTCACCTCACCCCATTTTCCGTTCTCATATTCACAGATCACCATGTGATCTATAAAGGTATTTCCGAAGGAAAAATTATTGGAATCAAAAGTTGAAATTCTCGGATTTGTAGATTTTTGAATTATCATATTAAAAATTTTTTTTGATGTTCTACAAATTTAATATAATTTTCCAAATATCAAAATTTTAAATTAATTTTGAAAAAAATCCGAATGGAAAGGGAAGTACGAACCACTTCTGATGGAAGTAAAACATTATTTATCAGTGACTTAAACGAAAGTTACCACTCGCACCACGGTGCGGTTCAGGAAGCGCAGCACGTCTTTATCAAAAATGGACTTAATTTAGTCGAAACTTACGAAATTAACATTTTAGAGCTCGGTTTTGGAACAGGTTTAAATGTTTTGGTTACTATTAATGAATTTTTGAAAACTGATAAAAATCATATAATTAATTATTTCACCCTCGAAAAACATCCCGTTTCAACCGCTGAAGTGAATGAACTTGGGTACAGCAATTTATTTCCGGAACTCAGATCGGCATACACCGAAATGCACAGCTGCCCGTGGAATAAGACTGTTGAAATACTGCCGAATTTCTATCTCACGAAATATGAATGCGACTTTTTTGACCTTCCTGAGCTTGGGCTGCCGAAAATTGACCTTGTATACTTCGACTGCTTTGGCGCACGCGTGCAGCCGGACCTCTGGGAAATGCCATTGCTTGAAATGGTGTCAGAAACTATGAACACAGGTGCACTGCTCACGACATACTCGTCCAAAGGAAGCGTACGCCGCAACCTGAAAGAGCTTAATTTTGAGGTGCAGAAAAAAGCAGGTCCACCGGGAAAAAGGGAAATGATCAATGCGGTGAAACTACACGTTTAAGTTTTTTTAATAATAATCATATTTCCTAACTTTGGATTTCTACCAATCTTACAATTTATATGATAGACAAAATAAACGTGCGCGTGTACGCAGCCGCGGTAAAAGATAAAAAAGTGCTGGTACTGTTTGAAGAATATGCGGGCGAGCATCTAATGAAACTGCCCGGCGGCGGACTGGAGTTTGGCGAAGGCGTTCTCGACTGTCTGCGGCGCGAATTCGATGAAGAGCTCAACGTGAAGATCAACATCCTGAGCCACCTGTACACACAGGAAGATTTTATTGTCTCCAGATTCCGCGACAATGAGCAACTGCTAACCCTGTATTATCTGGTGGAAATTGTGGATGAAGCAGATTTTCTGATCCTGGATCCATGTATTGAAAAAGCAGAATGGATTTCCCTCGAAAGTGAAGAAAACCCATTCAGTTTACCGGTCGATAAAATAGTTTACGAAATTTTGCAGAAAAAATTTCTATAGGATTTCGTTCAGCACTTTCGCCAGGCGCAAGCCTCCGTACAGAAGCTGACGTTCCAGTAACGCTTCATACTTGTAATTGTAATCATAGGCATAAGAAGCGCCTTCTTTTGCATTGGCGTAAATATTATTTGCGGCTTTGTGACTGTCGTATAGCCAGTCTTCCAGCGTTCCCGCCTGTATCGCGGCGACTTCCGATTTCGATTTTACATCCAGCACCCTTGCGAATTCGGTGTAACTGTATTTTTGAAAATCGACCAGTTTTGAATCCCAGAGTGAGTGCAGATTTGTATTGTCACCGAAGAATTTCAGTTTGATCTTATTACCTCCGAGATCGCCTAATCTGCCTAAATGCAGCGGCTGGGCAGCATCTCCCATCAGATGAACCAAAAAACGAAGTGCAATCTCTTTGTCTTTGTCGGAAGTGCTTTTATCTTTGATCTGATCGGAAAGTATTTTAATCTGTGTATATATATTCGGTGCTTTCTGTGCACGCAGGGTATCAGTAAATGCTTTTAAATTTGCTTGTGGATTTACGTTCACATAATGCCACTGATCCGTGGACTTCCAAACACCGGTGGTATCTGCTTTTATAAAATCTGGCCAATTGGCGTAATAAGCAAGTTTCTCATCACCAATAATTTTTTTCAAATGTCTTTTGGCTTTATTTGAAAGGTGATTTTCAGCGATCTCGGCAATTACGCGGTGACCGGTTGTTCCCCAGCAATAGGCGAAATTAAATGCAAATAACGCCAGCAAAAGCAAAGCGTTGGAACTGATTTTTTTCATTAATTTCTCTTTATTTTAAATTTTTGATAACCGGGATATGGTCGGAAATAACCGGCGTTCCAGTTGCTCTGCAGCAGATTTTCCAGGAACTGGTCGGTTCTGTTTCTGTACGGATCGAAAGGTTCTTTTATATCGACATCGGCAATATTCCCTTTCACATTCCACCAGAAAGCACTCCAGCCACCGCGCAGGTCTTTGATGATTTCATACACTGTTTTTCCTGTAGCCCTGTTCATAAGCTTTGCGAAAACCCGGCCTTCTGTTGTGGTGAGATCCCGTAACTGGGACTCATATTTATCGGCAAGGGCGTTTTGACGTGCATTTACATATTTCCGTTGCGTATTTTTATCAAGATCTTTTAACTCATCCTGTATATCTTCATACTGATCCAGGGCTGTGAGAAAAAGTGGATATACGCGTGTGAGTTTTTTATTAAGGAAATAATAGTAATTCTGGTCGAGCTGATTATTGAAGTGCGGTTTATTAAAAAGGATCAACTCATCCATCACCACCACATTTTCTCCGTTTATCTCATAAATCCGCGCTTTCTGTCCTTCATCATAATAATACAGATTTCCGAGTTCATCTGTTTTTAATAATTCTTTGGGATATTGGCTGATGGGTTTCATCATGATCGAATCCTGTTGAGCCTTCCCCAAAAATCCTGAAACCAACAGAATCAGAATTACAAGTTTATATAATTTCATTACTTTTACGTCATATAAGGTCAAGCTTTGCATTAACAAAATTCATTCCTTTCTATATGAAATTCGAAAAAAAATCTCTTCAATTTTTAGAACAATATCTAAACACTGCCTCGCCAACAGGTTACGAACACAACGGCCAAAAAGTCTGGATGGATTACATTAAGCCATTTGTGGATGAAACCCGGGTTGACCATTACGGAACATGCTATGGTGTCATAAATCCTGATGCCGAATTCCGGGTGGTGATCGAAGCGCACGCCGATGAGATTTCGTGGTATGTAAATTATATTACGGATGAAGGCTTAATTTACGTGATCCGTAACGGTGGCTCCGACCAGATGATCGCACCTTCCAAAGTCGTGAATATTCATGGTGAAAAAGGAATGGTAAAAGGCGTCTTTGGCTGGCCTGCGATCCATACCAGAGGCCTCAATTCCGATGAACCCATACCAAAACTGGAAAATATATTTATTGACTGCGGTGCCACGACCAAACAGGAAGTAGAGGATCTGGGCATTTTTGTTGGTTCGATGATCACTTATCCCGATGAATTCTTCGAGTTGAATGACCGGTATTTTGTCTGTCGCGCCCTGGATAACAGGATCGGCGGTTTCATGATTGCAGAAGTGGCAAGACTGCTGAAAGAAAATAACAAAAAACTTCCGTTTGGCCTGTACGTGACCAATTCTGTGCAGGAAGAAGTCGGTTTATACGGGGCTGATATGATCGCTGATACCATTAAACCAAATATCGCCATTGTTACAGATGTGACGCATGATACCACCACGCCGATGATCGAAAAGAAAAAGGAAGGTGATCAGAAATGTGGTGGCGGACCGGTTGTATTTTATGCGCCAAGCGTTCATCACACGCTACGCGATCTCATCGTAAAGACCGCGAAAAACAAGGATATTCCTTTTCAGCGTGCGGCCGCGAGCAGAGCAACCGGAACTGATACAGATGCATTTGCCCACTCCAACGGTGGCGTTCCGTCCGCGCTGATTTCGCTTCCACTTCGCTATATGCACACGACGGTAGAAATGGTCGCAAAAGAGGATGTGGCAAACGTGATCCAGCTTATTTACGAAACGCTTCTCCAGATCGAACCCGATATGAACCTCAAATATCATTAATGAAAAGTTTTAACATTTAAAATTCAACATTAAAAAAGGAAAAAAACCGAAATTTTATAATGAAAACAAAATTGATTGCTCCTTCCCTGCTCTCAGCCGACTTTGGAAATCTGCAGCGTGACATAGAAATGCTGAACCGCTCGCACGCGGACTGGATCCATGTCGACGTGATGGATGGCCGCTATGTGCCTAATATTTCCTTCGGTTTTCCCATAATGAAAACCGTGCAGAAACATACCCAAAAATTTGTTGATGTACATCTGATGATCGTAGAGCCGGAGAAATATGTGGAGGAATTCATCGATCAGGGCGCAGATCTTGTTTCTGTTCACTATGAGGCGTGCACACATTTGCACCGGACCATAGAACTCATCCAAAACCGTGGCGCAAAAGCCGGTGTGGTACTTAATCCCGCGAGCCCTGTGTTGCTTCTGGAAGATATAATTGAACAGGTGGATCTGGTTTTACTGATGAGTGTGAACCCCGGATTCGGTGGCCAGAAATTCATCGAAAATACTTACAAGAAAATTGCAGAAACCAAAGACCTTATTCTCAGCAATAATTCCACTGCGCTGATCGAAGTTGACGGTGGTGTGAATTTGGAAAATGCAGCAAAACTTTTTGCGGCCGGCGCCGATGTTCTGGTCGCGGGCAACGCAGTTTTTTCGTCGGAAGTTCCTGAAAAAACGATAGAGCTTCTGAAGATTTAAATTGTAACATTCCATATAAACCAAAAAGTCCCGCAGCAGAGGGACTTTTTTTATGGTTTAATAAAAAAAATGCTCAGTAGCAACTGAACATTTAAATCATTATTTTTAATGTCTTAGAAAATTTCTTTCCCGGCAAAATGGAACTGCGCTTCGATCAAAGCATTCTCATCAGAATCAGAACCGTGTACCGCGTTTTCACCTAAGCTTCTTGCGAACATTTTTCTAATGGTGCCTTCAGCAGCATCAGCAGGATTCGTAGATCCGATAAGTGTTCGGAAATCCTCCACAGCATTATCTTTCTCCAGAACCGCCGCTACGATCGGACCCGAACTCATAAACTCCACAAGTTCTCCATAGAAAGGTCTTTCGGCATGAACCCCATAGAATTTTTTTGCATCGGAAACAGTAAGCTGAGTTAACTTCATGGCTTTGATCTTGAAACCTGCTTCTGAAATTTTTCCCAGGATTGCACCAATATGACCATCTGCAACAGCATCTGGCTTGATCATGGTGAATGTAATTTTATGTGACATATATCTTGTTTTTTAATCGCGCAAAAGTACAAAATCTTTCCTACATTTGTGTTGAAAGTTCATAAAAAGAGGATCCAATTCTCTTGGCACGGAAGTTGTAATTAAGATTACGATTCTCATGTTTAATTTGAGTTTTCATGGTTATTAGTTTTTACCCAGCTTCGGCTGGGTTTTTTTATTTATTGCCGTTTTCTTCGGCTTCTTCCATCAGTTTCAAATACGTAAAATAGCGCGTCTCTTCAATCTCCCCCACTTCAATTGCTTCTATTACCGCGCATTTGGGTTCGTTGATGTGCATGCAGTTGTGGAATCTGCAGTCTCTTCCTTTGCGGAAAATTTCGGGAAAGTAATGTTGTATTTCTTCCTTTTCCACATCGATCATTGCAAATTCGCGAACACCGGGCGTATCGATAACGCTGCCGCCAAAATCCCAGAAATGCATCTGTGCAAATGTGGTGGTGTGTTTTCCTTTGAGATGTGTGCCGGAAATTTCGGAAGTTTTCAGATCGAGATTTGGCTGAAACGCATTGACCAAAGTGGATTTCCCACTGCCCGAGTGACCGAAAAATACCGAAACTTTATCCTTGACCAACTCTTTAAGGTTTTCTAAATTAAGTTTCGAATATGACGAAATCTCCAGACTGTTGTAACCTATCTCCTTATAAACGGCTTCTATATCATGAACAAGTTCAATCTCATCTTCGTTCAGCACATCCATTTTATTGAAGAGGATAAGTGGTTTTATTGAATATGCTTCACAACACGCCAAAAATCGGTCAAGAAAGCCCAACGACGTTTCCGGATGTTTTAAAGTAAAAATAAAGCAGGCAATATCAATATTCGACGCGATGATATGCGCCTCTTTTGACAGGTTCACCGATTTTCGGATGAGATAATTCTTGCGCGGCTCGATCCTGGTGATCCAGGCCACATCATCGACCTCCAGCGAAAATTCTACATGATCACCTACTGCCAATGGATTTGTGAGTCGGCTTTTCAGCAGTTTAAATTTCCCGCGGATCCTGGCTTCATAGAACCGGCCGGTTTCCTGATCCAGAACCTGGTACCAGCTTCCCGTCGATTTCGTGATGAGTCCTTTCATTAAGTCAACTTTAAGTTAAGTAAAAACCCAGATATTAAAATTCAGATTTATGATTTTCCGCGTGCAAAATACGGGCTGAGAGATTTATCATATTTTATTCTGCACCTCGATGGATTCCTCGTGAATGGCTTTGAAAACCTTCTCTATAAATTCCTGCGACATGCCGGTCTCATCAGCTTTCTGTATGGCGTATTCCGTAATGACTTTCCAGCGGTCCGGCTGAAAAATCGCAATACGGTTTTCTTTTTTTAATGCTCCGATTTTTTCGGAGATTTTCATTCGCTGAGAAAGCAGTTCGATCAGATTGAAATCCAGATCAGAAATCAACGTTCTGTGACGGCCCATTTCGCCATCGAAAACTGATATATCGGTATTTCGGATCTGGAGTTTTGAAATAAGGTCTGCCAGAACTTCCGGCGTAATCTGCTGCGAAGCATCGCTCCAGGCTTCATTGGGATTGCAGTGACTTTCGATGATCATACCTTCGTAGCCCACATTCAGCGCTTCCTGCGCAATTTCTGCCAAGCCGGTTCTGTTGCCGCAGATGTGCGAAGGATCAACCAACATGGGAATATTCGGGAATTCATTCTTGAAATCAAGCGCAATCTGCCAGTTCGGGATATTTCGGTATTTTGTCTTTTGGTAGGTTGAAAAACCGCGGTGGATCACACCTAAATTGTTCACGTTTTGACCCAGGAGTCTTTCCAGTGCGCCAATCCATAAAGCCAAGTCCGGATTCACCGGATTTTTTACCAGAACTGGTTTACCGGTACCGTTTAAAGCAGTTGCAATTTCCTGAACCGTAAAAGGATTGACCGTAGAGCGCGCTCCGATCCACAACACATCCACTTCGGCCTTCAGAGCCGCTTCTACATGATGTGCGTTGGCAACTTCGGTAGCAGTTTTGAATCCGTATTCTTCTTTTACTTTCTTCAGCCAGTTGAGACCGATTGTTCCAACACCTTCAAAACCATTGGGTTTGGTACGCGGTTTCCAGATCCCGGCACGGAAAACGGACACGTTTGCATCACTTTCTTTAATTCTTCTGGCAGTTTCCAGCATTTGCGTTTCGCTTTCTGCACTGCAGGGTCCTGCAATGATCAGAGGTTCCGGAAATTCCCGGGCCCAGGCATTATCTAAATTTTTTAAATCCATCTATAAAGGAAAAGTCCGCAAAAGCTGACTTTATATTTTTAATTTTTAACTGAAATCAAATTTGAAAAGATCATCGAGATCCCGTAAAACAGGATTGATCTCGGCAAATTTATCGAAAATCTTTCGTTTGGTGATCATTTCTTTTTTCAGCGAAACATCGTTCCTGAATTCGACATTAATATTAAAATGATTCACCTTGTGCATGAAATGATTGAAAAAATCACCGCGTACCTTTTCGAATTCGCTTTTTGCGGAATGTGAGGGAAATGTGATCTCCACCGTATCTTCGCCTTTTTTTTTCAACTTAAATGAGCTGATTGCGTTAAAAGTTATCACGTCCGAACCCTGCAGACCGAGAAGAAACTTCTTCCAGGCGTCCTGCAAATCGGTTTCTGTAAAATGATTGCTCGGCAATTCTTCTTTTAGCGTGCTTACCTTCTGTTCCTCTCCTTCTTCGGACTGATGCAGGGCGGCGGTAATACTGAATTTGGAGGGCGCTTTCTTTTTCGCGATCGGTTCGGCGGTTTTTATTATAACCTTCGGGACCTGCTCCGGCTCCTTAACAACGGGAATTGTTGAGACCACATCTACAGGAATTTTATTTACGGTCGGAACCTCCTTAAGCAGAGGTGCTAAGATCAGGAATTTTTTTTTTTGGAAACTCCCTGCGCGGCGGTTAAAGACGAAAGCTGCATCAGAGCGATTTCTACCGTGAGGCGGGGATTCTTGGAATTTTTGTAATTGATGTCGGCGTGGTTGCAGATCTCCACCGCATCTACAAGCTGTTGTACGCTCCAGTTCCGGCTTTGCTCGGAAAATTTAGACCTGGTATTTTCGCCCGCTTCGATCAACGCTAAAGTCTGCGGGTTCTGCGCCATCATTAGATCCCGGAAGTGGTTGCCCAGTCCCGCAATAAAAATATGCGGATCGAAACCACTTTTTACGATCTCATTAAAGGCGAAAAGTATTTCTGGAATTTTGTTTCGCTGCGCAAGATCTACAATTTTAAGATAATGGTCGTAATCTAAAATGTTCAGAACTTCGGCCGCTTTGGCGAGTGTTATATTTTTCTGTGTAAAGGTAGAAAGCCTGTCAAAGATTGAAAGTGCATCCCGCAGGGCACCATCGGCTTTTTGTGCGACCAGGTAAAGTGCATCACTCTCGTAGGAAATTCCCTCTTTGTCTGCGATTTGTTGCAGGTGCTGCTGTATGTGCTCGATCGTAATTCTTTTGAAATCATATATTTGGCAGCGCGAAAGAATGGTAGGTATGATCTTGTGTTTTTCGGTGGTCGCCAAAATAAAGATCGCATGTGCGGGCGGCTCTTCAAGCGTTTTCAGAAAAGCGTTGAATGCCGCGGAGGAAAGCATGTGAACCTCATCAATGATATAGATCTTGTATTTGCCTACCTGTGGCGCAAAGCGCACCTGATCTGTAAGTTCGCGGATATCTTCCACCGAATTGTTGGAGGCTGCATCGAGTTCAAAAATATTATAAGCAAAATTATCTTCAGATGTTGAGCCATCGCGTTCGTTGATCTTTCGGGCAAGGATCCTTGCGCAGGTGGTTTTACCAACACCACGCGGACCGCAAAACAGCAATGCCTGCGCAAGTTGGTTTTCGCCAATGGCATGTTCCAAAGTATCTGTAATGTGTGACTGGCCGACAACAGTATCAAACTCTTGCGGACGGTATTTTCTAGCAGAAACCACGAAATTTTCCATTGGTCAAAAATAGGGAAATAATCGGGAAGATAAAAACAACGCTTATAAATTTTGCGTGCTAAATCACCTTTAATTTAAATCCGAAAAAAGTTTCTATTGCTAAAATTAGCGAGATAAAATCATAAAAAATAAAAACAAAAACTCCCAAAGAAAAAGTTGGGAGTTTCGTTGAAACTGCAGAAAATATTACATGACTTTTCCTTCCTCCAGAATTTCTTTGTTCTGATATTCCTGTACCAGATCGATCGCGTTGGAGACCACATCGCTGAGTGCGGTGATAAATGTACCTTCTTCGGCCATACTCATGGCGTGTTTCAAGGCTTCGATTTCTTTTGGAATAATTTCGTAGCTGACTTCCCGCCCCGCTTCCTGAATCCCGGAGATCAGCAAACCGTTAATATCTTCCTCGGAGCGGCCACGCAGATGTTTTTCATTTCTAATGATGATATAATCGAACATTCTGCCCGCAATCTTGCCACATTCCTGGATATCTTTGTCACGCCGGTCTCCGACACCTGAAATGATGCCGATCTTTTTGGTTGCTTCTACGTTTTTCAGATAATCTTCAATGGCCTCGTAACCCGCAGGGTTATGCGCAAAATCAATCAGCACCTGGAATTTCTTGAATTTAAAGATATTCAGGCGGCCGGGAGTTAATGCCGCACTCGGGATAAACGTTCTGAGTGAATTGGCAATATCTTCGATTTCGAAACCGTACAGGTAAGTGGCTAAACTCGCTGCCAACACGTTGGAAATCATAAACCTGGCTTTCGCTTCCATTGTAATCGGAATATTGTTCGCCTTGGCAATTCTGATCTTCCACTCGCCTTTTTTTATGGTCACAAACCCTTCTTCGTATACGCAGGTAATTTTTCCTTCTTTCGCAAATTTCTTTATGTGAGGGTTGTTCTCATCCAGGCTGAAGATGGCGATTTTGGAATCCAGATCGGTCATCAACCTCATTGAATATTCATCGTCGGCATTCAGCACGCTCCAGCCACCTTTTTTTACCGAATCGAGGACTACGCGTTTTACTTTTGTAAGATCTTTTAAAGTATGTATGTCGTTCAGGCCAAGGTGATCTTCTTTAATGTTTGTCAGCACGCCAATGTCACTGTTTGTATAGCCGAGTCCTGAGCGCAGAATACCGCCGCGTGCGGTTTCCAAAACCGCGAATTCTACTGTAGGATCCTTTAAAACGAACTCCGCAGAAATCGGTCCTGTGGTGTCACCTTTGGTCAGCATGGTGTTCTGAATATAAATCCCGTCGGAGGTGGTGAAACCAACGCGGTATCCATTATTTTTCACAATATGTGCAATCAGGCGTGTAGTTGTGGTTTTACCGTTGGTACCAGTGACCGAAATAATCGGTATGCGGCTCGCTTTGCCCTGGGGATAAAGCATATCTACCACCGGTGCGGCTACGTTCCGCGGCAGACCTTCGCTGGGTGCAAGGTGCATGCGGAAACCCGGCGCGGCATTAACTTCCAGGATCGCACCACCACTCTCTTTCAGCGGCTGCGTGAGATTTTCTGCCATAATATCGATTCCGCATACATCGAGTCCGATTATTTTTGAGATCCGCTCACACATGGTTACGTTCTCGGGGTGAATCATATCGGTCACATCAATTGAAGTACCGCCGGTAGAGAGATTTGCTGTAGATTTCAGATATACGATCTCGCCTTTCTGCGGAACAGTTTCCAGCGTGTAATTCAGTTTCTCCAAAAGTTCGTTGGTATCTTTATCCACCAGAATTTCGGTGAGTACATTTTCATGTCCGTAACCTCTTCTCGGATCACTGTTTTCCTTATCTATCAGTTGCTGAATCGTCATTGAACCATCGCCTACTACATGTGCGGGAACCCGTCTTGCTGCTGCCACCATTTTATAATTAATGACCAGCACTCGGAAATCATAACCTGTGATGTAGCGCTCTACAATTACTTTGGGGCCAAAATTCTGCGCGTGATAAAGCCCCGCTTTTGCGGTTTCAAAATCAGTCACATTTATCGATGAGCCTTTGCCATGGTTGCCGTCCAGCGGTTTCAGCACCACGGGATAACCTATTTTCCCGATGACTCTTTCCAGACCTTCTTCATCTATGACCAGATCACCAGATGGTACCGGAATTGCGGCGTCATCCAGCATTTTTTTGGTCAGTTCCTTGTTGCACGCAATATCTACAGCTATGGAACCTGTTTTGCCTGTAATTGTTGCCTGGAACCGCTGCTGATGGATTCCGTACCCCAACTGCACCAATGAATTTTTACCTAACCGGATCCACGGGATATTGCGCGAAACTGCTTCCTGTACAATACTTCCGGTAGATGGCCCCAACCTTTCGCGTTCGCGGATTTCTTTTAATGTCTGAATGCATTCCGCAATTGGATATTCCACGTTATCAATTAGAGCCTGTGCGATGGCTACTGCCTGCTCGGCGGCGTAAATGCCCGAGTTTTCTTCAATATAATTGAAAACAACATTATAAACGCCGGAGGTCTTTGTCTCGCGGGTTCTGCCGAAACCTGCATCCATTCCCGCCAAAGTCTGAATTTCCAGGGCGATATGTTCCACCACATGGCCCATCCATGTTCCCATTTCAATCCTTTGGAAAAAACCACCTTCTACCCCTTCGGAACAGCGGTGCGTGATGAGCGACGGCAGGAGTAGCTCCAGTCTTTCGCGGAAACCTTCGATCTTATTTGTGGGCAGGTGCTCTACCTCTTCAAGATCAAGGCGCATCTGAATTAATTTCTGCCGGCGGATACTCCAGATATTCGGGCCTTTCAGGACCTGTATTTTCTCAATTTTCATATTTCGGGAACGTCAAATGTTGCGGTTAATTTTCTTAATGAAATTCAAAGATAAAAGAAAAGCCGTATAATCTGTATTATTTTTTTCTGATGCCGTTTAAACAGCCTTTAAAAGCATTTATAAGAAGGAACGCAGCGATTTTTTTAGCGAACCACCAGTATTGCCCTAAATTATTTCTCTAAATTTGCACCCTATGAAAGCAGTTGGAAAATTAATGATCATCGGTGGTGCAGTGAACAAAGGGAGTTTTGCCGAAACTGATTACGACCAGAATGTTGAGAAAAACCTGAACTTTTTCGAACGCGGCATCCTTCGGAAAATCATCAACGAGTCGCGGCTTAAAGAAGATTCTACGATTGAGATTATTACAACCGCCTCGCAGATTCCCCAAATCGTAGGACCCGAATATAAAAAAGCTTTCGAATTTCTTGGGTCGAAAAACGTGAATATTCTGGACATTCAAAACCGTGAGCAGGCCAACAGCGACGCCATGGTGGCACGTGCAAATGCTGCAGATGTAGTTTTGTTTACCGGCGGTGACCAATTGCGTCTCACTTCTATTTTGGGCGGCACACGTTTTCACGAAGCTATCCTTTTAAAATACCAGGAACAGGACTTCATCTACGCAGGTACTTCCGCGGGCGCTGCGGCAGCTTCGGAAAATATGATTTATCAGGGATCCAGCAGCGAAGCTTTGCTGAAGGGCGAGATTAAAACCACACAAGGATTGGGTTTTATAGAAAATGTGATTGTGGATACGCATTTTGTGCAGCGCGGCAGGATCGGCAGACTTTTTCAGGCAGTGGTAAATAACCCCAGAACTTTAGGCATCGGTCTGGGCGAGGATACCGGGCTTTACATCGATGGTGATGTGATGACGGCCATTGGTTCCGGACTGGTGATTTTGGTAGACGGCCGGTTTATAAAGGATACGAATCTTACCAACATTGATCTGGGACATCCTATTTCGATCGATAACCTGATCGTACACGTAATGTCTCAAAACGATTTTTACGACCTTAAACTGAAAGACCTTACCATCGTAAATTCGCAATACAATCCTATTCCACAGGATTCTTAAGCATATGGAGCATTATTAAATTTTTTCTTTTCAAAGTTTTTACCTCACAAAATCTTTAACCATTAAAATGTATTTATGAAAGTGATCATACACGGTGGATTTTTCTCCGAAAGCGAGCAAAGTCACGAAGTGAAAACCGCGAAACAGCAATCCTTAAAAGAAATCGCCGGCAAAGCATTCGAATTTTTGAAGGAACATACTGCAGAAGAAACAGTAGTGTACGCGGTTTCTCTGTTGGAAGATGATCCACTTTATAATGCAGGAACCGGCTCCCAAATCCAAAGCGACGGCAAAATCCGGATGAGCGCTTCGCTGATGAATGGCGAATCCCAGAAATTTTCCGGAGTTATAAATATCGAAAACGTGAAGAACCCAATCGAAATCGCGCAGATTTTAATGAAAGAAGATGACCGCGTTCTGGGTGGCTCAGGTGCAAAAAAATATGCTGCGGCAAATGGTTTCACAGACTTTTCAACGGAAACGCCGCAACGGAGAAAAGAATATGAAGAAAAACTGAAGAATGGCGGAAAAGGAACAGTCGGCTGTGTTGCACTCGACGCAAAGGGAAAACTGGCCGCGGCAACATCTACTGGCGGCAAAGGTTTTGAGATCACAGGAAGAATTTCAGATTCGGCCACCGTTGCTGGAAACTTCGCGAATCAATTTTGTGCAGTGAGTTGCACAGGTGTGGGCGAAGATATTGTAAGCAATGCCACGGCAGCAAAAATCGTGGTGCGCGTGACCGATGGCATGTCGGTGGAAAAAGCCTTCGAAAAAACATTTGCAGAGCTGCAGGAAATCGATGGTTTTGCCGGCGCGATCGCCATCGATAAAGACGGGAATATGTGCCATGCGGAGTCCCATCCGACTATGGTTTTCGCCGGTTACGACGGTAAAAATTATGAAGTCTTTAATTAAAAATTTAGTCGGCGTTCCAGGTCGCGTTTACAGATAATGCTGTTTCTTACGCTAAAAATTCTGGAATGATTTTTCGGTTGTTTTTTTAAATACCTACCCAAGCTTTTGCAACCTGATCTTTTGCGAAAACTTTTTTGAAGTTTTTTTAAACAGGAAACTGTTTTTTGCTTTTTCGAAATAAAAAAAAGTTGCATCATTTTTGTTTCAGTTCTGTACATTAAAAAATATCCTATGAAAAAATTGATGGCTTTAGCAGTTTTCGGTACTTTATGTTTCGCCGCCTGCGCACAGAAAGAAGAAAAAAGAGAAGATTACAAACAGGAGCACAACGTGGCCGAAAAACGCAACGCCGGCGTTCCCGAAGCGGCAATGAGCGATTCTGCCGAGGTTAAGGATTCCCTGCAGACCGAAACCAAATAAAAAATGCGTCAGCCGACGCATTTTTTAGTATTCGAATAAAATTGAGCCCCACGTAAAACCACTGCCAAAAGCCGAAAGCAACACAAGATCTCCCCTTTTAATTTTTCCCTCCTCTATCGCTTCACTTAAAGCGAGCGGAATTGAAGCGGCTGTGGTATTTCCGTATTTCTGAATGTTGTTGAACACTTTGTCATCCGGTAAATTAAATTTCTTCTGCACAAACTGGGCGATCCGCAGATTAGCCTGGTGCGGAATGAACATGTCCAGGTCTTCAACGGTTTTTCCCGCAGATTTTAGGGCTTCATTCATAGTTTCGGGGAAACGTGTGACTGCATGTTTAAAAACAAAGTTTCCGTTCATGACAGGGTAAATTTCTGCATTGGTTACATTTTCGGGTTCCAGACGCATTCTGTCGCTCCAGCCATATTTTGATCCCGGAAATTTTGTACAGAGTTCATCGGCATATTTACCTTCAGCGTGCATGTTGAATGCTAATATATCACCGGATTTCTCATCATCGCTGGCAGAAAGAATCACTGCTCCTGCTCCATCGCCAAAAATCACTGAGACACCGCGACCTTTATCGGAAAAATCCAGACCAAAGGAATGGATCTCCGCACCCACGACCAGAATATTCTTATAGGTGTTTGATTTAATGAAAGCATTTGCCACACTCATCGCATAGACAAATCCCGAGCACTGGTTTCTGACATCCAACGCGCCGATGGTGTCGCAACCCAACATTTCCTGCAGCAAAACCCCACAACCCGGAAAATAATAATCGGGTGAAAGCGTGGCGAATACTATGAAATCGATATCCTTTGCGGTAAGTCCGGCCATCTTCAAAGCTTTTTCTGAGGCTTTGAAGGCGAGATAGGAAGTTGTTTCTTCGGCATCGTTTCTGTTTTTGCGGTGGTGGCGTTCTTTTATTCCGGTCCGCTCTGTAATCCACTCGTCATTGGTAGTCATGAGTTTAGACAGATCATCATTTGTCACTACATTTTCGGGAACGTAATGGCCAATGCCTTTTATGGTGCTTTTAATCATTTTTAATTTTTAGAATAACAAATATAAAGATATTTAAAACAGCGGAAAAAGGTTAATTTTAGCGCTGAATATATCATTAAATTTGTCGTATGCCAATAGAAATATTTTTCAGAAATGACCACTGTGAGTGGATCGACGTAGAAGCGCCTACCGAAGAAGACCTTGACTTTCTGCATGAGCGATACGAGATCGACATGCTGTTGTTGGAAGATACCATCGATCCGAATCACCTGCCGAAATTTGAACAGGCAGGCGATGTTAAATTCTTTCTGACACGCGAAAATACGGAGCTTGAGCGCAACAGCCTCAACACCATCAGCGACATTTCTACGAAACTCGGCATATTTCTCCTCAAGAACGTGATCATCACCGTTCACCGAATGAAGAACCGCAGCGTGTACGAGTTCAAAAAGGAAATACAGCTGCCGGACTGCAAGGATATTCACGCAGATAAAATAGCGCTCAACTTAGCGATAAAAGTAATTAAATCCTTCGATGATGAATCACAACACATTATGGAAACCATGGATAATGTGGAAAATGAGATCTTCCTGAAAAATACCGACAGCACTTACCAGATCCGCCGCCTTTACCAACTTAAAAGGAAGTCCGGCCTAAACACGCGGATACTGAACATATCTGCAGACTGGGTGACACAGTTTAAAACACTCAACCTCAATGATTCTGAAATAACCGATCTGCGCGATAAACACAAAGATGTGGTTGCAGATTTCGAGCATCTAAACGCGCAGGTCACCAACTTGATTTCCATGTTTCTGGCAATGAGCGATCAGCGGTCTAATCAGGTGATGAAGGTGCTGGCGATCTATTCCATGTATTTCTTTCCGATTACTTTTATCGCGGGTATTTACGGGATGAACTTCGATATAATGCCAGAGCTCCACACCACTTACGGCTATTTTGTCACTCTAGGAATTATGGCGCTTATTGCACTTGTCACATTTCTCTATGTACGGCGAAAACGCTGGTAAAATTCTGACCGGAAGGTTTTAAGGGGAAAACACCCTATTTTATGCAAAGCATATTTTGGTGGCAAATTAATTTCTAATTTTGATTGGCTAACCAATAACTGCTGCCATGAAAAACACTGTAAATATCCTGAAGAAAAACTCCCCGCAGATACTTTTTTCAAGGCCTGGCTTTGCCTAAAATACAGGATCATGGATAATTTCTTTGCCTTGATTATCGGTGTTGGCGGAGATTTAGCCGCGACTGCAGCGGATGCTTCGGCTGTACATGCCTTACTTTCGGATCCGCTTCGCGGAGGATATCCTGCCGCAAATATTACGCTTTTGGTAGATGAAGATTCTTCAAAAGAAAAGGTTCTGAACGCTCTCGACGAGCTGATTGCAAAAACAGACCAAGCTGAAAACGCTACCGTTGTGGTGTATTATTCCGGTCACGGCCTCCAATTTCCGCAAGAGGAGAATCCTAACCTTTTCGATTATTATTTAAAAACTTCCGGCGCCGACAAAACACGGAAGGAGGAAACGATGGTCAACGGCCTGGTTTTCTCAAAAAAAATAAACCGAATAAAAGCTGCACGCTTACTTATATTACTCGACTGCTGTCATGCCGACGGTTTGGGCCCGAAAAGGATTGATGCACTGGAAGAAATGACTGTTCAGGAAACCTCGTCAAACCGCGGACTGCTAGAAAAACTGACCGAAGGTGAAGGTCGGGTTTTTATTTCCGCCTGCGATGATGATGAAGAATCGGTCATTCTGCCCGGCTCGAAAAACAGCCTTTTTACCGAGGTGTGTCTGGAAGCACTTCACGGTAAACTCTCTCCTGCCGATGAATTTGTGCCGGTAATCGATCTCATGTATTTTGTGGTGAAGGAAGTTCCGAAAAGAGTGTTGCCTTTTCACCATAAGCAACGGCCGATCATTACAGAAGTTCAAAACCTTTCACCCGATTATTTTGTCTGCCGAAACGGCGATTATAAAACCGCAGAGGTGCAGTTGGAGGACTTTATCATTGATAATTCTGCTGAGCGGCTGCTGTTCCTGCAGGAATACGACAATAAATTATAAAAAAACACACGATGGAAATTTTAAATAACGACGGAAAAATCATTCCACAACTGATTACAAAAGGTGAAGAAAAAAATCCCTGGGATGCCGCGCATGACTTTGTGGATAAGAAGCAAAATGAAACCGGAAAAATACAGTTTGCTGAACCTGACTTGCCAAATAAAATGTATTCCGCACAGGATCCTGATTCAGTTAAAAGCTTTAAAACTTCTCAGTTTGAAATTTTTAATGAAGATGAATATCTAAAGAACTGGCCTAAACCCGGTGAAATGGAAGACCGTTTTGTGTGGCATCTTACCGATAAATTTTCGGGTTTTAAGAAAGCGAATGCAAAACTCCTTGAAAAAATTCCCAACCCGTGGATCAAAGTCGCCCATATTGATACCGGTTACCAACCCGGACATCCCGCCTTGCCAAAAAACCTTAACGTTGAAAAAGGCCGAAGTTTCATTAAAGGAGAAGAAGGAAAACCTGCGGTTGACAAAGCTTCGGGCACAAGTCTGGAACAGGACGGCCACGGAACCGCCACCATGACTTTGCTTGCCGGGAACACGGTAAAAAAAACCGACACCGCCGACAACTATGAGGGTTTTGTAGGTGCAGCTCCGTTTGTGGAACTTATTCCGCTCAGGATATCGGAAACTGTGGCATTAATTCAAACTTCTGCTTTTGTGGATGCGCTGGAGTATGCAGTTTCCGAAGGCTGCGAAGTGGTAAGCATGTCAATGGCCGGAGCGCCCTCCAAAGCGTGGGCAACAATGGTCAATAAAGCCTATGAAATGGGTGTAACCGTAGTAACAGCCGCAGGAAACTCGTGGTTCGAGGGTCCGAGAAAAGCCCTGCCGAAGCGCGTTCTTTACCCCGCTCGTTGGGAAAGAGTGATTGCTGCGACGGGAATTGCGTGTGATAATCTACCGTATGTTTTGGAAGCACGCCTTCAAAAAAAATCGGAAGGTGGAGAAACCATGCAGGGAAACTTCGGTCCCGAGGACGTGATGCAACATGCGATCGCCGCGTACACGCCAAACGTTTTCTGGGCAACCATGAACGACAGCGGCAAATTTTTTCGGTTAGACGGTGGCGGAACTTCCTCCGCAACGCCACAGGTAGCTGCAGCCGCAGCAATATGGTTAACCTATTACCGCAATGAGATCAACGAGGTATTGAAAAAATATCCAAATGAAAGATGGCGTAAAGTGGAGCTGGTAAAAAATGCACTTTTCAATTCTGCAGATCACACCTCCTACCCTCACACGAATATTTATCTGGGCCGGGGAATACTGAAAGCTGACAAAGCACTCGAAATATGGCCGACTGACGAAAAGCTGACGAAGGCAAAAGAAGCAAGTGTGAATTTGTGGGGAATTCTCGATTTATTGGGTTTACTGCTCCGGATGAAAGGCGACAATGAATCTGATCAGGTGCGGGCGGAAATGTTCCAGACAGAAATTTTACAGCAAATGCATGCCAATCCCAGACTGCAGAAATTTCTTGATTATCAGGAAACAGATATCTGGACGGAGGCCGACCGCGAATTGATGCGGGCAGAACTGCTGCAGTCTGTCGAAGTTTCTGCACGACTGAAAGAATACCTGACCAAAGAATAAACACAACCCTATGAAGACTAGCTTTATTTATTATGCATTGTGGCTGAGTTTTTTAAGCTCCTGCAGCAAAGCACCGTCCGAAACTGCAGCAACAAGTTCTGCAGAAGATTATTCGACAAATACTCAGGATACGGTTTCTGCCGCCGACTCGACGGGGAATGCCGTCAATTATAAGTCCGAAAGCGCCGATGCATATATCCGCAATAACCAGCAGTCTGTGGATATTGATACCGAGGACACAAATGGGAATTCGATAAAGCAATATTCGGTAAAAAACGCACTAAAAGACTCTGTTCGAGTGGCTTATAATAAAGTAAAACCTTCACTGAAAAGCGGAAAAATTGATGTAATTACACCTGACTTTTCCGTTAACGGTTCGGCTGATTATCCGCAGGTCTCGGCACCAGCACTGCAGGATCCGGAAGATATTTCGCAGACCGATCAAACATCTGCTGAGGAACAGCCCAAAAATGCAGTGCTTGGTTTTTCCTATTTCCCCCAAATTCCTCAAAATGAAACACGTGACCTGAGGGTTTTTGTAAAAGTTCAGGGCGATGCAAAACAGGTGGCAGCAAAACTCAAGACGATCGAAAAGGAAGACATGGAATTCACAAAGACCAGTGACAGCAGCATTGTATGCATCGTTAAAAATATTGAAGCTTTCAAAAAACTTTCCATAAAACCCATCTTCGATCCGGAGGATTTTCGTGTCACGCGTGTAGATGAAGACGTGCAGGGATTTTCTGAGGTTGATCCAAACGAGCAGCTGTTGGATTTTAAAAATGGAAATTACTGGCACTGGAAGGTGAAAGCGGTCGCCAAAGCGGCGCATATGGGAAATATCACGCTGCGTATTAAAGCGGAGACACCGGAAGGTCAAAAAATTCAGTTGGCCGAAAGGCAGATCAACATTAAAATAGGAATAAATGAACCTCAACTTTCCTTTGGGCAAAAGGCTTACCGTTTTGCCGATGACCATTTCAAAGAGATCCTGTCGCTTATCATTATTCCGCTGGTAATTTATCTGTTTAATATTTTCAAGAAAAAATATAACGCGAAGGAGGCTTCGGAAAACGATGCCCACAATCCCTAAAATCATTGAACTATGAATCCACGAAATTTAGAAGATCTTCTGGCAGACAAAACACTCGACAGTCTTTCAAAAGAGAAACTCAGCGCGGTCCAGGAAAAGATCGGTGCCAAGGAATTTTCAGACATAATTGATGATGAAGGCAATCAGTATGTAAATTTTGTGCAGGAAGGTGGCGGCGTTTGGGGCGTTGCGCTGGTAGGTTATCTGTATGCACTTGAGAGTTTCGGCATCCGGTTTATGAGGATAGCTGGTACCAGCGCCGGAGCCATTAATACCATGCTGATCGCAGCCATGGGCGACCGCAGTAAAAATAAAAGCAGCCGAATTAAAGAAATCCTCTTCGCCTGGAAATTTGAGGAGTTTATGGATGGAAAATCAATTGTAAAAAGCCTTGCTTACAGAGTGCTGAAAAGTAAAAATTACCTGAAAAAGTTAGGGTTATTCATTGCGTTGGTCCTATTCAGCATCGTGATATTTCCTTTTTTAATTCTTTTCTTTCACGTAAATCCGTGGTTTTATCTGATCCCTTTTCTGCTGCTGAGCCTTTTGGTTTATGGGGTTCTTCATTATTACCATCTTTTTAAAGCCAACCGGATCGGTCTGAATCCCGGCAAAGCTTTCGAAAATAAAATGCAGGCCGCACTGAGCAGTTTCGGAATTAAGAGCGTGAGCAACCTGAATGAAGAATATAATAAAAAAGGCTTGCAACTGCGGGTAAATTACCGCTACGGAAATGGAGAAGAATATTTCAATACTGCGGTGGAAAACATTAAAAACATCCATACCAGGGAGCTGGCAAACATCGACATGGTGAAGTTCCGTTTCTTTCTGGAAGGTGTGGAAAATAATGACATTTATAAAGAAAACCCTTTTACACTTCTGCGTTCAGACTACACCATAATCACAACCGACATTAATGCAAAAATAAAAGTTGAGCTGCCAAAAATGGGAAATCTGTACTGGACCAACACCGATCTTTCTGTCATAAGTCCGGCGAAATTTGTGCGCGCTTCGATGTCGGTGCCCTATTTTTTCGAGCCGCTCGTGGTGAATATTGACATTTCAAAAGCCTCAATTGTTGAAGCCTGGAAATTCTGGCTGAATGCCGAACCGGCGAATGTGTATACAGAAGGTGTGTTTGTAGACGGCGGCAGTATTTCAAATTTCCCGATCGATATTTTTCATGAAAGTGATATTTTTTATCCGCGGATTCCGGTTTTTGGTGTGCGGCTCGTAGATCAGGCAGAACTTGGTGACCCACGCGGCGCGGGCAGTAAATCTATCCTGAAAAGTCCCGCAAGTTTCCTCGGAAGTATTTTCGATACACTGAAGGGTTACAACGATAAAAGTTTCCTTACAAAATACACTTTTTACAGCACACACAGCATTCAGTATGTCGACTGCAGCCCCAGTAACTGGCTGAACTTTTTTATGGAAGACCAGGAAAAAACGGAACTCTTCAACAAAGGTTTCCGTGCGGGACTGGAATTTCTGGAGCGTTTTGACTGGGAAAAATATAAGTATGAACGAATGCTGGTAGCCCTGAAGGAAAAAAATATTTTAAAGCAGGAAGCGAAGCCTAATGTAGGATAACAGTAATGATTATAAACACTCAAAACCATTGATCATGAGCAGAATTGAAGAAGTTGAAAAACTGATAGACACCTTTAAAATGGAACGCGTAATATATGTAATCCTAACATCGGTTTCAGCTGTTACGCTAATCGGCCTGGGACTTTATATGGCAATCGCGCAGCAGAATATCGAGGGATTTATTGCCCTGCTTGTACCTTCGGGAACTTTGACATTGTGCATCTTCCGGGTGTTGAAAATGTGGGATGATGCCCTGAAATTTATTTCAAATGATAATAACCACGAATCATGAATAAGTCTTTTGCAAGCTTGAGAATCCTGCCGGTCCTTGGAATAATTTTAATATTAGCCGGATATTTTTATCTCACCTATCAAACTTTTAAATTAAGGGATAAACGGGAAGCTTTAAAGAAAGAAAACATCCAACTTGAACAGATAAGGATGAGCAAAACGGCAGAAATAAAAAGACTGGACAGCATTGCGGGAATCCAGAAGAAAATAATTTCAGAAAGCACCGATCCAAAAACGGTGGAAGAAGGCAAACTTCTGGAAGAAAAAATTGCAAATATTTCAACCTCACATTTTACACAGAATACAAAAGGCGAAAACAGCCGC
This sequence comes from Kaistella palustris DSM 21579, assembly GCF_000422265.1. Lineage (GTDB taxonomy): Bacteria > Bacteroidota > Bacteroidia > Flavobacteriales > Weeksellaceae > Kaistella > Kaistella palustris. Next base: position 108,077 of record NZ_AULL01000019.1, read on the forward strand.
GATATGGCGGCACAGTTCGAAAGCAAGGGCTATAAGTATCTATATAACCGCGATGTAGAAAATGCAGTGCGCGCTTTTACGGCAAGTGAAAATGCTTATAACGGATATCACCAGGTGTATGAGATTTCCCGCTATTTAAAGAAAAACGAAGCACAGCTTTCCGATAAGAAATCTGACTTCTGGTCGACAGCTTATCAGCAGATCCTGCAGAATTTCAGCTGGAAAATGCCGCAGGATGCCAAGGAAAAACTTTCTGGTTTAACCAAATAAAAATCGGGAGATCAGCTGACCTCCCGATGGTAATTTAATGCATCGCCTCACTTAGATCAATGGGTTCCCTGCCTTTGGACTCTCGCACGAAAAGTACAAACGGAATACAAACCAGGAAGAGAATCCCGAGGTAAAGGAAAACATCCATATAAGCCAGCACCGACGCCTGTTTCAGCACACTGAGATCCAAAATTTTATACGCACCCTGAAGCGCAGTATCGGGCGAGAAACCTTTGGCCATAAAACTTGCCTTTAACCCGGCAAGCCGCTGCTGCACCTCGAAACTGCTGGCATCCAGGTGAACGCCAATATTGGCCTTGTGAATTGAAGTCTGGTTGGCAATAAAAGTAGTAATCGCCGCAATTCCAAAAGAACCCCCAAGCTGGCGCATCATTCCGGTGAATGCCGCACCCTGGCCGATTTCCTGGCCTTTTAAAGTACTCAGCGCTAAAGATGTGATTGGAATAAAAAGCAAACCTAAGCCTGCGCCGCGCACGATCAGCATCCAGAAGAAATCATCTTTTCCGGTGTCGGGTCCCAAAATTTTATAACCCCAGAAACTGTACACAAAGAAGATCAGCAAACCGAGCGAGACCAGAATCTGCTGTTTCACGCCGCGCGTTAACAGGCGCCCAATGATGGGCATCATCACGGCGGTGGTAAGCGCGGCAGGAATCATCAGCGCTCCCGATTGCAGGGCGGTCCAACCCAAAATACTCTGTGTGTAAAGCGGTACGATGAATGTGGAACCATAAAGCCCAAACCCTAAGATAAACGACATGACCGTTCCGATCCGCAGATTACCGTTTTTCAGCACGCGCAGCTCTACGATAGGATATCTGCAGGTAAGTTCGCGCCACAGGAACATAATAAATCCGATAACTGCAGTTGCCGTAAGGAAAACAATAATTCTGCTGTCAAACCAGTCTTCCTCGTGCCCTCGTTCCAGAATATACTGCAGCGAACCAACGGTGATGGCAAGCAGAATAATGCCATACCAGTCGATATCCGCCGCTTTTCTTTTTTCTGAGAACTTAGGACTCCGTACGAACTGCAGTGTCATGATCGCAGCCGCAATTCCCAAAGGAATATTAATATAAAAAATAAACGGCCAACTGTAGTTATCTACGATATAACCACCGAGCGGCGGACCCAGAGTTGGGCCAATAATCACGCCCAAACCGTAGATGGCCTGTGCCATACTGCGCTTTTCGATGGGATAAGATTCTGTGATGATGGTTTGTGAAGTTACAAGCAGAGCTCCCCCACCGATTCCCTGCATCAGCCGGAAAAAAACGAGTTCCCAAATATTGGTCGCGTTTCCGCACAGAAAAGAAAAGATGGTAAAGATAATGATGGAGGCCGCAAAATAATTTCGCCGGCCAAACTGCTGAGACAGCCAGCTCGTCATAGGAACAATGATCACATTCCCAATCGCATAGGCGGTAATCACCCAACCGACTTCCGACAGTGTTGCACCTAAATTTCCCTTCATTTCATTGAGTGCCACATTTACAATGGTGGAATCTACGATTTCAAGAAGCGCACACATAATTGCGGTAACGGTAATGATGAACCGTCGCGTACCATATTCTACAAGTGAATCCTGTTGCATTTTTCGCTGGATGTTTGAGGTGAATTAATGAAAATATGTACTGCTAAAACCTTTTTAGGCCCAGGAGTTCATATTTAATAACCTCATTATTTTAAATTAACGGTCGTTTTAACATTCATTCCGGCACGAAGTCTCTTCGCGACCTGTGGATCAAGTTTTTCAAAATCAATTCTTACAGGAAGTCTCTGTACGACCTTAACAAAGTTTCCACTGGCATTATCTGGAGGCAAAATTGAAAAACTGGAGCCAGTCGCGGGCGAGAAAGAAGTGACAACGCCTGTAAATTTATGGTCAGGAAAAGCATCAATTTCGATGTCTACTTTTTGGCCTTCCACCATTTTTGAAAGCTGTGTCTCTTTGAAGTTGGCAATTACCCAGACATTATTGTCGCGCACCAGACTGAAAAGCTGTGAGCCGGCCTGCACAAACTGGCCTTTCTGCGTAGAAACTTTGGACACATATCCGTCTTCCGGCGCCAAAATAATGGTGTACGATAAATTGAGTTTTGCATTTTCCACATCCACTTCCCGTTGTCTGGCAACGGAACTGGCCACACCGATCTGCTCCGAACTTGCGGCAGTTTGCGATGTTACGATTCCGGTTTGCTGGGCTGCCTGATTCCGCTGGTCAACCAGAACCTGCAGCTGCCGGTCAGCGGATTGCTTTGCGGCGACTGCGCTTTCATACTGCTGTTGAGTGATGGTGTGATCTTTTACCAGATTGGTATAACGTTTAAGATCCTGGGAAGTCCGCCACACATTTACTTTGGCAGCTTCGATCTGTGCGTTAGCCGTAGCGATGGCAGCATTGCTGGAATTAATATTTTTCGAGGCAGCATTGGTTGCAGCTTTTGCCGTCGCAATATTACTGGTTGCTGTTCTCAGTGCGGCTTTCGCAGATTCCAGTGCCATTTTCTGGTCCCGGTTATCCAGAACGATCAGAGTGTCGCCTTTTTTTACAAACTGGTTATCCTTCACTTTCACTTCCTGCACATAACCTGAAATCTTTGATATTACCGGACTCATGTTTGAAGCAATTTGTGCATCATCGGTCACCTCGTGCGTTTGTGAAAATGTGTACGTACGGTAGCCAAAAAAACCACCGCCCAGAAGCACGACCGCTAAAATGATGGGGAATATCTTGCTTTTCTTTTTCTTTGGAACCGGGAAAAGTTCCGGCTGTTCTGCTATGTTATTGTCTTCCATTGTAAATATTTCTTGAGCGTTTATTGTTTGTAGTACGAGATTGGTTTCAGTGAAATTAATTTATCTGAGTATCAGTATTCCTGAGATTTGGAGTAGTTTTCGGTACGCAAGCGCGGCGTCGGCTTTTGCATTAACCACATTTACATTGGCGGTGATCTGCGCTGCATCAGCATCCAGAAGTTCGGTGATCGTAGCCAGGCCATTGTCGAATTTGTTTTTGGTCACGCGGTAATTTTCATTTGCCTGCGAGGCCGCTTTTTCATAAACACCGATCTTTTTACCTGCAAAAGAAGCGTTCTGATAATCCCGGTTCACTTCGAGTTTTATCTGGTCGTTTAACAGATCGTTATTTGCAGAAAGTTGCCTTTCGCGGGCCTGCGCTTTGAGCAGCGATGAATTTTTCTTCCAGAGGTTATCGATATTATACTGAATTCCCACCCCGATATTTGCCGCATTTACTACGGTCAGGATTTTCGGAATGTCAGCAGCTATATAACCGCCGGTCAGCGCAACCGTAGGCAGACTTTCTGCTTTTGCAGACTTAATGGCGAGATCTGCAGCTTTCAGCTGGTAATCCAGCGCCTGAATATCTTTACGGTTTTCCAGGGCTTTAGTTAAATAATATGGGACCGGCTGATCCGCGGCAAGTTCATTAATATACGTTTCATCAATTTGAATCTCGGTAGATTCAGGAAGCCCAAGAAGCAGATCCATATTGATGTTTGCGATATTGTAATTGTTCTGCGCTTCCAACAGCTGGAGTTCGATATTCGAAGTCTGCAGATTGGCTTTCAGTTTGTCGTTTCTTGCGATAATTCCGTTGTCTTCCAGGCGCTGAAAAGACTCGTCGCGCTTTTGCGAAGCAGAAAGATTCTCCTGCAAAACGCGAATCGCCTGGCTTGCCTTGAAAAGGTTGTTGTACGCCTGCGATACATTGTACGCAATAGCGATCTTATCATTTTCGGTGCTCAGTTTAGCCGCTTCAACTAAATATTCAGCGGACTGGATTCCATATTTAATCCGGCCGCCTGTAAACAGCGGTAACGAAGCAGCAACATTACCATAGAATGCAGAGTTTGCTTTCGGGCTACTGCCACCATTTTCCGAGGGCTGCACAATTTTCAGATTTACATCTGCGTTTGCCAACGCCAGTGCACTGCCGGAAACCTTTAAACTTGGCAAACGGCTGTTGCGGGCTTCCAGATAATTCGCTGTGGCTTCCTGGATCTTTGCCTCATCGATCTTCAGATTTTTAGAATTCTGAATTCCCAGCATTACCGCCTCGTCGAGACTGAGGGATTTTTTTTCCTGAGCCGCTGTTGAAACACCATAAGCCAGGAATGAAACCGTGAGCATGGAATTAATTATTTTCTTCATAACCTAAAAGGTGTTTTAAGATAGTTGTCATGTGAATATTTAGTTCTTCGAAATAAGTCTGCTCATAAGTAGCATCCCGATCCAGTGCATCTTTGTAGATTGGCAAAGTGTTCAGCGCGGTAAACAGCGTGCCGGAAATTGTAGAGTGCAGAAATTCTATGCGGGGCTTCCGCGTAAAGACTTTATTTCTGAGACCACTTTCCAGCAGTTTACTGTAGATTTCCAGAAATCCTTTTTTAGAATCCGAGATCAAAAACAGGATTTTCTTGTTCCTGTTCCGAAGTTGCTCGCGCTGCATGATGAGATAAAACATTTTCAAAGTGCGTACACGCTCAATATATCTGCTGACAATCACATTGATTTTTTCCCATTCATTCATGCCTTCATTTGCGATAATTTCTTTGCTGAAAGAAAGACTTTCATTCATACGGTATTCGAAAATCTTTTCAAACAGTTTTTCCTTAGAACCAAAATAGTAAGAAATCATCGAAACATTTACCTGCGCTTTTTTAGAAATATCGCGAATGGATGTTCCGTCGAAACCCTTTTGTGCAAAGAGTATTTCAGCATTGAATAAAATATTTTCTTCTTTGGAAATCATGATTTTTATGATTTTGCGGGTGCAAAGTTAAACAAATATTTGACTAAATCAATCAAACGTTTGGTTTATTTGTGATCGATATATAAAAACCTTTCATCGGAATTAATTATATCGTAATATTGCAATATGAAAATAAACCAAGTTTCATTAACGAAAACATAAAGATGGGAATTACAAAATCGCAGCACTTTACCCAGGAACAGAACGAAATGGCGACGCTGCTGAAAGCGCTTGCCCACCCCGCCCGGCTGGCGATCATAGAATATTTACTTTCTGTAGACACCTGTATATGTAATGATATTGTGGCGGAAATTCCCCTTTCGCAGGCCACAATCTCGCAACATCTCAAGGAACTGAAGAGCGCCCGAATCATTCAGGGAAATGTCGAAGGCAAAGCAATCTGTTACTGCATTAATCCGGAAACCTTTAAAAAAATGGAATATTTTATCGACCAGATCTTTTACAAAATTGAAAAACAAAACTGCTGTTAAAAAGCGCAGGAATTAAACCAATCCAATCTCAACACTAAAAGTTAAAATACAATGGGAACAAACGAAGAAATTAAAGAAATGGTAAAGCAAAAATATGCCGGGATCGCACTGCAGGAAAAGGATACCAACGCCTCATCCTGCTGCGGTGCAGGCGGTTGCAGTACGGAAGTTTATAACATTATGTCCGAAGAATATGATGCGCTGGAGGGTTACGCTAAAGATGCTGATCTGGGTTTGGGCTGCGGGCTACCCACCAATTTTGCCAGAATAAAGAAAGGCGATACAGTAGTGGACCTCGGCAGCGGTGCCGGAAACGACTGCTTTATAGCGCGCGCCGAGACTGGTGCTGGCGGCCGCGTGATCGGAATTGACTTCACAGAGGCGATGATCGAAAAAGCGAAAAGAAACGCCTCTGAATTGGGCTATCAAAATGTGGAATTCCGGCAGGGAGATATCGAGCAGATTCCGATGACCGCGAACACCGCAGATGTGGTGGTGAGCAACTGCGTGATGAATCTGGTGCCCGATAAGCCAAAAGCATTTGCCGAAGTCGCCAGGATTCTGAAGCCGGGCGGACACTTTTCTATTTCAGATATCGTGCTTATCGGCGAACTGCCGGAAAAGATAAAATCTGCAGCAGAAATGTACGCGGGCTGCGTGGCAAGTGCCATTCAGAAAGTTGATTATCTCAATATCATCAAAGAAGCCGGCTTTAAAAATATTGCACTTCAAAAAGAAAAAGTAATTACCGTTCCGGATGATATTCTGAAAAATTATCTGAATGAAGCTGAGATCGAACAGTATAAAAATTCTGAAACCCAGATATACAGCATTACGGTTTACGCAGAAAAAGGCGCGGCGTGCTGTGCTCCAAATACAGGTTGTTGCTAGAATTTCAAACCATGATATCCTTTAATTAAAAAACCACCTTCGCGGTGGTTTTTGATGTTTTCAGTTCAGAAAAACTTCATATTTCTGCATGTCATGAATAATTTCTAAAAGATCACCATTAATGTCCACACTTGCTTTCACCGACATTAATTCAATAGTGGACTGATCTTCGGGATTCCTGATGCAGAAGTTAAGTTTCTGTGTGCCGCTGTACTCCGTGAAATTCTCCTGAAAAAAAGCAATATCTTCTTTTCGCAGGTCGTGAACATTGACCACTACTGTCATTTTTTTGGCAAATTTTTCAAAAGCATCTTTAAGGTCAATTACGTCTGTCAGATTCACAAAAACGCGGCCATCGTTGGCCTGAGAAAATTTAATTTTGAAGATCACAAAGCGCTGAACATCGATCTTATCCCGCAGCCTCATATAATCGCGGTCGCCGAGGCGGAAACTGTAACTGCCGGTATAATCTTCCAGCGTGATAAAAGCCACTTTTTCGCCGCTGTTCTTACCGTCTTTCACTGTGTATTCGGTAACCAAACCTGCAACCGTGTATTCCGGAGTGTTGTTTTTAAGAGCCTGTTTTTCTTTCCATGTCAGTTTTTCTGCTGTAAATAAATCGGGCTGCGCCGCCGCGAAGACCGTGTTTTTATAGGATTCGATCTCGTCGAGATTCAGGAAGTTGTAGGTACCTTTGGGCTCGGCTCTTTTACCGGATTCCTCAAGCAGGCCTTCTTCTTCCCCATCGAGAATTTCTGAGGGAATATCTACGAGATCCTCATCTGACTCAGAAATGTCAGCAACATCTACCGGTAAAATTATTTTTTCGAGTTCGGCAACTTCTTCTTTCTTACCCTCCAGAATTTCTTTTTTGCTCAAAGCACCTTGGATAAAGCGGAACTGGTATTTATATTCATCGAGCGGGTGCGCTGAAAGATAGAAACCGATGATCTCCTTTTCCTTATTAAGCTTGAACATATTTTGCCATTCAGGCGCGGGGTTCAGTTTCGGTTTTTCGATCTTTACCTCATCGGCAAAGTCGGCAAAGAGGGAATTCTCAATTTCATTGATGCTGTCCTGAAAACTCTGACCGTAGCGTAAAAGCCTTTCGATATTGGTTTTTCCGGTATTGTCGATATCAAAATACTGGGCACGGTGATAATGATCGACCTCATCGAAAGCGCCGGCAATGACTAAACTTTCTGCCACTCTTTTATTGATCTGTGAGGAAGGAATCTTTTCAAAAAAATCATAGATATTTTTATAACGCGCCTCCTGGCGCGCCGCTACAATCGCCTCACTCGGGCCTTCGCCAATTCCTTTTATAGCGCCCAGACCAAAACGGATCTGGCCTTTTTCGTTCACCGCAAAAGCATACTGCGACTCGTTCACGTCGGGCCCCAAAACATCAACACCCATACTTTTACAGTCCTCCATAAACAGGGTGATCTGTTTGGTATTGTTGATGTTGTTGGTCATCACACTCGCCATATATTCTGCCGGGTAATTGGCTTTCAGATAAGCGGTTTGGTAGGCGATCATCGCATAACAGGTGGAGTGTGATTTGTTGAAGGCGTATTCAGCAAATGCTTCCCAGTCTTTCCAGATCTTGTTGAGTTTGGTCTCGTCGAGGTTATTGCTTTTTCCACCTTCCAGAAATTTCGGATACATTTTATCCAGAATATCGCGCTGTTTTTTTCCCATCGCTTTCCGCAGCGTGTCGGCTTCACCTTTTGTAAAGTTTGCGAGTTTTTGCGAAAGAAGCATTACCTGTTCCTGGTAGACTGTAATCCCGTAGGTTTCCTCCAGGAATTCTTTGGTTTCCTCCAGGTCATAAGTCGTTTCTTCAACCTTATTTTTCCGGTTGATGAAGTTTGGAATGTATTTGATCGGTCCCGGCCTGTAAAGGGCATTCATCGCGATGAGGTCGGCAAACTTTGTCGGTTTCAGTTCACGCATATATTTCTGCATACCAGGACTTTCGTACTGGAAAATGCCTATTGTGCGGCCTTCCTTAAAGAGTTGATAGGTTTTCAGGTCATCGAGCGGCATTTCGTCCGGATCGAGTTCTATGCCATGTTTTTCTTTGATGAGTTTAATGGCGTGCTTAATGATCGTTAAGGTCCTTAAACCCAAAAAATCCATTTTCAGCAAGCCCGCATTTTCGGCCACGGAGTTATCGAACTGAGAGACAAGGATGTCCGCATCTTTGGCTGCAATGGTAATTGGAACAAGGTTAGAAATATCTTCGGGTGTGATGATCACGCCGCAGGCATGGATTCCTGTATTCCGGATGCAGCCTTCCATTTTCTGTGCCGCGGAAAGCACTTCGTAGCGGGCATCTTCGGGATTAGCAAGAATATTTTTCATTTCCTGGGCCAGCATTTTATCCTCCGGCGCCAGTTTTTCGAATTTCGAAAATGCTTTTGAAATATTCATTCCCGGTGTAGAAGGGATGAGTTTCGCAATATTGTTGGTATCATTGATCGAAAGATCGAGCACTCGTCCGGCATCTTTAATTGCAGATTTGCCACCTAAAACCGAATATGTAATGATCTGCGCCACGTTGGTTTTACCGTATTTTTCCACGACCCATTTTATGATCTTATCGCGGCCTTCATCATCAAAATCAATATCGATATCGGGCATTGAAACCCGTTCCGGATTCAGGAACCGCTCAAAAAGCAGATCATATTTTATGGGATCTACATTTGTGATTCCCGTACAGTAAGCGACCGCAGAACCAGCCGCAGAACCACGTCCGGGACCGACCCAAACGCCCATTTTACGCGCTTCATTACAGAAATCCTGTACAATCAGGAAGTAGCCGGGATAGCCCGTATTCGCAATTACTTCCAGTTCAAAATCCAGGCGGTCCCGTATTTCATCGGTTATTTTCTCATAGCGCTTAGCGGCGCCTTCATAAGTCAGATGCCGGAGATACGCATTTTCACCTCTCTTACCACCGTCGCTTTTATCTTCTTCGCTCAGAAATTCTTCGGGAATATCAAACTCAGGAAGCAGCACGTCACGTTTCAAAGTGTAAGGTTCAAACTTCGCCAGCAGTTCGGTGTACGCTTCAAAAGCATCGGGAAACTGGCGGAAGGTCTGCTTAAGTTCATCCTCTTTTTTCAGGTAAAACTCGTGGGATGGCAGACCGCGTCTTTTACCAAAACCTTTCCCCACTGCCGAGGATAACTTTTCGCCATCCTTGATGCAGTACAAGATATCCTGAATATGAGCGTCTTCTTTTTCGGTGTAAAAGGTTTCATTCTGCGCAATAAACTTGACACCATATTTTTCCGCGAACTGCAGTAAAACATCATTGAGGTGTTCCTCTTCTTCAACTTCGTGATTCTGAAGCTGTACATAAAAATCGTCACCAAAAGTTTCTTTCCACCATTTAAAGACTTCCTCGCCCTTCTGTTCACCAAACTCCAGAATCGTGTTCGGGATATCACCTGCCGTTCCTGCTGAAACTGCGATCAGATCTTCCTTATAGTCCGCGATCATCGCTTTTGAAATCCGGGGAACTCCAAAGTAGAAACCATTGACAAAACCCATACTCGATAGTTTTGCAAGATTTTTATAGCCGTTAAAATTTTTAGCCAGCAGCACAATATGCGTGCGGCGGTCGGGATCGTCCTTTGTAAACTGCTTCTTTTCCGGGCGGTCAGAAATATAAAACTCACAGCCGATAATTGGGATGAGCGGTTTTTTGCGTGGTTCAGTTTCTTTAAATTCCTGACCTTCAGCTAAAGCTTTTTCTTTCTGTGCTTCAAATTCCGCATGTTTTGACTTAATGGCGCCGTTGGCTTTTTCAACCTCTGACACAAATTTAAAAGCACCCATCATATTGCCGAGATCGACCAGGCCTACTGCCGAAAAATTATTCTCAAGAGCTTTGGTAATCAACTCATGAATATGTGTTGACGCCTGCAGGGAGGAGTAAATACTGTGGTTGTGAAAATTAAAATAATCGCCGATCTCAATGTCGGTCATGTCACCGAAATCAGCAGTCTGTTTCTTTTTGGAATTTTCAACCTGCCGGCGGATGATAATATCAAAAGGCTGAAAAGGTGTCGGATTAGCTTCCCGGAACTGCTGCAGTTCAGCTTCAGAAATTCTCAGTTTTTCCACGGGAATGAGCCCTCGGCGTTTCATTTCGAAAAATATCTGGGCAGTGGCATTTACGTCAGCCGCGGCGTTGTGCGCTTCATCAAACTGTTCGCTGTATAATTTTTCGTAGAGTTCGGTAAGCTTTGGCGATTTAAACCTGCCGTTTTTTCCGCCACCGAGCTGGCAGAAATTGGTGCCGAGTTCCATGGTGTCGGCAGATGGAATTTTTTCTAAAGTATTTTCGACAGTTTTTCTGAAGAATTCTGCGCCCACAATTTTGTAATCGAAATCGATATTGTGGCCGGCAACAACTTCCGCTTTATTCAAAACCTGCTGAAATTCCGCCAGGATCTCTGCAAGGTCGCGGCCTTCCTCAGTTGCCATTTTAGTAGAAATACCGTGAATTCTGCTCGCGTTATATGGTATATCATAACCTTCGGGCCGGATGATGTAATCCTGATTTTCGAGGAGTTTGCCCGTTCTGTCGTGCAGCTGCCAGGCAATCTGTACCATGCGTGGCCAGTTGTCGGAATCGGAAAGCGGGGCATTATAATTTTTGGGTAAACCGGTAGTTTCGGTGTCGAAAATAAGATACATGAAGGCAGAGAATTTTGGTAAAATTACTTCAAAATTTCTTCAAAAAAAAGTCGGTGATTTCTGGTTCGACTCAGTATAATTCTTTAAAAACTGATCTTCTTAAGAAAAGTGCAGCCGGGAAACAGCTGAAAACCCCCATTGGAAAGCCTCAGTAAAAAATTGTGATTTGGATTAAATTATTTTTACAAAGTATGGAGGTAGGAATCAAAAGTCTTTGAGGCACATTGCTGCTTTTCAGCATTATTAATGCGCATCTGATTGATGTTCCTGCGTTCCGGCATCATGCCATTTCGCACTTCACCTAAAATTTTTATCTTTGTTCGATATGGAAATTGATACACAGCACAAGGTTTCACAGGAAATTTTGTTGAAAGCTTTCAGGCACATGATGGTTGCTAAAGCTACCGCCGATGTTTATGAGGAAAACCGCAATGTTACGAAATACGTGCATTCCACTTCCCGCGGCCACGAGGCAATTCAGCTTGCCGCAGCTTATCAGTTAACACCCGAAGACTGGGTTTCGCCCTATTACCGTGACGAGAGTCTTTTGCTCGGTATCGGTTTTGAACCTTATGAGATCATGCTCCAGCTCCTGGCGAAGGCTGATGATTCTTTTTCCGGCGGAAGGTCCTACTATTCGCATCCGTCAAGTTCAAGAGAAGACTTGCCGAAAATCATCCATCAAAGTTCTGCGACCGGCATGCAGGCAATTCCTACGACCGGCGTGGCTCAGGGTATAAAATACATTCAGGAATTTAACTTGAGGACTTTTGAACAAAATCCCGTAGTCATCTGCAGTCTCGGCGATAATTCGGTGACGGAAGGCGAAGTTTCCGAAGCTTTTCAATTTGCAGCGCTCCATCAGCTGCCTATTATTTTCCTGGTTCAGGATAATGAATGGGGAATTTCTGTAACCAAAGAAGAAGCGCGCACAGCAGACGCTTACGATTTTGTGGCCGGCTTCACGGGCATGAACCGTATGCGGGTTGACGGCACTGATTTCGGAGCAAGTTTTACAGCAATGAAAAAAGCGGTCGACTTTGTGCGCGCAGAAAGAAAACCAATGGTCGTGTGCGCGAGTACGGTATTGATCGGTCACCATACTTCCGGCGTGCGCCGTGAATTTTACCGCGACGATGCGGATCTGGAGAAGCACAGGGCGAAAGATCCGGGAAATATCCTGCGAAGCCGGTTACTAGAAACCGGAACCGATGAGGATCTTTTGAAACAGATCGAGAAAAAATGCCGCCTGGAAGTGGAACACGCCTTTCAAAAGGCAGTCGCTGCAGAGGATCCAAAACCACGCTCCGTGGGAGATCACGTTTTTGCGCCTACGCCTGTTACGCAGGAAGTCGGTGAACGCACACCACCAAATCAGGAAAAGATCGTGATGGTAGATGCCGCAATTCATGCGATACAGGAACTCATGTGGAAACACCCCGAAGCTTTGCTGTACGGTCAGGATGTTGGTGAAAGGATTGGCGGTGTCTTCCGCGAAACAGTGACTTTAGGAAAAAAATTCGGCAATAAAAGGGTTTTTAATACGCCGATCCAGGAAGCGTATATTATCGGATCTACAGTAGGAATGAGCGCTGTAGGACTTAAACCTATTGTGGAGGTTCAGTTCGCCGACTATATTTATCCCGGCATCAACCAGCTTGTGACAGAGATTTCAAAATCATGTTATCTAAGTAACGGGAAATATCCGGTTAGCACGCTGATCCGTGTTCCCACGGGTGCTTATGGCGGTGGCGGACCTTACCACAGTGGCAGTGTAGAAAGCATGCTGGCAAATATCAAAGGAATCAAAATCGCTTACCCAAGTAATGCCGCGGATTTTAAGGGCTTGCTGAAAGCTGCTTTTTACGATCCAAATCCGGTTATTATGCTTGAACATAAAGGCTTATACTGGAGTAAAGTGCCCGGTACCGAAGAGGCAAAAACTGTTGAACCCGACGAAAATTATATTTTACCGTTCGGCAAAGGAAACGTGGTCCTGGAAGCAGATCAAACCGAAACTGACAAAGGCCGAACCATGTTGATTGTGACTTATGGAATGGGCGTATACTGGGCGAAAGAAGCGGCGAAAAATTTCCCCGGCCGCGTAGAGATCATCGATCTAAGAACTTTGGTTCCTTTGGATGAAAAACTGGTTTTCGAGCGGACAGAAGTTCATGGGAAATGTCTGGTTTTAACCGAAGAGCAGATCAATAATTCTTTTGCAGAAGCATTTGCACACCGTATCTCAAAAAACTGTTTCAAATATTTGGATGCGCCTGTAGAGGCCATGGGTTCCCTGAACTTACCTGCAGTTCCTATCAATTTGATTCTGGAAAAAGAAATGCTGCCGAATGCCGAAAAAGTCGCGGCCCGGATCACGGAAATGCTGGCGAATTAATTATTTTTACGGTTCAGCCCGCTGAAGAACAGTCGCCGAAACCATTAATAAAAAAAAACTATCCCCACCAGAAAGCGGTGGCAATAATGATATACAGCCCGATCAGTGCGACACCCTCCAACCAGATGCTTTCGCCATCAAAAACAATAAAAGCACTTACCAAAACCGAAAGTGCTAAAGCTGCAAGCAAAAGTGGGCTGAGCACAAAAGACAGAATGGCACCACCGAGGAAAAAAGAAAGTATAATTAACAGTGGATACAGTACCAAAGCGATCTGCAAAGAGGAGTTCATGATCACACTCACCGCGTAATCGGCTTTGTTTTTTAAAGCGAGTTGAATTCCCACAATATTTTCAATTGCATTGCCCGCAATAGCAACTACAATTAAACCGGCAAATACATCATTTATTCCTAACGCTTTCATGGCCGGCTGGAGCGCATCCACAAACCAATCGGAAACGAAGACGGCGCCAATGCCGGAGGCCGCCAGAATAACGAGTGTCAGCGGCAACGACCAGCCGGTTAAAGATTCCGAAGGATCATCGCCATGAATAATTGTTTTATCGCCTTTAATCGAAAATGTTAAATATGCGCCAAACACACAGATCAGAACCGCAGCTACAATAATGTCGAGCTTATCAAGATGACCTTCTGCAGGCGTATGAAGATAAAATGCCAGGGTTGGAACCGCCATTGCAGCGAAAGCAAGTATCATCAGTATGGCATTCATTTTGGGTGCTTCGGAGTGAAAATACTGCCGCCCGTTCTTTAACCCGCCAAACAAAATCGCCATACCAAAAACCAGTACAGAATTTCCCAATATAGAACCCACGAGTGCTGCTTTCACCACCATGTCCAAACCCGCACGAAGCGCAAAAATGCACACAAAGAGTTCCGGCAAATTTCCCAGAGCGGACTGCAGAACACCAGTGGCAGCCGGCCCCATGCGTGTGCCAAGCTGTTCGGTGGCTTTACCCACGATCATAGCGACCAAAATCAGCGAGGCAGCGGCGAGTACAAACAGTAAAACGGCGTTAAAACCGGCATTTGTTGCAAATCCTGTGGCGGCGGCAACTGCGGTAGCCAGACCCAGTAAAATCTTATCTTTTTTCTGCATGAGGTTATTTTTGGTTCATTAAAAATACAAAAAACGGAAAAGCTCAAAAAATGCAATTTCGTGCGTGTGTATTTTTGGCGGAAATAATCGGGCCAATTTTACTTTTAACTTTGACGGTTGCCGTGGTCAGGTCAAATGATTTAGTATTTTTGTGAAAAGCTTTTATAAGATGGCCGAAAACATTAAACAGAAAATAGAAGATCTGCGCACGGAACTTCATCAGCATAATTACAGTTATTACATTGAAGATGCGGCAATAATATCCGACTTTGAATTTGATGTGAAACTGAAGGAACTTCAGGAGCTCGAAAAAGACCATCCGGAATTTTACGATGATAACTCTCCCACTTTGCGGGTTGGCGGCGCAGTAACCAAGAATTTCCCGACTGTTCGTCATCAGTTCCGCATGTATTCGCTGGATAATTCCTATAATTTCGAGGATCTGGAAGATTGGGAAAAACGCATCATCAAGACCATCGACGATCCGGTCGAATTTGTAGCTGAGCTGAAATATGACGGCGCCTCAATCTCCGTCTTATACGAAAACGGAAAACTTACTGAAGGCGTAACCCGCGGCGATGGCTTCAGTGGTGACGAGATTACAGCTAACGTAAGGACCATTTCCGAAATTCCACTCACTTTAAAAGGAGATTATCCCGAACGCTTTTTTATGCGTGGCGAAATTTTTCTTACCAGAAAAAACTTTGATAAGATCAATAAAAGGCGTGAAGAAGAAGGCCTGGATCTTTTTATGAATCCCCGCAACACGGCCTCCGGAAGTTTAAAAATGCAGGATTCGGCAGAAGTGCGCAAACGCGGGCTCACAGCAGTTCTTTATCAATATATCGCAGATGAGACACCTGCAGAAACCCATTGGGAACTTCTGGAAAAAGCGCGGAGTTGGGGTTTTAAGGTTTCAGCGCAGGCCAAACTGTGCAGCAGCCTGGCTGAGGTAAAAGAATTCATTACTTATTGGGATGAACACCGGCATGAACTTCCCTTTGAGATCGACGGTATTGTGCTCAAAGTAAATTCAATCCGTCAGCAGGCGAAATTGGGCTATACCGCAAAGTCGCCGAGGTGGGCAATGGCTTATAAATTTAAGGCCGAAAAAGTGGAGACCGAACTGAAAACGGTTACTTACCAGGTCGGAAGAACCGGTGCGATCACGCCGGTGGCAAATCTGAAACCTGTACTGCTGGCCGGAACTACCGTTAAAAGGGCAACCTTGCATAATGAAGACATCATTAAAAAACTTGGGTTGCACGAACATGATTTCGTATATGTGGAAAAAGGCGGTGAGATTATTCCGAAGATCGTGGGTGTAAACCTGGAAAAAAGAAATCCTGAAAACCGTGAAATCAAATACATCACCCACTGCCCGGAATGCGGAACTGAACTGATAAAGACCGCAGATCAGGCGGTCCATTTCTGTCCCAATGATTTGCACTGTCCGCCACAGGTGGTCGGGCGCATGATTCATTACGTGTCGCGCAAAGCATTAAATATCGAAAATCTGGGAAGCGAAACCATAGAACAGCTTTACCGTGAGAAACTGGTCGAAAACCCCGCTGATCTATACGCGCTGACAAAATCTCAACTGCTCCCGCTCGAGCGGATGGCAGAACGGTCTGCCCAAAATATCATCGACGGTATTGAAAAATCCAAAGAAATTCCTTTCGAAAAAGTACTTTTTGGAATCGGGATTAAACATGTGGGCGAAACTGTGGCGAAGAAGCTCGCGAAAAACTTTGAATCTTTTGAAGAACTGCAACATGCAACCGTGGAGCAACTGATTCAGATCGAAGACATCGGCGGAAAAATTGCCGAAAGTATTGTACTTTTCTTTCAGAATCCCGAAAATCTGCTGATGCTTGAAAGGCTGAAAAGCTACGGCGTTCAGGTGGAAAGAGGAGAAAGTACGGAGAAACTGCTGAGTACAAAACTCGAAAACAGAACTTTTCTGTTTACAGGTAAGCTTTCGCTGTTCACGCGCGAAGCTGCCGAAGATATGGTGGAAAAACACGGTGGAAGAAATATTTCTGCTGTTTCCGCAAACCTTAATTATCTGGTTGTAGGCGAAAAAGCCGGCAGTAAACTGAAAAAA
The DNA here is from genome assembly GCF_000422265.1 of Kaistella palustris DSM 21579. Taxonomy (GTDB): domain Bacteria; phylum Bacteroidota; class Bacteroidia; order Flavobacteriales; family Weeksellaceae; genus Kaistella; species Kaistella palustris. The sequence continues at coordinate 124,865 of NZ_AULL01000019.1, forward strand.
GCCAAAGATTTGGGCAGCATCGAAATTTTGGATGAACAGCAGTTTCTGGATCTGATCGGGTGATCGTTGTGTTTTGTGTCAAGTGTTTGTTGTTTGGTGATTGGTGATTGGTGATTGGTGTTTAGATGTTGTTGTAATTTAAAAAATAGTGGTCGTGATCCGGAACCTAAACTGCGGAACCACGGCTTTTTTGGAGAAATAAAAAAAGTTATCCCCGAAAATTCAGCTTGAGAATTCGTATTCTTTCCCTGCGGTTATTACTTTTTTTAAAAAAATAAGACATCAAATTACCAAACCGATTTTGCCGATGATTCCGGACGGTGCCGCGATGTGATTTTCTTTAAAAAAAATTTACAGTTTATCGAGGGGCGAGGCGACTTTGTTGGTTTGCCGGTCCGTAACATGTGTATAAATGAGCGTAGTACGGATGTCATTGTGACCGAGGAGTCTTTGAATCAGGGAAATGTCGGTGCCGTATTCCAGCAAATGTGTAGCGTAACTGTGGCGTAAACCGTGGATGCCGATTTTTTTTCTGATCCCGGCTTTTAACATTGCGAGTTTAAAAACCTGCTGTACGGAACGCGTCGTCAGATGGCCGCCAAACTGGCCTTCGAACAAAAACTCTTTCGGCCGGTAGTCGCGGTAATAATCGCGCATATTTTGCAGGATCGAGACGGGTAAATTTACATAACGGTCTTTTTTTCCTTTCCCTCTTTCAATTAAAACCCTGTTTGCGGCAGAATCGATGTGCTGAATCTTCAGCTGTGCGATCTCGCTCACGCGCAAACCCATGCCATAACATAACTGCAGAATCAGGCGGTGTTTGGGATTTTCAACGACGGCGAAAAGTTTTTTGATCTCTGCAGTATTCAGTGCTTTCGGCAGTTGCAGTGGTTTTTTGGGGCGCGGAATGTCGAAAAACATTTTGTCGCGGTGCAGTACTTTTTCGAAATAAAATTTTACGGCGTTCATGCGACTGTGGATCTGGTTTTCACTGAGTGCAAGTTCGGTGGTACAGTACAGAAAATAGCTTTTGAGTTTTTCGGGAGTCAGTTGCCAAACCGGAAAATCGCGGATGATGTAGAGCAGTTGCGCGAATTCTACACTGTAGGTACGCATGGTATTTTGTGAGAAACCTTTCAGCAGCAGCATGTTCTGATACTCGGTAAAGGCGTGGAGATTGGCAGTTGAGATTTTGGAGAGTGTTTCTTTGCCGACCAGTGGAATGGGCAGATGAAAAAGTGTGCGGTAAGTTTTGTTATCGGTGACATACCAGGATTTTTGGGTAGCTGACCAATAAGGCATGCAAACTTCTTTCAAAGTGGCGAGTAATTTCTGATCGCGCGGGAATTTGATCCAGATGACTTTTTTGCCGCGATGCTCTCCGGACGAAAAGGCGTAATGTTCCGGCGAAAAGCCGGTATTCGGATTTTTCATAACAATTTGTGTTCGTATAAGAAATAACACCGAAATTACAAAACGGTAAGTAATTGTACAAGAGGGAAATAAAAATTTGCCTGGAAGGAAATATATTCGCATATTTGAGAGTTATCTGTCATTTTAAAAAACCGTGATGAACAAGAAAGTTATAAATATTCCAACAATTATTTTATTGATTTGCTTCAGTTTTCTAATCTTTTCTTGTTACTCTAATAAAATTGACTTATCAAAAAGTATCGACAATAATGAAGTTGCGAAAAAAGCAATTTTTAATTTCGCAAAAAGAAATAAACTTTTTAAAGAGAATTTGGTTTTCAATGTGGAAATTTATAATCCCCTGAATAAAAAAATATTGAAAACTGTTTCTAAAAATGAAAAAAAATGGATTAATGAAGGAGTTTATGAAAATATGATTGTTGTAAATATTTTTGGCGATAATTATTACAAAAATAAGTACTCAACTTTAGAAAATTTATCTGACATAACGAAACCAAATCAGTTTGTCGAAATTGAAAATAAACTTTTTATTTGGTTTGACCCGAAAAAAGGAACGGATGAAAATACGAATGAAATTTTGAAAAAATATGGAGTTTTAACAAATGGTAATAAAGATTCTATGAATATAATAAACGACGCTAAGAAAGGAGCAGACTATTATTTTTGTACTAATAATTTAAATAAATATAAAATAATAAATACAAATATTGCAACTGGATATTATAAACCACCGAAATTAAATTGTAAGTAAAAACGCCAGATAACAGCGGTTTTGCAATAGTGCGGAATTATCTTAAGTTTGAAGATTTTAGATATTTCGAAGTTTAGTTTATGATAGAAAGATTTGGCATTTTAAGCCGCACCATCGCAAAGCCGCAAAACGTTATCTGCAATTTTATCCCGCAAATGTGGTTTTATAACGGAAAAACTGATTTGAATTTCAGAGGAAAAAAAGGGGAAGGTGAAAGCGAAAGAAGTATGATTTCGCCGGCAAACTTACAAAGAGAACTTTGTCTGAAAGTTTCACTTTCAAAGCGAATACTCGCCGTTAAGTTTGGCTAAGTTACCCGAAAATTATGACAAAGTCAAGGCTCCGGTTAATTTTGGGTGATTTCACCTTCCCCTTTTTTGGGGATATTTTTTCCGTTTTCTTTTTTAAACTTCGCAAAGCGGGGTTTTGCAAAATATAAAACAGAAATAAAACCTACCTTTTCGGAGTTAAAACTGAAAATTTTTTGTAGTTTAGGGAAGTGAATAATAAACAAAAAATTCAGATAACAGGGCATTGCCAAAAGATCGGCTCCAGGGCTTAGGCCTGCAGCTATTTGCCGATCCTTCGGCAATGCCCGACCGTTA
>NZ_AULL01000020.1 GCF_000422265.1 Kaistella palustris DSM 21579
TATTATCCATATAAGCGTAAACCATTACCTTGAGCATCATCTTGGGATGAAAGCTGGGTTTGCCATCTTTACTATACTCCTCAATGAGCAGTCTCAGATCAAGTTGCTCAATAACCCCATTAACGATGCGAACAGGATGACTTTCCGGAATCAATTCCTCGATTGAGGGCGGGAATAACCAGTTTTGTTGTTGATTATAATCTTTAAATTTAATATTCATATCATTGATTATCAATACTTAAAGATACAAAACAACTATAAAATAGACAATACTTTGCAAAAAAAATCACAAAAAAACCGCCTCAGTTTTGAGACGGCTTCTAAATATTTGAAATGAGCGTACAAGGTTTCTATAGAGCAACTGCATGTTTTCCTTTGTTACTTCCGTCAGGATGGCGGTGGCAGGAATTTGCAACTAAATTCGAAATGGTGGAAGCAGAATTGCCACAGTATTTACAGCTGTATTTGCTTTTCTCACTTCCTTCGTAAAGTTTATGTTTTCCTTTGTTTGACCCGTTTGGGTGGCGATGACAAGAGTTTGCAGTTAAGTTGGCAATGCTTGATGCTTTTGTTCCGCAGTATTCACAGTAAAAATTTGACATAATAACTATTTTGATTAATTAGTACAGAACCGCTACAGCCTTCCTACTTAGAATTCTAAAAACTTTTGTGACAACATGCGATATCTTTTCTCTGAAACTCTTATTTTGCTGTTTAACTGATATTTCGGTATAGATATCCATAAATAGCCTAAGATTACAAAAGATAGCAGACCGAACCAGTAATAAGAATAATGGGTTTCAACAATGGAAGCGTCTTTAATTATTAAGTTTTTAACTCCACTAAAACCTTTGCTAACGAGTTGGATAATAGAAAGCGCAATCGCACCTATAATTGAAACAATAACTAACGTAGGTTTGTATATACTGCTTCTCATTTTAGCGTGATCTTCAAGGTGTTTCGTTTTAAGAGTTATCAGGTTTCCACTGTACCTGTCTATAATATCAGACATTAAATTTGACTTTCCAATGATGTAAAAATATTTGTCGAGTTTATTTATAATACCATCGATAGTTAAAATAAAATTTTCCTTATCTCTCTTATTTTTCGCTGCAGCAAAAGCCCAGTCTACAGCTTTGTCCCAAAGACCATCCTGCTTAGTAATCTTTTCTATAAAGTCTGCCGCAACTAGAGCAACGAAAATAACGGCCGCTGCTGTTGCTATTGGCGCAATGAATCCGGCAGTAACGGATGTTCCTGTCATAGTAGTTGTAGCTCCAGCGAATTTCCTAGGCAAGTCACCCATCTGGACCCCCGACTTGCCGTTTTCGCAAATCTTTTCCGTAACATGATCACCAAGTTTGCCGCCAAGCTTTTTAATATTTTCTTCGGCTAATTTAATAACGGTTGCCGAAGATTTCAGCAGTTCCCGGGTTGCATCTTTTAAAACTTCCTTACCCGCCTCTCTATTTTTTGTAATCGAATATTCCAGTTTAGCATTTGCAAAAAAAATATAATTATGAATCATTAACTGTGATAATTCTCTCATCCTAGTCCTTTCATCTTCACTTTCAGCAGATTTTAGAGAAAGATCTAAATTTTTAAAAAGCAGATCAAACGTACTGTTTGTAAGATCAGGGGAACTCACATATCTAATCACTTGAAGTTGAGCACTTAGTGCATTTGAGACTGAACTAGATGCGTTGTCCTGAAGACTTTCTAAGTAATTATTCATTTCATCAACAGTTTTTATTTCTAATACTTGCTGATTTGTGTTTTCTTGAATTTCAGTAGAAATATTTTCCATATTATTTTAACTTCTTGTTTCCTTTGATTTCGCCGCTGCCATTTTTCTCGGCCCACTCTTTAGCTATCTCGCTCCCTTTCTGTAAAATAATTGGTAAGGCTACTACTAGTAATTTCTTACCAATACTTAAGAGTTTGTTTTCATTTGCCATAGTTCAATTTTTACTCGGTTTATAAACAAATTTATTCCAGTCATATGACAAACTGCGTCTTTTAAACAGGATAATTTTATTTCTTATTAGCTCATAAATTTATGTTAATTTAACACACCATTTGGTGTACAATCCTGTACAAAATCTACAAACCAATACTTATATTTGTATTTCATTAAAAGAAATGAATAGAGAAGTCCATATTTTAGCGCATCTCAAAAAAAGAGTCGGTACGCAATTCGGCAAGCAGATCAGCAATTCGACAGACTGTGATAAACTGGCAGCGGTTTTGGCACAAAAACTCAGTGTAAACATAAGTTCCCAAACGCTTCGCCGCTTTTTTGGGTTGATCAAATCGCACTCTAAATCGAGCCATTTTACGCTTGATAATTTGTCCAAATTTTGTGGCTTCCAGGATTTTAAAGCTTTCAGCCGTTCTTACAGTAATACGGAACTCGAACTTTTCTTCTCAAACAAAACAATTAATGATCATGATTACTGGGAGAAAAGCGAACAGCTTTGCCGGCAGATTACAGATTCCCCGGAATTGTTGGTAAGTACTCATCTTCGGTTGATGGCTTTTCCTCAGGCAAGAAAATATTTTATGGAGCATCATCCCTTGCGGGATATGATCGGTACGGTTTATTCCCAATATTTTTCTGCCTACCTGAAATTTAATACCGGCAGCGAGGCCAAGATCTTTGCCTATGGTTTTCTTTTTCAGAGTGCTTTCCTTCTGCAGAATGCAGAACTGATGGAGTTGTATTATAATAAAGTAAAAGATACCGATCTCCACGCAGAAGTTCATGTCATTCCCGCAGGTTTGAAATTTGGCGTACAATTGCTTTATGCCGATTTTATTGGTAACGAATTTCTTTTTCGAAAGTATTTTGCCGAAATGAAGAGGATGCGATTACATTATATAGCAGCCTCAGAAAAATCGGTCTGCAGTTTTGAGTATACCGTTTTAGAGTCTTTGATATTTACCAAAAGGACCACCGAAATGAAATATCTGATTGAAAACAATACCTTCCAGAAAAACAGTGACGAAGATTTTATTCCTTCCCAAAGAATGCATACACATAATGAAGTCTGGAAAATCCTTTGTGCAGCAGCGTATGAGAAAATGGGTGATAAAGAAAATACCGCGAAGTATTTAGATAATGTTGATCCAGATCGTTTAGAAATCGGCTGGGCAAAATATTATTCGATCATTTATTATTTCATTCAGCTGAAAACTGACAACTGCAATCAGCAGCTCACTATTATTTCAAAACTGAAAACCCTGATCGATGAAACCTACTTCAGTTATTTCCAGACTTTACTCGATGATCACCTTAAAAAATTTAACAGAGAGGAAAAGGAAACTGAACGGTCTGGGGATTATCGACGGGTTTTAGTAAGTTGATCCCGTAATGATTTACGGTGCTCTGCTGCTTTGTCATTCTTTTAAGCAGATAGTTGAAAATCGAGAAGGGAATCATCGTGAATTTTTTGGCCAAACCGCTTCTTTGAAATTAACCGCATTTTAGGTATATTTATCTGAAAATACAATTTCCTTCATGCAAAAACCGCTCTTCCTTCTTCTTTTTATATTCCTCGGGAATGATTTTATTCCGGCCTCTTTTCAATCTTATTCACAGGTAAGTCAGTTGGTCCTGAAAGCAAAAGTGATCGGCATCAAAGACGGCGACACTGTCGAAGTCCTTTATTATCAGCTGCCGATTGTGGTTCGCCTCGAACATATCGATGCACCTGAGAAGAAACAGCCCTTCGGAATGGTTTCCAAACAGAAACTTTCGGACCTCTGTTTTGGAAAAGAGGTCACACTCATCAGCACCGGAAAAAAAGGGAATTATGACGCGCGCGGCAGACTGATTGCGGAAATTATACTGAATGATAAAACAAACATCAACAAAGAAATGGTGAAATCCGGCCTCGCCTGGCATTATAAAAAATATTCGTCAAGTCTGGAATACGCCCGGCTGGAAGATGCTGCACGCAGAAATAAAATTGGTCTTTGGCGGGATAAGCACTGGGTTGCTCCGTGGGACTTTCGCAGAGCCAAATAATCTTTACCAGGATTTCAATAATACGTTCGGCCGTCAGTCGTTGACTCTTTCTTCGCGCGGCGTGATGATATTCAGTTTCCGCTTTTCGAGGTCATATACATCGGTTTTACTCATTACATGCAGCGTGAGATCTGAAATGGAAAGTGGCGCGCCCTCGTGAATGTCGAGCAGGTTGCTGTTGGATATCGTTAGACCGTCAATAATAATAGCCATGCCCGGCCCAACTGCTTCCATCTTTTTATTGGAAATTAGCAACGCTGTATTTTCGTCCAGACCCACACCAAGCACGTTTGGATTGGTGACTACAATTTCGAACAACCGGCCGATGCGGCCGCGCGCTATGAAATGGGTGTCAAATATAATATTGCTCAGTAGCCTCAGACCTGTTGTGGTGACAACTTCTCCCTTGTAGGCAGCTTTGTCGCTGTTGCCGTCCACGATCATGCTTTCGGACGCAGCCGCCGCTCCGGCGGAGGTTCCCGCGTAAATAAAGTGGCTTTTCTGCAGGCGCTCATGAAGCAGATTATGGAACTGAGTTCCGCCCAAAATCGAGGTTAAGCGCAATTGCGTACCACCGGAGAAGAATACGGCATCAGCCTTTTTTAGTCTTTCGAGTTGTTCGGGTGCATCGGCTTCGTTACGGTGAGCGATCGGTAATACGCCAACATTTTTTGCTCCGAGATTTTTAAAGACTTCTATATATTCGGGCCCGACCTCTTCAGGAACGGTCGAAGCCGTGGTTACGATTTCTATCCGGGATCTTTTTTTCAGGCGGCACTCCTCAATAAAACGAGAGAGAATGGTCGCCGATGAACTGTCCGAATCGTTGAAGTTATTGCCTTTACTTTCGGCACCGCCGATAATCAATAATTTGCCTTTCATCACGCATGATTTTTTTTTATGCTTAAAATGGTGTTATGAAAATTAGATAATCCACAGTTTTAGCTAATTGTAATCGTAATCCAAAGGATCCTGATTATTACCGTAGTGCGGCCATTTCACTGTTGTTTGTAAAAATCGATATCAATTAATTTGCCGAACTGAAAACCATTCGGAATAAATTAAGGTTTTTGACAAGGCGGGCTGAAAGTATAAAAAATCAGCTGATCTTTTCGCTGCCGTTTATTTTACTAATGCAAATGTGAAATTTGGTGCGGAAGTGCACAAAGATCCCGGCAAAAGTCTCCGCCGATTTTAAAAGGAAAAAAAATCTTATTTGGTATAAAAACAGACAGGGTAAATTAAAAAATAACCTGGCAGACTCTGTTTAAAGCTGCACCATTTCCGTCACTTCTACATCATAGCCGCCCACCACAGGTTTCTGGTTAACGTTTTGGGTAATAACGCGGAATTTATTGATGCCCAGATTCTTTAGGATTTGCGTGCCGATGCCATAATCGCGGAAATTGGAAGCCAACGTTGGCCGGCGCTCCTGACCATCCTGAAAATCCAGGAACTGCTGAAGTTTGCGCATGGTATTTTCGGAATTGGAAACGTTATTAATGAAGATGATTGCGCCCTTACCTTCCGCGTTTACCATGGATGTTACTTTTTCCAGCAAAGGTTTCTCGCCGGAGTTCAGCCTGCTCAGCACATCAAAATAGGAATTGGATGCCTGCACGCGTACAAGTACAGGTTCGTTTTCGGACCAGTGTCCTTTGGTTAACGCGAAATGGATCTGATCGGTGCTGGTCTCTTTAAAGGCATAAAAATCGAAGTCACCGTAAAAAGTCTTTACTTTTCTTTCTTCCAGTCTTTCGATCAGATCACCTTTTCTCAGCTGATACTGAATCAGGTCTTCTATGGAGACAATTTTCAGGTCATGCCTTTTTGCGAGCTGCACAAGCTCAGGCAATCTTGCCATCGACCCGTCATCATTCATGATCTCGCAAATCACGCCACCTTCTTTCAGACCGGCAAGTTTTGTGAGGTCAATTGCGGCTTCAGTATGGCCGGCGCGTTTAAGGACACCTCCTTTTTTCGCACGAAGCGGAAAAATATGTCCGGGCCGCATAAAATCCGCAGGTTTTGTTTTTTCATCCATCAATGCGAGAATAGTCTTGCTTCTGTCACTTGCCGATATTCCGGTGGATACATCAGGGCCGAGCAGATCGACAGAAACGGTAAAAGCAGTTTCTTTTGGATCACTGCTGCGCGTGACCATAATATCCAGGCCAAGCTCATCACAGCGTTTTTCGGGAAGCGGCGTGCAGATCAGTCCGCGCCCGTAAATCGTCATAAAGTTTATTATTTCAGGCGTCGTCAGTTCCGCGGCGGAGAGGAAATCGCCTTCATTTTCGCGGTTTTCATCATCAACAACGATGATTATTTTCCCGTTTTTTAAATCCTCAATCGCTTCCGGAATCGTGTTTAACTGAATATCTGACATTGTACTTTAAGATTTTTGCAAAGATACTCCGATTTGCCGCAACCGACAATTATTTGTCCGGCTCTTATCTTACGAAACTTTTTGGGTGTTATTTGACATCAGTACTTCTGAGGCTGCCCGGAAAATGCGATAAGATTCTACACGCGCATGGTGTTCATAGATATGCGAGGTGATCATCATTTCATCGACCTGGAAAAGGTTCTGGAACTGCTTCATCTGCTCAGTGACCGAGTTTATACTGCCAATGAAACTGTACCGTAACATATTCATAACGTGGGCTTTTTCCATCGGGTTCCAGATTTCATCCATATCATCTACCGGTTTTGCGTATGGTTTTCTGTCATTTCTGATGATGTTGATGAAAGCCTGGTAAAGTGTAGTTGAAAGTTTTTTCGCTTCGGCGTCCGACTCCGCGGCGATCCCGTTTACGCAGGCTATTACGTACGGTTTCGGGAATCTTGCACTTGGCCGGTAATTTTCACGGTAAAGTTCAAATGCAATGGCCATCATTTCCGGGGCGAAGTGTCCGGCAAATGCGTAGGGTAATCCGAACTCTGCAGCTAGCCACGCACTGTCGGTACTCGAGCCCAACACATAAATCGGTATATCACAGCCTTCGCCCGGGATTGCACGCACAGCACTGGAAGCATTCTCGCTGGAGAAGTACTGTTGCAGCTCGGCGATCTGTTTCGGGAAGTGTTGGTTGATGTTTAATGGATTTCTGCCCAGTGCTTTTGCAGTAAGACCGTCGGTTCCGGGGGCGCGACCAACGCCAAGGTCAATCCGACCCGGAAAGAGACTGTCCAAAGTCCCGAACTGTTCAGCGATCACCAGCGAACTGTGATTGGGCAGCATAATTCCGCCGGAACCAACGCGGATTTTTTCGGTGCCGTTGGCGATAAATCCGATAAGGACAGATGTAGCAGAACTTGCAATACTCGCCATGTTGTGATGTTCTGCGAGCCAAAATCTTTTATAGCCTAATTTTTCGGTGGCACGGGCGAGATCCAGACTGTCGTTGAAAGTATCGTGAATGGTTTTGTCTTGTTTTACGGGTGCCAGATCCAGCACCGAAAGGTCAAATTTTTTCATAATTATAATATAAGGAATCAGAATTAAACTTTTAAAGGTTATCTCTTTTAAAATACATTGGAATGAAACCTGCAGAAAGTTCTGATCATATTTCAAACTGGTAAGCAAAATTTATGCAAATTTGCCTCAGCTGAAAATTTAAGAATGAGGAGATTTTTTATCATATACTTTATCCTGGTCGCTGTACGGTCCTTTTCTCAGCAGCCTGCCCCAACCACCACACTTTCGGTGTATAATTTTCCGAAAATGCGATCCTCGGTCACGATGCCAGTCAAGATTCCACTGGCTGAAATTGCCAATCTGATCAATGGTTCAGTGAAAGATTTAATTTTTGAGGACGATTCCTTTACCGACAATAATAATGATCAGTTCAAAGTAAAAGTCTGGCGAACCCGGCCCATCCGCCTGGTAGGTGGAACGAAACAGAATCTGCTGATAGAAGTCCCGCTGAAGATCCACGCTGAAAAAGGTATCGGCACACTCGGATTCTATACTTACCAGGATACCACTTTCGAAACCGTCATGTATTTTAATACGCAGATCACTTTCAACACAAACTGGAAAATGATCACTAAAACTGTTCCAATGGGTTTCAAATGGGTAACAAAGCCGGTTTTGGACTACGGTGCAGTCCGCATACCGATCACGCCGCTGGTAGAATCAAGTTTAAAAAAGCAGCAGGCCGAATTCTGCACTACGATCGATGAAATGATGTTGCAGCAACTCAACTTTCAACCTTACGCGGTGAGCGCCTGGAATACATTTTCAGAGCCTTTTAATATATCTGAAGAATACAATACCTGGCTGAAGGTGACGCCTTTAAAGATAAGTCTTACGCCGCTTGTTTTTTATGGAGATCAAATTGAAACCAGTGTTGGAATTGAAACTTTTTCTGAAACATTTTCAGGACAGAAGCCTGCTTCTTCATCACTTGTGAAAACAGTACCAAATTTTAGCTATAATGGTGAATTACCGCAGAAATTTCTGCTGCAGACCACTGCCAACATTCCCTACACAGAGGCAACTTCAATTGCGGAAAAAATGTTTCTGGGTAAGGAATTTCTGTTCCGGGAAGGAAAATCCAGGATCAAAGTCACCGGTATTAAGGTGCAGCAAAACAATGGGAAACTGGAAATTGCAGTCAGCACCGAAGGTACAGTAGAAGGAACTTCGTACATTTCCGGTATACCGGTTTATGACGGGAGCAAAAGAATGATCGTTCTTTCGGATACGCATTTTAAACTCCAGACGAAGAATATTTTGCAGAAAACCGCGACTTTACTTTTTCAGCGGAAAATCATTCACATGATCGAGGATGAATACGGCCTACCCACCGCTGAACTGGAAGATACCGCGCGGAAAAGTATTGAAGAAGCCTTTAACAAAGAATATTACAAAGGTCTGAAAATGCGTGGCAAAGTATTTATGTTGAAACCTTCGCAAATCATTTTAAATGATTTCGGAATTACAGCTGTGATCGATACGGAGGCGCAGTTACAGCTTTCGGTTCAGGGAATTTGACTGGGTTGATTTCCTCATGAAAATATACCTGCCTATTTTTTTAAACTTGACAGCAGCAAATCATTTTCAGTTGGGTTTTTCGGAACTGAGTGAATGAATATCGGTCCAAATTCTAAGTGGAGAAAACGCAATAATATATTCGAACACGCCCGGTTCCGTTGGTAATAAAGAAAATTCACAATATCATTTTTTTCAAAAAAGAAAAAGTTATATATTTGCAAACCTTTATGGTTCTTTGGCCGAGTGGCTAGGCAGTGGTCTGCAACACCATTTACAGCGGTTCGAATCCGCTAGGAACCTCCAAAAGCAAGTTATTGATTTTCAGTAGCTTGCTTTTTTTATTAATAAAGTTTGTATAAATTAACGTTTTGTTAACACTACATTGGTCACCTTTTGGAAGTAACCCCGTGAAATAATCAAATGATTCCTAAAAAAGATCATTTCAAAATTTAAAATTATGAAGACGACGAATCCACATACACAGAGCAAGGCATTTTTTGGCAAGAGTTTTTTAATTTCGGGCGCTCTTTCAGTTTTTATGCTGGCTGCCTGTACCAAAGACAATACGGTTGCTGAAAAATCGCTCGACCAGCAGAAGATGGAATTCCAATCCAGACAACTGGAAATTGAAAAACAGAAATTAGCCATCGAAAAAGAAAAAATGGCTTACGAAACGCAGAAAAAAGCCGACAGCGTGGAGCAGGTCGCTCAAGCCAGAGCTGCTGCTAAACCACAGGTGATTCGCGAAACCAGAACAGTTTACGTAAATAATACACCAAGAAGAGCGGCGAGTTCTTCGAGTTCAAGTAACGGAAATTATGCCGGGACTTCACAGGGAACAACCCAAAAGAAAGGCATGAGTAAAGCGGCGAAAGGTACCATCATTGGTACAGTTGGTGGCGCGGCTGCCGGTGCGATCATCAGCAAGAAAAACCGTGGTTTGGGTGCTGTGATCGGTGGTGTTGTAGGTGGCGCCACGGGATATACCATTGGTAGGGCTGGTGACCGGAAAGACGGTCGTGTGCAACCACGATAATAATACATATTTACTGCATATAAAGGAAAAGATTGCTTATTTTTAAGCAATCTTTTTTTATGGTTTACATCCTGTGCATGCTGGTAATTCTGCTGTCTGTTCTTGCAGGCTTCGGCAGAATTTTTCAGCATTTTTTTGGTGAAATATTTTCCGGTCTTGCCGGTTTACTGCTCAGCGGTCTTGTGTTCGTATCAGTTTTGTTCACGCTAACCGCATTTATATTTCCCTTAAATATATTCGTTGAAATCACGACGATTGCGATAGGATTGTTTTCATTTTTCTTCGCAAAAGTCTATTGCAGATTTTGGACTTTTTTTCATAAGATCAGCGCGCTTTTTTTTGCTGTTTTATTGATCACTGTTTTCTTTGGTTCATATTTTCCCTTTATCTTAGACCATTTCGGATATTACGTTCCATCGGTAAAATGGCTGGCAGAAGTTGGTTTGGTGCGCGGAATCTCAAATCTGGATCTTCTCTTGGGGCAGATGTCGGTATGGCATATTTTTCAGGCGGGTTTTTCCAATTTCACGGATCCGTTCTTGAGGATCAATACGTTAATCCTTGTCGTTTTTCTCATTTATATTTTTGAAAAAAAGCGGTGGATTCATCTGCTGGCTTTTCCTGTACTTTTCCTGTTTTCGCAGTCGCCGAGTCCGGATCTTGCAGGTCTGGTCCTGTCACTGATTCTTCTGCAGGAAATTTTTCTGAGGAATCATAAAATGACTCTGCTCTTTGCCTTCTCGGTTTTTGTTCTGCTGCTGAAACCCACGATGATGTGGATGCCGCTGTTCGCCCTGTTTTATGGCCTTTTTATTACAAAAGCAGGCTTCAAATTTATTTCCGGTGGCTTAGTGCTTGGTGCTTTTTTTATTGTTAAGAACATCTGGACCTTTGGGTTTCCTATATTTCCGGTAGCTTTTGTAAACCTTGGATTTTCCTGGACTCCAGCTCAGGAAATTCTTGCAACCTCCGCTAAACTGGCTCTTGAAAAAACCTATGATCTGCAGTTCAGTTACGCGCAGATCCGCCAGTTCTCGTTGTGGGAATATATCCGGAACTGGCTTTGTTTGCCGGGAATAAAAGGTGTCATACATTTGGGTTTTATCGGTGTGATCGCAGCTTTTTTTATTTTTTGTCTGAAAAAAAACACAAGGATTGTGTGGTTTCTGTTTATTTCAGTACTGGTGAAAAGTATTTTAATTCTTTATTTTTCGGCGCAATACCGTTTTTTTATTGATGTGTTTTTTGTCAGCTTTTTCATTTTCTTTAATGAAATCTTTTCCCGGAAAATAATTTTCGGAATTTTCACCGGACTCTCATTTTTATGTTTTTTTATATTGAGTTTTCCGTACTTATTAAAGAATTACGTTCCCAGTTTCAATCTCGGGTTTTACATGACGGGTTTTAGCGTCGGCCAGTTTTATAAACCTTCGGTGTTTGAACTGAAAAACTACCAAACTCATCAAATCGGAAATCTGAAATTTAATGTGGTGCAGGGTTATCCGTTCAGTTTTGATACGCCTCTGCCTGCAGTTTCACCGGCTTATCTGCAAGAAGATTATAATGCGGGCATCGTTCCGCAAGCCGAAGGAAAAACTTTAAAAAGAGGTTTTAACCACAGAAAAATGACTTCCGCAGAAAAGCAGAACCTTAAGATGATCTTAAACAGCATTGAGCGCCGTAATTTGCAGAAGTCTTACCGCAAAAACTAAATTATCTCACTAACTTTGTATCATGTTCACCTTAGGAAACTTTCTTTCACTTTCTACTTTCGGCGAAAGCCACGGACCGGCATACGGCGGCATTCTCACTAATTTTCCGGCAGGTCTGCAAATCGATCTTCAGCAGGTTCGGCATCAGCTCGACAGAAGAAAACCCGGCCAGTCTGCGATCGTCACACAGAGAAAAGAAAGCGACACCGTAAAATTTCTTTCCGGCATATTTGATGGACGAACAACCGGGACACCAATCGGTTTCCTCATCGAAAACGAAAATCAAAGATCCAAAGACTACGACCATATTGCAAAAGCGTACCGGCCAAGCCATGCCGATTTTACATACGACCGCAAATTCGGGATTCGCGATTACCGCGGCGGCGGCAAATCATCGGCGCGTGAAACCGTAAACTGGGTGGTGGCGGGAAGCCTGGCGAAACAACTTTTACCCAACGAAGTGGAGATTTACGCATACGTTTCATCCGTAGGCGAAATCTTCTGCGAAAAACCTTACCAGCAACTCGATTTCTCGCAGATCGATTCCAACGAAGTACGCTGCCCGGATGTTGAAACTGCCGAAAGAATGATCACGAAAATTAAGGAGATCAAAAAGGAAGGCAACACCATCGGCGGCACAATTACATGCGTCATTAAAAATTTACCTGCTGGAATCGGAGAACCTGTTTTTGGTAAACTTCAGGCAGAACTCGGCAAAGCAATGCTCAATATCAACGCCTGCAAAGGATTTGAGTATGGCAGCGGTTTCTGTGGTGCAAAAATGACCGGCAAAGAGCACAACGATCTTTTTAATGAAGATTTTACCACCAAAACCAATCTTTCAGGCGGAATCCAGGGTGGCATTTCCAATGGTATGGATGTCTATTTCCGTGTCGCTTTTAAACCGGTTGCAACTATTTTACGTCCGCAGGACAGTTATGATACCAACGGGAATGCAGTAACGGTGGAAGGAAAAGGTCGCCACGATCCGTGTGTACTGCCGCGGGCAGTTCCAATAGTCGAAAATCTGGCCGCTTTTGTTCTTGCGGATTTATTTTTAATTAATAAACTGCGGAAGTTTCCCGTGTGATCTTGATCACCAACAGTTGCTGAATTTGTCCCGAAATTTGTACAATAAATAAATAAAATGAAAGAATACTGGCAGAATGCCCTCACCTTCGAAAACTATCTAAAGATATCAGAAGAACGCGTACACCACAATCCCGATCCGAATGATGCGCATCAGGAGTATTACGAACTGGGACTTCAGCGTACCAACAGAACCCTGAAAACCTTCAAGGTAAACGTTGATGAGCTGGCAAGACTCCAGGAAAAAAACTTTAAAGGTAAAATTCTGATCATTTCAGAGCCCTGGTGTGGCGATGCCAGCGCTACAGTTCCTGCTGTATCGAAGTTTTTTGAAGCTGCCGGAAATGAGGTCCGTGTTTTTCTGCGGGATTCCGATCACAGTTTAATCGACCAATATCTTACGGGCGGCTCCCAGTCGATTCCGAAGGTCCTTATTTTGAATGAAGATTATTCTGTAAAAGCTGTCTGGGGACCAAGGCCGCAGTACGGTTTGGAGTTGCTGAAAAAGTTTAAAGAAGATGAAGCCGCATACCCACGCGAAGAATTCTACAATGATCTTCAGGTATATTATGCCAGGAACCGCGGAAAAGACGCTATTGATGAAATCATAAATCTTTTGTAAATGAAGTTTTTAAAAAAAAATATCCTCAATATTATCGTCATTGTTTTTCTGGCGGTGCTATTTATCTTTCCTGAAGTAAAACTCAAACTGAAGGATATGTTCTTCCCGGTGGCTGCCATTGAAGATGCGATCATGCTGCAGGATTCCGACATGGATATTGATCTGAAAGGCATAAACACAGCCGACACTAACCTGAAGAATCTGAAAGGAAACAAACTTATCTTCCTGAATTTCTGGGGCACGTGGTGTCCACCATGCCGCGAGGAGTGGCCGACCATCGAAAAACTGTATAATGCCAAGAATGATAAAGTCACTTTTGTGCTCATCGCCATGCAGGATGAGGAGGAGAAAGTGCGCAAATTCCTGAAAGACAATAATTACACGGCGCCGGTTTATATTGCCGAAAGTCCTATTTCTGCAGCCGTGCTGCCCAAAGTTTTTCCCACCACTTTTCTTCTGGATAAAAACGGCCGGATCCTGCTGAAAGAGGATGCATCAAAAGACTGGAACAGCAAGTCGGTAAATAACTTCATTGATACGTTTACCAAATAACTTTAACTGTTTTTACGAAATGTTGGTATGCAATTTGTGATTTATGCGGGGTTATCAACTTTATAAAATACAAAATGAAATTATCAAAAATTGCTCTGGCCAAAGAAGCATTTAAACATAGAGGTTTTCTGAAGAAAATCCCCGTACTCATCAGGATGGTAAAATCCATCATGTCAAAAGATGGCTATAAGCCGCAGTTCAAAAACGTAATTCTACCAGCGCTGGTTTTGGTATATCTTGTTTCTCCGCTGGATGTCATACCGGATTGGATTCCTGTAATTGGTGTACTCGACGATCTGGCGCTGCTTGCATTTGCAATGCCGATGCTGATTCGCGAAGCTGAAAATTTTATCGCCTGGGAAGTTTCAAATAAATCTGGCAGCCGGATTGCTGAAGCAGAAATAGTTCGCTAAATTCTTACAAACTCAACCGTTCAAAATCTGAACGGTTTTTTTTGTGAAAGATGGAAATTCTTAGAACATGTAACACGAAAACGTGTTTTGATCATTTGGTCAGAATTTATGAACCTTTTTGAAATTGTTTAATTGATGGGACTGTAGACATCAACCAAAAACTTTAAAAAAAAATCAGGAAATTAGCGGCGTGAAAACCCTGATCTCCATCGTCGGCACAACCGGTATCGGCAAAACCGCCCTCGCGATTGAAATTGCAAAACATTTTGAAACCGAAATTATTTCGTGTGATTCCAGACAGTTTTTTTCAGAAATGAAAATTGGTACAGCAACCCCTTCAGCTTCGGAGCTCGCTGCTGTGCGCCATCATTTTATCGCACATCTTTCTGTGAATGATTATTATTCCGTAGGTCAGTTCGAAAAAGATGCACTCAAAAAAATTGATGATCTGTTTCAAAACCATGACGCCGCAGTTTTGGTGGGTGGAAGTATGATGTACGAAAAAGCCATCATCGAAGGGCTGAATGATTTACCCGAATCCAATCCGGAAAATCAGCAGAAACTTGAAAAACTTTTCAGCGAAAGTGGAATTGAGATTTTACAGGAAATCCTGGAAGCGCTTGATCCTACCTATTTTCAGGTTGTGGATAAGGATAATCCGCGCCGTCTTTTCCGCGCCATCGACATCATTTGGCAAACCGGAAAAACCTATACTGAAAATATTGCTGCACAGATTAAAAAACGTGATTTCAACGTAATCCGCATTGGGATTGAGGCGCCACGGGAAATTATCTATGAACGGATAAATTCCCGCGTAGACCAAATGATGCACGACGGTTTACTGCAGGAAGCGCAATCTTTACTTCCCTTTAAAGATAATCTTGCGCTGCGCACTGTAGGTTACACCGAACTGTTTAATTACTTCGAAGGCCACTGGACTTTGGATTTTGCCGTAGAGGAAATTAAGAAAAACTCGCGCCGGTTTGCCAAACGTCAGCTGACATGGTATCGCAAAGAGGAAAACATCAACTGGGTAAATTATCAGAATTCGCTGCAGGAATCCTTATCTTTGCTAAAGACTTTAAAATAAAAAAATAATGGCAAATACACCTTCAAATATGTTGGCTTTGGGCACTAAAGCTCCTTTTTTTGAGCTCCCAAATCCTGCGCAGAGCAGTGAGATCTCATCACTGAACGACCTGAAAGGCGAAAGAG
Source organism: Kaistella palustris DSM 21579 (assembly GCF_000422265.1). Taxonomy (GTDB): domain Bacteria; phylum Bacteroidota; class Bacteroidia; order Flavobacteriales; family Weeksellaceae; genus Kaistella; species Kaistella palustris. The sequence goes on from NZ_AULL01000020.1 coordinate 15,672, forward strand.
GAACGCTGATCATTTTTATGTGCAACCACTGTCCCTTCGTGCAGCATGTGATTGATAAACTTGCAGAACTGTATGATGATTACCGGGAACGCGGGATAGAATTTATCGCCATCAACCCGAATGATGCGGAGAAATATCCGGCCGACGCACCCGATAAAATGGTTGAATTTCAAATGGAGAAAAAATTCGATTTCCCTTATCTCTATGATGAAAGCCAGGCGATTGCAAAAGCTTATGACGCGTCCTGCACACCGGATTTTTTCTTTTTTGATGACAAACTTGATCTGATTTACCGCGGCCAGATGGATGATTCGCGCCCCGGAAATACAAAAGAAATTACAGGCGAAGATCTGATCATCGCTTTTGAAAATCTGCTCGCCGGCGAACCGCAGGAAGAATTACAACGCCCAAGTATGGGTTGCAATATCAAGTGGAAGTAAAAAGAGCCAGGTAAAAAGTTGTTTGCAGACTACTTGGAATCCGCTGGAGTAAAAGCCGTGTTAAGACTAAGATCCTGACACGGTTTTTTTATTGATGGCGTATAGAAATAAGTCAACACTCAAATCCGGTCGCTTTTTGATTGGGTTTAGATTTTAAAAAAAAGGATTGTAATTCCTCTCAAAACCTACGGTTGTCGGATTGCCATGACCACTGTAGATCTTCGTATCATCGTGTAAAGGAAAGATCTTCGAAGTAATTCCTGAGATTAGCTGCCCGTGATCTCCTTTGTACAGGTCGGTTCGGCCAATGCTCCCTTCAAATAAAATATCACCCGAGATCATCAATTTCTGGTCTTCATTATGAAAGGCAATATGTCCGGGTGAATGTCCCGGAACATGCAGGATATTAAATATATCATGTCCTAAACTGATGGTTTCGTTTTCCTTTAAATAAGCAGTGTCGCCGGCGAAAGGTTTAAAGAAAAAACCAAAACGGTTGGCGTCTATCGGGTTTCTGTCCAGGATCTCCTGTTCAATTTCATGCAAAAGTATGGGAACATTGTATTTGTCAAAGGCTTTTTGAAGGCCCAAGACGTGATCGATATGCGCATGGGTAAGCAGAATATTCTGAATTTGCAATCCGTTTTCTTCGATAAATTTGTCCAGACGCTGCGTCTCTTCTTCACTAAAGTTTCCCGGATCAATTATATATGCCTGCTGACCGTCATTGTAAACAACATACGTATTCTCTGAAAAAGGATTGAAAACAAAAGATTTTATGTGAACCATCGCTGAATTTTCGGCAAAGGTAAAAGGTAATTTTTAATTAAAAAAAATGTGTGCGTACAATAAGGATTCATTTCCCGTGTTATAGACATTGAATTTGCTGACTGCTGGTTCGCAGGCATCATCTCTTAAATTTTATTAACTTCGTAGCAATGAAAGTTCCCGGTATTATCTTAATGTTCTTCAGCTGCCTGATTTCTGCACAGGATATCCGCAGTATTCAGCTTTTTAATCCCCAGACCAACGACGAAACTGCGGTGATCGGATTCAATGAACGGCTGATCCTGAAGTTTGATGACCTTACGAATTCCAGCACGGTTTTCCGGTACACGCTGAAACACTTTGACCGAAACTGGCAGGACGACGGACTTTTTTTTACCGAATACGCTAACGGTTCGCTAAATGCGCTTTTGGATCAGTTTCAGTATTCATTCAACACGCTTCAGCCTTATACCAATTATACGCTGACCTTTCCGAACGATAAGATCCAACCCAAAATTTCGGGTAATTTCGAGCTCGTCGTTTATAAAGATTCACCGGAAAAGCCGCTTTTTAAGAAGCGTTTCTGCATGGTTGAAGATGGTGCCGATATTGCCGTAAACGTATCTCGGACCTCAGATGCCCGAAATCCTGAAATTAACCAGCGCGTTGAGATTCAGGCAATTGGCAGGAATTCTTCATTAATGCAAAATGTAAATTCGGCCAGTTTAAATGTGGTGCAGAATAACAACTGGAATGTTGCAGTTTATAATCAGAGACCAAGTGCAAGCCTTGGTAATAAATTACTTTTCCAACAGTTGAGTCTGTCTTTTCCGGGGAATAATGAGTTTTATTATTTCGACAACAAAAACATGAGTTACGCTTTCGATATGGTTGCCGGCGCGGAGACTTTAGATGGAAAAAATTACACTTACCTGCATCCGGTCTGGGCTTTTCCTTTGAATTATCAGTACCAACCCGACGTAAACGGCGCGTATTATTTCCGTAGAAATGATCTTGGGATTGAACGAAATGCCGATAAAGAGGGTGATTATTCCTGGGTTCAGTTTGCGCTGGATTCCCGCGAAACCGATAAACAGATTTACGTTTTGGGTGGTTTCAATGATTTTGTACCTGCCAAAGAAAACCAGATGGTATATGATGAAAAATCCCAAAAATTCCTCGCTAATATCTATTTGAAACAGGGATTCTATAATTATATTCTCGCTACAAAGAATCCAGATGGTACGTTGAATTTTGGAGAAGTCAACGGTAATTTCTGGCAGACCGAAAATCTGTACCAGGCATTTTTATATTACCGGCCGTTTGGCCGCAATTACGATGGTTTGATCGGTTACGGCGAATTCAGGACGCCGGTGCGATAAATTTTGTTTTTCGATCCTTCAAGGTTTTTCAATCCTTCAAGGTTTTTAAAACCTTGAAGGATTAAGCCTGTTTCACACCATATAAAACTCATGCAGTTTTTCTTCGCACAGCGTTTTCACCACTTCAATCCAGCGGTCTTCGTCATTTAGACAAGGTATGTAATGAAAGTTTTCGCCACCGCCATGCATAAACTGCTCTTTTCCTTCAACGGAAATTTCCTCTAAAGTTTCCAAACAATCCGACACAAATGCCGGGCAAACGATCGCCAGGTTTTTAATTCCTTTTCTTCCTAAACCTTCCAGGGTTTCATCGGTATAAGGTTCCATCCATTTGTCCTTTCCCAGGCGCGACTGAAACGTGACGAGCACTTTTTCCTTTGGCAGATTTAATTTTTTAATGACTTCTTCGGTCACTTTGAAACACTGGTGTCTGTAGCAGAACTGGTGGCTCGGATTATTGTCCCGCGAGCAGCAGTCATTCAGGTTACAGGTATTTGTCGGGTCGGTTTTGTAAATATGGCGTTCCGGAACACCGTGATAAGAAAATTGTAAGGCATCAAAATTTTCCGGGAGTTTTTCACGAATGCTGTCGACAAGACAGTCGATATAGATCTGCCGGTTGTAAAAAGGCTGTATATAATTGATCTTTATATTTGGGAAATACTTTTCACGGACTTCCTCCGCTTTGTCGATCACCGTTTCCGTTGTGCTCATGGCGTATTGCGGGTAAAGAGGGAAAAGGACCACTTCGGTTACGCCCTGCTCAGTGAGTTTCCGCAAGCCGGTTTCGATGCTCGGTTCGGCGTATCGCATGCCGATCTCCACAGGTACATCCACCAGTTTCTGCAGTTTTTTCTGAATCCTTTCGGTAATGAAAATAAGCGGTGAACCTTCGTCGGTCCACACGGTTTCGTAAGCTGCCGCAGATTTTTTCGGCCGCGTGTTCAAAATAATTCCCTGTACAAGCAGGGAGCGGAAGAACCAGCGGTAGTCGATCACCTTTTCATCCATCAGGAATTCATCCAGGTATTCTTTTACATCAGCCACTTTTGTCGACCGTGGCGAGCCGAGATTCACTAATAAAATTCCTTTTTTTGCCATTTATTTTTTTTATTTTGGGCGCCTATTTCCGCCTTCCACTCCCGCTTCCCGCGCTTTGCAGCGCGGGAGAGCTCCGTTCAAGTCGGGGCGCAACTCACTTAATCTCTTAAAAACTCTCCACTGTCAACTGTCAGCTTTCAACCATTAACCATTAACCGCTTCCACTTTCTCCACGAGCTCCGGCACAAACTGTTTCAGTATATTTTCAATACCGCCTTTCAGTGTGGCCGTAGAGCTGGGACATCCTGAGCATGCGCCCTGCAGCAACATTTTGGCAGTTTTTGTTTCGGCGTCATATTCCATCAGCGAGATTTTACCGCCGTCACCTTCAACTGCCGGCGCCACATACTCCATAAGAATGTCGGAAATCTGCTGCTCCGCCGCCGTATATTCGCGGTTTGTGAGGTGTTCCACCGGGCTTTCGTGCTTTTGCGGCGCCACGTTGGAAATTTTACCGCCGTTATTCAGATATTCGGTAATAAATGTCTGAACGGTAACCATTACTTCATGCCATTCTACAGAAACTTTTTTTGTGACTGCCACAAAGTTTTCAGAGATGAAAACTTCTTTTACGAAATCAAATTCTTCAAAAAGCGATTTTGCCAGTGGAACGTCATTGGCTTCGGAACTGTTCTTTACCTCTACGAAACCGTTCATCAGCGTTTTTGTGGAGATAAATTTCATCACCGCAGGATTTGGCGTCATTTCTGAGTACACCTGATGGGCTTCCTTTTCTTTCTGCTGATAAACCCTCGGATTGCTCGCGAGTTCATCTTCAATAATATTCTTTAAACTTTCTACTACATGTTCCCATTCTACCGTATCCTGCTTTGCAACCGCGACAAAATTTGCAGTGATAAAGATTCTTTCAATGAAAGGATAATTAAAAAGCTGCTGCGCGAGTGGAATCTCAGAAATATCTGAACTCCTGTCCAACTCCAAAGATCCCGGAATGAGGTTGTAGTCGGCTACAAACTTCATTACTTTCGGGTTTTGTGTAGGCTCTATAATAATATGTCTCATTTTAATTGCTTAAATTTGAGTACAAAAATACGGATAAGAAATTACATTTTGGAACTGTCGCTTTAGACGCTGTCGATAATTCCGATATGCTGAATGTGACCATGTTCGGCCAGCGAAAGCGGGTTTGATGCAAGCTTTCAATTCTGGATTTCCTTTAAAAAAATAGTATGGCAATTGTAAAAGAACTTTTAGGTAAAACGCCTCAGATCGGTGCAAACACTTTTCTGGCAGAAACCGCGACTGTAATTGGTGACGTAACTATGGGCACGGATTGCAGCATTTGGTACAACGCTGTAATCCGCGGCGATGTGAATTTTATAAAACTTGGCGACAAGGTAAATGTACAGGACAATGTGATGCTGCACTGTACTTACGAAAGATTCCCGCTGATTCTCGGCAATAACGTTTCCGTAGGTCACAACGCCATAGTTCATGGCTGCACGGTGCACGATAATGTGTTGATCGGCATGGGCGCCATTGTGATGGATGACTGTCTGGTCGAAAGCAATTCGATCGTCGGCGCAGGTTCGGTGGTCATTCAGGGGACACATATTAAATCCGGTGAAGTTTGGGCGGGAATTCCTGCACGTAAAATCAAAGATATTTCTTCGGAACTCCTGGAGGATGAAGTCAACCGTATTGCCGATAATTATGTGAAATATGCTTCCTGGTACAAATAACATCTCATGAAATATCCGAAACTTGTCTGGCAGCTGCTGAAAGAAACCTTCACCGACTGGAACGGTTCCTCCGCGACAAAAGATTCTGCAAGCCTGGCATATTATGCGATATTTTCGCTGCCCGGTCTGCTCATCATTGTAATTTGGATCGCAGGTTTATTTCTTGGCGATGAAGCGGTTCGCGGCGAAATTACCGAGCAGGCAGGCGGAATCGCAGGCAAAGATATTGCAGACAGCCTGCAGTCCATGATCATGAGTGCGGTGCTCGACAAACAGAATATTTGGATGAAGATTTTTGGGGTGCTCACTTTGATCTTTGGAGCAACTACCTTGTTCTTTCACATGCAGCGCAGTCTGAATAACCTCTGGGAAGTGGAATCTGAACCAAAACGCGCCATTCAGAAATACCTGCTGGACCGCGCGAATTCTTTAGGCATGATTCTGATCATTGCATTTTTACTTCTTATAAGTTTGATCTTAACATCTGTTCTGAGCCTGGCCAATGACTGGATTACAAGGCATTTTGGTCTGGAAACATATCTCCTGGTTCAGATTCTAAATATTGTGGTTAGTTTTGGAGTCGTGGTCGTGCTTTTTGCCTTTATGTTCAAAGTCTTGCCCGATGTAGAAATTACCTGGCGTTGTGTATGGATGGGCGCATTTGTTACCGCGGTTTTATTCAGCATCGGTAAGTTCCTCCTGGGTTTTTATTTTGAAATCTCAAAACCCGCATCGGTCTTTGGCGCGGCGGGAACCATTATCCTGATTATGATGTGGGTGAACTATACCTGCCAGATCCTGTTTTTCGGCGCCGTGTTTACCAAGGTTTTTGCACGCAAAATGGGTTATGAAGTAAAACCCTCGAGTCACGCCAAATGGAATGCCGAAAAAACACTGCGCGATTCTTTACCTGCCGATAACAGCGCGGCCAAGCCCGCATAAATTTACTGCGCCGCGGTGTTGAGCGAATGGCCCGAAATCAGGACCGCTTTTCCTTCTTCACATTTAATTCCCGCCGGCGGCTGCACCATCATGCAATCGGACATAAGTCGGTACTTTTTGTTAAAGGCTGACTGCAGCGCCGTAAACTGTTGGATCTTCAGCAGGATTTGGTCTTCATCTTTTTTTGGATAGGCGATATACGAACTCGGGCCACCACACGGTTTGGACCCGATCGCAGCAAAAGTCCAGTCTTCAGGATCGCTGCAGCTAACGGTTGCGATCAGTGAATCGATTTCTTTAATTTTTGCAGTCATCAGCTCTTTATCCAGCTGCTGTGATACATTGTTCTCAGGTTTCAGTGCGATATCTTTCGGAAAGTTTTCGGGATTGTCGGCGGCTTTTTTGCTTCCGCAGGAATGTAAAACAATGGCAGTAAGCAGAATGATCAAGGTATTTCGCATTTTCATTATTAAAAGTTTCAATATTTTAGGAACGCTTAAAATTATAAAAAATTGGAAACATCTAAAAAAAACACCACTCAGATATTGCACGCTCCTATAGTTTAAATAAGGGATTTTGGCTAAATTTGACCGATGAACGAATCTCTATTCAACTTAGCGGAATACACCAACCGAAGTATTTTTCTCACCGGGAAAGCCGGCACGGGGAAAACCACTTTTCTTAATGAGTTCGTTCGCAAAACCAACAAAAAACACATCGTGGTGGCGCCCACAGGAATTGCCGCGATCAATGCGGGCGGCGTCACGATTCACTCGATGTTTGGCCTGCCACTGCGGACATTTCTGCCGACTACAGAACGAATCGACAGCAATCTGGCCAATAATATCGCCGACCTGATGCACCATTTCCGCTATCGCAAAGAGAAACTGAAGCTCCTGCGCGAACTCGAGATCATTATTATTGATGAGGTTTCCATGCTCCGTGCGGATGTTTTGGATATGATGGATTTCTCGCTGCGGTCCGTGCGCCGGAATCAGCAGAAATTTGGCGGTGTTCAAATGCTCTTTATCGGCGACCTTTATCAGCTGCCACCCGTGGTGCGGGACGAAGCGGTCTTAAAACAATATTATCCTTCGCCCTTTTTTTTTGAGAGCTATGCCTTAAAGGAATTACCTTTAATAACACTCGAACTTACTACTGTTTACCGCCAGAAAGATGAAAAATTCCTTGATATTCTGAATGAAATCCGCGACGGTGCTGTTGGCGATATAGATTTCGATGTTTTAAATGAAAGATATGATCCGGATTTCGAACCTACAGATGAGCCTTACGTTTATCTGACCTCCCATAACCGAATGGCAGATGCCATTAACCAGAAAAAACTTGCCGAACTGCCGGGTGAATCCTATTTCTATACCGCCGATATTACGGGAAACTTCAACGAGAACCAGTATCCCAATGAAGAGGTTCTGGAATTAAAGGTGGGTGCTCAAATTATGTTTCTGCGTAATGATGCAAGCGGTGAAAGCAGATATTTTAACGGGAAACTTGCGGAAGTCGTAGACCTTGATGAAAAAAATATTTCAGTGATCATCGATGGTGAAGATGAAATTTACAAGTTGAAAAAAGAAACCTGGGACCAGAAAAAATATTCACTGGCTGCCGATAAAAGTATTCAGGAAGAAGTTCTGGGCAGTTTCAAGCAGTATCCGATCCGTCTCGCCTGGGCTGTGACCATTCACAAATCCCAGGGTCTGACCTTTGACCGCCTTATCATTGATGCCGGAAAATCTTTTGCCTCGGGCCAGGTTTATGTTGCACTTTCGCGTTGCCGCACACTGGAAGGCATTGTGCTGAAATCGAAAATTACGCCGGATGTTATTTTTTCGGATAAAAGAGTTTCTGAGTTTCAGGATAAAACCCATGCCAACAGCCGTATTGAAGAAATTCTGCAAAGCGAAAAGTATGATTACAGCATTAAAAAAATAGTTGACCGTTTAGACAGCAAATGGATGGCTCCGTCGCTCGAAACCTGGTTTTTCAACGCAAACATCAGTAAGTTCCTGGACCACGACAAGGCCAGGTTCATTTACGAAACTTTGAAACCCGACGTACTGAATTACGGAAACATTTACGAAAAGTTTGCAAAGATCATTCAGCAGAAAACCCAGAAATTTATTGAGGGAACCGAGGAGTGGACCGAAATTGAGAATAAGGCAAAAGGTGCCGTCAATTTCTTTTTTGAAAACATTAATGCCAAAGTTTTTGCGCCACTAAAGGATTTCTACGCCGAAACGAAAGGCGTGAAAGGGCTGAAGCAGTATAATGACGATTTTCGGGTTTTTTTAGATGATCTTGAAGATTACCTGAATGACCTCAAAAGCCTGCATCTGCTGGAAAAACCTTTGTTTGATAAATCCATCGACGTGCCCGTTACAGCGAAGATTGCAAAAATCCCATCGCATATCCTGAGTTTTCAGCTTTTCGAAGAGGGAAAAACCATTCCGCAAATCGCAAAAGAACGCGGACTGGTCACGGAGACCATTTACGGACATCTGGCTAAATTTGCAGAACAGGGTTTGCTGGATATCAGCCGGATTTTCGATAAAGATAAAATTAAAACCTTTCAGCAAGAACACCGGAACAATTCGCACGAAAGTTTAAATGACTGGAAACGCGCTCTGCCCAGCGATTTTGAATTCAATGAAATACGGTTACTGCTGAACCACTTTAACCACAAAAATTCGAAATCCTAAACTGGATTAATAGTGTCCGCTCTTACTTCTTTGCCGCTTTCTTCCGGTTCTGAAATTTCTTGATCAGTGTATAAAAAACCAAAAAGCCAAAAACGAAAAGCGACAGTCGCGAGAGCAGATCACCCGCACGGGTGTAAAAAGTCTGGTGATCGTACAGGTTCACTTTAGCAAACAAAGCGGTTTTATCACCGTAAAATGTGTCAGCTTCCACATCGCCCCGGGCATTGATATGGGCGGAAATTCCGCTGTTTGCGGCACGTGCAATTTCGCGGCGTGTTTCAATTGCACGAAGCCGGGCATAAGCCATCAGCTGTTCGTGGCCCTGCGTAACGCCCCACCAGGAATCATTGGTCATGATGGCGAGAAAATTTGCACCTTTCTTCACGTATTCTGTGACAAATTCGCCGTAGATACTTTCATAACAGATAATCGGTGCCAGTTTTCCCGCGTTATACGGATTGCTGAAAACCTTGCGCTCGGGATCGGTTGCAAGTGAGGCTGTGGTGCCGCCAAGATTAAGCATTGCATCTCCAAGAACCGGTTTAAGTACATTGATGTACGGAAAATTCTCCACACCGGGAACCAATTTTCCCTTGTGATACACTTCCACTTTGCGGTCGGGAATGACCTGAACTGCAGAATTATAACTGTCTACAAAAACACCCGGAGAAGTCTCGTAAGCGGTTCGCGGATGTTCACTGCCGGGCGGGTAAAAACGGTGCGATGAAATTCCTGTAGTGAACACGGATTTAGGATGTCTGCTGAGGAAACCTTTTACGTTATTGAGAAGAAGACTTTGCTCAAAGCCGTTTTCGGAGATTGAACCGTAACCCGGGAAAGAAGTTTCGGGGCCGATATAATAATCGATCTGGCCTTTCGAATTTTCTTCAGCCAAGGTCAGGAGGTCGTTTAGAATCGTAAGGCTGTCTTTCGAATATTTTTCATGGTAGGGATCCAGATCGGGCTGCAGCATCAATACGTTTACTGTTTCCAAAGGTTTTTGGTTAAAGTTTTCATATTTCGCAAAAGAGATCAGCATCGGCAGGAAGATGACGGCAGCCAGAACAGAGGAATTGATGATCAGCGATTTTCTTTTTCTGCCGGCTTCCCAGATCCGCAGTGTGTAGAAAAAGTATACGTTGATGAGCAGGATCCAGAAACTGCCGCCCGTTGCACCCAAAGTGTCATACCACTGGATCACTTTCGGATAATCTGCAAACGCATTCCCGAGGTTCAGCCACGGCCAGGAAAATTCCCAGTTCATGTGAAGCTGTTCGAAAACCATCCACACCGCTACAAAAAACACCAGTCCAAAGTAAGTTCCCTGCGCTTTTTTGTAAATATGATAGAGTTGGAAAACGATGGAGTAGAAGAGGGAATTTAAAAGTACAGGAACAACGACCGCCATTAATGAATGAGAACCGTCGGGGTTTCTGGCGCCGTACAGCCAACCCGTTGTTACAATGTTCCAGATTACAAAACAAAGAAAGCTCAGGCCGAAAATTGCGCGAGCCTTGTTTTTGATTTTTGAAAAATGGGTGATGTCATGCTCCATCATCAAAAGTGGAACAAGCGCTATGAAAATAAAAAACGGAATTCCGTATGTGGGCCAGGAAATACTGAGAAGTACGGCTGAAAGTAAACTGAGCAGAAAATATTTCATAAGTGTAAAGTAAGTGCCGCGTGGTTTTATGATCTGCAGCTTGATCTACGCAAATTTAACGAAATATCTTTGTTTTCCGGCACGGCGTCATTTAGCGGTTCACTGATTTTTCTATTTCAATGCTTACGCCGTCCATTTCGCCTTTCATTGGTGGGTTGGTCTTGGTAAGTTTTATTTTCATGAAGGTGATCTGCGGAAAAGCAGCTTCCAGTTTGGTGAAGATCCGGCCGACCACATGTTCCAGAAGTTGGGAGTGGATTTTCATTTCCTGGTGTATAATGCTGTTGATCTCGGCGTAATTAATGGTGTCAGCCAAGTCATCGGTTTGAGTTGCCTTTTCGAGATCTGCGTGAATTTCTGCGTTTACAATAAAATAGTTACCGATGATTTTTTCTTCCGCAAGCACGCCGTGAACAGCATAGATTTTCAGGTTTTCGAGGAGTATCTTTGATTTCATCTTTTTCTGATTTAATTTCAACTGCAAAGAACGGAAAAGGTAAGGAAGATTCCTGAATTTTTAAAAATGTGCCCTTTAACTTGGGTAAATCGCGGCGAAGGATACCGCAACCTGCCGAGAGCCTTACGGCTAACAGTGGGATGTTTCACCGGGATCGTGCATTCAACTATTTAATTTTAAATCCCCAATTCCAACATTTTCAAACTTTCAAATTTTCAAACACTTAAACCTTCAAAAACTTCCCTTCACCGGGAAGAAACCCGCAATAGGGATGGAAGTGGAAATCCCGGACCCGCCGCGGCGGGGAGGAATTGCAACGGACAGCCCGGCTTTTTTCGGCGCTGGCAAAGGTGCGGCGGAAAAAGATTGCCCAAAGTGAAGTGTTCTTTATCCGTAGTTTTTTATAAACGAATTGACGTTATTTTACGGTTTTCGACAGGTCGAGCATGGCTTCGATGGGTTTCAGGGCCCGCAGGCGCAGTTCTTCGTTGATCAGGATTTCGGGCAGTTCGTATTTCATGCAGAGGTAAAGTTTCTCCATGGTGTTGCGTTTCATGTAGAAACACTCGGAGCAGTTGCAGCTTTCGTCGAAAACCAGCGCAGGCACCAGTTCTTTGTGTGGAGCACGTTTGCGCATTTCGTGCAAAATACCTTCTTCTGTAGCGACAATAAATTTCTGGCAGTCATCTTTTTCCACGTAATTTAAAAGCGCGGAAGTGGAGCCGACGAAAGAGGCAAGATCCAGCACCGGTGTTTCACTTTCGGGATGTGCGATGAGTTTGGCATCGGGATTTTCAGCAAGCTGTTTGGCAATTCTTTCCATGGAAAAGGCTTCGTGCACGATGCAGCTGCCATCCCAAAGAATCATATCGCGGCCTGTTTTTTTGGCGAGATAGCGGCCAAGGTTTTTATCGGGCGCAAAAATAATCGGCCGGTCAGTAGGCAACGATTTGATGATGGTTTCCGCGTTCGAGCTGGTGACGATGACATCTGATTCGGCTTTGGTTTCCGCGTTGCAGTTGATATAAGTCGCGATGATCGCGTTCGGATACTGGGCGCGCATGGAACGCAGACCTTCGCCGCTGCAGCCATCCGCCAGGGAGCAGCCGGCCTGGGTGTCGGGTAAAACGACTTTTTTAGTGGGGTTGAGGATTTTTGCAGCTTCGGCCATAAAATGCACGCCGCAGAAAGCGATCATGTCGGCCTCGGTATCTTTTGCCTGGCGGGCAAGCTGCAGGGAATCGCCCAGAAAATCCGCTACATCCTGAATGGCAGGCGGCTGATAATAATGGGCGAGGATTACGGCGTTCTTTTCTTTCTTAAGATCAAGAATTGCTTTTACAAGATCTTCGCCCTGCGGAATAATGAGGTCATCGATTTTTAAAAAACCTCTGACGGGAAGATTTGATTTGGCTTTATCTAAAGTTTCGGTGCTCATTTTCTAAAAATATTTGGGGTTGGGATGTATAAATTTATAACTAAAATCCTGAATAAAATGTTGTGGCGAGATAATGCGCTGGTCCGGAGCGGATTTATCATTTTTAAAATCTGTAACTGTCACTTGCAGGATTTCGCCAAGTGAAGGATGTTCGGGCGCCACGATATTGTAAATCTCAGCTCCTTTTTCTTCTGTTAAAAGCAGTTCTGTAATAGCCACGATATCTTCATAATGAATGTAATTGACTTTTTTTCCGGGATTTGCGGGTGCTTTATGTTTAAAGAAATTTTGGGGTGACCTTTCGTCACCCATTAAACCTCCAAAACGCAGAACTGTGGTTTGGGGATATTTTTCTTTAACTAATGTTTCCGACGCCAGAATATCGGGGCGCAAATTTTGAAGAAAATCTTCGGTGTAAATTCCGGGGTCCTGCGGGTAAATGCCTGTAGAACTGAAAAACAAAGTTTTCGGAAAAGAAAGCTGGAGTCTGGCAAATCCGCTGTGCCAGGAATTCCGCGACACGGGCATGCTGAAAATTGCCATTTCGCTTTCATTTAAAAAACTGAAGTTTTCGGTTTTGTTGAAATCAAGGAGATGGACTTCACCGGCGACTTTCTCTAAAGTTGGGATTTTCTCCCGCGAAGTCGTGGTGGCAAGAACATGGTGGTTTTTTTCAGTGAGGTACGCGGCTACGCGCTGCCCGAGCCAGCCGCAACCAATGATGGCAATATTCATGATTTCAGGAAATTGCCGACGAGAAATTCTACCTCTTTTTTTGCGCGGTCCAGATCGCTGTTGATGACGATCTGATCGAACTGTTTTTTGAAAGTCATTTCTTCAGCTGCTTTGTGAACGCGGGTTTTAATGGTTTCCAGCTCGTCGGTACCTCTGGCGATCAGCCGGAGTTCCAGTTCTGCTACAGAAGGTGGCATGATGAAAATTGAAAGTGCCTGGTCTCCAAAATAATTTTTAAGTGAAATTCCGCCTTTCACGTCGACGTCGAAAATTACGGTTTTCCCGCTTTGCCAGATGCGCTCCACTTCGGCTTTTAGCGTGCCATAGTACATATTTTCATATACTTCTTCGAACTCGACAAACGCTTCGGAAGCAATCTGTTCGCGGAAATTTTCCGGGGTAATGAAGTGGTAATCTACTGTGTTTTTCTCTTCGCCCCGGGGATTTCTCGTGGTGCAGGAAACAGAAAACGCAAGTTCCGGAAATGTCTCCAGGCAATGCTTGACTAAGGTGGTCTTTCCACTTCCGGAGGGTGCTGAGAATATGATGACTTTGTTCATAACCGATTATTGATGGGTGATTGATTCTGGATAACGGACTGAGAGATAATAGATAATAGACTTGGAGATAATAGATGATAGACTTGGAGATGATAGATAATAGATAATAGACTGAAAATATCAGCTTATTGTGAACTTTGAACCTTCAATAATGCGCCATTTCAACTTTCAACTTTCAACTTTCAACTTCTGACTTCTGACTTCCGACTTCTGACTTGCGAATTCCGACTCAAAAGTCTTTCATCTCTTCGTCTTTAAAGTACATTCAGTATCTGTTCCTTTATTTTTTCCAGATCGTCTTTCATCATTACCACGAGTTTCTGGATTTCGGCATGGTTGGCTTTTGAGCCCAGCGTGTTGATTTCGCGGCCGATTTCCTGAGAGATAAAACCAAGTTTTTTCCCGTTGAAGTTTTCATTCTGCATGACTTCCAGGTAATACTTCAGGTGTTGCGTGAGGCGTACTTTTTCTTCGGCAATATCCAGTTTTTCTGTAAAATAAGCCATTTCCTGATAAAAACGTGTTTCATCGATCTGATCGAATTCTTTCAGCGTGTTGCGGTATTTTTCCTTTACCGCGTCCAGCCGAACGCTTTCATAAGGTATTACTTCCTGCAATGCTTTTTCGATGTTTTGAATGTTCCGTTTCAGTTCATCTTGCAGGATCTGGCCTTCAGTCTGCCGGAAATTTTCAAATTTTAATAAGGCATCCTGTACAATTTCTTTTAAGACCTGCCATTCTTCATCGCTGAGGCTGTCGGTTTTAGCAGCAATCACGTCCGGCATTCTTACGGCCATTTTAAGATATTCGAAATCCGGTCCGTCGCCTGCAATATTTTTTAAGCTGTTAATATATGATTTTACGAGTTCTTCATTAATGTTGACCTCCGCACCTTCGTCCAGATTTTCCAGGTTGATGTAGCAGTCCACTTTACCACGCTGTATGCGGTCGTTGAGGATTTTGCGGATCTCGAATTCCTTTTCTTTGTACCGCTGCGGCATTTTTAGATTGAGGTCAAAGGATTTGCTGTTCAGAGATTTCAGGTCGAGGGTGATTTTTTTTCCTTCGAAAACACCTTCGCTTCGTCCGAAGCCGGTCATGGATAGAATCATGTAATTTCTTTAAGCAGCAAAGATAAATATTTCCAAACTTTCCTGGTCAAGAAAATACAGGCCTTAAGTTCTGTGCGCCAATCAGAAAAGATTATTTTATATATTTGCAGTTATATAAAGATGCCAAAATATGCTTAAATCGCTTTTCCACTGGAAGGTTTTAGTCAATTTACTTTTAGCGGCTGCCGTGTTTACGGGGTTGGTCTGGTTAACTTTTCGCTGGTTAGAGCTGCATACCAATCACGGCAAAGAAATTGCGGTTCCCAATGTGATGAATAAGTCCGTGCACGACGCCATCAGAATTCTTGATGATTCCGGTCTGGAGTATGAAGTCGACAGTTTTAAATATGATCCTAAATTCCGCCCTTTTCAGGTGTTGCAGATCTATCCGTCGGCAGGTTCACATGTGAAGGATGGCCGTACAATTATTCTGAAAGTGAATCCCCGAACGTATGCACAAGTTTCCGTTCCCGATATTCTGGACCGCTATAAAGGCTTGGCTTTCCGCCAGCTGGAGCAGGTGGGTTTAAAGGTTGGTGACACCATCTTCGAGCCGAGCATTCAGCGTGATGCAGTTTTGCGGATGATGTACAACGGTTCTGTTCTGAAACCGGGCTCGCTGTTGCCAAGATTTACCACAATAGATCTTGTGATCGGTGCAGGTCCGCGCCGGAATATCACCGTGCCGAATCTCGTTGGTTTAACTGTGCAGGAAGCTAAGGCAATCATCGCCCAGAATTTATTTGAAATCGGTCTCGTGGAACACGAAGACGGTGGCAGCGATAATGCCGACATTGTGTATTATCAGGATCCGGCACCTTTTGATGTGCGGGACCAGGGAATGCAGATCGATATTTGGGCCAGTAAAAAAACGCCCGCCGAGATGCGCGGAAAGATCTCCCAGCTCGACGCTATGTACCGCATTAAAGTCGATACCAGTGATCCAAACGACGTATATCTGAACGAGTCGTATCGGGAAGAAACACCACGGCCTGCAGCGCCAAGAAGTGAAACACCGAGATCTGAAACTCTTCCCCGGGAAACGCAACCCGCAGAGGCACCGAAACCGACAGCGCCAAAAACAACCGTTGAACCCAAACCGAAAACGACAGCCACACCTGCATCTGCAGTAAAAAGCCCGGAACCCAAAACAACCCCGGCAAAACCCGCAGAAAAGCCAAAGGCAAAAAAGGTTATTGTCGAATAAATTGTAACTTCAAAAAATATAGTGAAGCTTCAACCAAAAGTTGGAGCTTTTTTACACCAAATGAGCGATACTACCGACGAAATTTTTGACGAGCAACCGCACGAAACCGGTGATACCGAATCTACAGGTCTGTACGAACATCTGAACATTAAGGTAGATAAGAATCAGGAACCGCTCCGCATTGATAAATACCTGCATATCTTCCGCCAGAACTCTACCCGTAACAAGATCTCACAGACCTGCCGCGCGGGAAATGTAGTGGTTAACGGTACGCCGGTGAAACAGAATTACCGCGTAAAACCTGGCGATGAGATCTCGGTACTGCTCACAACACCGCCGCGTGAAAATCTTATTATACCCCAGGATCTGCCCATCAGTATCGTATATGAAGATGATGACCTTCTGGTGGTGGACAAGGCTGCCGGCATGGTGGTGCATCCCGGCCACGGGAATTATGACGGAACTTTGGTTAATGCGCTGGCTTATCATTTTGAAAAGAACGGCCAGAAATCCGACCTCGACAGAGTTGGGTTGGTTCACCGCATTGATAAAGATACCTCGGGCCTTTTGGTCATTGCCAAGAATGAGTATGCGCTGAGTTATCTTGCCAAACAGTTCTTCGACCGGAAAACAAAAAGGCTGTACTGGGCATTTGTGTGGGGAAATATCGCTGATGATGAAGGAACAATCCGCGGAAACATCGGCAGGCACCTGAAAAACCGTATGCAGATGGCCGTTTTTCCGGATGGCAGCCTGGGTAAACATGCCGTGACACATTACAAAGTCCTCGAGCGCTTTCGCTACGTCACCTGGGTGGAATGTAAACTGGAAACAGGCAGAACGCACCAGATCCGTGCGCATTTCAAATATATCGGCCACACGCTCTTTAACGATGAAAGATATGAAGGCAACCAGATTTTAAAAGGCGTAAACCTTCCGAAATACAAACAGTTCATCAAAAATGTTTTTGAAGTGTTGCCGCGCCATGCGCTGCACGCGCACACATTGGGTTTCACACATCCCGTGACCAAAGAAGAGATGTATTTTGAAAGTCCAATGCCGCAGGATATGCAGGCCGCCGTGGAGAAATGGCGGAATTATACCGCTGATTAATAGCAGGAAAAGTTTTTTTATCTTTGCCAAAAATGCATCCAATTTGAATTATGAGAAAAGTAGGCCCAATATTGTTTATCCTGGTCTTTTTCGGTCTTTGTAAAAGCCAGGAGACACTTCCGTACTACCAGCAGTATCTGCTCGAAGGTGATTTTCTCTTCAATCCTGCCCTATACGGCAAGACCGATGATGTGGTGGTGAATTTAAATTACCAGAAACAGTTTGCGGGATTCGATCAGTCGCCCAATGTGCAGTCGATCGGACTTCATGCAAATGTTTTCGACCGGGTTGGCGCGGGACTTTCCTTTTTCCGCGATCAGAACGGTCCTATTTCTTCTAATGGGATTTCTGCCGGTGCGTCTTATTTTATTCCTATTGATGATGATGGCGAGCGTAAAAGTCAGTTCTCATTTGGTACCAATGTGAGTTTCTATAATATGAATATCGATCTGGCGATGCTCAATCCGCAGGATCCCGGTGACCCGACCTTAAGCTCAGATGCCAACAGCTTATTCCTGGTTTATACCAATTTAGGTATGGCTGTGACTTACCGTAATCTATTCGCGGGGGTTTCTGTAAATGATATTGCGATTACCAATGATATCCCTATCGTAAATGGCATAGAACCTGAACCAACGAAAATTATCCTGAATGCAGGTTACGATTTCTATCTGGGGGAGCAAATGTATGTGACACCATCGGTACTGATGAATTTCAATACCAATTCCTCCAAGATGATCGATATGAACGTAATGGCTACTTTTCTGGGAGATGAAAATTCATTTTCCGCAGGCGCCAGTTTCAGGTCTGCCAGCAACAAATTCGGAAATCAGAGTTTAGGCCTTTCGCCCATTATCAAAGCTACAGTCAATAATTTCTTTTTCGGGGCGACTTATAATTTTGGTATGTCGGATATTCAACAATATGCAGGCAGTAGTTTCATGCTGAGCGTGGGTTATAATATCGAAAATTTCATCAACACGCGCGGGTTCAGGTATTAAGCACGGTTAGAGAATTCTAAATTTCCTGATATCTGACTTTCTTCCCGGAACTTCAACATGATCTATCTCCATATTCCTTTCTGCAAGCAAAAATGCAGCTACTGCAACTTTCACTTTTCCACGTCGCTGCTTTACAGAGAGGAAATGATAAGCGCGCTGAAGAAAGAGATCTTTCTGCGCAAAGATGAATTGCAGTCGGACCGCTTAAAATCGCTGTATTTCGGTGGTGGTACGCCTTCATTGCTTTCAGCTGATGAGCTTCAGTCTTTAATTGACGAGGTGTTGAAATATTTTTCTTTTGATGAAAATATCGAGATCACGCTTGAGGCAAATCCTGATGATTTGGATAATAATTTTGTAAAAGCGCTTTCTAAAACACCCGTCAACCGACTCTCAATTGGAACGCAAAGTTTTTTTGAAGATGACCTGAAACTAATGAACCGCGCGCACAGCGCCCCAGAAGCGGAAAGCTCGATCAAACGTTCGCAGGATTTTGGATTCGAAAACATTAGTATTGACCTGATTTACGGATCTCCGACCTCCAATATGGATATCTGGAAAAAGAATTTAGAAAAAACCCTTGAGCTGCAGGTTCCGCATGTGTCTTCTTACGCGCTCACGATTGAACCGAAAACGGCTTTAAATACCTGGATCACACAGGGGAAAATTAAGGCACCGGACGAAATTGTGCAGCACGAAGAATTCTTTTACATGACCGCACTTTTAAAGGAGAACGGCTTCGATCATTATGAAATTTCAAATTTTGGTAAACCCGGCCTTCATTCGAAACATAACGCGGCATACTGGAAATATAATGAATATCTCGGCCTTGGTCCATCCGCGCATTCTTATAACGGCCGCGAGCAGCGGAGCTGGAATATTGCAAACAACAGGAAATACATCGATTTACTTTCGCAGAATAAGCTGGCAAAAGAATCTGAAATCCTGTCGGAAAAGGATCAGTTCAACGAAATGCTGATGATCGGTCTGAGAACGGTTTGGGGTGTTGATCTGTCTGTCTTAAAGGATAAGTTTACCGCTAAGATCCTGGATCATTTCGAAAAAGCCATTAAGCACAAACTGGAAGAAGATATTCTACGTATCGAAAACAACCACCTGAAAATCCCTGAAAAACACTGGTTCCTTGCGGATGGAATTGCCTCGGACCTGTTTATTATATAAATGAGCAGCACGCTTTCATCTTACTGATATCAGGCTGAATTTTGTATTTTTGTAAAAAATTTCCTCCCCTTTGAAAAAGAAAAAGCCCGACTACAGCCATCTTTCCGCCGCCCAACCGATCGGCATTTTCGATTCCGGCGTGGGTGGGCTCACGGTAGCAAAGGAAATCAAAAAACTTCTGCCGCATGAAGACCTCATCTATTTCGGCGACACCAAACACCTTCCATACGGTGATAAATCCCGGGAGGCGATCGTAGGCTATTCTACGCGCATCACTAATTTCCTGCTCGAGAAAAACTGCAAGGCAGTGGTCATCGCCTGCAATACCGCCACGGCAAACGCATTGAAAGAAGTGCTGGAGCTGGTGGCTGAGCGCGTACCGGTGATCGACGTGATCAATCCGGTAGCTGAAAAAGTGTCATACGAAATTCACAATAACGTAGGTGTGATTGCCACTAAAGCTACCGTAAATTCCGGCCTTTATAAAAAGTCCATCCGCAAACACAACAAGTTTATAAAGGTTGATGAACTTGCAACGCCGCTGCTTGTTCCGGCGATTGAAGAAGGTTTTAAGAATCACCCGATAACGCACGCCATCATTTATAATTATTTAAGTCACAGCAAGCTACGGAATATTGAAACGCTTATTCTGGGCTGTACACACTATCCGCTGCTGTTGGATGAGATCAAACAGTTTTACGGCAACCGCGTACGCGTGATCGATTCGCCTACAATTGTTGCCAATCAGCTGAAGATCATTTTAGAAAAACATCACCTTTTGCATTCAGGCAATCCGCAGCCTGTTTATCAGTTTTTCCTGTCGGATATTACCAAAAACTTTGAAAAGATCTCTAAAAAATTCTTTGGAAAAAGTATCGACCTGGAACTGAAAGTGTTATAAGCAAACCTGGAAAATTAAGCATTGATCTCGCTTAAGTAGAAATCCTGGTCTTTTTTTTTTATTAAAAAGAAACAGTAAAATACTCTACAAAATTAAAGACCGTTCTTTTCAGGATCGGCGTCCTCTGTTGCGGGCGCTTCTGTTGGATGATCAGTGATCTGAGGCTCATTAGCTTTAAAAAAAGAAAAACTCACGTTGCCGTATTTCCGCGTATCGAGCAGATTTGAATGGGTAAGTTTCAGGCGGCTTTGATGTTCGAGGATGAAAATACCGTCATCCTTTAAAAAACCATTGGACAAC
The DNA here is from genome assembly GCF_000422265.1 of Kaistella palustris DSM 21579. Taxonomy (GTDB): domain Bacteria; phylum Bacteroidota; class Bacteroidia; order Flavobacteriales; family Weeksellaceae; genus Kaistella; species Kaistella palustris. The sequence continues at coordinate 36,394 of NZ_AULL01000020.1, forward strand.
ACCAACGCAATCAGTTCCTGATATTTTTCCTCGGTGGTATCGAAAGTCGGGTCAGCAAGCACGATGTCGTAACTTTCGCGGTTGCGGTTTTTCTTCAAATAATCGTACACATCGGCACGCTGCACATTAATTTGCAGTGCCATTTCGAGTTCTGCCGCAGTGGAACTAATGAAGGCAGCGTGTTTGGGATTCATTTCGACCGCCGTCACATCCTGGCATTCGCGCGAGGCAAACTCCAGCGAGATAGAGCCAATTCCGCCAAAAAGATCGAGCACCGAAACCGACGCAAAATCAAAATGATACCGGTTTTCGATAATACTGAAAAGTGCTTCTTTCGCAAAATCCGTGGTCGGTCGTACTTCGAAATTTTTGGGCGCAGAAATCCGCTTGGATTTCCATCTGCCGCTGATAATTCTAAACATATGCTGTAGGCTGGAGCGTTCTTAATTCAACACAAAATTCTTTTGCGGAATATTGTCGAAGACAATTTTTAGGTTTCGGACGAATTTTTTCAGTTCGGAGATGAAGGTTTCGTTTTCGGTAGTTTCTCCGTAAACAAAAAACTGCGTTTCATCTGTACCGAAGCCGATCTTGCTTAGGGTGAACATAATGAAATACAGAAAATCAACCTCTGAATTCACATCGAGATTGTTGTAGAGGATGACTTTTTTCCGGTCTAGGGCGAAAAATTCTACCTGTTGCCGGTAAAGATTGATGTGAATCTCTTTCTGGTTTTTTGGCGAGAGGGAATTCAGAAACTTCTCACCGGAAAAATTAAAGTTAACGGGCATTTTCGTGCCTTTGATCAGGCTGTAAAAATTTTTCGGAAAAGTATAGTAAAACTGTACACCGAATTTTTTGTTCACCGACAGCATGAGTTCTTCATTATCTTCTGCAACCGGCGCGTTGAGGGCAATAAGGTCGTAGCCAAGTTTGTGCTCTGCAAAGCCTTCGGGTAAAAGCGTGAAATGGTTCAGTGCAGAAACCACGCTGATGGCGGTAAATTTGTTTTCCGCCAGCAGGGCAGTCAGCTTTTCTTTTAAAAAGTCTGCCGCGGTATCTTCAGTTTCGGTAAACTGATTTTCCTGCACCACCGTTTTATTGCGAAGCACCTGGTAATGCACGCTGTCTTTCGTAAAAAGTAATTTCAGTTTTTCCATTCGTTCTTGCCACAAATTTATTAAAAATTACCGGGCTATTGAAATTTAATGAAGCGGGCGCGGAGCGATTATATCCAATTGAAAAAGCGCAGGATAGTTTGTTTATTTTTAACGGTCTTGAGTTTTATAGTTTTCGGCGGCTGAGCACATCGGTTTTTCAGGATTAAATTCCTGCAGATCAAATTCCCGGAGGAGTTTTCCCGCTAAATACAATTTTTACTTAAAATAAACCAGCACGGTACCACTCTGTTCATGCAGTATCTCTCTGTTGTGAAAATCGAGGCCGGTTTGGCTTTCGAGCACTTCGTAAACCATTTGCTGCAGTACGCCATCGCCGATTCCGTGGATGATCTCGAGCTTTTTTAAATTATTTTTCCGGCAGTAATCGAGTGTGTCGCGCAGTTTTTCTTTTTGAAGGAAAACTCGCTCCGAGGCAGAAAATCCCCGCGTATCTTTAACCAGATTTTCGAAATGCAGATCGAGGATCAAAGGTCTTTTGTGGTGTTTTTTGGAGATCGATTTTGAAGTTTCGGTTTTCTGTACGGTTTTGATCTCGGTGTAGATTTCCGGTTCCTGCAGCACCACTTTTGAGGCCGGATATTCGTAGGTGAAACCATGTTCATCTTCGATGACCACTGTTTTCCCTGAAACGGAAATCACTTTCCCTTTCAGCAGATCATCTACCACAGAAACTGCATCGCCGATTTTCATATTGAATTTTTCTTCAGAAGGCGAAATTAGGGAAATTCTTTTTTTGGGAAACTTGGTTCAATCAAATTAAAGTTAAGCCTAACACTTTACAAATTCAGTTTTGAAACTTGCAGTAGCATTTGAAGTTTCACAGTCTGGTAAATCACAGGGAATCATACATTCGGAAGATTTCAAAAGTTTTCAAAATAATTGAATCCTGCAGCCGGTGATATCAATCGTACAACATTAGCTACGAACGAAACTATATTTGTCCTTTAGCTTCCCAGCAGGCGCCCCATACTATCATTTCCGGAATAAGCAGGAAATGGTAACCGAAGTGAGCTATGGGAATTAATTCAAGCTTGAGTTTATCCCTAAAATTTCCATAAATTTACAATCCTTTAATCACCGTAAACATTCACTATACAATGGATCCAATTTTCGACCTTATAGAAAAAGAAAGACAAAGACAAACGCACGGTCTGGAACTCATCGCCTCCGAAAATTTTGTTTCGGATAACGTGATGAAAGCAGTCGGCAGTGTTTTAACCAATAAATATGCGGAAGGTTATCCCGGCCGCAGATATTACGGTGGCTGCGAAGTCGTAGATGAGGTTGAAACATTGGCTATCGAAAGAGCAAAACAGCTTTTCGGTGTGGAATATGCCAATGTGCAGCCGCACTCCGGTTCTCAGGCTAATGCCGCGATCTATCTGGCGGTTTTAAAACCCGGAGACAAAATCCTGGGCCTGGACCTTTCAATGGGCGGACATTTAACGCACGGTTCGTTTGTGAACTTCTCCGGCATTCAGTACAACGCCAATTTCTATGGCGTTGACCGCGAAAGTGGCCTGATCGATTACGATGCCATGCGCCGGAAAGCTTTTGAGGTGCAGCCCAAAATGATCATCGCAGGCTATTCTGCTTATTCAAGAGATATTGATTTCAAAAAATTCCGTGAGGTTGCCGATGAAGTAGGTGCTACTTTATGGGCCGATATTGCGCATCCCGCCGGACTTATTGCCAAAGGATTGCTCAGCTCACCGTTTGAGCATTGCCATGTGGTGAGTACGACCACGCATAAAACTTTGCGCGGACCGCGGGGAGGTTTGATCATGATGGGTAAGGATTTCGAAAATACCTACGGCCACCGCACACCGAAAGGCGAAACCAAAATGATGAGCCAGGTGCTGGACAGTGCCGTGTTTCCGGGAATTCAGGGTGGTCCGTTGGAGCATGTCATCGCGGGAAAAGCAGTGGCATTCGGTGAAGCACTTGATCCTAAATTTGAAGTCTATGCAAAACAGGTCGTTGCCAATGCCCGTGCTCTGGCAAAAGCCATGATGGTCCACGGTTTTGATATCGTAAGCGGCGGAACAGATAACCACCTGATGCTCGTCGACCTGCGTAATAAAAATGTGAACGGAAAAGAAACCGAAAAGGCGCTTGTAAGGGCAGACATTACCTGCAACAAGAATATGGTGCCGTTTGATGATAAATCAGCGTTTACCACCTCGGGGATCCGCCTCGGAACTGCAGCCGTAACGACGCGCGGTTTGAAAGAAAATGATATGGCAACTCTCGCCGAATACATCAATGAAGTGGTGGATAACATCAATGATGAAAACCGCCTTACAGAGGTACGCAAAAAAGTGAATGCGATGATGGAAGGAAGGCCGTTGTTTGCAGGATAGAGTTAGATCTGTCGGGTTGATAACGGCTAATATTTGAGTTAAGTTACATTCGGATGTTAAGCTAGGATATGTTCTGCCGATGATTGGGCGGTCTGCAGGAAAATTGCCGTTAATCGAATGTAGAATTTTAACGACGGTTCGGTCAGTACCTTTTCGGTAAAGAACTTGGCTTTTTATATCAGCTGCAAATATCATTAACTACAAATACCGTGATTTGGACAAAAAATCCCACACTTTCAGCGAAATAAAACTCAAGATGGCGAATTACTGTGTGTATCAGGACCGCTGCCATCAGGAAGTGGAGCAGAAAATGCGGGATTTCCTTCTTATTCCCGAAGCCAAAGATGAGATTTTGCTGTATCTCTTGCAGGAAAATTACCTTAACGAAGAAAGGTTTACACGCAGCTATATCCGCGGTAAATTTTATATGAAATCGTGGGGACGGAATAAGATCCGGAACCAGCTGAAGTTCAAAGGTGTGCCCGAAAAACTCATCAACAGCTGTTTTGATGAAATTGACGATGATGATTACCGCCAGACACTCACCAAACTCTATGAACAGTATCATTCGAAGTTAAAGGGTTTGCAGGCGTATCAGAAAAAGTCAAAAACCATCAAATTCCTGCTGTCAAAAGGATTTGAATATGAAGAAATAAAAGAAGTGATCGCGCAAAGTGAAGACTGAATTACTGAATTGCCGCTGACTTTACTTTTATTAAAACAGTTACTGGACCCATATTTCGGCAATGGCCATCAGCGGGTTTCTATTTTTGCTTTTTCGCCAGGCGGGCATTGCGGGCAGTTTTTCGGCGGTCACTTTCAGGTACTTTATACTTTCACCGACCAGAAACTGCGCCTGATACGTCCTTGCCTGAAGTTGCTCTTTTGTAGTAAAGATGGTGTTTTCCGCAACTTCGCGGTACGTAATTCCATCAGCAGAAACTTCCAGCTTCACCGACTTGGGCAAAAATATCCAGTGGCGCTGGTCTTCCAGAAAATCGAGCTTGACCGTTTTTACTGGTTGAGGTGCCGTCAGTTTTAGCTCCGCGGAGAACCCGTCTTCAAACAAAAGCCAGTTATAACTGAAATCAGTAAAACCATACATGCCATCGGTCAGAGTAACATTCCCTTTAGCGGGATATTCAGGAACAAAAGGCGTATTCAAGGTCACTTCAGCACTTAAAGCATTATTCACCGGAAGTCCCTTCCGTAAAATTTCCTGCCATTCTTTTCTGTATTCGCTGAGCGTTTCACCGTCCTCAGACAGAAGGTTTATTCCTTGAGATTCGGCGCTTCTCACGAAGTTCCTGACCTGTTGGCGGAGCTCCTTTCTCACCTTCATTTTTCCGGTGCGGTCTGGTGTGAAAATACCGTACTTCTCAATCCCAAAAAAGCGGGCCTGCTGCAAACGCGTATAGTCGAAACTTAACCGCAGTTTCCTTATCCTCCTCCGGATATTCTTCTGATCCGTAATTTTTTCAGCTTCATCTAAAAGCCGGTCAACCGAATCGAGGCGCTCTGGCGAGAGGTAAGTCTGGTATTCGCTGATCGGATTGCCATAAATATCCAGGCGACGGCCGGAAGCTTCTACTGCCGCCTGAAGTTCTGTTAAATGTTTTTTGATCAAAGGTGCGGCTTTACCGTAATATCCGGAAAGGAATTCATCAGCCAACAAACCGTCATCCAGATTCGCCTTCCAGAATTTTTTAGAAATGATATAGGTTTTCAGATCACTATGATCCACAAAATTCCCACCGCCCAACTGTGCGAAAACACCGCGGACACCATTTTCCCGGTAGTACTTCATATTCGGGCCGGCATTAAAAACATCCGGAAATGGCGCCAGGTAATTTGTAAACTGCGTATAATAATCCCAAATAAAAATATGGGGTGTTATGGCGCGCCAGCCTTCCAGATTTTGTCTGAACTGCGCCGCAGAAACCTCTGTTTCAACCGGTTTATTTTTAAAGGAATTAATGGTGCTCAGAAATATAATGACATTGGCGCGCGGTTTCGTTTTCAGCGGTGGTGCTGCCGTTGCACCGTAAGCCAAAGTTGTAAAAGATTTGTCGGGGAAACGTGCCGCGATCCTGTTCACAAACCGAAGCAGTGAACCTTGTGGACCGCCTTCCTCGTCATCAGTTTTCCGGCAGATGCTGCATTCACAGAAATTGTTGTTGTCATTTGGGCTTACGGACCAGTATTTTGCGGTAGGATTTTCTTTAAAGTGTTCTTCTAAAGACTTCACTGTAAGATCAAAAACTTCGCCGTTGGAGAGACAGAGCTGGTCGGGGCGCCGCTTTCCGTCGGTCAATGAAAAGAACTCCGGATGCGCGCCAACTAAAGAGGATGGAACCAAATTGCTGAAAGAGTGGCCCCAAATTCCCCAAAGATCGTCCAGGCTTTGTAGACCGTACCAATCCATATATTCGGCATCTTTTTCGGCTGTGCTGTACACTTCGCGGTAAACAAAAGAAGCGGATTCCTCCACATCAATCGGTACCGGAATTTTTAGAATCGGTAAAGGCGGACACTCCGCGGGTTCATTGGGCGCCCATTTCCGACACTGAAGATAGCGTGATATAAATTCGTAAACTCCCTTCAGAAGGCTCTTTTCAGAATTTCCGGTGATGGTGATATGCTGACCTTCATTCTTAATGGAAAAATTTTCCGTTTTTGCCGGATCGGAAGCGTTCAGCTGTTTGATCTGAATGTAATCCCGATCTGCTGCTTTCGTCTGATTTACAGGAAGAGAAATTTTGGTCACGCGGAAGAAATAATGCTTCAGCACGTCTGCGCCTTTTCGTTCGGCAGAAGTGGGATTTTCAGACAGCAGTATCTGATAAGCCGATTTTTTGTGCTCGGCTAAAATCAGTTCCTGTGCGGAAAAACGGGAAGAAATACCCATCAGAAAAACAAAAATGATCAGTTGGAAAGCACGCATCTTTCGGTGGATGAAAGTTGTTGGATTGGGCGGTAAATATACATCTTTAAAAAAAAGCCGTCAACTGCAGTTCTCCGTTCTGATTGTTCAGCAAGACATTAATTTTAAAATTAAAAATCTTTTTAAAAAGTTTTATAAATAAACAGGCCACTCAAAAAGTGGCCTGCATTAATTATATATGAAGGTAAAACCTATAATTTATGGTTTACATCAACAAAAGTACCGGTAATGGTAGATGTTCCGTTTCGGGTAACTTTACCGTGAATGGTAATGGTAGATCCCGTACCTACGAATTCAATTTTTGAACCCTGGTTGATGGTAAGGTCTCCAAAAATAGTCACGTTACCTTTAACTTTAAGGTTGGCGTTGCTGTTAAGGATCATGTGACCGTAAGTGGTAAGGTCACCTTCCAGATTAAGCAGTGCGCCGCTGTTTATTGCTAAGGAGTTCCAAGGGTTTTGCTGGCTTCCCTGATAAAGTTTCCCAAGCATAGTAAAGGTCGCGTTGCTGTTCACGTTAACAGATTCGGTTGCTGTCAGAGCGCCACACCAGGTTAGTTTTGCATTTACGTTGATGCCTTTCAGACTTTTTGTTCCGCCATAAGCGAGGTCCTGACCTGAATTTACATTTAACCACTCACCGCCGGTATATGCTGCAAATGAACTGCAGTTGACCACGCCACCTGCCGGTGCTACATATTTAATGATCTTCAGACCGCGTGAGCCGGAGGCTACAAAAATATACTCACCTTTACTCATTACGTAATTTGTAGAACCCAGAAGATCAAGCGCACCCAGAAGTTCCAGCTGCTGACCTTTGTCCTGATATACAAAAAGTCCCGCTCCGCCATTAGCGACAAAAGCTTTATCGCCATTTACAGAGACAGCGTTCGTCACGATATTCTCAGGATCTACGTCCGTGATATCGGTAGGCAATGCCAAAGTCTGCAGTTTTGTACCCGAGTTCAGGTTATATACACCTACACCGTTTTTCCCCTGAGAAACCAAAAGTTTTTCACCCATAAAATCGAGTGTTCTTTTTGATTCCGCAACGTCCTGGTATGCTGCGAATGCGGAGGTTTGCTTAAGGCTGTTTGCATCGTATACCTTTACACCTTCTGTACCGCTCAGGATCACGATCTTATTTCCGTTAATGCCCACCGCACGAAGATCCGGCAGTGAAATGCTGAATTCTATTTTGTCATCAGCTTTATTCAGCTGCGCAAATGCACCGGTAGCACCCGATACTGCAAAATATTTTGAAGCATTTGAAGTTACATCCGTACCCACATTTCCGGGAAGTGTGGTGGTTACAAAACGGTCACTTAACATTCCGTTGTTCAGCGTCAGTTTTCCGGCGAATGCAGCGCTTGCAGTATTGGCGATTTCCGCATTGGTTGCACCGGCTATATAAAGCTGGCCATTATCATATCGCACTGCACTAATGTCGACATTTGGCGTGATTGCCTGCATTACCATTTTCGGTGTGTTGGGATTGGAAATGTCGATCACTTCGATCGCACCCAGATACTCCTCACCTTCGGTATTATACGAAACGTATGCGTAATTTCCTTCCACAGCTACGTGTGTAGCCTGAAGTTTCTTTCCCTTGTATTCCGGCGGCGTAAGTTCTGCAACCAAAACAAGCGGGAAATCACCTGCTTCATCGAGTTTTCTTCCCAAACCCTGGTTTAAATCCAGAATTCCGGAATTCTTGAAACTTAACCGCGCGTTTAACGAGTTTGCATCCGAATTCAGGATGACTTCATTCTTTGCGGCGGTTACACCATCCAGATCTGTGCTGTCCTGCCGGCAAGATACAGCGAATAAAACAGTGCTGATGCTCAGGATACTTAGTATTTTTTTAATCATAGTTGAACTTATTATGTTCTTTATTAATGTTTTTGCCAAAACAGCCGGTATAGTGGGATTTGCAGTACTGTTTTAGCGGCTGCAAAGATAATGAAAATGCACATTCAAAAAATTAAAAATAAAATATTTTTTAGGCATTTTTATTGCGGAATTCAAAACACCGGAAAACAGTGGGAACAGCGGTGATTCTTCAGCATCATCGTGAAAAGCAGTGATTTTTGAAAAGGAACACTTTTGGTGACAGGATTTGCAGCTTGTGCGAAATCCGCAGCGATAACTGCAAATAAAAAGTTCAATATCTTTGCCGCCAAAGCCTAATACTTTTTAATCGACTTTAATGAAAAAATATTTCGTCCTTTTTTATCTGATGTTGCTGCCATATTCAGTTTTCGGTCAGCAAGACACCACTGCCGATGAGCTGTTCCAGAAAGCGCGAACAGAAGCTTTTGACAGGAAAGATTATCCCGCCGCAATCGCGACCGCGAAAGAAGCACTGGTCCAGGCACCGGATTATACCGACATTTCCGTATTCCTTGGGCGGCTGTACACCTGGTCCGGCGATACTGCAAAAGCCCGGCAGGTTTTTACCGGTCTTCATCAAAAGAAAGTTGAGGACGCAGATTTTTTTCTGGCATATGCCTCGCTGGAATACTGGAACGACCAGAACGCAAAAGCTCTCGAACTCGCTGATGAAGGTCTGAATTATAATCCCCGGTCCGCCGACCTGCTTTTACTTAAAGCCAAAATATATCAAAGTTTGAAAGATTACGAAGCTTCCCAGGTTATACTTAAAAAACTCTTGGCAGATGATCCGAAAAACAGCGAGGCGCGGGCACTGCTTTTAAAACTCGATGACCTGACGGCGAAAAACGCGGTGGGTATTACCTACAATTTCACGCATTTCGACAAACAGTTTGCAGATGACTGGCACCTCATCGGTTTGAGTTACAAAAGAAGTACTTCTATAGGCTCGTTTATTGTGCGCGCCAATTATGCAAATAAATTCGGCTCGGGCGGAACGCAGCTTGAGCTGGAAGCTTATCCGCGATTGTCGGATATGTTTTATCTTTATGTTGCAGCAGGTTTTTCCGGTGATGTGGGAATTTTCCCAAAATACCGGACGGGACTTTCATTAAACGCGAATCTGCCTAAAAGCTATGAAGCCGAAATCGGCGTGCGGCAGCTATATTTTGCCGATAATATCGTGCTGTACACCGCGGCAGTGGGAAAATACTACAAAAATTACTGGTTTAATCTGCGCGCTTACATTACTCCCGACGGCAGCGAGATTTCGCAATCATATACCGGAACGGTGCGGTATTACACCAAAGGTGCTGATGATTATTTTTCCGTTACGGCGGGAACCGGAATCAGTCCCGAGGATTACCGCAGCAACCTGCTTGATGATCAAAATTATAAGCTCACCACCTATAAGTTTGGGTTTGGATATAACTTCACGGTAAATACGGCCAATCTGTTTTCGGTGTCGGCGATGTATTTCAATCAGGAATATCTCAAAGGTAAAATCGGGAATCAGTACGATTTCAATATCGGTTATACCCGCAAGTTCTAGCGTTTGCTTTGCTCCTTCAAAAAGCCTGTCACCACTGAATCGGGGAACAGTTTGTGTCTCATGTAAAACTGCGAATTCATCTTTTTAAAATCTTCAAAGTTCTTGCTGAGCTGGTCATACATTGCAGGCCGATCTACCGCATCGCCTGTTAGATTCTGCATTTTATAGAGCTGGTCACCGGAAAGGTGGTAATTACCCTGCACATAATCGATGAGCTGGTTTTTACTCTGCATCATCGGAATTCCGGTGGCGTTCTCCACGCCAACAGGCTGAAAACCCTGGCCTACCCATGCAATGTTTTTTGGCGTTGCCAGATGATAGTTAGTCCGGTAAAAAGCCAGCACCGAGGGTGCTACATCAAAATGACTTACGGTCTGGTGAAAGGTTTTCGGTTCCTTTAAAAGCGGCGAATAAATGATCAGTGGGACGTGATAACGATCAATTTTTTCTACAAGCGGGATTTCGGGCATGCTGTGGTCACCCGTCACGATAAAGATCGTATGCTGAAAATCCGCACGTTTCTTATAGTTTTCGAAGAAATCATGCAGCGCACTGTCGGCATTTATGATCGAGATCAACTGGTCTTTATTTTCCCGTGCCCATTTCATTTGTGAGGGATTGAGCTGGCCGCTCTGCAGTATATCATCATATTTCCTTTCGAAAAAGGGCTGATTATTAATTTTAAAAGGATTGTGCGAGGAGAGCGTCAGTATGGCGTTAAAATATGGTCCGTTATTTTCAGGTGTAATGTCGAGCGCTTTCCGGAAAACGGACTGATCTTCGTAACCCCAGCTTTCACCGCGGTTCTGCGGGAGTTTTTGGTAACCTTCGCCAAATGAAAACTCATCGGTAATTTGGTCAACGCCGCTGTATTGCAGGAAATTTTTTATACGGTCGAAGTCACTGTTCCCGCCATAGAAAAAACCAGTTTTGAAGCCATTCCTTTTAAGGACATTGAAAAGATTAAAATTTGCGGGAGTCTGAGGTATTTCCAGGAAGCCGTTTTTACCGAAAGGCAGTGAACCGGTGAGCGTAGGTATGGCACTGAAAGTCCGGCCGGAAGAACTGAGTGCGTTCTGCCAGCTAAGGCTTTTGGACTGCAGGTCGGAAAAGAACGGTGTAAAATTACCGACATAACCACTTGGGCTGCTGTACGCGTGTCCCAGACCTTCCACAATGACGAGCACGAGATTGGGTGTTTTTTCTGAATTTTTAAAATAAGGCCCCAGAAAATCAGGTGTATTTTCTTCGCGCCAAAACGGATAGGCCGGATCGATCATGTCTGCACTCACGGTCATGTTTTCATCGTGCTGCCATAATTCGGTGAGTTCGGGGTTTCGTTTCAAAATATCAGCAAAGCCGGAAATAAGGAAATAACTTAGTTTGCTTTTGCCTGCGGTCTGCTCGAAATCACTCACGCCGCGCTTCGGTTTGTAGGTCGTGTAAGAAGTCGGGACAGCGAAAAGCAGGATTCCCAGGGAGAGGAAAATCCAGCCTGCGGCGGTCTTTCTGAAACTGAAACGTGTAGCCAGATACGAAATAAAGACCGTCAGCAGGACAGCGGAAATTATCAGCACCAGATTTTGAGCGGTCAGCATGCCGCTTGCTGCCAGGATCTGTTCCAGTTCCCGAAGGTCGTAGTAAAAAAGGTCGGCACCCAAAAGATTGTGCGACTCGGAAAAATAAAGAAAGAGTATAAACTGCGAAAGCGTAAGGAAGGAAATTGCCGCAACGGCAAAAATATTGGCCAGGCGCACCTTCCATAACCACAGCAAAAGATAAATGGCTCCAAACAGGCTGAGGATCTTTAAGATAAAAATACCATTGTTCCACACCAGGTGTTTCAGCAGTTGGTCTGAATCGAAATTCGGAAAAGCATAGCGGTACCACAGCCACTCGGCCAGTACACCCGCACCGAAAAGCACCAATGTGACCAGTGCCAGCACGCCCCATTTTTTGAGGCCCGCGTTCCACAGCAAACCGATCCGCTGCCAAAGGGGAAGTTTCTGCTGATTCGGCCCGAAACCCTGCCGTGTCATTTCGCCCCAGCTATGGTTTTTCCGGAAATAATCGATAAAACCACGCACACTCGACTGTACCACGATGGGATGAAAGTAGAACGGTTCCAACGCTGCAGTAAAGATCAGGCGGAGGAAGTCCCGTCTTTTGACATACACCTGATGACTTACCAGATCGACCAATATGGCATAGATCGAAAACAGAAAACCGGTTGAAAGCACCAGCGCCAGGAGGATAAAAAAGAATTTCCAGCTGATGATCCCCAGAAATAAAAAGATGATGAAACAGAGGTAACCGAGGAATTCCACGAGCGGCCCCATAAACTCAAAGGTGCACCAGTAAGGCAAACTGATCATGCCAAGTCTGCCGTATTTGGGATTCAGCATAAGTCTGCGGTGTTTCCAAAGGGTTTCCATGGTGCCGCGCATCCAGCGGTTGCGCTGTTTCCTGAGGATTTCTTTGGATTCCGGTACTTCGGTCCAGCAAAGTGGATCCGGAATGGTCAGCACTTCGTAAGGCTCCTTCTTTTCCTCCATGTATTTCCGCATGCGTACGACCAGTTCCATATCTTCGCCCACGGTTTTGGAATCATAGCCACCGACGGCAAGCACGATTTCACGGTCGAACACGCCGAAAGCACCGGAAATCAGTATTAAACCGGAGGCGCGGGACCAGGCCATCCTTCCCAACACAAAAGCGCGGATATATTCCAGTGCCTGGGTGCGGCCGAGCAGACTTTTGGGAATGTTTACGTCGGTCACTTTTCCGTTCTCTACTTTGCAGTTATTGGCGAGGCGAATGACACCACCACAGGCGATCAGCCGTTTGCCGGTCTGCTCAAGGAATGGTTTTGCCAGTTTTAAGATGGCATCCTGCTCCAGGATACAGTCTACATCGATGCACACGAGATATTCGCCCGAGGATACATTAACCCCCACATTCAGGGCGTCGGCTTTACCGCCGTTTTCTTTGTCGACCACGATAAGTTTGCGGAATGCCGGATTTTTACTCTTGTAAATACCGCGCACTTCTTTCGTAGGAATATTGCCCTGAATATAAAAGGAAACCGCCTCAAGTTCGTACTCACTGATCAGGCGCTCCATCGAATCATCTTTACTGCCGTCATTTACAATGATGATCTCCAGCCGGTGGTAGTACAGCGACAGCAGTGAACGCACATTTTCAACAATGGTCATTCCTTCGTTATACGCCGGTGCAATAACGCTGAAAGCCGGCGGATTGGGATTGGCGGCAATGATGCTGTAATCTGTAAAGGAGTTCTGTTTTTTATACCGAAGCACGGCGCCCAGCGCATACACGCTGATCCACACGTAGATCAGGAAAACGCCAGCGCCGTAGAGCAGGAAAAGCCAGGTAACAGTTTCGAAGAAGAGCGAAGAAAATTCCGGCATTAATTATTGTCTATTGCGTGGTTGATGATACGGTTTATTTCAGCGGGTGTACTTTCCTGCGCTGCATGCCGCCGGAGGTCTTCGGTAAATCCGAGTGAGACCAGCGCCTGAGCGGCTGCGATTTTTATTTCGGGTTCGGGATGCCCGTAAAGTTCTTCCTTAAAAAAATCCAGGCAACGGGGGTCGCTGGAGAGTTTCAGCATCTTCATAATTTCGGTCTGTACCGGTAGTGGCTGCGTGGGAAAGCGGCGCATGAGGTCGGGATTGGTTTCGGATTCTTCGAGTGCCTGCAGGGTTTTTACCAACTCGCATCGTACGCTGACGGAGTCGTGGTCCCAAAGGTTCTGTATTAATGGTTCTGCGGGAAAAAATTTAAATTTCCGGATGAGGCGCAGGGTGAAGATCACGACTGAACTATTGGAGCTTCCGAGCCAAAGCTGCAGTTGGGCAGCGGCGTCCGGCGGCATTTCCGGTATTGCAAGCAGAAGGCGCAACTGTTGCCAGTCAGAAACGGGCGTGCGGTGGTCATTCAGAAACTGAAGTCCTTCAAAACCTTTGAAATGAACAGAAGAATACTGTGCCTCTTCATATACCAGGTGGAAAGGGTGGGTGAGGAACGTTTCAATTTGCGGCAAAGCAGACTCAACCTGCATAGCGGTCATTTCCTGAATGGCACCCACGATCAGATGCGGTTTTTTCTGCTGAAGTTTCCGCAGTGATTCCCGGGCCAGCCCATGCCTTTCGTACAAAGTTTTCAGATCTCTTTTGGCCGTACCGGAAAATTTTCTCTCTGCTTTCACGAGTTTTTCCAGAAAGAGCTGCTCGAAATATACATTCTGGAGTCTTTGGTTAAAAGCCGGATTCGCGGCGGTTTCATCGGCACCGTAAATGATCACCGAGCTTATCTTTTCATCGATCACGGCACCCCAAAGCTGCTCCGACAACAGTTCTTTAAACTTCGAAAAGCTGTAGAAGATCACTACTGCAATAAGCAACAGTATGAGCAGGAGGATCGCCAGTAAGATAAAGAAAAGAAGATGCAGGGACATGGACCGTAATATAGCATTTATTTCCCGGGAAGCAATCGCCTGATCCGCAGGGCCAACTCACTGGGGCTGAAAGGTTTTACTACAAAATCGTATGCCCCCAGATCGAATGCTTCCAGAATGACTTCTTCCTGGCCCATACTCGAAAGCATGATGACGGGAATTTTTTTCTCGAATTTCTTCAGGGCCGACAGAATTTCAATGCCGGAGGCAAAGGGCATCATAATATCGGTAATGATCAGGTCTACATGTTTGGCATTCAGCGTGTCGATGGCTTCTTTGCCGTTGCGGGCGAGGATCACCCGGTAGCCTTCTTTAATGAGTTTATGTTCAATAGTCTTTAAAATCAATTCGTCGTCTTCGGCGATTAATATCAACATATTTACGGTTTTATATTTAACATTTGTTTCATAATTGCCACTCCGGTCCGGATCTCGCCACATACCCGTGCAATCATTCCCGGTTCTGGCTGCTGGGGATCCAGGTTGTTTTCGCAGGCTGTGGCTAATCTTGTCAGCTGAAAGAGGCCGGCAGTTCCGGCGGTTCCCCTCAGTTTGTGCAGCACCCTTTTCAGTTCAGCGGTATCGTTTTCGGCAGTTGCCTTCATTATTTTTTCCTCAGCCTGATTCATTTCCTGAAGTACAAGGTCGATGAAAAGGGCTTTAAAATCCGCATCATCGCCCACCTGCTCCTGAAAAAGCTGTGGTTCAAAATGTTCTTCCCATAGGATGTCATCAGCGACCTCATCAGGATCCTTCATCAATAGGTATTTCTGAAGCATTTCTGTAAGGTCGGTCTGGCGGAGCGGTTTGGGCAGAAAATCATCCATACCCGCGGCCAGGGCTTTTTCCTTTTCACCCATAATGGTGCCGGCGGAGATGCCGATCACCGGTACATCGGTATAGCCGGGAAGGCGGCGGATCTGCCTCGTGGCTTCAAGCCCATCCATGACAGGCATCTGCACATCCATCAGGATAAGATCAAAGCGCTGCTGCCTGCAGTTATCCAGTGCTTCCAGTCCCGTGCCTGCTTCGGTCAGTCTGGCTGTGGGCAGCAGGGATTCCATTATTTTTTTATTCAGGATCATGTTGACCCGGTTATCATCTACGAGCAGGATATGCTGGTTATTGCCAAAAGCGGGTTGGGCAGCAACCTCCACGGCCTGCTCTATCCGCACAGGCCCCGCGCCTTTTTGCCGCGCGGCACGCTGCAGAAGTGCGTACAGTTCCTGTGACTTAATGGGTTTCAGCAGGCAGAACGATTTCTCATCACGGCGGAATTCATTGATGACTTCATGCTCTTCCGAGGAGGTATGGAGTACTACGAGCGGCGCAATTTCGTTATGTTCGGTGAAAAGTTCCTTGATCTTGGCGACGGTTTCGAGACCTGACATTACTGGCATGTGATAATCCATGAGGATGAGATCGAAGCGGTCGCCCCGGGCGAGAATGTCGAGCGCCTGCATACCGTTGGCGGCAAGCGTGGATTTGATGTTTTTGTAGGCCAGCATTTCCTGGAGGATGAGGCGGTTGTTGGCATTGTCGTCTACAACCAGTACATTGTGAAAGGGGATGGGCAGCTCATCTGTTACCTGCAGGCTGTTGATGTCGTACGGCACTGTAAGGTCGAAGAAAAAAGTGGAGCCTTTATCGGGTTCGCTGGTCAGCGAGAGTTTACTGCCCATGTACCGGAGAATAGTATTCGAAATGGTGAGACCGAGGCCGGTTCCACCATATTTTTTACTTACAGAGCTGTCTTCCTGGGTGAAGGCATCGAAAATGCGCTGCTGCTTATGGAGGGGAATGCCGATCCCGGTATCGCGCACTTCAAAGCGCAGGGTTATTTCTTTGTCGTCACGGTGCTGCTGGGTAACTTTAAGTTCTATCTCGCCTTTTTCAGTGAACTTTGAAGCATTGCCGAGGAGGTTGGTGAGTACCTGCCGAAGCCGTGTTTCATCGAGCCTTACAATATGCGGCAAGCCGGGTTGAATGTTCAGCAGGAGTTCAATTTTATTACGCTGCGACTGATAGAGGATGACATTCATCACCTGGTTGACGACTTCGTACAGATCACTTTCCTCCACAAGCAGTTCGAGTTTGCCGGATTCGATCTTTGAGAAATCAAGGATGTCATTAATGATGCTGAGGAGATTCTCGCCAGACTCATTAATAAAGTTAAGATACTGCAGCTGTGTTTCAGTAAGTGGTGTCTTCAGCAGAAGATCCGAAAACCCGATCACCCCGTTGAGAGGTGTACGGATCTCATGACTCATATTGGCAAGAAATTCCGATTTTGCGCGGTTCGCCAGATCAGCGGTGTGTTTGGCTATCTTCAGCTGCTGGGTGGTCTCTACGGACTGGGTGACGTTATTGGCGGAGATGATGATGCCGCCTATGACCTCATTGGGCAGGTACCATGGGGTGACTTCCAGTATATAATGCTGCTCTGTGGTGTGATGCGGCAGCCTGACTTTGAAATCATTGTTGCGGTAGGCCTGGCCTTTCAGCGCGTTGAGATATATTTTCTTACGGGAATAAGGCACACCTACGGTGGCTTTGAAGAGGTGGTTGCCGAGCAGGTCTGCACTGTTGGTGGCGAATTCTTTTTCCCAGGCGTGACTTACGGAAAGGTAGCGGAGCTGGTCATCGAAAATGGCCATAGCTCCCGGGGCATATACGATGAAAGACTGGAGCATGGCTTTCTTCGCCACCAGGTCCAGGTGGGTTTTTTTTGTAGCATCAATGTTCTGAATGATGCCGAATAATTTCCGGCAGCTGCCGTTCTCGCATTCGGGCACACCTCTTACACGAACCCAGATGATCACACCGTCGGCCCTTTCCAGCTGCACTTCCTCATCAAAAGGGATGCCTTCTTCTACGGCACGGTTGAAAACCCGCGAGATCACTTCCTGACCTTCCGGCGTATAGAATCTCATGGCATCCTCGAAGGTAGGCATAAAATCGGGCGGGACGCGGTGGATATTGCGCGTGGCATTGGACCAGAAAAGGTGATCTTCGTTCAGGTTGATCTCCCAGCCACCGACCTGGGCTACATCCTGAGTCTGCTCCAATATTTTCTTGGCGTACATAAGGTCTTTTTCCAGGTTTTCCCGGCTGGTGAGGTTCAGGGCGGTGCTCAGGATCACGGGGTTGCCGTTTTCATCGGTATCTGCCAGGTTGTGGTACATCCATACGATTTCTTCGCCATTTTTTTTCTGCAGCACCATATTACCGATGTCTTCGCCGTTGGTGTTGATGCGGTAGAGATACTGGTCCAGGAGGTGCCGGTTGCGGATGGGGATAAGGTCCCGCAGATTACGTGTTTTAATTTCATCCTCGGTGTAGCCGAGCAGTTCGCGGGTCTTTTTGTTTACGCCAAGGATGTTCCCGTCGGGATCGTGGATGCTCATGAGACCGATGGCATTTTCAAAGAAGTTCCGGAAGCGGCGCTCGGACTTTTCGAGTTTCAGTTTCTGCTCCAGTTCGTCGGTAATGTCGCGGCCGAAACAGAAGAGGTCGTCCTGCTCTTCCTTCTGTTTCAGGTTCCATTCAATGGTAATGGTGCGTCCGTCGGCGGCAGGGGATGTTGTGGTGAAGGAGAGCGTATGGTTGTCGGAGGGATCGAGGCTGAGTTTACGTGAGGAGTCGCGGTCGCCGATCAGCTGAAAAAAATTCTGATGAAGGAGGTCGTCCTGTGTAAGTTTAAAGGTATGCTGAAAGGCCGGGTTGGCCTCTTTGATGAGGTGGTTCCTGTCGAGGATAACGATGAGGCTGTGGGAAATGCTGAAGGTTTCTTCGAAGTAGCGGGCCTGCTGGTTTCTTTTGCTGCCGAGCATCATTTTGGTAATGGCTTCAGCCAGGCTGTGGAGACATTTCAGCTGTGTTTCGGAAACTGTTTTGGGTTCGTAAGCCAGCAGGCAGAGTGTGCCGAGGACAAAGCCGGCGTCGGTCAGCGGAATACCGAGGTAGAAACGGATACCACTGGCAAGGACCGCCGGATTGGTGGATGAGCGTTCATCCTTTAATGTATCATTGATGATCAGTGTTTCGCCGGTGGAAATGACGTATTGGCAGATGGTGTTTTCGCGGGCTACAGCCTCCAGGTTCATCCCGGCGCAGCTGCGCACGTTCTGGGTATCGCCGCTCATGGTAGAGATCAGGGCCAGCGGACAGTCGGCAAGCAGGGCTGCGGCATCGGCAAGTACATCGAGCTGGGGATTTTTCTTGGCGTCGAGCAGATCGTGGAAGGCGAGTTTCTCGAGGCGTTGTTTTTCATTTTCAGGCTCGGGAGGCGTATTTATCATGGGACTAAAGCGGTGGTTTTAAGTGAGGTGATTTCAGGTGTCAAAGATAGTATTTCCCAAAGATGTAAAAGTGCTTATTTGCAGGTCATATTTATAAATTGTTGAATAATAGATAATGTGGGGACAGTAAAACGTGATTGTGAGGGGTTGCCGGCAGAATCGGGTGCATTTTGGAAGACGAAAGGCGGGCACTGGTCAAGAGCGTGTTTAAGTACGGGAAGGCCACAGCTGCCGGAAATGTTAAATTTTATGAAGTCAGCAAAAAATGGCGACTTTTATCAGGTTGCGGAAAAATTAATATGGAGGAAACTGCTTATTTAATAAATAATTCTATATTTGGCTCTTAAATTAAAAAACAATTTAAATATGAGAATAGATTTATTATTTCAGCGGATGCTGTTTTTGATGGTATTTGCTTTTTCAGGATTGGTTCTGGGACAGTATTATGGTAGTGGTACCTTTAATAAAATCACTTCGTTAGCGGAGTTAACTGATGGGTATTACGTGATCGCTAACAAAACTGATGAGTTTGCTATGAATAGTAGCACTACTCAGGTTTCAGGAAGTCTAGGTTATACAGGAATTATTGTAAAACCGATCGTTAATCCACCTTTGGAAATGGTTTGGAAAATCGAGACTATCGGCGCAGATAAAACAATTTATAATGAAGGTGTTTCCAAATTTGTTTCTTATACAGGTTCTAGCAATAATGTGCAGTTGGTTGACGCCGCTACCAGTAATAATCAAAAATGGACAGTTACTTATTCTTCGGGAGTATTTTTAATAAAAAATAAGCAATTAACCACAAGATTTCTACAATATAATGCTGGCGCGCCGCGTTTCGCATGCTATACGGGAAGCCAACAAGATTTGCAGCTTTACAAATTGGCAAGTCCAACAGGTCCCGTAATCACTGCTACTCCGACAAGTCTAAGTGGTTTTACTAACATTGAAGGTAGTGGCCCCTCGACTGAACAATCATTTAATGTATCCGGTTCAAACCTTACAGATAATGTAACTGCCACTGCGCCGGCTGCTTTTGAGATTTCCAAGGCTTCGGGTTCCGGTTTTGCTGATATACTGACTTTTGCTCCCACAAGTGGGACCCTGACGTCTACTGTTGTATATGTGCGAATGAAAGCGGGTCTATCGCCGGCAGCTTATTCCGGGAATATCTCGATAAGCAGCACAGATGCTACTTCTGTGGACATAAGTCTGAACGGCATAGTGTCGCCTATGCCTGTGAGGCCGGTTATTACTACGCCTTCTGCGCAAACAGGTACTGTAGGTGTTCCCTATAGTTATCAGCTTGTTGCGTCGGAAAATCCGGACTCTTATGCCAGAGTTTCGGGTAGTCTGCCGGATGGCGTTAACTTAAATACTTCAACAGGCGAGATCTCAGGAACTCCGAGCGCGGCGGGAACCTTTAGCGCAAACTTTACTGCGACAAACGCGGCGGGGACCTCTGATCCGGTTGCTTTTGAAATAACTGTAGCACAGGGAACACAGACCGCTACTTTACCCGATCTCAATAAACAGATCGGCGATGCAGTGGTTATGCTTCCCGCAACAACGGATGCCGGAATTACAATAGCGTACTCTAGCAGCGATATGGCGGTAGCTTCTGTTTCGGGAAATACACTCACAGTTGGGGGTGCAGGTACGGCTACCATTACGGCCAGCAATGCCGGAAGTGCGGATTACGCGGCGTTTAATGATACTTTTACGGTGACGGTTACTCCAGTTCCCCCTTTAAATCATTTAGTGATCAGTCAGATATATGGAGCAGGCGGAAACAGCGGTGCCACTTACAATAGAGATTATGTGGAGTTATATAATCCTACAAATTCCGCTATTTCACTCAATGGGTATACTTTGCAATATGCTTCTGCCTCAGGAACCGGAAGCTGGACAAATAACTCAAACAATTATTTACCAAATGTAAGTGTCGAGCCTGGTAACTATTTTCTTATTCAGACGACCACAAGTGGTACAAATGGCGCATTACTTCCGACGCCAGATTATGCTTTTAATACATCAATGGATATGTCGGGAACGACAGGAAAAGTAGCTTTAGTGTCTACAACCCATACCTTATCTGGTCCCTTAAGTGGCGTTGTGACTAATAACGGAGATATCGTTGACTTGGTAGGCTTTGGAACGGCAAATTATTATGAAGGTTCGGCTGCTGCACCGGCGTCGTCCGTTACAAATGCTGTTTTTAGAAAAAATAGTGGAAAGCAGGATACAAACGTTAATGGTGATGATTTTGAAGCTTTAGCTGCGAATCCCCGTAATTCTTTATATTTCACAACCATGTGGGCAGGTTTACCTGCAGCGTGGTCTAACGGAACTCCTAATGATACAAAAGCAGCCGTTATTGATGCAGATTATGCTGGTCCAGCTTTTACTTCGCAAACATTAACCGTAAACGAAAATAAAACGTTAACCGTGAGCGAATTCGTGAAGACCGGCGATGTCACTAACAACGGAAAAATCATTGTTGACAATAACGCGAACTTCGTGCAGACCGGCTCTTTTACGGCGGGAGCGAACTCTTCATTCAAAGTGAACAGAAGTACACGCGACGTAAGCCGCCTGGATTATGTTGCGTGGAGCAGTCCACTTCAAGATGCAGCGCAGACTTTAAAGGAATTCTCGCCCCAGACTTTAGACGTGCGTTTCCTGACCTACAATAACGGACTGTATGTAAAAGTTCCCAACCCTAATGTGCCTTTCAGTCCGGCACAGGGCTACCTGATCCGTACGCCAAACAACTTTGTTGACTACCCGGCTACAGAGAAGTTCAACGGCGTATTTGAAGGTTCTCAACCGAATCACGGAGTTCTGAGCTACGATCCTTCAGTAATCACCGGAGAATATGTATTCTTAGGAAACCCTTACCCAAGTGCCGTCAGTATGGAAACCTTTTATGCAGCAAATCCACAAATCAACGGTTCTTTCTATATCTGGGACAGTGTGGGCGCAAAGATGGATGCAGAGGGTAAATATTCCGGCAGCAACTATGTCACTACAACCATGTCGGGTTCTGTTCCGGCAGGTTCCTCACCCTACGTGCCGGTGGCGCAGGGATTCTTTATAAACCGCGGAACTGATAACACGCCATTGGTTTTCAACGATGGGATGCGTCAAACGACAGAAACAGGAAACTTTGCAAAAATCAGTGTGACCGACAAGTTCTGGCTGCAGATGACAGCACCGTCGGGCGCGAAACCACAAATGCTTATCGCCTTTAATGAAAATGCCACATCAGGCTATGACAAAGGACTGGACGCTAAAATGCTGGACAGCAACGCAGATGTGATCTATTCCACAGTTGATACAAAACCGTTGGTAATCAATACGCTTGGAACTTTTGGTACCGATGACATGATCAAGCTGTCCGCAAACTTTCTGGCAGCCGGAAACTATACCATCAGTATCGCGAAGAAAGAAGGCCTGTTTAGTAATGGACAGAAAATATATTTAAAAGACCATCTTTTGGGAACGGATACCGAGTTGACTTCAGGCGACTATTCTTTTGCAGCAACTGAAGGAATTAACGAGGATCGCTTCACGGTGTCATTCAGCAGAGGAATGTTGGGAAGTTCTGACCTTTCAAAGAATCAAACGGTTATTTACGCGGTCGGTCAAACCGTTCATATCAAGGGCGCCAGCAGAATCAGAACAGTAGAACTTTACGACATGAGCGGCAAGATGATAAAGAAGGCTGCAAACGTTAATTCTCAAAACACCGAAGTTACGGTTACATCAAAAGGTGTCGCACTTGTTAAAATCCTTCTGGAAACCGGTGAAACAGTTACTAAAAAAATTATCATAAATTAAAATACCAATGAAAAAGTTATTTACCATATTGCTTGTTACAGGCTTAATCAGCGCTACTTACGCCCAGGAGGGCAATGTTTTCACCCGCAGTTATAATGCTAAAAACCAGCAGGCTGTGACTGCTGAAGACGATCCGGGAGGTGACGGAGATAATGGTGGCGGGGACGCCGCGCCCATCGATGATTATCTGCCTCTACTTGCAATAGCGGGTGTTGGCATGGCAGTTTATTTCAGCAGAAAGAAGTTCGCTGCGCAAGTTTAAGCGGCAGTACACTTAATTCCGGCCAAAACCGTCTCCGAACAGAGGCGGTTTTTTTGGTATTTTTTTATCACTTGTCCCCCAAATTATTTACGTCGTCAGAATTTAAACGGATCGGCTTATGGATTTACAACCATTTCACTCCATCGGCGCTCATACTTTATGTTTAAAAATTCATGTTTAACAAGAACAGCATGCCGCTTAAAAAATCAAAAAGTGGTGAAAGCAAAAGTGAAGTACAGTTGATGACCAGTGCGAAATTTTACCGCAGGAAATTCAGAAGGAATGTCATTATTTAACATCGCGTACACTAAACCAATAGCACCGCAGGCGTGACATGAACAATTTTCCTACTCACTGCCAGATGGTGACGGATGCCTGATTTTATGCTGCAGATATTTCGCTCCTGCGGAGTTCTACGTGCGCGCGCTGTAACATACTTTAGCATTAAACGCTTCTTTATCCCTTTCCAAAAAATTATTTCTGAATCAATGAAATTGTTATGAATACCGCACGCTAAGTAAAACCGAAGGTTTCAGTCTGATACACAAGTCTGATTTCCAAAGATTGACATTTTATAACAAAAGGTACAGCCGCATATATTAAACGCCGACAGTGTAACGCTATAAATTTCCGCCTGGCTGTAATCCACTGAAAGGAACCGGCGTGTTACTTTCCACAGTTTAACCCCACCGTTCTGAACCCTCATTGTGGCCGTCACAAAAAAAATCCACCATTTGAAAAAAAAATAAGTAATTTGCACCATATTTCTGAAAACCAATGGCCTTATCTACAAATGATATGAAGAGAATTATTACTGTGGTTTCCTTTTTCGTGCTGACGGGCATCCACGCACAGACCTTTAAGTACGGGGTGACCGGGAATTTCCACAAAGGTTCTATCGTCGGTGTCCACGATGTTTCTAAAGGAGCTTACGGCGGTGGCCTGGGTATTTTCGGGCAGTGGTCGCTGGTAGAAAATGACGTGTTCGATTCTGCCTGGCTGTATATCATGCCACAGCTGGAGTACAGCATGCAGGGCGAAACAGCAAAGGCCGAAGAAGATAAATTTGGGATCCAGAAATTCCACCACGATTATGTGGCGATGCAGGTTTATCTGAAGTGGTTCTTCCACCAGGGCAATATGAAAAGAGATGTCTATTTGTTTGCCGGCCCGCGTATTGAATATCTGGTGCGCGAAAAACGTGAGGTAGATCCTGCTTATGACCTGGCTTATTACCAGTATAACGGCGACGATGAAGTGAAAAAATTTGGATACGGTGTTTCGTTTGGTGTGGGATTAAAAATCAGCCAGCAGTTCGAAACTTTCCTGCGGTATGACCGTGGTTTTTCTACAGTTTATCCAAATAATGACAACAGGAATACCTATAACCGGCTTTTAGCACTGGGCGTTAATTATTACCTCAACGAAAACTGGTGGTAAAAAGCCACAAACCGGTCTTAAGATTACAGGCCTTTTGAAAATCTTTACTTTTGTAATCTGATCTCTCACACCCATGAAAAAATACTTCCCCGTATTTCCTTATATCATTTTGCTCCTGCTTTTCTTTTCATGTAAGCCGAAGCAGAACATCGTGTACATGTCTAACAATAACTTCGAGCAGGAGGTTTCCCAGGCCAAATTTTCAGGACTTCATATCCAGGAAGGCGATAAACTCCAGATCCAGGTTTCTGCTTTTGAGGAAATCGCGGTACGGCCTTTCAACAGGTCATCAATGCCTTCCACAGGAACGGCAGCAGACGCCGCGGGTGGGGGAAGCGCGTCAGCAAGTGAATATATCGTGGGTGCCGACGGTACCATTATTTTCCCTGTTCTGGGACCTGTGTATTGCAAGGGCATGACCAAGAAGCAACTCAAAGACGACCTTGAAAGCCGCCTTCGCCGGTACCTTACAGATCCCATGGTCACCATTACGCTTACGAACTTCAGCATCAGTGTGTTGGGAGAAGTGGGCAGTCCGGGGCAGAAGACCAGCTCTTCCGAGAAACTCAATATTTTTCAGGCGATTGCGCTGGCAGGCGATTTAACTTATGATGCCAACCGCACGAACGTGAAGCTGATCCGAACGTCGGAGGCGACCGGTAAAGACGAGGTCGTCTCACTGGACCTCTCCGAGGCTTCGATCCGCAATTCACCGTATTATTTCCTGCAGCAGAATGACATCCTTTATGTAGAGCCCGATAAGAACAAGCAGGTCTCCGTTAATAACGATTCCGCGACGGACAAATGGATCAAATATGGTGGTGTGGGTCTGGGGATCCTTACCCTCATTATCACCTTAACCCGAAAATAAGTATTGATGGAACTTCTGGAAAATTCAGTGCCCACGCAGCGCACCAAGCCCATCAACATCAAAAAAGAAGTCGGCAGATATCTGAGAAAATGGCCCTGGCTGGTGCTGAGTATGGTGCTCTTTTATACGGCGGCCAAAATTTATCTGCGTTATGCGCAACCGCAGTATTACACTAAAACCTCACTTAAACTCCGTGAATCCAAAGGCAACAGTTCTACGCTGAGCGACCTGAAAAATCTGGGTATGGGAGTCAGTGGCGATAATGAACTTCAGGGTGAAACTACGATTATTGTCTCCAAACCCATCCTGGAAACCGTGGCGCGAAACCTGAATCTGGGTGTCAGCTTTTTCAGCCTGGGAAAAATCAAAGAAGTGGAACTTTACCGGGACAGTCCGCTGGACGGGAAAATACTGTCTGTCAACCAGCCCGACCAGTTCTCAAGTGCGGCATATACCATAGAACCTGTAGGCAGGAACGCCTTTAAACTTGCCGGAATGTCGGGGCAGTTTAATTTTGGTACCCCGGCGAAACTGCCTTTCGGTACCGTGCAGATCAACATCAAACCCGGCATTATTCTTAAGGATCCCATCAAAGTCGTGTTTCGGAGCATATCGGCGTGTGTCTCTATGCTCGAGGGCAGCCTCTCGGTAAGTCTGCCGGAAAACAAAGGTTTGCTGATGGATGTGACCATGATAGGGCCCGTACCGAAAAAATCAGAAGATATTTTAAATGAGCTTGCCCGGCAGTATATTATCGATGGGGTTAATGATAAAAACCAGGAAGCCAAGAATACCCAGGATTTCATTAATGAAAGACTGGATGTAATTACCGCGGACCTCTCCGGTATCGAAGGTGAGAAAGAGCGCTTCAAGCAGTCGAACCAGATCACCGACCTGGAAACGCAGGCAGGTGTTGCGGTAAGCAAAGCTGAAGAAAACAACAAGGTGATACTCACCCAAAGTATGCAGCTGGATCTGGTCAACTCGGTGCTTGCGGCGAGTGGCGGCGAAAACCTTCTGCCTTCCGGCATGGGCCTGGCCGAGGGTGCCGAGAGTTATATCGCCGAATACAACAACCTGTTGCTGACACGCAACCGGGTACTGAAACAGGCCACCGGTGAAAATCCCGCCGTGGTCGAAATGAACAAGCAGCTGGCAGCCCTCAAGAACCTCATCCGCAAAAACCTGCTGGAGTCGCGCGAGACTTTGCAGCTGCAGATCGCGCAGGCCTCGGCGCAGCTGAATTTGGCGAAAGGTGATATCAGCAAATACCCCACACAGGAAAAGAAATTCCGAAGTATAGACAGGCAGCAGACACTCAAGGAACAGCTGTATCTCTACCTGCTGCAGAAGCGTGAAGAGAACGCCATCACCCTGGCAGTAACTGCACCAAAAGCCAAGATCGTGAATCCGGCCTTTACGACGGGGCAGGTGAAACCGCAGAACCAGCAAATTATCTGGGGGGCTACAGCGGCGGGTTTTCTGCTGCCACTGCTCTTCTTCTTTACATTGAATATGCTGGATACCAAGGTACATACGAAAGATCATATCCTTGCGCGCTTTCCGGAAGCTTCCATCATTGCTGAGATCCCGGTAAACACGGAGGAAAATTCCATCGTAAGGCCCAATGATTTCTCGGTTTTTGCGGAGGCTTTCCGCATCCTAGGTTCCAACCTGAAATTCCTGCTGCGGGCTCAGAATATCGAGGAAGACGGCGGTACCATCCTCGTCACCTCTTCCATCAAAGGCGAAGGAAAAACCACCATCTCGATGAATACGGCGCTGACTCTGGCCGGAAAAAGCAAAGTAATCATAATCGGTGCCGATATCCGCAATCCGCAGCTGCACCGTTTTGTACAAGGAGAAAATGTGGGGTTGACCGATTATTTGGTTTCCGACCTGAAAGTGCCCGACAGCTTTATTATCCCCTCCAGGATCAACGAAAACCTCGATGTTCTTTTCAGCGGCCAGATCGCGCCGAATCCGAACGACCTGCTGGATATGGTAAAGTTCGATGACATGATCGCTTACCTGAAAACGCGCTATCAGTATATCGTGCTCGATTCGGCCCCGGTGATGCTGGTGAGCGATACGCTGCATCTGGTGGAGAATTCCGATGTGGTCCTCTACGCCGTGAAATCCGATTCCACCGAAAAGGAAATGATCGATTTCGCCGCCGACTTCCGCAAAGAAAATGGCATCAAAAATATGGCTTTCGTGCTCAACAGTGTAAAACCCGAGAATACGCGGTACGGCAAGAAATATGGGTACGGCTACTATTCCTACACCCACGAAATCGAAAAGCGCTGGTGGGAGCGGTTTTTTTAAAGACAAGAGCGGGACGTGGTTAAATCGAAATGCGCTGATTTGATAATTTGATAATTTGATAATTTGAGAATTTGAGAATTTGAAAATGCGCGGAGTGAGAATACAATCCGTCATTGCGAGGAGGAGGAACGACAACGAAGCAATCTCAATAAAAAAGAAAGTCCGCTGAAGAGG
>NZ_AULL01000001.1 GCF_000422265.1 Kaistella palustris DSM 21579
TGCTACAATGAAACATTTGTGCAAGGTTCAACAGCAGTAGTTCTATTGAGCTTTTGTACTAATAATCCGCCACTTCGGCAATACCCGAACCGTTAGTTGCAAGCGTTCACAAACGAGACTTTAAAATTCACTATACAATGTCAATTCAAAATATGCAAATCGAAAATGAAAATGTTAAAGAAAAATTTAATATCGAGCTAAAATGGGCAAGTTATTTTTTTATTTATTCACTTTTTTTAGGATTTATTTTTAGCTTTTTTGAAGGACTTATTCCAAATTTATCTCAAGAAATAAATAATGTTTTACTTGTATTCAACATATTTATTCTACTTTACTGCTCTTACAAATGTTTACAGGAAAAAAAGAACATTGGAAATATTTTTGACTTCTCGAACGTAAATATTATATTTTACATTTTTCTTGTAAGATATATATTTTATTCATTGCTTTTTTATAGCAGTGCTTCACCATTTATAATTCCGAACAGGAAACTTGAAGTTATAGAAGGTAAAATGGAAATTAATGAAATTAATAGCAATTTATTTTGTGATTTTATTAATTTTATTAAAAATAAATTTTGAAATAATACATACAAAAATTGGCAATTACGCCTGCAACTAACAAGGTATTTCTACAAGCGGGTATGAAGTTTTCATCGAAGATTTTCGCGATTAATCAATTTTTTAGCAAGTAGAAAGTTTTCGTATTTTTAGCCCGCCTGCAGAAATACCCAACCGTTGTCAGCAACGGCGCGGACGGTGATCTTCCCGACAGCACTTTAATAATTTCAGGTCTACCCTTTCGTTGAGAATATGTTTTGGAGAAATTGCCGCTGCTTACAACACGGTATTTATACAAACGGGGCGGAAGTTTTCATCGAAGATTTTTGCGTAAAATTTAATTTCCGGCAAGTATAAAATTTTGGTATATTTATCCCCGTTTGCAGAAATACCAAACCGTTAACTGCAAACTAACCACTATTTCGTTTATGAAACTAAGATTAATTATTCTGATGTTATTACTTTTTTCTGTTACTAATTGTACGAAAAAGAAACAAAAGGTTAAAGATGAAATGAATCTTTATGACATTGAAATTCTTAATAACTTATTTAATACCAATCTTTACAAAAAAGTTTCTATAAAACACATTAACGATTCTATTCAATATGTAATTTACAGAAATAAAAAATATGAATTACAAGGCAAATTAAGTAGCAAAGACAGCGAGCAATTAGATTGGTGGAAACTTACAGATTTAAATACAAACGAGAAGTTATATGAAATTCAATTTCATTTTAATGGAGAAAAAAACTTTAAAAATCAAATTAAATCCTTTCAGGATAATAAACTTGACACGCTTAAAAGTAAGTTTTTCAACAAAAATATAGAAAACAAAAAAATCACTTATAATTTTTACACTCCAATTACATTTAATTTCGAAAACAAATTGATAGTGAATTTTATATATGCATTTCAAGATAAAAATTTGAAAATAATTACCAAACAAAATATTGAACTAAAACGAAATAACAAAAATTATTACTTTTTTTCGACAGATTTAACCAAGAATATGAAATATTTTACCGCAGTATTTACTGAACGTGAAATTTCTAAGAGTTCAAATAAGATTGGAGAGAATTATTTTTTTGTAAAAGATTCTGTAAATTAAAAAGTCTGCAGTTAACACGGTATTTCTATTAGCGGGGCAGAAGTTCCTATCATGACTATTTTCGCTAATTGTTCAATAAGTTATATTTACAAAGACTTGTTATAAAAAGTCCCCGCCAACAGAAATACCCAACCGTTACCAGTAATTTTAGAAAGCCGACAATGCAGAAATTTGAGTTGACCATTTTCAGACAATCAAGAGTATTAGTTGGACTCTTTTTATCACCAATTGCATTAATTGGACTTATTATTTTAGGTGCTGAATTAAACAACATATTTATAGGACTATTGCTTTTCGCTGTTTATCTTTTGACGGTTTATTACTTTGTTGTTGGACATTTAACGGTATCTATTGACGATGAACAATTAAAATTCAGATGGACAAGAAAACTAATATTTAACTATGACGAAATAGAACCTTTAAACATCATTGACATTAAAACTATTGTAATTGACAGCGGACAATTATTGAGAAAGATAAT
This sequence comes from Kaistella palustris DSM 21579, assembly GCF_000422265.1. Classification (GTDB taxonomy): domain Bacteria; phylum Bacteroidota; class Bacteroidia; order Flavobacteriales; family Weeksellaceae; genus Kaistella; species Kaistella palustris. The sequence continues at coordinate 2,151 of NZ_AULL01000001.1, forward strand.
AACTGCTGACAGGAGTATAAAAATTAATAATGCAAAAGTTCAAGTAAAAGACGCAAACAAATTCATTTATCAACTCAGCATTTTAACGAAAAAAAATGATGTAAGAGAAATTGACAGTTGGGATGAATGGGCTGACAAGGGATACATAAAAGCAGCATATCGAATTAACACAGTTATACTTGTATTAGCGACAATTCTTGTGACCACTTTTATAATAATGAAAGGTTTTAATTCACGATACTTATTTTTGTTTTTGTTATTCATGCCACAATTGTATTTATACGGACAACAGATGAAACAAAAAATCAAGAATAATGAGAAATAGAAAAACAACTGGTAACAGGCGTTTGGCAAAAAAGCGGGTTCAGTGCTTACATGAAGCTTTGTGCTTCGTATCAAGTTCGGTACTGGCAGACAGTTTAGTGCTTCGAAATCCGCTTCTTCGCCAAGCGCCAAAACGTTAGCGGTAATTGTAAAAATATGGTATCAGAATTAAATGTCATCGAATTTAAAAATAAATTAACTGATTTAACTGTCGATGGAAATCCACTTCTTAAAGGATCTCCATTAGCACTATTGTCAATTAATTTTTCGAATAAAATTTTTTACGGACGATTAGAAAAACATGAATTCTATATTACAAAAAACGCAAATCTTCTTCTCACGCCATTTTTAATTAGTGGAGAATTCAAAAAGGAGGGAAAATTCACAGATGTAGAATATGAAATTTCGCCATTAAAATTCGGATATTATTGGATGAAAATGTATCCTATTATTACAAATACAATTCTATTAACAATTATTATATTTAATATTTCTGAATTTCCGTTTGAAAAAATGAATTTAAATTTTGCAATTAAATTTCTATTAATTTTCATAGCATTAGAAGCATTTTTATTTTCTCCTTTACTCTATCTAAAAAAATCTAAAATCGCACTCGAAAGGAAATTTTTAAAGAACTTTGAGATTAGAAACAACTACCGCTAACACGGTATTTCTATTAGCGGGTCGGAAGTTCCTATCATCAAGATTTTCGCTAATTGTTCTTTTTGTTATATTTACCAAGACTTGTTATAAAAAGTCCCCGCCAACAGAAATACCCAACCGTTGTCAGCAACGGCGCGGACGGTGATCTTCTCGACAGCACTTTAAAAATTGCAGATCTCCCCTTTCGTTGGGAATATGTTTTTGAGAAATTGCCGCTGCTTACAACACGGTATTTATACAAACGGGGCGGAAGTTTTCATCGAAGATTTTTGCGTAAAATTTAATTTCCGGCAAGTATAAAATTTTGCTATATTTATCCCCGTTTGCAGAAATACCAAACCGTTGTCAGCAACGGCGCGGACGGTAATCTTCTGGACAGCACTTTAATAATTTCGGGTCTCCCCTGTTGTTGAGAATATGTTTTGGAGAAAATGCCGCTGCTTACAACACGGTATTTATACAAACGGGGCGGAAGTTTTCATCGAAGATTTTTACGTAAAATTTAATTTCCGGCAAGTATAAAATTATGGTATATTTATCCCCGTTTGCAGAAATACCCAACCGTTAGCAGAAATTTTAAACAACATTTTCATTAAATCGAAACTAGATAAAATTTAACGAAATATCACTAAATAATTTAATGGACAAAATTCAACTTTACGAAACCTTCTTTCAAAAAAGTAATTCTTATTATCAGGAGCAACTAAAATACTATGAGCAAGGAAAAAAATGGAGATTTAATTATTCCGCTTTAATATTTGGTGTGTTTTGGTTTCTATATAGAAAAATGTATCTGGAATTTTTTATCATTTTCATTTTTTATTATTTGGAAACAATTTTTGAAAATGTAGTTTTAACAAAACTTATTGGAATGGAGCAAACAAAAGTTGTGAATTTTTCTGTTACAATTGTTTTGTTAATAACTTTAGGAATTATTGGAAATAATTTATATATCAAAAAAACGAATAGAACACTAAAAAATGCTGAAAAGAAATATTCTGAAATTGAAAAACAGAAAGAATATATCGCTAAAAAAGGAGGAACAAGTTATATTTATATAACATTTTTACTATTTCTACTTATTCTTTCAGTATTCTTGAATTAAAAAAAACTTCTGCTAACAAAGTATTTCTATTAGCGGGTCGGAAGTTCCTATCATCAAGATTTTCGCTAATTGTTCAATTTGTTATATTTACAAAAACTAGTTATAAAAAGTCCCCGCCAACAGAAATACCCAAACGTTAGCTGTAATTCTCACCAACAAATTGCTAAATGAAGATTCCAAAGAAACTTTTAATTTTTTTTATTTTAATTTTTGGAATTACTATATTTTATTTCGCAGAAAATATTATTCTAATAAAATATTTTTTTCGCGATGCAAGAAATATTGGCAAAGCAATTCCTGTAAAAATTTATGCGAATGGAAAATTGGATAATGAAATTAAAATATTTGATCAAAAAGAATACTGGGATAAAGAAAAATCAAACTGTAAAATCATATATTTTCCAAATGCAAAATCCTATAAGTTTTTGTCAATAAATTATGATAATAATTACGTTGGGACCCCAATTTCAACCGGAGAAAAGGCTTTCAAAATTATTAATGGAAATTTATTTCAATCTGAATTAGGTGCTAAATCATCACCAATTGAAAGTGAACTAAAGAGTTTAGGTTTTAATTCAAAATTTAAATTTACAAAAGAAAAAACTGAGTTTCTCTTACCAAAATCGGAATTTGGAATCGACTCATTAAGAATTGAGTATTAAAAGAACTACAGCTAACATATTCTATGACAAAGTCTGGAAAAAAATGTTCTACAGTATTTTGAAAGCAAACTATAGTATTTTTCTACGATTTTGCATCTCTGAATTAAACTATAGTATAACCGATTTTAGGATTAATCAGTGATGTAATTTCTGAAATATTTACTGATTTCTTTTGATTATGAATTAGTAAAATGATATCTCAAATTTAATGTTAAAAATAATAGTCGAAAAAAACAATCATAAAGTTTAGATGGAAATCTGCAGGGAATAAATTTTATTCGTTATCTATTGAAATAATAGATAAAACTTTGGAATTGAAAAGTTAATTAAAGAAGTTTTGATTTTAAAGCAGAAGATTTATTGGTATTTTTATGTTCCTCTTCAATAATTCTGTCCATAATATCGTTGATATTATAGCCTTTCTTACGCAGAAATAAAAAATACCGGACATGTTTATTTTCGATAGTGTTGCTTTCAATGTAATAGATCCCTTTCGGATTACAACCAATGTATTTGGTAAACTCCTGTAGATTTTCCTTAATACCGAAAATTTTTCGAATTTTTAAACTCATCTCTGACTGTTCTAATTATGGTGTAGAAATCACGAAGCCAGATTTGAAAAATTGTTCGTGTGTAGTTTTCCTTTGTTGATTTAAATACTTTCTTCATTTTGCAAATCCGGATTAAAGGTAAAAAAATATTCAGTAATTTGATTTTCTTATTTAAATTTATGAAATGAAAAACATTTTTCTGGGGTGTTTGGTCATTTTATCGTCTGCAAGCAGCAAATTAAAATCACAAAACACTATTCAAACTGAAGAAGGGGAGTACTTTATTAAAATTGATCAGCAGTATTTAGTTCAGTTGTCCTCACTCAGCTCCGGCAGCGAACACTTTAATTCTAAACTCGATCTTTCTACATACCGGAACCGTTTCGCCTTTCTCAACGCCAATACAGCGCTCAATATCGATTATAATGACATTACCTATACCTATGTCAAAAAGTTTTTAAGCTACCGGTGGTATCCCAAGGTAGTGGGGCTTTCCGCTTATTATTTTCCTTTGTTTGAAAGCAAACTGGATCGGTACGGTGTACCACGCGAACTGAAATATTTGGCTGTGGTAGAAAGCGCCCTGAATCCCAGGGCAGGCAGCAGGGCGGGAGCCAGCGGCTTGTGGCAGTTTATGCCAGCAACCGGCGCGCAGTATGGTCTGAGAAAAACCCCATATATCAATACCTTTTATGATCCTGTAAGCAATGCCGATGCAGGCGCCCGGTACCTGCGGGATCTGTACAAAATGTATAAAGACTGGAACCTGGCCATATCAGCATACAATTGCGGACCTGGAAACTTGAATAAAGCTATTCGCCTGGCAGGAACACGAGACTACTGGAAATTACGGAAATATCTGCCAAAAGAAACGCAGGCGTATGTCCCAAGTTTCGTTGCTGTAAATTATCTTTTCAACTTCTACAAAGAACATCAAATGAAGCCACAGTATTTCAGATATAATTTTTTTGATTTAAAGATGATCAGGATAGAAAAGACGACTACTTTCCGCAAGTTGGCTAAAATATTTGATTATTCCCTTTTAAAGTTTGCGAATCCACAGTTTGTAAGTGAAGTGATTCCAGCCGGGAGTCTTGTGTATGTGAAAGAAATGTAAAACTATTTTAATTTCATTTTGACCACAATTGCGCAATTTGAATATTTACTACCATTACTTATCTGTTTATAAACGTTTATAAACGGATATTGATTTGATTATTAAATCACTAAAAAACGATTCTTAATGTCAGAAGTTGCATATATTTGAGAGTTATAGGGCATTTTAAAAAACGACACCGTGCAGACAAGAAAACATACAGCTTGGAAAAAAAACCGAAAATTCGGTGACGTAATGGGTGGACGCAAAAGACCCAAACTGGCGGACAATATTTTTAATAGAAAACACAACTTGACTGCCCCAAACGAAGGACAAGAAACACCAATTTTCATTTTAGACAATCCTTCACGGGACTTTTATTTCCCTGTGACAGTGAACGAAGTAAAAGAAATGCTTAACCGACTTCCAAAAGACCACACAGACCACTTAACACACGTTTGGCTTCAAAAAATCAAAAAGGCGGACTATTTGGATGGAAAAACTTTTCAAGGTTCATTTATTTGTGGAAGCGGAGTTTACCTAATTGTTCTTAATCCATTTCCAAAAGACAACAAAATGAGATTAGGAAAGAACAAACCGTTAAAGAAAGTTCTAAACTATTATAAAGACTTTACGACAGAATTGAAAGAGGACGAAAATGGTTGGTTTTTAAAGTGGACGGAAGAAAAGATAAAACAGTATTATTTGGAGAGCTTATTAATTCACGAAATCGGACACTCTATCGACAGTTTTTATAAACGATATTGGAGCAAGGCTACAGAACAAAAAAGAGAAAATTGGGCAGATAATTATGTTGCAGTTTGGGCAGACCAAGTAAGAGAAAAATACGAGCCGAATGAGAAAAACGCCCTATAACACGGGTTTTGCGTCAGGCGGGGTGACGTGCAAACTTGGAGCCTTGTGCTTCTAATAAACTTTAGTAATAAATTGAAACTTTGTGCTCCGAAACCCGCCCGAACGCAAAGCCCGAAACCGTTACCAGCAATGTTGACAAAAAACACGCCTTAACAAGAAGTGAATGCACAAATTTTACTTAGAATATGGAAAATCTATAATACATTTTGAAAGTATCAACTTTCAAATGTGTAATATTATCAGAAAAATTTGTACCAACGATTGCATGTTCAAAATTGAGGATAAACGGATAGACATATTACTTGAAGGTCTAACCGCAAGTCCACTAATTTCAAAATTTAAAAGTATTTTAAAAACAACCAATATTTACGACAATCCTGAAGTCTCAAAATTGATAGAGATATTTAGAAAACAATTTATTAAGGCAATTGAAATTAGAAATGAGTTGGCTCATGGAACTTTCTTTGCTGGTGATGCATTAGGAAATGTGAACAATTTCGAGTTGAGAAAACCAAAATTAACCAACAATGGTTATACTCAAAATGTGGTTACTTATTCCATTGCTTCACTTCAAGAACTTAATGACAATATTATGAACTTAGATAAATTTATTGGAAATCTGCAAATTTATTTATCAAAAAATGCTCCAGATGATTTTCGACTGAAAATATTTGAAGAAATGAGAAAAAATTTTGATAATATTAAAATTGAATTAAAAGAAATTAATAAATCAATCGAAATTTTAATTAAAATACACATTTATGACTGTTCCAATTATCATTGTAGTTGCAATTCTGCTTTTTGTAATTATTCTACCATCTAAATCTTCAAAAGATAAAATTATGGATGATGAATCAAAAATAAATGATTTAAACAATCAATACTTTCTAAAACTTATAGAAAGAGAAAGAAATCCACAAGCGAAAGATATTTTGAAAAAAGCAAAACTCCTTTTTGATAATGGCGAAAGTTATCATGCATTTGAATTTATGACTCATGTCGGAGTTCCAAAAGAAATTGCATATTCAAAAGACTCCGCAAAAATAAATAATTACCTTGGCTTCACTGATGAAAAGGCAAGAGATCTGTATACAGCGTATTTTTTGGAAGTTTCGAAAAGAGATTCACTTGCAAATGATAAAATTTGGATTGAAGAAGATGCTTTTGATAAGCACAAAATTATTTTAAAAGAAAATGAGGTTTTATTTTCCGATTTCTTTTATAGTATTTATTATCTTGAAGAAAAAACCGTTCGAAGAAACATAAATTATTCAGGAGTTAGAGTTAACTATGGACCATTAAGAATGGGTAATCTTTCTTATTCTGCAAACGATGTAAAAGATTTAGTACCAATTGGAATCGGACAAGTATACATCACAAATAAGAGATTAATTTTTAAAGATAATCAAAATACTACAAAAGAAATAACTTTGAAATCAATTGTGGATTACTATCTTTATAAAGATGCAGTGTTGATTTGTAGAAATAACCGAAAAAATGTCCTTTTAAAAAGTTCAGCATTTCAAAATTATTCTCAACCTGAAAATGATTCAGTCGTATTATTAACAGATTTCCCAATACAATTCATAAACTTAATAAGTAGGATTGCAAATAAAACATACAGTATGAATCTTAATGAGCACAAATTTCAATAATATGTAAAGCAATTCAAAAAACACTGCAGGTAACATATTCTATGGCTATACTCCCGGAAAGTAAAGTCCCGCTCCAGCGGGACTTTAAGCTAATTGATCGTGTATTCCAGCTCCGGGACTATCGTTACACTGGCGGTATCACCGGTATTGGCCACGGCCGTAATCTTCATAGTCGGATTAATAACATTTACATTAGCACCGGGCAAGTGAGCTACTAAATCTCCCAAGGTTTGCCATACTTCGTGATTTCTCTCAAAAATCTTCGTACCAGGAGCAATATTCTCCATGTAACTTCGTGTGACATGCTGGGCCGAACTTAGGGTGGTAACATCGTAATTTAATTCGTAAGTTATGGATTTGACCGAAGCAATACCTCCTGTAAGAATTCTAAATTTTCTGCTAAATCCTTGTTGGTAAACCTTCCATCCACCAACTGGAGCCGGAATTTTCATTTTTAAAGTACCTTCTTTATTTATACTGTCGTCAAAATATATAGGAGCGGTTACGCTAATTTCAAAACTTTTCACCTCGCTTTCATTTCCAAACTCATCTTTAACCTGCATATTATAGGTGTAAATTCCCGCTGCAAGCGCAGATATGTTTAATAACAAAGACCCGTTTGTTCCTAGCGCATAGGTAACGTACGCATTATTGGTATTTTGGATGCCATTTAGATTAGAGTTGGAAGCAGAAGAAATCCAGGTTTTATATTGAATAGTTGTATTTGTATTGGATGGAGACTTATTGACAATCCCGGAGATCTGAACTTGGCTGTTTACAGCAATATCTGCCGGACTGTAATTTAAGCTTTCGATGGTAATAGTACGAGCTTGAACGTTTTGCTGGATCTCATAATCCTTGGTGATCGTGCTGTTACGGATCGAGTAGGTGAGTTTATCCTGACCCGCTTTATGCGTTGTAAGAGAGGTGGTAAAGCTTTCAATATTATTAAGTGGATACCACTGGTCTAACGAAGCCGAAATGCCATTTAATTTAACTTCACCCGGGTAGGTATTGAATTTAATTTGATACCCTGTGGTGGGCTGGCCGGATCCGGGAATGATCTTCATTAGATAGGCTGTCTCTTCACCTTGAAATATCGGTCCCGTGCCACCATTAAATGTGTGCGTAAATTCCGAAATTGCATACGGCAGCGAGAAAACTTCTTCCCCCGCGGCGCCTTTATCATTTTTTACACTGATTTTTAACTCGTGAACACCGCTGATATTACCGGTATACTGAAAGGTATTCTTCTCTGAGGTGAAGCTGTATTCTTGATTTTGCTTTAAAACTTCATCATTGAGCTTTAAAACCCCATTTAAATTAGTCGTAAACTTAAAAACGGTCTTCACAGCACCAAAGTCATATTTGGGAATAATATTAAATTTAAGCTGATTTTCTTCCCCAACTGCTTTTTCTATAAAGTCTTTGTCCCGCTCAATACTAAAGCCAAACTGTCCGCCTTCATTATTACCCCATTCCCCGTCCTCGCGGCAGGAATTCATTACCACCATTAATAACAGAGCACTAAATATGATTGCTATAAAATTTCTCATAATTTAAGATTTAATTGATATAAAATTTAACACCGCCAAAAAGGGCAAAATTTGATTTTGAAAAATCACTCTTTAAATCATAAAACTGGGTATAGTTAGCCAGCAGCGAGAAGCGGCGCGCAAAAGCAAACTCAATTTCAGCACTGCCGGAGAGACCATAGACAAAGTTTTCTATCGGTACTGAAAATTCAGCATTATATTTTGGGTCCCTTGTATTTCCGTTATTTATTGTCTCATAGGCGGCATAGCCTCCAAGCCAGCCGTTCAAATATACTGGTGCCAATCCTTCATAACTGTAGCCTGCATTCACGTTTAATCCATATTTCTGATAGGGTAGGAGCTGATCATCCAGATAGGTGACTTCATAATCCTGATAAAAAGCTTCGGCTTTCCCAAGTAATCCCTTATCGCCAAAAACTTTACTGTAACCAACTTTAGCCATAAAGCCTCCTTTCTGATCATCTTTGTTCAGCATGTATCCATATTCCCCATGGACTGCAGACTGATTTTTTCTTCTGCCCTGTGCCTGTATCATTACACAAAAGCACAGCGCGAACAGTACTAAAGCATTTCTCTTCATTTTTACTCTTTTTATAATCTATTTAACATATTCAGCTCCTACAATGTATTTGGGTTTAATGTCCAGCGAAAGCGTTCGCTCACCATCAACTTCTGTCATGATGAACAGGAGATTTTTATTGTCCGCAATGGTAAACTTGTCAAAAACATAAATCAATTTCTGACTGGATTTCTTTGCAATGTTTTCAGGCTGTATCGAATATACCGGAGTAAATACTTTCTCTTCCGCCTCGATCTGGCGGTTCGTCACCTGGATAGGGCTTGTAATAAAAGACACACTTTCCACATCGTAGTTAATATTCGTCCTGTTCAATACTTCGATCAAAACGTAAACTTTTCCGCTGCCCACATATACTCCTTTTATATAGCCTTCGATACCACGCACTACTGACGAGTTCCGGTTTCGGATCCAACCGGATTTTTTCAAGAGCCGTTGTGCTATAGCTTCATGTTCCGCAGGTGCTTCTGCATATTGCATTTCGGTCTCTTCGCCCATTTCGGGTTTGGCCTCCACGAATTTCATAGCTTTACCAGAGTTAGAAACAGCAGTTTTATTCAATGTCTTTTTAGCAGGTTTTTTAGCAACCTTACGCTTACTTTGCTGAGAATAAGCGAGAACGCTTAGGACTGAAAATATGATTATTAGGTGTTTTCTCATACTAATTATAATTAACGATGATACATTCTGTATTTGAAGTAAGTAGAATCCGGTTATCTGGCTGTTTTCCTACGACACCCGAAATATTTCCAACAATTCCACCCACCACCGGTATACGGCTTGATTCGCTTAGGATGCGACTCTCTACGTCCATTCCAGTGTCTTGACTTCCACCCGCAATTGGAAGTCCGCTCATGCCGTCGGATCCAAACAGTTTCAGTTTAGCAGGGATGATTTTGTTTTTAATTTTAATTGTAGAAAAATTGACCGTCAGGCGGTTATTTTGCTCCATTGCCACTCCAGTCACTATTTGTCCTTTTGGCGCTTTAATGCCGCTTATCTCCGTAGGTTCCAGCAGCACGAAGGATAAGGTGCGTCCCGGTTGAAAATAACCTTTTGAAAGCAACTTGGCACGGATCTGTTTGCCGTTTGCAATTCCCTGCTCCGCCTTGATGGTGCTCTCGGGAAAAGAGTACACTGGCTCTGCATAATCCATCATCTCTTTTTTATTTCTTAGAGGACTTGAACTTTTTGTCGGAACATTTCGGATTTCGGTGTAGCCGATAGAATTGTTTTTTGGCTCCTCAGTCTGCCACATGGAGTAGTCACCGTACGTAGAGTGGCTGTTATAACTATTCTCCGCGCCGTAGCTTGGCGCGCTTCGCGAATAGTTGGGTTCTGTGTAAACCGGCTCTGTATATCCTACAGCATCCGCAGTCACTTGATCATCTTCCGTTTTCGAGGTAGGTCCCGAGCTTCCAAAAAGATTATCCAGTGCCGTATTCAGGCCGCTGCTGTCTTTTCTAGCAAGCTGGTTAGCTTCAGTGCGGCTGTTGTATCTCTGTGCTTCTTTCGCATCAGGATTTGATATTTCATCGACCTGTTGAATACGCTCTCCATTGTTAATAAAATATACGCCACCAAGTAATAAAACTGCGGTCACACTTGCTATACTGTACACCACAATCTTCCGTCGCTCTTCGCCGCTTTTATAATTCCAAAATTCCCTTAGCTTCTCCATCATTTTATTTCAATCGTAGGGTTAATGTTTTCTCTTCTCAAACTGTCTTGTACAATTACTGCTTCGTCCGTCGGTTTATTTACCCGATAAAGATTTTCAGTGAAATTCGTGATCAAATAGCCAAAGGGATTATAGGGATAATTAATATTCACCTTGGTCATTCGCAGTTGAACATCTGCCTGGAAGAAATCTTCTGCAGCTCCGTTGATTCTCTTGACCAACACCGAAAAACTGACGGTCGGATTTCCGTCTACCTCGAGGATTTTCCAACTGTTCGGGACGATCTCCGATTTCTGCACCAGCCCGTTGATGGAAAGAAAATTGGAATAATATCCTTTGTTATCCTTATCCTTGATCAACTTGGTCGGTTGTTCGCCTATTAGCCACAAAACATTTTCTTTCTTTTCTTTTATTGAATACTGATCGAGATCGTAAAACTGCTTGGTGAAGTAATCGGCATTGGCCTTTATCACTTTTACTTTGTCGGCCTTTTGCGAAACCAGACTGAGCGGAATAAGATCGCCCTGATTATTAATCGTAAAGATCTTACTCGTACTATCAGCGTAAATGACCAAAGCCAAATAGAGAATTGCGACTATGGAAATAACGCTGACTGCCACCACGCCCCAAACCACCCGGCTGTTCTTCTTGAGTTCCGAGTAAATATCTTTTCCTACTGTTATTTCTGCTTTTTCTGTTTTCATATCTTAGCTAAAATATCCACGGATTTCTTTTGTTACCATCGCAAACAAACCCAGTTTCACTAAAAAGGACAGTAGTAATGCGCCCACCGTATAGGCGAAAATGACTCCTAAATGGGTTTCATATCCAATGTCAGACATCTGCAGATTGACTTTGCCTTGCACAAAACTGTAAATGATCTCAGAGAATTTCATAATCCCTGTATAGCCGATGCCAAGCACAAAAAGTCCTATATAAATCTTCACCCAGCGAGAAAACATATCTTCAAAACCTTTGGTAGTAGACAGGGCAATAGCGAAGGGAAAAATGACTTTGAAAAGTTGGATCAGAAACACCCTTTGAATCAAATACATTCCAACTACGGCCATGTCCAATACTTCCAGAATTTGCTTTGTGAAAGTCATCAGGCCGGTGGTGAGATAAAGCGGGATTAATGACAAATAGAACCCGATATAATCCAAGCCGCTGTATTGATCCGCAATCTTATCCAGTTCCAGTAAATACTTTTTTAAACCGTCATCCTGCAAGGGTTTTTGGGCTGCTACGGATACATCTACGGAAGAAAACATAGTTTCTATAGCGTTTACTACCCAGTCGCTTCCAATAATTAAAAGCCCATAACCAATGATGCTGATAATACCTCCTATTTTTGGTGCCTCCGAATTTTCACCGGTCTGTAGAAAATTCCCGATTACTTTAAACATCAATAAGACCATTGCCAGCGATTTGGCTCCAATAATGGTAAAGGAAAAAATCCGGTTTTGTGAAATGACTTGATTCAGTTCTGTAAGCCAGGAATAATCCATTAATAAGAAAGTTTTATGAGCTTTACACTGATTTTTGCGTTTGCACTTTTTACTTTATCATATTCATTCTCGAGCAGGGTAATCCGTTCACTGTCACTCATATTAAACATTCCGTTATTCAATAAAGCCTGAACGGTTTTGATACTCCCTGAGATCTGGGACAGTTGTGCTTCAATGCTGCTCACATCAAACTTTCCTTTTCGCGCTTTCTGCAAAATTTTGTTTGAATTGTTAACTGCCTGCTTTTGCAGATTTATAATGTTCAGCAGCTGACCCATCTGCTGTACATAGCCATTTACCTGACGGTATTTTTCCTGGGCGTCTTTCATCAGTTGATAAGACTTTTCCAGCTGTTTGATCTGCGCGGCTGACTGCGTTATTTGTTTGGCCATTTGATGATTCGCGCCAGCATCCACAACCGCCATTTGGGCGAAAGTATAGGATCCTATCATCAGACTTAAGGCAAAAAAAATTTTTTTCATTTTAATTGATTTTGATGTATTGATTAATTGCTGTTTCCATGTCTCCAACTTCTTCATACAGATTCATCAATTCTTGGTTTTGAGCGCCTTCCGTCTGATAGGCCCAAAAAACTTTTTCCGGAACTTCCAGGCGATACACCTGATGTTGGTTTCCGCGCATCACAAAAATTTCTGAATATTTATTTTTACCCTCAAAATCCGAGGTAAGCGAACTCATTTGATGAAAGGCATGATCACTCATTCCAAAGCGCTGCTGCAGGGCAATGTAATCCTTTGCATGCAGAACATATAGGACTTGTGTATTCTCGATGATCGTTTTTGCGATCTGACCGAATTCACCCGTTTCCGGTAGTTGGCTTACGGCCTGAAGTACAATACCAATGGCACCGTTTTGCTTTCGGACCGCTTGGAAGAAATATTCAATTTTTTCCAGAACGCCTTTGAATTTAAATTGCTTGGCCACTTCATCAAAGAAAATATACCCACGCGTAGATTTATCTTTCCACACCGTTTCATGGATGACAGAGGAAATAAGTTGCAGCATGATGGCCAGCAGGAGTGGATTGTCTTTCACTTCATCAAGTTCAAAAACAATAATCTTTTTATCCTTTAGGCGGAACAGATTTTCGTTACTTTCATCGGCATAGAGAAAATCATAAATTCCTCCAGGCTCGAATTCACTCATGGCAAAAAGAAACTCTTCGATATTAAAAAATTCCTTTCGGATGTTAAGCTCATCCAGAAGCGTTTCTTTGTGCTCGCGCACTGCGCTGATGAATTGCAAAAGGCTTTGTTCTCCTCCTTGTAAATAATAACCTTCAATAATTTTTCGCAGGGCAGTCTTTTCGTTTTCAGAGGCTTTAGAATCTCTCTTATAATGGGTTATCAAAAACTCAGTCAGATCTTCGATTTTGGAAGCGGTGAGCGCATCACCTTGGAGATCGAAAGGATTAAACCCAATGGCGGTGCCTTCCCGATAATGAATGAACGCCGTATCATCTGGGTACAAGGCTGCCAGTTTACGGTAGGAGCCACCAAGATCTACCAATACCATCCGTGCATTTTCTTCATAATACTGCCGGAACAAGTGGTTGGCAAAAAACGATTTTCCATAGCCGGTAGGCGCAAAGATCATAAAGTTGCGCGCTCTTACGTAGCGCTTCTCTTCATCCCAGGTATCCACCACCACGGGAATATTTGCAATGCGTGAATTAAGCAGAACACCCCGCGCGTCATTTTTATAGTTCGTGCAGTTATTGATAAATAAAGTTGCCAGGCTTAAATTTCCATAGAACATTTGTTTATCCGAGAAGTTTCCGGAAAACAGGTAGAAGGAATTGCAATAGACAGAGTTCAGGAAATTGCCTATCGGCTGCCGGGATTTGATGTCAACTGACTTAAACTTTTCTGTGATTTGGTTTCGCCGGCTTTTAATTTCTTCTTCACTGTCGCCGTAGAAAAGAACGTTGATGTGAGTCCGTACAATTCTTTCACTGTCAATATCAGAAGCAATCTCGTCAATTAAGTTTTCCAGTTTCCCGGCATTCACTTTATTCTGTGGATCAAACGTGGCTGATTTCTTCAGCAGATCATGCCGCCGCCGAAGCTCTGCCAACTGCTTCTGATTATCTTCAAAATAAATAATCTGATTGTAGACATGATCAAAAGGAAGTTCAAAACTGAGCAGATCCCCGATATTTTGAAAGAACTTATACTTTGCGGTACTGAAGTTTTTATCGGTTTGAAGTTCCGGCAACGTTTCCGGAAGATGCTCTTCATCCCGCGTACAAACCGCTCCCAGCAGCCGGTCTCCAATCTGAATATATCCACCCTTTAAAATTCTGTCTGTCACGAACTCACTTTGAAAATTATTAAAGTAGTAGTCGTAATACTCCTTCATTTCCTTTGCCCGCAGTGCACGAATCTGGAAAGCCTTCCCTGTATTGATCCTTCCTCCCTGCAGAAAGTTGATGGCCTGTTCAACGGTGTTTTTGAAGGAATTTATTCGATCATCAAAACGCTCAAATTTCTTTTTATTCAAGCGCTTAAAAGGATTGGTTATTTTCGTAGTAAAAGTGTCACCGGCCGGCAGGATTAAAAAAAGAAAACATTTGTGCGCAAGAAAAGGTCGTCCGTGGAAATACTTCTTGGTTTCGCGCTGTAAATAGTTTTGATCGGGCAGCTGACCGGTTTCAAATTTGGCTTCATGAAAAATATCCTGTTTAAGGAAAATGGAACCGGAAGGCATATCTTTTAAAGCACGATTCCACAAATCATTAATGGTTTGATAATCTTCCTGCCCCAAAGAATATTTCTCAGTGAGCTGCACTTCATAACCCATCGCATAGGCACCATTAGTCCCTACGACCGCATTGTTTTCGATATGTAAAAACAGATTATTCATCATTGGAAAACTTTTGGGGCAAATTCTCGTCAAAAAGCCACTCGTTGATGGACTTGTTATTGGCCAGAAGAAGTGACGTAAAATAAGTCACGGCAATAACAGCAGTTACCAAAACCACTTTCTGCACGGTAATTCCGCCCAGAAAACTGAGCAGTGCCAAAACCGAGATAATCGTAGTAATGATAAAGCCTGTCGTATTAAGTCCGTAAATAGTGGGTTTTTGGCGGTAACCTTTTAAATTTTTTACCTTCCGCATGGTGCCACAATTACTTCTTTTTAGACACTGATACTTCCCACGTAATTTACAAGTCCAACGACTGCGCCTAGTATAGCAGCAAAAATCACAATGTTGGTGACGCCTTTTTTCCAATCACCATTGTCTTTTACAAAGTGACCAAGATTGACGAAAATAACTACAATGAAAATGCTGACGGCGACATAGGGGAAAATGCCTTTAATTTCGTTTGCCAACTGTTGGGCAGGTCCTTTCAGGTTAATACTTTGGGCAGAAGCCAAAGTATAAAATAACGTCAAGAAACCGGAGAGTTTTAATTTCTGATTGTCCATAAGCGATATCTTATAGACCAAATATAAAAACTTTTTCCCAATATACACTACTTTTTGAAGGGGCAATTATGTTAAGCTAGAGCAGAGATCTGGCCTCCACCATTATCTTTTTAAAATGATTATCAAGCATTTTTGTAGTAATTACCCGTTGATTTTCAATTTTTCGAGAAATGATTTGTGGGTGGTTGATATTGACGATTTCATTTTTACCATCAGAAAGAAAAGCAAACTGTCCTACCGAAAGCCGATTGAATTCACTTGCTCGATGTTTATGTACTTCTCGTTCTCCGGTAGTGGTAGAACTTTCGCCCCAGGAAAGTAGATTCCCCTCACTGCCTTTACGCGATATCGATTTGGTTTTAATATTGACCAACTCAAAATAACTTTCATAAAACTTCGAGGTTTCAGAATCATTGGATTTACCGAAAAACTGTGTGGAAAGGTTAGCCACAATTTCACGGAAACCGTCACGCCCATATTGCACGACCCCTTGCACAAAATCCTGTGCGCAATAAACTACAGCTACCCCAAAACTTCGCATAGTTGCCGGAATCTGCGCCATATTTAAGAGTTGCAGGGTTGGAGCTTCATCCAGCATGATAAAGCTTGGCTTGCGGTTTCGGACCATCATTTGTTTGGTAATGGAATGAATTATAGCCGCATTTGCGGGACTTAAAAATTCGGCCGATTTAGGCTCATTCAAGACCGAAACTACAGAGTTGATTTCAGCAGCATTTACATTAAAATCAAGATCATTGCCGCTCAACACATAAAAAGCTTCGGGAAAAGCCATCTTTCGTAAACCGTTAGCTAAGGTAGAAATGACAGAAGCCGTTTGCCTCGCCGAAGCCAACCCCAGAATAAAAGTGCTGGCTTGAATAGCAACACGTTCGTTTGCATTTAAAAAATGCTTTAGTTTTGCAAATTCCTCCTGAGCATTATTTTCTAAGTTGCTATCATTTTGCAGACTAAAATCAACGCCTAAGATAAAAGCAGTTACATGCGGAAGTGTACAAATATCACGATGATCAAACCAAAATTTTAGAATGACGCCCGATAATAAAGACGACGCACTATCTTTGAAAAAGTCGTCGCCTTTTCCTGCTCCGCTTTTAATGAGGTTATCCATCAGTACTTTCACCAGCTGATTGACATCTTTCTCTCCCGTAATATATTCCGGTGCAATGGGATTTACCCGATAGCTGATGTTTGGATTGTGAATTGCGACCACTTTTAGTCTGTCTTCAAAAATAGCTGTGGCCAGCTCAGTAAGTTCGCCATCTTTAAAATCATAAATAATTCCAGCGAAGCCGGCTTTGCCAAAATGCTGTAAGATATTATACAGCACAGAAATCGTTTTCCCGGATCCTGCGGCACCAAATACTGCAACACCACGCTGTATTCCCCGGATAATCCTTTTGCCCTGGCTGGTCTTAAATTCAACATCCCAAACAGGATCTGCAGATTTCTCATAGATCCATAAATAAATTAGGCTACTGCAGATTATGCTGGGTAGGAGCAAATAGAGACCTATAATTTTATAATTAAGCATTTGTGCTCCTATCAGGGTCAAAAACCCTATTACGGTGAGAAAAACGAATTTAAGGACTTTGCTTCGGGCCTTAAAGATAATCGTAAGGAGAAATGTAAGTATTGAAACTGCGGCAAGTAGAATGAACCAATTGCGCAACGTAAGATCTAAAATTTTCATAGCTAATACCCTTTTGAAGTATCATTAATCTTGGATATAATTGAACGTAATGTTTTGGCCGCAAGTTGTAATGGAGTTTTAGGAACTGTTAGAGGAACACGAAACCCCAGCTCACGACTTACCGTATTTCTTAAACTTAACTTATGCAGTTCTTCCACTCCACTCTTGCTATAAAGTTCTTTGGTAACAGGTTGGCCCAGGACAGAAAGTGCTTTGCCACTTACTTTGGCTATCCTTTCCTTTTTTCCGGTACGCATCTTCTTCTGCTCATTAAATTTCTCATAGCTGTACTGACGATGGTACTGAAATCTTTGATCAAAACTTCGCTCAGCCTTTTTAAAGAAAGTATCACGGTTAAAACCAACCTGAGCTGTCTTATCCGCCATCTTCGAGTTGCGGTGATGCGCCAAAGGTGAAATTGAACCTTTGTAGCGCGCATTTGGACAGTTATCATACCGTGAAACAACAACATGGATGTGATATTGCTGACCGCCTTTTTTAAGCCCTTCCCGAACAATTTCACCTGTTGCCCGATCTTTGTGCAATTCAGATTTTAACTGTTCAATCTTTGAGGCGTCGGGGTGCTGAGCACTTTCAAGTTTTTTAATTTCGCGCTTAATTTTTCTGTTCTCGATAACCCATTTATCATTGCCTTTATAGGTTCTTTTTTCTTCCACTTTTGCCACCCACACCATATCTTTCGCGGTCATTTTTCGCACGCTAAGATCCCGGCCCAAGTTAGCAGCGAGTTTCTCACGAGTTTCCCGATATGCTTCCGCATAAACAGGATCTTTTTTATCAATACCGCGTTCGGCAAGCGCTGTCTTCGTTTCCTTGTTGATATATTGTTCTTCCTTCTGTGTCGGCAAATTTTGTGGACTGTTATAGACATAACGATTAAAGTTTTCTGCATAATCTTTCATTACGTCATTGGCGTATTCCCGCAGACATTGGTGCATCAGATCATTTCGCATAATCTCCAGTTGCTTTTGCCCCTGATCCGTCTGCTGCAAAAGTTGCGTTTCTTTTTCTCCTATTCCGGCAGCTTTCAACTCCATTACCACGATACCATTCAGATGTTCCAATTCATCTTTGCTGGGCGAGATATTTAAAATAAAAAATTTGCTCTCCCTCTCTTTTGCGCGGGAAGATATATTAGCATCAATGAGATCCGTAGCAGAATTCTGATCCAGAAACACTTGTTCACCATCCTTACCCTGACTGAAAAAAAGATTCTGCTGTTCCACCTGCTCATCAAAACCGGTGAGTGCCTGATTTTCGAAATCCTCTACAAAAATTTCATATTCCTTCTCACGGGAAGAGTTTTCCTTATCCAAATATTCGGTTACTGCTTTACAACTTTGTGAAATATCCGGATCATGTCTTGTAAATGAAATATGCATCACTTAAAAATTTCTTCATAATCCTGCACCGATAAAACGGCTTTATAATTTTTAGAAAAAGCTCCACTTTCGAATTTGAATCTATTTTTAATGTTATTGATTTGTGCATTCAAAGATTCATTAATACGCTCCATTTCCCGATGACTTTCCCAAACTTCCCCAAGTTCTTTCTCAAGCTTTTTGTGTTCTTCTCCCGAAAATTGCCCGATAACCCCGCCAGCATCTTCATGCTCCAGAGTGCTCCTTTCCTTCTTCAAATTAATTGCTAAAAACTCCTTAAGCAGGTTATGCGTATCCAGAATTTTGGTGAAATAGAACTTATCCAAATGACCCAATCTTTTGTGGACAGCCTCAGTTCTTTTTTCATTTGAAGCCAAGCCCATTTCCAAAGATTTCTTCAATTCCAATAGAGAATTAACCTCGGAATTCCCTTTCATATTTACTTCAATAAGGTGTGAAATTACTTCATCATAGCTGGGCAGTTTCAATTCATTTTTCAGGATTTTCATGTTCTCGCTATTCTGCAGCGAAACACGCATCATTGTATTACGTTTACTCATTTATCTAACATTTTTTATCGTTACTTTACTCTATACCAGATATTTAATCTTAACTTTTATACAATTTGGTATAACAAAAAACAAATAAATAAATAATAATCGTCTGATTATCTGAACGTTGTCTTTAATAGACGCGTTCCCTCTTGCTTTCCTTACCTTACCCAACATTTTCACGCAAAATTAGCTCACTGCCGCTGCGGCGATAGTCGGAAAAAACATCATTCAAAAAGGACAAATTACAAATTAGCCTGGAGAGTTGCAAATTGATTCCGTGCTATTAGGAATGGGTATTAGCAAAACCTCACATTGCTATCTTTTTTATTTTTTTGCGGAACGCAAAAACCCCTCACGTTGGTAAGGGGTTTAGAATTAAAATTGTTCGAGATATTTCTTGGCTCTTTTGGATTGGATGAACGCCGTTTTAATGTTTTCAATCCGGTTTTCTTTATTGACATCGGACCAACCTTTAAGATAGCGGATCGAGTTTAAAAGTTCATCCGTAATCCCAAATTGTAGCGCTAATAACATTGATCCCATTTCTGCAATTAGTTCCTCAAAGGAATATTTTTCTTTGTTATTAAAGCCTTCAAATAAATTTCTGTTCAGTCTATTTTCGTGGCCGGTCCAGTGAATTATTTCATGAAACAAAGTGGTATAAAATTTCTCTTCTGAAATGAAATACTGTTTTAAAGGCATTTTGATTTGGTCTAAAGTTGGCGAATAACTGCCGTGCGCCGTCTTGATGTATTTAATTTTTAAAGATGCTTTTTCGGTAAGTTGCTGAATAAATTTCTCGCAGTTCTCGCGCTCCACAAAATCAAGTTCTTCCGGTTCATCTATTGCGATACTTAGATTCAATTCCTCCAGATTTTCAATTTGATTAGAGTTGAAAACCACATAATTTCTGACAACGGGTATTTTTACCAGGTTTTCAAGATCTGCAGGAACCATTTTTTTTACTTGTTCCAGTGAATAAATTTTTGAAGTCTCCTGATCCTTGTAAACAAAAGTGAAGAATTCAATCACTACTCCCTTTGAACCTTTTTTAAGTCTACCGCCTGCTTTTGAAATTGCGTTGAATGTTGCATATAAACTACTGGTGAAACCATTGGTTAAAGTGTCAATATACAAAGCGAGTAAATTAAAACCTTTGTAGGCGTTTTGGCTGAAAAGGTTGCGAGGTGCCTGAAACTTATAATTGGTGTAAAGTTCCCAATCCTGGGCCTTTACATTGTCTAAATTCTCAATAATTCTAGAGATAAATTTATCTTCACCTTTTTTAGAAATCTGATTTTTTTTACTTTTTGAACTTTGGGTTTTTGGGGCTGTTGCATTCATAATATTTAATTATTTATTTAGTTATAAACTTGTTTAGTTATTTATTTGGTAATGAGGACTTGTTTTTTTTAAACTGAAAGATTTTATAGCGGACTGGAAAGAGCTATTCTTTATGGGGTTTTAAAGGCTTTCAAAAATGTCAAAGAACTCACTGCTTTTATCTTTATTCGTATAATTGAGGTGTCTTTTTCTTTGCTAAATGATTTTAAAAAAGGAATGATGGCTAAAACTGAAGCAACGTGAAAGCTGGAAATGAATTTGCCCGAAGGGTGTAGGTGGGTTCGTCAATATTTAATTAATCGAAGATGAAATATTGATGGATTCCCAAATTTATTTTTTTAGGAAGACTTCCATTTTTAATTTTGCATACAGAAAAACACCAGAAATGGGATGAAAGAAAAGTAGATGAGTTATACGTTTTGGACTGGTATAAAACGCTATCGACAACTTTCCAGTACGTGGAAAATTTTTCAAACAAAAGAGAAATTCAATTTTGGAGCAGTTGAAGAGCTATTAGCTGCTAAAGCTTTCAAATTACAATAGATGAAATTGTGGAAGAGCTCGGGCAAAGAAGTGGCAAGAAAAATTGCGATTTAATTTTTTTCCGAACCTAAATTATTTTTAGTTGAAAAATAATTGACCGAAAGCAGAGCGACAGGGAAATGGTTTTGAAACGTAAAGAAAATAGTTTAGGGAGTGAAAAATAAAAGCAATAGGTCTAAATAAATGGCGGGAACCAGAATATTTTAGATCTATTGCTTTTTTAAATCTGCAATTTTTTTGAGCGCGGGCAAAGCCTTGGCACTTTTTCCGAAAGTATTTTATTTTTAGCTGAAAAAGTATTGACCGATAGCAAAGCGGTAGGGAAATGTTTTTGAAGTGTGATGAAAATAGAATAATGAGTGAAAAACAAAATTAAAAGTCTGAATAAATGGAATGTTCCCGACAGGGTTCAATGGAATGTTTCAGATTTTTAATTTTTAGTGGCCTTCAGATTTGATACTCGCGACAAGGATCTCAGAATTCGCTTCATCAAGGTTACCTATAAAATTAGCCCAAGCACTTATGTAGTTCCATGTGCATTTTTTCTAACCCCCTAAATAATAATTTTGGACCCCTGTTTAAAATTTTTTACAACTTAAATACGATTTACATTCTGCTTTTTGATGAAATGGTCAAGAAATTCCTTTTTTTCAATTATTAAGTTGTTGAAGGATTGCCGATTGTTTATTTTTAAGGTCTAAACTAAACTATGTTTCAGAAAACGATCATTTCCAAATACCTAAAGACGCAGAACAAAGAAAATCTCATCCAGCAGTGGGATTTGTTTTGTGCTCATTTTCATAATCCTGAGATACAGGAAAATATTCGGAACTCTAAAGAGGAACAATATCAAGAAGGATTTCTGAGAGATTTATTCGTCAAAATATTCGGCTACACCTTAAACCCAACCATTGGTTTCAATCTTACAACGGAATACAAAAACATAAAAGATAGTAAAAAGGCGGATGGTGCAATTATCATTGATGAAAACGTAGTTGGTGTTATAGAACTGAAAGGAACGAATACCACGGATCTTGGAAAGGTCGAAGAACAGGCGTTTAATTACAAAAACAACCAAACAGGATGTAAGTACGTTATAACATCTAATTTCGAGAAACTGAGATTATATATTGATGACTCGGTAAGGTTCGTAGAATTCAATCTTTTCACCCTTCAACAGGATGACTTTAATCTCCTCTATCTGCTCCTATCATTCGACAACATTAAAAACGATATCCCCAAGAAATTAAAAGATGAATCTCTTAATCAGGAAGATATTGTTACCAAGAAACTGTACAAAGATTACTCTGTTTTCAAAAGGGAATTATTTCAAAACTTAACACTGCTTAATCCTGAATATGATCCTTTACTCCTTTTTCAGAAATCACAAAAATTATTAGATAGATTTCTGTTCTTATTGTTTGGAGAAGATCGGGGTTTACTCCCACCCAACTCTGTAAGACAGATTTTGGAGCAGTGGGATAAACTGAAAGATTTAGACGCTTACGACCCCCTTTATAACCGTTATAAAAAATACTTTGGATATCTGAATACAGGTTTCAAAGGAAAGAATCACGATGTCTTTGCTTACAACGGTGGTTTATTCAAAGAAGATGAGATCTTAGATCAGATTAAGATTGATGACGACCTACTCTACCAACACACTTTCAGATTATCTCAATACGATTTTGCGAGTGAAGTAGATGTCAATATTCTTGGACATATCTTCGAAAACTCTCTCAATGAAATAGATGAGATTAAGGCTCAGTTGGAAGGAACGGAAATAGACAAATCCAAAACCAAAAGAAAGAAGGACGGAGTTTTCTATACTCCAAAATACATCACCAAATACATTGTCGAAAATACGGTTGGTAAACTCTGTGAGGAAAAGAAAACCGAATTTCAAATTGTAGAAGAAGAATATTTCACTGATAAGAAACGCCAACAGAAAACAAAGGAAAACCTTTTAAGTAAATTAGATCAATACCGTAATTGGTTACTGCAAATTACCATTGTAGATCCTGCATGTGGTTCGGGTGCATTTCTAAATGAAGCCCTGAATTTTCTGATTGAAGAACACCAATATGTTGACGAGTTGGAAGCCAAATTACTCAACGTTCCAATTATTTTTAGTTATCATTCTGAGCGTATTTTAGAACACAATCTTTTTGGTGTCGATCTAAACGAAGAATCAGTTGAGATTGCGAAACTTTCTCTTTGGTTAAGAACCGCAGAACCCAACAGGAAACTCAATAGTTTGAATGATAACATCAAGTGTGGAAACTCATTAATTAACGATCCTGAAGTTGCCGGCGACAAAGCATTTAATTGGGAAAAAGAATTCCCCCAGGTTTTTGAGAAAGGTGGTTTTGATGTCGTAATTGGGAATCCGCCTTATGTAAGGGTACAAAATTTAGATTATTCCGTGATTGACTGGTTAAAAAGTAACATGAGTTCTGCATTTAAAAGAGTAGATATTTCTATTTTATTTATCGAACAATCCTTAAAATTAATAAATGAAAGGGGGGTTATTAGTTTCATTACTTCAAATCAGTTTTTTAAAGCCGAATATGGGAGAAAAATCAGAGAATTAATTCATGGTAAACTGAAAAGAAATCTTGATCTTTCAAAAGTTACTGTATTCGAAGGATTATCTACTTATGTCTCAATTTTAAACTTTAGTAAATCGAATTCTTTAATATTTGAATATAAAGAAGTTGAAAATACAGATTCGGTGGTGAATGAAATTAAATGGGATAAGTTTTGTTATTCTGATTATACTGACGAACCATGGGAATTTAGTAGAGACAGACCTTTAAAAGATAAGATTTATAAAGACAGCCAACTATTAGAGAATGTCGCTGACTTCACCTATGGAATCATTACAGGAAATGATAATAGTTTTATTCTTAGTGCTGAAGAAGTAAAAAATCATGAGATTGAAAATGATATAATATTTCCATTCGTCAAGCCTGAAAATTATAAGCGATATTGCATTGAAAACATTGATAAGTACATTATATATCCTTACGATTCTGAAAACAACATTTTACTTGAAAATGAAGTAAAGAGTAAATATCCAAATGCTTATTCCTATTTACATAAAAACAAAGAAATTTTAGAAAATCGTAAAGATAGTCGAACAACAATTAAAGAAAAAGGTATCGAATGGTATTCAATAATGAGAAGAGTGCCACCAAATGAAATTAGAAAGAAAAAACTAATATTTTTTGATGTTGGTAATCATCCAAATTTTATTTACGATAATCAGTCGTTAAGTTTTGGAGGTGGAACAAGCCACTCAATATATTTTGAAAATGAGCAAAAAATTAGGTTCATTTTAGGAGTACTTAACTCAAAACTTTTATCATGGATAATTAAGGATGTATGCCCAATTAAAATGGGAGATGCAAGAAAATATGGCTTAAGTTACATGCGCAGATTACCAATTAAGTTTTATTCAAAAAACATAGAGGATTTGATTACACCACTTGTAGAGAAAATAATTAATTTAAAAGAAGAGCTTAATTCAAAAGAAACTAAATTTCAAAGAAATTTAAAAAGAGAATTTTCATTAGAAATCCTACCGAAAAAATTACAAAGTTGGTATCATTTATCTTATGATGAATTCCTAAAAGAACTAAAAAAACAAAAGGTAGAACTCTCCCTTTCCCAAAAGGCAGATTGGGAACAGTACTTTGACCAAGAGAAAAATAAAGCAATACAAATCCAATCTCAAATCACTTCTACCGATCAGGAAATAGATCGTATGGTTTATGAACTTTACGGGTTGAGTGAGGAGGAAATTAAAATAGTTGAAAATAGTTGATTATGATAATTACAGAAAAAGATTTAGATAAAAGACAAACCGAAGATTTTAGCCAGGTTTTAAAAGGGAAAAGACTTTACCATTATTCAAACTGTTGCACAACTGTTGATTATATTCTGATGGAAGGTACTTTAAATTTTACTAATCCAATAAAATTTAACGATCCCTTTGATTGTAGCGAAAAGATGTTAAAAGTCATTTATGATGATTGTACTTTAAAACAAACAATTGTTAACCTTAAATTCAATAGAAAAGAAAAAAGAAAATTTGATATTAATAAACTTCGTCTGCAACAAGATGCAATAATGAGAGAAGAGAGAGACAAGTTTAAAATTTGTTGTTTCTCCGAAAAAAACGACAATCTTTTAATGTGGTCTCATTATGCAGATAAACATAGCGGAATGTGTTGTGGGTTTGAGTTTCCAATAGACAATGGTAAGTTTTCTATCCAACCTGTAAGATATGAAAAAGAAATTCATGAAGTGGAGGGTAAAAGTGAGTCGGGTAAAATAATTAGGCATTGGCTAACAAGCAAATCTGTTGATTGGGAATATGAAAAAGAATTTAGAGCCATATTAAAATCTGATAAAACATCCATTTTTTATGAATCGATTAAATATGATGCAAGTTTTCTAAAGGAAATGGTTTTCGGTTGTAATCTTAAAACTAAAGATATAAATAAGATTCTATCTAAATTACGATTAAATAAAATTCCATTTAAAAACATTGAACTGAAACGCGCTCAATTAAATCCTGAAACTTTTAATCTTAAAATTGTTAATTTTTAAATAGTACATACATATTGACACGCTCTTCACTAAATCGAGTCTTTAATAACCTTTGGGAATGAACAGAATCCTGTAAATAGTTGGAAAACAGAATTGTCCGAGATGGTCAACATGTAATGTAAAATTCTATCTTTGTAGATAATCTATATTTTTGATTTTATCTCAAACTTTTAAGGACGGACTTGATTCTCTTGGTTTTCATCAAGAGATAAACGAGTGCCTTTTTTTTACGGATAATTATACTGCAATTGAAGATTCGTCAATTAAATTACAATTGGAAAAGGCTCATAAATTTGATGCTACAGCAGTTTTTTTTAGAAATGAAGTTAGTAGGCAAAAAGCACAAATATATATCTATGATTGTACTCACGCAGATTTGAGCGAAAATCATTTGAGCGAAATTCAAAAAAAAGTCTGGAGTAATGGCGCGGTTCCGATAGTTTGTGTATTCCATAAAACAGAGGTTATCATTCTGGATTGTACCCAACATACAACGGCAAGAAATAAGCCAGTTTATCTCGCAACCATAAAACTGGCTGTAAAAGCACAACAACTCTATAATAGTAATTTTGCTGTAAAAATTAAAACTGGAGCATTTTGGGCTGAAAACAGTGTAAAAAATGATTTTAAATTCAATGCTTCTTCTTATGATATTCTTATCCAATGGATAAGAGAAATTACCCGGCAAATTGCTTTTTCAAATTCTGATGCTGACGAACAGGTTATAAAAAAAATCATTATTCAATCGATAATGATCAAATATTTGGAAGAAAGAAAAGATCCTGACGGTAATAGTTCTTTTAATCAGAAATATTTTCAAAAGTATGGCAATTGTTCAGAGTTTGTAGATGTTTTATCTAATGGTAATTTTGTTGCTCTGTTAGAAGATCTTCAACGGGATCTAAATGGAAATCTCTTTGACTGGAATACTGAAGAAAAAAAAATAATTCCTGGTCTAAATTTAAATAGTTTAGTGGAAGCATTAAAAGCATACAAAAGACCAGAAGAAAGCCATAATCAGGTACTGGAATTGATTCGATTTTACGAATTCAGTTATATTCCAGTGGAACTGATAAGCCGAATATATGAGGAATTTTTAGCAGGTGGAGATGATGCCTTATTTAATCAGAAAGAAAAAAAGAAGCAAGAAGGAATTTACTATACACCGTCTCATCTTGCGCAATTACTGGTTGATGAAATAATGCCTTTACACGACTATAATAAGGTAAACATTAAGAAATTTACAGTTTTGGATCCCGCATGCGGTTCTGGAATATTCTTGGTTTTGGCATTTAAGAGATTAGTACAATGGTGGCGTTTGCAAAACGATCTGAAAAAACCTAAAATAAAAACTCTTAAAAATATACTCAACAGTATATACGGTGTTGATAAGGAATACCAAGCCACGAAATTGGCGGCATTCAGCCTTTGTTTAGCCTTATGTGATGAACTCTCGCCGAAACAAATTATTGATGAATTAAAATTTACAGATCTTACAGAAAATCAAGTTTTACATTGTGATTTTTTTATAGAACACCTTCTTGAAAAAGAAAATTTAACCGAAAGCCTACTGCAACAGAAATCTGCCTTTAGTAAAATAAGGAATAAAAAGTTTTCCAGAATTATAGGAAATCCACCATTTGATCGAGGTGCCCTTGATGCTTATAGTAGAATGTGGGAGAGGGAAAACATAGAAATTCCACAAGGACAAATAGCCTTAAAATTTTTATCAGAAGCATTGGAGTTTTTGGAGGTGGGAGGTTTGCAATGTTTAATAATTAAATCTTCCAGTCTCTTATACAATAGTAGTTCTATAGAATATAAAGAAAAATTATTTTCAAACTACAATGTTTTACAAATCCTTGATTTCACACCACTTGGTAGAAATAATAGTCTTTGGGATGGAGCAGATGTAGCCAGTGCCGCTATTTTTATTCGAAATGAAAAACCGAATTTTAGCAAAAATATTTTACATCTTGTATTCAGAAGAACGAAAGCCGTAAAAGAACGCATCGTCTTTGAAGTGGACGATTATGATTTTCATTTTGTAAAGAGAAATGATGCTATTAATAATCCCTTTATTTGGAAAAATAATCTTTTAGGAGGTGGAAGAATAATAAGTTTAGTCAGCAAATCAAATGTATTAAATTCTTTTCAGGAATATCTTAAAAAAAATGATTGTGAATCTGTTGAAGGATATATAAAAGCAAATGAAGGAACAATACAGCCACAATACATGTATTCACTTAAAACGTTACCTACTTCAGGGATTACATCGAATGGAATTGATTACGGAGCATTAGATGTAATAGACAGTGATGTTGTGTTTTCAAAAGTTCCTAAAAAATTTTTCTTTGAAATACCTAACTTAATTATCTGGGAAAATATTGGTGATGAAAAATTACCAGTTTTTTTGAATACTAAAGAATCCTTCACATTCAAAGATAAATTAATTTCGATAAAAAGTAATAGTAATAATAAAGATCTATTAAGAAGTATCTATTTGAATTTCCAATCTAATTCAGATTTTTATCGGTTTTTCATATATAGTACAAGTAGTCAGTTATTAATAAATTTAAATACTGCGATACTCAAAAAGGATTACATGCAATTACCTTATATTGAAAATAGGGATGAGTTTCTGAATGAAATAGATTTAAATATAATTAATGATGTCAATGTATATTACCAAGACTTTCTTCGACATGGCGAACGCTCAAAAATCTTAAATAAAATTGCTGAAAAAGAATTTAAGGATAGTATAGAATTTTATAGCGATGCTTACTGCAGATTACTAAATGAAATGCAGCACGACAAGGAAAAAACATTTCAGTTGCATGAAGTTAATGAGTTATATGATAGTTCCTACATCTGTGTAGTTTTCAAATTTCAAAAGACGGCCACAAAAAAGAATATCAAATGGAAAAAAGATACTATAGAAAATATTGATGTCATTTCAGAATTTGAAATTTCGAGCAGATTAAATTCAAAAAGAATTCTACGGTACTACCATTCTGATAATACCATTGTTTTTGTAAAACCAAATCAAAAAAGATACTGGCTTTCTCATATTGCTTATAGAGATGCAGACAAGACTTTTGGTGATCTGTTATTAAATCAGGAAGTGCAATGATAGTTGATGATTTCCCCCAAGAATTTCCTAGAAATTCTTTTACTATCAATGTATCTCCGGCAGATCTACATGAGAAGATATTAAAAAGTATTGCTGATACAGCTGAACCATTTACAAATGCGATTAGCAGTCACAACAAAAAAAAGTGGAATGAAGATAGTTTGACCCAGGTTTTTATTGGACAAAATAATTTTCAACTGCAAAAACTGTTTTTATCTCTAACTGCGGCCGCACAATATCGGGATATCCATGACGGTACAAGAGGAATTCCTGATATTTTTTATTCAATAGTAGAAGAAGGAAAAGATCATAGACCGACATTTATAATGGAAGCAAAACGTTTACCTACGCCATCCAAAGATCGTGAAAAGGAATACGTAATAGGTAAAACATCTGATGGCAACCCAAATGGAGGAATAGAACGCTTTAAATTAGGAAAACATGGGGCGGGACACACGCACTGTGGTATGATAGGCTTTATAGAAAAAAATGAGTACCAAGATTGGTTTGAAAAAGTCAATATCTGGATAACAGAACTTTTTCCGACCTGGGAAAAAAGCGAATTATTAAAATTGGAAGAAATGCATTTGTATCACAATCATTATAAATCCGAAGCGAAAAGAATAGCAGATACTGTTTATCTTGATCATTTTTGGATAAAAATATTATAAATAAAGGTATAATAAATTTAATAATTCAATTACCGAATTTGATAAAGATACATATAACCTATTTATACTAATATACTTCTAATATAAAATGAAAATAATATTAAACGGTCTACATTATTTTATTGAAGCACTTTAATCGGAAAAATAAAATACTTTTTGTGGAATTAATTATAGTATTAAATTTCTATCTATAAAAATCTTCAGTCACAAATTTTTTCGCTCCCATTTGACCTTCATCAATTAGAAAATAAAAGTCAACAACAGACGGTCTAATTTTTCGACTTATTGAATATTCCTGAATAAATCGAACGGTTTTCCTGAAATTCTTGTCTCCGGCAACGCTATCAACAATATTCAATTTTTTAGCAACTTTCATTACCACCAAATCTGGCTTTACACAATCGTAACCAATATCAAGTAAAAGATGAAGCAAGGAAGTTGTAGATTGAAAAAATGGAATTTTATTAGTTTTAAGGATTTTCAAGAGTTGGTCAAAACCAGTCCAAAATTGTATAATATCGTTTTCGCTATTAATGGTTTTGGGGATTTGGTTATTATTCAAAGTTTCAGAGAACGAACCAATTTTTTCAATTTTCCGGGCCAAACTAACAATATGAAATAATTTTGCCTGTTGTCTTATTCCCTGTATAGAAGTCCAGTGAATTTCTGCAATATCACAAGGATTAAGTTTGACAACTTCGTCAATTTTAAAACTTCGAAAGGCCTCGTCGAACTTACCGGTTTTCAAAACTTGCTCTACGAGTTCCGAATTTGCATTTTGACTGTATGCAATTAAGTATGAAAGCTTCTTTAAAACTTCATCATCATTTAAAAAAGGAGAAAATAATTTATTTTGGCGTTTGTGGAGTTCTCCCTCAAACAAAGAACTTTTAAACTGATCAATGCTTCTTATAATTTCGTCAATTTCTTGAAATATTTTTTCTTTTTCTATCATGTCATTTACCCCAACTTTAAATAAATTATAACTCATCTAGTATAAAAACGTAACTGACTAAGCTTCTATTTTAGAAATTCACAATCGATCGGGTTTACTTATTTTCAAGTAGCCATTAATCTTCCCTACTCACTAACTTTCCTTACGATCTAAGATCTGATGGAGCCTTTCCTGCAACATTTTTTTATCAGGTAACTGCAAATGGTATTCTGCAACCATACTGGGTTTCAAATTTCGAGAGAGTGCATATTCAACGACTTCTTCGTCTTTGTCTCGACACAATAAAATACCAATACTCGGATTTTCATGAGGTTTTCGTACATCCCGATCCAGCGCTTCTAAATAGAAATTGAGCTGGCCCATATGTTCTGGTTTGAACTTGTCCGTTTTCAGTTCCAATGCTACTAAACATTGCAATTCGCGATGATAAAACAACAAATCAATATAAAAGTCACTATTACCCACCTGTAGCTTATATTCCTGGTCGATGAACAGAAAGTCTTTTCCCAACTCGATAATGAATTTCTTAATTTGCTTTACCAACTCCTTCTGCAAATCATTCTCGGTATGTTCCTCCGGCAGTCCTAAGAATTCCAATACATAGCTGTTTTTAAAAATGTGTTTTGTACTGGGTTCCAATTCTCTCATCACTGCTGAGAGTTTCTCATCTCCCAATTGTGTTCTTTCATATAGCGAGGCATTAATCTGCCTTTCTAAATTTCTGGTAGAATAATTTTCACAAATACAACGTTTAATATAAAACATTCTTTCCTCCGCGCTTTTGCAACGGGAAAAAATGATAGTATTGTGTGTCCAGGGGATTTCTCTCAGCAGCGCTGAGAGTTCCGGGTGATCAACATAGGTTTCGTAAAACTGCTTCATCCTCCAAAGGTTCTTATCACTGAAACCTTTAATATCCGGAGCATTTGAAGTAATGTATTTAGCGAAATCTGTTACTATACTTTTACCCCACTCATTGTTCTTTACTTTTTTACTTAAGGTTTGCCCAAGATCCCAATACAAATCAATAAGGGCAGTATTAACTTTCTGAAATACCTGAAGTTGTTTCTGCTTAATAAACTGCAGCAAATGTTCGAAGTCTTTATCCGTCTTTGCGGGGGTTCTGTTAACCATAATTTCTGCTAAAAAAATATCTAATAATGATTGAAGATTCCCTGGAGGAGAATCTTCAACAACAATTTAGTAACAATGACAATTTAATTTAATCCTTTCAAATGTAAGGATTAAATCTTACAGAAGAGATAAATTGACTTCTAAATATCATCGTTAAACCGCCGAAAAAAACATCATTTAAAGACATAGAAAAAACCCAACCAGAATTCAAATTGGAATTTTACGAAATTTTTTCAAGTCAAATTAATTATGTTTTCTTCTTAATTAATCTGTAAATGGTCGCTTGGTGAACATTAAATAATTGTGAAAGTTCTGGAGCTGATTTTCCGGCAGCATGCAACTGAATAATTTCTTGCATTTGGATTGGTTTTAATTTTGGCCTTCTACCGCCTACTCTACCCTGTTTCCTCGCATATTCCAAACCTCTTTGAGTTCTTTCTTTCAATATATTTCTTTCAAACTCTGCAAATACGCCCACCATTTGCATCATCATCTTCCCGGCAGACGTTGTAGTATCAATTGACTCGGTTAAACTTCTGAAACCTGCTTTTTTTCTTTCAATCTGCTCCATAATAAACAGAAGATCCTTTAGAGATCGAGATAACCGGTCTAATTTCCAAACGACAATAGTATCTCCTTTTCTTATGTAATTTAGTAACTCCTGTAATTTTGGGCGATCCCATCTTCCACCAGAAATAATTTCTTCAAAAATCATTTCGCACCCCATATTTTTTAAAGCTTCTATTTGTATCGTATTATCCTGGATCTGTGTTGAAACTCGCGCGTAACCTATCAGCATATTTTAAAAAATTTTTAAAAGGCTAATTTATAATTTAAGACTGAAATAATTCGCAAAAATATATCGCAAAACAAAATAATTTTGCGATACAATTATGCAACCGCTACAGAGTACTTTCTTTTAAGTCACTAACATCTTGCATAAATGAAGGTTTCTGCGACTGTTTACCCCAAATTATTTTGGATAAAAATCATTTAAATATATTTCCACACAAAGGTTAAAAATTTGATAATAGTATTACAAAACATTCAAACGAATATTTTATGCCGCAAAACTACACCTCCTATCACACAAACATCAAGCTTTGCTTTTCTTTGGGAATAGAGAAACAAATATTTCCGAAAGCATATTTAGAAAAAATTCCTGCAAACACATCAGTTTACTGGAAAAACAAAAATGTTAATTACTATTCTGGTGCGGAATTTGAGGAAATGGCGCAATGCACTTTGGAAGATTTGAAAATAATTGCCGATCTACGTTTACAAAAAAGCAGAGAACTATTTGTAGCGTTTTGCAAATTGTATTTAACTATCCTAAATATCTTTGGCGAGAAAAAATTTCAGAAATTCATTAAATCTAATTATAATTTTCTGACTCCACTTATTGGAAAATTGATAGAAGTTTATGGAAATAAAAAGTTAGTTTTAAAATTCTTAAAAATATCTTCAAATCAATTTGGGCAGTGGCAGAAAAATGAAGAAATACGAATGTAAAGAATCTCTCATTTGGCTTTGTTATAAACGAGTAAGCCGACAGATCAGCCAAAAAGAAATTAATGTTATGAAGTTATTATTGGCAGATAAAAGATACTTGCATTGGAGCAGCGGTTCAGTTTGGGGCAAAGCGGTGAAAGATGGCAAAATTTTTATGTCCAGACAAAGTTGGTATCATTATGCAAAATTGTTGGGGTTAGGTTTGAAGCGTAAGAAATTCTATAAAAAAAGAAATAGAGTTTCCGTGAGGGCAGCAAAGCCGAATGAAATTTGGCATATGGATGTTACCAGATACAAAACCACGGACAATAAAATGATGTTCATTTATACGGTAATGGACAATTTTTCAAGAAAGGTTTTGGCTTGGGATGTTTGTGAACAACTTTCTGGAGCAATAAGATTAGAGAGTTTGAAACGAGCCATTGATGAGCAATATTTACAGAAAGAAGATTTAAAAATTGGTACGCAAAGTTTGGATCTGATTGTGTCTTAAACGCCAAAACCTGGACTATTTTTTCTAAATATTTTTTGTTCTTATATTGCTGTTAATGAAGCAAGATCATATCCTTGTTTCTGCAGGAAACTGGCAGGTGAGCGATATTTGAGGCCACCGTGGATTCTGGTAAAGTTATAAAAATCCCGGAACCGGCTGAGTGTATTAATGAAATCCTCTTTATTTT
Source organism: Kaistella palustris DSM 21579 (assembly GCF_000422265.1). Classification (GTDB taxonomy): domain Bacteria; phylum Bacteroidota; class Bacteroidia; order Flavobacteriales; family Weeksellaceae; genus Kaistella; species Kaistella palustris. Next base: position 36,115 of record NZ_AULL01000001.1, read on the forward strand.
CAAATTCGAACCGCTGACATACAGCACTTTCCATGATGGAGTGATAGCTTTCAATATGTGCATTTTGCTGCGGTGTAGCAGGCTTGGTGAACTCCTGGATGATGTTTTTCTCTGCAAAATAGGCCTGTACCTCGGCCGCGATGAACTGGCTTCCGTTATCGTTTCTCACAATAAAGCGCCCTGGCATGGGATACTGCTGTATGATGCGCTGAAAGAGCGTAATCACATCCTGTTTTCGGATACGGTAGGCAATATACTGTCCCAGATTCCAGCGGCTGAACACATCCAGCACCGTCAGCACCATGACATTGGTTCTTTTCCCCTGTATATAAACGAACTTGATATCGAACTCCAGAAACTCAAAAGCTTTGCTGACCACTGGCACCAGCTCTTTTACCCAGTTGCGGTTGACTCTTTTAATCTGATCTCTTTGGAACTTCAGTAAATTGTGCTCTTTCATGATGCGGTAGGTTCTGGAGGAACCGATTGCATAGCCCAGCTCCTGCTTTAAGTGAATATAAGTCTTGTAATAGCCATAATCCACGAACTCATGCGAGAGAAGCTCTTTGATGTCGCTCACCAGCTGCTCTTTGCTTACCGCATCGCCCTGCTTATAAAAATAGTTCACAGGCCGCTTTCCCGCCTTGTTGCCGGTGGGTTTATAATAATACGAACTTTTGGGCAGAGCTAAAATACGCAGCAGGGGCCTTAAGGGGAACTCCTGCTCAAGAAAATCATCCAGCACCATTATTTTTTCTTCTTTAGAAATGCATTTTTTTTTAAAAGCGCATCTTTTACGCGGATGGCCAGTTCGCGCTCAGCGACCATTTTTTTAAGCTCGCTGTTTTCTCTTTTAAGTTGCGCCAGTTCTCGCTCCACAGCAGTTTTGGCCCCTGTTTCCAGACCCGCTGCGTTCAGCTCTCAAACTTTTTCTTCCAGTTATAAATCGCAGCAGTTGAAACATTGAACTCCCGCGAGGCCCGGCTGATGCCGTGCTGCTGCACAAACAGCAGTATTTCTTCTTTCTCTTTCTGATCCCAATTCTTTCGGTGTAAACTCATGACACAAATTTAATGTTATTACTATATTTTGTGTCCAGGTATTAAGTATGCTATTAGGATTGTAGATGGTGGAAGTGAAAATAATAATTCTACCGTTCAAAATTTTATAAAGAATTGCCAAATTGATGTTCACAAAAAAATTGCTTTAAAAGATGTTTTGTTTTCTAACAGCTTGATAGAAGGAAATAATAGGATTTTGAAACAGACCTATTTGAAAAATATAGAGTTAAGTTCTATTGAATTAGAAGATTACATAAGCCAATCTATTACAGAATATAACAGCGAAAAGCCACATTATTTTCACAAAATTTATACACCCGATGAAGTGTATGGAAACCCCGAATTAAAAGATACTAAAATCTTCTTTTCAAAATTAAATATAGAAAGAATAGAAGCCAATAAAGCCTTTGTTTGTGGTAAAGTGTGCCCATAAACTAATGAAACGGGCAATTTCACTAATCTTTCATTCAAATGTTTAAGAAGTAACTTTTTCAAAATGGTTTTACAATTTTTAAAAAAAGCCAATATTTAAAATGAAAATCTTCATTTTTGTTTAGAAAATTACCAAAAACGAATTTTCGTTTTATCTTTTACAGAATTTACTAGTTTATAAACATCTATTGATACTGCCTTTTTAGAAAATTTAGAAAAATTGATTAAAATTTATTGTTATCAAACGGAGCCCGCAAAAAGATATTACAGAAATTCTGAAAAATGAAAATCTTTTATAAACAAAGCCAACTCCTAAAAGTTGGCTTTTGCTATTTCGTTTTTCCTTTTAAAGAAATTTCATGTTTACAAACCCTTATTAATACTGCGTTTTATAAAATTTAGAAAAAGAAGATTAAAATCACTGCTATCAGACGGAGCCGCCGTTTTCAAAATCTATAACAGTAAATAAAGAACTATTATAATTGAGATTAAACCTATTATAATTTGAATAAAATATGATAGGCTTTTTGCAAAGAAAGACATTAAGACTAAGACAATTCCTAATAAGCAGATTAATATAAAATAGTAAGTAGCCCACGCTTCTTTTAGAAACATATTAATATTTAAAATAATTCCTGCAATAAAAAATAATACTCCTAAAAGTTTTATAATCAGATTCTTTTTTATCATTTTCCAAATTTCTTTTCGTCAGTAGGTGTCGTATAATTACTATTTCCCGCGTTATCAACCTTTTTTTCCATTGGAGGAAATAATGAAACTGGTGTATCTCCTGTTTGAGCAGGATTACTGCCGTGTATTAAATAAGAATTATTTGTTTTTTCATCAGTAATAAAAAATTCATAAGCAGGAAAACCATCTGTTTTACCTTCAATATTATAATTGAATGAACCATTATTTTGCTGGGTTAAAGTAACATTTACATCATAGTTTATTGCAGGCGCTCCATCAACTAGTTTATTTGATGCATCTACTTCCATATGAATAGTTGTTGAACCCTTTTTCATAGTTCCAGGAGTATAAGTTGGTGTTGGTCCCGCTTTGCCAGCTTCAGAATGCTCAACAGTTTTTCCGTTTTTATCAAATCCTGTAGAGCCACTTGCTTTATTATTTAATAACGTAACCTTATTATTATCAAAATCAACTCTTACTTTCTGCTCTGTTCTATATGAAGTTGCATTTACGTTATATGAATTTCTGTCATCTCCCGAAAAAGATTTAGTATTCGAAAATGGTTTTGGATTAGGAACTTTTCTATCTGGAATAAATGCACGCCCTGTAACAATATAGGGCTCAAGTCCTTCCAGCTCTCTCGCATCAATTACTCTGTTTCCGCTAAAAGTGTAGGGTGACCAAGTATTGTATTTCTCTGCCACAGGATCAATATTAAAGAATCTTCCCACATCCGGCATATACTGTCGCCACTTAAATGCATAAAACCCAGTCTCTTGAAGTTCTTGTTCCTGAAACTTGTAATTATACGGTATCGCCATTGGATCATAATAGGAATTTGAATTATTTTTAATGAAACTCATCCCAAAAGGATAGTAATCATTAGAGTCCATCACCTGAATTTCGCCTGCGCTGTTTTTCACATAGCTCACCCGCACATTTCCGAGGTGGTCTTTATACTGATAAATATACCTAAAATTTTCATAATCGTAAAATCCTTCTGCGGTAGGGAAAAAGGATAAGATCATATTTTCCTGCTGCGGATAACCGGGAACTGCAATTGTTCTTTCCTCCAAAGCAGAAAAAGTTTCTTCATTCCCCGCTCTGGACATACTTACCGTGCTGTCATCCTGTTCCTCCAAAGCCAGTCTTATAGGTTCAACATTCGGCGTGGAATACTGGAAGCCGTCTAAATATTCGGTGTTGATCAGGTGGGTTCCGCTTTGGTTCACCAACGTGTACGCTTTCTTCAATTTTACACCATCTGCGCGGTAAAGGAAACTGCTGGTGTTGCCTTTTTGTACAATCGTTTTAGGCAGGTTTAGGAAATTGTACGCAATATTGGTAATGCCTTTATCCGGCATATTAGTCATATTACCATTTACGTCATATAGGTTAGCGCCACCCCCGCCTTCATAACCGATTGTGTTATGGGTAGCGTCTGTGATGCTTTGCAAGCGGTTGCTTTTATTTCCATTTTCGTACTGATATGTTAGATTATCAATTTGAATAGGAGTATACCTTTTTCCATGTTTAGCATTTCTGTATAAATAAGTAATATTACCGTTAACATCGTATTCTACACTTTCACTATTTATATACGTTAGCGGTAAGGCATCGTCCGGATCCTGATAAATACCATCTAAAAGCCGGTTTAACTGATCGTAATTATAACTGTACCTTTTTGCAGTACCATCCTTTTTAATCCAATCAATTTCCGCTATGTTACCGTTAAATTTCGGCAAGACAGGAGATGATGGCGCGATAAGGTTGTATTTGATTTTATAACTAAAAAGTTTGGTCGCAATCAGATTTTCATTGGCATCTAAATTAATACCGGTCATCCAACCACGAATATTGTAGGAATAATCTATTTCCTGGATATTGTTGCCTACGTTTTTCTTTTCCAGTTGCCCGATCTCGTTGTAGGTATTGTGGGTTAACAATTCTTCGGGCGATTTCCCCACCACTTCATGGTAATGATTGATCAACGCATTATTAAATTGATTGTACTCAAATCTTTCCCTCACCTGTAGAATGGCATCAGTAGATTTTCTTTGGTGAAAAGTATAGGTTTTTTTAGGAAGGCCGGCAAAATCCAATTCGGTTTCTGTTCTGGTAAAACCACCGAGGTGATTGGCGGTGTAACTTCCGATGGGTCTTCCTTTTCGGTCGTAAAAGGAATAGTTTTTTGTCCAGCCATCGTTCTCTATATTTTTTACCATGGAAGCAGTGGGCAGGGATTGCGCGGATTGAGTAACTCCGGTAGGAAAAGTATCTTTTAGAATATCAATCCCAAAGATTTGACTTCCCGAAGGTAAGGGTGTACCTGCGGGATATTTATCGTAATAATTAACGGAAAGCACCGTAGCAATATTGCTATAATATCCTTTGGTATATTGAACTGTAATTCCATTCTGAGTGAATCCACCATTATCATCACGTGATTCCACTATCACTAAATCCTTAATTGCATCCTGATGACTCAATCTTGTTCCCCCCTCGATCATACCCGTATAGCTAACACGTCCAAACTGATCGTATTTTGTAAACAGCCATTTGCTGTTCGCGCGCAACAATGCATCTTGGGTCAATATCAGTCGATCGGCTTTATCATAGACCATATATTCCCAACCTTTGCCGGGAAGTTTTTTCTCAACTAATCTTCCCCGTCCATCGTAGCGGTATTGGTAGCAGAGATCATTTAACGTATCCGATAAACTTATAATGCTTATCGCTAACGGTGAAAGCACAAATGCAAGTTGATTATACTCGTTATACACGTAATAAGTATCTACGGGAGTACCATTAAGCATTTTTCGTACTAATAATGTTTGCCCTTCGCCGTTTTTAAATTCTATGGTTGTGTTACCGTCTTCATCTTGTACCGTGTTTTTGTATAGAGTTGCTTCCGCATAAAATCCAGAATTTGTTAAAACCGAGTTGGTTCTATTCTCCACCCAAGTGGTGGCTGTGGTAAATTTGATGACCTCGTTTGTGGCATTGGCTTCATAGGAAAAATTGATGGGTTTGTTTGCCCAAGCTGCGCCGGGATTTATTTGCGCGGTAATTCTGTCTAAGGGCGAGTTTTCTAAAACTTTGTGAGAAAAGGGAGAACTGTCATTCACTAAATTTTGATAGAATGCAGTAGCCGAAGATTCTACGCCATTTTGAATAGTCCCACTTAGGGAACTCATTGGTACAGGAAGCCAAGAATCTACTTGTCTGCCAAAACCATCGTAAGTTATTGGCATCACTACATCTTTTCCAGTAGGCGAAGCTTTGATGGCGATGGATTGTTTTGGTCTTCCCAAACCATCGAAATAGGTGACGGATTCTACCTTTTTAGAACCGTCTGCACGGAGATTTGTTTTGCTGTAAACGTAATTTTCGGTTTGTGATAATTGAGCGAAAGACACACTTCCCATCACCAATAAACCAAAAAGGGATAAAATTCTCTGCATAATTTTATGGTTTGTAATGGTATTGGTATTCTTTCAAAATATTGCCGTCCACATCTATTACAGATTGCAATCTGTTGGCGGTGTCATATTTGTAAATTTCACGAATTCCGGAAGGTGGAGTAATACTGGTTACTCCAATTAATGGATCATAAGTATAAGTCGTAATTTGATAATCTTTTAATATTTCATTCTTTCTAAAATTATCCAGAGCGATAATAAAGTTACTTTCTTCAGACGGGTCAGCATCATCTAAATTTGAAGCATTAACAATAGCGTCAATTAAGTATTGCGCAATATCTGTTGTCTTTAATGGAACTTGACCTGGATAAGTTGCCCCTTCGACTTTTGCAATGGGTTGGGTTTGGTTATAGCCCCAGATAATTACAGTGGAGACTCCTGATTTTGTAGTGTATTGGAGAAGATTGCCGTTGGTGTCATAGAGGTCGTAAGTGAATTGACTTTCCATCGTTGATGAATTTAAATCTTTACTGAAAACTGCAACAGGTAATATCAAATTATTTGTTTCTGTATTTTTAGCAAAAATTGTCTTTATTTTAGAAACTACGTTTCCGTTTTTGATTATTTCTTTTTCCAATGGGTCACTGATTATGTTGGCTGAAACCATTTGTGCAACTACCGTATCTGTAGATGCTAAATCCGAAGGATATTTGAAATTCGATGTTGAAATATCCCCGCTACCTATCACTGTACTTGTTTGACTTTCGGGAAAAGTGTGCCTGTTTTGTCCTGTGTTTGTTGAATATGCTGTCGTTTGCTCGGTAGAGATAGTTGGTTGATTATTTACGTAATCAGTTGTAGTACTTTTTACATTTTTAATCCACATATTTCTTATATCAAAATCTCTACGATTAAAATGAATAATTTGTCCACCTAAATAATCAGTATCAATTCGCTTAATTCGTATATCCATTCCTTTAGCAATCAGTGAATTATATGCTGTAGGATAAGGATTCATTGAAGCAAATTGATTAAAATAAGAGTCGTATTCATATTCATTCTTAACTAGACGAATTGTATCTTCAACATTATTAAAAAATTTTTCTTCGAGTAGTAGTCCATCATCTAAATTTTTTTGAGGCCAAGAAATATTTACTGGACTAAAAGGCTCATATTGATATATAACAGATGTTTCTGCAATGTTAAATTTAAAACTTTTTTTATAATTTTTTGTAGGATCTAAATATGATTGATAAATTTCTTGTACATATTCGTAACCAATTGCTTTACCATTAACTGTATTAATTTGCCACCCTGGATTGTTACTGATAGATAAAACTTTCAAAGTTCTTCCTACACCGTACATCGCTGGTAGGCTTGGGCCAACATTAACTTCACTGTACGAAACTGAAGCAAATAATTCTTCTCCCCTATTTATACCGCTCGACTGATTTGTTGAAGGATTTACGTAAAAATATTTTCTAACTATTTTTCCGTTGTCTTCCGATTCACTTTCAATTTGCTTTATTCGTATAGTACCTGTTTTTACAGTCTCAGAATTATTGATCACTTGTTCGGTAATCCAATCATATTGAACCTCACATTTTTCTGGCGGTTGTTTAGCACCTGTGTTTACTTGAATTTCTAATTTATAGAAACCAGGCTCGTCAACTCTATCTTCATCTGTGAAGTGATTCTGTTCTATGTTAATATATTGTCCATTAATTTTTTTCCATAAATTCCAGCCGCAAGAAGATCGAGTATGAGGTCTAGGGGGAATCTCATCTTTACCTGGAGAAAAAAGTGTAATTCTTTTATTAAAAGTTGTGTCTGTTGGTATTTCAAACGCCACCGCGCCTTCACCTTCAATTGCTCTAATTGAGTCTTTTGTATATTTATAAACTGGATCTACGTAAATTTTCTTTATATAATCATCAGCCTCGTAAGTAATCTTAGAAAAGCCTCCCGTAGGATATGTTATTTTTTCTAAATTTCCTATTACCCCAAAAGTAATGTCAGGGTTTTTGTCTGCACCTAAAAACACTTTTATTTTATTGCTATGTAAATCATGTGTCTTGATCGTAGGAAGGGGGCTTTGATTCTCATGTTTTCCATTGTATACTCCCCAATAATCTTGAGCAAAAGACATTCTGTTAGGTAAATTGTCTTCTTCGTAATACTCTAATGTATATTGAGCTGCATTAAGGTTGTCCTTTACTTCTATAAGCTTTAATCGTTTAAAAATTTCAGGAGAATTAGACAAAATGTTTGCATAAAGTTCCGGAGCGAAGTCATTTGATGAATCGAAATAAGAATAATTTAAGGTGAAGTCCTTAATAATTTTATTACTTTCACTCATTACTTTTATGCGGGTTAAATAAACTTCTCCTATTAAATCTTGTCTTATATTTTCAGTATAACCCTCTGCATCATTATTATAATAAAATAATATTTTGCCACCATCAAAAATAATATCAGAAAGCACATGCTCTGTAGAAGCAGTTTTATTTATACAACGTTGGGCAGGATAATATTCGGCTGAAAAACCACCAATTGATGATCTATTTGTATCTATAATCTTATTTTCAGAAATTGATGTTATATAATTTGTGACTATAGGTTTATTATAATTATAAATAATTTTTCTATTCGAAAGTGTAGTAATGGTGTCGAGCTTCATATTTGGTACAGCATCTTCTTCATTAAAAAGATTACAGGTGGATGTATTTCGTAGCGCATTTGTAACAATATCATCTTTAAACTTATAGACTACTCCTTTTTCGTCAACCATTTTCATCCCATTAATCTTCCCATAGTATAAAAGGGGTGTTATTTTAGTCAAATTGTAAGGCATAGGTATTCCCGCTATACCATTATAGTCTAATATAAATCGTCCACTACTATCTACTAAATTGTATGAGAAAATATCAGGATTAGAATCTGGGTTTATGGGCTGCAAATATGGATAATAACCTAAAGCGCTTAATGCTATCCCACAGGGACTATTAAAAGAATAACTGCCTGTATTGTAATCGTAAGCACACATAAACGGTATTTGATTTATATTTTGGAATACGGGTTTTTCTGTCGTGTTATCCAAGCTACCAATGACCTGTCGTGTTAAAGATGGACCAGTGCTTAAAGCCCAGCCCAAACCAACTCTACTAGCTATTTCACCAACTTTAATACCCGTTGTAGTGTAGAGTAATTCAATAGGAATTTTAACACCGTCAATATTTATCGTATATATCGGAATCGTAAAATTTGCAACACCTGTAAAATTGCCCGGAGGAATATCTATATGTTTAGTTAACGCTGCCACATCAGGTGTCTTAGGAAACATATCAATCGTCTTAGTAATAGGGGCAGGTGGAATACCTTGCGCAAAAAGCTCGCTAGTAGATAAGATTACAAGTAGAAAAGCAGTAATTATTTTTCTCATTTCCTTACAATTTTAGAATTAACAGATTTATTAGGAGTTTGTGCTTTTAAAATATAAACTCCCTGCGGCAAGACACTAGTATTTATTTTAGTAATTTTATGCATTGTTTTAATTGCTTGAAGTTGTCTGCCACTTATATCATACAGCGTAATCTCCGCTTCACCTGTAAATTCAAAACCAATTTCTACATAACAATAATCCTCCACAGGATTCGGGTAAATCCGGACTTCTTGCTTTTCAGTAAGATTATCCAAATCTTTATCACCCAGTTTTATAATTTTCCAGTTTTCTTGTCCCAATTCTTCCGCACTTGTTCCAGCCAAGAGAAATGTTCCATCCGTCTGTAATTTCGCTGAGACCAAGCGTTCTTCTTTCTTTTTAGATTTTCCTTCCACATGTTTACGCCATTCTTCTTTTCCGTCTGCATTGATATAAAGCATCCAGAACTTCTCATCATCGCTTTCTATTTTTCCTTCCGCTTGGGTGTAACCGCCTAATAAAAATCCTCTGTCTTCGCTAAAGTTGTCTTTGTTTGTTTTTCTAATGACATTAGCACTCATTAACACATCTCGGTTTCCGAAACTGTATGATTTTTGCCACAACTCATTTCCATTTATATCCAAAGAGATCAACCACAAATCTGTGCCTTCTTCTACGTTTTCTCTTTTATTGCCTGAAGAATTACTTCTGCTTTCTCCTCCAATTAAATATCCTTTGTCAGTAAATACTATGGTTTTGGGATGATCGTCAGCACTCCCACCATAAGTCTTTTGCCATTCAACATTTGCGTTTTTGTCTAATTTTACAATCCAGTAATCTCCCTCGCCAAAATTCTCTTCTGTTTTACCTATAATAGTTTTGGCTTCTGTTTCTCCTTTTTGAGAAGTCAATAAATCAACTGCTTTATTTTCAGTATTTGGTTCGTCTTTTTCTAAAGTATTGAAAATTTTATTTTCTGTTTTCCCCGAGGTGGAATATATCAAAAGGATGCTCCCTCCATCCGGAGTCGCAATCATTTCTTGTACTTCATCTAGAGAATTTCCTCCAAGAATAGTGGTATTGATGAGTTTTCCCGTTTTATCTAATTTGGAAATAAAAACATCTTTTGAACCGAACAAATTTTTATTAGAATTTATATTTCCGGCGACAAAGAAACCATCATCTAAAGATTGTGTCACTGCCGAAGCTTCATCGTTATTTTTTGTTCCTAATGTTATTTGCCACAGTTCTTGTCCTGCTTCATTCAGCCGAATCAACCAAACATCTGAACCTCCGATATTATTATCTATTTTATCAAGGGATTGGTTGGAATAGGAAGTTCCGGTTAATAAAAACCCACCTTCTCTGGTAGTTGTAGTCGAAACTAAATAATCATGTTTTGATCCACCAAAGTGTTTATCCCAAAGAATATTTCCTTCTTGTGAAAGTTTGAGTAAGCGGTAATCATATCCTGCATTTGTAGCAGTTGCTCCACCAGAGCTAACCCCTGATATTTTTGATTTTTGAATTACACTTCCGGAAAGTACAATTTGCCTGTCCAAAGTAGTGGACATTGTTGAGAGAAAGTCCTGTGTAGAGGATTGTACATCTTTTTGCCACAGAACATCTTGGGCGGAAATAGTATAGAGAATAAATACAAGAAATAATGCGGAGTAAAGTTTTTTCATATTCTAATTTATAAAAGTAAAGTTAACAAATCTTATGACATAAACTATATTTATTTAATAAATGTTAAATAAGTTACTAATTCCTTAAGATTAAATGAACAGTGTGCTGGATAGATAGCATATTAAATCTGGAAATACACATGTGAAAATTCTTTTAGCTGCCTTTTTCTTTTTTTTAATTTTCAATGAATTGATGTAATTATTAATTCTTCACTTTTAACAAATACTTCTTCTTCCCCAGCAGTGTTTGCCGATAGTATATTATCATCAGTTTGTTTAAATGCTTGTGCGACAAAATTTATGATAGTAATATATTGAAAACCTTCTAAATATTCTGTGTTAGAAATATGAGCACCGATTGCATTATTGCGAGGAGGAATTTGGTCATTTTTTCTTTTTTTCGCAACTTTTTCTTTTAAATTTACAAGCGTAATAAATTTTAATGTTTTTTCCGACTATAAAAATAAGTTTAGATCAAATAAAAATTGGTTAGCCTAGGGCTAACTCCTTATTTTAAATTAATAGATAATAGTATTAAATACATTATAATATTAGTAATCCCACAAAATCATTCTAAACGCCTATAAATCCTATATTTCTCAGTTTTAAATAGGAAATACGGTGGGGGTAATGGTGATATTGAGTGGGGGTATTAAGGAAGTACAGTGGGGGTAATAGAACATTGAGTGGGAGTAATAGAACTTTCGGTGGGAGCACTAAAGAAATCTGATGGGGGTAATTATTGTTAAGAACATTCGGTGGGGGTACGATTGTTAGGAACATTGGATGGGGGTAATACTATCATTAACAGGATTTTTCTACTATTATATTTTTTCTTTATTTGGTATATTAATTTTACTTATACGCGTGCACGCCGCACTACTATTGAGTTTTAATTAATTATGCGGTTTAATCCAGGCAATTCTACAGTATCAATTTTTGCCATTCATTAATCTTTAAATACGATATTTTACTTCTCACGAAATTTAATCAGCTTTATTGTTACAAGTAAACTCAATTCATATGTACTATTTATTCGATCGGGACAGACAGTGGGGGTATTATAAGATATTCCCTGTTAATGATGCATTCCGCTTGTTTTGCCTTTTTTAGTGTATTGGAACATTGAGTGGGGGTAATAATGTTAAAGCCCCAACTCACTACATTTATCTACAAACCACTTTAAATATTCATTACCCACAACACCTTTGTCTAATCGGCTCCTCGTTATTTCACTCATTTTTTCATAACTGTGCTCTTTAAACTTACCTTCAATATAAACCAGCTGCTTGTCATTTAGCTTTCTCGATTTTTTGATGTATTTTAAAGCATTCTTTGAGCGGTAATCATCTGCAGATGGATATTCGATGAAGACCGTATTTTTAGTTTCATAAAGAGAAAAGGTTAATGTGTCCTCTGTAATTTTATAACCAAAAGATATGTTCCCGATTTCGTTTAGTTTTTTCTGGATGCCATTTAAGAAAATGGTCAGCTTGGACTTTTTTAAATAATGATTTGCTAATGACAGGTCTTCTACAAACTTTGAGATTTTTATATTACCCCCATTCATTTTCCCAAACTTTTTCTTTAGATAAAGGTAAATGTTTAAAGGCATTGTCGATGGAGTTGAAAATAAAATACTCCTATACACTTTAGAATATCCGTCAATATTATTAAGCAGCATCCTGGAGGTGGCTTTAGATATGTAGAAGCGTATATAATTTTGTCCTTTGTTAAAAATTGGTGTTTCTATGAAATTAGTTATTAATACCTCTCCACCGGTATTTGATTTCACCGTGTGATTTCCCAACGTTTTTAAAATTTTTAGCTGTTCATGAAAAACGCTGTTATCTTTTACTTTTATATTTCCGTTATCATTCAGTGCCTGCGTTGGAATGATCATTTGAAGCATGCTGAAATTATCCGCAAAAAAACTTTCTTCTATTACGGCCAGTTTCTTCCCGGATTCTAATATTCTTCTTTTTTCAATTTGATCTGCTTTAATATCTTCCAAAGATGTAATTCTTCCATCCTTATAAACCATATCATTGGAGATGATTTCTTTGGCTTCGTCGATACTTATTTTGTGGACCTGTGCAGACTTCATCATCTCCATCATTACGAAAATAATACGATGGCCGAAGATGTTAATTTTCTTAAGTGGTTCCACCCCACCTAAAAAGTCTATTAATTCATTCGGATAGAGCGTTACTAATTGTGCTTCATACGAATCTAAAGTTTTGGTTACGCTTTTATTATTATCTTTCGCTTTCATGAAGATCTTTTTAAAAATGGTCGGAAGGAAAATTCAGTTACGGGGTTATTTTTATCAAAAATACAGTGATAATCCGTTGTTTTAGTATTCGCATAATAGGTACTTTTATCTATAAAAACCTTAATCCATAACCAGTTCTGAAGAGTACTGGCAAGTTTTGATGGGGTATATACCTTATGGTAATAGGCTGTCTTTTTGGTGTCGGTAAAATATACTACACAGAAAAAGCCTTGACTTTCGCTTGTTTTCATAAAATTATGTATCTTTGATTTAGGAAAAAACATAGAAATATGTTTAAGGACGCTTGATTTATCAGGTGTCCTTTTTTATTCTAATTCTCCGTATTTACTCTTTAATACCTTAATCATATCATTCATAAAAGCTTCTTTGGTGAAGCTTCCCAAAATGTCACCACTTTTGGTATAAATGTAATCGTAAATGTAATCCACTTCGTCCTTAATTAAGCTAAATGATGTGGTAACTTTATCCTTCAATTCAGTCCCATTTGACACGCGTCCTCGACGAGTTGGAATCATGCCTTCAGGTCGATTTTTTAATTTCGGACCTTTCTTTCTCAGCAATGCTATTCCTTCCTTTACTACATCAGAGGAAGTAAAGTAGGAAAATTCAGAACCTTGTCTTCTTTTCTCGAATTCCAATCTTCGGATATAATTGATGTTTTCGGCTTCGGAGACAAAAGAAAAATTAAATGATTTCTCTTTTACCTTTGACTTCTTATCAGGCTTCGGAATAACTTCTTCAATTACTTCAATTTGTTTTTCTACAGGTTCTACCTGCATTTTTTGAAATACATTTTGAAGCTTTAAAGATTGACCACTACTCTCTTTCTTTTTACCAAAATTTGTCAAAACTTTATCTTTCATATCATCTTCTTTTTTAATTCTTTTACCAGGTCTTTAAAATCTTTACTTGCTCTACTTTTGTTATCGATTTGAAATATTGTTTTTCCTTCTTTTATTGCTTTTTTAATATTGACATCTTGCCGAATAAAAGTTTTTAATAAATAATCTCTCGTAAATTCATTGGTTAAAAAGTCATTATAATAAGAACGGAAATCACTAGAGTTAATCAAAACAGCATTAAAGAAGAATCCTAGATATTCAAAATCCAGATCATGTTTGGCTTTAAGATTTAGCAATGATGGAATTAATGAAGTAATTCCGGCTAAAGAATATTCATCATCCTTAATTGGACTTAAAACATAATCGGAGGCACAAACAGCTACCTCTCCTAAACTAAGTGCATCATTAAGCGGTTTAGGTGGACAGTCGATCAGAACATAATCAAAATAATCTTCTAATAGCTTTAGACTTTCCTTTAAAGCATATCGGTCGATTTTATAACTTTCAAGCTTTTCGGAACCTGCCAAAACATACACGTTATTATGTTCACTTTTTTGAGTAAACTCCAAACCTTCCTTTTGTTCCAAAAAATCCACAACCGTGTAGGGAAAATCTTCATCGAGCTTGTAGCCTAATGAAAGATTTTTCTGACTGTCAAAATCAATCACCAAAACCTTACTCCCCTTTTTTGCAAAACTGGCTGCTAAGTGTATGGTGGTTGTGGTCTTCCCTACTCCACCTTTTTGTGTTAATACGGATATAACTTTTGTTTTCATTTAAGGTATTAATTTTAATGCAATTGGCGACAATTCCCCTTTATCGATAAGGCTTTACTGAACCAATTATCTTTTGGTTCAGTAAATATAATAAATTTAGTTAAGTATTCATTACTTTTTTTATTCATTTAGTTATTTATTTATTAAAAAAAATGAAGACTATTATATCTTCTTTTTTTTTTAAAAGTTCTAATCTTCCAATATTGTAAAATCCTCGACGCTATATTTCTGATCATCCGCAAAATCTTTATTACAGAAATTAGTTAGCTGATATTCTAAAGCACTTTTTAAAGCGCTATTATAGACCCATTCGGGCAAAGTAATTTTATACTGCGGTTCCTCTTCAATCTCGGTCATTTCCTCCATCGAAGAAATCTTACTGTTAGGTAAGAAAAGCCAAACTTCATTTACTTTGTCAAAACTTTTTAATCTCGCCTTAACCGCAACTTTAGTTGATTTCTCCCCTTTATCATATAATGCCGAAATCATTGTAATCATTTTTTCTGGTGCAGGATTTTTGATGTCATTTAATTTACTGCTCCAAAAATCATCATCGATTAATAATTTTTTGTCTTGAATTTCTAACTTAGATAGGGGGACAAAGAAAGTTTCCTCCTTACCTACTTCATCAACAAAAGCTGAAACTAAAATTGCGTTTTCTGTTCTTTTCTTTTCTGTAAATACTTCAAATGTTTTCATAGTAAATTTAGATCTATAAAAATAACTGATTTTTATATGATTATACTGTATTTGATTAGTCGTTTAATTATTTAGTTTTACAAATATTTAGTTTTTACTTCAATAACATATTTAGTTATTTCGTTAAAATAGGGAGAGCTGTTCACCTTGTACCTTATTGTAATACTTGATAAAATCTTCAAGTTTAATAGGTGTAAGATCAACTTCGTTTTCCGAATAAATAACATCACATAGATTTTGTTCTTTCCCTTCAATTTGGAATATTTTGCATCGGTAATCAAACCTTTCTCGAAATCGTCCAATAGAAAAAATAATCATTGGGGTTTTTGTCTTTTTATGATAGCCAAGATAACCACGTTGTAAAACCACATAATTTTTCAAGTCTTGTTCAAGTGCTTTGTACATTGCAAAGTCCATATTTTTATTTATTTAGTTATTTAATTATTTATTGTTTACGTCATTTAATTTATAATATTAACGTTCACTAGGAAAATATAATGTTGAATTCTCAAACCAAACTGTGAGCTCAAAAATTTTAATTGCAGTCGACTGAAAATAATGTATAATAATTACATTCAGATTTCCATTTTGGAGTTCCATAGAAAATGTAATTTCATCAATCTTTGTAATTTTCCAAACTTGAAAATCTTCATTGAATACTTCTGGATTTTTTTGCAGTTCTATGATTTGGTCAACAATTGCAAAGGCATTTTTTGACTTTAAGTAAAGATCTAGGGTAGTGGTGATAAATAGATTTCTCATAATCGATATTTTTTAAGTTAATTATTTATTTAGTTATTAATGTGTTTAATTGATTAGTTATTTATTTGGTAATGAGGATACTTTCTTTTACATTATTTTTTTTATAATGCTCTTAAATTAACCTTTAGATGGAAAAATTTGAGGCTTTTAAAAATATAAATGAACGCTGCGCTATTATCTTTATTCGTATAATTGAGGTGTCTTTTTCTTTGCTAAATGATTTTAAAAAAGGAATGATTTCTAAAACTGAAACATCGTGAAAGCCAGAAATAAATTTGCCAGTAGGGGAGGTGGGTTCGTCAATATTTAAATTAATCGAAGATTAGATATTGATGGATTCCCAAATTCATTTTTTTAGGAAGACTTCCATTTTTAATTTTGCATACAGAAAAACGCCAGAAATAGGAGGGAAGAAAAGCCGATTCGTTCTCCTATATTTTAAACCTAATGTCAGCTAAAAATTTACCTTCGGTTTTACCTAAGATGAACATGAATTTTGCGAAACGTTGTATACTATTTATCTGAAAAAAAATCAAAATAGAAAACCATATAAAAATATTTGTTATTGTAAATTTGATTATCTTTATTTCTCAAAATCAGAGCATTATGAATTGGTCTGCAAAATTAATTAACCATAGAGATGAAGAACGAATTGCGGTAGAATTCGAGAAGGACAAAGAATTGATCCAGCGGATAAAACTTATTCATGGTGCAAGATGGAGTCAACAAAAAAAGCTTTGGCACGTCCCGGATACAAAAGAAAACAGAGAACGTTTCCACATCATTCAGAAAGACACCAAGATTTCACAAGAGGGGCAAGAACATCTGAAACAGTTCATTCGTTGGCTCTCATCGAAAAGATATAGTCCAAATACAATCAAAACGTACTCTGACGCATTAAGATCCTTTTTGGTTTATAACCAGGCGAAAAATATTTGTGAAATTACTAATGCAGATGTACTTGATTATAATAATGATTACATTTTGAAAAATAAATTATCTGCATCTTACCAGAACCAAGTGATTAGTGCTATAAAGTTATACTTTAGAACAGTACGTAAAACCAAAATAGAAGTAGATAAAATAGACCGTCCAAAAAAGCCTAAAACATTACCAAATGTTTTGAGTAAAGAAGAAGTAAAGAATATTTTGGATGCACATGCCAATATAAAGCACAAAATGATGCTTTCCTTGATATACAGTTGTGGTCTGCGATGCAGCGAATTACTCCAATTAAGACCACTTGACATCGATTCTAAAAGGAATATTGTTCTGATCAAGCAAGCAAAAGGAAAAAAAGACAGAATTACACCATTATCTCCAAAAATTTTAGAATTATTGAGGACATATTATCAGCTTTACAAACCAAAAACCTATTTATTTGAAGGTCAAGAACCCGGTACTATTTATTCTCCCAAAAGCCTTCAAAGTGTATTAAAACAAGCATTGCAAAAAGCCAACATCAAAAAGCCCGTGACCTTACATTGGCTTCGCCATAGTTACGCTACTCATCTATTAGAAGGTGGAACTGATTTACGCTACATTCAAGAACTACTTGGACATAACAGCAGCAGAACAACTGAAATTTACACCCACGTAAGCACAAAAAGCTTACAACAGATAAAAAGTCCGTTTGACGATTTATAACGAAAAAATAGATATCTTAGTGACTAGAAATAAGTCTTACCATAATCAGACAAATCCCTACCAAAAAGGTTGTATTTGTCTGACGAAGTAAGACATATAAACGAGTTGTGCGTCACCCTAAAAACCCACCGCACATTTAGCACATTTGGTTTTTCCGACACTCAAAGCCAACGCTAAAAAACCAAAAGAGCTAAATCACCCACCGCTGACAAAGAAGAATTGTTAAAAACTATAATTAAGTATTTGCTTAAATAAGAAAACTATTTGTATTTTTGCTGCGTTATTAAATCCTAAACAAGGAAATTATGGAAAACAATCAATCGTGTATCCGTGTGTTTGCCGACAAGGTTCAAATAGACAATTGTAGAGAAATACTTCAAACCAACGACAAGGCATTCAGTCAACTGAGTGGACTTTTAGCATTGGCAGGAAACGAAGTAAGGTTAAAAATCTTATTTCTCTTAGAAGAAGAAAACGAACTTTGTCCTTGCGACCTTTCAGACATTCTCGGAATGAGCATCCCTGCCGTTTCGCAACACCTCAGAAAACTAAAAGACGGAAACGTCATTGAAGGTAGAAGAGAAGGACAAACCATTTTCTACTCTTTGAAACAGGAGCAACTTACTTTACTTCGTCCATTTTTTAAACACATCATAAACAATTCAAAAAAGGAAACAGTATGAACAAGAAAAACAACAGACTTGTCGGAGCGGGTGTGCTTTCGGCAGTAGCAGCATCACTTTGCTGCATTACACCTGTATTGGCTCTTATTTCAGGAGCTTCAGGAGTGGCATCTACCTTTTCATGGATGGAACCAGCAAGACCTTATCTAATCGGTATCACCGTTTTGGTATTGGGCTTTGCTTGGTATCAGAAACTCAAACCACGAACAGCCGAAGAAATCCAATGTGATTGCGAAGAAGACGAAAAAAAACCCTTTATGCAGACCAAAACATTCTTGGGAATTGTAACCGTGTTTGCAGCCTTGATGCTCGCTTTTCCAAACTATGCACACATTTTCTATCCTTCAAACGACAACAAGGAAGTTGTAATCGTCAATGCTTCTGACATCCAAACGGTAACTTTTGATGTAAAAGGAATGACTTGCAATGGTTGTGCTTCACACGTAGAAAATGATGTGAACAAATTGCCAGGCATTGTTAAGGTAGATGCGATTTATGAAGAAGCGATTGCCAAAGTAGAATTTGACCAAACCAAAGTGAGTATCGCTCAAATTGAAGAAGCCATCAACGGTACAGGTTACAAAGTGGTTGGCAAGAAATAGTATTTTTTTGCCTTTTGTATTTAAGAACTTAATTAAATAATTACACAATGAAAAAGAATTTAATTCTATTGAGTGCTTTGTTCCTAATTGGAATTGCTCAGCTCAATGCACAATGTTGCAAACCGACTGACAATAAAGCACAAACAGCAAATACAACACAGCAAGAAGGTAAGACCCTGCAACTGAAAATCACGGGAATGACTTGTGCAGGTTGTTCCAACCATATTTCAAATGCCCTCAAAGAAGTGGACGGCATTATTGAACACAAAGTGGAATATCCGGGCGATTTGGCAACCATCCAATACGACCCAAAGAAAACAAATCCTGACGCTATCATCAAGGTTATTGAGCAGACAGGCTATAAAGCCGAAATCATTAAGGAAAATCAAAAAGAGAAATCATTATGAACAAAGAAATAATAAAACTTGACATCATAGGAATGACCTGCGACCATTGTGCAACAGGCATTGAAAAATTACTTTCCAAAAATGAAGGTGTAAAAGAAGCTAATGTGAGCTATCCAAAAGCTACTTGCGAATGTTCTTTTGACCCTACCAAAACCAGCAAAGAAGAAATCATTAATACCATCAACGGCAC
This sequence comes from Kaistella palustris DSM 21579, assembly GCF_000422265.1. GTDB lineage: Bacteria > Bacteroidota > Bacteroidia > Flavobacteriales > Weeksellaceae > Kaistella > Kaistella palustris. Next base: position 55,733 of record NZ_AULL01000001.1, read on the forward strand.
AAAAAACTATCGTGTAAAAAGTGAAATCCCTGATAATGGAAACAGCGGAATTAATCAATTTGATTTAATCATTATCGGTGGCGGTTCGGCTGCATTTTCGGCAGCAATCAAAGCCGAAAGTTTAGGATTATCGACCTTAATGGTAAACGGTGGTTTGGACTTTGGCGGTACTTGTGTCAACGTGGGTTGTGTGCCTTCTAAAAATCTTATTCGTGCAGGCGAGTCGGCTTATCACGCTACACATTCCAACTTTGAAGGCATCAAGCCAAAAGGAGTTGATATTGATTTCGCTCAAATCATCAAAGACAAGAAAAAATTAGTAGCCACACTTCAAGAGAAAAAATATATGGATGTGGTAAGCGATTTTGAAAACCTGACTATGCTAAAAGGTTGGGCAAAATTCAAAGACAACAAAACCATTTTGGTTGATGGCAAGGAATACAAAGCCTTCAAATTTTTAATTGCTGCGGGAGCTACGACCAACATTCCGACTATTGAAGGATTGGACAAAATTGACTACTTGACCAACGTTTCCCTTTTCGACTTGGAAGAAAAACCCGAAAGCTTGACCATTATGGGAGCAGGTTACATAGGTTTGGAAATTGCAATGGCGTACAATCGTTTAGGCGTTAAAGTCCGAATCATTGAATTTACCGACCGTGTTCTACGGACACAAACCCCAGACATCAGTGAAGCATTGGAAACCCAAATGCGAAAAGAAGGCATTGAAATCTTACCTAATTTCAGAGCCGTGAAATTCGAGAAACAAGCGAATGAAACCATCATTCACTGTAAATGTCCTGACGGTTCATTTACGCAAATTATAGAAAAAGGTAAGGTAGTAATTGCCACAGGCACAAAAGCCAATACAAGCCAATTAGGGTTAGATAACATTGGTTTGGAACTCACCAAAAGCGGACATATCGCTGTGAATGAAAAAATGGAAACCAATCTACCTAACATTTACGCAGCAGGTGACGTAACCAACACCCCTGCATTTGTTTATACAGCCGCTTTTGAAGGTAAAATTGCCGTTGAAAATGCGTTCTCAGGAACAGATAATAAAGCCGATTATTCTTCTTTACCTTGGGTGGTGTTTACTGACCCACAAATTGCAGGGGCAGGTTTAGATGAAGCACAGGCAGAATCAAAAGGCATTCCGTTTGAAGTGTCAAAATTGGAATTGAAAGACGTACCGAGAGCCATAGCAGCCAACGACACAAGGGGTTTCATCAAACTCATTCGTAACTCGGAAACTGACAAACTTATAGGTGCAAGAGTAGTCGCACCCGAAGGTGGAGAACTCATACAACAATTAAGTATGGCAATCAAATACGGAATAATGGTGAAAGACTTAGCAGACAGTTTCTACCCTTATTTGACTTTGGGAGAAGGTATAAAATTAGCAGCAATAACTTTCGGAAAAGACGTATCAAAATTAAGTTGCTGTGCCAGTTAATCCGCCCCAAAGGCACACACTCTTGCAAGTCGCACCAGCCAACGCTTGACCAAAACTTGCAAGAGAGAGTGCCTTCCCTACCCCAAAAAATCCTACCTTTGAAAATTGACTAAACCGACTGAAAATAAAGGGCGAACGCACAACATTGTGTATAAGCAATAGCGGGTGAAGTGGTAAAATCAAGGTCTGTGCTTTTAATAAGCTTTGTGCTAAACTGAAAGGTTTGTACTTTCAAATCCGCTACTGCTCATACACGAAACCGTTACCTGCTATCTCACAAAAAACAATCGTCTACAATGAAGATAATTTTAACAATTTTGGCTCTATTTATCATTGGTTGTAAAAAGAAAGAAAAATATACTGAAGTAAGAAAAACTTTGGAAAAAGTTTTAATTGAAGACCAGAAATTTAGAAATCCATATATTCCTGAGAAACAAAATGCAATTGACAGAAATAATACTAAAATTGTTACAAAAATCATTGACAGTCTGGGTTGGCTTGGAAAAGACGATATAGGTTACGACGCAAATCTTGCGCTATTTATGGTGATTCAACACACTAACAAACTTTCAACAATGGAAAAATATCTTACCATAATGAAAGAAGAAAAAAATAGCAATAAAGTGGATAAAAGACAGATTGCATATTTAACGGATAGAGTTGAATTACTTAATGATAGAAAGCAAATTTATGGCACTCAGTATTCTATTGACAAAAATGGCATTAAGTTTATTGACAATCTTATAAATCCAGAAAAAGTTAACGAAAGGAGAAAATCAATGGGTATGGAACCTGTTGAAGAATATTTAATGGTTTTAAATGAGAATGATTAAAGAGACAGCAGGTAACAAGCTATTTCTATTAGCGGGGTTGAAGTTTACATCATGAAGATTTTTGCTAATTGTTCATTTTGTTATATTTACAAATATCAGTTATAATAAGCCCCGCCAACAGAAATACCCAACCGTTATACGACATTTTATGAAAATAGCGATGAAATCAAGAGTTTTTATTATTTTATTATTTATTTCGAATTTTGTTTTTGGACAATCTTCTCAAGAAATTATGAAAAGTGAGTTGGAAAAAATGAAATTTTTATTCTTAAATAAAAGTTACAAAGGATTTTCAACATTTGTATATCCAAAAGTTATTCAAATGTACGGAAACGAAGAAAAGATGATTGAGAAAACTAAATCAAGTATTCTAGAAATGGAAAATGATGGATTTAAATTTGTTAACATTTATTTTAAAAATTTCAACGATGCCATTACAAAAAATAACGAGCTCCAATCTACATTTACACAAGTGATTTTAATGAATACTCCAAAAGGAAAAATAATCGGAGAATATACAATGATTGGAATTTCAAGCGACAATGGGAAATCTTGGAAATTTATTGATACTTCTGGATATGATGAAAAAATAATTCAAAACAATTTTCCTAATTTGGATGAAACAATAATCATAAAACCCCAGGTAAAAATGTTTCTTGACGAAAATAACTTGAGAAAGAAATGTTCAGAATTTAAAAATATTGAATTACAATCAATTTCGCCGTTTAGTTTCAAAAAAGCTTCTGTCGTTATTTTTGACAACAAAACAAAAGAAACTGCAGAAGACGGAAGCTATATTGCTTCGAAAGTTGTGAGAAATATTGAAAATCCATGCAAAATGGATTTCATAATTGAAGAAATTCAAAACAAGGCAAAGAATATGTATAAAATTGGCGATATTATGCATATGGAATTGACAGGATTTGAAAATGAGGTATATTATTTCATAGCAACATTGAATAATAATGACTTAATTACTTCTGACAAATTTAAAGTTGTTAAAACCTTATAAGAAAAACGTCGTATAACAAGCTATTTCTATTAGCGGGGTTGAAGTTTACATCATGAAAATTTTCGGTAATTGTTTATTGTGTTATATTTACAAAAACCAGTTATAATAATCCCCGCCAACAGAAATACCCAACCGTTACCAGCCATATTAGAACGACACCGAGAATGAAACGAACATTGACAATATTTTTACTTCTACTTAACTGTTTTGCTTTTGGACAATCCAGAAACGAACTTGCGAACTCTAAACTTTATTTCAGAGCAACTTACTTTGACAAGAAAAACGAATTTATCGGACTACAAACAAGAACTAACTTAACCGACACGATTATTGACAACGTAAAATATCACAAATTCCAAACAGCAGACTTTACAGACTATTCGGACAAACAAGACAAAAAAACTTTCTACGAAACTTTTACAAACGGCATTTATTGTTTGCTTGACAATAGCAAAAAAATCGTTCACAAAATCAACTACCAAACTAACAACGAACAGACAGGAACAATCTTCGGCAGACAAACACAAATTTTGCTTGAATTTATTGACACACGAAGTAGTTATCCAAGAGACAGTTTAGTTCCGACAGAAAAAACACCAAAAAAATATTATCCGACAGACAATTCAGAAATTTATCTTGTAATTATTCCCGACTTACAATCGCTTGTCGTTTCAAGCAACGGACAGTTTTATACCAAACAGTTAATGGGCGACAATTACAACGACATAACCAAAGGTTTACAAAACAATTTTACCGCTTCAACAAAATTTGACATTCAAAAGGGCGATGAAGTTCAACTGTTTTACCGAAGAAAATGGTATGACGACACGACTAATCTTGCCGAATACGAAGACAAACAATTCAAGAACTTCAAGTATGTAGGCGACACAGTAGCAAACAATACAAAAGCGTTGAAGTTTGAAGTTGAAAGCTACAATTATTTAAGCGGCAATTACGACAGTCACGAAGAACTTTTAATAGCTGTTACAGACAGCGGATATTATGTCGGTTATCAATTTGTGCCTTTTCAAGACTACAAAACCGAATTGAAAATAATTGAAACAGAAAACGGGAAAGACTTGTTTTTACAAGGCGTTACGTTTGACACAATAAACGGAAACACTTATCAAAAAATCGTTCAAGCAAAAAGCGACCCATACAGATATTATATTTTGCCATTCTTTCCAATGCCGTTTGTTGAATTTGGTAATGTGCAAGGAATAATTACTTATACCAAAATCAAAGGAATTGAAAAAGGCAAAAAACGAGAACGGACTTACATAACGAACGAAAATAATATCAGAGATATAATCAGCAAGACAAAGAACGAAGTAGAAGTAATTATTTACTTTGTTGACAAAGCAGAAGTTGAAATAGAAATTCAAGACTACGACACAGAAAAAACTATTGGAACGACAAAAGCAAAAGCGAAAAAAGGATTAAATTCGTTCGTTGTTCGTTCTGACAATTTTGAAAAGGACAAACAATACAGAGTGCAAATAAGCTATAAAGGGAAAAACAATTCGGGTAGTTTTTCAAATAGCGTAACGACAAAGTATTGACAACAGAAAGAAATACGGCTGGTAACAGGGTATTGCCAAAATGGCGGGTGAAGTGCTACAATGAAACATTTGTGCAAGGTTCAACAGCAGTAGTTCTATTGAGCTTTTGTACTAATAATCCGCCACTTCGGCAATACCCGAACCGTTATCCGACATTTTATACAACCGTATTTAAAAATAAATATTTTGAAAATTGGGCGAATTTTACAAATTGTTTTTTTGATATTTTTTATGTCAATAACTTCATGCAATGAAAAGTATCCCGAAGATAAGTCTGTCGATTTCGAGCAAAAAGTGTTTGACGAAATATTTTTAGAAGCAGTTGATTCTACTTTGATTGATATGCGAACTTATACAGGATTCCAATATACGGATAAGCAAAGAGATTCAATTAAAAAAGATACTTTAAATAGAGTCGTTGCTTTCAGTATCGTAAACAATAAAGTCCCAATAGATATTTTAACAAAAATTCCCAAAAAGTACAACACTATCAACGATTCGATATGGAATTTTAATCTCGAAAAATATAGATCTCCAAAATATATTTTCAAAAATGCTTCTGAATTAACACTGGACAGAGAATTAATCGAATGGCAAAAAAAATACACTAAATTTTCTGGTGCATTAAGTTTCTCAAAAATTTATTTTGATAAGCAAAGACAGAATGGAATTTTTGAAGCAGGTTATTATTGTGGTTCAAAATGTGGAGTTGGTTTTGTGGTTTATATTAAGAAAATTAAAAGTAACTGGAAAGTTATAAAAATAGAGAGAAGCTGGATTTCGTAGAAAAACGCCGCATAACAGTGTATTTGCAAAAAACGGGGTTAAATTTTTCCTTTGAGAATTTATTTCTAATATTCGCAAAATGCTTTTTATCTTTCTTTTTTTCTTAATTTAGAAATCTGAAAAAGCATTTTGCTCCAGGCGGTTTTCCTTACCACTTTTGGTTTGCAGCAGCCCGTTCTTCGCAAATACTTTTTCGTTAGTTGCAAGCGTTCACAAACGAGACTTTAAAATTCACTATACAATGTCAATTCAAAATATGCAAATCGAAAATGAAAATGTTAAAGAAAAA
>NZ_AULL01000002.1 GCF_000422265.1 Kaistella palustris DSM 21579
TTTTCCTGCTGGAATAGATATTATCCATATAAGCGTAAACCATTACCTTGAGCATCATCTTGGGATGAAAGCTGGGTTTGCCATCTTTACTATACTCCTCAATGAGCAGTCTCAGATCAAGTTGCTCAATAACCCCATTAACGATGCGAACAGGATGACTTTCCGGAATCAATTCCTCGATTGAGGGCGGGAATAACCAGTTTTGTTGTTGATTATAATCTTTAAATTTAATATTCATATCATTGATTATCAATACTTAAAGATACAAAACAACTATAAAATAGACAATACTTTGCAAAAAAAATCACAAAAAAACCGCCTCAGTTTTGAGACGGCTTCCTGTATAGTCTTATTTTAATATTTTTTTGTTGGTAACTGCCCCATCGGCAGTGGTGGTCTTCAGGATATAAACGCCTTGTGGCATAAATACGGCGTTGATTACAGCGGTGGAGTCGTGCGGTTGGATCTTATAAAACATTCTGCCACCGGAATCATAAACTTCTATGGTGCTGATATTTTTGGTCTTCGCTTTAACCACAAAGTCCTGCCCGTCGCGATACACCATAACTTCATCCTTTGCCGCAGAATCTGTAACGAGCACAATATCCGGTTTATAAACAATCTCAAACCGGCCCGTGCTCTCACCGGCGCTTGCTGCAAAAGTATAGTCGCCCTGGCTGAGATTGGTGATAATACCGGTTTGGTTGTCTTTCAGGTAAATGCTTTGTCCGTTGGCGAACGTGCCTTCTTTACCTGCCAGAGATATGGTGTAATTGCCCGGCGCAAAATGATTTGTCCCCAACTGGACTATATCGGAATTTTCAAAAGCGCTTTTACCATTAATGGAGATTTTTTCATCGCCTACAATACTGTAAACCGCATCAGACCCCAAAAATGAACGGGAATCTTCTTTAGTATAACCACTGTCTGCACCCGCCATATAGACCACCGCAATATTGGAGGCGATATTTGAAGGACTGGTGAGATTGAGCCAAAAGCGGTCCATTTGACCTGCTGCATTTTCGCCTTTGCCGAAGAAACCTGTGGCAGCCGCTATATTCCTCTGCTTATTTTGAAACGTAATCAGCAGGCTTGCATTCAGACTTCTCGCAATGAAACCCTGCCCGACTTTAACGGACTGGTTTGGCACTTTGGTTCCCGCATGACCGGGATCGCCCGTGGCCGCGAGGCCCGTGTGAAATTCCGCATTATAAGTTGCATACGCTTGACCACCATAGGTATTTCCCTGTTGCGACGTAAGATTGTTCGCCTGGCTGTCCCAGAAATAAAAGGTGGGATCTATACCGTCATTGTAGTTATAAAATGCTTCCAGATCCATATTCGAAGGATAAGGATTGCCGATCAAATTATAGCCATGTACAAAGTCAAGCGGGGTCGAATTTACCATGCCGAACTGGGCGGTACCATTAAAAGGCAAACCTTTAAAATTGGCGACCATCGGTCCTGTTGCAAAAGTGGCAGCAGTGGGTTCTTTTACCGCAAAACCTTTGGCTTCCACATAGGTGCCGGCAGAATTCATGAACATATTTGTACTTTCTGCATAAGATAATGCGAATGGCATGGCAACATTGTTTCCGGAAGCATCTTTATAAATGTTTTTAATGTTCTGGCCGACAACGGGTGAAATGACGTAATTATATTGCTGCCTGGCAGCGGTCAGGTTGATGTTTCTCTGCACCGTAATATCGCCCGAGTTAACCGCATCATTTTCTACCTGCAGCAGATTGCCGTCGTTTTGGACGATGAAATTTGAGCCGTCGCCATTGTTGATGATCTTACCTTTTACCGTAACAGAGGTATTGGCCGGAATGGTCAGTGAGCCGTTAGCGGCGACTTCGCACTCACAAATGGTGGGATTGCCCGAATTGGTGTAGTTCCCTTCAATAATGGCTTTTTCATCGGGTTCCGGAGGGGAAGGCGACCACACATTAGCGGTAGTAAAAGTTTTAAAAACGGAATTACTGGTTACAACACGAACATCATCAATGAGCCAAAGGCCATTCGCGTTCGGTGTTGAAGCCCGAATTCTGAACTTCAAACTATTAATCGCTGCAGAAGCAGGAAGATTAAGTCGGAAGGTTTTATATCTGTATTGTGTAATAAATTGATCTCTGTTGTTTATTTGATTCGGCGAGTTGTCACCATCGTAGGTCGATTCAAAAAGGCGGGCCGTCCCAAAACCGTAATTGTAATACGTTACGTCTGCAGCCGAACCACGTAATGTCATTTCATCTGACCAGGTTAGATCAGGTTTCAGAACGGATAAGGTGATGGTTGAGTTATTATTTACGCCCCTGTCAGAAGATGTTCCAAAAGCAGCCACACTAAACTCAATACTCACATTTTTCTGTGCAGATATATCCAAACCGGAAGTCCCGCCAAATTCGACCACTTTCACTGCATTACGCACATACCATGCAGTTGGCGAACTCACTGATAGCAGCAAATTGCCCTTGTTGGGATATAAAATGGTATTGAGCGAATTGGTCGGACTGTTGTCTGCCTGGCCGCCGATTAAATCGGTGGAAGGGTTAAAATCAGATTCAAGGGATTGCTGACCGGGAGCCATGGTGTTGACCGCAAATGTACTCGATATTAACGAGCAGCTCGCACCGGTACCGATGACCGTAAAGGTATAAGGACTTGGTGCCGCATTGGAATACACATTAATCTCTGCAGTTCTGATGCCATCCGACAATGGTAAGAATCCGATGTCAAAAGTTTTATAAGGACTTCCGTTGTCGTAATTTGACCTTCCGATGTTCGACAGTGTCGTAGGTGTAACCGTAAAATCCCCGGGATTTGCACCTGTGACCGTGATATCTGAAACATTAAGTTGCGATCCATTCGTACCCAGATAATTTCTGACGCGAAAAGTTCGCGTTAACATCGGATCCGAGGTTTGCCTTGTTCCAAAATCCGTGGTAAGCGCAATAGAAGCAGGAGAAAGATGCGGAATCTGAATATCCGAATTGGACGAAACTAAAATTTTGGGTGTTCCTCCTGACAATTTAAGGTTGTCAAGCCGCAGATTTCCGCCAATAGCAACAAAATTTGTCCCGATCCTGATTTTAAGATTTGATTTATTATCAGCGGAAGCAGGAAGGTTTACCGAAAAATTACCACCCGTCCGTACATTAAAAATTGAATAATAGGTGGCACGATCCAACTCCTGAAAAGCATTACCGGGACCGGTATTTGAACTGACGATCCACTCACCCGCAATAAACCAGGCGGCAAAATCTCCGTAGAAAGAGAGTATCATGCTTTGCTGCAGACTTGCGTCCACGCTTAGTTCAAGGTAATCACCCTGATCGTTAGTACTCAGCATATTGCTGTTAAATGCAGGTGTTTTTACATTGTTTGACCCATCATAGTACTGCAACGTGGGGGAACCGATTGCACCGGGGTCGGGTGTCAGGTTGTTGTTGAATTGATAAGACACGAGCGTTGTCTGCGCAAAGAGCAACCCACAGAAAAGCAACCCCAGCAAAGTGGTTAATTTCGTTTTCATCATTTGTGTTTTGTGTTATCTCAAAATTATAAAATACTCCTGAGAAGATTTCGGGTCATTACACCTGAATAAGACTAAGCCTGGTGCGGGCCATATCGGGTTAGGATTGAGGTTAAGATTAAGGTTGAGGTTAAGATACCGCGGTTTGTAATTTGGGATTGCTTCGTAGCTCGGGGACTCGCTCTCCGCGACGACGTTTGCGCTGTCATTGCGAGCCGAACGGAATGGAGCGCGGCAATCTCAGGTTGAGGTTGAGGTTAAGGTTGAGTTCCCCCAACTAATAAAAGTCACCGCTTTGAACGTTGGGATTGCTTCGTCGCTCGGGGCTCGCTCCTCGCAATGGCGGCAATGGGTCGTGAAATAATGATGTGTACGCTTGTCATAACGAATGGACCCTACTAAAACGCAGCGGGTGAAGTGCAACGCGGCAATCTCGTGGTGAGGATGAGGTTAAGGTGGAGGTTAAGGAGAAGTTGATGACAAGGTTATTTCATACTATATAAAGCAAAAAAGCCGGACAATTGCCCGGCTTTACTTACCTGTTAATTGGTCACCTCAGAATTTTCCTTGTCACCACTCCACCGTCTTTGGTGGTGATTTTCAGTACATAAGCGGCGTTCGGCAATGAGGAACCGTCCACCACTGCTTTTGTACCGTTGGTTTTCAGCGTGGTGATGAGTTTACCGGAACTGTCATACAGTTCCACAAGCGACAGGTCCTTAGGTGACCTGATGACAAAATCATTACCGTCGCGGTACACCACTATCTGATCTTTTGCCGGATTATCGGTAACTAAAATGGTTTCCGGTTTGTAGATGATTTCGAATCTTCCGGTACTTTCTCCTGCATTTGCGTCGAAGGTGTAATTTCCTGCACTTAAATTGGTGATTGTTCCTGTCTGCAGATCTTTAAGGTATATATTCTGTGGTCCGTCGAAAATTCCTTCTTTTGCAGCCAAACCTATGGTGTAGTTTCCGGTTACAAAATGACTGGTTCCTAATGGGATTCTGTCCGTATCTACAAAAGTACTTCGTCCGTTGATCACCACTTTTTCATTTTCCACCATACTGTAAACAGCATCTGAGCCACCGAGTGAGCGGGAATCATCCTGAGTGAAAGCATTATTTCCTTCGGGGAAATATACAATGGCAATAGTGGAGGCGAGATTCGCTGGCGAAATCATATTCAGCCAAAAGCGGTCCACAGCAGTTTCTGTGGAGTCCGACATCTTGCCAAAGAAACTGGTGGTGCCTTCTTTGGTCCTCATTGTATTATTGAAGATTAGATTTGCACTCGCAATTTTAGATCTTGCCATAAAGCCCTGTCCGGCTTTTACATATCTTGTCGGAGTTTTCGTTGTGACCTTTCCAGGATCACCTGTTGCCGGAATTCCTGTTCCATCTTGCGCATTAAAAATACCGTATGCAACTCCATCATAGTTATTTCCTGCTTGTGCAGTCTGGCTGTTGGCATTGTTGTCCCAGAAGTAAAATGAAGAATCTAGATTTCCACCGGTTCCGTCATTCTCAGCGAAAAGTTTGATCAGGTCGATATTTGATGGGTATGGATTTCCCACCAGATTAAATCCACGGTCTTCCGGGTCGCCACCGGCTGATCTTACGAGTGGATAAGTGAATGCACCATTCGTCGGTTTTCCTGTAAAGGTTGTGTTGATCGCAGTTGGTAAAAAGGAGGTTGCCGGTTCCTTCACTGCCAAACCCCGCCCTTTGATATAAGCACCGGAAGAGTTATAAAAATTGTTCGTGTCTTCGCGGTGATACAAAACAAATGGAACGGTAGTACCAGCATTATTGTAAACATCTTTTAAAGACTGACCCTCCAAAGGCGAGATCATATAATTATACTGCTGTCTTCCGGAAGACAGATTAAGGGTGCGTTTTGCGGTAATATCTCCTGTGTTGATTGCGACTCCTTCATTGATTTGAATTAAATTGGCATCAGATTTCACGGTGAGACGGTCGGCAATGCCAGTGGTATTTTTTATATAGTCAGTCACTCTGAGGTTACCGGCAATTTGTAAGTTTCCTGCATCCTGAACAGTTAAGTTTAGCGCAGCACCATTTGTCGCACTTCCTAAGGTGACCGGTTTTTTTACGATCACACATTTAGTAGCATCGGGAACAGCAGGATCCGGTTTCCAGTTCGTGGTGTTCCAATTAGTGGAGGCGGTATTCCAGATCTTACTGTCATTATTTATATCTATCGAGCTGGCCGCACTGCAACCATTCTTTAATGTAGCACTTACAGGCACTGTAAATGTTGGATTATTTTCCAGCTGAGTGTCCGAAGGTTTCAGGTAAATCGTAGTAACGGGAGTACCGGAAACATAAGGTACTGTACAAGCGATATTAGTATACCCATCAATTGCAGTAGTGTCGTACATAAAAGAAGTTGGAAGTGGTTTATCCCCGAATAATTGTATATTATCGACTGCGACGCCGTCGGCGAGAAAGCCCTGTCCAGTAGCTGCCCATGAACGATGTCTTATTCGAATTTTTATATTAGTGGCACCGGGCGAAATATAAGAAGACAAATCATAAGGCTCAAACTCTTTAAATCTCGTGCTGGTGCCTACACCTTCAATAAATGAATCTATTTCATACGGATAAGTTATACCTCCATCGGTTGAAAGTTCAATCTTTACATATTCATCTTCGCTTATATTACCATCGGGCAATTTTCGAGAGTAATACAAATCTAGTTTTAGATATAAGTTTAGATAGGAACTTATATCAACGCTTTTCTTTAAAGTTATACTGTTTTCAACCGTAGTGGTAGCAGGATTTGGTTTTTTAGAATCTGAATAAGCCAATGCAAATTTATTGTCGCCGAAACCGGAGGAAATTGCAGGAACCCATATATTAGTGTCAGGCACAAATGTACTGATTTGATTTTTCCAACTGGTATTTGCATCTACTTGAGCACTGTTTCCATCACTATTTATATTTTCGAAAACTCCTAAAGTGCCGCTCTCGAAGTTTTCATTTATTTCATAAACGACTTCTTTATCCCCAACCGCAGTCAATTGCATAATTGCAGCTTCGCCGCAAATAGTAGGAGCGGTTTGTAAAAATGTCACGATAGGTGTTGGGTTTATTTTAGCAGTAACCAAAGTTCGCTCCTGAGATTCACAGCCATTGAAAGCGGTTACATAATATTTTGTTGTAACAGAAATTGAGGGTGTTGTAAAGGTGGTGGATGAACCACTGACAGGTGATGTCGTATAAGAACCTCCTGTCTTAGTAGTGTACCATCTAAATTCAGTAACCGCGGGGGTCCCTGTGGCAGTTGCCCCTAAAGTAACTGTTCCGGGACCGCAGTTTTGACCATCTGTCACTGCCGTAATTACAGAATTACATTTTGCTTCCACGGTGAATAAATAATCCTCTGTTTCACCGTAATCGTCTATATTATTATTATAGGAAGCATATTCAGTAAATGGATCACAGGGTGAAAAATTAAAGCCGCCAGTTTCATAAGCCGCAGGTTCAGGTGGATCATTTGTATATAGAATACTATTATTCACTCTGATTCTAATTCTGTAATTTCCCGGAGGAGTCGAGGGCGGAATTACAAATCCAAAATTCGCTTCGGATCCGACGTAGCCATAGATATTGTACACTTCTTCTGTAGCGGGATTTTGATCAAAGATGCCGTCGTTATTCCAATCTACCCAAGCTTTCCAGGTTCCTCTCGCAAATACAGATCCCGCGGAGCTTGCTCTCGCGATAATGTTAATTCCTTCACCTTGTGCCTGCACTGCTTTAGAAGGTAATGCTGTGAAATTTTGGAATCCGTTCGCACTGTAGCTTGATGGATTGACGGGGGGATCTGATAGTGTACCCACAAATTTCACACTCTCAATGTACAAACCATCCGGATCCCAGGAAGTAGGAACGCAATCTAAGACGACTACAACATTTACATTGTAATCTTCTGTTTCACCATACTGTTTGCTCGTACAAGCATCTATCGAGGTTAAAATTTCACCATTGAAAACCGATCTGACTCTAAGTCTTTTTGTTCCCGGCGCAACTCCAATAGGTACAACGACATTGGCTGTAACTATTGAGTTTGCAGGAACTCCACCTAAACTTCCAATAAACTCATTTGCATCTTCAAAATCACCATCATTATTCCAATCGATCCATGCACCAATTTTTCCTAAATTACCAACTTTATCACGATAAGTTATTGACAACGGATAGGAATTATTTTGGCTAATATTTGTAGATAAAGCGGAATAGTAATTATATGCAGGTGCTGGATTACTATAAGCGGTTGTATTATTAATTGTCCCAATACTAACATTTGAGATTCCAACATATCCACAATCTCCGGGCGCTGCACAGTTACCGCTTGTATGTGACGGTGTACAAGTAATAATATATGGTGCGGCTGTAGAGAAATTGCTGTTTGCACCACAAGTAATCTTTCTTCTTGCGTAGAGTGTTGTTAAAACATTTGGTGCAGTTAAGTTTGCGGATGCTCCCGTTTCTCCGGCAATATCTGTCCATGGCCCGGAACTGGAAGGTGCTAATTGCCATTGATAAGTTAATCCTGTTGCGACGGTACTACCGGTAACAGTAGCAGTAAAAGTTGAGCCATAAGTCCCGGTATTAGGGGTTAATACCGTTGTGCCCCCAGTTGGAGTGCCGGAACAAGCAGGTGGAGGGGTATAAACTATGGTCAGTTGAGGATAATTACCCGCAGTTCCTAATCCGTAATAGTTTGTTGCATTATATGTACCTCCACCATAAATTGATAAATTAACACTAGTTCCTAAACCTGCCTGTATATAATTGCGACCTGCAAGAGTAAACGTTACTGTTTTAATTCCCGTTGTCTTATTAACAAATGAGTTAGTTAAAGCGGTAGTAGCACTATTATAAAGTACAAGACCTGTGTTTGTAGTCGGATCAGCGCAATTTGTCATCATCACGCTATTTAAATTATTTGTTGTGCCATTTACACTATTTACTCTAATACTTCCTGTAGTCGTGTTAGCGTTATTGACAGTTGATCCGGAAGGAATGGATGATGTATCGTATTTCACAAAAGTATTAAGCCAAAATCCACTGACCCTTCCAAAAAATTTACCACCTGTTTCTTCTACACCATCGTCATAAATGCTTATCCAAAAATTTAGAGGAGCAGTTGCAGTGGGGTCTATTTTAATGGGAAATCTTCTATTATTATCTAAAATCCACCGTGTTTTAACTTTTGTTCGTATGGTTAAAATATTTTCTTTAATATTTGTTTCAAAAAATGTATTTTTTTCTCTACTCAATTCATTGGTCGCATCACTTGATGTTGGACTTTCATAGAGATAAATTTGTTTGTTATTTTTATCTAAAATGGCAATCCCTCTTTCTGTCAAAGTATGTTTCCAGCCATCTGGAAGAATTACCTCTTCGGTAAAAACCAAAAAATCTGCGTTCGCCGGAATATCACCTAATGCATTTTTGTTCGGTATAACATAATCTAATTTTCTTCTTCCAGTTAAAATGGTGAACTCAGCGGAAATATCGCCGTATAAATTATTATAGTAAGCTTTATCTCCCTTCACTTTAATTTGTGTGTTGGAACTTTCAACTGATCCTATTTCTTGACCTTTGACTTCCCAATACATCCTGGTGTTTAAGAATTCCTCTACTTCGCCTCCAGCACTTTTTATTTTTATCCCCCCCTTAGAATTTGAACCAAAATAAGACTCGAATAAGTTAGTTGTATTTGCAAACGGATATTTAATGGAACTGTTAGCGACTACAGAATGGTCAATATCGAGAAATTTCCCGTTTCTTTCGTAGTGCATAGGAACAGCATCGATTATTGCGGTGTAGCTCCCATCTGAATTTTTGAAATGTTTGCTGTATGCATCGCGTTTTTCCAACAACTCCCGTTTACCTTTCATGGCATCTAGAGGAGAAGAATTAGTGCTGGAAGACGAAGTATTTTCTGCAGTAGAATTAGAAAGTTCTGAAGTCTGCATTTTCCCAGCATTCCTAATATAGTTTTTAGAACCACTTTGACTGATATAATTGTCTGGATATTTATCCGTACTGATTGTACTTTTAAAAACAGGATTAACAATGTTACTTACCTCATTAAAATCTTTTAATAATTGATATTTATTAGCATTTAGTTTTTCTTTTGAAAAGCGTGAACCTTTTATGTTATTTACATTTAGCTTTTGCGGTGTTGAACCTTTTCTGATCAAGCAATCTGGCTTAGGACTAATTTGTCCACTAAGTTGTGCAGCTATGCATATAAGCAATAAAACAAGAGCACTTAAAAAAGTATGTTTTTTTTTCATTTGACGTCATTTGTCGGATCAATAATTTCGCATAATAATATATAATGCTACATCAACCTTAACAAATCTATAGATTTAACACCCTAATGCTTAGGGTGAAAACACCTTTTATTTAGTGGCGACATCTAATTATATTTAGGGATGCCGCCACAGCCAAAATAAACAAACATTTCGCCCAATTACTTTTTGTGTAAGAGTCAAACTATCCACTCCACCTCTATCCTACCCCTCTTCCAACCCCTCAAAGTGCTGCGCCAGGTGATCCGTCAATGCTTGCAAAAACTTAGTCCGCCCGGTTTTTCGGTTCTTGATCTCATGCAACGTTTTGTAGAAATTACCCAGATCGATATTAAAGGATTTTTCCACACTCTTGATGCATTCACTGAAATCCGCACTTCCGCCGTTAAAGCAGTGCATCACATGCAGGGCATACACCAGTTCAATGAGCGCCGACTTCGAGCCCGTCCACGTAATGGGTGATTTATTGGAGAACTTTTCATAAAAATAGCCCTCCAGCTGATAAATCGATTGCAGCAAATATTTTTCCAGTCTGTCATTTGCCATGATCTGCGACACCAGATGGTCGTGCGAAGTAGTGAATGCCTCATCAAAATTATAAAGGTGCGGATCCACATTCATCTTAAAATCAAATTGCCGGCGTACAAAGTAGGCGGCATCCAGATAAGTAGCCTTCCGTCGGTAATACTCGTAAAACGAATAATGTTCATCCACAAAAGTTTTCAGGTTCTGCAGCTCAAATTCATAATATTCTTTTACCACGTACTGCCCTGCATTGGGTTTTCCCGCTTCTATGCTCAGTATCTTACTATAATAGATGAACTGCGACACAAACAGCGGTTTTACTTTTTTAAAAAAATAGACTTCTTCGGCTGTAGAAATAAAATCAGTTTGCGAAGCATGCACCTTTAAATTGCGGATTGCCGCGTCAATTTCCATAAGTGCTTTTTCATACGCCTCTATAGGATTCGCTGCATTTTCTGTTTGAATATCTTCCAGCGCGCTGCATAATTGTTGATACATTTGTTTGGCTTTGTCAAAGAGTAATTTTGTCTCCATATTTTTTTTAGATAAAAAATAGGGATAAAATTTTAATCTTCATCTGTATCCTTGGGATCATCATTCGCGGCTGCTGATTCAGCCTCCAGTTTCCTTATAAAGGCGCCGGGCTTCATCTTATTATACTCTGCGAAGGCCCTCGAAAAATGTGTCCGGTCGGCAAAACCGCATTCGTTCGCCAGTGTTTCCACCGAATAATGCCGCCATTTCTTATCCTCCCGCAGCATACGGGTCACATATTCAATCCGCAACTGCTTTAGATAAACCAGGAAATATGATCCCCTATACTCTTTGACGATCATACTGAGGTAATTGCTGTTCGTTCCCAGTTGCGGCGCCAGCTGGTGGAGCGTGACGCGCTGCTGAAGAAAGAACTTGTTCTTTTCCATCACGGCCAGCTTCGCTAAAACTGCCTTCGTCACCGCATCGGGCACCTTTTGAACCACTTCTGGATTGGCAACGGTCCTTTTCTCTTTAACACCGTTTTGCAACACATTGCTTTCGGTTTTTCCTCCTTCGTGTTTTCGTTGGCGCTTCATCCTTATAAGCAGATAAATAAGTAACATAATAAACACAGTGGCACCCACCGCAAGCCCTGCGGAAAACATGGACAAAGAACGCTCCAGTCTTTTTTTAGAGGCAAGGAGATGTGGGGTGTCATACTCTTTATAAATTTTCTCCGACAGGTATTTAAAATCTCCTGAGATGATCTGATCTGCTTTTAGAAGTTGCGTAGTATAATAAAGCTCGAGCTTCTGCCCGCCACTTCGGTGATAATGGTCGATCAAAAATTCATACGATCCGCGCACTTCCGGCAATATGAATTGATACATGCGGAAAATGGAATCTATCTTTACGAAGTTTTCTACGGCCGATTTGGTACGGCCAAGTTGCGCCTCACTCTTTCCTTTATAATAATAAGCAACCGAGGCACTGGTAAAGTCATTCTTCTTTTCCAGACCTGCCAGCGACGTATTGAGCAAAGTGATAGCCGCGGCGTCTTTTTTCTGCCGAAATGCCAGGATTCCTTCCAACAGATGGAAATAACTTCTTTCTGCATAGAAATCAGCTTCAGATCCGCTTTCCCGCAGACCGTTATCAACCGTCGCAGCGGCCTCCTTCCATTGCGACAGCTGCAGATAACACCTGCCAATCTGGTTCAATGTATTAAGATACCCTTTCTTTCGGTTGTAATGCACGTTGGGTGCTTCAGGCAGTGTAACAGGCTTCCTGAAATATACAGCACACTGTTCAAAGATACCGAGTGCTTCTTGATAATAACCAAGATAACTCTTTACTACCCCAATGTGATAAAGATTTTTATAATGCAGATACCGATTGTTTGAGTGCTGTGTAAGGAGCCACGCCTCCATGTATTCATCCAGTGCGGGTTTAAACTTGCGGTAGTTAAAATAGTACACAGTACCCTTCGTGAGAAAAGCAGTGGCCAAAAGATCGTTATCTGCTGTACGTCTTGCAGCTGTAATCATACTGTCTGCAAATATGATTTTCTGATTTCTGCTGAAACTTACCGCATCCTTATAAGCTTGTGTCAGTTCACGGTAGTTGCGCTGCCCTTTCGCTTTCGCAATATAGGGCTTGAGATACTGAAACGCCCTTTCGTCATTTTCTTCATAATTGTCATAACTGTTCCGGTAATCAGTAAAATCCTGACCACGAAATAACACTGCAATAAATACGATCAGGCGAAACAAACGGTGCATTAATCTCATAACGATCACATTACAATTAAAAAGTCCATTCTGCTAAATCAAATTTAGTGAAAAACAGGGCTATGCCCATCGGAAATCAAAGTAGTGGTTTAGGCCGCGGTCATGCATTTTTATTACTCATTGATTAGCAGTTAACTAACTGTCTATCAAGCAGCGGATATTCCCCAATTTCCACAATGAAATAAGCCCGTTTCCTCCAGCTTCTCTTGTCGCTGAAGAAAACCACCTCTAAATTCGCTTCTGGAATTCTATAAAAAACCGGCCGGGATTATTAATCATTTTAACAATCCTATCATGAAACTATTTATTGTATTTACAGGAACAGCGTTGCTGTTGTCACTCGTCGTTACCTCTTGCAGAACTGATGACGAATCCGAATTGTCACCCCCATTCATTGAAAACCCGGCGGCGTTCAGCTCCTTTGATGAACCAACGGATCCACCCAAGGATGTTCCCAAAGACAGGGATAATTGGAAGCCTGCCGTAAGGTGAAAATTTAGAAAAATGAAAACGCTATCCACAGTTAAATCTGGCGAGAGTTGTCCGCGCAGTGGTATCTGGAAAATATCTGGGCTGGTCACCACCAGCCGTCCTGTTTCAAAAGGGCAGGTCATGCCGGAATATTGCGGTAAAAAAGTAACGTGGTACCTCCACGCTCAAAGTCCCACGGAAAAAGATCAGTTATGAAAAACCTGCGCTTTGCTCTCCCGTATACCATTTCCCTTTTCTTTTCCTTGCTCTTCATTTATGCGGCGTTGAGCAAACTGCGGGATTTTGAGAATTTTCAGGTCCAGTTGGCGCAATCGCCTTTACTTAGTGCTTATGCAGGATTTATTTCCTACGCGGTGATCGGAGCGGAACTTTTGATCGCAGGGGTGCTCCTGTGGGAAAGGCTGCGACTGATTGGGATATACCTTACTTTCGCCCTTATGGTGTCGTTCACGGTGTATATCTACCTGATCATGAATTACAGCGATTTTATCCCCTGCTCCTGCGGCGGCATTTTGGAGAAAATGGGCTGGAGAGAGCATCTGATCTTCAATCTGGGGTGCGTGTTTCTCGCTGCAGCCGCGGTCATGATCATGGAAAAAGAGCGCGCTGTCGGCCTGTGGAGACAAACGGTGAAAATGGCGATGATGTTCCTTTTAGGATCAGGCGGCATGGTGGTTCTTTTTGTTTCTTCGGAAAATATCATCAAGAAAGAGAACAATTTCATACGGCGGTTTCTTCTGCATCCTGTGATGGAGGAGAAAAGTATGCAACTTGCCAATGATCAGTATTACTTCGCCGGTTCCGACCGTCAGGCGCTATATCTGCGGAACAGAAAATACCCTCTTACTTTTACCACCGTAGACACTGCACTTGATATAAGGAAGACTGAATATCTGAAACCTGACAGGAACTACGCCTTCAGCAATATCGTTGTAAAGGCCAGACCCCCTTTCTTTTATATCTACGATGGATCAGTCCCCGTGATCTTTAGAGGAAAAATCGGTGCTGTTGCGGCCAAAACAATCAGTTTTCAGGATGCTTATTTTAACCAGCTGGAAGTTATCGATTCCACAACGTTTGCGCTGCGCAGCCAAAGTGCAGAAACAAAGTTCTTTTCGCTGGCAAGGCTTGCCTTGAACGAAAAGCCAAAACTTCAGCTGCATCCGCAAATCCTTACCAAACAGGTCGACGGTGTGTTTGATATGGACGGCAGCCTGCTGGCGGACCCTGTCAGAAAGGAAATCGCCTACATCTATTCCTACCGTAACGAGTTCATTGTAACCGATCAGCAGCTGAAGGTTATAAATAGGCTTCATACCATTGATACGACGAAAATTGCACAGGTCGCAACGACTCGGTTGTCAAACGGAACCTACAAGATGGGCCGGCCACCGCTCAAGGTCAATAATGGCTCAGTACTTTATGCGGAACTTCTGTTCAACCGCTCCTCATTAATGGGAAAATACGAATCGCGTAAGGCATGGCGCAAAGCCGACATTATCGACATTTACTTGACCGGCACCCAGCACTACATCGGCAGTCTTTACCTCTACAGGAAAACGCATTTAAAGCTGAATGATTTCCTGGTAACAGAAAACTTTCTGTATGCAATACACGGTGATCGCCTTACAAAGTACAGGATCACTGGTCAAATTCTGAAGTACTTCCAACCGGGGGAAGCCGAAAACCCGTTTCAAGAGTAGGCAACAATTTTAATTTTATGATTATGAAAAAATTAATCATTCCTGCCATCCTGGTATCACTGGGGACAGGAGCAGCCTTTGCCACACCTGCGACAGGCAGCGATTCCACAACACCGGCTTTCAGAATTGTTTCTGTAGGCCCGAACCAAACCGTGTGCGTCGATGCACAGCAGGACTGCACCACAGCAGGTGCCGACATCTGTACGTGGTCAGTCGATGGAACTACTCCATTGCATCAGTTCGACACGCCGACGATGTGTGGAGAGCTTCTCTACAAGGTGCCACAACCTTAAAAACAGAAAGGGATGCCTACAGTGCATCCTTTTTCATTTGTTGCTGTATCCAGCCGACGTCTTTCCTGTCCTTTAGGAAATAGTCCCACCATTCCATCGTACGGATATGCAGATCCCTGATTTCCGGCGTGCCCGGCGCCAAGACGTGGTTCTGGGTAGGATAGAAAAGAGCGATGACGTCCTTCTTGTTGCGCACCAGTGCCGTATAGAATGCAGAGGTTTGGTTCGGCGGCAAATTGCTGTCCTTCATCCCTGTCCATAGCAGCATAGGTGCACTCACTTTATCCGCAAAATAAATAGGGTTATTTGCGATGTACTTGTCTTTAGCCTCGGAAAATGACTGCTGCATTTCAAACTGGCCGGTTTCAATCCTTGAATATTCAAAAAATTGATAGGAAGGATTGTAGGAAAAATACCACTGTGTCAGGTTGCTGATTCCGGCGCCGGAGATATATGCGCGAAAACGCACAGAGTGTCCTGCAATAAAATTGGTTTCATAGCCTCCAAAAGAATGGCCTATGAGTCCGACCTTTCCGAAATCGATATTAGGATTTCCGGCGAGAGCATCCATCCCGCTGTTGACACAGTCCAGTGCTGAGATACCGGTTCCCCTGTCATCCAATACCGTGTCAGGAAGAAAGACGATATAACCGTTTTTGGTGAGCATCCGGATGTTGTATCCTTTATCGCCGTAGCCAGGGAAAGGATATTTATTCACCATCTCACCCTGTTCCTGATAAATGTGCACCACCATCGGATATTTATTCTCCGCCCTGAAATTCTCGGGGTAATACAGAGTGCCGGTCAGTTCCCTTCCCCGGGAATTCAAGTATGAAATAACTTCCTGCCTTCGGCCTTCTTCGACTTGC
The DNA here is from genome assembly GCF_000422265.1 of Kaistella palustris DSM 21579. Lineage (GTDB taxonomy): Bacteria > Bacteroidota > Bacteroidia > Flavobacteriales > Weeksellaceae > Kaistella > Kaistella palustris. Next base: position 16,040 of record NZ_AULL01000002.1, read on the forward strand.
GGCGGCTGTGCCGACGAAAGACTTATTTTCCGGTCCCGGCTCAGGTCATACAGAAAGACAGCGGGCTTTGTCTTGTAAGATTCCTCGATCGTAACAGCCGTTGAGAAACCGGGAGTAAACAGCAGTTGTCGGATGTAATTGGTGTTCCCCGAAATCAACTGTTTTACCTGATCACCGGAAATCCGGTACAATCCGGACTTACGGTCCTTTTTGCTGTAGGTCTGCACCACCATGCCTTCTTTCACGTTTACTGAACTGACGGTAAAATCTACTTCATCCTTTTCATAAAGATTTTGACTCTGTTTCAATAATATTCGGGTCTTTTGACCGCGCAACAGCAGCGGTAAAAACCGGTGCCCGCCTAGATCATACCGACCAAGGCCATTTTCACTTTCAAACAGGATGTATTTCCCGTCCGAAGTATAGCAAGGTTTACTAACCTCAGGCAGGCCCACTTTATATTTTTTGCCGGTTCCGACTTCCCATAGTATCCATTCCCGGCCGATTTCTTCCTTTATCAAAATGGTCTTTCCGTCCGGCGAGACTGCGCCTACTCTGCTGGCGTCAGCAATTTTTTTGACGGTGCCCTTTACGCGGTCAAAAAGATAAAGTGGAAATACAGGGAAGGTAAAGCGGTAATCAAGCTGCTCAGCTCGGTTGAAAGCTACAAAATACCGGCTTGTCAGTGCGAGCCATGCATCATATTCGGCAGGCAATGTCTCAGTACGCTGGTCATCTTTCTTCCAGAGAAGGTAGACCATATAATCTCTTCCTTTCTCTTTCTCCCTGAGATACCGGTCATTACCATACCATAAGTTTACAACTGCATTTTGCATAGGCTGTACCCGCTTCACCAGGTTGATCAGGAACGCCTTACCGTCCGGTGTTTCAGCAACCTGCAAATAAGTTGCATCAGTAAAAGTACCGTTTTGCGGAAGGAACGTTCGCCCCCTGCCGATATCGATGAGCACGCATCGCATTTTTCCGGTTCTTTGTTCCGTCTCCGTGAAGGCAGCAAAATCTGCCGTTTTAAATTTAGACACAGCAGCTATCCTGTTCGGGCTTTGATAAAGTATGGGTGTGTTGCTGGCAGCAACCCTGACGATGCTGAACATCCCGCTTTCCTCTACCACTGCGGCCACTGTTCTTTTTCCGTCAGATACGAAATCCTTTACGTTCTGCACTTTCACAAGCGCACCCGCGTTCTCATCATACAGGGTCAGCACGTTTGTTTCATCCAGGATGACATATTCTTTCAGATCTGTGAGTACAGCTGTTTTTATTACGTTGGAGTACTGCACTCTCCTTATATCGGGCAGCACAATATATTCCGCAATTCCCTGCCCCTGCACAAGCAGTGCCTTTTCGCCCATGAAGTTTTGCATCACATTCATTTTTACAAGATTCAGCACTGCTTTTCCCGGCCGCCCTGTATCAAAGACCTGCAACGTGTCGCGGTTCGAAGGATAACTTTTACTGGCCATCACCCAGCGCTGCCCGGGAGATGAGCGGAGATTGTGAAAGTTGGCAAATCCCGCTATCCATTGCTCCAGGCTGTCGGTCTTCTGCTGGGCGGGCAGCAGTCCCGAACACAGGAACAGGGAGATAAGGAGTAATTTTATATTGATCGGTTGTTTCATTTATTATCGTTTGTTGCTAGGCACCACGGTTTTCTCGCAATGACTTCGCTTATTAATAGCCTGTATTTTGGGGTTTCAGGTTGGGATTAAGGAGCAGTTCTTTTTCAGGGATCGGCCATACACGGTGATGGGCTTTCCAGTTGGGCTTTTTCGTAAGCAACAAGTCGAGACGGTCCATCCTTTTCAAATCGAAGAAGCGGTGCCCCGTTTCGGTAAAGAACTCCCTGCGGTCTTCCAACAGGATTTCATTCAGCACTTCACTTTTTGTTATAGGAGCTGCAACGGGCGGAAGTGCCGCCCGAACCCTGGTAGCATTAAGATAGGGCAGAGCTTCAGACACTTTATTCTGTTGGGCTAATGTTTCCGCCAATAGCAGATATACTTCCTCAATCCTGAAAACCACAGAATATTCGTCGGTATTTCCCGTAAGGTTCCTGTACTTATACGGTCTGTACCACGTATTACCACCCACAGTCACGGCTTTTGTCCACGCTGCTCTTCGCAAGTCGTTCGCAGAAAGAGAGGTCATAAAATCGCTGGAAAGAGCATAATTATAGGGCGGCATGTAATCGAAATAATAAGCGATGGCTTCCTTCGTTGCATCACCGTTATTCGCAGGCTTCAGCTGCCAGATGATATTGGTGCCCGTTTTTTTGAACGTCTTTGTGACGTCATTCTGGATCACGTACATGTTGTTTCCCACAATTATTTTCAGAAGTGTTTCGGCCTCGGCCAACCGCTGTTCCTGCATATACACTTTAGCGAGCATGAGCTGGGCGGCTTTTTTATTCAGGTAGATGCGCTCTGAATTTCGATAGGAGTCTTCCAGGGCATCAGCACTTTCCTTAAAATGGCCTTCCAGCAGTTGCAGCACTTCAGCAGAAGCTTTCCGCGAAATAGCCTGGTTCAGATGATAATCGGTGCTGACCGGGTATGGAATATCGCCGAAAATTTGCTGAAGATTGAACAGGAGAATGGACCGGATAAGCAGTGCTTCACCGCTGATCCTCTTTCTGTCGGCGGCCACCAGGGTTTCTGACTGCTCACAGCCTTCTATGACCGCATTACAGGCATACACCTGCTGATAGGCCGCGGTCCACTGACTGTAAACCACTGGGTTACTTGGGATGAGCCCGTTGTTATAGACTTCCGGCATTCCGTTCGTTGAAGTCGGCGAGTAAAAATCCAGGTCATCGGTATAGAGGCTCAGCAGCAGCCCTATCTTATCACCGGCAAGCGGGGAATTGCCCCAAACTCCGGCATAAACCCCTGCAAGGGCCGCCTCGGCGGTCTGCGCATCTGCGAATACGGTTCCGGAGGCGATCTGGTTCGCAGGCAGGTCAACTTCGATGAGTTTTTCACACGAGACCGTCAGTAAGGAGAAAAGACAGCCGGTATAGATGAAGGTGAGAATGGTATTTTTCATTGTGTAGCGTTTTTAAAAATTACAAAGTAGGCCGAAAGACCACGTTTTTAACGGTGGCAGGAAACTGGTCAGAGGATTTTCAGGATCATATCCAAAATATTTCGTCACGGTGAGCAGATTCTGACCTTGTACATAAATTCTGGCATTGGTAAAGAAGGTTCCCCGAACGGGAACATCATATCCCAACTGCACATTTTTAAGCCGGAGGAATGATGCGTCACCCACTGAGGCGGTGCTGTTCTGAAAATAAGGATGTAACGGGTTAGCTGTAGATTGGTACGGCATATAAAGACCCCCAGGATTCTGCGGTGACCACACGTCAAGCGCCTGCACCGGCAGGTTGTTCATTAACCCCGGCGATGGAATCGAATTATTGAAGTTCCTGTTGCGCTGTTTTACGAACTGGACGAGAAAGGACAGGTCCCAGTTCCGATAGCTGAGGCGGTTGCTCCACCCTCCGAAAAACCGTACCCCTAGATCTTCAATCACCTTGTTGTCATCCGGTGCCGAGATCTTTCCGTCGCCGTTATAATCGGTAAAAATATATTTACCGGTAGCCGCGTCGATTCCTTCAAGATTGTAAAGTTTTACAATCGTTACCGGCATTCCAATGACATAGGTATTGGAATAAGTGGAACCTTCCAGTCCCGGAAATGAAAGCAGTTTGTTCTTCGGAATGCTCATATTGAAGGCGGTTTCCCACTGCATTGTCCGGCCTTTAAAGGAATGGTAGCCCACCTCAACTTCTACTCCTGTATTTTCCACATCTGCTGCCAGATTTGCAAGCACAGAGCTGAAACCAGTGACAGTAGGCAATTGGTAGCCGACCAGCTGACTCGACGAGCGGTTGCGGTACCAGGAGGTCGTCAGGCTGAGCCGGTTGGCAAACATCCCAAGTTCCAGCGCAGCTTCCAGCTTCCGGGTTTTCTCCCAACTGTAGTCGGGATTAAACAGGCGCGACGGAACCAAACCTGTAACTCCGTTGTAGATCATATTGGATACGGTATAGGTGTCATGGTACTGATAATCGCCTATATGATCACTTCCCGTGAGTCCGTAACTGCCCCTCAATTTCCCTGTGCTCAGCCATTTCAGATCTTTCACGAAGTTTTCCTCAGAGAATATCCAGGCGGCACCCACCGCCCCGAAATCTGCAAAACGGTTGTTGGGTCCGAAGCGGCTGGAACCATCACGCCGCCCGGTCAGGTTTAGCAGATAGCGCCCGTTATAACGGTAGTTGACCCGGCCGAAAACCGCCGCATAGCGGTATTCCGTCGTCAGTTGATCCCCAACCGTCTTGGTTTTTGCCGCTGCGATATTGCTGATCAGGGCATTGCTCTCAAAACCGGTACCGGTCATATAACCCTGTCCCAGCTGGTCCTGCTGCACGGTTGCGCCCGCAAGGGCAGTGAGCCTGTGCCTGTCTCTGATAAATGTCCAGCTCACCTGCGGTTCAACCACGTAGGAGAACCGGTTCTGGTCAGACTTGCTTGCCCGCGAAGTGGAACTGTTAAGCCCCTGTGCGGTAGCGGGATTATACAGCGTGTTCGGCTGGAAGGACCATTCTTCAAAGTCCTGATACGTGATCCCCCCATTGAGTTTAACAGTAATATTTCTAAGCAGTTCAAAACTGGCCGTAAGGTTCGTCATGAATTGTTTATTCTCATTGGTATAGTTCCCTTTGAAGGCGGCAACCGGATTAGTGAAGGTGCCGTTGGCCCAGTTCAGACTGCCGTCTGCCCCATAAAGCTCCGGCGCATTGGGCGGCAGTAGGAAAGCCTGCCTTGTAATATCCGTGCCTACCGCATTATTTTTCAGCAGCGCAATATTGTTGGCCATACTCAGTTGCAGCCGTTGATCCCGGGAGTGGTGGGTGACACTGTTGGACAGGGTGTTGGCAGTATACCGGAAACCGTTGCCGAAAGGGGTCGTCTGTTCGGTGTGTCCCACACTGATGCGGAAGCGGGTCAGCTCACTGCCACCACTAACCGAAGTACGTACCTCTGTCATCGTAGCGCTATTGCCAAGCAGTTCTTCCGGCCAGTCCGTATTTCGTGTTGGGTCCCACGTACCGTTCACATCGTATGCATTCGCGGGAAAAGTTGTGACCCCGCTGTTTGTATACGCCTGGCGGCGCATCTGCAGGTATTGCGCGGTATTCATCATTTTGAGATTATTCAGGGCTTTGCTGATTCCGTAGTTGGCTGTAAAAGAAAGGCTGGTCTTACCGGATTTTCCTTTTTTCGTGGTGATCAGTACTACACCGTTGGCCCCACGCGATCCATAGATTGCTGTAGCATCAGCGTCCTTCAGTATTTCGAAGGTTTCAATGTCATTCGGATTGATGCTGTTTAAAGGACTGATACTGCCCAGCGGCAGTGCGGTCGCCGAATATTTCGTGGGAGTGTCCATGCCGATTACAATACCATCAACAACATAGAGCGGCTGATTGCCGTCTGTACCGCTGTTAGCAATAGTACGGAGGCTGTTGCGCCCGCGGATCTGAACCTGGTAGCCTCCACCGGGTACACCACCATTCTGTGTAATACTCACCCCCGCCATTCTCCCCTGTACGGCAGCGAGTACGTTACTCACAGGCTGGTTTTCGATGTCTTTGGCGGTAACGCGGGAAATGCTGCCCGTACTTTCTTTCGCTTTCACCTCGTAGTACCCGGCATTAAGGGTGACTTCCTGGATTGCACTTTCCTTTCCCTTGAGCGAAATCGCAAAGTGGCTTTTACCGTCGGTCACGATTTTTCCCTCTGTGTACTCCGGATGTCGGAAAACAAGGATGGGATTTTCGCCAGTGATCTCAAGTCTGAATGCACCCGCGGAGTTAGTGGTGGTGGCCTGCGAAGTGCCGCTTTGTGAAACTACCACCCCGCTCAGGGGCTTCTCGCCGTCATTTACGGTTCCCGTGACGGTCCGGGTCTGCGCGTGTACTGTGCAGTACGCGGCGGAGAGCAGGAAGGCAAAGGTCAACCCTGCCGGCCTGCAAAACTTTTTTTTCATAGTTTTGTTCTGGTTTTTAGTTAGTCATTAATTAATTTCCACGCTCTTTCCCGCGGCTGCAAACTTTAGGGAAAGGGCTTTTTTATGTCCCTGCGCATCATATCGACCGCGCATACTGATATCTATTTCGCTGTTCTTTCTTCTTTCTTCATCTTTCGCCCTAGATCATCCATCATTCCTCAGTAATTATCCATTACCCATTATTCATGATCCCTACCACCCTTCATCACTCATCATCCATCATTCATTATTAATTTTTCATTTTTAATTATTCATTATTAATTAGTCATTACCTCCTTCTATCGGACTGTCTCGCGGGAAAGCAAAACACAACTGATGAAAAAATGAAAACCTCCCCGCTAAAGAACAATCCTTTTTAGTCTATTTTAATTGGTTAAACGTCTTAATTATCTGAACTTTCTCAACTACCCGCCATCTCATATCTCATATCTCATATCTCATATCTCATATTTAATATCTAATATCTAATGTCTCACATCTAATGTCTCAAATCTAATGTCTCAAATCTAACATCTAGCATCTACCGTCTACCGCCTCTTAACTCCTGGCTCTCGCCTCTTACACCCGGATTGCCTCGCGGGAAAGCAACATCAAAAAAACGCTTCCCCGCTGATGAGCAATCCTTCAAAAAAGCACTGATATGAAGCTTTTGCTTTTCTACGAAGTATTATTATAAGCACTGACCATGGACCTCATAAATGAAGGCCTTATTTGGAATTTGAAAAGAAATAGAATAAGTGATGTCCCGCGAAGCAGTTAAGCCGCAATGGCTGCGCAACCATTGTATATGTCATTCTGAATGATTTTAAGGTCATTCCGGGCAGGCAATGAAATTTCCTTTGCTGGGCAAATACATTTCATTGCTGTGCTGTATACTGTAAAAGTTACGCTTAGGATTGAGAAATCTGAATACAAAACAGCGTGGGTCTCAACATATCCGACTCGAGGTACTGGTATACCGTGCAACAGATAAGTGAGCCCACGCCTAGGTCGTGAGCTACTATACTTATCGTCTCGCTGCTAAAAATTACCAGTTTTCAAGTCGAGATTCTAAGCAATAGCTTCTTTTTTGAAGTATCGCAAAATTACATTTGTGTATGTAATCTTGAAGCAAATATAACAAATATTTTTAATATTCGGACTTTAATCCGAAATTATTTTGCTTTTAAGCTATTATTTTGCTAATATGAACGTAGCAAATAGGAGAATCGTTGAATTTATCCGGGATCAATGGGTAATCCCGATGAATAACAACAGCAAATTTGCGAACGAAAACAACATTGATGAGAAAACAGTCCGCCGAATTAGAGAGGACACCACTTATCAGATCAGTTTAGTGACAATCCAAAAAATATGTGAAGCAAAAGAGTTGCTGTTATACGATTTTTTCAAAATGGTCGGCGTCTAATTTTTGCTGACCACGCAAACTGGCTCTACACTACCATGCTTTAATTCCCAAACCTTTGGTAATATCTCTCAGAACATTGCTGCAGAACCTGCTCTGTTTCTTGCAAATCCTTTCGCAGCACAGTAATCCACATAAGAAGAATAATTATAATGGCCACAGCGATAACATTGTAAATTTTAAGAGTTCTCATAAGTATGTTTTCTGCAAATATATCATTCAACTCAAAAACAGAAAGCTTGCATCTAAATAAAGGGTGATAAAACCCTTTCAGAATGTGTTTGTGGGCTCAATGACGGCTGTGACAGTTCAGTTAAAAATGACAGATTTTCATGCATGTAAGCATGTCGGAGTTTACTTTCAAACTTAGCCTTTTACCAATGGACTAACCTAAGTAAAATACCTATAGAGGCAAATTACTTTTAAAATTGTAAAATCTTGAGCCAACCATAAATGCTATTAAAACAGTTATTGTTCACATTACAGAGTAATAGATCTAACATTTTTCTTAATTTAAGAAAATTTTATTACATATATTTGAAAGTTAGCAGATTGTAAAAAAAAGTCCAACTTAAAAGATGGAAGATTTAGAAATTGACTTTAAACCGACCTTTGATGATTTAAATCAAATAAAAAGTTGGGGATCAAATTTGGATTCAAATTTTTCAACCATTTTACAATCTTTAAATAGTAGCGACTTAATTGTTGCAAAATATAAAAATGAAATTGTAAGTTATTTTGCTTGCAGCAAAAAAGAAGTAACTATTTTTATTTCCCTTGCAGAGACAAAAAAAGAATTTCAAAAAAAAGGTATTGCCGGTACAATACTAAAAACATTAATTACGCATTTTAAATCCTCTCATTTTAAAGCATTTTATCTTTATTGCTCACCTCAAGAATCACAATATTTTTGGACTAAAGTTGGATTTAAATATTTTCCAAAAGATTCTGACCACAGGAAAATTTTTATGTATAAAATTTTTGGTGAAGTTAAGTCACCTGAAGTATGTAATGATGTGCAATTTAAAGATTATATTGAAATTTGGGATAAGGAATGGCCCGACAAGAATGAAACACCAAAATGGATTTGCGAGTTAGAATTTAAAAAGGGATCAAACGAGCTTCTTAAGCCAATTTTATTTTTTGGGAATTGCAAATGGCAAATTAAGGTGGTTAAAAATAATACCTTAAAAATATTAAGATATAAAGAACTAGACAGAAATAGCGAAATTTATGAATGTTTTTACATACCAATCATATAAATGCAATAACAGTTTTGCTACAATCTTCGATTGCCTCAAAAAAGAATATCGTAAGTCAAAGCACCATCACCTGTTTGAAAAGAAATTAGGCAACATCGTGGAGAAAAAAGTATAAATCAAGGAAGATGAAATCTGGGCACGGAAAGCCAAGATCTACATTTCGGATGAAATTAAATATTTTGGAACAGGACATCATTATCGAGTTTGCACTTATGACAAGTAAGGAACTCATAAAATGTTCTTATCCGAAAAACTGGCAGACGAAATCGAGAACAAAAAAAACTAAGGGAATATATTACTAACGGAATTCCAGATCCACAAATACCTCGGAACGGTAAGCAGGTCACTCATCGTCAATAATACCTTATAAAAATGGCGTTTTAAAAGCGTAAAACGCTTGTCCGGGCGTTTAAGAACCGCAGCAATAATATAAAGAGAGATAAGTAGTCATGCATCAATGGTAATTTTACAAATTTAACTGTTATTATAAAAATTATGATAAATTTGAATAAATATCAACCCAAAAAAGTCAACCTATTTAACCAATTGACCACTCCAACATATGACAGAACCGTTAATTTTTGAGATTCCAATTTATCGCTGTTCAAATGAAAAACATTCCAAAGAAATCTCTACTTTAAGAAATAATTTTTATTCTCAATTCGCAGGTTTGCAGCAAGGATTGCCTTTTGAATATTATAAATTTTTTATTGACGATAATTTTTGCTACTCTTGGAAATACAATGAAATTGTAGGTTATCTTAATTTATATTTCCTCGGAAATCAATTTAGAATTGAGTATTGGTTTATAAAAAACGAAAGAATTAATAAAGGAATCAGAAAAAAGAAATTCATTTACTTAGGAAAATTAAGTGAAAAAAACATCCCTACCACGTATTCGTCTTCTGAAATTCATAATCAGGTTTTAGATGAATATAGAAAGTTGGCAAATTATCAAAAGTTTAGAAAGCGATATATAGACTTATCACAATTACTAAACATCGGTAAATTTATTGATTGGAAAAATTTGAGTGAAACTGTTAATCGATTTAAAAATGAAAATTTCAAAATAGAATTTATTGAAAACAAATAGTTTATGACTGCAATTAACATATTCTGCGACAAACTTCAACAAATTTCTTTCGATTAATTTGCAAATCATGCAGAAGAGCTAAGTCGCCGCTACCTACAGTCTCCTGCTTTTAAGCTTTTTATAGTTTCTTTTTGTTTTACCTTTTATAATCCACTTTCCTAAACTAGTTATTGTTAGTGGTGTCAACAACAGCGATCTTAAAAAATTTAAACTTTTATAAAAAATATTTTGTCGTACTAATTGTTATATCGTACTTTGTATCTCAAAGTACTTTCAGTTATGAATACGAATAAATATCCTGACGACTTGAAGGAGATAAAAGAGATAATGTCTCGTACTACCCAGTTTATCTCCTTAAGCGGACTTTCAGGCATTTCGACAGGTATCATTGCCTTAGCAGGGATATGGTTAACCTATAAGACCGTTTTCAAGAATCAAAATTATTTAGTTTATGATGCAGTAACACTGAGCAACGAAAGAGAAATTTATTTGTTAGCCATCGCAATAATAACAGTTATTCTTTCCGTTATTAGTGCAGTATTTTTTACGAAAAGGAAGTCGAAAATCCAAAAGCAAATAATTTGGAATAGTCTAACAAAACGCTTTCTATTCAATTTATTAATACCGCTGATAACAGGTGGTACCTTATGCCTAATGCTCCTGAGTAAAGGGTTTATAGGTTTTTTACCTTCTTTCACTTTAGTGTTCTATGGCCTTTCGCTAATAAATGGAAGTAAATACACATTTCGTGAGATAAGATACTTGGGAATACTTCAGATATTACTTGGGCTGTTAGCATTCCAGTTCATCAGTTATAGCTTATTATTTTGGGCTTTAGGCTTTGGGATTGTTCAGATTATTTATGGCTTAATTATACAGAAGAAAAACTAGCCTGTGAAAAACGTTCTTAACGATTTCGACAAAGCATTTGAAAACAAAATTCGGTTGGGAGTTATGTCAGCATTGGTTGTGAATGAGTTCGTAGATTTCAATACGCTCAAAGAATTGCTCTCTGTAACAGATGGGAATTTAGCGAGCCATTTAAAGTCGCTGGAGAAGAGTAACTATATTACTTATGAAAAAAAATTCTTCGAACGAAAGTCAAATACATCATATTCTGCGACAGAATTGGGTAGGAAAGCCTTTATAAAGCACTTACGTTCAATTGAGCAATTAATAAAACAACTATAGTATATGAAGAACCCAATAAAAAATCAACCCTTTGCCGAAATGCTCGCAATTCTTCTCACACCACTTGGAATAGCTACTATTATTTATATGATCACCATTGAAGGTGACTTGGACTTCTTCTGGTAATATTATTAGGCACACTATCTCAATCTATATTCGCATAACATTTACAGACACAAAACGTATTTTTAGATGAACCTTAAATTAAAAAAATAACAAAATGAAAACAATTCAATCTTTAGAAAAAAATCCAAATAAAAGGCTATTAAGTTTGTTATTTGGTGCCGGTATTATTTTATTAATATTTGCGGTATTACAACTAACGGTCGGCACCGGCGTTGACGGACAAGGTTTTAATTGGAAACTAAACGACTTTATAATCTGCGGATTTCTTTTGTTCGGCACAGCATTATTATGCGAGTTCGTGCTGCGAAAAGTCAAAACGCAAAAATTAAGAATCTTTGTTTGCGTTCTGATTTTATTGACATTTGTATTAATTTGGATAGACTTAGCGGTCGGCATTTTCAATATTCCAGGTTTCTCAGGAAGTTAATTCTTACAAAAAATAACTGCGCACAAAAGGCGTTTGGCAAAAAGGTAAGTTTTTACATAAAGCTTGTGCTTCGTATGAAGTTTAGTCAAGGCAAACAGTTTAGTGCTTCGCAAATCCGCTTCTAGGCCAAGCTCCAACATTGTATTCGACAGTGATACTGTTGTAAAACTTCAGTGTTTTTCCACCGTAGCATTGTAGGTGTTTCTCCTGATACCAAAATAAAGCGCATTCATTCAAAAGGTCTCCATCAGAGTGCAGTCTTTGAATGCAGCAAATATTCTCACATTCCAGTAAATCGCAGCCCAGACCTTAATGCAGAAACGCAAATGTAAAGATTCTATCAAACGCGGATTTTTTCGATTGATTCTAAATCATACAGAAACGCATGCATAGGACCTCACCTTTTAAAATTGGAAATCTACAACTGGTTGCACACGTTTCTTAACAATAATATATACAATAATAAATCAATGTGTCGGCCCCACTTTTTTAAAGCGAAAGATTCATTTCTTATATTTGATTGTTGTATCAAACTGTACATAAACACTATCTATTAATGACAAGATTTGAATTATACACATTAATTTTCTCAGCTCTTGTAGCGATTTCGACTGTTGTTTCATTAATATTAAATTCAAAACTAACAAGAGAAGCTAGACTGACACGAGAACACAAAGACTCGCCAGACATTAATGTTTACCTTAAAAGAGCTGAAGCTGATCCGTCATTCATTTTTGTTGTATTCGAAAATATTGGTTTAGGTTATGCTAAAAATGTTAAATTCACAATAATACAAGATTTTAATTGCTATCATCACCAAACGCTCAATTTTTCTAACAAAGGAATAATTAAATATGGGAAAGATAACTTTGCACCAAGCCAAAAGTTTGAATATTTTTTGACCAACTTGTCAGATGATTATAAAAATAAAATCGAAGAGAAAATAATTATAGAAGTATTTTATGAAAATATTTTCAAAAGGAAATATACTAAAACTTTAAATTTGGAACTAAAGGAATTAGCTGGACAAAGTATATTAAAGCCACCAGCGGATTACATAGGTAGAATAGCGTATGAACTTAATGAAATCAAATTAATTTTAGAGAAAATACAGAAAAAACAATAAATTAAAATTATAGCAGCAGTACTAAATTACAGTGTAAAAACAAGGATCTACCTAAAATTTTTGATAAAGCTAAATAACTTATGGAACTTTTGTTCTTTTTATAACCGAACCCCGCGCGCAAAATCTCCTGCCTTGATCTGTTTTACCTATCTTCTACTTTCCCTTCGATAATTCCCGTATTTTTAACCACATTCTCATCATCTCATGTATTTTCCAAAAGTAATTGTTGTTAGTCATGTCTGCAGCACCCTGCTGCTGCACCAATACGTTTGCGCCAATTATAGACGTAAAAATCTTTCGGTACTACCGAAGACCTACCGAAAAACTTCCGTTTTGTTTGTTCAACTTTGTGTTACCAAGCACAATACAGATGAAACCACGGATGACCCGCCTTTGCATTTATCCAAAAGACATCCAGCGCATCACCGGCAAAAGCGAGCGCTACAGCCGCAGTTTACTGCAGTCCATAAAAAAGACACTCCAAAAACCCGACCATCAGGTCGTCACTGTCGAAGAGTTTGCCCTCTATATGGGCATTCCCTACGAAGCAGTCCAACAGTTTATTACCGACTGATCCCACCTCCCACTTTCCTGTTTCCCATCCCCCCTTTCCAATCTTCCCCACCAACCTTCAACGGTCCATTGTCAACCGTCAACTCTCAACTCTCAACCATCAACCGACAAGTATCCACTCTCAACTCGCAACCATCACCAAAAAAAGCCCCCCTGTCGGGAGGCTCACTTCTGCTTTCTCACCATCTTTTGCGTAAAAAATGGATCAAATATTTAACCGTCAGGGTGACAAAGTAACTGGAGAGACCCCCAATTGCAGCTAAAACCACGGTTTTTACTACCTCATCACCTTCTACCTGCATCATCACGATAAGTGCCATGCCACTTGCGGTGCTGATACGCTGGGAGCTGTCAAACGGTGTCAACGAACGCGGTCGTTTGCCACGGCCGTCTGGCTGATAATGCTTGCGATGGCGCCTGCCAGGGCAGCATAACCTGCTGCCGCTGTCACCACCGCCGGCAGAACCACAGGAGCGGTAACAATGGCACCGCCTATTCCCGTTAGGATCAGACCAATATTCCTGATCTTTCGGAAGAATTTGGGCGTAGGCTCCTGCACGCGTTTCACTATTTTTCTCATGACTTTTCTTTTTTAATGATTAATAGAAGTTCCAGGCCACTATCCAGTATCGGATACAGGCGTTCTTTCATTCTTTCCAAAGAAGCGCGCGAGCCGCTTCCTTTTCCGGCACCCGTGTGCGTCAGCACTGGTGCGATACATCCTCGTAACTCTTTCTTTGCCTCATTGGCTGCGTGGAAGAGGATGTAAGATCTCTGCGGCACGCCCATCACCTCAAAATGGAGGTGAAAACGGGGACTCTGTCGCTTTCTCAGCTTATAACTTCCTTCGGGGATGCATGACACGCGCGGTTGGTTATCCTGCCACGGCAGTTCAATCGTCCGGCACAGCTCCTTTCCCTGGAAGTAAAGTACACCGTTCACCCCGTCCGGGTGATAGGTTCGGATCAGCTGCACTTCCATAATTACGGTGTTCCGGAAACTTTCACGATCTGTAGGGCGTTGAAGGCACCGTTCTTCAGTTCGTAAAACGTACCGTTCACTTCCTGGTAGAAACTGATTCCAAAAACCAGGAAAAGCGGGTTGACCGAAGCAGGCGGCAGATTGTTGGTGATCTGCAGCGCTGCCGTAAGCACGGAAGTTATGGCTTGCACGGGCTGTTCATTCACCTCGGAGGCGTACGTTGCGGCTTCGAAATTAATATCCATAGCTGCCGCCACCATCTTGTAGTGCGTGCTTCCGCTGGGCGCAATGATGCTTTGCGTGGGGATGAACGGATCCATATTAATGATCGCGTCGCCGGTTACCCGGTCAATTGTTGCCGTGAAAGGCGCTGCTATGGCGGTGGAAAGCTTTCCGCTGATGTTGAACTCAAAGCCTTCCAGCAGCTCAGCCTCACCGTCGATGACGTTTCGTAAACCCCTCGGATTGATCGCATCCATTTGGATGACCTTCACCATTTCTTTGGTCAGCCGGCCGACCATTCTGGGATCTGAGGAGGTTCTCAAAATACTCTGGATTGAAGACCGCAGTATTTTACCGGCTTTCCCGGCACGTCCAAATTCTGCCATATTCTCGCGTGTTCTCTGAAATCGGGGATCAGACATCATGCGTTCTGCGGAAATTCCGCCTTTCTCTCTGGCCATGTAGCCATCTTTGCTTCGGTAGAAGGTAATATCACCCATAGTACCGTGCAGCTTAATAAGACCTTTTTGTCTTGCCATTGTGTAAATTTTTAAAATTAGATGGAGGATGTTGAGGCACACCCTTGAAAACCTGTTGTGATCACGGGACAAAATTGCCTAACAAAATCATACAAACCAAGTTCCCATGCCGCTTACAGCCGTTTTCGCCAAAGCAGTCCGCTTTCACCGGGACCGTCCATAAATGAAGATTATTGCCGGAAACGACACATATAGCATAAAGATGACCACCACGCAAACTGTTAAGAACCGCCGCTACTCCCATGCCGGCATACTTTACCGTTTTTAGGTGATACAGGGGAACAATGGAAGATAATATGCTCAGTACAGATGTATAGTTCCTTCAGGATGATCATCATTAATTGTATAGTGAGACCAGGATTTATCCGTTAATCTGTACAGTTATTTTAGGATAGGTCGTAGCTACTTTAGGATGGATTCACACTTCATCCTTACTTCATGGATACTTCATGGATACTTCATGGATAGTTCATGAAAACCTGATCACTTTTTTTCGTCAATCCGGCTACAAAAATGGAGCATGGAAATTTTTATCGGTCGCGCAAAATGAACGGCCAAATTCGCATTCTTCTGGCTCGGCATTTTCTCAGGAGACATAATTTTCTTCTTTTAAAATGAGGCGGTCACACCATCCACCCAAAAATCTCCCGGACGGGCAGTACGGTCCACATACTCCACGCCACCGATCAACTGTCAACACAGCTTTCCAATTCCACACACTGATAATGTATCCGCTAAACTGCTGCCTCTACCATCTAAAATTTATAATCTAAAAATTAAATTTGCGGTAGCTACCTGCCCACCCCCCTTCAATCATTATCACTATTTTTGCAGAAACAAAACCTTATGCTCCTTATCGATTCTCCCTCCCACAACGCCTACTTCAATATCGCCACCGAAGAATACCTGCTCCACCGCTTTCCCACAGAAGACATATTTTTGCTATACGTCAATGCACCTTCGATTATCGTCGGCAAATTCCAGAATACCCTGGCCGAGATCAACCTGGATTATGTGAAAGATAAAGACATCAAGGTCGTCCGCCGCATGTCAGGTGGCGGCACGGTGTACCACGATCTGGGGAACCTCAACTTTTCTTTTCACACCCTCTTGGGCGATAAAGATTTTGGTGATTTCTCCACGTTCACCAAGCCTGTCCTGCACATGCTCAACAGTCTCGGTGTGCCCGCAGAATTAAAAGGCAGGAACGACCTTCTTGTTGACGGCAAAAAGTTCAGTGGCAATGCCAAACTGGCCCGACATGGCAAAATGATTCAGCACGGCACCATTCTCCTCGATTCCGAAATGGAAGTGCTCGGTGAAGCCCTGAAAGTAAACCCCCTGAAATTTGTCGATAAAGCTATCAAGTCTACGCGCGCACGGGTGACCAACCTCATCCACTATCTGCCGGAAGGGACAACCACTGAAAAGGTGAAAGATTTGCTGACCGCGGAAATCATTAAAGACAATCCTGGTGCTGAAAAATATGAACTGACCGATGAAGATTTGGCAGGTATTCACAAGCTGATGACCGAAAAATACGAGACTTGGGACTGGAACTTCGGCTTCTCGCCGAAATACAATTTCACCAAAGCGCTGAAATTTCCCGCCGGTTTTGTGGAGCTCCACCTCGATGTGGAAAATGGCATCATCCAAAAAGCCAAGATCTTCGGCGACTTTTTCGCCTCGGAACCCATCGAAGGCCTGGAAGAACAGCTCATAGGACACAAACACGAACCTGAAGAACTATCCCATCTACTCGCAGATCTGGATCTTACTTCTTATTTCGGAAAAGTCACAATTGCCGAGATTTTGGAGTTGTTTAAATAAAATGCAGAACCGTCATTGCGAGGAGGAGGAACGACGACGAAGCAATCTCAATAATGAAAAATTCCGCTGAAAAGAATGATCGTACTTGATTGGCAGGTAATGTGCGATTGAATTAACACGAATTTGAGAATTTGAAAATCTGCGAAGTGCAAATATAATCCGTCATTGCGAGGAGAATAACAATCCCACGTCTTTGCGAGGAGGAGGCATGACGACGAAGCAATCTCAATAATTAAGATTCCGCTGCGCGCTAGAATCGCTTTGCAAACTTGCTGTGTGGTTTTGTGAGTGATTATGCGGCGGGCATGTTCGTTGCGAATAATTATCAAGCCCACCGTCATTGCGAGGAGAATAACAGGGGTACCGTCATTGCGAGAAGGAGGCACGACGACGAAGCAATCTCAATAAAAGAAAAAGTCCACTGAAATATTGAAGTTATTAAAACGATCAGCGGAATTGTTTTTAATAGAGATTGCTTCAGCGGCTACGAGGTAAATCATTTGTTGCCGGTGCAGGTGCCGCTTCGCAATGACAATAATCGCGACTTCCCGATCAGCCATTAATCACGAAAAACCACCAAACCGTCATTGCGAGGAGGAGGAACGACGACGAAGCAATCTCAATAAGAAAGAAAAGTCCGCTGAAAGATAATGGAGATTGCTTCGGCGGCTGCGAAATGAATCATTTGTTGCAGTTGCAGATGCCGCTTCGCAATGACAATAATCGCCTAGTTTCCTATCAGCCATTAATCACGAAAAACGACCGTACCGTCATTGCGGGGAGGATAACAACCCACCGTCATTGCGAGGAGGAGGCACGACGACGAAGCAATCTCAATAATAAAAATTCCGCTGAGCACTAGAATCGCTTTGCAAACTTGCTCTGTGGTTTTGCGAGTGATTATGCCGCGGGCATATTGGTTGCGAATAATTATCAATCCCACCGTCATTGCGAGGAGCATAACAAGCTTACCGTCATTGCGGGGAGGAGGAACGACGACCAAGCAATTTCAATAAGAAAAAAAGTCCGCTGAAAGATAATGGAGATTGCTTCAGCGGCAGCGAAGTCCGCCGACAACCCTAGATTACAATGCCGCATCGCAATGACAATAATCGCCTGGTTTCCTATCAGCCATTAATCACGAAAAACCACCATACCGTCATTGCGGGGAGGATAAAAATCCCACATTCATCGCGGGGAGGAGGTACGACGACGAAGCAATCTCAATAACTAAAATTCCGCTGAGCAACCCTACAATTCTCACTCCTCCACCTCCCCGCGATACTCAGCAAGCAGGACTTCCCACAGCGCCTGCTGTTCGTATGGAGCAATACTTTGCCGCGTGTTTTGTTTAAGTTGCTCATACAGTTTTGGATCGGTAAGGATCTGTTCCATCGCGTTCTGCAGGGCCTCACTGTTCTTGGCCGGCACTACAAGTCCGTTATGGCCCGAAGTCACGATCTCATTGCAGCCATTGATATCCGTGACGATAGCCGGAAGTTCCAGCGCCAGACTCTGCAGCACCACATTGGGAAAGCCCTCGCGGTAGCTTGGGAAAACCAGTGCATTGCTCACCGCGAAATAAGGCCGTACTTCCTGTTGGAAACCGACTGAAATAATATGGGGATTGGTGTGGATCTCAGTAAGTGTCTGCGCTTCGAGCGGATCCAGTTTCTGCTCAACAGGCCCGACAAGCAGAAGTTTATGCCCGCCCTTCAATTTAGTGTTAAGGTTTTTGAATGCTGCCACGAGCTCGTTGATACCCTTGTCCCGCACCAGCCGGCCGACAAAGATAAACACGAAATCTTCAGGTGAAATATTCAGTTCGTTTCTCAGAGCACACTGCTGACTTTCCGGCACTTCGCTTCGGCTGAAAAAGGCGGTGTCGATACCGTTGCTGCTGCCTTGGCCGATGACCTTTAGTTTCGCGGGCTTACAGAACCTGTGTGCCACAATGATCTTCTGAAGTTCAAACGAGTTCGGATAAACCTTGGTAGCAAGACGGCAGGTCAGTTTTTCAATGAGGTTGAGCAGCAGTCTTTTCTTGCCGGTACTTTCGAGCAGCGGTAAGCCAGCAACCGTGTGAAATCGATGCGGTACTCCCGCCAACCTGGCGGCCATCATGCCGACAATGCCTGCTTTTGGTGTGTGACTGTGGACGATATCCGGTTTTTCTTTGCGCAGGAATTTGTAAAGCGCCCACACGGCCTTGATATCTGTAAGCGGCGCGATCGTTCTTGTCATTTCAACCGCGTGATGCTTAACACCGTATTTTTCGGCGACCCGGCGCAGTTCCGGTGCATTGGCCGAGACGGCAGTTACCTCGTAAAACTGATTTAGAAAGGTGAGTTGCTTCCCCAGGAGTTTATCGAGCGAAAGAGGGACGGTCGTGATGCGGATTAGTTTTTTCAAGAAATTTTAATCTGTTTATTAGATAGATTGCTCGGCGGAAATTTCTAAATCTGAAATCATATTTTTAAGTAACTCCTTGGGTGCGTTCAACGGCTCACCATGCCAACTTCCGTCTCTGTTAAAATAACCATTTGCCTGCAAAAGAGCATCGTGCGAAAACCCAAAACTAATTTCAACAATAATCCCCTCTCCCGTTTTTGCATTTACGACATAGTCATACCCCATACAATTAAAACCAAGTTTCTCAGAAGTTTTAAAAGCAGAATCAATTACATTTTTGGTTACAAAACTTTTATGATAGAAGGCACTCCCCCCGCCTGAAGCACGAAATTCACCTTTCCTAATATTTCGTCCTATGAAACTTAATTTGTCGCCAATTACAACAATCTTTAAGTCGTAACCATCATTTGGGATGAATTCTTGCAAATACACGTAGCCTCTTTCCACTGAAAATTTCTTGGCATTCGCAAGCGAATTTAAAAACTCAGGAATCCGCTTCGCTCTGCTAATAAAAGTTTTTAAATTTTTCGCAGATTTTACATTAGAGGATGTTTTGTATAATAAACTTGGTGCACTGTCTAAGCCACTTGAAAACATTTTTTTACCATAATTCAACAGCTCCTTTTTATTTTGAATTAGTTTTACATTATGGGAACCAGATCCATTTCGAAGTTTTGCAATTATGGGAAAAGAATGTTTATTCTTAGACATATCTTCTTCAAGTGATTCTAAGCTATAGTAATAAAAAGATTTCGGAATTGGTGCATCCACACTTTCAAGTAGATAGGTCTCTGCAACTTTATCATCGAAATGCCAAGAATCCTTAAAAGATGGGAACACCGCAACACCACGATCATGCAAGGTAAACAATACATTCTGTGCCATTAACATATCCTTGAAAGAATAATTACTGTAATGCCAAAGGACCAAGTCAAAATCAAGAAGTAATTTTATTACCCCATTTTGATAAGGGTTTACAATTGAAAATTCTATATTATTATTTTCACAATAATCGATCCATTGTAAAGTCCAATGGGTAGAATGTAATTTTTCTTTCTGGTCAAAAAGTATAGCTACGTTCATTTTTAATTTTTATAGAATTTTATATCTTGGGTCACCGTCTATCTCGTAAAAAAATAGGCGTTAAAAAGAAAATAGTTAATTGTTTCTGAAATAATTTTGAAATTTCGCCGTGCATTTTGCAACGGTTGAAATTCAACAATAGTTTCTCATGCTTAAAGCATGATGGTATAACATTTTTAAATATTAAGGACTGTTATTTTTGTATAAAATTCTACAAATTCTCTTATTTAAACTATTTTATCATTTAATGAAAAATCCTGCAGAAAAAACATATATTAAATAGTATAATTTATGTTACGTGCTTTCTCAAAATAGTGATCCTCCTACCTTTAATACTAAGAGGTGATTACCCGGTTATTTAATTATTTTTTTTATTCTAATTACACTAATGATAAGAATATTAAAATATAAATTTGTTAAAGTAATTTTTGATCTTGAAAAGCCCAGTGATTTACTAAGCAATATTCTTTTACTTCATCTGTAAATTCACCAAAAAAGGGTTTGCCAAAATATTGTGCAAAACGTATAGAGTGACCATACAAATTGACTTCAATAACTCGCCATTCATTATTGGAATCTAAAAACATATCTAGACTAATAATTCGTAAATCAATGATATTCTCGCAAATATCTACAGAATTAGCACACAACTTATCAAAATATGGGATGGTAAAATCTAACGCCACATTCGAATTAGGATGTTTATGATATTTTGTACCGTATTTGTTATATGCTACACCTCCAGCCTTACCTGTTTTTTCGTTTATGCTCAATGCGATTCCACCAGCCCCATCATTATCTAAAGAGCCATCTTTTCCCATTCTAAGGGCCATATTTAAAATATGAACTTGATTATCCTTCACCGATTTGTATAAACAAACTCGTATTGTATGCGCATTTGTAATATTAGAGAAAAAGGTATTTTGTACTAACCGTTCTTGAACCACATAATTTTTTAGAGTTCTCATTTTTTCTTTCAATTCTACTAAATCATTAATGAAGAAGATGTTACTTCCTCCTGATGTATCTATATTTGGTTTAATTACTACAGGAAATTTAACCAATTGTAATGTTTCATTCAGTACACCAGTGTTGCTTAATTCGACAAGATTAGAATCGTATATTATTTCATTCATCTTGTGCAAGTAATCCTTCGGAAACAAATCGGACTTGTACCATCTATTGTACATACTTTTGTTCGTCAAAAAATATTTGCTTTTGGAATAATTTAACGTTAATTCAATATCAGAAAAGAATATGTTTTCAGGAATTATTCTTCTATCAAATTTCCCAGAAAGTGTATGAACAATATGAATAGTATCAGTTTCAATATTCCAATGGAAAGGTTTCCAATACTTTTTATAGATTTCAGTATCGTTTCTTTCTAATGCAATAATATTTAAACCATTTTCTTTCATTTTCTTTAAATGAAGTTTATACAGTATAGTAGATACTCCATAATAAAACAAATATTTTACCGTCGATAGTGCTTTTTTATGAAATGGGAACTTATTTATTCTCATTATTTGTTTTAACATGTCTTATCACTATTGTTTAGGTTTTCGAAATCTAGTAAAAATATTGCTGACCAGCTTAAATCCAGAACAATCGCTAAAGCAGTCGTACATTTAATAAAAACTCTTCATAAAAGCCGGAAAGGATTTGAACATTATTCTCCACATCAAATCCAGCAGCAATAACAACATCTTTATAACTAATTCGGGGAACAGATGGTAGATCAAGAATTCGGAAAATTTCTTCTGACCACTTTTCAGGATGATCATTTAGTGACACTCTTCTACCTAAATCGGTTATATTTATATCTTCTGGCATTGTATCAGACATTATTATGGGAATACCATTACATTGTGCCTCTAATAAAGCAAGGCCGAATCCTTCCGAAAGAGAAGGAAATATGTACATATCAATAACATTTAAATAATCATATGTATTTTGAATTGCACCTAATAAAATAATATTTTCACTAATATCTAACTCATTTATTTTAAGTTTGATTTCGTCTCGTAATATGCCATCACCCATCAGAATCAGATAAGAATTTGGGTTTGTTTTGTGGTAAATGGAAAAAATTTCTAAAAGAAATGAATGATTTTTAACCGGACTAAAGCTAGCAACATTCCCGAAAACTACGGTGTCGTCGGATATTTGCAAATTTTTCCGTAAAGATTGTCTGGTTTCAACATTAAAAGCAAATTTTTCACAATCTATACTATTTTTAATTATTGTGAAAGTATCATCCCCAAATAACCATTTCCCGGCATCGGCGGAACATGCTATATTGTGAGAACTATATTTAGTGACAAGCCCTATTAAAACGCTACGATAGAATCCGTATTTTCGACTTGCAGTACTTGCATGTGAGTGAGCAATTCTACCGGAAATACCACGTTTTTTAGCTTCAAAAAGAACGAAAACACTTAATGTATTTAAATGAGAGTGAACAATACTAAATTCCGAATGTTGCTCAAAAAATTTTCGAAGTTTTATTCTATAACTTAATAAAGTTTTTGGGTTGATGGGCCCGACATTATATATTCTCCCACCAAGAGATCTAATTTCATCGTCGAAAGTACCTGGTGCGTCGCGATGAACCAAAAAATCAAATTGAATTTTGGAGCGATCTATATTTCTATATAGATTCATCAAGAAATTTTCTAACCCTCCCAAGTTCATTGTCGTTACAACTTGTAAAATCCGGACGGGTGCACTCATGATAATTTGATTCGCAATAATATATATATATGTAGTAGTATGCCAAAGGGATAGGCCAATAAACATAATAACGGATTGACACCTTTAAATGCCAAAGATAGGTCTTTTGCGAAAAAGGAAGATGATATTAAATGTGTATAAACTCTAAATTGGTCTTTAAAACTCTTATCGTATTTTAATTTAGTTTTTCTCGCATAAGCAAAACCTTTAGGTGACTGTCTATACTGGTTCAAAATTGAGTTTGAGGAACCTCCTTGCTGATACTCTACGGTACAATATACGTCGTTGGAATATATAAAATCATATTCATTTCCTATCATTAAGTAAAGCAATCCAAGAGGAACTAATTTTTCACCCTCATATTCTGGATACGAAGGATATTCTCGTACAACATCTGTTCTTAGAATAATTTTTTTATCACCTGTAACTTTATGGTTATTATATATTTCATATAAACTACCTTTCACTAAGTTTTCAGGTATCTTCGTTCCTATTATCTTTCCTTCCGCATCATTATCTAAACCGATGATTCCCGCAATTTTAGATTTATCAACGATGTTGTTCCATCTACTTATAATAAGTCCGACCGCATCATCAGGCATAAAGTCATCAGAATCAATACAAACATTTAATTCTGTTTCTATTAATTGATAAGCTAAATTATGACCGGTATGCATGCCGCCATTTTCTTTATAATGGTATTGAACATCCACTTTTTTTTCTTCAATCCACTTCGCAATAAGTTCATCAGTTCCATCGGTTGACCCATCATCAATCACCATCCAAATAAAGTTTTTATCAGTTTGGTTTATTAAACTTTCATACAATCTTGGTAGTAAATGCTTGCGATTAAAAGTGGGCGTAAATACAGTGATTTTTTTCATTATCCTTTTATAAACATAAAATAAGTGAATAAATAATAAACTGCCAAAATCACACCTATAACTCGATACTGATTCGGAAATAATTTATAACGCAAGAGCGGATAGGCAATCACGGGCGCCATTAAAAACCAAGAAAGGTAAGCAAAGCGATTAGAAAAATTGGCTCGTATTACCAAAATCCAGAATGCATTCGCAATCATATAAATGCCCCAAAGGTGAATATAAAATTTGTCGGTAATGTCTCTCTTGAAAATGAAATACCAGCCAGCAAAAGCCGCAAAGCAAGAATAAAATAAAAAATCCCAACGGAAGCCTGTGTAGGCAAAAACATCTTTATTAATGTTTCCTTTGGTAAGATAATCTCCGGCTCTTGTATCGTCACTAAAGCCCAAACCACCAAACAGAGTTTCCCAAAAATGCCCGCCAATTAAAGAAAGGGGAATTGCTAAAAGCCAGATCCAAAGATAAATTTTAGGATTTTTATAAAAGCCCGAAATAACGAAAGCTGCAATCGGAATAATCACTGAATTGTGCATGCCAAAAGCCAACGCCATTATGGCATACATCACTATTTTACGTTCATAAAAACATAATGCTAATACAATTAATGAGGTTGCTAAGCCATTTCTAACACCATTGGTTCCGAAAGGCCAATACATAAAAGAGCCGATGAATATAAAAAAAGTAAAGTACCAAAAAGATCCGGAATATTTTTTAGAGAATAGATAAAGGGGTAGGGTGTAAATCAATCCACAAATAAAAAAAAACCAGCGGGCACTCATTATTTTAGTGGAACCTATCAGAAAATAATTAAATAAATAGTCTTTTCTAACTATTGGGGTTTCACCAGCAGCAACACGGTTATAGAATTTACCGTAGGTTGCCATATCCGCAAAAACATAGCTAATTGGCCGCGTACCGAGGTAAAATATAATAAAGAGAAGAAGTACAGTACCCATCACAAATGAAAAAGTGATCGTTCGTAGATCAAACAAGTCATTTTGATAGACATGCAACAAAGTAACTAACATCATGAACAACATGACATGATAATAAACAGCAGTGTAGTCGCTTATGGGAATCCAGTCGAACAATAGGTAAGTTTAAGTTTTTTTTATAATTAATGACCCAACCATGGTTGCTAATTCTCTGCAAGAAAATTATAAATCTTTTTTATCTCGCTTTCATTTCCATAATTACGTTGTTGGCAGTTATTTTGAAGCCTTTCTAGCAAGCGGGTATCATCTATAACTTCCGCAATTCCGTTAGCACATCCTTCATTACCGAGCGGAACAATTACGCCATCTATATTATTTTCAAGTTGACTAAGTGCAGAAGGGTACGCTGTAATTATAACAGGCTTGCATAAAATTTGTGCTTCCCGGACTGATACCGATTTACCCTCAAAACGGGAAGGTTGTACGTATAGATCGCAAGCTTTAATATAAGGGTAGGGATTATCTTTCTCACCCAATATTTTCACTATATCCTGTAAATTATATTTATAAATTTCAGTTTTAACGAGATCTACTTCCCCAAAACCTATAAGGTACCATTTGAATTGAATTCCTTTTTGCCTTAATATATCAGCCATGGCAGGAATATTTTCAAAATTTTTCTGATAAACAAACCGACCCACACTCAAAATTTTAAAAGAATTTTCTTCATCGTGCATCTCGTTACTAACGGTAAATCTGTCTGCTTCGTCACGAATAGTTTTAGGACTCAAAATGTTTTCTATTAAAACAACCTTGTTCCGCAGTTCAGGAAGTTCATTAATAAATGCAGTGCTAGTGTCGTGGGAAATAGAAACAATATAATCATAATGGTCCCACATCTCAATTTCTATTTTTTTGTCAAACTCGAACTTCGAATAATCATTATGAATCCAAGCCAATCTTTTCCGAGCTTTAATTTTTTTCGCAGTAATAAAATGTGGATTTAAAAAGCTGATAGCGAGATCATAATGTTTATTGGTGATCTCGGGCAAGACCTTAGCCATATTTTTATGCAAATACACAGGATACACCATGTTTTGAGAGCTAATTTTATTTTGCTTTACATAACGTGCTGCTTGTCTTTTGCTTTTGACTTTTGTAAAAATAGCATCGACAAACCCATTTGTAAGCACTTCCTTTGCCGGACACAAAATAGACCTGTATTTTTTTATTTCAGGCAGCAAATTCACTTCCGCCGGAATTGAATTCATCAGCGCTCCTTCGTGCAATATTAAAAATAAGTCGACATCATACTCTGTATAATCAATGCTGGCCAATAATCCAATAAGACTTCTGCTTACTCCGTCTATACGCAAACTGTGGGACGTAATAAATATTTTTTTTTTATGTTCATATGAATTAAATTGTTTTGCAAATTACGCTATATTTTTTACGCCGTACAGAAAGTTCTAATGCCCGTTTGAAATAATTTGCAGCTAACTTTAAAAGATACTTATTATTTTCAAGCCGGTAAGGCACGTTGGTTTTTATAATCGGCAAAGTTCACGGAATAATCGATCCCAATTATTCACAATTTCTGCAGGAGCGAAACGTTGGACATTTTCTTTTGCCTTTTTTCCCATTTTCACACGCAGGTCCTCGTCACCCAAAAGAACAGTCAATTGCTTACTCAGGGCCGTAACATCTTCTTTCTGTACCAAAAAACCATCAACTCCATCTACGATAATATCTGAAGGCCCGTAATCACAGGCAAAACTTACGCAGGGTAAACCGAATTCCATCGCCTCAACTAATACCATACCGAAGCCCTCAAATCTCGATGACATAACACAAATCGAAGATTCTAGATATTTCTGATCAATATTTTTCTCAGGGGGAAAATAATGAATATTCTCTTTTAAATTATTGGTATCTAGAAAATCTAAATTCTCCTTTCCATACAAATGGAGTTGCCAATCGGGGAATTGCGAATGTACCTGTGACCAGGCTTTAACCAAAAGATCCTGACCTTTCTGGTAGCCAATTTTACCAACACAGATGACAATCTTGTTTTTCTGCGTTGAAGTTCTAGATGAAGAGAACGGCAGTGGATTCGCTATCACTTGCATATTTTGCAATGTAGTCCACTCCCGCCGATTTCCCGGCGTAAGTACAACATAACGGTCAAATTTGCGTGCAAGATTTTCCATGAGCCACCATTTGGAACTCGTAACTGCGTTCTTAATGATACCGTTATCATCTCTAGTTCCTATCAATTTTGACACGTGACGCTCATAGATAATTTTTGCCGAAGTCTTTATAAAATGGGGAATGAAGTAGGCCTTTAACCCGTCATCGCAGACAGAAATAACATCCGGATTGAACAGATCAACAGCCTGTTGCAACCCGTTTTTGTATTTTGCAATATACGACAAGGCATTTCCTCCCACCTGGATGGTCATCAACTCAATTTTAGGATTAAAAATATAAAAAGGATTTTTGTGCGCATCATTCAACACTACAATGGCTACTGCGTAACCATGTTGTTTCGCGAGCGCAGAGGCCTTAATTGATAGAACGCGTTCAAGACCGCCCGAACCATTTATACCATTTGTAATATATAGCAATCGCATATTATTCTCATTAGTTGTGGAGACATTTGATATTCTATCCCGCAACGTATTTCCCATAAGGTATTTTATGTAAAATGTATATAATTCCAGCGAGACATAATGAACTGATTAAAGGAATTCCAACTACGGGATCAATTAAGACATTTTTCAATTTAATCTCTATGACCCACAAGACCAACATGTGCACGAGGAAAATTCCGTAACTGTATTTACTCAGGAATATTATCATTTTTTTTAACCAGCCTGAAACATTCACCCAATTTTTAAAATAAAGAAAAACAGCACAGGACACCATAAGAACATTGGGCGTGAGATATTTAAAAAAGAATTCGTTAAAAATGCCATCTCTCTGTGTTAAAATGAAAGTTCCTACAGCCGAAATTGAAATTCCGAGCAGGGCCGCTGAGAAAAGTAAGATTTTTCGCTCTAAAATAGCTTTGAAATTGGTTAGATAATAACCTAAGATGGGATAGCCAATAAACCCTGAGTAGTAGATCAAGTGAAATTGCTTAACGAGACTCTGCAGCGCTAGTAAATTAAGTATCATAATAGCGACCCACAAAATCAGGAAATATTCTATATCTCTTCTCTCGCTATTATGAATCCACTTTGCTACGATCGGAAAAAATAAATATAGACCGATAATCATATACACAAACCATAAATGTACACTTGCTCCTTCTTTAAATTGGATAAGTATAAAAGACAAAATATTAACAACCGTTAAAGGTTCACCCTGAACAAATTGAAAGAAAAGATCCTTAAATATGTAAATGAAAGTCCAGAACAGAAACGGCCAAACGATTCTAGCCAGTCTTTTTTGTAAAAAATATTTTGTACTGATATAGGTTTTGCTGAAAATAACAGTGCCAGAGATCATCAAAAAAATAGGCACACAAAAACGAACGATGCTGTCGTAGATATTTGCTGTCCACCATTCCGAATCGCTTATTTTTCCGTATTGAACGGCCAGGCGAGCTGCCACATGAAGTATAATGACACTAAATGTAGCCAAAACTCTAAGTGAATCTACCCATTCATAATTCTGAATTTTCACATTAATGTCTCTCGTCTCATCCATAGAATTTTTATCGAAATGATTTTGAATAGGTTATTTTACGGATGAAATTAACTTTCGGTAAGCGAAATAAGTTAATGCCATCTTATTTTTCATTGCAAAGCCGACGATTTTGATACCGTTGTGACGAGTTCGAAATTTAAATTTTTTAAAAGCGACAGATAAATTCTTATCATGCATTATATTTTTGATCTCCCTGATTTTTTCTAAATCGGTGAAACTTTTGTCTATATAGATTCGGTCCAGCGAAAGAAACGCTGAATGAATAAGTTGTAATTTAAGTTGTCTGCTGAAATCGAATTTAGTATTATTTTCAAGCAATAGACCTAACTTATTATGGAGATCTACGAAATTCTCCCACCATTCTCTCTGGAATTTTCTCGATCGGGATAAAACATGTTGCCGGTAATTATAATAGAACTTTCCTTTCATATAAAAGAAGGAATTTACATGCACCATATATGCCGGCGTAAACAAGTAATCCTCTCCAAATTTTAATAAGGGATCAAAATAAACCTCATTGTTTATTAATATTTCTTTTTTGATTAAACAGACGCACGCTGACAAGACGGGAATACCTCCAAAGTCTTCAGTTACCAAAAGGGTAGGATAAAATTGCGCTATAATATCATTTTTATCGAACAAACCACCCTTAATATCGCGCGCCATTTCGCTTCTACCTTCAGGTCCGACGTGATAATAATCACACATAACCACATCGGTTTGATTCGTATCATCAATTACTTGTGTCATATTTTCGTACATTTCCGGCTCAATCCAATCATCGCTATCAACAAAGGTAATATAATCACCCGAAGCTGCGTCAATTCCTGTATTCCGGGCTACTGAAACACCGCCATTTTTTTGGTGGATCACTTTAATTCGATTATCAAGTTCAGCAAACTCATCGCAAATCTTCCCAGAATTATCTGTGGAATCATCATTAACCAAAATAATTTCTAAAGCACGGTGAGTTTGAGCGATTATTGAATTAATACATTGATGCAAATATTTTTCAACATTGTATACTGGTACTATTACAGAGATTTTCATTTGTGTAATTTTGAAAGAGTATAATTGAGCGAATAATAAGAACCCGTTTTATGAGCAATGTAAAATAAAGGTCTAATTTTAGGATTTACATAAATCCCTAAAATAATCTCGTAATTTTCTTCAACAAGTTCCTTTAAATGAGAACGGCGTTGCGAGGAAGTCAGAGATTTATCAAAATACAATATTCTAATCATTCTACTTAATGGGAAATGTAAAGACTTTTTGTAAAACTCGGTTCCTTTATAGTCCTTAAGAGCTTTTTTAATTTCGTGATATAGTAGACGATCATTTTTAATATCAAAATGTAATTGACTTAGACCGTTTTCCGTATCTCTATAAATGTAAGTAGTTTTTGTATTTGTTTGAATAATTTTGCAAAGATTAAGATACTGTAGATTAAACAATGCGTCTTCCCCAAATTTTAAGTCAGGGTTAAACTGTAGTTTATTGTTAATTATAATATCTCTTTTAAAAAATTTGGCCCATGGTCCGGGAAAATGTGGATACAAAAAAAAATCTTTTATAAAAGAAGTTTTTTCGTACCGTCTATCTACAAGCTTTAGATGTTCGTGAATCTCGCTATTTAAGTCCCGCGAAATATTTACTAAAATCCAATCAGCATTTAAATTGTCGGTAATACTATTAAAATAATTTTCGGTGATATAATCATCACTATCAATAAAAGTGATCCATTCGCCTACTGCGGCTTTGATCCCTACATTTCTGGCATTGCTTACACCAGCATTTTGTTGATGGAAAACTCGGACTCTCTCATCTAAGCAAACATACTTATCACATATCTCTCCACTACGATCAGTGGATCCGTCATTGATTAGAATTATTTCAAAATCCGCGATTTTCTGTCTTACGATAGATTCTATACACTGCTCCAAATACTTTCCCGCATTATAAACGGGAACAATTACTGAGATCATAATTTATCGGGATTACATTTAAGAAATGCAAAGGAATGATCTTCTATTGATATCCTACGATACTTTTCAATATTTATTCTCTCTGTTATCAAATATTTTAAATCATTTACAGCTTGGAACGCTCCATTGAAGTTCCCTTTAAATGTTCTTTTTACAACTTCTTTGCAATAAAATAAATAATAATGTCGAAAATTGAAGAGCTGATTTGGCGCTGATAAAATAAGTGACATCATCCGCAATCTGTATTTATCTTCGTCAGATGCTGCATGCGTTTTACTGTTTAATTTGTCATGACAGATCTTTGCATGGGGATAAACTCCAATTTTCAATTTTTTGTGTAGTAACCTATCAACAAAATTATCGTCCTCACCATAATGGTAAAAGGAAGGACTAAACCCGCCCACCTTTTTAAGGCATTCTTTCGTAATCAACCAAGCTGCGGCATTAATAAATCCTGATTCATAAACCCTATCCTCGACCCTGTCTAATACAAAGTCAGAATATAATCCTTTACATCTTTCACTACCGATAACAGATTCAAAAAAAGGCTCTAATTCATCTCCGCCACCATTAAGGTGCAATGGAGATATAATACCATATTCCGGAGTCTTTCTGCTAATATTAACGAGTTTTTCTAAACTATCGCCAATAACCCAGGCATCCTGATTTAATAATAGAAAATACTCACCTCCAAGATCCAGGGCTTTTTCAAGTCCAAGATTATTTGCAGCACCAAAACCAAGATTTTTTTCAGAGGCAATGAGCACCACTTCAGGAAATACACTTTTAATGTAACTCACTGTTTCGTCAGAAGATGCATTATTTATAACAATAGTTTGAACGCCTTCACCTGCATTTTTTAAACTGGTTAGGCATTTATCAATCCAATTATACTGCATTCCATTCCACGTAACCACAATTGCAAATACGTTCTTCATCTTACTGTTTTCTGACTTTTGCACTTAATTTTTTTTATAGCTAGAATACTCTGGGGATAACGTTTTAAAGTAAGGATGATCTTTTCCTTCGGTGTAAGTTGAAGATTCTCAAAATTTTTACGTACATCATTCATTCGAGCTTTTAATTGTAGATTATCCTCTGGCGTAAAAGTCAATAAAGAACTTTCAATGATTTTAACAATGGAAGGAAACCTGATAAAAGTTTCTTTTAAAGTGTTTCCAAGTGCGTAGGGGTCGCTAAATTTCCCTTCACCATATCCATAAGGACTACCCAACAAAAATGGCACAGGAGAATTACTTTGATCGTAGTCCGCCCATCCAAAATCAATTATTTTTAATTGGAATGTATTATTTTTTTTCAAAACTAAAAAGTTATCGGGTTTAATATCCCTGTGTTGTATTCCTTCGTCAATTAGGATTTCTAAGATTCCAATACTATCTTCTATAATCTTTTTTATATTTTTTAGTGTCCAAAATGACCCCTGACTATATAAACTCGAGATAGGGTCCCCTTTTAAAAACTCCATTTGCAGCAAAGTAAAATCACCTTTTTTCGTTGCGCTAATTAATTTTGGAGCTATATCCCGATCTTTCAACTTTGTTAAGCCATTCGCTTCATTAGATGCGATCGGATCTAAACATACTTTGACAATGCAGTTTTTTTCCACATTATGAAAAACGTCAGTAAAAATAGCTTTATTTCCTAACCGTGCCACCTGCCGTGAAAGAAGTACACCATACTCCTTTGGCTGATATCCTAATGTTGTGAACTGCATATTATAAAAAACAGAATGGTCAACAGGTACTACAAAACGGTATCCTCGTTTGTCGAAGAAACCGTCCAATATTTTTTTAACCGCGGTGTTGGGCATCAATGAATGGTATTCTATTTTCGCCTTTTCAGATAATCGTTCTAGCTTTATTTTATAATCTGGCGCCACTTCATATTTCTGGACATAGGCATGATATAACAGCGAATAAAAGTGATCTTTATCATTAGGTACTGGTATAACAGCATTAAATTGTGTTTTAGTTTCCAGCAAATGTTCTTGCCATTTTTGATCATAATAATTATCTCCTACGTATCTAAAATCGAAAGGAATATTTTCATTTCCAATACGTACGTTATATTGTGCTCGAAGCGAATCTAAAGGATATTCTGGTGTAGCACTACATAAGTAAACTATATAATTTAGATTTTCAACTAAAAGATCAATATCGCCGTGCCCTTCCAAAGTATATTCATCAGGAAGACATTCATAATTACGGAGAACGATATAATCTATGCTATTATTGAGCAGATAAAATAACTCATGAATATTTTTAAAACCGTTTACACCTAGACAATTTTCAGTTATCTTCTGATGATCTTTGTAGACATCTATGTTTTCCAGAAAATCGTCAGTGTTTTTTCCGAGCAGTATGGTTAAATCTTTATTGCTTTCAAAGGTGTTGTCAGAAGCATGAATTTTATGCCCGCCACCTGTGATTTCACGCAGAGATGTTTTGAAGTCAAATATGTTAGTATTGACCTGTCGTGCCCCAGAAGAAGTTTCCCGCCAATCATAAGTTGGATGTTCGTCTCTGAATACAAATAATTGAAACGAACCATCACCACAATGTTCTATTTTGGCAAGCAATAAATTTTTATAGTCTTCAAAGTTAAGATGTCGCTGAGAATGGGCATAAAATGGAAACAAGTTGTGCAGAAAGTTATTTGTATCCCATTCAAAGTTTAAAGTTTTAACAATGCTAAACTGCTGGACTATTTTTCTGACTATAATTTCCTTGTGTTCAGCAGCTTTTGACCAAATTATTAAAGTATGAATTTCACTTAGGTTCATATTTTCTGCCATTGATGTTTCATTAAAAAAATAGACATGTCATTAACCACCAATCTGCCATTCTTGTAATAATCACCTTCCAAAACATGTAAATATGCGGCACCCTGAATATAATCAAAAATATGTTCTCCAAACTTGACTGAAACATTTATTTTATAGGTATCAGGTTTGAGATTAAATCCGTTTAATGGCTCACAAATAAACTCATCCGTTTTATCTTTTCCTGAAAGCAAAAAATTTACACCAATGTCTTTTGAATCAAAAGTATAAACGCGCACATCATCCTTGCTAAACACAGTGATTCTAATGGTCGCTGCAGTTTCTATTTTGCTTTTAATAGTAATGTTAAATTTTACTTGATCACCTATATTTGCTGTGTTATTTAGCAAAGAAGTTTGTATACTGAAATGGGAAATTATTACTTCTTTGCTCTCATCCTCTAAACGTTTAGAAAAATCATACACTTCCGCGCTGTCTATTTCATTATTCTTTCTATACAAATTAATTGTTTCCTCTACACCTCCTTTATACTGTATTGTTCCATTATTCAACAAAATCCCTTTACCACACAAACTTTGGACCGCCGCCATATTATGACTCACAAATAAAACCGTCCTGCCTTCGCCTTTACTCACATCGCCCATCTTACCCAGGCATTTTTTCTGAAACTCGGCATCACCAACAGCAAGAACCTCATCGACGATCAGGATCTCAGATTCCAGATGCGCGGCTACGGCAAAGGCCAACCGCACATACATGCCGGAAGAATAGCGTTTTACAGGCGTATCGATGTAACGTTCCACCCCTGCAAAATCCACGATCTCATCAAACTTCCTTTTAATTTCCTGGCGGCGCATTCCCAGGATCGCCCCATTCAGAAAGATGTTTTCCCTACCCGTCATTTCCGGATTAAAACCCGTCCCTACTTCCAGTAAAGAAGCGATCCGGCCCTGCACTTCAAAATGTCCCGTCGTCGGTTTCGTAACGCGGCTCAGTAATTTTAAAAGCGTCGATTTCCCTGCCCCATTCCGACCGATGATTCCCACGGCATCGCCTTTTTCAATTTCAAAATTGATGTCCTTCAAAGACCAGACATAATCGCTCTCCCCCTTTGCAGTGCGGTCATTGCTCTCGCCAATTTTTAAGAAAGGATCTTCCTTACCACGCATTTTTGCCCAGAAGCGGTTCAGGTCATGGGAGATCGTGCCTGTGCCGACTTCACCAAGGCGGTACTGTTTTGAGATGTTGTGGGCGATGATGGCGGTTGAGGATTTCAAATGAGTGAAGCGTTGAGGGTTGACAGTTGACAGTTAATGGGTTGTGAGGGGCAAAAATAACAATTTAATTGTATCTGTGCGTTTTATGGTGAATTTCTTTAAATGGTTGACGGTTGAAAGTTAACAGTTGATAGCGGATGCGTGCAGGCCATTGGGAATTGCAAAATTCAACTATTGAAGGACGTAAATTAAACCGTATCCATGAAACTCTTTTCGACTTTGTTGAAGATCACCGTGCCCAAAATTAAGATCACCGTGATGAAGAGGCCACTCCAAACCAGATTAATAACATCAAAACTGCCGGAACCAAGAAAGGCATACCTGAAGCATTCAAACACCGAAGATAAAGGATTCATATAGACGAGGAAGCGGAACTTTTCGGGCAAAGCGGAAGTGGGATAAACCACGGGCGTGATATACATGAAAAGCTGCACACCAAAAGTGAGCAGAAAACTGAGGTCCTTGTATTTGGTCGTCAGCGACGAGAATATCATTCCCATGCCAAGTGCAAACATGGCCATCAGTAAAACCAGGACCGGCGTCAGAAAAATCCAGGCGTTGGGATGCACGGCTTCGGTAAAAAACACATAGTACAGCAGTACGAGAATAAAGATGCCAAACTGTACGGCAAATTTGAGCAGCGAGGACGCTACAATCGACAACGGCATGATGAGCCGCGGGAAATATACCTTGCCAAACATTCCGGCATTGGCGGTAAAGACGGATGAGGTCTTGGTGAGACTTTCTGAGAAATAGTTCCACACTGTGATGCCCGAAAGATAAAACAGGATCTGCGGCATACCGTCGGTGGAAAGTTTCGCGATATTGCCAAAAAGCAATACGTAAATCGCGGTGGTGAGCAGGGGCTGCACAATAAACCACAGCGGTCCCAGGACCGTCTGTTTGTAAAAAGTAATGAAATCTTTTTTAACAAGCATTAAAAGAAGATCCCGGTAGGCCCAGACTTCTTTCAGATTAAGTGAAAAAACGGACTGTTTGGAATTGATGAAATAAGTGGTGGGCGTTTCTTTGTTCATATAGTTTTGCAGAACGTGTTGAAAGTGAGATCAGGTTTTTACAGCAGTTTAAAGTTTTTGGGCTGTTTTTCAGACAGCAGCAAAAGTAAGGAAAAATGGATGGTATTGTGATATTTTGCAAGTGTGGCTTTTGGGCCTTTTTCTTTGGGTGAGTGTGGTGAATTTATATCATTCTTGTCGAAGCGGGGCTGTTGCGCCTGTCCACGGGTGTTGCGCCTGTCGAAGGATGGTTGCTGAGCCTGTCGAAGCACGGTTGCTGAGCCTGTCGAAGCATCGTCGGCTTGGCGCCTCCTCGCAATGACGGGTTAAATCCTCACTTCGCACATTTTCAAATTATCAAATTATCCAATTATCAAATCAGCACATTTCGATCTAACTGTTTTACCCACTGTCAACTGTCAACTATCAACTGTAAACTATCACCCCTCTTCAGCGGACTTTC
>NZ_AULL01000003.1 GCF_000422265.1 Kaistella palustris DSM 21579
CACGCTAATCTCCCTGCATTGGAAGCATTCTTTGCAGATGTTGAAAAAAGAAATCCCGACAGCATTTATTGTTTGGGAGATTTAGTAGGTTACAATATCTGGCCAAATGAAGTGGTCAATGAAATCCGTAAAAGAAAAATACCAACTATTGCAGGTAACTACGATTTTGGCATTGGGAGAATGAGTAATGAATGCGGTTGCGCCTACAAAACAGACGCTGAGAAGGACAACGGAAACATTTCCATTTCTTTTACTAATTCTTTGATGAAAGACGACGAACGTGCGTACCTACGTACACTTCCAGCACATATAAAAGTAGAATTTCAATTGAATGAAGACAAACTAAACCTGCTTTTGGTACACGGGAGTCCGAGAAAAATAAATGAATATCTTTTCGAAGACCGTGAAGAAAAAAGTATGCTTCGCATTATGGAACAGGCCGATGCCGACATTATGTGTTTCGGACATACACACAAACCATATCACAGAGTTTTAAATTCGGGTATTGATGGTCAAGATCATTTTCGTCACGCAGTAAATATTGGTTCGGTTGGGAAGCCGAAAGACAATGATATCAGAGGTGGTTATGTGATGTTGACAGTTGATGAAAACAGTTCTGTCTTGAACAAAGAAAGCATCAGTGTAGAATTTATCCGTTTTGACTATGACTTTGAAAAGGCAGCAAAGGCAGTGGAAGACAGCCCTCTTCCAAACGAGTATGCAGAAAATCTAAGACGTGGCTATTAATCTTCAAAAATCTAAAAAATGGAACTTTTAAAAGATTTATATTATTCTAAAGAACATACTTGGGTTCGTATTGAGAACAAAATTGCAACTGTCGGTATTACAGCATTTGCTCAAAAGGAATTGGGAGAAATCGTATATGTTGACTTACCGAATGTTAATCATAACTTCAAACAAGACGAAGTATTTGGTTCTGTAGAAGCCATTAAAACTGTCAGCGACCTATTTATGCCTCTTTCAGGGAAAATAATTGAAACCAATGAGCAACTTTTAAAAGAGCCAACGCTTGTAAATTCTAATCCCTTTGATAATGGCTGGATTGTGAAAATTGAAATTGAAGACCTAAGAGAAACTGAAAATTTATTAACAGCGGAACAATACGCTCAACTCAATAATTAGACGATGCAACCAAAATTAAAATTCCTCGACCGCTTTCTTACCTTATGGATTTTTTTAGCAATGCTTTTCGGCGTTGGGTTGGGATATTTCTTTCCTGATATTTCTACTGTCACAAATTCTTTATCTGTCGGAACAACTAATATTCCTTTAGCAATAGGGTTGATTTTAATGATGTACCCTCCCTTGGCAAAAGTGGATTATTCTCTCTTACCAATGGCTTTCAAAGACAAAAAAGTAATGTCGTTATCATTACTACTAAATTGGATTATCAGCCCTATTTTAATGTTTGTATTAGCTATCATTTTTCTTCGGGATGAACCGGACTATATGATTGGTCTAATTTTGATCGGTCTAGCAAGATGTATTGCAATGGTAATTGTATGGAACGATTTAGCAAAAGGTAATCGGGAGTACGCAGCTATGCTAATCGCATTAAACAGTATTTTCCAATTGGTGTTTTATAGTTTTTATGTTTGGCTTTTCATAAATGTATTACCACAAAAACTAGGCTTAGGAAATTTTAACATTGCGGTACCAATGAAAGATGTTGCCGAGAGTGTATTCATTTATTTAGGAATTCCATTTATTGCAGGATTTTTGAGCCGTTACTTCTTGATTAAATTAAAAGGAAAAGACTGGTTCAATAGAAAATTCATTCCGGCTATTTCACCTATTACTTTGTATGCTTTGCTGTTTACAATAGTATTGATGTTTAGTTTGAAGGGAGACAAAATTTTAGAGCTACCAATGGACGTTGTTAAAGTTGCCATTCCATTAGTAATTTACTTTGTTCTTACATTCTTCATCAGCTTTTTCATTAGTAAGGCATTGAAAGTGCCTTACGATAAAAATGCGTCGATTGCTTTTACAGCAACAGGAAACAATTTTGAATTAGCTATTGCTGTTGCTATAGCGGTTTTTGGAATCCATTCTTCACAAGCATTTGTTGGGGTCATCGGCCCTCTTGTGGAAGTACCTGTTTTAATTTTATTGGTTAGGGTTAGTTTATGGCTGAAACAAAAATATTATAATAGCAATAATTAATAGGTCTATAAATGTAAGTCTTATTAGTAATAGAAAAAGAGGCTCATCACTTAGGTTGAGCCTCTTTTTCTAATTGAAAGTTATTACTTGAATTAAATATCCAATTGGAGCAGTTTGGGAAAAAATCAAAATCAGTATATTCTTCTATTCTCCGTCATCTATTTCGTTATTTTTAATCAATGTTTGACGTAAAAAAGAAGCCCACGCCGTTGTATATACTACTGGAGTATTTAGTGAGTGTTCAAGACCTCACCCTACGGGTTTACAAGCACCCTCATTAATTTTTTTCTATCCAATGATCAATTCAATTCCGGCTTTTTCAGCCTTGTATTTTATTTTGGTCTGCAATTCATAATAGCTCCAGTTGCGAAGTACAAATTCCTGTTCTTTTGCAATCCCAATTTTATCTTCCTGATTTTTAAGAACAAGTGTGCCCGCCTGTTGTTTGATACAGAAATCAATAAGCTTCCGGCTGTACAAATGAAGCCGATGACTTACATAACGGCTTTCCAAATTCTCTGTTTTATACAATGCCTTTTGTTTGCGTTTGACTCCATTTCCTGATCGGGCATAGGCGATACCGTCTTGAATCCTTTTTTGACTTGCCTGAATTGCAAGCCTGCGATATAAAAATTCCTCTTTCGAGCCAATATTGATTCGAACATTGTTGGCTTTTGCCACTATTGGATGTTCTAAAGACAGGGAAGCCTCTGCAATGATTTCGGGTTTTAAAAGATGCTCTTCTTTTTCAAATTCGAATACGGCAAGCCAATAGATTTTCCCACCTTTCAGTTGAATTTGCGATGTGCAAACCTTGATCTCTTTTCTTAATAGGCGTTCCATTATCAACCGCTTATCTGAGAAGTCTTTTCCTAAATACGTTTTAACAGGAATCGCAAACATATTGAAGCAAAATGCTTTCTTTTCGGCATCATATCTCATTTTAGTAGTGCATTTAACAGGAAGCGGAATTGGAATATCTTTCTTAAAGTTTCGCAATGATTTTGATCCCTGCCAGTAATAGGCTTTGTTTTTGGAAAAGGTTGATTGAATCGTATTGTTCAGACTTCCCAAAATGTCGGTGGGAATTTCTCCTTTGAAGCGATCAAAAACCATACGTGCAGTTGTGTGTATTTTCGAACGGGTGAATATTCCCATTTCATCTTTGTTTACATCTGCTAGTTTGTATTGGATTTCTTCGGTGAGGTAAAAGAAATCCTTGATCATTTCCTGAACATACAAATGGGAAACGATAAAATTAGCCGCTCTGAAACAGCGGTTCTGATACCGGTAGAGTTTTTCCCACATCTCTTTTTGTTCATTTGCAGGAAGATCGATCAGCAGCTGAATTCTTCGGGTCAATGTCATCGTGGATTTTTCCATTTCAAAGAGTTATTTCAGAAGTGTTTTGGTTTTGTAGATATTGATATGCATACAGAAATTCCCGATGTACTTCCTTTTCAGGTAATTTGAGTTCTCGGGCAATAACTGTAAATGAAGATTTCTGCTCAAACCTTCTTTTCAAAATATCGAGTTGTTGACTACTCAGTTTTTCTGACTGTTCTTTATTATAGAGAGCTTTTTCCTGTGGCTGTTCAAAAGAACTTCTATTAAGAATTTTCCGAAGATCATTTATAGCTCTGCTTACCTCATTGCTGATGTCTTTCACACTACTTCCCATTGCTTCTGCGATTGGTTTGTGCTGAAAGCCATATTCCAGGCAAAGTTCAATTAGGTGTTTTCTTTTGGGTTCCAGAACGGGTAAAACTTTTTTGACTTCATCGAAATTTTTCTGATCCAATTCGTGACTAAGGAGATTCTCTTTATCAGTTAGGGGATCATAACCCACAAGATAATCCTGATAATTCTCAAAACTTTCAAGAGAGGCCATAAGACGGGTGAATTTATTCCTTGGCGCAGTGACATACGATATACAATCTCTTTTCATAACAAACCGTAAAAAGCCAGTAATATGATTAGGCGTTTCAATGGTGTCACGGTGTAGCCACAATTTAAGGAAGGTATCCTGAACAATAGTTTCCACTACAAAATCATCCTTAAGCACCTGCCATCCAACCCAGAAAAGAAGTCTTTTGTTGCGTAGATGAATATGTTCGAGAGCGGTCGGATTGCCTTTTTTCAGCAATTCGTACAACTGAAGATTGCTCAACTTTCTCGGCAAAGAGTCTGTTCTTTTCATAAGCAGCGTATTTAGCTAAATTATTGATTGAAGAACTGCTTCGATTAATAAGATGAATTCCCTACATCATTGAGAATACTCACTCACTACATTTTGTCCAAGAGAAAGGCGTGGAACTCAACTTACAGCATTAGAGGCAATGGTATACCCGTGTACGTTAAGTGAGTGCACGCTGAAGTCGTGGGCAAATTTACTTATCTTCTAGTACACATAAAAATTACCAGTTTTCTAATGCGAGATTCTAATCAATTGCTTCAATATTTTAGTTGTATTGGAATAATTGCATTGTATTATTAGCAAATATAAAAAAAACACTATTGTAATCCAAATGGATTACAATAAAATTATGATTTTTTGCAAAATTGCGTTATGGCTGGACTCAACGAGGAAGATATATTGCTAAAAAATAAAATTGCTGATAGAATTAAGTTTCTAAGAGTTAATACTGGTTTGTCACAATCTGAATTTGCCAAAAAGTTCGAAATTGATAGGCAAATATTAAATCGTTGGGAAAGTAAAAACAATAAAAGAGGATTGACTATTTATACAATATCAAAATTTTGTGATTTCGTTGGAATGTCTTTAAAGGATTTTTTTGATTTTGGCTCACAGTAGAATTGAAAAATCACTATTGAAAATTTTAAACTCATAAATGAATAGAATACCGACGAAAATCGGTATTTTTTTATTTGATAAATTTTGTACTAAGTTCTTTCTTTATTCAGATTATCATATTGTCCTTTATAACCATACGACGAATTGAAAAAAGAAGAGGTTGTTGAAACCAAAATGATTATTTAGAAATTGAAATATGAATTGTATTTTACAGTCATTGAAGAATGAAGTAGTTATACTTAAAATTGATAAATCAAGATGAATAATATGAAGTAAAAATTTTCGCTCAACTATTTGTGAAATTTTAGATGTCTTGCTACTGTCTCCAATAATGATAAAATAGAACATTTTGGTGTTATTTGTTTTTCTAAAATAGCTGGATATCGGCAGTTTGATAATTGTTTAAACATTAACAAATACTATTTATTTAATAATCAGTTATATAGAATCGGCGAATATTGATAATGAGCTTATTTTATATCATCTAAAAACATTACTTTTATCCTCTTAAAATAATATATTAGTTGGAGTCGATAATTTACATTAAAAGTTTGCATAGGCCATATAATCAGAATTTAAATTCTGTGAAATGGGTTTGTAGCTTCATAAAAGACAAAAACAGTAGTAATGAAGTAGCTAAGTCTGATTTCTACTTCGAATTTTATGTATACCTTATTAAAAAGTTATACAATTTATACAAAAACAATCCAACTGAATCTTTAACACACGGGATTCCATCGTATGAATCAATAAAAAAGTCATATGATAGTATTATTGGTATTACAAAAGAAAAAAAGAAGAAAATCATAAATGAATCTCTAGCAAAAAGAATAACTGATGTTGATAGATCTATCTTTAGTACATACAAAGCGACTTCTTACTTTATTAATTTGGCAAAAGATAAATTAGACTTTGTAGATCATAATAATCAGCTGAAAAGCACGGGCGAGATATTAGTAAACCTCCGAAGTGGCTCATTCAAACTTAGCACCAAAGAGAAAGAGATTTTATTTAGCTCAATTATTAAAAGAGATTTCCATTTTTTCATTTCTTTAGCTTTATTGCAAAAAATTCAAAAAAAAATAAAAAATTTAAGTATAGAGGAAATACATTTTGAATTTCTTATTGATAAATTTGGTATCA
This sequence comes from Kaistella palustris DSM 21579, assembly GCF_000422265.1. Classification (GTDB taxonomy): domain Bacteria; phylum Bacteroidota; class Bacteroidia; order Flavobacteriales; family Weeksellaceae; genus Kaistella; species Kaistella palustris. Next base: position 6,146 of record NZ_AULL01000003.1, read on the forward strand.
AGCATTTTCGATATACTGAAGCTAGTAATGAGAAAAACTTTAGTAAAGTAAGAGAACATTGGATAAATGATTTGGCCTTTTTGGATAAAAATTTCAATATAAAAAAGTCATACTTAGAAATCATAATTGGTGATGGGTTTGAAGAATTATATAAAAAAATAAAAAAACAAGTTGATGAATATTACAAAGAGAAAGTTATTTCTAAAAGTAAAATTCAGAAAAAAGTTGATTTATTTTTACTGATCTATCAAACTGCCCCTAAAAATGAACTAGGCTTTTTATCATTGCAAGAAATAGCAGAAAAAATGAATCTTGGAAAGAAATCTTTTCAAACTTTTATTTCGGAGTTTTATGAGTTAGAAAGAAACAAGTATAATATATTCTTTAATAATGTTGTTCAGGCAATTTCGGGTAAAAATCAGTACTTTATTAGAAATAGACCAGTCGTAAATATTAGAATTAAAGAGCTTAATAAATAAAAAAATATGGCCGAATCTCAATTGTGGGATAAGATTTCCCAAATACCATCAGATAGCTTTATAGCGGACGTGAAAGAAGGGAAAGTTCCTGAATTACCTTTTTATATCGTTGATCAAGAAGATGCTAAAAGTAATATTAAAGCTAAAATTGACACGATAAAGAAAGAACGCTTTCAAACTTCAATTATTACTGCTTACTATGGAAATGGTAAAACTAATATTTTGAAATATCTATCTCTTTATTATAAAAAACAAGAAGATATTAGGGTATTATATTCTCGAGCTGATGTAGATAATTTTGATATCATACTTAATCTACTAAAAATAATAGAAGATAACTTTACAGACTATATCATTGAAAGTGTTAAAAAATTTGTTGAGGAAGACTTTGATTATTCATCACTTGCAAATAATTATAGTGATAATTTTAGTGCGATTGAAGAATATACGAAAAAACTATTTTCTTCTAATGATATATCCGTAATTAAAAATGTCTTTTATCTCGGTACTGGAAGATTAAATAGTAAAAGATATTTTGATAAGCACGAATTGCGTCAATTAAGAGATTATGAACGGAGAGAAGTATTGGTTTTGTTTTTAAACATATTATCCCAAACAGGCAAATACGTTATTTTTTGTATTGATGAAGTAGAGAAAATTCGAGAAAAATCTAAAACTAGATTTTCTCATTTTTTGACCTCTTTAAGGGAACTAATTGATCTTTCGAATAAAGTCAACGGTCATTATTTAATTCTAGCACTAACTGAAGATGTCTCTAGTAATCTTATTCAAACAACTAATGAACCCTTATATCAAAGAATAGCTAAACACATAATTGCTATAAATCCAATTACAGAGAAAAAGGATAAAGAAGCTTTAATTGATTATTTAAAAGAGTTGTTTAGTTCTGAAGAAGACACTAACGAAGTGTTAAAGAAATTGTCAAAAGAAACAGATGTCACAAGTAATAGATTACTAATACAAAGAATTTCAGATATACTTTTTGGAAAAACTGAAAAGCAGAGTTTTGAAAAACAATTAAAAGATAATTCTCTTCTTGAAATTTTTAACGAAACTAAAAGAGATCTTAACATAAATGTTGATGCCTTCAAAAATATACATCGTAAGTTTTTTGATCCTTTAGAATATTATCTTGAAAGTTTCAATATTAAAATTGATGAGTTTACTAGTCAGTTGCGCTACTATTATAATTATGAAACAGATACTTTCTGCTATTTTATCTTTAGTAAGGATTTATCGGTTATTGATAATGAAATAATGAAAGTAAAAAGCAGTATCGAATATTTAAATTTTGACAAAAAAATCTTCTTTAAGAATATTTCCATATTTGTTCCCGAATCGATGGAATTGAATTATTCATATTTAGATAAATATGAATTCCTTAAAAATTTTAAATTAAATATAGTCGATATTGAAGATTTCGAGGATTTGTTTACTCTCTTAGAGCTATATAGACAAAACTTTGAACATCAATCAAAGCTGAAGCCAATAATTGAAAGTTATACTAATTCCAGTTTATAGTATGTTTGATAACAATAATAAAATATTTGCCTATAAAATTGCTTTAAAGCTTGATCCATATTTAGTGGCATTGTTTAATTTATGCTATGATGTGTTTATTAAATTAGAAAATATTGAGATTAATAAAGATGATATTAAATATGCGGTAACCTTATTCTCTGAAGATTTTTACGAAAAGTTAGGAATAAATAAAGAAGAATACCTAGAACAAGATAAAGATGAGGAATATATATATACAAAAGAGCAATTTTTTGATTCTCTGGCTGTTAATTTAAACTCATACTACTTACGAAACGAAATATTTACATCTAAACTTAAAACTAAGGAGTATCTCTATTACTTTAAAGATAAATTTACCATCTATTCCACATTATCAAAAAAAAAGGAAGTAGAAAATAGTTTGAATGATAAGTTTAAAACTATCAATATGATTGGTGAGATTACCGAAAATCTTAGCAATGAAAGACTAAAGGATTCGATAAAAAGTATTTCAACAATCTATGATTTTAATAAGGCTGGACAATATATAAAAGTGATTAGTCAAGATAATTTAAAACCTCAATTACTTTATTTAGAAGCTGATTTTTTCAATTTCGAATTACTTGAAATTGTTGAAATAGATTTCGATAACATATGGATTAATTACGAACACGAATTGAATAATAATTTGAAATTTAATCCAGATAAGGATGAATATTTTATTGTTATCGACAAAAATTCTAATGATAAAAGTGTTGTAGGAATTAAAGTTAACAATCACATATTATTAAAATATAATGTAGATTCAAAAAATTATGTAAAAGAAGAAAAGGTTAATCAAAATTTGTGGCATTTATTTAAAGAAACTTATTTTAAAAAGCGGTCGCAAACATTTCTATATGATTCTGAACTAATCAAGAATTTCAAAGCCAAAAGCAAGGAGGCAGATTTTAATAAGCTTCTATGTAATCTTAAACATAATTTATACATCGATAGAGGTATAGAAATAAAAGATGAATATCAAGGTTTTTTTGAGAAGTTTATTGTTCTCAAAAACTTGAATGATTTATTAAACTTTAATTTTTTTCTGCCGGATGAAGATGCTGAAAAGGAATTATTGGGTATTTATTCAGAGCAGAAAATAGGCAAAAAATATAATCTGTTACATTATCTTAAGCATAAGGATGAAAAATTTACGGAAGGGTTTGTAAATTCTGAACCTCAAAAAAAAGAAAAGTTAAAAGTTAATATTTTGAAAGCTGAATTATCTTTTTATTTAGTTGAGAAGTATTATGAAGATCTTATTGAAGAATTGCTTTTAGAATTAAATATCGAATTCATAAGTAATGTTGAACTAACTATAAACGGGCAATCAAAAGCAGAATTTGATTTCGTAATTTACAGAGATGATAATTTTTACTTCTTAGAAGCAAAAACCACACTTAATAAAGATAATGTTTATGACACGTCTAAAAAGTATAATAATAATATTGAATATTTAAAGCAAATAGCAGATACCAATTTAGAGAACTTTTCCTTTATTCTATTAGGATTTTTAAGTGATCAAAATTTAGATAATTATAGGCACTTCTTTACAGATCCATTGTATAACAAACCAAGAGAAGGATTTGCTGTTGTACCATATAAATTTAAGTTGCCATTTTTTGGACATCAGGATTTAAATTTAGAGTGTATAGCGGAGCCGGAACTTTCAAAACTAAAAGAATTTATTAAGAATATATGCCAGATATAGTATTACCTCAAACTAGATATTATGGTTCAAAAAGGAAGATAGTTGATAAAATATGGAACATCATTGTAAACGAAGCAGATCTTGAGTTTGACTCTGTATTGGATATTTTTGGAGGCTCAGCCTCATTTTCTTACTTTGCTAAATTTCACAATAAGCAAGTTTTCTATAACGATATTTTTCAATTCAATTTTTTAATTGGGAAGAAGTTAATTGAACAAAGTACAAATGAATTAACATATGAAAATGCAATTCGGTTTTTTGAAAAAGTACCTGAGATTAATTATCTAAAGTATATTTCCGAATATTATAATGATATATATTTTACAGATGAAGAAAATGACCAGATTGATATTTACATTCAAAATGTTATAGCTGAAGAAAATGAAAATATAAAATGCAGTGCATTATATATTCTTTTTCAAAGTTGCTTAATGAAGAGACCATATAATTTATTTCATAGAAAAAATTTGAATATGAGAGTAAATTACACTACTGGTAGTTTTGGAAACAAACAGACTTGGGAAAAAAGTTTCCAAGAGCTTTTTATAAGATTTATTAATGAATTGAATGAAGTTTGTATAGATAATGGGAGAATCAACACAGCACATAATTATACTGCATTGAACTGTCCTATTACAGCTGATTTAGTATATATTGATCCTCCATATTTCACAAAAGGGAGCTCAACTTCATATCATAGTAAGTATCATTTTCTTGAAGGGCTGGTTAATTATAATGATATACCAGACAATATTAATTTTGAAAAAAAGAATAGAGAAATTACTATAAATTCATCAAAAGAATTTGAAAACAAAAAAAATTTCTTGAATGATTTAAGATCATTAATTAATAGACATCTTAACTCACATATTGTTATATCATATAGAAATAATGGAGTTCCTTCAATAGAACAGATTGGAGATTTGTTGAGAGGTTTTGCTGAGTTTGAAATTTTAGAGTATAATCTTGGTAAATATAATTACGCTCTAAATAAGAATAACAAGTTAAATGAAGAGGTTCTTTTTGTCTGTAAAAATATAAATCTATAGAACGCTATAAATTATAAATAGCACCTAAAATAGCACCTTAAAAAATAAAACCCTGTAAATCAGTAATTTACAGGGTTTTAAGTGGAGTTGGAGGGATTCGAACCCTCGTCCAAACAAGCAATACATAAAGCTTCTACATGCTTAGTCTGTATTTAATTTTCGATGGTAAACAGAGCACAGACACCCAATTTACCACTTATCTTCTGTGGTTTTCGATCCTGAACCGAAGCTTTTCAGGACTTATTTCTGCATTGCTATGCCTCAGAATCAAACGCCGCAGAACGGAGCATTTGCGAGACATCCTGCCTCCTTACTATCTTCGGGAGAACGCTTGAATCCTACTGTAATTCAGATTAAGCTGCAAGAGCAAACTCTTGGTCGCCAGTTAAAATTTTGTGACAAGGGATTTAAGAGATCGCGTCACGGTTCTCTGCATGCAACCTTACCCATTGATCTTGCTGTCGAAACCAGTCAACCCCAATTTTTGTAAGTCCACAAAGATACAAAATCGCGCCCACATTCCACAAATAAGAATTTTACAAGAAGACTCAACAACTTACTCACTCAAAAAATTCATTTGGGCGTAACCTTCATGCCACCGCGAGGCCCGCGCAATTCAGGTCGGGCTTTCCGTTCCAATCCCGCTGAGGCGGGGATTTCCTCTGCAATCCCTTACGCAGACTCCATTTCTGCAACCACTATCAAAATAAACGAAGCAATTCTGTTCCCAGAAATTTTAAAAAAGATCCGCACGAATTGGTCAGGCTGCAAAAAAGTATGCGACATATTTTTCTTTTCTTTAAATCAATAAGTCCAACATCAAACCGTGTATTGCAGCTGCGAATTTCCGGAACTTTAACAAAAACAAAAACGCCGTTCTCTAAATTACTCACAAAAGCCGTTAAAGTCCATTAAAGTTTTAAAGTAAAATTTTAAAGAATTATTGACGCGTCCCAATATGAAATATATTTACGTAAACAAACGGTATGACGCAAAAATTACTCATTCTCTTTTTTTTCATTACCTCGCTTTCACTCTTTTCTCAGGAATATATCTTTGGTAAAGTCTCGTCTGAACTGAGCGGCGAACTGCCGGGCGTTATCATCCTTAATGTACGCACGGATGAAAAAACACTGACCGATAAAGACGGCAATTTTATGGTTGCTGCCAGAAATTCCGATGAGCTGAGGTTCATTAAAAATAATTTTGACCGCCTTTCGGTGAAAATAACTGCTGCTTCATTTTCCCAGCCGCTTCTGGTGTCACTGGAAAAATCGCCTTTTCTTATCGAGGAAGTGGAACTTGCTTACCATGTCAGCGGAATTCTAAAAAAAGATGTCAAGGCACTCGATGCGCCGACGCGCGTTACCGCGCTCAATTCCAGTCTGTCAGCTTATATGCTGCGTCCGCCAACCGAAGCGGCACCGGCACTTTCTACACCTTCGGCTTTTGCTCCGCGTAACTACAGCGCCGGACAGATCAATATGATTGGGCTTGCGTCTGCAGTAGCCGGTCTTTTGCGTAAAATAAAAGATCCGCCGCTCACCACAGCGAAATACGCCGAAACGCAGGCGTTTTACCGCAGGATAAAAACTACACTCGATTTAAGCTTTTACACCAATCGCGGTTTCGATGAGGAAGAAATTGACCGTTTTCTGATCTATGCGGATCAGTCTTATTCGCTGGCTAAAAAATACCGCAAAGATTTTAATATTGCGGCGATTACTGCCGACATGCTGATGGCGTATCAGGAATATATCAAAACGCATAAAGTCGGTTCCTGATGTTTCGGATCGTCTTAATGGCGTTTTTGTGTTTCGCCACAAATATTTTTGCACAGTCAGTTTCCGGTACGGTGACCGATGAAGATCATTACGCTTTGCCAGCTGTGCTGGTTTTTAATCTGCGGACCGAACAGAAAACCTATACCGATCTCACAGGAAAATTTACGATTGATGCAAATGAAAGTGACGAACTCCGCTTTGTCCGTGCAGGTTTCGAAAGGAATTTTACAATTATTCGTCCCATGGATCTTTCCGGCCCGTTCACAATTTCCCTTACAAGAACAGCGCAGGAAATAGAAGAGGTTCAGGTTTCTAAAATTAAACTGACCGGTGATCTGAATGTTGATTCGCGAAACCTTACTAAGGCAGACCGGACCGCCGCCGTGGAGGCTGCAGTTGGCGTTCCCGGACCGCCGGAGAAACCCCGCGAAACCCCGGCGGATTTCAAAAAGAATGTTCTGGGAGCACTCTTGAGTTTAAGTGTTCAGCCGCAGGCGATATACGATCTGATCAGTGGCGATGCACGGCGGCAGAAAACCGCATACAGGTACGAAGATCTTCAGGACAATATTTCTTGGATCCAGGCGCACACCGACGAGGAATATTTTGCAAAAATGGGAATTCCAGCCGATAAGATCACCGCTTTCCTGCAGTTCTCAATGGCTGCCCAACCGGAACTCACCGCTGCCATCCGAAAGAAAAACATTTCCCGTGCGCTGTTTCTGCTGGAAGAAACGCTGCCCAAATTCCTGAATCGTTGACGGGATTTTGATGTTAAGGGCAACGGATCTTTTATTATTTATTACCTTTAATACCAATTGTAAAATCTTTTAAAAATAACAGAATGAACAGAAATATAATTGCCATCGCCATTGCCGCCGCCGGATTTATCATCGGGCTCGCTTTTCTGGGCAGCGCCATTAAAAACAGAAATAAGGCAGACAACACGATTTCCGTTACGGGATTGGGAACCAACAAATTTACATCAGACCTTATCGCCTGGAGCGGCAATTTCTCGCGGAACAGTTTTGAGCTGAAGTCTGCGTACGATGAACTTGCCAATGATAAAAAAGTGATCGAAAATTACCTGGTTTCCAAAGGAATTCCAAAAAATCAAGTAGTGTTTTCCGCGGTGGATATTCAGAAACAGTTCAATTACGGCAGTGATGCCAACGGCAGAAGTACGCAGACATTTGCAGGATATCAGCTTTCACAAACCGTTTCTATCGACAGCAAGGACGTGGCAAAAGTCGAAAACCTATCGCGGAATATTACCGAGATCATCAACCTCGGAATTGAGTTTACCTCATCGCCGCCGAATTATTTTTACACAAAACTCGCCGATGTAAAACATCAGATGATTGCCGATGCCACGAAGGATGCAAAGCAGCGCGCCGAAAAAATCGCTGAAAATGCGGGGGCAAAACTTGGCGATCTGAAAAAAGCTACCATGGGCGTCACCCAGATCACCGCGCCAAATTCTACCGAAGAATATTCCTACGGTGGAACTTTCAATACTTCATCCAAAGACAAAGAAGCGAGCATTACGATAAAACTCGAATACGAAGTGAATTAGTGACTGAGGTCATCTTTTATAGACGCTCACACACTTATTTTTGAGGAAAAGATAGGTGGCTCTTCGGCCTTTTACCAATGAAGGTTTATTTATTTAAAGGGAACGCGGCAGAAGCTAATCGGAAATGACTTAAAAGGCATAAACCACGTCGTAAATTTCTTCTTTGATCAGTGGTAGGTTTTCAGGTTGCCAGCTGGCAAGAAGCCAAAGGTCCAGCTTGTTCTTGTCCGGTTCATAGGCGGGTTGGCTGTAATTTTTATCGATGATTTTGAAGCCGTTTCGCTCGTAAAAGCCAATCCTTCTTTCCGCAATTTCATCTAATGTCGCCGGTTCCGACTCCAGCACAACGTGCGCATACTTCCTGCAAAAATCCTGAATGATGGCGGAACCATATTTCAGGCTTCGGTATTCCGCAAAGATCTCAAAATGTTCGATGAAAGTAAAGTCTGTAAGTTCCCAGGTAATGAGATATCCGATATCCTCCAATTCTTTCAACACCGAAAATATCTTCACCTTCTGGTGATTGAACAGACTTTTGAACTGTTTCCCGCTGCGCCGCTCATCTGCCGGAAAAGTGTCGCAGTAAGACCGGTAAATTTTCGCTGCACGAAAGTCCTCCGTAGAGGAAATCTGTATGTATTCCATAAAAAAGTGAAAAGAATTATGTTTTGCCGAATCAACAAAGTTCGCGCCGTTGATTCCAGAGTGACTGGAAAATTGCAGTTAAAGGTCGAAGACGCTAGGTCTGCGCGTGATGAACATATCCTTGATCCAAAGGGTAAAAGCCAGCCCCAAATAGATCAGAAAAAAAACGCCGGCTGTAGCAAAAGTTGAGTAAATAAAAAATACCCGCAGCTTGGAGACCGGGATCCCGAGTTTTGCGCCCATTCTGGTGAGTACCCCAAACCACTGTTTTTCCAGCGTATGTCGTAGATTGTTCAGCATTTTTTTAATGAAAGATCAAAGGTAATTATTTAATATGGTTGTTTCAAAAAGTTAATAAACTGAAAGGTTGCGGCTTTGAGGACTTAAATTTCCGGTAAAAGTTTTAAAATATTTTCAGTGTGTTGCGCTCATGGTAAATATGATCTCACCGCCATTTGCAATATCGGCATGTTTGAGTATGTGATTTTTTACTTCCTTTCCGTTGACTGTAACTTTGGAAACATACATGTTCTTTTCAGACTGGTTTTCTGTTTTGATGTTTAAGGTTTTGCCGTTCTCTAAATTGATCTTCGCTGATACTATAGCCGGCGAACCGAACTGGTACTCGTCGGAGCCCGGTAAAACGGGATAGAATCCGAGCGCGGAAAAAACATACCACGCACTCATTTGTCCGGCATCATCGTTTCCGCAGAGTCCGTCGGGACCGGAAGAATACATTTTCTGCATGATGTTTCTTACGCGCGCCTGAGTTTTCCAGGCATCATTGGTATAATTGTAGAGATACGGAATGTGGTGTCCGGGTTCATTGCCGTGCACATAATTTCCTATGATGCCATCGCGGGTTATATCTTCATTTTTCTCAATATATTTTTCTGCAATTTCGGTGGTGAAGATCTCATCCAGATGTCTGGAGAATTTTGCTTTGCCGCCCATCATCCTGATCATTTCGGGCACGTTCTGCGGAACATATAAACCGTAATTGAATGCATTGCCTTCAATGAAACCCTGACCATGCGTATCCATAGGATCGAATTCTTTTTTAAAGGTGCCGTCGGAAAGTTTCGGATGCATAAAACCGGATTTGGGATTGTACACATTCCTGTAACTTTCGCTCCTTTTCAGATATACCGCTTCTGTGTTCTGATCGCCGGCTTTTTTCGCCAGCTGTGCGATGCACCAGTCATCATAGGCATATTCCAAAGTTTTTGAAACCGAAGAACTGCTTTTGTCTTCAGGCACAAAACCGTATTTCAGGTAATCGCCAATACCGTCGTAGTATTTTAAATTTGATGAGGTAACTGCTGCTTCCAGCATTTTGTTCAGATCCGCATCGGTCATGTTTTTTGCGGCCGCATCTGCCAGCACAGAAACCGCGTGATAACCGATCATGCACCAGTTTTCATTGGCGTAATGACTCCAGATCGGCAGCGCTTTGTGTACGCTGTGGCGTGCGTGAGAAAGCATTGATTTGATGAAATCGTTGTTTCTTTTAGGTTGAATGATGTTATAGAGCGGATGTAAAGCGCGGTAGGTATCCCAAAGTGAAAAGATAGTGTAATTGGTAAAATCTTTGGCATTGTGAATGTTTTGGTCGACGTCCAGATATTTTCCGTCCACATCCTGATAGAGAACAGGCGACATCATGGTGTGATACAGCGCGGTATAAAAGATTTTTTTATCACTTTCGGTTAAGGTTTCCACTTCAATCTTCGAGAGTTCTTTCTGCCATTTCGCCGCGCTTTCCTTTTTGATTTTTTCAAAGTCCCAACCCGGGATTTCGGCTTCCAGATTTTTCATCGCTCCCGACGTGGAAACACCCGACAATGCAAACTTGATCAGTATCGCTTCGTTTTCAGCGGTATCAAAATCAAAATAAGCGCGGATCTGCCGGCCTGCAAATTCGGGGAAGTTTTCGTTTTCATTGAACTTTCTGTAAAAACCGTTGTATTCTACTTTTTCATAGCGCTTTCTGCCATAACTTTTGAAGGGCTTCGAAAACTTCATGGCGAAGAATACTTTCCGCGTTCTTGCCCAACCTGTAGTTTCGCGATAGCCGACCACTGTTTGGTTATCCTCGACCCTTACAAATGTCCACACATTTTTATCATCGTAATTATAAATATTAGACATCAGATCCAGAATAATATGGGAATCGGTGGACTTGGGAAAAGTATATTGGTGAAAACCCACGCGCTCGGTGGCGGTAAGTTCGACTTTAATGCCATAATCATCAAGTTGGACTTCATAAAAACCTGGGCTTGCTTTCTCGGTATTTTTTGAAAATCGTGAATGATAACCGCTTCGGGGTTGACCGGCTTTGCCGGGTTCCAGATTTAATTTTCCTGTCGTGGGCATCACCAGAAAATCGCCGAGATCAGAATGACCTGTTCCGCTGAAATGCGTGTGCGAAAATCCGAAAATGGTATGGTCATCATACTGATAACCGGAACAGTAGCGGTATGTTTCGGGATTGTATTTACCGTCGATAGCGTAAGGTTCCTGATTGCTTTCGGGAGAAAGCTGAACCATGCCAAATGGAGTGGTGGCACCCGGAAATGTATGTCCCATATTCTTTGTCCCGACAAAAGGATTTACATATTGCGTAAGGTCCTGTGCATAAGAGATCTGTGCAAGTAAAAGGGTGAGTGCAAGTAGCGTCTTCGGGATGTTCATACAAAAAAAGTTTCTCAAATATACTTAAAAATGCGGTTGTTATAATTGTTGAGATTTTCCGTTTTTCCGGCGACGGGCAGGACAAGTTAATTTCGCAGAAACGGTTCGTATTTTCACTTTGGAATAATGTTCGCTGAGTTCCTGCCACTATTAAATCTTTAAAAAATGAAAAAATTAATTGTCCTCCTGCCGGTGCTATTGTTTTCCTGCAACAAGAAAGAGGCGGTAACCGAAACGTCTGCTAACCGGGATTCGGCTGTCGCGGTCGATCACAATGAAGTCGAAAAACCTTTCGATTCTACCGCAACAGGAATTACGACGCTGCCACATGAACCGGCAAAAAATGCATCAGCTACCTTTCGTGTGGCTGAAGGAAACAAGATCATCAAAACCATCAACGGTGACGCAATTCCGCTCAAAATCAGCGACGAATTCACCACAGATGATCAAAGCTATATCCTTAAAATAAAAAATTTCACCAACAGGAAGATTACCGGCAAAATTGTTCCTGAAAATTCTGCAATGAATATCCGTTTCAATCAGATCAAACTTGCAGACGGAAGTTACGATGGACCATTTGGGCGCGAAATTAGTTACGACGTACCAAAACCCGGCGAGATCTGGCTCCTTGTTTCCAAAAGCAACATGGCATCGGGCGAGACCCGCGGCAAATTCACCATCGGGCTGAAATAAAAAATCCGCGGCAGGAAATTTCCCGCGGCGGACTTTACATATATATAAAAAAGGATGTGCTGAACTTGGTTTAGTTTTGTGATGCGGTGAATAATACAATTATCTCTCCAAGTTCCGGTTGCAAAAGTTAATCTTCTGTTAATAAAATCGAATGGTATAATATCTGTTTACGCTAGCTCATTAAAATTAAAAGTTATGAAAAATTTATTTTTATCGGCAGTTGTTGCCACAGCGACTTTGGCCGGCTGTTCCACAGTTTCCTCGATCCTACAGAACACATTTCCTTATAACGCTACCGTTTTGGTTACGGCGGGATCTCCGGCAAATACAGAACTTTCCAGCGTTTCTGCCGGCCAAAGTGTGAATCAGCTTTTGGGGTCAGGCGCCAATGTAAAGGATATCAGGGTTTCCAATGCAACGCTGTCTGTAAACTCAGGCACAAGTATGGGCGTTTTCAAATCGGTAAAAGTATACTTATCCAACGGCGGCAATAACCCGGTGCTGGTCGCTTCCCGCGAATCCATTCCCGATAATGTGGGAAATTCCCTTGCCATGGATGTGAATACCACCAACACTTTAGATAATTTAATGAAAACAGGAACCGTAGAAGCAAGGATCGTATACGTGCTGAAACAATCGCCGACTTCTGACATCTCACTGAAAACATCCATCGGGTTCAACAGTGTGCCGGTAACCAATTAAATTTCAGTCAGGAGCGCGAAGATTTTCGCAGCGTCCGGAAACTGTACCGGCTTTCGCGGCTCGCTTTTTCCCGCAGTTTGCAACCGCAGAAAAAGAGCTCAGACAAACCGCTCAATCCGGGCTATAATCACGGAATTGTCTTCTTATCACATAAAAATAACCAGCGCAAAAACGTTGGTTATTTTTTTATATCTATTTGAAAAAGCCGCTACTTCTTTGCGATCATCCTGTCTAAGCTTTCCAGAATTTTTGCGCTCTCATATTTTAAACCGTACAAATGTTCACCACTAAATTCTATAAATTCTTTCGGGTCGGAAGCTGCGGAAAAAACCGTCATTCCCTGTGAGAAAGGAACATCTTTATCTTCTTCGCTGTGAATAAATAGTTTAGGAATTTTAGTCATTCCTTTGATATCTTCTTTTGCAGAATAAGGCGAAACAAAACTGTTTTCTAAATAAGATTTATATTGTGGCGCGTAAACTGCGGCAATGTCGCCGAAAGAAGAAACCGTTCCTTCCAAGACCAAACCGCTGATTTCTGACTCATGATTTTTGGCCAGGTGCGTTGCGATCTGTGTTCCCATTGAAGCGCCGTAAATAATAATTTTTGTGTGTTTAATTCCCTCTCTTTTGGACATCTCATTGAAGAACAACTCTCCGTCACTCGCAATGTTTTTATGAGTTGGCGTCCCGGATGATTTTCCATAACCGCGGAAATCGACCATAACAACCTGAAAATGATCTTTCAGTAAAGGCATAATGATTGGCGCGTAACTGCTCACATTTCCACCAGCGCCGTGAAAATAGAATATGGTTCCTTTTGGTTTTTGATTAGGCTTTAAAATTAGTGCAGTAATGGTATCGTTTTCAACAGGTAATTTTACATTTTCGATATTCGACCATTCGATCGGTTTTAAACCTTTCCCCGGAAAATAAAATTTGTCATCCATTTGTGCAGAAACGAAAGTGAATTTTACAAGAATCAGAAGCAGTACTAATAGTTTTGTTTTCATGTTATTTATTTATAAAGCGAATATAGGAGAACGACTTTATTATTTAAAAATAACAATACCGAACCGTTATTTTTAATGGCTGATCTGTAGTATTTAGTACAAATCTTTTCATTTCAAAAAAAACCGACAATTACTGCCGGTTATTTTTAGATCAAGACTTGAAGACTATTTTTTGTTCTTCTTAAAATAATCAATTCCACACTCCAGAAACGCTTTGAAATCCTCTTTCGGCATATATCCCGAAACCGGCGTGTTGATCACTTTTCCGTCGGGGTTTACCAGAACGTAATGCGGCTGCGAATTGTTATTGAAATTGATCTGCTGGAAAAGGCTCCATTTATCACCAATCGTCTTTACTTTTTTCTTCTGTCCGTTGCCCATATCGATTGAGGTTTGCTCTTCTTCAGGCAGCGCTTCCTTATCATCCACATAAAGCGACGCCAAAATCACCTCATTCTGCAGGATCGGTAAAATATCCGGTTCGCTCCACACAAACTCTTCCATTTTACGGCAGTTCTCACAACCATAACCTGTGAAATCGATGAGCAGCGGTTTGTTTTCTTTTTTCGCCAGTTCAATGGCTTTAAAATAGTCATGTTCAGGATGCATGCCTAAAATCCCATCTTTCTCATCGTGAATATAGCTCACATTCAGCGGCGGCAGAATTCCGCTCAGGTACTGCAGTTTCGGTCTTTCGCCCGGGAACAAGCCCTGAATCAGGTAAATTACAAAACCGATCCCTAAGACGCCAATTGCTTTTCTTGTCAGTGATATCTTCGCTTTTTTATCGTCGTGCGGAAATCTGATCAGCCCGAAAAGATAAAGAACCAAACCAATCGCAATCAGGATCCAGATCACAATAAACAGTTCTCTCTTCAGGAAAAAAGTTTTCGAAACAAGATCTGCTTTCGACAGGAATTTTAATGCCAGACCTAATTCTATAAAACCCAGGCCCACTTTTACGGTATTCATCCAACCGCCGGATTTCGGCAGACTTTGCAGAGCTTGTGGGAATAAGGCCAGAAGTCCAAATACGATCGCCCAGCTGAAACCAAAGCCGGCCAGCGCATAAGTCAACAACATGGGAACATTTGCAGAACCGGTAACGGCGCTTCCGAGCAAGCTTCCGAGGATCGGACCGGTGCAGGAGAACGAGACGATCACCAAAGTGAGCGCCATGAAGAATATCCCGATAATCCCGCCAGCGTCCTCAGCTTTCGATGACTTGTTTGCGATAGAACTCGGCAAGGTAATGTCGTAATATCCAAAAAAACTTCCCGCAAAAAATAAAAAGATAACAAAGAATGCAATATTCAGCCAGACACTCGTGGAAATCTCATTGAAGATGTTACCGGCAATACCATCAATAATATGAAACGGAACGCTCAGCAGAACGAAAATGATCAGAATAAAAAAGCCGTAGATAAATGCATCCCGTTTGCCTTTCGCCTTGTCTTTAGAACCTTTGGTGAAAAAAGAAACGGTAAGTGGGATCATTGGGAACACACATGGCGTGAGAAGCGCGATCAGTCCACCGAAAAATCCGAGCAGCAGATAAGTCCAGAAGTTCTCGCTGTTTTCCTGTTTCGCGATTCCACAGTCTGTCTGCGGATTTTCGAAATCCAGCGATGTCACTTTCAGGCCTTCCTGTTTGGTGGCAAATGGCGGTGTATCCGTTGCTGTTTCAGATGTGCTGCTTAAAATAGTGTCCGCCGGAGTGGTTTCAGCTGCCGGACCGGCCACTACTTCGGCCGTGGTGTTTGCTTCCGCGGAGACGGCAGGTGTTACTTTTTGATCAAATTCCAGCGTATTTGGCGCAAGACACACGCGGTCGTTACAGGTCTGATAAGTGATTTCCGCGGTTACAGTAGCGGGCTTAGCACCGTTTTTAAGTGTGAATTTCTGCTTAAATAAAACCTTATCAGAATAATAGACGATCTGCGCACCGAACGCCTCTGAAAATTCATCATGTTTTTTTCCGACTTCAACTACCTTTCCGATCAGGTTGATTCCTTCTTTGGAACTCAGTTTCATTTCTGTCGGTATCCCCGAATCTTCCGGCAGGTCCTGCGAATATATGTGCCAGTTTTTCTCGATAGTGGCCGTGAGAACTGCCTCATATTCGTTATTGGGCAGTGAATTTATATTATATTTTAACTTAACGGGATCTTTAATTTGAGCACTTATTCCCTGAAATAAAAAGAGTACGATCAGGATTAACCAGTTTTTAAATTTCATTTTCTATCTTTTACTTAATTCGGTTTGTTGTTTGCGGGCCGGGTTTCCAGCGAAATTACTTCTACGGTATCAGGTTTGGCCGCAAATCTGCGGTCCTGCCGAAATGGCAAAATTCCCAAAACGTGATCTTTTGAATCGCGCAAAATCCAGGTTTTCTGCCGGGCTAAAATAGGGATTTTTTCATCCTTAAAAAATTTGGCGACTTTCTTTTTGCCGGTCATTCCGATCGGGTAAAAGAAATCACTTTGGTTTGGTGTGGTTATTTTTAAAGGAAAATGCAGAAGCGCAGCGTCCAATTTCCAGTTTATATTTCCAAAAGTCTGCAGTCCATCCCGCTCATCACTCGGCAAAATAATTTTGCTTCCGGTGTTTTTAAGAATCATTTCAATATTTTCAACCGGCAAATCCTGGTGACCGATTTTATGTAAAACCAAAGTATCACTGTCGACCAACAGCCGATATTCAGGAGAAAAAAATGATTTTCCCGTTTCAGCGGTCTGTATTTTCTGAATTTGGGTTTTATCATTAAATCCAAACTTGCGCAATATTTCCAACTGCGCGAAATCGCTTTCCGCGAAAAATTCTTTCCTACGGAGAAATGTCAGTTCCCCTTCCTGATATAGAATGCGGCATTCAGTTTCTGCAATCTTTTCCTGCACATAGTTTTTTGTCTCCTTTAAGTAGGTGATGCTTTTACCGAAATTTTCGAGAAAATTTTGATTTACCTTCAACAGGTCGGGCACAACAGTATTTCTGATCCGGTTTCGCAGATAAGTATCTTTCTTATTCGAAAGGTCTTCACGGAAATCAATGCCGTTGCTTTCGGCAAAACCGTAAATCTCTGCTTTTGAAAACTTTAAAAGTGGCCTTAAAACTGCGTTTTCATTTTCGGGAATTCCACTAAGTCCTTTTATGCCCGCCGCTTTCGAAAGGTTAATGATAAAGGTTTCCAGTTCGTCATTCAGATGATGTGCCGTAACAACGAAACCGATGTTTTCTTTCGCTTTTATCGATCTAAAGAAGTTGTAACGCAGTTCCCTGGCCCACATCTGAATGGAATTATCCGGCCGAGCGTCGTCGGGAGAAACGGTGTAAAGATGAAATGGAAAACGGTACTTTTTACAATATTTTTTTACAAGTTCTTCATCAGCATCGGAGTCTTTTCCGCGCAATCCATAATTAATGTGAGCAACCTGAATATCCAGCCCCAGTTCATTAAAGAAATGCAGCAGAACCATAGAATCTACACCGCCACTTACGGCAAGTAAAAACCGCGAGGTTTTAAAATCTGCGCAAATACTTTCCAAAACTCGTTGAAATTCGGCTGAATTGAGCAATTTTTAAGGATTTTTTAAGGAATATTTAGCAAAGATAATTCTTCTTTCTAAATTGAAATCTCTATTTTTGGATGAAATAAAAATCGAACATTATGAATTTAGGAAAAATTGGAGCAGTTCTGGGTGTGGCAGTTATGCTGACCTCCTGCGTGAGCCAAAAGAAGTTTGACGCTTTAAACGAAAATTACAACCAGTGTATTACCAATGTTGGTGAAAGACAACGTGAAATTCAGGATCTTAAAGGAACCAATGCCGGACTGACAAGTGAAAACGCGCTGTTGAACCGCCAGAATGAAGCGCTGAAAACATCACTTGATGCCTGCCTTTCCAATACCGGAAAAGGTTCTGCAAATATCGACAAGCTTATTGGCGAGATCAATTCCTCCAACAAATACATCAAACAACTTATTTCAACCAACGCGAAAAATGACAGCTTAAACCTGGCACTTTCAAACAAACTGAAACGCTCGCTGGATAACCTTGCTGACAACGATGTGCAGGTGAAAGTTCTGAAAGGTGTGGTGATGATCTCACTTTCCGACAAAATGCTTTACAAAACTGGTGACTACAATGTATTGCCTGCCGCACAGGACGTTCTGGGTAAAGTAGCGCAGGTGATCAACGATTACGATACTTACTCCGTACTCATCGAAGGTAATACCGATAATGTGCCGCTGAATTCTGCAAATCTGCCGAAAGACAACTGGGATCTTTCTGCCCTTCGTGCCACTTCTATGGCCAAAATCCTGCAAACAAAATTCGGTGTGAATCCCGCAAGAATTACCGCAGGCGGCCGCTCGGAATACAATCCGAAAACCACGAATGCTTCGGTTTCCGGCAGAGCGGAAAACAGAAGAACCGAAATCATCATTATGCCTAAGCTTGATGAGTTCATGAAACTGATGGATATCGCGCCGGTTAAAAACTAATCTTCGCATTCTATATATATACAGCGCTGTTAGAGCTCCGAGCTCTAACAGCGCTTTTTGTTTTAAATTCTTAAATTTGACTTCATATTTAGAATACCATGAGTTTTTTTGAAGAAAAATGTCCGGAAATGGACCGCTATCTCGAAAGTCACGCCTCCGCGGAACCGGAAATGCTGAAAAGGCTGCGGAAAGAAACCTTTCAGAAAACCACACAGCCACACATGATCTCGGGTTATCAGCAGGGACGTTTATTGACCATTTTTTCGAAAATGTTGCGGCCCCAACGTATTCTCGAGATCGGCACATTTACGGGTTATGCCACTTTATGTCTCGCCGAAGGATTGACTGAATCCGGTAAGATCACGACCTTAGACATTAATGAAGACCTTGCATATCTGCCGCGAAAATATTTTAGTGAGAGTAAATTCAACGCACAGATCGATTTTCAGATCGTAAATGCCCTGGATTTTTTACAGGATACAACTGATGTTTTTGATCTCGTTTTTATTGATGCTGATAAAGAAAATTATACCGAATATTTTACTCTCTTAAAACCACTTTTACAAAGCGGTTCTGTAATAATTTTTGATAATGTACTCTGGTACGGAAAAGTTTTGGAAGAGAATCCCGATAAAAAATCCACGCAGAAAATTCAGGAACTAAACGATATGATCGCGAAAGACAGCGATTTCGAAAATCTTATTTTACCTTTACGCGACGGTGTAAATCTGCTCCGGAAAATTTAATACTCAGAGTTTGTTAGCATGAATAAAGGAATTTGTAAAGTTTCAGTCGCGCCGCTTCGGGCCGAAGCCTCGCATCAGTCGGAAATGACCTCGCAGTTGCTTTACGGTGAAACACTGGATATTCTGCAGACCGGCCGCAGATTTTTGAAAATTAAAATGCACTTTGACGGCTACGAAGGCTGGGTTGACGCACAACAGATCGCCACACTTTCCGACACGGATTTTGCCGCCCGCAAATGTACAGTTGCCACACAGCCGGTTGGGATCTATGAACTGGCAGACGGACAAACCTTGCTTTCCATAGGTAGCGACATTAATTCTAAAACCGATATTACGCTGGAAGGTCCGACCTGCGAGACTGTTTCAAACACTGCAAAGCTGTTTTTAAACGTGCCTTACTTATGGAGTGGCCGCAGTTTTTTCGGTATCGACTGCAGTGGATTTGTACAGATGGTGTTCAAATTGCACGGTGTGTCCCTGCCACGGGATTCCCGCCAACAGGCCGAAATGGGCGAAGTTCTGAGTTTTATAGAAGAAAGTAAACCCGGTGATCTTGCTTTTTTCGATAATGACGAAGGCGTGATCACTCATGTCGGCATCATGCTGCAGGATCAGAAGATTATTCACGCGTACGGCAAAGTCCGTATCGATTCGCTGGATTCTTCGGGTATTTTTAATGAAGAGCTGAAAAAACATACGCATAAATTGCGGTTTCTGAGAAGTATATTTGGATAAGATGAAAGCACTTTCCTTTTTCCTGAAGATAATTGCCTTTGGAATTCTGATTTTTATCTGGGATTATATCTTCATTCATTATCGTGAGCTTCCGGCGGTTATTCCGGTGCATTTTGATCTTCAGGGAAATGCTGACGGTTATGGAACTAAAATGCTGGTCTGGCTGGAGGCCGGCATCGCGGCTGTACTGTATTTTTTTCTGTTTTATCTTTCTAAAAACAGTGAGTCTGTTTTATTGAATCTACCGGCAAACATTAAAGAAAATCCGCAGACCGCTGAAATTGCTGTCGATGGTCTTAACATCTTGGTAATGATTGTTTTTGCAGTCATAACTTACGAAAGCATTCAGGTGGGACTGAGTATGCAGAAGGGTTTAGGAACCGCGAGTAATTATATTTTGGGTGGGATTTTTCTGTATGTCGCTGTAATTTTAATTTATTCGTGGCAGCTTTCCCGCAGGGCTAACGCACAAAACCAAGAACTGTGATCCATTTTTACAACTTCTTTATACGTTTGCTTGTTGCATCGATGAAAATTGGTGCCGTCTTCAATTATAAACTGAAAAAAGGACTGGCCGGCCGGCGCCAGAGCTGCGATCTGGTAAAAGCAAATTTATCACCCATTGATAAAGTCATCTGGATGCACGCTGCAAGCCTGGGCGAATATGAACAGGGACTGCCGGTCCTGGAGAAACTTAAAGCCAGCCTTCCGGACCGTAAAATTCTGATCACTTTTTTTTCACCGTCAGGATATGATCAGGTCATTAAAAAAAATACAATTGCAGATGTGGTTTGTTACCTGCCTTTCGATACCGAAAACTGGGTTCAGGAATTCACCGCAAACTTTAAAACTGAAATATTTTTCACAGTTAAATATGACTATTGGTATCATCTGCTGAGAAATCTCAGGGAAAACGGCGCAAATGTTTTTGTAGTGTCCGCACTTTTTTATGAAACCCAGGTTTTCTTCAAAGCTTATGGGAAATGGTTTGTAAAGCAGTTGAAGCGCAACGTGGACTGGTTTTTTCACCAGACCTCACATTCTACCGCTTTGGCGAAAGGAATCGGGCTGAAAAATTCTTCAACCGCAGGTGACACGCGTTACGACAGAGTGAAGAAATTGCGCGACGGTGATACTTTTCTGAATTTTATTGATGAATTTAAGCAGGAGGACAAAACGGTGGTATTCGGCAGTTCCTGGGAATCAGAAGAGAGGCTGGCAGAATTATTAGCCGCTAAATCGCGCGATGTAAAACTCATTATTGCACCACACGACCTGAAAAGGGTGGCACATTTGAAAACCATTTTTCCTACGGCAATTTTATATTCGCAAATCGAAAATGGCACGGTGAAAAATTTTCACAATTCGCGCATTCTTATTATCGACTGTATAGGTTTGCTTTCGCGGCTTTACAGTTATGCCGATGTCGCGGTGATAGGTGGTGGTTTTCATGCAAAAGGACTCCATAATATTCTGGAGGCTGCCACTTTTGGAATACCTGTTTTTTTCGGAAATCAGTACACCAAGAATCCGGAAGCTGACGAGATTATTGCACGTAATGCCGGCAAGTCATTTGAAGACGAGTTTTTCGCGGCCGCTTATATTTTAGGACTTTTAGGAGATGATGCGGCGCTGAAAAGTATGGGTAAAAATGCGCAGACTTTTATTGATGAACAGCCAAATGCCTCGCAGTTTATTACCGACCAGATCTTAAGGAATACACACGGGATATAATCTCATCAAACCCCTTTTACTAAAGTTGCTCTCACGCGGATAACAGATCTCCCAATTGATTTCGGAATTTTTCTAGTCTTTGCGTAGCGCGTTTATTTTAAAAGTCCGTCCATTTTTAATCCTTTTAAGATATGGTCGATGTCGTCGGGAATTACGTCGGGATTTAACCAGCTTAAGAACAGGCCGTTGTGTAATGCAAGATCTTCTAAAGCATTGTTTTGT
Source organism: Kaistella palustris DSM 21579 (assembly GCF_000422265.1). Taxonomy (GTDB): domain Bacteria; phylum Bacteroidota; class Bacteroidia; order Flavobacteriales; family Weeksellaceae; genus Kaistella; species Kaistella palustris. The sequence goes on from NZ_AULL01000003.1 coordinate 27,995, forward strand.
AATATTTGCGTCCGAACATCCTGAAAATTCGCCCTTAGTTCCAGATAATAATCACTGTCTAGTTTTTTAGTCAGTACCATTGCGCGGAAAAGTTTGTTCAGAAAATAAATGTAAAGTTTGTAGTGGTCGCCGCTTTTAGGAAGATTCTTCAGCGTTTCACTCATCAAAAGAAGGTTTAGGGAGACTTCACCAAATTTATCTGTTGTAATTTTCACGTGTTCGGTGATTTTCGCGCTGATCTTTCGCAAGGCAGGAAGAAAATATTTGGTTCGGCCATATTTTGTTGAAGCGTATTTTACTTCTGTTTTTATTAATTCTTCGAGCGCATCTCTTTTCTCATCCACAGTTTCCTCATCGATGAGTTCAAAATAAAGCCGGTGCGCCAGGATCCGGTCCTTTCGCAGCAGGCGGATTATGAGTTTATCTTTTTCTTTTGAGCTAAAGTTCGAGATCGCTTCCTTAAACTCTTTTGAAAATTCCATTAATTAAAAAATTTTGAATATTTCATAAATCCATTTAAAGCCCAGTTAGCAGTATAATAGAGCGACTTTATGGTAGAAAATTTCATATAGTCTTTATATACAAGGTATTGGTCTTTCATAATATGCGTTTTTTTACGGGAAATACTGGTAGCGTGCATTCGGTATTTTGCCAGCGTTCTGTTCAGTGGTTTGCCTACAGGTATTTTTTTGAGCAAATTGAGCCACATCACATGATCCTCACGTTTGCTGCCAGCCGGGAAATATACTTTGCCCACTCTTTCGGAATCATACATTGAACTTAAGAGCGACAGCCGGCACGTTTTCAGTAGGTTATAAAAAGTCACTTCCTTATCTGCTTTAAAATCCGCGATTTCTGGATTTAAATTTTCATCGCAGCGTGCGTAGTTAGAGTAGGCGAGTTCGGCTTTTTCCTTTATCATGAACGAGATCATTTCTTCCAGAAAAGTCGGCTCCCAATAATCGTCTGCATCTAAAAAAGTGATATACCGGCCAGAGGCTTTTTCAAGAGAGATGTTGCGCGCCCGTCCTGCGCCACCATTTTGGTCGGAACATGTGATTTTTATTCGATGATCATTCAGATTTGTTAATATGGCGGCGGAGTTATCGGTGGATCCGTCGTCTGTTACCAACCATTCCCAATCGGAAAAGGTCTGGGAGAGCACCGAGTTCGCTGTTTCTTGCAGAAACCTGGCGGAGTTATAAACCGGCGTGATAATGGAAACCTGAGGCATAAAATGGTGTTGCTGCAAATATATAAATATAATTACGCAGTGTTATATGTGGCATAATACTTGAACAAAATTTTTTGTATTAATCCCTAAAAATCAGCAAAATGAAACCTAAAGCCAATCAATTTTACAGTAGAAGCTGCATGAGTTTGTACCAAAAAATATTATATCTGCCACTTCTGCTTTTAATGATGTTTTTCACAGTATCATCGTGCCGAAGTGATGATAACAGTGATGAACAGCAAACCGCTACAGAAAATCTTCTTGGGATCTGGCAGCCGTACAGATTTAATCAAACCGCAACTTTAAATTCGGGAACTTATAATCAGACGACAGATTATACGATATGCCAGCAAAAAAGCCGCATTTACTTCAGCGAAAATAATATGGGTTCTACAAAGCTTTATGGTGAAGAAAACGGTAATTGCGTCATGCAAAGCAATGATAATTTTACATTTTCGTATGATGCGCAAACCAAAGCCTTAACCATCACAAACAGCGATGGAACCACACAAACCGGAACGGTAATTCGGTTAACAGAAAGTGAACTGGTCTACGAACTTACCGGAACCTATGATTTTCAAGGGCAGACAAATGTCGCGGTTAAAACCACAATTTATGCCCGAAAAACAAAGGATTAAATTTATGTATTTATCCAAAAGACCTACAATCCCTGCTTTTATTAAGTAGGGATTTTTCGTTTCAAAAATCCTAAATTTGTCATTCCCTATTTGGGAGTGTGAAGAGCGGCTTTCGGGCAGATTACAACGGAAATACGATTAAATAATGTTTTACGACCATCAGTCAATCCAGAAAAAATGGCAGGAATTCTGGGAAAAGGATCAAACCTACAAAACCTCCAACAGTACCGATAAAGAAAAATTTTATGTGCTGGATATGTTTCCATATCCTTCCGGTGCAGGTTTGCATGTCGGTCACCCGCTCGGCTACATTGCCTCCGACATCTATGCACGGTATAAACGCCACGAGGGATTTAACGTGCTTCATCCCATCGGTTATGATTCCTTTGGCTTGCCCGCAGAGCAATACGCTATTCAGACGGGAACGCATCCCGCGTTGACCACCGAAGAAAATATTATACGTTACGAAGAACAACTCCGCCAGCTCGGTTTTTCATTTGACTGGAGCCGCGAAGTGCGTACATCCGATTCCTCATTTTATAAATGGACGCAGTGGATATTTATTCAGCTTTTTCATTCGTGGTACAATAAAGCCACCGATAAAGCCGAACCTGTGCAGTCACTGATCCACCATTTCGAAAAATACGGCAGCGAAAATCTTCTGGCCGTGCAGAGCGAGAATTTATCATTTACCGCATCGGAATGGAATGCAGCATCTGACATCGACAGACAGGATATTCTGCTGAATTACCGCCTTGCTTACCGGGCAGAAACCACGGTGAACTGGTGTCCGGGCCTCGGAACAGTTCTTGCGAATGATGAAGTAAAGGACGGCAAATCCGAACGTGGCGGCTTCCCCGTTTTTCAAAAGAAAATGATGCAATGGAGTATGCGGATCACCGCCTATTCCGAAAGACTACTCAATGGATTGCAGGACCTGGACTGGCCGCAGCCGCTGAAAGATGCTCAGGAATACTGGATCGGTAAATCGCAGGGCGCGAAAGTTTCGTTCGAGGTCCTCACCCCAACCCTCTCCGAGGGAGAGGGCGCAATTTCTCCCACAAAAGCCAAACCCCGCTTTTTAACTGGCGGAGATCATTCTAAAATACTTCTTCAATATGCGAAAGGAATGCGCAAAAAGCCAACGAAAGCTGAAGATATACTGTGGCAGGCATTACGAAATAGAAGCCTCGGTGATAAATTCAGAAGGCAACACATTATTGAGGATTATATTGCCGACTTTGTATGTATTGAGAAAAAATTAGTCATTGAAGTAGACGGTGACTACCACAAGGCGCAGAGTGAAGCTGATGATTTACGAGAGCAGTATTTAAAATTTTACGGTTTTCAGCTGCTCCGGTTCTCTAATGAAGAGGTAGAGAAAAACACGGATCAGGTCCTGCAAAAAATTAAGAATCGGTTAGAACAGACTCTGGCTCCCTCTCCTTCGGAGAGGGCTGGGGTGAGGATTCCCGTTTTTACAACCCGTCCTGACACGATTTTTGGTGCAACATTTATGGTTTTGGCACCCGAAAATCCTTTGGTAGAAACTCTGATAAGCGAGGATCAGACGGCGGAAGTTCAGAATTATATTGAGCAGACTTCCAAAAAGACCGAGCGCGACCGCATGGCAGATGTAAAAAATGTAAGCGGTGCTTTTACGGGCAGCTTTGCGCTGAATCCCTTCACTGGCGAAAAAATGCCGGTTTATATTTCAGATTATGTGCTGATGGGTTATGGAACAGGCGCTGTAATGGCTGTGCCCGCACATGATGAACGGGACCACAGATTCGCGAAGAAATTCGACCTGCCCATCGTGAATGTTATTGCCAATGATGTAGACATTCAGGAGGTTTCTTTTGATTCCAAAGATTCTGTAGTCATTAATTCAGATTTCTTAAATGGTTTAAATTATGCCGAAGCAAAAAGCAGGATCATCGGTGAGATAGAACGTCGCGGTATTGGGCATGGAACCACAAATTACCGGCAGCGCGACGCGATTTTTTCGCGCCAGCGGTATTGGGGCGAGCCTGTGCCAGTATATTTTAAAGAGGGAATGCCATATACGCTGCCAACTTCGGCCTTGCCGCTTGAGTTGCCGGAAGTGGAAAAATATCTTCCAACCGAAGATGGTGATCCGCCGCTGGGAAATGCAAAAAACTTTGCCTGGGATGAGCTGCACGGAAAAGTGGTTTCTACAGGTTTAATCGATGAGATTTCTGTTTTTCCGCTTGAACTGTCCACAATGCCCGGCTGGGCGGGGAGCTCGTGGTACTTCCTCCGCTATATGGATCCTGAAAACAGTGAGGTTTTCTTTAATAAAGATCTCTCCGACTATTGGGGCCAGGTTGATCTGTACATTGGCGGCAGTGAACATGCGACAGGTCACCTGTTATATTCACGTTTTTGGAATATGTTCCTGAAGGATCGCGGCTACATTGAACATGATGAACCCTTCAAAAAACTCATCAACCAGGGAATGATTTTGGGGATGAGCGCGTTTGCTTTTAGGATTGAAGGCACAAATACGTATGTATCAAAAAATCTGGGATCAGGATACGATACTCAAAAAATCCATGTAGATGTGTCTTTACTGACGGGAACCTCAGACGAACTCGATATTGAAAAGTTCAGAAAATGGCGTCCGGAATTCGCTGCGGCAGAATTTATTTTGGAAGATGGTAAATATATTACCGAACGTGAAGTCGAAAAAATGTCCAAATCAAAATACAATGTCGTGAATCCCGATGATATATGTGTAGAATATGGTGCCGACTGCTTACGTCTCTACGAAATGTTTCTGGGTCCGCTAGAGCAAAGTAAACCTTGGAATACACAGGGCTTGAGCGGTGTTTACGGTTTTCTGAAAAAATTCTATAATCTTTATTTCAGCGGCGATATTTTCGAGGTAACTGAAGAGGAACCATCAAAAATCGAGTATAAGGTGCTGCATACATTAATTAAAAAAGTATTGGCCGACCTGCAGAACTTCTCGTTCAATACTACTGTTTCCTCATTTATGATCGCTGTGAATGAGTTTCAGAAAATAAATACCAACAAACGTAAAATTCTGGAACCGCTCGCAATATTGATTTCGCCGTATGCCCCCCATATCTGCGAAGAATTGTGGAGTAGGATGGGACATTCTTCTACGATTGAGTTCGAACCGTTCCCGGTTTTTGAGGAGCATTATCTGGAGGAAGATGAAATTTCATATCCGGTCAGCTTCAACGGGAAAATGAAATTTAAACTCGAACTGCCTGCTGATTTTACAGTAGAACAAATTGAAGAACGGATCTTGCAGAACGAAAGGGTGCTTGCAACCCTGGGTGGAAATAGCCCGCGCAAAATCATTATAGTCCCGAAAAAAATCATTAATATTGTGCATTAATACAGATGTGATGAAAAAAAAGTTGTATAATAATCGCAAAAATCAATAGGATTTTTTTTTGATAAATTAAAGGTATTTTCGAAAGTGGTAATTATCACCAGAATTTGTATTAAATTTTGCAAATCCTACAATGTATTTCTGAATTTACCTTAAAAAAATTGAAGGTCCCGGCAGGCAAAGACTTGCATTATTGAATATTTTGACTTTATTTTACAACGCGAAAAATTAAAAAATTAACAATTATAATTTAGTTTAGTATGGAAATGAATGTTTCAAACAACGAGCACGTAGATGTTGCACCAAAGAAAAAAGGCGGACTGAATCCAACTTTTATCTTACCACTGTTATTACTTGTAGGTATCGCTATTTACCTATTTATCTTAGGAAGTACAAACAATTTTAGGGATGATGCCAGAATCGCTGGTCACGCTTCAGTAGCTTTTGCTGATATCGAAGCCAAAGAACTTCATCCGGAATCATTCATGGGGATTATTTATATGGGTGGGCCAATTGTACCTATCCTTATTACTTTTATGGTTATTGTAATTGTATTCTCTATTGAGCGTTTCTTCGTTTTAAGAAAAGCTTCAGGATCAGGTGACCTTGATACTTTTGTGGTTAACATCAGAAACCTTTTGAACCAGAACAGAGTAGATGAAGCTATGGAAGAATGCGACAGACAGCAGGGTTCTGTAGGTAATGTAGTAAAAGAAGGACTTACCACATATAAAGCACTCGCTCACGACACTACCTTGAACAAAGAGCAGAAAATGGTTGCCCTGAACAAAGCAATTGAAGAAGCTACAACTTTGGAAATGCCAATGTTAGAGAAAAATATGATGATTCTTTCAACTCTAGGTACAGTTGCAACGTTGATCGCACTACTTGGAACGGTTATCGGGATGATCAAGGCGTTCTTTGCGTTAGGTTCCGGTGGTGGTACACCAGATGCTGCGGCACTGTCAATCGGTATTTCCGAGGCTTTGATTAATACAGCTTTAGGTATTGGTACATCGGCTATTGCGATTATCCTTTACAACTACTTTACTTCTAAAATCGATGGATTGACTTATAAGATCGACGAGATCGCAATGTCTATCCAGCAGTCTTTCGCTGAATTTCACTAAGAAATACCGGCAGGACATCTGCACGATGATGTGCGGATTATCAGAAGTATAATAAAAATTTAATTACATAATGGCGAGAGTTAAACCAAAAAGACATGGTATTATAACAGATATGACGGCGATGTGTGACGTGGCCTTCCTTCTGCTTACCTTCTTTATCTTGACCACTCAGTTTAAGAAACCTGATGTGGAGACAATAAAACCGCCATCTTCGATATCAGAGAAATTATTACCTGATGCGAGTTTGATGACCGTAAACGTAACACCCCAGGGGAAATTCTATTTCCAGCCTGTTGATAACGGAACTGAAAGATTGCAGCTCCTTACCAAAATGGGAACCAAATACGGCATGACTTTCAACAATGACCAGAAAGTTGCGTTTACTAAAGTTCAGGCTGTTGGCGTGCCAATGTCTCAACTGAAAAGTTATCTGGACATGTCGCAAGATGAGCAGAAAGCATATAAAAGTCCAACAGGAATTCCGATGGACAGTACAAAAAAAGAATTGATCGATTGGGTAGAACAAAGTTTAGCAGTTAATCCTGCCTATAAACTGGCAGTAAAAGGAGACGTTTCTACAGAGTACCCGAAAGTGAAATCTTTGTTTGAAGGTTTAAGAGATATTGATTTTCTTAAATTCTGGCTGATCACTTCACAGGAAGGAAAATCTAACGAATAAAAACCCAGTAGAAAATGGCAGAAGTACAAGTACAGGACAAAGGTGCTAAGGGCGGCAAAGTCCGCTCCAAAAAGCAGAATACGCGGGTTGATATGACACCGATGGTGGATTTGGGTTTCCTTTTGATCACTTTCTTTATGTTTACCACCACTTTTAGCAAACCAAACGTGATGGATCTTGGCCTACCGGCTAAACCGAAGAAAGATCAACCGAAACCTGAACAGACAGAAATCGACCTATCAAATTCAATTTCCATTATCATTGGGAAAAACAATAGAATTTTCTATCACCAGTTAGACCAGGCGGGTTTGACTGATCAGACTTTACAGGAAACTACGTTCGATAGAAACGGGATTACAAAAGTAATCGAGAGAGCAAAGGCAGGAGCTAAAAATCAGGATCTGTTTACAGTGATCATTAAGCCAACCGACGATGCAGTATATAAAAATTTTGTAGATATTCTAGATGAGATGGCTATTACCAAGAATGAGAGATACGGTGTTACCGATATTAAGCCTTGGGAAAAAGTAATCTATGAAAGAAAAATAGGAGGCGCCGCGCCTGCCGCTGCAAAATAGACTTAATTAACTACTAAATATATATTTAGAATGGCAAACGAAACACAATACAATGACAATCTTACTTTAGACGAAATTGTATTTGAAAACAGAAATAAGGAATATGGGGCGTATGATCTGCGCCACACTTATTCGAAGATGCTTACAAAGTCCTTTGTAATAGGAACTATTCTTTTTCTAGTATTGGCTTTGTCTCCGTTGATCTATACCACCATCCAAAAACTTACAGCACCTGATAAGGTTGAAGTAAAAGCGGACTTGGTAAATATTCTCGACGAAGACCCAATTGTGGAATTACCAAAAGAAGAGGAACCACCACCACCGCCACCAAAAGAAGAAGAACCGCCAAAACAGGAGGTGATTCAGAATGTGGTGCCCGAACCGGTGAAAGCTCCAAAAGTGGAAACTCCACCACCGCCGATTACAAAACAGTTAGAGACAACAACAGGGCTTAAAAATCAGGAAGGTGTTAAAACTCCGGTTTACACACCACCGCCGCCGCCACCGGGACCAAGTAAATCTACTACTGTTGAAGTGAAACCTCAGGTTTCCGAAACACAGGTTTATACCGAGGTTGAGCAGCTAGCTGAATTCCCTGGTGGGATCAACTCCTTCAGAAGTAAAGTAGCCAACGGTTTCGACACTTCTGTAATGTCAGGAGACGAAGGTACAGTGAAAACTGAAATTACTTTTGTTGTGGAACGCGACGGTTCTATTACCGATGTTAAAGCAAGCGGACCTAACAGAGATTTTAACTCGGAAGCAATCCGAACCGTAAAATCGATTAAAAACAAATGGTCTGCAGCAAAAATTAATGGGCAGGCGGTACGTTACCGTTTCAGATTACCTTTAACAATGCAGTTTGAATAGTCCGATCTTTAATATTTATACCAAAAAGAGAAGCGACAGCTTCTCTTTTTTTAATTTTTTATAATTTTGTTTTTCCTATGTTTAACTGGCTATCCTTAATTACTGGCGTTTTCTATATAGTTTTAGGAGTCGCCGTAATACTTTACAAGTTTTTTATAATTTTTTTAGAGCCTAATATTGCCTGGCCTTTGGGAGTCCTGCTGATGCTCTACGGGATATTTAGAATAACACGGGCGATATACAGAATAAGACAGGAAAGAAATGAATCATAAATTAAAACTTACACTACTTTTCCTTTTTGCTTTAATGGTTTCATGCAAGAAGAGCGACCGTGTTGTCGATGATCCGCAACAAGGTACAATCACAATGGAAGCCGACGAATCTTTTCGCAGCGTTTCAGAAGCATTGACCGAGAGATATATGGCATTGAACCCTAAAACCAGGATCAATCTTATAATTAAAAAAGAAGATCTTGCTTTTCTCGACTTGCTCGAGAAGAAGGTGCGTGTTATTGTGATGTCACGTGAACTTAGTGCCGATGAGAAAGCTGCCTTCAAATCAAAACTTGATACGGATATTGAACCCGCCCGCTTTGCGGGTGATGCAGTCGTATTTTTCGTTGCTAAAAATTCGCCGCGCACCTCCATTTCTATGGATGAAATTAAAGCCGAATTAAATTCCGATGACAAGAAAATCATTTTTGATGGTACCAATTCAAGTAATCTGAATTTTGTTGCTCAGAAAATGAACAGCACACCGGCTCAACTTAAATATTCCATCATTAGCGGAAACGAAAACGTTGTGAAAGAAATTACACAACATCCCGAAAGAATTGGGGTGGTCAGCCTTAACACATTCAGCCGCCCGTACGATCCACAGGCAGCAGCCCTTCGGAATTCGGTCAAGATCCTGCCGGTTACCGCTGAAGGCAAATCCTACGAACCAACCATAGAAAATATTCGGGAAATGACTTATCCCTTTACGCGCATCTTATATTTTCTTACTAATGAAAGCTATTATGGTTTAGGTAACGGGTTCATCAGGTTTTCATGCCAGCAGTTGGGACAGATTGTAGTTGAAAAAGAAGGGTTGCAACCCTACAATATCTTCAGAAGAGAAGTCCAGATGCGTTAATTTTTTCTTAATTTTCTCAATTTTACTTTATATGCCGTTTTTGGTATAAATATTGGGAATGTACATCGAAGTATTAAATAAACATTTAAAATTACCAGAATGATCAATATAACACATATTACAAAAAAGGTCGCAGTTACAACTGCGGTAAGCTGTTTTGCTTTTGGAGCTTTCGGGCAGACGCTGCAGGAAGGCGTTGCAAATGCAGACAGCCACAAATACGCTAAGGCAAAGGAAATTTTCACGCAGATGATTGCAAAATCACCTTCGGCCGAAAATTACTTTTATCTAGGTAATGCTTATCTCACTCAGTTCGAGCCAAACTTCGAAATGGCTCAGCAAAACTTTACCAAAGGTCTTGAAGCCGATAAAAGAAGTAACCTGAACAAAATTGGTTTGGCCTCTGTGAAATTAGGAAAAGGTGATAAATCAGCTGTTGCAGAACTGCAATCTATTGTGAAAGATGCCCGCGACAAAGATCCGGAAGTACTATACCGTGCCGCCGAAGCGCTTACTTTGTTTGGAGGTGCAGCAAATGCAGATCTTGCCATTGATTTCCTGAACCGTGCGGTTGAAAAATCTCAGAAAGGTGGGACTCCGGCTTACTATTATTATACGTTGGGCGATGCTTACCGTTTGAAACTCACAAACAGTCCGCAAGTTGCCGGTTCCGCTATGACAGCTTATGACCGCGCCTTGACAGTGGCTCAGAATAAAGCGTCGGTATATACGCGGATTGGGACGCTTTGGATGCAGGCACAACAGTGGCAAAAAGCCAAGGAGAGTATCGATAGAGCAATCTCTGCAGACCCAACTTATGCACCGGCCTATAAAGCAAAAGCAGGTTACGACATTAAATATCAGAATAACGCGTTGGCTACACAGGACTTGGTAAACTATGCGAAGTATGCCGATGAAGATCCAGATACACAATTGGAGATTTCAAAGTTATTCTTTACTAATGAAGATTACGAAAATTCAAAACTGTACTTAGATAAGGTTTTCGACAAAGTGAGTGACCCCATCAAGTTCAAGTTACGCGCTTATTTGCAGTATGCCGATCGTGAATATGAAGCAGCAAAGGAAAGTATGGCGCAATTTATGTCGAAAGCCGAGAAATCGCGAGTACAGCCTGCCGACCAGGGTCTGTTGGGACTGATCTCTGCCGGCTTGGCTTTGGATGAGAAAGATCCTGAGAAAAAAGCCGCCTTGAACAGCGAAGCGTTGCAGAAAATCGCCATTGCAAAATCCAATAAGGATGAAACAATGAACTGGGACGAGGAACTTTTGAAAATTAAAGGTGGCGGCGGCGTAAATCAGGCCGTTGTGGATGCAGGTGCTACTAACCCGCAGATTGAAGCGCTGAAGAAAGAAGTGGCAGCAAATCCGCAGGATACAAATGCGCTCTTTAAATTGGCTAATGCTTACCAGGAAGCCAAAAACTGGAACGGTGCTATATTGTCCTGGCAAAAGATGAGTGGCCTTCTTCCGGATTGGGCACCGGCTTACTACAGTCAGGGCTATTCTTATCAGCAGGCTGGCAATAATGATTTGGCTAAGGCAAATTATGAAAAATACATCGCGGCGGTAAAGCCAGAAGAAGTTGAAGCCAATAAAGAAACACTTTCTTATGCTTACTTCGCCATAGCGTATCTTATTAAAGACAGTGATCCTGCAAAAGCAAAAGAATATGTGACCAGATCGGTAACACTTAACCCAACTTATCAGGATGCTGTGAAGCTCAACAATGAGCTAAACAAGTAATTAATTTCATATCAATTTTCAGATCCCGCTCGCCAGAGTGGGATTTTTTTGATTTACTAAATAGTTACTGGCAAAAAATTGCTGATTAGCGGTCATTTTTTTTATTTTATTTTTAATGGTTTGGGTGCGCATTCAGATATATACTTAATCCCGAACGCCAGCTTTTCTTAGTATACGCCTGCGAGGTTATTTTCGTTCGAAATTTTTGAGTCTACTAATCAATTACTTGGCTATTTTGCTGAAAATTTAATCCTCAGTTATTTGGAAGTTCGTCATATCTTCCTATCTTTGCAGTCCCAAATCGAGAGAAGCGGGGAGCGAAGTAG
>NZ_AULL01000004.1 GCF_000422265.1 Kaistella palustris DSM 21579
CGTTGTGTCGTGTCACGAAGTTAATAATTTTTGAAATAAGCGCTGGCTTAAGCGTTGGCATTCGGCGAAGCCAAAGCAATTCACAACACAACATTAAAACATGGACAAAGGATTTGGGTTGTGTCGTGTCACGAAGTAATAATTTTTGAAATAAGCGCCGGCTTAAGTGTTGGCATTCGGCGAAGCCAAAGCAATTTATAACACATTGTCGTTACACTGTCACGACAATCGCGTTGTGTCGTGTCACGAAATTAATACTTTTTGAAATAAGCGCTGGCTTAACCGTTGGCATTCAGGGAAGCCAAAGCAATTCACAACATTTTAGCGGTCAGTCTTTAATTGTAAAAGCCGGGCGGGTCGAAAAATAACCCACTTCAATATCTTTTTAAATCAAATCCAAAGTTGAATACCGCCTGTTTCCCGCGCGCTCACTTTAATCTGGAGCAAACCTCTTATATTTGCAGTTCATTCAGATTGTAAAAACCATGTTCAGAAAAATTCAGATCCTTTTTATCGCCGCTGTTTCCCTTTCCGGGCTCCATGCGCAGAAAACAACATCAGTTACACCCCAAAAACCCAAACTGGTAGTCGGCCTTGTCGTTGATCAGATGCGCTGGGATTACCTCTACCGATATTATGATAAATATGAAAGTGGCGGTTTCAAAAGGATGCTTAGCCAGGGTTATTCCCTGAATAATGTCCACATCAATTATGTGCCCACTTATACGGCAGTAGGGCATACCACCATATATACCGGTGCCGTTCCCGCAATACACGGCATCGCCGGAAACGACTGGTACGACAGAAACACCGGAAAAAATGTTTACTGTACTGCCGACAGTACCGTGCAGGCGGTGGGAACAACAGCCCAAAGCGCCGGCCAGCACTCACCACGGAATCTCTGGTCCACCACGATCACCGACCAGTTGCGCCTGGCGACCAATTTTCAGGCTAAAGTCATTGGTGTTTCATTAAAAGACAGGGCTTCAATTCTTCCGGCCGGCCATAATCCCACCGGTGCATTCTGGTTTGATGATTCTACCGGCAACTTTATTACCAGTACCTATTACATGCCGCAACTGCCAAAATGGGTAAGTGATTTCAACAGTAAAAAAACAGGCGATGAACTGGTTAAAAATGGCTGGAATACTTTGCTGCCTGTTGCGCAGTACACCGAAAGTTCGCCCGATAATTCGCCGTGGGAAGGGCTGCTCGGCAGCGCAAAGACACCGGTTTTCCCTTACAGCAATCTGGCGGCAGATTATGCAGCGAAGCGCGACAATATCCGCTACACGCCCTTTGGAAATACGCTGACCCTGCGCATGGCAGAAGCTGCCGTGAAAGGTGAAAGCCTCGGTACGGGCGCGGTGACCGATTTCCTTGCCATTAATCTGGCCTCTACAGATTATGCCGGTCACAAATTCGGACCCAATTCAGTCGAAGTGCAAGATGTATACTTAAGGCTCGACCGTGATCTCGCGGAGTTTTTTAATTATCTCGATAAAACTCTGGGTAAAGATCAGTACACCGTTTTCCTTTCTGCGGATCATGGTGGCGCGCATTCCGAAGGGTTTATGGAAGCCCACAAAATGCCCACCGGTTTTTATGGTGAGACTTCAAAAAAAGACTACAATCAGCTGCTCAAAGATAAATTCAACAGTGATAAGATCGTGACCAAAGTAACCAACAACCAGGTTTACTTAGACCGCAGACTGATTCAGCAGAACAAACTTGATGAAGAAGTGGTGAAAGCATATCTTATCGACAGGCTGAATGAAGATCCTTCCATCCTATTCGCGGTAGATATGAAAAAGGCAGCTTCCTCATCAGTGCCCGAACCTATAAAAACGCGGATCATCAATGGTTACAACTGGCAGAGAAGTGGAGATATTCAGCTGATTTATCACGATAACTGGCTGCCAAGCTACTCCAAACTTGGGACTACGCACGGTGCGTGGAATTCGTATGACTCACATATCCCACTTATTTTTATGGGTTGGGGAATTAAGGCCGGCGAAAGCAACAGGGATTATAACATGACCGACATCGCGCCAACCTTAGCCGCACTTTTACATATCCAGTTTCCGAGCGGGAACGTAGGAAATCCTATTGTGGAAGTCATTGGAAAATAAGATTGCATGTGATATATACTTAAAAAACCGCTTTTCGGCGGTTTTTTTTATAGACAAAAGTTAAGCTTTCCAAACTGTCGGAAACTCAACATGTGCGAAACAGAACTGCTGGTCCGGAACGTAAAAGGTTTCCACCGTGGTGCGGTGCCTTTTACGGAAAACATTTGGGGATATTGCAACCGGCGTATAACCAATTCCAATCGCCGGCTGCGAAAAACAGAATAACAAAATCGGTCCTTTTTATCAAAAAAAAGACCGCATTGCTGCAGTCTCTTCACTTTTCAGATATTTTTACTTTCCCCTTTGTGGCGGGTAATTTGCCATGATCTCTGTCACGATCTCAGGGATCTGTTTCTGTTTTGATTTTGGGGAATCAATCGATATTCCGCTTCCTACACCTTGCCAAACCAGTTTCTGTGTACGGGCGTCGATCATATCGACGATCAGCGCGCCCTGATTATAATTCGAGGTCCACGTGCGGTTTACACCCACACCCCAACCGAAACGGCCGCCCCAGCCGTACATACCGTAAGGTCTGGTGGATTGTATGTCCTGAACTTTCTTGTGGTTTGCCTTTACATTGATGATGAGGTCCGGATTATCGGAAACGCTGAGCCCTTTGGTCTGCAGCTGTTTTGAAACCTCATTCAGCACGCGGTCTTTATCGATGTCATTAAGTTTCAGATCGTCGATCCGCAGCTTATACGATTTGTAGGTGTTGAAGTTTGCGGTCTCGGCATAGTCCGATTTAACCTGGAACGGACTGCACGATGTCAACCCCAATGTAGCCGAAGCCAGTAAAAGGATGATATATTTTTTGCTCATGATGTATGTTTATTTAAATGAATTTTATTTTAAACCGCTGTCACTGATCTGCAGGGCGCGGTGGCTTTTTGGTTTTTACAAAAGTGTCCGTCTTTTTATCATAACCGTAAGGGCAGTGTTTACAGCCGCTTTTGCAGCAATAGCCGCGTTTCAGATGATACTGTTCTGTAAAGACTTTGTAACCCTGTTCATTGTAGTAAAAGTCTTCGTGTTCTTTGATGGTATTCTGCTTCATTAGTTAAATGCAAAAGGCGGAAATATTATCTTTGTGAAATGATAATCGTCTGCCCGAAACTTCTCAAAAATACAAAAATTTCAGCGATCACTCTTTTTCCGCTTATTCTTTTGCGAAGCCGGACTTCCAAAACTGATCTTATACTGCTGAACCATGAGCGCATCCACTTAAGGCAACAGCTGGAGCTGCTCATCATTTTCTTTTATCTCTGGTATGTGATCGAATATTATTATCTGGTTTTCAAGCTGAAAGACCGTTTTCTTGCCTACCAAATGATCTCTTTTGAGCGCGAAGCTTATGCGATGGAACATGACCTAAACTACCTGAAACATAGGAAATTCTGGAGTTTCCGTAAATATTTGTCGTGAGCTTTCAGGTACGAAGTGTGCATTTGTTTTTTTTGCCGCACATTTCCCGCTTTCACTACTCGCTTCCCGCGGCACTTTGCCGCGGGAGAGCTCAAACAGGCCGTTCAATCGGGGGCGGAATTTTCGCAAATATCCAGGTTACAGTTTTTATTTCATTTGTACGGAAGCCAATACTTCTTTTCAATATGTATATTACAAGTTCCATAATGAGCCGGGCTGGTCTTAAATTTGGCGGTCCTTTTCATGCAGCCGCCATTCGTAATTATTTCCGAAATTTGCACCCATGAAAATCCCGGATATCGAAATCCCGCTCATCCAACTTCCTTTAGAAAAGGATATTCAGCTGTTCCTGAAACGCGAAGACCTGATTCACCCCGAAATCTCCGGCAACAAGTTCTGGAAACTTTTTTATAATGTCAATTCCTATCTTGCACTGAAACCTGAGCATCCCTTCATGATCACTTTTGGTGGTGCCTTTTCGAATCATATCGCAGCAGTTGCGGCGTTGGGAAAAGAATTCGACCTGAAAACGCTCGGGATCATCCGCGGTGAGGAAATGACCGATAAATGGCAGGCGAATCCGACTTTAGCCCGCGCTTCGGACCGTGGAATGGATTTTCGTTTTGTAACACGCGCTCACTATCGGGACAAAGTTGCTTTAACGCAGACTTTAGAAAAAGAATTTCCGCACGCTTTAATTATTCCCGAAGGCGGCACCAACAGAAATGCCGTGCAGGGTGTGCGCCACATGCTCAGCGAGCAGACAAAAAGTTTTGATTATCTTTGCACCGCAGCTGGAACGGGTGGTACGGTTGCCGGACTTTCAAGATTTGCCGAAGACCATCAGCAGGTTTTGGGATTTAAGGTGGTAGATGATTACTCCTTATATAACAGGGTTTTAAATCTGTCGCAACGGCAGAATTTTACCCTTCCGGAAGCACACGATGGTGGATACGGCAAAATAACCGGCGAAAATATCCGTTTCATCAATAACTTTAAACTGAAATACGGCATACAGCTCGATCCCATCTACACCGGAAAAATGCTGAGAAAGCTGTTTGAACTGATAGAAAGCGGTTACTTTCCGACCGGAAGCAAAATCCTGGCCTTTCATACAGGTGGTCTGCAGGGAATTTCGGGAGCCAATGAATTGCTGAGAAAACAGAACCGTGAACTTATAAAGCTGTAATGTTTAAAAATCTCAGTCCGGAAGCACTAAAAAAGACTATTGCGGATCGGGAGAGATATTGAGAAGTGAAATAAAACCCGGATCAGTTTTATAGTCATCAAAAAAGAAATATGAATAAAATTGTCGTTGCCTTCGCGCTCCTTTTTATATCAAAAATTCATTCACAGGGCTGGAAAACCGAGGATCAGTATATCCAGAAGTTTGCACCTTATGCCGTAGAGGAAATGGAAAAATACAAGATTCCCGCCTCCATAACCCTGGCACAGGGTCTTTTGGAAACCGGCGGCGGCCAGAGTCGCCTTGCACAACAGGGAAACAACCACTTCGGCATCAAATGCAAAGAAGACTGGACCGGCAAGACAATGACCCATACAGATGATGCGCCCAACGAATGTTTCCGCGTATATGATGATCCGCGAGATTCCTACGAAGATCATTCGAAATTTTTAGCCTACCGAAAATATTACGTCAACCTTTTTAAACTGAACCAGAACGACTATAAATCCTGGGCACACGGCCTGAAAAAAGCAGGCTACGCCACAAATCCGCGCTACGCATATATTCTCATTGACAAAATTGAGAAGTACAGGCTTTATGAATTCGATAAGTCTAACTCAAAAGAGGTTTTATATACCGTGTTGAAAATGTATCCGGATCTGCAGAGTGACCGCATATTTATGGCACAACTTGACCAGAGTAAGGCATCTGCAAAACCCGTTACGGTGAAAGTGCCGTACGAGCAAACCTCTTACGCCAAACAGCAAAAAAAGGTAGAGGAACTGGTTTCAACAGCCGAAACTTTAAAGTCTATACTGATTAAAAGTCATCCCAACGGTGGCAAAAAATTCGTAATTGTGCCCGATGATGTGGCGCTGTCTCTGCTTTCGAAAAAATTCGGCATCAGCGAAAGCCGCCTTATGAAATGGAATGAACTCGACGGCAGCGAACTGAAACGCAACGATATTCTTTTTTTGGAATCAAAATCTTCCAGCGGAAATGTTGCGACTTATAAAACCCAGGTTGGCGATTCCATGCACGATATCGCCCAGAAATTCGGCATAAAAATAAAAAAACTGTACGCCAAAAACCGCATGGATTATGGTCAGCAGCCAAAGGCCGGCCAGCTGATCTACCTGCAAAGTAAAAAACCAAGGAAGTAGATGTCAGATGTCAGACTTCCGATAGCAGATCTTCAAATTTTAATCTTCGGGGCAAGAGTTAATAATTAATTCACTGTCAATTTTCAATCAAGAACCAGGAACCAAGAACCAATAGTCAAGAACCAATTATAAAGAACAAAAGAACAGGAGTCAAGGTTTAAGAACCAAGCCTTATCCCGTTAACGGTCAACTGTCAACCACCAACTGTCAACCATAAAAAATGAAATACCAAAGAAGTTCCGCGCTTTTCGATGAAGCGTACAAATATATTCCCGGCGGAGTAAATTCGCCGGTCCGCGCTTTTAAATCCGTGGGTGGCGTGCCCGTTTTCATGAAATCTGCCAAAGGCGCCTACATGACCGATGCCGATGATAACGAATATATTGATTACATCAATTCCTGGGGTCCCGCGATCCTTGGTCATACGCACCCCGAAGTGCTGGAAGCATTAAAAAAACAGGCTGAAAAAGGCTTTTCTTTTGGCACACCCACGGAACTCGAAACTGAGATCGCGAAATTAATCGTGGAAAATGTACCCAATATCGACCAGATCAGAATGGTATCCTCGGGTACGGAAGCGTGTATGAGTGCAATCCGTCTCGCGCGCGGTTTTACGAAACGCGACAAATTCATCAAATTTGAAGGTTGCTACCACGGTCACTCCGACTCATTTTTAATTAAAGCCGGCAGTGGCATGGCGACCTTCGGGAACCCAAGTTCGCCGGGAGTTACCGCCGGAACTGCCAAAGACACCTTGCTGGCAAAATATAATGATATCGGCCAGGTGGAAGATCTTTTCCGACACAATCAGGGCGAAATTGCCGCGGTGATCATAGAACCGGTTGCCGGGAATATGGGTTGCGTGCTGCCGGAAAATAACTTCCTTCAGAAACTTCGCAAACTCTGCGATGAAAATGGTGCGCTTTTGATCTTTGATGAAGTGATGACCGGTTTCCGTTTGGCTTTTGGCGGTGCGCAGGAGGTTTTCGGGGTGAAAGCAGATCTTGTGACTTTCGGGAAAGTCATCGGTGGTGGACTCCCGGTTGGTGCATTTGCGGGCAGAAATGAGATTATGGATCATCTTGCCCCAAAAGGAGCAGTGTATCAGGCGGGAACTCTCAGCGGAAATCCCCTGGCCATGAGAGCCGGCCTCACCACATTGCAGCTCATTAAAAGTGATGAGAACTTTTATAAAAACATCAATAAAACTGCTGAAACGCTGGATTTTGAGATCGGCAAAATATTGAATTCCAAAAACATTGAACACCGCATCAACCGGAAAGGATCGATGATGAGTGTTTTCTTTCACGTAAATGCGGTGTCGAATTTTGAGGAAGCGGCCAATGCGAATCATGCTTTATTCAATAATTTCTTCCATCAGCTGCTGAAAAACGGCATTTATCTGCCACCGAGCGGCTACGAAACCTGGTTTATTTCCAACGCCATTAAAGAAAAAGAAATCGACCGAACGTTGGAGGTCATCCAGCAGTTTGAATATTCTTAGACGTAATTGAAAGTTTGAAAACCTTAAAAGCTACAAGATTTTGTGGCTTTTTTTATGCCCTTACAACGGGCAAATCTTGGAAAAAGGTCATCCTGTGTTTGAGTGAAAAATTAAAAAGATTTTCTGATCTGTACTTTTAAATTAAAACACTGCTTTTTTTCTCTACATTTAAAGACTTAAAAAATTATAAATGAAAAAAACTTTTACGCTCTTTTCCCTGCTTTTAGTTTCTCTGGTGCTCAACGCGCAGAATGTAAATATTCCGGATGCAATTTTCAAAAATGCACTCCTTAAATATCACAACATCGACACGAATAATGATAAGGAAATTCAGATCACAGAAGCAGAAAATTATACAGGCGGATTTAATATTACAAGTTTGGGTATTAAAAGTGTTTCCGGTATTGAAGCCTTTAAAAATATTACATTTTTAGCCTGCCAGGTGAATTTGATCCCGTCTATGGATCTGTCGCAAAACAAAAAACTGACTTACATTTCGTGTTATAACAACAGACTTGTCAGTTTAACTTTACCACAGACAACTTCATTGACATCTCTTGAAGCCTCCACTAATCTTATCACCACTCTGGACCTTTCTTTTGTTCCCAACCTCCGGACTTTAAGAGTTGATCTTAATTATTTAACGGCTTTAGATATTTCACAGAATCATCTTTTAGAAACCTTAGACTGTAATAATAATCAGCTTATCGCCTTGAATTCATCTCCTAACAGCGCGCTGAAAATGCTGAGCTGTTTTACAAATCAGCTTCCTGCTCTGAATGTCGCGCATTTCCCAGCATTACAGTTCTTAAACTGCGGTGTAAATAATCTGACGGCTCTTGATCTGACTGCAAATACGAACTTATACAGTTTATCCTGCACGCAAAATCAACTGACCAATTTGAATGTGGACACTAATGTTTTACTTGAATATCTCGATTTCCGAAACAATTTTATCGAAGCGATAACGGTAACGCAGCTCCCGATGCTCACAACACTCGCGTGTTCCCAAAATAAAATGAAAGCTTTGGATGTTTCGCAGAATACGAAACTCACTTTGCTGGTTTGCGAAGATAACAGTCTGACGAAACTGAACATGAAAAACACGAACAATCACAACGTCACTTATTACGATTCCAGAAACAATCCCGATCTGACCTGCATTATGGTAGATAATGCAGACTTTTCCACAGCGAACTGGTTAAATAAAGACAATACTGCGAATTTCAGCGAAGACTGCCTTTACATGAATGTTACCCAGGAAACAGCGGCAAAACTGAAGCTTTTCCCAAATCCCGTGAAACAGAAATTCACCGTTCAACTGAACGGAGAAATCACAGCGATTGAAATCTACGCCCAAAGCGGTCAGCTCGTAAAAAAGGGAAATTCCAAAACTGTAGATATCTCATCTTTACCCAAAGGGATTTACCATGTAAAAGTGAAGACACCCACTGGAACGCACAGCAAAAACATCATTAAAGAATAAATACCGCCGCGATTAAATCTTTGCCCGGTCATACTGATGCGGGAAAAAGCAGTCCGCTTCTCCTTTAAAAGAATTCTCTACCGCCAGATAAGGATTTCGTAGAATTTCCCGCGCCACGAAGATGAGGTCCGCTTGGCCTTTCTGCAGGATTTCCTCAGCAAATTCAGCAGATTTTATCAGTCCAACCGCACCTGTTGGTATTCTGGTTTCGCTTTTGATCTGCGCTGCGAGCGGAACCTGATAACCATCAAACAGATTAATTTTGGCGCCGTGGATATTTCCGCCACTTGAAACGTCGATGAGGTCTACCTTTTTATTTTTAAGGACTTCTGCCAGCTGTACACTTTCGTCGATATCCCAGCCATTTTCGGCATATTCGGTGCCGGAGATTCTTACAAACAACGGATGGTTTTCGTTGAGCAGTTCATTCACAGCTTCCACAATCTCGACCAGAAAGCGGATGCGGTTTTCGAAAGTGCCGCCATATTCATCGGTTCTCACATTGGATAAGGGCGATAAAAACTGGTGAATGAGATAACCGTGTGCGGCATGGATCTCAATCACATCAAATCCCGCGTCCAATGCCCGCGCTGCAGAGGCTTTAAAGCTTTGGACCAGCTCCTTTATTTCTTCAATGCTCAGTTCGTGTGGAATCCTTTCGCTTTCGGCATAAGGAATTTTTGAGGGTGCCACGGTTTCCCAGCCTTCCTGCAGTGGAAGTTGTTTTCCGTTCCAAGTAGAAGCTTTTCTGCCGGCATGCGCGAGCTGGATACCGATTTTACTTTCCGAGTTTTGGTGTACGAACTTTACGATTTTTTTAAGCGCTGCCGCCTGCTCACCGTTCCAGATTCCCATATCTTTTGGCGAAATTCGGCCTTCAGGAACTACGCCCGTAGCTTCCACCATGATTAAACCGGTGCCGCCCTGCGCCCTGCTTCCGTAATGTACGTAATGAAAATCGGTTGCTACGCCTTCTTCAGATGAGTACATGCACATGGGCGACATCACCCAGCGGTTTTTCAGTTCGAGGTTTCTAAATTTTATTGGAGTGTATAAAATCATATGCTGTTTTTAATAAGAATGTAAATTTACGAAAAGTGTGATTGGGAAGCCGAACAGGCTTTTGATGTTACCGCACAGAAAAAGCTTTCGAAATGTGAAAGCTGTACATAAAATGCTGAAGTCTATAAAGCGCTAGCTTTTGTAGCCCGCTACGTGAGAGCTGAGAAAGGCGTCGATGATCCGGTTGAGATTGTTGGAAATGTATTCTTCTTCTTCCTGCACGCTGAAGGCCAGCAAGGTTGCGGCACGGTAATATTTCAGGTTAATGGCCAAATGAGCCAGGCCGCCATAAGAAGCAATCTTGTAGTATGTAAGTTTTTGTGAGAGAAGTATAAGACCGATTTCCCAGTTTACAATATCATCTTTAAAAAATGAAAGGTGTTCAATCCCCTCCGCCAGTAATGCATTGAAAGTACCACATTTTTTAACTTCTATTGCTTCGTTCCGCAGGTTGAATATTTTTTGAATTCTTTCCTTATGTTTAAGGTGAATGTTGTAATGTGTTTTTAAAATCTCCCTGAGCGTGGGCGATACAATTTTTTCCTGAATACACAGAAACTCGATGGCAACGGCATTTTCAGCGTAGTACATCTCTTCCAGTGAATGAATGAAAAAAGCTTCCAACAGTGAATGGGAATGCGGAGACAGGTCTTTATCTGCAGACTGGTCAGGTTGGGTTGTTTTTTTCATGTATTCTGTTTCAGATAAGAGCTCAGCATTGCGGAACACGTAAAATTAGCCATAATGCCTGATTGCCGTAACGGTCTTTTCACCCTTATTTCCCAAAAAATTAAAAGGCTCTTTTGTCAGAGCCTTTCAATTCATTTTAGTCCAAATTATGCGGGTACGCCCGCGCCGCACTCTCTTTCCCAGAATCTGTGCTGTTGTATATTTTTTACAAACTGTTCTAAATTTCCGTCCGCAGTTACACCGTCGGCAGGGAATTTAATTTCCGGCAGCGCTTTCTGCAGGAATTCGGTGCCATTTCGGTCAGCAGCAATCGGCTTACAGTGTTTGAAGGCTTCTGCCACAAAATGAAGCGCATCAGCATTAGCTGAAAGCGTTTTAATACTGTCACCACCCGCCACATATACCGCATCAAACATAACAGAAGCTGCCGTAAGCAGACTTTCATCAACCTGGTACTGATCACCCGATTCAGTGGTTACAAATCCGTGTTTTGGTGCGATCACGGCAACCATGGCATCCCGGTCGCAGAGTTGCAGTTTTACCTTGGTGAAGGCTTCGTCATTTACACCATCGGCAGTTAAAAGCGCAATTCGCCTTGCTTTAATATCGGTTGGCAGTTTTGTGGCCATACTCAGTGAAGGTGCGTCGCTGATGGGCAGTTCATTACTGAAGGAAGCATAATCTTCTAATTTGGCATCGGCAGGAATAATGTCGGTAATGGGCTGTGAAAGTTTTTTCGGAACCAGACCCAGATTATCTGCCACTGCATTTGCCAGACTTTCATCAATTTCCAAAAGCATGTTTACCATTCTTTGGCGGATCGGCACGAGTTTCACTTTCCCGAGTTCAAAGGAGAAGGCATTTTGGATATGTCGTTTTTCGTGATCGGACATGCTGTTATAAAACAGGGTACACTGGCTGAAGTGATCGAAGAAACTTTTACTTCTGTTTCTGATCTTTACAGAATCTATTCTTTCCCCGTACGAATGAAAACCACCCTCGGCAATCATTGCCTGAAACGGGCAGCCGCCACCCATGGAATTGGGATTGTAAGAGACTTTTCCTTTATTGATCTGCATTCTGTGCATACCGTCGCGCTGGTTGTTCGTCACTTCCGGAATGGATTTGTTGATCGGGATCTCGTGGAAGTTAGGGCCGCCCAGCCTCGTAATCTGCGTATCGGTATAAGAAAACAGTCTGCCCTGCAGCAGCGGATCATTGGTAAAGTCAATTCCCGGTACCAGATGTCCCGGGTGAAAAGCCACCTGCTCGGTCTCTGCAAAGAAATTATCGGGGTTTCTGTTTAAAGTCATTTTACCGATGATTTCCACCGGAACCATTTCTTCCGGAATTATTTTCGTCGGATCCAGC
This sequence comes from Kaistella palustris DSM 21579, assembly GCF_000422265.1. Taxonomy (GTDB): domain Bacteria; phylum Bacteroidota; class Bacteroidia; order Flavobacteriales; family Weeksellaceae; genus Kaistella; species Kaistella palustris. Next base: position 12,023 of record NZ_AULL01000004.1, read on the forward strand.
AGGTCAAAGGCATATTTATGTTCATCTTCTTCCGGAACTATCTGTACACCGAGTTCCCACTCGGGGAAATGTCCCTGGTCAATGGCCTCCCATAAATCGCGGCGGTGAAAATCTGTGTCTTTCCCCGAGAGTCTTTGCGCTTCGTCCCAGGCCAGACTCAATACGCCCTGCTTGGGTTTCCAGTGGAATTTTACGAAATGCGACTGACCTTCATCATTAATAAATCTGAAAGTATGGATGCCGAAGCCTTCCATCATACGTAAACTGCGCGGTATGGCACGGTCGCTCATCAGCCACATAATATTGTGCATCGCTTCCGGCATCAGCGAGATAAAATCCCAGAACGTATCGTGTGCCGATGCCGCCTGCGGGATCTCATTGTGCGGTTCCGGTTTTACGGCATGCACAAGGTCGGGGAATTTAATAGCATCCTGAATAAAGAAGACCGGTGTGTTGTTTCCCACAAGATCATAATTTCCTTCCTGCGTATAAAATTTTACCGCAAAACCGCGTATGTCCCTGGGCAGATCTGTGGAACCGCGAAATCCTGCAACGGTAGAGAATCTGGCAAATACCGGGGTTTTAATGGAAGTGTCGTTCAGGAATTTCGCTTTGGTATATTTGCCCATCGGTTTATAGAGTTCAAAAACGCCGTGTGCGCCGGAGCCGCGGGCATGCACAACGCGCTCGGGAATCCGCTCATGATCAAAGTGCGTAATTTTCTCTCTCAGTATAAAATCTTCAAGCAGGGTAGGACCGCGGTCACCGGCTTTCAAGGAATTTTGATCGTCATTTATCTTTAAACCCTGGTCGGTCGTCATAAACTCACCGTTATTGTCGGTGGTATATTTCCCTAAATGTTCCTTTTTTGGATTTGCACCGTTTTCGTAGGGTTCTTTTTCATTTATTTTCATGATGTGGAGATAATTTGGTTAAAGTTTTTTTATTAAACTGCATTTAAATCTTTCGACTGCAGTTTGCCGTCAACAGCCTGGGAATTCAGATTGGTGTCGGCAATAGTGGTAAGCAGACAGTCGGATTTTTTTTCTTCGCCCAAAGTTTTGAGTAAAAGGTCAAGTGCAGTCCTTTCATTCAGTGTTTTTGCAAAGGCCGCAAGTGTGCCGTAGGTTGCTATTTCATAATGTTCCACCTTTTGGCCGCTCGCAATAATTCCGGCATCACGCACCGGACCGCTTTCGGTCTCGCTCATGATTTCGTTTCCTTCTTTAATGATTCCTTCGATGGCGTGGCATTTCTTGCCCTCGGCTTTCATTCCCAATGATTCAAAGACCTTTTCCAGCCGTACGACCTGTTCACTGGTTTGCGCAAGGTGATCTTTGATCGCGGTTTTGAGTTTCTGATCCGTAGCGTTGTCAAACATGACGGGGAGGGTTTTTACCAGTGCTTTCTCGGCATAGTAAATATCCTTTAAGCCATCAACGAAGAAATCGCGCAGATTTTTTGCTACAGCGGCAGCATCAGTTTTTTTACTTTTTTTGTTTGCGGTGTCCATCTGATTTATTTTTATGTTAATGATTTCCTGTGGGAGTAGATGTGAGACAAAAAAAAGAAACGACCACATCTTTTTAGATTTTGTTTTTGAAACAACATTTAAACCAAAGCGTTGGCTTTTTAATAAGAATAAAAACTTTTTTTCATTGTTTTGATGGAAACGTTCCGAATAGATTGCCGGTATAGGATAACGCTTCTTAAAGCATATTTAAGGACATTTATGGAGAGAGAAAATAAATCGTGCCTACAGAAATTACCTGACCGCGGGCACCGGCAAATCTGTATCAAGCAGAAGTTAAATATCCGCCTGCGAGTGAGCATTACAGCTGAAACCAATTATATTCTTTATATTTACTCTCCGATTTTTAAATTAAATGGAAAACACACTTACAATTACTTTCGATGCCATCGAGAGTTATGACCACCTCGATGCGACCGAAAAAAAGCTTTTCGATACTGCAAAAAATATCCGCGAGATTGCATACGCGCCGTATTCTAATTTTACGGTAGGGTGCGCAGTCCTGCTGGAGAACGGTGAAATCATTTCCGGCAGTAATCAGGAGAATGCGGCATATCCCTCAGGGTTATGTGCCGAGCGAACTGCGATTTTCTGGATCGGCGCCAACTTCCCGGATGTCAAAATCAAGAAACTCTTTGTGATCGGTGCGCCACGCGAAGCCCTTTCGTCAGTACCCATTCCGCCATGCGGCGCCTGCAGACAGTCGATCCTGGAATATGAATCAAAACAGCAGGACGAGATCGAGGTGTATTTTGCTTCACTGGATGGCGCGATCTACAAAACAAAATCCATCCGTGATCTGTTGCCGTTTTCGTTTGATGCCTCTTATCTTTAGAAATACCTTTAGTAATGAGGATTGCAGCAATCGATATCGGAAGCAACGCGGCGCGCCTGCTGATCAATGAAGTTACGGAACCTAAAAAGGGAAAACCGCAATTTACCAAACTTAATCTGCTGAGAATCCCACTCCGCCTCGGAATGGATGTATTTGCAAAAGGTGAGATCGGGAAGGAGCGCGCACAGATGGTCCTTGATTCCATGGGTGTTTTCAGCAGTATGATGAAGATCTATAAAGTGGATCACTACCGAGCCTGTGCAACCAGCGCAATGCGTGACGCCAAAAATGGCCAGGAAATCCTAAAACAGGTGAAGAAAAACTGGGGTATTGAGATCGAGATCATTACCGGTGATCAGGAAGCCAGCCTGGTTTTTGAAAACCATATCGCCGAAGGACTTGATAAAAATTTTGACTATCTGTATATCGATGTAGGCGGCGGATCAACGGAGCTTACCTTTTATGAAGACGGTAAAAAGAAATACCAGAAATCCGTAAATATTGGGACTATACGCTTATTAAACGGGCTTGTAAAAGACGATCTGTGGAAGGAAATGAAGGAAGATATCCGCAAAAACATCAACAGCAAAAAACCCATCGTCGCGATAGGTTCGGGCGGGAACATCAACAAAATTTTTTCGATGAGTAAAACCAAAGACGGCAAACCCATGTCGAAGGTTTTTCTACAGAAATATTATAAGGAGATGAACGGCCTTTCGGTAAGCGAAAGGATGACCAAGTTCAATTTGCGCGAAGACCGTGCGGATGTCCTGGTGCCGGCGCTTCAAATCTTCAATAACATTATGACCTGGAGTGATATCGATAAGATATTTGTACCTAAAATTTCGGTGGCCGATGGACTGATCCACAGTATTTACGAGGGACTTAAAGTAAAGAAGTAAATTTTTTAATTCTGCTTATTATCGTTTTTTTTTAAAAGTCATCATCGTCATCATCCAAAAAATCCAGTTCGTCATCACTTTGTTCGTAATCCTGCGGGATTCCGGGCGGATTAAAAAGTCCCCATTCATCGACTACAAAATGCTTCGGATCAAAAGTTGCGACCCATTCGCGAAATAACTGGCGAAATTCGTCGAGCTGCCGCCGCACGATTTTATAATATTCCACTTCGGCAAAATCAAACATTTTAAGCGAATGTTGAAGTACCATGAGTTCGCGCGCACATTTCCGGATAAGTGCGGCATTTTCCATTTTTATATCCCAGAGAATTACCTCGTGAGCACCCGCCAGTTTTGCCTGAATTGTATAAATATTCTCCAGGATATGCTCTTTGGTGGAAAGCAGAAACCCGTTATCTTCCGGAATAAAATCCATAATGGTGCGGAGGGTTTGAAGGAGTTCTTCAGATTTTTGGAAAATCGGTGTTTCGCGGTATTTATCCATTTTTTTATTTTTAATAATTTCAGCGCGGATCCGGTAAGGAGTTTCGTACTCAAAAATTACTTTTTGCCAAGCTCAATGACCTCTAAATTTTCTATGTTTTCGGCGTTAATTTCAAAGCGCATCATGGTTCGCATCTGATGCCAACCTACTTTTCCCACGGCACCGGGATTTAAATGGAGCAGATTATTTTTGGCATCGTTCATGGCTTTTAGAATATGGGAATGCCCGGAAATAAAAAGTTTCGGCGCCTTTTCAGCGATTTCTTTTTTTGCTAACGGCGAATATCTGCCGGGATAACCGCCAATGTGTATCATCAGAACGTCTACTTCCTCGCAACGGAAGCGCAGCACCTCGGGAAAGATCTTGCGTATTTCTGTCCCATCGATGTTACCGTACACGCCGCGCAGCGGTTTTATCTTTTCAAGTTTCTCGATGACTTCCAGGTTTCCAAAATCTCCGCAGTGCCAGATTTCGTCTGCTTTTTCGGCATAATCTAAAATACGGTCATCAATATATGAATGAGAGTCGGAGAGAAGGAGAATTTTCATGGTTTAAATTTCTGACTTTTTTATTAAACGGGAAAAGGCGGCTTCTTTTTGTTTGTGTTTTCTAAAGATTTCAGCGAAAAAATAAGTGTTGTGATCAGATCGTTTTCTTGAAATCGCACAAACTTCCAGTGAGCCTTTTTTTCGAAAGGCAGTTTCCGGCGGAGAATGCACTGCTGTTCTTATAGCGCGGATTGCAACGGCATCCTTTTTCCTGCCGCGGCAGCGGCAGGCAAAAGATACAGTGGAAAGCCGGAACCCATCTTCGGAGAACCGAAGATTTTACTGCTCCTGAAAATTCTATAAATTTGCAGCCGATGAGGTATTTTATAGAATTTTCGTATTGCGGCAAGAATTATTTTGGATATCAGATTCAGCCGAATCAGATTTCTGTGCAGCAGGTTTTGGAGCATGCCCTGACCACGATCCTGCGGGAAAAAATAAAAACGACCGGCGCGGGACGAACCGATACCGGCGTTCACGCGAAGAAGATTTTTGCGCATTTTGATACGGATAAAGTTTTGAGCGTAAATCTGGTTTACCAACTCAACAGTTTTCTGCCGCCGGATATCGCGGTAAGAAATATTTTTCCGGTGCGGGATGATTTGCACGCAAGGTTCAGCGCCAGTTTCCGGACTTACGAATATCTGCTCAACCTGCAGAAAGATCCGTTTGCGCAGGATTCTTCCTGGCAAATCTGGAAACGCGACCTGGATATCAAACGGATGAATGAAGCATGCGCCATCCTTTTCGAGTACGAGGATTTTACAAGTTTTTCGAAACTGCATACCGATAATAAAACCAATAACTGCAAAATCTACAACGCTTTTTGGGAGCAGAATGAAACCGAGCTGAAGTTTACCATTTCGGCGGACCGGTTTCTGCGGAACATGGTTCGCGCCATTGTAGGTACGATGGTTGAGATCGGAAACGGAAAAATGGAACCTGAGGAATTGCGCCGGATCATCGAAGACAAAGACCGCAGTTCGGCCGGAACTTCCGCACCGCCGCAGGGTTTGTTCCTGGTTGATGTAGGTTACGAGTTCTGATTCCGATAGCGGCAATTTGCAAAGTCCATTGCCTGGCGGACACAGGCCGGGCAGATTTTCCTTATTTTTGTACCTAATTTTAAGAATAGATGAAGAAACAATCGACCTGGGAAATTATAAAGCGGCTTTTTGTCATTGGGATGAAATTCCGTTCCTGGTTTATCATGACACTTCTGATTTCAATTCTGCTGTCGGTAATTTCTACGTACCGGCCATACCTAACCATGCTGATCGTAGATCAGGACATCATTCAGTTCCGCGACAAGGCGGCCATGATGAAACATATTTACATTCTTGTGGCGCTGGTTTTTGGTGAGACGTTTTTAAATTTCTTCCTGGTCTATTTTTCAAATTATATTTCCCAGAACGTCATCCGCGATATCCGCGAGCGGCTTTACCATAAACTCATCTATTTCCGTACGTCGTTTTTCGATAAAACCGCGATCGGTCAGTTGGTAACCCGCGCGGTAGGCGATGTGGAAACAATTGCCACGGTTTACACCGATGGTTTCCTGATGGTTTTCGGTGATATCCTGCGGATCATTTTTGTGCTGGTAATGATGTTTCAGGTTGATGTACATTTGAGTTACATTTCGCTGGCGATCCTACCGCTGATGGTGATCATTACACGCTTTTTCCAGAAAAGATTAAAAAAAGCATTCGGCGACGAACGGACCTGGACCTCGAATCAGAACTCATTTGTGCAGGAGAGGCTGTCGGGAATGGCGCTTATTCAGGTTTTCAACAGACAGAAAGCGGAGTACGAAAAATTCGACGGGATCAACATTACCCTGAAATCGGCATTGCTGCGGACTGTATTTATTTTTTCGCTTTTCTTCCCGGTGGTGGAGTTGATTTCCTCACTGTTCCTTGGTTTTATCCTGTTTTATGGCGGTTTTATCACCATCAAGGCCGGCGCTGTAATTGCCTTCATTCAGTATATTTCAATGCTGATAAGACCTTTGCGGCAGATTGCGGACCGTTTCAATAATATTCAAAGAGGAATTGTAGGAGCCGAAAGGGTTCTGGGTGTAATGGATGAAGATTTCGCGCTGCCAAACAAAGGTGTGATTTCAAAAACCCATTATGAGGGGAAAGTGGAATTTAAAAACGTGCATTTTTCCTATGATGACAAGCAGGAAGTTTTAAAAGGAATCAGCTTTGTGGTAAACCCCGGCGAAACTGTTGCTATTGTGGGTGCTACCGGCGCGGGTAAATCTACCATCATCAGTTTGCTTACGCGGCTTTATGATATTAATTCGGGTAAAATACTTTTGGATGATGTGGATCTGAAGGATTATGAGCTTTATAATTTAAGAAGTCATATTGGTGTGGTTCTGCAGGATGTCTTTCTTTTTCATGGAACGATATTCGAGAACCTGTCGTTCGGTGACGACTCGGTGACTTTGGAAAAAATAAAAAGAGTTGCAAAAGATATTGAAGTTGATGATTTTATCGAAAGTCTGCCGGGCGGTTACAGTTATGTGGTGCGGGAACGCGGCTCTTCAATTTCGCTTGGGCAGCGGCAGCTTCTGTCATTTTTAAGGGCGTATCTGTCGGATCCCAAAATTTTGATTTTAGATGAAGCAACATCTTCCATCGATTATGAAAGTGAAAAGCTGATTCAGCGGGCTACAGAAAAAATTACGCGCGGCCGCACGGCATTTATTATTGCACACAGACTCTCGACCATAGAAAAAGCCGACAGGATTATTGTAATGGAGCACGGCAAAATTGTGGAACAGGGGAAACATGAAGAGTTGTTGGCGAAAAACGGTTATTATACCACTTTATATCAAGGACAGCTGAAACCGCAGCCCCAGGAAAGTGAGTCTTGAAAAAAACCTTCAGGATTTAAAAGTTCTAAAGGTTTTTGTTTAAAAAGTCAATTTAATTTCCAACGACTGTTTTTATATTTACAAATTCTTTCAGCGCGTGCAAAGAAAGCTCAGTTCCGTAACCCGAAGATTTTGCGCCGCCAAAAGGTAGCCTGGGATCTGAACTTGAATTCTTATTAAGGCTGACCGTGCCGGAATCCAGGTTTTCAATAAAAAATTTCTGGCGCTTCTTATCTTTTGTCCATACCGCATTCGAGAGTCCAAACGGAATATCGTTGGCAAGTTTCACCGCCTCTTCGTCGTTTTTGGCGATCATCACCATTCCAAGCGGACCAAAGAGTTCTTCTTTTAATATAGGATTGCCGGCTTTTACTTTGATCAGGCCCGGTTGCAGTTCGGTATCAGAAAGCCGTACAAGCGGCAGAATGACCTTAGCGCCATATTTCAAAGCTTTTCTGTATTGACTTTCGAGTTCATCGGCGAGGTCAGGTCTCGCCATTCCCGCCATGTTGGTTTCTTTTTTCATTGGATCGCCGGGTATAAATTTCTGATACTCTTTAATGAAGATGGGTAGAAATTTGGCTTCGATATCTTTTTGAATGATAAATCTTTTTGCTGCGTTGCATGCCTGTCCGCAATTTTGGAGTCTTGCTTTCGCGCCACTTTCTGCAGCTTTTTTCAAAGAAGCATCGTTAAGAACGATAAATGCGTCACTGCCGCCAAGTTCAAGAAGCGATTTTTTAATGTTTTTTCCCGCAGTTGCAGCTACTTCGGAACCCGCTGTTTCACTTCCTGTTAAACTGACACCCTGAACCGCCGGGTGCTCCAGTACTTTTTTAACTTCTGCATGCCCGATTTCCAGGTTTTGGAATACACCTTTCGGAAAACCTGCTTCCAAAAACAGTTTTTCGATCATATTTCCGCTTTCAAAACAAATTGAAGCGTGCTTTAAGACCACTACGTTTCCGGCCAGAACCGCAGGCACGGCGAAGCGGAGTACTTGCCAGAAAGGAAAGTTCCACGGCATAACCCCAAGTACAACACCTTTGGGTACGTACTGGATTTCGGAAACCCTGAATTCCGTTTTTATTTTTTCAGTTTCCAGAATGTTTTTCGAAGTACCGTAATATTCCGTCATCCAGGCACATTTCTCAATTTCCGAGATGGCCTGGGTGATCGGCTTGTTCATTTCAAGGGTGATGTTTTCCGCGAGCTTGGTCTTGTTCTTTTCAAGAAGTTTCGCAAGGCGCCGCAGTAGTTTCTGCCGCTGCGGTACAGTAACACTCTTCCATTTGTCAAATGATTTCTGTGCGGCGGCAAGTTTATTTTCTATTTTCATTACGGATTATTTATGATTGTATGATAGAATTTAATTTGTGTGCTGAGAAGCATTGCAAATATAATAAAAGGAGAAGGAGCTACGCGTTCTTATATATAAGGTGCAGCCGTACTGATTTTTCAATGTTGCTGTTTTTGTATTATATAATGTCCGCCTGCTATTTTTTATCTGGGAACTTATTTGATGGTAGTGGAAATTTAAGTAATTTTGAAGGATAAAATAAACAGTAATGAATACACCGGCAGAATTAAAGTACACCAGGGACCACGAATGGATTAAGATCGACGGCAGCGTCGCCACCATTGGAATTACCGATTTCGCACAGGGCGAACTTGGCGATATTGTTTTTGTAGATATAGATTCAGTGGATGATGAACTTGCTGCGGGCGATGTTTTCGGCAGCGTGGAGGCAGTAAAAACAGTTTCAGATCTTTTTCTGCCCCTGGCGGGAACAGTAACGGAATTCAACGCGGAGTTGGAGGACCAGCCCGAACTGCTGAATACCGATCCGTACGGAAAAGGCTGGATCATTAAATTGGAGATTGGCGCAGACGCAGATACATCGGAATTGCTTTCTGCAGAACAATATCAGGAGTCTCTTGGATAAGATTTCGAAAATATTTAAAAAGATTTTGCCCATTTATTGGGCATTTCTTACTTATATGCTTTTGCGTCCCGGCCTGGAAAATATGGAATTTCCATTTATGTTTTCCGGAATTGACAAGGTTTTGCACCTAATGATCTTTGCCATGCTGGGTTTTTGCTTTATGGCCGCAATACCAAGGATCAGATTCCTGTATTTTATTCAGATCATGTTGATCTATGGCATGCTCACCGAGATCTTGCAGGAGGAGATGCATTGGGGCCGTTCGTTGGAAGGGCTCGATCTGGTTGCCGATACCGTGGGCGTGTTGATCGGTTATTATGTTTTCCAGAAACTTAAGAAACTTACATTCTAGTTATATTGAAGTCCATTCCCCACAGAATGGATTTTTTGGTATTAATAAGAAGATATCCCTGTAAGAAACTGCAGAATATAATGTAAACAGTAATGGACTTTCGCCATTTTTAGAATGCGCTGTGTTTAATCGAAGCCATTTCGCGGAAGTTTGAAAGAGCATAGACTAATAGAAAGACCAAACATCAAGGTGTTTTTCTTCGTTAATTGCCTTCTTACGATAAAGTGGATAACTTTATCGCGGCAATAGTGTTTTGTTTTCCAAAGGTTTACGGAGGTTCTTTTCAACATTTAACAAAACATGCGAAATAATAGTTGTGAGAGAAGTCCTGCCGACATATCTTTGCACCACTTCAAACACGAAGTAGCGCAGTAGTAGATCAGGTTTCAACGGGAATATTTCAAACGAAAGTTTTAAAATATTTTTCACTAAAAACTTGCAGGCTAAAATAATCTTCCTATCTTTGCAATCCCAAATCGAGAGAAGCGGGGAGCGAAGTAGAAGCAGGTTGAATGGGAGGAGAGCGGTTTTAAGGTTTAGATTTAAACTTTAAAATTTTTTCAAAAAACATTTGGTCATTAAAAAAATAGTTTTTACTTTTGCAGTCCCAAATCGAGAGAAGCGGGGAGCGAAGTAGGAGATTA
>NZ_AULL01000005.1 GCF_000422265.1 Kaistella palustris DSM 21579
CAAAATTTAGAACGCCATAAGGATAGAGTTCGGGAAAATCTCTTGAGCGAAATAGGTGAAATAAAACGAAGACAACGGACTGCCGATGTAGAACCTGTCTTTGCACATATCAAATCTAACCGGAACTTCAAACGTTTTACGCACATCGGAATAGAAAAAGCGGAATTAGAGTTCGGATTACATGCTTTAGCACACAATCTAAGAAAGAAAAGTGCTTAAAAGGAGCACTTTTTTAGACTATTCTAAAAAAAGCACACCTATCCCAATTTAAAATCTTAAAACTGAATAAAAAAAGCCGCCTCAAATTTTATTTTGAGACGGCTTCAATCTTGCTATACGTTAAATCTGAAATTCATCATATCACCGTCCTGCACTATATATTCTTTGCCTTCTACCGAAAGTTTTCCGGCTTCTTTTACTTTTGCTTCCGAACCGTACTTTACGAAATCCTCATATTTGATGACTTCGGCGCGTATAAATCCTTTTTCGAAATCGGTGTGAATCACGCCTGCTGCCTGTGGCGCAGTCCAGCCTTTGCCTATGGTCCACGCGCGGACTTCTTTTACACCGGCTGTAAAATAGGTCTGTAAATGTAATAAATCGTAAGCTTTTCTAATCAGTCGGTTTACGCCTGGTTCGGTTAATCCCAGTTCATCCAGAAACATTTCGCGTTCTTCGAAGGTATCAAGTTCATTGATATCGGCTTCGATCTGGGCTGCTAAAACCACGACTTCTGCATTTTCCTTCGCTGCCATTTCCTCAATTTTTCCAATCCATTCGTTTCCGTTTTTAATGGAATTTTCGTCAACGTTGCACACGTATAAAATCGGCTTATTGGTCAAAAGCTGAACTTCGGAAATAATGGGCGCTGAAAAATCATCCATCGGAAATTCGCGCGCATTGTTCCCTTCTTCAACAAAGTTCTGTAGGTTGAGAAGCGTTTCGTAAGACATCACATCATCCTTTTTTCCGGATTTAATGAACTTTTTTGCTTTCTCAACCGCTTTCGCCAAAGTCTCAATATCCTTCAGCTGCAGTTCAATATCAATGATTTCCTTATCCCGGATGGGATCAACTGTTCCTTCAACGTGAACAATATTTCCGTCTTCGAAACATCTCAGCACATGAATAATCGCTTCGCACTCGCGGATATTTGCCAGGAATTTATTCCCTAAACCTTCGCCTTTGCTTGCGCCTTTCACCAGACCGGCAATATCTACAATCTCTACAACCGCAGGCAGAACTCTTTCGGGTTTTACCAGTTTTTCGAGCTCGAAAAGTCTTTCATCCGGCACAGAAACGGTTCCCAGATTGGGTTCTATCGTACAGAAAGGATAGTTTGCCGACTGCGCCTTGGCGTTGCTTAAACAGTTAAACAGGGTTGATTTACCAACATTTGGCAAACCTACAATTCCACATTTCATATTGTAAATTCAAAATTTATACTTCAGGATCTTATTTTGGCGGTTTTCCACCAAAATTAGCGTTGGCAAAGATAAAGATTTTGACTGAGGTTTTTTCACAAAAAAAATCTGCACTACAAAGCACAGATTTTAAAATGACTGTTGATCTTTACCGGTTTTACGGATTTTCTGATGTTGCGTTTCTTGCCAGTTCGGCATCATCTTCGGCCTCGCCCAGATCTTTGTCCAGGTTGAAGAGCGATTCATCCGTAGCCTGGTCGCCGCCGGCAATTTTCAGCTTGTCGATCAGATCCATTGCCAGGGTTTCTTCTTCGATCTGTTCTTTTACAAACCACTGCAGGAAATTCCAGGTTGCCCAGTCTTTTTCGCCCATCGCCATATCTACCAGGTTGTAAATTTTTTCTGTATTACTTACTTCGTGCTGAAAAACTTTGTTGAAACAGTCGCTTAAACTGGAAGGTCCTTCGCCAGGTTCGCTGATGGCTGTAACTTTTGGCTTACCGCCACGGTTCAGTACGTACTGCATAAATTTCAAGGCATGTTCGCGTTCTTCCTGTGAGTGGCGCATCAGGAAGTTGCCGATGCCGCCGTAGCCTTTGTCGGTCGCCCAAATACCGTAAGACAAATAGATGTGCGACTGAAACAGTTCAACATTCATTTGTTGGCCAAGTGCTTCCTCGAGTGTAGAAGATATTCTTTTAGTGTCCATAAAAATATTTTTTAATAATTGTGCAAAGTGAAGCAAGAATGGTTCCTTTCTAAAACTGTGCGGAAAAATGATTGGTTTTCCAAAAAAAGTCGGTTTCCATGATCAACTTATAAAATTAAAATGTTTAATAATCAGAACGTTACGAATAAGCTCATTTTATCACTATATAAATAGTTGTAAATGTGATTTTTATTTCTACATTTGTATCACTAAACAAATAGTGATATGCATATTTCTCAATTAACAAAAGCTGAAGAACAAGTGATGCAATATCTTTGGGACTTGAAAAAAGCTTTCCTGAAAGATATTTTAGAACAGTTTCCGGAACCAAAACCACATACAAACACCGTTTCCACTATTTTGAAAGTTTTAAAAGACAAAGAATTTGTGGATTATGAAGTTTTCGGAAGACAACATCAATATTTTCCTTTAATCTCTAAAGAAAAATACAGCGGAAAATCGATGAAAAGTCTAGTGAAAAATTACTTCGAAGGTTCTTACACCAATGCAGTTTCTTTTTTGGTAGAAAAAAATGAAATGAGTGTTGATGATCTGGAAATGCTTTTAAATGAACTAAAAAATAAAGACTGATGGAAATTTTAATCTATTTCGGCAAAGTTATTTTGACTTCAGGTGTAATGTTTCTCTACTATCAATTGTTTTTAAAAGACAAGACTTTTCATCATTATAACCGGTTTTATTTACTCGCCGCATCGTTGATCAGTTTGGTTTTGCCTTTACTGAAAGTAAGTTATTTTACCCTTGAAGTAAACAGCAATATGTATTTATTAATTAATAACTTACAATATTTTAACGCTACAACTACTTCAAGTAATGATTTCACTTATCTTTCAGTTATTGCATTCGGTTTTGGATTGGTTGCTGTCTTTTTTATAACAAAATTAATTTTTGGATTATTTAGAATTCAGTTCTTAAAAAAGAAATTTCAAAAGGAAAATTTCGAGGGAATCAGTTTTTATCAAACCAATTTAGAAAATGCTCCTTTTTCCTTTTTCAAAAATTTATTCTGGAAAAATTCTATCTTAATTCAATCCGATCTTGGACGTCAGATCTTGAAACACGAAATGGTTCACATCGAACAGAAACATTCCTGGGACAAAATATTTTTAGAAATCACCACTTCTCTCTTTTGGTTCAATCCATTTTTCTATCTCATCAAAAAAGAAATTAATTTAATTCACGAATATCTGGCTGATCATAAAGCCTTAAAAAACTCGGACACGAAGGCATTTGCGCAGATGCTTTTGGCAAGTCACTTTTCCGGAAAACAGTTACCTGCAACGAGTCCTTTTCTCAGTTCTAACCTAAAAAAAAGATTAACAATGCTTAAAAAATCGAAAACAAAATTCAGTTATGCGCGCAGAATCTTAGCGTTGCCTTTACTTTTTATTCTTGCATTTATGTATTTGGTGAACGCAAAAAACAAAGAAATTAGAAACACCAATCTGGAAGTTGAATATTTAATTTCCACTTTAAAATCTGATACTATTTCTCCCAACATTAAAGACCAAAATGCATTGAATGAGACTTCCTTGGAATCTGTTCAAGCTAAAATTGGAGAAAAACAGAATGAAATTCAACCTTTACAGGAAAGCTTTAACGCAAAAAATGAAGAAGCCAGAAAAATTGGGGAAGATTTACGTTTGAAAAGTGACGAACTTCGAAAATTATCTGATAAAAAAGATTTTGACAATCCAATGTTTAAAAATTTAAACTCAGAAATTAATGATCTCAGTGCAAAAATGGATGCCATTTACGGCAAAGAAGACTTTAAAAATGTAGAAAAACTGCTGAATGAAAAATATGGAGAAATGGATCAACTCTATGCAAAACTCGATGCGTATTATAATTCTGCTGATTTTAAAAATAGAATTAAAGAGGCAGAAGAACAAGGTAAAGTGGCGGAAAAGCTGGTGAATTCTGCAAAGTTCAAAAAACAGATTGCCGATGCTGAAAAGCAAGCAAGAAAAGCTGAAAAATTAATAAATTCTCCAAAATTTAAAAAGCAAATTGCAGACGCGGAGAAAAAAGCTGAAGAAGCTGTAAAACAGATTAATTCCACAGAAATTCAACAAAGTATTAAAGATGCTGAACAAGCCATGAAAGATGCTCAAGTTGCACTCAGAGATTCAAAAACTGCAATGAATGATTCTCAAATTTCTTTGAATGATTCTAAAAATTCTGCTCTAAATAAAAATGAAAATACCCGTATTTTTATTGATGGAAAATCTGCTACGAATGAAGAAATGCAGAAATTAGATCCGAATAAAATAGAATCGATGAACATTTTTAAGAAAGGTTTTGAAGGAAAGAAAAACGGTGAAATTTACATAAAACTTAAAAAATAATTTTAAATTATAACTCTTTAATAATGCCAATTCGTGGTTTCGGATTGGCATTTTTTTTATCTTCACAAAAAATTAATGATGAAAAAAAGTCTTTTCCTTTTTCTATTCGCTTTTGCAATTTTCAACGCTCAAGATAAAAGGTTTATTTATGAATATTCTTACACTTTAGATTCTACAAATAAAGCCGATCTGCAAAAGGAAATGCTTGTTTTGGATGTTACTCAATCGGGTTCAAAATTTTACAGCTATCAAAAATACAGATCTGATTCTTTGTTGATGATCGAAATTAAAAAACAGCAAAATTCTGATTCCGAAATTCTTAACTTTAAACCTACTTACAAAGGGAAAATTACTTATACCATTTCCAAAAATTATCCGGAGTTCAAAACTTTTCTTCACATCGGAATGGGAAATGACGAATACAAAGTTTTAGATGACCGAAAAATCATCTGGAAAATTAATTCAGAAAAAGCAAAAATTGGAGAATTTGATGCACAAAAAGCCGAAACAGAAATGTACGGAAGAAAATGGAGCGCTTGGTTTACGACAGAAATACCAATTCAGGATGGACCTTATAAATTCAGCGGTTTGCCAGGACTGATTGTGAAAATTGAGGATGCAACTAAAACGCATTCTTTTGAACTAAAGGGAATTACAAAATATGTGGAAAGTAAAAAACTGGAAGTTCCCGAAAATCTTTTAGTGGGAAATGAAATTGCGGTGAATTATTCTCAGTATAAAAAAATGTATTTAGAATTGCTGAATGATCCTGCAAAAGCTTTGCGGCAATTAATCAATGAAACCGGCGCAAATTTTAAAATGTTCGGTCCGGATGGAACTGAAGTAAAACCTGCAGATATGCTCAGAAAACGGGAATTAGATGCAAAAGAAGAGCGCAGAAAAAATAATAACCAACTCGAACTGGATCTGCTGCAATAGTTTCGGAAGTAACCTGATAATTTTCATATGCAGGCACGTGGTAATTTTTATTAACTTTAATGTATTAATAATACTAAAATTATCGTCATGGAAAATCACAATCTTACCCACGAATTCCCGGAACTGGAAGAAAAGATCAACGAGTTTAAAGTGCAGGACGACCTTTTTAAAAAACTTTATGTGAATTATGAGGAAGTAAATGCACTGATCCAACATTACGAAGAAGGCGAGCAAAATCACACCACCGACGAACACCTGACTACCCTGCGCAGAAAGCGCGTGCATTTGAAAGACGATATTTATAAATTCCTGAAAGTAAACTGATCCCGTACTCCTTATAGTACGCAGGCGGCTTCTACAGCCGCTTTTTTTATTTATAATTTTTACAGTTTTACCGCTGTAACATGGAGGAAGAGCCGACCAATTTAACTTTCTATAAACATTGCTATAAAATTTTATTAAAACCGAAAACTTAATTATGTTTTTCGGTAAAAAAGCTTACTTTTGCACGGTCAAAAAATGATTATGCAAAACATTAGAAATATCGCAATTATTGCGCACGTTGACCACGGTAAAACGACTTTGGTTGATAAAATTATTCACGCTACAAGTGTATTCCGCGAGAATCAGGAATCCGGCGACCTGATCATGGACAACAATGATCTGGAACGCGAGCGTGGAATTACCATTTTGTCTAAAAATATTTCGGTTACTTATAAGGACACCAAAATTAATGTCATTGATACTCCCGGTCACGCCGATTTTGGTGGCGAAGTGGAGAGAGTTTTGAAAATGGCAGATGGTGTTTTACTATTGGTAGATGCTTTCGAAGGACCGATGCCGCAAACCCGTTTTGTACTGCAAAAAGCTTTGGAGCTGGGATTAAGACCGGTTGTAGTCATCAATAAAGTGGATAAACCAAACTGTCGTCCCGACGAAGTTCACGATCAGGTATTTGATCTGTTCTTTAACCTCGATGCGACTGAGGAACAACTGGATTTCCCAACTTTCTACGGATCATCAAAACAGGGTTGGTTCAACACTTCTCTGGAACCTACAGAAAATATTTTCCCGTTACTGGATGGCATTTTGGAGCATGTTCCTGCGCCTGAGGCTAAGGAAGGTCCACTTAGAATGCAGATTACCTCTTTGGATTTCTCCTCATTTCTCGGACGGATCGCCATTGGAAAAATCACTCAGGGTTCTGTAAAAGAAAATGAGTGGATCGGTCTTGCACAGGAAGACGGCAAAATTGTAAAAGGAAAAGTAAAAGAATTATACGTTTTCGAAGGCCTTGGCAAAAAGAAAGTTCAGGAAGTGAAAGCAGGAGATATCTGCGCTATCGTTGGTTTCGATAAGTTCCAGATCGGTGATTCATTCGTAGATCTTGAAAATCCGGATCCGTTGCCAAGAACGGCAATTGATGAGCCGACTTTGAACATGACATTCTCAATCAACAACTCCCCTTTCTTTGGGAAGGACGGAAAATATGTAACTTCAAATCACCTAAAAGAAAGGCTAATGAAGGAGCTGGAAAAAAACCTTGCCTTAAGAGTTGAACCTACGGAAGATGCGAATACATTTTTAGTTTTCGGGCGTGGTATTCTTCATCTTTCTGTTTTGATCGAGACCATGCGTAGAGAAGGTTACGAAATGACGATCGGTCAGCCGCAGGTTATCTTAAGAGAAATAGATGGTGTAAAATGTGAACCGTACGAATCAATGGTTGTTGATGTGCCGGAAGAATATGCTTCCAGAGTAATCGACCTTGCAACCCAGCGAAAAGGTGATCTTCATATTATGGAGACCAAAGGTGAAATGCAGCATCTGGAATTCGAAATTCCTTCACGTGGATTGATAGGCTTGCGTTCGCAAATGTTGACTGCAACTGCAGGTGAGGCGATCATGGCACACCGTTTTGTAGACTACAAACCTTTCAAAGGCGCAATTCCAGGACGTTTGGTCGGTGTTCTTGTAAGTAAAGGCCAGGGACCGGCTACCGAATATTCGATCGCGAAACTTCAGGACAGAGGTAAATTCTTTGTTGATCCGGGCGAAGAGATCTACGAAGGTATGATCATCGGTGAGCAGAATAAACCAGGTGACCTTGTGGTAAATATTGTTGAAGCCAAACAGCTGAACAATATGCGTGCATCCGGAAAAGATAAAGATGGCAGCATTGCTCCGAAAATCCTGTTCTCACTCGAAGAATGTATGGAATATATCCAGGGTGACGAAGCGATCGAAGTAACGCCAAACTTCATCAGAATGCGTAAAAAGATCCTTTCTGAAAATGAAAGAAAACGTATCGAAAGAGGCGCAAAAGGTTAATCAACCAAATACACAGTGGGGTTTTTAGCAAATCCTTTTAAAATAAAAGTTTCGGATCAGTTCCGGAACTTTTTTTTATTTAATGCTGACGGTGAATTTATAAATTGATATGTTTAAGTTAAAATAAATAAAATTTTATTATTGTTTTCGCAAAATACAGTATCTTTATTTTAAATAAACATAATATCATGAAAATTAATAACTTCACAACTCCTTTCCGGTGCAGGGTATACCTGGTTTATGTTCCTGGTCTTTTTTAATGATTTACCGCAGATCGATATATCGTAATTGTAAGCAATTTGTAGTATTACGGCAGTTCTATACCATTTATTAGTTATCGCCTGGTTTTCTTTAATGGTCAAAAATCGTCTTAACGGAAATTCATTGACCAGGGATTGTCTTATTCAATATAGAACCTTTAGAACTGATCGCCGTCGAATCCGCAGCGCGTCACTCATTCAACAATCTTTAAAACACAATACAATGAAAAAAAGAATTATTCTCGCTTTATTAGCGTTCAACAGTGCGTTTGCAGGCGCCCAGTGGAAATATCCGGCTACACCGAAAATTGCCGTCGATGAAAATCTGTGGGGCACGAATTACCAGGACAATTACAGATGGCTGGAAAACATGAGTGACCCCAAAGTCATTGCCTGGTTCAGGCAGCAGGCTGATCTCACCAACTCTGTTATGAGCCAGATTTCCGGTCGCGATGAGCTCATTCAGGAGTGGCGCAAACTCGCGCTGCTGCAACCTGCGGTTGTATTTGCAATCGCCGAGGCAAACGGTAAATACTTCTTTCAAAAAAGAATGCCCGGTGAAAAAGTAAGTAAGGTTTATTACAGAGACCGCATCGACGGACCGGATCAGCTTCTTTTTGATCCACTGACTTTCATTCCCGGAGAAACACTTACTGTAGAATCGATTACGCCGAGCAACGATGGCAGCAAACTGCTCATTTCCTACAGCGAAGGTGGCGCGGAAGTCTCCACACTCAGGGTTCTAGATGTGAAATCAAAAAAGTTCCTGAACGATATTATTAAAGATACCGCCGGCGCCGGTGACTGGACATTCGACGATTCTGCCTTCTTTTATACCTGGATCAAATCTGCCGATAACACAGATCCCACGGCTCGCCTAAGTCCAAAAACAAAGCTGCATAAATTGGGTACACCATTAAATGCAGATGTCGATTTTTTTAGTAATGCAAGCTATCCCAATCTGAAAATTGATCCTAAGGTCTACGCTTTTTCTTTCCTTTCCAAAGATGAGAAAAAATATGTTTTTGCGGGCGAAAGTTCCGTACAGCGAGAATTGGTTTCGTATTACGCACCAATCGACCAGTTTAATTCCAAGTCGATTCCCTGGAAAAAACTGACCACCGCCAACGACCAGATCGTTCGCGGTCTCGAAATGTTTGGTGACAGGGTTTACGGCATTACCTATAAAAACGCTAAAAACTATCAGCTCGTCGCTACCGACCTGAGAAACCCGGACTGGGCGCACGCCGAAGTGATAGCACCGAACAGGGAAATGACACTCGAAAGTCTTAGCCGCTCCAAGGATTATCTGATCCTCACCTACAGTGACGGTCTGCACAATTTCCTGTATAAATTGGATCCGAAAACCAAGAATTTAACACCGGTAAAACTACCTTATGAAGGTACAGCAGTAGTTCAGCGGTTGGCATTGGACTCAAATGAATTTATCATAGGAATGACCAGCTGGAACAAACCTTTTACCGAAATGCTTTACAATGCGGAAACCGGTGAGTTCACTAAGAGTCCATTCAATGAACCTGCCAATTATCCGGACGAATACAAAAACCTGGTTGTGGAGGAAGTTAATGTGAAAGGTCACGACGGTGCCATGATTCCGCTGTCCATCATTTATAAAAAAGGAATAAAAAAAGACGGTTCAAATGTCGGTTTTATTGAAGGTTACGGTGCTTACGGCATCAGTATGACGCCCGGTTTTGCGACCAGACTTTATTCCCTGGCTGTAAAAGGTGTTGTTATTGCGGTTGCGCATGTACGCGGAGGCAGTGAAAAAGGTGAAGAATGGTATAAAGCCGGTTACAAAACTACAAAACCCAACACCTGGAAAGATTTTATCTCCTGTGCGGAATATTTAATATCTAACGGTTACACCAAAGCCGACCGTCTCGGTGGCACGGGAACAAGCGCCGGCGGAATCCTCATCAGCCGCTCGATCACCGAGAGACCTGACCTGTTTGCGGCCGCTGTGTGCAACGTAGGTCTTGGAAATGCCATGCGCGCCGAATTCAGTTCAAACGGACCGGTGAATACGCCCGAATTTGGAACGGTAAAAGACAGCATCGAAACCAAAGCACTTTATGAAATGGATGGAATGATGCACGTAAAAGATGGCGTGAAATATCCTGCTGTGATAGGTGTTGGCGGTTGGAATGATCCGCGTGTCGTGCCGTGGCAACCCGGTAAGTTTATAGCAGCGTTACAAAATGCCTCTATATCGGGCAAACCTGTACTGCTTAAAATTAATTATGATAACGGACATTTCACTGAAGATAAAGAAGTGACCTATGCCAATTTTGCGGACCAGTACGCTTTTCTGATGTGGCAGTGCGGCCATCCGGACTTTCAAAAAAAGAAAAACTGATTTTGGATCATCCTTGAAAGGATTTATTCACTGACTATTTTGCAAAAAGAACTAACCTGGATTTTACCATCCAGGTTTTTTCACTTAGGAATTGCTGTTTGAGCGTCATAATTTCCATCAGCAGCACTTTTAGATGATTTTTAATGAGGTCGTGAACGTGACGTACTTTTTATATATTTGCCACTGGTCACCTTTAAAATAAAATAATGAAGATTTATCCGTATAGAATTCTCGCTTCCTTTCTTTTTCTTTTATTAATGGCTTCGGCCTGTACCACGCAGAAAAAACCCATTAAAAAACCCGCTCTTAAAAATACACCTACTGTTCCGGCCAGTCCAAAGCCTGTAACCACAAAAGAAGAAACACTGAAGGTAAATCTTCCGGAAGTCGACCGCGAATTTCGTGCTGCGTGGGTGGCAACTGTGGCGAATATCAACTGGCCTTCAAAAAACACGCTGACCACGCAACAACAGAAAGATGAAGCCATAAAAATCCTGGATATGCTGCAGGATGCCAATTTCAATGCGGTTATTTTTCAGGCAAGACCATCCGCAGATGCTCTGTACAAAAGCAGTCTGGAGCCATGGTCTTATTTTCTTACCGGAGCAGTCGGCAAAGCGCTTTCGCCTTATTACGATCCGCTGGAGTTTTGGATCAATGAAGCGCACGCCCGCGGAATGGAACTGCATGTGTGGCTCAATCCCTATCGCGCCCATCACACAACCGGCGGTCCAATCACGCAGGAATCTATGGTGAAAAAAATGCCGGAGCAGATCATTAAACTGCGAAACGGAATGTATTGGATGGATCCCTCCGACGAAAAGACACAGGATCATGTTTCAGCTGTCATCAAGGATATTGTAAAACGTTACGATATTGATGCGGTTCATATTGATGATTATTTCTATCCGTACCGCGAATATAATGGTGGTAAGGATTTCCCCGATGACCGCACATGGAAGGACTACCTGAAAGTCGGCGGTACAATGTCACGCGCAGACTGGCGCCGTGCCAATGTGAATAAATTCATCAAAAGAATTCACGATGAAATTAAAGATGAAAAAAGCGATGTGAAGTTTGGGATCAGTCCTTTTGGAATCTGGAAACCTGGTTTTCCTGCCGGCATAAAGGGCTCCTCGCAATATGACGAACTGTACGCCGATGCCAGACTCTGGCTGAACCAGGGCTGGATCGACTATTTTTCGCCACAGCTTTACTGGAAGAATGACGGACCACAAAGTTATACAGCGCTCCTGAAATGGTGGGAAGAGGAGAATACACAGAAAAGACATTTGTGGCCCGGCCTCAATACCATTGGCGTTAACGGTGTGGCAGACCGACCCGCCGAAATCACAGGACAGATAAAAATTACCCGTGATGTACTGAAGAAAAACGCCGGTGAGATCCATTACAGCGTGGATGGTTTATCAAAAAATCCTGCGATGCTGCAGGCTGTGAAAAACATTTATAAAAATAAAGCACTTGTACCGAAAACGCCTTGGATCAAGGCTGCAGCCGTAAGTAAACCCATTCTGGTATTGGAGAAATCCGGCAGCAAAGTGCTGGCAAAGTGGAATTCTCTTGAGAATGAAAAAGTCTTTCAGTGGCTGCTCTATTTGCAATACGGCGACAGCTGGGAAGTACAGATCCTGGAAAAAGATATCATCTCACAGGATTTACCGTTGATGAAAAACGGCAGAAAACTCACAGCCATAGCGGTAAAATCTGTAGACCGCCTTGGCAACGAGAGTGCTTATGAAGCGAAAAAACCTTAGTTGAAAATCTAAAATAACGTAAGCTGCTGAGACTGGCCGTCTAAATTGATCGCAACCAGATCTGGGCTGTAGTCCGGGAAAGAAAAGTCCTCCAAAGAATGGTCTTTGAGCCAGGCTTTCCCGGCTTGCTGGGTTAAAACGAGCGGCATGCGGTCCTTCGTATTGTGAATTTCCGCCATGAGTTCATTCGCATCTGAAGTGACGATCGAGAAACTGGTAATAACTTCTGCCGTTCTGCGGTCGCGCCATATGTTGTATATGCCGCCTAAGGCAAAAGGCTTATCACCGTTTTCGAGTCGAATGAAATATTTTTCTTTTCTTTTTCCCTGTGCATCCAGCCATTTCCATTCGTAAAAACCATTGACCAAAACAAGACAGCGGTTATGTACCGATTCGCGGAAACTGCTTCTTTCCGTAAGTGTTTCGATCCGTGCATTCAATGTAGATTTGCGGAAACTGCGGTCCTGCGCCCAGGACGGTAAAAGTCCCCAATCGCCTAAGACCGCTTCAGCAGGGTTTTCATCGATTACAATTGGGGTTTGAGGAAATGAAAAACCGTTTACAAAATCAGAACTTTCATAGTCCGGTCCGTTATAAGTGACGCCGAAAGTATCTTTCATTTCTTTTCTGGTCAGGCTGTTGGATACGTAATAACACATTTTATACTCTTTAAAAAAAAAACAAGGAATTGCTTTCAGTTGCAAATCATAATTGGTAATCCTCCATTTTTTGAAATGATCGCACTGAAATTTTTAATTAAAATTAAAGAACCGCTATTTCATGGTATGTACGATAAGACCGATATGTGTATAATAATTCAGCGCGCCAAAAAGCAGCATAAACCATCCGGTTATTAACAGTCCCGCATAACATAACTTCTGGAGAATCCCGGTCTTAAAATCGTGCCGTGATGCTTTATCAAAAAATATTGCAGTCAGCGCACTGCAAATGCCAATTCCTAAAAAAACCAGTGAGAGTCCCCATGCCTCCAGCCACGGCATATCCGCAAAATTCCCCGAAATGGGTTCTTCCTTGGGCGCGGCAAAAAACTGAAACTGCACGCCGGCAAAAAATATCGCCGTAAGCATAAGGGCGAATGCGTATAGAAGTATATTTAAAGGTTTCAGGCAGGTTGCAACAAATAGCAGAGGGTCTTCAGCAGCTGAGATCTCCGCGGATCTTTTCCAGAAAAACAGGGCGAGCGCGAGATTTACAGTACCGAAAGCAAGTGTGGTTTCACCGAAAATAATATTGTCGAACGGATAGTATTTTGCAAGCGGCCACGTCAGCGTCATGTGTAAACCCGTCAGAAATAAGACGGCACCCGTGATACCGAGATTTAAAGCCCAACCTGTAGGATTTGGCGTTTTTCTGTTAACGAGGTGCCGCCCGATTGCCGCCAGACTTATGAGTGATACGCCGACAAGAAGCGCCATAATCGTATTGTAGGTAATCATTTGCGGCCAGTCGATAATAAGTTTTTGTTCTCCCATTTTTTATCTTTTAACTGATGAATTTACAAAATTTAATAAAGGCAGCCGGTTAAAAATGCTCGTAATTTTGATCTTTTCTGAATGTTATTGTTTTCATAATACGCCAGCCAGGACGGCCGCTGATTTGCAATTCCCTGAAAAATTCCCTATTTTAGCCATATTGCCTTAAACAGCATAACGCTGGAAAATCATTTTGATGATCTTTTCATTAGCCAGCACAGCGGTTTAGACCGCTTTCTTCTGCAGGTCGCAGAAAACTTTACAACGATAAAAATATATTTTAAGAATCCGCTTTTTGAAGTGGGATTCTTATTAACTTAAATTTTTTTTAATGAATAACAACGAGAATTTGAAAAACAAAGACAATCTGAAAAACAAACGTGTAGCCATTATTGGTGCCGGCCCCAGTGGTCTGGCACAGATCCGTGCCTTCGAAGCCCTGAAAGACCAGGGCCACAGCATGCCGGAAATTGTATGTTTCGAAAAACAAAGCAACTGGGGCGGAATGTGGAATTATTCCTGGCGCACGGGCGTTGGAAAATACGGCGAACCCATACATGGCAGCATGTACAAATATCTGTGGTCCAACGGTCCGAAAGAATGCCTGGAATTTTCCGACTATTCCTTTGATGATCACTTTAAAAAACCTATTTCTTCTTATCCGCCGCGACCTGTACTTTTCGATTATATCGAAGGAAGGATCAGGAAAAGCGGTGCACGCGATTATATCCGTTTCGATACGACTGCCCGCTGGGTAAGCTTTGACGAAGAATCAAAAAAGTTTACCGTAATGCTCGATGATCTGAAGATCAATAAAACCTATGCCGAAGAGTTCGATTATCTGGTAGTGGCATCCGGTCATTTTTCAACGCCAAACATGCCTTATTTCAAAGGTATCGAAAACTTTCCCGGCACTGTGATGCATGCGCATGATTTTCGCGGCGCTGACCAGTTCAGGGACCGGCGCCTCTTGCTGATCGGCAGCAGTTATTCTGCGGAAGATATCGGTATTCAGTGTTACAAGCATGGCGCAAAATCTGTGACTTTAAGTTACAGAAGCAATCCCATCGGACACGACTGGCCGGAGGGAATAAAAGAACTTCCGCTCGTGACCCATTTCGAGGGCGAAACTGCATTTTTTAAGGATGGCACCACCGAAGATTTCGACGCGGTCGTGATGTGCACCGGCTATCAGCACAAATTCCCTTTCCTGCCGGATGAATTGCGTCTGAAAACCAAAAACAATCTTTATCCAGACCATCTCTACAAAGGCATTTTCTTTAATGATCTGCCGCAACTTATTTATCTGGGAATGCAGGATCAGTATTACACTTTCAATATGTTCGATGCGCAGGCGTGGGTAGCACGGGATTTTATGGTGGGTCGCCTGCAACTTCCTACGGAGCGGGAAAGGAGGTTAGACATTGATAAATGGCTGCAGCGTAATGATCAGCTAAAAACCAGTTTTGAAAATGTAGACTTTCAGACGGATTACATTAAGGATCTTCTCGCGCTGTCCGATTATCCGCTTTTTAACCTAGATAAAGTAGCACAGATGTTTAAAGAATGGTTGCAGGATAAAGACGACAATATCCTCACCTACCGCGATAAAACCTACCAAAGCGTGGTGACCGGAACCATGGCGGCAGAACACCACACCGATTGGATGGATGAGCTCGATGACAGCAAGGAAAGATATCTTTACGAACCGGAAGAGGAAGAACTGATTCCGGAGCGTATGTAAAGTTTTTAAAAAATACATACAGGTAACCCTTCGATTATTTCGGAGGGTTTTTTCGTTAAAAAGGTGCGCTCATCAAATAGAAAGAACGCGCTTATAGATTGGATTCAGTATTTTTGATTTACTAAAAGTCAATATCTGATTTTTATATATGAAGGCATTTGGCTTTAATAAAAGAAAACGCATTCCGCTTTTCAAAATCGGCCACTAACACAGAAAATCAATTTGTGACCTGATTAAAAATTTAAATAAAATTGTAATAATGATCAATAAGACTGAATTACGGGCATCGCTGAGCATACCTGTCGCAGAGACAACCAGCGCAGCCGAAGCTTTCCAGAACCAGACACTGCGTCCTATTTTGAAACTTCAGAACGAAATATACGTCATGCTTTTCAAAAAATATGCGCTGCAGAAAAATCCGGGATTCACCGCTCTCGCTCTTGAAAAAAAATTAGATTTCATACAGCAAAGTTTTCAGAACGACAGCGTTTTAAAAAATATTTTTCTCGGCATCACGCTTGGAATGTTCACCGGCTCTGAGCTGGAAATTTATGTGAACAACAGCAGGGAATTTAACAGACGAATTAATACGATGCTGACCGAACGAATAAAAAGTCAGGTTGATTGCTTTTAAAACAAGTAGAAGTTGCTTTAAAATGTCACAAGAAAGTAGAGCTTTGGAAATTCGGACTCAAACTCAGACTATCGCGTCAGACAGCAAACTCCTTTTTGAGCTTTATATGTTGCATGGGTTGGAGAATAAAATCGTAGAAACGTCAGTGTAAATGAACCTTGTCAAGGTTTGGAACCTTGACAAGGTTTTTTCGATTTAGGCTTTTATGCATTTGACTGAAAGTTTAAACCACAAAAAAAGAGAACCATTAAAATGATTCTCTTTACTTAGTAGCGGAGACACGACTCGAACGTGCGACCTCCGGGTTATGAGCCCGACGAGCTACCTACTGCTCTACCCCGCGTTATTGTGGTGCAAATATACAACAATTTATTTACCGTCCAAATTTTTCTGCAATAAAAGTTTTATTCAGCTATTTTCGCTAAATTTGTATATGGCCAAAATACTAAAAATATATCCCGACAATCCACAGGAAAACCTGATCGATGAGGTTGTGAAAACCCTGAACAACGGCGGCTTGATCATCTACCCTTCCGATACGGTTTATGCATTGGGCTGCAATATTTTCGATATCCGCGCCATGGAAAAGCTGGCACTCATCAAGAAAACAAAACTTGAGAAAGCGCATTTTTCGATCATCTGCAATGACCTGAGTAACCTTTCAAATTTTACCAGAGCAATTGATACCTCCGTTTTCCGTTTCCTGAAAAGCAATATTCCCGGTCCGTTTACTTTTGTCCTGGAGGCGAATAAAAATCTGCCGCTTGCCTACAAAGGTAAAAGAACAGTCGGAATACGAGTGCCGGATCACGTTGTGCCACAGTTGATCGTGGAAAAACTCGGTCATCCTATCGCCTCCACTTCCATTAAAGATGAGGATGAAGTGATAGAATATTCTACCGATCCCGAACTGATCGCTGAAAAATACGACCATCTTGTCGATATCGTAATAGACTCGGGTTATGGCGATAATGTGGCCTCGACCATCGTGGATCTTACCTCCGGTGAACCTGAAATACTTCGTCAGGGAAAAGGAGTTTTGTAACTTAGAGAACTTTAAGAAAAGCCCTTAGGAAAAACCTCGGGGAAATCAGAAATATATGAAGATCATCACCTCGCCTGCGAAGCTCATGAATATTGAGAAATCCAGCAAATTCCTAAAAACTACCCAACCGCATTTTATTAAGGAAGCCGCGCTGATCCACGAGACGCTGAAAGAAAAATCGCCCAGATATTTGATGGAGCTGATGGAAATTTCCCAAAAATTGGCCGACGAAAACTGGGACCGCAACCAAAAGTGGAAACCAAATCCCGCCGCGAAACAATCTGCACCTGCGCTCCTGGCTTTTACAGGAGAAGTTTACCGCGGGCTTGATGCGCAAACCCTGGAGGAAGATGCCATAAAATATCTCCAGAAAAATTACCGAATGCTTTCCGGGCTGTATGGATTACTGAAACCATCGGATAAAATAATGCTTTACCGGCTGGAGATGGGCAGAAAATTTAAATTTGAGGACTACAAAAACCTGTACGATTTCTGGAAACCGCGAATTACAGAACAGCTCAACAGTGAACTGAAACGGAATGATCTCATCCTGAATCTGGCTAGTCAGGAATATTTTAAAGTGCTGGACAGAAAAGCATTAAAAGCGCCGGTCATCGATTTTGAATTCTATGATTTCAAAGACGGTAAAATGAAAACCATCGTAGTTTATACCAAGCACGCCCGCGGTTTGGTAGCCCGTTTCTGTGCCATTAATAACGCCAGGACACTGGATGATGTGAAAGCATTCAATCTTGAAAATTACATGATCGATGAAGCCCTTTCCACCGACTCTAAACTAGTATTCACCAGATAAAACTTAAATAATCATGAACTATCATACCAGAAAATGGATCAAACCCGAAGACCTTAATCCCAACCAAACCTTATTCGGAGGCCGGCTGCTGCAGTGGATCGATGAGGAATCAGCACTTTATGCAATTGTACAGCTGGAAACCCCGCGTTGCGTCACAAAATACATTTCGGAAATTAATTTTGTAAGTTCGGCAAAACAGGGCGACATCATCGAAATTGGGATCGAAGCTACCGCTTTTGGAAACACTTCGATCACGCTGACCTGCGAGGTGCGCAATATGATGACACGCCACACCATCATTACCATTGATAAGATCATCTTTGTAGGTGTGGATCTGGAAGGCAAACCCACAAAGCACGGTAAGACCCAGATCGAGTTTATTGCCGACCGCCTAAAAATGAAAAATGAAGATCAGTATTAAGAATATGGTTTGTGACCGGTGTATCTCGGCGGTCGAAAATATTTTTAAAGATTTGAATATTCCGGTTTCTGCAGTTGGGCTGGGAACAGTGGAAACTGATGAGCCACTCACTTCCGCGCAATTAACATTAGTAGATGAACAGCTGCAAATTCAGGGTTTTCAAATTTTAGATGATGCTTCCAAAACGCAGGTAGAGCAGATTAAGAAAGCAATCATTCTCGAAATCAACCGGCTGGACATTGCTGAAGATTTTGTTTTATCTAAATTCATAACCGCTCATTTTGCAAAGGATTACAGTCTGCTGTCCAAAAATTTTTCTTTTTATGAAAAGGTTACGCTGGAGCAGTACTTCATTCTTCAGAAAATCGAAAAGGCTAAGGAATTACTTATCTACAACGAATTTACGCTCACAGAAATTTCGCACAAGTTAGGTTATAAAAGTGTTCAGCATCTCTCTGCACAGTTCAAAAACACTACAGGCATTAATCCCACCGCCTTCAAAAAACTGGAAATTCCGAACCGAATTCCGCTTGACCGGATTTAAAATTTTTCCGCATGCGGTACGGAGTGCGGAATTATATAACATCCTTCCGTAGTTTTATAACGGCTTTTAGCTAAAAAGCTGGAAATTTGTGACAAATAAATTAAAGATGTCCAAATCCAACATACCTCCCGCTGAAAGAATTTCACCAAGTTCAGTATATTATTGCCCCATGGAGTGTGAGGGCGAAAAAGTATATTTCACGCAAGGCAAGCGTTGTCCGGTCTGTAATATGTACCTGGTGCCGATTGAGGAAAGAGCTGACTATAAAGATAAACCGCAGAAATTTTCCAAAACAAATCTCCCCGAAAACTTTGGAGAAAAAATTGGTGAATTCTTTTGCCCCATGTTTTGCGAAGGCGACAAGACCTACGGTTCAGATGTAGGCTGTCCTGTCTGCCACATGCACCTCGAAGAAATTACCACAAACCTGATTGCAGCCAACGCGGCAGCGCCTCATCACATGCATTCGCACGCACACCAAATTCAAACTGAACCGGCAATCCATGCCCATAACGCCGGCAAATATTATTGTCCTATGTACTGCGAGGGTGACAAAGTATACGATTCAAATGTAGGTTGCCCGGTGTGTGGCATGGACCTCGTCAAAATACCTGAAAAAGGCCAGACTGCAGCCGAGGATGACACTTATAAAATCTTAAAAAGGAAATTCTTTATCGCCTTACTTTTTACGCTGCCTGTTTTCATTCTCTCGATGGGCGGAATGTGG
This sequence comes from Kaistella palustris DSM 21579, assembly GCF_000422265.1. Classification (GTDB taxonomy): domain Bacteria; phylum Bacteroidota; class Bacteroidia; order Flavobacteriales; family Weeksellaceae; genus Kaistella; species Kaistella palustris. The sequence goes on from NZ_AULL01000005.1 coordinate 19,610, forward strand.
TTTGATTTTCCTTTTTCGAATAAAGTACAGGGAATTGCGGAATTACTCCTTTCACTGCCTGTAATTTTTTATGCCGGCTGGTTCCTGATGAAACGTGGTTGGGTTTCCTTTAAAACCTGGAATCTGAACATGTTTTCGCTGATCGCTCTGGGTTCTGCTGCAGCTTTTCTTTTTAGCCTTGCCGCGCTTTTAGTGCCGGATATTTTGCCTCACGAGATTGCACACGGTGGAAAAACGCCGCTGTATTTCGAATCGGTCTGCGTTATCCTCACGCTGGTTATTATGGGACAGATGCTGGAAGCACGCGCACATCAGAAAACCGGAAAAGCTATTGAGGAACTCATGAACTTTTCGCCCAGCGAAGCCAATCTGACCGTCGACGGTGTTGAAAAGAAAGTTCCCTTGGCGGAAGTAAAGGTCGGTGATGTTTTACGCGTAAAGCCCGGCGAAAAAATTCCTGTGGACGGCAAGATCACGGAGGGAAACTCCAATATTGATGAAAGCATGATTACAGGTGAACCAGTACCTGTGGAGAAAAATATTTCAGATAAAGTCACTTCCGGAACGATTAACAGAAACGGTACATTTTTAATGACCGCGGAAAAAGTTGGCGATGAAACACTCCTGGCACACATTATAAAAATGGTGAATGATGCGAGCCGCAGCAAAGCGCCCATTCAAAAACTCGCCGATAAAATCTCAAAGGTTTTTGTTCCCGTTGTAATCGCGATCTCAGTACTGACATTTATTTTATGGTGGATTTTCGGTGGCGACAATGCGCTGATCTACGCTTTGGTCAATGCTGTGGCGGTGTTGATCGTGGCCTGTCCGTGTGCGCTGGGGCTGGCGACACCTATGTCCTTAACAGTAGGAATTGCCAAAGGCGCCAAGAACGGCATACTCATCAAAAATGCCGAAGCGCTCGAACTGATGCATAAGGTTGACGTTCTGATCACCGATAAAACCGGAACTTTGACGGAAGGTCGACCTACCTTGTATGAAATTGTTCCTGTTGACAGTTCTAACCGTTCTTCGGTCTTAAAGCTTGCCGCGTCCCTGAACCAAAATTCCGAGCATCCGCTTTCTGCCGCTGTTCTAAAAGAATTCAAAAAAGAAAAGCAGGCTTTTGAGAAAGTAGAAAATTTTGAGAATATTTCCGGTAAAGGTGTTTCCGGCACTATTTCGGGCGAAAAAGTTCTTCTGGGAAATCAGGCTCTCTTACAACAGTTTGATATTGATGTTGCCGAAAATCTTGGCGATCTCTTGCAAACGAAGTCCGGCGAATCCAAAACAGTTTCTTTCCTCGCCAAAGGTAGTGAAGTCCTGGGTTTCCTCAGTTTCTCGGATCCCGTTAAAGAAAGTTCCAGGAAAGCGCTCCATTATCTTCAGCAAAATGGTGTAGAAGTAATTATGATGACCGGCGACAATGAAAATACCGCCAAAGCTGTGGCACAGCAAGTAGGGATTAAAACATATTTTGCCTCCTGTCTGCCCCAGGATAAACTGGAAAAAGTAAAACAGCTCCAGGCAGAAGGAAAGGTGGTGGGCATGACCGGTGACGGAATCAATGATGCGCCGGCTCTGGCGCGGGCAAACGTTGGAATCGCCATGGGAACCGGAACCGACGTAGCTATGGAAAGTGCGGAAATAACTTTGCTTAAAGGCGATATTCTGGGTGTTGCAAAAGCCAAGATCCTGAGTGAAAAGCTTTTGAAAAATATCCGGGAAAACCTTTTCTTCGCCTTCATCTATAATACGTTGGGAATACCTGTTGCAGCTGGAGTCCTCTACCCTTTCTTTGGAATTTTGCTGAGTCCAATGATTGCCGCCGCGGCGATGAGTTTCAGTTCACTGTCGGTTATACTGAATTCTTTACGGCTAAATACGGTCAACTTAAAGATTGAGGATGAATAATCGCAAACTGTTATCTAAAGAAGAAGCCGTCTCAAAATAAAATTTGAGGCGGCTTTTTTTATTCAGTTTTAAGATTTTAAATTGGGATAGGTGTGCTTTTTTTAGAATAGTCTAAAAAAGTGCTCCTTTTAAGCACTTTTCTTTCTTAGATTGTGTGCTAAAGCATGTAATCCGAACTCTAATTCCGCTTTTTCTATTCCGATGTGCGTAAAACGTTTGAAGTTCCGGTTAGATTTGATATGTGCAAAGACAGGTTCTACATCGGCAGTCCATTGTCTTCGTTTTATTTCACCTATTTCGCTCAAGAGATTTTCCCGAACTCTATCCTTATGGCGTTCTAAATTTTGG
>NZ_AULL01000006.1 GCF_000422265.1 Kaistella palustris DSM 21579
ATTTGATGCATAACCCCACTGAGCAGTAAAGCCGCTGCAGGTTGGACTATACGCATTCGCGGTACTTGGAATTGCGACTGATGATGTCGCGTACGCGGTTACAACCGAACTTGCACTTGTACCACAAGAATTATAGGCCCGAACTCTGTAATAATAAGTAGTATTTGCGGAAAGGCCAATAATATTTTTAGACGTCACGTTGCCGACATCAAGGTTGCTGAAGCCAGTTACATAAGAAGCAAACGAATTGACTGTTGAAACATCTAAATAATAGCCCGACGCATTTGCACTTGTTGACCATTTGGTGGTAATCTGTTCGCACGTCGCTCCTGATCCAGGATTTGCTGTCGGTGTAACTGGGGGAACACTTACTCTTATTTGCACACTTTGATTAAAAACCTGTCCACAATTTGGAGTAGCACTTGTAACAGTAATTCCAGTAATCACCAAATTTTTATAATCGTCGCTGATATTCAAAACAGCAGACAAAAAACTCGCTGCTCCTGAAGCATCAGCAACTACACCTGTAACCGGCGCCTGCGCTCTCCCACTAATTGTATAGCTCACTGTGGAAGTGCTGTTTGGAATTAAACCTGTGAGTTTTATTGTTGCTCCTGAACCAGCACATACCGCCGAAGTTGAAACTCCCGTAATTGTAGGAGTAGGATTAACTGTAAGTATACCTGTGAATTTAAAGGACTCACAACCGTTTGGTACAATTGCGTAAGGAAAAGATCCCTTTTGACCGGCAGCAAGTGTACCACTTATCTTAATGACATTATTAGCATAAGTAGCTGTTAAACCAGTAGGTAATCCGACTGCAGAAATCGTAGTCACACCTACAGTTGTGTGTTCAATATTTACCGCCGAACTTTCGCAATATACGGTTGATGATGATGTGGTTTCTATTTTTGGAAGGGTGTACGAAATAATAATTCCACCGTTTGCCCCATCACCACCAAGTGGGGACCCATCTAAAAACTTTAAAGCTCCGCCGCCGCCGCCGCCAAACCCACTACCCGATTTGCCAGTTCCCTTCGGAGCGGGTGAAGAACTATTTTCTCCACCGTCCCCTCCTGCACCTCCATAAGTGTTAAACTGTGAAGACGAACCCCCATATCTGATAACGCCCGCGTTTCCAACACCTCCCGGGTAGCCAGCGCCCCCTCCGCCGCCGCCGTAATCTAAATTATTAGACTTTCCACCGTTACCACCTTTTCCTCCACTTTTGCCAGTTGACGTGCTCTTTCCTCCAAAGCCGTAAGTGACGGAATCGTTTTTAACAGCATTATCATTTGCTCCTTCTCCTCCCTTAGCAGTCAAAACAACTGTGGAGCCATAAGTTAATGTTGTATCTGTTCCATCTTTCGAATTAATTCCAGAAGTAATAACCTTCGGTCCTCCACTCCCTCCCTTTCCTATTTTATAAAGGATGTTAGTACCTGGTGATGCAGTAAAAGTTTTTATTTCATAGGCGCCGCCGCCGCCGCCTGCATTACCATATCCCCCTTCTGCTCCGGCAAGCGATCTGTAACCGCCTCCGCCCCCGGCACCCCAAGCTTCTACTGTAATAGTTGTCACACCACAGGGTACGGTCCAGGTAGTTCCATTGGTAAGGGTAACAGTTTGAACTGTCTGCCCATATCCGAAGAAAGCAAGAAGTATAAATATAAGTTGAAAAAATAATTTACTTGTCGTAAAAAAAGAACGTCCAACTGACCTTCTGAAAAAAGTAGATTTTGTACTAGATGTAGAATATGCCCCATGGAAGCAAGCTGGTCTAACAAAACTAATTATTGACGACTCAATTACATCGGACGGTGTAATAATACCACAGGAGTAGATATTTTTTTTCATGTTCGGAATGTCATTTGTGTTCAGCGCTAAAGTAAAATCAATCTTACATTATTTTAGCGCGCACAAAATTAACAATATTTTCGTAAAAGATCCTAAAAAATATAATATTTAATACATATCACTTTTCTGTAGTGCGAAATTATATAAACCTGCCCCCTATATTTGCATATTAAATAATAACATGAACTTAATTATGGCAGTATAAAATTCATTTTAAGTTATGAATACCGAAATATTAAAAATCTAGCTCAGCCGTTTCAAATGTCCTGGTCTTAGCCCAATATGTGGGATATTTAACGTGTTTTCCGAAAAAAAAGTCCCAACCTTCCGAAAAGATTGGGACTTTTTAGTGAGCAGCAGCTCTTACTTTATAATTTTTCGCGCTGTAAATTCACCATTCTGACCGATCCGCAGAATATAGGTACCATTACTTAGCATCGCTGCCTCTATCAACACTATAAACGAATTGGGCTGCACTGAATAAACTAACCTTCCACTGGCATCGAATACTTCTATTGCCGTGATTTTATTGTTTTTCGCCTGTACCACGAAATCTCCCCCATTGCGGTAAACCAGCAGGTCTTCTTTTGAGACAGCATCCGCTGCCAAAACAGTTTCGGGTTTATAAATGATTTCAAACCGTCCCGTAGTTTCACCTGCCGCGCTCTCAAAGGTATATGCCGCCTCGTTTAACCGTGTGATAATATGCGCCTGCTTATCTTTTAAATAAATATTCTGCCCATTTGCAAAAGCACCTTCTTTACCACCCAACGCAATCGTATACGTTCCGGCTACAAAGTGTCGTGTACCTAAAGGAATAACGTCTGAATTCACAAAATTGCTTCGGCCGTTAATGGCTGTTTTCTCTGTTTGAACAATGCTGTAAATTTCATCAGAACCGCCTAATGACCGGGAATCCTCCGGACCAAACATATTATTTCCGCGCTCAAAGTAAACAACTGCCGTGTTTGCAGTGATCCCGCTGGGCGCCGTCAGTTGCAGCCAGTACCGGTCGTCCGTCGCCCTGCCTTTACCATAAAATACAGAGCCGGTGTTATCTGCTGTTCTGGTCTGGTTGGAGTAGTTTAAAATTTTATTGGATCCGGTGGCCCGAACCATAAAGCCCTGACCTACCTTTACAATATGATTGGGCTGCCTTGGGGCTGCTGAAGCACCCTGTGCGGAACCGGGTGCGGAGATTCCTGTTCCTCTGTTGCCGGCAAGGACATTAAAAATGGCATAAGCATTACCCGAATAACCACTTCCTTGCTGCTGATAAGTATCGTTGACCGTATTGTCCCAAAACCGGATAGTGGGTTCTATTGCAAGTTCGTTATCCTCATAAAATGTATTGAGGTCAAGATTAGACGGGTACGGGTTGCCCACTAAATTATACCCAAACTCTGCACCGGAATAAGCCAGGTTATAAGCAATTCTGCCATTAAACAGTTTTCCTTCAAAAAATGCCGTCGGCATGGCACCGGAAGTAAAGGCCGGTTCTTTTACCGCTAACGATCTTCCCGCAATATAAGCCCCGGTTGAGGTACCAAATTTATTGTTTGTCTCGTTATGATACAGTACAAAAGGTGCAGTAACCGCCGTGTTGTCTGCTTTTCTGTAAATTCCCGTTTTTAGGTTAACCCCTTCCACCGGCGATATCAGATAGTTATATTCTTTACGCTCAGCACTTCGGAAAGACAGATTGCGCTTAACCAGTGCAGAACCCATGTTCAGCGCCTCATCATTCACCTGTACTACATTGGCGTCACTTTCCACAACAATTTTTCCATTACTGACGATCGCATCCTGAACAGTTAAACTGGTACCCCCGCTCACGGTCAGAACAGCACCATTGTTTACCTGACAGCTGCACGCCACGATATCTCCCGCAGAAGTGCTGTAGTCACCGGCGAAGATCACAGACTTGGTAGAAGATGGTACCACGCCGTCGGCCCATTCACTTCCATTCCATATAGTACTTGTAATGCGGACAGTCGCAGCTGCGGAATATTGTTCCGGACATGTACCATTCTGTACAACTGCCCGAAAATAGGTCGTCTCGTTCAGCGGACCGATTTCTGCGGAACTCAGCGTATGAGTGAAATTCGAAATATGGACCGCGTCTGCAAAACCGGGATCAGCGGATCGCTGCCAGTATAATATATTTCCGGAGCTTTCCTGTAGCTGCAGGTCCAGGGGAGCGCTGCCTGCACAGATCTCAGGCGAAGCATTTAAGACCGTTCCCCCAACTGAGGGCGGCAGTATTTTTACCGGGCTGTTATTGTCTGCAGCTACGAACCCGTTGGCATCCCGTACTGTTAGAGTATAGGTAATCTCTCCGACCGTCGCGGTCGGAACGGTCACGATCTGGGCGTTTGGCAATCCATTAGACCACGTATAGGTGAAGGGCGCATCACCGCCTACTGTTTCTGCAGTAAGTACCGCTTCTGTATCCTGACAGAATTCACCGTAGCCGTACACCTCCACACTGAAGTCACCTGCCTGAAGTCCGGTAAAGACAGAAGTTTGACCGGGAGTTAAAATGGCACCTTCTGCTTTCAGTGTATTGGGGGATAATGGTGTAAATTTTATCCACGGGTTTGTACTTTGATTAAAAACCCCGTTTAATTGTGCGGCAGCAATCTGGGATTCTGCACCGTAGACATCCAAAGGGTCGTACGTTCCGGTGATCGTAGCCAAGGCGCCCGTGATACCGGTCTGACGAACGTTCCAGTATTTCGTTAAGTAATTCTGAGAACTGTGATTGTCCGGATGCTTTTCATCCCTGCTGTTAACCTCTACAAAAGCATCGGAAAATGAGCCTGAAATAATATCGACCTCGATCGGACAATAGTTTAGCGCGCCAAAAGTCTCCCCAATTGGGAATTTGTATGTGCCTGCTCCTGCATAAGGTCTGCGCACAAAACCGTCACCATCGGCAATGATCATATTATTGACACCGAATACACCGGCGACAGCACTGTTTCCCAGCGTCAGATTTTTGTCTCCTATTTTAATACTGCCCGCTGTAAGTGTTAAAGTACCGTTGATGCGAACGTGATGATTCAGAACCACCAGCCCGCTTTCTTTATTTACAGTGAGATTATCAAAAGTAATTGGTGAATTTCCTCCAATGATCTGATGAGTAGTACCCGCCATATTAACGGTTTTACCTGCAAAACTAACCGTCTGATCCAGAGTTAAATTCCCTCTTATATTTAAGGTAGTTATTGCCGATGCAAGCGTAGCTCCCGCGCCGGAAACTTTTAAATGATGATAACCACCAAATGCGTCGCCACCCGGTGCGGGAATCACTTGATCAATTCCCTTAAATTCGATGGTGTTGGGAATGAGTGTCGTGTACATGATTCCGTTATTGGTCAACGTTCCGGCGATACTCATATAGTTTCCTTCTAAGGCACGAAGACCGGCGCCGGGTGCAATGGTTAGATTGTTGAAATTGGTAGTTCCTGAAATTGTTGCATCAGAGCTGGTGAAAGTAATTTTGCTTGTTCCGGTTCCAGGATTGAAGGTTCCGTTATTTTGCCAGGCTCCCGCTCCAGCCGTAAGAAACAATAGCGAAGTATCCGTAGAATTCACGATACCACCGGTTTCTATAACTATCGCTCCAATAGTCTCCTCCTCATTTAAAGTAGGATCAAAATTTGTTGATTCAGCATTTGGAATAATCACTTTAGTTTCAGTTCCTGGCTTAACGTTTGGCGTCCAATTTTCAATTGTAGTCCATGACGTGCTTTTAGAACCATTCCAAACTACCTGACCAATACCTTGTGTATCATCCAGTGTTATATACACTTTACCAAACTGATTTTCAAAATATTGAGCTACGTTCGCATTAGATATTTCCACCCAGTTATCAGTACTGTTATTACTTGATCTTCCTTGTTCAAAATCTACTGCGCCTTCAACTTTGTGACCCCAAAACACCAACTTCGATTCAGTATTGTCATTCAGTTCACTATCCAGATAGTGCTGACGAATAATTGCCTTGGTAGCTTCCGCGCCGGTTTGTATAATATCATAGTACCGTTTGATCGCTCCAGTTCGCCAGGTGGGGTTAATTCCCAGAGTTAATTTTGCACTCATTGTTTCCGGGAGTTTTGTGCCGCCGCCCGGGAAGATTATGGAAGAATTGGGATGCCCAAAAGTATAGAGTTTATTGGTCGTAAATGAATTTCTTCTGATAATTCCCGATACTTCACCAACTCCGGTATTGGTTCCGTTCTCGCCCATGGTTAAAGTGAAGGCACCCATTGACAAACTTCCCTCAGTTGAACTGGCATTTGCTTCTGGCAGATTTAAAATTCCATTTACAGTTACGTTTGCAAGCGCCTTAGTTCCCAACTTTGACGACAGCGTAAGATTGCTATAAGTTCCCGCTACAAGTTTTTGTGCAGTTAGAGCATTCATATTTAGGATACCTTTCCCCGACCAAATTTTACCTGCTGGGAAAGGGGTATCACTGGTGTTTTGCGTAAGAATCGTTCCATTATTGATGATATATGATAACGATCCGGTCAAGGTATTAGTTCCTAAATCCAACGTCTGTAACTCATAAACCTTCAGCGAGTCATTAACTGCAATGTTTGTGAGAAGTGTGACCTTATTTCCATTTGCTCCAAATAAATCCAGAACTTTAAGAGAATTTGCAGCGGCATCAAAACTTAAACTTGGATTCTGCGTTCCTCTTACCACTAATTTACTGTTTCCCTCACCTGTCAACCCATTCGTAGTTGTGTTCATCACACTTCCTGCAATCGTTAAAGTTTTATCTTTAATGGCTAATTTACCACCGTTAAAAAGCAATCTATTTTGAACAGATAAATCACCTGATAAACTTGCATTTCCTTGCAGAACGAAATCTTCAGCTACTCCATCGAAGGATACCGTGTTTGGTGCTACAGGATTTGCAATCACCTCAATATCATCAATGGCAAATTCATCTTTTAAGCCCGATGTAGGAGTTGATGATCCCGTCCATCTGATATAAAAAAACTTATCCTTAGCAATATTTAATCCGGTAATAGTAGTAACTCTGTAATATGCTTTCCATCCTGGCGCTAAATCTGCCGCAGCAGGAGAAACTACATCTAATGATGCGTCAGCAGTAGAAAATCCAGTTGTTCCAGTCTGATCAGATGAGTAATTAAATGCTATTTTACTGGAAGCCGCTTGATCATTATATACATAAACTTTATAACCAATATTTAGGCTGGTTATAACAGCAGCATTTTGATTTTGAATTTTTAAAGTAATTGTTCCGGGATTAAAGTCTGCAGAGGTTCCGGTGCCACCAGGTTGAACTCCCAAAGTGTAGTTTGGAGTATCAGTTCCAACATTAAATGCGTAGATTCCTGTATCATCCTCCTCACCATCAGAAGGACCATTTTCGTAGCTGCTATCTTCCACACTATTACCTCCAAAAGCAATATTTCCACCTGAAAAACCTGAAAATGCCCATGAATTGGAATCCAATTGTCCGCTTTCTACAATATTAGACATACCAATTCCTTGAAATGTATCCAGATTGACTCCGTCAACGGTATCATCAAAATTTATTTGATAAGAAGTATTTACGGCTTTAACCTGCAAACCTGCTGGCCTGTTTAAAGTAGTAGCGGTACCAGTTAAACCTGCATTACGATAATTTTCAGTTCCTGGAAGACCATTAAATTCTATTATCGAAATATAATAGGCCGTGCTTGGCTGCAAACCGGCAATCTGAATAAAGTTACCACTTCCTTTGTAAACAACATAGTTATCCGTTCCAATTAAAGATCCTGTTCCAAAAGTTGGACTAGCATTATAAGTTGTGGCGTCAACAGGAACTCCATTAACTGCAGTCGCTGGTCTAACAAGTACTATTCTTTGATCTCCATTACCAGAATTTGTCCAACCCAGTCTAAAACCAGTTGAGGTAATATTGGTAAAAGTAGGAAGAGTAGCATCTGCAGTTGGTTCAGTTGCTAGAACACGTCCTGTCACTCCAACTACTTTTGTTGTAAGAGCGCCTGTGGTAGTGTGCGTAATATTTCCAGTATAATTTCCTGCAGGAGCAGAAGCTTTAATTCGCGCACGTAAAGTGATTGGCTGCCCGGTTAGCGTACCGGTACCAATAGTGTATGGCAATGTGATATTATCCGAATAAGTACTTCCATCTTTTGAAATCTCAAAATTTACCGGTGCAGTAAGTATCGCGGATGCAGTAAGGTTACTACCTGATATTGTATAGGTATCAGTTGCAACAGAAGCAGTTCCTTGCACAGTAGAAATAAAAGGTAAGATCGTTTTAGATAATGTCAATACCGGAACTCCGGAAGATTCAATTTCAAAATCTACAGCATTTGATATAAACGACCCATTCCTCACCGTTATCGGTATCATTCCTGGCGCTGGAAGATCAGTTCCCGGAATTGAAGCCGATATTTGATTGGCGGAGATATACGTAGTATTCCTCAATAACCCATTCCAATAGACCTTACTTGCATTAGTGAAACCTTTTCCGTCAACAGTTAAAGTAAATGCACCAGAATTTGCAATTTTTGAATCTGGATTAATTGAAATTATTTCTGGAGTTACTACACTGACAGAAATATTATCAAAAAAGGCAGTTTGATTTTTGGCAGTTGCCGCATTCCAATATGCTCCGGTCATCGTTAAGGCTTCATTAACAAAATCGGAGTTCGCAACTTTGCCTTGAAAAATTAACGTTCCGCTTTTCGGATCATTAAAGGAAGTTGAATTATCTTTTCGAACATACATTGACCATTCATTATTTGCAGGATTATATTCAACCCGAATACTTGAATATTCACTTCCAAAATCAGATAAACCAGACGTTGAAGAACTTAGTTTAGTATAGTAAGTTTGTATTCCATTATTGTAGGTAACAAATCGTATTGCATCTTTAGTACCAGACTGCCCGAGCATAATTGCATACCCTTTACCCACCTTATTAGTAGAACCATCTGTTCCAGCTAAAACGTAACCTACGCCAAAAAGACCATCAGTCAATCCAGCCGGATTTGTTCGGATCTGGCGCATATTGAAAGTCCAAGATACTATACCTGGATTTTGACTAAGAATTGGATTGTAAGCGGGTAAAAAATTAGATGTCGATGTACTTGCAAGCACCCAACCTTTGACGTTACCGATTGAACCGACATCATTGGTCAGCGTCAAAAACCCTTGGTCGATTTTGGCTCCCAAATCATTCCCGCTTCGGGTAACAGTCCATCTCGAACTGCCAATAGGTCCCGAGGTCGTATAAGCTGAATTCTGTGGCGTTCCCGGAGCATTAAAGTTTTCACTAAAAACAGTTTGCTGCGACTTTAATAGGCTTGACGACAGCAGAAATATGAGGCTTAAAAAAAACAAGAATCGCGTAAAGAAAGATTTGATCATAATAAATACATACAGTGTTTGACTTTCGGTTTGTGGCAAATGTGCTACATGACCTGTAAATGATAACTAGACTGCCAATTTTTATAGAAATACATAATGCTACAAACTGACAAAAAAATGACAGTCAGCTGAAAGAAATTCGGGGGAAACATCCGGAGTAAAACACACAAGATCAATGGCCGGGGGTGGGGAAATAATAAACACGGGGGACGATAATATCTTGGTAAAAAGAATACTGTGATCAGTTGCGAACGAAGGAGGAATATTCATGAAAAACTTTCAGTCTATACATCATATTCACCATATTGTGTTGAAGCGTCAAAGATAAACGTTTTTAAGTGACAAATAAAAAATATTTTACACAATAAAAAAATGCAGTTAAAAAACCTGGAAACGCCCGACTGACGCAGAGATTGTTGTTTTTAACAAGAAATCTTTTCGGTTTTATGCTTTAAAATGGCAAAAAACACCGGTGAAAAAACGCTTTTCACACCTCCTTTTCACACTAACTCAGTAATGGCATATTAAAAATAACGACCTTAAACTTGCAACCGCAGATGTAAATACAGATGACCGTGCCAGCAGGTCCGTCAGAAATTCCAAAATTATCGCCGGTGGCAAATGAACAGGATTTATTCCTGCTGAATTTAATTTTTAAAATAACAGCAGGCAGCAACGTGCGGAACTACGAAGCTTTGGACTCTGCTACAAAAGAAGCCGTCTCAAAATAAAATTTGAGGCGGCTTTTTTTATTCAGTTTTAAGATTTTAAATTGGGATAGGTGTGCTTTTTTTAGAATAGTCTAAAAAAGTGCTCCTTTTAAGCACTTTTCTTTCTTAGATTGTGTGCTAAAGCATGTAATCCGAACTCTAATTCCGCTTTTTCTATTCCGATGTGCGTAAAACGTTTGAAGTTCCGGTTAGATTTGATATGTGCAAAGACAGGTTCTACATCGGCAGTCCGTTGTCTTCGTTTTATTTCACCTATTTCGCTCAAGAGATTTTCCCGAACTCTATCCTTATGGCGTTCTAAATTTTGGTTCCGTTCTAT
>NZ_AULL01000007.1 GCF_000422265.1 Kaistella palustris DSM 21579
TTTTTGGAATCCATTCTTCACAAGCATTTGTTGGGGTCATCGGCCCTCTTGTGGAAGTACCTGTTTTAATTTTATTGGTTAGGGTTAGTTTATGGTTAAGAAGAAAATACTATTCTTAAAAAAATACTAGCTGAAACTCTAAAAAAACAAGTTCCGCAGTTTTTTCCCCTTTTTGCAAAAAAGGCAAGAGCGTCTTAGGATATAAAACTTGTAAAAGTTTGTATATACAAAGACACATCTTGCTTAAAAAGGCCGCTCATTTTTCGGAGTTCTGAAAAATAATTTATAGTATTGATAATCAGTACGTTTTATTCTTTTATGATTTTTATTGGGAAAATGTAAAGGTGAAGCCTTTAAGTATGAAACAAAAATAATAATTGCTTGTAAAGTGAGAATTTATCTATAGTATTGTAAATCAAATTGTAATAATTTTAACCTGTACTTAGTTTACGCAGGTGACCTGTATCTAATGTACGCAGGTATGAGATTGCACCTGTATTCGTATTACGTAGGTTAGATGATGTATATTGTCCTATCTTTTGCAGATGATCTGTATCTTATTTACGCAGGTATGAACTCCAGCTGTATGTATTTTACGCAGGTTTAATGATTGGCATAATCCTTTTTTTGCAGGTAACCTCTATCTGATTTACGCAGGTATGAACTCCAGCTGTATGTATTTTACGCAGGTTTGATGTGGATATACTAATTTAGCGTCCAGTTAGAGTTAAGCATAAAACCTTAATTTTAATTTATGAAACGCGAGCGAAAAATTTATGATTCGGCTTTTAAAACAAAAGCTGTCCAATTGAGTAATGATAGAACCAATATCTCAGAATTAGCAGGAGAACTGGGCATCGATTTCTGAAAGTATAAGAAAAATTATCCAAAAAAGGCTTTTGGATATAGAATGAATTGTTGGCCTGCTAAATTAAGGCGGTGTAACTTGAGAAGATGTAATTCTAAATAAATTCATAAGAGATTGCAAATACAAATAAAACATTTATATAAGCCTACTGAATGTAGCTCTACTGCTTTAAAAACTGCTTTAGCTGCCATATTTTTTCATTAATCATAAATCAAAGCTAGCACAAGCATTAATTCCTAAAATCAGATAAATCTAAAAATCATTTGATCATATTTATAATAATTTTTGATATTAAAAATTAAATACTTATAAAAATTAATCGTTAAATAACGATTAATTTTTGTTCGTGTAACAAAATAATCGTAATATTGCATTATATAATATGGGACTTACAAAAACAGAAATATTTACAGACGAGCAAAACCAGCTTTCCACCTTATTGAAGGCCTTGGCTCACCCGGCTCGTATTGCTATCCTGCAAAGGATAATGACTTTTAACACATGTGTGTGTGGAGATTTAGTTGAAGAACTTGGACTGGCGCAGGCGACGATTTCGCAACATTTAAAAGAACTTAAAAATGTTGGAATAATAAAGGGAACGGTTGAAGGTGTTAGTGTTTGCTATTGCATTAATCCTGTAACCTGGGAACTGCTGGAAAAACAGGTAGGTGCTTTTTTAAAATCATATAAAGGCGAAGCTAATTGCTGCTAACCTTTTTTTAATTAAATCAATCGTTAAATTGCAATAATACTTTAAACAGATTAATTATAGAACGCTCAGAAAATAAAAGAAATCCTTTGTAACTGCTGATGCTGCAAATATTAAAATAACAAACGGTAAACGCTACTGATGCTTTAGCTTACTCTGGTAGGAAACACGTTATTTATTCTGATAAAATTTACCACTCTGCTCATTCACTAAATATTATAATCAATGAAAACGATTTTATTGTTAATGGATTTTTCAGAAACTGCTAAACATGCAGCTTCTTATCTCTCTTCCATTGCAGATCAAATGGGAATCGAAAGGATTGTTATATACCACTCGTATCCGAATCCCCGTCCTGATATGATCTTGGTTACAGATGTTCTGGCACCAACGTCCAGCGGTAAATATGCATTATATTCAGGAGCATTACACGGACTTACTCGCATCAAGGCTCAATTAGAAGCTGGATTGAGAAAAGGTATAATCATTGATGTCCTTGCCGATGACAGACCGGTACTTAAAGCGGTAGAGGAGATTACAGAGAACCAAAAAATAGATCTTGTTGTATTGGGTATTTGCGGTAATGATTCTAAAGGGGTAAATAGAGTTGGCCGTATTCCGGCAAATTTAATCAAACGCCATAAATTTCCTTTACTGATTGTTCCTTCGTTAGCAACCATAGCACCGGTAAAAGCTTTAATGCTTGCCTGTGACTTAAAAGATATTCTTCATAGGTTGCCTGATGCCCAATTGAAATCGATTGTTAAATCTTTTCATGCAACCCTTCACATTGTTCATGTTGATCATGGAGAAAATGTGGAAGAAGCAAATCAGCGCTCTGAACAGGCAGCACTTCATCAGTTATTAGATGAAGTCGAGCCAGAATTTCACTACCTTAGAAATAAGGATGTTATTGCCGGATTATTTGATTTTTCCGATCAACATCAAATTGACCTGATGATGGCAGTACCTAAACAAAGAGGATTTCTTGAAACGCTGTTTCATGAAAGTGCAACCAGAAAATTGGCTTTGAAAGCCACTAAACCATTATTAATACTTCATAGAAATAATTAAATATGTCAGCAACAAATTGTGCACCTGCAAGCGAAAGAAAAAAACTAAGCTTTTTAGACCGATACCTTACCCTGTGGATTTTCCTGGCTATGGCTATTGGCGTGTCGATAGGCTTTTTTTTTCCATCCTCTTCGGATTTTATTAATTCATTTTCTAGTGGAACAACCAACATACCACTGGCAATTGGACTTATTTTGATGATGTACCCCCCACTTGCCAAAGTTAAATACGAAAAAATGGGGGAGGTTTTCAAGGACACTAAAGTGCTTAGCGTTTCCCTGGTACTAAATTGGGTGATCGGTCCGATTTTAATGTTCTTTTTGGCGATTATATTTTTAAGGGATTACCCTGAATATATGGTTGGATTGATTCTGATCGGCCTTGCCCGCTGTATTGCAATGGTTGTTGTGTGGAATGAACTTGCAGAAGGAAACCGTGAATATGCCGCTGGCTTGATTGCCCTGAACAGTATTTTTCAAGTTATTCTATATAGCATATTTGCATACATCTTCATTACTGTTCTCCCACCATTTTTTGGGCTTAAAGGCCTCGAAGTTAATATTACCATATCTGAAATTGCCAAAAGTGTAGGTATTTATTTGGGTATTCCTTTCGCTATGGGGGTCATCAGCAGATACTCACTCATTGCACTTAAAGGAGAGGATTGGTTCGAAAACAAGTTTATTCCGTTAATCTCACCAATTACGCTTATTGCACTGCTTTTCACAATTCTGGTAATGTTCAGCTTAAAAGGAGAACTGATTGTTCAAATTCCTATGGATGTAGTAAGAATTGCCATTCCGCTGGTGATCTATTTTTCCATAATGTTTGTGGTTAGTTTTTTTGCAGGACGTTATTTTGGAGCAGATTATTCCAAGAGTACCTCGATAGCGTTTACTGCTACAGGTAATAACTTTGAATTGGCAATAGCTGTCGCTATCGGTGTATTTGGCATCAATTCAGGGCAAGCATTTGCAGGGGTTATAGGCCCATTGGTTGAAGTTCCGGCTTTAATTGCACTAGTAAACCTTGCTTTTTGGTTCAGAAAAAAATATTTTTCATCAGAAAATTCTTCAAAAGCTTAAATACCTAGGAATGAAACTACTTACACCTAAATATTTGTTTTTAATCCCAGCTATTTCATTATGTTCTTGTTTTAAACAATACAAGGATAAAGTTAATATTGATGGTTCAAGCAGTGTTTATCTTTTAACAGAGGCTGTTGCTGAAGAGTTTAGAAAAATAGAGCCTGACACTAGGATTACTGTTGGTATATCGGGTACGGGAGGGGGATTTAAGAAATTTCTAAGAGGTGAAACAGATATCAGCGACGCTTCAAGGCCAATCACTAAAAGTGAATTAGAAATAAGCAGGAGCAATGGTATCCAATTTATTGAGATACCAGTTTCTTATGATGGAATGGCTATAGTGGTAAGTCCTAAAAATGATTTTGTAGATTACCTTACTGTTGAAGAATTAAAAAAGATGTGGTCGCCAGAAAGCCAGGGAAAGATCAATACATGGAAACAGATTAGAGACTCCTGGCCAAACGTTCCTTTAAATTTATACGGAGCGGGTACATCATCAGGAACATACGATTATTTCACAGAGGCTATCAATGGGAAAGCAAAATCATCCAGGGGAGATTATACTGCAAGTGAGGATGACAATGTACTTGTTCAGGGAGTTTCGTCAGACAAAAACGGCCTGGGCTATTTTGGTTTAGCTTACTATTCAGAAAATAAAAGCAAGCTGAAACTTATTCCTGTAAAAGTAACAGCAGATGCTCAGGCGGTTTATCCAACAGAAATAACGGTGCAAAATGGTACATATCAGCCATTATCCAGACCAGAGTTTATTTATGTTAATGCAAAATCTGCAACAAAGCCCGCTGTTAAAAAGTTCATCCAGTTTTACATGAAAAATGCTGCCGTCTTAGCCAAAGAAGTAGGTTATGTTCCGCTTCCACCGGAAGTGTATGAGCTTTCTCATAGTCGGTTTAAAACGCTTAAAACAGGTTCAGTATTTGAAAATAAGTCTATTGTTGGCGTCAATTTATTACAGCTACTATCAGAAAAATAAGATATGATCAGGATTAAATTAAAGTCGGAAAAAGTTATGGAAACAATGATGCTACTCTGTAGCATGGTATCTGTATTGACGACCATTGGCATTATTCTGGTACTGTCCATTGATACATTTAAATTCTTTGGAGAGGTATCTCTTTTTGATTTCATTACGGATACACAATGGACACCACTTTTTGAAGACAAACATTTTGGTATTTTATCTTTGCTGTCAGGTACGCTGCTTACTACATTTATTGCTGTGTCAATAGCGGTGCCTGTAGGCATTACGATTGCTGTTTACCTGAATGAATATGCCTCGAAAAGATTCACGGCTATTGTTAAACCCTTGCTGGAAGTTTTGGCTGCTATCCCTACAGTTGTGTATGGGTTCTTTGCTTTGCAATTTGTAACCCCGCTGCTCCAGAAAATTATTCCCGGCTTATCGGGTTTTAATGCTTTGTCTCCTGGAATTGTAATGGGTATTATGATCATTCCCTATATCACTTCACTTAGCGAAGATGCCTTAAGAGCTGTGCCTAAATCATTAAGAGAAGCATCTTACGGGTTAGGAGCGAACAGATTCCAAACTGCTTTCAAGGTGTTGGTACCAGCGGCAAATTCTGGGATCATCGTATCCGTTATTCTAGCGATATCAAGAGCATTAGGAGAAACCATGATTGTGGCAATTGCGGCAGGTCAGGAACCTAAACTAACACTTAATCCGCTGGAATCGGTAGAAACAATTACGACCTATATTGTTCAAGTGAGCATGGGCGATGTACCTCAGGATTCTTTGGAATACAGAACCATATTTGCGGCAGGCATTACCCTTTTTTTATTTACCTTTTTACTGAATAATATTAGTTTTTGGATCAGAAAAAAATATCAGCAACGCTATGAATAAAGCTTTAATATCCGCAAACGCAAAAGACAGGATCTTCAAAGTCTTCGCCATCTTATGCACCTGTTCTGCACTTTTAACTCTCCTGTTGTTAATTGTTGACATTTTGATCAGAGGAATATCACGTGTAAACTGGTCATTTTTTACCAGCCTGCCCTCCCGTTTTCCGGAACAGTCAGGAATATATACTGCAATGGCAGGTATGATTAGTCTGTTATTCTTCACCCTTCTGATAGCCCTGCCTATTGGAATCTTATCCGGTATATATCTGCAAGAATATGGCAAAAAGAATAAACTGGCAAAATTTATTGAGATCAATATCTCCAATCTGGCGGGTGTTCCCTCTGTCATTTATGGAATATTAGGTCTTCAGTTATTTGTTCGGACTGCCGGTTTAGGGAATAGTATTTTGTCCGGTGCTTTAACACTCGCTTTATTGATCATGCCGGTCATTATCGTATCGACCAGAGAGGCTATTAAAGCAGTACCTGATTCAATGCGTGAAGCTGCATTTGGGCTTGGAGCTACAAAATGGCAGACGATCTGCAGAGTGGTTTTGCCTGCATCTTTTGGAGGTATTCTCACCGGTATTATTCTGTCTGTATCAAGAGCCATAGGAGAAACAGCTCCTTTAATTGTTGTGGGAGCTTTAGCCTATGTTCCTTTCATTCCTGAAGGGCCTTTAGACCAATACACTTCACTACCTATACAAATATTCAACTGGACTTCCCGCCCCCAGCAGGGATTTATAGAAAATGCAGCAGCAGGGATCATTGTATTACTTGTCTTTACATTTTTATTGAACGCAATAGCCATAACACTAAGAAACAGATGGTACAAAAAAACAGCATTGTAATGGAAACGGAATATAGCCAATATAAACTGAGAACGAAAAATCTTAATTTATACTACGGAACTAAACAGGCACTAAAAGATGTTTCGATCAATATTACGGCAAATACCGTAACGGCTTTCATAGGGCCGTCTGGTTGCGGAAAGTCAACCTTTTTACGATGTTTTAACAGGATGAATGATCTTATTGCCGATGTAACCATAAATGGGCAGGTACTAATCGATGATGTTGATATTTATAAAAACCTGATTGATGTTTACGAGTACCGTAAAAAGATAGGAATGGTATTTCAAAAACCTAATCCTTTTCCTAAATCAATTTTTGAAAATGTTGCATTTGGACTAAGGATCAATGGAGAAAGATCAAAAGCTGATATCGAAGATATTGTGGAAAGTGCCTTGAAAAAAGCAGCTTTATGGGAGGAGGTGAAAGACAATCTTCACAAATCCGCGATGGCCCTTTCAGGTGGTCAGCAGCAGAGATTATGCATAGCAAGAGCCATTGCGGTAAGGCCTTCTGTATTATTGATGGATGAGCCTGCCTCAGCCCTTGACCCAATTTCAACTGCAAAAATCGAAGAATTAATTTATGAGTTAAAAAGTGATTTCACCATTGTTATTGTAACACATAATATGCAGCAGGCAGCAAGGGTAAGTGATAAAACGGCGTTCTTTTATTTAGGAGAATTGATTGAATATGATGCTACGGATAAAATATTTACAAATCCGGCAAAGGATGCTACACAAAATTATATAACAGGTAGGTTTGGCTAGGACTCTATTTTAAAACTAACGTACATAATTCTACTCATTATGACCCATTTAGAAACTGAACTCAAATTATTAAAAGCGGATACCACCGTGATGTGGAAACTGGTGATCAGCCAATTGGAAAAAAGCCTTCACGCGCTCAAAACGTTTGATAAGGGTTTTTCAAGAGAAGTGATCGCTAGTGAAAAAAGAGTAAATTCAATGGAACTGAAAATAGACAGGGACTGCGAAAGCATTTTTGCATTATACAATCCTGTCGCGGTTGATCTGCGATTTGTTTTGGCAACCTTAAAGATCAATAATAATCTGGAACGGATCGGTGATATCGCCGAAGGGATCAGTAGGTTTATTATTAGTGAAAAGGAGCCATTTGACAAAGAATTGCTAAAAAGTACGAGATTTGAAGAAATGTTTACTGGAGCAAACCATATCGTTTCAGATGTTCTCCATGCCTTTGAAAAAGAAGATACAAAGCTTGCCAGAAGCATTTTTGAAAAAGATGAAATATTGGACGAGATCAATGCTGAGGCCAATAAAAATATAGCTGAATTTATTCAAAAACATCCTCAGAAAACAGTGCAGGCACTAAACGTACTATCGATCATTCGCAGGCTGGAACGGGTCGGCGATCAGAGTAAAAACATCGCAGAAGAAATCATCTTTTATATGGAGGCAAAGGTGCTGAAACATCTTGAATAGGATATACATTAAATTAACTTTTTGCGGATTTCGCTATGGACAAAATCATTAAAATCACAACAGCTAGGAAAACCAAAGCTTATTGTTGCGGCGATGTTACAGCGATCTTTAGCGGTGGTTCTCTGAGAAATCCTTCGGGCACCGGGACTACACATGGATCCACCTATAGGTATGATACGATACCTACCTCTTCTTTGGTATAACAAAGAAATGAAAAATGAGACGGATTTTTCAGTCGATAAGATCAGCGATATAGCACCAACGCTTTCAGCTATCCTGGACATACAGGCTCCTTCGGGTAACATTGGAACAGTCATTAAAAATGTATTTAAATAACAGCAAAATTATAATAAAATGAAAATCGTATTATTCTCTGACATCCACGCTAATCTCCCTGCATTGGAAGCATTCTTTGCAGATGTTGAAAAAAGAAATCCCGACAGCATTTATTGTTTGGGAGATTTAGTAGGTTACAA
>NZ_AULL01000008.1 GCF_000422265.1 Kaistella palustris DSM 21579
TAACGGTTCGGGTATTGCCGAAGTGGCGGATTATTAGTACAAAAGCTCAATAGAACTACTGCTGTTGAACCTTGCACAAATGTTTCATTGTAGCACTTCACCCGCCATTTTGGCAATACCCTGTTACCAGCCGTATTTCTTTCTGTTGTCAATACTTTGTCGTTACGCTATTTGAAAAACTACCCGAATTGTTTTTCCCTTTATAGCTTATTTGCACTCTGTATTGTTTGTCCTTTTCAAAATTGTCAGAACGAACAACGAACGAATTTAATCCTTTTTTCGCTTTTGCTTTTGTCGTTCCAATAGTTTTTTCTGTGTCGTAGTCTTGAATTTCTATTTCAACTTCTGCTTTGTCAACAAAGTAAATAATTACTTCTACTTCGTTCTTTGTCTTGCTGATTATATCTCTGATATTATTTTCGTTCGTTATGTAAGTCCGTTCTCGTTTTTTGCCTTTTTCAATTCCTTTGATTTTGGTATAAGTAATTATTCCTTGCACATTACCAAATTCAACAAACGGCATTGGAAAGAATGGCAAAATATAATATCTGTATGGGTCGCTTTTTGCTTGAACGATTTTTTGATAAGTGTTTCCGTTTATTGTGTCAAACGTAACGCCTTGTAAAAACAAGTCTTTCCCGTTTTCTGTTTCAATTATTTTCAATTCGGTTTTGTAGTCTTGAAAAGGCACAAATTGATAACCGACATAATATCCGCTGTCTGTAACAGCTATTAAAAGTTCTTCGTGACTGTCGTAATTGCCGCTTAAATAATTGTAGCTTTCAACTTCAAACTTCAACGCTTTTGTATTGTTTGCTACTGTGTCGCCTACATACTTGAAGTTCTTGAATTGTTTGTCTTCGTATTCGGCAAGATTAGTCGTGTCGTCATACCATTTTCTTCGGTAAAACAGTTGAACTTCATCGCCCTTTTGAATGTCAAATTTTGTTGAAGCGGTAAAATTGTTTTGTAAACCTTTGGTTATGTCGTTGTAATTGTCGCCCATTAACTGTTTGGTATAAAACTGTCCGTTGCTTGAAACGACAAGCGATTGTAAGTCGGGAATAATTACAAGATAAATTTCTGAATTGTCTGTCGGATAATATTTTTTTGGTGTTTTTTCTGTCGGAACTAAACTGTCTCTTGGATAACTACTTCGTGTGTCAATAAATTCAAGCAAAATTTGTGTTTGTCTGCCGAAGATTGTTCCTGTCTGTTCGTTGTTAGTTTGGTAGTTGATTTTGTGAACGATTTTTTTGCTATTGTCAAGCAAACAATAAATGCCGTTTGTAAAAGTTTCGTAGAAAGTTTTTTTGTCTTGTTTGTCCGAATAGTCTGTAAAGTCTGCTGTTTGGAATTTGTGATATTTTACGTTGTCAATAATCGTGTCGGTTAAGTTAGTTCTTGTTTGTAGTCCGATAAATTCGTTTTTCTTGTCAAAGTAAGTTGCTCTGAAATAAAGTTTAGAGTTCGCAAGTTCGTTTCTGGATTGTCCAAAAGCAAAACAGTTAAGTAGAAGTAAAAATATTGTCAATGTTCGTTTCATTCTCGGTGTCGTTCTAATATGGCTGGTAACGGAAAAAGTATTGGCGAAGTGCGGGCTAAAAGGGACTGAAAGTTCAATTTAAACTGAAAGTAGCCGATGCTTTTTTCGGATTGTTAAATTAACAAAAAAATCAATACGGAAAAGCAGCGGCGGATAATTTTTCAAATCTTTCAACTTTAACCTTCCTCCCGCATTTTGCCAATACAATGTTAGGCGACGTTCTTAATAATTAAACACCAAGAAAATTTTTCCATAAAGTAGTTAATTCTCTAAAATCTTCGAGAGAACAGGTGATATCGTATTTTTGATTTTTTTCATCATAATATTCAATACAATTTGGAGTAATTAAAGCAAATTCATCATATTTATTATTTATCCAAGGATCATCAATTTTTTCATATTCATTATTTAATGCTAATTCAATATCATTGATAACATTTTTTAATTGTTGTTCATATAGAGCAGAAATAAATTGCATATCAAAGTCTATTGTTTCAACAGATTTTATAGTTTCTTTAAATAGAAAAAATTTTTTTTTAAATTTAATATTTCTTTTTTCTAAAATACTCAACATAAGTAAATTATTTGAATTTAATTTTCAGTCAACATTCTTTAATTTCATTTTATGGTAAAATTTCAAGATTTTATTTTCTTAAATTTAAATAATTACGAAATTTTCATAGAATGTCGCCTAACGTTTCGGGGCTTTGCGTTCGGGCGGGAAATCGAAGCACAAAAGCTGATATTATTACTAAAGTTCAATAGAAAAACTGCTGTTGAATTTTGCACTTCAGCCCGCCTGACGCAAAACCCTTGTTACCAGTAGTTTTTCTATTTCTTGTTATTCTTTATTTTCTGTTTCATTTGTTGTCCGTATAAAAACAATTGCGGTATGAATAGTAAAATCAAAAATAAATGTCGTGAATTAAAACCCTTCTTAATTATAAAAAATGTCACAAGAACTGTCGCCAAAACAAGTATAATAGTGTTGATTCTATAAGCTGTTTTTATATACCCTTTGTCAGCCCATTCATCCCAACTGTCTATTTCTCTAACATTGTTTTCCTTTGTCAATACGCCAAGTTCATAAATAAATTTGGGAGCGTCTTTTTGTTGAACTTTTGCATTATTAATTTTTATTGTCCTGTCAGTAGTTACTATTTTACGCAATAATTGTCCGCTGTCAATTACAATAGTATTAATGTCTGCAATGTTTATGGGTTCAATGTCTTCATAGTTAAATATGAGTTTTCTTGTCCAGTTGAATTTTAGTTGTCCATTGTCAATAGTTATTGTTAATTGTCCAACAACAAAGTAATAAATCGTCAAAAGATAAATAGCGAAAATAATTAGTCCAATTAAAATGTTGTTTAATTCAGCACCCAAAATGAGCAATCCAATTAATGCAATCGGTGTAAAAAAGAGCCCAAATAAAACTCTCGATTGTCTGAAAATGGTTAACTCAAATTTCTGCATTGTCGGTTTTCTAAAATTACTGGTAACGGTTTGGTATTTCTGCAAACGGGGATAAATATACCAAAATTTTATACTTGCCGGAAATTAAATTTTACGTAAAAATCTTCGATGAAAACTTCCGCCCCGTTTGTATAAATACCGTGTTGTAAGCAGCGGCAATTTCTCCAAAACAAATTCTCAACGAAAGGGTAGACCTGAAATTATTAAAGTGCTGTCGGGAAGATCACCGTCCGCGCCGTTGCTGACAACGGTTTGGTATTTCTGCAAACGGGGATAAATATACCAAAACTTTATACTTGCCGGAAATTAAATTTTACGCAAAAATCTTCGATGAAAACTTCCGCCCCGTTTGTATAAATACCGTGTTGTAAGCAGCGGCAATTTCTCCAAAACAAATTCTCAACGAAAGGGTAGACCTGAAATTATTAAAATGCTGTCGGGAAGATCACCGTCCGCGCCGTTGCTGACAACGGAAAAAGTATTGGCGAAGTGCGGGCTAAAACGCTGAAAATGTTCAACTTTAACTACAAAAAGCAAAAACTTTTTTCCTTTTGCTAAAATACAAAAAATAGTAAAAGGAAAAAGTTTTTTGCGACGAAATACAATTAAATTTTCAATTAAAACTTCAATCCCGCATTTTGCCAATACAATGTTGTACGACGTTCTTATTTGTAATGGATAATAATTTCTGCAAACAAGTAATTTTCCTGTCTTTCAATTTTATTGATATATGCTTTAAAGTCTTCTTGTAAAATTTCTTTTACTTCAAATGTTTCATCTTTGGGAACGTAGCCAATTGTACCAATTAAGTTTTGAACTTTAATTGCATTTTTATCAAATTTATTATTTGGTTCTTCATATAACCAAACTTCATCATAAATAATGTTTGACTTTAATTTATCAACATATTTATTTTCTTGTAATCCTTTTAGTTCAAATTTATAAGAGTTTGGATAATTTTCTAATTCATCTTCTATTATTTTTCGATTTTCGATACTCAAATTCCATAGATAAATTTCTTTAGTTATATATCCATTTTGAATTTTTTCTTTAAATGCTGCATCTAAAATTGGAGGGATTTTTTTATCTAATTCTATCAATTTTTCATATACTGATTTTATAACTTCTGGATTCGAGTAATGATCAATAAATTCAATAACTTTTTTCGGATTCGAATTTTCGGGATTAGGAACTTCAATTTCTGCTTCGAAAGATTTATTTGACTTTAGATTAGAATTGTTTTGATTATTCCCTGAACTCATCATAATTACAAACAAAATTAGAATTCCTATAAGAATTATCCAAATCATATTTATGCGTTATTTTGGTTAGAATGTCGTACAACGGTTGGGTATTTCTGTTGGCGGGGACTTTTTATAACAAGTGTTTGTAAATATAACAAAAAGAACAATTAGCAAAAATCTTTATGATAGGAACTTCCGCCCCGCTAATAGAAATACCTTGTTAGCTGGAGTTACATCATGAATTCCTTTCCTCCAACAAAGTAACTTATTACTTTTGATACGTAATATTTTGTTATTCGAATTAGTCCGCTATCATCAATTTTCCGTGAATTATTTAATATAACTTTCAATTTCACGTTGTTATTATGAGTTAAAAGTCCGTCAAAAACCAATCTTTTAAAGCTCTCATCTTCCATAACAAAATTAATAATTTGCCCATTTAAGAAGCCTCGCCAACGAAAATTACCTTTTTTAAGAACCGAAGAAATTAAATCGATTGTTACTTCGTTATTTTTTATGTCTGGGATTTCTTCGTTGAAAAGTATAAATTGTTCATAATCACCTAACCTTAAGGTAATTTCTTCATCCGAAGCTTTGAAATTAAAAAGTTTATTAATGCCGATTTTTTTTACGTCTTTATTTCCGGTGAGCTTTTTAAAAAAATTGGATCTTCTCCAAATAATTTTATAATTTTTCAAAAGAAAGTCTATTATCTTTCTAACTGCCGTTTCGTCAATTTTTTCATAATTTGTTATTCCAAGTTTTTTTAATTCTTCTTTTTTCAGCAAATTATCTAACTCCAGATTTTCAATTTGAGCTTTATCCAATCTTTTGTTCTTGACGGGATATCTTGATAAAATTAATGTTAAAAGACTTACAACAAGACTAATTAATTCTTTATTATCATCTACAAACTGCCAAATTTCTATATAACCACCTTCCTTAGAAGGAGTCGATTCAATTCTTACACGTAAATCTAAATCATTTATTACTTCTTGAAATAAATTTAACAATTCTCTTTCGCTGTCATTTCTGAAGAATGCATCAATTTCATGCGAATCATCATAAAGATAGTAATGAAGTATTAGTTGATTGTAAAGTTCAGCCATATTTTTACATAAAAAAAAAATATAATAAAATTAATAACAGATTGATTGTTTTGTAATTACAGCTAACGTTTCGGGGCTTTGCGATGGTGGGGAAATCGAAGCACAAAACTTCAATTTTGCACAAAAGTTGAAGCGAAGAACTACTGTTGAACTTTGCAGTTTCGCCCCACTATTGCAAAACCCTTGTTAGCGGTAGTTTTTTATTCAATTCTGTCTGTGTTATATTTCTCTTTAAAGTCTCTAATTGTCTTTTTCTTGTCTTCATTGTTGAAGTTCAAATTGTCTTTATTGAAAAACTTCTCTTTCAGCTCGTTAAGTTCTCTTGTTTTTTCATACTCAAATTCTTTGTCGTAGATTTTGTCTTTTCCGAAGTAAAGTCTGTCTTCGTGAAAATAAAAAAGTCCCCAATTTAGTGTCTCGTCAAATATTATTAAGTCGTCAGCAAATAAAAGTCCCTCCCAATACTTAATTACCATCTTCCAAGTTAGCGTTACAGATTGTCCACTTCTTTCGCTGTCAATGAAAACATATTTGTCAAACGGAATAGGTTTTGAGTAAAGCCATTTCTTAATTTCAGACTCACAGTTCTCTGTTACTTCAAATTCTTCTACAGTCTTAAAGTATTTTTCATTAAATGGTTTCCATAAAGGTCCTGTAACCATTTTTGAACTGTCAATATAGTTTTTAACGAACTTGCTTGCTTCATCATTTAGAAAGAAGATTTGGTCTTTATACTCCGGAGAAATTTCATTTGCTTCTTCTGGCGACCTTAAAAAACTCCAAGTCTGTGGGAAGTCCGTTGAATAGGTTTTTATGTTGTCAAAGTTTATCATTTGTGTTGTGCTGTCTCGTTCTGTAAAATTACCGCTAACGGAAAAAGTATTGGCGAAGTGCGGGCTGGATTTAACTGAAAGTTCAATTCAGACAGCTGTGAGCAAAATGCTTTTTCAGATTGTTAAATTAATAAAAAATCAAGATGAAAAGCATTTTTGCGGATAAATATATGATGCTCTTCAGCTATGATTTAACCCCGCATTTTGCCAATACAATGTTAGGCGACGTTGTTTTGTGATTTTTTTAGTTTTAATTTTTCAATTAACCATTTTTCAGTTTTTTTTATTGGTCTTATAAATTGCAAATAACACCAAACTGCGGGAATGATTCCACCACCAAAGAAAAATAAAAATCTTTCCAAAATTGTTGGATCTCTAGAAACGCCATTAAAAGTCCATCTGTTTTCAAAAATCGAAGCAAGTGAAAAAACAAGAGTAAAAATTGATAAAAATATTATTCCTCTATAATTTGGATGAATTTTAGTTTTTAGTTTTGTTGGATTTTCACTTTCAATTTTCATTTCAACGAGAGGGAAAACTTCTATCACGACATCTAAGCCTTCTGAATATCTTTGAACCAATATATTTCTATAGGTTACATTATAATTATATTTTACAATTTGTAATCCATTCAAATAATATTCGGTTTTTTTATTTTCAAGAGTATTTATGATTTCAGTATAACTTAAATCAGTTTCATATTTATTATAAATTGAAAATGGGAGTCTGAATTTCATACAATGTCGCCTAACGGTCGGGCATTGCCGAAGGATCGGCAAATAGCTGCAGGCCTAAGCCCTGGAGCCGATCTTTTGGCAATGCCCTGTTATCTGAATTTTTTGT
>NZ_AULL01000009.1 GCF_000422265.1 Kaistella palustris DSM 21579
TTGTCTTCGTTTTATTTCACCTATTTCGCTCAAGAGATTTTCCCGAACTCTATCCTTATGGCGTTCTAAATTTTGGTTCCGTTCTATTATTCTATTTCCCTGCGCTTTGTGGCAAGTCCCTCGCAGCGGACAACCATTGCAGTTTTGAGCCTGGTACAGCGAACTTGTCTGAGCGTAACCGCTTTTGGTTTTTCGATTTTTAGAACATATCCTCTTCATCGGTTGCCCCATCGGACAGATATACTGATCTTTCTCTTCGTTGTAATAGAGTTTATCGCGGTGAAAGTCATCGTTAATTTTCTTTCTTTTCGATTTTAAAATACCCTGTTCCTTATCGAAGGTATTGTATTTCACGAAGGTTTCTATATTTTTTTCTTCCAGAAAATCATAATTCTCTTCACTGCCATAGCCTGCGTCAGCGGTAAGTTCTTCCGGCAAAAACTGATAAAGTTCTTCAAAAGTTTTGAGGTGTGGTTTAAGCGTATTTAAATCATTGGTGCTTTGGTGTAAAGTATAATGAATAACGAACTGCGATTCGGAACTTACCTGGACATTGTAAGCGGGTTTAAGTTGTCCATTCTGCATATGATCATCTTTCATGCGCATAAATGTGGCATCTGGATCGGTTTTGCTGTAACTGCCACGTCCGGCCAAAACTTTTTCCTGCTGCTCGTATTTATCCAGGTTCTGAGAAAAATTCTTTTGAATGTATCTTAATTTTGCCTTTGCTTTAGTGGAAGCATTCGGATTTTTGCTGATGATCTCTTCTATTTTCCTGGTGGTTTTCTCTATTTTATCTTTATCGATAGTTTTAAACTCCGGTGGTGTAGGATCGCTGTCTTCTTCATCAGCAATACTTTGGGCATATTTCCACATTTCTTCGAGTTGCTCTGCCATCTTTTCTTTTCTGGTTTTTATTGCATTGCCCCAAACAAAGGTATATCTCCCGGCAACAGATTCAATCTTGGTTCCATCGGTAAAAACTTCTTTCAAGCTAACGAGTCCTTCCTCTGCTAATAACAGGACGACCTGTTTAAAAATATCTTTGAAAATAGTCTTGAGTTTCTTGCTCCGAAAACGTGCAATGGTGTTATGGTCTGCGACCTGTTGAGCGGACAACCACATGAAATTGATATTCTCCCGCATCGCTTTTTCGATTTTCCTGCTGGAATAGATATTATCCATATAAGCGTAAACCATTACCTTGAGCATCATCTTGGGATGAAAGCTGGGTTTGCCATCTTTACTATACTCCTCAATGAGCAGTCTCAGATCAAGTTGCTCAATAACCCCATTAACGATGCGAACAGGATGACTTTCCGGAATCAATTCCTCGATTGAGGGCGGGAATAACCAGTTTTGTTGTTGATTATAATCTTTAAATTTAATATTCATATCATTGATTATCAATACTTAAAGATACAAAACAACTATAAAATAGACAATACTTTGCAAAAAAAATCACAAAAAAACCGCCTCAGTTTTGAGACGGCTTC